>NZ_MWFK01000005.1 GCF_002078175.1 Streptomyces sp. M41(2017) | reverse complement strand
TCTACAACTGATCGTTTAGGGGATCCTTGGGAGATCAACTCTCCCAGATGCTCGTCCACCCCAGATTGCTCATCGCCCGCTCGTAAAGCGCCTGCAAGCCATCGAGCCGGTCCTGCCTCATCGGCGGAGTCGGATGCCGGTACGTGCCCTTGATCCCAGGGTACTTGTGCCCCATCTGCTCGTACCCCAACACAGGGCGCACGCCGATCTGCTCCTGCCAGGTGTCATGCGTATGCCGGAGATCCCGCATCGTCAGCCCTGGCATGATCGGCTCCCACCCCTCTTTCACCGCGTTACCGCGGGCCTTGGGCCGGGCTTCCCTGCCGTCCGCCGCCGGCCGCAGGATCGTGTGCCAGTGGCTGCGCCACCACCACTTGCCGGACAGCGTCGTGAACACGAACTCGTGCGGCCACTCCGCGAGATGCTTCTCCAGCAGCACCGCCAGGAACGGGGGGACGTCCACGTCCCGACCGGACTTGTCGTTCTTCGGAGGCTCCAGCCCGCGGAACGCCTTCCGCTTCCCCTCCTCGTCACGGACGTCGTACTCGGCGAGCACGCCCGTATCTCCATCGACCCGAATGATCGGACAGGTGAAGACCCCGCCGTCGTACTTCTGACGCCGCTCCAGCAGCGTGTTGTCCCGGTGCAGGCCGACGAGCTCTTCGTAGCGCAGCCCGGTGAACGCGTCTGTGACGATATGCAGTCCGTACACGGGGCCGAGGCGCCGCGACAGTTCGAGGACCGCCTCCGGCGTGGCCACCTGGTCCTCGTCCGCCTTCTTCTTCGCCGGATCGGCCGGCAGCCCGGTGAGACGCCGTCCCGCCATCGGGTTGACGATGAGGTGCCGGGCGTCGACAGCGCCGTTCATGATGCGGCTCATCAGCTGCACGCAGTCCTTCGTGGTGCTGCGCGCGCATGTGAGGGTGCGCGCCCAGGCCTCCACGTCGAACCAGTTGATCGAGACGAGTGGGGCGTCCTTCCATCGCGGCAGGATGTGGCCTTCGAGCCGCGCCCAGCGGTTCATCGTCGTCCGACCGCGCGGCTTCTGAGCCGCCATCCACTCGTGTACGAAAACACCGAACTTCTTACGCGACAGTTCAGGGTCAATCCAGCGGCCTTCCTTGATCGCCGCTTCCTGACGATCACCCCAGTCCTCGGCGAGTTTCCTCGTCGGGAAGCCGGGCTCGCTGCCGAAGCTGCCGTCTGGCCTCTTGTAGCGGCACCGCCACGTGTACTTGGTGGTCTTCTTCCCGTTCTTGACCTTGAAGACCTTCTCGGCGTGCGCCACGGCCGTTCCCTTCGCCCAGGATCAGACGGCGTCGCCGTCGTGATACCCCTCTGGTACACGCTGCCAGTACGGGGAGCGCTCCGTGTCGAGACGGCCGAGATAGTCGGCGGCACGCTGGCTCAACAGGGACGAGTCCACCGTGTAGTCGATCGAATCGGCCTTGTCCTCCACACCGATAGCGAACCGGTCCGGCAGCCCGGGAAGGCACAGCCACTGCACCTTCACCACGGGCCCCGGCGCGGAGCCAGGCGGTCGCGGTGCCCACCGCTGCGCCTGGTCCGTCAACAGCTGTGACAGGCGCTTGGGACCGTCCTCGCTGATGTCTGACTCGTGGACCCTGAACAGGCATCCGGTGCCGTCTTCGAGATCGATGATCTCCGGCTCTATGTAGTCACCCTCAACACGCTCAACGTGCATGACCCACATACGCACTTCCCCGATCCGAGCAGTGCCCCCCCTCGGTGACGGTCCGTCGATCGAAGCACACTTTTGAGTCACAGTCGACCGTCTGGGGCCGAAAATGCCTACGGCTCTTGTGGGGCGTCCGTGCCGGAAGGGAGGCCCTGAAGGTGTCGCCGGGTCTGACGCCACTGCTTCCAGAGCTTGTCGAGCTCCTCGTCGCTGATGTCGTCCGAGCCCTTGAGGACGACGATGATGCGCGAGTCCTCATCCTCGGACCCGAGGTGCACCACTGTGCTGTCGAGAGTCTTTCCCGAACGCAGCTCCAGGTCGATCGCCGGCGGCAGTGTCGACTGCCGCTCTGCGGCCTGCTCTTCAATCGTGGGGGCGGTATCGGGTTCGTGACCCGCGAGGATGCGGTTGGGGGAATCCTCGGTCCAGCCGACGAGGCGGGCATACGCCCGCATCGTGCTGGTGACTTTGTTGAAGGGCCGGCCGTTGGGCTGCCGGCCGCGCTCGATGGCTTGGATGGGCGTGCGCGTCACGGACAGCCGCTCGGCGACCTCGATCTGGGTGAGGTCGGCCGCCTTGCGCGCTTCAGCGAAGGCTTGACCCAGTCGTTCCCAGTCTCGCTCTGACTCCATGTCTCCACATCATGCACTACCTCCATGCAACCACCTAGCCGGGATTCAGCCTTTTGACCTGCGGTTGAGCACGCAAATAGAGCGTTTGGGTTGCATGGGGCGCACCGTGCTTACCGGTAGGTAGGGGGCGTGCGCCCCTGTCGAGGCTCTAAAAAAGTGCCCGCAATGCACTCGCAGGGCTTGCCCGAAGCACTCCTGTTGGCTAGCTTTTGAGGCGTGAGACCGCACTCCAGCGCTATCCGCTACAGAAGGAGGGCTCTCAATATGAGCCTGCGCACGCTCTCCGCAAAGACGGGGATCCACCGGTCGCATCTCTCGCGAGTCGAGCACGGACTCGCCGGACTCGGCGACGACAACATCAAGAAGGTCGCGGCAGCGCTGGGTGTCACCCCCGACGACATCACCCACAAGGAGACCCCGTGACCGCCCCCGAGGCCACGAAGACCGCGCCCCGCAAGAGGAGCGCCCCCACCATCCGCGAGAACATCCCCGCGCCGAGCACACCCGAAGGCGAGCTCTTCCACTACACGCCGGAAGAGGCCGCCCTGTGGCTGCCTTTCGTCGCCCGCAAGCTCCGCCTGATGGCCTTCGCCCGCGAAATCCCCCACGTGAACAACGGCAACAAGGTGTGGTTCTCCGGCCTCAACATCCGGGCCATCACCGAGCAGTTCACCGTCCAGCCGTTCGCGAAGCCGGCCCGCGCTGCCGCCTGACAGGCGGATGGCCCCTTCGCCGGATCGCACTCCGGCAGCCGGGGCCCCGCGACCCGAGGGTCGCACCGATCCACCCACACGTCCCTGACAGAACAGGAGTGGACCTTGTCCACATACTCGCAGACCTCGATGGTGCGGTACCGCATCGCTTTCGATCGGATCCACAGCATCGGCGGCACGCCTTTGGCGCCGGTGACGGTCACTGCTTCGACGGTGGACGAACTGTCGGAGGCGATCCGCTCTCACGCCAAGACCGTTCTCGGTGACCGCTCCTTCTACGTCGAGGTGAACTCGGCGCTGTCGCGTGGCTGCATCGCCAGCGGCTTCTCGGTCCTCGGCACGTTCACGGTCGAGTCCCTTCCGGTAGACGAGGCCCTGCTGCCGATCGACGTCCGTGACGCTCTCCGGATGCTTGCTGGCGGTGCCCGATGACCGCCTACCCCGACATCGCCGCCCGCGCCGCGCACGGGACTGACGGTCAGAACGCGGTCCGCCCGAACCGGTCGGACGAGTCCCGCTGCATCTCCGTCCACTGGTCACTGCCCGTGCAGTGCGTCCTTCCGGTCGGCCACCGCGAGAACTGGCACGAGGCTTGGCACCCGGAGACCAGCAACCGCCTCCGCTTCCAGCGCTCGATGGGCAGCTACCGCACGGAGGAACTGCACCACGGCGAGTGGCACGACCTGCAACTCCCCCCGCCAGGCGGCTTCTGCGGTCTGCTCCGCTCCGGCCGACCGGACGTGCGCTGCACCGAGCAGTTCGGACACGGCTGGATGCACCGGGCCAAGGTCGACGGCGTCCAGCACACCTGGAACCCCGCGCCCGCACCTGGCCTGAACGTCGACCAGCTCACCCGCGACGTGAAGCACCTGCGGGGGATGGTCGTCGAGGCGCACGCCCGGATCGCCGAGTTGGAGAACGCCCTCGTGGCGACCGGCCAGTCGCTGTCGTCGTTCATCTTCGACGCGGACGACCCAGGCGCCGACGCTCTGGGTGCCCAGTGGCTCTACCACCAGGTGATGCCGCAGGCAGACGACCCGTTCGCCCAGCCGCGCGCCTTCCGCTCCAGCGTCTTCTCTGAGGCTTCGAAGGCGGTTGCGGCGATGGACGTACCCGCGCCGGACGAGGACGGCGAGCAGTCGAAAGCGTACCGGGACGGCTACCTGGCCGCCTTGGACGACGCGACCGAAGCCCTGGAGGTGCGCGCCGACCAGGCCGCCGAGGGATCCGAGGTGACGGCGTGAAGTGCGACGAGCCCCACGAGGGCAACGAGTTCGCCGGCTGCACGAAGGAACTCGGCCACGCCGGGGACCACGAGCACTTCGGTACCCGGTGGCCTCGCCCCGTCCCGTCCGGCGAACTGAGCGATCGAGTGCTCAAGCTGCTGCCCGGTGGCTGGGGTCATAACGAGCGCGAGTTCTACCTCGCCTTCGAGGTCACCAGCGTGTACCTGATCCCGGTTTCTGCCGAGTCCGAGGATGAGGCGCTGGAGATGTGCGGCGACGGCTCCGACCTGCCGGACTTCAACCGCTACCAGGCTGTCGACGGCGATGTGTCGGTCCGCCGGCCGTACTTGGATGAGCGCACCGGCATGACGGGCTCGCCGATCGGCCCGAAGATCGCCTGCCCCGGCTGCGGCGAACTGGCCATGTCCCGCTCCTGGTATCACCGGCCGCTGCGGAAGTGTCACGGCCCGATCGAGTGGACGGTCCGGACGAGCGCGAGCGGAAAGCCCTGGGCCAGCCGCAAGCACGAGGCGCACGCCGGACGGCAGGCGGCGTCATGACCGCCTTCAACCGCGACCTCGCGTCCCGGATCGCCGGAACCGGCATCCCCCTGACAGCCGACATGGTCACGCCGCGGATCTTCCGCACAGCAGACCGCCGCCTGTGGGTTCTGACGCACCCCTACCTGGACGTGGACGGCACCGCCTGGGAATGGGACGGCCAGCCATACGACCGGGTGGCTGGGCCGGAGATGACGTCTCCGTCGCACCCGATGCTGCACGTGCCGCTGACCGGCCTGGTCCAGCACTGCGGCCTCCACTCCGACACCAGCCAGGCCATCGCGGCAGGCGAGCTGGTCTTCCAGCAGCACGACGCGGCCGAGGCCGGCTACCCCAACCTGACCGCCCTGGAGGCGTGATGAGCGAGACCCGTGTATCGCAGGCGATCGTGTTCGTCGGCGACGACGTCGACGCGGTCGGCCTGGACACGACGAACGGCGGCCTCACTGTCGGGCTCGGCTCGGCCGCCGTCCTGAACCTGGCGGGCGCCGATCAGGACACCCTCGACAAGCTCGCCGTCGTCTTCGCCGAGGCCGCCGCTGTCAACCGCAACCGCAGCCTCTGGCAGGTGGCCTAGATGGTGACGCTGACCGTGACCCGCACCCGTGTCGGCCGCATCGTCGAAGGCGCCGCGGACCTGCTGGAGGCGGAGGGCTGGGACCCGCACCGCAACCCGATCACCGACGCCATCGACCGGGCCGCCGGCTTCATCCCGGGCCGCAGCTCGATCGACGCCGAGCAGGCCACGATCGAAGCCTGGAACGCCCTCGTCGACCACCTCGGCGGCCGATCGGTCACCGGGTGGGAACGGGCCGCTGGCCGCACGCAGATGCAGGTGTTGCACGCGCTGCGCACTGCCGCGAAGGCGGTGGCGGCGTGAACAGCGAACTCTCCCAGGACGCGCTCACCGTCGGTCTCGTCGACGAGGCGGTACACCGGCGGGCCGCGGTCCGAGTCGCCGACCAGATCGGCCGCGAACACCCCGACCCGCGCGACGACCTGATGCCCAGGCTCGTCGGCCGGGAGCTCGCCCGGGACCCGCTGATCGCGGCCAGCTACCTCGAACTCCTCGACCAGCTCGGCCTGAAGCCGGAGCACATCCGGAGGCGGCCGTGATCTACATCGCCATCGTCCTCTGCGCCGGCTTCCCGTTCCTGCTCCTCGCCGGGGAGCGCATCTCCCACCGCATCCGCGCCCGCCAGGAGGGCCAGTGACCACCGAGACTCTCACCCCGCCGACCGACACCGAGATCGCCGAACTCCTCGGCAAAGCCGCGGACGTCATCGACGAGAACGGGCACTGCAAGCGGGACCTGTACGACCACCGGCAGGCCGCGGGCGGCACCAAGCTCACCAACTGCCGTGTCGACATCATCGGCGCCCTCAACATCGCCGCCCACGGCACACCCCGGTACGCGGGCCGTGACCTTCGCGTCTGGTCCGCCGAGCAGGCCATCCTCGCCCGCATCCCGGAAGCGGCGGTCGTCACCTGGAACGACGCGAAGGGGCACGGCAAGCGGGAAGCGGCCAAGCTGCTCCGCGACACCGCGGCCAGCCTCCGGCCGGAGGTGGCGGCGTGAAGCTCCTCGGAGGGGTCGGCAGCCGACGGGCCGGCGCGGGCAACGCGGAGCTGCGCCGCAACCGGGCCGCGGACCGCGAATACATCAGCTGGTGCCACGAGCGGTTCCGGGACCTCGGTGCCAGGACTCGGGTACTGCGGGCGCGCGCCGAGATCGCCGAGGGGCGACTGCAGCAGTCCGAGCAGCTCATCAACCGGCAGGCCGCCCAGTTGCAGGCGCGCGACGCGCAGATCGCCGAGCTGGAGAAGCAGTTGAAGTTCGACAGCGAGGAGACGGTGGAAACGCCGCGGCCTGTTCTGGAGCCGGAGTTGGAGGCGGTCGCGTGAGCACGCGCAGCGTCCCCGACGGGGTCGTCCTCGACTGCGACGTCGACGACTGCCTCGACTCCCTGGAGGACGGCAACAGCACCGCCGTGTACGCGACTGGCGCCGAAGCCGTCGACGCCGGGATCGAAGCCGGCTGGACCCGCCTCGGCCGCGGACGGCACGCCTGCAACCGCTGCAACCGGCAGCACCACGAAGCCCGACTCACTGCCCGCATCACCACCCGGGGTCAGGCCGCCGAGCCGGAGCGGTCGAGCAATCCCTTGAGCAACGAGGAAGTCGGCGAGGACCACCCGGACTACGTACCGAACCCGGCCTATGACCTACCCGAAGGGGCCTGGTGACGGCCCCCCACGCCACCACCTGAACTCCCGGCCGCCCGGCCGCAAGAGGTTGGGCGGCCGGCGAACAAAGAAGCCCCGAGCGCTAGAGACGCCCGGGGATCCGAGATCAAGCATCCCAGAGGGAGCCCCGAATGTTGAACACCGGCGAGCAGATCACCTGCCCTGCCTTCGACGAACCCGGCAACTATCACTTCGAGAGGCTTTGTGAGGACTGTGACGTCAAGACGCTGTCCCGCCTGAACCTCGGCCAGGTCGAGGACCGCTACCAGGTGGGCCGCATCTGGCAGAACCAGTTCGAGGCCTACATGTACGTGTGGGCGCTCCTCTCCCCGGCCGGCAGCCGTCCCCAGTGGCGCGAGACGCCCACCAGCCCGGATGTGCGACGCATCGCCCGAAAGCTGCTGACCCTGCGCGGCTTCGACGTCCCGGCCGCCCTGATCGAGAACCAGGCGAGCACGTTCGCCGAGGCCGCCTGACCCCCACCTACCCGCCGGTGGGCGTCGATCCCGCATCCGCCCGCCGGCACCACTACTTGGAGACCCCCATGAACGAGTCCAACACCATCGAGATCAGTCACCCCACCCTGTTCCCGCTGTCCGCGCTGCAGACCAAGGGCTACGCCCAGCCCGAGGCGCGCACCGATGAGGCCGAGGTCGACGACGAGAACATCGGAGAGGCGGAAGCAGCGTGAAGGTCCGCCTCGCGCGGCGCCAGTTCGCTGACCTCCTCGCCTGGACGGCCAGCCAGCTCGACGCCAAGCCCACCAACCCGGTCTTCGCCGGCCTCCTCATCGAGGCCGCGGAGGACCAGGTGTCGATCTCCGGGACCAGCTACAGCGGCGACGCGCGGGCGACTCTGCCTGCCGACGTCATGGAACCGGGCCGGATCGTCGTCCCCGGGCGGATGGCAGCCCAGGTGGTCGGCGCCTACAACTCGGAGCTCATCGAGCTGACGGACGCCGACCAGCAGCTGGAGCTGGCCGCCGGTCGCGACGTCTTCCGGCTGAGCATCCTTGCGGCCCACGACTTCCCGCGGCTGTCGGAGCGTCGCAGCGTCGACGGAACCGTCGACTCCCGTGAACTCGCATCCGCTGTGCGGCAGGTTGCGAAGGCCACCGACAGCGACGCGAAGACCATCGGCAACGAACTGTGGCGCTCCGCCATCCAGTTCGTAGCCGACGGCGACCGGCTGCTGGTGTGGGCCACCGACCGGTACCGCATGGCGGCCCGCACCATCCCGTGGACGCCGGCAGGCGACCAGGGCCAGCTCGAAGCGCTAGTGGTGGGTAGCTCGCTGGAGGCCGCGGTCAAGGGCCTCGACGGTGAGATCGGCCTGTCCTTCAAGGGCAAGACGTTCGGGATCGGCGACCAGGTCCGCTACTCGACGATCGGTCTCATCGATCCCGGCAAGCGGATCCCCTTCGGAAAGTTCCCGACCGGGGGCTTCACCACCGAAGCCATCGTCCCGGTCGCCGACCTCGTCGACACGATCCGCCGGACCGTGCTCGTCGCAGGAGACGGCAAGCCGAAGATTCTCCTCGGCTTCGGCTCCGACGACATCACCGTGCGCGCGGCCGGCGACGACACCGGCGCCACCGCCATGAACCACCTCGACGGGCAGCACCTCGACGGGCCGGCCATCCAGATCGCCTGCAAGCCGCACTGGCTGCAGGAGGCCCTCGCGGTCACCGACACCCCCGACGTGCGGATCGGCCTGTTCGGCCCGACCAAACCGATCGTGATCACCGCTGCTGACCCCGAAGCCAGCAGCTACCGCCACATCGTCATGCCGATCCGCCTCTGATCCACAACTCCACAGTCCGGCGCGTCGAGTTTCCCCCAGCTCCGCGCCACCCAGGGCCAGCTCCCCGGAGCACCCCCCCCCGGCCCGGGGAGCTGGCCCCCAACCACTGCACCCGAAAGCGAGTCACATGAGCACCGAAAGCACCACCATCCCGCCGGAGACCGCACGTCACGTGCTGTGGCGCTACGACCGCACAGGCGGCGCCCAGCCCGGCACGTTCACCGTCCACCTCATGGCGGCGATCGAATCCGCCGACGTCCGCAACCGGGCCGTCCTCCGCGACGCCTACCCGGCGCTCTCGGCCGCCCTCCACCTCGCCCGCTACGACGAGGAGGGCCTGACCAAGCTGCGCCGCATCGCGACCGGGCAGGCGCCGCTCGGCTGCAAGTGCGGTGACAGCACCGGCCCGTTCACCTTCGACGGCCGCTGCGAGAACTGCGCCGAGGCAGTCGCATGACCGCCGCGGTGGAGGTCGAGGCCCCGGCTGTCGAGCCGGGCCTGTACGACATCGACGCCGAGCTGTACCACAGCGACCCCATTCCGGGCGGCAGCCTCTCGTCCAGCGGGGCCCGCAAGCTCGTCGCCGAATGCCCGGCCAAGTTCAAGTACTGGCTGGACAACCGGGAGCCGCCGAAGAAGGCCCTCGAACTCGGCACCGCAGCCCACAAGCTCGTCCTCGACGACGGCCCCGAACTCGTCCTCGTCGACGCCGACAAGTGGAACACCAACGCGATCAAGGACGAGGTCGCCGCGATACGTGAAGCCGGGAACATCCCGCTCAAGCGCCACGAACTCGACCAGGTCAACGCCATGGCCGCCGCCCTGCGCGCCGACCCCGAAGCGGCGGCCCTCCTCGAACCCGGCAGCGGCACCGCCGAACAGTCCGCCTTCTGGGAAGACGGCGGCGTCTGGCGCCGGGCCCGCTTCGACTGGCTGCGCCACGACGGCCAGATCGTCGACTACAAGACCGCCCGCTCCTGCCGCCGCGAAGACCTGGAGAAGGCGTTCAACGAGCACGGCTACATGCAGCAGCAGGAGTGGTACCTCGACGCCGGCGTCGCCCTCGATGTCGCCGACCCCGAGAAGCCCTTCCAGTTCGTGCTGCAGGAGAAGGAGCCGCCGTACCTGGTGGTCGTCACGACCTGCGACCCGATGGCCCGCGAGATCGGCCGGCACCTCAACCAGGTCGCCCTCAACGCCTACGCCATCTGCAGCCAGTCCGGCGAATGGCCCGGCTATCTGCCCAACCCGATGACTGCGCTGCCCTCGTGGGTCGAGCGCCAGTACGCCTAGGAGACACCGAATGTCCCAGCTCGGCCAGCCCGTCCGCTCCGCGCCCCGCCCCGCGGCCGACGACTCCCCGCAGTTCTCGTTCGCCCCCGCCAGCAAGGCCGGCCGCAAGGCCCGCCTGTCTATCCAGGGACTGTCCGGCTCCGGCAAGACGTGGACCGGCCTCAGCATTTGCCACGGCCTGTCCGCGGGCCGCCGGTTCGCCGTCATCGACACCGAGAGGGGCGCCGCCAGCCTCTACGCCGGTGTCGGCGGCATCCAGTTCGACACCCTCGCCATGGAGCGCTACGACCCCCGCGACCTCGCCCGCGCCCTCGACGCCGCCGCCCAGTCTGGCTACCCGACGGTGTTCGTCGACTCTCTCTCCCACTTTTGGAAGGGCACCGACGGCACCCTCGACCAGGTTGAGAAGGCGAAGGCGAAGTACGGCGGCAACAAGTTCGCCGGGTGGAAAGACGGCACCCCCATGCAGAACGACATGGTCGCCGCGATCCTCGCCTACCCCGGCCACGTCGTCGCCTCGATGCGCTCCTACACGGAGTGGGTGCTGGAGAACGGCAAGCCGAAGCAGGTCGGCACCCGGCCGGAGCAGCGCAAGGGCATCGAGTACGAGTTCGACGTCGCCGTCGCGATGGACATCGACAACACCCTCGAAGTCCTCAAGTCCCGTTGCCCGGAGCTGACCCGCAAGGTCATCCCGCGCCCGCAGGGAGCACGCGACGTCGCCGGCCCGCTCCTGCACTGGCTGAACACCGAGCCCGAAACGCAGCAGCAGCCCGAGCCCGCGCCCAAGCAGTAACCCACCCGATTCGGCGGCCGGCCGCACCCGTAATGCGGCCGGTCGCCACCACTCAAGGAGACCACGCCGTGACAGGACCCGAGCACTACTCCGAGTCTGAACGACTGATTGAGCTCGCGAAGGCCTCGCCGCAGCAGAAGCGGCAAGACTGCCTGGCCGCGGCCCAGATCCACGCCACGCTCGCCCTCGCGGCGGCCACCGCCATCCCGGCGACCCGCTCCCAGTTGCTCGCCGAGATGAAGGCCTGGTCGGACGTCGCCGCCACGAAGCACAAGGGACGCACGTCATGAGCCGCCGGGTCACTCTCGCCGAGCAGGTCGCTGCTGACGTCCGCGACAAGACGCTCGCCCAGCTCGTGCGGCAGGCCTCCGACTGGGACCGCCAAGTTGTCGCGCAGGCCGTCCTCATCTGGATGCGCGACCACGACACCGTCTCCGCCAACGACCTCCGCGACCAGCTGCCTGAGGTCGCCGGTGGTGTCCTGCCGGGCGTGTTGCGGGGGATGGGCCACAACTACCTGATCCACACCCGCACCTACGTGCCGTCCACGGCGCCCGCCACCAAGGGTCACTCGATAGCCGTCTACCGGCGCCGCACCGCCGCCGACCGGGCGGAGGCCGCCTGATGCTTTCCCTCATCTTCGGCGCCGCGGGCCTGCTCCTGTCGATCGTCGCCGTCACCGCCGCGATCATCGACCGCCGCAACAGGAGGCGGACATGAGCCCCGAACAGGTCGACGCCTACCGGAACGCCGGAAGCAGCCTGCACCCCGCCGCCGACTGGTTCATCAACCTCGTCGCCGTCTACGGGATTTGGGCCGTGATCGCCGTCGGCACGCTCGCCATCCTCTGCGCCTGGCTGCTGATCGGCATCCTCCTCGACCGGCACGAACGGCGGGTCGAACGGCGCGGCCAGACCGTGCACAGCCTCCAGCTCCTTGAGCGGTACGCCAACGACCCCGACAACCACGAGACGGAGGACCCCCGTGCCTGAGATGCGAGAACGACCCTTCATCGCCGAGATCGCCCGCGGCCGGGACGCCCGGTTCGTGCCGCCCGTCAAGGAGACCGAGTTCAGCACCTACCGGATCGACTGGTACGCCGTCGAACGCGTCCTCAACGGCGGCCACCCCCTCCCGCCGCTCAACCCCGACGAACTTCGCGAAGCCGCACTCTGGCTGCGCCGCCACGACGTCGAACGGCACGCCGTCTCCGTCCGCCTCAACGTCTACGAGCGGCGCATCAAGGACTGGGAAGCCGAAGCCGGCATGCTCCCCGCCGACCAGCTGTGCGCCCGGGGCGGCTGCAAGTCGGCTGCCGCCGGACGCGGACTCTGCGCCAACCACCTTCAGCAGCAGCGATGGGCGGCCAAGCGGCAGCAGTTGGAGGCCGCGGCATGAGCACCCGAGCAGCCATCGAAGAACTCCTGCGCGCCGGCTACAGCGACCGTGCGATAGCCCGACAGGTCCACGTCCGCACCGAGACCGTCGGCGAGATCCGCGCCCTGCTCGCACTCCCGCCACACAAGCCCGGCCCGAGCCGCTCCACGCACGAAGACCTGTTCTGGCGGCGAGCAGCACCCACAACCGACGGGCACCTGCTCTGGCCGTACACCACCACCGCACTTCGGGTCGGCCACGAAGGGGCACGGCAGTCCGCCTACCGGATCGCCTTCACCCTCGGCTGGCAGCGCGAACCCGTCGGATCCGTCAAGCCGGGCTGCGGCGTCGCGCGATGCGTCCACCCGCGGCACGTCGAAGACCAGCCCATGCGCGACCAATACGCCGCGATCTTCGGCAGCCAAGCCGCCTAGCCCGGACATGACGAAGCCCCGCCGAAGCGGGGCCGGAGGAGAGAGGGGAGGGGCCGATGTCAGTCGGAGTCTGCGGCCGGCTTCTTGCGGCGCACGATGAGCCTCGGCTTGGGCGGCTCGAGTCCCTTCGCCTTGCAGTAGGCGCGGACCCGAGAGTGGATGTGACGACGCAGTTCGTCGGTGCGCGTGGTGCCTTCCTCCGCGCAGAGCTGGCCGTAGAGCTCCCACATCTCGTCGTCGATGCGGATCATCCGGCCGGGCGTCCCTCTCGTCGTCATGTCGACAGCGTAGCTGACTGTGCAGGAGCAACACACCCCGGCGGTGGCGGAAGTCGCGCAACATGTATTGCTCTCGTATTGCATGTGCCTACACACCCCGAGGTAAGCTGCTGCTGTGCCACGGCGGCACGAGGACGACAAACAAGGCCGCCGTAAGGGCTTGGTTCCGAGCGCCCGAAAGCCCCCAAACCAGCACTCTATGAAGGACACCTACTCATGGCCCGTGGACACGGTCGGATTCTCACCAGCATCTGGGAGGACCCCGACTTTCTCGCGCTCGACGAGAAGGAGCAGCGCCTCTACCTGTTCCTCATCTCGCAGCCGAACCTCAACCACGCCGGCCTGCTCGACCTGACGCTGCGGCGCTGGTCCCGCAAGGCCCGCGGGCTCACTTCTGCCGAACTGGAGAAGCTGCTCCAGCGCCTGGAAGAGACCCACTTCGTCGTCATGGATGACGACACCGAAGAACTGCTCATCCGCTCCTTCGTCCGCAACGACGGCGTCTGGCGCATGCCGAAGGTCATGGGCGCCATGGTCTCCGGCGCCCTCGAAATCTCCTCACCCCGCCTCCAGGCCGCCCTGCTCGCCGAGATGGACCGCATTCCGCTGGACGAACTCAACGACGAGCCGACCAAGTACAAGGGGCAGGACGGCCCGTCCATTCGCCAGCAAGTCGTCATCCACATCAGCACCCTCCGCAAGGCGTTCGGCACCCCCGACCCGGACCCGTCCCGAAGGGGTTCGGCAACCCCCTCCAAAGCCCCTTCGGGAACCCCCTCCGATACCCCTTCGCAGCCCCCTGCCGAAGGGGGTCCGAAAGGCTCTACGCGCGGGCGCGGGCGCGCGCCACACGCGCATTCCCCTGCCCCTGCCCCTGCCCCTACCCCTGCCCCTGCCCCAAACCCCGTGGTGGTTGAGGTGGGGGAGAAGACCTCAGGTAGTAGCGAGCCGACCCCCTCGTCGCCTGACGGCGACGCCCCCATCGACATCGACGGCTTCGCACTCACCGACTCGATGCGCCGCTGGGCCCTCGACACCTTCGGCCCCGGACTCGACATCGACTACGAGACCGCACAGTTCGTCGACCACTTCCGTGCCCAATGCGTCCGCCGCCCCAACTGGCCCGCCGAATGGCAGAAGTGGATCCGCCGCTCCGCCAAGTACGCCTCCGAGCGCGCCACCCGCCCCCAGCTGCGCTCTGTCGCCGGAACCGGGTCCCGCGCCGACACACACACCGCCGACGACTACACGAACTCGAAAGTCGAGGACCTGTTCGCATCATGACCACCACCGACCACGACGCCTGGCGGGCCGAAGCCCAAGCCGAAGCCGTCGCCAACCGCCTCAAGACCTTCCTCGACCGCCGGCCCGCCGCCTTCGACGAGCCCGGCACCCTCCGCCGCGACGTCCACGCCTGGATGGACGGCTACCTCGACGGCCGCCACGGCTCGCTCATCCTCACCGGCGAGATCGGCACCACGAAGACGTGGCACCTGTGGAAGCTCAACGAGACCCTCATCCGCCGCGGCTGGCGCGGCCTGTTCCGCATCGCCACCACCTACGACGTCAAGGTCGCCACCGACCGGCCCGTCGACCACGAAGCCCTCACCAGATGGCGCGAGGCCGACCTGTACGCCATCGACGACCTCGGCGCCCGCGCCGTCAACGACTGGACCGCCGACGCCATCAGCGAGCTCATCGACAGCCGCTGGCAGAACCGGCGGCCGACGGTCATCGCCACGAACCTGACCACCGCCGAACTCCGCAACGTCCTCGGAGACCGCGCCGCATCCCGCATCGGCGACGGCGCCACCGTGGCCCGCTTCACCGGAGACGACCGCAGGAAGGGCGGCACCCAGTGACCCACGACGACTTCGAGCCCGAGCAGCGCGAGACCCTCGCCCCGCACGACCTGCCTGCCGAACTGGCCACCCTCTCCTCGATGCTGTTGTCCCGCGACGCGATCGCCGACGTCACCGAGATCATCAAGAACCCGGCCGACTTCTTCCGGCCCGCCCACCAGACCGTCTTCGCCGCGATCGTCTCCCGCTACCTCCTCGACGAACCCGTCGACCCGATCGTCCTCGCCGACGACCTCGCCAAGACCGGCGACCTGACCCGTATCGGCGGCGTCCCGTACCTGCACCACCTCGTCCAGCAAGCGCCCAGCGCCGCACACGGCGAGTACTACGCCGGGATCGTCCGCGAGAAGGCCGTCCTGCGGAACCTGCAATCGGCGTGCACCCGCACCCTGCACGTCATCGCCGACGGCACCGCCGAGACCGGGGAACTCCTCGACGATCTGCGCGCCGAAGTCGACGGCATCGTCGACGACACCGCCAGCGGCGACGAGGACACCCTCATCGGCTCCGACGGCGAAGACTTCCTGGAGCATCTGGAGCACCTCCAGAAGAACGGGCCGGCCCGCGGCGTGAAGACCGGGTTCACGGACTTCGACACCCTCACCAACGGACTTCAGCCCGGCCAGCTCATCGTCATCGCAGCCCGGCCCGCCATCGGGAAGTCCACCCTGGGCACGGACATCGTCCGCCACGCGACGATCGTCGAAGGCCTCCCGGCCGTGTTCTTCAGCCTGGAGATGTCCCGCACCGAACTGAAGATGAAGATCGCGTCCGCTCAGGCCCGCGTCGCCCTGCACCACCTGCAGAGCCAGAACGGCATGACCGACGACGACTGGACGCGCCTCGCGAAGGCCTGGCCGATGATCAACCAGGCGCCGCTCGACATCGTCGACGACGCCGGCCTCACCCTGACGAAGATCCGCTCCCACTGTCGCCGCATCAAACGCAAGCGGGACCTGCGCCTCGTCGTCATCGACTACCTCCAGCTCATGGAGGGCGAGATGAGCGGGCGCAGCGAGAACCGGCAGCAGGAAGTCGCGAAGATCAGCCGCAGCCTGAAGAAGCTCGCCGCCGAACTCCACGTCCCCGTGATCGCCATGTCGCAGCTCAACCGCGGCGCCGAACAGCGCACCGACAAGAAGCCGCTGTTGTCCGACCTGCGCGAGTCCGGAGCGATCGAGCAGGACGCCAACATGGTGATCCTCCTCCACCGCGAGGACGCCTACGACCGCGAAAGCCCGCGCGCCGGTGAGGCCGACTTCATCGTCGCCAAGAACCGCGGCGGCCCCACCGCGACGATCACCACCGCCTTCCAGGGCCACTACAGCCGCTTCGTCGACATGGCGCAGACATGACCGACTCCTGCCCCAACGGCTGCCGTCGCGGTATAGCCCCGGCAGCCGAGAAGCGCCGCGGCGACGCGATCGTCCACGGCTACCAGTGCCCTAACTGCGGGCACCGCTGGGCCACCAGCCGACTCCTGTCGGCCTACTCCGAAGTCCACCGCGCCGCCGAGCGCCGCCGCCAGCAGGGAGAAGCCGCATGACCCGCCGCCGCAAGCCGACCGCCCGTATCCGCCACAACACCCGCGGCTGGCTGCTGCCCGACTACAGCGACTTCGCCGACTGCACCACCAACCACCAGCGCCAGCAGGATGGCCGGCCCGCCTGCACCGCGACCGCGGTGTGGAGGGTCGTCGAAGACCACGGCATGCACCTGAGCATCGGCTTCTACTGCGACGCCGACCTGCCCGAGCAGCACCGGACGGTGGCCGCGTGATCCCGCACACGTTCGCCGGCATCGGCTGGTCCGAAGCCCTCCCGGCGCTCGGCCTCACCGACATCGGCTTCGAACTGGACGCCGCCGCATGCCGCACCCGCATGGATGCCGGGCACCGGACGGTGCGCTGCGACGTCACCCAGTACCCGACGTGGCCGTTCAAGGGCCGCACCAGCGGGCACATCGCTTCCCCGCCCTGCCCCGGCTTCAACAAGTCCGGGAAGAAGCTCGGCCTGCAAGATCTGCCCCGCGTGCACCAGGCGATCGAAGACCTGTCCCGCGGCAAAGACACCCGGGCTGCGATCGGCGCGGCCTGTCTCGACGGGCGGTCGATCCTGACGGCGGAGCCGATGCGGTGGATGTACGACCTGATGCCCGACTGGATCTGCATGGAGCAAGTCCCGTCCGTGCTCCCCGTCTGGCAGCAGTACGCCGGCATCCTGGACGGCTGGGGCTACAGCACCGATGCGGCCGTCGTCGACGCCGCCGGCTACGGGCTGGGCCAGCACCGCAAGCGGGCCGTCCTCATCGCCTCCCGCAGCCGCGACGCCGTCATCCCCGCACCCACCCACGGCGGACTCGGCCAGCCGACGTTGACGGCCATGGCCGACGTCATCGGCTGGGGCTACACCCGGCGGCCCGCCCCGTCGGTGACCGGCGGCGGCACGTACACGGGCGGCGCCGAACCGTTCGGCAACGGCACCCGGCAGGCGATGAAACGCCACATCGGCACCCCGGCCTGGCGGGAGCGGGAGGGCGTGCACCATCTGCGGCCCACCGTCGAAGAGTGCGCGGCCCTGCAGGGGTTCCGGCCCGGCCTGCGGTTCCACGGCAACGCGGGGCAACGCCACATGACCGTCGGCAACGCCGTCCCGCCGCCGCTGGCCGCCGTCCTTGTTGCCGCTGTCGCGGCGCCGGCAGCCCGGTTGGCGGTGGCGGCGTGAGGGGGACCGGATCTCGGCTACCTGGCGCGCCTGCCCTGTGCGCGCCCCACGCCGGGCCTGTGGCGGCCGTTGAGCCGTCCGGGGCCGTCCGGGTCCGCCGAACCCGTTCCAGCGCCCCTGAGAGCCGCACAGGGCTTCCAGCCTCAACCACCCACCCCACGCCCGCGCACCCCACGACGCCGCATAGGAGCCACACCATGACCACCGGACTCACTGTCACCGTCAACGATCAGCCCGTCCCGCTCGATGACTGCGGATGGATCCAGCGCCGCCCCTGCGGCTGCATCGTCGCTGCGCTCGTCGCCGTCTCCGGCAGCCGCGTCGTCGCCACCGCGCAGCAGGCCCACGAGCACCTCAACAAGGGCAAGCGCGAGCAGGCCGCAGCCGAGCGCGAAGGGATCACCGTCGGCAGGACCGAGCTGATCACCATGCAGCACTACCGCGACCACATCGGCGCGAACTGGGAGTGCGACGCCCACAAGCCTCAGCCCGCCTGACGGCCCGGCACACGTCTGACCGCGCACACCCTGACAGCACCGTCAACAAGGAGTGATCATGACCGACCGCACCGCCGCTCAGCCGCTCACCGAGGGCCAGCTCGTACAGACCGAAGCGTTCCTCGCCGGCCTCGGACAGTCAGGCGTCGTCGATGCCGAGACCGCGCGTCTCCTCGTCGCCGAAGTCCGCCGGCTGCGCGAGCTGGAGGCGCCCGCCGTCCAGGCCCGCGCCGCTCTCGCCGCGCTCTGCTACGACCTCGAAGACCCCGGCAGTGACGCCTACGGAGCCCTGTACCTGCTCTCCCGGGCCACCGTCGGCATCGACGCCCCGAAGGACGATGCAGCCCTCGCACTGGGGACGTTCGCGAGCGACGTGCTGCACAAGGTCGCCGACATGGCGGACCCGGAAGCCCCGGAGGTGTCGTTCTTCGGCGTCCAGGCCGGGCCTCAGGTCGCCGCGTGGCTGCGGATGCTCGCCGACCGCAAGGCGACCACGACCGCCCTCGCCGCCCCTGCCGGTTCCTGATCCGGTTCCACCCAGCCCACCCCAAGGAGACCCCGCAATGCGCTCCCTGCCCGACCGCCCCTGGAACGGACTCACCGTCCTCGACACCTTCTGCTGTGCCGGAGGCATGGCCATGGGCTACCACCTCGCCGGATTCAAGGTCGTCGGCGTCGACATCGCCCCGCAGCCGAACTACCCGTTCACGTTCGTCCAGGGCGACGCGATCGAGTACATCCGCGCCCACGGCCACGAGTTCGACCTCGTCCACGGATCCCCGCCGTGCCAGGCGAAGTCGAACCTGAACGCCTACAACCACAAGACGTACCCGGAGCTGATCCATCCGGCGCGTGACGCGATGCTCACGACGGGCCGCCCCTACGTGATCGAGAACGTGGAGCCGGCACTGTCCGACCTGCGGGACCCGATCACCTTGTGCGGGCCGATGTTCGACCTGCCGATGTACCGGCACCGGCTGTTCGAGACGAACTGGGGGCTGACCGCGCCCGCGCACCCGAGGCACGTGGCGCTGTGCACCCGGAACGGCTACCTGCCCACCCCGGGGCGGCCGTTCATGTCGATCCACGGCGGGCGGCACTCCCGCGCGTGGCAGAACGCGGCCTGTGACGCGATGGGCATGCCGTGGATCAAGGTCCCGGAGGGCGGCGACATCCCGCTCGGGATCCGCGAGGTCTGCGAGGCGATCCCGCCGGCCTACGCGCGGTTCATCGGCGGACGGTTCGCCGCAAGCCTGACCGCGGCCGACCTCGCCGCATGACCCCCGCAGACCGGACGCCGCCTGCCGATAACAGGCGGCGGCCGGCTGGCCCGATTCTCGCATCCGACAGGAGCAGCACCATGGACCAGAAGCTCGCCTCGCCCCTGACCAACCCCCAGACCGAAGCCACCCACTACGGCATTTCCGTCTGCAACATCGGCGAGGACGGCGACATGCTCGCCCTCGGCCACCCCGGAGACCGCCGCGCCCTGGCCGCCTTCAACCGGCACGCCCGCGTCTTCATCGGCCTGTGCAACCTCGCCGACGACCCTCGCGCCACGTTGTCCGAGTGGGTCGGATCCACCCAGGAGAAGTGGGTGATCTTCCGGAAGCCGGACCCGGAGCAGGGCGAGGACCCGGACTACGTGTGGGTGTGCGACGACGCCGACGCCTCGACTCCCGGCGCGCTGCCGGTGACTGTCCTCGTCCTCAACTGACTGCTTCTGCCCGTGTGGGGGCTGCCTGCCCCGGCAGCCCCCCACCCACCGACCGGAGTGACCAATGACCGAGAACCCCGAGACCGCCCACGCCCTGCTCTGGCGGCACGGACTGCCCGAGGACATCATCGACGGCGCGCTCATCCTCCACGCGCAGGAGCTGGCTGCCGTACAGCGTGCGGCCGTTGCCCAGACCGACGACCCCGTCTTCTACGAGGGAGAGGCGGGCTGGCTGATCAACCTGATCGAACCGAGCGCAGCGGAGGAGGCGCGGCTGCACGACCCTGCCGTGCCGTCTGTCGTGTCCCCGCCCGCCAACCCCACCGACCCGGCCGAGCCGTGCGTCTGCGGCGACCTCAGCGAGACCGGGATCTTCCATCGCAGCGACGGCCCCTGCTACGTCGTCGATGCGCAGCACCGGACGGCGGCGCTCGCCATCGCCCATACCGAAGGACCGCAGTGGGCGGACGGGGAGCGGCTGGAGGGTAAGCCGCTCTGGCAGACGTACCTCCGTCACGCCGCCGCTGTCCTCGCGGTGCTGCCCGGCACCGACCCGGCCACCACCCGCGCCGACGCACTCAACGAGGGCGCCGACGCCATCGACGCCGCGACCCGACAGGCGAAGGCCGACGGCGTGCTAGAGCCGGACAAGTACCGCCCCTGCCGCGACGCCTCGGCACAGCTCCGCGCTATGGCCGGCTGCCAAGAGTGCGAGTGGGGCGTCGAGCACACCGAGCACTGCCCGTACCCGGAGTCCCACAACTGGGGCTGCGGCTGCCCCACCGACCAGTCCGCGTCCGGGGCTGCTGTCGCGGGTCGGGCTGGCGAAACACCAGACACCGAGACGCGCCCCCGCTGCCCGCACTGCCAGATGCCGCACGACCTCGACCCGGCAAGCGGCATCCCCGCCATCTGCGCGTCGATCCGGGCCAGCCTCCAGCCCGCTGCCGGGTCTGGTGCTGCTGCCACACCCACGACGGAGGCCGAGCCCGAGGTCGCCGAGTACTGCCTTGGCTTCCCCGACGGCTGCCCCACCCTGATCCCCGTCCCGCCCGCGCCTCCCGTCCACGACGGCGGGTTCCGCTGCGGCTGCTACGACGAGGTTCCGTCGTGAGGGCGGCGTTGTTCGTCGAGGCGGTCGACACCGCGGGCTTCCTCCTCGACGTGGTCGCCCTGTGGATCGCCGGCCTCACCGCAGCCGCGCTTCTGCTCCTGCTGCTCGCGGGGCTGGCGGCGGTCAAGGCATGGCGTGCCGTCATGAAGGGCTCCACGGGGGCGCAGGCGGCCCCGCAGTCCGAATGCGACTCCAGCCCCACCGAACCGCTCACAGGCCCGCACACGCCCGCCTGGGCCCACACAGAGAAGGAAGCCGCATGACCGAGGACGAGCCCCTCAACTGCGCCCTCTGCGGACGCGCCATCTGGAACTGGACCCCCACCGTCTGGAGCGACAGCCCGGACCGCGAACCCTTCTGCGGCGACGACTGCCTCGCCACGGCGACCGCCGTCAGCCACAGCATCCCGCCCGCCATCGACCGAGCCATCCGCCGCGACCACAGCCTGTGCGGCAAATACCCCTGCTCGGACTGTCGATGACCTTCGGGTTCCTCGTCGGCGTCCTCGCCTCACCACTGATCACCGCCGCCCTCCTCGCCATCCAGCGGGCAGGGCGGCGGCCCACCCGAACAGAAAGATGACCATGACCGACCCTTTGCGGTACATCCCGGCGCGAGTTCGTCGCCAGGTTCTGGATGCCAACTGCGCATACTGCGGCGGCCCGTTCCCGACCGAAGTGGACCACGTCATCCCTGTTGCGCAGGGAGGCTCGGGCGACCTGAGTAACTTGGCTGCGGCTTGCGAGCCGTGCAACCGAGAGAAGCTCGACTTCACCCCTGCCGAGTGGCGCGCTTGGCGCGAATCGGAGGGCCTGCCCTGGCCGCCGCCTGGCCGCATCGGCTACATCCGAGAGGCCGTGCAACAGGTCCTTGATTCCGGCGTATCACCGAGCGATCTCGCCGAGGCTGCCGCCGCCTATGCCCGCCGGGATGCTTCGTGACCGCCCCGCGCCCGGTGGTGTACCTCGACCCAGAGACCGCCAGCATCCTCACCCGCTGCTACCGCGGCGAATCCAACCGCGCCGTCATCGCACGGGCCATCCGACTCCTCGCCGACGCCGACGGCCACCTCACACCCGACGGACGCATCAAACAACGGAGGCCCGCATGAGCAACTCCCAACTCCCGCCCGGCCGCCGGCTCACCGACCGCGGCGGCCCGATCCCCGCCGGCATGCGCGACGACGGGCCCCCGCACCGCGGACGCGCCTGCCTCGGACCCACCGGCGACTGGCTGTGCCGCATCTCCGCCGACCTGCCGCACCACGACTGCATCCCTTACGTCGAAGGCGAATACCTGGCGCCCGTCGAGCAGCGGAGGCCCGCATGAGGAACCCGGGAGTCGAAGGCCAGCCGCTGAGCCCCGGACAAGTCGCAGCCCTCCGCCTGTCCGCCGCCGGCTACACCAGCCGGGAGATCGCCTCCCGCCTGAACACGACCGAGCAAGGCATCCACCTGCGGCTCAAGGAAGCGATGGTCCGCCTCGGAGCGCAGACCCGAACCCACGCCGTCGTGATCGCCCTCCGCCGCCGCGTCATCACCTTCGACGAAGTAGAAGCCGCCAGGGCCACAGCCAGACACCGCAGCAATCGGAGAGAGGCAGCCGCATGAGCGAGTCCACCGCCGAGGAGCAACTCCGCGCCCAGGTCCGCGCCGCCCTCGCCGCTGCCGGCCTCAGCCAGGCCGAGGTTGCCCGACAGCTCGGCGTGTCCACCAAGCACCTGAACATGATGCTGACCGGCAACGCCACCCTCACCCTCACCTGGGCTGAAGGCATCCTCGGGCTGGCCGGGCACGTCATCGACATCACCGTCCGACCCGACAATCGGGAGCGGGCAGCATGACCTTGTCCGTCGCGGAACTCGCCGCGCTTCCCACCGCCCCGACAATCTCGACCGGACTCGCCGAGGCTGCCGCCTACGCTGTGGACGGTCCGATCATGGCCCTGCGGCGCGCCCTCTTCGGTACGGCAACGTTCGAAGACTTCGCCGCGGTCATCACCCCAGACCACGCCATAGCCGAAGGCGTCGCCCTCATCCTCCTCGGCGGTCTCGTCGACCCCGAAGTCACCGACCAAGGCTGGCCCGACATCAGCTGGCAGGCCGGCTACTTCGCCCAGCGCGTAGCCCGCGCCCACAAAGCCGTCACCGGCTGGGCCGCCACCCACACCAGCGAGCAGCTGGCCCATCTGTTCGAGGCCGCAGCCGACCGGGCCTGGGCGATGGAGGCGGCCGGATGAGCAGCCACCGCCTCGACGTTCCCGAACTCCACCGCCGCCTCGACATCCAGCGCCGCAGCCTCGGCCTGTCCTGGCGCGGAGTCGGCCGCCAAGTCGGCCTGCCCGTCAGCGTCTTCACCCGCATGGGTAACGGGCGCGGCATCGAAGCCGACGCCCTGGTCACCCTGCTCGTCTGGCTCGACCTCGACACCGACATTGCAGCCCTCATCGAACCCGGCCAGCCCAAGATTCCCTGCCCTAACTGCCACCGCCTGTACGAGCCGAAGAACGACGGAACCATCCGAGTCCACGCCTGCGGAGGAAACCGACCATGACCGACCAGCCCGAGCAGGCAGCGACCGAAGCGACCGACGCGGAGACCACGGCCCGCGTCTTCGCCGGACTCCACCGATCCGCCGAAGCCGACGTCACCCGCGTGATCGCCCTGTACGAGCGGTGGGTGAAGGAAGGCGCGCCCCCGCTCGGTGTACCGCTCGCCCGCTGGTGGGACAAGCGGCTCATCGAGCTGCACGACGCGATCGCGGGACCCACTGGCCAGGCCAAGGAGCAGCCGTGAACGACCTCGACGTGTGCCCCCTGACGGATGCCGAACTCCTCGCCTGGGTGGTGATCATCGAATACCGGAGGCGTCGGATGCGAGACGGCGCCGCCATCCTGCTTCCGTACCCGCGCTGCTCGACATGCCGCAGTCACGTGATCAAGGTCGAGGTGTTGCCAAGCCGGCTGGCGACACTCGCGCAGCCGATCGTCATGCACCCGTGCGGGCACGGCTATCTCGCCGAAGACGACGCCCTGAACCGCATCTTCCGCCACGCGGAAGCGATGCTCGACATCCTCGACGGCGTCGCTCTGGGCGAGGCTGGCCAGCCCTGGTGGAACACCGACGGGATCATCCGGGAGGCGCAACTGCGGGTCGCACCCAACGAACCGGCAGCGACCGAGCCAGCGCCGTGCCCTGCCTGTAGCCGCGCTGATCAGGCCGGGCTCGCACCGGCCGAACTGCATCCCGAATGCGTGAGGACCCAGCCGTGACCCGAGCCGACGACATCCTCCAGCAGATCGATTCCACCCTCGACGACTGGACGGTCAGCGGCGACGCGATGCGCAGCCAGCCCGCCGTCGACCCGGCCGGCTTCCAGGGCGTCACCCCGAGCGTGTTCGTCGCCGACGAGGCGGGTGAGTGGCAGGAGCTCGGGCACGCCACCGGCCTGGTTTTCCACACTGAACTGCCAGCCCCGGACGAAGCGTTCATGCGTGCCTGGCAGGAACTTCAGGAACAGATACGGCGAGTCCAGATCGAACGAGCCCGCCGCGCCCGCGAGATCCTCGACGTACTGGCCCGCACCCTCTACGAGTCCGTCAAGCCCGCCGTCGAGGAAGCAGGCCGGAACATCGCCCGCTCCCTCGACTCCCTCAAGCAGGCCGGGGTCATCGACGCCGACTGCAAGCCCGTCCGCCCCCGTGATCGGCCGGCGTGGCAGAGCCCGTATGGGCCAGCCCGACGACGACGGTGAACACGACGAAGCCCCCGCCCGGGTACCGGAGCGGGGGCGGGTCGCTCATTCTGGCGAGGGAGTGGCCGCGCCCGTGAAGCGCCCACCTGTTCGCTGGGCGCCACGCCGCCCCTTGCCTGGGCTGGCCTCTTTCGCCTGACGGATCAGATCAGCGTCGTATTCGGTCTGTCCGTGGCGCCCTGTCTGGCGACCCTCCGGCTTGATCCCCTTGCGGGAGAGCCAGACGCGGGCACTGTTGGTGGCGGACGCGCCCTCGTATCCGAGGTACTCGGCGATCATCGACACCGTCCACAACTCGCCGGCCCAGCCCGAGGCCTCCAGAGTGAGGGGCTCCCAGCGGTGCCCCAGTTCCTCGACGGCCCGGAGCCACGACCTGATCTCATCCACATGCGCGGCCGGCAGCCCCTGTCCTCGTAGCGCCTGCCAGGCAGCCGCGTCGGCCGGATCGACGAGGAGTGCGGCGATCGAACGGCCGACGCGGATGGCGCGGTGCGCGACAGCCTCGGCCTCGTACAGGTCGTCGGCGCCGAGGATGAACTCCACGAGGGGCTGGTGACGCTGCGCGCCGGGCGGATACAGGCTCGCGATGGCGTCGCTCCTCCTCGTTCGGAGGACCACCTCGCACCACCAGTCGCGGTCGGGGTCGATGCCGTGACGTTCCAGGTCACCCCAGTCGTCGGTGTCGTAGGTTCCGGACGTCTGCACGAAGAACGGGACGTCCTGATCCGGCATGGGCGGGAAGGCGGGGATCACTTCGGGGCTCCTTGTTGGGCGCTGTCAGGCCGCGAGTTGGGTGCGGATCTGGGCCGCAAGCTCGAACACGTCGTCGACAGAGATTCCGGCTGCGCCGCCGCGGTAGGTGGTGCGCAACAGTCCACGCTCGCGGGCGATCGGGTCACCCTCCCAGTCGTCGTGCGCGGTGTCGCTGATGACGATGTTCGCCCCCGCCAGAGCGTTGAGGCTCGCGATGCGGTCGCCGAGATCGGCGATGGCGTCGAGCTTGTCGGCAACCAGGGGAATGATGCTGCGGATGACGGTGAGGTGCTCGCCGTCGGGGGAGACGCGCCGCTTGACCGTGACGGTGAACGTCCGGGGCGCCTCGTCGGGGAGCAGCTGGCCGCTGTAGGTCGCGTTGAGGTCGATCACGTGGGTGGCCTTCCGGGTGCGCATGGCGCCGATGGCGATGCGGGCGGCGAGGGAGGCGGTGTCGATGATCCAGCGTCCGGCCTGCTTGGCGGCGGTGACGACGCCGCGGCGGCACCAGGTGCGGATGGTGGCGACGGTGACGTTGGCCTGGAGTGCGGCGGCGGTGGTGTTCATCGGGTCCCCCTTGGTCGATGACTCCATAATGTAGCGCCGCGCTACGTTATGGCAAGGGGTGTAACTAGAATGAGTGACAGCCGAGTTGAAAACCCCAGCTCACACGCGAAAGCCCCCGCCACCTCGACCGAGGTGGCGGGGGCTTTGGCGGCCGTCCTAGTCGTTCTGGTGTCGCAGCGCCCGGCTGATCGTTGACTGCTCGACGTCGAGCAGTCGCGCCACGGCGGACTGGCTGCCGACGATGTCGACCATCTTCTGCAGCTCGCGGGCCCGCGTTCCGGCGTAAGCGAGGACTTCGGCCTGCGCCTTGTCCATCGCTACCGTGCAGCGCTGGACGTCGACCATCGCGTTGTAGAACCGCCGGTGCTGGTCGGCCGGCACCTTCGCCCACACGGCCTCTTCAATCCGGATGCGCTCCATGCGCTTGAGTACCAGGCGCGTCATTTCCGGGTTGTCGTCGATGCGGGTGAGGGGGCCGTCCATGTTGCCCGAGGCGATGAGCGCGGGGCCCCAGTCGAAGCTGTCGGGCTTCTCCAGGATCTCGAAGTCTTCGAGCAGCAGGGCGCCGCCACTGCCCGGTGTGCTGGGTTCGACGACGATGTAGGTGGTGCCGTTCTCGCTGCGGTATCGCTCGCCGATCTCGCTGAACATGACGCCCCCTGCTGGTCTGTGGTGCTCCGACGTCGGTAACTATGCACCCCTGCATAGCTCCTGTCAATGCAGGGGTGCATAGAGTGGAAGGAGCTACAGCGTCGCCAGGTCAGACACCCGGAACGGCTCCGGAAGCTCCGGCATCGGAACCCCCAGCGCGTTACCCAGCAGCGCCCGCGCGACACAGTCCCGCTCCAGCGCCGGCTGCCCCCGGCGCATCGCCAACAGCAGCCGGCCACCCTCCCGATGCGCGTACCCGGAGAACCCGTACTCGGTGATCCCGGACTCGACCAGCACGGCGCCCAGGTCGGCCAGCAACTGGGGGAGTGGGGTGTCGAGCAGGTCGGCAGTGCTCGGGGATTCGGTCTGGGGCAGCGTGCAGCCTTGCGCTACGCTCATGGATAGTCCCTCTCTCGCTGGCGTGAGTGAACGGATGATCAGCGGCTGGTACCGCTGGTTGAACCGGCCCGGTGTTGACGCACCGGGCCGTTCGCGTTTCTGGAACCTACCTCTGTCGGCAGGATCTCGATGGTGCAGCGTGCGCTTTTCGGTAGGTGGCCTGAGCTGCGGTTTCGTGCAGCTGTCTACGTAACCGGCCCGCACTTCGGTGTCGCTGGATGACGCTGACTGCTGCCCCATGTCGGTGAATGCTGCTGGGTGCAGCGAGTGTCTACGGGATGCCCGCGACAATCCGGCCGGAACGTGGCTGAAACTCGATCAGTGCGGCAGGACCTCGTCGAGGTACTCCTGCACCGGCCCGAACAGGCCGTAGGGCACGTAGTCGGCGATCTCGGCGTGCGTGATCCAGGCGACGGCGTCGAGCTCCTCATCGTCCGCGACCCGGGCCTCCCCGCCGACCAGGCGCACCGCGACGTAGTGCATCGGCACCCCGCTCTTCGGATGCACCCGGTCGCCGAGCACCTTGACCGACTCGACCTTCAGCCCGGTCTCCTCGTCGACCTCGCGGACCGCAGCCTGCTCCGGCGACTCGCCGGCCTCGATCGCGCCCCCCGGGAACACCCACGAGATCTCGCCCTCCGCGGCCCTGCGGCGCGCCATCAGGACTTTGCCGCCGTCGGTGATGATCGCCACCGATACGGGAGGCTTCTCGGTCGTCGTCTCGGTCGTCACGCAGCAGCCTCCAGGGCGTTCAGGATGGGCGGGAAAATCTGGTCCTGCGGAATGAAGCGGGTCAACGCCGAACGCTGCACCCAGGCCACGTCGACGTTCTCCAACGGATCACGGTTCGACGCCTCACCGGCCAGGTGATCGGCCAGGAAGTAGGAGGCGACCACGCCGGTCACCGGGTGGATGCGCTCGCCGAGCTGCGCGCGGATCGTGCAGTGCACGCCGGTCTCGCCGTGCGTCTCCTGCACCGCCACCGACTCCGGCGCCGCGCCCGGCTTGACCATGCCGGCCGGGAACTGCCAGCGCAGCTCCCCGTCCCCGCGGCGGCACACGAGGAGAACCTCGTCGCCGCGCAGTACGACTGCTATCGCCACCCGCAGCGCCTGCGCCGCAACAGCTGGCTGGGCAACAGCCGGCTCGGCTGGTCGCATCAGGAGCGCGAACCGTCGGTGCACCGCCTCACCTGCCCTCTCGTATGCCAGGTCCAAGATCTGCTGGACTTCAGGCCGGTGGGTCATCGCGGGCGATGAATGCCATCGGCTGATCGTTCGGTCGGACAGGCCGAGGCGTTCGGCGAACTCCTCGTTGGTCATCCGCATGGCCTGCTGAAGCAGGCAGGCGGTACGGCCTGTCCAGGTCGCGACGTCCACTATCTGGCTCCCGTGCTCGTGGCGCTCGGGTCTGGCGGGGCGACGGCTAGGCGGTGTCGCCCCCGTGTCTACCTACGGCTGATCTGGCGTGCCGGTGTCCGTCGGCTGTCCTTCTGCCGCGCCCGCGGGGGGCGTTGACTCGACGGCATGGTCAGTCTTGCTCCGCTTCGAACTCCGCCCCTTGGCGATGGCTTCCGCCCAGGCGTAGCTGCGCCCGAAGAGTTCTCCGACTTCCGCCCACGTGCGTCCTGGGCGCAGCCCTTGCACGGCCGCTTGCTGGATCGCGTAGAGGTCCTGGTCGCTCGACGCCAGTTTCTGGCGGGCTTCGAGCGCGGCAAGGCCTCGCGCAAGCAGGTCGTCTATGGCTGCTACTTCGGCGACTTTCGCCTCCAGGGACTCCGTGAACGCATCTGTCATGAGGCCAGAGTAGAAGTCAACGCGCCAGTTCTCAATAGAGTGTTGACACAGCCTCAGAACATCTTCAGTATGGTGTTGAAGCCGAGGGCGCTCCACCGCCCAAAGCGTCAGCAGTCGCTCCACCGACTGCGCCCCACAAACGAAAACGGCCCCAGCTCAGGGACTCCACTCCCTGGCCAGGGCCTCACCACCAGGCTCTAACGAGGAGACCCTGTGGCTACGCAGATCGTACAGAACCGTGCGGGCGCCCAGCGCCCCACCTCCCCGCTTCCCCCGGCGGCGGTGCAGGCGATGCACCGCATCGAGCACGCCCTGGCCGCCCCGCAGCGCGAGCTGGCCGCCAAGGTCGGCAAGGCGCTCGGCTTCCGCGGCAGCTACCAGC
The DNA here is from genome assembly GCF_002078175.1 of Streptomyces sp. M41(2017). GTDB lineage: Bacteria > Actinomycetota > Actinomycetes > Streptomycetales > Streptomycetaceae > Streptomyces. Next base: position 57,313 of record NZ_MWFK01000005.1, on the reverse strand, counting down.
CGCGCGAAGACCTCGGCGAGACCGCGACCCGCCACATCGTCTGGTCGCAGGTCGAGCTGAACGCCATCTTCGAGCGGGTCGGCGGCACCGTCACCGCCCGCCACGTCGAGCGCAGCACCTCCGACGGCTCGTCCACGTGGATGGCCATCGAGCTCATCCTCACCGTGAACGTGCAGGGCGTCGGCCCCGTCCAGGTCACCACCGACCTGGAAGAGGAGTCGGCGGTCTACCCCACGGACCTGCCCGTTGTCCGCGCAGCCATGGCCGGCGCCGCCGCCCCGGAGGCCGTGCGGAAGGCCGTCGCCCGCTACAAGACGAACGCCGCCCGCTACGACGAGCTGAGTGCAAAGCCCGCCGCAAGCCTGTCGGCTGCGGAGTTCTACGCGATCAGCAACGCGCAGCAGAACCTCGCCGAGAACGCGGGCATCCTCGCCGACGCCGGGGTGCTGTTCCTCGTGAAGGCCGTCTGATGGGCGCCGCGATCGAGGTCGACACCAGCCCCGTCATCGCCGAGCACCGCCGTATCGAGCGGGTCGTGTCCGGCATGGGCGTCGGCGACACCGCGGTCATCAACGGCACGGAGGTCGTCGCGGTCAGCCTCGCCGAGGCCGTCGCCCTCGACAGGCCCACCGCGGCGATGTCTCCCGCGGACCGCCTGGCGCACGACCTGGCCTCCTACGTCCGGCCGAAGGTGGGTGCGTGATGGCTGACTTCGCTTTCGCCGCGCAGGCTGTGTCGTTCCGGATCCCGGTTGCGACGTGGATCGGTGTGTCCGGTGAACGCCCGAGCGGCGCCAGTATCTCCGCACACCTGACGGCGACTGCCGATCTTTTGAAGCTGACCGGTTGGGAGCCCACCTTCGAGCGTGACCTGTCCGCAGCTATGCGGGCAGCCCGCGCTAACGGTGTCGGCGACGAGGATACGCAGGTTGTCGGCCGGGACCTGATGGAGCAGATCCTCCAGGTCCACTTGAAGGCGCCGTTCGCGCAGATCGACGCCTGGGCGGAGAAGCCCGGCCGGGATCTGGCCGACGTCCTCGACCTCATCACTCAGGCGGCCGAACTCGCAGCCGCCTACGGGCCCGTGAAGGCGGGTGCGTGATGGGCGCCGAGATCCTGGACAGCTTCCCCGCCGGTGGCCCACGCGGCTCGTGGCCGGCCGAGCAGAAGGCGGCCGAGCTCCGCAAGGCTGGTCAGCCTGTCGAGGTCGTCATGGACCTGGAGTCGGACCGATTCCTCGTCGTGGCAGGCCGACGGTGACCGCCGACGAGCGCGCCGCGATGTCGAAGAAGGTCGCCGAAGCCAACCGGCGAAGCGAGACCCCCTTGCCCAAGTAGGGCCCCTGAACGGCCGCGCTGGCGGAGAAATCCTTCCCCCCCCGGCACCCGCCGGCGCGGCTCTCCACCTCAGCTCTACCCCGACTGTTCCTGTGACCTTGAAAGGGTCTGTGATCCCCCATGTTCGTTTTCGATGCCGACCTCCGCACCGTCTCCTCGACTGTCCGGGAGATCTCCGCTGGCCTCCGCGCCACCCAGGTCGATGACTCCTGGGAGGCCGTCCGCGGCGACGAGGGCGCCGAGCTCCTGCTTCGTGCGATCGCCGCGGACCGGTCGAACGACTCCCCGACCCTGGCCGCGATCTTCGACCGGGCCGAGGAGATCGACGCTGCGCAGCCGTTCGGACCCCGGCTCGTCGACCAGCTGAACGCGCTCACCGCCTGGACCGAGGCCGCCTGATGTTCACCAACTGGCGTAAGCGCCAAGCCGACATGAAGCTGTGGCGCCGGGCCCGCACCTTGCCCGAGCTGGCCGACTTGATGGCCCGCTGGGTGGACGGCGAGCTGTCGATGTGGCCCGGCTACCGGGATGGTGCCGCCGAGGAGACCGTCGAGATCGCTCCGACGCTGGCCCGCCTGAACCGGGCCGGGTTCCTCACCGACCAGTCCCAGCCTGGGTTCGACGGTGTCGGCTTCGACGGTCTGCGCTGGCAGCAGCGGGCGGCCGTGTCCGGTCTGGTCGCCGACGAGCTGCTCATGTCCCGGATCCGCAAGGCGGGTGAGGCGGCCGGCGTGATCGTGCTGATCGCCCATCCGTGGCTGCTTCCGCAGGGCCAGGGCTACACGGCGACGACGCGGGACGGCGAGCCGTACACCGAGTTCGGCGCCTACCTGCCGCCCCGGATCCTCCGCCAGATCTGGGCCGGGGTGAGCCGGGACGCCATGAAGGAGATCGCCGACGCCTGGCAGGTGACGGTCATCGACCCCGACCTCGGACCCGGCACACGCGTGTGGGACGCCCTCGACGCGGCCGTCCGAACCCCCGCCACCCGCTGATCGCCGAGAGGAGCTTCCCGTGCACGCCTATCTGATCACCGCGAAGCCCGGCCGGCTCACGCTGGCGGCCCGGTTCGTGGGCCGGTGGACGGTGCGGCTCCTGGCCCTCCTCGTGATGGTCGGGCTGGGGGCGGTCGTGTTCCCGCTGCGTGCCGCCCGCCCCGTCCTCAACTACATCGCGTTCCGGGCGGCTTGGCTGGAGTTGTGGGCCGCCTCCGTGACCGGCATCGGCCCGGTCGGAGCCGCGATCGGCTCCGGCCTGACCGACGAGTTCATTCGCGAATTCCACAAGGCGCGCACCAGCGCGCCCATCTGAGAGAGGTCCCCATGAAGAAGCTGAACCCCGCCGAGGTGGCGGGCGGCGCGGTGATCAGCGTGACCACCGGCGTCACCGTAGCGAACCTGGCGGTACATGATGTCGGGGCGCTGACTCTGGTCACCGTGGCCCTGTCGATGTTGTCGTCTGGCATCTGGCTGCTGATGGCGGTCATGAAGGGCGTCACGACGCAGGTGTACCGGTGTTCCGTCGAGGGCTGCGCGGTCGAGATCCGGGCGACCCGCAACCACACCCAAGCGCGGCTTGCCGTTCTGGAAGGCATGGCCACCGACCACACCAGCCACGGATCGGCGGGCGTCTGATGCCGATCACGTTCCGCCAGAGCTTCCGGATCTTCCCCGGTGTCCGGCTCAACATCAACCGGCGTTCCTGGTCGGTCACGTTGGGCGGCGGATCCGGCCCGCGCCACACGATCTCGTCCACCGGCCGTCGCACCACGTCGATGGACCTGCCCGGCCCGTTCGGCTGGCGCTCCACCCGCAGCCGACGCAGGACGGGGGAGTGACATGCGGATCATCGCCTTCTTCAAGCGCCGCTATCCGCTCCCCCAGATGTCCGCGATCTTCATCCCGTCCGTGATCGCCTCCATGGCGACGACCGTCGTCCTCAGTCTCGCCGGACTCCCGAAGCCGCTGGTGACGACAGGCAGTTTCGTCGTTCTGTTCGCCGTCTTCGGCATCACCGCCGCCCTCGTCGACCGCCGCACTCGCGGCTGACCTGAAAGGACACCGAGTCTCATGACCGCCAGCCCGTCTATCGCCAACGGAAGCACCAGGCCGCGCGCCGTGCAGTTCGCGGACTGGCGCATCACCCAGCCCGACAAGGAACAGAGCAGCCCCCAGCCGGTCGAGACCGCCGAGCCGGCCGTCGACCTGGTTGCTGCCGCCGAGGCCGCAGCGATCCGGGCCCGCAGCGAAGCCGAGGTCGAGAAGGCGCGCATTCTCGCCGAAGCCGAAGCCGAAGCGATCCGCACCAAGGCCGCCGAGGAAGCACGGAAGCTCGCCCTCGCCAACAACCGCAACGAGCGGAAGGAAGCCGAAGAACAGGCCGCCTCCGAAGCGCGGATCGCCGAACACAACCGGCGACGGGAGGACGCCGACCGGGCTCGCGAGGAAGCGGCGCAGACCGCCGAGAAGAAGAAGCACGCGGCCGAGGCTGGCGAGGCTGAGCAGGCCAAGGCCGAGGACAAGTGGAGCGACTACGCCCGCGGCTTCTACATCGTCTGCGCGATCGTCGCCCTCCCCGTACAGGTCGCCGCGTTCTACGACCCCAACGCCCTCTGGCTGATGGCCGCACCGCTCATGCTCGAAGGCGGAGCCTGGGTCGTCCTCAAGGGTGCCGCCGCCGCGGTAGCCGCCCGCCGGCCGCACTGGCACTACCGCCTCATCGCCTGGCTCCTCGCGTTCATCGCCGCCGCGATCAACCTGTGGCACGGCCTTAACGCCTTCGACCCCGCCACGGCCATCGCGACTGCCTTCGCCTCGGTCGCCGGCCCCGGTGTGTGGGATCTCCACGAGCACGGCCGCATCCGGAAGCGCGACGGAGCACTCACCCGCCGCGAGCGGCGAGCGAAGCGCAAGACCGAGCGCGCCGAGGCCGCGCGTCTGGCCGCCGAAGCTAAGCAGCGCGCCGCCGACGCGAAGGTCGCAAGGGAGGCTGCCGAGAAGGCACGCACGGAACTTCGAGAGACCCGGCAGCGGGAGTTTCCGGAGGTCTGGAAGGAGGCCGTGAAGATCGGCGCCGCGCTCGGCAAGGAGCCGGACGACTCGGCCGTGTGGCCGCGCGCCTACCGCAACATCGAGGGCACCGACCCGGGCGAGTCCATCACGTCCATCAGCTCCCGCCGCGCCGCCGAAAAGCGCGTCGAAGCCGCCCTCACCGGCACCCCCGTCAGCACCCTCAGCAAGACCACGAACGCGCAGCGTGCGATCCAAACACCCCGCTCTGGCTACAAGCCGAATCCGCCCCGACGGACGAAGGGCGACACGCCCCGATACAACCGTGCCGCGGGACGCGCGCACGCCGATCTGCTCCGCACCCGTAACGCCCGCCAGAAGGACGCGTCATGAGCCTCGATCAGCACCCCGACTTCCCCGCCGGCTGGGACCTGTCTAAGGTGATCCCGGGCGAGCTCGAAGTCCCCGACGACCTTTCCGGTGAGGACGTCGACGACATCGCGCCCGGCATCGTCGCCACCTACGAGCCGCGCGTGCCCGTCCTCGCGAAGGCGGGCGGGGCCAGCATGGTCGCCCTTTCCCGGACCGCGCGCTTCACCGGGCTGTCCGTCCGCTACTTCAGCATCGGGATGAAGGCCGTCTCGTTCCTCGGCTGGCGCTACGTCCGCGCCCACGATCTCCAAGAGGTCATCGGTGGCATGGCGAAGTCGTCCGACTGGAACAAGGTCAAGCAGGAGCGGCACTCCCGGTGGCGGTTCCTCGGCTGGACGGGAGGCGTCACCGCCGGGCTGAACCTGGCCGGCTGGATCGCGCTCGCTGAGGGCACCAGTCTCGACGCGGTTGGCCTGTCCACCGCGATCCCTCCGACCGTGACCGGTCTCGCGGCGGGCGTCGGCATCACCCTGTACGGCCGTTACCGCGACCAGCGTCCCGACATCGCACCCCAGATGATGATCGCCGAGCAGGACAACCCGGACTCCGACGAGCCCTATCCTCTCGCCGTCTGCCAGTCCCCGGGCCAGGTCGAGGAGTGCATCTCGCGTGCGTTTGCCTGGGAGGGCATCGGAACGCGCAGCGTGCGCGTCCTCGGATACCGCGGCTGGGGCTGGGAGATCGACGTCGTCCTCAAGGGAGCCACCCCCGGCAAGGTCAACGCGGTCGCCGACCAACTGGACTCCCACTTCGGGATCGGGACTGGCGGAACGCTCATCGAGCCGGACCTCGACGACAACTCCCACGTCACGCTGCGCCTCGTGCAGACGGACCCGTTCGCCGACATGCCGCGCCCTGCGGTCCACGCGCCGAACAGCCTCTCGGTTCGGGACGCCGTGGTCTACGGCCGCTGCATGGACGGTTCATCGCTGGAGCTGCGCCTGCGTGGAATGTTCATGCTGATCATCGGCTCGTCCGGGTCCGCGAAGACCAAGGGTGCACTGCGAAGCCTCGCCGAAGTAATCACGGCATGCCGGGACGCCATCGCCATCGAGATGGACCCCGTCAAGGACGGCATCCGCGAGTTCTCTGAGGTCATGGCCCTGCCGCCCATCCGCGGAGGCAAGGAATGCACAGAGAAGCTCCGGTGGATGCGCGATATCGCGTCCGGCCGCAACCAGGTCAAGTCGGCCAAGGAGATGGGTGACCTGTGGGAACCCACCCCCGAGGACCCGGCGATCTTCGGCATCGTCGACGAGTTCATCTTCCTGCCGCAGGAGGCCAAAGACCTCGCCATCGAGATCATCCGTATCGGTCGGGAGACCGGCGTCTACCTGATCTTCGCTGCGCAGGAAGCCACCCAGGACTCACTCGGCGACGCCATCGCCAGCGCGGTCACCTACCGCGTCATGCTCGCCTCCCGAAGCGAGGACATTCCCCTCGTCCTCGGAAAGGGAGCCAGCGCCATGGGCTACCGCCCGGACCGGCTGCGGCCCGCAGTCGATGACGAACGCGTCTACGACGCAGGCAAGTTCTATATGGCAGGCCCCGGCTTCGACCGGCCCGTCCTGTGGCGCTGGAACCGCTTCGAGCGAGACCAGATCCGGCAGGCCGTCAGGGAGCGCGAGCAGGCAGGCCGGCCCTGGTTCGACCACGCCAGCCTCGCCGCGGCGGACCTCCTGCACGTCATCCGCCGAGACGGCCAGGCGGGCGAGGTCTCACTCGCAGACCGGCTCGAAGCCCTCGACGCGCAGGGCGGCGTGGACGACGCGCGCACCGTCGCCTTCCTGCTGCGGACGTTCGGGGAGAAGCCCTTCTTGCCGACGACCGAGGAACTGCTGCCCGCGCTTGGCGAAGCCGGCTTCGAACTGGATGCGACGAGTCTGGCGCAGGTGCTGCGCAAGCATGCGCCAGCGGTGGCATCGACCCGCCAGGAGTGGGACGGCAAGCAGGTCCGAGGTTGGTCGCGTGGAGCGGTCGAGCAGGCCGCTGCGGGGCTCATTGACCCGGCTAAAGCCCGTCTTCGGGCCGCCTGACCCCCGTCTTCGGGCCGTCTATGGCCCGGCTACCAGCGGATCCCCTTGATCGCCTAGCCGGGCCGTAGACGGGGCCTTGCCGGGCCAAAGACGGCCCATTGCCACCCTATTGATCCATATATATGACGTTCTTGAAGAGGAGTTCCGATCATGCCCCCGAAGCGCAAGCAGCCGGCCCGGCGCACCGCCGCGAAGGGCCGCAAGCCCGCCGCCCGCACCTCGTCGCGGAAGAAGTCCGTCGGCCGCGTCAAGGTCCCCCGTACCGGCCCCCTCCACGCCCAGATCGGATCCCGGATGGTCCTCTTCGCGGTGAAGAGGCTGGAGAACCATGACGACACCGTCCTCTCCCGCAAGAACGCCGCGATCCTCAAGCTGACCCATGAAGGCTGCCCCACCTGTAAGGGTCTCGGGCAGGTCTACACCAAGGACAAGAAGAGCGGCGCCTTCACCGGCGCCAAGCGCTGCCCGGCCAAGCCCACCAAGCAGCGAGTCTCTAAGTGGGCCGTCTACAAGGCCAGCCGGTTCGGCCCCGACAAGAGCACCGGCCTGCTCGGCTGGGCCTGCCCCTGCGGCAAGAAGGAGAAGCCCCGCTACCGCGACGCCAAGGCCGCCACCGCCGGCCTACGCACCCACGAACGTCAGAAGCACGGCGGCAGCAGCGTCGGCGGCGCCTGGTACGCGCAGGCCAGCGAAGAAGCCAAGCAGGCCGCCGACCCGCAGCCCGAGCCGATGCCGTCGAAGGTCGTCACCGACTCCGGCATGACCGACGAGCAGTGGATCAAGCAGAACAAGTTCATGCCCGTCGGCAAGGCCATCGCCGCCGGGAAGTGCTGGAAGTGCTCCGGCCACGGCAAGATCCATGCCGCATTCGGCAACGAACAACTCCTCGTCGTCTGCCCCGAATGCAAGGGCACCGGAGCACCCGCCAAGGTCGCCGCCTGATGACCGCGCCCGCCACGACCGCGAGAGCCGCCGCCCCGGTCGAACTCGACCTGGACGCGCGGCTGGTCGAGGTGGGCCTCGTCATGGACGCACGCCTCACCCTCGCCAACCTCACCTTCGAAGTCGACACCGCCCACATCCCCGCCGCCGACCCCATCCCCGAGATCACCGCGCCATTGCCGCTCACCCCCACTGCGGCGCCCTGCCCGTACCCCACGCCGATCGCCGCCACCCTCCACCGCGCCCGGCTCCGCCTCGACGCAGCCGGCTGGTGCACCGGAGGGCTGCGAAACGAGCAGGGCGCCCGCTGCCTCATCGGCGCCATCCAGGCCGCAGCCGACAGTCGCGGCCAGGCCGACGACGCCTGCGTGGTGCTCCTCGAAGCGATCCGCCGCGACTTCCCCCACGCCAACACCATCCCCAGCTGGAACGACAACCAGCGCGACCCCCGACTCCCCGCCCGCTACCTCGAACGCGCAGCCGAACTCGCCCACAGCCGTGGGCTCTAACCGAAAGGACCCGATGAGAAGGAGCCGAGAGCACACTGCTGACATGACCGTCACCGACATCCCCCGCCGCTCCGCCCCACCGGCCCGGCGCCCGCACACGCCCCTGTCCGCCATCAAGCCGGCCAGCCGCGACACCGCAGGCCGGATCACCGTCCGCGCCGACCGGCCGCCAGTCCGACCGATCACCTTCGACTCGGCGCTGTAGCCCGGTCGATCACAGAAGCGACGCTCGCCCGGCGAGCATGAAGGAGCAGGCGTGACCCGAACATCCGACCGCACCACCACCGACCTGACCGCCTGGCTCGGCGAACCGCTCACCGACCGTCTCACCGACGCCGAACAGCGGGAAGCCGCACACCGCATCTTCCGGCACATAGCCGACCAGGAAGAGGAGGCGACCGCCCGCAACTGGATGATCGGCATGAACCCGCACCTCAACGACCAGGCGCCACTCCTCGCCATCGCCGCCGGGCAGACAGCCGACGTCGACGCCGCGGCCCGCGCCTACATCGACGGCGTGTGGACGTAGCCACGCTCCATCTCGATGTCCTCGATCGGCTACAACTCGGGCACTCCCGACCCCACCGCTCCGGCAGCAGGCGCATGATGCCCCCTTGGACTCGCACCGAGGGGGCGTCATGTTCTTCAAGCAGGACCCGGAGAAGACCGCACAGAAGGCTGCCGCGAAGGCAGAGAAGCAGCGGATCCGCGGTGAAGCAGCCGACCAGAAGGCCGCCGACAAGGCCGCGCTCAAAGCGTGGCGAGAAGCCCATCCGGCCGAGCGCACGATGAACACGGCCGCGACGATGAGAATGTGGCCGTCGTCGAAGATGGGCGTCACCAACCTCGGGCCGATCAAGGGCGGATCCGCGGAGTTCGTCAACGCCGGCGCCCACAAGGGCTGGACAGCGACCCGGCTCATTGCCGGGGCGGCAACGATGGGCGCTTCAGCTGCCGCCACCGGCCGCAAGAACAAGGGTGCGGCCGTCATCAACGTGACCTTCGGGAACGGGGCCGCACAGACGTTCAACGTCACCCCCGAAAGCCAGACGCTCTCGGCAGCCAACCGCTACGTGACCGCCTTCAACGCCCTCGCCGCACAACTGGAGCAGGAAGACGAGTAGCTGCTAGCCGGAGACAGGGCCTCGACCGTCCGCGGTCGGGGCCTTTGCCGTTCGGGGAACAGCCCGCGCAACCCAGTGACGGCCAGCTGCGTCCGTGGGATCGGTGGCGACCTCGGCGTCCATACGCTCGCAGATCCGCGCCAACTCCCGCTTGCAGGCCGCTTCGGTTCGCGCCCGCACCATGTAGACGACGTCGCTCATGGCGGCAGTGTTGCAAGGCCGGTAACGGAGCAGGGTAGGAATCGATAAAGCGACCACTCCCGCACGACAGTCCATGCACCAACGATCCGAGAGGGCCTCACAGATGGAACGCCTCAAGCGATTCACCGCCCGCTTCTGGGTGCTCGTCCGATACCTCGCGACCGGACAGACAGCGAGCCGCCGGCAACGTGCCGCCCTCACCTACTACACGGCGCGACGCCAAGCCGGCCCCAATGAGGACTAGGACAGGGCCATTGGCCCGGCTTGTCGGTCACATAGGGCACCATTGGCCCTAGCGTCACTGCTTCCCGTACCACCGCCGAGGAGCCGCACGATGCACGACCACCCCACCCCCGACGACGGATACGAATGGCCGACCTGCGCCGCCGGACCCGCCGACGGAACCCGGGCCCACCAGTTGTGGGCCGACGAGCTCGGCCGCCAGATATGCCGGCCCTGTGAAGACAAGACCCGCGTGCGGCTCACCGAACTCCCCGCCCTCTTCCAGCGCCTGAACACGACGGCCGCACTGATGCGGGGCGCCTCCCGGACAGGCGGGGGAAGTTCGGGGACGAAGACGCCGCCGATCCCGCCCCGCCTCGAAGTACTCTCCCTCGTCGGGCCCGGCGGTGTCGCGGCCAGGCTGTCGGCGGTCGAGGACTCGTGGCGGCAGGCCCTCGGCTGGACCGTCGCACCCTGGCGCGGCAGTGCGGCACAAACGGTCCCGCATCTGGTGACGTTCCTGCTCAACAATCTGCCGTGGGCTGCCGACTCCTACGACTCAGTCGGCCAAGACATCGACGACCTGCGGAAGCTGCACGCCGAGTGCGCGGCGATCGTCAACGACGTCCGCCGCCCCGGCCGCGTCAAAATCGGCAACTGCCCGGCCCGGCCCGACGGGCAACTCTGCTGGAAGCCGCTCACCGCCCGCGCCGACAGCCACCGCGTCCACTGCGACACCTGCGGGCAGCGGTGGGAGACGCTGGGGGAGTGGCGGGAACTCCGGGCCGCACAAGACGCCGTACTCGCCGAAGCGGCGGGGGTAGCGGCATGAGCGTGGATGAAGCGGTCCGCGACCATCTGAACAGGATCTTCTACGAAGACCTCGGACTCTGCGGCTGCGGTAACCCCGACGAGGCTTACGTGCTGGTCCGCGACCTCCTCTCGCTCGCCCCCTACTACGAGAATGAAGGCTGGCGGCTAGCGGAAACCCTCACCGGCGGTGGCGCGGCGCACCACATCATCATGTCCGTCATCGACGTGGCCGAGCTGACCGAGCACGGATCGAGCGTCAACGGCGCATGGCTTACACCCAAGGGCGCCTGGTGCCTCCAGGCGATGCGGACCGTCTCCTTCGAGGAGATGAGCGAGGGCGGGCTGCCACACGAGGGGCGCGACTGCACTGATGCCTGCTGGGCGTTGCCGACGGAAGAGGCAGCGGCGTGAACTGCGTCATCAATCTCGGCAGCTGTGGCCCCACGGTCGCCCGATGGAAGACCAGCTCGGGCTACTGGTTTCCCCTCTGCAAGGTGTGCCTCGACTCGTGGTTCGACAGCGCTGACGACGACCCCGACCTTGAACCGGCCGCATGGGTCTGGTTGCCACGAGCCGCCATATGAGCGAGATCACCGACTTTCTGCGCGCCCGGTATGCCGAAGCCCGCGACCGTCAGCAGCGGATCGTGCGGGGCACATGGGAGCCCGGAGCGTGCTGCCCGGTCTGCTCCCGCCCGACGTCGGGCATGACGACCTCCCTGGGCGGCCAATCCATCGGCTGGCCACTCGGGTCCTTCGACCCGTGCGGTCACGAGGTCCATGAGGCGTCGGTCATGACCCAGTTCGAGGAGCCAGCACCCGACCCCGACGTCATCGCCGACCTCGACGCCAAGCTCGCACTGATCGAAGAGCACCCAGACGTGAATGACGGGAGCTGCGGCACCTGCGTTGACGGGCGGTGGGGGTACCCCACCCATGGCGGCAGCACTCCGCAGCGCCACCCCTGCCGAACCCTGCGTCTGCTCGCCCAACCGTTCGCCGGGCACCCCGACCACAAGGGCGAGGAGTGGGCGCCGTGAGCGGGTCGAACATCGCCGGATGCGTGCTTTCCGTATTGACGTGCCTGCTCGGGCTGGGCGTCGGCGCCCTCGGCGTCAGCTACTTCTGGGGCGACCTGGAACACATCATCGGCGGCATCGGATTGATCATCTGCGCCGTTGGAATCTGCGGACTGTCCGCACTGCTGTTCTGGATCTGCCGGAACGCTCCACGTAGCGACACGGCATCCGTCCGTTGACCTGCGCGAATCCCGCCGAATAGATCCAAAGGACGGTAGAATTGGGGCAGTTGAGACCCCGGCGATCGTGCGACCGATCCCGGGGCGTGGCCGACCTGGAGAAAGCAGATCGACATGGTTCAGAGTAACCGCAAGGCCCCACTAGCCCGCCCATACGGGAGAGCGGAAACCGCGTCGGCGGGTGTGCGCCCAAGCGTTCAGAGCCTCATCGGCGTAGTCGACCAGAGCGATCCGGCGTTCATGTTCATCGCGGCAGAACTTCAGAGGATCCGACGCGAGGGCGGAGAGTTCGACAGCGAGACGATCGCCGAGGCCATCAAAGAGGGACGCGGCAAGCATGCGCGCCATCTACAGAATGAAGCGGACCGGCAGCCCAGCCGTTTCCCGGAGTCGATCGTCTACTACGCGCAGCGCGGGTCGCTAGTGAAGATCGGATACACCTCGCAGCCGCATAAGCGCTTCGGGAATCTCATCCCTGATGCTGTCCTTGCGTGGGAGCCGGGCGGACGTCCCGAAGAGGCGGCGAGGCACGAGGAGTTCAAAGCCCTTCGGATCAGCCGTGGAGCCGAGTACTTCCACCGCGACGAAATCCTCGACGCGCACATCGAAGCCGTCCGTTCCGCACACGGGTCGCCCGACCCGAGCTGGCCAACACTGGCCAACCTCGCTCAAAAGCCCGGACGGTTGCGGCTTCCCGACGTACCGATGACCCCACACCTGGTCACGCTGGAAGCCGGGACTCGCGCCCTCGGCATCAGGCTTGGTACCGCTCACGTCTGGGTCCATAGAGGCAAGCTGCATCACCTACTGAAAGACTCCAGCGGCACCAAGCTGTACCTCCTGGCGGACCTCAAGTCTCTGACGGAGAAACGCCGCAACGTGGCGTGAGGGGCTGTTGACATCGGTGGGTTGACAAAACCCGATCACCGAAGCGATCATCTGCTCAGATAGCAGAACTTCGCGCTGAGGCCACCCGGCACCGGGTGGCCTTCGTCGTTCCCGGAGGTGACCGTGCCCTCCATCGCACTCGCTACCGCAGCAGACGCCGCCTACTGGACCGGCCGTCCCGTCGGCACGATCTGGCGCTGGGCATCCGAAGGGCGCATCAAGGTCTACGGCAAGGGCCGCAACGCCCGGTACGACCTGATGGAGATCGATCCCGCTGAACGGGACAAGGAAACCCAGCGGGTCATCACCCCCACGCCGCCCCCGAAAATCCCGGCGCGCGAGGCAGACGCTCACGCCGCCTGAAAGCCCCTGCGCGGGTGGTCGCGCAGGCCGGGCCTTGAAGCGCCACGCGCTCGGCCCCCTCGTCCGCCCCAGTCCTGTGGGGGTCTGGGGCGGACGCACAACACATGGGAGGCAGACCGTGGCAGCAGTCGGAACCAGCACGATCACCTGTCCCGTCTGTGCCGCAGGCCTCGATATCCCCGTGTCCGCTGTCCCGTTCGCGGGCCAGTCCGGCTCGACGATGTACCTCTCGTTCGACCTGGCGGTCGTGCGTGACCACGTCGCCGAGCACGACCTCGGATCCGCTGACGCCACCGAGCTCCCATTCTCTGGCGCCGCCCGAGGCCCACACCCCTGATCGTCCCGCCGCCTCTTACGCCCCCAGCGCCGGGCGGCGGGACCGCTAAGCCGGGACGTCGTCGGCAGACGAGGGCTGTCGTCCACAGCTGGCCAGTCCCGGTTCGACTCCGGAACGGCGGCGCTCCCCGAACGTCCCCAGCGGAACTCACGCGAACGGAGGCCGCCGTGGCCGACACGCACACGATCACGATCACCCTCCACGCCGAGGGCGAAGTCACCCACCCCCCGCAGCCGGAGGCCGACGCGTCTCCCGACACAGAGGAGACGAACACCGATGGCTGAGGGCCTCTCCACCTCCCTGGTATCCAGCTGGCTCAACACCCTGCGGACGGCCGGCGCGGCCTATGGGCCGATCACCACCTACGCGCAGATCCACACCGCGAACCCCGGGGCGGCCGGAACCACCGCGGTGTCCGCCGGCTCGACGACCCGGCCCGTCTTCACGTTCGCCGCGTCCTCGTCCGGGTCCGCGCTCGCCCTCACCGGCACTAACCCGTCGTGGACGAACGGCGGCACCAGCGAGACGATCACCGACATCTCCGTATGGTCCGCAGCCTCCGGCGGCACGTTCCTGTTCTCCGTCGCCCTCAGCTCGTCGAAGGCGTGGTCGTCGGGCGACACGTTCACGGCGACGTCGCTCAGCCTCTCCCTCTCACCGCAGGCCTCCTGATCCTGACCGCGGCCTGACCGTCGGGAGGTCGCCGTGGCGCGGATGTGGACGTGCGGCTTCGAGCTCCAGTCCGTGACAGCCCTCGTCGAGACGCAGGACGTCAACACCGTCGGCGGCTCACCGGCCATCTCCACCAGCATCCACCGCGGCGGCGCGGCCTCCCTGCGCGTCACCCCGACCGCGGGCACGTCCTACATCGAGCACCAGCTGACCAGCGGTGTCGTCATGCGGACATTCCACCGCTTCTACCTGTACATCAACGCGCTCCCGGCCGCCGACTGCAATGTGTACGGGATCGGCCAGTCCGGCTACTTCCCCGGCATGATCCGGCTGAAGACCGACGGCAGCCTGGTCCTCCGCGACGATCAGGCCAGCAGTGACCTCGGCTCCGCCACCAGCCCGCTCAGCATCGGCCAGTGGTACCGGATCGAAGCGGACTTCAACGACGTCGCGGGCACGATCACGGCCGGGACCTCCGCGTTCAAGCTGTACATCGACGGCACCCTGGTCAGCGACCAGATGTGCACCAACATCAACGGGTTCAGTCGCGTCCGTGCCGGCGCCCTCCAGTCAGCGAACTCGCTGGACATCTGCATCGACGACATCGCCGTCAACGACACGACGGGCACGGCACAGACCGGCCTCCCCGGCCCCGGCACCGTGGTCCACCTCCAGCCCGCAGGGCAGGGCGACAACAACGGCTTCGCCACCGTCGTCGGCGGCACCGCGGGCGCCGCGAACAACTGGACCCGCGTCAACGAAGTCACGCCCAACGACGCGACCAGCTACAACTCGACGATCGCCACGGGCACCACCACGATCGACGACTTCACCCTCACCTCCCCGACTAGCGCAGGGATCGGCGCCTCCGACGCGATCAGCCTCGTCTCCGTCGGCGTGCGGATCGGCTCCAACGCCACCACCGCAGCGAGCATCGTCACCCGCATCAAAGGCCAGTCCGGCGGCACCGTCTCCGAATCCGCGTCGACTTCCGTCAACGTCAACGGCTGGTCGACGCACAAAGCGGCCGTCCCCCGCCTGTACCAGCTCACCGCCTACAGCAATCCGCAGACCAGCACCGCCTGGACGGCAGCCACCCTCGCCAACGCGCAGATCGGCTACCGCTCCAACACCTCTCAGACCACTACCCGCCGCATCTCCACCGCGTGGGCGCTCGTCGAGTACGTGCCCGTCAACGCGGTCACCGGCGACGGAAGCCTCACCGGCGCCGCCACCGCGACAGCAACCGGCGCTCTCGGCGGCTCGGGCAGCGGGACGCTCGCCGCGACCGCCAGCCCCACCGCAACAGGACAGCGGGCGACAGCGGCTGGTGGAAGCCTCGCCGCAGTAGCAACCGCATCCGCCTCAGGGGCCGTTGCCGCGGCAGGCAGCGCCACCCTCGCGGCAACCGCCGTCAGCAGTGCGACCGGTACCCGCGACGCGGCCGGTGCCGCCACGCTCGCCGCGACCGCAGCCCTCACGGCCGCCGGGTCGTCTGCAACGGCCAGCGCTGGCACGCTCACCGCCACCGCATCCCCGACAGCAGCCGGAATGACCGCAGCGGCAGGGGCAGCAACACTCGCCGCCACGGCCGCACCGACAGCGGCTGGTACCACCAGCACGGTCGGAGTAGGAAGCCTCGCGGTCACTGCGACGACGAGCAGCGCAGGCGCCAGGGCGGCCAGCGGCCAGGCAGCACTCGCGGCCACCGGCACAGCGACCTCGGCAGGAGCCGTCGCAGGCACCGGAGCGAGCAGCCTCGCGGGTACAGCAACCATCGCGGCCAGCGGCAGCGTCGGGCGCGACCTCGCCGGCGACCTGGCCGTCACGGCCACCGCCACGAGCAGCGGCGACCGTGCAGCGACCGGGGCTGGCAGCCTCACCGCCGCCGCAACCGGATCCGCCAGCGGCACAGTCGCGGCAACAGCGGGCGGAGAACTCGCAGCCGTGGCAGGCCTGGCCGCCTCGGGCGTTCCCGGCCGAACCGGCACCGCAGACCTCGCGGCGACCGCGACCGCCACCAGCGACGGAATTCGAGCCGCACAAGGCTCGGCAGACCTGACCGCCGTCGCGACAGCGGCAGCCGGCGGGGCAGCGTCCAGCCAGGCCGCCGCCGTACTCGCGGCCACCGCGACCGCCACTGCGGCAGGCGCGGTCAGCGCGGCAGGCGAATCGTCGGCCAGCCTCACGGCAACCGCTGGCCTCATCGCCGACGGCCAAACCGCGGCAGCCGGCAACGGACTCCTCGACGCCACTGCTACCGCGGCGGCAGCGGGAACCCGCGCAACGGCCAGCGGCGGGAGCCTCACAGCTACCGCGGGGACAGCAGCCGAAGGTGCGCTCGGCACCTCCGCCCCCGCGGACACTCTGGACGTCAGCGCGGGCACGACCGCCCACGGTGACCTTGCCACCGCGGGTGGCGCGCAACTCGCGGCGACCGCAACGGCAACCGCCGACGGAACCGTTACCGCTGCAGGCGACGGATCCGCCGCGCTCACCGCCACCGCGAGCCTGGCCGCCAGCGGGACTGTCGCCGTCACCAGCACAGCCAGCCTCGCCGTCACAGCGACGACGAGCGCAACCCCCGCCGTCACGCGGAAAATCACCGGCCAACTCGCCGTCCTCGCAGCCCTCATCGCGGCAGGCGGCGTCACCGGACCCGGGCCCGTCGAACAACTCGACACGCTCACCGCCGGAGCCCCCCGCACCCGCTGGGCCGCAGGAACCCTCCGCCCCCGGCATGAAGCCGGCGCGCCGTACAGCTCCTGGAGAGCGCAGCAGCCGCACACGTAGGGGGTCTGGTGGAACGCGAGAGCAGCGAATATCTGATGACCCCCGTCACCGCGGGCAGCGGCGACCCCGCCGGATACACGGTCGAGGTCGCCGTCCTCGAAGACGGTGAACGGCCCGAGCCAGGCGACTGGCATGCCGCCGCCTGGGGCACCGACAACGGGCATCACGTCGCGATGATCCTCATCGGCCCCGACGGCGCCATCGACCCCGGACCCGGCACCTACCGGACCTGGGTGCGCATCCAGGCCCCACCAGAGCGGCCCGTCATCAAATCCCCGCGCTTCACGATCAACTGAGGAGCCCGCGCCATGGCCGACGACCTGCTCGTCATCATCCCCACCCGCGGCCGACCCCAGGCCGTGCCCGAGATCGTGCAGGCGTGGGACGACACCGGGGCGACCGCCGACCTGCTGTTCTGTGTCGACAAGGACGATCCGGAGCTTGCCGCGTACAAGGCGCTGGCGAAGGATCTCGCCGACGACCAGCGGGTGCGGTTTGTGTTCTGGGCGCGGAAGCGGCTGTGCGGCACCCTCAACCAGGCCGCGGTGAAGAACGCCCCCAACTACCGGTACCTCGCCTTCATGGGCGACGACCACCGGCCCCGGGCCGCAACGATGGCGTGGGACGCCCGGATCCGGGAGTGCCTGTCCGGCGGCCCCGGCATCGTCTACGGCAACGACCTGCTCCAAGGCCAAGCCATGGCCACCGCCGTCGCAATGACCTCCGACATCGTCACGACGCTGGACTACATGGCGCCGCCACAGCTCGTCCACCTCTGCCTCGACCTCGTCTGGCTCGACTGGGGGAAGGGCATGGGACGGATCACCTACCTCGACGACATGGTCATCGAGCACCTGCACCCGGCCGCCGGGAAGGCCAGCCTCGACGCCGTCTACGAGGACTGCAACAGCCCGGAACGCTCCCAGGCTGACGGCGCCGCCTACATCGACTACCGCGACAACGGCGGGCTCGAAGCCGACCTCGTCAAGCTGCGGAAGCTCGTCGAGGAGGCAGCGTGACCGCCGAAGCTGTCATCCAGGCCTGGGATCAGGCCGACCCCGAAGCGATTCACCCGCTCCGCCGCGTGTCCGAAGACGCGTACTGGGAGTCCGGGCAGGACCAGGCGGAGATGCTCGCCACCGTCATCCCCGACGGGGCGAAGGTGCTCGACTTCGGCTGCGGTGACGGCCGCGTCGCCATCCCCATGACCGTCCTCGGCTACGAGGTGACCGCCGTCGACTCCTCGCCACGCATGCTCGAACGGCTCGCCGAACGCCTCCCCGACGCTGACGCCGTCCTCGCAGACGCCGACGGCATCGCCAAGCACCTCGGCCGCCGCCGAATGGACGCCGTCTACAGCCTCGCCGTCCTCATCCACCACAGCTACAGCGACTGCCTCAACATCGTCGCCAAGCTGCGGGCCGCGACGAAACTCGGCGGGATCCTCGTCCTCGACTGGCCACTCAGCGACCAGCCCGCCGAAGCCGACAGCTGGATCGGCGTCACCACCTGGTCCAAGGAACAGCAGGACGAGGCGTGCGCGCGGATCGGACTGGAGCCCATCGACAGCCACCTGCCTTGGGGCGTCTACCGGGCCGTCAAGGCAGCCGGCTGATGCGCGTTCTCCTCACCGGCCACCGGGGCTTCGTCGGCCGCCACCTGCACGCCGCACTCGACGAGCGAGGCGACGATGTCACCGGCGTCGACCTCATCGACGGCCGCGACGCACTCGATCTGTACCGCTTCGACCAGCGGCCCTACGACCTCGCCATTCACTGCGCGGCAGTCGTCGGCGGCCGGGCCAGCATCGACGGATCGCCGCTCGGGGTCGCCACCAATCTAGCGCTGGACGCCTGGTACTTCCGGTGGCTGATCCGCACCGGCACCCCGCGCGCCGTCTACTTCTCCAGCTCAGCCGCCTACCCGGTCGCGCTTCAGCAGCCCGGCGAGATCCACCGGCTCGTCGAGACGGACATCAACTACGAGCAGCCCGGACGACCCGACGCGACCTACGGGCTCGCCAAGCTCGCGGGGGAGCAGCTCGCCCAGTACGCCGAAGCCGAAGGCTGCCGCGTCCACTCGTTGCGGCCGTTCTCCGGCTACGGCGAAGATCAAGACGACTGCTACCCGTTCCCCGCGTTCATCCGCCGGGCCCGCGAGCGGCAGGATCCGTTCGAGATCTGGGGCGACGGCAGTAGCACGCGCGACTGGGTGCACATCTCGGATCTCGTCGGCGCCACCCTCGCAGCCGTCGACCAGGACGCCACCGGGCCGATGAACATCGGCTGGGGCAGGGCGACCAGCTTCGACGAACTCGCCGGCCTCGTCACTATCGCAGCCGGCTACCAGCCCGAGTTGAAGCACCTCGCCACCGCACCCCAAGGCGTCCACCACCGCGTGTGCGACCCGAAGCGGATGCTCGACGTGTACCAGCCTCGCGTCAGCCTCGAAGAAGGCATCGCGCGGGCGCTCGCCGCATGAGCGGGCAGTGGCTGGCCAAGCAGACCGGCGGCAACGAAGTCCACGTCGCCCCGCTCGACGACCTGCTCGTCCGCGACCTCACCGACCTCTGCCCGTGCGGACCCACGCCCAGCCCCAGCCCGATGGGTGACGGATCCGACGGCTGGGTCTACACCCACCACAGCCTCGACGGCCGTGAAGCCGCCGAGTAACCCCACGGAAGGCCCGCGCCCATGGCTTCCCCTGACATGCCCGAACACCAGGCGATGAGCGCCCAGAGTCTCTGCGAGCACTCCTGGTCCTACAACAAGCCCGCGCACGCGTCGGCCTCAGTCCGGATCTGCTCCCTCTGCCACGCCATCGACGGCGAAGACCTCATGCGCACTCTCAACGAGTACGCGCAGGAGTACGCCAAGCTCTACGCGCCGAACCCCGTCAGCCTCGTCTACGGCCACTCCGACGGGCAGACGATCGGCGTCGTCGACCAGGTCGGCGGGCTCCCCGGCAGCGCACGGGAACGAGCCCTGCTCCGCGCACTGCTCACCTTCACACTCCAGGCACTCGACGAGCGCGACCACCCGCTACGACTCGTCACCGTGCCCATCGACCCGCACTGACCCCACGGAGCCCGCGCCATGGCCATCGACACCAGCAAGGACGAGGCGCCCCAGCGACGCGGCGCCGACATCGAGATCATCGACCGGCATGAAGGCGCCGCTCCAATCCTCGTGCCGAGCGCAGTGCGCATCAACGGCGTGGAGATCCCAATGCCGGCTGGCACGAAGATCCGCGTGCACGACATCAGTGAGGACGAAGCGGTCACGGTCACGCTGACCCTGTTCGCCCGCCGCATCGTCATCGCCGCCGAAGACGACCTCTGACCCAGGAGCCCGCGCCATGGCTGCAGAAATCGAAGCACCCGTAGACGTCACAACCTGCCTGCCCGGAGCCGTCCCCATCGGCGGGCGCATCGGCACCCTCTCCGTTGCGCTCCGTGGCACTACCCTCCATGCCGAAGACGTATACCGAGCCCTCGGTGAATTCCTCGTTGAGGCTGGCAACTACCTCATCGAAAACGCCGCCCTCCCTCCGGTAGACGGAGGTGACGTCTGATGGCCCGCCTGCAGATCCTCGAACTCCCCGAAGGCGCCAACGATGAGCGGGCACCGTTCGTGCTCGTCGTCGACGAGTCTGTCCCGCAGCGTGTCGCCATCGGACCGGACGTGCCGTACCGCGACTACTGGCGGGACATCGCCCAGCAGATCGGGGCACGAGCTGTCATCGTCACGCCCGAGACTGTCGAGATCCCCGCCAACGACACCAGTGCGTACCTCGACCCGGCACGCGGCGACCTGCCAGGGGATGCCCGCTACGAGATGACCATCGCTGGCAAGCCCGTCAACTGGACACAGGCCGACGAACTGCGCGCCCGCGCCGTCGAGGCCGCCAACGAGCGCACCGACATCGCCCGCGACATGGACCGGCTCGCCAAGTGGAAACGCGAGCTCACCGACGCGCTCGGTATGGACCCGCTCCGCGACTGGGACGACATCCGCAACGCCGCTGCCGCAATCCGCAAGGAACGCAACATGCAGGCAGAGGAACTGGAGCGGCTTCGTACAGGCGAAGAACCCGGCTGGAGTCCCGACGTCGCACCCACCCCCGGACAGTTCATCGCGCGATGGAACCAGGTCACACCAGAGAAGCGCCTCAGCATGGCGGCGCAGACCCTCGCAGGCATGAAACGATCAAGCGAATGCCTCAGGGACAACCATGTAGCCCAGCTCGCCGAGTTGAAAGCTGAAGTGGCCAATCTCCGCGCCAAGCCGACCGATGCCTGACGTCACCGTCAAACTGTCCGACGGCGTCCGCGAGATCACCGTCGAAGCCCAAGGCGACAGCGCACTCGACGAAGCCGAAGCAGCCGCCATCCGCCTGTACGGCGTTGTCGTCGCCAGCAGCCCCACCGGGCAACGCACCGGCTTCGCCAACTGGGCACTCGGCAGTGACACCGAACGCAGCCCCGAGGAGTAGCGATGAGCGGCGGCTGGAAGAACTCGGACCGTAAGAGCCGGCTGCCCAGTAACTGGGCCCGCCTTCGCGCCGAGACGCTGGCCAAGAATCCGACCTGCGTTCTATGCGGCGTTCGGCCCTCGACGCACTGCGACCACATCAAGGCCAAGACCGACGACCACAAGCAGCTCCAAGGCGTCTGCGCCGAATGCCACGCACAGAAGAGCAGCCGGGAAGGGAACGACGCCCAGCGCGCCAACCCACGACCCGGACGGACACGGCCGGCCGAGCAGCACCCCGGACTCCTCTAAGGACCCGCGCCATGTCCAGCATCCGCTTCTCACTCCACCTCGAAGACGAGGCCCCGAACGTCGATGAGCTCGCGTACTACGCGGGCGTCCTCGCTGAACGAGCAGGCTTCATGCTGCCCGAGAACGCCAAGGTGACCGTGACCCTGCCCGCGCGAGCCAGCGATCCACACCAGATCGAGGTCGAATACGAAGGCGAGACCGCGTGCCCGCCTACCTGATCGTCCACCCGCGCGACCAGAAACGCGAAGACGTCCTCATCGAAGACCCCCACCTCCACCTCGTCATCACCGACGGATGGGCCGTCTTCAAAGACACCGACGGCATCTGCCTCGCCATCCCCGCAGGACTGGGCGCCCAGATCCAACGGGTAGACGAAGAACAGGAACCCGCACACCAGGAGCCCGCGCCGCAGAAGGAGTGATGATCTGTGGCCAGCAAGGGTCGAGGAAGCCGCAAGAACCGCGGCAACGCCCAAACCCTCCGCAACTACTGGACCCGCGGCGAAGGCGCAGCCAAGATCCGCTGGGGCACACCCGGAGACTGGTCCCGCTGTAACCGTCTGCTCTCCAAGTACATGGGCGCCCGCGCCAAGGGCTACTGCCAGCTCCGGCACATGGCCGCCACCGGCATGACCACCAGCGCCCACGCCAAGGCAATGCGCGGAGGACGCCGTGGCTAGCTACACCGTCCAAGCCGACGAGTGGGGCGTTCACGGCGTCACCCTCGACGCCGGCACCGTCACCACCATCCACTTCCCCGACGACGTCGACGAGATCGAAGTCCTCTCCCACGACGGCGCCGCGCCCATCTACTTCACCGTCGACGGCAGCGACCCCGCCGTCGAAGGCCGCGCCTCCCGCGTCCTCCCCGCCGCCATCAGCTCCGCGCAAGTCGAGCCGCCCACCGCAGGCCCGACCGTCGTCAAACTGATCTCGGCCGGGACGCCGAAGGTGTCGGTGACCCGGGCATGAGGCGCACCAGCTACAGCCCCAAGGTGCCCGACGCCGCCACCAAAGCGATGGTCGATACCGTCGCCAACGCGGCACTCGCCGACAACGCCGAGGTCGCGGAGCGGCTCGCCGCACAGAAGGCCGATCAGGACGCGCTCGCCGCAGAGATAGCCACGCGCATGGCCACCCTCGGCGACATCGCAGCCCAACTCGCCCCCATCCAGCAGAACGCCGGCATCGAACACGCCCGCCTCCAAGGCCTCATCGACCAAGCCGAGGAGGCGACCGCGGCCCTCCGGCCGCTCATCGCTGAAGCACAAGCCGACGCGGACTCCGCAGGTGTCCAGGCCCAGGGCGCCTACGACAAGGCCAGCACCGCAATCGGTGTCGCCCAGGATTCGACAGTCCTTGCCCAGCAGGCCAGCACCACGGCGACCGCGGCGAGCAACGCATCCGCACAGGCCCTCGCGCAGTCCGACCAAGCGCAGACCGCGAGCACGGCCGCCAAGGCCGACGCCAGTCAGGCGAAGGCCACAGCGAGCACGGCCCAGACCGACGCGCGGGACGCCAAGACTGCGGCGGATACCGCCCAGTCGACCGCCAACTTGGCAAGCAAGGACGCAGCGGCGGCCAAGACGGCCGCCGGACAAGCCACTTCGGACGCCGCCACCGCGAAGAACGCGGCGAGCTCTGCACAGAACGCGGCCACCTCGGCGCAGACCACGGCACAAGACGCCGCCACGAAAGCCACCGCAGCCAACACCACGGCTGCCAGCGCCAAGACCACGGCCGACAGTGCGGCCACGGCAGCGGGGACAGCCCAAGCCGCAGCAACCGCAGCACAGGCGGCAGCCTCAACCGCCGGCACCAAAGCCGACCAGGCGAACACTGCAGCAGCAGCCGTTGCCAGCAGGGCAACAGCACTGGAGACAGACGTCGCAGCGCTCAAGGCCAAGACCGTTGCGATCAGGCGAGCCGTTCCGACGCTGCCTCTCATCGCGCTCGGTGCCAGCTACGACCAGGTCATCACGTGGTCCATGCCCATGCCGAGCAGCACGTACAGCGTGGACATCGCGCAGACTTCAGGGCTGATCGGCAAGGCCACAGCAACCGTTAAGGCAGGGACCCAGACGGCAGCCGGCCTCACGGTCACCGTCACCGCAGGGCTCCTCGTCGCGGCAGGCCAGACCCTCGACGTCACCGCCTACCGGTACGGGTGAGGGGCAGGGCGGCGCCGGCCTAGGGGTCGTGGTCGGGCAGGCCTGAGGTCGTGGTCGCGGTGAGGCATGACTCGATCGCACGTTCGGGATCAAGGTCGAGTGAGCGAAGGCTCGATCGAACGATCAGTCGAACGAAGCGAGTTCGAACACACGAACATGATCGAGATGAGCAAGATCGGCAAGGCCTGAAATTCCATGATCGAACTAGGGATCCTGATCGGCCGGCTCCACCATGATCCACCCGGGGGCATGCCCCCTCCCCGCGATCTTCAGGGATCGGGGCCGTATACGCGCTGAGGTCGGCCCTGGGTCTGGGGAATTTGGATCTTGAGATCAGACGGGCGGAGGTGAGCCTCATGGCTGGCCGCGGACCCGCGCCGAAGGACCCGAGGCGGCGAGCTGGGCATAGCAAGGACCCGCACGCTCAGACGATCCTGCGCTTCGAGCAGGCCGAGCCGCCCGAACTCCCGACCCTGTCGGTGATGAAGGACGGCGATCTGGTCGAGTACGCGTGGCCGGCGAGGACGCTGGACTGGTGGGAGATGTGGAAGGCGTCGCCCCAGGCGGAGCACTTCTCGTCGACCGACTGGGACTTCCTCCTGGACACGGCTGTCGTGCATGCCCGGCTGTGGTCGGGGGAGATGTCGGCGGCCGGGGAGCTGCGACTGCGGGTGGCGAAGTTCGGCGCGACTCCGGAGGACAGGGCGCGACTGCGGATGCAGTTCGCGCAGGCCGACGAAGCCGATAGCAAGAGGCCCGAGGGTGGCCGGTCGGCTAGGGAGCGCCGCGGTGTTCTTCGTGCGCTTCCGCCACCGGAGGAGTCGACGGGGAGCTGACATGCCGTGGAAGCCGTCGGAGCCCGGAGCCGTCCCGACCCTCGGATTCGAGGTCATCGACTGGATCTCGGAGATGCTGGCAGCTCCGGACCGAGGCGACTACGAGCCGTTCCTGCTGTATCCGGAGCAGGAGGATTTTGTCCTCCGCTACTACGAGATCGACCCACGTACCGGAAAGCGACGCTTCCGGCGAGGGGTCATCAGTCGCCCGCGCGGGTGGGGGAAGAGCCCCTTCCTCGCAGCACTGGCGATCGTTGAGGCTCTCGGCCCGGTGGTCCCAGATGGCTGGGACGCTGATGGACAGCCTGTCGGCAAGCCGTGGTCTGAGGTGCGCACACCACTGGTGCAGATCGCCGCGGTGTCAGAGACCCAGACGAAGAACACGTGGGCGCCGCTGCTGGAGATGCTGCAGGGGCCGGTCATCGACGAGTATCCGGGCCTGGAGCCGCTGGACACTTTCGTCAATCTGCCACGGGGGAGGATCGAGCCGATCACGTCGTCGGCTCGAACAGTGAAGGGCAACAAGCCGGTCTTCGCTGTGCTGGACCAGACCGAGGAGTGGGTGCGTTCGAACCGCGGCAACCGGCTAGCGGAGACGATGCGTATCAACGCCGCGAAGGTCGGCGGTACGACCATCGAGTCCCCAAACGCCTTCACTCCCGGAGAGGGATCGGTAGCAGAGGAGTCGGCGGCGTTCTGGGCCAAGATCCGGGAGGGCCGGGCTCGGGATGACGGGCTGTACTACGACCATCGCGAGGCCCCGCCTGAGACCGACATGACGGACCGCCAGTCGCTTACGGCTGGCTTGGCGTACACCTACGGCGACTCGGCCGACCGTAACGGCGGGCACGTCGACCTGGACACGATCGTTGCCACGATCTGGGATCCGAGTACAGACCCGCAGACGGCCCGCGCCGACTTCCTCAATCAGATCACTCACGCATCCGACTCGTGGATCTCGCAGCCCGAGTGGGCTGGCGTAGCCGCCGCCGACAAGGTCGTCGGTCGCGGCGAGGAGATTGTCCTTGGTTTCGACGGTTCGCGGCGACGAAACCGCGGCGTCACGGACGCCACCGCCTTGGTCGGCTGCCGGGTGTCCGACGGTCATCTCTTCCTTCTCGGCTGCTGGGAGCAGCCTGACGGGCCTTTTGGCCAGGACTGGCAGGTCCCCACTGTCGAGGTGCTGGCAGCCGTCGAGGACGCGTTCCGCGAGTACAAGGTCGTCGGCATGTATGCGGACCCGGCCAGGTGGGAGTCGCATGTGGCGAAGTGGGAGGCGGATCACGGGCGCCGACTGAAGCTCAAGTCGTCGACTCAGCATCCGATCGAGTGGTGGATGACCGGAGGTCGTTCCAATCAGATCGTGCGCGCGCTGGAGAAGTTCCGGTCGAGCGTCGTCGACGGGGAGCTTTCACACGACGGGTCGAGCGTGCTGACGAGGCACATCCTGAACTCTCGCCGGCGGGAGTCGCGCAGCGGTATCCAGATCATGAAAGAGCACCCCGACAGTCCGAAGAAGATCGACGCCGCCATTGCTGCTGTCCTCGCATGGCAAGCCCGAGTAGACGCCATGGCCAAGGGGCTCGGCAAGAAGAAGACCGGCAAGTCGGGACGGGTGGTGGTGTTGCGGTGACCGTCTCGATTCCTGACCTGCCGCTGCTGACGTTGTCGGATGACGAGCTCGCGCTGATCAACGTGCTTCGCGCGGACATGCTGCGGGACCGGTGGGAACTCAAGTTGCGCGACGCCTACTTCAACGGCGAGCAGCTGGTCCGCGACCTCGGTATCTCTATCCCTCCGCAGCTCCGTGGCTTGCACACGGTGATCGGCTGGCCGCGGGTCGGTGTCGAATCGCTGGAGGAGCGCCTCGACTTGGAGGCGTTCCGCTGGGCCGATGGTGCTGACGCTTCGGAGCTGACGGAGATCGCCGAGGCGAACGACTTGTTCGACGAGTCGAGCCTCGCGCACCTGGATGCGCTGGTGTACGGCCGCGAGTATCTGGCGGTCGGAGCGGGGGACTGTGGGGACGACTGTCCGCCCTTGATCTCGGCTGAGTCGCCGCTGGACATGACGCTGATGTGGGATGCCCGCCTGCGGATGGGCACGGCCGCGCTCCGCGAGTGCGCCGCTGACTCGTTCGTCGAGTCGGGCCCCGAGGAGCGGATGCTGGTCCTGTATCTGCCGGACCAGACGGTGATGGCTGTGCCGTCGCCGTCGGGTGGCTGGGAGGTTGTCGATCGGGACATGCACGGCCTGGGGGTCGTGCCGGTGGTTCGGTTGGCGAATCGGCAGCGGACCGCGGACCGGGTCGGCAAGTCGGAGATCACCCCGGAGGTCATGTCGATCACGGATGCGGCGTGCCGCCGGCTGATGGGCATGGAGGTTGCCGCCGAGTTCTACGGGGCGCCGCAGCGCTACATCCTGGGTGCGTCGGAGTCGGCGTTCCAGGACGCGGAGGGCAACGCCAAGTCCGCCTGGGAGACGTACATCGGCCGGGTGCTGGCGTTGGAGCGGGACGAGGACGGCGCCATTCCGACCGTGGGTCAGTTCGCTGCTCATGATCCGTCGGGCATGACGAAGTTCATCGACCTGTATGCCAGGATTATGGCGTCGCAGATGTCGGTGGCGCCGCACGTACTGGGCTACAGCAGTGACAATCCAGCGTCAGCGGACGCGATTCGGTTCGCGGATAACCGGCAGGTGAAGAAGGCGGAGCGCCGGATCCGGCGGTTCGGTGCGGGATGGCAGCAGGCGATGCGGCTGGCCCTTTGGGTTCGTGACGGTGAGCCGCCGGACAGCACGCGCCGCATCGAAACGGTGTGGCGGAACCCGGCGACCCCGACGGTGGCCGCGCAAGTCGACGCGACCGTCAAGCTGGTCCAGGCAGGTGTCCTGCCGGCGGACTCCGACGTCACGTTGGAGATGGCCGGGTTCACCGAGGGTCAGCGGCAGCGGATTGCCGTGGACCGCCGTCGCTCGTCGGCGGCAGCTACCGGTGGCGGCCTGCTGGATCGGCTGGCCGCGGTGAACGAGCGGCCTGCGGTCGGCTTGCCGACGGCTGCGGAGGTGTCTGGTGGCGACGGCGGTCTCTGACGGGGGCCGGGACGCCGACCGGTACCGGGCCGCGCAGCTCGGCCTGACCCGTCTGCTGGTGCGCGATGTCCGAGGCCTGCGACGGCTGATCCTTCCCGCCCGGCTGCGGGCATCGATGCCGGACTGGTTCACGGCCATGCAGGCCGTGGTCGACCAGTACGCGCAGACATCAGCGGCGTTGGGCGCCGAGTTTTACGACGCCCAACGGGAGGCGGCAAGAGTCGCCGGCACGTTCACCGTGCCGGTCGCAGACCCGCCGACACCGGAGCAGACCGAGGTGAGCCTACGGTGGGCCGCCAAGGACGTCTGGGACCGCGACCCGGACGCGGCAACCGGAGCGCAGCTTCAGCCGGTCGAGGTACGTCTCGGCCAGGCTGAGAAGAAGGCGGAGGCCGTCGCGCAGAAGCTGGTTGCGGATACCGGGCGGGCGACGGTTCTGGGCGCGGTGCGTCGGGACGCGCAGGCGACAGCGTGGGCACGGTCTGCGGCGCTCGGCGCGTGCGCGTTCTGCAAGCTGCTGGCTGCCCGCGGTTCGGTGTATGCGCAGGACACGGCTGGCTTCCGGGCGCATGACGGCTGCCACTGCGGCGTCATCCCGGTCTTTCGAGGGCAGAAGTTCGAGCCCTCCCCCCAGGCCTCCGAGTGGGCGCGGTTGTACGAGGAGTACGCCGCTGGCCATTCGGGGAGTCAACTGGCCCGCTTTCGGCGGGCGCTGACGGAGCACGACTCGAACCCGCTCCCCGGTTCTTTCTGATCAACGAGGTCGCCCTGGTGGCGGCCTTTCTCATTTCCACAGCCCCTGGAGGGCCGATTCGTCATGCCCGAAGAGACCGAGCAGAGCAGCGAGCAGCAGGAGTCCGGGACCGAGGAGACCGTCGAGGAGACGGCCACTGCGGAACAGGACGGTATCGAGCAGCAGGACGACGCCCAGGAGGCGGACGCCGGCGGCGAGGAGAAGCCGTTCGACCGGAAGAAGTTCGAAGCGGCGCTGCGCAAGAAGAACAGCGAGGCCGAGAACCTCCGCAAGCGACTCAAGGAGCAGGAGCCGCTGCTGGCCGAACTCAAGAAGCGCAAGGAAGCGGACCTGTCCGAGTCCGAGCGCCTCACCGAGCAGCTCACGGCAGCGCAGGAGCAGATCGCCAAGACCCGGCAGCGGCTGGTCCGCAGCCAGGTGCAGGCCCTCGCTGGCACCGCAACAGACAGTCGGGCGGCGTTCGCCGATCCAGCCGACGCGTTCGGTGAGCTCGACCTCGACTCGTACATCGACTCTGACGGCGACATCGACGAGGCGGCCATCGAGGCCGACCTTCAGGCGCTTTTGGAGCGCAAGCCGCACTGGGCGAAGAGCCAGCCCCCGGAGGGCCCGCGGCGTCCTGCACCGGATCGCACTCAAGCGTCCGGCGCCAACCGAACGAAGGCCCCCAGCCCGGAGGACGAGTTCTCCGGATGGCTTAAGTCGCGGCTTCCTGGCCGCTGAGAGAAGGAATCATGGTGGCTACGGCCCCGATCACTACCTCCGGTCTGCCCGAGGAGCTCCTCCCGCGGACCATCACCGCTCCGATCTTCGAGAAGTCGGTGGAGCAGTCCGCGGTCATGGCGCTCGCACGTCAGGCGCCGCTGGCCTTGGACGCCACCACGTCCGTGCCGATCCCGATGGACGTGCCGACCGCCGACTGGGTCGGTCAGGGGCAGAAGAAGCCCCTGTCGACCGGCGGCATCGACGTCAAGCACATGACGGCGAAGAAGCTCGCCGTGCTCATCCCGGTCGCGATGGAGGTCGCCCGCACGAACACGGCGGGCCTGTACTCCCAGCTGCAGAACGACCTGCCGACGGCGTTCGCGCGGGCCTTCGACCATGCGGCGATCCACGGCAAGACGATGAAGGGTGCGACCGGTCCCTTCGCCGAGTACCTGGCGATGACCTCGCAGTCCGTCGCACTGGGCACGACGGCGCAGGGCCAGGGCGGCATCTGGGCCGACCTCGTCAAGGGCATGGACCTCGTCGTCGACGAGGACTACGACTACACGGGCACGGTCGCCGACCACCGGCTGAAGCCGAAGCTGCTGCTGGCGACGGACACGACCGGCCGTCCGATCCTGGTCGACACGCAGACGCCGGGCACGAACATGGCGTCGGCGGGCACCCTGATCGGCGAGCCGCTCGCCTACTCGCGGAGCGTGTCGGGCAAGCAGCGCCGGCAGTCCGCGTCTGCGGACACGGGTCTGCGCGCGATCGGCGGCGACTGGACTCAGGCCGCCTACGGCGTGGGCATGGACATCACCGTGCGGATCTCCGACCAGGCGACCTACGTGGACGAGGACGGCGGCGTCCACAGCGCGTTCCAGGAGAACCTGGTGTTGATCCTCGCGGAGGCGTACTACGGCTTCGTGATGGGCGACGCCGACGCGTTCGTGAAGTTCACCGGTACCCCGAGCGGCTCGTGAGTAGGGCGGTCCCGGTGTCCGCGCCGGGCGGGACCGCCAAGCCGCTGTCGATCGTTGCCCGGGTGCACGCGATGCCGCCGGAGCACAATGCGGGCGCGGAGCACATGCTCGTGTCGATGCTGCGGCCCCTGGTGGAACGTGGCCACGACGTGCAGGTGTGGCTGTCGCGGTATGGGAAGGCCCACAAGGAGTACGAGTACCACGGGATCCGCGTGATTCCGCTGGAGTCTCGGCTGGACTTTCCGACCGCCGTGAAGCGGTCGCACATGCTGCTCGCCCATCTGGAGACGGTGCCGTCGGCGGCGTCCTTGGCCCGCGGCTACGGCAAGCCGCTGGTGGTGGTCTGCCACAACACGCACCGCGCGACGTTCCGGGATGCCGCAGCTGGCGGGACCGCCCTGGCGGTCTACAACTCGGTGTGGATGGAGCGGGAGGCGGAGCTCTTCTTTGCCGAGTACCCGAAGTCGGTTCGGCCGGAGTCTTCGCTGATCGTGCGCCCGCCCGTCTTCGCCGGCGAGTATGCGACCAAGCCTGGGAAGGCGATCACGCTGGTCAACTGCAATCCGGAGAAGGGTGGCAAGGTGCTCGCTGCCTTGGCGCGCCGCATGCCGGATCAGCAGTTCCTTGCTGTGAAGGGCGCTTACGGGGAGCAGATCCTCCCGGACCTGCCGAACGTGGAGATCGTCGAGCATGTTCGCGGCGAGGACATGCGGGAGCAGGTGTACGCCCGCACCCGCGTGCTGCTCATGCCGTCGTCCTACGAGTCGTGGGGTCGCACCGGTGTGGAAGCGCTCGCGAGTGGCATCCCGGTCGTTGCACATCCGACGCCGGGCCTGTGCGAATCACTGGGCGAGGCGGGCATCTTCGTCGATCGCGAGGATGTTGCCGGCTACGAGGCGGTGCTGCGGAAGTTGCTGACCTCTGCCGAGTACCGGTTGGCGTCGAAGCGGGCGAAGGCCCGCAGTGTCGAGCTTGATCCGGCGGCCGATCTGGCCGCGTGGTGTTCCGCCGTGGAGGGCCTGGCCCGATAGGAGGCGTCATGGCTTTCACGTCTCCGACAGCCGAGCAGCTCGGCCTCTACTTGGGTCTCGATGAGATCCAAGGCGACCGCGCTGACCTTCTCGTTTCGACGGCGACTTCGCTCTGCCAGACGATCGTGACGCCCCTGCCTGAGGGCGCCGAGGCTGTCGTCCTCTCGGTCGCCGGCCGGGCCTACGTGAATCCGCAGCAGGTGTCTTACGAGACGATCGGTCCGATGTCGGTTCAGCGTCCGTCCGGTTCGGGCGGCCTGTATCTGACGAAGGCCGACAAGTCGGCGCTGAAGTCCCTGGCCGGCCGGGGTGGCGCGTTCACGGTCGATCCGACGCCCGCATCAGCGGATCCGTCGGCGTCCTGGCCGATCGACGACGACGGCGTGTTCGTGGAGGACTTCGAGGCGGGCTGGGGGTTCCCCTGATGCCCGGCTCGTACCCCTACGGCGAGACGGTGCGGATCCTGCGCAGGGGCGAGTCACCCGGCCGAGGGCCGCGCGGTCAGCCGCTTCCAGGCATGGACGAGTCCTTCGACCTGGTGGGCTGCGTGGTCACTCCGCGAGCGGAGACACCGCAGGTTGGCGGGGATCAGCAGCAGGCCAGGGACACCGTCATCGTCGGCTGGACCGTGTACGTGCCGTCCAGCCAGCCCAGCCATGCTCGCCTGCCGTTGAGGACGACGGACAAGGCGAAGGTCCGCGGGATTGTCTGCGACATCACGGGCGAGCCCGGCGACTGGGGCCGCTCCCCGTTCACCGGCACCCGCGGCGTCATCCAGTTCGCCGCCGACCGCGTCACCGGCTGATCGAGGGGAGGTGCAGTGGCTGCCAGGTTCAAGATGAAAAAGAAGGGCGTCGGGCAGATGCTCCGCATGCCCGGCATGGAAGCGGAAATGCTTCGCCGAGCCAAGGTCATCAAGGGCGCCGCCGTGGCTTTGTCTCCCGTCGACGAGGGCAGTTCGACCGCCGGGCACTACAAGGCGTCGTGGTCGACGGACAGTACTTCCCGTGGCGGGCGTCGCCGGGACCGCGCTGTAGCCACGGTCTCGAACTCGGCCTACTACGCCCGCTGGGTGGAGTACGGCACGGAGAAGGTCCGCGCGCATCACGTGCTGCTGCGGGCCGCTCAGATCGGCGGGCGAAATCAGTGACCGCCCTCGTCGATATCGAGCTGGAGCTCATCACCCGCGGGACGGCCCGGTTTCCGGACGCGGTCGTGCGTGACGAGCTCGACAACCGGCTCCTCAGTGAGCTACCGACGATCCAGATCGAGCAGATCCCGGGCGGCGGCGATGACGGCCTTCTGCTGTCCCGTCCGATCGTCGATATCAACGTGTACGCAGCGAGCAGGCCTGACGCGATCGCGTTGGCCCGCGAGGTGCACGACTGGGTGACGCGTGAACTGCGCGGCTCGACCTCGGATTCGACGGTGATCGGCCGAACCGGCTGCCTATCTCTACCTGCGATCCGCCCCTACGAGAACACCTTGCTCCGCCGTGTCGGAGCGACCTACGAGCTTTTCTGCCACCCGGTCTCCTGACCGTCCTCTGGGCCCGCGCCGGACCCCCGTTCCTGCCCGTGCGCGGGCTCTTCTCTGTCTGGAGACACAGCATGGTCAACATCACTCGATCTTCGGATCTTTCGCTCGTCGGGGCGACGGGTGGGGGCTGGGTGAGCCCGGTGGGCACGCCGGCTCTCGCCTCGCCGACCGATCAGCCTATGGCCCCGTGGACGCCGCTGGGCGCCATCAGCGACGACGGTCTGACCTACGGCTTCGACGAGGACTCTCAGGAGTTCACGCCGTGGGGCCTGACCTCCCCGTTCCGCACCCAGATCACGAAGTCCGTGCGGACGTTCGGGCTGACGGTGTGGGAGACGGGCCGCGTCGCAGTCCAGTCGCTGCAGTACCGGCTGGACGAGGCGGACCTGGAGCCGGACGAGGACGGCATCACCAAGTTCGCCGAGACCGCCTCTCCCGTCCCGGACCGGCGCGCGTTCTGGTTCCTCGTCGTCGACGGCGAGTCCTTCAAGGGCTTCTACGTCCCGCAGGGGGAGATCAACGACCGCTCCGACGTCTCGTTCAAGCAGGACGAGATCAGCGGCTACGAGTGGACGATCACCACCTACCCGGACGAGGCCGGCAACACGGTCTACCACGTCGACAAGATCCCCGCGACGCCCGCCTACTCGGGCTCCTGAACGGGTGGGCGGACCGGCATGCTGGCGCGGGCCCGGTCCGCCCACCTCTGCACCTTGCCCGCGCCATCACAGAAAGCGAGACCCGCGCCGTGGCCACCACACCCCGCAAGTCGACCGCCAGCAGCAGGAAGCCGCGGACCGCGGCCCGATCCGCGTCCCGCCCTCCGGTGTCGCGTCGCGACGTCGAACCCGATGAGGTCGACGAGCCGGACGTCACTGAGGCTGAGGCCCAGGAGATCGAAGCAGACGGCCACTACGTCACTACCGACCTGTGCGGCGAAGA
The DNA here is from genome assembly GCF_002078175.1 of Streptomyces sp. M41(2017). Taxonomy (GTDB): domain Bacteria; phylum Actinomycetota; class Actinomycetes; order Streptomycetales; family Streptomycetaceae; genus Streptomyces. Next base: position 23,540 of record NZ_MWFK01000005.1, on the reverse strand, counting down.
GGTGCAGGTCATTCCGCCGTCGGCGTGGCGGTCGTCGTGGCAGCGCATGCTCAATCAGGGCAACCTCGACGGGTTCGCCCAGGCGGTGCTGCACCCGGACGACTACGAGCTGTACCTCGAACTCGACCCCACCATCGTTGAGTTCATGGAGTTCTCCCAGGGGGCCGCAGCGCTGGCCGGTGAGAGCCTGGGGAAATCCAGTGGACCCGCTCCGTCGTCGAGGCGCACCCGGAGGCGGTAGAGGCCGACCTGCTCCGCTACTACCAGGGTGTCGACCTCCTCGACGTGCACCGCGGCGCCATGACATGGCGCCGCCTGCGGGTCCTCATCCAGCATCTGCCGTCCGAGTCGGCGACGTGGACTGCCCTTCGTAACGGCCTGTCGGATGAAGAGCTTGCGGAGCAGTCGGAGAAGGGCGAACCGGAGAAGGGCCGCTGGTCGCAGAGCGACCACCTCTTGGCCGTGATCGCGGACCGGGTTGCCCGCCTGGAGTACGTGCTGCTCAGCGTCAACACCGAGAAGAAGTCGCAGCGGCCGACGGCGCCGGAGCCCATCCGCCGGCCCGGCGCGAGGGCCGTCAAGGCGAAACAGCAGATGTCGGATCTGCAGGCCAACACCCTGTTCGAGTTGCTCAACGGAGGCGCCGCGTAGCGCTGCTGAGGGGAGGCCCTCAGTGCCCGCTATCTCTGTCGGCTCAGTCGAGGTCGATGTTCTGCCGAACGCGTCGGGCATCCTCGGCCGACTGCAGGCCGCTCTTGTGCCGCCGGCTACGCAGGTCGGCGAGGAGATCGGGAAGATCATCGGCCGTCAGGTGGTCACTCACCTGGCGCCAGCGATCCGCGACGGCATCAACGAAGGTGCGAAGGCGGCACGTCCGGCCGCGACGCGGCAGGGGTCGGACACGGGTGGTGCGTTCGCGCGGAGTCTGCGGGCGAAGCTCACTGAAGCGTTCCGCAGCATGCCGAAGCTTGACATCAAGCTCGGCGACACGGGTATCGATGCGGACCTCGCCCGATTGCGGGCCCGCCTGGAGTCGCTGTCCGGCAAAACCGTCGGCATCGACATCGACGCTGCGACGGCGCGCGCGCAGGCCGCGGACATCGAGGAGCGGCTGCGCCGTATTGGCGCAGCCCACCCGAACGTGGCGGTGCGCGCGGACACGGCGCGGGCGATCGCACAGCTGCAGGCCCTGCAGGCGCAGATCGACGAGGTGTCGGCCGACCCGCTGCGGATCCGTATGGAGACGGACGGCCAGCTCGGCACCCGTCTGCGGGCCGCGGTGGCTCAGGCTGAGGCGTCTCTGCCGAATGTCAACATCGGGGCGGACACCACGCCGGCCGAGGTGGAGATCGCTCGCCTGCGGGCGCAGCTGACGTCCCTTCGCGATGCCCGCGTCGGAATCGACATCGACGCCAGCGGCGCCCTGGCTAGGATCACGGAGATCCAGGCCCGCCTGGCGCGCCTGTCCTCGCAGAACGCGGACGTCAACGTCCGCGTGGATGCCGGTGCGGCTGCCGCTCAACTGGCGGCGTTCCAGGCGGCGGTGAACCGTCTCGATGGTCAGACGGCCCGGGTGGATGTCGATACTACGTCTGCCGTGTCGGGCATGCAGGTGCTGATCACGGCTGCGATCGCGTTTGGCCCGGCGATCATTCCGGCTCTGCCGGTGGTGGCCGCCGGCCTGGGTGCTATCGCTGCGGCTGGTGTCGCGGCTGCTGCTGGTATCGGCTCGATCGCGCTGGTTGCGGTGCCCGCATTCAAGGGCATCGGGTCTGCTCTGCAGGCTCAGAAGGCTGCCCAGGATGCGGCGACGAACGCCACGTACAAGGGCGGTCAGGCGTCGTCGCAGGGCGCGTCGAAGGCGCTGCAGATGGCGGGCGCGCAGCAGTCGCTGGCGACTGCGCAGCGCAATGCTGCCCGGCAGATCGCTGACGCCGAGCGTGGCGTGAGCGACGCGTCGCGAGCCGCGGCGAAGGCGAACGCGCAGGCTGCGGCACAGGTCAAGTCTGCGCGCGTCAGTCTCGCGGACGCGTATGCGGCTGCCGCGGAGCGGATGCAGCAGGCCAACGAGCAGGTCGACCGTGCGGAGAAGGATCTCGCTTCGGCGCAGAAGGCGTCGCGTCAGGCGCAGTTGGATCTGACGGCGGCCCGCGCGGAGGCGTCGCGGCAGCTGCAGGACTTGAACAACCAGCTGAAGGACTCGCAGCTCAGCGAGCGTGACGCCGAGATCGCGTTGAAGGAAGCAACGGCCGCACGCAATGCGGTGATGAACAACCCCAACGCCTCGGATCTCGACCGGCAGAAGGTGCTGCTCGCCTACGACCGGGCGGTGCAGCGGCTTAACGAACAGCAGTTGGCGACCAAGCGGTTGCAGGCGGACACGAAGGCGGCCAACAAGGCCGGCGTCGAGGGCTCGGCGACGGTCAAGTCGGCGCAGGAGCAGCTTGCTTCGGCGCAGCAGGCCGTCATCGACAAGACCAGCGCGTTGAAGAAGGCGCAAGCTGACGTCGCGAAGACGCAGATCGAGAACACGCGGTCGATCGCGGACGCGCAGGCGAAGCTGTCTGAGGCGCAGAAGAACGTCTCGGAGGCGCAGCGGCAGGGCGCGGAGAACATTGCGCGCGCCCAGGAGCGGGTTGTGCAGGCGCAGCAGTCGGGCGCGGACTCCATCGCCTCGGCGCAGCGCCAGATCCAGTCGGCTTCGCTGTCCGCGGCGGGCGGCATCGATCAGGCGGCGATCGCGCAGGCCAAATACCAGGCGGAACTCGCGAAACTGACGCCGGCGGCGCGGGCGACACTGAACGCCTTCGTCGGCCTGAGGTCGGCGTTCGGGGACTGGTCGAAGTCGCTCCAGCCCGCCGTGATGCCGATCTTCACGCGGGCGCTGGTGTCGTTGCGGAACACGCTGCCGACGCTGACGCCGTTTGTGCGGGGTGCGGTCACTGCGATCACGGAGCTGCAGGATCGGGCGTCGCGGTCGGTGAAGTCGCCGTTCTGGCAGGGCTTCAAGAAGGACTTGCAGGGCAATGTCGTCCCGGCGGTCGTCGGGCTCGGTGTCGCGATCGGCAACCTGATCAAGGGCATGGCCGGGATCGTCGACGCCTTCCTGCCGCACATGGACGGCATCTCGAAGCGGATGCAGAAGATCACCCAGCGGTTCGCCGACTGGGGGGCTGGCCTGAAGGGGTCGCCGGAGTTCGAGCGGTTCCTGAACTTCGCGTCGGACAAGGCGCCGCTTCTGGGTGACGCCCTCGGCAAGATAGCCAACGCTTTCCTGCAGGTCGGCGAAGCCCTGTCGCCCCTGTCGGGGCCCCTGCTGCAGATCCTCGGCGGGATCGCCAATGCGATCGCGATCGTGGCGGACAAGGCGCCGTGGTTCATCCTGTTGATCTACGGGATTGTCGTGGCGATGCGGCTGTGGACGATCGCCCAGTGGGCGTTCAACGCGGCGGCTGCGGCGAACCCGTACACGCTGATCGTGATCGGCATCCTGGCCCTGATCGCCGCGGTGGTCTACGCCTACAACCGGTTCGGCTGGTTCCGGGCCGGGGTGCAGGCGGTCTGGGACTGGCTGAAGACGGCGTCCCTGTATCTGTGGAACACGGTGCTGAAGCCGGTGTTCACGTGGATCGGGAACATCGTCGTCTGGCTGTGGACGTACATCATCAAGCCGTACATCGGCTTCATCATCGCTTACTTCAAGGGCGTCGCCAGCGTGGCGACGTGGCTGTGGACGAACGCGATCCAGCCCGCTTTCAACTTCATCGCTGCGGCGGCGAAGATCCTGTTCACGGCGCTGGTCGTGATCGTCCTTCTGCCGATCATCGCAACGTTCAAGATCCTGGCCGCCACCGGAATGTGGCTGTGGAACAACGCGATCAAGCCCGCCTTCCAGGGCATCGCCACAGTCGCGGTCTGGCTGTGGAAGAACGTCTTCCAGCCGACGTTCCAGCAGATCGGCGACAAGGCGAAGTGGCTGTGGTCGAACGCGATCAAGCCTGCGTGGGACGGCATCAAGTCTGGCGCGAAGATCATGTGGGAGAACGTCCTCAAGCCGCTCTTCGACGCCTTCGTCCTCGGGCTGAAGACCGTCGGCAAGTGGGGCGTCTGGCTGTGGAAGAACGCCCTCAAGCCCGCCTGGGATGGGATCGTCCTCGTCTCGAAGTGGGCCTGGGACAAGGGCATCAAGCCCGTCTTCGACGGGCTGAAGTCCGCGGTCGGCAAGGTCGCCGACGCGTTCAAGGTGGCGAAAGACGCCATCAAGGTCGCCTGGGACAAGATCAAGGGGATCGCGAAAGCCCCCGTCCAGTACGTCGTCGACGTCGTCTACAACAACGGCATCCGCGGCGTCTGGAACAAGGTCGCCTCGGCCTTCGGCGCGCCGAAGCTGGGCAAGTTCTCCTTCGCCTCTGGCGGCATCATGCCTGGCTACACGCCCGGCAAGGACGTTCATCGGTTCGTCTCCCCGACGGGCGGCGCGCTTGAACTGTCGGGCGGCGAGGCCATCATGCGGCCCGAGTTCACGCGGGCGGTCGGCTCCGGGTTCATCAACACGCTGAACTCGATCGCCTCCAGCCGTGGCGCCCAGGGCGTGAAGGCTGCTCTGGCGCCCGCGTTCGGCGGTAGCGCACCGATGGCGACGGACATGTCCTCGCGGTACGCCGCGGGTGGCGTGGTCCAGCGGTTCGCGGACGGCGGCATCTTCGGATGGATCAAGTCGGCCGGTTCAGCACTGAAGGGTGCCGGCTCGGACGCCTGGAACTCCATCAAGAAGGGTGCCTCCTGGCTGACGGACACCTTGGAGGCGTCAGCGCGGGCGGGCGTGAAGAACGTCGTCAACCCGCTGCTGGCCAAGTTCCCGGGCATGGACACTGGGATCGGCAAGCTGATCCGCAAGATCCCCGACAAGATCATTGATGCCCTGTTCGGCTACAGCAAGAAGGCCGACGACAAGGGCGCCGGCGGTATCGGTGGCCCGCGGATCGCCGCGGGTCTGAAGTGGGCGAAGACGCAGGCTGGTCTCCCGTACCAGTGGGCCGGTAACGGCAACCCCAGCTGGGACTGCTCTGGGTTCATGTCGGCGATCGAGTCCGTCATCCGAGGCCAGAAGCCGCACCGCAGGTGGGCGACTGGAGCTTTCTCGGGGAAGACGGCGCCGCCCGGCTGGGTCTACCACGGCAACAGCCCGTTCAAGATCGGCATCACCAACGCGGGTGTGGGTCACACGGCGGGCACGATCGCCAAGACCAACGTGGAATCCCGCGGCGGCGCCGGGGTCGTCGTCGGCTCGCGGGCCCGAGGCTACAACGACCGTCTGTTCGGCAGCTGGTATGGGTTCAAGCCCGGCACCTACGACGCTGGCGGCTACATCCCGCCCGGCCTCAACCTTGTCAACAACGGCACCGGGCGACCGGAGCCGGTGTTCACGACGGCTCAGGCCAACGCCCTCACGTCGATGGCGGCACGCGGCGGACCGTCAGGGCCGATGAGCTTCGAGGGCGACCTCAGGCTCGACTCCGGCGAGTTCCTCGGCCGGGTCCGCGGTGAAGCCTCGGCGGTCATGCGGGAGGGCCAGCAGGCCCTGATCCAGGTACTCAACGCGAGCTGAGGAGGCCATCTTGGCGATCCCCGGAAACCTCCTCAGCTCGACCACTGAGTCCATCGACCCGAACACCTCCGGGTGGACGTCCAAGCTCAACTGCACGATCGCCAAGGGGACGGGCGGCCGGAACGGGGATGGCTGCCTCGTCGTCAAGTCCGTCGCCGCGGGTGAGATCCAGGCCCGCACCGTCTCCTCCTATCCGGTCGTCGCCGGGACCGTCTACCAGGCGTTCTCCGACACGGCCGGGGTGGTCGCCGAACGCATCGGCATCCGCTGGCTGACAGCGACGGGCACTGAGGTGAGCGTCACCTGGTCGCTCACCACGGCTGCCGCATCATCCGGCTGGCACCGGGTGAGCGTGGCGGGGGCAGCACCTGCGACAGCAACGCAGGCGCAGGTGCTGCTCTCGTCGACCGAGGTCGGCTCCACGGTCAATCACTACTGGGAGAACGTCTACCTCGGGCTACCGATCCGCACGGTCGGCAACCTCCTGAACTTCAACACCGAGTCTGCGGAGATTGACGCTGCGGGCTGGGCGTCCATCACCAACGCGGCCATCTCCCGTCAGGTCCCCGTCGTTTCGTGGGCGGTCGACGCGTACAACGTCGGCGGGCACACCCTGGCGATCACGGCGGTCGCCAACGGCAACGCCTCGGCCCTGGCCATCGACCGGCCGACAGTCACCCCGGGCACCGAGTACCTGGCTTACGCCTACCTGCAGCCGCCCACCTCCGGGTCGACGACGTGGATCGAGCTGCGCTTCTACGACGGGTCCGGCACGCAGATCGCCGCCCAGAAGTCGACGCTGGCCGCCCCCGGCACCGGCATGTACCGGCAGCGGGCGTCGCTGGCGGCGCCGTCGAACGCGGCGACCTGCTCTGTCGCGGCCGGCGTGGACTCGGCGACTGCCGGACAGGTGCTCCGCCTGGAGACCGTTGTTGTCACTGCAGCTACGAAGCTGCAGGCCGGTTCGGTCATGCCGTATGCCGACACCGGCTTCGAGCAGGGCGTCGCAGGGTGGACGACTGCGTCCGGTATCGCCGTGCTGTCGCGGACGACCCCATGGGGTAACGCGTACTTCGAAGGCTCCTACGCCCTCAACGTCGCCTCGTCCACGGCGACAGCTTCGACGCTGCGCTCGGCGAAGTTCGCTACACCCGGCGCGGCCGGACAGAACTTCCGGGCACAGATCCTTGCTCACGTCGGCGCCGGATCGTGGACCAACATCACCATCAAGGTCCGCTGGTACAACGCCTCCAACACGGACCTCGGAGCATCCACCGGCACCCTGTACGCCATCCCTGGCGGCTCCTGGTACGCGCTGGCCAGCGACGCCGTGGCACCGGCCACCGCGACGCAGGCAGCCATCGAGCTCATCCCCACCGCCTCGGCGACGTCGAGTGTTCTCCACATCGACCAGGTCGTCCTGTGGCAAGTCCTGCCCCTGACATCCGTCCAAGCCGTCGACGACAGCGGCTACATCCAACTGACCCTGCGCGAACTGCCGCTCGACTGGCTCCTCACCGTCTACCGGATCACGCCTGACGGGGCGCGCGCCCTCGTCCGGGGAACATCCGGGCTGGTCAACCAGCAGGCCATCACCTCGGACATCCTCGTCATCGAGGACCACGAGGCGCCCATCGGGGTGAGCGTCTACTACCGCATCGAGATGCGGTCGAGTCCCAGCGCGGGACCCTCCTCGCGGACCTCCGCGCCAGCCGTCCTGTCGCTCGCCGACATCAACGAAACGTGGCTGAAGGACCCCGGGAACCCGCAGCGCAACATGCGCGTCGTGGTGCAGGGGCCCCCGGATTGGGAGCAGCCGATCCAGCAGTCCGTGCAACGGGTGCGAGGCCGGCGCCGGGCGGTTGTTCTGTCTGGTATCCGCGGCGGGCTGGAGGGCAGCCTTGCTGTCTGGACTCGCACGGACGAGGAACGGATCGCGCTCCGCACCCTCCTCAGCTCCGGCAACACGCTGCTTTGGCAGGCCAATCCGGGGATGGGCGTCGACGACATGTACGTGTCCGTCGCCGGCGTCTCCGAGGGCCGGATCGGCGGGCCGGCTCAGGAGCCATGGCGGACGTGGACGCTGCCTCTCACTGAGCAGGACATGCCGGTGACGACCGCGGTGAACGGCGCGGCGGGCCGTACCTGGCAGGACGTCGTGACCGAATTCGATACCTGTGCGGACCTTCTCGCCGTGTACGCCACCTGCGAGGACTTGCTGCTCGACCGGCGAATGGGGTGAGCTTTGTACCCCGTCTCCGACCGCTTCCTGGCCCGGCTCGCCGAGTCCCACCAGGTAGCCACGCGCGTCCAACTGTTCCTGACGACCGGCCAGGTCATCGACCTCGACCATACGGGCGGGTCGGTGACCGTGGACCGCGGGCAGGCAACCCGGCGGACCTGCTCGGTCACCTGCCCCGACCCGGCCCTGATCCCGCGCTCGCCGACTGACCAGCTCGCCACCTATGGGGCCCGGCTCCGGATCTCCCGCGGCGTGTACTTCGGGGACGGTACCGAGGAACTCGTGCCACTCGGGCTTTTCCGGCTGGACTCGGTCGGCGGCGACATCAACGACGGCCCGATCACCCTGACCGGCAAGGATCTGTCTGCGATCGTCGCCGACGACAAGTTCACCTTGCCGTTCACTGTGTCCGGGACGGTCGTCGGTGCCGTATCCAGCCTGATCCAGCGGAGCATCCCCGACGCGGACATCCTCGGCCTCATCGTCGACGCCCCCATCGGATCACGCGCCTTCGACGTCGAAGCGGATCCGTGGGCCGGCGCGCAGGAGATCGCGGCGGCGGCTGGCGCCGAGGTGTACCCGAACGCCGACGGCGTCTTCATCATCGCCACCCTGCCTGAGCTGCTGACGACCCCGCCCGTGTGGGCGGTTGAGGCCACCGAGGGTGGCGTCTACATCTCCGGCAACCGGGCCATGACCTCGGACAACGTATTCAACGGCGTCCTGGCGCGCGGCGAGAACACGACCGACAACATTCCGCCCGTCTCCTACCTGGCCACCGACACCGACGTGAACTCCCCGACGTACTGGGGCGGACCCTTCGGGCGGAGACCGATGTTCTTCTCCTCGTCGACGCTGATGACACTCGCCGCATGCACGCAGGCCGCGAACCTCAAGCTCGCCCAGTCCAAGGCCCCGAACGCGTCCGGCGACTTCTCCAGCCTGCCCAACCCTGCGCTCGAACCCGGCGACGTGCTGCGCGTGATGCACGAGGACCAGAGCCGTGAACTCCACCAGGTCGCCTCGTTCTCCGTCCCGCTCGACGAAGGCGGCGACTTTCCCATCGCGACGATCTCCGCCAAGGAGGACTCGTGACGACGAGCAGCGACCACGCGATCCGCTCCGCCCTCACCACCGCACTCCAAGGCCAAGCGAAACGGGTCGGCGAACAGGCCCCCTCAGTGCGCGGCGCGGACTGGCGCCTCGCCACCGTCACCGCAGTGGGGGCCGGCACGATCACCGCGGACGGCCTCGTCTGGCGCTGCCTATCCTCCTACGTCAGCCCGACCATCGGGGACGTCGCCGTCGTCAGCCAGTCGAGCAGCGGCAACCTAATCGCCCTCAACCGGCTCGCCACCAGCGCAACCCCGCTCTACATGTCGGTCTACCGGTACAAGCCCGCCAACACCGACCGCAGCAGCACGACGACGTTCACCGACGATCCCGACCTCACATGCCTGCTGGATGCGAACGCCGTCTACCGCGTCGAGTTCTGGCTGCACTACGCCGCGATCGACCTGGTCAGCAGCAGCCCGGCTGGCCGGTTCAAGACGATGTGGTCGGTGCCCGCCGGCTGGACCGGTAACCGGTCCGCGGTGGGCGCAGACCAGGGCACCGTCCTGTCGGCCACCTCGTCCGGCGGGCAGGGGCGCTGGGGCGTCCACAACTTCAGCACTGCCTGCACCTACGGCGACCGGGACTCCTCAACCAACCAGGCGTGCGCCATCGAGGAAGGCATCGTCACGACGACAACGGCAGGCTCCGTCACTCTTCAGTGGGCGCAAGCCGTCTCCAACGCTGCCAGTACTCGCCTCGCGCAGGGTTCCACCCTGTGCGTCACCCGCATCGGATAGGAGACCGCATGTCCACCACGGACGGCTACGGGCAGGGCATCGGCCTCTGGTCGATGACGGACGCCCCGTCGATCCCTGACGCCATCGCTCTGTTCGCCGCGGGGGTGTTGCCTCGGTTGAGGATGACGTTCGCGTCGGCGTCCGCACGGGGCGCCACTCTCGTCGGGTCCTCGGCTCCGGTCCCCGGCATGATGACGTGGCTGACCGATGTGGGACGCCTCGACGTGTACGACGGCACCGCGTGGGTGGCCATGTCTGTCGGTACCTCGTCGTGGACGACGATCAGCCTGGCCTCCGGCTTCACGCAGAACGGCAACAGCAACGGCAACCTGCAGTACCGCCGGCTGAACGTCTCCGGCGAGGACTCCCTGCAGCTCCGCGGCGCGGTGAACCGGACCTCGTATCCGGCGTCCCCGCCGTCCAGCTACGCCGTGAACGCCTCCGCCCTGCCGACGTCAGTCCGGCCGACCACCCTCCGCACCGTCGTCGTGCCCTGCTCGGACATCAGCAGCGAGCGCATCACCCTCAAGCTCGACGTGCAGACCGACGGCTACCTCGTGATTTTCGGCATCGGCACGGACGTGAAACCGCCGTGGATCGGCTTCAACGGCGTCACCGTCTCCCTCTAACCCCCCACAGCACCACGCCCGCGCCCCTGAACTGGGGCTTTTTCTATGCCCTGATTGGGGGCCTCATGGCCAGGACAGGCCCGCAGCGCTACCCCGGCGCATCGACTGCCTACTGGTACGGGACGAAGTACCCGGGCTCCGTCATGGAGTCGAACGTGATCGTCTGGCACACCACCGAAGGAACGTCTCTCCCCTCGTACAGCGGGGGAGCGGAGGCGCCGAACCTCACCGCGAAGCCGGACTTCGCCGCCAAGCGCCTCGTCTGGTACCAGCACTTCGACTTCGACGTGTCCGCCCGCGCCCTCGTCAACAAGGCGGGCGGCGTCGAGACGAACACCCTCAACGTCTGCCAGATCGAGATCGTCGGCACCTGCGACCCGGCCACCCACGCCAAGTGGACGAAGGCCGGCTACGCCCACCTGTACACGCCCGAGCTGCCCGACTGGGCGATCCGAGACCTCGCCGCGTTCGCGAAGTGGGCCCACGATCAGCACGGCGTGCCGCTCACCTCCACGGTCACGTTCAAGGCGTACCCGGGCAGCTACGGCGACAACGGCGTCCGCATGTCCCCCTCGAAGTGGACAGCCTTCACCGGCCACTGCGGCCACCAGCACGTCCCCGAAAACGACCACGGCGACCCGGGCCAGTTCCCGATGGCCGCCATCCTCGCCGCCGTCAGCGGCGGCACCACCCCCGCCCAGGAGGACGACATGCCCACTGCCGCCGAGGTCGCGAAAGCCGTCCTCACCTACGACGGCGTCATCGTCGTCCCGGGCGCACCGAAGACCAACCCGACCTGGACGCTGTCGAGTTCGGTCACCGAGATCCTCAAGCGCCTCGACAACGCGAACAAGACGCTCGCCGCACAGTCCGCCGCGATCACCGCGATCGCTGGCCAGCTCGGCAAGAACGTCGACACGGCGGCCGTGGTGGCCGCGGTGGACAAGGCCATCGCCGACGCCGTCATCAAGGTCGACGTCGCCGTCACCGGACAGGAGTCCTGAACGTGAGAATCTTCGGCAAGGAACCGGTCGTGGTTCTGAACACGCTGTCTGCCGTGCTCGGCCTGATCGTCAGCCTCGGCGTCACCAGCCTGTCCGCCGAGACCGCTGGCGCCATCGTCGCGGCCGTCTCCGCGATCCTCGGCGGTATCGCCGCGGCCATGACCCGCCCGATCGCCCCGCAGGCCTTCACAGCGATCGTCGCCGCGGGCGCTGTCCTGGTCGGAACCCTCGGCTACGACGTGTCGCAGTCGACGGTCGGCGCGATCAACACGGTCGTCCTGGCAACGCTCACCCTCCTGACCCGAGCTCAGGTCTCCCCGTCCAGCCCGGCGGCACCCGCCTCGGTCGGCACCAGCCCGACGGTGGTGTAGATGCACCGTCGTGCCGCCCGACGGCTGAGCAAGGTGCTTGGCCGTCGAGGGGCTTTCTTGCTGCCCTACGGAACCGTGTGGACGCTGTACGGGTACGCGCAACTCGTCTCCCCGCAGCCCGACCAACGCGGCCTGACCCTCGCCACGCAGATCATGTCGCTGCACGTGTGGGGCTGGCTGTGGATTGCGGCAGGACTCGCCGGCGTCATCTCGGCCTGGCTTCCCCAGGGCGCCGACTGGGTCGGCTTCCTGGTGCTGCCGCTGATCGTGCTGCCGTGGATGCTGTCCTATCTGACCGCATGGCTGCAGGGCGACTTCCCCAGAGGCTGGGTCGCCGCCTCGGTGTGGACTGCGATCGCCGTTCCCGTGCTGGTTGTAGCGGGATGGCGCGAGCCGCCCCGCGTGAAGAGAGTGCGAGTCGAGTAATGGGCGTAGACACCTGGGTTCAGGCGGGGATGGCGGTGGTCGCGGCAGCTGGCGGCGTCGTCTCCGCGCGGTCCGCACGTCGGACGAAGCGGCAGGAGAAGCGGGATGACTTCACCGCGGTCACCGACCGTATGGAGAAGGAGATCGGCCGCCAGGGGAGCCGGATCAGTGAACTCGAATCGGACTCTGTCGTGAAGCAGGAGCAGATCACCGGGCAGGGTGCCGCGATTTCCTGGCTGGTCGTGGACCGGCGCAGACTCGTGTCCTACATCCGCAAGTCGGGGCTCGAACCGCCGCTGCCGCGGCCGATCCCGGAACGGGCCCGGCCCTACCTCGACTCCATCGACGTGTAAGAACTGGAGTGCGAATGCCCCAGCCTGAGCCGATCCCGATGCGGCCCCGCCGCGACGATGCCGCGGCGGACGCGGACACCCTCGAAGAGATGGGCCGCCTCGACGAGCAGCCGACGCCGGCACCGTCGATCAGCCCGTTCCTCGAACCCGACTACCCGCCCGAGAGTGGGTGACGAACGCCCCCGCCCCCTGCTTCGGCAGGCGGGCGGGGGCGATCCGTCTGTGCGGCATTAAATTGGGCAAGCCTCAGCCAGGAGGCGATTCGCGGTGACGAGGTGGGAGTGCGCCTCGGCTGTGGTGCCGGTGCGTAGCGCGTCGGATGCCGCGTCCAGCTCGCGGCGGGCTTCGGCATACTCCGGGTCGTCGCCGATCGCGTCCAGCACTTCGTCGATCGCTTGATCAATCCTCATTCATCCCCCTTAGTCGAGACGGCAGCCTAGCGCATAACGTTCCCTTATGCGCTAGCATTTGACTATGACTCAGCCTCAGTGCACGCCTGCTCTGATCGACCTGGAAGACGCCGTGCGGGCCGCCCTTGTCGACGCCGGGATCAACCTCCTGAACATGGACGCCGATCCGAGCGCCGACGGAAACGACCCGGGAGGCGCGGCAGTCACCGCCGACATGACTCTCGGCTGCATCCTGGTCCGCTGGGAGGTCCACGACCGACTCGCCATCGCTTTCGAAGATGAAGGCGGCAAGGAGGTGCGAGCGCGCTACACGGCAGCGCAGCGGGCAATGCACGGAGCCCTCGTCACCATCCTCGGCGCCTACGACTTCCCGATCACCGCCAACCGGCCGGGCGAGTCCATCCACGTCTCTACGGGACAGTGACGTGACCGACCAGCTCGCCACACAGTGCACCGAGCGCTCGATCGCGCTGCCCGGCTCAGACCTGTTCGAGGAAGTCCGCCGCAAGCTCGTCGACGACCTCGGCATGGTCCAAGTCGGCCGCCAAGGGCAGAAGCGCATCTACCGGCCCCGCGCCGAACTCCTCGCCGAAGCCGTCACCCCCGACACCTTCGTCATGGTCATGGACTGGCTATCCTCCACCCGCCGCGGCAGCCTCCAGACCAAACGCAACTACGTCGACGACATCCGCCGCGTCTGGGGCGGGTACGCCCAAGAGCTCGGCCACGAACGGTTCGCCCTCGGCTGCTTCACCGCCGACCACATCCGCGCCTGGCGACTACGGATGGAAGGCCGTGGCACTCCGCCGACCACGATCAGCCGCTACCTCAACGCGCTTTCCTCGCTGCACACCTACGCCGCCGAGAAGATCGACCTCCCCAGGAACCCCGTCACCCAAGACGACCGGCCCAAGGTCGACAAGGGCAACACCTCCCGCAGTACGCCCGTCCTTGAGGTCGGCGAGGTCCAAGCGGTAGTTCGGGCAGCGGAGAACGAGTTCGACGCGCTCATCGTCCTGCTCCTCTATACCCTCGCCGGACGCGTCTCCGAGATGTGCGCCGCCGACGTCACCGACCGGATCGAACGAGGACGACGCTCGTACCTCGACGTCACCCGTAAGGAACACAAGGAGCGGATCCTGCCGCTCCCCGTCACCGTCGCCGAACTCCTCGATGCGCACACCGCAGGACGCACAGAGAAGGCGCTGCTCCTCGACTCCGCCGGCCAGCGCCTCGACCGACACGACATCGCCCGGCTCCTCACCCGCCTTGGCCGAAAGGCCCGCGTCCTCACCTGCGCGCAGGTCGACGGGCCGGAGAAGCACAGCTTTACCAAGTGCAAGTCCTGCCGGAAGCTCACCCCGCACGTGCTACGCGCCAGCCGGATCACGCACATGCTCGACGATCACGTCGACCTCGCCGAAGTCCAGGCGTTTGCCGACCACGACAACCCCGCCACCACCGTCGGCTACTGGAAGCGCCGCAACAAGGGCCAACGAAACGCCGCTCACGTCGACGCAGCCGAAGCCCTCTTCGGGGGGATCGCCGATCGCTTTCGCCCAGCATCCAAGGAGGGACCGTGACCTACAAGTTCCCGTTCGACGTGGACACGGTTGCCTACTCGTCGCCACCGCCCTGCGGCCGGCTCACCAAGCGGGGAACCGCCTGCCAGCAGAGTCCACTCGCGTATTGGCGCCTACCGAAGCGTGAGGGGCGGCCTCGCTCCTGCCTGCGCCACCTCACTTCGGAGGAGCGCGCCGAATATGACCGCGAGGTGGCAGCCGCTGAAGCTGCGGAGCAAGAGGTGCGTCGGAGGATTGAGGGAATGGCGCCTGCATGCTGGAGCTGGGACCTACCGAACGAGGTCGCGCTCCGAGACTCCGATCCGGACGTTCACGGGCTCGCCGTGATCGAAGAGTGGCAGGCCAGCAGGTGCGCGATTTGCTCCGCAACAACCACCCTCGTCACGGACCACGACCATGCGACCGGGCTCGTTCGCGGGCTGCTATGTCAGAGGTGCAACACCGCCGAAGCGTTCCGGGACGCCGGGCCGTACCGGAGATATCGGGAGCGGCCACCTGCGGCGATCCTCACGGTTCAGGCGCGCTACTGGAACCCGCTAGCCAAGGCATCGGAAGACATCGGGCTCTGAACGCGCGAACGCCCCCGCAGCCATGCCGGCTGCGGGGGCGTTGTGCTGTCTGGCTCAGCCCCAGGCGGTGTCGCTGAGGCCCCACGTGGTGTCGCTCACGTCCCCTCCAAGGTCAGGTGCGGCCACCGAGCGTCCCGAAGGACCCCGCCCCGAAGGGGGGTTGCGAACACGGTGGCCGCCTGATCACGGTAGGCGAAGGCCGTCCCGCCTGTCAGCCCCTCGTGCCAGACTGCTGCGGACCTGCCTCGCGCCCCTGCCGAGGCGGGTCTGTCTTTTGAGGGAGAGGGCCATGGCGGACGAGCTGCGGGAACTGGTGAAGGCGCGACGTCGCGAGTTGAAGCTTTCGTACCACTCGCTCGCCGCGGCCTGCACCGAAGCGGGAGCGTCGGTGTCGTCGGCCTGGCTGCATCGCCTGGAGACGGGAGAGGTCGTCGTCGCACCGAGCGCGGCAACGCTGGCTGGGATGGCGGTTGGCCTGCGCGTAGACGTGGCCTCTCTTCGGGAGGCTGCCGCTGCACAGTTCTTTGACCTGCACCTGCCGTGGAATGTCACCGGTGAGGCCGCGGACTTGCTGAGCATGATGGCCCTGCTGCCGGATGGCCAGCGACGGGCGCTGACCGATCTCGTCCGAGTCATGGCGAAGGATCACTGATCGCAGGTTCGATGTGTACCTGTTTCCGGCCGTGATCTATCGCGGTGGCTGGTTCGGGTGCATGGTGGTGGTGCGGCTTCTCGATCCACCCCCGGGCGGGATGTCGTTCGGGCCCCGCTGCGTTGCCGTGTGCGGGGCCCGCCGCTCCTCCCGGCTCCCCACGGGAGGCCATGCGGCTGTCAGCTTGCGGGCTGGAGCCGTTCCCCGGGCTTCACCTCGACGATCTCGACGTCGGTGCACTTCGCCGCAATGAGCCGCTTCTTCCGGTCCTCGGCGCTGGCCTTGTCGTAGCTGACGCCGGACGCCTGCTTCGTACCGTCAGGCTCGGTCCAGGTGAGGCCGTAGTTCTTCATCGTGATCGCCATGGGGTGAGTATCGCCGCCGGGTCTGACAGTCGCTCTACGCCTCAGCCTTACCGGGCGTCTCTCGTTCGCGTCGCTTCTTCTTTACCCAGTCGTGCATGGCTTCGATGAGGGCGTCGGACGGTGTGCGCTCCTCGGCTGCGGCCAACTGCTCGAACTCGTCGCGTAGCGGCTTGGGTGGCCGGAAGCCCATGACCTTGGTCTGCCCGGTGGCGGGTCGTCCCATCATTCCCCCCTCGGTTTGTGTTTAACAGAATCTAGCATCCATCTGGCGTGACGAGTTGACAAGGAGCGCTGCGCCCGTCATTCTTGTTGAACAGAAACGAATGGCAAGCAGGGGAGACGGAAATGACCAGCATCGCCACCGCAGACAGCCTCACCCGCAACGACCGAGTTATCCGCGAGGATGACCCACTGCCGTACCTCGTTGACAGGGTCGAGGACCAGGCGCAAATGGTCATCGTCACCTACTCCAGTGGAGAAAAGGTCACCTACCCCAAGCGCCAGCCGGTGATCGTCGTAGGCCGGGACTGAACCGATGGCCACCCCGGACTCCGCGCCCGACCTGATCAACGCCCTCTATGCCGCGGCGCTCCGCCTGGAAAAGGCCGCTGGTGACGCCCACGCCATCGCGGAACAGCTTGCCCTCGGAGCCGCGGAAGCCCGACGTGCTTACGAGGTCGCGTCGATGGCAGCCGACGGGCCGTACCGCAACAACGACCTCCGCGACGCCTGACCGGCCCTCACGACTAAACGATGCCCCGCCTGAAGCAAGCAGGCGGGGCATCGTTATTTCAGCCTAGCGCCACGCAGTGGCTCACCGGACTCGCGTCACCGTGACGACCCCGTGCCGCGTGGTGCCGGCCAGCACTTCGACGGTGAGCCCGGGCGCGACGGTGGTGTAGCTGCCGAGGTCCCGGGTGCGGTTCCGCCGGCCGGGCCCGGATGTGGCGATGTGTGCGGCGACGGCTGCGGCGAGCGGCGCGGTGAGTGCCTGCGACAGCCGGTGCCGTGTGTCGGGGAGTTCGACGACGAGGGCGCGCGGCCGTGCGGCGGGCCCGGTATGACCGATGACCCGCGCGTCGACGGTGTCGGCATGCCTGATCTTCTGCCAGATCCGCCCGGCCCGATACGGGCTGCCGGCCCGCTTCGCGACGATTCCCTCGATGCCGACGTCGTGGAGCGTCTCGTACCAGGCCTGCGCCACCGTCGGATCGTCGGTGGCGGGCACGACCTGGATGGGTGGCGGAACGTCTTCGAGGAGGTCGAGGAGGAGGCCGCGGCGCTCCGTGTACGGGCGGCCTCGGACGTCGCCGTGGTCGGGGTGGCGGAGGATGTCCCACGCGGCGAAGGTGGCCGGCCACTCTGCGGCCAGCTGCCGGGCGCGCGACGGGGATGAGGCGGCCCGGGACTGCGCGGCGCTGAAGTCGACGCGACCGCCCTTGTAGATGACCGCCTCCCCGTCGAGGACTGTGCCCGGCCGGAGAGTGTGGAGTGCGGCGACCGCGAGATCCATCCACGCCCGGGTCACGTCCCGCCCGGACCGGGCCTGTGCTCGGACCGTCTCTGCCTCCCGCCAGATCACGGCTCTGTGCCCGTCGAACTTCACCTCGTACCACCAGCCGTCCCCCGTGGGCAGGCGCGGCACCGCCTCGGCGAGAGCGACATCGACGGGGAAGTCCATGCGATCAGCCTGCCGCCGCCCTCGAGTATCTGCCCGTCGGCTACTCCAGCAGGCCGAGATCGGTGTCCGGTCGGCAGTGAGCGCAGGCGGCCACCTGCTCCCGCAGGGCCTGGCGCGCCTGGTCCTCGGTGATGCCGCTCCGCCGCTTGCCCGCCATGTGACAGTCGCCGCGATGGACGTACACGGGTCGGCCGCCATTGAGTCCTTGCTCGAGGAGCCAGTCCGGGGCGGGCGGCCGTGCCTGCTCGCCTCGTCGCCGCTCGAGCTGCCGCTGTTCTTCGGCTGCGATCCAGCGCTGGGTGCGCTCGAGGTCGGCGAGCTGGACGCGCTCGAGGAACCGGAGCTGCTCGAGTCTGGACAAGACAGGGTCGTTCACATGTTCGATAGTAGGGCTGTACGCTGCGACCGTCACATCGGGCTCGAGCAACGGGAGGACAGCATGCACAGCCCTGACCTGCTGCCTCTCTTCGGCGTCACAGTTGACGACCTCGAGCTGGCGCCCGCCGATGCCCCGTTCCGCTCGAGCGGCAAGCGACGCCTCGCCGAGGGACGCGCCTGCCTCCGCTGCGGGCGCGCCGCGGCTGTCGCCGGCGTAGCCGACGTTCCCGGCCGGGGCCGCTTCTGGGTGGACCGGTGCATCGCCTGCATGGTGGCGACGACACCGAAACCGGCAGGGCCGCCAGCGCCGCTCGAGGAAGTACTCGCCGTTCTTCGCGACGCGGCGCTCGAGGCGCGCGTCCCGCTCCACGTCCTGCTCGAGGATGAGCAGCATGGATGACGAGGGCCGCTACCGCCTGACCTTGACGATGGGCGGGCGTCGCACGATGCGCGGCTGGTGGGCAACCGAGACCGCGGCGAGGAAGCAGATCCCCGTGTGGGTGCGGGACTGGGGTGTCGAGGGCGCCGTCATCACCCTCACCGACACCGCGACCGGGACGGTTATCCACAGGTGGCCCGACGAGGACTGACCGCTCTGCCATCCTGGCCGCATGAGTCTGGATCCGAAGTCTCCGTCGATGGCTCTCTGGCTTCGCCTGCTCGCGGCTGGTGTGAGCGAGGACGAGGCGCGGACGCTGATGAACGGCTACGCGCACGAGCTGGCCGGGCGGCAGCGGACGTGGATCGAAGCGCGCACTGACATGCCGTGGTGGGTCGACCAGATCCCCGACGTCATCGACCCGGACGAGCAGCACCCGCCGGTCGACGAGTACCGCATCTCGACGCGCTGACCGCCGAGTTGTCGGTGGCGGCCCGTAAACTGGCGGTCAACTGTCCAGTATGCAGAGCTATTGGGCAGCTACTCGGTGCCGCCCCGCCCGCTGAGAGACCGGGCGGGGCGGACGACTTTGGAGGGCGCGTCGATGCCTGAGATCCCAGTCAACGTCTGGATCTTCTGCTGTGCGGCTGCCGCCGTTTTCGCGCTGGTGGGGGAGCAGCCGAACGCCCCACTGTTCTGTCGATGGCCATACATGATCTGGGAGTCTCTCGCCCGCCACAGTTGGCGGCGCCCGGCCTCAGCCGCGGCCCGCCCGGACTACGCGCGCATCGCCCGCCTGGAGCGCGAACTCGGCCTAGCCGACGAGTCGCCCGAGCGCCCGATCCGGCCCGGCCGCACCATCTGCCTGACGAAGGACTGCCGCGGCGACACCGTCGAGGTTCACAGCTGGCAGGGGCCTGTCGCTACCCGTATCCACCGCTGCGAGGCGCCGTGAACTGCCGCAAGCACGGTCCCGGCTGCTCGGTGCGCTGGGGCTACGACCAAGAACACACCGACTCGGGACGTCCGTACACCGCTGGCGAGTTGGGGGAGCGTGTCGAGGCGCCGCACCGGCACGCGTACTCGTCGGCACAGGAGTACGAGCTCGGTTTCCGGACGTGGCGCGCGATGCGCCGCGACGACCGGCTGACTGCCGCCGAGGAGCAGGTACGCGAGCCTCTGATCCTGGGGCGCCTCGGAATCGCGGGTAGCTCATTCGACGAGGTCATCGAGCGGGCGCTCAAGGCGGCGGAGTAGGTCAGGCCGCCTCGGGCTCCGGATGCCGCACGGTCTGCTTGAGCCCCATCTCGACGGCGTACCGAGCGTGCCCCGCCTCGGCAGCGAACGCGGCGATCCCCTCGTGCACGGCCCGCGCCGTGTCCACGGTCAGCGCACCAGCCTGAATCTCCGTCCAGGCGGAACGTTCCAGCGCAATCAGGTCCGGGGGGAGTTCGATAGCCACCCCGGGATCATAGGTTGCTCACCGGTTCCCCTTTGAAGCGGCACTCCCGGTAGCCGAGCCTTGATCCATGACCATCAACCTTGATGAGCGTAGGTCCGAGGCTGCCCAGCCCGCCTACGACGGAGCAGTCTGCGGATGCGGGGAGGCCTGGTTCCTCCTCGACGGCGACAACACGGCACCCAACGGCGCCGTCTGCATGACGAACGGCGGCACCGTCACCGGCTACCACGGCAAGCCGCGATGCATGTCCTGCGGGAGGCGATACCAGCTACCCTCGTAGCCACGGCATGACGCGAACGCCGGACCCCGGGCGCGGGGCAAGGTCTCACCGGGCCCGTGTAGGAAGTCGCCGGCGACGGGGACGACCGAAGGCGGTGCGCGCCGCCAGTGCTGCGAGGCAACGGGTCGCAGACTCCGCGCAGACGGCCCCGTCCCTCGCGGACGGGGCCTCTTCACGCCGCTGCGGCGAAGGGGACGGTATGGCGCGAGGTGAGGCAGCGGCACGACAGCTTGTTCAGGAGAGCCCCGCCAGCGGGCTTCCAGTAGACCCGGAGGCTGTCGCGGAACGGCTCGGTGCCACCGTCGTCCGCCAGCCGGCCCCCGTCGAACTGTCCGGGATGCTGGTGCGCCGCGACGATCAAACCGTCATCGGCATCAACGCGGACCTGGACCCGACCCGGCAGCGGTTCGCCCTCGCCCACCTCGTCGGGCATCTGCAACTTCACCGGCGGCGTGACCTGATCCTCGACACCGTCGAACGCCACGCTCTGGGCAACCTGGCCAGCCTGCCAACGGACCGCGAGGAGACCGAGGCCAACCGGTTCGCCCTGGAACTCCTCGCCCCCGAGACGGCGGTCCGGAGCGCGGCCGTCGAGGCAGACTTCCGGACTGCCGCTCAGCTCGTCGACCTACTCGCCCCACGCTTCGACCTCACCAGGTCGACTATGGCCGGCCGGCTGATGGGGCTCGGGATCATCCTCGACGTCTGATCACGCCGCCGGGGCGACATGCCCGTCCCGGCGCACGGTCCATCGGGGTGCGTATCTTTCCTAGTCCATCTTGATAGCCAATCTAGATTGGCTATCTTGATTTCATGACCAACGAGACACCCCGCCTACTCCCCACCGGCACCTGCTGGTGCGGCTGCGGCGGCACCACCAGCCTCGGCGCCTTCTTCTGCCGAGGCCACGACAAGGTCGCCGAAGCCGCCCTCCTCGCCGCCCGCTACGACAGCTCCGTAGCCCGCCTCCTCAGCCACCACGGCTTCGGCCCCGACAAGTCCGTCCTCGACGCCGCCGTCGACGAAGGCGGCTGGGAAATCTGCCCGAACTGCGAGTACGCAGGAGCACCCCTCAGCATCCGTAACCACGCCCGCAAGATCCACGAAAAGTGAGGCACCGATGACCGCAAAGCCCCGAGAGCCCTGGCGAGTGATCCTCTCCCAAGGCGGCGCCCAGCTCGCCGAGATCGGCCACACCAGCGAGGCCAAGGCGTTCGCGCACGTCCGGACCGGACTCCGCTCCGGCGCCGACACCGCCCAAGTCATGAAGTGGGAAGACGGCCGATGGTGGCACTTCGAGACCGTGACCGCCGCCGACATCCCTGACGCCTGACGCAGGACACAGCGAAGCCCCGGCCAGGTCTAGTGGCCGGGGCTTCGCCATGCACTCTATGCCGCTTCGACGATGTCCCCGCGTTCAGCGGCCGTCGCGACCGTCCACTCGTCGCGCAGTACCTCGTACCGCTGCCGCGTCTCCCCGTACAGCCAGCCGCCAGCCCGCGTGATCAGGGCGCGGATCTCCTCATTCACCACGTCGGCAGGCCGCGCGGAACCCGGGAGCGGGGGAGGGGAGGACATAGATCAAAGCGTAGCCGCCGGGTGTGACAGCGGTCAGCCCTCGGCAGGAGGCCGGCTGGAGACGAACGATCCGAGGCCCGGCTCCGTGTAGATGAGGCCCTCGTCGCGGAGGCCGCGGTGAACCTTCTGTGCGGTCGCCTGCGCGATCCCGAACTCGGTGGCGAGCTGAACGACCGAGGGGACACGAGTGCGGGGCGCATAGGTGCCGTCCGCGATCCGTCCACGGATCACCTCGGCTACCTGCTTCCACCTGGGCACATCCGCCTCGAATTCGATCACACGGTCAACGTGACACGCCATCCCATGCCACGCGAGCGGTCGCATACGTGGCACGCCATAGCATGCTATGTCTAAGCTGCTGAAACAGCCCCGCCATGCACGGCCGGGGAACCAACCGGCAAGCGGAGCGTCGACGTGGACGAGCGTAGAGACCCCGAACCCCCCACGGGAAGCCGACAGGCGTCGGCTGGCCGGGGGAAGCTGTCGCCGCCGACGGCCGCGTGGAACGTCTACGTGCAGCACTGCCGAAGCTGCAAGCCATGCAAGGACATCGACCAGGCCTGCCCCGACGGGGCCCGACTGTACGAGCTGTGGCAGGGGATCGCCGCGCGGGCCTTACGGTCCATCGCCCGCGGCGCGTGATGGCCGGTACTGAACGGTCGGTCAAACGCCGAGTAAGCGACAGTTAACCGATACCAGTCCCGAAAAGTCCTGGCCAGGGCATACGCAACCGGTTACGGACATCGGTGGTGTGGACCAATATTGGTCAGATAAATGCACCCAACAAGCTTGTTTCCGGTCTCGCGTCATGGTCTTCTCTTGACAAAGATTCAACTTCAGCGGAGGAGGTCCGTCACGTGCACGCCGAGGACCCAGGCGATCCGATGCAGGGAGCCGATGCGCGCGTCGGTCTTGCCTGCCTCGATGTCCTGATAGGCGGAGCGCGACAGGCCGGCTGCGAGGAACACGGTCTCCTGGGTCATGTTCTCGTGAAGGCGCCTGATGCGGATGCGGTCGCCGATGGCGCGGCGCTCACGGAGCAGCCAGGAGTCGTCATCGGGCAGGCGGGGCACGTGACAAACGCTCTGCCGAAGATGATCATAAGTCAGCCCGGTTTACCGGGCAATATTCGATCTTGAAACGCGCCACCCGAGGTGCGTCGCTGCAGCTCTCAGCTCTGCGCGCTATGGAGAACGCCGCAGGGGTGGCTGTAGTGTGCAAGATTCGAACGCCCGTTCGCTCGATCGAGTGAATCAAGGCATCGACCTGCATCCATCCGGCAAGGAGACAGGTCGAACCCCACGAGCGTGTCGGGCCGTCACCTACGGATTAGCCCCCCCTCGGTGATGGCTCGGCACTTGGGGCGGCCCCTCACGCCTGGCCGGCAGGAGTGTGGGGGGCCGCCTGTCTCTTCTTGGCTGCCCTGAGCTGCAGCAATCCAGTGATCCCTTAGGGGATTTTTAGGGGACGACTAGAGGTAGGCGGACGACATCCGCAATGAACTCCGGAGGTACTCCCAGGACGTCGGGGAGGGCTCGCCGTTCGAGGGCGATGCCGCCTAGCTGGGGCGTTGCGGAAGAGCGCGAGGTCAGAACTGGACCCGGCCTTCGCCGAGAAGCTCCTCACCTTCATCATCGCTGAAGTGATCAGACACCATGAGCGGATCGCCGATAACTCTTTGACCAGCGAAGGAGCGGCCAGTCAAGATCCTCAATGA
>NZ_MWFK01000004.1 GCF_002078175.1 Streptomyces sp. M41(2017) | reverse complement strand
TCGCCGGGAGCGGCCGTGGATGGGCTTCAGTACTTATTCATTCCCTGAATGGAACTGCTCTCTATTTGCCTCATATGAAGGGGCGAGAGAAGGAGACAAGAATGCCATATGTGTTGCGTCCGCATCAGATTGAGGCCGTTGATTCGGTTCTAAGGATTCTTTCGGAACCGCCCGGAGGGCGTATGCCGCCTCAGGGTCTACGAACACAGGTAATTGCCGCGACTGGGTCCGGTAAGACGCTGATTGGTGTGGAGTCTGGGAATCGCCTGTCGGCGCGTCGTGTGCTGGTGTTGGTGCCGACGTTGGACCTGCTGATGCAGATGGCCGGCGCGTGGCGTGCTGGTGGTCGGCGTGGGGCGATGGTCGGGGTGTGCTCTTTGCGGGCTGAGGAGAGTCAGGGCATCCCGTGTACGACGGATCCGGCGGAGTTGGTGGCGTGGACGTCGGGGCCGGAACCGGTGACGGTGTTCGCGACGTATGCGTCGGTGGGCCAGGGGGTGTTGCAGCGTGCGCATGAGGTTGGCCTGCCGGTGTGGGACCTGATGGTCGTCGATGAGGCGCACCGGGTGAGTGGTGATGCTGGTCGTCCGTGGGCTGCGGTGCATGATCAGCAGCTGATTCCTGCGGTGCGTCGGCTCTATATGACGGCGACGGCTCGTGTCTGGGAGGCGGGGGGTGAGGGACCGCGGTTGGTGGCGAGTATGGATGAGGACTCTCCCGTGTTCGGGCCGGTGGCGTACAAGTTGCGGCTGACGGAGGCGATCCGGCTCGGGCTGGTGGCGTCGTATCAGGTGCTGTGTCTGGACATCCGTGACCCGGACCTCTACGCCGCGCTGACGAGCGAGGACACCGGGTCCGCGGCCGTACGTGGGGCTCGACTCGCGGCGGTTCAGGCGGGGTTGATGCGCGCTGCGGTGGAGGAGCGGTTCCGTCGGGTGCTGGCGTTCCACAGTCGGGTGGGTGAGGCGGAGGCGATGGCGGCCGGGGTGCCGGCGGTCGCGGGCCGGCTCGCTGAGGAGGATCCGCAGACGTTCCCGCCGGCGGAGCGTGTGTGGGCCAACTGGCTGTACGGCGAGCACGCCCCGTTGCATCGGCGCCAGGTGCTGGACGAATTCGCCTCCGATTTCTTCGGAGGGGCAGAGTTCGAGGGGCGTGATGTTCCGGCTGCGTTGCGTGTTTTGTCGTCTGTGCGCGTTCTCGGGGAGGGGGTTGATACTGCGCAGTGTGATGCGGTTCTTTTTGCTGATGCGCGGGGGTCGATGATTGACATCGTGCAAATGGTCGGACGGGCGTTGCGGATGCAGCCGGGGACGGGGAAGTTGGCCTCGCTGATCGTTCCGGTTTTCCTCGGGCCGGATGAGGATCCGAATGAAATGCTGACCACGACGTCCCTGAACACGTTGGCGAAGGTCCTCGGGGCCCTGCGGTCTCACGACGCGGAGACGATCGAGGCGCTTGCGGATCCTCGGATCCGCAACAGCCGTCCGGCGCCTGAACAGGACGCAGAGGAGGGCCAGTTGGGGAGCGGGGAGGGCGGCCAGGAGCAGGGCGAGGATGGTGCGCGGGTGAGTGGGGCTGCGGCGGGGGTGCTGCGGTTCAGTGAGGAGCGTGATCCGTTCGCGCTGGCGCAGTTCGTGCGGCTGCGGATCATCGACCCGGAAGGCGCGTACTGGCGGCGTGGCATTGAGGCGGCGACGCGGTGGCTGCGGGAGACCGGGAACACGGAGCTGCGGGTGCCGTACCTGTTCATGGCGCCGGCGGAGTGGGGTGCTGTGGGCGGGTATCCGCTGGGGCGGTGGATCGCGGACGTGCGTCGCTACTACGCGGCCGGCACCCTGGAGGCTGCGCGGGTCACCGAGTTGGAGACGCTGGGGATGGTGTGGTCGGCGTGGGACACCGCCTGGGCGGATGGGCTCGCGGTGGCCAAGGACTACGCCGCGGTGCACGGGCATCTGGTGCCGGCCACGAACGCGGTGTGGGGCGGGGACGGGATGGCGTTGGGGGTGTGGCTGAAGAACCAGCGTGCAGCCGCCCGCAAGACACGTGAGAACGCCGAGCGGCGCGCCGCCGGGGAAACGGGTATCTCCGCGGCGGGTGAACTGTCTGAGAGCCGTCTGGAGGCGCTGGATGCGATCGACCCGGCCTGGTGCCCGGCGTGGGGGATCGACTGGCAGCGCGGATTTCACCTCACCCTGCAGTACCTGCGCTCCGCCGGCGTCCTGCCTTCGCGGGCGGGTGAGGTGATCGTGCAGGGCGAAGACCTGGGTGCTTGGACGATCGCGCAGCGGATCGGGTGGGACAAGCTGACACCGGTCCAGCAGTGGATGCTCGACAGCGTCCTCGGGCTGGAGCCCGCGGGTGAGGGTGAGTTGCAGCCGGTGCGGAAGACACAGGCGGACCGGTGGGCCACCCACCTCGCCGCGGCCCGGCAGTTCCACGCCCGCGAGGGCCATCTGCGCGTCCCGCGCAAGCACGTGGAAGAGATCGCGGGTGGCGACGGACAGGTCGTTGGCCTGCGGCTTGGTGGGTGGCTGGACAATACGCGCCGCCGGGCTGACAAGCTCAGCGCGGAGCGTCGGGAGGAACTCGAGGAGCTGGGGATGCGGTGGGGGTGACCTGGTATCCGGAGCCGGTTACGGGCGGGTGGTAGGCCGAAGCGCGGTAGATGTCACCACGGCGGGCGTGTTGCCATCAGGGCCGCCAGCGGGGCCTGCCGGGCTGACCGCCGGGGCACGGGGTGCAGCTCGGGTGGCTGGGTGGGTACATGAGCTGGCGACGCTCCCCCTGACTTCGCGCACTGCTGGTGATAGGTGGCGCCACAGCCACCGTGCTTTGTGCGCTTGAAGTCGCAGGTCAATCGACACCGATGGTGACAACTGTCGTGCTTCGGCACACGCTCTCGCGGCCGGAGCTCCTGTCCAGCCCCGCTGTCGTCGGCCAGCCGAAACGACCCCAGCGCGGCCTGCTCCGGCTTCGAACCTCATCAGCCGGGATACATCAGGTGCTCACCTCGGTGATGGCGTCCGCGATCAGGACGGGCAGGTGGTTGATGGCGCGTTCCAGGAGCCGCTCGATCTGGACCGCGTGCCGGCTGGTGTCGACGCTGATGAGCGTTCCCCAGACCGCAGGTTGGTAGCGGGCGAGCATGGACAGCGTGTACAGCACGGCCCACCAGGCCATCAACGGGTGTAGATCACGCTTCATCGAGCCCAGGACCGGCAGGAAGTAACGGCCCCCGGCGTAGCCTCGGGTAATGGTCCGCAAATGGGCCTGTCGTTCGGCCATGGTGGCCATCCCGTCGAACCCCGTGCCCATGCCTTCGGGCATCATCCAGTTCATCGACAGTTGGCCCCCGGCGTCGTCGTAACGGACGTAGTTTGGAAGCGCCGCCGCCCCGACATTCGAGTAGCTCTCGTGCTGGGCGACAGCCGGGTAGGCGGTGAGTAGGTCGGCCAGCGCCTCACGAGTGCCGGCCGTGACGACCCGGTCGGGGATGTTGCACACGAAGACGCTGAGCAGGGAGTGGTCGCCTTCGTCGACGCTGCCCTCGCTCGTGTAGAGAGGGGTGAGCCGGTCCCTGGTGGTAAGCGGGTAGCGGAGGTTCGTCGGCAGCAGGTCCCATATGTCTTCCAACCGCATCGGGTCCTTTTCCCACACGGGTGAGTCGAGGACTTCGCTGACTTTCACGAAGCTGCCCTGGGTGCCGAACGGGTCGGTGCGGATCTCGATGTCGGGGAAGGGCAGATGGAGCGCCTTGCTGCTGATTCCGTGGGTGTCGAGGCGCCAGTCCTCACCCTTGAGGGACCAGGCGGCGGCCGTGATAGCGCGGCCGGCCTGGCTGAGGCCGTAGAAAGCCAGGATCGGGCTCGTGGCCGGGCCCACGACGGCGGCGGCGTGGAGCAGCTGCTGAGTCTGCTCCAGAGCCGCCGTGTAGGTCTTGCGGCGGGAGGCGCTGCTGGCTCTGGCCGGTGGATTGGAGCGGCTGGCCCGCAGCCGCTCCCACGCCTCATCGGAGTCGAGATCGCTGTGCATGACCAGGGACGCTACCCGGCTGCGAGTAGCCCGCGCCGCAGATTTCTAGCTTGCGTGACTAGGCAGCGGATGGGGCTGGATGGGTGTGCCTGATCGGCCTGCTGTCGTTGGGTCAGCTTGCTGAGTGCACCGCGATGTCCTGGTCTTCGGCGAGGCCGTCTGGGATGAAACGTGAGTAGCTCTCGCGCAGGTGTTGGGTGACCCGTGCGTCTGTGGCCTCGTAATTCAGCTGCCGCTGGAAGAACAGCAGCTTCTTCTCGGCTGTATCGAAGATCTCGGCCCAGCTCTTGACCCAGACCTCGTACTCGTCCTGATCGTCGAGCAGCCCCGCTGGCTTGTCCTTCTGCCGGATGTCCCGAAGGACCTTCTCCGAGTAGTCATAGGTGATGAGGTAAAACCGCCACTTGCAGCCTTCCACCCCCCGGTACTGCGGGTTGTCCACGATCGCGCGGGCGTAGCCCTTGATCTGGTCGAGTTCCTTCTTGCCGACCTTGACGGTAGGGCGCTTGAGCTCGATCACGAGACGCTCGGTGGAGTCTTCGTCGCGTCGGCTACGGAACATCAGGATGTCCACCCGGCCGCGGCGGCCATCCGGCTGCGTGGCCACCAGTTGATTCTCCAGGACGACGTCCTCGCCAAGTTCGTCCAGGTGAGCTTGAAGAACGTTGGTGAGCCCGACCTCGGTGCGTGCCCAAGCCCAGTCATCGCCGAACATCCACAGGTTCTGGGCGATCATCGGGTGAAGCTGGTCGACCTCACGGAATTCACGCCGCAGCGCGTCGTCGGCGAGGATCTTGCGGAGTCCGCCGATGACGTCAAGGCGGTTGGTCACCTCGGTGGCGGCGCTGATGACGTGGGCAAGGTCGGTGCTGTGCAGGAGATTCTTCAGGTGCCGACGGTCGTCCAGGCTGAGGGCCAGGACCTTCTCCAGGATGTCGTGAAGATCGCCGGGGTTGGACTCAAGTGCCGTGCGAATGAGATCTACAGAGAGCCTGCGGGCCATGCCCCTGCTTGGGAGAGCTTCGCGGGCCACTGTCACTACGACGTCGAAGGTCTGCCGCTCGATCGTCTTCGTCCCAGTCGTCGGCCCCTCCTGGTACGGGTAGATGCCCTCGTCCTTCAGCTGGCGGACGACCGCTGCCGAGATCTGAGCGCCTCGCAGAGCCAGATACTCCCGGACAGCCTTTGCTGCGGCGTCCAGGAGCGCAGCGTGGGTCATGGGCATCATGTGGAGGTCGTCCACGGTGAGGTTGTTAAACCGGTCGGACCGCAGGTAGGGGGTGAAACTGACGATGCTGTCTGACCAGTCCTTGCCCTCCTCGTACAGGGCGATGCCGTCGGCGTTGCAGATGAGCATCTTGCGATCGCTCATCCGTCGGTTCCACTCCACGACGGTCACAACCGCCGATGGGCCGTCGTCACTGTCCTCTTCCGGCAAGGCCAGCGGGAGGTCGACAGGCTCGCCCACGATGATGTCGGCCGGGTCCAGACGCCTGCCCTCGTACGTGACGGTGACGTCGGGGTAGGCACGCAGGTAGAACGCGAGCTTCGCGGTGAGATTGGGTACTGCGTCGTCATGTTCGAGGTAGCGCAGGGACTTCTCTTCGGGAACCCTAATCCGGACTGTTGTTCCCGGCTCTTCTCGGTCGGGTTCCGTCTCTACGACCTGCCAGATGGTGGCGTGGTCAGCGTCTCCGCTGGCACGGACGCCGACCAGGGTGTCGTCTACCAGGGCTGCGGAGTCCCAGGTGAGCTGATCTCCAAGAGCAAAGGCGAAGAGCCGTCCTTCGCCGTTCCTGCCATGCAGGATGCGGGTGTTGTCCTGGGTGTGCGTCTTGCCGGCCTTCCACGTCTCGCCGTAGCGGTAGAAGGACTCATGAGCGCGATCCGGCGTCATGCCGTGGCCGTTGTCGGTCACCACGATCTCCGTGATGGCGCCCAGAGCGGAGCGCTGGAACCGGATGTCGACCTTCGTGGCATTCGCGTCGAGGGCGTTCCACACTAGCTCCGCCACGGCGGCAATCTGTTGTTTCTTCTTGAACTGGAGGATCTTCGCCTCACCCACGGACAGCATGAATTCCGTCGTGCGCGAACTCGCCTGTTGCGGTAGGGCGGCGATAGCGGCCTCCATCGCTACCGCTGCACTGGACGGGCGCTGTGCGTCGTGTTCCCCTGACATGCGGTGACCGTATCGGCTTCTGCCAACGCGGTACACATCGCAGAGGGGAGAAGCGAGGGCTCTAGCTGGCACACGAGAACAGACAGTGCGGCTCGTGCGGCCGGTGGGCGCCGGGTGCGATCAGTCCACGTCGGCTGAGGCCAGAGTGACCACGAGCGCGATGTGGGAGACGCGCTCAGACAGAGCGCTGCCGCCGTGCTCCGCTCGCGCATCGGTTGAGGTCCGATCCCGACCTTCATTGATCCTCTGAAGGGTCAGCGGCAACGTAGATCAACTCTTCTGTCTCACATTTTCGGAATGGAGTGCTGGTCTACGGGGGCATCTGCCTTACCGAGGGATGATCAGATCGGTGAACTGGCCCGTGGCGGGCATCCGTCCGCGGTTGAAGACGACTGCGATGAACACGACCACCAGTGGCAGCAGGGGGACGAGGGCAGCGTCGGGCATTCCGAGGACGGCTGCACCAATCATGATCATTACGACAGTGAGTCCTATCCCGATCGCTCGCGTGCGCTCTCTCGGTACGGCCGGTGTCGCGCCCTGGAGTTGGTCTGCGTCGAGGAGATCATCGATTCGGCCCTCTGCGTAGCGTTCGGCGATGGTTAGGAGCATCACGGTGAGGTCTTCGAGGGCTCGGCTCGATTGGGAGTCCTACTGCGCCCCACCACGAGTGCCGCATGAGCCTTGAACTGTCGTTCGTTGTGCCGCCTGGCTCTGGCGCGGCGGGTTCGGTGCGCTCTCCGCCTGGCGGCCGCCATCCGAACTGGCGTCGAAGCAGACCGGCCGCAGCACCATCCCGTCGTCGAGGACCACACCGACCGCACCGGTGTGACAAGGCCCGAACTCCTACGTCGTCCACCTCTCCCGCTCGCCGTCCTCCACAGACCCGCTCCTTCCCGCCTCGCCTGCGGGAATCACCGAAGAGGTGACCAGCACCTGGGGCGGGTGATGGCCCGCATGCGGGAGATGGGAGCACGCGGTGTCGGATCCACGATCGCGGGATCCGGACAGGGCGACAGTTAAATCCTGACATCCTGCCCACTCGGACCGCCCGCGCTCTCCGGCTGGCTCCGGCGCTCAGTCGTCTGGCCGAAAAAGTAGCCCAGGACGATCAGGAAGCTGTTACTGATCAGCTCGGAGACGGTCGTGCCCAGAAACATCGCCACCACCAGCGTTACGGCCAGCCCGACGAGGAGGATCGCGCCGATCATCGGCGCGATCGCGTCACGGGCCAGCAGCTTCGAGCGGTAGGACCACCGGCGTTCCGACAACTGGATCTTCAGGAGTGCCAGATCGCGCTCGCGCTGGAACTGCAGTGCGCTCTCCTCCGAGGCCACGGCCCGCACCGCAGCCTCGGACTCGACGGACTGCCGCTCCAGCTCGTCCAGCTGGTCGACGAGCGCCTGTCGTTCATCGCCCTGCGGCAGCCGGTCGATGAGCTCGCGCAGACCCGAGATCTTCTGCTCGCTGCGCAGTTCATTGAGTCGGTCGACGATGAGCCTCTTGCGCTGGAGCAGGACTGGCAACAGGCTGACGCCCTCTTCCGCGGAGACGACCCACGTCTTGAATGTCATTCGGGGAAGCTGATCAACGTGCTCGATAGCGTCGTTGACGCGGTCGAGCGTCGCCTCCAGGCCTTGCAGATCGGCGGCCTTGATCTGGGCACTCCCGAGCCCCATCCCCTCCAGAACGCGCTCCGCCATTTCGGCGAAGTTCCACAATCCCGTCACTTGCGCGTGCAAACCCATGTCTGTACTCCGTCCCCCGAAACCTGGCACCCAGGTGCCACCTTGGTCCAAATCGAAGCGGTTGGCAGCGACTTCTGGAATCCGCAAGCGCGGCCGCCGCGTCGTCGATTCGGATCGTGCTCCGGTCGTGACGTCATCGGGCCCGAAACCGTCGTGTGCGACGCCGCTGACACGGGTCTGTCTGCCGCCCGTGGACCACTTCTGGTGAGGGTAGGTATCAGTCGGTACAGGTGTCGACCATGGAGGACAGGGCTGTCTTCTCATCGTCGGTGGTGGTGAGTTTGAAGACCGCCTTGATGTGGATGTAGTCCTTGCCGTAGGTACACCAGAAGGCGTGGTTCGCGGGCTTCCAGTCAGCGGGACCGCTGTCGGACTTCGAGGAGTTGGAGGACTCCGAGGCGATCAGCAGCTGCGGGTCCGTGAGGTCGTTACCGAACGCTTTGCGCTGATCGGCAGTCCACATGTCAGCCCCCGAGCGCCAGGCTTCCGCGAGCGGGACCATGTGGTCGATAGTCGCATCAGCGACAACGGTGACGGTTTTGTCGTCGTAGGCCGAGTACCAGGACCCGCTGGCTGGCTGGCAACTGCCGGCCTGGCCCTGCACATCCTTGCCGTCACGGGCGAGGAGGTCCTGGCGGGTGGTGCAGCCATCGGGCTGGGAGGCCCAGATGTCGAACTTGTCGCGGGCGTAGCCGTCCATCGAATGCGGTGCGGCGACCGTTAGGGCTGCGAGCTCGGTGCGCGCCGTGGTGGTCGACGGCGGGGCGGGCGGCTCGGCCAGAGCCTGTCCCGCGAACACGCCGAGGATGACGAGCGAGGCGGTGGGCAGGCCGAATACGGCGCGACGGAACATGAACTCTCCAAAAGATGTGGGGGGTTGGAGATGCGCCCTTGAGGTAACCGCAGCCCGCGCCCGCCGCGCTACGCGCGTCGACCGGACGTTTCAACCCCTCCACGCCGCCTCCACCCCTCTCCCCCACCACGGAGGCAGAGACTGCGGCGGGGCGGACCGGCACACGGCCGGCCCGCCCCGCCTGGTCCGTTCAGCGCTGGATGCCTCCGGGATCCGTGGCGGAGGCACCCAGCTCAGGTGGGGTCAGCGGTGGTGGTGGCCGCGGTGACCCCAGGAAGCCTCGTCGACCAGACGCCGGTGGTCGTTGCGCAGGGTCGCGGTGTCGGAGTCGTTGTCCCACACGTAGTTACGGCGGTCCTGGTAGACATCGCGGCGGGTGTCCAGGCCGGTGCCGGTGTGGACGCGGACGGTGGCCCGGCCGCCCAGACGGTAGTGGTCGAAGGTGTAGGTGCGGCCGTCCTCGTCGGAGAGGGTCCAGCCGTCCAGGTTCACGCCGTGGCGGGAGTAGTTGGTGATCTCCACCCACTCACTGTTCAGGGAGCGGTTGGAGCGGTTGTCCCAGCCCGGGGAGTCGTACTGGACGCCGCTGATCTCCACCCGGTCGCGGTGCGGACGATGGTCCGCGGCGGAGGCGGGCACGGCGATCGCCGCAGTGACGGCCGCGGTGGTCATGGCGGCGGCGGTCAGACGGCGAGCAGTCGTGGATACGGTCACAGGTTCCCCCTGCATTCGTGCGGCCCAACCCCAACACGCCCTGGTGGCGGCCGGGTTGTGCGGTGTGCGGGTGACGGCCGGCTTGGCCGCGCATTCACACCCTGCCCGCCGTGGCGGCGTGATGTGAACGCGGCGCAGGAGGCGTTGCTGGTTGCTCACACCGCCGTGACACTCGCCTGCAATGTCCATCTATGTCATGAAGGATTGACCGGGCCATCCGAGAAGGGTCCAACCCTTGGGAGGACTGGGCACCGCCTCTGGCCGTAGGCCTTGCGCCGCGGCGGAAAGCTCACCCGTCACCCGTAAGTGAGTAACAGCGCCCCGGCGAGAAGACGTCCAGCGGAGCTGCGCAGCAGCTCTTTCCACGCGGCGTTCCTGCAGCGCTCATCCTCATCGTGATCGCCGAGCCGCGTGAGAGACCCCTCGTGACCACCGCCTGACGGTACGACCGGTGGTCGGCGGCAAAGGCGGCCGCGGCGATCGCCGCGGTAATAGCCGCGTCGGGTCAGCGCGGCGGCGCATCGTTCTGCGGCAGTGCGTGACGACGGCCTGGGAGGAGGGTCGTCGACTGGGCCGGCCGTCGGCTGCTCATCCGCGACAGCGACGCAGGCATCCTTCACGCCTTCCCAGGAACGAAGAACGGGCGTGATTCGCACAGCGACAACGACGGCGACCAGCGCCGATGAGGACCGCCGTATCCGGCTGCCTGTTCCGTCGTTGGACAGGACAGCGCGCAGGCTACTTCCCCCGGCCCGCCGCGCAGTCGTTGAGGGCCCCTCCCGTGCGTGCACCACCGGGAGCGGGCCCTCAGCCCTTCCCCGGGCCGCGGCGAACGCCGGATCGGCACTGACTTCACCGCGGTGTGCCAGGGCTCGAAGGCCCGTCGTTGAGCAAGCCATCGCGCTGTCCGCCCTACTCGCCGGCGTGGACCGCCTGGACCGTCCGCTACCTGCGGCGAGACCGCACTCCGCCTCCGGCCGATACAGATACCGACACCGAGTAGGAGCAACTGCCGCCCCGGCACACCCCGGCAGCTCGATTGAGACGACAAAACGCTGGGCACCGAGCTGCCCGGAGCTCGCGCCCTACGCGCGCAGCCACCGCATCAGGGCAGCCGGCTCCTGTCCGGACGGGGCAGCCACCCGCGCCGGGGACTGGGGAAGCGGTGGCGTGTCCGGCTGCGGGAGCGGGGCAGCCAAGGGCAGCACCAAGGCGCATCTGGTCGCTAGCGATTAGCCAGTCACGATGTAGCCCCGGGGCTGGCCGGGGCGGTCGCGGTGCTGTCGGGATTTCGCGGATCATGCGCTCCGAGCCACTCCTGAAGTTCCCGGTGGCGGAACTGGTAGGCCGATCCCGACACTCGAAGCAGGCCCGCTCCGTAGGCCCAGCGCAGGAAACGGCCGAGCCGCCATGGAAGCTGTCCGCGAGCGCAGAGCAGGAACACCAGATAGCGTCGACCCGCCCCGGTCAGGAAGTACAAGCCGACCAGGAGGCCGAGGACGAGAAATACGGCGACATCTCCGAACGTGAGGGTCCAGGAGTCGAGGCTGATCTGGACCACCTGGGTGAGCACCAGTCCGCCGGGAAGGAGCATCAGGGGGATTAAGCCGAAGCCGACCACAAGGTCGTGACGGATCGCGTGGTGCGGGTCTGCGCGGGGCTCGACGATGGTTCCTATCGAACGGCCGTAGGTCAGCCTGCGCCACTTCTCCGCCCAGACCAACCGGCCAGAGTCGGACGGCGTCGTGGACGTCGGCTCCCTGGTGATGGGACCTGTCAGAGCACTCAGTATCCCAAAAATGATTCCGGCGGGGAGGCTAAGGCCGGTGAAGACAAGGGTGCAACTCACCAGGAGGAACAGCTGTTTTCCCACGTCGAGGGAGAGCGTCACCAGGTCGATGACGCCCGAGACCAAAGTCAGGGCGGCTGCGGCGAGGAAGCCGATCAGGAAGCCCGAGGCGCCTGCTCCGACGATGCGCCGCCCTATCAGCCGCAGCCCGACCAGGGTGCCCAGTCGGCCGATCTGCGCGGCGCGTGGCACGACTCGGCGTGTCCAGGCACGTAGCCCGAACGGCACAATGAGCACGACGGTGTAGATCGTCCAAACCTCGCTCGCCTCAGGCTTCGCAAGCTGTCCCCACCCGCGCAGGAGTGCGGCCCACAGCAAGACCAAGAGCAGCTCGGCGATCCGCACCCGTCGGGGCATGAGTTGCCAGAGCTCGTGCAGGTAGAGGTCCGTCCTGGCCTTCGGCAGCCCCTGGGCTAGGACGCCGAGCCATCTGCGGACGGCCTCTACGGAGTAGCGGTCGGGAGCGGTGGGGTGCAGGGCTGATGCTGCGGGAAGGTAGAGCCCGAGCAGGTGCTCACCCGCCTCCTCAGCGGAGGTGAAGGCCAGCAGATCGGCCGGGTCGCGTTGGTATGCGAGTTCGGCATCGCGCTGCTCGTAGACGGTGGCAGCCAGGTTCAACCGCCATGGGGTGTTCAACACGGCGGCAAGGTGAGCCGGTTCAGATCCCGCCAGGCGTCTGAGCACCGGTTGCCAGCGCTGGGGGGCGGCCGTGCGGTCGGTGAGGTAGGTCACCGCCTCGATGGCGGACACCGCTTCGATGCGGACGCGGGCCGCGTCCCGCACTCGCACCTGGCGTCGTGCGAGCCGTTCGTAGAGATCGGTGCGACAGGTGAGCACGGCCGGCGCGCTACCCCCTGTGTCCTGGTAGGAGTTGAGTTCCTCCAGGACCTGGTAGGCCCGGCTGCGGGCGAGCGGGGTGTCGTCAGCATCCATTTCGTCCAGGCCGTCGAGTACCGGAAGGATCCGGCGGCGTTCGACCAGGGCAACAGCCCGGCGTCGGCTGATGCCTTCGGTGGCAAAGCGGTCTGCCACTTGTTCGGCCAACCACGCCTTGAGCGAGAGGCCTGGGCTCCAGCTCGCCAACGAGAATCGCACCGGGACCGGATCCGACCGGTGCCGGGTCCGGTCCGAGAGCAGTGCCAACAGAAGGTGGATGGCCAGCAGGGTCTTCCCGGCACCCGGCTCGCCGGTGATAACCAGACGAGCGGGGTGGAGCGCCAGGTAGAAAGCCTGGGCATCGCTCAGGTTCCCTCGCTCCTGGGCGCCAGCCGCGTTGTTGGCCAGCTCCGGGATGCATCGGAACACCAGATCTATTCGGTGTCCTCCGGGCCCCAGCAGTCGGGAGGCATGTTCTGTCTCTTCGGCGAGGACCTGGCTGGCTATTCGGGCCGCTGCCTCGTCGGTCCAGGTGTCACCGATGCTGGTGCCGGCGCGGATGCCTCGCGGTGACGTGCCGTCAGGATGGGTCGCTCCAGCCGGTCCGGTGGCGACAACAGCAGCTGCTGGAGGCTGCGTCATCGCGGCGATGTTCGCATGCAGTGCCAGGAGCCAGTCCCGATTCAGCCGGAGACTTTCGGCCAGCTTCGCAACCGTGATCGCGCTGGGAGCCGGGGCACTCATGCTGAATGCCTGGATCACAGTTGTTTTGCCGAGTCCGGTCCGGGCGACCAATTGTGTCTTCGTCAACTGGTGAGTCGCCCGCCCCCGCTCCAGTGTCTGACGTAGCAGCACGAGTGCGTCACGCCCGGTAACCGATGCGGTGTCGTGGGCGGCCTCGATGCCGTCCTGCTGAGCCACGCCGCCCCCTAGCGCACGGTCCCTTTTGGTTCAGAAAGGTTCAGCCGAACCACGTCGAACCTTCTCGAGAGCAGTGTCCACCCTGTCAGCACCCAACACTCGGGAAATGGGGACTACTCATGAACACTTCGACCAAGGTGGCCGTCATCCTTCTAGGCGCGGCCAACATCGTCGTCATCGCGCTGATGGTCGGCTGGACGGCCGGCCTCTTGGCCCACCGGGACGGGGCTGGCTGTTCGCAGATGATCGGCCGGGCAGCGATCGCCTGCGGCGGCACCCTGACCCTCGCTGCGACCCTCGTGCTGACGATCTCCCAAGTCCTCCAGTGACCAGGCCCTCCATTTGGACGGCGCACAGTCTCGCGAGGCTCTCTTGTTGCCTGGCACATTGCGCCATACGCGGTGTGCCAGCTGCCCTTCTAGCGATCAGCGGCGGGCGAGTGCTTGGAGTCCCAGAGACAGTCGAGCTGGGACGGTGCGGGGAAGCTTCAATTTCGTCGCCGAACCAGTCCAGACATGCCAAGCACTGCCCCATCGTCCTGCGCCACTACTGGACACGATCTCAAGCGTGCGCTCGCCTTGACCGCTGTTGGCGGCGGCACAAGGGTGCAGGGCCGGACGTCGTGTCCGGTCACCTACGGCGTCGTCGCACAGGACGTCGCACACCCGTTCCCTGTCTCCCACACCGTGAGGGTGCCCGACGGCTGACAACTCGACCGTCCGCTGCCCGGGTTAGGGTTCCCAGCCGTGGCCCGGCCCGGCCCGCTCTGGATGGGACCGGGCTACTTACCGCGCCGACGTTTGCCGAAGAGCACCTGGCGCAGGGTCGATTGCTGGTAGACGTCAGCGCTGGCGGCAGAGCATGCCGGACAGAGCCAGCCATCCTCGGGCGCAGCGACCGATGCGTCGTCCTGGCCTACGGGGCAGGTGGTCGGCAACCCGCACCGCTCGCACGACACGACCTCGCGCGCGGCTTCCGGCTCGGGCGGCTCCGTAGCCCACCGCTCCTCCTCAGCCCGCTCACGCTCGCGTTCGCGCTGGGCCAGCTCTTCGTCGCGCCGAGCGCGGCGGGCTGTGTCCCGGGCCTGCCATGCCCGGTGGTCGGCCGGGTTGTCGAGCGCGTCGGGGAGCGTTTCCCACTGCCGGTGGCCGCACCGCCACCACACCGATGCGTGCGGGCCGCCGGCTTGTAGGCGGTCCAGGGTGGTGAACAGGACGGGGATGGCGTCGCTGAAGTCGTAGTAGCCGTCCCGCTCCGGCACCGGGATACCGTAGCCGCGGTCAGCCTGATAGTTCCCGGACCAGACCTGTCGCGTCCCTTTCAGGACCGTGGTCATGCGGTTCTTCAAGGCCTGCGGTCCGATGCGGGTGCCGGGGTTGAAGACGAACACCAGCGGCGGGTGACCGTCCCGGTGCGAGGGCCGGTAGTGGGTGCGCCACAGCGGCATCTCACCGCCTACGGAACTCTTCGTCGTCAGGCGGAAGTAGCGCAGGTACCTCTCGAACTTCGTCTCCAGCGTCTCGGGCGGCTCGGTGCAGTTGTCGACCTCCACGAACAGCACCGGCAGGCCGGCCTCCGGCGCCGTGAGGACCGCGTCCGCACGCACACCGGCCCGCCCGCTCCGGCTGGACGGAGCGGCGAGCGGGACTTCGGTCGACCAGGAGCCGACCCATCCGATCCCCGGCGACGCGTCTGCCGGCGGCACGGGTCCGGCGGTCGCAGTGGCGGGCGCGGGGCTGGTCTGCTGGCGGGGCACGGGGCGGGTCGCCGTGGCGGGGGTGCGGGTGATCGCGATGATCGTCTCGTTCACCGCCATCGCATGCGGCGCCCCCGAGCGCGCCGCACCGCGGGCGATGCCGCCCATCTCCCCCACTGGCCGTCCCAGGACTTCGGCGGCCGCGTCCAGGCCGACGGGGGTCAGGTGCCAGATCTTGTGGCCGTCCCGGCTACTGCCCTCGGACACCACCAGGCCGTGCCGGGCCAGGTCCAGGGCGGCGTTGCGGAAGCCTTTGTTGTCCTTGTGGCCGGGCGCCATCAGCCGGTGCATCTGGTCCGCGGTCGCCAGCTTCAGCACCCCCAGCGCCGCCAGCACGTGCCCGCGCACTGCGGTCGTCGACCCGTACGGATACGCCTTCGTCCCGCCCACCCCGAAGCCACTCCCTCTCGCCCCTGACTGCGCGACCGTGCGCATTCGTGGCTTGATCGCGATCACCGTACTGCGCAGCCCTGACAGCACCACCGGAGCCGACTGCGCAGACGCGACGATCAATGGCGACGGTGCGCACCGTGACAGCGTGGACTGCGCACAGCCACCGCGGTTGCGCAGTCTGTCCCGCGCAACACTCCGATCCCCCGCTCGCACTGCGCAACCTCCTGCACATGCCCCGCGCCCGGTGTTCGGTCATCGTCCGCACGGGGCGGGATCCGGGGTCAGCCGGTGACAGCTGGCCGTGGCGCCGAATATCCGCCCCGTGCGGAACGAACCGGCCCCTCCCGCAGGGCGACGGCAAGAGGGCCGGCTCGCCTTCACCGTAGGAGTGGAGGGGCCGACCAAAGCAACCCGACCAGGCACATCAATTTCCGGTAACGAGCCCCCACCAGTACCTACTTGACCCGACCACAACCCCCACCACCGCAGGTCATAGCCCCAGCACACGGAGCTCCAGGAGCCGAAAAATCTTGCTCTGAGACGGTCCGGCCCTGGCCCCACCAGTGGCCCCACCGGTCCGACCACAGACCCGACCACGCGCCCCACCGAAACCCCCACCGGTGACCACGGACCCGACCACAGCCCCCACCAGAGGCCCCACCGGTCCAGGTCAGGCCGCGCTCCACTCGTGCGCAGGACCATCCCGCCACTGAACCCAGCGCGGATCGTCCAGCACGGCGTCGGCGTCGGCGATGCCGGCCGCCTAGAGGAACACCACCAGGTCGTGATCGCTGTATGCGGTGCCGAGGATCTCGTCACGCCCGTGCCGGTGCACACTCACCCGCCGGCCGCCCGACAGAGACGGCCGGTGCACAACGACCGGCGCACTGGTCATCCACCCAGCGTGCCGCCGGCGATGCGCTCCGGCGACCTGGACGCGACCTCTGACCTGGCGCAAGGAAGGTTGAGTGATTCTCAGCGAAGGTTGGTGACCGCAGGCTTCTCTGCCCAGCCGCTTCCGGCGCGGAATTCTCCGGCGGTCGCTAGTGTCGGCCCATGTCCAGTCCTGGAGACGTGCCGCCGGAGATCCTGAACCGGTCGCGGTCGATCTGCCGGCAGCTGCCCGAGTCATACGAGGAACCAGCCTGGATTGGCGTGCGCTGGCGGATCCGTACGCGGACGTTCGTCCATGTCTACACGCCGGACGTGGATCGCTACCCGGTCTACGCCTCGTATGCGACCGCAGATCAGGAACTGGTCGTGATGACTTTTCGGGTACCCGTCGACGACCTGCTCGGCCTGACCGCCGGTGGGTTCCCGTTCCTCCGTGCCGACTGGGGCCATAACGTCGTCGCCACCGTTCTCGGTGACCACACCGACTGGACCGAGCTTGCGGAACTGATCACCGACAGCTACCGCGAGATGGCCCCGAAGTTCCTCGCCGCGCGGGTCCCCCTCCTGCCACCGATCAGCTGACCGGCGATGGGTCTCGTCTCCCGCCACAAGGACCGAATCCGCCAGAAGCAGCCGCTCAACCTTCGCTGAGAATCACTCAACCTTCATTGCGACAGGCCAACCTCGCAGCGGACTCGCCACCCGTTCCCACTTCCATTAGATTCGTACACGTGATCGATTCTTGGCGGGATGCCGAGCCCGCGCCAGCGCCGGACAGGGCGGCCCGGGTCCATCGGTACTCGCCATACGAAGTGATCCGCGTGAACCTGTTCGTGGACGGCGACTCGTACACCGGCATCGCCCGCGCCAGCTACGAAACCGCTGGCCGACTCGCCTACAGCCTGCTGCTGTGGCCGCGCCCCGACCAGTCACCCTCCGGCTGGTACTGGTACGACCCCACACGCATGCGCCGCCGCATCTACCCCGACACAGGACTCCGACCATGACAGCCCTCGGAAATCCGGTGGAAGCACGGCCCTGGCGGGAGGGCGACGGCCAGGCGCCGACGGTGTGGACCTGGCCTCTCACCGATCCGCCCGCCTTGTGGGTACGCCACAACGGCAGCTGGAGGTGGGCGAGCGTGACCGCCCGGCATGACTGGCCCGACGGCCGCACCGCCTACCAGGTACTCATCGACACCGACGGGACCACGTCGAAGTCGCACCGCACGTTCTGGTGGCCCCACGACGGACTGCGCGTCGCCCACCACAGCGCCGCCGAACCCACCACCGAACCTGGCCGCGGCGGAGACCTGCCCCGCCCACCACGACGAACAGCCAGCGGCCGATGAGATTTCAGCACGCGCACTACGCCCAATCGGTGCCGGCGTCATCACCTATCTCGTCACCGCAATCCCAGTCCTGGACCCCGTGGCCGCCGCGATCCCGGCAGTTAGGGCGCTGAGTGTCGGTCAGGAACAGGCCCGGACGGGGCCAGTCAGTGCGTTCGACGCGCAGGCGAGGCATGGGGTCCTCTCGGAGGGGCGGGGTATTCGGGGTGCCATGGGGACATCGGGTGGAGCGAAGAGCGCAGTGGCCGTCTGGTGGTCAGGGACACCGCGATCAGTTCGGTTGGCGGTGCTGGCCCCTTTGTTGATCGCCGTCTGGACGGTCGGCGCCGTGGTCTGGCACGTGCTCACGGGTCACTCGTGGCTGGAGTCGTTCGTGTACGCGTTCGTTTTGGGGGCGTCGCAAGTAGCGGTCCAGTTCTGGATGGACCACCGGCAGAAGCGGCGGCAACGCGACCAGTGAGGGTCAGCCGTAGAACGTGATCCGCTTGATCATGGCTCTACGGATGTTGACCGTGGTCCCGCCCCCTGAATCGGCCGCCGCTCTTTTTCCGGTCGGTGTCCGGTCCTGCCCCCGCTACGCTCCTGACGCGCCGCGTTGCTGGTTGAGACGGTCGGATCCGCCATATCGCGCGCGCTGAGTGAAGTGTCAGGGGCAGTCGGACGACGAATCGATGACCGACACAGCCGTGGGACAGTGCGACAACGTGGGGGCACGCATGGAGTGGGGAACGGTTGTCAGCGTTGTCGCTGGCGGCCTCATAGGCCTCAGCGGCGACACCATCGGCAGAATCGGCGCCCGGCGCCAAGCTCAGCGGGCCCGACAGGAAGCCCTGGAGGATGCTGAAACGGCACGACGGCGCGCTATTGAGGACGAAGGCAGGAAGACCCGGGAAGACCGCCAGCGCCACGGAGTGGAGAACATTCTGCGCGCCTACCTGGAGCACCCGATCATGCTGGTCGACCAGGCCCATGAAGACACGGTGCGAAGCGCCACCAAAATATGTCTCGTCCTGGGATCCGAGCAGTCGTTCCTGTTGGACGAAGAACTACGCCACCGCATCACAGAGATCTGCTATCTCGTGGACATCGCCGCAGCCGGCGGAGTACCGGGATACTCCCTGCCAGAGATCGCTTTCCTGTCCAGGAGCGAAACACGGATGCTCCTGGGGGCCTGGTCCCGCGGCAGCGAGCTGCCAGAATCCATCGAAGGCTGGCGCGAGATACGGCGGTTGCGCCCGCAGATCGAAGCCCAGTGGCAGGCGAAGCTCCGCGACAGCGGCCTGTCCATCAGCGTTCCGCCGCTCTCCATCTACTGAAGGCCCTGGAGCAGCGCGAGACATGACGTGACCCTCTACATGCAGCAGCTCCCGACCGGATCCCGGTCGGGAGCTGCTGTACGAGCTGTGGTCGTGAAGGGCGGTCGCCTACGCGGCGAAAGGCTCCATGAGGCTTCAGCCGAACGATCTTCCTCATGGGCTATAGGTGAGGCCCGGGGACACTATCCCTTCACGTCCACGCCCTCTACAACAGAGCGGACTCCCACCGCATTCCCGGGCGTTGACGCGGCTCACGGCTCGCCGGGCGTCGTCCCGTCCGGGCCGGGCATCTCGGAGCGCAGGACCTGCAGGGTCTTCTCGCAGGCGTTCGCGATGTGCTCCCGGAAGGGCGCAACCTTCGGGTTCGTCACCGCTTCCCGTCGCAGAGCGGCGAGTGCCTCGATCCACTCGACCGCGTCCTCGGGCAGCGTGTAGGGCTGCCCGCTCAGACGCTGCGCCGGCCGCGGCGCCGCCGAGCCCCGGCCGGCGTCCTGGACTATCTGGGGTCGCACCACCGTCTCGGTGCGCTGCACGATCTCGCGCACCGGCTCGGTACTGCGGCCGCCCTTGCTCACCGGACGGCCGGCGCGTTCCTCCGCGCTGCGCACCTCCCAGGCCCGCCGCCGGTGCACCGGACTGCAAAAGCGCGGCGGCCGGCCCCGCCCGCTATACGCGACGGGCTCACCGCACCAGGCGCAACTGCGCTCCACCAGCTGCTCGCGCACCATCGCTTCCTCTACGGGAAGGCGCTGCGACGCAGCCGCGACTGCGTCTGGCTGCGCCTCGTTGCCAGCGCTTCTTTTCGTCACAAACGAAACTCTATGGCCCTTGTTTCTGGGCTCTCCGACGGGGCCCCTTCCCCGGGGGCTGAGCGCCCCGTCAGTCGGAGCGGACGCCAGATGGCGTTCCGTCGGGCGTCGGCTGCATCAGGTCAGACGTCTGCGGGTCGGGACGCGAGTCGAGATCTCTCCTCGCACGGCCGAGGTTGCGCGCCTTGCATACCGGTCGTGTACCTCTGATCGCCCACGGGGTCTGAAGGCAGGTAACCAACCCAGCAGACCCACCAAGACGGCAGACATTCAAGAGCTCCAGGCCCTCGAATGCCCCGGTCCGCCCTGCCAGTTTCAAGGACTTGCGCCGCTTACTGCGCTACCCGCCAGAGTGCCGCCAAAGAACTGAACCGCCCCTGTTGCTGTCCTGCCCCACCCCCACGAACCAACGGGTGAAGGCACCCTGCCCTGCCCCCTCACCCCTTGGAGTCCCACGATGGAACGGCCCACCCTCCACGACGCTTTCAGCACCCTGACGGGCGGCGCTCTGGCCGCGATCGGCGGGCTCTCGTCATGGATCGCAGTCTTCGTTCTACTCCCCCGCCTGCTCATGGCACTGGCCCACCTCATGACGCAAGCCTGTACCACCTGGACCACTGCACGCCGTGACTCCATGTGGACCAGACACGAGGAACGCCTCCTGGAGCTCGTCGACCCGCTTGTCGCCTTGCAGCACCTGGAGCGGGTACGACGCGACAGCGTCCAGAGCACGGGGCAGAGCCAGGCAGCCGCGGCCGCCGACTCCGGGAACGAGGGCCCTCCGCAGGAATCGCCCCCGTGACAGCGACGGCGCCAGCCGCGCAGTGGAAGGGATACCGCGTGACCTGGACACTGCCCGAACCCATGCTGAGCACCCCCACCCCCCGGCCTGACCTGCCCCCGGGGATGGCGGGTGAGCCCAAGTGGGACGGATACCGAGCGCTGCTCTCCGTCGACGCCGGGAAAATGGAAC
Organism: Streptomyces sp. M41(2017); assembly: GCF_002078175.1. Classification (GTDB taxonomy): domain Bacteria; phylum Actinomycetota; class Actinomycetes; order Streptomycetales; family Streptomycetaceae; genus Streptomyces. Next base: position 61,946 of record NZ_MWFK01000004.1, on the reverse strand, counting down.
TCCGCTCCCGGCGCGGCACGGACCTGCGCGCCGCGTTCCCGGACATCGTGACCGGGGCCGCGCAGCTGCGCGACGGGACCGCCTTGGATGGTGAACTGGTCGTGTGGGAGGAAGGCCGGCTCGCGTTCGAACGTCTCCAGCACAGGATGCAGAGACGCGGCCCCGCCGCGGCCCGGGCGGCGAGCAAGTGGCCGGCGCACTTCGTCGCCTTCGACCTCCTGCGCCTGAACGGCAACGACATCACCAGCTGGCCCTACCGGCGCCGCAGGACCGCCCTCGAATCCGTCTTCTCCGCTCGCCGGCTCACCGCCCCATGGACGCTGTGTCCATCGACCACCGACCAGGACGTCGTGAATGAGTGGCTCACCTGGAAAGCCGTCGGCATCGAAGGCGTGATCTACAAGAGACTCACCGAGCCGTACAGGCCAGGAGCCAGGGGATGGTTGAAATACAAACCGCGCGAGACGACAGAAGCCATCGCCGGCGCGATCACCGGCCCTCTCGCGATGCCCCGCACCGTGCTGCTCGCCAGATACGACACCAACGGCAACCTTCAGTACGTGGGCCGGACCACCCCTCTGGCCGCAGCCGCGAGCAGCACCCTCGCTCCCCTACTCACTGTGTCAGCCGGTGAACATCCCTGGACGGGCTGGACGTTCTCAGCTGGGTGGGGCAGCCGCGAAACGCTGGACGTCACCCTCGTACAGCCCGACGTGGTCGGCGAGGTCGGGGTCGACGTTGCCCGCGATGGCGCCGGGCGCTGGCGCCACCCCGTTCGATGGCACCGCGCCCGCTCCGACCTCTCCCCCGTCGATGTCCCCGCATCGAACCCCGATGAAGAGGAGGACTTCACTGATCGGAGCACGTCCGCACAGCTTGGGCACTCCCATTGGGTCATGGTGGGCGGCAGCCACGATGCGCCCGGTCTCGGGCGGTAGGCCAGCAGTTCCATGTCCGCTGTCGGCTCACCGCAGCACGTCCGGCTGCCTGGCAGACCATGAGGGTCACCGTCGTCGGCGGGCGCCGCGTGTACCGCCTTGATGCCCAAGACAGAAACGTCCAGCCCGGAACCCTGGGAACGAGTCTTGCGCAGTTCGCGCGTCACGACGATCTCCATGGCGCCACTTTCACGGATCGACCCGACCATCGCACCCCGAGGACATGACCTCGTCTCTGGCCTCCGGCACACACGCCCACTCCTGAGGGACACCAAACAGCTCCGCCCTGGACAGATTCATAGCGGGGCTGGAGGCCAGCACGACACCCTTCGCCTTCGCTTCCTCGCTTTCTGCCGGACCAGGCCGGGCCGTGCGGCACCGTGTGTCGCCGTCAGCGCCTCGCCGTGCCGAGCTGTTCGGGAACGCCCCGCACGTAGGGCCTTTCGACGGACTCGGGAAGAGAGCAGCCTCGTTTCCTGCCGGTGGAACCTGTGGCTTTTTTGGACCAGGTCCGGGGGTGGTCGCCTGCGGCGAGGAGGGCGTTGATACGGCGGACGAATTCGTGTCCTGGCAGCGGAAGCTCAGAGTCTGGCTCTCGTAGGTAGCCGGTGGTGACAGCTTGGGGGATGTAGCTCATGAGTTTGCTGACTCTGGCTGGTCGGGATCGGACCGTCTGCTTGGCCAGGTGACGCAGGACGCGCATGAATTGTGCCGTCGAAGCGCTGGTGATGCGATGTTCGGCGGGGTTCCAGCTGCTGTCTTCGATGCTTGGGGGCTGTGGCGGGGTCTGTACGTCGTCGGCTTGCTGATGCCACCAATGGGCAGCGGCACTCTCCCCCAGTGCCAGGTGATGGAGGTAGAGGCAGTAGGCGGCAGCGCCCTGTCCGGCGCCGGCCGCGTACTGCCACCAAAACCGGGCGCCCTCGGTGGTGTCGGTCAGCTGCAGGACACAGGCGAGGATGAGGGCGCTGCGTGGTTCGGGCAGCTGGTCGGTGACGAACTTGACGACGGTGGCGGTGGGCGTGTGGCGGACGAGCGTTTCGCACAGCGCGTACAGGTCCTGCGCGGCGGCGTTGGGCTGGTCGTCCTGTCCGAGGGCGACGTCGCAGGAGGGGTCGGCGGCCCGCGGGGTGGGACGGGGGACGACGTCGTGTGGCACGGTGCGTTCGCGCACGAGCAGGGCTCTGGACAGGAGCTCTTCGATGCCGGTCACGGGGTGTTCCCTTCGGTGGTGAGAGGCGTGCACAGCACGCTGTTCAAAAAACGTGTGGCGTGGCGTTCGTTGGAGCGCACGGTGGCCAGTGAGGCGCCCAGCAGCGCAGAGGTCGATTCGACGAGGAATCCGCACAGGCGGCGCAGCACCATGACGTCGAGTTGAGCGGCAGGCAGTCGGCTCATCGCGGCGAACAGTTCAAGGCTTTCCGTGATCTGGTCCATGGCGTCGTCGGGAGTCTTCAGGGACCGCAGTGCGACCGTGTCGAAGGCGGCCTGGCCCATTTCGGGGCGCCCGTCGCGGTGCGGGGTACGGGACATCACGGTGGCGCGGAGGACGTTCCAGGAGTACCGGCGGGTGTCGTGGCTGGCGAGGGCGTCGTTCCACGACAGCCAGAGGATGTCGAAGGTGTCGGATACGGCGGCGTCGCGTTGTTCGTCGTCGAGGAAGGCCTGGGCGAAGAGGCTGTAGTCGTTCTCCACGAGTTCCCGGAATGCCTGGTGTTCCAGCGGTGGCGGGGTGGGGGCGGTGGTCAGGATCGGCGTGTGGTCGGTGCAGTTTTCGATCCAGTCGCTGCTCTTGTGTGCCTCGAACGCTGCTTGTCGCCATAGCCGGTGCAGGGGCCAGCTCGGCATGTCGAGTTCGGTGGCAAGTAAGGAGACGATCTCCCATCGTGGGTAGAGGCCGGCGCCGCGCAGTAGTTCGGAGAGTTTGGATTTGGCGAAGCGGAGGCGGGTGCTGAGTTCGCTCAGGGTCAGTCCGCTGGCCAGGTAGCGGACGCGGAGGGGATCCAGCCATGCGCGGTGGGCGCTGCCGATGTTGGGCAGGACCGGGCCGAGCTTGCGGCCGGGGCGTGCAGGAGTGGGTCTGCCCGACGGTGCTGGTGGTTCGAGGGGGGTCGTCACGGGGCGTCTCCCTCTTCGTCTCCTGCGACGTCTGCGCGCCTGTTGGGCCTGGCGGTGGGGTGGGAGCGCGTGGCTTGGATGATCTGCTGCACCGTCAGGGCAAGGGCAGGGGCGAGTGCGACGACCGCGGTCGTCTGGCCGGCTGCGACCAGCACTGCGCTCCAGGCGAAGACGGTGGCCGTGATCGTGATGACCACTATGGGACGAGGCTTCATGCATAGCCCTCTGTGCTAGTTGGGAGCGGCCGGTGCTCCATCCGGAAGGAGGCACCAGTTCACAGCCAAGCGGGTGCCGAGCCGGCTTGGCTGAGAGGTCAACCAGCATGGCCAGTGCGGCAGTTGCCACGCCACGTGATCACGGAATCACGGAACAATGTCGATCACGGGGATGCGGGCGGCGACGGGGAAGCACCGGGCGGGGCGGGAGGCAAGGAGGCACGCTGGTGGGTGGAAGTTCCCAGTTCTCCTTGCAATTGCACGTCTGAGCGACGTCAATAGAACGTGACGCCAGTTGGTGTCGGCCTTCCATCCGGAAGCGCCCGTCCCTGTGCCGAACACTGGGGGAACCGGGCATCGCCGCTCTCGCCTGGCCAGCCAAAGAGGCCAGGCGAGAGCGCACGTCCCAGCGGGACCGTGGCGACGGTAGCCACAGCACTGACACTCCGCGCCCCCTCGTCCCGAACAACGGCTCGCCTCGGCGCGCGACTGCGGCCCGGGCCCACCCGCACGCGGTGAGGGCTCAGGTTGGATCACACGACGCACGAGGGCATATGAGGCCGAACGGGCCGGGCTCAGGACAGGGGCGTCGCTTTGCGCGGAGGCGGGATCATCGGGAGAAGCTCCCACAGAGGACGGTGACCCGTGGCCCACTGTGCCAGCACCCGACGGTCGACCAGGTGCAGTCGCTGCTGCCGGGCAAAGGCGCGGCCCGGGTCGGAGATCCGCCCGTTGGTCACCATGACGACGACGTCACCCTTGTGGACGGGGCGCCCTGTTCCGTTCAGGGTCTGTAGATCAGGGGTGCCGACCGCGGATCCTCTGTCGCCGCTGCGACGGTGCTTGCACTGGATGACCCAGCGCCGCCCGTGCGGGTCGGTGGCCTTCACGTCGGCGCCGAGGTCTCCCCTACCGCCCACGCGCAGGGCATCAGCGCATCCGTCCCGCCGCATCAGGTCCCGGACAGCGAACTCGAACCCCTCGTGGGTCAGGGAGTCGATCTGAGCGAGCCCGTAGCGCAGGGCTCGCTGCTGTACGCGCTCCCATTCCTGGCGCTGGGTGCGCTGCTGCCACCACCCCCCGCCGGCCAGCGCCGCCAGCACGAACACTGCCAGCAGGATCCACCAGTGCGCCAGCAGCCAGTTGACGATGACGACGACGAGGCCGACGGCCGCCACCGTCACGACAGCGGCGGTGACGAGCTGGGATTCCTGCTGCTTACGGCCCCGGCTAGGACGTCGGGCAGGCCGTCGCCGGGCGGGTCGACGGGCGGTCACCGGCTGCTGCCGAGGGTGGAGAAGTCGATCGGGTAGGAGACCGCCGGTGCAGGCCGCTTCACCATGACCTTGGGGCTGTCGAACTTGATCGGATAGGACACGGTGGGACGGGGTTCAGCTCCGCGAGGTGACCGGCCGCTGTTCTCACTGAAGAGCACCGGGTACTGACCGGGCGCCTTCCGCGGTTCAGTGTCTTGAGCTGCCTGGCCCCCGTTGTGGCCAAAGGCCACCACCGCCACGGCGACGGCGGCAACGATCGTCATCTCCCGGCGGGCACCGGGCGCCCAGCGGTAGTGACTGCGCACGACCGTTCCGTCGGACTTCACATACTTTTCGATGAACGGCATCTGATCCCCCCACAGGTCCTTCGTGTCGTGTAAGCGCCATCGTGACGACGAGCACTGACAAAGGATCAGCCGTTGGGCAGTCTGGTCGGCGACGTGCGATCTTTCAGGACATGCGCAGGTCAGCGCATACTGCAGACCCTGTCCCAAAGCTTTCGAACGCCGTTCGCTTTACAGTCTTTTTTCGTTGTACGACACACTCCAAGCGGAGTCTGTTGACCCCTGAGGCTGGTAGGCGCGATCACAACAGGTCAACCCAGCTGTGGCTTGTTAGAAACCGGCTGCACCGTCAGCCTCAGGAGTTGGACGTCGCCGGCACGGAAGGACCGCTCGGGAGGCGCGCCGCGTGGACTGAACGATGGCGGCCGCAGGGCGTTGCCGAGGAACGGCCACCCATCACGGTGCTAACTGGGGCCAATGCGCGCACGTTGATCACGTACTCCTTTGAGCGCAGTTCGTTAACGGGACATGTCTGAGGAGTCGAATTGCCCTCGCTGCGCCGGACCGATGGACTGCCTTTGGTTCTAGGAGTCTGGCCCGAGGGAACCATGGCATCTGCGTGCCGTGTGAGAACGATGAGAACATTCATCGTTGGAGCCATCAGCCGCTGCCCGATCCTGCTCACTGGCCGGTACCCAGGCACCTGCACCTCTGCGAGATGGCGGATACCTGGCCGCTGCACAGTCTCATGGGGGGCCCGAACCCGTTCATGTATCTCAGCAGGCGTGACGCGAAGCCGGAGCCAGCGGTGCAGGGTGCTCCTTCATCGCCGCCACCGAGAGACGTTCCTGGAACTACCTCCGGTACCAGGCCCTAGAGCGGGTTCGTTGTCCGCGGACAACAACCGTCATAGCAGTGCCCGGTGCGGCGCCACGATTTCGCGGCCTGTCCCGTACCTGGCGAGCCCGGCCCGAGCGCAAAGGCACAACGTCTGCAACGACGGATCCCCCACCCCACCGGCGGGGCTACGGGTAGCGATCTGCTACGCCGTGGAGTAGCCAGACCCAGTCTGCGTATCCGTCTCCCCGGCTTCGGAACCGTTGTGGAGGGCACCAACAGGAAGCATGACGAGTGCGGTTGTCCCACCGGAGTCGGACGGCCGGAGTTGGATGCGGATGCCGTGGCGTTGCGACAGCCGGCCAACCACGAACAGACCCATCCGGCGGGAAACAGATATGTCCACGGTGAGCGGCGAGGCCAGCCTCTCGTTGATCGCGGCAAGCTCCTCGGGAGATAGGCCGATACCGGCGTCATGGATCTCGATCAGCAGCCGGCCATCAGGCAGGGCATGGCCGGTGACCTGGACTGTGGTGTCGGGCGCGCTGAACGAGGTGGCGTTCTCCAAGAGCTCCGCGAGCAGGTAGACGAGATCGTTCACGGCGCGGCCAGCAATCTCGGCGATCGGAAGAGAGGCACCGAGCTCGATGCGCTTGTAGTGCTCCAGTTCTGTGACTGCGGCGCGTAGCACGTCAGTCAGCGGGATGGGGCGGCTCCAGACAGGTGCGGGCTCCTCCCCCGCTAGAGCGAGGAGATTCTCACCGTTACGACGCATCCGGCCTGCCAGGTAGTCGATCTGAAACAGCGAGTTCAGACGTTCCGGGTCGTTCTCTCGGGACTCTAGGCCCGAGATGAGCGTGAGCTGGCGTCGGATGAGGCCTTGAGAACGCCGCGAAAGGTTGGCAAACATTGCCTGTTCAACCGCGAGGCGCACGGCTGCGCGCACCACGTTGTCCATGGCATCCGCGACCCGACTGATCTCAATATCGGCATGCACGCCCCTCGCTGACGATGGCAGTGCAAGAGGTGTCGTATCGCCCGTTGCGAACCGGCTCGCCAACGTGGGGAGTTCCGAGGCAGCGCGTTCAGCCTCCATCCGCAGCTGCTCAAGCGCGGTCCTGCGCGACCGGTTAAGTCGCAACCCCCACCGCCTCCGGGGCGCCTTGCTGAGAGATACGCGGCGATCCGCGCTTCCGGGAGTCGTGGTCCCCCACTGGATCTCCAGGTGTTCATCCAGGAGCTGTTCGGCAGCACGAAGCTCGCTCACCAACTGGTCATGGGCGTGAACCACAACGTGCTGCTGCTGCAGGGCCGCCACTAGCTCGGCCGAGTGCTGCTTCCACTGCACCTCAAGCCGGTCACGTTCAGCGACAACCTGCGCCATTGCCTGGCGCACCACTTCCAGGTCGCGGTCGCTTCCTACCCGCACCTCCAGCTGATGCAAGCTCATCTCAAGCTCACGCCTTCTTTGTTGCTCTGCCTGCAGTTCGGCTCGCAGCTCCCAGACGGCCTCCTCGGCCCGTTCAGCCCGTTCTTGAGCCGCCGCCACCGCATCTACGAGCATGTAGACCTGGTAGCGCTGCGGCTCGTACGTTCGGCAGGCCGCCAGGTACAGCTCCCTCACAGATGCACGTACCTCAGCCCCCATGCGGCTGTGGGTGCGGGCGAGGATCGCGTCGTCGAGCTTGCTGATGAAGCTGATCTCGGGCAGGCGACGGCCGCTGAGGTAGCGCGACAGAGTGGTGGCGTCGATACCAGCGAGGCGTTCGAACTCTCCCAGGGTCATTCCGAGGTGTGTGTAGAACTCCCGGAGTCGGGTGACCCAGGCCGTCATCTCGGGTGTCAGATCACCGCTCAGTGGGCTGAGCGGACGGCCTCGACGTGGTTCTTGCATGCCCGGCAACAACTCCTCCCTGCAGCCATCCTGTCAGGGGTTGTTGCCCCTCTGCGGCACGAATGTCATCTCCGCTGGTGCAAGAAATCCGGCCCTGCGAGGTTCGTGATGCGCTGACAGCGCTCAACGCACCCTTAAGGGAGAAAAACATGCATATGGCCGGGCTGTGTATCGAGTTGGCCGGAGTGGTCGTGCAGCTCGCAGCGACGCTGCTTGCAGCACGTGGTGCTTGGCGTAGCCGTCGGGGGTGCCGTGGGAGGAAGGACCTGGATACGACGAACGAGCCCTGACAGCTACCCAATCCCCCGTGTCTGGGGTTGTTGTCCGCGGACAACAACCCCAGACACGGGGGATCCTGCTGTCCTGCACCATGCGGGGTAAGTAAGGTAGCGCCATGACCGCCCCATACGACCCCAGTGATCGGGAAAAGGTAGTCGCCAAGCTGCCGGCACCTCTACGCAAAGAGTTGAAAGTCCGTGCAGCTGAGACAGATACCGACATCCAGGACGCCGTGACGCAGGGCGTCGAGGCGTGGCGCAAGGCCAAGAACCGTCCGCTAGTCGACACCACCGGTGGCACGTCCTTCGCGACGTACCTGCCGGCCGGGCTGTACGACAAGCTCAAGAAGGACTGCAAGTCCCGCGGCATCACGTACAACCAGGGCGTTGCCCAGGCGATCCGCCTGTGGCTCGACGAGCATCCGTCTTCCCGTTCCAAGCCGCAGCGAGGCACGGGTGCGCGCCGCATCATCTTCGGCAACCAGAAGGGAGGGGTCGGCAAGACGTCGGTGTCCGCCGGCGTTGCCCAGGCTCTGGCGGAGTCCGGCCACCGCACCCTGCTGATCGACTTCGACCCTCAGGGCCACCTGACGAAGCAGCTCGGTCATCCGCTTATCGGGATCGACAGTCCAAGCCTGGCCAAGCACATGCTCGGCGAGGTCAAGGAAGGTGAGCTCGCTGATCTGTTGGTGCCGATAAAGGGCGGTGACTTCGAGGACCACCTCTGGCTGCTGCCGGCCTGCAAGGACGCTTTCCTCCTGGACGCCAAGCTGGCCACGAGCCGCGTGGTACGTATCAAGGAGACCGCGCTCGAGAAGGCGCTGGAGCCGTTGGAGAGCGACTTCGACTTCGTCGTCGTCGACTGTCCCCCGAGCCTCGGCTACAGCATGGACACGGCGATCTACTACTGCCGTGCCCGCGATGGTGAGGACGTCGGCACGTCGGGGATCGTCATCCCGGTGCTGTCCGAGGACTCTTCGGCCGACGCGTACGACATGCTTGAGGAGCAGATCCAGGACCTGGTCGAGGACTTGGACGTGGACATCGTCCAGCTCGGCTTCGTGGTCAACATGTACGACAGCCGCAAGGGCTACGTCGCGACGTCCTCGCTCGAGGAGTGGCAGAAGATCGGGGAGCCTCCGGTACTGGCGATCGTGCCGGAGCTGAAAGACCAGCGGGAAGCGGTGCGGGTGAAGGCTCCCCTACTCGCGCACGCTCCCTACTGTGAACAGGCGGAAGCAATGCGGACTATCGCACGGAGGATCAGCGGATGAGCGTCGCCGACCGGTTGGGAACCGGCTCTTCATTCAGTGAAGCGCGGCGTACCCGCAGTGCCCGTGGTCGGGCGAAGGCTGTGACGCAGGGGGATGTGCCCGCGTACGAGCTGGTTCGGCTGCGGCTGGATGAGGTCTCCCCCACTCCCCTCAATCCGCGCCGCAACTTCGGCAGCGACGAGGACAAGGCTCGTTTCGGCGAGGAGCTGCGCCAGGCGCAGCTTGCCGCGTGTGTCGCGGTCTCCCGCCCTGCCTATCTCGCCCTGTGGCCGGACCACGATGAGCGGATCGGCAAGGCCGAACACGTCCTCGTCAACGGCGAGCGCCGCTTCCGCAGCGCCGTCCATGTCGGCCTGGATTCCCTGGACTTCGTCGTCCGCGACGACCTGGCCTCCAGCCGTGAAGCGTTCATAGACCACCTCCTCAAGGAGAACCTGGAACGCGAAGACTTCGATGTCATCGAGCGAGCTCGCGGTGTCGAAGCACTCGTCACGGTCTGCGGCGAACAGTCCGAGCGAGGCGCACGCTCCCGAGCCGCTGAACGACTGGGCAAGGACCGCTCCTGGGTGACCAACCAGCTGAGCCTGCTCGACCTTCCTGAAGAGATTCAGATCATGCTCAGCTCGGGCGACCTTCCCGAGCGAGACGGCCGGTCTTTGGCCAGGCACTGCAAAGAAAACCCGGGCGTGGATGCGGCCGACCTTCTCGACTACCTCAAGGATGCAAAGGCTGTCGCCGCGCGAAAGCGCGCCGAGGAGCTCGCCGCTGTCCAAGCAGTGCGGTCAGAGACTGCGGGCAACTCGGATAGGCGCTTGTTGTCCGCGGACAACAAGCAGCAGCCAGATGGAAGCGAGTCGGAGAGCACTGCGGACTCGGGTAGTTCGTTGTCCGCGGACAACAAGTCCGAAAGGGCAGCCGTTCCGTCTGATGCGTCCTCGGTTGAGATAGCGGCAGTCGTTGCTCCGGTTTCTTCCTTGTTGTCCGCGGACAACAAGGAAGAGCAGCCGCCGGCATCTCGTGCAAACTCTCGGGGTTTGCCCCCGCAGCAGAGGGGCTCGAAGACTCCAGTGGCTGCGGTCGCTCCAGTTAGCCCGCGGCAGATCGCTGACGAACTCGCCGAGCAGCTCACCGCGGATCAGCTGACTGAGCTGATCGAGTTGTTGATGGAGCGGGTCTCTGCGGGCACATCCTCTAGCTGAGTCGTCAGCCCCGCGTTCCATCAAGATCGGTCTCGCCCAATTGGGCGAGACCGATCTTGATGGGTGTTCCTGCAGTCTTCCCCCCCTTGGCACGGGGGACGCGACCGCCCTCGTACCCCAGCGTCCTTCTCCGGTCTCACCCAGATCGGGATGAGGGCTTGTTGTCCGTGGACAACAAGCAGCGGGCAAGGTGACGGAGCTGAGGCAGGAGGACACCCCTGGCGGTCGTTGTCCGCGGACAACAAGGTCGTCGGTTCGGGCGATCCTTTGGGGCAGGGGCGAGCCCTTGCGCGTTGGCTTGGCGGAGGCGGTGCGGTGATCGCTGGCCATCGGACAGCCGGCGACGAAACCACCTGCCACGGCCATCTTCCTTAGGATCGCGCACAGAGAAGAATCGAACACCTCGAACACGGCGTCTTGGTGACGGCCTGTACGTCTAGGCTCGCTGACCATGACCGACGACTTTCATGAGCAGCTCGCCGCGTATGACCGGGCCGTGGCCCTGTCGCGTGAGACGTACTCCGGCATGACCTCGGATGAGCGGACCGTCAGGTCGGTCGCCGGTGGCCACCTTGCCGAGCATGCGCCGAGCAATCGCGCTAATCCGACGTGCACGGGATGCGACGGAGCGCCGTGGCCCTGCGACATGGTTCTTGGGGCCATCAAGTACGTCGACCCCCGGTCCAACTAGCGCGCCGGAACCTCTCGCAGGCGACCGGCCGGGGTCCGCTCAAGCTGAGTAGCCACCCGCGCGCTGGCAATGCGATCTTGGTGGATGCTCTGAAACGGCTATCCTCCGACACCCGAGAGGGCCTCCCGGATCAGCCCGGGAGGCCCTCTCGACGCATGTGGAGGGAGCCGGCCCCGCACTCTGGGGCCGGCTCTCCGCAGTCTCACGCTGCAACGCGAGGCCATAGATCCCTGTTCGGCATGCGATTGGAGTCAGCAGCAACCAGGGCAGGGCCCGCCGTACTCGGTGAGCTCCTGCTCGCGGATGGTGGCAACAACCCTCGGCTCGTGCAACCGCGATCGGCGCACTGCTGCATCAACTCGTTTATTTACCATCGGGCACCGGCAGCGCTCTCATTTTTGATGCAGCTTCGGAAATCCCAGGCCATCGCTACAGAGGCGGCACGACGTTGACTCTGCGTGGCCTTTCTCCGCCTGACGGTCGTTAAGTTGCGGTGAGACTGCGACGCATCAACCCCCTTCGAGGAGGCGTCCGTGGTTGGGATACGGCCCGGTGCTCCTGTCACCATCATGTCCACGCACCACGCGGGGGCGGCTGCAACTGCCCTGTGGTTCGTACCCGATTGGAGTCAGCAGCGTGTCCGGTGGCCCGCCGGACAGAACACAGGGAGCATCCATGTCCAAGCCTCATTCCGTCTCGTGTGTAGACAACGGGACTCCGTCCCTTCGACGCCTCAGCGGCGCCGAGGCAGTCGTCATCATCGTGATCATCACCGTGGCGGCGCTACTCGTCAGTGTCGCCGGTATGACCTTGCCGCTGGTACTGCAGCTTCTCTCGGGCGCCGGCTCAACCGCCGTTGTCCTGGTCTGCCTGCTGACCGGCATTCCCGGCCGGGGCTTTCGAAAGGCGCTTCGTGCCTTCCTCACCGCGTCTGCATGAGGTGATTCTCATGTGCCGACCCGAGAAGCCGATCACCACCAGCAACAAGGCACTGCGTGAACTCCAAGAGTGGCTGCGCAGCCAGCGGAAGCGCAGTCAACAGGGCTACCGAGCGCTGTCGGTGCGGGCTGGTTGTCACGCTACAACGCTGCAGCGCGCAGCGTCCGGGCTGAACGTGCCGAAGCTGCCAACCGTGCTCAACTACGCTCGCGCCTGCGACGCTTCACCCGAGGAGGCAAGGATCCTGTGGCGCCGGGCTAGGTACGAACAGACTCGCCGCGCCCGGGGTGGTCGTAGCCTTTCCGCTCCGCGGCCAGAACTGGTTCGCGACTTCGTCGATTTGAGCGCCGCACTCCAGGACCTGCACGAAAAAGCCGGTTCGCCCCCGCTGCGGACCATGGAGCAGCGGGCGGGCGGTTACGGCGCTCTGCCTCGGAGTACCGCACACCGCATTCTGACCAAGCAGACAATGCCGCACAGTTTGCACCAATTCCAGGCTTACTTGAGATCCTGCGAGGTGGCGGAAGCGGAGCGGCCAATCTGGGAAGCCGCCTGGACACGTGCATGGCGCCACGAAAAGCAGCAGGACGACTTCACAGCTCGTGCGCCCAGCGAAGCTGACGTGTCGTTCATGCAGGATCTCGTCTTCAGAGAAAGTGGGCGCGAGGCTTACGAGCGAGTGACGCAGCAGCTCTGGCGGCACCGGTTTGTCCAGAAAATCCGTAGGCCCGGCGCTCCTGCCGTTGAGACCACTGATGACGGCAGCCTTCGTCTGCAGGTGTCTGTCCCGACGATGCGTCGTAAGCGGAGACACGGAACAGGGAGCAACCGGGCCGCAAACACGACGTATATGCATGATCGCCCGTTGCCTAGTCAACTGCCCATCTTTCTTGATGAGCCTGCGTTCCTGTTCTGACCACTGAAGCGCTCGATCGTGTACTGCCGTACCAGGCTGAGGGGGTGAAGCTGCTGCTTGTTGTCCGCGGACAACAAGCAGCAGCGGACTGCGGTAGATCCAAGTCAGTGAGCCGAGAGTTGTTGTCCGCGGACAACAAGGCGGGCACGACGGAAGCCCTCTCCACACTCAGCTTCAGCCCAGAAACCGGCTCTCCATCCAGACGCAGAGAAGACTGACCGCTCCGCTGCCGACGCCGTAGGCCACACCGCGGGCCAGCTGCCTGTGAAGCTGCCAGCGCAGCAACCGGCGTCGCAGCTTCCTTATGTGGACATGCAGTGCTTGAGGAATTCGTGCCTTGCTGGCCGCCGTCTTGCTGTCGTCGCTCATGACGGACCTCCGTGATGTCAAAGATCAGTTGAGAGTCGGGGAATTCCGCCCAAGGCCCGAGAAGACTGCCGGGTGAGTCGCTCCCATCTCGCCGGGCTGACTGCCCCGCTGTGCCGACTTTGCACCCGAGTCCGTTGTCGGGACAAGGCCTCATGTTCGGGGGCGAGTTAAGGAAGAGCCCAGCTCAACAGTGGTCTCTGACGGCAACAGTAAAGGGGCAGAACAATGTTGCTCTCCAACTTCCCAATCTGAGCTTGATCGTGGACAGCCGATGGATACGACCATTGCAGTAGTCGTCGCGTGAGCGTCGACCAGGGTGAGGTGGTTCGTGCCCCGACATCTTCAGGTTGCCTAGGCAGATCCGGGAGTAGCCCGGCTGACCTCTGATGCCCGCATGAAGCGGAGCTTCCTTGAATGCCAGGCCGACCACGACCTCCGATGCTGGCTCCCTGAGAACACGACGAGGCCCCGGCCTCCGGAGGATGCGGTGCCGGCCTGAGAGACGGAGCACGGACCGTCTCTGCCGGAAACGTAAAAGGGCCCGGACCTCCGCAATGCGGAGGTCCGGGCCTTGGCGAGCCGATCGGCTCTCACAGAGCCCAGTTGGCGAACAGGTCGTGGTCAGGGTTGGGGATGGCGGTGGCCTTCAGCGCTGCAGCGGGGTGGCGCATGGCGGTGATCGGTACGACGTCGGGCTGGTAGTCGGGTGCCCATGCCATGCGCCAGGTGTCGTCCCACTCGCAGCTGCACGGGTGGTCGGGGTGCGGGTGGTAGAGGAACGCGCCGTGGGCGTGGACCGCGCGGGGGATGCGGGGGATGAGCACCGCGGGGTCGTCACCCGGGTACAGGTGGAGGCTGCGCCAGCCGTGGACGCGCGCCATGTAGGCTGCCGCGGCTTCGATGGTGTCGGCCCACGTCTGGTGTCCCAGGACGATGAAGCCAGCCGGGTAGAGGGCGTCGTCCCCGGAGCTGGAGTCCAGGCCGGTCACGAGCAGGCCGCGGTGGTCGATGAAGCCGTGCCCTTCCTTACCGTCGGCGCAAGGAGTCCAAAGATGCTCAGCAGGCTCGAGCGTGCCCTCGTCTGTTTCGCGGGTCGCGATCTCGTACGTGGTCGTCATGGGTGAGGGAGTCCTGTCTGGGTGCAGGTGGGCAGGGGTTGTGGAGGCGGCCGGCCAGGAGACGTCCGGCCCTCTTCTTGCCAACGCGGCGCATGCGGACTGCGTCATGGGCAGGCGCCCTCCGACCAAGATCGAACTCGCCCAATTGGGCGAGCGGCCCGGATCGGCTTCCTACGGGGGCTGGCGCGCCTGCCCGCCGCATCGCGGGGTTGGTCAGGATGCCTGCTCCAGAGCGCGAGCCCTGCGGGACCCCTTCGTGGCCGCGGCGAGCCGGGCGCGGTTGCGGCGCTGACGAGCAGGCGTCATCGGGCACGGCATGGGCCCGTTCATTTCGTGGTCGAGGCGAACAACACGGGTCTGGGCGACGGTGAGTGGGTTGTTGCGGGCGGCGACGGCTCGTTCGCGGCGGGCCTTGATCTGGTCGGCCAGGGCGTCGACCCAGTCCGGTCCGAGCCGGTCCGCGATGCGCTTGCGCAGAGTGTTGCGCTCTCGTGGGGTGGTGGCTGCCCAGATACCGACGCGGGTCGCCTGCTTGTTGACCAAAGCCCACAGCAGGCAGTCCGAGGCCGCCGGACAGCCGGCGCACGCAGTGCGTGCCGCTTCGATCCGCTGCCGGGTCTCCTCACCGCCAGCGGTCCGGTCGCCGTTGGCGAAGTCAAACCTGCCCGGCTCGCTCTGGCAGCGGGTCTGCGCGGTGGGGAAGGGGAAACGGGGATCGGTGGGGAGGTGATCGTTGCTGACCTTGACGACACCGCTCATGACAGGGCCTCCATGAAGAGCATTTCGGCAAATGGGAGCTGGACCAGGACGTGCGCGTACTTGGGCAGGGGAGAGGTGTTCATGCGGCACCCGCCGGAAGGTGCGCGCCATCGCGGCCGGCACGGCGGCCGTTCACGGTCTCCGCGTAGGCGTCGCCGTGCGTCGCCCGGTACGGGAACGCCTCCCGCCCGGTTTTCACCTCGTACATGGCCTTGTCCGCGCCCCGTAGGAGGCGGCTGGCGTCCTCGCCGGGTAGGTCGCCAGCGCACGCGAAACCGATCGACACGGCAGGTTCGAGGACGTGACCGCCGTCCAGGGCGAAGGGCCGTTGCAACTGCTCGCGCAGCGCGGCCAGTTCCTGGAGCGCGGCCGGTGCGGGCAGCTGGACGGTCAGCCCGAATTCGTCACCGCCCAGGCGTGCGGCGCAGGCGTCGGGACGGCCGGATATCCAGCGGGTGAGGCGGTGGCCGTAGACGCGGATGAGGGCGTCCCCGGCCGCGTGCCCGAACGTGTCGTTGACCGCCTTGAGGCCGTCGCCGTCCAAGACCAGGACGTGGACGTCCTCGCCGCGGCCGGTGCGCAGCAGGCGGTCGATATGGTCGACCAGGACGTCCCGGCCGTGCAGGCCAGTGAGCGGGCAGCGGCGGGCCGCGTCCGCGAGACGGTGGGCGGCGGCCGCGCGCCGGCGGGCGAGGACGTCGTCGACGACCGCGGCCAGGGCGAGCGGCACCGAGGCCGCGACGATCAATGTGCGGACGGGCTGCCGTAACAGAGTGGCAGCAGGCATGATGGATCTCCTGTCTCGCTCCTTCGGAGCGGGATCGAGAGAGGCGCACCCCGAGCTGTCCAGGCTGGTAGGGGTGCGCCTCTTGCTGTGCGCGGCGTCACGCCTGGGATAGGCGGACGCTCAGGCATGCTGGAGGTGCTCCCGTCTCACGACGGGGATGAAGCGGTCCGGGACGGTCTCTTGCGCCTTAGCCGATGCTGCGGGCCGTCCCGGGGCTGCTACCGCCATGTGCCGACGCCACCGCGGGGCGCGAGGCCTGGCCCGTTGGCGTCAAGTTCCACCCGGTCACCCGTACGCGGAAGCGCTGATGAAGCCTGCACAGAGGCAGGGTCACTTGCACGCTTTGATGAGCTTCGAATTCATTGGCAAACGTCAGCTGAGCTTCCACCCTGGCTGCACATCAACTGGGTGAGGCTCGCAGCAGATCTCGGGCACGCCCATCTGCAAGTGGAGGACTGATGGGCAACGTGGCGGGTCGGCTTGCAAGCTGTGCGGGCGCCCTGACCTTGGTCGGTATGGCCTTTGTTCAACCAGCATCGGCATCGACTCTTCCCCCGCCGGGGACCTGCACGAGGATCGAGAGTGACTCCAACCCCCGGCATTTCTACTGCTACAACACGCCCGGCATCCGGGTTGAGTGGGCTGGTGAGACGGCTGGCTACCTGCACACCAACCTCAACTGGTTTGTGTGCCGATACGAGGGCGACCGGACCGGTGGTGGCGGTCCGCACCCGAATCGCTGGATCTACACGTTGGCCGATGCGGCCATCACCCATGACGGCTGGGGCTTTGTGAAGGACAGCGACGTCAACGACGAGACCAACCCTTTGCCTCCATGCTGACGCCGCGATATCGCTGGTGCCGGACGTGGCGCACTACAGGGTGGTGCCTGTGCCCGTAGCTGATGCTGCGGCCTCCGCCCCTGCCCGGCGTCAGCACGCCAGGCAGTGGAGTGTCGCTCAGGCGGCGAGCCCGTGCCCGCGAGAAGGCGGGGGTGCGAGATAGGTGGAGGGATCCGCGGGAGTCCCGTCATGGCATTCCTGGCAGGAGCCGAATCGGCGCAACGGGATGTCGTGGTGGTAGCGGCGGCAGCATTTCGGGCACCGCTGCCTGGCTTCCATGGCCCGGTCCAGGCCGCGCTCCATCGCCAGCGTCATCGGCCGAACGGGCTTGGCGAGGTCGATGCGGTACAGGAACGTCGGCCGCGTGCAGACGCGCTCGGGGTAGTTGCGGCACTTGCGGCAGCGCAGCACGATCGGCGTCTGCCCGGCCGGGCGCAGGCCTTGGGCGCGCAGCTGGCGACGGGTGGCGAGGCCTTCCGGCGCAGTGCGCCAGTCATACTCCTCTAACAGCCGGTTCCCGTCGACAATCCGGTCGGCCATCACCGGGTCCAGGCCGGGGTGACGCGGGCGGGGCGGTGCGGGTAGCGGGGGCCGGGGCGCTGGGGGCGGGGCCGGCCGATCCGGCGACGCGGGCGGGGGATGAGCATCAGCAGGTCCTCCAGAACACGGATGAGCCGACAGCTGCGCCCCGCCCCGCCGGGATCAGCAGGACGGGGCGCGGGGCTGCGGCGAGTGCGGGTCAGGTGGAGCGGGGCGTGATGTGCAGCGGGCCGGGGCTGCTGTGGCCCGGGCGCGGGGTGGCCGGCGGGCTCGCCGGTTCACCGTGCAGGTGCAGACCTACCCAGTAGCCGACGAGCAGGCCGACGGTCAGCAGCACCTTGTGCCTGTTGGCTCGCCACCAGGTCGGCTTCGGGGGCTCGGTCAAGATGCCTATGACGGCAGGGCCCTTCGCCACGAATGATCTCTCCTTCAAAGATTGGCAGGGGTGGTGCTGCGGCCGGGCGGCCTGTCCCGCACCCGATCCGCAAAGGCGGAGCTCGGGTGCCAGGCGGGTGGTCCGGCAGCGGTTACAGGCCTTTGGCGTCGGCGAGGCCGGCGGCCTGGTCGACCATGCGGAGCGGGACTCGATCGTTGCCGTGGGCGTCGTTGAAGGACGGCACGGAGTCGACGTCGTCGCCGAACTGGCGGCGGATCGCGTCCAGGAGCACGGTGGCGGCGTCACTTTCGAGGCGGCGGTCGCCGCCTGCTTCGATGCGGATGGCCCCGAGCATGCAGCGGGCACCGTCGGTGTCGACCAGGGTGTTCGTGCACCAGCCACCGCTGACAAGCCTGCGGTGGGCGCGCTGTAGAACGGCGGCAACCGGGGTGGGGTACCGGTCCGGCGCCGTGGCGGGCGGGGTATCGATGGGGCCGGTGACGACGTCGGCGAGGTCGACGGGCTTGGTGTCGATGTGGGCGGTGTTGACCTCGTACGCAACGGCTGCTTCGTCGAGGCGTGCCGTCATGGCCGCGTTGACGAGAGCGAGGCGCTCTTCGAGGGACAGCGGTGGGGCGGCTGCTGGCACCGGGGTGGTCGGATCGGGTCGGGCGAGGGACGACAGGCGGGTGGACATCGGCGCTCCGGGAAGGGCACAGCTCGCAGGCGCCACCGTCATGTGGGCCGCGCCCGCAAGGGGGATGCTGGGGAAGGGTGGGCGACCTGCTGGCGTCAACGTGGTTGGCGTGTGGGCCTGTTGCCGCCCGGTCGTTGTGGCGGACAGCCTGTAGGCAGGGCGGCCAAGGGGAGGCGCGGCGTGAATTTCGTGTTCGTGTGCGGCTGGTGCGATGAGGAGAACGTGGTGTTCTGTCGGCGGGCCGGTTTTTGGGGCAACCAGTTCGAGGATCCGGAAACGTTCGACTGCTGGTCGTGCGGTGGCACCTGCACCACGCCCTACAGCCCGTGGACTCCGGCGTGATGTCCTCGGGCAGAAAACGGTGTGCTCCTTCGCCGTAGGCCTGGTCTAGAGGCCGGCAACGAGTCCGGCGAGTGAGCTGAGCGCGCCGTTGATGAGGGGCGCCAGGCCGGTTGCGGCGAGGGTGAAGCCGAACAGGGTGCAGGCCAGCATGGAGCCGAACCTCACGTAGCCGCCCTTCAACAGGACGATCACGATGACGGCCAGCAGCACGGCAGCGGACACGGTAAAGACCACGATCAGTCTCCTTGATGGGGTGATCCGGCCGGGGTATCCGGCCGGCTGAGGTGCGAAGGGGCCCAGGCTGGTGTGGCCGGGCCCCTTCGCGTGGGTCAGTCCTGGAGGACCGGTCCGAGGTCGGCGCGCAGCTCGCGAAGGACGTCCTCGTCGGCGCCGATGGGCACGAGGACCTCGCGGGCCTTGCTGCCGTCGGCCGGGCCGACCAGGCCGCGCTCTTCCAGCGCGTCCAGCAGGGCGCCGGCGAGGGCGAACCCGACGCGCAGCTTGCGCTGCAGCATCGACTGGGATCCGAACCGGGTGGTGACCACCAGGTCGGCGGCCAGCATCAGCAGCTCGGCATCGACTCCCTCGGGCAGCTGCTCACCCTCCACCGGTCCCTGCTCGGGGCCAGCGGTGACGTCGGCGCCCGCGGGGGCGTAGACGCCGTGTTGCGGCTGCCGGAGCTTCCCGTCGACGACCAGGTCACTCAGGGCGTTACGGATACTGCCGGCCGCGGCGTCGACCTGCTCGCGGACTTCCTTGGCCGTCATCTCCCGGTCGACGACGGCGAGGATCTTGTCCTTGACGTTGCTCTTCTTCGGCTTGCGGGCCGCCGGGGGCGGGGTGAACGAGCCAATCAGGGCCGCGCCCCCACCGTCCCCGTCGTCTTCCCTCCCGGTGGGCGGCGGCATCGTCCACTCGTGCCACAGACCGAGCGCGCTGAGGGCATCGATCTCGCGGTCGGTGAGGGTGTTGATGGCTCCGCTGGCCGGGAAGATCTCGTCGAGTCCGTCGGGGGAGCCGTCGTCGGGCAGGTGCACGTACAGGGTGCGCATCATGGTGGCGTCGGAGCCGGTGACGGTGTGCCCCATGCCCTGCGTGGTTTCGCCGGGGACGTCGGTGGCGGTGCCGAGCATGCGGTCCATCAGCGACATGTGCGCGCCGAGCCGGTCGGGGACCGGCGGGAGGTCGGTGTCCCCGGCGAGGCCGCCGGTGGCCTGGCGGGCGGCGATCCCGCCGGTGATGCGCAGGACGACGCCGATTCCGCCCTGCACCTGGTCGCGCAGCGAGCTGGACCCGCCGAGCTTGTCGAGGTTGAGGGACTGCCCGGCGAAGATGACGCCGATGCCGAACTTTCGGCCCTCGCGGGCGAGGACGTCCGTCATCTGCGCAATCTCGTCGCCGAACAGGTCATCCCCGGTGAGGGAGTTGAACTCGTCCAGGACCAGGGTGAGCGCCGGGTAGGGGGAGTGCGGGGAGTAGTCGTGGCCGGCTTCGGTGTTCATCTGGCCGCGGACGTCCATCAGGGCGACCGCGGCCTTGAGCAGCCACCAGGTGAAGACGGGGCCGGAGCCCTGCCGGTCGACGTGCCGGCCGACCGCGGACATCTGTGCGTCGGGTCGGGCGGAGGTCACCCAGCTCGCCATCCCGGCCAGCGCCCACGCCGCGCACATCAGCGCCAGTGACACGGTTTTGCCGGAGCCGGTGACGCCGACCAGGAAGCCGTGGAAGGTGCCGGACGCGGACCGCATGTGGACCTTGGCGTCGGATCCGTCGTGGGCGGTGCCGATCGTGTAGCGGCCGTACGCGTCCAGGGTGAGGAGCTCGCGGGTGGCGCGGCGGGCGACCTTGAGCGGCGCGGCCTCGTAGAGGGTGACGAGGACTTCGTTGCCGCGGCTTTCGACGACCAGGCGCATCTCTTCGGCCTTGACGCCGAACGCGGAGCACAGCTGGTCGAAGTTGACGCGGGCGACCTCGCCGGGTTCCACGGCGGCGAGGATCATGCCGCGTGCGGGTAGCTGGCCCTGGGCGTGCTGGCGTTCCACCCGGACGATGGTGCTGCCGGGGATGGCGCCGCCCGGGCGGGAGATGAGCGTCGACCAGAGGTCGTCGATGCTGCGGCCGGCTTCCTGGGTGGGGGCGACGGTCAGCCGGATCCGGCCGGGCCCGTGCTCGGTCTCGCGCAGCGACACGGCCAGGGTCGGCACGCCGAAGCAGGCGGCGATGACGCTGTCGTCGATTTTCGAGACGGGCTTGCCGGTCGGGGCGACGATGTCGCAGGTGAAGTCGGGGTGGCTGGGGGAGATCGTCTGCTGGATGTTCTCCAGCCGTGTGCCGAGGGCGACTTCGTGCTGGTCCCACAGCCGCATCACCAGGCCGGCGAACCCAGACGGGTAGACGGTGGTGAGGTCGCCGGGCGGGGTCCAGGTGGAGCGGCTGGCGGGAAGCCAGGCTGACATGAGGGCACCCCAGCCGACGGCGAGGGGGATCTCCCACCAGCTGTTGCCGGGTGCGATGGCGGCCGTCGCGTAGACGGCGCTGCCGGTGAGCGGGCCCATCAGGCGCTGTGCGGAGCGCAGCGCCTTGGGGAAGTCGCCGTGCTTGACGCGCTGGTACAGCCACCAGGTGCTCACGCCGCCGATCGCGGCAACGGTCGCGTGGGCGGGCAGCAGTTCCATGTTGGGCAGCACCGCGAGGGCGGCGGTGGATGCCCCGTAGGCGGCGAGTTCTGTCTTCGCCCGTGTGGGCATCCTGCGCATCACGGCAGATCGGTCCTTTCCAGGGTGAGGGGCAAACGGGTGGGGCTGCACCAGGTCGGATGCAGCCCCACGGGGTCGTGCGGTCGGGTCGGGTGCGAGTTAGAGGGGCTGGTAGAAGCCGGGCTTGGCCTGGCGGGCCCTCGAGGCGGTGGCGGCGGCGTGCACCGGGCCGTACTCCGCCTGGTGGGCGGCCTTGACGTCGGTGGCGGCCTGGTGGGTCTGCTCGGCGGAGCTCAGCAGGCGCTTGCAGCCGCCGACGACCTGCCCGAACGCTTCACCGACCTCGGCGACGGCCGCGACGTGCCGGGCATCGGCTTCCGCGGCCGCGCACAACTCCGCGACGACGACCGCCGAATCGGCGTTGGCGCGCATCCGCTGTGCGATCTGCTCGGCGTGCTCGAATAGGCCGGCGGCCGCCTTCTGCAGGGCGGTGAACTTGGCGTTGATGGACAGGTAGCCGTTGGCGGCACCGTCCGCTGCGACGGCAGGAGCGATCTCTCCCATGGTTCTCCTGGTCAGTTCTCGTTGTGGATGCGGGCGCTGGGGGCGGCCAGGCCGGCGTCGATGGCCGCGGTCTGGGTGGGCCGGTAGTCCCGCTCCATCGCGGTCTCTTCCGCCTCGGCGAGCTCCGCGGCGTTCAGCGCGGACTTGGCCATGCGCTCCGCGTTGCCGGCGAGCATCCCGACGCTCTCCATCAGCACACCCATGGCGCGCACGGTGCGCGCGCCGGTGATGTTGTGGTGGTTGGCCAGGTCGTTGGCCATCACCTCGAGCTCGGTGAACAGGCGCCGGGCCTGATGCATTAACTGCTTGCAGTCGTCATAGGTCTCCATCCCCTCGGTGGTCAGCCGGGTGAGTGCCTTCACGGCACCGTCGAGGCTGATCTCCGTGGCGTGCCGTCCGGCCATCGCATTCGCGGGCGGGGGCGTCACCTGGACGACGGGGGAGGGGCTGGATGCGGATGGGGGCATAGGGATGGGGTCCTTCCTGCGGGTGGTTCCCGGCCGGGTACCGGCCGAGCGTTGCGGTGCGCGCGAGAGGACGGGGGTGCCGCGCGCGGGCAGCTGGCGGCGCGATGGGGCGATGGCCTCCGGTTCCCAGCGGCGGGCGTGGGTGCCGGGCGGGTCGACCTGCTCCACCGTGATCGTCACGTTGGTCTCGGCGTCCGTGTCGAACGGCGAACTGCGAGGACCGGAATGGCCGGGCTCCGGACCGGTGCGCGCGCCCGGTCCGGGAGCGGCTCCACCCGGGCCGGCCTTGGCCGAACCGGGCCGAGCGGTCCGGCCGTTGGTGCCGGGGGAGGGGCGGCGGGTGCGGGGACCGCCCCTGGCTTTCCACTGGTCGCGGCGTTTGGACCAGCGCTCGTTGACCGCATCGAAGACAGCCGAGCGGAACGTGGTCCGGCCGTTCGGCGACCAGCCGTCATTGACGCCGGGGGCGCCGCCCGAACCATCCTTCTTCTGCTTGCCCGTCGCGTCCGTGGATGCGGCGGTGCGGGCCTGGCGGTTCTTCCACCGGTCCTGCAGCCGGTCCCCGGCCGCCTCCCAGAACGTCGGCGCCGTGGCACCTCCGCCCGTGCGGGACTGCCGGGTCTTCTTCAGCGCGTTCTGGATGGCCGCCGACCGGTCGCCGGCAGCTCCTTTCTGCTGCGCCCCTCCACCGCTGCCTGCAGGACCGGGACCTTTGCCCTTGCCCTTGCTGAACCAGTCGGAGACGGCCTGCCGAGGTGAGCGGCGACCGGCACCGCCGCTGCTGGCGCCCTTGCCGCCACCGGTGCCGCCGCCGTGTCCGCCCGACCCCGGGCTTCCCGGGCCCTTGCCGTTGCCGCCGCTTCCCTTGCCGTTGCCGTTGCTGCGGCCGCCGCCGGCTCCCGGACGGCTGCCGCCACCGAACAGCCCGGCGCCTGCGCCTCCGTTGCCGCGTCCCGAGGTGCCGTCCGGGCGGCCACGGTGACCGTCGTTTCGGGTGCCGCCGCCGAACAAGCCGGCTCCGGCACGGCCGTGACTGGAACGGCCGCCGGGACCGTGCGGAGAGCCGTTGAACAACCCTCTGCCGCCTCCCCGCCAACCGCCCGAACCCAGTGCGCCACCGGCCCGTCCGGGGCTGCCAGAGCCCCGCCCGAGCGCGCTGCGGCCGTAGTCACGGCTGGACTGAACACCCCCGCCGCGATGGGTCTTTGCGCGTGCCGCGTCGGCTTCCGCGCCGTGCCGGGTGGCATCGGCGCCGGCCTTCGCGGCGAGCAGTTCCATCTCCCGCTGGTGCGCGGCGGCTTCCGCCCGGCGGGGCCCGGATTCCTGGATCCAGGTCTGCAGCCCCTCAAACGCGGCCAGCGCGATCGCGAGGATCGCGGCGAGCGACAGCGCGCCGGTGCGGGGCGGGCCCGCGTCGGGTGGCTGCTCGCCCTCGCTCAAGCCCTCGCTGCGCAGCGCCGCCCCTGCCGTGGGCGGGGGCGGCGCGTGGGGTACTTCGGGGGCGTCGAAAGCGGAAATTCGAACAGGCCCGGGGGCTGAATCGCGGTCCTCGTCGGGGCCGTCCAGGGTGACGGGGGGTGGCACGGACGGGGGCGGCGGGGAGCCGATCCGGGGCAGTTGACGGACGTTGTCCGGGGGGTCGTCGTCGGACACGGGGCCCTCCTCTCACGGTTACTGCCGGTGAAGGAGAAGAGGCGCCTCGTACGCGTACGCGTACGCGTGGTTGGGAGCCCCGTCAACCCTCATTTCGGCGGTGATGATGATGACGATGACGATTACTGGCAGTGATCCCGGTAGATGCGTTCCAGCTCCGCCGACAGCGCGTTGAACACGCTGTGGTCGCCGGTGCGGCGGGCCTTTTGGATGGCGGAGACCTTCACCAGGTCGAGCCAGACGCGGAAGAACTCCTCAGGCCCGCGCTCACCGGCAGCGCGGGCTTGTTCGAGTCGGCGGTTCCAGTGGGCGGCCTGCTTCGGGGACAGTGGCGTGCCTGCCATCAGGCGCCTCGCCGCTGCTGGCCCGGGCCGAAGAAGTCGCCCAGCAGCCGGGCCTGCCCGGCCGGTGCGCCCTCCTCTGTGCCGGGGGCGAGACGCTGCAGGGTCTGGTCGGCACTGTTGTAGGCAGTGACCTGCACGTTCTGCTTGCGCTGCGCCTTCTTCAGCGCCTTGTCCTCCCGCCGGCGCAGCACCACCTCAGGCTGGGTCTCCTCATAGGCGGCGACCACGCTGTTGATGGCCTTGGCGGCCTTGCGCATGGCGCGCGCGGTGTCCCGCAGCGGCCGGACCCGCTTACGGGCACGGGACGCCGCCGACAGCCCCCAGGGCAGGTCACCGTCCAGGCGGCGGCCCTTCAGATCGGCCTCGACGGCGTCGGCGAGGGCGTCGTAGGCCTGCGCGTCGGAGAGCAGGCTGCCGCGGTGCTGCGCCTGCCAGCCCTCCCGCTGTCCGGGGAGCGCCAGCGCCTGCACGCCGGTCGTCACGCGGGATGCAATGTCCTTACTCATCAGGGGTTTTCTCCTCAGGTGGGGTGGTGCGGGGATCCGGATCCGGGGGAAGGTTGGGGCGGCGTCTCGGCGCCTTCACCGTGTCCCCGAGTTGTCATCAGCAGCTCGGGGGCCGGTGGAACCGTCGGACGGGTGTTGCGCCAGCTCAGGGCCGGTAGCCGCCTGCCAGCAGTTCGGCGGCCTCCTGGCGGTACTCGGAGGCGGTGCCGGGCGAGGTGACGGCGAGTTCGCGCTGGATTTCGGCGAGCGGCAGCCGGTCGGTCTGGCCGTCGACGGCGAGGATCATTCGGGCGACCTTGCGGACCGCGCGCTGGCGCGGGCTCAGCTTCGCGGCGTCCTCGATTTCGACCGCGCGCCGCTCGATTTCGGCAGCGGCCAGTCGCGTTTCGGCGGCGGCCAGTTCGGCTTCGGCCTCACGCCGCCGGGCCGCTTGGACGCCGGCGTCGGCGTTCGCCTGGCGCTCGGCTTCTTCGGCGGTGAGCCGCTGGGTTTCGGCAGTGACGCGCTGCGTTTCGGCAGCGGCCCTCTCCGTTTCGGCAGCACGCCGGTTCGCTTCGGCGGCGGCCTTGCGGGCTTCGGCAGCCGCCTGGGTTTCGACCGCCTGCGCCTCTGCAGCGGCAGCACGGTCGGCCTCTGCCGCCTGCTTCCGCTTCTCGGCTGCCTGGCGCTCCAACTCCGCTGCCCGCAGGTCCGCTTCGGCTGCCCGCTCGCGTTCCTGTGCGGCCTGGTGCTCTGCCTGCTCCTGGCGGGCGCGGGCTTCGGCCATGAGAGCCGTCTCCAGCGCCTGCTCTTCCTGCTCAGCAGCCCGCTCGGCGGCACTGGCCTGGGCGCGGGCGTGTGCCCGGGCCTGCGCGGTGGTGCCCTCCACCTGGGCTCGCACCGCCTCCAGCTCCCCGTCGGCCTGCAGCCGGTCCGCCTCGGCTCGCTTGTCCGCGACCTCCCGGCGGGTGTCCGCGTCGCGGCGTCGGCCCTCGGCTTCCTCCGCCCGCTGCTGCGCCTTGGCTTCCTGCTGCTCGGGCATGGCGAGCGCTTCGTCGACGGTGTAGCCGTAGGCGGCCATCTTCATCGGCAGCAGTTCATCGTCGCTGGCCTTGGCCAGGTCGCCTTTGTACTTGCGGGAGAGCCACTGTTTGTAGGCGGTGAGTTCCTGCTGGCGGCGGATCATCTCCGGGTAGGAGGTGACGTTGTGCAGCCGCATCCGCCGGTAGAAGCGCGGGGTGCCGATGGGGGAGAGGATCCAGCGGTGCAGCGGGATCCGGTCGGTGGCCGTACCCGCTTCGATCTGCGTCTTCTTGATGAACAGCCGGCGTGCGGCCTCGACGCCGATCACGAACAGCAGCGGCATGACGCCGTGCGAGGCCGCCCTGACCGGGTCGTCGCTGATGTGGCCCTGCGAGGACGCGTTGAACCAGATCGTCGCGAACGTCATCACGTGGGCGGCCGCCCGCAGCAGCGGCCACGGAGTGTCCTTGCGGATGAGGTACAGGTCCAGCGCGAGAAACACGATGATCGACGCGTCCACGCCGACCGGGAACCAGGGCGCCAGATCGGGGCTGAATCCCCAGCTCAATGCCTTCTTCGCGAGGGTGCTGTAGGACATCGCGAAGCCGATGGCGCCGATCAGCGGCCCGCCGGTCGCGGCGGCCACCGACAGGATCGTCATCAGCCGGTCGCGTCCGGGCTTGACCGCGTTCCGCTTCGGCGTCTGCGAAACGGTGGAGGCCGCTCCCGAAACCGAGCGGGGTGTCTCCGAAACGGTGGTGGGTGGGCGCGAATCGGGAGTGTCGGGTGCCGCGCGCTGCGGCACGTCAGTGATCGCCATGAGGGCCTCCGGGAGAGGGGGTCAGGGGGGTGCGCGAAACGGCGGGGGCTGCCCGCGAAACGCGGGCGGCTGCTCCCGAAATGAGCAGGCGCGGCGCCGAAACAGGGCCGTGCGTGCTGTCAGTTGGCCGGGCGCCGTGGGCGTGGAAGGCGTCAGTGCGTGGCGAGGGCCGGCCGGTGCGGGGCGACGATGCGGCCGTCGGGCAGCAGTTCGCCGGTGTCCGCGAACACGAACACGCCGTTGCACAGCAGACTCCAGCCCTGTTCGGGCTGGCCGGCCACGACACGGGCGCCCTCGGCGTCACTGCTGTCGGCGGCGGGACAGGCCGGGGTGTGCCGGCAGAGCGACGGCGGCTGGCGCCGGGAGGTCGACGGGGTGGGCGCGATGCGCATTGCGATGCCTCCGGAAGAGGTCGGGGTGGGGTGCGCGGCTGCGCGGCTCCCCTGGACCGCGCACGGCCCCAACCCACAGGAGTGGGTGGGGCCGTGCGGGTCAGGCAACCGACAGAGGTGGCGGTGTCGGCTGAGACAGTGGCTCAGCAGGTCAGACGTGTACGAACTCCATGGCACTGACGACGCGGGCGCCGTGGAGTGCGACGACGGTGAGCGGGCGGCCGTCACGGGTGCACAGCTGCTCGCCGCGGGCGTTCTTGGTGTGGACGTGGGTCTCGAACCCGGCGACCAGGTTCGCGCCGATCACGCGGTGGGCTTCGTCCTCGCTGACGATGGTGCGCTTCGCGGACAGGACCGGTCCGGCGAACGTCTGGTAGGTGGTCTCGAATCGCATTCGCTCTCCCGAGAGTCGGTGTCAACGCCGCTGCTGGCGCTGACGGTTGAGGTAGGCGTCCTGAAGGCGGGTGAACGCCTCGTACAGGCGCTGTCCGGTGGGGCAGCGCCTGGTGTCGGTGCAGGTGGTGCAGGTGCGGGCGTGCTCCTGGTGCGCGGTGTGCGCGTCCTGGTAGCGGCGGTGCAGATCGTCAGACACGGGCTACCGGCCGATGGCGATACAGGCCGCGCAGACGCCGCCAGGCCAGTCGTCGAACCAACCGCTACACCGGCTGCACTGCCCGGCGCCGCGCAGTACGTGCAGGTGACGTAACCGAGCGAGCCGGGCCTTCACCGGGCCGCCGCCTCTCGCACCAGACGGTCGGACGTCGTCCACACGGTGCCGATGACGAAAGGTTCACCGTCCGGGCGCAGCACGTCGCGGACGATCACCGCCCACTGCGCGCAGCGTCGGTGGAGTAGGCCCCGGGCGCGCTCGGGGTCACGGGTGACGGAGAGGACCTCGAAGGCACCGTCGCTGTTCTGGTAGATCGCACCCGGCTTGCGGGGGCCGATCTGCTGCTCGACGACCAGGCGCAGTGCTTCCAGGATCGTCGGGTCGCCGACGATGTGCGCGGTACGCGGGTGCGGCCGGCCACCGGACGGGGTCGGCCGGTCCGGCGTCCGCTCGTGGGGGACCGGGCGGCGCGGCAGCTCCGGCCGGGAGGCGGCCTCGGCAGGGTTGATCAGTGCTGTCATGCTGGGCATGCAGGTCGTCCTCTCTAAAGGGACCTGCGACAAAGAACCCCCGGGGAGGGCAATCCCTGGGGGTTCGTCGCGTCATGACCCCGCCACCGAACGGGGCGGGAAGTGCGTCCTGCGCACTCCGCCGGCCACCGAGTCCCGAAAAGGCGAGCTCGGTCGGCGGCGGGCAGCACAGGCTGCGAGGTTGCACGACACCTGGGGGTGTCGAATCTCCGATAGATGCGGGCTGCTCGTCGTCCGGGAGATCCGTCCGGACGGGTCAGTCACAGCAAAGGTGTGCCGCATCGTTCTTTAGCGTCATGGGGGTGTCGACCCTCCGTACTACCCGTCAGTAATGAGCGCCTGGCTGCGTCTTACCGCCTCCAGGCCGCCAATGCTGAGCGCCTAACGGGTTGTTGCACGTGTCGACTGCCACCACCGTGGGTGATGGCGCCTCACGACGGATCTCCACTCACTCAGCCGGTGTGGTCACGGCTGTCGTAGCTGTGGTGGATCACGCTGTGGAGTTCTCAAACAGCTGACGCTTCCCTTGAGCCCTCGCGGAGCCCTCCGGGGCGATCAACCTCGTTAACGAGGTGAGGCAAGTACACTCTTGCTCGTTAACGATGTCAAGAAGTTCGCTAACGAGCTACACTGCGTAACACAAAGCCTGTGCCGATCTCGGCACCCGTTCCAGTCCTCGATCACGAGCGGCCGTAGGATCGCTAACGAGGTAGGGAGACGGGACTACGTATGGCGAGCGAGAACGGGCCTCAGCGGCCGAAGTATCAGCGCATCGCGGATGACCTCAGAGAGGCCATCGCGGCTGGTCAGTACGGCCCTGGCGATCGCTTGCCGGGGGAATCCGCGCTGGCGGAGCAGTACGACGTCGCGACTCTCACGGCCCGGCAGGCGTTGAAGGTCCTTCGGGTCGAGGGGCTAGTGGAGACAAAACGCGGAGCCGGCGCTCGCGTCGTCTCCTTCCGACCGATCCGACGCCGCGGCATCCAGCGTCTCGCCCGGGACCATTGGGGCGAAGGGAAGTCCATCTGGTCGGCGGACGAAGAGCGACCGGTGTCGATCGATGTTCGAGTCGATACCGTTCCCGCGCCTGCGCACATTGCGCACTTGCTTGGGCTGGAAGAGGGCACTCCTGTATGTGCCCGCTCTCGGCGTTTCGTGCTGGATGACCGGTCCGTCATGCTCGCCAGTTCGTACCTGCCACTGCAGCTGGTCAGCGGCACGGCTATCACCCGTGTCGACACTGGGGAAGGCGGCATCTACGCCCGTCTTTCCGAGATTGGACACGCTCCCGCGCACTTCCGGGAAGAGATCCGGTGCCGGTTTCCGAGTTCCGATGAAGCACAGCGCCTTGAGCTGCCCACAGAGCGGCCGGTCATCAAGCTGTTCCGTACCGCCTATGACGCTGAGGGTTCCGTCGTGGAAGTGAACGAGATGACCATGGACAGCGCTTCGTACATCCTGGAGTACGACTTCAACGCCTAAGTTCCAAATCTTCATAATTGGCCTCCGCCTGACAGTTCCTCTGTGTGGGGCCCATCACAGCGGCTGTGCTGGCGAGCCAACATCACAGCGGCTTGTCGAAGCCTGTACGCATCCTCATTCACGGGATTTCAACATTCGCGTACACATGGGATTTCCGGCCTGCACTCTAGGCTCGCGGCCATGAGGATGACGGAGCGGCAAGGGGTGGGGAAGCAACGCGCAGGCTGGCGCCCGGACAGGTTGCGTGAGCAGCGCGAGGCTCATGGCCTGACTCTGGAGAAGGCGGGTGAGCGTCTTAGGGAAGTCGCTGAGCAGGCCAAGCTCAAGGGCATTCCCGCAGCGAATCCCCAGACGTTGTGGCAGCACGAGCAGGGTGAGGTCTACCCAGGCCCGCACTACCGGCGCGCCTACTGTCTGCTCTACCGCGCCACTGAGCCCGACTTGGGCTTTCGTACCGCCTTGCCGGGTGAAGAGACGTCCTTCAAGCTCACGCCGATGGACGACCGTCTCAACGGCGCTCAGGTCCTGGCGGTCGAGCGGGCGATCCATCGCATAGCTCCCGGCGATGGCGATGCCGATCACTTCTCACTGCAGCAGCGCATCATCGACGCGTGGAAGCGCCGGCACACTGGCGGTGACCCGCACCGCCCTGTGCTGATCCTGGTTGGTGGGTTCGCCGGCAGCGGGAAGACCGAGTTGGCCCGGTTCTTCGTCCAGCTCACGGGCTGGCCGCTCCTCGACAAAGATCCGCTGACCCGGCCGTTGGTGGAGCGCCTCCTAGTCGCGCTGGGGGGCGATCCGAACGACCGGCACACCGAGCTTTACAGGAAGGAGGTCCGGTCCGTGGAGTACGACTGCCTCATGCAGTCGGCCATGGCCAACATCAAGTGCGGCATCTCCACGGTGTTGAGCGCGCCGTTCATCGCGGAGATGACCGACGCGGCCTGGATGCAGCGCCTGTCCAACAGGGCGGCGTCCATGGGTGTCGACGTGTTCCCGGTCTGGGTGCGCTGTGACGAGGAGTCGATGCGGGAGTACATCACCTTCCGCTCTGCGGCCCGGGACGCGTGGAAGCTCCAGCGGTGGGACGAGTACATGGCGACCATCGACCTGGACCTGCGGCCCGCGGTGCCGCACCTGGTCGTCGACAACCGACTGGGGACGGCAGTGTCGCTTGCGGACCAAGCCCGACAGGCGATGGGGACGGTATACGCGTGACCGCGAAGCAGGGACTTGTCCTCTATGGGCCGCCAGCTGCGGGCAAGGACACTGTGACCGCGGCACTCACCGAGTTGCACCCGGCGAGATACGCGCAGTTCGCGCGGCTGAAGGTCGGGTCCGGCAAAACCGCCGGCTACCGGATGAGCACGGCGGAGCAACTGCGCAAGCTCGAGGCCGCAGGCGACGTCGTGTACGCGAACCACCGCTACGGCAACACCTACGTCATCGACAAGCCTGGCCTCGACACCGTGTTCGCGGCCGCCGTGCCGGTGATACACCTGGGACAGATCGACGGCGTCCGCGCTGTGGTCGACGGCTATCCGGCCGACTGGGCGACGGTACTGCTGTGGTGCCCGCGCGAGGTGACCGCGCACCGTTCCGAACGGCGTGGTGACAGCGACACCACGGCACGTCTGGCGGCGTGGGACGCCACCCGCCACGACCTGGACGCATGCCCGGAGACGGTCTGGGACCTGACCGTGAACACCGCGGTGGCATCACCGTCGGACGTGGCGCGGCTCGTCGACCAGCTGCTGGCTCAGCGCGCGGGAGCGGCGATGGCATGAGCACGGGCTACGGGCGGGCGAGTCGGTCCAGGGCATCGTTGAGCGTGAGCTCGTGGTCGTCCTTGACGTCGTTCCACCGTGCCAACGTGGACGCGGCAGCGCGCAGCATCTCCGGCGGGAGGCCTGCGTCCGCGAGCATGTCGGCGGCTTCCTCCAGCTCCGGGCCCCAACGCCAGGCGCGCGCAGCGGCCTTGGCGACGTACTGCGGTTCTGCCAGGTACGAGTCGGTACGCCGGGAGGCGACGTCGATGAGGTCCTGGTCGACGCCGTGCTCGCGTGCCATGCCGACCGCGAGCGCGACAAGCACGCGTGAGGTCTTCTGGAAAGTGGCGTACGACAGCTTCAACGCCGAGGCCTTCCCGACCTCTGTGCCCAGCGTCGCGGTGTGCACGGCGGTGCCTGCAAAGAGCGCCTCGATCCGCGCGGTCGCGTCGGACGGCCCGGACAGATACAACGTCGGTGACTTGCCCCCGGTTGGCGGCGAACCGACGACACCTCCGTCCACGACGGCTTCGGCGGAGGGGGTGAGCAGGGCCGCGATGCGCAGCATGCGGTCGGGGTTGATGGCGTTGGCGTCGACGTATGAGCCACCGAAGCCGTGTGATGCCACGTCGGCTGCGAGTTCTTCGGCGGCCGCGGGCGGGCAGAGGCTGATGACGACGTCGCTGCGGTCCAGCAGCTCGGGAAGCGTGGCCACCGGTGTGAGACCGAATCGGGCAGCCCGCTCTGCGGACGCGAGGCTGCGTCCGGCCTTGCACCACAGAACGTCGGCGGCGTTGGTCGCGGCGCATGCTGCGACGGCGGCGCCCATGCTGCCGGGGTGGAGGATGCCGACGGTCGGCTGGTCCACGGTGCTACTCCGTCTCGTTGAGCAGGATGGTGATCGCGTCGGTCACGTCGTCGACGACGTGGTCCGCGGCGAGAAGATCGTCCGGCCAGGGGCGACCCCGCAGCCAGATGGTGCGCAGGCCGGCTTGATAGCCGCCGCCGATGTCTCCGGCTGGGTTGTCGCCGACCATCCAGCCGCCGTCTTCAAGTCTCGAACCGCAACGGGAGGCTGCAAGGTCGTACAGGCGCCGGTCCGGTTTACGAATTTCCAAGTCGCCCGAGACCGCGACGCCGTCGACAAGGTCGGCGAGGCCGGTGGCGACGAGTTTGGCTCGCTGGATGTCGCTGGCACCGTTCGTGATGACGCCGACCGTCCAGGTGGCCGCTCGCAGGCGGGACAGCCCTTCGATGACCTCGGGGCGACAGGTGACGGCGGCTGCCATGCGGTCGACGTACTCCTGCCACAGTTGCAGCGCTGGCGCATCCAGTCGGAACGCTTCCCGCAGCCGCTCGAAGTCAGTTGGAGCAGCTCGCTGGACCAGCTCTGCCAGCAACCACGCTTCGACATCCGGCCCGTAATTGCGCTCGTTGCACAAGTCGGCGATGGCGTTGGGGAAGACAGCTGTGCGACCGACCAGTGTGTTGTCGAGGTCGAAGAGGACGAGCCGCATGGGTGTGACCCTAGGCGCATCGCCACTCGACACGCCGTCAAGTCCTCGATGGCGCCTTACGACAGATCACTTTCGTGTAGCGTTCGGGATGCCAGTTACTGAAGGGAGGCGTATGTCGACCGCGCAAGAACTTCCCGCGCCGATCGAGTCCTTGCTGAACCGGGCCGCTGCTCTTCCAGGCCCTGCAGAAAGGGCTCGGCTTCGCCTGGCCGGAAATCTGACCCAGGCCGAAGTGGCAGATGCCCTCGGCGTGCATCGAGTGCAGGTGGCCCGGTGGGAGACCGGACGGGCGGAGCCACGGCAGCCGCACCGCCAGACGTACGCCCGGTTCCTGAACGCACTTGCCTCGAAGTTCCCTCAGCAGGACTGACGCCTGATCTAGAAGGAGAGCATGCAACCTCCGTAAAACGCCGAAGCGGCCCCCGTCGCCACAACGGAAGCCGCTTCCCAGCGTTCGACTCAGCCGATTCCAGCGCCCTGAGTCGTGAGCAGCGAGGTGACCTCGTCTGCCGGGTGATGCCCGTGAGCCAACAGGCTCGCGTGGTCACCTATACCCAGAGTATGCGCAGGAATCTGCGCAACGCCACTATTCCGGGTCCCTGCTAGGTCACACGCGCTGATCATGGCTCCCCTCATCTGGGGAGATGACCCCTTGCACAGCAAGCAACACCCACCGCGCGCGGCGATCGCAGCCGCGGCTCTGGCCTGCCTGAACCCTGCCCGGTCTGTCGCGGCCGGCGTCGCGGGGGAGGTAGGCCGGTGATCCAGCACATGAACCTGGTCTTCCAGGCTGACGGGTTGAGCGTCGGCGAAGGCGCGTTTCTGATGGCGTGCTGCAACCACACCGACGCCAAGGGCTACGTGATCGCCTCCATGCAGCAGCTGGCGGACGAGGCCCACATGAAGGAGTCGGCAGCCAAGGCGAACAAGCAGAAGCTGATCAAGAGCGGTCTGCTGGCAGCCAAGGAGCGGTACAGCCCCAAGAACAACGCGCGGATCGCCGACCTGTACCGCGTAAACCTCGACCTGCTGGCGAGCATGAAGCGGGCGCGCACCGACTACGGTCCGACGCTCGTGGAAGAGCTCACCTTCAGCGCCCCTCAGGAAAACCGCAGGTCAGACCCCGGGTCGGATTCCGACCCCTCCCCCCGTCGGATTCCGACCCCCCCGGGTCGGATTCCGACCCCCCCCCGGTCGGATTCCGACCCCACACCCCCGTCGGATTCCGACCCCCTTCTCCTTCCTTCTAAATCTCCCTCTTCTCTCTCTCCTGTCTCAGCCCACGCTGAGGGTGCTGCGAACGTCCCGACGGACGGAGAGAGAGAGACCGATGCTGCGCCCCAAGGGCCCAACCCCTCAGGGGCTGAGCTGCCTCAGCAGCGCGAGCAAGGGAAGGCACACTCGGCAGCAGGACGGATCGTGGATGCCTACGCCGCTGCCCTGGGACGCCCGTTGCTGAAGGCCACGCATGCCCGGCTGGAGGGTCAGGCCACTGAGTTGCTGGCGCAGGGGCTGCCGGAAGGGTGGCTGTGTGACCGCGTCCGGGAGATGGCACCGCGGGGCTGGACTAACCTTGCCCAGCATTCGGAGCGATCCACTGTGCCGGTCGCCATCGAGTCCGGTCGTTCGAGCAAGAGCAAGCGCGGTCTGCCGGAGTGGTGCGGCGAGTGCGGGCCTGGCACTCCCGCTGCCCTGCGCAATCCCCGGTTCCGGACTCTCGGCGAGCTGGGTTCTGGCGAGAAGTGCGGAAACTGTCATCCGGACCGCGTGGCTCTCGTGGATGCCTCGTGATGAGCCGCCAGGAGCAGACGATGGATGACCGCAGTGCGATTGACGCCCTGCTCGCCGCCGCCAGCCCCGACCGGGCGCCGCTGCCGCCCGCCGAGGAGCGGCGCCGGCGGCGCGAGGAACTCCACCTCTCGCGTGCCCAGCTCGCGGCCGCGCTTGGGGTCAGCACTTCTACGGTCGGGGGCTGGGAAGCAGGGCGGGAGCCAGGCGGTGAGCTGCGGGAGAAGTACGCGTACTTCCTCGAGGGCGCAGCCGCCAAGCTGAACGCCGCCGCGGTGACCGCTCCAGCGCCCAACGACGTCGCGCCCATGGACGAGCCCACCGACGAGGGCCGGGCCGTCGTCCTGGACGACGTCGGCGAGCTGGCCGCGCCGCAGCCGTGCGTGTTGTGCGGGCAGCCGGCGCGCCAGCAGGTCGAAGGCTTCCCCCAGCATCTGGATCCCGTCGAGTGCGCTGCCTCGGCACCGGCGTCTGCACCCGTCGTGTCCACGAAGCCGCAGCCGTCTGAGCCGCGGGTACAGCCGGCCCGCTCGCAGGCTGTGCCGAGCCAGCGGCCGGGCAAGGCCGCGCGCACCGGGTGGCAGGGCGGCCGGGCTGCGGCAACCAAGGGTGTGAAGGTGGCACCGGTCGGCCGTCGGGTGAAGGCAGCCTCGGACATCGTCGACCCGATCACCTCCGCCGTGGCGGCCGTCCTCGAAGAGCACGCCGGCGATGTGGAGGCGGCGACGACCGCGCTGGTGAAGCGGGCGATCCCCGACGCGATGGCGCTGCTGGACCACACGCGCAAGGGCGGCCGGTACGACGTCGTCGCGCACCCGTGGCTGCCGGACATCCTGCGCAAGCAGTCCGCACGTGGCGCCGACCAGATCTGGGAGGCCCGCCCGAAGTGGACGCGGGGCGAGCTCCCGGCCGGTGCGCACGAGGTGACGGCGTTGGACATCAACGGTGCCTACCTGTCCGCCCTCAAGACCCACCTGCCGCTCGGGCAGCTCGAGCACTCCACCGGCAATATCCACGACCGGAAGCGCGCCGGCCTGCACCTGATCACCCCGCCCGTGTGGGAGCACGACGCGGTCCTGCCCAACCCGGTCGGCCAGCGCGACGAGCCGGGCCCGCTGTGGGTGACCGAACCGACACTGAGGCTGCTGCTGCGGGTATCCGGTCCGAAGTACGGGCTGTGCGACCCGCCGGAGATCCACGAGTCGTGGACGTCCGGCTCCACCGAGGGCCTGCTGGAAAAGTTCCGGACCACGCTCCGCGACTCTCGCGACCGCGCGATCGCCGAGGGCGATGAGGTGACGCTGGAGTACGTGAAGGCGATGTACTCCAAATTCGTCTCCACGCTGGGAGAGTCGAACTACAACCGCGAGCTCTACCGCACCGACTGGATGCACCTCATCCGCTCGCAGGCCTTCGCCAACCTGTGGGCCAAGGCGTTCAAGGCCTACGACGAAGGCCTCATGGTCGTCCGCGCGATGGGCACCGACGAACTCCACCTCATCGGCGACTGGCGGGCCGTCTTCCCCGAGGGCCGCGGCGTGACCGAGGTGAAGGTCAAGGACGTCTATACCGTCGGAAGTGATCCACAACAGCCCGAGAACGCCCCTGGCGGTGCCTCCTAGCGTCGATCACCTGCCTCGGCGTCAATTCCCCCGCCGGGGCGGCCAATCGGCCCCCAGGAGCCCGTACAGTGATCCACAGACCTTGAGGACCGGAGACCATGCCTGAACGCAACATCGAGTTCGGGAAGTTCGGGGCCCGCGGCATCAAAGGCCACGAGGCCGTCGCCCGCCAGCTCGACCAACTCGCCGGCTACATCGCCACCCCGATCACCGCACGCCGCGGCCTGAGCGCCCGGCTGAACTACCTCACCCGCACCGCCCACGCCCGCGCCGCCGCGGCCACACTCGGCTTCACCCCCACCAAAGCCCAGCTGCGCGGCTGGCGAGACGGCAGCATCACCCCGCGCCGCGCCACGCTGGAGAAGATCGAGCAGGCCTACCGCACCGTGCGACGGGAGAACGTCGCCCGCTACCTGCTCGCCCGCCTCAACCGCGAAGGCCGCGGAACCCGAGTGGAGATCCACCCGCTCAACCAGTCCCAGGTCGACCGGCCCCGCCAGCGCGAAGTGGGCCTGCGCCACATGAACGTACGCCGCTGGGACCGCATCGTCGCCGCCTGGGTCGTCGGCGCGGACCAGGAACTGGACGACGCGTGGGTCGAACAGGTCATCGACCTCGGCTCCCAGTGGGGTCAGTACGAGTACGTCACCAACGTCGGTTTCGCTGCGTAGGGTTCGCCCGCCACGGGCTTCCCGGGGCCGTCAGGGTTGCAGCAGCTGGCCGGGCGGCGTCTCAGGATGGCGGACCTGATGGCGTAGTTGTTTTTCCACCTCGTACCGGTTGAAGTTCTTCGTTCGTGCGTAGCGGGTGACGGCCTCCTGGACGGCAGCGGCAGCCTCGAACCACACCTGCCGCTGCTGGGCCTGTTCGGTGGGGTCGTCGAGCTGCCGCAGCTGTTGATGTGCGTTGTCGGCAGCCTGCTGCAGGGCGACGAGCTCCGGCGTGAGACTGCTTCGATGCGATGTGGGGCGCGGTTGCGGGCCGTGGGCCGGAGCGGTCGGGGTAGGACTCGTTTCAGCAGTTGGTGGGGCCGGTTGAGCCGGAAGCCAGGTAGCGGGAAGCCCGATGCCGGGAGCTGGAGCGTTCGGCATCACGTGAGCCGACGGGTTGCAGGTTGGCCGGTTGCGGCTGGCGCGCCCCGGCAAGTCGACGTCCGGGACGGGCGGCAGTCTGGTGTCGTCGCTGCGGAGGTTTTCGAGGCGGTCGTGGTCGGCGTCGGTGACCCAGAAGCGATGGGTGGTGGTGCCCATCCGGAACTGCACCGGGACGATTTCGGCGGCCGCGGTTTTGCGCACCAGGTCGTCGAAGAGGATGTCGCGCGGCTTGGGCGTGGCATGCGCGCGGCCGCACCGGCGTACACCCTTCGGGCAGGGATACAGGGCGCGGATATCGCAGCGCCAGAAGTCCATGACGCGGAAACCAGAGACGACACGCAGATCGCCGGTCTTGGCGATCACGTGCGCGGGAAGCGCGTCACTGCGCGTCCATTGAGTGTCGTTGCGGTGGGCGTAGTCGCTGCGATCCGTGTGCCACGCGGGGGTTATACCGTTCTTCTCCGCTTTCGCCGCACGGGCGCGGACGCTACGCGGTCCCTCGACGCCGGCGGAGGACAACTGGACTTCCCAGCCGATGCGTAGGCCGTCGGTCCCTTCGACAAGGGTGTCGGTCTGGATCCAACTGCGCCCCACACGGGTGCGGACCTCGTTGTCGCCGCAGAAGCCTCCCTCTGCGGCCGCCCGTAGGATGCGGTCTTGGTAGGCCTTGTGTTCGTCGCTGATAGGGACGAAGTGTCGTTCTTCGTCCTCGCGCCGCTCGTGAACGGCCTCCCGTCGGCCGTTGGTGCGCAGGCGGAGGTGCATCGGCGCTTCCACCCCAGCGTCTTGGCACACGCCGCCGCAGAGCAGATCCCGTTCGGCGACCGTGACGTTGCGTGCCGCTTGGAGACGGTCCATGTCGTAGATCGTGTCCCAGAGCCCGGCAAGCTCCTCGTGGCCGAGGTCGTCCCTGTTCAGGTCCAGGTGAAGGCGCAGCTTCTTGTGCCAGACGATGTTGGCCAACCCACTACCTGCCCGTCTAAAGGAAATGGCGTCAAAACCACGGTAGAGGGCGGCACTGACAACCGGCAGATGGTGCAGTCGCATTTCGTCGCTGGCACGGATGTCGGTACGGCTGCAGATACTGCTTTACGCGTCGACACGACGCCCTGCACTGTCCGGGTCTGGCTCGCCGGCGCCTGCTCATCCATCCGCGCGACCTCGCATGATCGAGCAGGCAGGTCTTGGGCACCATGCGGCGGGAGGACGTCGTCGGCTTCAGGTTGCACGCCTGAAGTACGAGGGCCGCGGAACCCGTGTGGAGATCCACCTGCTCAACCAATCCCAGGTCGACCGGTCCAGCCAGCGCGAAGTGGGACTGCGCCACATGAACGTGCGCCGCAGCGACCGAATCGTCGCCGCCACGGCCGCCAGCGCCGACCAGCAACTGGACGATGCGGAACGCCGGCTTCGCAGCCCGGTCCCCGCATTTTTTGACGCTAGGAGAATTGCGTGTCTTCCATTTAGTGAACCCGGCAGGCAGGCTACGGTATTTTGAGTTGGAATGGCCGCGTGTCTATTTCACCTTGAGTCGCGTGCGGTCTATTACAGCACTAGAATTTCAGTTGCTGGCAGGGTTGGGAAATGGCCCCCAGTCGATGACTGTGCCGTCGTACGCTGCGTCAGTGAAGCGAACCGCGCCCCCGCCGTGTGTCGAATTGGCGAAACTGAGGGTACCTGCGCTCAGGATTGTGTTAGCGAAGCTGACGGTGCCACCGTTGAAAAGCGAGACGCGAAAATCGCCCTTGATGCCACTGAAGGTTGCGTTGTCGAACCTGACCGTGCCGCCGCTGAACGTTGTTTCGTTGAAGTATAGGGCTCCACTACGCAACTCTGCGCTGGCGAAATTGATCATTCCATCGGTTATCTTTGCGAGGAGGAAGGTAAGTGTGCTTCCGGTGAAATGTGCGCCGGCGAAATATACGTTGCCGCCGTTGAACTCGGCTTGATTGAAGCTGATTATGCCGCCGATGAATCGCGCGTTGGTGAACCAAACTCTTCCGTTAAACTTCGCGCTGGAGAAGTCGATCTCGCCGCCGCTAAAGGTCGCACCGCGAAAGTCGACCGTCCCATCAGCGAACAGTGCGTGGGAAAAGGATATAGGTCCGTCAAAATGACTTCCGCTGAAGTTTCCTCCGTCGAAGACCGCGCCGGTGAAGTCGAGACGATATCCGCACCAGGATGTGTTCGCATCGCGGTCTTGGAGATGCGTGCGGATGACATTGATGACTGTAAACCGTACTTCTCTTTCTCCGACTCTGTGCCCTGGAGCGTCGAGGCTGGACTCGTAAGGCATACGTAGATAGGCACACAAGACGTCGATGCAGACCTGGCGTTGCTCCTGCCAGTCGTCGGCAAGGCGGGCAAGGGCGTAGACGCCGGCGAGGCGAACGGCCGCTTGGTCGTGGCCAAGCTGTTCAGCCGCTGTGGTGTAGCGGTCAGCAAGTTGACTTGCATCGGCCCGATGTGCGTCGCCCTCAGACAGAAGCTGCTTGCGGTACGCGTAGAGGCCGGCAAGAACCGCACCGACCAAAGTCAGCACTGTGACGGTGGCCTTGATCACGTCGTTAACGTCGACGGGCTCGGCCGGGACCTGACTTCCGGCTGCTTGAGCGAAGTGGTCATAGGCGTACTGATAGATGGCCCACGCGGCGACCCCGACGGCCATCATCGCGACGGGCGCTACTATCCAGACAGGCCAGAGGTTTGGGGTGTACCGACCGCGGGAGGCGTCGCGCTTGCGCCGGAGTGAGATCGCCATCTGAGGATCATGGATCCCAGAGCCCGCTCTGTGCGGAGTTTGTCGAAAAGCGCTTGCTCTCGGGCGCCCCTCGGCGCTGACAACCGGCCTGCCCGCCTGAACCTGCTCTGAGTGGATCAGAGCTGTGAACCGCCCTCTGCGAGAGAGGGTGCTTCACAGCCCTGATCCCAAAACTGCTGTGCAGGGTTGTTTCCTGTCCGGGCAGTCCCTTGATCTGGCCTTGGCTGTGTCCCGAGGTTTCACCCCACGCCTCCGTCTTCCACGGACCGCAGAAGACGGTCACTGTTGACAATCAGAACCGTCTGAGGCGCCTCAGGCTCAGCTGGTGGCGACGGAGGCAGAGGCAGAGAGGGCTGCACCGACGGCTTTCCCCACGGCAGCCAGCCAGCAAGGGCCGAGAAGATGTAGCTGATGCCGAGGAAAGTTGTAGCAAGCTCCCCAGGAGGGACACGCCTTGCCAGCAAGAGCACGGTGCCACAGATGGCACACACCATGATGGAAGCAAGAGAGAAGAGCACGACAAACAGCGACGGCGCAAAGGCCGCGAAATTGAACAATTCAGACATTAAAGCCTCCAGATATGAGAAAACCCCCCAGCGGGAAACCAGGGGGGGGGTGACGGTTTCTTTACTTAGTTAGACAAACGAAAAGGGCCTCGCGCGCACCAGTGGTGACGGAGAGCCCTGCGGTTTCGGGTATGCGAAAATCGCCCTTGGCTTAAGGATGCCACAAGGACTGACCCCATGTCAACCACGCGGCACACGGGGGGAGTTCGCTTCGTACGGCTTAGAGGTTACAGCCGCCCAGCCCGACAGGCAACGCCCCGTACCGGCCATAACGGCTCTTATGCGGCTCTCAGCCTCGCCAGACGAGTCGTAGGGCAACAGCAGACGGAGCTCACCGGCCACGGAGAACATTCACAATGAGCGACGCCCGGGCGCTACCGTGGATCCACCGCTACGCGTAGGAGAGCGCCATGAACCAAGAACCGGCCGCACGCCAGCCCTTGGAGCCCGCGGTCGCCGACGCGATCCGCGCTTACGCTGCTCGCACCCGAGCTGATGCTGACCGGCTTGCTGGCGCCCTCGAGGACATCGCAGCCAACGGCCTGCCGGCTGTCGAGGACTGCACCCCGTGGGAGGAACTGCGCGAGGCCCACCTTGCCCGCCTCACCGCGCAGCGTCCGGCTGTCGCCTGATGCCTGCACGCCGCCGCGCTCAGATCGCCTTCAGCGACTCCGCGGCGAAGCAGCTGGAAAACCTCACCGACGAACACCAGATCCATGCCTTGGACCGCTCCCTGGTCGCCATCTCGGTCGACCCTGACATCGGCGATCCGATCCCCGGCGACACCACGCAGCCGGAATTGCGGCAGTACGCCGACGACACCGAACACGTCCGCGTTCTGTACTTCGTCACGGCCCTACGCACCGTCGTGGTCGTCGCCTACATCGAGGTCTGAGCTCTCCTGCCCGGTTGGACCGTGCGGTTGTACCCAGGAAGCCGCAGGGGCCTGCCGACAGAAGTCGGCAGGCCCCTGCGTTCGGGGTGGGTATCAGGCGCCAATGGCGCCACCGGCGCAGGACCGACGGCTTCCTCGCCTGCCCGTAGCCTGAACCCAAGCCCCTTGCAGCGAACCGCCTCTTTGCCCCGTTGGCGTTGCCGGAGTCGCGTACAGAGGAACAGCGCCAGAACCTGAGCTTATGAGCGAACCCACGCCTCCAGAACCGCCGCGGCATGATCCGTCCCAGCCTTCGTGGGGACACGATGCGCAGCAGGGGCCGCCACCGGGCTGGGGACAAACCCCTCACGGTCGAGGCGTGCCCTACGAAGGCGAGAAACCACGCAAGAGACGCCGGAAGTGGCCATGGGCGCTCCTAGTGCTGGTTCTCTTGGTGGCAGGAGGATGCGCGGCCGTCATTGCCGGCATCTCGCATGAGGCGTCCAAGACGGTCGAGGTGGAATACACGGTCACCGGGAACGCACGAGACGTGGACATCACCTACTCCGTCTGGAACGACGACGGCATCTCCACGCGGTCCGAAACGGTCAAGAAGCTGCCATGGAGGCAGGTGGTGAAGACGAAAGGCTTTACAAAAGGCGGTTCGCTCCTCATCAGCCTCAGTGGCTCGGGAGGCACCGCCACCTGTTCAGTGACTGTCGACCACAACGCACCGAAGAAGTCCACGGCCTCAGGGGCGTCAGCCGCCGCTTCCTGTTCCGGCTTCTGAGGCCGTTACGTCACACGCCCTGCCATTCGGCCTCGTGATGCACCGCCGGTCCAGCTGCTCAGGGTCAGATGTCGGATTTGTGGTGCCGCTGGCGTGGCTGGGTGCGGCCGGGCCTTTTGCCGTTCCTCTGTCCTGTTCTGTCCCTGCCAGCTTCTCACAGGGCGGAATCAGGACAGAGGAACGGCAAAAGGGTCCGTCGTGCGGCTGCCGAGTGACCGAAGCGATGGTCGCGGCCTCGGCGACCACTCGCTGCCATCTCCGCGTCATGCCGCCGTGCCAGCCCGGCCGCGTCGGATGTCTCCCGCCCAGCGCAGCGTCTCCAGTGCCAAAACCACCTACCGGTCGTGCTGTGCACGACCCGGCCCACGGCCGGGCATCCCCTAGATGTCTCCGTCGAGCAGTGGCCCCGGGGGTGAGAGGAACGCAGTCTCAACGGTTCGAAGAAGCGAAGAGGAGGCACCCGCTATCAGCGGAGTCCGTTTCATGTCGCAGGGCATCCCACTGCTCGTGTAGGGGCCGGGCCGGGCTTGCTGCTCTTGCTGAGCACGCCAGTGGACGGGTCCGGTAGATAGCCGACCGTGCGCTGGTCAACCAGGCTCATGGAGCGGAATGGCCCCACCGGCTTGGAATACGTGTGGCCGTCGTAGGAGTAGCTGATGACGAGACTCCACTCGTAGTTGCCCTTGCACGCCTGCGTATCCACACGGACAATCGCTGGATCCTTGGCGCTGACAGTGAAGCCAGGGCCCAGAGGGTTGGGCGGGGCTTCGTCATCTCCGCTTGCTCGCTGACCTACAACGCCGCGATCAGCAAAAAGTGGTTTGTCCAAGTCGAAATCGAAGACTCGACCGTAGGAATCCCCACAGCCGCCGTTCACCTCAGCGACCCAGGCAGGCGGATCGATCTTCTTGGGGAATCGGGTCGATGGCCTGATGTCGTTGATGATCAGAGTTTTTCCTGTTTTGGCGCTCAGGGTGAGGTACAGGTGGCCGGCACCCCATGTGCCTCCTCCGTTGGCTGTCACGGGGATCCGGAAATCTTGATCATTTGAGAGGAAAGACGCCAACGGCTTCCCTCCCGCGGGCATCGCCACAGAGGTCGCGCCGTCGCAGCTTGTGATCGTCGGCCAAGACTTCGTCAGGAGCAGTAGCCCCTTACTGTTCCCGGACTTCGATGTGGCCGTGGTCCCGGCTGTCGCGCCCGGATTGTTCTTCGCGTCATCATCATGACCACTTGGCCACGCGATGAACGAGACCGTTGCGATCACCGCTACGGCAACCGCGCTGAAGGCGATCTTGCTTCGTGATGGCGATGAGGCAGGGAGCCGGTCAGCTGGTGGAGCGGGAGGGGGGAACCGAGGGCCGGGATCGCCACCGCATCTGCGATAGGCCTGAGCCCACTCGTCTAGGACTTCGGCGACGGATTGGTTGTGCTGGTTGGCCCAGATCCGGACGAGTAACTCGACGTACCGCCAGTCTGGGGGTGTCAGAAGCGCAGTACTGAACAGCTTGCTCCAGGTTCCTACCGATGGAGACCTATCCAAGCCGGTGACGTCCTTGACTACCTGATCACCGAGGTCCGGTAGCTTGGCGAACACGAGTACGGGCGGGACTTCGCGGAAGGCGTCGAGAGCCTCCCGATACTTGGGCCAGTCGCCCTGCGTCACATCATTCAGGAGATCTCGCCATGTTCTGACCGTACTCATCTTTCGATGCCCTCCTTCGTCTGTGAGCACAGGATCCCGCACGGGGTGCCTCTCACGACGGGGGAATGACTAGTACGGAGGAACCCGGTGAACGGCTCAGGGGCTGCGCAAGCCTCACCTGCACATACATGGTGAACGACGTTCAGAATCATTTAGTAATGATCTTGGTATGGAGTCCCGCAGGTCCCCTGCGGTCTGCTCGCTCCATGCCGCCTCCGCGGCTGGGACAGCACTTCAGCAGCTGACCCTGGATACGAGCAAGGAGGGAAGGCTCATGGCCACTCCAACTCCCCCCATCCCGCCCGCGCCTCTGGACCAGACCAAGAAGGTCATGGCCGTAATCATCGCTCTCCTCTGCGGCGTCGTTGCTGCTCTACTTGCTTATGTTCTTTGCCAACACCTCGGCGGCACTCCGCTCGTCGGATTGGGCTACTCCGGCGGCTCCTTCATCGCGCTCACCACCCTCATCGTGATGCTCGAGAAAGAACTCGGTCTGCTCTGACAACACGCCGGGAAAAGCGCGCAGCAGCTCTAGGGGGCGAAGACACCATG
This sequence comes from Streptomyces sp. M41(2017), assembly GCF_002078175.1. Taxonomy (GTDB): domain Bacteria; phylum Actinomycetota; class Actinomycetes; order Streptomycetales; family Streptomycetaceae; genus Streptomyces. The sequence continues at coordinate 17,152 of NZ_MWFK01000004.1, read as the reverse complement.
CTGCTCAGCCCCGACCCACGAACAAGGTCGCATCCCGAAGCTCCTTGCGCTGAATCAAGCGTGATGGACCGCAAGTTCAAGCGACCTGCTCTACGCCGAGGAAGCGATCCCGCAAGTCGCAATAACCCTCCTACCTCCCCTCCGTACCGGTTCCGCCCTCTGACGTTCTGCAGGGGGGGTGGGTGTAGAACACCCATTACGGAGAACGGCAAGAGGGCCGGTGCCGGGCTGGGTGTCACGCGTCGGGCGGCGGCCTCCGTGCTGGTGCCGACTGAGGCCGGCGCCCCCGGAGCGGGGTGGTGGGACGGAAGGCGTCAGCATGATGTGTCCCTCTCCGTGTGCGCATCTGTGGCGGGCCCAGTTCTACCCACCCGTGCATTGGGCCGGGCAGTCATCGTCGTAGGCGCCAGGTGCCGTAGAGGCCGGTGACGGCGGCGCTGATGACGGAGAAGCCTCCGTCGCCGACGGCGCGGTAGACGCCTGCGCACAGGGCGAGGAGGCCGAAGAGGACCAGGCCGTCCAGGAGCGGGTAGCGCGGCCCGTTTCCCGCGGGCACCGGCTCTGTCTGGTCGGTGGGCGGCTGGTTGGGGTCGGGTGGCTGGGGCGTTGCTTCGATGTCGTTCACGTCTTCAGGACACCCCGTCGGCAGCGCAAGATCCCAGGGTTTTGTACGGTCCCGCTGGAACCCGGACAGTGCAGGTCACGCACGGGACGATGTGATCCGTTGCTGAACGGTGCGGGGTGTTCAGTTCCGTTCGTCCGATTACCGGGACGTTCGGCCAATACCTCCTCTACCGTTGCCTTTCTCTACAGAGAGGATCCTTCCGGTGGCAGAAAGTAGCCCCGGTGAGGTGGAGGACTCCGCGGAACTGGCCGCGTACCGGGAGGCCCTGCACGACTTCGCCGACGAGCTGAACCGGCTCCACATCAGCTTCGGCGCCCCGCCCTACCGCGAGATGGTCAGGGCGTCGGTGCGGCCGAAGCTGACCAACGCGGGTATCAACGAGGCCCTCACCGGCCGGCGCCTGCCCTCGCAGGAAACCCTCCTGGAGTTCGTCCGCGTCATCAGCACGCTCTCCGACACCCCGCCCGGTGCAGCCGGCGCGCGGCTTCGCCCGGAGCTGGCCGCGCACTGGCGTGGCCGCTGGCAGGACGTCAAACTCCGCCAACGCCAGGCCCAGACCCCGCTGCGACACCTGCGCGCCACGGTGAAAGAGCTCGTCGATGCGGCCCGTGAGGAAGCCGAAGGAATCCGGGCCGCTGCGCACGAGGACGCGGCCCGCATCCGCAGCGCGGCGGAAGCCGATGCCGAACGCCTGCGCGCCCAGGCCTCATCCGAGGCGGCCGAGCTACGGCAGCAGGCCGCGCAAACCGCCACGCCGCCCGGTCCCGAAGCGCGAAAGCGGGACAGTGCTGAGGTCGCGTTGCGAGGCAAGAGGCGAGGGCAGCTGATCAGCGGGCTGGCCAGCCGACGGTGGGTTCCGGCCGCTGTGGTGGGCGCTCTGGCCGTCGCCGCCGTCACGGTCTACGCCGTGACGGGCGGATTCGGCGGCCAGCCCGATTCCTGTACCTCGGCCTTGGAGCGCCCGGCCGGTGTCGTCGCGCGGAGTGGCACCGGAAACGGTCGTGGGACGGATGGTGTGGTGGACCGGGCGGCGCTGGACTTGCTGCCGCAGGCTTTCATCACCATCTTCCCCGGCTCCTGGCCGACGAAGACGTTCGTATCCACGCCGCCCTCCACTGCCGAACCCGACCCGACACCGTCCACCTCACCCACTCCTACGCCCACCCTCACTCCCAGCGTGAGTGCCACCATCACTGCGCGGTCTGGGCACCGATGCCGGTAACCGCGGCTGGCACAGCGAGAACCGCCGCGGCCGGCACGCGCCGGGAGGCGGCCGCGGCGGGTGCAGCGCGGCTGGCCGGGAAGCCGACTCGCTCGTGACGGTGGTGGTCAGGGAGCGGGCGGGGGAGTGTCGGGTTCGCTCGAATCGGTGCCGGGGCGCTGCGTGCGGCGGGTCCAGTAGCCGCGCCACCAGTCCAGGCGGTGGGCGGAGTCCTGGGGGATGAGTGCCTGCAAGGCGGACTGGGTGAGGACGACGAGCAGGCCGGCGAGGGCGAGAGTGAGCACCATGGGCCAGGGGGCGCCGGCGAGGGAGACGCTCAGGACGCTGACGCTGGACAAGCCGGCGCCCGCCAGCGCCGGGACACGGGAGGGACGTGCGGTGGTCGGCGGGGTGGTGGGTGTGATGGCCATGAGGGCTCCTGCATCCGGTTCGGGCGGGTGGAACGCCCACGGTCCGGGCTGCTGGATTTGTGCAGAACGTGATCGCAGCAAGTCGCAATAAGTTCAAGGGGGAAGAAACGTGGCGCGTCCGGGACGGCCGCTGCGGCCGGTCGCCGAGAATCTGGTGGCGCCGGTCAAGAGCTGGGCGGAGACCTTCCGCAACACGGTGGTGAGGCCCCTGGTCGTGGGGGATGATCCGCTGACGCTGGAGCAGGTCGCCGCGTGGCTGACGGAACGAGCTTCCCCAGACCAGCAACAGCAGAAATGGGGGCAGGCGGGAGCGGACCGGCTGCAGAGCGTCCACTCCGGCCGCGGCCAGTCCTCAGTGCAGCGCATGGTCTCGGGCACCCTGGTCCCCACACGGGATGTGGTGCTGGATCTGCTGCAGCTCCTCGAGGACCGCGGCCTGCCGGTGGGCCCGGAGGCTGTCGAGAAGCTGTGGCGGCTGTACCGGCCGGCGCTGCGCAGCCGGCGCCCGGACGTCGCCGAGGCCTACGACATCATCGACGAGCGGGACACAGCCCGCACGCAAGCCGACCGCCTGCTCCAACAGGTCCAGGTACTGCAGGCGGACCAGAGCACCTCTCTGCTTCGCCTTACCCACGCTGGGCTGAGACTGCTCACCGCCCACCGTGCCCTGGCCTTGTCGCAGAAGGAACTGAAGACCAGTGCCCGCTCCCTTGAACTCGTTCGTGCCGGCGAGCACCAGGCGCGCGAGCACCTCGAAGCGGCCGTCGACCGCCTGGACCGGCTCAAGGACGCCTACGAACAGCTGCGTGAACAGGCCCTGGCCGTCCAGCAGAACGCCACCAAGGATCACGCTCAGTGGCAGGAGCGCCAGGCTGATCTGCTGGAACGCCTGTCCCTGGCCGAGGAAGCGCTCGCCCGGACCGTGCAGGACACCCAGGACGCCCGCCAAGAACTCCAGGACGAACGCCGCAACTCCGAAGCCGCCCGCCACACGGCACACACGGCGCAGGAATCGGCCGGCCAGTCCCGGACCGAGGCAGCCGCCGCACGACAGGAAGCAGCCGCCAGCGAAGCCCGCCGACTCGCCGAAGCCGCCGCCGCACAGCGCACCATCCACGACGCAGAAGCCGACCACGCACAGGCCCTGAACGCGATCACCCAGCTGGAAGAGGAACTGGGCCAAGCCCGGACAGAACTGAAGACCGCACGCCGGCGACTGGTACGCGCCGACGCCGAACTGCTGCGCACGATGCGGGAACGAGCCGTGGAGGCAGACGCCCAGGACGTCCTCTCCCAAGCCCTGACAGCGATCAAGGACGATGCGGGCTCGACACAGCATCTGATGATTCCCGCAGGTCCTGAATCAATCGATGACACCAGGTCAGAAGACATCCCGGACGACCGCAGAAGCACAGGGGCGGCGTCGCACCCAACCCCCGATATGAGCAACGACGTTCCGCCCCGGCCGGGCGGGAGCGACCCGGAACGCCGGACGGATGACGGACCGCAGGCCAAGCGGGAAGCGGCCGCCGGCAACACGAGCCGGCCATGGATCGGTGATCCGCTGCCGGATGAAGCGGAACCCGTGCCGCTCTACAGAGGGCCAGATCCATATCAGGATCACGTCAGTCCTCAGCTGCGCAGGGCGATCCGGTACCGGCCACCGGGCTACCACCGCAGACTCGCCCTCCTCGTGGCCGCTGCAGTCACCGTGGCAGCGGGTGTACCCGCCCTGGTGTGGTGGTCCTCCCGCCAGGACACGCCGCTGGTGCACGGCCGTGCAACGCCCACCGGCAGCGGAACCCCGAAAGCAAAGAAGACGCAGAGTCTGCCGCCCCAACCGGCAGCGGACTCTGTCGCTGACATCGGCGACCAGCCCGTGAACACGAGCACGATCATGAAGCTGCCTGCCTGCACCGGTTTCAGACTGTCCCTGCGACTCAGCTCCGAACGCAACACCTACTCCGGCTCGGATCCACACCTGACACTGACGATGAAGACCATCGGAGAAACAGGCACGGTGTCCTGCAGGGTGAACGCCAGCCGCACCGACGCGCCCCTCACCATCGCCGCCGCGGCGCAGGGCACTTCGATCTGGAAGTCCTCAGCATGCGCGGAAGGGCACTCCGGTCCCCGCTGGCTCCAGGCAAGCCACAACAGTCCCGCCACCATCGACTTCCACTGGAAACGGATCGCCAGCGGCAAGCACTGCGAAAAGGGGCAAACCGCCCCCTACACCACCTATCTCGCCGAGGTCTCCCTGGCAGGCACCGCTCCGGCGCAGACGAGCTTCGTCCTGCAGCCCAAGGAATCCAGCAAGCCATCGGCGACACCGACTCGAACCCCGTCCCCCAGCAGATCCGCTTCGGGCGACGCGTCTGCTTCGTCAGGCGGCTCGAGCGGAACTAACGGAGGCTTGTGGTCCGGCGGCACCGCGCAGACCCCGTCAACTAAGCGCGCCTCCCCTTCCAGCGAGGCCACCAGCGCCAACGGCGGTGGGGGCGCCAATGGGGGTGGTGGCGCCAATGGAGGGACAGGCGCGAACAGTTCTACCGGCGGAGGAGACGACGGCCTCTTCGGCGGCAGTAGCTGACTCAGCGGGGCGGATTGTCCGCCGTCCGGCTCTACTCATCGCGTCCGTTGATGGCGCTCGCGAAGCTCATGTCTTGCTCAGGGATGGAGCGGAAGCTGGTCATCCGCCGAAGAGTACTGCCAAGATCTCGACAGCTGCCGGTGCCGAGATCATCGCAGGCAGTAATCTTCCCCTGACCAAGGAGATGTCATGCGCATGCCCCGAAGGGCGTTGCTGGTACCTGCTGTGGCCGCTGTCGTTCTCGCCGGAGCGGGGCCGGCGTTCGCGGACGACCCGACAACAGACCCGGCCGACACCGTCGCGACGGCGCCGCCCGCCCAGCCGGAGGAGACGGACCTCACCGAAGGAGCCCCAGACGTCCCTGCGGCAGCTCCCTCTGACGCCGCCTACCAGGTGCCCTCCAGCCGCGGTTGCGAGCAGGGCTGGTACTACAAGGCCAGCAGCAAGTCGAAGGACTACCACAAGGGGGTCGGCGCCGAGCAGGCCAACCACAACGGCACGTCCCGCACCGCCAAGTCCACGTTCACCTCGGACGTAACCGGCACGGTAGGCATCGCCTACACCGGTGAACTCAACGTCAAGGGCAGCGCGGCGGTCATCGAGATCTCCGGAAAGTTCGGAGTGACCGTCTCTGCCTCCCTCACCGCGAAGCTCGGCAACGCGATCACGGTGGACACCCCCGCCCGCAAGACCACGTACGGCCGGTACGGCGTCTACCGTTTGAAGAGCTACGGCTACAGCCAGTACACCTATGTCAACTGCGGGAAGGGCGCCAAGCACAACGTCACCATCTACACGCCCCACCGCGTCGGCTGGGCCATCTGGGAGGACTGACGTGTCACGTCGAACCCGCGCAGCCCTGATCCTCGCGTGCGCCACGCTGCTCGTCCCCCTGACTGGCTGCTCGTCCGGGCATGACGACAGCAAGGCGTCCCCGGCCACACATTCGTCCGAGCCGTCCGCGAAAGCCACTCCCACCCCGAGCACGACACAGCCCGCGGTCCAGCAGCCTCCCGAGCTGGACGCCGGAGAGAGGCTCGCCGGCCGTCAGAAGGCGACCACCGGAAACGCCGCCCTCGCCTTCACCAAGGGTAAAAAGGGAGACGCGCTGATTGTCGCGGTGCGCTGCCAGGGCGCCGGGAAGATCAAGGTCGCTGTCCGGTCCGTGCACATCTCCTTCCCCCTGGAATGCCAGGCCGGCGAAGTCAGCACCACCTACAACCAGGTCGCCGTCAAAGGCGTGGAACGCAACGGCGTCGTGTCCGTCGAGGCATCTTCTGCCGTGCACTGGTCCATGACGATCGGCCGCGGTACCCCAGCCGAAGAGGAATCGCCCACCTCGACAGCAGAGTCCCTGTAGCCAGCCTTTGGGTGGTGGTGCCGTGCGCAGCGGCACCACCACCCACACGGGCAAGTCGGCCCAACCGACATTGCCCGCGTCACCGTGCAGCGACCGGCGGTGGCCTGATGCCCGCACACCGCCGTGCGCAGATCGCTTTCAGCGACGCAGCGGCGAAGCAGCTCGAGAGTCTCACCGACGAGCACCGGATTCACGCCTGGACCGTGCGCTGGTCGCCATCTCTGTCGACCCGCACATCGGCCGTCTGTCTGGTCTGGTCGTGTCCGACTTGGTGGTCACCGACGCGGGCGCCACCGCCGAGGACACGGTCAGCGTGAACGCGGACGCGGTGCAGCTGGTGGTGGAGCTCGTCTCGCCGGGCAATCGCAGGATGGACCGCAAGGTCAAGCCCCTGCTCTACGCGGAGGCCGCGATCCCGCACCGCGCCTGATCGCCAGCGAACGCCGCACCGGCCGCTACGTGGAGACGGTCACCGCCCTCGCCAGCATCACCACCCAGCTTCGTGCGCCGTTTCCGGTGGACATCGACCCGGCGGGCCTCGCCCGCCAGTAGGTGGTCAAGGGGGCGCCGATTCCCCTACCGGTCTCCCTACCGATTCCCCTACCAACTCCCCTACCGGCACTCTCACACGGGCCCGTACGATCCGTGCAGGTCAGGCCCCTTGACTAGGCCCAACCGGCCGTCTCGACCACCCTCTTACCTACCTCCAACCTGGACTGCCCCCTGTGAAATGGCGGGGGCAGACCAGGACGGAGGTGCGGCGCGAGGGTTCGGGGGCCGCCTGCTGGGTGTCGCGCGTCGGGCGGCGGCCCTCCGCGCTCGCGCCAACGGGTGCGCGGCGAGGCTGGGTGAGGCGGGGACGTCATGACGACGCGTCCCCGGCAGTCTGCTCGTACTCGAACGTCGCGACGGCCTCCACCACGGCGCGCTGCCGACTGCGCGCGAGGCCGCCGTGCTCGCGCGCAGTCGGCAGCCAGCCCGCGCCGCGGACCGCCCTCACGGAGCAGCACCTCAAGCGCCCGCGCTCTGACGAGCAACGCGTTCCTTGACTGCAAGGCCCTACCTCATCGGCCCTCTGGAAGTCCGGTGTTGGGAGGTTCATTCTGAGAGCGGCCGCGCGGAGGATGGAGTCAGACACGATGATGGGTCCCCACACTGAGCTCGCGCTGGATGGTGAGACGCTGTCAAGCTATCTAGAAGCTGCAGGAACAGTGGCAGCAGTGATAGTCGCGCTCTTCATTCAAGTCTACCTAGTTTGGCGGCGGCGACCGGTTCTCTCCCTATCTATATCGGAAGACAGGGACTCGGAGGATAACGTCGTTGTCCGACTTGAAGGACACGATCCCCCAATAATCGAATTCTGGGTCCGAGCGAAAGTGGAGGTCCGAAACGGTCGGGATGCCGCCGATGGAGTCAAGGTAATCGTTGCCAAAGCGGAACGTCCAGCGTGGGACCCAATAAAAAAAGTCATACCATCCGGTCACCCCCTAGCGTGGTCCAGCATCGGGGGAGCGGCTCAGACGATACTCCCCGGAACCTGGCTTCGCGTCGATGTCCTGAGGTACAGAATTCAATACCCGCAATACCCGAGGCAAGTTGAGATGGCTGTAACACCCGGAAGTCACAGCTTCGACAATAAAGACCTTCAACGTGTCTTAGGGGCCGACGGGCAGTACAGCATCACGGTATTGCTCGGGGGGCGTAATTGCAAAACAAGCACATGGAAAATTTCGTTTCACCACCTTGCCGATACTGCTGCGGAAACGGATGAAGAAATAATGGATCAAATCCGAAACATCCGCGTAAGCAGAGTTCGCTGAAGGGTGCCCGCCGCGGACCTGCGGTGGGCGTCGGTAAGCCGTCGCAGCACGCCAGCGGGCAGGCGAACGTTTTGCCGCCCTCCGCGCATGCGCCTCAAGGGTGCCGGCGCACCCGGAGCGGGGCGGCGAGACGGGAGCCGTCAGCGCGACGCGTCGGCACCCGCCTACTGCTCGCTCCGTCCCAGGGAGTGAGCAGCAGGCGGCGAGTGGATGCATCCTCGGTCACAACTCCTGCTGACACCACCACCGCCATCTTCACGGGGGCCGCCAGAGAATCCATGCATCACCGGTCTGTTGGTCTTGCCGTGAGCACGGCAAAATGTCGCCATGGACCAAGGGGTGGCGGGGGTCTGGGCAGCGAGCGTCGCGGGCTTCGCGAGTGCAGCCGGCGCAGCCATGGGAGCAGGACTCGCAGCCCGCGGGGCACGGGTACAAAGCCTTCAACAAAGCGAGTTGGAGAAGCAGCGTTCAAACGACGAGCAGCGTCGACAACACCACGAGTGGCTACGTCAGCGATGCCTCACGTTTCAAGAAAAACTAGGATTCGCGCTCACCGCGTTGGACGACCTCATGTACGCCCTTGTCGACGGTCAACCCACCAAAGAAGCACGGGATAAACTGAGAAAAGCAGAAAGCGACATGATCCAAGGCCACTTCGATTGTGTACTCGTGTGCGGAGTGGATGAACTGACGCGCATATCCGTAACAAGCCTTGAATGGTTCGAAGAGGCTACAAAAGCAGTTGATGCGCTCCGTAAGGATCCCGGGCATGTGGCAGATATTGAGTCACCGCTTAACCGGCGGTGGATCGATCGACGCAGGGGTCTCGTCGGTGCCTATGAAATGTACGCAGGAGCGATTCACCGAAATTTTCGTCCAATATGAGCGTTACATACTTCGTTTTCGTGATGAAGTCCCCTGCGGTTCCCCGTAGGCCGGTCACTGTCGTCGTTCAAAGCGGCGAAGACTGTAGTCCTGCCCAGATCGGCCTGCCTCGCCACTTGGGTCTTGGTCAAAGCTTCCGTGCCAAGACGCTCTCGAAGCCTCCAACGTAAATCTCTCAACGCTTGGGCTGCCTCAGCGTCCGTCACCTCCCCAAAGGTGCAGTTCATGACTGTTCATCTTCGTACGGTTGGACCCTGACGCACACCTGAATCGGCAAGGTCGCTGCATCCGCTCGTCCTCGCAGCGAAGGAGCTGGCTGTGTCGTCGCCCTACACCATCGTTCTCACCATCCTGGCCATCAGCGTGGCGATGATCATCGCGACGCTTACAGGGCTTGCTGCCGGGCTACTGGCCCATGCGGACGGTGCCAGCCCCGCAGCAGCAATCAGCCGCGGAGGCGTCGCCTTCGCAGCAACGCTCTCCCTGCTGGCAGTCCTGGCCAGCACCGTGACCGGCCTTCTCACATGAGTGGAGTTAGAGGGAAACGATCAGTTGGACCGTGGGGGGCGAGCGCTCTGCCCTCACCCACCGGTCGCGTCGTTCTGCGGCGTTCACTCTCCGCCTACGTGGCCGGCGCAGCGGTTCGCGCCTGGCTCACAGAACAGGCCGTATCCCCTCTTGTTGATGGTGATGTTGATGGCCATGTAGGGCTCACGGCTGATCGTGATGGAGGAGCCTGCCGGGTCGTTCGGGAGGGCGTCGACTACGGTGCCGGCGGCTTCGTCGGCTGTGCGGCCTTGGTGGAGAGTTCCGGAGGCTTTGCCTCCCATTTTGGCGCCTTGGTCGCAGGGAGGGGCGTGCTCGGAGCACTGCACCATGGTCAGGTAGCGGTAGGTGAAGGTGCCGTCGGCCTTGATGGTGATGCTGGCGCCGGACCAGCTCCAGGTCCCGACGAACTGCGCCAGTGGCCCTCGATTTGCCGGCGCGGAGGCACTGGGGGAGCTGGGGGCGAGGTCGCCGATCCAAATACGGGCATGTGCGGGGTCGGAGGTCTCCCAGGACCTGCGCGAGGCGAGGACCACGACCTTGTCCTTCCAGGCGGTCAGTGCTGTCAGCGCCCGCAGCTTGTCGAACCCGTTGGCCCGGGTGGCCTGTTTGCTCCATTTCTTTCCGTCGGCGGAGAACCAGAGGGCGCCGACCGCGGAGTTGTCGGCCGAGCGTGCGGAGCCGATGGCGATGAAGCCGCTGCCCGCCGCTGTGACGGCGAGCATTTCCTGGTCTTTGCGGGGGACGACGCCGGCGTCCGGCAGGCGGCCCGCGTCGAGTGGCGCGCCGGTGTGCCAGCCGTTGTTGCCCTGTCTGTACCAGGTGTGGGGCTCGGTGGTGTGCTCGACGTTGTCGTCGGCCTGGCCGCCTGCCAGCACCATGGTGTCGCCGTTGCGCGCGAGGTGGTCGAACTCGTTGCCGTTGTCCGGCAGAGGCTCCTTCTTCCATCCGTGTCCGTCACGGGAGGTGAAGAGCTCATCCGCGGGCCGGAAGTCACCGGTCGTGCAGTTCGTCAGCAGATGGGAGGCGTCCTCGGCGACGAGGATCTCCGCTGAGGCCTCGCTGCCCTCGTGGCCGCCGCAGGGTGTCTCGAACAGCTTGGCGGGGCGCCCGGCCTTCTTCACCCGCCACACGCGCAGACTCGCCTGCTGCTCGTCGGGCTTTCCGCTGCCCGGCGTCACCTTGGTGACCACCAGAACTCCCCGCTCTCCGGCCGCCACCGCGACGGGTATCTCCGTATCGGGGGACCGGGGCAACAGCATGGGGCCCTTCCACGATGACCCGTCGTTGTTCGTACTCCACAGCGCCGTGCGGGCAGGCGAGAACCCCCGGCCGCCCAGGATCCACGTGGTCGATCCGTATGAGGCGAGCGACTGAACGGTTGCTGCCGTGCTCATTTCTTCCGGGGTACGGTCCCGCCAACGACGGCCGTCGCGACTGGCGAACACCTTCTGCGGCACATCGAGTGAGGTGGTGGGCAGGTAGCCACTCGCAGCGAACAGGGCCCGGCTGGAGGAGGCCATGGACGACGGGTAGAAGTCGACGAAGTCTGCCGGGAGTTCGGCCACAGGGATGCTCTGCCAGGCCGGTGCTTTCGACAGTGCCTGCGGCTTGTCGGACCCGGACTTCGAGCCGGACCCGGTGCACGCCGTCAGGAGGAACAGGCCGGCCAGACACACGACGGCCCTGCGACCTGTGGCGAGGCGATGGTTCAGGAGGCGCATGTCTTCCCGTCCGTCAGCGGTACGAGGCGGGTGGAGGTGGAGGGGTCCGGACACAGCCAGGTCGCCCGCCGGTCCGCCGTCGTCCGGAAGGGCTTGCCCTGGTCGTCGATGCGAAGCTCGCCCCTTTTCCCGTTCCACGCCCACTTCAGCCGCAGCGTGAAGGTCACGTCGTGCGCCCGGGTGGATGGCTGGAGGACGAAGTGTTCCGGGTCGCTGCCGCTCACGGTGTAGGGCCAGCCGGTGTCGGACAGGCTTCCTCCGTCCCCTGCGCGGGCGGCGGCTCTGACCACCTGGGGGCGGGTCTGGTCGAGGTTCACGGAAAGGTTGCGATTGGGCGGGTCGCCCTGACACACCGCGGGTATCCGGGTTCCTCGTAACGGCTCGTGCTCGGAGAGGACGTCCACAGACAGGCCGAGGAGAGTCACGGTCTGTCCGTCCCGCCCCTGGACGGTGAAACCCAGGCCTGTCTTCGAGGCCGAGACACCAGCCGCCGGCCGGGGACCGGGAACCATCTGCGATGCACCGACAGCCCCAGGAATCACGACTGCGTCGCCGCACTGCCAACTCGGAGCATCTGCCACGAACGTCAAGGGCACCGGCCCTGAGCCGGACGACGCGGCATGCGAAGGCTCCTTGGACGAAGGGTTCTTGTCGTCGGCGCTGAATGCGCCGCTCAGCCACAGCGGGATACCGACGGACAGGACAACCGCCCCGGCCCCGGCAGCAATGAGCCACCCCCGCGGCCCTGTCCGGGACGGCGGCTCCAGTACAACCACGTCTGCGGAAAGCGGCGGGGACGGCTGGAGAGTCGGCTCCGATCTCTTCGGGTCTGCGCGCTCCCACAACTCGTGCAGCTCCGAGATCTCCTCGCGGCTGAAACGCAGCACCGTCGCGATCGCCGCGACGGTCCGCCACGACGGGCGGTCGGGACGGTCATTGAGAGCGTTGCTGATCGTCGTTCTACCCCGGCGTGTCCGGGTGCTCAAATCGCCGGGGCTCAGGTCTTCGGTGCCGGCTCTTTCCCGGAGCTGCTGGCGCAGCCGGGCCAGCGCCTCCTTTGCCTCACTGCTCTCCATGCCTTGTCCCCCTGGCACAAGCGCTGTTCAGGATCGTTCATCTTCGTACGGCTGCACCCTGTCGCACATCCGAATCGGCAATGTCGCTGCATCGCTTCCGTACGTGCAGATGAAGGAGCTTGTCGTGACATCGCCTTACACCGCTGTGATTGCTCTCTTGGCCGTCAGCGTGGCCGTGACCGTCGCGATGCTCGCGGCGGTCACGGCCGGCTTGCTCGCCCGGGCTGACGGAGCCACTCGCGCCACCGCGGTCAGCCGCGGCGGCATGACCTTCGCGGCCACTCTCACGCTTGTCGCTGTTGTCGTAGCCACCGTTGCCGACATCCTCACCTGACCGTGATCCGGCGCAGCGCAGCCGGCAGGTACGGGTGTCCAGTTGGAGCGGCGCCGCCGAGGCGCGGGTCAGCGTCGCAGGCGCCAGGTGCTGAAGGAGCTGGCGACTGCGGCGGTGATGATGGAGAACCCGGTGCGGCCACGATGGGGTAGACCCCTGCTCACGAGGCGAGGAGGGCGAAGAGGAGTGGCTGCTCAAGCAGCATGAGGCGGTGGCGGCCGTCCTCAACCAGTCTCGGTCGCTGCGGCGTTGAGGACTGCACGCCGTGGGAGGAAGCGCTCGAGGCTCCCCTCGCCCGCTTCACCAGGCAGCGTCCGGCTGTCGCCTGATGGCTGCACGCGGCCGCGCTCAGATCGCTTTCAGCGACTCCGCGGCGAAGCACCTCGAGAGCCTCACCTGAACTGCGGCAGTACGCCGATGCCATCGAACGTGTCCGCGTCCTGTACTTCCTCACCTGCTGAGTGGGCTCCGCGTTGCCGACGGTATTGCCGGAACAACAGAATGCACGCACCACAGGCGTGACCTGAGTTCCTGGCATAACCGGGCTTCAAGACGCCACCAAACTTCCCTACTGGTGTCCCTACCGACTCCCCTGCCGGCGCTCTCCCGGATGTGCCTGCCATCTGTGCAGGTCAGACCCTTTAGCCACGCTCAACCAGCCCCACGACACCCCTCTTGCCTCTCCCCGTACCTGTCTGCCCCCGTTATAGAAGGGGGTGAAGATGGGCGCAGAACAGGTACGGAGGAGAGACAAGAGGGCCCGAGCCGGCCTGGTGGGTGTCACGCGTCGGGCGGCGGCCTCCGCGTTCGCGCTGGACCGAGCCCGGCCCTGGAGGGGGCGGTGAGAACCGGTCAGCCCGTGGCAGGGGTGACCGGTTGTCAAGGCGCTGCTGTCAGCGTCGTAGGCGCCAGGCTCCGCTGTGTCGAGCCAGTTCGCTTGGGCTTCAGCGGCGAGTGTGTCAGTGGTGGCCGGTAGCCTTGAAGTGGCAATTGCCGGAAGGAGCCACAGTTGGCCGGGTTCAAGATCAATCAGCGTGGGATTGACCAGATGATGCGCCAGATCCAGAAGGGTGTGGAACGCTCGGCGCAACGCCATCCGATCACCGTCCCGATTGATACGGAGGCGGCCATCCGTTCCGGCAGGCATGGCGACATTGAGCTTGACCCGTACTTGCCGAAGGCCTTGCTCTGGCTCCACGAGCGGGCAGCCGAGCAGCGCGGGCACTTCCAGGACATGGCGGTGTTCACCGAACGGGAACACCTTTCGCAGGATGAGGCCGGGGGCCTCGCGCTCCAGTTGGAGCAGCACGGTTTCGTTCAGATCGCACGCAGTTTCGGCGGTGACGACACTGCGGTGCATTTGACGGACGAGGGTCGGGTAGAGGTTCGGCGGCTCAAACAACTCGCTGGTGACCGCGTCCGCCGCGCCGACTACGCGACCAACGCTCTGCTGCGATGGCTGTACGACCAGCACGCGTCAGTCGATCCTGGGAGGTTCGCAGACACCCCCACCGCCTACTTCGCTGGTACTCCGCTTACTACTGGGGAGATCTCCGGAGCTGTTGCCGAACTTGTCGGCTGGGAGTTCGCGGAGAGCCCGATCCAACGCAGCCACAACGATCCGTATCTGTTGCGGATCACCGACGCTGGCAGAGCCTGCATCCGTAGCGGTCGCGCAGTAAGGAACCACATGGACACCCAGAGCGCTGCCGGGACCACCAATAACTACCACGGCAGCACCGTCGTGCACGGCGAGGTTAGTGGCGGAGTGGTTCTGACTGGTGATCACAACACGGTCAACGCCGGCAACGGTATCGATGCCGGAGCCCTCGCCGACCTTGTACAGGGTTTGCGGGACATTACCCCACAGCTCGGGCTCGACCCGGTCGATGCTGAGGACTTCCAGGCCGAAGTCGCTGAACTCGAACTCGTCGGCGGTGATCCAGAGCAGGGAGGCCGGATCTGGCGCAGGATCATGCGCCTGGCTGGCCCCGCGCTGACCACGACCGTGGCCACTGGTGTCGGCCAGCAGTTCGTCGAACTCGGTGCCAGCATCTACAACTAACCAAACCGCTATGAGGGCACCGATCTCGTACGTGACCGGCACCTTCGTACTGTCACCCAGGTTGGCCGCGCCACAGCGAGCACGTCAGCAGCTTTCGCCCTGGTCGGAGGAGGCCACCCAACAGGCAGGAACCGGCTCCACGCGAGCTATTGGGCCCGCGTGCAGCTGACGCGGTGCGCGCCTATGCTGCCCCTACGCGAGCTGATGCCGACCGATTCACGAGTGCCTGGAGGACATCGCGAGTAGCGGGCTGTCGGCTGTTGAGGGCTGGATGCCTGTGTCGTGCAGCAAGCAGGTCCTGGCAGTTGCGCCCGCTGTCGGCCGTCCTTCGGACGACTTCTTTGAACGGGCGCCGCGGCGTACTCCTCTTGCAGTTTTCACGTCGCATCCCAAAAGACGTCGGCATGGGTTGAGTGAGGCCAACGCTGCGGCTTGGACGGGGCATGGGGGTGAGGAGTGTGATGCGAAAGTTGTCAGCATTCGTTGCCGGCGGTTCCAGCCCAGCTCAGAGGGCGAGCAGCGATACTCCAGGACTGCTTGAGGTATCACCGCTGCTGCGTTATGTCCTGATATGCGGGCATTCACCCTTTTGGGTGAACGTAGAAGAATCTTGCCGGACAGCTAAACGGATCGAGGGCTGACGTACTCTCTACTACGTAGGGGTCTTTCACTGGGCTCCTTCACAAGGTGCGCGTTTGAGCGCGCCGGGATTAAGCCTCTACCCGAGCTCCGGGCAAAGAGACGCGGGGACGAGGCTCGATGGGGCGAGGTCTGTGATCTCGCCCCATCAATCTTTCTGCTTATTTGAGTAGCGCTTCAGTTGCAAACTTGAGGCAGGCCAATTGCTAACCCATTGCGACTGCATGCCCTTGGCAACTGCGTTGTTCTGTGCACGCCAAAAATCCTGGGGCCATGGCATCACGCAGGGTCTCCCGAGAGCTTCTGCAAGTTTCTTTAAGCGGTCGACTGTATTCGAGTCGTTAAAATGTCAATCCAAGTAGATGTATCACGCATGATGCCTCTAAATCTTGACGCGCTCACGTCATTCTTCTTCAATTGAAAAAGCCGTGTAATTCACGTACATAGGGAGATTTCCCGCCCGAGAATTTCGACGCATCTCAGGCACCGGATAAACACTCTGTACAACGCTTTGTGCCGCGTCGGCGTCTGGGCACAGGAGGGGAAGAACCGAATCTGGAGGTTCTCCTTGACGTCCGCGTCGAGGAGGACGGTGACGTCCGCGTCGAGGAGGACGGTGACGTCCGCGTCGAGGAGGACGGTGACGTCCGCGTCGAGGAGGACGGTGACGTCCGCGTCGAGGAGGACGGTGACGTCCGCGTCGAGGAGGACGGTGACGTCCGCGTCGAGGAGGACGGTGACGTCCGCGTCGAGGAGGACGGTGACGTCCGCGTCGAGGAGGACGGTGACGTCCGCGTCGAGGAGGACGGTGACGTCCGCGTCGAGGAGGACGGTGACGTCCGCGTCGAGGAGGACGGTGACGTCCGCGTCGAGGAGGACGGTGACGTCCGCGTCGAGGAGGACGGTGACGTCCGCGTCGAGGAGGACGGTGACGTCCGCGTCGAGGAGGACGGTGACGTCCGCGTCGAGGAGGACGGTGACGTCCGCGTCGAGGAGGACGGTGACGTCCGCGTCGAGGAGGACGGTGACGTCCGCGTCGAGGAGGACGGTGACGTCCTCAAGCAGCTCACACGCGGCAGCGCGGCGGGGGAGCCGGCCAAGCTGCCGCGACCTCCCCGCCGAGCTGCCGGTTACTCTTGTGGCTACTCCCAGGACTCGTGGATGTAGCGTCGGGCTTGCATCAGATGAACGCGAACCGTGCTCTTGGCGACGCCGAGGTCCTCCGCGACCTGATCGACACTCATGTCCGCAAGGTAGTGCAGCGCCGTCGCACGCTGCTGCTGCTGCGGAAGTTCATGCATCACAGCCATGATCGCCATCCGCAGATGGACGTCATCCGTGACGTCACGCTCGATGCCCTCAGAGCCGAGCTCCTCCACAGGCACAAGAGTGGGTGCCTCCGTGGCCTGTTTGGCCAGGAGATTGCGCAGCACCGTGCGTACGTACCTGTCGGGGTGTTCGATGGAGCGCCACCGCCCCAGCACGGCCAGGAGGGCTTCTTGCACCGCGTCCTCGGCCCACCCGCGGTCGCGGGTCCCACGGGTGGTCTCGCGCACCAGCCTTTTGAAACTTTTGTCGTAGAACCGGCTGAACTCTGCATCAACGCGAGGATCGTTGATCTGAGCCGTGGGCTGCGAGACACCGCGACCACTCAAACGAGCGGCTCCCGCGCTGCTACTCGCCATCGGGCGACACCACTTTCTCCGTTGACGTCGTCGGTGTCGACTGTTGGTCCGTACCGGCATGCGTCAGGTACACGTTGATGCCCAAGATGGTGGTGCTGATCAAGGAGACCAGCAACGAGACAAAGGCGATCTTGGTGCCGGGCTCCCAACGCGACCACCAGCCCTTGG
>NZ_MWFK01000003.1 GCF_002078175.1 Streptomyces sp. M41(2017) | reverse complement strand
GCGAGGCCCCCTCGCCCAGCGTCTGTCTCGCGATCGCCACGAACTCCCGGACATGACGCTCGCGCCGGTCCCTGGCGACCACGACGCACACGTCGACCGGCTCGGCGTCCGTCACGGGGAGGTGCGCCAGGTCGGGCCGCGAGTAGGAGCGCGCGACGCTGCGGGGCACCAGCGCGATGCCGTGCCCGGCGGCGACGAGCTCGAACTTCTCCTCGACCGACGCCGTACGGCGCTCCCGCGCGTCGAGGATCGACTCGCCCTCCAGGTCCGCCATGAGCAGCGACGATCGACGCGCCAGCGGATGGGTCACCGGCAGGCAGACGTCCTTCCGCTCGGTGCCGACGGGGACGGCGTGCAGTCCCCGGTCGTCGAACGGCCGGCGCAGATACCCGACGTCGGCACGTCCGTCGCGCAGCGGCGCGGTCTGCTCCCACCACTTCACCTGGAGCAACTCGATCTCGACGTCGGGGTGTCCGGCGGAGAACGCCCGCACGGCCTCGGACACGTGCAGTCCGGCGGTGAACGCGACCACGAGCCGCTCCACCCCGCGGCCGATCTCGTGGACGCGCCGGACCGCCGAGTCCACGCTCGCGAGCAGCCCCGGCGCCTCCTGGCGCAATTGCTCGCCCGCCGGCGTGAGCTGCACGCTGCGGGTCGTCCGGACGAACAGGGCGCAGCCCAGCTCCTGTTCCAGCGCGCGGATCTGCCGGCTGAGGACGGGCTGCGCGATGTAGAGCTCCTCGGCGGCCCGCCCGAAGTGCCGATGCTCGGCGACCGCGGCGAAGTACCGGAGCTTGCGCAGGTCGAGATCCATACCTCAACGGTATCAATGTCCGCCGAGAGGTATTGGACGCCCGCCCGGCCCGCGCGCAGGCTGGAGTCATGATCGTCATCACGACGCCTACGGGCGATATCGGCAGTCAGGTCCTCGACACCCTCCTCCGCGACGCGAACGGGGAGGATCTGCGGGTCGTCGTGCGCGACCCCGGCAAGCTCTCCGCGTCCGTCCGTGAACGGGTCGACGTCGTCGTCGGCTCGCACGGTGACCCGGGCGCGGCCGACCGCGCCTTCACCGGAGCGGACGCCGTCCTCTGGATCGTCCCGCCCGACCCGCGGGCCAAGAGCCTCGAAGCCGCCTTCACCGGATTCACCGAAGCCGCCGCGCGGGCCTTCACCGACCACGGAGTGGGCCACGTCGTCGGAGTCTCCGCGCTCGGCCGAGGCACCCCCGCAGCGGACCGGGCCGGACTCGTCACCGCCTCCCTGGCCATGGACGACCTCGTCGCGAGCACAGGCGTGGCCTACCGGGCCCTCGCGAACCCGTCGTTCATGGACAACCTGCTGCGCCAGGTCGACGGCATCCGGGAGAAGGGGGTGTTCACCGACACCGTCGATCCCGGCCGCACGGCGCCGTCGGCCGCCACCCGGGACATCGCCGCCGTCGCCGCGGGACTGCTCCTCGACCGCTCCTGGACCGGGGTCGGCAGCGTGCCGGTCCTCGGCCCCGAGGATCTGTCGGCGAACGACATGGCCAGGGTCATGTCCGAGGTGCTCGGGCGGCCGGTGCGCTACGAGCGCCAGTCGCTCGACGAACTCGGCAGCACCCTCTCCGGCCACGGCCTCGGCGAGGCGTTCGTCCGCGGCATGGTGGACATGATGCGCGCCAAGGACGAGGGGCTCGACGCCGGCGTCCCCCGCACTCCGGACAACGCGACCCCCACCACGTTCACGCAGTGGTGCGAGGAGGTGCTCAAGCCGGCCGTCCTCGCCTGAACACGGACCACCGCTCCGGCCCTCACGCCCCCGCGTCGCCCCGGCGATCCGCGGGGGCGTTCGTGATCCTCGGAGGTAAGGGCGCTCGGCCGGCGCGCTCGCCCACCCGCATGGAGCCCGGAAACAGGAACTGGAATTCACCCTTTGCCGTGCCGGAACAATGTGTCTACCCTACGGAGATGCGTGAAGTACCCGAGTCGCACACCGGATGGACGTTCCTCACCAATCACGCGCGCGTGCTGGGCGCCATCGCCGAAGACAGCGGCACTCGCATCCGTGACATCGCCGCGCGCTGCCGTCTCACGGAGCGGGCCGTCGGAAAGATCATCGCGGACCTGGAGGAGGGGGGCTATCTCACCCACACCCGGCACGGCCGTTCGAACGAGTACCGGATCCAGGAGGGGACCACCCTCCGTCACCCGGCGGACTCCGGTCCGACCGTCGCCGACCTGCTCGCGCTGATGGCCCAGGACGGCAACGGACACAGCGGCACCCCCGCGGACGCGCAGGAAGCCCACGCGCACCGCGACAGCGCACCGATCAGGACACCGGCACCCCCCGCCGGCACCTGAAAGAGCCGGCACCACGCCCGACCCTCGAAGTCGGCTGCACGATGCCGGGATTTCTGGACAAGAGAACCAAGTGAACTGGCGCCGGACTCCCAAGACTTCGGAGGCGACGTTGACGTCCGACACGGACACGACCGAGCAGACCCCACGGCCCGCCGAAACCTCGGCGGCCGCGGTGACACGCTTGGAGGGCGAGAACCTCCAGCTCAAGCAGGCGGTGCGGTCCCACGCCGTCGTCGACCAGGCCATCGGCGTCGTCCTCGCCGTCGGACAACTGACCCCCGACGAGGGCTGGGACGCGGTGCGGGCGATCTCGCAGAACACCAACATCAAGCTGCGCCACGTCGCCGAACTGATCGTCGACTGGGCCCGCACGGGCGAACTGCCGTCCGAGATCCGGGGTGAGCTCGAGCGCCAGCTCCGGCCCGACGCCACGCCGGGGGGCGAAAGGTAAGACGCAGGGTAAGAAAAGCAGCCGGTTCCCGGAACGGGCTTTGGGGAGCGCGCTCGGGGACAGACGGACGTCGTGCTGAAGATACGTCTTGTCGTCCTGTTCACCCTGCTGACAGCGGGCGCCCTCGTCGCCGCCGTCCTCGTCTCGCCCTGGTACGCGTGCGCGGCGGGCCCGCTGCTCCTCGTCTCGGCGGTGGCCGTCCACGACCTCGTGCAGCGGCGGCACTCGGTGCTGCGGAACTATCCGGTCCTCGGACATCTCCGCTTCGCGCTGGAGGCGCTTCGCCCGGAACTCCAGCAGTACTTCATCGAGCGGAACTTCGACGGCCGGCCCTTCGACCGCGACACCCGAAGCATCGTCTACGAGCGCGCCAAGGGGACCGCGGCCGAGGAGCCGTTCGGCACCGAACTCGACCTCTACCGGACCGGCAGCGAGTACCTCACCCCGTCGATGGCCCCCTGCCCGGTACCCGAGGGCATACCGCGCGTCCGCATCGGCGGACCCGACTGCACCCAGCCGTACGACATGGCGCTCCTCAACGTCTCGGCGATGAGCTTCGGCTCCCTGTCGGCCAACGCGGTCCTGGCTCTCAACACCGGTGCCCGACTCGGCGGTTTCGCCCATGACACCGGTGAGGGCGGCCTGTCCGAGTACCACCTGCGTCCCGGCGGAGACCTCGTCTGGGAGATCGGCACGGGCTACTTCGGCTGCCGCACGGACGACGGAGGATTCGACGAGCGGAAGTTCGCCGACAAGGCCGCTCACGCGCAGGTCAAGTGCGTGTCACTGAAGATCAGCCAGGGAGCCAAACCGGGCATCGGCGGTGTCCTGCCCGGTGCCAAGGTGAACGCCGAGATCGCCGAGGTCCGGGGAGTGCCGCAGGGGCAGACGGTGACCTCGCCGCCCTTCCACCGCGTGTACAGCACCCCGCGTGAACTGATGCGCTTCCTGGGCCGCATGCGGGAACTCGCCGGCGGAAAGCCGGTCGGATTCAAGCTGTGCGTCGGCTCGCGCCGGGAGTTCCTCGCCGTCTGCAAGGCCATGCTGGAGGAGGGTGTCACCCCCGACTTCATCATCGTCGACGGTGCCGAGGGCGGCACCGGCGCGGCGCCGCTGGAGTTCGCCGACAACGTCGGACTTCCCCTCGGTGAAGGCCTGATGACCGTGCACAACGCCCTCGTCGGCGTCGGACTGCGCGACCGCGTCAAGGTCGGCGCCAGCGGCAAGGTCGCCACCGGCAGCGACCTCGTGAAACGCCTGACCCAGGGCGCCGACTACACCAACGCCGCCCGCGCCATGATGTTCGCGATCGGATGCATCCAGGCACAGCGCTGCCACACCAACACGTGCCCGGTCGGTGTCGCCACCCAGGACGAACGACGCGGACGGGCCGTCGACGTCGAGGACAAGTCCCGGCGTGTCCAGCGCTACCAGGAGGCGACGGTGAAGAGCGCCCTGCAGATCATGGCCGCGATGGGTGTCGACGAGCCGCACGGCCTGCGCCCCCACATGCTGGTGCAGCGGGTCGATCCGCACACCGTGCGCTCCTACGCCGAACTCCACGAATGGCTCACACCCGGACAACTCCTCGCATCGGTCCCCGACAGCTGGGCACTCGACTGGAAGGCGGCCCACCCGGACCGCTTCACGCACTGAAACCTCCCCCGCCGGCCAAGGGGCCGTACCCGACCGAAGGACATTCCTGTGACACGTACCGTCGCCCGTGTGATCGTCGACGCACTCAAGGAACTGGGCGTCCGGCACGTCTTCGGGGTCGTCGGGGACGCGCTGAACCCCCTGACCGACGCCATCCGCACCACGGACGAGGTGGACTGGGTCGGCTGCCGGCACGAGGAAGCCGCAGCCTTCGCCGCGGGAGCCCAGTCGCAGCTCTCGGGCACGCTCGGTGTCTGCATGGGAACCGTGGGGCCGGGCTCGGTCCATCTCCTCAACGGGCTCTACGACGCGGCCAAGAGCCGGACCCCCGTCCTCGCGATCTGCGGTCAGGTCCCGCTCGCCGAGATCGGCAGCGAGTACTTCCAGGAGGTCGACAACGACCTCCTCTTCCGCGACGTCGCCGTCTACCGCGCCACCGTCACCTCGCCCGAGCAGATGCCCCGCATGCTCGAATCGGCCGTGCGCGCCGCGTTCAGTCAGGGCGGAGTCGCCGTCCTCACGGTCCCCGGTGACCTCGGCGACCAGGAACTCGCGGAGGACCGGCCGACCCGTTTCGCCCTGGACCGCGCCGTCACCCGTCCCGACGACCCCGCGCTCGCCGAGGCCGCCGACCTCCTGAACAGCGCCTCCCGCGTCACCCTCCTCGTCGGCCGCGGCGCCCGCGACGCCCGCGCCGAGGTGCTCGACGCCGCCGAACGGCTCTCCGCCCCGATGGTGCTGACCCTGAAGGCGAAGGAGGGCTTCGAGGGCGACAACGCCTATCAGGTCGGCCAGACGGGGCTCATCGGCAACCCCGCCGCCGCGCACGCCCTCGACCACGGCGACGCGCTCCTCATGCTGGGCACCGACTTCCCGTACCGCGACTGGTATCCGAAGGACTGCAAGGTCGTGCAGGTCGACGCCCGGGAGGACCACCTCGGGCGGCGGGTCCCCGTGGACGTGGGGCTCGCCGGTGACGTCGGCGCGACACTGCGCGGCCTGCTCCCCCTGCTGAAGGGTTCCTCCGACCGCACCCACCTCGACGACGCACGGAACCGGTTCACGCAGTGGCAGGAGGGCCAGCAGAGGCTGGCCGAACCCGATCACGAACGCCGCTGGACCGGGAAGCTGCGCGCCCGCCTGGACAACCGCGACCACGAGATCCGCCCCGAGGCGCTCGCCGCCGCGGTCGACCGGTACGCCGACCAGGACGCCGTGTTCACCTCGGACACCGGCATGGCCACCGTCTGGCTCTCCCGCTTCGTCACCATGACGGGCACCCGGCGCCTGATCGGTTCCTACAACCTCGGCTCCATGGCCAACGCCATGCCGCAGGCCCTCGGCGCCCAGCTCTGGGCTCCGGACCGCCAGATCGTCGCCTTCTGCGGCGACGGAGGCCTCAGCATGCTGCTGGGCGACCTCATGACGATCAAGACGTACCGGCTCCCGGTGAAGCTGGTCGTGTTCGACAACCGGCGGCTCGGCATGGTCAAGCTGGAACAGGAGCAGGCGGGGCTGCCCGAGTTCGGCACCGAACTGGACAACCCCGACTTCGCCGCCGTTGCCACGGCCCTCGGCCTGACCGGTATCCGGGTCACCGACCCGGCCGACCTCCACGACAGCGTGCGCCGCGCGTTCGACACCCCCGGACCGGTCGTGCTGGACGTGCTGACCAACCCGGAGGAGGTGGCGGTGCCCGGCAAGCCGACCGTGTCGCAGGGCTGGGGCTTCGCCATCGCCAAGGTCAAGGAAGTCCTGTCGAGCCGCGAGAACTGACCGTCTCGGGGCTCGACGTCACGCGGCGGCGTCGAGCGGGACGCGCAGCGCGCTGCGCCGGTCCCGCCAGGAGGCCAGCAGGTGCGCGGCGAGCCGGTCTTCGAGGAGACCGGTGACCCGCACACCGAACGCGACGTCGGGTTCGAGTTCGGGTTCGTCCTCCAGGAGACCGCCGACGACGTCGTGGCGTACGACCTGTTCGTGCACGGCGTCGGCCTCGACGTGTTCGTCGTAGAAGCGCTGGGCCGCACGGCCCGCCCCCATCCTGCGCAGGGCGGTGGCCAGACGTCTTGATCCGGGGGACGAGGTCGTCTCCACGGCGGCGAAATGGCCGACCAGAGCGCCCCGCAGGGCCCGGTGCAGACCCAGCAGGGACATGAGGTTCACGGTGGCGAGCGCCTCGGCCGGAGCGGCGTCGAGGTAGTGGCCGTACTCCGTGCGCAGACCGAGGTCCGCCATGAGTTCCGCGAACAGCCGGGCGTGGACGTCCTCTTCGCGGCCGGCGCCGAACTCGTCGTACTCCACCGCCACCATGGCGGCCTTCGCGCGGCCCTGCAGACGGGGGATGACCCATGCGTGCGGATCGGCTTCCTTGAGGTGGTAGAGCGAGCGCAGGGCCGCGTACTCCTGGAACTGCCAGAGTTCGCCGTCGCGTTGGAGGTGGTGGCTGACGCTCGTGTCGTCGTGGCCCACCGGTTCCTCCAGCAGCGCGTCGAGCGCGCCGTCGGCGCTGCGGTCGACGGGCACCGCGCTGCGCAGCGCTTGAAGGAACCGCAGCTCCAGCGACCGGCGCAGGGCGAGCAGTCCGGGGTCCCACTCCCGTTCGTCGGGCACCTCGTCGAAGCCGCGGTAGTGGAGTTCGTACAGCGTGTAGAGGGTGAGCTGCAGGTCGTCGCCGTACGGGTCGGCCTCCTCCAGCCCGTCGGGCGCCGGGAGCGGGGTGCCGTAGCGCAGTGTCGACAGGAGCGGCCCCGACAGGTCGCCGCGCGCGGCCGGGAGCCAGGGGCCCTTCACGGCGTCTCCCGCTTCGGCCGGCGGCGGTGGCTGGTGTCGCACCACGGAGGGATACGGCTGCGTCGGCAGGTGCAGATCGCCGTGCGGAAGCGGCACGAGGTGTGGACCGTGCCGTCCTCGTCGACCACCTCGACCGGCCCCTCGACGAGGACCGGTCCTTCCCGGTCCACGGTGACGCGGCGCGGCCGCTCAGGCGTGCTGGGCACGGATGACCACCAACTCTTCCCGGTTGTCGTCGCGGGTCAGCAGCCCCTGGTGGCGGAGCCACCCCCGGCGTGTGCTCAGCACGGGCCCGAACGGGATGACGGCGCGGTCGGTGACGGAGGCGTCGAACCCTGCGTCTGCGAGCCTCCGCAGGGTCGCGGGGGTCCCGCAGAGGGCCGAATGGACGAGCAGGAGCACGCCCCCGCTGCGCAGCGCCCTGGGTGCCTCGTCGCAGACGCGGTCCACGAAGGCGCGGCCGTCGGGTCCGGCGTCCCAGGCCCGCGCGGGGGAGTGGCGGGGCGGCCGGCCGCCGGGCGACGGTACGTACGGCGGATTGCTGATCACCAGGTCGTACGTCCGGCCGCGCACGGCGGCGGTGAGGTCGCCCCGGCGGACGGTGACCCGCCTGCGGGCGATGAGCGCGTTGAGGCGCGTCGTGAGCACGGCGCGCCAGGCGATGTCGACGGCGGTCACCCGGGCCCCGAGTCCGGCGGCCCGCAGGGCGAGGGCGCCGCTGCCGGTGCCCAGGTCGAGCACTTGGGTGGAGGGGTCGACGCGCTCCCGTGCGAGCGCGCGCAGAAGGAGTTCCGTGTCGTCCTGCGGGGCGTAGACACCGGGCGGTGTCAGAAGCGTGCTGTGTCCGGGTGTTCCCATGGGCCATCTCCGGATCGCATGATGGTGCAAAAGGGTATGAATGCGACTCTTTGGGCGAGTGCCCCACGCGTGGAGGGCTACACGCGATCGCCGTGGCCGTTCGTCTCGGCGCGGGGCTCGGGGGGCTGGCTCTGTGGGGGAGTCCTGTGTGGCGCCGGTACCGCACGCCACACAGGAGTCGCCGACACCAGGGGTGAAGTCGGCTTCATCATTTTATCGGTGGATGGTCGGGAAGGCCGATTTTGTCCTGGGCTAGGCGGGCGCGGGCTTCCACTCCACCATCAGGATGGTCGCGTCGTCCCGCAGCTTGCTGTGCTCCGAGTCGAGGAGCCGGTGGATGAGACGGCGCAGCGTCTCGGGAGCCAGTTCCCCTCCGGCCGTCGCCCGGATGACCGAGTCGGCGAACCGGTCGAGACCGAAGAGTGAACCGTCCTGCATACGCGCCTCGGTCACCCCGTCCGTGTACAGCAGCACCCGGTCGCCCGGTTCGAGGGAGATCTCGTGCACCCTGCGCGCGGCGTCGAGCAACGTCGCGGGCGCACCCATGGGCGGGTCCGCCTCGACGGCCAACGCGCCGTCCACCAGGCGCTGGTTCCGGATGAGCAGCGGCGGCGGATGTCCGCAGTTGATCCACCGGAGCGCGCCGGTCGTCAGTTCGAGCTGGAGGAGCACGCCCGTGCAGAACTGATCCGGCAGCCAGTGGGCGAGGGCCTCGTCGACGCAGGAGACGAGCTCGGGCAGGTCGGCGCCCGTGCGGCGGGCGTTGCGGCACGCCGCCAGCGTGACCACGCTCGTCAGCCCCGAGGCGAGGTCGTGACCCATCGAGTCGAGCATGGCGGCGTGCAGGGTCGTGGCGGTCAGGGCGTGGTCGAAGGCGTCGCCCCCCACCTCGTAGGCGGGTTCCAGCACGGCGGTCGACACGACGTCCGCGTTGCCGATGGTCCGGGGCGGCAGATAGGCCCGCAGCATCTCGGCGGGCAGTTGCATGGTCTCCGTTCGCGTGCGCTGGACGAAGGTCTCCTTGTAGGCGCGCTTCGAGGTGACCATCATCGCCAGCAGGGCCGCGATCGAGCGGCTGCGGCGCAGGGTCGCCGCGTCCACCGCGTCGGAGTGCACGCACATCACGCCCAGCCGTTCCGTGCCGTCCACCAGGGGCAGCCAGACCATGACCTCACCCGTCGGGGACTCCTCGACGCGCAGGGAGAGGGTGCGGTAGGCCCAGCCCGCGAGGCAGGCGTCGATGTCGAGGGGCGTCGAGATCTCCGTCAGCGGCATCAGATGGCGCTGCTGGAGGTCCGCGAGGTACACCACGATCTGGTGCACTCCCAGGGCCGCGGCGCAGCGGTTGACCACGGCCGCGAAGTCCCGGGCCCCGACACCCGGCTCGGACAGGACGTCCTCCAGCAGCAGTATGTCGTCGTCCGGGGCCGGCACCCGATCTCCCCTCGACGCGCTCGTCATGGCATCAGTAGTCAAACACCGGGTGAGCCGGTGTGCCCGGCGGGCCGGTTGTACCCGGCCCGCCGGGTCCGGCGTGAGCGGCGTTCTCGTCGATCGGCGGACCGGACCGACCGGTGACCGACGACATGCTCGTCCCCCTGCGGGGTACTCGCGCCGGACGCCCAGCTGTCCCCTGCCCTCCCGAGGAAGTGAGAACGCCGTGACCGCCGAGAACGCCGAGAACATCGTGAACGCGCACTCCGTGCCCGGGCGGGCGACGCTGGGAGAGGCGGCCCCGGCCTGGAGCCGTGCCGTGACGCCGCCGAACGAGTGACGGCAGACCAGGCGTGCGGGCCCGCCCACGCGCCACACCTCACCCGCCTCGGCAGAGCCGTACCCGAGCAGAAAGGAGAGTGACCCTCATGGTCACCGTGTCCCTCACCGGAGCGTCCAAGGAGGACGCAGCCACCGTGTTCGGCGTCCTGCGGACGGCGTTCCCCACCGACCGGCCCGCGGAGGACGCACTCCAGGAGCGGCCCGGCGAGCAGCACGCCGTGTGGACCGCCGAGTTCGAGCCGACCGAGGAGCGCATCCCCACCGGCCCCACCCCTCTGGAGGGCAGCGTCGCGGCCACCCTCCAGGGCGGTTACGTCGCCGTCGACCGGCTCTGTGAAGCACTGGGCGGCTCGTTCACCGTGCAGGAGCAGGGCTCGGCCTCCGGAGACCAGGAGAAGGAGGTCGACCTGCGGCTCGGGACCAAGCGCTAGGTCGGGGGCCCGCGGACCCGTCCACGCGACGCAGACACGGGGCGGGGGCGGACGTCCGGCCCGCCCCGCGACCGGCACGCGGCCCGCCCCGGCGGCGCCCCACCACGAGGAGGAGAGCGGCATGGTGCAGATCGGGTACACGATGATGACGGAGCAGGCGGGCCCGCGTGAGCTCGTCGGCCATGTGGTCGGCGCCGAGCGCGCCGGCTTCGACTTCTCCGTCATCTCCGACCACTACTTCCCCTGGCTGGACTCCCAGGGACACGCCTCGTACGCGTGGAGCGTTCTCGGCGCCGCAGCGCAGGCCACCGAGCGCATTCCGCTGATGACGTACGTGACGTGCCCGACGACCCGCTACCACCCGGCGGTCGTCGCGCAGAAGGCCGCCACCGTGCAGCTCCTCTCCGAAGGGCGCTTCCGCCTCGGCCTCGGCTCCGGCGAGAACCTCAACGAGCATGTGGTGGGCGGAGGATGGCCCGCTGCCCATGTCCGGCTGGAGATGCTGGAGGAGGCGGTGGAGATCATCCGCGCTCTCTTCGCCGGCGGGAACGTCAACCACCACGGCGCCCACTTCGACGTCGAGAACGCCAAACTGTGGGACCTGCCCGACGCGCCCCCGCCGATCGGAGTCGCCGTCTCCGGAGACCGCTCCTGCGAACTGGCCGGTCACCTCGCGGACCTGGTGATCGCCACGGAGCCGAGGCCCGAGCTGATCTCCGCGTTCGAGAACCACGGCGGCGCGGGCAAGCCCAAGGTCGGCCAGCTGCCCATCTGTTACGACACCGACCGCGACGCGGCCGTCGCCCGCGCCCACGACCAGTTCCGCTGGTTCGCCGGCGGCTGGCCGGTCAACTCCGAACTGCCCGGCCCCACCGCGTTCGCGGGCGCCACCCAGTTCGTACGGCCCGAGGACGTGGCCGAGTCCATCCCCTGCGGCGACGACGTCGAGGCGGTCGTGGAAGCCGTACGGCCCTACGCCGAGGCGGGGTTCACCGAGGTCGCGCTCGTCCAGATCGGCGGCGACCAGCAGGAACCGTACCTGGAATGGGCCGAGCGGAAACTGCTGCCCGCCCTGCGGCACCTGTGAGCGACGAACCGGGAACGGCACATCACTGAGAGGGCGAGGACACCTGCGATGAGCACGAAACGCGCCGCGATCTTCGATGTCGACGGGACGCTCGTCGACACCAACCACCTCCACGTGGTGACGTGGTGGGAGGCGTTCCGGCAGGGTGGACACCGCGTGCCCATGCGCGAGATCCACCGGGCCGTCGGACTCGGCAGCGGCGACCTGATCGAGCACCTGCTCGGAAAGGACCGTGACACCGGGCAGGACGACCAGTTCGTCGCCGCCCACCACGCTCTCTACGCCACGTACTTCGACCGGCTGCCCGCCCTCGACTCGGCGCGCGAACTGCTGCGCGCGCTGGCCGGCCGGGGCTGGGAGATCGTCCTCGCGACCTCGGCGAGCGGCGCGGAACTCGCGGCGCTGCGGCAGGCGATCGGGGCCGACGACGTGATCCTCGGGGCGGCCAGCGCGGACGACGTCGAGGACGGCAAACCGGCGCCCGATCCCGTCGCCCGGGCGAGGGAACTGGCCGGAGTGCCGAGCGACCGGGCCGTGTTCGTCGGCGACACCGTATGGGACATGAAAGCCGCCGCACGGGACGGCGCGACCCCTGTCGCGGTCCTGTCCGGCGGAATCCCGCGGGCGGACCTGGAGGAGGCCGGCGCCCGCGCCGTCTACCGCGACGCGGCCGACCTCCTCGACCGCCTCGACACCAGCGTCTTCGCCGACCGGGAGTGACCGCGCGGCGACGAATGCGGGCGGATCGTGAACGACCGGCGATCGGGCTCCTGAAGTGCCCGGATCGGGGTACCCGCTCTCAGACCGAGTGCCGGAACACCACGAGGTGTTCGGGTCATGGCCGAGGAAACGGGCAGGAGGTGATCGCCGTGTCGAGTGCGCGGCCGCAGGTCGAGGGGATCGACGAGCAGACACGGGAGTCCGGGTCGCGTCAGGTGGGTGAGCTGGTGCAGCAGGCCTCGCAGCAGCTGACCGAACTGGTGCGGGGCGAACTGCGCCTGGCGCAGGCGGAGATGCAGGAGAAGGGCAGGCGCTACGGCAAGAGCGGCGGCCTGTTCGGTGGCGCCGGAGTGGTCGGCTTTCTGACGCTGGAGGCCCTGGTGGTCACGGCGATCGCCGCCCTCGCCGTTCCGCTGCCGGTGTGGGCCGCGGCGCTGATCGTCACGGCGGTGCTGGGCGTCGTCGCCGCGGTGCTGGCCCTGAACGGCAGGAAGCAGGTCCACCGGGCGGCACCGCCCAAGCCTGAACAGGCGATCGAGAACGTGAAGGCCGACGTGGCCGAGATCAAGAGGAGTGCCCACCGATGAGC
Source organism: Streptomyces sp. M41(2017) (assembly GCF_002078175.1). GTDB lineage: Bacteria > Actinomycetota > Actinomycetes > Streptomycetales > Streptomycetaceae > Streptomyces. Next base: position 552,655 of record NZ_MWFK01000003.1, on the reverse strand, counting down.
AAGCCCTACGACGGCGAGCAGACCGCCGCCACTCCCGAGGAACTGCGCGAGCAGGTCGAGCAGACCCGCGCCGAACTCGGGGACACCGTCCAGGCGCTCGCCGACAAGGCCGACGTGAAGGCCCGGGCCAAGGAGAAGGGCGCCCAGGCCAAGGAGAAGAGCGGGGAGGTCGCCGAGCAGGCCGCGGCCAAGGCGGCCGAGCTGAAGGACAAGGCGGTCCTGGCCGCCCACTCCGTCCAGGACAAGGTGCAGGACAAGCTCCCGGACCCCGTCAAGGACAAGGCGGCCCAGGCCGCCGTACAGGTTCGCGACACGGCCCGGGACACGGCCGCGAAGGCCGGCCGCGTCTGGGACGAGAAGGCCCCCGAGCCGGTCCGCCACCAGGCCTCCGAGGGCGCGCGCGTCGCCCGCGACAACCGCAAGCTGCTGATCACTGTGGCCGGTGCGGCGACCCTCGCCTGGCTGGTGATCCGCCGCAAGAAGGCGTGACCACGTCCTCGGACGTACGGAAGTCCCCCTGCCCACGTGGGCAGGGGGACTTCTTCGTCGGTGGGAGATCCCGGACGCGGGTCCAACGCCATCGGCCGAGCGCGTACGTACGGGGTCCGGGGCCCGGGGCGGCCGTCGAGCCACCCCGGGCGCCGGACTCGGCGCTCCGCCGGACTAGAGCAGATCCCTCGGCACCCGCTCGTTCCATGTCCGGGAGAACACGCGCTTGTCACCCTCGTAGCCGTCGAGGGTCGCGTCGACGAAGAACTCGCCCGCGTCGGAGGTGAGTCGGGTGCGGGTCTCCACGCGGACGTCCCACTCGTCCCGGCGGAACCTCATGGTCCACGCGGATTCCCCGCTGACCGAGGTGAAGTCCTCGGCCACGGACCGGTACCGCTCCTCGGCACGCAGACCGACGTCGAGACCGATGTCCTCGATACGGACCAGGCCGCGGTCCTTCACGATCTCCAACTCGGCTTCGTAGCCGACGAGATCGCGCTTGACCTCCCAGCGTTCCTCCCGCGGTGACAGCTGGGTCGACGCGATCGGCGGCGCCCCCTCGGGTTCGCCGAACGGACTGACCGGCATCTCGTCGGGTTCGTCCGTCGGCCGCACCGGCAGACTCAGGGTGCTGGCGTGCGCGTACACGCTGAGGAGGGCCGGCTTCGGCGGCGGCCAGGCCATGGGCCAGTACGAGGTCGAGAGCGACAGCCGGATCCGGTGACCGGGCGGAAACGCCTGGCCGACACCGTTGAGCTGGACCTTCGCCCGGTAGCGGCGCCCGGGCTCGACGGGCTCGGGCGTGTCCGTGCCGCCGAGCCGGGTGAGGTTCAGGATGCCGTAGGAAACACGGGTGGCGCTTCCGTCGGGACTCACGTCGGACAGCCGCGCCGCCACCATGCCGACGGGTTCGCTGATCGTGAGGTCGAGTTCGACGGTGGGGGATCCGAGGATCTCCAGCCGCTCGGTCAGCGGATCGCTGTCGAAGACGAGTGAACCGCCGTCCTCCTCGCGCTGGTCGTACGGCAGGTCGGGCGGCGCGTTGTAGGAAGCCCATTTGCCCGCGAACTGGCCCACCGAGAGCGGGGACTGCACGGTCACCGGTGCGGGCTCGACACCTCCTGCCCGCTCGCCGACCGCACCGGACTCGCCCTTCGCGCGGCTGTCGCCGTTCTCGCGGCTTTCGAGGGGGCTGCCGATGCGGTGGGGCGCGAGCGGGTGCGTGACCTCCCGGATGTGCGGTGACGGCCAGGTGGGCTCGCCGACCCAGCGACCGGGCCGTTCCTCGTACGACGTGGACGGCGGCACGCTCTCCTGCATCCAGGTGCGCAGCATCGGGCCGTCCATCACGCCGTTGTCCACGCCCTTGAGCCAGTGGTCCCACCAGCGGACGACCTCCTGGAGGTAGCCGATGGCCGGACCCGGCTCGCCCAGGTGGGGGAACTTGTGGGACCAGGGGCCGATCAGCCCCTTGCGCGGCACGTCCAGATGGCCCAGCAGACGGGTCACCGCGTTCGAGTACCCGTCGGCCCAACCGCTGGAGGCGAGGACCGGGCAGCGCACCGCCCCGTAGTCCTCGCAGACCGACGCGTGCCGCCAGTAGTCGTCACGGCGCTGGTGGCGCAGCCATTCGAGCACCCACGGACGGGTGTGCTCCATCCGCTCGTGCCACATCGCGCGCCAGCGGTCCCCGACGATCGCCGGGTCGGGCGGACAGGTGCCGTACGCGAACATCGTGCCGGCCTCGGCCAGGTTGTCCGAGAGCAGGGCACCGCCCATGTAGTGCATGTCGTCCGCGTGCCGGTCGTCGGTGAACGACGCGATGACGATGCCGCGCAGGCTCGGCGGCTGCCGAGCCGCGACCTGGAGCGCGGCGAAGGCGCCCCACGAGATGCCCATCATGCCGGTGCCGCCGTCGCACCAGGGCTGTTCGGCCAGCCAGGCGAGCACCTCCTCGGCGTCCTGCTGCTCCCGCTCCAGGTACTCGTCCCTCAGCACCCCCTCGGACTCGCCCGTGCCGCGGATGTCCACGCGGACGCAGGCGTAGCCGTGGCCCGCGATGTACGGGTGGTGGATCGAGTCGCGTACGGCGCTGAGGTCGCGCTTGCGGTACGGGATGTACTCGAGCACCGCCGGCACCGGTTCGCTGTCCGAGGAGGTGGGGCGCCAGATCCGCGCCGACAGCTCCACGCCGTCGGACATGGGGATGGCGACGTGCTCCTCTTCCTTGGTCGCATACGGCAGTTGGGTCACGAAACGCATGTGCTGGTGTTGCTCCTTTCCTCGCCGTGCCCGGGGCTCGTCGGGCCGGTCGTGGTGACCGCGGCCGACGGTCAGCCGTTCTTCTCGTCACGGCCGCCCGGCGCCGTCTCGTCGAACGTCATTCCGAGAGCGGCCACGCACCGGTCGTACTTCTCCCGGAGTTCCTCCTCGGTGTCACCACCGGTGAAGATGTGGGCCAGCTCGTAGCTGTAGCTGTCCTGACCGGGCAGGTCCGACAGACGCGAGCCTTCCGAGGGCACGATGTCGATGCGCGTACCCGGTATCTCACGCTCGATGCGGCGCAGGTCGTCCGGGGTGGGGACGTTGTGGACGACGCCGTCGGCGAACCAGCGGTGGTACCACTTCGCGGCCATGGCGTAGCGGCCCGCCCGATGGGGCATCCGGGGGTCGCGGCCGAGGGCCAGGCTGACCATGCAGTGGTGGTTGGGCACGCCGTCCACGTACTGGAAGAGTTCGGCGTGCGACTGCGAGTGACGCGGGTTGATCTCCAGGAGGCTGATCCGGCCGGTGTGCGGGTCGTAGAAGTACTCGACGCTGAAGGTCGCCGCCTCCATGCCGATCTGCTCCATCACGCGCCGCGTGACGTCGTGCAGTTCCTTGATCGCGGGCTCGGGGAGTGTCGAGGGGTACTGATGGCGCAGGAAGCAGGAGGAGCCGGGGTAGTTGATCGAGTCCAGCGCGCCGTAGACGGTGACCTCTCCGTGGTCGACGTAGCCCTCGACCGCCACCTGGATGCCCGACATCTCCTCCTCGGCGAGACACACCTCGCCACCGACCCCGTCCATCTCCGGCGGCAGCGCGAGGCGGTCGAGTACGTACTCGAAGGGGCGGCCGACTCGCGACATGCCGTCCCGGATGTCCGCCACCGCCTCCTCGAACTCGGTCATGTCGTCGACGCCGAAGGCGAGTTCCGACGAGTAGGAGAGCGCGGGCTTCAGCCACATCGGGAAGCTCATGCCCTCCGGAGGGGACGGCTTCTCGGTGCTCAGGTCGACTTGGCCGAAGCGCGGGTGCCGGTCGGTCACCTTCTCCTGTTCGAGCCTGCTCCAGTACTTGTGCTCACACTTGACCACCGATTCCAGGCTGGTGCTGCGCGTGCCGTACCGCTCGGCGAGCATGGGCACGAGGGTGCTGACGGGGAAGTCCCAGTAGCCGACGATCGCGTCGATCGTCCCGTCGAACGCGTCGAGCAGCTTCTCCGCCTTCGCCAGCAGGTCGGCCACCGACACCTCACCGCCCTGCAACTCCTCGATGGTCAGCAGCGGATGGAACGTCAGCTCCCTCGCGTTCGGCACCTCGCTCAGGGTGGGCAGGTTCGCCTCGTCCAGACCGATCACGAATATGTTCTTCTTCGGCACGTCGTTCCTCTCGGCAGGCGGTTCGTGAAGGCCTCGGGGTACCCATGGAGATCTCGGACATGCGGAGGATTCATGGGTGCGGGCGTTCTGAGGCACTGATCACGTCCGCTGAGCCGGACGAGGCCCGGGGCGTGGCCCGTTGGGACGCATATCCAAACGGCCTGGTGAGCGGCGGCGCGCTCGGGGTACTCGAAGGTCTGTGCGCATGGCCGCTCGGGGATGCCCCGAGCGGCCAGGGTCACCGGAAGACGCGCACGGGCGGGGCAACAAGAAGAGGGGAACGATGAGCGAGAAGCAGGACGACAGGCCGGGCGACGGGCGGGACGAATCGGCGGAGGAGCGCGCCGACCGCAAGTGGGGAGACCTGCTGCAGGAAATCCGCGTGGCGCAGACCGGCGTGCAGATCCTGTTCGGCTTCCTGCTGACCGTGGTGTTCCAGCCGACCTACCGGCAGCTCTCGGACCAGGACCAGACGCTCTACATGGTCACGATCGTCCTCGGAGCCACCGCCACAGGGGCCTTGATCGGGCCCGTGGCGTTCCACCGGATCGTGTCCGGCCGCCTCGTCAAGCCGCAGGCAGTGGTCTGGGCCTCCCGTATGACGCTCCTCGGCCTGTCCCTGCTGCTGCTCACGATGGTGTCCTCGCTCCTGCTGGTGCTGCGCACGGCCACGCACGACGACGGCTACGTCCCCTGGATCGTCGCGGGCGTCGCCGCGCTCTACATCCTGTGGTGGCTCGTCATCCCGCTGGCTCTGCGGATGAGCAAGTCGGCGGACAAGGAAGCCCACGAGAGCGATTGACGGTCCGTCAGGGCCGGATGCCGCGCGGGTGTCACTCGCTCCGGCATGCGCGGAGTCCGGCCCAAGGCCTTGCGTGGTGCATCCCGGCGTTCCCCGGCGACGGATCGACTCCATCGATAGGTTAGGTTAGGCATGCCTAAGTGACCTGCTCATCCCGGAGGCCCGGATGCGTCGTACCCCTGCCCGCGCCAGCGCGCCGACCGCCGTCGAGCGCGTCCGCTCGATCCTGGCCGCGGCCCACTCCATGACGGTGGTGTGCGACGGGCGGCACACGGAGGTCCGACGGCTCGACGGGTCCGGTGCCATGGGCCACTTCCACCTGCACGCGCCCTTCGAGGGCACCGGCGCCCCGGCAGGCGCACGGGTCCCGGTCCGGCTGGAACTCACCGACATCGCGCCCACGCCCGTACGCGACCGGCTCCGCGCCCGGGTCACCCTGACCGGCCTGCTGGCGGAGCCGTACGACCCCGACTCCACCCTGAGCACGTGCATGGAGTTCGGGCAGGGAGTCCTGGAGGACGGCTCGGGGCGCTCGTACGTGACCCTCCACGAACTGGAGGCGACGGAACTCGATCCGCTGGCGACGAGCGAAGCCGGCATGCTGACGCACCTCGTCGACGAGCACGCCGAACTCGTCCCCCTGCTCCTGCGTCTGGTCCGTCCGCTCCCCGACGACGGTGTGCAGCGTGCGCTCCCGGCCGGCGTCGACCGCTACGGCCTGACGCTGCGTCTCGAATACCGGCGCACCCACCGCGACGTCCGCCTGCCCTTCAAGACCCCGGTCCAGCACATCGACCACGTCGGACCGCAGATCCACGCGCTCCTGTCCGAGGCCCGCCGCCTCTCCCACACGGGCCGCCTGCTGACCTGAGACGTGCACGCGGGTGCTCTCGGGCGCCGCCGACATGGTGCCGCCGGAGAAGACGGCCGCGGCAGGGAGTGATGTCGCGCGGACCCGCGATCGGGCAGCCCTCGTGGTGACCGGGGGCGTGCCGCGGCCCGAAGGCCTGCCCGAGGGCCGGGGGCGGGTCTGCCGGAAAGCGCGGTGACCTGAGCCGTGGGGTTCGGGCCGGGTGGGACGGCCACGGGCTGTCCCACCCAGGTGTCACCCGGTGGCGGTGGCTGTGGAGATGGCGTCGAGGGCGGTATGTGCCTCGGTGTCAGCGGTTGCGGATGGCGCTGGTGGTGAAGAATCCGGTCGCCGCGGCGGCGACGAGAGCGCAGACGGACAGGAACAAGGTTCGGCGCACGAGACGTCCTCTCGGGGGTGATCGTGGACAGGTACTTGAACAACGCGGCTCATGCCCCCGGGGGGTCGCCACCGGGCCGTACGCCACCCGCATGGACGCCATCGCGGTGCGGCACCGCCCTCCGGAAGGGCGACTCCCGCGTACTGGTTCTCAGCCCCTGCCCTGCCCGGCGGAAGCCGGTCGGCGGCGCCGCGTGACGGCGGGGGAGGGCCGTACGGGACCCAGCGGAGGCGTGCGTTTGGCGGCCCGGCCGACGAGGGCCGTCTCGACGTGGGTGATCCCCAGACCGACCAGGTCGCGGGAGAGGAAGGCGTAGAGGGCGGCCAGGTCCGGGAAGTAGGCCGCCGCGTGAAGGTTCGAGAGACCGGAGGTCGCGAACGCGCCGTGCACCGCGGGGTGATCGGCCAGCGCCTGTCCCGCGGCGGCCAGATGGTCGGGCGCCACGTGCAGCAGGAGCTTCGCCTCGATGGGCAGGTCGATACGGCGGGGATCGACCAGGACCTGTGTCACCAGCCGTCCCTGCAGGGTGAGTTGGGCGATCCGTCGACGGACCGTCGTCTCCGGGTGACCGGTCCGCGCGGCCAGGGCGGCGGCGGAGAGGCGCGCGTCGGGCGTCAGGGCGTCGAGGAGGGACTGCTCCAGAGGATCGGTGTCGACCCCGTACGGACCCGGCGACCCGGCGGCGAGCGGCCCGGGGTCGGGTGCGGCCGGGCTCAGCGCCGCGCGCTCGGCCGGCGTCAGGACGTCGTGACGCTACTCCGAGGTGAGCCGGAAGACGTGCAGGATGGTGGCGCTCTCCAGGGACGTGACCGCCTGTGTGGAGGGCAGTTGCCGGAAGACCAGTGGGTCGCGCGACCCCGGTTCCGTACGGGCCACCGCGAAGATCTCGTCGCCCGTGGTGGTGACGTCGATGAAGGGGATGTCCTCGCGTGCCGCGAGCGCGGCCACGATCGTGTCGAGCTTTCCCCGCAGCACCCTGATCCGCAGGAAGAGGGCCCCGGCCGAACCTCCGTCGCGCGGTCGCGCGACAGGCGAGATCACGACGCGCACGGTGCCGTCCGCGGTGAGCGCGTGCAGTCGCCGCCGCACCGTCGCGGGGCTGAGGTCCAGCACCTTGGCCGCCCGCTCCGCGGTGATGCGGCCGTCCCACTGGAGGGCGGCCACCAGCCGCCGGTCGGTGGTGCTCAGTACGGAATCCGCCGCTACGGGTGCCATGGAGACAAGTTTCGCTCATTCCGGCGCCGCGCGCGGCCCGTCCTCGGGACCTGGCCCCAAGCATGGATGTCACGTACCTCGCCCTGTCCCCGACGAGACGTGGGCAAGCGCGAGACCCGAGTCCGCGACAAGCCCCATCGCAGCCCGCGCGAGAACCGAACGCGGTCCGCGTGAGGACCGAACGACCGCACGAGAACCGACACGAGAACCCGCAGAGTCCCGCGAACGACGGACCGACTCACCCACGGAGGCCCCAGTGCCCACATCCGGTCAACGCGAAAAAGTACGCTTCGCCAGCGGCGACACCTCCTGTGCCGCCTGGCACTACCCGGGGACCAACGGCGGCTGCGTGATCATGGCGGGAGGGACCGCCGTGACGAAGGAACCCGCGTCGGACCGCTTCGCCGCACGGTTCAACGACGCCGGCTTCGCCGTCCTGGCCTTCGACCACCGGCACTTCGGGGAGAGCGGCGGCACCCCCCGCCAAGTCGTCCGCTTCGGTGAACAACGCGCCGACTGGCAGGCCGCGATCGACTTCGCGGCCGGTCTGTCCGACGTCGACCCCGGCGGCATCTCGCTCTGGGGGTTCTCCCTGGGCGGCGGCCACATCCTGCGCGTCGCGGCCGACCATCCGGGCCTGGCCTCGGTGATCGCGCAGTCGCCGGTCGTCGACGGCCGGGCGCTCGCTCCCAACGCGCTGCGCGCCATGACCCCTCTCGCGTTCCTGCGCCTCACCGGCCGCGCCGTCGCCGACGCGCTCGGCGGCCTCCTCGGCAGGCCTCCGCTGCTGATCCCCACCGCCGGAGTGCGCGGTGACGTCGCCTCGCTCACCACGCCCGACGCCATGGACGGTGACCGAGCCCTCGACCCCGAGCACCGCTACGGCGACTGGGAGCAGACCGTCGCCGCACGGATCGCGCTCCAGATGGGCGGATACCGGCCCGGCCTCCACGCCTCCCGGATCCGCTGCCCCTTGCTGCTGGTCGTCTGCGACCAGGACCGGAGCACGCTTCCCGGCCCCGCTCTCGAAGCCGCCCGCAACGCGCCGCACGCCGAGGTGCTGCACCTCGAAGGCCGCCACTACGCACCCTTCCTGGAGGCGCACGAGGAGGCCGTCGAGGCGGAGGTCGCGTTCCTGCGGAAACACCTCGCCGCCACCGACGTCGTACGGGAGGGTAGGGGCCGTACGTGATCAGGAGGCTAAGCCGGGTGGGGTGGGCGCCGAGGGTGTCGAGCCGACCGGGTTGAGACGATTGGGCCGGCGACTCAGGCGACTCAGGCGACTCAGGTGGCTCGGGCGGTGCGACGGCCCGCGCCGGAAAGGGAGGGCGACACATGGCGACCGACGAGGCTCCGGAGATCGCGGACCCGCTCCACGCACGTATCCCCGAAACGGCGGCCGGAGGCACGGTCGTCCTCCTCAACGGCACCTCCAGTTCGGGCAAGACCAGCATCGCCCGCGCGCTGCTCGACCGCCTGGAAGGAACGTGGTTCCACATGCCGGTGGACGCCTTCCACGCCCTGCGCGGCGGCCGGCAGATCCCGGACAGCGAACTCCAGGACGAGATCGACCGTACGGCCAAGGGATTCCACCGCGCCGTGGCCGGGATGGCGGCAGGCGGCAACAACCTGGTCGTCGACTACCCCCTGAGCCGCCGCTGGCGTCTGCTCGACCTCCTGGACCTGCTCGTCCCCGAGGACACCGTCCTGGTCGCGGTCCGCTGCCCCCTTCCCGAGCTGAACCGTCGTGAAGCCGATCGCGGTGACCGTTCGCCGGGTCTCGCGGCCCTGCAGTACGCGCAGGTGCACGCGCACGGACCGCACGACATCGACGTCGACACCAGTGTGCTCACGCCCTCGGAGTGCGCCCGCCGCATCCACGACTTCCTGCCGCGCCGACCCCGCCCCACGGCGTTCGAGACCTTGAGACGGACGCTGCCCCGGGGGTACTGAAGCCGGAACGGGACCCGGGGCCCGGCGCACTGGATGTACTGTCCCGTCATGTCCAAGAAGGAGATAGACGCGCTGACCGCCGAGTTCTTCGGGGCCTTCGACAACCGGGGCGGCACGGCGGCCGATGTGGCCCGGATCCGTCGGCTGGTCATCCCGGGCGGGGTGATCGTCAAGACCGGGCCGGACTTCACGGCCTACACCGTGGACGAGTTCGTCGAACCGCGTGAACGGCTGTTGGCCGAGGGGCGGCTGACCGAGTTCCACGAGTGGGAGACCTCGGAACGGACCGACATCGCCGGAGACGTCGCGGCGCGGTTCGGGGAGTACCGGAAGGCCGGCGTCCTGGACGGGGAGCCCTTCGAGGGCGTCGGCACCAAGGCGATCCAGTTCGTCCGCACCCCGGAGGGCTGGAGGATCACCGCGTTCTCCTGGTACGACGCGCCCTGATTCGGGGAGTGACCGGCCGCCCCCGCGTGTGCGGCGGGCGGCCGGACATCTCCTGGAGGGTTCAGCGAACGCGGGCGACCGCCGCGTAGATGCCGCTCTCCTCGGGCGTCACGGCCTCGTTCGCCGCGTTCCACTCGGTGGCGGTCACCAGGCCAGGCGACACGAGGTCGAGGCCGTCGAAGAAGCGCTCCACCTCTCCCCGGGTGCGGAAGCCCAGCTTGATGCCGCCCTTGGCGTACTCGGCCGTGACCTGCGCGGAGAGTTCGGGATACAGGTCGGACGACGCGTGCGACAGCACCAGGTAGCTTCCCGACGGGAGCGTGGCGATCAGGTTGCGGACTATGCCGTGCGCGTCCTGCTCATCGGGGATGAAGTGCATCAGCGCGATCAGGGACATCGCGACCGGGCGCGTGAAGTCGAGTATGTGCCGGGCGTGCTGGACGATGTCCTGCGGCTGCCGGACATCGGCCTGGATGTAGTCGGTGGCGCCCTCGGGCTTGCTGACGAGCAGGGCCTCGGCGTGCCGCAGCACGATCGGGTCGTTGTCCGTGTAGACGACGCTCGCCGTCGGCACGATGCCCTGGACGATCTGGTGCAGGTTGGGCTCGGTGGGGATGCCCGTGCCGATGTCCAGGAACTGGTCGATGCCCTGCTGGGCGAGCCAGGCGGACGCGCGGTGCATGAACTGGCGGTTCTGCCGGGCGGCGTCCTTGGCCTCGGGCGGCAGCTTCTCTCCCACGGCCTCGTCGACCGGGTAGTTGTCCTTGCCGCCCAACAGCCAGTCGTAGACCCGCGCGGGGTGTGCCTTGCTGGTGTCGATCGGCGGGAACGGCTGCGGATCGATCGTCATGGTAGCTCCCATCGCACCAGTGAGCAGGGCAGGTCGAGTGTTCGATCATCCTACTCGGATGTGCCATCTGTTCGGTGCACAAGGGGAGTTGAGTCCGGAGCGTGAACTCGGCCGCGTGACGGTCTCGGACACCGTTCGTCCCCCTTCGGATGCTCACCCGCCGGCCGGGGACGGCCGGTGCGGCCGAGCGCGCCCCGAAAGCACCGGGAACCGCGCGACCTCCAAGGTGTCGCGGGCCCCCGGTCACGTACGTCTTGGACGGACCGTTCAGGGCGTCCGCTGTCGCCCGACCCGCTCCTCCTGCACCCCCAGACCGCTGTCGGCCGTCGGGGTGCCCGTGAACTCGACCGCCACGACGACCACTTGGTCCTCGGCGCCCCACTCGCGCCGTTCCCCCTTGTCCGGGTTGAGACACACGCCGTGGGCGGGGGAGAGCGCCCACTGGTCGCGCCGCCGGTAGCCGATGGCACACTCGCCCCGGTCACGCGCGGAGGCGACCACGGTCGCGAAGCTCGCCGTGGTGCCCACCCGGACATAGTCCCCCGCCGGACGCAGGCAGATGGTGTTGCCCTCCGCCGAGAACAACTCCTCGAACACGGCGGCCAGATGCGGATTCTGCGCGATCTGCGCCATGAGCAGGCCGGTGAGTTCACCGCTGACGATGACGTCGGAGCCCGGGTTGAGCGGCGCCAGCGGCCTGTTGCGGTCGTCTGTCAGTTCGGTGACCACCCGCACGTCCCGGCCGGTGCGCTGTTCCACCAGCCGGAGGCCGAGCAGCGTGACCAGCGTCCAGTCGTCGGGCCGGTCGGGTCCGCCGTCCGCGTCGGGCCCGAGGACCATCACCGCGTCGTACGGGGCGAGGTCGAGCCCGAGCAGGGTCTCGGGCCGGGACAGCGCGGCCGACCGGAACCGTACCTCCAGCCGGGCGGCGTCCGCCGTGTCGGGCGGTCCGGCCTCCCGGCTCGGGCCCGGCACGGTCCTCTCGGCTCCGGGCACGGCTCCCTCCGTGACCACGTCGAGCACCGAACCGGAGCGCGCGGTGTCCCGCAACTGGGCGATGACCAGGGGCGCACGGCGGTTCCAGCCGAGCAGGAGCAGCCGGGCCGCGTCCGCCGCCCGGGCCACCGGCACGGCGCGGGCGGAGGGGTCCACGAGCCGTCTGCAGTCCTCGCTCCGGGTGGAGTCCTCGTCCCGTGCGACGACGATCAGCCGGCTTCCCGGTTCGACGACGGTCTCGGGCGCGGGATTGAGCACCGTACGCCCGTCCGCCGTGAACAGCCCGACCACGCACGCGTTCGCGTGGCCCAGGAGGGCCGCGCCGAAGGGGCGTCCTTCGAAGGCTTCGGCATCGGCGAGATGGAACTCGTCGCCGGCGAAGTCGAGGAGGTCGCGCAGGACGAGGGAGAGGCCCGGTCGGCCGACGCAGTGGGCGATCAGGCGCGCGGTGACGGTGTCGGACTCCAGTACGGTTCCGTGCCGTCCAGCGGCCAGCCGGGCCGGTGCCCGGAAGCGGTCGTCACTCACCGCGGCCAGCACCGGGGGGCCCTGCGCGTCCTCCCCGAGGACGGTGCGCAGCGCCAGCAGTATCCGCAGCACCTCGGCGTCGCCGGTGGCCTCGCCGGAGGGCAGCACCAGTACCGTACGGGCCGTCTGGGGGCTGACCAGCGCGAGGACGGCGGGATCACTGGCCGGTCCGCTGCGGCAGATGACCCTGCCGCGCGCCGCCGCACCGACGTGGGTCGCCAGCGCCCGCTCCATCTCCGTCTTGTCCCGGTCGGCGAGCAGGACGACCGGCTGTGGCCGCCGTCCGGACCGTGCGTTCTGCGCGGCCAGCAACTCGGCCACCACCGTGAACACCTGGTCCGAGCAGCCGAGGACCACGGCATGCCCCTGTTCCAGCACCGTCGACCGGCCACGGCTCAGCTCCGTCAGCCGTTTCTCGAGGCCCGTCGTGATCACACCGACCAGCGTCGACACGCACAACAACGCCACGAGGCCGAGCACGGCCGACAACGCCATCCGCAGCGGGGTGCCGCTCGCCTCCCCCAGGCGCAGGGTCTGCGCGCTCGTGCGCCACACCGCCTCCAGCCGCTCCACGAGCGACCGCGGCGCGGCGGGGTCCGTCCACACCAGCAGCGCGCTCACCGGGATGACGACGGCCAGGCAGGAGACCACCAGCCAGCCCATCAACCTGGCCGTACTGCGCGCCAGCGTACGGTCGAACCGATACCGCAACCGGCCAGGTAACGGCACCGGCCGCTGCCCTTCGCGCTCCACTCCCACCCCCACATCGCACCGGAACGCGGCCCGACCCGGCCGCTCCCCGGCCCGCGGGCATGGGATGCCGACGGGCCGCATATGCACAGTGCGGTCTTCGCGGCCCGGACACGCTGGAATCCGGAACCGATTCATTCTTTCGGGCAGCGGCGTGTGAACCGCGGGCCCACGGTTCCGGATCCGGGACTTCTGGTCGTACGACCTGCGCCGCACGTCGTACGGACGAGAGCGTGCGGACGACGGACGAACCCCGGCGCCGACCGCGCGTGGCCGGTTTTGAATCACGCTTTACATGCGGACTGCAACCGTGGGCAGGCGGACAGGGTCCAACAGAGCAGTGAGGCAAGCACGACCACGAGCCGGGGTAGAAGTGAAGCGACGCAGCGGAATAACAATGGCACTCGTCACGGTGGCGGTGCTGGCGGGCACCAGCGCCTGTGGCGGTGGGTCCCCGAAGGCGAGTTCCGACGACGGGAAGGGCGCGACCGGGAAACCCTCGGTGAGCGCGAAGCCGTCGCCGTCGAAGCCCGCGGGCCCACCGATGCTGCTGGACACGATCACGCCGCAGTCCGGGACCACCGTCGGCGTCGCCATGCCGATCTCGGTGATCTTCACGAACCCGGTGGCCCAGAAGGCCCGGGTCGGCATCGAGAAGCACATGAAGGTGACCGCGTCCCAGCCGATGGAGGGCGCCTGGCACTGGTTCGGCGACCGGCGCGCCGACTTCCGGCCCAAGACGTACTGGGCCTCCGGCACGAAGATCAAGATCGACGCCGAGCTGAAGGGTGTCGCCAACGGCAACGGCCGCTACGGCACCCGGTCCTACGTGCACGACTTCACGGTCGGCGACGACGTCCGCGCGGACGTCTCCGCCACCGGCCACACCATGAAGGTCACGAAGAACGGGCAGGCCGTGCGGACCCTGTCGATCAACGCGGGAAGCCCCCAGTACCCCACCTGGAACGGCACGATGGCGGTGATCGACAAGCAGGAGAAGGTCCATATGACCTCGTGCAGCGTCGGCATCAGCTGCACGAAGGGCAGTCCCGACTACTACGACCTGACCCTCCCGTGGGACGTCCACCTCACCCAGTCCGGGACGTACGTCCATTACTCCACCGGCGACCCGAACCCGGGCAGCGGCAGCGCCCGCGGCTCGCACGGCTGCGTCCACCTGTCGATCTCGGACGCCAAGTGGTTCTACGGCCAGGTCAAGCAGGGCGACCCGATCACGGTCACGGGATCCCCGCGGGCGAAGGCCCCGGCCGACAACGGCTACGCCTCCTTCAACCTCAGCTGGGACCAGTGGCTGGCGGGCAGCGCGACCGGAGCCGTCACCGTCGGATGACGCGCGGCCGACCGGCTCCGTGTCGCGGAGCCGGTCAGAACAGCATGGCCAGATCGCCGGGCAGCACCCGGGCGGTGACGGGGAGGACCGCCTCGACCTCCCCGTCGGCGCCGTAGGGCACCGGTCGGTCGGCCTCGATACGGATCTCCCGGCCCCGCAGGATGACCACTTCGGGCCGGCCGACGTGGGCGCCGGTCTTCAGCTCGTTCATCAGGGTGAAGAACAGGCGCCGCGGCGCTTCGCGGATCATGACGACGTCCAGCAGGCCGTCGTCGACGCGCGCGGCCGGGGCGATGACACGCCCCGAGCCGTAGTACGCGGAGTTCGCCGCGACGACCGTGTAACCACGGTGCGGGTGCTCCACCCCGTCGACGGTGACCCGGTACGACGCGGGACGCCACGCCGTCACCGCGCGCAGACCGCCGGCGTAGTACGAGGCCGCACCGCGCAGCAACCGCGCCTGGTTGGCGTGCCGGTTGGCGAGCGCGTCGACACCCGCGTACACGCTGCCCAGTACCACCGTGCGGGCATGCACCGCCGACTCCACCTCGATGGTGTCCACGCGGCGCGGCTCGTTGTCGAGCAGTACGCCTGCCAACTCTGCTGCGCTGGTGGGTAGGTGAAGTGCGCGGGCGAAGTCGTTGCCGCGCCCCGCCGGCACCAGCCCGAGGACGGTGTCCGTCCCGCTGAGCGCGCCCCCTATGCCTCCGGCGATCCCGTCGCCGCCGACGGCGAGCACGATGCGGCCCCGTTCGCCGGCGGCGCGGGCGAGATCCTGGGCGTGGGACAGGCTGCGGCTGTACTCGGTGTCGAGCCCGGCGCCGGCCTCCCGGAGGAGGCGGGCCAGCTGGAGCAGTGCCGCCGCCCCCGTGGAGCCGCCCGCAGTGGGATTGACGACGGCGGTGAACTGTCGCATCGGTGTGCCTCCGGGCGGTGACGAGGGGGACGGAACGGGGAAAGGGGCAACGGCAAAACGGTGCAAGGGCGCAGCGTGTGTGGTCAGTCCACCGGCAGCAGGATCCCGGGGTTGCAGACGCCGTCGGGGTCCAGGCGCCGCTTGACGGCCCGCAGCGCCTCGATGCCCAGGGGGCCGGCCTCCCGGACGTACGCGTCGCGGTGGTCGGTGCCGACCCCGTGGTGGTGGCTGATCGTGCCGCCCGCGGTCAGCACTGCCTCGTTGGCGGCCTCCTTGGCCGGTGCCCAGTGGGCCACGGCGTCCTCGCCCTGGGCGCAGACCACGGTGAAGTAGAGGGAGGCGCCGTTCTCGTACACGTGCGAGATGTGGCACATGACCAGGGGCGGGGTCCCCGCCGCCGTGAGGGTGTCGGTCAGCGCGGTGCGGACGGCCGCGTACAGCGCGGGGACGCGTGACCAGAAGGACGCGGTCTCCAGGGTCTCGGCGAAGGCGCCCGCGTCGAGCAGGGAGTCCCGCAGGTAGGGCGCCGAGTAGCGGCCGTGGGCCCAGCGTTCGCCGGGCTCGACTCCCAGGTAGGTGCCCCCCGCCGCCCGCAGGACCTCGGCCGCCTGCTCGCGGCGGTACGCCGTGTCGGCATCGGTCCCCTCGTATCCGGCGATCGCCGTGCACCCGGCGTCCGCCGGGGCCTCGGCCGAACCGATCGCGTCCGGCTGCGCGAGACCGACGAAGGTCTCGGTCTCGTCGGACAGCCGCAGCACCGTGGGCCGCGGTCCGTCCTGCGCGAGGCGGCGCAGGGCGGTGGCGCCCTCCTCGAAGGAGGCGAAGCGCCATCCCTCGTAGATCCGGCTCCGCGGCAGCGGCTTCACCCGCACGGTCACGGCGGTGATGACGCCGAAGGCGCCTTCCGAGCCGAGGATCAGCTGACGCAGGTCGGGTCCGGCCGCCGAGCGGGGTGCGCGGCCCGCCTCCAGGGTGCCTTCGGGGGTGGCGACGGTCAGGCCGAGGACCATCTCGTCGAAGCGGCCGTATCCGGCGGACGCCTGACCGCTGGAGCGGGCCGCGGCGAATCCGCCGATGGTCGCCCACTCGTAGGACTGCGGGAAGTGGCCGAGGGTGAAACCGTGTTCGGCCAGCAGCGCTTCCGCGTCGGGGGCGCGCAGACCGGGCTGGAGAGTGGCGGTCCGGGAGACGGGGTCGAGGTCGACCAGACCGTTCATACGGCGCAGGTCGACGGCGACGAAGGCGCTCCGCTCGGGGGCGAGGCCACCGACGACGGAGGTGCCGCCGCCGAACGGAACGGCGGCGAGGCCGTGTTCGGCGCACACGCGCAGCACGGCGAGGACCTCGTCGTGACTGCCCGGCAGGACCACGGCCCCGGGCGCGTCCTCGGTGTCGCCCTCGCGGATCCTCAGCAGGTCCGGCGTGGACTTTCCACGGGTGTGCCGGATCCGGCTCTCCGTGTCGGTGAGCACGTGTTCCTCGCCGTCCACCGCGTCCGCCAGTGCGCGCAGGGCGGCGGCCGGCGGGGGCTCGGCGACGGAGATCTCCGCCAGCACGGAGGTGTCGGTGTCACGCGGCTTGACGCCGAGCAGGTCCCGCAGCAGGCCGGTCACCGAGTCGGGCAGCGGCGCCGCCTTGGCGGGGTCGCCCCAGCCACTCCACAGCATGTCCATGAACGTCGTCCTCATCGGTCGTCATCGGTCGGTTCGCTTCGCGCCGTCTCCCGCACGGCCGCCCAGGGCGTTACACTGTTACACATGGCGCCTATTCGTCACAACCACTCGGACCGGCCGGACAGCGACCCTGTCCTCGACGCCGTACGCGACTGCGTGCTGGCCGTCGGGGTGCGGCGCACGACGCTGACGGACGTGGCCCGCCGCGCGGGCGTCTCCCGTATGACGCTCTACCGCCGCTGGCCCGATGTGCGATCCCTGGTCGGCGACCTGATGACCCGTGAGTGGATCGACGTGGCGACGAGCGCCATGCCGGAGCCGCGGTCGGACGGGCGGACCCGCACCCTGATCGTCGACGGACTGGTCGCCGGCATCGAGGCCTTCCGTGCCCACCCGCTCTTCCGGAAGATCATCGACGTCGATCCCGAACTGCTCCTGCCGTACGTACTGGACCGGCGCGGAGCCAGTCAGGAGGCCCTGCTCGGACTCCTGGCCGACGCCCTCAAGGAAGGGCACGCCGACGGCTCGGTGCGACGCGCCCCGGTCGACCGGCAGGCCCGCGCGCTGCTGCTCGTGGTCCAGTCCTTCACCCTGTCCCTGCGGACCATGACGGACGAGGACGACCCCGAGCTGACCAGCGCCGCCTTCCTCGACGAACTGCGCACCCTTCTGGAGAGGACCCTCACGCCATGAGCCCCGCAAGCAGCCCGGCCGGACCCGCTCCCGGATCATCCCTCTCCGCCGCCCGCCGCCGCCGTGAGCTGGCCGAAACGGTCAACGGCGACGTGGTCGACGTGCTGGTCGTCGGACTCGGAGCCACCGGCGCCGGTGTCGCCCTCGACGCGGCGGCCCGCGGTCTCAGCGTCGTCGCCGTCGACGCCCACGACCTCGCGTTCGGTACCTCGCGCTGGAGCTCCAAGCTCATCCACGGCGGCCTGCGCTACCTGGCCTCCGCACAGTTCGACGTCGCCCACGAGAGCGCGGTCGAACGCGGGGTGCTGATGGAGCGCACCGCGCCCCACCTGGTGCGTGCCCAGCCCTTCGTCCTGCCCCTCACCCCGCTCGTGTCACGCGGCCAGGCCTCCCTGGCCTGGGCCGGGTTCCGGGCCGGCGACACCCTGCGCCTCGCGGCTCGGACCGCCCGGGCCACCCTGCCCGCACCGCGCCGGCTCTCCGCCGTCGAGGCCCGCCACCTGGCACCGTCCGTCCGCCCCGCGGGCCTGCGCGGCGGCCTGCTGTCCTGGGACGGCCGGGTCACCGACGACGCCCGCCTCGTCACCGCCCTCGCCCGCAGCGCGGCCGCCCACGGGGCACGCGTCCTCACCCGGGTGCGGGCCCTGGAGATCGGCGGCACCGGTGCCCGTGTCCGTGACGAACTCACCGGCGAGCAGGGCGAGATCAGGGCTCGCGCCGTCATCAACGCGTCCGGCGTCTGGGCCGGCGAGCTGGTCGAGGGCATCCGCATCCGCCCCTCGCGCGGAACCCATCTCGTCCTGCGCGCCGACCTGTTCGGACCGCTGCCCGCCGGCCTGCACATCCCGATCCCCGGCGAGACCAACCGCTTCGTCCTCGTCCTGCCCCAGGACGACGGCCGGGTGTACGTCGGCCTGACCGACGAACCCGTCGACGGCGACCTGCCGGATGTGCCGCAGGTCCCCGAGTCGGACATCGGCTTCCTGCTGGACGTCCTCGGCTCCGCCCTGGACACCCCGGTCAGGCGTACCGACGTCGTCGGCGCCTTCGCGGGACTGCGCCCCCTCCTCGACACCGCGCCGACCCGGTCGGGCGAGACCGCGCGCACCTCCGACATCTCGCGCCGCCACGCCGTGCTCACCTCGGACGACGGGGTCGTCACCGTGGTCGGCGGGAAACTCACGACCTACCGGCGCATGGCGCAGGACGCCGTGGACACCGCCGTCGCGGCCCGTAACCTGCGCGCCGGCCCCTCGCCGACCGCCTCGCTGCCCCTCGTCGGGGCGGCGGCACCGCACCGTCTCGGCTCCCTGGCTGCGCCGGGCCACCTCATCCGCCGCTACGGCACCGAGGCTCCCGCCGTCCACGCACTGGGCGCACGCGACCCCCGCCTGAACGAGCCCGTGGTCCCCGGCAACCCCGTCACCCGCGCCGCGCTCCTCTGGGCCGCCCGGCACGAGGGCGCCCTGGACGAGGCGGACCTGCTGGACCGCCGTACCCGCATCGGACTCGTCCCCCTGGACCGCGAAGCCGCAACGGCGGCGGCCCGCGAGGCACTTGAAACCGCGGCACAGCCCGTCTGACACGCCGAGGCCGGATCTTGGGGCGGACGTGCCGTCACACCCGCCCCGAGGTTCAGTCCGCCGTCACTCCCCAATAGGCGATGTGCGTCGGCTCACCGTCCGTGTACAGCACCGTGCATCGGCCCTGTGCCCGGTCCGGAAAGAGCCGGTCGTCGTCCAGAGCGGCCCTCCACGCCTCGACCGTGGGGCGCCCGTCCGGGGCGAACGCCCGTATCTCCTCGTCGGTCAGAGGGCGCATGTACGGACCGTCGTTGGAGCGGTCGGCCGCGTCGATCATGCCCGGCTGGTCCAGCACCGTGCCCGTACCGCCCGTGAAGACGTACTCGTGCCAGTCCGGGTCGCGCCACAGTTCCTCCACCGTCCGGCCGGGGAATCCGTGGTCGTCCTGCTCCAGTTGCTCCTCCTGGGCCCGGCGGAACGCGGCCGCCAGGTCCGGCTGGTAGGGGCCCGTCCGAGTCCAGCAGTCGCCACCCATGTCGCTGTGTCTCCTCACCGTTCAGCGGTCGATCGACCGAGGGAAGATCAGACTAGGAGGGGCCACTGACATCGCGGTCGGCCACCATTGGCGGCACGCCTGTCGCGTGTCGGCACCGACACCGGCCGGCCGAGGGTCCGGTGTGCCGAGACTGACCGCATGCGTGAAGAATCCGGACCACCGCTCCCGGCCGACCGTCGCGAACGGCAGCAGACCGTCGTGATGACCACCCTCACCGTCCTCGCGGGCGCGGTCGACGCGGTCAGCTTTCTGACCATGGGACATGTCTTCACCGCGCTGGCCACGGGCAACGTGTTGTTCCTCGCCTTCGCCGTGGCGGGGGAGGGACAGGTGACGGTCGGCCGCACCGCCTCGGCGCTGGCCGCCTTCGTCCTGGGCGCGGCGGCCGGGGCCCTGGTCACCACCGGTCTTGTCGCACGGCGCCGGCACTGGTTCGCGGCGGCCCTCGCCATCGAAGGGGTGCTCCTCGGACTCGCGGGCCTGACCGCCCTCTGGAGGCACGGTTCCGGCTCCCTCACCGAAGACCCGGACTACCTGGTCATCGCCATCGTCGCCTTCGCCATGGGGCTGCGCGCCGACACCGCGCTGCGCGCCGCCGTCCCCGGAATGCCCACCCAGCTGGCCCAGATGTCCCTGGTCCGACTCATCCACGGACTCGCCGGAGCCGTTCCGTCGACTCCGCTCCGGGGCACGATCCGCGTCCGCCTCCTCGCGACCGTCGTCGGCATCTTCGCGGGCGGTGTGCTCGGAGCCCTGATGACGTCCTGGGGGACGGGACACGCCCTGCTCGCCCTCGCCGCGGCCGTGCTGATCGTCGCGGGCCTCAACGTGGTGCTCGCCCGCCAGGGGCTGCTCGCCCCGGAACTGGTCGGCTGACCGGGATCCCGGACGGCCCACCTCGCGGCCGTGCATCGTGCACGGCCGCGAGACGACATGGTGCCAGGGAGGCCCCGGAGCGTGTGTCAGTCGTGCCAGGGGCCCGTCACCGCGAAGGTCGTCCCGGGCGTGTAGCAGTTCACGAACATCGTCCGACCGTCCGGGGAGAACGTGACCCCCGCGAACTCGCCCCACTCCGGAGCCTCCGGGGTGCCGATGTTCTGCGCGCCGCGCGCCATGGCGTACACCTCCCCGCGCCGGGTCACGCCGAAGACGTGCTGCGCTCCGTTGCCGTCCTCGCAGACCATGAGGCCTCCGCTCGGCGCCAGACAGATGTTGTCGGGTGACTCGCCGGGCAGCTGTACGTCGGTATCGGGGCCGAAGACGATCACGAGGGTGAGCCGTCGCGCCGCCGGGTCGTAGCGCCAGATCTGTCCGTAGTGGTCGGCCGCGGACCCGTCCGCACTGTGCGCGAAGGACGAGACGAAGTACACGCAGCTGCCGCCCCAGTAGCAGCCCTCCAGCTTCTGCGCGTGCGTGATGCCTCGGGGGCCGAAGTCCTGCAACCGGATGGGTGTCCGGGCGGCCAGCGGATCCGGTACGTCCACCCACTCGATGTCACGGAAGGTGGCACCGGTCTCCTGGATCGTGGAGAGGTCCGCCACGCCCGGGACGCGCATCGCCTGCAGGCGGCCTCCCGCGCGCAGTGAACCGATTCCGCCCTGCGGCCTGTCGGGCAGAAAACGGTAGAAGAGGCCGAACGGCTTCAGGAACGCGTCCTCGGTCTCGTACACGACGCCGCGCCGCGGGTCGACCGCGATGGCCTCGTGCTGGAAACGCCCCATGGCGGTGAGCGGTACGGCTCCCGTGCGGTGCGGGTCCGTCGGATCGACCTCGAAGATGAACCCGTGGTCCTTGGTGTAGCCGTTCGTGCCGGCTTGGTCCTCGGTCTCCTCACAGGTCAGCCAGGTGCCCCAAGGGGTGGGGCCGCCGGCGCAGTTGACGGCCGTTCCGGCGATGGCGACCCGCTCGGAGAGGACGTGTCCGCGCTCGTCCAGGGCCAGGGACGTACAGCCCCCTTTGCCCATGGGGTCGTACGTGAGGCCCTCGACGGTCGGGACGGGGATCTTCGCCGTGACGCGGTTCTCGTGGTTGCGGACCAGGTGGACGCGGTCCCGGCCGGTCCGGGAGCGTGCGGCGAAGGCGGCCATGCCGTCGTGGTTGCTGGGCACCAGGCCCTCGCCGGAACGGAGCGGGTCGCCTTCGCGGGACAGAACGCGGTAGCGGAATCCCGCCGGGAGGTCGAGGAGACCGTGAGGGTCCGGGATCAGGGGTCCGTAGCTCTTGTGGCCGAGGGGCTGCGCGGCTGCGGTGCCGGCGAACAGTTCGGTGAGGTTCCCGGCGAAGGCGAGGGCGCCGCCCAACGCCGCTGTGCGGGCCATCACCTGACGTCGTGTCGTGGAACGGCTGTCCTGGGGCATGGTGCGACCTTCCTGTTGGCGGACAGGACTGTGACCCCGCTGTGTGTAGCACGCCGCGCAGGCCGCCGGAACCACTCCGGCCCTCCGTGTCACTCGCCTCCCAGGGGGCAGGGGCGAGTACGTCCGACACCCATCCGCCGGATTCCCGCAGGCGGGGCGCGCGGGGCGCTACCGGAATCCACCCGGCCGCGAGCTTCGGGACGACTGGCTGAATGCCTCCTGGACCCGAGCGGCGCAGGCCGACGGATCGGGGGCATCGTGAGGGGACACGCAGCGGTCCGGCCGGAACCGATGAGGTCCGGCCGGACCGAGGTGCACCGGCGCCGGTCAGCCCAGTGCGAACTTCTGGGCGGCGGCTCCGTTGCAGTCCCAGATCTGCAGGCGGGTGCCGTTCGCCGTCGTGCCGTTGGGCGCGTCCAGGCAGCGGCCCGACTGCGGGTTGCGCAGCGATCCGTCCGTCTGCTGCTGCCAGACCTGGCCGCCGGCCGCGTTGCAGTCCCAGAGCTCGACCTGGGTGCCGTTGGCGGTGCCGTTCCCGACGATGTCCAGGCAGCGGCCCAGCGTGTGCAGCCGGCCGTCCGAGCTGTGGAACCAGTGCTGGTCGACCGCGTACGACTGACAGCCCCACAGTTGTACGGCGGTGCCGTTGGAACCGCTGTCGTCGCCGGCCACGTCGGCGCAGGTGGCGCCCGGACCCACGACGGGCGCGCCCGCGTTGACGGTGAACCTCTGGGCGGCGGACCCGTTGCAGTCCCAGATCCGCAGCCGGGTGCCGTTGGCCGTGGCGCCGTCGGGCGAGTCCAGGCAGCGGCCCGACTGGGGGTTGAACAGCGAGCCGTCGGCGCGCTGCACCCACTTCTGGCCACCCACCCCGTTGCAGTCCCAGAGTTCGACCTGGGTGCCGTTGGCGGTGCCGTTCCCGACGATGTCCAGGCAGCGGCCGATGGTCACGAGGGATCCGTTGGCGAAGTGCGACCAGTGCTGGTCCTCGGCGTACGACTGACAGTTCCACAGGGCGACGGCGGCGCCGTTCACCCCGGTGTCGTCCGCGGCGACGTCGACGCACTGGTTGCCCGGCCCCGTGATGGTTCCCTGCGGGCCGTTCGGCACGTTGGTCTGGCCGGCGTACCCGACGGACACGATGTTCGCCTGCACGGCGTTCTCGGCGGCGTCGGTCGGATAGCCGGAGACCATGACGCCCTCGAAGAACGTGCCCATGTTCCAGTTGCTGTTGTCACCGCCCGTGCCCAGGATGATGCCGCCCTCCTGCTGCATCGGCCGGTAGCCGCCCCGTGACGGCAGGGCCCCGTCCCACCACGTCGTCAGGCCGCCCGACTGGGAGTTGCCGCCCTTCAGGGCGTACGTCGTCTGTCCGTTGTTCTTGAGGACGGCCGTCACGTATGCGCTGTTGTTGCCCTTGTTCGCGGTGTTGGAGCCGTTGTCGCCCTGGAACATGCCGTTCTCCAGGTCGGCCTCGATCCAGGGTCCGGAACCGCTGCACGGAGCGAAGTAGCAGGTGGTCGCGATGGAGACGGCGTCCATGTGACCGTTGCCGGTGTCGGCCGGGGTCGCCTCCGCGTTGCCGTAGTCGAAGCAGCACGCGGACCCGACATGGGTGCCGCTGGCCACCATGTAGGCACCCTCGGCCTGGCCGTTCACGGCGGTGCCGGACGCGGCGCCGTGCGAGCGGTAGCCGACGCCGGGGGAGATCCAGATGCCGTACACCTTGTGGCCGCCCGCCGTGACGGACAGCTCACTGGCGTCGGCGCCCCGGTCCGCGCCCATCCCGGCGGTGCCCGCCGGGCCGGGGAACAGGTCGTTGTGCCGGGACGTCTGGTCGTACACCTTCGAGATGCTGCACGTGGTGGAGGCGCAGAAGGCGTCCTGCTGACCGGCGTTGGCGTAGCCGCCCGCCGACAGCAGACCGATGTCGGCGGTGGCGCCGTCGGACGCGCGGGTGACCTGGTAGAGCGGGCCGTTGTACGCGGAGAACAGGGCCCGGGTCGTGCTGTGGGCCGCGACGCAGGGAGTGCCCGCGCCGGCGTAGATGTCGCAGGGTTGTGATCCCGCGGCCTGCGCGACGCCGGGAAGACCGACGATCACGGTGACCAGGAGACCCGTGGCGGCGGCGACGGACATCAGTGCCCGGCGCAGTCGAGACGTCGGCGCGGCCGCCGACCAGGGGAAGAGACGCGAGAGGGCAGATCTTTTTCTGCGCATATGTGCTCCCAGGTGGAGGATGGAGCTACAACTCGCCCTCGGGGCAGCCGAGTTCGGGCTGCCTGACGACTGGGTCGGAAGTTACGCGCGCTGGTCGAATGCGTCAATATTTGTTGCTTTTCTTTTTGGTCGACCTTTTCTCGGTGTCTGAACCTGTCGTTTTACGGGGGTCGTCGGCCCGTCGACCTGTGCTCGGGCATGCCGGACGGAGGGCGCGCGGAGGCCCGGCGTGGGTGGCGAGGGGGAGGGCGAGCGGGGGGCGTGGTCACCCGGGAGGGAAGGGGGAGTGCTCACCCCTTTCCACTCTCAACGTATAGCGCACGGGGGGCCTTGCGGCAAGGCCCCTCACCTGCGGCACAATCCTCGACCGACCCCGGAGCGCCCCGTTCTGCGCCCTCGGTCGAACAGCTGATTCGTTGCTATGTCGGAGGTGTGCGGGACTTGTTGACGGACGTGATCGTGGTCGGTGCCGGGCCGACCGGTCTCATGCTGGCCGCGGAGCTGCGCCTGCACGGCGTACGGGTGGTCGTGCTCGAGAAGCTGACCGCACCGACCAAGGAGTCCCGCGGACGCGGGCTGCACGCCCGCAGCGTCGAGGTGATGGCTCAGCGCGGGCTGCTGGACCGGTTCCTCGCGGTCAGCGAGAAGTTCCAGGCCGGGGGGCTCTTCGGCGGCATCGCGAAACCGTGGCCGGAGCGGCTGGACACCGCCCACCCCTACGGTCTGTCCACCCTTCAGCCGGTCACCGAGCGGCTGCTCCAGGAACGTGCCCTCGAACTCGGCGCCGAGATCCGGCGCGGCAGTGAAGTCGTCGGACTGAGCCAGGACGCGGAGTGCGTGACCGTCGAGCTGGCCGACGGCACCCGGCTGCGCTCCCGCTACCTGGCCGGGTGTGACGGCGGCCGGAGCATCGTGCGCAAGCTCCTCGGCGTCGGCTTCCCCGGCGAGCCCGCGACCGTCGAGACACTCCTGGGTGACATGGAGATGGCCGAGGACCCGGCGACGGTCGCCGCCGTCGTCGCCGAAGTCCGCAGGACCCAGCTGAGGTTCGGCACCATCCCCAACGGCGACGGCACGTTCCGTGTCGTCGTGCCCGCCGCGGGAGTGTCCGACCGCGTGACGGCCCCGACCCTGGAGGAGTTCAAGGAGCGGCTGCGCGCCGTCGCGGGCACCGACTTCGGCGTGCACTCGCCGGTCTGGCTGTCCCGGTTCGGCGACGCGACCCGGCAGGCGGAGCGCTACCGGGTCGGCCGGGTCATGCTGGCCGGAGACGCCGCGCACATCCACCCGCCGACCGGCGGACAGGGGCTCAACCTCGGCGTCCAGGACGCCTTCAACCTCGGCTGGAAGCTGGCCGCCGCCGTCGACGGCTGGGCGCCCGAAGGACTGCTCGACAGCTACCACGACGAACGGCATCCGGTGGGCGCCAAGGTGCTGGACAACACCCGCGCGCAGATCACCCTGCTCGGGACCGACGCCGGCGCCACGGCGCTGCGGGCGCTGTTCGACAGGCTGATGGACTTCGAGGAGGTCAACCGCTACGTGACCGGGATGATCACCGCCGTCGACGTCCGCTACGACTTCGGGGAGGGTCACGCGCTGCTCGGCCGGCGGATGAAGGACCTGGAACTGAAGCGCGGGCGCCTCTACTCGCTCACCCATGAGGGGCGCGGCCTGCTGCTCGACCGGACCGGCCTTCTCTCCGTGGAGGGTTGGGCGGACCGCGTCGACCACATCGTCGACGGAAGCGAGGAACTGGACGTGCCCGCTGTGCTGCTGCGGCCGGACGGCCATGTGGCGTGGGTGGGGGAGGACCAGCGGGACCTGGTCGACCACCTGCCCAAGTGGTTCGGCGCCGCGGCCCGTTGAGCGGGCACACCGCACTCAGTGCCGGACGCGGACCACGAGCTTGCCGGTGGCGCGGTCGTGCTCCATGTCGTCGTGCGCCCGGGCCACCTGCTCGAGGCCGTCGTAGACGCGGTCCACCGGGAAGGCCAGCCGGCCTCCCGCGACCGCGTCGAGGATCTCCTGGAACACCTCCCGCGGCAGGTCCCCCGCGTCACCGAAGTAGCCCGACAGCCGTACCCCCTTCGGCAGGTACTCGTTCGGGGAGAAGTCCCGCACCGTCCACTGGTTCGACAGGCTGCCGCCGAAGCAGGCCGTCCCGTGCACGCGCACCGCGCGCAGCGTGTCGGGCAGGGTCGGTGTGCCGACGAGATCGAGAGCCGCGTCGACTCCGCCGGGATACAGCGCGCGCACCGACGGCGCGACCTCGCCCGTGTCGAGGATCGGGTGGTCGATGCCGCGCTCCTTCAGCGGACCGAGGCGGTCGGCGCGCCGGGTCGTGGACAGCACGGTGGCGCCCCGCCAGCCGGCCAGCGCGGCGGCCGCCAGGCCGACGGAGGAGGTGCCGCCGCGAATCAGCACGGACTGGCCGGGCCGCAGGTCCAGTCCGACGGTCAGCGAGCCGTACGCGGTCTGCACCATCTCCGGCAGGGCGCCCAGCACCTCCCAGGGCAGATCGGTGTCGACGGGGATGACCTGGGACAGCGGCACCGACGTGTACTCGGCGTAGCCTCCGTCGTAGGTGCGCCCCATGTCGCCCATCATCGCCACGACCTTCTGGCCGGGCACCAGCCCGCAGCCGTCCGGAGCGGAGTCGACGGTGCCCACGGCCTCGATCCCCGGTACGCGCGGAAAGCTGACCCCCACACTCACGCCCAGCCGCAGCTTCAGCTCCGAGCGGTTGAGCCCGAACGCCTCGACCCGGATCCGCACCCAGCCGTCCCGCTCGGGAGGAAGCGGCAGGGTGGTGAGGCGCAGGTTGTCCACCGGCCCGGGTCCCGTGAGCCGGACGGCACGCATCGTGGTCGGCGGGTACGTCATGGGCCTGGCCTTCTTCCCGGAGGCAGGAGAGTCGGACGGGGGTGGTCAACACCCGGTGACGGCGCCTTCATTCCCGACTCGCCCCGAGATCCCACCTGTCGAGAAGTGCCCCGCCACCCTCCGCACAGCCCGCTTTCCCGGAGGCAGCAGGGCCGACGCTCAGGGGAGGCTTTCGCAGGCCGACGCTCAGTCCCGTTCGGGCACCCGCAGTACCAGCAGGGCGGTGTCGTCACTCGCCCAGTTGCCGCTGTGCTCGGCGAGCAGCGACCCGAGGCGGGTGATGATGCCCTGCGCGTCGAGGTCGTGACACTCGGCCAGGGCCGCGGCCAGTGCGTCCTCCCCGAACATCGGGCGCTCGCGAGGCGCCGCGGTGCGGCGGGCGCGGGCGTCGGTGGCGCCGTCGGTGTAGAGGAGCAGGGCGTCGCCCGGCCCCAGGCGGAACCGCACGTCGGCCAGGACGACTTGGGGCAGGACACCGAGCAGGCTGCCGTGCCGGCCGATCTCCTGCACGCGGCCGTTCGCACGGCGGATCAGGGCGGGGGGATGGCCCGCGGTGCAGAGCCGGCCGGAGAGACCGCCCGGCGTGAGGCGGAACGTGGCGTACACGGCGGTCAGGAACCGTTCGCCCTTGCGCTGCTCGATGAGCGCCGAGTTCAGGTGCTCGAAGACGGTGGCCGGCGACAGGTGCTGGCTCGCCTCGGCGCGCAGGGTGTAACGGGCGAGGGCGGTGACCTTCGCCGCCTCGACGCCCTTGCCGCACACGTCACCCATCACCGTGCACCACCAGGGCCCCTTCGCGTGGAAGAGGTCGAAGAAGTCACCGATCACGGTCGTGCCGCCCGCCGCGGGCAGATAGGACGCGGCCGCCTCCAGCCCCGGCACCTGCTGGAGGGTCGGGGGCAGCAGGCTGTCCTGCAGGCTGCGGGCGAGCGCAGTGGACTGCTCCAGCGCTGCCTCGGCGGTGGCGAGGGCGTCCTGAACGGTCGCCAGCGAGGTGCGCATGTTGATCTCGTTGCTCACCGCGCGGGCCATGGTCGCGAGTGAGCCGAGCTCCGAGGGCCGCCAGACGTGCGGACTGTCGTCGATCACGCACAGGCTGCCCAGCACGTGCCCGCCCGGCCCGAGGATGGGATAGCCCGCCCAGGCGCCGATCTTCATCGCGACGACCGCCGGGTGGTCGCGGGTCCGTGGATCCGACGCCGCGTCCTCGACGACGAACGGTTCCCCGGCCAGCCCGACGAGGAACGGGCAGAAGCTGTCCCGTACGGAACTCTGCCGCTCGTCCATGCGTTGCGCCGGCACGCCGACGCAGGACTTCCAGAACGAGCGGTGGTCGTCGACGAGCGTGATGAAGGCGCGTCCGCAGCCGGTCACCGCTCCGGCGAGCCGCGCCAGGTCCTCGAAGGCCTCCTCGGGACCGGTGTCCAGCAGGCCGGTCGCCTTCACCGCGGCGAGCCGCCTCGGATCGGACAACGCCGCCGGCAGACCGTCGGGGCGCAGCCCCGCGGCGAATTCGACATCCTGCATCCGGCGTTCCCCTGTCCCCTCACGCCCGTGTCCCACGGGCGCGACGACGGCGATCGGACCGCCGGGCGCCAAGACATTTGACGCACGGCAACAGTATCGCTCCGCGCGCGCCGTCATCGGCCCGCCGCCCGAAGAGGCAGAAGCTGTGGCCGTCCCGAAATGTGGGCCCGCCGACGGAAGACCGCGACCGGACGCCCCACCTGGCGCCGAACGAGTGGACTCGACGGTACGCGGACCGGCCGGAGCCTTTGCCCACGGGCCCGATGGTGACGCTTGCCCCCACAGCTCTCACCCCTGAACTGGAAGAGGTGCCCCGACATGCGACGTACCCCCTCCCGCCGACTCGTCGCCGCAGCAGTGCTCGCGGCGTCGGTGCTGGCCCCCATGGCGGTGGTGCCCGCCGCGGCGGCCCCCCGCACCGCGGCCGTCGACCGGCCGGACGGCGTCGACTGCCCGCAGGGCGGTCTCGGCCGGAAGACGAACGCCCGGCTGGACAAGGCCATCGCGGACGTCCGCAAGCAGGCCTCCATCCCCGGCGTCGTCGTCGGCGTGTGGATGCCGGGCAAGGGCTGCTACGTCCGCGCGACCGGCGTCGCCGACACCGCCACGCGCAAGCCGATGAGGACCGACTTCTACTCGCGGATCGGCAGCGAGACGAAGACGTTCACGGTCACCGCGCTGCTCAAGCTCGTCGACGACCACCGCCTCGGACTGGACGACCCGATCTCCAAATACGTACGGGGCGTTCCGAACGGCCGCCACATCTCCCTGCGTCAACTCGCCGAGATGCGCAGCGGCCTGTTCCCGTACACCGCCGACGCGGACTTCATCCACACCCTGCTCAGCGATCCGAGCCGTTCGTTCACCCCGCGCCAGGTGCTCGCCTACGGCTTCAGGCACAAGAACACCTTCGCGCCCGGCACGCAGTTCCAGTACTCCAACACCAACCTGATCCTGCTCGGGCTCGTGATCGAGAAGGTGGCCCGCACCAGTGCCGTCGACTTCATCGACAAGCAGGTGCTCCACCCGTCCCACCTGCACCACACGCTGCTCCCGAGCAACGCCTGGTTCCCCAAGCCGCACGCCCAGGGCTACACCAACCAGACGCTGAACGGCGAGGTGGCCAACTCCACGAACTGGAACCCCAGCTGGGGCTGGACCGCCGGTGCGATGATCTCGAACCTGCACGACCTGCGGCGCTGGGCGAAGATCGTCGCCACCGGTGAGCTGCTCAGCCCGAAGACCCAGGCGCAGCGGCTGAAGACCCTGCCGACCGGCTTTCCGGGCCTGAGCTACGGCCTCGGCATCTTCAACGCCAACGGCTGGATCGGGCACAACGGTTCCATCCCCGGCTACGAGAGCGTGACCGTCTACCTGCCCTCGCAGAAGGCCACCCTGGTCATCCTGATCAACACCGACATCACGTACCAGGGTCAGGAGCCGTCCACCCTCCTCGCCCGGGCCGTCACGGGCGTCATCACCCCGAAGTCCGTCTACGACGGTTCGGTCGCCCTCAAGCCACTGTCGCCGCAGACCCGGTGACACGGACGAGCCGAGGCCGGTCCGCCCACCCCGCGCGGTCGGCCCCGGCTCGGACCGGGCGCCGGACCGGTGAGTCCGACGCCCGACGGCCCCGGTGGGCGGGCGGCCCCTCGGTCAGCCCGCCCGCGGGGACCGTCGTCCGTACAGGCCGCCGTCGAGGTCGTCGAATCCGTCTCCATCAATCGATTGATTGAGAGGTTCCGGCCGCGTAGTCTCCCCGCCATGCCCGAGTCGCCACCCGCTTCACCGGCCGCCGCACCGGCGCCCTCCGACGCCAGCCGCGAACGCATCGTCGCCGCCGCCACCGCTCTCTTCGCCGACCACGGATACGACGGGACCAGCACCCGGCGCATCGCCGCGGAAGCCGGCCTGAACATGGCCACCGTCGCCTACCACGTCGGCGGAAAGCCGGACCTGTACCGCGAGGTCATGCTGCGCGCCCACCTCGCCGAACAACGGGTACTGGCGGACGCGCTGCAGACCTTCCGGACGCTCGCCCCCACCGATCCGGCCGCGGCCGTCACCGGACTCGTCGACCGGTACCTGGACTTCTGCCTCGACCAGCCGCACATCCCCGCCCTCTGGATGCGCCGCTGGCTCGCGGACGCCGCCGAGTTCGCCGACCTGGAGGCGTCCTACGCGCGCCCCCTCATCGACTCCGTCCGCGACACGGTCGGCGAGGCCCTGGCCGCACTGCCGGACCGGTCCGCCGCACCCGCCGACGTCGAGATGACGGTATGGACCGTGCTCTGGAGCACGCACGGCTTCTGCCGCTCCGCCGTCCGTGCCGAGGTCCCGCGCTTCCGTGCCCACCTGCGCGCTCTCGTCCTGCGCGATCTGGGCCTCGGCACGCCGGCACCGAACGACCCGGGGCACGGATGACGGCCGTCGCGCTCCCGACGGCCGCCGCCGGCGAACTCACCCGCCGACGGCTCCTCGTCTACGGCCTCGGCTCCGTCGGCACCGGCCTGTTCGCCACCGTCCCCGGCCTGTTGCTGCTCTACTTCATGACCGACGCACTCGCCGTCCCCGCCGGAGTCGCCGGCCTGGTCGTCGCGCTGCCCAAGGCGTGGGACGCCGTCTTCAACCCCCTCGTCGGCGCGGCCAGCGACCGGGAAGCCGTCCGCACCGGCAGACGGACCCGGCTCCTCGTCGCCGGCGCGCTCGCCCTTCCCGCGGCCTTCGCCGCGATGTTCCTGTCGCCGACGACCGGCGGCGGCGCGGCGATCTGGGTGGCCGTCACCTTCGTCCTGGCCGCCAGCGCCTTCGCCCTCTTCCAGGTGCCCTACGTCGCCCTGCCCACCGAGATGTCCGCCGTCCCGGCGGCCCGCACCCGGATCATGGTGTGGCGGATCGTCTTCCTGACCCTGGGGATCCTGATAGCCGGCGGCGCGGCTCCCCTCCTGGTCGGCCTCGCAGGCGGCGGCCGGACCGGGTACGCGGTGATGGCGCTGACCGTGGGCCTCGTCATCGCGGCCGTCCTGCTCGTCCCCGCCCTCGGTACCCGCTGGGTGCGCTCACACCCCGGACCCGAACCCCTCGGCCTGGTCGCGGCGTTCCGCACCGCGCGGGGAAACCGCGCCTTCTTCGCACTCCTGGCCTCGTTCGTCCTCCAGGCCGCCGCCGTCGCCATCATGCTGGCCGCCGCACCGTACGTCGCCACCTACCGGCTCGGCGGCTACGGCCTCACCTCGGTGCTCTTCGTCTGCCTGGTCGCGCCGAGCGCCGTCGCGGTCCCCCTGTGGGCGAAGGCCGCCGGACGCTGGGGCCGACTGCGCTGCCTCACCGTCGCCACCTGCGGCTACGCCCTCGGCGCGGCGGCCCTGCTGCCCGCCGCAGGCAGCGGAAGCGGCACCGCTGCGGTCACCACGACGCTCGCCCTCTGCGCGCTGCTCGGCATCTGCTACGCGGCTCTCCAGGTCCTTCCCCTCGCCCTGCTGCCCGACACCGTGCACGCCGACAGCGCCCGGACGGGCCAGGTGCAGTCCGGCGCGTTCACCGGACTCTGGACGGCCGGAGAGACCTTCGGCCTGGCCGCCGGACCCGGCGCCTACTCGATCGCCCTCGCCGCCACCGGCTTCGTGTCCTCCACCCTGGACCACCCGGTCGCCCAGGCCGCCACCGCGCGGACCGGCATCCTCCTCGGCTTCAGCGTGGTGCCCGCCCTCCTCATGCTGCTCTCCCTGCCTGCCCTGCGCGCCTACGGCCGCCGTCGCGCCCCGCAAGAAACGGAAACCACCCGATGACGACTCCTCAGCAGGCCTCCGCCACCCCGCGGTCCGCCCACCCCGGCCTGCCCGAGACGGGCCGACCCGGCGCCGAGCTCCTCGCCGAACTCGCCGTCCTCACCGCGGCGGACCTGCCCACCCGCGGAGGCCACACCACCGCGTACGTCTACGACAGCGGGCGCCCCGAGGTCCGCGACACCGCCGAACAGGCCTACGTGGCGATGATGGAGGTCAACGGCCTCGACCCGACGGCGTTCCCGAGCATCGTCGCCCTGGAACGCCAGGTGGTCGGCGCGACGGCCTGCCGTCTCGGCGGCGACGACACCACCCCGGGCATCTTCACCAGCGGCGGCACCGAGTCGATCATGCTGGCCGTCAAGGCCGCACGCGACGCCCGCCCCGACATCCTCGCCCCCGAGATCGTTGTCCCCGTCACCGCCCACGCCGCCTTCCACAAGGCCGGCAGCTATCTGCGCGTCACCGTACGCAGCGCACCGGTCGACCCGTCGACCTATCGCGCCGACCCCGCCGCGACCGCCGCCCTGTGCAACGAGAACACCGTCCTCGTCGTCGCCTCCGCGCCGTCCTACGCCCACGGAGTCGTCGACCCCGTCGCCGAGATCGCCGCCGACGCCGCCGCCCGCGGCATCCCCTGCCACGTCGACGCCTGCGTCGGCGGCTGGCTGCTGCCCTGGCTCGCGGAGGCCGGTGCGGCGATACCCGCCTTCGACCTGTCCGTCCCGGGCGTCACCTCGCTCTCGTGCGACCTGCACAAGTTCGGCTACGCGCCCAAGGGGGCCTCGGTCCTGCTGTTCCGCGACGAGGCGATGCGCCTCGGCGCCTACTACGCCTGCGCCACCTGGCCCGGCTACACGGTCGTCAACTCCACCATCCAGAGCAGCAAGGGGGCCGGACCGCTCGCCGGAGCCTGGGCCACGCTGCAGTCGCTCGGCGCCGACGGATACCGCGAACTCGGCCGCGCCGCCCTCTCCGCGACCCGCCGGCTGATCGCCGGAGTCGAGGCCATCGACGGCCTCACCGTCCTCGGCACTCCGGACGCCACCCTCGTCGCGATCGGCACCGACCCGGCCGCCGGGGCTCCGCTCGACCTGTTCGCCCTCGCCGACGAGACCCGTGCCCGGGGCTACTTCCTCCAGCCCCAGCTCAGTCTCGACGGCCTCCCCGCCAACCTGCACCTGACGCTGACCGGCGTCAGCGAGGACGGTGTCGACGGCCTCCTCGCCGTCCTGCGCGCCTGCGTCGACGTCGTCCGTCCCCTCGGCCCCCCGATGCCTCCCGCCGACATCGTCGACCTGCTCCGGCAGGTGGACCTGACCGAACTGGACAACGCCTCCTTCGCCGCGCTCCTGCCCGCCGCGGGTGTCGACCTCAGCGGCGAGGGCGCGTCCCGCATGGCGCCGGTCAACCGGCTCCTGGACGCCCTCCCGCCGGCCACCCGCGAAGTGATCGTCACCCGCTTCCTGTCCGCGCTGTACAGCCCGTACCTGGGAGGCTGAACGCAACTCGGGCCGCGCCGACACGAGTCGGTCGCGGCCCGGACGGAGACGCGGGGGCGAGGTGGCCGGTCAGCGGGCGATGCGCTGCCTGCGGCCGCCGCGGCGGAAGCGCATCGCGCCGTAGGCGAGCGCGCCGAGCAGCACGACGCATCCGATGACCAGCAGATAGAACAGGCCGTGGACGGCCACGCCGATGATGCCCAGGACGACGGCTACGAGAATCAGGAAGAGGAACAGGCTCATCGGGTCTCCAGGCGGCTTCGGCGGTTCAACGGCGGGCGAGGCGACGCTCGCCCTTCGCGCCCGGTGTGTACTCGAGCTCGTAGTGCGCGAAGACTCCCGGCTCGTCCTCGGCAGGCAGTACGCCGTCCGTGTCGATCGACGGAGCCTTCTTGACCAGGTTCTTGTCGTGAACGACCTTCAGATACCCGGGGCCGACGGTTGCGCCGTCGAGCGGGACGAACACCAGACGGCGCCGTGTGGGCATGCCCACCGTCACCGTGGCGAAGGACGGATCATCGGTCGCCGTGTCCACGTAGACCGACTCCAGCATGCCGATCTTGTGGCCACCGGAATCCACCACGTCGTGGCCACGCCATTCGCGGATGTCACCTGCCTCGAACATCTTGAACCTCCACAGTCGGAGTACCCCCGATCGTAGGCCTGATGCCCTTGCGTCGCCTCTGTAGTCCTGCCCGTGGGCAGGGGCTGACGTGCTGGGACGTCCGGCGGCGCCATGTCCTCGGTCGGTACGGCCGGGGACGGGTCGCCGGGCGCAGTCGCGTGCGGTTTCGCGGTGCGCCGGGCCATGCGTCGAGCGGTACGGGAACGGTCTGCCGGGCGGGGTTCGTCGGGCGGCCGCGTGCCCGGTCGGTCGGGGCCGCCACCGGGTCGCTCAGGAAGCGACCACGGCGGCCATTCCGTAGTCCAGCTCCGAACCGTCGACCAGGACGCCCTCCACGACCCGTGTACGGGGGTCGATGTCGGCGACGAAGCCCTGCCCCGCGTAACGGGGGTAGCCCGTCTCGCCCATCTCGCCGGTCGCCTCGACGACCGCGGAGCGCACCGCGGCCTCTTCGGGGGCCGTACCGCCCCCGTCCGCCAGGTGCTCGGGGACCAGCAGGATCGTGAAGCTCCGCGGTTCGGTAGTCATGTGACGGTATTTAAGTCGTTTCCGCACCGGTCGTGGGAGAGGCGCACGGGGCAGGTACCGGCCCGGAGTCCGGAGTCCTCCCGTGCTCGGGCCGCTCCTCAAGTCGTCGAGGCGGCGGCGGCCCGCGCGTTCCTCGCCCGTCGGCTCTCGTAGTACGTCGGCCACATCGTGATCGCCACGAGCAGCCAGACCACGGTCACCGTCGCCAGCCGGGACCCGAAGGCGGCTACCAGCAGGGGCAGCGCGGTGCACGGCAGGGCGACGGTCAGCAGCCAGCGGCGCTCGCGGGCCGCGTGCCGCAGCGCGGCGAGCCCGCTGAGCAGGAAGTACCCGGCCAGCGACGAGCAGAGCAGCCATCGGGTGCCGGTCGGAAGGGAGTGCAGGTGCTCGACCGCGGCGCCCAGGCCGGCCGCCAGGGCGGCGAGACAGCCGGACACGAAGCAGTGCAGGGGGAGTGCCGCCCGGGCGGGCAGCGACTGCGCGGTCAGGTGCGGCACGCCCGCGTAGCCGTGCCGGAAGGACAACGACCACAGGGAGACCAGGAGGAAGAACCCGGCGACGGCGAAGGCGTAGAGCTTCCTGGTCCACTCGGTTTCGGAGGCGGCGTCGATCATCTGCGCCACCCCTTCGCCGAGGACGATGATCACGAAGAGGCCGAGCCGCTCGCTCAGGTGGTCGGCCTGCGCCGCGGCGAGCGAAACGGGCCCGTCGTCGCGGCGCGGGGGGCGCGTCGCGTCCTTGCCGCGCGAACGGCGTGCCTCCCGACGCCGGTGGGCCTCGCGGCTCTGCACGATGTCCCGCGCGGAGACGCTGAAGGTGACGTACAGGTCGAGGGCGATGCCCAGAGCCCACAGCCAGTAGCGGACGGGTTCGTGCGCCCACAGCGAGACGATCCACGGGATCACGCCGAGCGACATCTGGGCGGCGGGCCAGTCGACGAGGATCTCGCGACGGAACTCCCACGCCCGGTTGGCCAGGAGCCGGATGAGGACGTAGGCGAGGGCGAAGGCCCTGGCCTGACCGTGGTCGCCGTCGTGGACGCCGGACACCGCGGCCGCCATCACGGCCATCCCGAACATCGCGGCCAGCACCGTGCGGGCATGGGTGCCCTCCCCGGCCACGTTCCCGTAGAGGGTGAAGCAGATCCACGCGGTCCACAGCGCCAGGAACAACAGGGCGTACATGCCGAGGTCCGGCAGATCCGGTTCGCCGTGCAACAGGTGCGCGATCTGGGCCACGCCCGCCACGGCGACCAGGTCGAAGAACAACTCCAGCCAACTGGCGTGCCGTTCGGCCTCGGGCTCCGGCCGGGCGGTCGATACCTCGTTCACAACGCTCCCTGCGCTCTCACGACAACGGCCGGTCGGCCGGACGGCGCACCCACCGTGTCCGTCCGCACACCCGCCCCGGCGGGGTCCGCTGTGCCGAGGGGGATCCCAACCCTAGCCAGGTCACACCGGGCGCGGCCTTTCCGCGAGGACGTGGCGCCGACGCCCGGTCGGGGAACCGCCGCCGTGCGATCGCACCGCCGACCGGGCGCCCTTCCGGTGGCGGCTATACCGTGGGAGGTCCGGCGGCTCCCGCCACACCGCTGTCGGACGTCCGCGGGCCGCCCCGGCGACGTACGACGGCACACGCAGCGGCGAACGGAGGAGCCATGCCCGCCGATCGCGGCCACCCCTCCGCTCCGGCGCTGGACCGGACGGCGCAGTACCTGCTGACCGCGGCCGCCGGCTGCGTCAACGCGGTCGGGTTCCTGGTGCTCGGCGGGGTGTTCACCAGCGTCATGACCGCCAACCTCGCCCTGCTCGGGCTGGGCCTCGGCGGCGGGCATCCCGGAACGACCCGTCTCGCGGCGCTGGCGATCGTCGCCTACGTGGTGGGTGTGGTGCTCGGCAGCAGGGCGGCGGTGGGGCTCGGACGACGGCGTCACCGGACCGGGGGAGCGCGGGCCGCCCTCATGGCCGAGTGCGTGCTGCTGTGGGGGGTGTGGATCTTCTGGCTCGGCGTGGGCGGCGAGCCGGGGGCGACGCAACGGGCGGCGCTGCTGGCGGCCAGTTCGCTGGCCATGGGATGCCAGAACGGCGGCGTCCGGATCGTGACCGGGGGTGCCGAGACGACGGCGTACATGACCGGGGCCATCACCGGACTGGTCGCGGACGTCGTGCAGCGCCGTACGTTCGACCGGCACGTCGCCCTGATCGTCGCCCTCATCCCCGTGGGCGCGGCCCTCGGCGGTCTCGCCGTCCGCTGGGCCCGTCTCGGGGCGCCGGCGATCCCCGCCGTGCTCGTGACGGCGGCTCTGGTGGCCGTCGTGCGCGCCACGTCGGAGAAGAAGCTCCGTTCCGACCGCTGAGACCGTCGGAAACGGGCTGCTCGGGATCGGGATCAATCGAATCCGGCACCTCGACGCGTCGTCCTCTGCCGATCTTCCGGCGTTGTTTGATCCGGGATGCGCTTCTCTAGCGCTTTCGCGTGCCGGAGGCAAGCTTCGATCACCCGAAGGTGTGGTGACGGACTGCAGATAGAGTGACGATCCTCGAAAGGCGTAGTGTCATATGCCTGTTGCTCACGGCAAGGGGGCAACTCGCAGGCGCGGGGCCAGGGGAGAGGACGGCATCACGAGATGGCGAGCACCGACTGGAGCGACCGAGGGCTGTGCCGCAAGGCCGACCCTGACGAGCTGTTCGTCGAGGGTGCGGCGCAGAACCGCGCCAAAGCCTTGTGCAGTGGCTGCCCTGTTCTCACCGAGTGCCTCTCCTATGCGCTGGACCAGCGCATCGAGCACGGCGTGTGGGGCGGCATGACGGAACGCGAACGCCGGGCCCTGCTCCGAAGGCGCCCTACGGTCACCTCCTGGCGACGGCTCCTGGAGACGGCCCGGGTGGAACACGAGCGGGCCGGGCGGGACGTGGCGCTGACGGGGTCCAGGGCGAGTTGAGGTCCGCGCCCGTCCGCGCGGAGGCCACACGAGCGGGGTCCTGATGCCCGCCCGCCGCGCGGGGCGCCGGCGCCCGCCCCGTCGTCGGAGCGGCACCGGCACCCTGAGGTCAGGCGCGGGTCATGACCCCCCGCGCTCGTAGGGGATCTTCTCGCCGGCGTCTATCGCCAGCGGCAGCCGGTTCTCCGCCGGAGGCAGCGGGCAGGTGGCCAGGTCCGTGTACGCGCAGGGCAGGTTCGTGGCCCGGTTGAAGTCCAGGGTGACGGTGCCGTCCTCGGCCGGCGGGTCCAGCGCGAGGGCACGGTTCGCGGCGTAGGTGGTGACACCCGAGGTCGCGTCGGTGAACAGGACGAGCAGGCTGCCGGCCGCGTGGCCGGGGAACGCGGTGAGCGCCAACTCCCGCCCGTCCAGCTCGAAGCTGATCCTTCCCGGCGCGTCGTAGACGTGCTCAAGGCCCTCGACCGCGGCTCCCACCGTCGTCGGACGTGGTGTGTCGAACGCTTCGTAGCGACCGGTCACGGTCCAGCGCGGGTGCGGAGCGTAGGCGGGCGTGCCGGTGAAGGCGGCCCGCAGAGGCGTGTCGGGATGCCGTGGACGGATGATGTCGTGCCCGCCGCGCTTGGCCACCTCGATCACGGCGTCGCCCCAGACGGCGTTGACGCTGCTGCGCTCCGGCAGCACCCCGAAGTGGTGTTCGCCCCGCACGGTCGTGTCGCCGAGAACGAGTTCCTCGCCCTCGCCGAGGACCACCGTCACCCCGTCCGCGCCGGTCCGCCAGGCGCCGGGCGCGTCGGGGAAGCGCTGCGGCTCCTCACTGAGCCAGTGCAGACCGGTGATCGCCAGAAAGCCGTGCGGATCCGCGAGCCGGGCCTCCTGACGGCTGTGCCACTCCTGCCAGGCCTCGGTGAAGGCGTGGAGGTCTGTCGGACTGTCCTGCACGGTCATATGTGCTCCTTGATCAGGTCGACGGAGTCGCTCCCGGGCGGGGTCCGCCGGGCGACGGAGGGCGCGGCGGAGACGGCGGGGAGGGAATGCCGGCCGCCGGGGATCGCGGCGAGCAGCTCGCGGGTGTAGTCGTGACGGGGGTCGGTGAACAGCTCCTCGGTGGTACCGGTCTCGACGATACGACCGGACCGCATCACCGCGACCTCGTGCGCGAGCTGCCGGACGACGGCCAGGTCGTGCGAGATGAAGAGGTACGCCACCGAGGTGTCGGCCTGCAGTTCCGCGAGCAGGTCGAGGACCTGGGCCTGGACGGACACGTCGAGCGCGGACACCGGTTCGTCGCACACGACCAGGTCGGGCGACAGGGCGAGCGCGCGGGCGATCGCCACGCGCTGGCGCTGCCCGCCGGACAGCTCCGCCGGGCGGCGGCCGAGCATCGAGGCGGGGAGGGCGACCCGGTCGAGCAGGTCGCGCGCCCGGGCCCGACGGGAGGCACCGTCCCCCACCCTGAAGGCCCGCAGTGGCTCGGTGATCACTTCGCCGACGGAGAACCGGGGATCCAGCGAGGCGTACGGGTTCTGGTAGACGAGTTGGGCTCGCCTGCGGAGCTGCCTGGCCCGCGAACCGCGGGCGTCGGTGACGTCCTCGCCGTCGAACAGGACCCGCCCGTCGGTCGGATCGGTCAGCCGGAGTGCCAGCCGGGCGGTGGTGGACTTCCCGGAGCCGGACTCGCCGACCAGCGCGAGCGTGCGGCCGCGGCGCAGTGTGAGGCTGACGTCGTCGACCGCGCGCAGGGTGCGCGGTGCGTCGGGGGCGGCGGGCAGCCTGAACTCCTTGACGACGTTGCGGAGTTCGAGCAGGGGTGTGTCGTCAGGGCGCGCGGACGGGGCGGCCCCGGCGACCGTGACGCGGGGGCGGGCGGTGTTCAGGCTCGGCGCACTGGCCAACAACTGCCTGGTGTAGGGGTCTTGTGGGTTCTCCAGCACATCGGCGGTGCGGCCGGCCTCCACGACGCGGCCCTGGGACATGACGACGATCCGCCCGGCCCGGTCGGCGGCGACGCCCAGGTCGTGCGTCACCAGCAGGACCGCGGTGTCCGACTCCTGTGCGAGGTGCTCCAGATGGTCGAGGATGACGCGCTGCACGGTCACGTCCAGGGCGCTGGTCGGCTCGTCGGCGATGATCAGCCGGGGCCTGCCCGCGATGGCGACGGCGATCAGGGCACGCTGTCGCATCCCGCCGGACAGTTCGTGCGGGTACTGCCGGGCGCGGGTGGCCGCATCGGGCATTCCGGCGCGCTCCAGAACGCCGACCGCCTCGGACGCGGCGGAGCGCCGTGAGGCCAGGCCGTGGATGCGCAGCACCTCGGCGACCTGCTCCCCGATGCGCTTGACGGGGTTCAGCGACACCGTCGGATCCTGGGGCACCAGGCCGATGCTCGTGCCGCGTACGGCCCGCAGTTCGCGCTCCGAGAGCGCGGTGAGGTCGTCGTGGCGGCCGAAGCGGATCGTTCCGGCGTCGATGCTCCCGTTCGCCGCCAGCAGCCGGGTGATCGCGTGCGCCGTCGTGCTCTTGCCCGAGCCCGACTCCCCGACGACCGCCGTCACCTGGCCCGGCCACACGTCGAGGTCGACCCCGCTCACCGCTCGTACGGTGCCTCCGCGGGTGCGGTACGAGACCGACAGGTCCCGTACGCGCAGTAGAGGGGTGCCCTCGTCCTGCGGTTCGGCGGCGGGTCGGTCCTTCGCGCGGTCGTTCGCGCGGTCTTTCGAGGGGTCGCTCGGCGGGGGCGTGTTCGTCACGGCGGTGCTCGTCTCGGCGTCGTGGGTCCGTGTCGTGCGGAGGGCTTTCATCGCTGCCGGGACCATTCGCCGTCCAGCGCCCTCGCGATGCGGTTGGCGGCCAGCCCGGTGGCCGCGATCGCCAGACCAGGCAGAGCGGTGAGCCACCAGGCATTGGCCATGTAGTTGCGGCCGTCGGCGATCAGGGTGCCCCACTCCGGGGCGGGGGGCGGTGCTCCGTAGCCGAGGAAACTCAGCGACGAAACGGCCAGGACGGCGGCGCCGAAGTCGAGCGTCGCCAGCACGATCACCGGACCGACGGCGTTGGGCAGGACGTGCCGGCCCAGCACCGTGTACCAGCGGGCACCGCACGACCGTGACGCCTCGACGAACACCGCCTGCCGGACCCGGAGCACCTCGGCCCGGGTCACCCGGGCGAACCCGGCCACACTCGCGATCCCGACGGCGACGGCGACCTTCACCGTCCCGTAGCCCAGCGCCGTGACCAGCGCCAGGGAGAGGAACAGCGAGGGGATCGACAGCAGGACGTCCACGACACGCATCAGCACGTCCTCGACCCAGCCGCCCACGAACCCGGCGACGAGCCCGGTCAGCCCGCCGACGACGAACGCGACAGCCACCGCGAGCAGCGTCGCCTTCAACGACAGCTGGGCGCCGTGCACGACACGGGAGAAGACGTCGCGCCCCAGTTCGTCGGTGCCGAACCAGTGCGCGCCGTCGGGGGCGCGGAAGTTCTCCGACGGCACCCCGTGCAGCGGGTCCCGTGAGGTGAACAGGTCGGGCCAGAAGGCCGCGAGGACGATCAGCACCACCACCAGCGCCGATGCCAGCAGCCCGGGACGGCGCACCAGGAAGCGAAGGAGCCGCCGACGTCCGGCGCCGGGACCGGGACCTTCCGTACCTGGTTCGGTACCCGCCCCCGGGCCGGGATCGACCGCTCGGGCGAGGCCGGTGGCCGCTCCCGAGGCCACGTCCTCGGCAAGGGTCTGACTCATGCGGGACTCACCTTCCTCCTCGAATGGACCACGATCCGCGGGTCCAGCACGGGATAGACGAGGTCGACGATCAGGTTGGCGGACACGAAGATCAGCGCCCCGAACACCACGACCCCCTGGACCAGTGGGATGTCCTGGGCCGCGACCGCGGCGGCGGTCACCCGCCCCAGGCCGTCCCGGGAGAACACCGTCTCGACCACCACCGAGCCGGCGATCAGCTGCCCGGCCAGCAGTCCCACGACGGTCAGCGCGGGCAGCGACGCGTTGCGCAGCGCGTGCCGCAGATGGATCCGCACCCGTCCCGCGCCCTTGGCCCGCGCGGTCTCCACATAGGCCTGGTCCAGCGCCGTGAGGAGGCTCTTCGCCAGCACCTGCGCGACCAGTGCGCCGGTCGGGATCGCCAGCGTCACGGCGGGCAGCACCAGCCCGCGCAGCCCGTCGTTGCCGAACGCGGGAAAGAGCCTCGCCCGGAAGGAGAAGACCTCGACCAGCAGCAGGCCGACCCAGAACGTCGGGACGGACACACCCAGCGGGGGCAGCGACAGCAGGAGCTGCCGCAGCCAGCGTCGCGTGGTGTACGTCGCGAGCAGGGCGACGCCGCCCCCGAGCACCACGGCCAGCAGCAGGGCCGCGCCCGTCAGCTGCAGGGTCTGCGGGAGGGCGTCGCCGAGCGACGAGGTGACCGGGCGGCCCGTGGACACGGAGTCCCCGAAGTCCCCGCGCACCGCGCGGCCGAGCGCTTCGGCGTACTGGACCGGCACAGGCTTGTCGAAGCCGTACTGGTGGCGCAGCGCGGCGAGTTGAGCCGGGTCGACCTGCCCCGAGTCGGCTCCGGCGCCGGCCATCGCCGAGACCGGATCGCCGGGCAGGTAGTCCAGCACCAGGAACGACACCGTGTAGGCCGCCCACAGCACCCCGACCGCCTGCGCGATACGTTTGATCACATAGCGACGCATGCCGGCCGCTAGCCGATCCACGTGTCGTGCAGCTGGATGCGGCTGGAGGCGTCGAAGTCGAGGTTGTGCACCTTCTTGGCCACACCCAACTGGGTCTCCAGCTCCACCACCGGAATGATGTACGCCTTCCGAATGAGCAACTCCTGTGCGGTCTTCACCAGTTCGCCGCGCCGGTCCGGATCAGCGGTCGCCGCCTGCTGGTTCAGCGCGGTGTCCAGCGGGCTCGCGGGCAGGTGGTAGAAGTTGGCCAGCTCGGTGGAGTAGGAGCTGCGCAGGATGTCCGGGTCGGCCCGTGTGACGTTGCCCCACACCGCGTCGAAGTCGCCCGACTGGAGCGTCGGGGCGAACTGGGTGATCTGGAGCTGCTTGAGCACGACGTCCACGCCCACCGCCTTCAGCTGCTGCTGGATCAGCTCCAGCGCCGGCTGGTTGGTGGCCGCGTTGGCGAACCACTTGACGGTCAGACGGAGCTTGGTGCCGCCCTTCGTCCGGACGCCGTCACTCCCGGTCTTCCAACCGGCGGCGTCCAGCAGCGACTTGGCCTTCGCCGCGTCCAAGGACAGGTCCGGTCCGAGGTCCGCGTAGTTCGGTGTCGTGTGCGCCAGCACGCTGGTGGCCGGCTCGGTTCCCGTCGGGAAGACGGCGTCCACGATCTGCTGCCGGTCGACGGCGAGCTGCAGGGCCTTACGCACCTTCGCGTCCTTGAGCAGGGGGCGGGAGTTGTTCAGACCGAGGTTGAACACGACGCCGGGGTTGGCCCGGCGTTGCAGGTTCACCGCACCGCCCTTGAGTGCCGTCTCGTCGGCCTTGCCCACGCTGCCGATCGCGTCGACCTGACCCGACTGCAGGCTCCCGCTCCGCACGCCCGCCTCGGGCACGACCTTGAACACGAGTTTGTCCAGGTACGCCTCGCCCTTCTTGGCCCACAGCGAGGAACCCCAGGCGTACTTGGCGCGCTTGCTCAACGTGACCGAGCGGTTCTGTACGTAGGCCGACAGCGTGAAGGGCCCCGAGCCGGCCACTCCCTTGCTGCACTTCT
Source organism: Streptomyces sp. M41(2017) (assembly GCF_002078175.1). Lineage (GTDB taxonomy): Bacteria > Actinomycetota > Actinomycetes > Streptomycetales > Streptomycetaceae > Streptomyces. The sequence continues at coordinate 508,914 of NZ_MWFK01000003.1, read as the reverse complement.
CCTGCGGGCTCAGCTTCACGCTCGCCGACGACTCGATGCCCAGCGAGTGGGTCGACGTAGCCTGGAGGAACTGCGCGTTGGGCTTCTTGAAGGTCACCCGGACGGTGCTCGGATCGACCACGGTGGTGTTCCGCACCCCGCTCAGATAGCCCTGGGCGAGGGTGGCCAGGGCGCCGAGCTTCGGTACGGCGTCGAAGTTGTCCTTGACCACCTGGGCGGTCAGCCGGGAGCCGTCGCTGAACGTCACGCCCGAGCGCAGGTGGAAGGTGAACGTCGTCGTGTCGGAACTGATGTCCCAGCTCTTCGCCAGCCAGGGCACGATCTTGCCGGTCCGGGGGTCCTGGTCGGTCAGCGAGTCGACGATCTGGCGCACGGAGTAGATGCTGTCGTTGCTGCCCACCTGCTGCGGGTCCACGCACCCGGCGTCGGACCCCACCGCGAAGGTCAGCGTGCCACCGGACCTGGCCCGGGCGTCGGCGCCGCTCGAACCGGTGCCGTCACTCGACGAGCAGCCGCTCAGCAGGATGCCGCTCGTCACGACAGCGGCGGCTGCCGTCCATCGGGCGGATCGGGTGTCCGGATGGGATGTCACGGAAGGGTTCTCCTACTCCAGAGTCGCTGCGCCGGTCCGGTGCGGACAGGGCGAAGCGGGACGGCGCAGCCGTGGACGGGCGGCACCGATCGGACGACAAGGTCGGTTCGGTGGCTCGGGTCCGGGCCACCTCGAAGCGTCGAGGCCCGGCCGGGCGGGGGAGGGGCGCGTCGACGGCGCGTGCGTGTGCGCACGCCGACCTCGCACGGCCGAGGGGAACAGGGGTTTTGCTCGCAGCCCAGGAAGGAGCCGACTACGTGCGGCGGCCCGTCGAGCGTGTCGTCAGCCGCGACACAGGCAGCTGGCGGAGCGCTCCAGGTCGATGTGGCGGCGGCGCGAGAACCCGGAGAACATCGCCGCGGCCGCGATCGAGGCGCTCAGGTCGCTGCTGTCGTTCCGCACGCCGGGCCTCCCTGTCTCCGCCCCCTGCCGGGGGTTCGCGCTTGCGGGGTCGGGCGACCACGCCGGGCTTTCACCTGGAGCACCCCACCGCGGAGGAGGGTTGCCGGTCAGCGAGCCAGGGCTTGACGCTGACGCTCAATGCCGGTCGCGATCGTACGAATCGATTCTCCGATCCGTCAATGACGAGATCGCGGCGAAGGGCGTCGGACCAGCAGCCGCAGCACGTCGCGCGGAGGGATTTCACGCGGCCGCAACAACTGGCCCTGATCGTGCAGGCCTTGGCGCGGTCCCCAAGTGTTGGACACCGGCCGTCGTGACCGATCGCGAAGGCGGCACCCACTGCGCCGCCGCCGTCCGGTGTGCCCCTCAGGATCGGTCGGTCGTGCGGCCGGTCCGAGCGGCCAGGCGTGTGCGCAGCCTGGTGAGGCGGTCGATCTCGGCGTCCAGCGCGGCCAGTCGGCGGTGGACGACGCTGGTTCCGGGACTGTCCGTGCTGCCGGAACACCGTCTGCGCGGGTCGTCGACGAGCAGGGGGATGCGGTCGGCGAGGCTGCACAGGTCCTCCACCGTCAGGCCGAGGGCGAGCAGGTCCCGGATCACCCTCACCCGGGCGACGTCGCCGGGACCGTACTCACGCTGCCCGGCCGCCGTGCGCCGCGGTGGTGGCAGCAACCCGCGCTCCTCGTAGAACCTCAGCGCACGTGCCGTCGTGCCGGCCGCTGCGGCCGCATCCCCGATCCGCATCCGCTCCCCGCTTCCACCCGGTGCCGCGTCGACGACCTTCGAGGACGCGGGAGTCCACGGTCCCGTGGAACCGAGCGCCTACGTGACGTCCACGACGACGGTTCCGGTGTGCCGCCCCTCGAACAGTTCCTGCAACGCCCGGGGCGCGCGATCGATGCCCGCGATCCGGACATGGGGGAAGACGATCTCACCGGAGCGCAGCCAGTCCCCGAAGCGCGTGTTCCACTCCTCGGCCGCTCCGCCGAGATCCGAGCTGCTGCATCCCCGCAGCGTGATCCCCAGCGTGATGACACGGAACGTGTCGATCTCCGCGGGCGCGGTGGTGCCGTCGCGGTCGGCCGACAGTTGCCCGGAGAGCGCGCCCACCAACGCGAACCGCGCGCCCCGCCGTGCCGCGCCGACGGCCGCGGTCAACTGTTCCCCGCCGACGGTGTCGAGGAGTACGTCGATGCCGTCGGGTGCCGCGGCGGCGAGCTGTTCGGCGAACGGTGCCGTGCCCGGGACCACGACCGCGTCGTAGCCGAGGTCGGCCGTGAGCCGTTCGGCCTTGCGCGCCGAACGGGTCGTGCCCACGACCCGTTCGGCGCCCAGGAGGCGGGCCACTTGGCCCGCGAGACTCCCGACGGCTCCCGCGGCTCCGGTGACGAGGACGGTGTCGCCGGGACGCACGCCGGCGAGCCGGGTGAGCGCCGCGTACGCGGCGGCCCCGGACGACAGGAACGCGACGGGGTCGTCCAGCACGTCACTCAGCGGCACGCAGTCGTCGTCGCTCAGCAGGGCGTGCTCCCGCCAGCCGCGCAGGTGAGAGACCAGGTCGCCGGGGCGCAGTGCGCTGCCGGCGCCCACGGTGACGACCTCCCCGACGGCGGGTCCGAACAGGGCGTCGCCGACATGGACGGGCGGCAACGGGACCCCCTCGACCTCGCCCCCGATGAGCGTCCGCAACCCTGGAAAGACGAGGAAGTGCCGGTTGCGGACGATGACGTGGCCCGCCCGTGGAGTGGGCATCGCCGTCTCGACGACGGCGAGGTGTTCCGGGCCCGGCAACCCCACGGGCGCGCCGACAAGGTGGATCTCGCGGGTGGTGGGCGGTGCATGAACGGACATGGGACGACTCCGGGTTCGGACGAGGGCGAGAGGCGAACCGGTGCGTACGTCGGGCGGACCGTCGCCCCACCGGCCGAGGCACGCTAAACCCTGACGTGCGGGTCAAGGGCAAGCCGGAGGGCCCCGGTCCACGGGCCGCGGTGCGCGCGTTACGGGGCGAGGCAGCCGGGTACCCGCGCGCACGGACGGCCGCCACGGACCGGTCGCTCGGAAACCGGCCGTCGGCCGGGCGGAACGCGGAGTCGTGCGCCCCTTCCCGTGGCAGGACGTCCGCCCGCGGTGTTGCGTGGAGAGCGGGTACGGCGGCTTCCGCGCCGCCCGAACGACGACGGAAGGATGTGGCGATGGCCGGCTCCGGCACCCACACCGTGCGGGTCGGCCGCCGCACGCTCGACCTGCACCGGCCGGACAAGGTGCTCTTCCCGGCGAGTGGGAGCGGCAAGGAGTACACGAAGCGGGACCTCGTCGCGTACTACCGCGCCGTCGCCCCCTTCATGCTGCCCCACCTGAGGGGCCGCCCCCTGATGCTGGAGCGGTACCCGGACGGGATCGACGGGCCCCGCTTCATGCAGAAGAACACGCCGGACCACTACCCGGACTGGATCGAGCGGGTCGAGGTGCGCAAGGAGGGCGGAACGGTCCTCCACCCCGTCTGCGGGGACACCGCGACCCTCGTCTACCTCGCCGACCAGGCCTGCCTCACCCTGCACCGCTGGCTGTCGAAGACGGGCGACGTCGAACGTCCCGACAGGCTCGTCATCGACCTCGACCCGGCGACGGAGGGCGACTTCGCCGCCGTACGCGAAGCGGCCCGGGCGGTGCGCGAACTCCTCGACACGCTGAAACTCCCCTCGGCACCGATGACCACGGGCTCGCGTGGCCTGCACGTCGTCGTGCCGCTCGACGGACACCAGGACTTCGACGAGGTCCGCGCGTTCGCCAAGGACGTCGCCGAGACCCTGGCGGAGGCACACCCCGACCGCCTCACCACGGCCGCCCGTAAGAAGGACCGCGGCGACCGGCTCTATCTCGACGTGCAGCGCAACGCGTACGCGCAGACCGTCGTGGTGCCCTTCACCGTCCGTCCGAAGCCCGGCGCCCCCGTGGCCGTCCCCATCTCCTGGAGCCAACTCGACGATCCGGACCTCGACGCCCGCCACTGGACCATCGCCGACGCCGTCGAGCAGGCACGCACCAAACCCTGGGAGGGGCTGCTGGACCGCGGCCGCAGCCTCGGCCCCGCCGGGCGCCGGCTCGCCGCACTGCGCGGCCGAAGCGCCGACGGGACCCGCGGACAGACGCGCGGCGGGTGAATCCGGACCCCGCGGTCGCCCGGAAAGAGCCCTCGAACCGGGCGCCCGCGCTTCACCCGATCGGAGCAGCGGGGGTGGGCACCCCGAGGGGCCATGTCCCCTGCGGAGAGCGGCGTCCGGACGTGCCGCGCGTGCCGTCGGACGGCGGCGGGGACGAGGTGTGTCGACACCGGCACGACTCGCGATGTCAGTGGCGGCTGCGATGGTGGAGGGCATGGACAAGGACGACGAACAGCTGCTGCGCGGCCGGGTCTACGGCGCGGACCACGACGACCCCCGTCAGGGCCCGCAGCGCGGCCGGGACTATGCCGAGCTGGTGGGCGGACCGCTGGACGGTCTGCTGCTCGACATCACCGGCCGCACGCCGGAGGAGATATCCGCCGGCGTGGCGCTGGAGACGGAGCTGGGCCAGTTCGGCCCGGGAGCGCGGGCCTTGTACGACCCGCGTCCCGGGGACCCGATGTTCTTCGACTGGGCGGGTGACGCCCCCTGAGGCGTGGTCCGCGGACCACGCCGGGCAGGGCGCCCGCCTCAGATGTGCCAGGCGACGCTGTTGTCGGCCGCCGTGACGGCGGCGAGTACGACCAGGTCGGCGACCCCGAGCAGGATCCCCAGGTAGGCCCGGTGGCGATGCAGTGTGCCGCGGTGCAGGGCGACCAGGCCGAGGACGACGGCGGTCGGGCCGAGCACGATGTTGAAGACCAGCAGGCCGACCAGGCCGAGGACGAAGGACGCCACGGCGAGGCTGTACGGGTCGCGCCGGGACCGGGTTCGCGTCGCTTCCTGGGTGGACTGGCTCATCGCGCCTCCCCGCCCCGGTAGGAGGCCGTGTCCTGCGACGTGCCGATCCGGTGCCTGCGCAGCCCGTAGAAGAGCAGCCAACAGCCGATGGCCACGGCGGCCACCAGCGTGACCGGCAACGGCAGATGGGCTGCGGCACCGACCACAACGCCGAGGAGGAGCAGCGCGGCGACGAGGAAGAGCATGTGTCTCCTTCTGGATTCGCGGGGCATCACGGACGGGTGATCGCCGGAGCCCCGGGTGCCCCGGCCGTCAACGGGGAAACGCCTGTCCCGTCGGTCGGCCGAGGAGTGACCTGAACCGGCCGCCTCGGCCCACGTGTTGAGGGAAGCCGGGCCGCCGGCGCACCGGCGGCTCCGCACAGGCGTGCGACGCCCCGGCTGCCGGAGACCGGCCCGGTGCGGGAGACCAGCCGGAGCCGAGCGAGGTCCTCCGGGCCGCGGACAGGAGCGAACGACTCACCCGCATCAGGTCCAGGCCTCGGGCGGCAGGTGGAGCGATCGGCAGGAGCGCCCTCGCCGGGAGTCCGAGCGGCAGTCGATCACGGCGACCGTATCGTCACGCTTGGTGACGATACGCCCGAAGGGGGCTATTCAGGTCATAAAAGATGTACGTTGGAGTTCAGTGCTTCGGACAGGAGGCACGTCCGTGGGAGCGGTGAGCTCCACAGCGCGGGTGTGTCCCGACGGTGCTGTGCTGTGGCCCCACCCACGGTGTTCTGTCCGTCAGCAACCTCTCAGGAAGCTGTCTGCACATGATCACCACAAGCACTGTGAAGCACAGGCCGCACGACGACTCCCCCGACACCGACGCCGCGTTCGAGCGGCTCGCCCGGCTTCCGGACGGCATCGAGCGGCATGCCCTGCGGGACCAGGTGGTCCAGGCCTGGATGCCCATGGCGGAGCGCATCGCCGGCCGCTACCGAGGGCGGGGCGAGGCGCTGGAGGATCTGACCCAGGTGGCCGCCCTCGGGCTGGTGAAGGCCGTGGACCGGTACGACCCGGATCGGGGCAACGCCTTCGAGAGCTATGCGGTGCCGACCATCGCGGGCGAGATCAAGCGTCACTTCCGTGACCACATGTGGGTCATGCATGTGCCGCGCCGCGTCCAGGAGGCGCGGAACAGGGTACGTGCGGCCATCAAGGACCTGGCGGCGGCGAACACCGGCAGGCAGCCGACCGTCGCCGAGATCGCGGCGTACACACGGCTGACCGAGGAAGAGGTCGGCAGCGGCCTGGAGGCGCTCGACAGCTACGCGGCCCTGTCGCTGGATGCCGAACTCACCCACGGCGACGACGGCTACTCGCTGGCGGACGCGCTGGGGGAGACCGACGCCGGATACGACCTCGTCGTCGACCGCGAAGCCGTGAAACCGGCCCTGCGGCGGCTCCCCGAACGTGAGCAGACCATCCTCTACCTGCGGTTCTTCCGCGGCATGACGCAGAGCGGCATAGCCGAGGAGCTCGGCGTCTCGCAGATGCACGTGTCGCGCCTGATCAGCAGCTGCTGTGCCTCACTGCGCGACCAGGTCATGTCGGACGGGGCCTGAGCCCGTTCCACGCGCCCCGAAGCGGCTGCCGAGAATGGGAAGAAGGTGGCCGGCCGCCCGCCAGTGATGCCGATCGGGCGGCCGGTGGTGGGCTCACTGCCGAACCCTCCCGGGAGCGATTGGCCAGCAACCCACCTCACTGCGGTCTACCGGGCTGAGCCCTGTCCAAACCAGTCCGGACGATCAGGATGTGCCGGAGTGCCCGGCCCGTCCGGTCCTGCACGGTGTGGACACCGGGCCCGCACGCGGTGGGCACCGCGGGCTTTCGCTCATCCCAGACCGGCCAGCACCCGATCCGGGGTGAGCGGCAGTTCGCGGTACCGCGTTCCGGTGGCGTGGTGGACGGCGTTGCCGATGGCCGCCGCGGTCCCGACGATCCCGATCTCCCCGATGCCCTTGCTGCCCATCGGATTGAGGTGCGGGTCCTCCTCGTCGATCCAGTGCGCCTCGATCGCCGGCACGTCCGCGTGGGCGGGCACGTGGTAGGCCGCCAGGTCCGATTCGACGAAGTCGCCGAACACCGGGTCCATGGTGCTGCCTTCCGTGAGGGCCATACCCAGCCCCATGGTCATGCCACCGATGAACTGGGACCGGGCGGTCCGGGCGTTCAGGATGCGTCCGGCCGCGTACACGCCGAGCAGCCGGCGCACCCGGACCTCGCCGGTGACCGTGTCCACCGCGACATCCGCGAAGTGGGCGCCGAAGGCATGGCGCGCGTAGGCGCTGTCCGCGTCGGCGGTTCCCGTCGTGTCGGCCCTCGTCGCGAGACCCTCGGCGGGCACCTGTCCCGAACGTTCCGCGAGGGACGCGCGCAGCCGGGTGCAGGCCTCGTGGACGGCCCACCCCCAGGACGCGGTGCCCGAGGAACCGCCGGCCAGCGGGGCCGACGGCAGGTCGCTGCTCCCGATCTCGGTGTCGACCCGGGCCAGTGGGACGCCGAGTGCGTCGGCCGCGATCTGCGCGAGCACCGTCCGGGCACCGGTGCCGATGTCGGTCGCGTTGAGACCGACCGAGAAGGTCCCGTCGGGGCGTGCTCGCGCGACGGCCGTGGAGGGCGACACGAGGACCGGGTAGGTAGCCGCCGCCACGCCCGATCCCAGCAGCAGGGCACCTTCGGAGCGGGAACCCGGCCGGTGGTCGCGCCGCGACCAGCCGAAGCGCTCGGCGCCGTCCCGCAGGCACTCGACGAGATGCCGGCTGCTGAAGGGGCGGCCGCTGTCGGGTTCGGTGTCCGGCTCGTTCACGATCCGGAGCTCGACAGGGTCCATGCCGAGGGCCACGGCGAGTTCGTCCACGGCCGACTCCAGGGCGAACATGCCCGGTGCCTCTCCGGGGGCGCGCATCCAGGACGGGCTCGGTACATCCAGCGGCACGACGCGGTGCGTGCTGCTGGTGTTGGGCGATGCGTACATGATGCGCGCCGGTACGGCCGCCTGCTCCACGAACTCCTTGATGCGAGAGGTGTGGGTGGTGACCTCGTGCGTGAGTGAGGTGAGCGTGCCGTCCTCGGTGGCACCGAGCCGCAGGCGGTGCAGGGTGGGGGCCCGGTGGCCGACCAGCGCGGGCATCATGCGCCGGGACAGGGCGACGGTGACAGGGCGTCCGGTCCGCTGTGCGGCCATGGCGGCGAGCACGACGTGCGGGCGTGCCGTGCCCTTGGAGCCGAAGCCGCCGCCGACGTGCTCGGCCGTCACCGTGATCTGCTCCTCGCGGAGCCCGAACAGTCCGGCCAGCGTGGCACGTACGGCCGTGGAGCCCTGGCTGGAGTCGTGCACGACGAGGCGGCTGTCGTCCCAGCGCGCGGTGGCCGCGTGCGGTTCCATGGGGTGGTTGTGCAGCGGTGACACCCGGTAGGCCACGTCGACGCGGACGGCAGCGGACGCGAACGCGCCTTCTGGGTCTCCCTGTTCCCGCTGTCCCGGATGGCCGCCGTTGGCCTCCTCGGGGAAGTACCCCGCAGGGTGGCCGTCCGTGAGCGTGACGTCGTGGTCCCGCGTCGTGTACTCGACCCGCACCGCCGCGGCGCCGGCCCGGGCGGCCTCGATCGTCTCCGCGACGACCAGGGCGACCGGCCAGCCGCGGTGCGGTACGTCCGAGTTCTGCAGGACGGAGAGGGTGGGGTCGTCCGCCTCGGCGAGCCGGGGGGCGTCCTCGGGAGTGAGCACCGCGAGCACACCGGGAACGGCCAGCGCCGGCGCCGTGTCGATCGCACGGACCGAACCGCTCGCGACGGTGGCGGGCACCGGGCGGCCGTACGCGCGGCCGGCGGCGCTGTGCTCGGCCGCGTAACGCGCCCGGCCCCTCACCTTGTCGGGGCCCTCCCGGCGTTCGGCTTCCGTACCGAGCACGGTGTCGGTGTGGGCCATGACGGTCCTCCTTGTGATGCCGGGGCCGGGAGCGCTCCGGAGCCGGTTCAGGCGATGGCGGGCGCGGCGAGCCGGGTCAGGACGTCCACGGCGAGGTTACGGGCCAGACGCACCTTGTGGGCGTTGTCGCGCAGGGGCTGGGCCGCTTCGAGTTCGAGGTCCACGGCCCGCCCGAAGGCGTCCTCCGTGGCGGCCGCGCCGAGCAGCGCCTCCTCGGCGCGTCGGGCACGCCAGGGGCGGTGGGCCAGGGCACCGAAGGCGATTCCGGCGTGCTGGACGATGCCGTCCTCCACCCGGAGCACGGCCGCGACGGACGCGAGAGCGAACGCGTACGACGCCCGGTCGCGGGCCTTGCGGTACAGGGACGGCACCCCGGCCGTGCCGGCGGGGAGCACCACACCGGTGATGAGTTCGCCGGGCCGGATCTCGGTGTCCCGCTCCGGGTGGGCGCCGGGCAGCCGGTGGAATTCGGTGACCGGGAGCGTGCGGGCGCCGTCGGCTCCGAACAGCTCGACGTGCGCGTCGACGGCGGCCAGCGCGACGGCCATGTCCGAGGGGTGGGTGGCGATGCATTCGGGGGAGTGACCGAGCACCGCGTGCTCCCGGTGAACGCCCTCCCTGGCCCCGCAACCGCTGCCGGGCTCCCGCTTGTTGCACGGCTTGCCGGTGTCCTGGAAGTACGAACAGCGGGTGCGCTGGAGGAGGTTGCCCCCGGTGGTGGCGATGTTGCGCAGCTGCCCGGAAGCGCCTGCCAGGACCGCCTGCGAGAGCACCGGATAGCGGTCGCGGACCAGCGGATGAGCCGCGAGATCGCTGTTGCGGACGGTGGCCCCGACGCGGAGCGCGCCGTCGGCCGTCTCCTCCACCGTGTCGAGACGCAGTCTGCTGATGTCGACGAGGACGGTGGGGCGTTCCACACCCAGCTTCATCAGGTCCACGAGGTTGGTGCCGCCTCCGAGGTAGCGCGCCCCAGGACGGGCGGCGAACTCCGCGACGGCCTCCTCGACACTGTCCGCACGTACGTATCCGAGAGGCTTCACCGGGTCACGTCCTCGATGGCTTCGACGATGTGCGGATAGGCGCCGCACCGGCAGAGGTTTCCGCTCATCCGCTCCCGGATCTCGTCCCGGCTCATCGGGACCGAACGGCCGGAGGGCGAGGCCGGGTCCGTGACGTGCGAGGGATGCCCCGCCTCCGCCTCGCCGAGCGCACCCACGGCACTGCAGATCTGGCCCGGGGTGCAGTAACCGCACTGCAGGGCGTCGCGGTCGACGAAGGCGCGCTGCAGCGGATGCAGATCCTCCGAGTCCCCGGACAGCCCCTCGATCGTGGTGATCCGGCACCCGTCCTGGGCCACGGCGGGCAGCAGACAGCTGTTGGCCCGCCGGTCGTCGACCAGGACCGTACAGGCACCGCACTGGCCGTGATCGCACCCCTTCTTCGCGCCGACGAGACCGAGACGCTCCCGCAGCACGTCCAGGAGGACCGAACGGTGGTCGACGGTGAGCGTGTGCGGTGCGCCGTTCACCCGCAGGGTGATCTCCGATGTGTGACGGTCGGGCGGAGGGGCTGTGCGGCGTGCCGAGCCGGAATTCATGTCAGGCCTCGCCTCTGTGGGGGACGTTCGGACGACGGCCCGTGCCGTTCACCCGGTCGGTGCTGTGTCCAGGCTGGCACAAACCACGCTTTCCGGGCCATTGAGGTACGGCCGAACAGGCTGCGCCGCTCAGGACCGGGCACCGGACGGCGGAAGCCCCTGCTTCCCGGTCGGCGTGGCGCAGAGGTCTCTCATGACTCCTCGGCCTCGTCCGCGACCTGGCGCAGGGTGCGTCCGCTGCGTGCCGAGCGGGCGCGGTGCGGGTCGGGCGTCCCGTGACCGGTCTCGGCGTGGTCGTCCTTCGCCTTCACCAGCAGCCAGGCCTCCTCGTCCCCGCCGTCCTCGCCGCCGCGGAACCGGGTCAGGGCGTACTCACCGCGCAGCTTCGAACCGTTGAGCCAGAAGGTGGCGTGTCCGTGGTCGAGGGATTCGTCGAACGGTACGGGCCTGCCGCCCCGGTCGTGGCTTCGCGGCCGGTAGGTGCCGTGGTCCCAGACGATGACCGTTCCGCCGCCGTACTCGCCCCGGGCGATCACCCCCTCGAAGTCCTCGTACTCCAGCGGATGGTCCTCCGTGGGCACGGCGAGCCGCTTGTCCCTCGGATCCGTCGAAGGCCCCTTCGGCACGGCCCAGGACTTCAGCACATCCCCGACCTGGAGGCGGAAGTCGAAATGCAGGCGGCGGGCGTCGTGGATCTGCACGACGAAGTGCGGCTCCTCGGCCCCGCCCTCTCCGCCACCCCGGGGTTCCCCGGTCCGAGTGAAGTCGCGTTTGCCGCGATAGCGCCCCAAGTCGTCGTGGTCAGCCATCCTTTGCTCCTTTTCTGGCGGACGGCCCCCGGCTCTCCGGTGTCCACGCCGTCCCGTACGGAGTTCCCCGCGGCCCGTCCCGCCGCAGGTGACAAAGGGTGCCGGGCCGGGTGGGGGAGTCGCGGCGACCCGTTCGCGGAACGCGCGCCACGCAGCGCGGCCCCTCCTCGGACGCGAACGCGGCGTTTGCGGGTGGGACGCCGGGGAACCCGGACGTTCGTGCTTCGGACTGGAGGCGCAAGCCGCGCGGGGATCTCCCCGGCCGGCTGCGACCTCGTCGTGGGCCGGACAACCTCTCGCGCGGTGACCCAGACTTCCGATCGGGTCGCGCCCGGAGTACGTCCCGGACGTGTCCTGAGACTCCCGTTCAGGAGCGAATCCGCGTGCCCACACACATGACCACCGCCCCTCCGCAGCCCCACGACGCCTCCGCCCCGCCCTCCGCGGCGGCGCGCCGTCACCATGATGATTCCCCCGAGGCCACCGCGCTCTTCGAGCGGCTGGTGGCACTGGACGACGGCCCCGAGCGCGACGCCGCACGCGACGAGCTGGTGGCCCTCTGGCTGCCCATGGCCCATCGCATCGCCGGCCGCTTCCGCGACCGCGGCGAGGCCTTGGAGGACCTGCGCCAGGTCGCGGCGCTCGGGCTGATCAAGGCGGTCGACCGGTTCGACCCGGCCCGCGGTGCCTTCGAGAGCTACGCGGTGCCCACCATCACCGGCGAGGTGAAGCGCCACTTCCGGGACCGGATGTGGGCCCTGCGCGTACCGCGCCGGGTGCAGGAACTGCGCAACCGGGTGCGTGTGGCACGCCGCGACCTCCTCGAGCGCCCCGGCACCAAGGAACCCACTCCGGCGGAGCTCGCCGCCCACACGGGACTCACCGAGGAGGAGGTCGCCGCCGGCCTCGAAGCACTGGAGAGCTTCAGCACGCTCTCCCTGGACGCGGAACTCGCCACCGGCGACGACGGATACAGCCTCGGCGACACCCTGGGCGAGTCCGACTCCTCGTTCGACGTCGTCGTGGACCGCGAGGCCGCCAAGAACGAACTGCGCAGGCTGCCGGAGCGGGAGCGGGCCATCCTCTACATGCGCTTCTTCGAGGACATGACGCAGAGTGGGATAGCCGACCGCCTCGGCATCTCTCAGATGCACGTGTCGCGCCTCATCACCCGCAGCTGCGCCCAGGTGCGCGACGAAGCCCTCGGGCAGTTCTCCCGCAGCCGGTCCGCCTCATGACACCGTCGTCCGCACGCAAGGAGCCGCACCGATGCTGATGCCCCTCCCCACCACCCTGCACCGGCTCGTCGAGGAGTACGAGACACTCCTGGCCGAGGAGACGCTGGCCGGGGCCACGGCCCCCGGCCAGCGGCTGCGGGATCTCGCGTACACGCTGTGCGTGTCCACGGGAACCCGCGAGATCGCCGACGCGCTCACGAGGGCGCACGCCTACCTGGCGACGGCGGCCGCCCCGCCGGTCCACGTCCGCCGCACCGTGACGGCGGGCCCCGCCGCTCGGGCGGCGGCGGCCCCTCCCCGGGAGGCCGAACGCAGCCCGCGGTGAGCGCGTTCGACGGTCACCGGGACGGCCGGTGGGCCGTCGGGCCGTAGTAACAGGGGACATGGGCCCGATCGGGTGTCGGCAGGTGAGGACCGCGCCGATCGGGACACCATGGATCCATGAACGAACACGACACGGGCTACACCCCCGCGCGCCGGCGCCCCAGCGGTGTCTCGGACGCCACGGTGGAGGCGCTCGGGGCGCTGTCGAAGGCGCTGGAGACGACCGAACGGGCCCGCGGGCACCTGTACGAGTTCCATCAGCTGACGGGCGGCGCCGACTTCGAACTGGACCGTGCGGTGCGGCTGCTCCGCGAAGCGGGCCACGCCGCGTGGGCCGACCGCGTCGAGCGGAACATCGTGGGACGCAACGTCATCCCCGGCCACTGGACGTTCCAGATCGTCGAGGCGTACAACGCCACGTACTACGAGCCGTTCAAGGACGCCGAGGCCACGATCCGCGGGGCACTCGCCGACGGAGTGGACCACCTGTTCGAGGCCGAGCTCAAGGAGAAGCGCCGGACGGGCGGGCATCCGGATCACACCGCCACCTGAGCAGCAGTCGGGCCGGGGCCGCTCGGCGCGACCGGTGGGGGCTACGCGACCTCGGTGCACCGCGTCAGCGACGCCACCCCATTTCCCGAGGGAGGTGTGCGGTGCCGGATCAGGCGACAAAGCCGTGCCGGATCAGGGGACAAGCATGAAGAACGACACCGGGAGCCATCGCAGGCATCCTGACCGAGTCTGCACGGCGGGCGCCGGGAGCACCCGAGGCGCTCTCCTTCGGCAGGGTCCCCGGCGTGTACGTTCGTCCGCATGCCGCCTGACTACTTCGCCGACGATCCGCGCTCGAACCTGGAACGCATGCTCGCGGGCGACCTCTACATCGCCGACGACCCGGAGATCGCGAAACGACAGCAGCGCGCCATGCGCCTGGCCGCCCGCTACCAGGCCGCTTACCTGGAGGACGCCGCCGGTTCCCGGCCGGTCCTGGCCGAACTGCTCGGCTCCGTCGGCGAGGAGGTCGACCTGCGACCGCCGCTGTACGTCGACTACGGAAGCAACATCACCATCGGGGCACGCACCTTCGTCAACTACAACCTCACCGCGCTGGACGTGGCGCCGATCATGATCGGGGATGACTGCCAGCTCGGCCCGAACGTCCAACTCCTCACCCCCACGCACCCCTTGGAGCCGCAGCCGCGGCGGGACAAGCTCGAAGCCGCCCGCCCCATCACCATCGGGAACAACGTCTGGCTCGGCGGAGGAGTCATCGTGTGCCCGGGTGTGACCATCGGCGACAACAGCGTCATCGGCGCCGGAGCGGTGGTGACCAGGGACGTCCCCGCCGGTGTCGTGGCCGTCGGCAACCCGGCACGTCCGGTGCGCGAGCTCTAGCGCGGGATGCGCGTACGGGTGGGCCCGTAGCCGTAGCGCGGCACGGTCTCCCGCGTCCGGGCCGCACCGTCGCCCGGGGCGGGTCGTCCCGCTAGGCTCGGGCGCCCACCCCCTCCAGGCACCCGAGGTCCGATGTCCACCCTTCGGCTTGGCAAGTACCTGACATTAGCGAGCGCGGTACTTCTGCTGCTCGCCTCCGCTCCCGGCGCGGTCGCCGCCCCCGCTGTCTCCTCGGCCGCCTCGGCGGCTCCCGCCGCCGAGGCGACGGCCGACACCTGGCAGCCACCGCTGTCCACACGGGGGCGCTACGTCGTCGACGCCGACGGGAACCGCTTCCGCATGAAGTCGGCCAACTGGGACGGCGCGCAAGGCTCCTGGACGGGAAGCGGCAGCACCGACGACCCGGCCGATCACCACGCGGGCCAGGACTCCCACGGCATCCCCCTCGGGCTGGACCGCGTACCCCTGCCCCGCCTGCTCGGCGACTTCCACCAACTCGGCATCAACAGCGTCCGGTTGCCGTTCTCCAACGAGATGATCCACGCGACCGCGCCCGTCCCCGACGTCGCCGTCACGGCCAACCCGGACCTCCGCGGAAAGACACCTCTGCAGGTCTACGACGCCGTCGTCACCGCCCTCACCCGGAGCGGGTTCGCGGTCGTCCTCAACAACCACACCAACACGTCACGTTGGTGCTGCGGCATCGACGGCAACGAGCGGTGGAACAGCGGTCAGTCGACCCAGCAGTGGGCCGACGACTGGGTCTTCATGGCCCGACGGTACGCCGACGACCCGCGGGTCGTCGGCGCCGACCTCTACAACGAGGTCCGCCGTGACGTCCTGGACGACCCCAACTGGGGTCTGGGCGACGCCCACGACTGGTACGCGGCGGCACAACTCGCCGCCGACCGCATCCTCACCGAGGCCGACCCCGATCTCCTCGTCGTCATCGAAGGGATCAACTGGACCGGCCTGCCGGTCGACGGACTCCCGCACGGCCGTCCCACCCTCACCCCCGCCCGTACCCTGTCCCACACCCTCGTCGCCACGCACAAACTGGTGTACTCGGCCCACTTCTACGGCTACACCGGCCCTCAGCACAGCGGCGCAACCGGGATCGGCGAGACCCACGACGCGCGCTACCAGGACCTCACGCGCGACCAACTCGCCCACGTCCTGCATGACCAGGCGTTCTTCGTCTCCGACGAAGCGAACCAGCACTTCACCGCGCCGGTGTGGATCAGCGAGTTCGGAATCGGCGCGGGCGAGACCGGAACCGCCGCCCGGGCATGGTTCGGCAACATCACCGACTACTTCGCCGACCACGACGCCGACTTCGCCTACTGGCCCCTCGTCGGCTGGGACGGGCACGACGACTGGTCGCTCCTGCGGTACGGCACGGCGGGCGACCGCCACGGTGTCCTCGACCAGGACGACTGGCGCGCGTCCGCGTGGAACAGACTCATGAACGCACCGTCGCGCACCGGCCCCGTCGCTCCGGTGCCCGGCTGGGACATGCTCGCCACCGATCACGGCGACCAGGTGCAGTCCCTCCGCGTACGAGCGGGCGGCGACTGGGACTCCGGTGCGTCCAAGGCCGCCTGTCCCGACGGTGAACGGCTGATCGGGCTCGGCCACAGCGGGGTGCGCGCGCTGTGCACCGACGTGAACGCCGGCGATCTCCGCGCGGCGGGGAACACCCAGACCGTCGTCACCGACGAGCGCCATGTTCCCCAGGGCGGCGACTGGGCGTCCGGCTACACCAAACTCCAGTGTCCGGCCGGTGACTTCCTCGTCGGATACAGCCGCCGCGGTGGCCGGACGTCCGCCGGGCTCTGCGTACCGGCGGCCCACGCGCTCGCGGGAGCCGGGCGGACGGTGTGGTTCGACCGATCCGACAACCGGCCCGCCGGTGCCTTGGGCGGTGACTTCGCCTCCGGCGACTACAAGGGCCAGTGCGCCGACGACGAGTACGCGGCCGGAATCGCCTTCACCACGCGCCTGGGATCGCGCCCGGGCCCCGCCGCTCTGCTGTGCCGGAAGCTGAGCTGATCCCCGACCTGTCGCCGTGAGGAACGACGGGGTGTGCGGTGGGACTTCGCCGGCCGCACCGCACACCCCGAGCCGGCTCCACGGGAAGGCGTCAGGCCCCCGGCGATCCGGCGATGTTGACCATCCAGTCGACGCCGAAGCGGTCCGTGCACATGCCGAACGTGTCGCCCCACATCTGCTTCTCCAGCGGGACCGCCACCGTGCCGCCCGCGGACAGCTTCTCCCAGTAGCCGCTCAGCTCACCGGCGTCGTCGCCGCTCAGGCTCACCGCGAAGTTGTTGCCCGCGCGCCGTTCCATGCCGGGCGGGACGTCGGCGCCCATGAGAACGAAGCCGTTCGGGGCCTCCAGCATGCCGTGCATGACCTTGTCGGCGTACCCGGGAGGCGCGTCGGAGCCGAAGGCGCCGAACTCGTGCACGGTCAGTTCACCGCCGAAGACGTCCTGGTAGAAGGTCATGGCCTGCCTGGCATCACCGGAGAAGCTGATGTAGGGGTTGAGACGAGAGCCCACAGCAAGATCCTTTCGTGACGGTTCGTCAGAACCGCACAGTAGCCCCGGAGCTCCCTCCCGACGGGGATCCGCGCCGAGCCGTTCCCTCCCGCATCCGGGAGGCCGGGCCCCGGTGTCAGGAGGGGGCGAATCCCGGCCCTGTGTCGTGCTGGACCTCCTCACGCAACGCCAAGAGTGATCTCTTCCGTCCGAGCATCGATCACCGCCGTACGGGCCGCGGGCCACCGGCCTAGTGTCGGCCACGAACCCGCCGGTGACGGCTTGCCCCGCGAACCGCGTCGGGTGGGCGGGCGTGTCCTCGCACGCCCGCGTCCACGAGGGGTCCGGGGGTCGTCCGGGCCTGCGAAGGGGGAGCGCACACATGCCACTGACCAGGGCGTCCCTCGCCCGACGGATGCGCCGGGCGGGTCTGGTGGCGGCCGCCGTCGCCACCGCCGTCGTCTCGACGCTGGTGCTTGCCGCACCGGCCTCGGCGGCGACCTACCGTTACGACTGCCGCCGTCTCTCCGGCAACGGTTCCTACAGTCACCCCCTCGCCCTGGGGAACGTGACCGGCAGGACCGTGGTCGCCGTCAACTGCCCGCCACTGACGTCCGGTGCTGGTTACGCCCACCGGTACTTCAGCTTCACCCTCACCCGTCCCGCCCGCGTCCCCTCCTACGCGGGCGCGTCCTTCGCCCTCGACACCAGCCGGCGGTCCGCCGTCAACCCGTCTCTCAGCAGGGGGCCGTACACGGTCCTGCACACCGGCGCCGGCCTGTGGACGTACAACCGCTCAGGCGTCGCCAACGGCCGCTACCTGCCGCTCGGGCCCCTGCCCGCCGGTGGCGTCCTGGCCGCCGGCACCTACCGACTCGACCTCCAGAAGCTCGACTCCCCACTGCGGTCGCTCAGCACGCCGTGGTTCGACGTGGTGGTGGCCGTCTCCTGACCTCGCGACCGCGGTCCGGTTGCCATGGCGTTCCGCGCCGGACTGGATAGCCGGTTTGCCCGCAATGCGCGCATATTCGTCCTGTCCGTGGGACCGTGAAAGAAGGCGTGGCCCGTCGACATCCCCCGAACGACGGGCCACGCCGCTGCGCCCCGGCCACGCCACTACCCTGCGGCCATGCCCGGTTCCCCGCCCCAGCCGCCGCACCCACTCCTCTTCCTCGACGTCGACGGCCCCCTCATCCCCTTCGGCGCCGCGTCCTCGTCGTACCGGACCCACGAGCACGGCCGCACGCACGCGGGGGGACACACCAACCCCCTGCTCGCCCGGATCGATCCCGAGCACGGGCGTCGGCTGGCCGCCCTTCCGTGCGAACTGATCTGGGCGACGACCTGGATGGATGACGCGAACGCCTGCGTGGCGCCCTTGCTCGGTCTGCCGGAGCTGCCGGTGGTCGTCTGGCCGGAGCCGTCCGCCGTCGACGAACAGGACGAGCGGAAGGGGCTGCACTGGAAGACGCGCACCCTTGTGGACCGGGCGGCCGGACGGGCCTTCGTCTGGGTCGACGACGAGATCACCGGCGTCGACCGGGCCTGGGTCGACGAACATCATCGCGGGGCGGCCCTGCTCCACCGTGTCGATCCGCGACATGGCCTCACCGACAGGGATTTCGTCACCCTTGAGGACTGGCTGCGACGGGAAGCGAGCGAAAGGGGCGAGCGGTAGGCCCCTGACGTTGTCGGCGGCCGGTCGTGTTCGCGCGACGGCGCCCGCCGGCCTTCGTCGAGGTCGGCGGGCGCCGAAGAGATGGGTCAGGTGTGACGCCGGAGCGATCCGGCCTGCCCCATCAGCAGTAGAGGTTGCCGCCCGGCGTCACGCCGAGGATCGACGAGAAGCGCTGGTAGGCGTCCACGCGGCTCTGCACCTGCGCGGGGTTC
The DNA here is from genome assembly GCF_002078175.1 of Streptomyces sp. M41(2017). GTDB lineage: Bacteria > Actinomycetota > Actinomycetes > Streptomycetales > Streptomycetaceae > Streptomyces. The sequence goes on along the minus strand of NZ_MWFK01000003.1, from coordinate 490,245 downwards.
CTGCCGTCGCACTCCAGCGATCCGTTGATGCTGCGGATGGTCTGGCCGAAGCCCGCTCCGTTGACCATCGCGTTGTGCGGGGTCATGCTGCCGGGGCCCGACTGCGTGTTCCAGTACCAGAGACCGGTCTTCCAGGCCACGGCCGAGTCGTTCTGGACCAGCCAGGGGTTGCCCAGCAGGTCGATGCCGAGGGCATCGCCCGCCGCCTTGTAGTTGAAGTTCCAGCTGAGCTGGATCGGGCCGCGCCCGTAGTACGCGGACTGGCCCGCCGGGCACCCGTACGACTGACTCCAGTCGCAGTACGTGGGGTAGTTGGCGGTGTTCTGCTCCACCACGTAGACCAGCCCGCCGGTCTCGTGGTTCACGTTGGCGAGGAAGGCCGCGGCCTCCTGCTTCTTGACCGTGTCGCTGCCGGTGTTGGTGAAGCCGGGGTAGGCGCTCAGCGCGGCCTTGAGCCCGCTGTAGGTGTAGAACGAATTCCGGTTCGGGAACATCTGGTTGAACTGGGACTCGCTCACGACGAAGCCCTCGGACGGGTTGGTCGGACCGTTGTCGCAGGCGTAGGGCTCCCAGAACCAGGTGCTGATGACGGGGTCGTAGCCCGGGTTGTCGTGTTCCGCTATGTAGGCCTTGCCGTCGGTGTACCGGACGATGTTGCCGGTGACGTACGACTTGCCGGCCACCCAGCTCGGGTAGCTCGAACAGGACGCGGCGGAGGCGTCGGTGGCCGGCAGCAGCACGGGTGCCGCGGTTCCGATCAGGAGGGCGGCCAAGAGGGAAGACACGCGTCGTTTTGACACAGGATCATTTCCTTTGCACGGCAGGGCCGCACCGGAAGGCAAGGGTCAACCTCGCGTGCACGCGCCGATGTTGGCCGGTGCCACGGCTTCCGGAGCGGCCGCGGTGGGGGGTGTGCTGCCACACTCAACCGCTTTGGTCTGTACCAGTCAAGGGTGTAGACCAGTCATCCGCGACAACGTTGGCAAGCGGTGGGTGAAGGCGCCGCGAGGAGACCGCCGCGACCTGCGAAGGGACACGGAGGAGAGGAGTGAGGGCCCGAGACCGGGCGGGGATTTCGGGCCCTCACCTGTCGCGCGTCCTCGGGGGTGGCAGCGCGACGACCATTTCAACGAGGTTCCCGCGCGATGGATACGAATCGCCGCGGCCGGCCTGTCGGACCGCCCCGCGGCGGGTTCGTGGTGCCCGTCGGGGGGAGAGCCGCGGAGTGGCGGTCCGCCCGTCAGGGTGCCCGGTCGAGCAGACGGTCGACGAGAGGCCCCGGGTGCGACAGCGCCGCCAGATGGCCGCCCGGGACGGTCTCGGCGTCGACACCGAGACGCTCGCGGGCCACCCGGCGCTGGAACTCCGCCGGGAAGAACCGGTCCCCGGCGCCCGCGAGCACCCGGGTCGGCACATCGGGCCACCGCTCGACGGCACAGGGCTGGCCGAACGCGATCTCGGCCTCGGGCCGCTCGTGCTCGGCCCCGCCCGCGGCTACCTCCGCCGGGACGTCGTGCAGGAAATAGGTGTCGAGGTCGATCTCGGTCGAGTACCCACCCGCCTCTGCCGCCGCGACCCGGGCCGCCTCCGATCCCGTGGCACCCCACCACTGCCCGGGTGTCTCGCCCGGCAGCGGGATCATCGCGTTGACGAACACCAGCCGGCCCACCGGGACACGGGCGCACACCATCGGCGCCGTGAAGCCGCCCATGGACTGGGCCACCAGGACGACCCCGTCACGACCACCGATCGCCGCCACCACCGCGTCGGTGTACTCGGGCAACCCCGAGGATTCGTCCGCGCCGTCCAGATCGACGGCGAGAGCCTCGTGCCCCCGGGCGCGCAGCTCGGACACCACGCGGTGCCAGTACCAGGCCGCACCACCGGCACCGGGAATCAGGACAAACACGGTCACCCTCGCTTCCGTCCGCTTCACTCTCGCACTCTTCGGACCGTCGCGGGCGACGTGACTCATCGGTGTCCGGCACCCTTGTCCGAGAGGCACATCACACCTGGTGCCGGACGACGGCGCAGCTCGCCCGCCGTGAGTGACTCTCCCCATGAGGTGCTTCGCCGCGAGCCTGAGTATGCTCGCGGAGTTATCCGTCAGGCAGCGGCGGAATGGTGGTTGGTGGGGGGTTCTCTCAATGATGACGTCGCAGCCAGGGGCTGCCGGCGTGGTTTCTCCCGCGCTGGACCGTGCAGCGGCCTGGGGGGTGGAACAGCCGTCGGTCCTCCTCGTCGAGGACGACGCCGGTGACGCCCTGCTCGTGGAGGAACTGGTCGCCGACAGCGCGCTCGGGATGCGGCTGCGCTGGGTGCGGACGATGGCCGAGGCCTGCGACGTGCTCGCCTCCGAGGTACCGGACTGCGTGCTGCTCGACCTGCACCTGCCGGACGCCCAGGGCCTCGAAGCCGTGTCCCGGATCCGGGAGCGGGCCGAGAACGTCGCCATCGTGGTCCTCACCGGCCTCGCCGAGGAGGGGACCGGGCTCGCCGCTGTCACCGCGGGCGCGCAGGACTACCTGGTCAAGGGGCGCGTCGAGCCGGAACTCTTCGGACGTGCGGTCCGCTACGCGATCCAGCGCAAGCAGGCCGAGCAGAACGCCGTGGCGTTGCAGGCGAGCCAGATGCAGGCGCGGGAGAACGCGCGCCTGGAGCGCGGGCTGCTGCCGCGCCCGCTGCTCCGCGGCGACGACGTCGAAGTCGTGACCCGCTACCGTCCCGGCCGCGCGCACGCCCTGCTCGGCGGTGATTTCTACGACATCGTGCAGAGCGCCGACGGCACCGTGCACGCGATGATCGGCGACGTCTCCGGACACGGTCCGGACGAGGCCGCACTCGGCGTGGCGCTGCGAATAGCGTGGCGCACCCTCGTGCTCAGCGGCGTCACCGGCGCCGACCAGGTCGGCCGCCTGGAGGAGATCCTCCTGGCCGAGCGGGCCAAGGCGGGAGTCTTCGCCACCCTGGTCATCCTCTCGATCGGTCCCGGGGAGCGCCGCGTCCGCATGGTGCGGGCAGGTCATCCCGGAGCGCTGCTGGTCGGCGACGGAGGCGTCGAGTGGGTAGAAGTCCGGGGAGGGCCCGCCCTCGGGATCGTTCCCGGAGGGGCCTGCTGGCCCGTGGAGGAGCTGACCGTCCCCGAGGGCGCCGCGATCGTCCTGTTCACCGACGGGCTGTTCGAAGGGCGCGTCGGACGCGGCATCGAGCGCCTGGGCGAGGAGGGGCTGCTGGATGTCGCGCGTGAGCTGGCCGCTCTGGCCCCCGCCCCCTTCGTCGACGGCCTGATCGAGCGCGCCGAACGGCTCGCCGAGCAACAGGGCGGCCTGGCAGACGACGTCGCCGTGCTCTACCTGCGCTGGCGGTGACCGGCGTGGAAAGCGTGCGAGAAGAGAGTGACTCCGAGGATGGGATGGCGAAGATGACCGGCGAGCGGTGGGCCGGACACCGGCTGACGGTGCAGGGCTGGTTCCGGCTCGTGCTCGGCCTGATGGCCCTGCTGGTGCTCGTGGGCGCCGTGATCGGCGCGGTGATGCTCCAGCAGACGGCCACGGTCACCGACCAGATGCTGCGGGACATCAAGCCCGCGCAGACCGAGGCCTACCGGTTGCAGGCTTCCCTCGTGAACCAGGAGACCGGTGTCCGCGGCTACGCCATCGCGGCCGACCGCCAGTTCCTCGACCCCTACGAGCAGGGCAAGAAGGACGAGGCGCGGTCCGCCGACCGTGTCCGAGGCCTGATCGGCGACCGCCCCGCACTCCTCGCCGACCTCGCCGCGGTCGAGAAGCGGGCCGACGCCTGGCGGCGCACCTACGCCGAGCCCCTTGTGGCCCGCGTCACGCCGGGTGAACCGCGCACCATCGACCGGGCGTCCGCCGAACGCGGCAAGAAGGCCTTCGACGAGATCCGCAAGGCCGCGGCCGAGCAGAACGCCGGACTCACGGCGGCGGTCGACGACGGTCAGCGGCGACTCGAGCACTCCCGGAAGGTCCGCGACGCCGTGCTCATCGGCATGGTCGTGGCCTTCCTGCTGGCCGGGGTGGCTCTGACGTTCCTCGTCCGGCTCCTGGTCGCGCGACCGCTGGAGGCCCTGCAGAACGCCACCCGCAAGGTGGCGCGCGGCGAGTTCGACCACGCCATCACCGGCGGTGGTCCGGTGGACCTGAGGGCGGTGGCGGCGGACGTCGAGGGCATGCGCCGGCGGATCGTCGACGAACTGGACTCCTCGCGCGAGCAGCGCGACATCCTGGCCCGGCAGACCGCTGATCTGGACGCCCAGGCCGTCGAACTGCGGCGCTCCAACGCGGAACTCGAACAGTTCGCCTACGTCGCCTCGCACGACCTCCAGGAACCCCTCCGCAAGGTGGCCTCCTTCTGCCAGCTGCTGGAGCGGCGCTACGGCGACCAGCTGGACGACCGCGCCAAGCAGTACATCGACTTCGCCGTCGACGGTGCCAAACGCATGCAGGTACTCATCAACGACCTGCTCACGTTCTCCCGGGTGGGCCGGGTCAACGACGCCCGCCTCCCGGTCGACCTGGGCCTCGGCCTCACCAAGGCGCTGGCCAACCTGGACAGCGCGATCACCGAGAGCGGCGCGCGCGTCGACCGGCCGGACGAACTGCCCGAGATCGTCGGGGACCCGACCCTCCTCGCGATGCTCTGGCAGAACCTCATCGGCAACGCCGTCAAGTTCCGTCGCCCCGACCGCGCACCGCATGTCCGGATCACGTGCGAGCGCGACCCGGACGACACCGGCGCCTGGCGGCTGAGCGTCACGGACAATGGGATCGGTATCCCCGGCGAGTTCGAGGAGAAGGTCTTCGTCATCTTCCAGCGGCTGCACAGCCGCGACTCGTACGGTGGCACCGGCATCGGCCTCGCGCTGTGCAAGAAGATCGTCGAGTACCACGGCGGCCGCATCTGGCTCGACACCAGCCACACCGATGGCACACGCTTCTGCTTCACCCTGCCCGCCGCCGAGCAGGCGGACGGCACTCCCACGCACTCCGAGGACAAGGCCCTTATATGACGACTCCCTCAGGCACTCCCATCGACGTCCTCCTCGTCGAGGACGACCCGGGCGACGAGCTGATGACCCGGGAGGCGTTCGAGGACAACAAGATCGGCAACACCCTGCACGTCGTCCGGGACGGCGAGGAGGCGCTCGACTTCCTCTACAAGCGCGGCGCCCACACCGGCGCCCCGCAGCCCGACCTGATCCTGCTCGACCTCAACCTGCCCAAGTACGACGGCCGGCAGGTCCTGGAGGAGATCAAGTCGGACCCGGCGCTCTCGCACATCCCGGTCGTGGTCCTCACCACCTCGGCGGCGGAGGAGGACATCCTGCGCAGCTACAAGCTCCACGCCAACGCCTATGTCACCAAGCCGGTCGACCTGGACCAGTTCATCGCAGCCGTACGCCAGATCGACGACTTCTTCGTCCAGGTGGTCCGCCTGCCGCGCCACAACGGCTGAGCACGCCGTCGATCGGCTGAGGCCGGGAAAGCCCGCTCGGGCCCGCAGGCCTTCGTGCGCGTGTCGGACGGCCGGGCCGCGCCCGCGATCACGACCCGTCGGGCGTGCCCCGCATCCGCCCGGCCGCCCGCTGCCGAAAAGCTGGTCAGTGGATCCACCACGCGACGGGCAGAGGCGGCGGTCACGCGTCCTGCCTCGTTCTCATCGAGGAGGCACTGATGCGGGCCACCGCGACGATCGAGGCGGGCTCGGCGCAGGAGTCGTACGCCATGCCCCGCACCGAGGCTGCCCGAGAGCCGGTGCGGGTGCCGGAGGCCCTGCCGCAATGGCGTGATCTCGGGCTCTCGTCCATGTCCGCGCTGCTCGTCGTCTCCCTCAGCCGCGCGGGGAGCCGTTCCTTCCAGGCCGTCTGCCAGTGGCCCCGCTGGCACCCCCTCAACGAACACGTCCTCGCGGTGACGCATCACCCGCTGATCCTCGTCGAGTCGACCCGCCAGCTGGCCGCCCTCGCGGAGGGCAGGTTCCTCCCGGCCACCGGCACCGCCGCACTGCGGCCCACGTCGGTGGCCCTGGGGACGGATCCGGAGACGCGGCCGGTCGAGACGAGTGGCGCCACCGACGTCACCGTGCGCGTCACGACGAGCGATGTCGCCGTGCGCTCCGGCCGACTGACCGGCTACCGGATCACGGCCGAGTACTTCCACGAAGGCAGGCGATTCGGTGTGTGCGCCATGGTCTTCGCACCCGCCTCGCCCACGGCCCCGGAACCGGGGGAGGGGACGCTCACGAGCCTGCTGCATCCCGCCGCTCCGGCCGTGGGGGCGGCGGCCGACCCCGACGTGCTGCTGGCGCGAGCGCCGCAGGGCCGCCTGGTGATCCTTCCCCGTGACCCCGCCCATCCGGTCCTGCTCCCCGGTCGGCCGCGCGAGCTGCCCCTGCACGCCGTGCTCGAAGCCGGCCGGCAGGCGGCTCTGCTCCAGCAGGGACGGCCCGCCTCCGCTGTGGTCGGCCTTGCCGCCCAGCTGCGGGGCCCGGTGCCCTGCCGGGGCGCGGTGATCGACGTGGCGCCGGAGGAGAACGGGGCGCGTTTCGCCGTCACGTCCGAGGGGCGCGTCGTGGCCTCGGGGACGGTGACGCTGGCGGGTGCCTGAGCGGCGCGGCGGGAGGGGTTCGCCGGCGAGTCAGCTGCCTCAGGGGCGTCGGCTGTTTCAGGGACGGGAGTCCGCCGCCGGTCCGCCGTCCGAGCCGTCCGTCGGCAGGGGGACCTCCAGGACGAAGATCAGGAAGGTGGCCCTGGTCGCGAGGTCGTGGAAGGCGTCGGGGAACAGCTCGCGCGCGGCCGGGTCGGGCTGCGGTTCGTCGAGGGCGGTCAGACGGAAGCCGGCGGCGGTGAGGGCCTCGGTCATCGCGTGCAGCGGTTTGCGCCAGAACGTCATCGGTGCCGACTGTCCGCCGAACGTCCAGGTGAAGGGGTAGCTGGTCGTCGCGAAGGAGTCGGGCCGGGTTCCTGGAACGTGGAGGCCACGAAGGGGTGCTCCACCGACGCGATCAGCCGGCCACCAGGCCTGAGCACGCGCCGCAGCTCGCCCAGCGCCGGCCCCCCGTCCGCCAGGTGGTGCAGCAGGAGCGAGGCGACCACGTCGTCGAACGAGCCGTCGGTGAACGGCAGACGCTCGCTCACGTCGGCCACATGCAGGGCCACGTCGTCACCGAGCCGCCGTCTGGCCGGCGCCGGCATCCCGGCGCCGACGTCGATACCGGTGACCACGGCACCGCGGTCGCGCAGTGCGGCGGACAGCGGGCCCGACCCGCAACCGGCGTCCAGCACCCGACGTCCTGTCACGTCTCCGGCCAGGGCCAACATCGCCGGACGCTCGTAGTAGGCGTTGACCAGGCTGTTCTCGTTCTCCGCCGCGTACGCCTCGGCGAAACGGTCGTAGTCGTTCACCGGGCCCCGATCCAGGGACCGGGGGAGCCTCTCGGGCACGTCGGCCGCGTGTTCCATCGGCGCAGCCCAGTGGTCGCATGATCCGTACGGCAGGCCTCAGTTGACACCTGAGGCGACGCTCGACGGCAACCGGAGCGCCTCCCGGTACGGCCCCTGCGCCGACGCTCTGCTCCGGTCCCCGACCCGTGGCAGGGTGGGAGTGAGCCGGTGAGCCCCGTCCGAAGGAGAACCGCTCATGACCGCGATCCCCGCCGCGCGTGACGTCAGGACCACCCCGGAAGGCCTTCTGTGGGCGCCCAGCGAACGCTGGGTGCGCGGACGCACCGGCGGGATCACCGTCGTGGACAGCAGACATCCCGTCCTCGTCTGGGAGCCGGGAGTGCCGGTCCCGCTCTACGCCTTCCCGCGCGCGGACGTCCGGGAGGACCTCCTCCACCCGGCGAAGAATCCCCGCACGGGCACCCACACCGGTTCGCGGATCTTCTACGACGTCGAGCTGGACGGCGAGCGGCTGGAGAACGCCGCCTGGACGTTCCCGGCCGACGACCTTGCCGGGCACATCGCCTTCGAATGGTTCCGGCGCTCCGGAAGGGGCCTGGAGCACTGGTACGAGGAGGAGGAAGAGATCTTCATCCACCCCCGTGACCCGTACAAGCGTGTGGACGCCGTCCCCAGCAGCCGTCATGTCCAGGTCGAGATCGACGGCACCCTCGTCGCCGACACGCACCGCCCCGTCCTGCTCTTCGAGACCGGCCTCCCGACCCGCTACTACATGCCCCGCGAGGACGTCCGACTCGACCTGCTCCGGCCGAGCGACCTGAGCACGGGATGCCCGTACAAGGGCACCGCCACCTACTGGGCCTGGCCGGGCGAGGGCGACGAGCCCGCGAACCTCGTGTGGAGCTACCCGGAGCCGCTGCCCGCCGTGGCCGCGGTCAAGGACCTCCTCGCCTTCTACAACGAGGCGGTCGACATCACCGTGGACGGCGAACGCCTGGGCCGGCCCGTCACCCCGTTCACGTCGAAGCGCCCCGGCCAGGACTCCCGGAGAGCGGAATCCGGACCGGCCCCCTGCTCTGGGGCGCCTTCACCTCGCTCGGAGTGACCGCGCTGCTCACGGCCTCCCTCCCTCCCTCCCTCCCTCCCTCCCTCCCTCCCGCCTCGTCGCGTCTTCCGGGGCATGGCCCCGTTCAGCGTTCCTGGCCCGATCGCCGGGCATCGCGCGCATCCTGCGCGACCGACCCCTGCGCGGACTGGGGGGCGGTCATGTCGAGCAGGAGCAGCGCGTCGTGGTCGGGGCTGCCCGGTTCGGCGAGGTAGACACCAAGGCGCTGACCGGGGGTGCCCTCCAGGTGCATGGCTTGGGCGGTGAGGGTGATCGTCCCGACGTGCGGGTGGTGGAACGTCTTGTGCGCGGGCTTGCGGCCGGTGACGTCGTAGCGCTCCCACAGCCTGGCGAAGTCCGGGCTCTTCAGGACGAGTTCGCCGACGAGGTGGGTGAGGTCGGGTGCGTCGGGCGCGGTTCCGGCGATGGCCCGCAGGCGGGCGACGCAGCCGCGGACCTGGTTGTCCCAGTCGGGGAACAACTCGCGGGCGGTGGGGTGCAGGAAGAGGTACCGGGCGAGGTTGCGTTGCTTCGCGGGCCAGTCGCCGAGCCCGGCGTACAGTGCGAGACCGCTCCGGTTCGACGCGAGGAACTCCATGCTGCGGCTCAGGACGTACGCCGGATGGGGGCGCAGGGTCTCCAGCAGCTGGTGCACGTGCGGTCGGACGGTCCTGCTCGGCGCCGGCGGCGGTTCGGGCGCGTACCGCGCGGCACGGGCGGCCAGCTCGCGCAGGTGGTGGTGTTCCTGGTCGTCGAGCTGGAGGGCACGGGCCAGCGCGTCCACGACGGAAGGGCTGGGGCGGGTCTCCTTGCCGCGCTCCAGACGTACGTAGTAGTCGATGCTGATCCCCGAGAGGGTGGCCAGCTCCTCCCTGCGCAGTCCGGGAGTGCGACGCAGACCGCCGCCGACCGTGAGACCGACCTGCTCCGGGGTGGTCTGGGTGCGCCGGGCCCGCAGGAACAGGCCCAGCTCCAGCCCCTCGCTTCCGCCGCTGCCGTGCGTGCGCTCAGATGCCATGGCTTCAGTGTCACACCGTCGTGACCTGGCCGGGAGCGCGGTGGAGGGCCCTGCCATGACCCCCGAAGAACCCGCCCTGCCGCCGCCGGCGAAAGAGCGCGAGGGTGGAGGCACGACACCACGCGGCGTCCCGCGAGCGGTCCGGGGAGGACCGGGCCACAGTGGAGAACGCCGAGCGGTGATGAACCCGGAGGGAAGAGAGCCGATGCGTTACATCAAGCTGCGTGACCTGGAGGTCTCCCGGATCGGGCTCGGTGCGATGGGGATGTCCCACGGCTACACGGGCTCCGGCACCGACGACGCAGAGTCGGTCCGCACCGTGCACCGGGCCCTGGAGCTGGGCGTCACGCTGATCGACACCGCCGAGATCTACGGCCCCTACACGAACGAGGACCTGCTCGGCAGGGCGCTGAAGGGCCGCCGCGACGACGTGGTCCTGGCGACGAAGTTCGGCCTGGTCTCGCACGCCGGCGACGGTCCCTGGAACCTCGACAGCAGCCCGGCCAACGTCCGTGCGGCAGTCGAAGGCTCGCTGCGACGGCTGGGCACCGACCACATCGACCTGTACTACCAGCACCGAGTCGACCCGAACACGCCCATCGAGGAGACCGCGGGCGCGGTGGGAGAGCTGGTCGCCGAGGGGAAGGTCCGTGCGTTCGGCCTCTCCGAGGCGGGACCCGACACCATCCGCCGTGCCCACGCCGTCCACCCCGTCACCGCCGTCCAGTCCGAGTACTCCCTGTGGACACGCGGCGTGGAGGACCGGGTGCTGCCTGTGCTGCGGGAACTGAACATCGGTCTGGTGCCATTCTCCCCGCTCGGACGCGGGTTCCTCACGGGCACGATCCGGTCGGCGGACGAGTTCGACGCGACCGACTTCCGGCGCGGCAACCCCCGCTTCACGGGCGAGAACTTCGAACGGAACCTGCGTCTGGCCGACGAGGTCAAGGCGATCGCCACCGAGGCGGGGACGACCCCGGCGCAGGTCGCACTGGCCTGGCTGCTCGCCCAGGGCGACGACATCGCGCCGATCCCCGGTACCAAGCGGGTCCATCGCGTCGAGGAGAACACCGCGGCCGACGGCGTCACGCTGACCCCCGAGCAGGTCGCCAAGCTCAGCAGCCTGCCTCCCGCCGCCGGCGACACCCACACCGAGGAGCAGGCGCGGATGCTCGAACGCTGACGCCACTCACAGGGGAGACCCGAGTCCGCACGGCCGCCGCCACCGGCGGCGACCACCAGAAGCAGGAGCAGCCTTTCATGCGCGCAGCAGTGATGTACGGAGCCGGAGACGTGCGCGTCGAGGACCGTCCCGATCCGAAGATCCAGCGGCCCACCGACGCCGTCGTCCGCACCCTCCTGGCCTGTGTGTGCGGCAGCGACCTGTGGCCCTACAGGTCCATGGCCGCCACCGACACCGGCCGCCCCATGGGCCACGAGTTCCTCGGTGTCGTCGAGGAGACCGGCGCCGACGTCTCCGGCGTCAAGGCCGGCGACCTGGTGGTCGCGCCCTTCACGTACTGCGACAACACCTGTGACCGCTGTGCCAGGGGCCTGCAGATCTCCTGCCGGCACGGCGGCCGCTACGGCTTCGACGGGGTGGACGGCGGACAGGGCGAGGCCGTGCGCGTCCCCCAGGCCGACGGCACCCTCGTCACACTGCCCGTCGCGGCGGACTCGGCACTCCTGCCCTCGCTGCTGACCCTGTCCGACGTGATGGGCACGGGCCACCACGGCGCCGTCACGGCAGGCGTCGGCCCCGGTGACTCCGTCCTCGTCATCGGGGACGGCGCGGTCGGCCTGTGCGCGGTCATCGCCGCACGGAGGCTCGGCGCCGAGAGCGTCACCCTCATGGGCCGCCACACCGCACGCACCGACCTGGGGCGCGAGTTCGGCGCCACCGCCGTCGTCGCCGAGCGGGGCGAGGAGGGAGTCGCCCGGGTCCGCGAACTCACCTGTGGCGACGGCGTCGACAAGGTCATCGAGGCCGTCGGCACCCGCGAGACCCTGGACACCGCCTTCGGCACCGCCGTCGACGGGGGCACCATCAGCCGCCTGGGCGTCCCGCAGTACGAGGAGGGCCCGGTCGGCGCGGCGATGATCATGCGGAACATCACCCTCACCGGCGGCGCCAGCCCCGCGCGCGCCTACATCGAGGAGCTCATGCCCGACATCCTCGACGGGACCATCACCCCCGGCCGCGTCTTCGGCCCGAGTTTCTCGATCGACCAGGTCCCCGATGCCTACCGAGCCATGAATGACCGTGAGGTTCTCAAGGCGCTCATCACCTTGTGACCCCGGGTCGAACGACCGTCCCCGAGAGGCCGGTCGGCGACTCGACCCGACCCCCGCGCCTCCCGCTGGGGACCCGCACGACGAGAGGTACCGCCATGCAGCACGTCACCCTGAACAACGGCGTCGAGATGCCGATCCTCGGCTTCGGCGTCTACCAGATCCCGCCTGAGGAGACCGAGCGGGCCGTCTCCGAGGCCCTCGTCGCCGGATACCGGCTGCTCGACACCGCGGCGGCCTACGGCAACGAGGAAGCCGTGGGCCGCGCCATCAAGAGCAGCGGCGTCCCTCGGCAGGACCTGTTCGTCACCACCAAACTCTGGATCCAGGACGCCCCCGCCGAGGAGAACACACGGCGCGCCGTCGAGACGTCCCTGGCCAAGCTCGGCCTGGACCACGTCGACCTGTACCTGATGCACCAGCCCTTCGGTGACGTCTATGGACAGTGGCGCGGTATGGAGGCCGTGCACCGTGAAGGCCTGGCGAAGGCGATCGGCGTCGCGAACTTCTATCCCGACCGGCTTCTCGACCTCGTCGTCAACAACGAGGTGACCCCCGCCGTCAACCAGATCGAGACCCACCCCTTCTTCCAGCGCGTGGCCGACCAGGACCTGATGCGGGAGCACGGCGTCCAGATCCAGTCGTGGGGAGGCTTTGCCGAGGGCAGGAACGACCTCTTCACCAACGCCCTGTTGAGCGGGATCGGCGCCGACCACGACAAGTCCGTGGCGCAGGTCGTCCTGCGCTGGCTCGTCCAGCGCGGTGTCGTCGCCATCCCCAAGTCGGTCCGTGCCGAGCGTATGGCGGAGAACTTCGACATCTTCGACTTCGAACTCACCGACGACCAGATGGCCGCGATCGCGACGCTGGACAAGGGCACGTCGCTGTTCTTCGACCACCGCGACGCCGAAGCCGTGGGCTGGCTCGCCAAGCGACGCCTGGACGGCTGATCCGGAACGCCTGAGCCGTACGTCTGACCGGCTCGGGCCGCCCGGGCCCGCCGTGGTTGACCGGCCCGGGCGTGCGGGCGCCGGCTCCGCCGCCCGCACGGCGCACGCTCGTCAGGGCCGAAGGCCCGCCTTCCGGAGCGTCAGCGTCGACAGGTCGGCGATGACGTCCGGATCGCCGCGACGCCAGGCGTCGGCCAGGCCGCCGGGCGGTGTGGGGATCGCGGACAGCGGCCGCTGCGGGCCGGTGAGCGCGCGCAGGGCGAGGAGGTCGGCGCCGCCGGGGGCGTCGAGGAGGCGACGGGTGGTGGCGGTACGCCTGATCCAGCGCATCCGCGGAACGAGCCACAGCACCAGGATCACGGCGGTCGGGAGGACGATGAGGGCGATCGTCGTGAGCGTGGCGACATGACCCACGGTGTCCTGCAACGACTGCCCGGCATCGGAGAGGCTGGTGCCGGCGTCGGCCGCGGACTTGAGCGGCTTCTTCAGCGAGTCGCCGACGAACGGCACCTTCGAGGCCGCGTCGCCGGCGTCGTCGAGACCGGAGGCAAGACTGTCGCCCGCGCTCTCGGCCTTCCGCCCGGGCTCGGCCAGCGTCAGGATCGCGTCACGGACGACCAGGGCGAACTTCACCGTGATCGCGATCAGGAGCAGAGCGATCAGATCCGCGATCAGCTGACGACCCCGGCGCGCTGGGGTCTGGGCGTAGAGACGCATGGACGTGCTCCTGTTCCGACGGTGACATCGATGAAGGCCGACGCCGGCCGGGTGGCTCGGCGGTCGTGCGTGCGGTAGGTGACGGCGAGGGACAGCGGGCTGCTTGACGGTACGTGGGACGCGCGGACGATATCGGTCTCCGCGCGCCCAGGACCGGTCGCGTCCTCCGGCGGCCGGGGGACACAGGCGTCCGTCGGCCGAGCGCCGTACGCGGAGAAAGCCCCGTTGCCCGCGCCCGAGCAGGCCGCCGGACCCCGTGGGGCCGGTGCAGCGCCCGGTGGACCGAGCTGTTCTCACCGTGATGTCCCGCCGCTCCCGCCCGGTCCCGTGCGCCTGTCGGGGAGAGTGTGCCCCCTCGCGTCACGGGTACCCGTCCCGGTCCTTCGCGTCGGCCGCGATCATCCCGCGGATCGGCCGGCACGTCGGTCGCCGACGGTCGGGCGGCATGTCCGTCGGCGTCGGTACGCTGCCCCGAGTGCCGACGACGGTGGGGGGCGGGACATGGACGCCGTACGCAGGGTGGTGACCCGGGACGACCTGGACGCCGTCGCACGGGCGGTCTTCGGCAACGGGCGGCGCCTCAGGGGTGTTTCACGTCTGCGCGGAGGCAGCAAGAAGGGCGTGTACCGTCTCGACCTCGACGACGACTCCACCGCCGTCGTCTACATCTGGGACGACTCCGAGAACTACTGGCCCGCCACAGGCGCCGGCGCCGACCGGCTCGAGGACCCGTTCTCGCCCGCCTCCGGCCTCGACCTCTTCGAGGCCGCCCACCGGAATCTCCGCCAACTCGGCATCCGTACAGCCCAGTTGTTGCTCGCCGACCGGAGCGGGAGCCTCTGTCCGGCGGACCTCGCGGTGGTCGAGGACGTGCCCGGGGACAATCTGGAGTCCCTGCTCCGTCGGGACCCGGTCCGGGCAGCCCCCGTGATGGCCCGACTGGCGGAGGTACTGGGCGTGATGCGGGGGCATGCCGGGCCTCGCTTCGGGAAGGTCGCTCTCGTCGACGGGGGTGGATCCTCCGACGGTGCCTCCTGCGAACAGGTCGTTCTGGACCGAGCCTTCGACGATCTGACCGAGGCGGCCGCCCGGGATCCGCGCATCGCGGCGTCCCACGATCGACTGCGCCGCGTCGTGGGCGACCTGGCGGCGAGGGTGCCCGCGCGCTCGCGCTACGGACTCGTCCACGGCGAACTCGGCCCGGATCACGTGCTGGTGGACCGGGACGGGCAACCCGTTCTCATCGACGTCGAAGGCCTGATGTTCTTCGACGTCGAGTGGGAACACGCCTTCCTCCGGCTGCGCTTCGGCGAGCACTACGCCGGGCTGAGCGGCGGTGACCTGGACGAACATCGCATGACCTTCTACACCCTGGCGATGCACCTGTCCCTCGTCGCCGGGCCGTTGCGCCTCCTGGACGGAGACTTTCCCGAGCGGGACGTCATGCGGGGAATCGCCGAGCACAACCTCCGCGAGGCGCTGGCGTTCCTGCCCGCGACCAAGGCGGACAGGACCTGACCTCATGCGCGCCTATCGTCACGCAGAAGCCGTTACCGACAGCTGGGAGACGCACCGTGACGTCCGAGTACAGCAGCGCCGCTCCGGCGGGCTACACCACCGTCGCACCCTGGGTCGTCACCGACGACACGGGTGCCTTCCTCGACTTCGTCACCCAGGTGTTCGGCGGCGAGGAGCTCGGCCGCGTGACGACCGAGGACGGTCTGATCGGCCACGGTGAGATCCGGATCGGGGACACCGTCGTCCTCGCCTTCGACCGGCACCCCGACTGGCCGAGGCTGCCGAGCCTGTTGCGGGTCTTCGTCCCCGACGCCGACGCGGCGATGGCCCTGGCCGTCGCAGCCGGCGGCGAGGTCGTGACGCCGCTGTCCGACGACGCCTTCGGACAGCGCGGCGGACGCGTCAAGGACCCCTTCGGCACCATCTGGTGGGTGATCAGCCACATCGAGGACGTCCCCGAGGACGTGATGTGGAAGCGACTTCAGGAACCGGTCTACGCCCGGGCGATGCGGGTGGCCCAGGAGACCCTCGACGCGGAACTCGGCGGCCGGGCCCGGGGACAGGGAAGCGCACCGGTCAGGCCGAGGGGCTGACGTCGTCGCACCGGGCCCGTCGCCGCCCGGTGTCTCGATCGGACCGGGTCCCGTGAGGAATCCGGGTGAACCGCGCAGCCGTGCCTGCCACCATGGAGATCATGACCGACGCGACGCCCGAGCAGGGCCGGCAGGGCAGGGGAGAGCCGGGGCGCCCCCTGGCCCTGGTGACCGGGGCGAGCCGCTCCGCGGGCATCGCCGCCTCCGTGGTGCTCGACCTCGCGCGGGCCGGCTGGGACGTCGCCTTCACGTACTGGACTCCGTACGACGCCCGGATGGAGTGGGGCGTGGAGGCCGAGGCGCCCGCGGAACTGGAGAAGAAGGCGGCGGCGCTCGGGGCGCGAACCCTCGCGGTCGAGGCGGACCTGTCCGACCCGGCCGTCCCCGCTCACCTCTTCGACACCGTCGAACGCGAGCGGGGGAGCGTGACCGCGCTGATCCTCTGCCACTGCGAGTCCGTCGACTCCGGGCTCCTCGACACCACCGTGGAGAGCTTCGACCGGCACTTCGCCGTCAACGCGCGAGCCACGTGGCTGCTCATCCGTGAGTACGGGCTTCGCTTCCGGGGACAGCACGGGAGCGGCCGGATCATCAGCCTGACCAGCGACCACACCGCCGGCAACCTGCCGTACGGAGCGAGTAAGGGCGCCATGGACCGGATCACCCTGGCCGCCGCCCGCGAACTCGCCGCCCTGGGCGTCACCTGCAACGCGATCAACCCGGGGCCGACGGACACCGGCTGGATGACCGAGGGCCAGAAGACGGACCTGATCGCCGCGACCCCCCTTGCCCGCCTCGGACTGCCGCAGGACTGCGCGCACCTGGTGACCTTCCTCTGCTCGCCCGACGGAGGATGGATCAACGGCCAACTCGTTCAGAGCAACGGCGGCATCGCGTAGACGGCGGGGGCGAACGCGCCGCAGGCCCCGGACGAGGCGGCAGCGCACAGCCCACAGCCAGAAATGGACGTATGTACGGGTTTGATCCCCGCGAATAGGTCTACGCGATCTGTATGGCCCATTCGACCCGCGAGACCGAACGCAAGTACGCGCCGCCCGCTGAAGGCATCTCCTGGCTGCCCGAGCTGACGGGTGTGGGCCCCGTCGCCGAGCTCGTGGACCAGGGGGTGCAGGACCTGGACGCCGTGTACTACGACACCGAGGACCTGCGCCTCTCCCGCAGCCGCGCGTCCCTGCGGCGCAGGACGGGCGGCACCGACGCCGGCTGGCATCTGAAGCTGCCCCTGCCGGGCGACAGCCGCGAGGAGATCCAGGCGCCCCTGTCCTCCGAGGACGTCCCGGAGGAACTGCGCGACCTCGCGTTCTCCCGCACCCGCGGCGCGCCGCTCCGCCCGGTGATCCGGATCCGCTCGGCCCGCTCCCTCCACCACCTGCTCGACGCCGAGGGCGCCGTCCTCGCCGAACTCAGCGTGGACGAGGTGTCCGCCGAGGCCCTGCTCGACGACGGCGGCCGCGCGACGTGGCGGGAGATGGAGGTCGAACTGGCCGAGGACGGGGACCCCGCCCTTCTGGACACCGTCGAGGAAGCGTTGCGCGAGCACGGCGTCGAGCGCGCGCAGAGCCCCTCCAAGGTGGGCCGCGGACTGCGCGAGACCACGTCCCTCCTCGACGGCGGGACGAACCCGCGCGCCGACGTCGCCCCGGGATCGGCCGGTGACCACGTACTCGCCTACGTGGACCGGCTGGCCGCGGACCTCACGGACCTGGACCCCGCGGTGCGACGCGAACTGCCCGACTCCGTGCACCGGATGCGGACCACGACCCGTCGTCTGCGGGGCTGCCTGCGCTCCTACCGTTCCGTGCTCGACCGCGAGGCCACCGACGTCCTGCGGCAGGACCTGAAATGGCTCGCCAACGAACTCGGCGTGGAACGCGATCACGAAGTGCTCCGTGAGCGGCTGACCACCGGAGTGAGCGAACTGCCCGGCGAACTCGTCCTCGGCCCGGTCGGGGCACGGCTTCAGACGTGGGACGCGGAGCAGCGCACCGAGGCCCGTCGCCGCACCCTCGACACACTCGCCTCGCCCCGCTACCTGAAGCTCCTGGAGAACCTGCGGACCCTGACCGATGCCCCGCCACTGCGCGCCAAGGCGGCAGGTGACCCCGGGAAGGTCCTGAGCAAGGCCCTCCTGAAGGAGTACGACCGGCTCGCGGCCCGGATGGAGCCCGCCCTCGACATGACACCGGGCCCGCAGCGGGACGCCGCCATCCACGACGCCCGCAAGGCCGCCAAGCGGCTGCGCTACGCCGCCGAAGCGGCCCGCCCCGCGCTGGGGAAGCCGGCCGCGCGTCTGGGCGGACGCGCCAAGACCGTACAGCAGGTCAGCGGTGCCCAGCACGACAGCGTGGTGACCTGTGACCTGCTGCGAGACCTGGCGGTCTCGGCGCACTCGGCCGGGGAACCGGGGTTCACATGGGGCCTCCTGTACGGCCAGGAGCGGGCCTCGGCGAGGTCCCGCGAGCGCCGGCTTCCCGAGGCGTGGGCCCGCGTGCGCGGGGCGGCCCGGCCCGAGAAGCTGCGCGGCTGACCCACGGCCTCTCCTGTACGACCCGGCTCGGCCCACGCGGACCGGGGATCGCGCGCCGGGCGCCGCGTGGCGATGGCGCGCTTCCGCTGGCGAGCCCTTCGGCCGCGGGCGACGGTGGGACCGGCAGGACGGGACGGCCGCCGCAGATGTCGCGGCCGACGCCTCGACGGCACCGTCCGTGCGACCGCGTACGACCGGGAAGGGAACGCGCATGACGAAGTGGATCGAGACCGAGGTGGGGAAGATCGGCGCCGCAGAGGAGCTGGACCTGCAGTCCGAACGCACCGACGGCACCCTGCGCACCCCGGTGACCATGTGGGTGGTCCGCGTCGGCGACCAGCTCTACGTCCGTTCGGTCAAGGGCACCGACGGTCCCTGGTACCGAGGCACGCAGTCCCGCCACGAGGGCGTCGTCGAGGCGGGCGGCGTCCGGAAGGACGTCACCTTCGTCGAGGCCGGGCCGGGCGAGTACGCCGATGTGGACGCCGCCTACCGCGCCAAGTACGGGCACTACACGACGATCGTCGACACCGTTCTCACGGAGCAGGCCCGCACCTCCACCCTGCGGCTGGATCCCCGCTGAGGCCCCGCGGGGCCGACCGGCACCCGCGCGGACCGTACGAACGCGGGCCCCTCGTCCGGATCGTCGGAGGCGTCACCGCCGTTCCACAGCGTGGACGGCTCCTGGTGCGATGCCGTCCGGCTGCTGTACAACTTTCCTCGTGATCCACGAAACGTTGGTGCGCCGTCTGGTCGTCGACCTGTGCCGCCGCGCCGTTTCGTGTTGTTGATCCTCCACGTCTGAGGCGCCGCAGCCCCGCCCGGGACACCTCCCGGCCGAGGCGGGCCTCGATCCCGCCGCCGTCGCGCGTCCCGCGGCGGCCGTGGCGACCTCCCTCCGGCTGCGGTCGCGGCCACCACGCGTCGCGGCGTTCGTCCCCCCCTGGTGAACGAGGCCGCCCTCCCAGGACTCCGCGCGGTGCTCCTCAGCAAGCGTCCGAGAGACCGACCCGATGGAAGGAGCGACGGCATGACCGTCATCAGCGAGCAGACGCACGAGGCAGAACCGATCCGACCGCACCGACGCGACAGCGCAGGACCACGCGTCGTCCCGCTCGGACCGAGCTTCGGCGCCGAGGTGTACGACGTAGACCTCGGCCGACTGGACGACGACCAGGTCGCGGCGCTGCGGACCGCCCTGGTCACGCACAAGGTGCTCTTCCTCCCCGGCCAGGACATCGACGACCGCGCGCAGATCGACTTCGGACGACGACTCGGCGAGCTGACCGTCGGCCACCCGGTCCACGACTCGGGCGACGTGCCCGACGAGGTGTACTCCCTCGACAGCCAGGACAACGGCTTCGCCGACGTCTGGCACACCGACGTGACGTTCGTACGGCGTCCCCCGGCCGTCTCCGTCCTGCGTGCCGTGGTCCTCCCGCCCCGCGGCGGCGACACCTCGTGGGCGGACAGCCAGCTGGCCTACGAGTCGCTGACGCCCGGACTGCGCGCGCTGATCGACCCGCTCACCGCGGTGCACGACGGGAGCCGCGAGTTCGGCTACTACCTCGCCCAGCAGCGGAAGGGCCGCGGAAACCTCTGGGAGGGGGAGGTGTTCACCGACCTGGTCCCGGTGGAGCACCCCGTCGTGCGGGTCCACCCGGAGAGCGGCCGCAGGGGGCTGTTCGTGAATCCGGGCTTCACCTCGCACATCGCCGGGGTCTCCGAGCACGAGAGCCGCGGCATCCTCGACATCCTGTACGCCCACCTCACCAAGCCCGAGCACACGGTCCGCCACCGCTGGCAGCCCGGCGACGTGGCGATCTGGGACAACCGCGCCACCTCCCACTACGCCAACCGCGACTACGGCGACCAGCACCGCGTCATGCACCGCATCACCCTGCGCGGCGACGTACCCGTCGGTCCTGCCGCGCCGTAGCCCCGGCCCTCGGGGCACGGAGCCCGCAGCTCCCCGTTCCCGGCAGGACCACCCGAGTCAGTCCGACGGATGCTCGCCCTGGGCGATCTCTACGCCTCGGTGCACCGAGACGGCCCCAGCCAGGGCCGAGCTGCCGGCCAGACCGATCACGGTCGCGACGATCAGCATCGCGGGCGCCAGACGGCGGACGGGCGCGTGGGTCAGAAGGGCCTTCACGCGCGCGGGGACCGGTCCGCCGACCGCACCCGGGGTGACGCTGGACAGCGGCGTGTGTGCGCGGGTGGTGGCCAGCGCGGCGTGTCCCACGGCGTGCGCGGTCAGGGTCCTGTCGCCCGCCGAGCGCGCCGCGGCCTCGTCCGCCGCGCGCTCGGCGGCGAAGGACACCTGACGGGTGACGGCAGCCAGCGCGGGGTGGCACCAGCCGGCCAGCTGGGCGGTGGCGAGGAAGAGATGATGCCGTCCGGCGAGATGGGCGCGCTCGTGGGCGAGCAGGATGCTCCGCTCGCCGGGCGTCAGCGCGCGCAGCATGCCGGTGGTCACCACGATCCGGTCCGCGCCGCGACGGCCACCGGGCAGGGCGTAGGCGTCGGGCCGGGTGTCGTCGACGACACAGACGCCGCCGGCCTCCGGGACCCCGGCGACGTCGAGATGGGCCGCGCGCAGGCGGCGTACCTCCCACAGCGCCCTGCGGACGGCGGTGACGCACAGGACGGCCAGAGCGCCGCCCGCGAGGACCGAGACGGCCATGACCAGGGCCGTAGGCCCGGCGTCGAGCGGGTGGACCAGATGCGCGAGGCCGGCGACGGCGGGGACGGAGAGGGCCAGGGGGAGCAGCAGCACGCCCAGGCAGGCCAGCACCCCCACGGCCAGGGCCGCGGACGCGGACGTGAGGGTCCACAGGGCGGTCTCGGGACGGACCCGCTCGACGACGCGCCGGGCCAGCAGGGGCAGCGCGAAGGGCAGGACGAGTGGAACGAGCAGGAGAGCGATCACCGGCCGCCCCCCTCCAGAAGGCGCCGCAGCTCCGCCTCGTCGTGGGGGCTGAGGCGCTCGACGAAGCGCGCCAGCACCATGCTCCGGTCGTCGTCCTGGTCGAGCTCGCGGTGCATCCTGCGGGCGGTCAGGCCGTGTGAGTCCGCGACGGGGAAGTACGCGTACCCGCGGGCGGCGGGGCTGCGTCCCACCGCGCCCTTCTCGTGCAGACGAACGAGCAGGGTGGCCACGGTCGTGCGGGCCAGGGGCTGCGGAATGGCGGCTCTGACCTGAGCGGCCGAGAGCGGCTTCCCCGCGGCCCACAGGGCCGCGAGCACGCTGGCCTCCAGCTCGCCCGCCGGCCTGCGCTCACCGTCCGAGTCCGTCATCGCTTCGTCCTTCCCCACTCGCCTGCGGCACCATGCGCCGACTACAAAATGGTAGACGCTCGGCTCGCCGGGCGGACCGCCGAGGACGGATCGCCCCGCTTCGCCCGGCCGCCGGCCTGCGGGGGTGCATCACGCAGACCAGTCGCGCGGGCGCGGCCGGGGCCTGTGACCGGTCAGGACGCCGCGAGGAACGAGTCCACGAGCCGCCGTGCCCAGTCGGGCGAAGCGGGTCGTGCGCTGAAGATCGCCCGGTAGTAGAGCGGACCCAGCAGGGAGTCCACCGCGCTCTCGACGTCCGGCGCCTCGCCGCCCCGGGAACGCTCGCGCTCGATGATGGCGCTGAGCTGTTCGTGGCGGTCCGCCGTGCAGGCGCAGCCGCCCTCAGGCCCCGAGCCGATCGTGGCGCGCATCAGCGCGAGCGTGTCCGGGTCCGTGAGGTCGGTCGCCACGTCCTCCATCCAGCGCTCCAGGTCACCGCCGAGCGAACCGGAGTCCGGCACGACCACATCACCGCTGAACCTGCTGGTGGCGACGTCGTTCAGCAACTGCGCCGCCGAGCCCCAGCGTCGGTAGACGGTCGTGGCGTGCACGCCGGCGCGGGCGGCGACGGCCGGGATCGTCAGGGTCTCCGAGGGCTCCTCCGCGAGGAGTTCCCCGACGGCGCGATGGACGGCGGCCCGCACCTTCGCGGAGCGGCCACCGGGGCGTACCTGAGCTGAAACGTCAACCATGGCGGAATTATCGCACTGATCGCTGCGTTAGTGCTAGCGTCGTTAACGCATTGATCGCTGCGTTTGGAGAGAGTCGTCATGCCCGGTTCCGCCCCGCCCCAGAGCAAGAGCTCCTCGCTCGCCGTCGACACCCCGCCCGCCCGCGGCCGACGCGAGCTCGGCCGGCCGGCCGCCTTCGTCGCGCTGGCCGTCGTTTTCGTCCTCTTCATGGCCGCCTCCAGTGCGCCGTCCCCGCTCTACGTCGTCTACCAGCAGGAATGGCACTTCTCGGCGACCACCCTCACCACCGTCTTCGCGGTCTACGTCCTGGGAATGATCGCGGCCCTCCTCGTCCTCGGCGCACTCTCCGACCACCTCGGCCGCCGCCCGGTCCTGCTGTCCGCCATCGCCCTCGAAGCGGTGTCGATGGTCCTGTTCCTCACCGCGGACGACATCAGCCTGCTGATGGTCGCGCGCCTGGTCCAGGGCATCGCGACCGGCGCCGCCATGACCGCCCTCGGAGCCGCACTGGCCGACCTCAACCCGGCCCACGCGCCACACCGGGCCGGCGTCGTCACCGGCGCCGCCCCCACGTTCGGGCTCGGACTCGGCGCCCTGGGCTGCGGATTCCTCGTCCAGTACGGGCCGCACCCCACCCGCCTCGTGTACGCGCTGCTGCTGGCCGGCCTGGTCGTCGCCGGGGCGCTGCTCCTGGCGCTTCCCGAGACCTCGCTGCGCCGCCCCGGTGCCGCCCGCTCCCTGCAGCCCCGCCTCAAGGTCGCCGCACACCTGCGGGCCGACCTGCTGGGACTGGTGCCGATCCTCGTCGCGAGCTGGGCCCTCGGTGGCCTGTACCTCTCGCTGGGGCCGTCCGTGGCCGCCGGACTGTTCGGACTCTCCAACCACGTCGTCGGCGGGCTGGTCGTCACACTCCTGACCGTGCCGGCGTCGCTGACCGCACTGGCGCTGCGCGGCTGGCCCGTCGGGCGCACCCTGGCACTCGGCGCGAGCCTGCTGCTCGCCGGGACCGCCGTCGCCCTGTCCGGGGTCGAGGACCACTCCCTGACCCTGGCCGCGCTCGGCACCGTCATCGCGGGCGTCGGCTTCGGCGCCTCGGCCCTCGCCAGCTTCGGCACCCTGGCCCGGATAGCCGCCCCCGCCGAACGGGGCGAACTGCTCTCCGTCGCCTTCGTGATCTCCTACGTCTCCTTCAGCGTGCCCGCCGTGGTCGCCGGCATCGCCGTCACCCACACCGGGCTGCACGAGACCTCGGTCGTCTATGCCGCGACGGTCGCCTTCCTCGCCGCCCTCGCCCTGATCGCCCAGTGGCTCCGCTCGCAGCGCACGCCGGCCCGGGGAACCTGCCCGCAGGCGTGACGAAGCCCGGCGGGGCGTGAAGCGGGACGCACGGCCTGATGTCCGCCTGCGCGGCGGATGTCAGGCCGCGTCGCGCCGTCGGTCGCTCCGCCTCTCGCCTTCAGGTGCGGCGGCGCCCGCCTTCGCGCCCTTGACCAGGCGGAGATGTCGGGCGCGCCCATGGCGCGCCGTGTGCGTCGGAGCGGCGTTGAGTACGCGGTCTTCGAGGCGGTCCATCGCGTAGAGCAGAGCTCCCTGGGCCGGCAGCAACAGGAGAGCGACCACTATCACCACCATCCCCCCTTCGGTCGACGTCGACCGGCGGGTGCCCCGTGGTGGCCGTGACCATGGGGCCCATTCCGTGGAGGTTCGGTGACCGATGGACGAGGCGCGGCGGACGGTACGGCGAAGGCGTCCGGCGGCCGTCCGTGACGCCGATGCGCCTGGCTCCCTCCAACGCGTAGGCTCGCGAAGGGAGTTGGCGAGGAGAGCGTCGTATCGTGCACCGGGAGGTCGGACCGATGGAGAGTTCCGCTGGATCGCGGAAGGACGAGGAAGCGGTCCTGGCCCGCATCGCCGAGGGTCATGTCTATACGGAGTCCGAGGCGGCCTTCCAGAACGCTCGCCGTCGCACCGACGAGATCTTCGCGTACAACCACACACCCCCGAGTGAGACCGACAAGCGGCGGGCCCTGCTCCTCGCCATCCTGGGGTCCGTGGGGGAGCGCACGGTCCTGCTGCCGCCGTTCCACGCGGGGTTCGGAAGCAACGTCCACATCGGCGACGACTTCTTCGGCAATGTGAACCTGACGTTCGTCGACGACGTGGACATCCGTATCGGCGACGGCGTCATGATCGCGCCCAGCGTCACCCTGACCACGACCGGGCACCCCGTGCACCCCGCGCGACGTGTGGACTTCGCCCGGTTCTCGGAACCGATCGTGATCGAGGACAAGGTCTGGATCGGCGGCAACGCGGTCGTCCTGCCCGGCGTCCGCATCGGATACGGATCGGTCGTGGGCGCCGGCAGTGTCGTCAGCCGCGACGTCCCGCCCATGAGCGTCGCCGTCGGAACTCCCTGCCGTGTGCTCCGCCGGGTCACGGACCAGGACCTGAGGACGCGCGCCGCCGGCACCCTCGACGGCTGAGACGGCCTACGGGACCCGCACACGCGTCACCGGCGGCTCTCGAACGTCACGCGTCGGGCGGGGCGTTGGTGATGGCGGAGAGGACGGAGCCGGGCTCGTTCTCGACGGCGATGTCCCCGAGAGTGACGATGCCGACCGGGAGGCCGTCGTCGACGACGGGGATGCGCCGGACGGCGCGTTGGCGCATGAGGCCGATCGCCCGGTCGAGGTCGTCGTCGGGGGAGACGGTGACCAGTACGTCGCTGCACGCCTGCTCCGCCGTCACCTGGTCGATGTTCCCTCCGTGACACATCACGCGGATCACCAGATCCCGGTCGGTGACGACACCGCGGAGCCGCCCGCGTTCGGTGACCAGCACGGCGCCGATGTCCTCGTCGCGCATGTACCGGGCGACCTCGGTGACGGGAGTCCGGGGCGAGACCGACCGCGGGGGACCGGTCATCACGTCGCGCACTGCCTCGGTCATCGCATCGCCTTTCGCCATGAAGACAGGTCTCTTCTCTTCCAACAGCCTTCCGACCCCCTCGACTTCGTCGCTCGCTGTCCCGCCCGGGCCCGGTCGGCCTGTGCCTCGAAGAGCACAAGTGCCCCCGGACGGCGTCGGCAGTCGGGACCGGCGGCGAGGAGTCCCGGCCGTACGCGGCCGGAGGCGCCCTGAACTCCCTCAGAGCAGCCGCGAACCCGGGTCCAGCAGGGCCAGGCCCAACGGGGTGGCCGTGTGGACGACCGTCTTGCCGTCGCGCCGGCTGACGATCAGATCCGCCTTGCGCAGGACGGAGGTGTGGTGGCTCGCGGTCGCCGGCGAGATCTTCAGACGCCGGGCCAGGTCCGTCGTTCCGCAGCCCGCGACGGTGGCGCGCAGCACCGCAGCCCGGGTGCGTCCGAGCAGGTCGTCGAGCGCGTCGGCGCCGGGCTCGACGATCCCTTCCCACAGGGTCGTGCCGTCGAGCGCGTCACGCACGCTCGGGACGGCCAGGACGGGTGGCTGGTCCGGGTCCAGCGGCGCCTGGAGGAGTTCTATCTCCTGAGAGGAGAACAGGGTCGGTGCGACGACGAGACCCCGACCTCCCAAATGCACGTCCTCGTCCCGTGGATGCCGTATCTCGAGCACCGGAGGCCGCCAGCGGACAAGGGGCCCGCAGAGCGACGCGAGGAGACGGTCGACGCCGCCCTCGGCGAGCGAACCCACGTAGGCGGCACGGGCCTGTGCGAGATGGGTGCGCAGACCGGCCCAGTACGGTGCGACGGTCAGGCCGTGACAGGCGCGCAGGGCGGACGCGACCTGGAGCCGGGCCTCACGGTCGCCGTCCACCAGGTTCCGCGCGAAGGACCGGTGCGCCGGGCGGAAGTCGATGTTCTCGAGTTCGACGCGCACCAGATCGCGCGGGGCTCCGAGCAGATGCTCCACCGCCTCGTCGATGGACGCCGAACGGCCGGCCAGGCTCACCACGTCGACAAGCGGCCCTCGGGACGGCATCAACGCGGCCAGCGGGAAGGCCTGTTCGCGCAGTCGGCCCCGGACGGCCACCTGCCAGCGCCGGAAGGCGGGACCGCCGCCGCGGTCCATCAGCATCCGCACGCTGTCGAACGTCTCCGCCGCCACACCGATGGTGGGCGCCACGCGGGTCCGCATGAGGTCCTCGGCAGTGAAATGGATCCGCTTCACCGAGGCCCCGTTCGCTGTGCCGTTGTACGCACAGCAGTCTCGGTTCGGGGCGGCGTTCCGCGCAACGGTCGATCAGGCCAGAGTTGTCGGGACCGGCGTGACGCCGGGACCGGCGAACAGACGTGGTCGGCCCAGCCGGTGCCCGTGCCCGTACCGCTGTTGGTCATGGTGAAGGTCCGGACGCGGTGAACGCCCGCGCCCAGCGGGCCGGTTCAGATTCCTCGCGCGTCGGCCAGGACACTCGCCCGCTCCATCATGCGGGTCGGCTCGCTGCCGTCGGCCCACGCGTCGTTGAAGGTGGGAACCGACTCCACCGACGGGCCGAACCTCCGGCGGATGGCCTCCAGCAGCACCTCCATGGCCTGCGCCTCAAGCCGGCGGTCGCCGCCCGATTCCCGGCGGATCGCACCCTGTGAGCACAGGGCCCCGTCCTCGTCGATCAGCGCTCCCGCGCACCAGCCGGCCTCCCGCAGCCGCAGGGAGGCCCGGTGCAGGAGCGCCGCGACCGGAGTCGCGTACGGGCCGGGGGTTCGGGCCGGCGCGGCGGGAACGGGCGCGGTCGTGATCCGGGACCAGTCGACCGGCACCGTGTCGAGGTGAGCGGTGTTCACCTCGTAGGCCACCGCCGCTACCGCGAGCCGGGTGTCCATGTGTCGCTTGACGGCCTCCATCCGCGCCTCCAGCCCTTGGAGGCGGCCCTGTTCAGGGCCTGCCCCGGAGGGCGGCGGGGCGCCGCTGGGCGGATCTGTCGGGACCGGGGCAGGTGTCGTGCGCGTGGAGAGTTGCATGCTGGATGGATTCCAGCCGGACGCCCGCGCCCAGCACCGCCGGACGGGTGACGCAGGGCACGGCGCGGTCCGGCGCGCAACTCGGGCCGGATTACCCGCCGGTCGTCGAGCGGGCCCTCCACAGGTCCCGGAGCAGGGCGATCTCGGCCATGTGGTGGATGAACTCGAGGTTGGACCCGGCCAGGACGGAGACGTAGGGGTCGTCGGGATCGGAGCCGTACGGGTACTGCGAGAAGCCGACGGTGTCGAGCTGTTCCTCCGTGAGGGTGCCGACGCTGTCGCGCCAGCGGTCGATCAGGGCCCAGAACCGTTCGAGCGCGAGGGCCGCGGAGGGGGTGAAGTCGACCAGCTCCTTCGGTTCCCGGCGCCGATCGCCGAAGGTCCACTCCCAGCCGCCCTGGAAGTGGAAGTGCAGGTGGGCGATGCGCCACGCGATGGTCGTGACCGGTGTCTCGTCGGGCTCCGGCTCACCGGTGCGGGCGAGGACCTCGCGCACCCGCTCGACGCTCACGCTCCAGTCCTCGGCGATCTTGTCGACCGTCATCCCGTCCGCGGCCTGCCGAGCGACCTCGGCGTACTCGCTCGCCGGGATGTCCGCCGCCCCCAGATCCATCACCCACGCGCCCGGTCCGAACGCCCTGGGCGTCGTCGCCTCGGCCCGGGGGCGGAGCGACCAGCTTCCGGGCGCCGGTTCCCACAGGTACTCCTCGTCGCCGAGTCCCGTGAGCCGGACCTGGGCCGCCTCCCGCGCCTTGTCGAACTGTTCCAGCAACAGGCCCAGGCGATCCATGCGCGTGCCCTCGGTCCCCATGTCCGGCCCCTTCCGCGGTCGCGTCGTGCCCCACACAGGGCAGGGCGGAACCTAACGGCTCACGGCACGGGGCGCGACCCATTTCCCTCCGCGGAGGGAACCCCGCGATTCATGACCCGTACCGCTGAATCGCAGCGGACCGAGCGGTTGGACTTCGCCACAAAGGCGGCGCAGAGTTGACCCGTACCCCCTTTCGATCAGCGAAAAGGGCCCCATACCTGTCGCCGGCGGAGAACACACCATGAGCCATGTCCCTGATCCCAAGCGCTACGACGGCACCATGCGCTACCGGCGCACCGGCCGCTCCGGACTCGACCTGCCGCTCCTGTCCCTCGGGTACTGGCACAACTTCGGTGACGACAAGCCGTTCGAGACGCAGCGGGAGATCGCCCTGCGGGCGTTCGACCTCGGGATCACGCACCACGACCTGGCGAACAACTACGGGCCGCCCTACGGCTCGGCGGAGATCAACTTCGGCCGGCTGATGCGGCAGGACCTGAAGCCGTACCGCGACGAGCTGGTCGTCTCCACGAAGGCCGGCTGGGACATGTGGCCCGGCCCGTACGGCCAGGGCGGCGGCTCGCGGAAGTACGTGCTCGCCTCACTGGACCAGTCCCTCAGCCGAATGGGCCTGGACTACGTCGACATCTTCTACTCGCACCGGCTGGACCCCACCACGCCGCTGGAGGAGACGATGACCGCCCTGGACACCGCCGTCCGCCAGGGCAAGGCGCTCTACGTCGGCATCTCCTCCTACGACACCGAGCGCAGCCGCCAGGCGGCCGCCATCCTGCGGGAACTGGGCACGCCCCTGCTGATCCACCAGCCCTCCTACAACATGCTCAACCGGTGGGTCGAGACCGACGGGCTCCTCGACGCCGCCGACGACGAGGGGTTCGGTGTCATCGGCTTCACCGCGCTCGCGCAGGGGCTGCTCACCGGCCGTTACCTCGACGGTGTCCCGAAGGACTCGCGGGCCGCACAGGACAAGTCCTTCGACACGGGGTGGCTCTCCGAGGAGACGCTGCGCCGCCTGCGGGCCCTCGACGAGATCGCCGGGCGGCGCGATCAGAGCCTCGCCCAGATGGCACTCGCCTGGGCCCTGCGCGACGAGCGGGTCACCTCCCTGGTGATCGGCGCCTCCCGTACCGAACAGCTGGAGCAGAACGTCGCGGCGCTCGACAACCTCGACTTCTCCGACGAGGAACTGCGCGAGATCGACGAGCTGACCACCGGTAGCTTCAGCGTCGACCTGTGGAGCGACGCCCGCCAGGGCACCCTCGACGGCTGACCCCCCGGTCCGCCCCCGCTTTCGAACGAGCCGACGGCGGGGTCGAACGGCTCCGACGCTCCTTTGCCTCTGGTGCCCCCGTACGTACGCGTACGGGGGCACCACGCGTCGGTGCGGGGCATCGGAAAGGAACGTGGACCGGTCCGGGAACTCGAGCGTGCCTCCGCGCGACTGTCTGAGGGCAGCGGCCGAAGTGCGGCCGGTGTAGGGCGTCGTCGCGGCGGGTCTTCGGCGGACGCCGCCCTGCCCTGCACGCTGACGGCGCCTTGTGCGCCGCCGACAGAGCGAGGTCCGACCATGTCCGTCAGCTCCGAGATACCCGACCTGCCCGGCGCGGGCACCGAAAGACCGGAGTCCGGGGTACGACCGCCCGCACCGGCGGGGCGTCGGACGGGCCTCGGCGCGCTCCTGGTGCGGCTCCACTTCTACGCCGGTGTCCTGGTGGCGCCGTTCCTGCTCGTCGCCGCGGTGACCGGCCTCCTCTACACCTTCACGCCGCAGCTGGACGCGTTCGTCTACGACAGGGAGCTGAGCGTCGCCCACACCGGCGACAGCACCAGGCCGCTCGCCGGACAGGTGGCCGCCGCGCGCGCCCGGCACCCCACCGGCACGCTGATCGCCGTGCGTCCGGGAACGGGCGACGCGACCACGCAGGTGGACTTCGCGCTGCCCGAACTTGGCGAGAAGGCGCACACCGTCTACGTCGACCCGTACACGGACGAGGTGACGGGGCAGCTGACCACCTGGTACGGCAGCACTCCGCTGACGACGTGGCTGGACGACCTCCACCGGAACCTGCACCTGGGCACGGCCGGCCGGTACTACTCGGAGTTCGCCGCCAGCTGGCTGTGGGTCCTGGTCCTCGGCGGGCTGGTCCTCTGGTGGCGCCGACAGCGTGGAGGCCGGACGGCACGGCGACTGCTGCTGCCGGACCGGACGGCCAAGCGGGGGGTACGGCGCACCAGAAGCCTGCACGCCGTGACGGGCGTGTGGCTCGCGGTCGGTATGCTGGCCCTCTCCGCGACCGGTCTGACCTGGTCGCGCTTCGCGGGCGAGCACTTCTCGCAGGCGCTGGACTCCCTGCGGTCCGGCACCCCGGGGGTGTCCACCACCCTGTCGGGTTCCCCGGCCGGTACGGCGGGCGGCCATGACCACGACGAGGGCGGGACGGACGCCCGCAAGACGGGGAGTGTCGATCCCGCGTCCGTGGACGGAGTCCTGGACGCGGCCCGGGACGACGGCCTGGACGGCCCGGTGGAGATCGCCGTACCCCAGGACGACGCCACGGCATGGACCGTCTCGCAGACCCGCGACCTGTGGCCGGTCGGTCGTGACAGCCTCGCGGTCGACGCCTCCACCGGCCAGGTCGTCGACCGGGTGGACTTCGCCGACTGGCCGCTGCTGTCCAAGCTGACGCGCTGGGGCATCAACGTCCATATGGGCACCCTGTTCGGTGTCGCCAACCAGGTGCTGCTGGCCGTCCTGGCCGTCGGCCTGATCTGCGTGATCATCTGGGGCTACCGCATGTGGTGGCAGCGTCGGCCCACCCGCGCCGACCGCCGTGCCGCCCTCGGTGCGCCTCCGGCCCGTGGTGCCTGGCGCGGCGTCCCGTCGGCGGGCCTGGCCGTCGGTGTCGTCGCCGTCGTGGCGCTCGGCTGGGCCCTGCCCCTGTTCGGTGTTCCGCTGGCCGTGTTCCTGGTCGTCGACCTCGTCACCGGAGTCGTCCGGCGTCGCCGGGTCGCGCAGCCTTCGGGCGGCCGACCGTGACGAACGAGCGTGCACCCGGACACGACACCGACGCCGTACGGCAGACGGGAGTCGACGCATGATCGCGGCGAGCGGACTGCGCTGGACCCTCACCCTGGTGTTCGCCCTGACGACGGCCCACGGGTTCCGGCGCGCCGTCATACCCGGTGCCACCAGGGCCGATCGCGTGGACCACGCCCTGCACACCGCCATGGGGCTCGCCATGATCGCGATGGTCTGGCCGTGGGGCATGGACCTCGCGGCGGGACCGCAGGTCGTGGTGTTCGTGGCCGGTGCGCTGTGGTTCGTGTGCGCGGCGCCGTTCCGTGGCGGCGAAGGGGCCCGACGCGCGGGGCTGCCCGGCGCGCTGGCCCACGCCGTGCTGATGGGGGCCATGGCCTGGATGGTGACGCTGATGGACTCGGGAGGCATGGGCGACGGGGCCCGGGAAGGCGGTGCCATGCAGGGCATGCCGGGAATGGACATGTCGGGGAGCGCCGGGGCGACCACCATGACACTCACCGACACGGGTCCGAAGGCGGCGGCGGGAGTTCTTGCCCTCGCGTCGGTGGGGCTCGCGCTGTGGTGGCTGACGCAGGCCTTCGACCGGGCCCGGGCCGTTCCCGCGACCGCGACCGCGGCGGGCCCGGTGGCGGGCGGCGGCGAAGCGGCACTGGGGCCCGCGTGTCACGCTGCCATGGCCCTCGGCATGGCGACGATGTTCGTCCTGCTCCTCTGAACCGGCCCGCGGTCACGCGTCGTTGACGCGGGCGGCGGAGATCCGTGAGGGAACCGGATAAGGCGGAGCTCACTCCGGTTGGTGAGCCCGTGTGCGCCGGACGCGTCCGGCACACACGGGCCCACGCGCGATGGCCTGGTCGCACCGGTCGGCGCCGGGCGCGAGACACCCGTGGCGTGTGTGACGCACGTCATAATGCGTCGTCGGAACTCGGTGCCCCTTCCGTCCGACTTCTCAACCGGCGCGGCCGATCAACCGCCGCATGCCGCCCAAGGGTTCGAGACAACCAGGAAGGCCGACCATGGCCGAGGCCCGACAACCGCCCCGCGCCGCGCGAGCGATTCCGCGCACCGGCGTGATTCCGCCCGCGCCGGCCGCCTTCCTGCTGCTGCTCGCGCTGGCGTTCTGGGCGTCGTACGCCGTCGGCTCCGCCGCGGGTCCGGTCGCGCCCGGTCTGCACGGCACGCGGACCGGGGCGGGTACCGGTGACGGGACCGGCGGTGGCGGAGACGACGGGGACGGCGGCATGGAGAACATGCCGGGGACGACCCACGGGCACGGTGGGTGATGACGGCCGAACCGACCACCGCCCTGACGCTCACCGACCTCACCATCGGCGGGATGACCTGCGCGGCCTGCGTCCGTCGCGTGGAGAAGAAGCTCGCCAAGCTCGACGGCGTCACCGCGACCGTCAACCTGGCCACCGGCCGCGCCCGTGTCAGCCACCCCGACGGCGTGGCACCGCACGATCTCGTCACGGCCGTCGAACAGGCCGGCTACGAGGCCGCCCTGCCCGCGCCACCCGTCCGCGAGGACGAACCGGCGGAGCCTGCCGGCTCCGGCCCGAAGGAGGCCGCATCCCGGCGCGAGCGCGAACGACTGCTGGTCACCGCCCTGCTGGCCCTGCCCGTTCTCGTCCTCTCCATGGCTCCGGACCTGCAGTTCCGTAACTGGCAGTGGCTGTGTTTCGCGCTGACCGCCCCGGTCGCCGTGTGGAGCGCCTGGCCGTTCCACGAACGGGCGGTACGAGGGCTGCGGCACGCCGCGGCCACCATGGACACCCTTGTCTCGCTGGGCGTCGTCGCCTCCTTCTCCTGGTCGGCCTACGCCCTGTTCCTCGGGGGAGCGGGTGCCCCCGGCATGCGGATGCCGTTCAGCCTGCTGCCCTCCGCGTCGGACGGGACGGCGCACGTCTACCTGGAAGCGGCGGTGAGCGTCCCGCTGTTCGTGCTCACCGGCCGGTTCCTGGAGGCACGCGCTCGACGAGGCACCGGAGCGGCCCTGCGGTCCCTGGCGGAACTGGCCGCCAAGGAGGTGTCGGTGCGCGACGCGAACGGCGAGCGCTCGATCCCCGTCGAGGCGCTGCGGGTGGACCAGGTGTTCGTCGTGCGCCCCGGTGAGCGGGTCGCCACGGACGGCCGGGTGACGGAGGGCAGTTCCGCCGTGGACCTGTCCCTGGTGACGGGGGAGAGCGAGCCCGTCGAGGTGAGTCCCGGCTCGGCCCTGGTGGGCGGGGCCGTCAACGCCGGCGGTCTGCTCCTCGTACGGGCCACCGCCGTCGGCGCGGACACCCGGCTCGCCCGTATCACCCGGCTGGTGACGGACGCGCAGGCCGGCAAGGCCCGTGCGCAGCGGCTCGCCGACGCGGTGGCCGGCGTCTTCGTGCCGATCGTCCTGACCGTCGCGGTGAGCGTCCTCGGCTTCTGGCTCGGTGCCGGGGCCGACCCGCAGGCCGCCATCACCGCGTGTGTCGCGGTGCTCGTCGTCGCCTGCCCCTGCGCGCTGGGCCTGGCCACCCCCACGGCCCTGATGGCGGCGACCGGCCGAGGAGCCCAACTGGGCGTGCTGGTGAGCGGCCCGCGGACGCTGGAAGCCCTCCAGCACGTGGACACCGTCGTCCTGGACAAGACCGGCACCCTGACGTCCGGTCACATGACCCTCGCCCGGGTGACCGCGACATCCGACGGCATCGGACAGGAGGCCGCGCTCCGGCTGGCGGGGGCGGTGGAACAGGGCTCGGAACACCCCCTGGGCCGGGCCGTCGCCGCGTACGCCCGTCGTGCCGCCGACGGCGCGACCCTTCCGCCCGTCGCGGATTTCACCGCGACTCCGGGACAGGGGGTGCGGGGTCGGGTGGAGGGCCGT
This sequence comes from Streptomyces sp. M41(2017), assembly GCF_002078175.1. Lineage (GTDB taxonomy): Bacteria > Actinomycetota > Actinomycetes > Streptomycetales > Streptomycetaceae > Streptomyces. Next base: position 456,378 of record NZ_MWFK01000003.1, on the reverse strand, counting down.
ACGGTCCAGGTGCGGGTGCCGGAGGGCGAGTTGCCGCCGGGTCTGGCGGACGCCCTCGCGGTCGCGGAGGCCGCGGCGCACACGCCCGTCCTGGTCCTCGTGGACGGCCGGGCCGAGGCGCTCATCGCGGTCGGAGACGTCGTACGGCCCGGCAGCTACCGGGCCGTCGACCGGCTGCGGCGGCTCGGAATCCGCCCGGTCCTCGCCACCGGCGACCGCGAGGGGCCCGCGCGAGCGGTGGCCGAGGCGCTGGGCATCGACGAGGTGCACGCCCGCTGTTCCCCGGAGGACAAGGCCGCTCTGGTCCGCCGGTTGAGAGAGGAGGGCGGACGGGTCGCGGTCGTCGGCGACGGTGTGAACGACGCCGCCGCGCTCGCCTGCGCCGACCTCGGCATCGCGATGGGCGGCGGGACGGACGTGGCGATCGGCGCCGCCGACCTGACCCTCGTCCGCGGGGACATCGAGGCCCTCGGCGACGCGGTGCTGCTCGCCCGGCGCACGCTGCGGACGATCCGGGCCAACCTGGTGTGGGCCTTCGGCTACAACGTCGTCACCGTGCCGCTCGCCATGGTCGGGCTGCTCGATCCCATGGTCGCCGCCGCCGCGATGTCCGCCAGCTCGGTCCTGGTGGTGGGCAACAGCCTGCGCCTGCGCGCCTGGCAGCCCGCCACGGCCCGCCGTGGACACGCCTCCGCCCGCCGCGGCCGAGGACCCCGGCCCGTCGGGGCCGGTGTGCGATGAGAAGCCTGATGCCCCGTCCGACGACCGCCCTCGGAGACGACCGTCGACGCCTGAGGGACGCCGCCCTCGCGGTGCTCGTTCCCGTCGCCGCCTGCAGCGTGACCCTGGCGTTCCTGACGACCTGGGTACGAACCGGCGAGGCGGGCCGGCCCGCGCACGTCACCGTCACCGAGGGACGGTTGCTGATGCCGTCGGCCGGTGTGCCGGAGACCGCGGTGTTCTTCCGCATCGGCAACGACGGCGGCTCGGCCGACCGGCTGGTGAGCGTCACCTCGCCCGACGTCCCGGGCGGTGTCACGCTCTCCCGGCACCGGATGACGGGCGCCGGCGCGGCCTACCGGGAGACGATCGAGTCCGTCGCGGTACCGGAGGGCACGGCCCTCGCGATGTCGCCCGATGGAGTGGATCTCACCGTCACCGCGGGGACCGCCCGATGGCGTCCCGGCGATCTCGTGCCCTTCACCCTCGACTTCCGGCGCGGCGGCAGGATCGAGGTGTTCGCCGTCGTGGTCCGCCCCGGAACGGCCTCGTTCTCGTAGGCGTCCCGGACATACCGCGAGTTCCCTCCGGCCCCTTGTGACATGAGCCACCGTCAGCCCCGTGAGACGGTCCCGCACCCGCCCGCGTACCACCTGATGTCGACCGATCCCGGGTGCGAAGATGGGCGCGTCATGACTGTCGGAGGGTGGTGCCGCACGCTGCGGGCGGGTGTGTTCGCCGCCGCCTGCGTGGTGTTGGCCGCCCTCGGCCACGTGATGATGTCCGGTGCCGCCGTCCCCGGCTGGACCATGGCGGCCGGCGCCGTCGCGACCGCGGGGGCCGGCTGGTTCCTGGCCGGCCGTGAACGCGGCCGCGCGCTGATCGTCACGGTCGTGGTCACCACCCAGGCCGCGCTGCACGAGATGTTCGCACTGGCCGGCCGGCCGACCTCCGCAGCGTCGTCCGCGCGGGCCGACGGGTTGGGCACGGACATGGGGCCGATGGACATGAGCCGCATGGACATGGGGTCCATGGGCGGCATGGCACACGGCACGGGCGGTGCGCCGCACGCGCACACCATGGTCGGCATGGGCGGGAGCGCCCTCGGCATGCCGGCCGCCCACCTCCTCGCCGCGGCCCTGTGCGGACTGTGGCTCGCGTACGGCGAGCGCGCCGTCTTCCGTCTCCTGCGGGCCGCGGCCGCCCGACTGGCCGCCCCCTTGCGGATGCTGCTGGCGCTGCCTGTGCCGGGCGGCCGGCCACCGGTCCGCGCGCGCCGCACCCCCGCGCCGCGGGCCTCCCTCGCCCGCTTCCTTCTCTGCTACGCCGTCACCTCCCGGGGACCGCCCGTGGGCACCGCTGTCGCCTGAGACAGCCGGATCCACCGGGGCTCACCCCTGCTCGACGTCCTCCGCCCTCCCCTGTGGCGGAGTTCCCTGACGGCCCGCGCACCGCGTCCGTCACGTTCGTCGAACGCGGGCCACGAGCTCCGGGCATCGCCGTACCCGTCGCGTACGGCGCACCCCATGGGCCGGGGCGCCACGTCTCATCACGGGACGTCGGCCCCGGATGACCTCGAGAAGGACATCACGTGATCACTTCTGTCCTGCCCGCTCCCCGCGTCACGTCGCGTGCCGCGGCGGACGCCTCCGCCACCGCCTGGGCACTGGCCGCGCGCGACGGAGACCCCCACGCCGCCGACCACTTCGTCCGCGCGCTGCACGGCGACGTACTGCGCTACGTCGCCCATCTCAGCGGCGACCCCCAGATCGCACAGGACCTGGCGCAGGAGACCTTCGTCCGGGCCTTCGCCGGCCTGCCTCGCTTCGAGGGGCGGGCCTCGGCGCGCACCTGGCTGCTGTCCATCGCGCGCCGCACGGTCGCCGACAGTTTCCGCCGTGCTGCCGCGCGGCCCCGGCAGGCCGACACCCACGACTGGCAGGCGGTCATGGAACGCGCACAGCCCTGCGGTCTCCCCGGCTTCGACGACGGTGTCGCGCTGCTCGACCTGCTGGAGGCGCTGCCCGACGAACGCCGTGAGGCGTTCGTGCTGACGCGGATCGTGGGCCTCTCCTACGACGACGCGGCCCGTTTCATCGGCTGCCCCATCGGCACGGTGCGCTCCCGGGTGGGACGGGCCCGGGCCACCCTCGAACGCCTTCTCGCCGAGGCGGACTGCCCCGCCGTCACGGCCGCATGACGTGAGAGCCGGCGCCTCCTCGCGGGGGCGCCGGCCGTCGGTCGGACCCTGGCTCCGCGTGGGGTGCCCGAGGCCGCACACCCTCCCCAGGTGGTCGCCCGGCCGACCGGTCCGGTTCCCGTACGGCACGGGGGAGCGGAAGCACCGGGGGTGAACGGGCGCATGGGCGCGGCCGACCGTGCTCCCGGCGCCCCGCACGGCGGCGCGTGCCGCCGTGGGCTCCGGGTATGCCCAGGGCAGCCACAGGCCCCAGGTGATCGACGCACCCGCGGCCGCGAGCCCTGCGAAAGGGAGTTGACGATGAGTGACCTCACCGGCCTGGAGCCCCTGGCGACGTTCTGCGGGAACTGCGACTGCGGCTGCCCGCAGCTGTTCGTCGACCCGGGTGCCCCGGCGGAGCGCCGGGTGCTGCTCACCGACGACTTCGGTCAGCGGGTCCAGATGAGCGTCGACCAGTTCGCCTCCCTGGTGGAGGAGGCGAAGGCCGGAAAACTGGACGGCATCGCCACCGCCTGACCGATGGCGTTCACGGGGCGGGGGACCGAGACGCCGGGGTGGCCCTGGGGCGAGCAGCCCGCACGGCGGACCGCGCGAAACAGGAGCGGCACCGGCATCGCCTGGCCGGTGCCGGCCGCCACCGTGGCGGTGCTGGCCGGCGGCTACGGCCGGCCGGGCGCGGTGATCGCGGGCACCGCGGGAGCCGTGACCGGTGGCTTGCTCGGGCTGCTGGTCAGCGGAGCGCTCCTGCTCCTCGTGGACCGCGTGACGTCAGTCCCCGGACGACCCGCGCCATGAGGTCCCGCGCACCGGCGTCCCGCGTCCCGAGGTCCGGGCGTCCTGCTCCGTGCCGACCGATGGTCATCCTCCTCACGCGACTGACCCGGCCCGCTTCGGGATTCCGGGACGACAGGGGATCGGAGCCGTCACAAGGGCCGCTCAGAACGACCATCGGGTGTGGGTGAACACCCCGTCGTCCCGGCCGAAGCCGTACGCCGTCGACGGTGCCACCGCGAACACCGCCACGTCCCCCTTGCGGAACGCGTCGCTCATGCCGTGGAAGGTGCCCTCCGGCGAGGTGATGTGCGCTCCGTACTTGCCCTCGTACGCGATGATCACCTCTTCGAGAACCGCCGGATCGGCGACCCGTTCCGCCGTGCCCTCGATCACGAGGTCGAGCCCTTCGGCGAGCGAGTTCGTCCCGGTGGTCAGCGCGCAGTGCCCGTGGTGGGCGAGGTTCTTGGCCTTCTGCTCGGCCGGGCCGGTGGAGAAGTACAGCACCCCTTCGTGCCAGGCGGCTATCACGGGGGTGACGTGCAGCCGGCCGTCGGGCCGCACCGTCGACAACCAGAAGATCTCGGCGGCACCCAGCTCGCGCCGTGCCTCGGCCCAGTCGGTGGCGACGACCTCCTCGGCACCCGGGCGCGGGTTGAGCGCGGAGCTGTACCGGGCGTCGAGCTCGGTGACGGGCTGCTGTGCGGGTTCCTGCGTCGGCATGGGAACTCCTTTCCTCTCTCCCATAACGACCGATCTCCCCGACCGAACTCATCGCCGCGCCCGTCCCTGGGCCGCGGTGCACCCGATCGGACGCCGGGCGACCGCCGGGCGCCGCCACTCCGGATGCGCGCCGTCCCCGGCGCCCGCACCCTGGGTGCATGTCCAGCGATCAGCCCGTCGTCGTCTACCCGCCCACCGCGGACGGCGGCCGAAGAGTGCGCCTCCACCAGGGCTTCGTCGGGATGGCCTACACGTTCCTCGACATCGCCGAGTTCCTGCGCCGGGCCGGCATGGAGGACATCGAGGCCTCCGACGTCAGGACCGCCGACTGGATCGAGTGGCGGGGCGGCGGGCCCGGGGTCTGGGACCACTGACGCGGACCGGTCACGACAGGTGACCGTGGCCCGACGCGCACGTGTGCCAGGACGTCACCCCGCCGGACTCCTGCGTACCCTTGCGCGAGCCGAGTTCGCCCGACCGCTGGTCTAACGGCCTACTGGCCGGTATACAGGCGGGGTTGAGTCCGCCGGGCACGAGCCGCCGAGCGGCCCGGTGCCGTCGAACGATCCATGCGCCGTGGCCGCCGTTGCCCGATCCGTGGACTGTCAGGGCTTCAGGGGAGGGGCATGATGTTGCAACGGACGCGTCCGGGCGAGGCCATATCGAAGCGCCGCACCGCCATGGCGCTTGCGGTACTGAGCAGTTGCGCGCTCACCGTCGGCGCCACGGGAACGGCCTCCGCCACGGCGGGGGAGCACCACGGAACACCCCGCTCCAACTATGTGGCGCTGGGCGACTCCTACACCTCGGGACCGCTGATCCCCACACAGGTGGACGCCAACTGCGCCCGGTCCGACCACAACTACCCCTCGATCACGGCGAACCAGCGCAAGGTCACGTCGTTCACGGATGTCAGCTGCGGCGGTGCGACGACCGCCGAGATGTGGCAGGCGCAGGGAACCAACGGACCCCAACTCGACGCGGTGAAGCGGGACACCGACCTCGTGACCGTGCAGATCGGCGGCAACGACGTCGGCTTCGGCTCGATCATCGGCACCTGCGCCGGTCTCAGCGCGAAGGACCTGGCGGGCAATCCCTGTCAGCAGTACTACGGGGCGGCGGGCTACGACCAGTTGACGCTGAAGATCCTCCAGACGGCACCCAAGGTCGCGCGTGTGCTGAGGGCGGTGCACGACAAGGCACCGCACGCGCGCGTGGTCGTCGTCGGTTACCCGGACCTGCTTCCCGACGACGGCACCGGCTGCTACCCGACCGTCCCGTTCGCCGCGAAGGACTTCCCGTACCTGCGCGACACCGAGAAGCACCTCAACATCATGCTGCGCGCGGTGGCACTGCTGAACCGGGCCGACTACGTGGACACGTACGGCCCGACGGTGGGCCACGACATGTGCAAGGCGCCGGCCGACCGCTGGATCGAGCCGCTGCGTCCGACCGAGCCGGCCGCTCCGGCCCACCCCAACGCCAAGGGCGAGGAGGCCATGGCCCAGGCCCTGATGAAGACGCTCGCCCGGGGCGCCGGACACCGCTGATCCGCTCATTCTCCGCGACCGGCAGGTCGAAGGGGTGTGTACGGCACAGGGTGCGAAATCCGGCGTCCGTCCCGACCCGGGGCGGACGCCGGACGGTGCCCACAGCGCACGTACAGCCGGGACGAGTGAGGCCCTCGGGCGGAAGGGCTCGTCGGCGGCCAGGCAGTATGAGCGGCATGATCACTGTTCACCTGAAGTACGAGATCGACCCCGACCGCCTCGACGACTTCGAGGAGTACGGCCGCCGCTGGATCACCCTCGTCAACCGGTTCGGCGGCACGCACCACGGCTACTTCCTGCCCAGCGAGGGCGACAGCGACATCGCCTACGCCCTGTTCTCCTTCCCGGACCTGGCCCGCTACGAGCGCTACCGGACGGACAGCGCGACCGACCCCGAATGCCAGGAAGCCTTCGAACTGGCCCGCCGGACGCGGTGCATCAAGCGCTACGAACGCCGCTTCCTGCGTCCTCTGGACCCCGAGCCCACCGCGGACTAGCGCGACCCGGCCGGGCGGTTGGCGGATTCCGGTGGGGTCGTCCTCCGCCGGGCGGAGTCGCAGCGGCGTCCACCCAGGCCCGCCGCCCCGTCGGCCGGATCGCGATCGCGAACTCGGACGCCGAGGCGTTCGGCTACACCCATGCCGCCTTCGACGCGGCGGTCCGGGCGGTGGCACACCTCCTGTGACCCGCGGGTGAGAGGGGTCCCGTGCGCGGAGAACGGCACGGGACCTGTTCACGCCGTCGCTGTCCTGCGCGAGAACCGAAGTGCTCCCTGCCTGTTTACGTGCCGCTCCCGGGGTAGGTGCGATCTTCGCGGCGGGTTGCCGTGCGGTGGGGAAGTGTCTGCCGCAGTATTCGCAGGAGTGAAAAGCACGGAAGAGGGTGGCGGTGTGGGCGAGTCAGCGTCCGGAGGCAGGTCCGGTCGTCCCAGCCCGGTTCGGATGTCGAAAGCGGTGGGCCGGCTGCCACGGCAGGTGCGTGAGGACCTCACCCGCCGGCTGCGCCGCAACAAGCGGGCCTTCCGGAAGGACGACGTACAGGTCGTCGAAGGGCCGCTGCTGCGCCGGGCGGTCGGGGCCTCCGCGCTGGGCAACTGCATGGAGTGGTTCGACTTCGGCGTCTACAGCTATCTGGCCGCCACGATCGGCAAGGTCTTCTTTCCCGGTGCGTCGCCGGGCGCACAGGTCGTCTCGTCGTTCGCCACGTTCGCGGCGGCCTTCGTCGTCCGTCCCCTGGGCGGTCTCGTCTTCGGCCCGCTGGGCGACCGCCTCGGCCGGCAGAAGGTGCTCGCCACCACCATGATCATGATGGCGCTGGGCACCTTCGTCATCGGCCTCATCCCGAGCTACGCGACGATCGGCATCGCCGCGCCCATCCTGCTGCTCCTCGCCCGGATGGTGCAGGGCTTCTCCACCGGCGGCGAGTACGGCGGCGCCACCACGTTCGTCGCCGAGTACTCGCCCGACCGGCGCCGCGGGTTCCTCTCCAGCTGGCTCGACTTCGGCACCTTCGTCGGCTACGCGCTCGGCTCCGCCCTCGTCACCGTCCTGAACCTCGCGCTCACCGACGACCAGATGATCGCGTGGGGATGGCGGCTGCCGTTCCTGATCGCCGGCCCGCTCGGCGTGATCGGCCTGTACATGCGACTCAAGCTGGAGGAGTCTCCGGCGTTCCAGCAGCAGCTCGACGAACACGACAAGAGCCTCGCCCAGGAGTCCGCGGGCACCGAGTTCAAGTCCATCATCAAGGACCACTGGCGTCCGCTGCTGATCTGCATGGGCCTGGTGCTGCTGTACAACGTCACCAACTACATGGTGACCGGCTTCCTGCCCACCTATCAGACGGAGACGCTGAACCGTTCCAGCAGCCGCGCCGACCTCCTGGTGCTGATCGGCATGGTCTGGATCGTCGTCCTCATCACGTTCATCGGGCGTCTCAGCGACCGCGTCGGCAGGCGCCCGATCTACGGGTTCTCCGCCGTCGCCATGATCCTGCTCGCCGTCCCGGCCTTCGAGCTGATCAAGATGGACGGCTTCTGGCCGCCGCTCTGCGGGGTGTTGATCCTGGCCACGCTGCTGGCGTTCTTCGCGGCGCCCAGTGCCGCGACCCTGCCCGCGTTGTTCCCGACGGCCATCCGGTACGCGGCGATGGGCATCGGCTTCAACTTCGCCGTGGCGGCCTTCGGCGGCACCACCCCGCTCGTCACCGAGGCACTCGTGAACGTCACCGGCAACGACCTCGTGCCCGCCTACTACCTGATGGTCGCCGGCGTGATCGGGCTGGTGACCGTGAAGTTCATGCCGGAGAGCGCCCAGGTGCCCCTCGACGGATCGCAGCCCATGGTCGGCTCCCGCGAGGAACGGCAGGAGCTGATCACCACGTCGAAGGAGCTGTACCAGGTCTCGGCCGGGCAGGCCGACGGCGACGACAGTCCGGCGACCCCTCTGGCGTGACCCCCTCGGCCGTGCGCCGGTCGGCCGAGCGGGCGACAGGCCCGGGATGCGGGGCGGCGGAGGGGAAGGCATCGATCATGCGGCCCACCGTGCGGCCGCAGTTGCCGCGCGGGCTCCCGGCACTTCCCGGGTGCCCCCTCGTCGTACCGGCCCTGCCGACGTACGTCCTGGCGACGGCAAGCGTCTCCGCAGACGGGCCCGGCGACGCGCCGGCCGTCGAGAACAGATGGGTGCACCGTGAAGCGCACGACAGCGGAACAAGGGACACGCGAGGCCTCGCCCACCGACGGTCGCACCCGGCGCTGGGCCCGCCGGCTGGCGGCCGCCACAGGGGTCCTCGCCCTGTGTGCCCTGCCGGTCGGACCGGCCGGCGCGACAGCGGCGGGCACGGAGAAGGAGAGCCCCCGCCCGCCCGACAGGCCGGCGCTGTACGTGTCCGACTACGGCAACAACCGGGTGGTCCGGCTCCCGGCCGGCGGGGGAGACCAGACCACCGTCCCGCTCGACGGCCTGGTCCGCCCCACCGGTCTGGCCTTCGGCACCCACCGCACCCTCTACGTCTCCGACACGGGCAACAACAGAGTGCTGAAGCTCGCCGTGAACGGCGGGGAGCAGTCCACCGTCCCGACCGCCGACCTGTCACGCCCTCTCGGCCTCGCCGTCGACGCTCCCGGCAACCTCTTCATCGCCGACAGCTTCAACGACCGCGTCGTGAAGGTGCCCGCGGACGGCAGCGGCCAGACGACCGTCCCCACCACCGGTCTCCTGCACCCCTGGGGCCTGGCACTGGCGAAGGGCGGCGACCTGTACGTCTCCGACTTCGTCAACGACCGGGTGGTCAAGGTGGCCGCGAACGGCGGCGGCCAGACCACGGTTCCCACCGACGGCCTGTCCCAGCCCACCGGACTGGCCCTGAACGCGGCCGGTGACGTCTTCATCGCGGACAGCGGGAACAACCGCGTCGTGAAGGTGTCCGCGCGCGGTGGCGCGCAGACCACGGTGCGGACCGACGGCCTGAGTGACCCGCTGGGCCTCGCCCTCGACGGCCGCGGCGGCCTCTACGTCGCCGACGGGTTCAACAACCGCGTGGTCCGTGTCCGGGAGACGGGCGGCGGGCAGGTCACCGTCCCCTCGACGGGCCTCAACACGCCGACCGGTCTCGCGTTCCCGCCGGCGGGAACGCATCCGGGCCGACCCTGAACGGTGTCATGGCGGCCGACCACGGTCCGGGCGGGGAATCGAGGCTCGGGCATGGTCCTCGATCGGCCCGTCCGGGCGGCGGCCCCGCGGAAATTGCGTACCGCCGGCGACGCGAAGGGCGCACACTCGTCCCGTGACCGACATGGGGGCGTTCCGGGAAGCCGTCACCGCGTGGGCGGCCGGGGGCCCCTGTGACGAGGCGCGCGAGTGGGCGGAGCGGCTGTCCGTCAGGACCGTCGTCCTGCTCGAGGGGCTGAGCGATGTCGCGGCCGTCGACGCGCTGGCGGCGATCCGGGGGCGGGATCTGGCAGCCGAGGGAGTCTGTGTCCTGTCCATGGGCGGGGCCATGAGCGTCGGTCGTTTCGCCCGCCTCCTCGGCCCGCCCGGCCTGGGCCTGCGCCTCACAGGGCTGTGCGACGAGGCGGAGCGCGGCTACTTCGCCCGCGCCTTCGAGGCGGCGGGCGCGGGGCGACAGGGCATCTTCGTCTGCGCGGCGGATCTGGAGGACGAGCTGATCCGCGCGCTCGGCGTGCCGCGGGTGGAGGAGCTCGTCCGGGCGGAAGGCGACCGGCGTCCCCTGGTCACCTTCCTGCGGCAGCCCGCGCAGCGGGACCGCGCCGCCCACCAGCGGCTGCGCCGCTTCTTCGGCACGAAGTCGGGACGCAAGATCCAGTACGGCCGCGTCCTCGTCGAGGCCCTCGATCCCGACCGCGTCCCCGCCCCTCTCGACGACCTGTTCACCAGCCTCTGACCGCTCCGGGCCCCTCGGCTCCCCGGGATCCGGTCAGTCGGCCGTGTCGGTCGCGTCGTCCGTGTCGTGCAGGGCCTCCTGGACCGTGGCGTAGCAGGAGATGACGGTGTCGACGCCGACGAGCTGCAGAACGCGCAGCACCGTCTGCTGCGGGGCGGCGAGGCGCAGCCAGCCCCGCGCCTCCTCGGACGCCCGGTGGGCGACGATGAGGATGTTGATCCCGCTGGAGTCCATGAACGTGACGTCGCTGAGGTCGGCGACGGTCCGGGGTGTCTCCCCGTCCGCAGCCGGGAGCAGGGCTTCGCCGAGGAGACCGCGGCTGTTGTGGTCGATCTCGCCGTGCAGGGCGACGATCCGGACGCCGTCCGCCGTGGAGAAGTCCACGGACAGGCGACTGTCCTGTGCTGTTTTATCGGTCTCTGTCACCGTTTCCTCGACTGCGCTCGCTTTGGGCCGGGACGTACGTTGATGGCCACCCCGATGGTACGGAGCTGAGCATCCTCCTGGTTCATGCCCGGGGCCAAGGGTGTGTAATGCAAGTGGGCGGGTACACGCACCAGGCGCTGTACACGGGGTCGAAAGTTGAATGCATTGGGGCCGGTTCCCGGAAATGAAGACGATGAGGTGCCAGGTGCACCGGTGTTGCGGCAGACCGTCGCGTTGGACGGTGAGGGAGGCAGTATTGCCGAAGCCCGCCATCTGACGGCGGCTTTTCTTGCCCGAGCGCAGGCGGATCTCGGCCTGCCGGTCTCGGCGCGCGCTCTCGGCATGGCGCAATTGGTGGTGAGCGAGCTGGTCACCAACGCCCGCAAGTACGCTCCCGGCCCTGTTCTCATGGAACTGCGCATCGCCGAGTCGATGGTGGACGTCGTGGTGTGGGACAGCGACCCGGTGCTGCCGGTGGCGCGGGCGGCCGATCCGGACCGTGTCGGGCAGCACGGCCTGGAGATCGTGAAGGCCGTGGCCGACAGCTTCGAGGTGCAGCGCGAGTCGGTGGGCAAGCGGATCACGGCACGCATCGCGCTGCGGGACGTGCCCGGCGGAGACCTGGTGGACCGCCCCCTCGCTTAGCGGGTGGGGTCACGGTGGGTGCGCGGCGGGCGGCGTGCCGCGGACCGTGACCGGCCCGTCGGCGACGGCGGCTGCGGGTACGCGTCGGCCCGTACAATGGACCAGGTGGTCCATTCGTCGGAGGTAGACGCATGCGCGGTGAGCTGACGGCCAAGGGAAAGGCGACCCGGAGCCGGATCGTCGAAGGCGCCGCCGAGGTGCTGCGGGAGAAGGGGGTCGCCTCGGCCACCCTGGACGACGTGATGGCGCGGACCCGCTCCAGTAAGAGCCAGCTCTTCCACTACTTCCCGACGGGCAAGGACGAGCTCCTCGTCGCGGTTGCCCGGTTCGAGGCGGAGCAGGTCCTGGAGGACCAGGAGCCCTATCTCAGCTGCCTCGACTCGTGGGACGCCTGGAACCGGTGGCGGGACGTGGTGGTCAGGCGGTACGAGGAGCAGGGGGACCAGTGCCCGCTCGGGTCGCTCTTCCTCCAGATCGGACGTTCGACTCCGGGGACGCGCGCGATCGTGATCGAGCTGATGCGGCGCTGGCAGGAGAGCCTCGCGGCCGGCGTCAGGGCGCTCCAGGCGGCCGGCAGCCTGCCCGCCGACGTCGATGTCGACCGGCGGGCCGCGTCGCTGCTGGCCGCGATCCAGGGAGGCGTGTCCATCCTGCTGTCCACGGGAGAGTCCACCCATCTGCGCGCCGCTCTCGACCAGGGCATCGACGACCTGAGGCACGCGGGCCGCGCCGCGGAGTGACCTGCCTGCCGTCGGCCGACGGGACCGCTCCGCGTCGGCGGCGTCGAGTCGTGCGCGCGGAAGGTCAGGCGGCGATGACGGCGGCAGTCGTGCGGCCGCCGTCCACGTCGAGCACGATGCCGTGCACGAAGGCGGACTCGTCGGCCGCCAGGTACACGGCCGCATTCGCGATGTCCTCGGGGGTTCCCATCCGGTTCGCGGGAGTGCCCTTCATCATGACCTCGGCGGGATGCTCCTCACCCGGGACCGACTCCAGCACCACGCCGGGCGAGATGGCGTTCACGCGGACACCCTGCGGCCCGAACTCCGCCGCCCAGGCCCGGGTCAGCGTCTCCACGGCTCCCTTGGTGGAGCTGTAGAGGGCGCCGATCGGAATGCCGAGGCGGGCGATCCAGGAACCCAGGTTGATGATCGAACCGCCACCGGCCTCCACCATGGCGGGAGCGACGGCCGCCGTCAGGAAGAACGGCGCCTTCACGTTCACCGCGTAGACCTGGTCGAAGGTCTTCTCGTCGGTCGCCGTCGTGGAGTCGGCGGGGTAGATGCCGGCGTTGTTGACCAGGATGTCGATCCGGCCGCCCAGGATCCGCGTCGCCTCCTCGGCCAGGGCGCGCGAGGCCGCGGCACTCCCGTCCAGCTCCGCGCGCACGAAGTCCGCCCGCCCGCCGCGTGCGCGGATCCCCTCGACGACCTCCTCGCCCCGCTCGGCGCTCCGGCCGGAGACGGCTACGTGCGCCCCCTGGGCGGCGAAGGCCTCCGCGATCGCCCGCCCGATGTTGCTGGTCGCTCCGGTCACCAGGGCGGTCCTGCCCTCAAGCCGCATCGACATGATCCACTCCATCGCGTTCGTTCTCACCATGAACCCGGACGGCCGAACGGCTCAGCGCCTTCGTCCGAACGAGGCCCCGACATCCAGGGCACTCGCGTCAACGTACGACTCGGAAAATGGACCGGCAAGTCCAGACTGGAAAGGCCGTGGCCAGGCCGAATGCCGGCCCGCGTCGGGGACGGGGCGCCGGATGCGGCGCCGCCGGCGCGGAGACGGCGGCGTCCGGGGCGGCGGGCCGGGCGGCCCGCTCCGGATGCGAGGTCCCCGGACCCTCCCTAGCGTGGCTCGCGTACCACCCCCAACCAAGGAGTGATCATGGGCAAGAGTTCCATGGACAAGGCCAAGGGCAAGGCCAAGGAAATGGTCGGCAAGGCCACCGGCAACGACCGCATGCAGGCCGAGGGCAAGACCGACCAGGCCAAGGGCAACGTCCGTGACGTCGCCGAGAAGGCCCAGGACAAGGCCGCCGGCGCCCGCGACTCACTCCGCGACGAGCGATAGTCGGCACCACCCGCGGACCGAAGGGCGCCCCTCGACCAGGATCGAGGGGCGCTCTTTTGTCGGCTCTGCCGGCCGAGGGGGAAGTTCCGGCCCGGCGATGTCGAGAACCCGTGGTCTGCTCCGTCCCAGCCGTGACTGCGGCCAGAATGGGTCGCACCAGAACGGAGGAGAGCGCGATGGCCAAGTACCTGTTGCTCAAGCACTACCGCGGCGCCCCGGCCCCGGCCAACGACGTACCGATGTCCGAATGGACTCCCGAGGAGATCTCGGCGCACGTGCAGTACATGAACGACTTCGCCGCACGGCTGGAGACGACCGGGGAGTTCGTCGACTCGCAGGCACTCGCCCCCGAGGGGACGTTCGTGCGGTACGACGGAGAGGGCCGACCGCCGGTCACCGACGGCCCGTTCGCCGAGACCAAGGACGTCATCGCCGGCTGGATGATCATCGACGTCGACTCCTACGACCGCGCCGTCGAACTGGCCGGCGAACTGTCGGCGGCACCGGGAGCAGGCGGAAAGCCCATCCACGAGTGGCTGGAGCTGCGCCCCTTCCTGGGTGTGCACCCCACCGTCACGGAGTGACCGGAGAGATGGACGAGCTCCAGATCCGGAGCCTCACCCCCGGGGTGCTCGGCATCCTCGTCCGCCGCGGAGCCGACTTCGCGGCGGCCGAGGACGCCGTGCAGGACGCCCTGATCGAGGCGGTCCGCGTCTGGCCGGCCGATCCGCCGAGGGACCCCAAGGGCTGGCTGGTCACCGTGGCCTGGCGCAAGTTCCTCGACGCGACCCGGGCGGACACCGCCCGTCGTCGGCGCGAGGAGACCGTCGACGAGGAACCGGCGCCCGGCACCGTGCCCGCCGTGGACGACACGCTCCAGCTCTACTTCCTGTGCGCGCACCCCTCGCTGACGCCGTCGTCCGCGGTCGCGCTGACCCTGCGGGCCGTCGGCGGCCTGACCACCCGCCAGATCGCCCGGGCCTACCTCGTCCCCGAGGCGACCATGGCCCAGCGCATCAGCCGGGCCAAGCGCACCGTCTCGGGCGTCCGGTTCGACCAGCCCGGCGACGTCGCCACCGTGCTGCGCGTCCTCTATCTGGTCTTCAACGAGGGCTACTCGGGAGACGTGGACCTCGTCGCCGAGGCCATCCGTCTCACCCGGCAGCTCGCAGCGGCCATCGACCATCCCGAGGTGGCGGGCCTGCTCGCCCTCATGCTGCTCCACCACGCCCGACGCGCCGCCCGCACCACGGCCGACGGCGGCATCGTGACCCTCGCCGAACAGGACCGCGCCCGCTGGGACACCACGATGATCGCCGAGGGGATCGGGATCCTCCAGTTCGCCCTCGCCCGTGACCGGCTGGGTGAGTATCAGGCGCAGGCCGCCATCGCGGCTCTCCACGCGGACGCGCGGACGGCGGACGAGACGGACTGGGTGCAGATCGTCGAGTGGTACGACGAACTCGCCCGGCTGACCGACAGCCCCGTCGTCCGCCTCAACCGCGCGGTCGCCGTCGGAGAGGCCGACGGCCCCCGAGCGGGTCTGGCGGCACTCGCACGCCTCGACGACACGCTTCCGCGCCACACCGCCGTGGCCGCCTATCTCCATGAACGCGACGGCGCTCCGGAGACGGCGGCACGGTTGTACACCGAGGCGGCCCGCCAGGCGACGAACCTCGCCGAGCGTGACCATCTGACCCGTCAGGCCGCCCGCCTCAACGGGGTGGGGGCTCGCGGTCGCTCAGCGGACCCGGCGGGCGACGCGGACGACCACGGTCACGATCGAACAGGCGGCCCCCGTCACCAGTAGTGGCGACGCCCGCCGACCTCACGGCCCACCGCTCCCAGGATCCAGAGCAGGGCACCGACGGCCACCAGGATGACGCCGATGGTCCACAGGATCCCGATTCCGGCCACGAGACCGACGACGAGCAGAATGACTCCAAGGATGATCATGGCGTCCTCCGATGACGGGGCGTCGTCTGGAGGCGCCCCAATCTGAGCCCCGAGTGCCCGCACCGTGGCGAGGCAAACACACCGGGTTCACCCCGGGACACCGCCGAGTCGACGCGGTGTCCGTCCGCGCGCTCAGCCGGTGGGGCGCCAGGCGGCCTCGGCGGCCTGGACGGTGGGGTGGGAGGGGAACACCTCGTCCAGGCCGACCATGCGGAAGATGCGGCCGACGAGGTCGGGGACGGCCGCCAGCGCGATGCCCGCCCCGGTGGCCAGGGCGTGGTTGCGGGCCGCGATGATCACCGTGATGCCGGTGGAGTCGCAGAAGGTGATGCCGCCGAGGTCGAGGACGAGTTGGCCGCCCGGGGACAGGTCGAGGCCGATCAGCTGGGCGCGCACCTGGTCGGCGGTGTGGAAGTCGAGTTCGCCGGCGAGTTCGATGACCGCGCCCTCGGGGGTGGTACGGGCGTGGAGGGTCAGATGCTGGGTCACTGCTGCTCTTCACTGGGGGGTCGGGGCACATGGATGGCGAGGACCGCGGCGTCGTCGTCCACGCCCGTGCCGAAGGTGTCGAGCAGGTCGCGGACCGCGTCGATGCTGTCCGCCGCGGTGGTGGGGGCGAGTGCGCGGGCGAAGCCGAGCAGGGCGTCGTCGCCGTAGCGGCCACCGACGGCGTCGGTGTGGGCCTCGGTGAGGCCGTCGGTGTGCAGCAGGAGCGTGTCGCCGGGGGCCAGGTGCACGGCGGTGGTGGCGATATGGGCGTCCGGCAACGCGCCGATGAGCTGGCCGCCGGGGGTGGGCAGGATGTCGGCCGTGCCGTCGGCGCGCATGAGCAGTGCGGGGGGATGGCCGCCGCCGGCCAGGGTGATGCGGAACCCGCCGCGCTCGTGGTCCGGGGTGAGCAGGCCGAAGACGACGGTGCAGAAGCGCGGGTCGGTGCCGTTGTACTCGTGGTTGAGGACGGTGTTGAGGTTGTCCAGGACGGCGGCGGGGTCGGGGTCGTACACCGCGGCGGCGCGCAGGGTGTAGCGGGCAAGGGAGGTGACGGCCGCGGCGGCGGCGCCCTTGCCGCACACATCGCCCATGAAGAGGCCCCAGGTTCCCGCGGCCAGCGGGAAGAGATCGTAGAAGTCGCCGCCGACCTGGTCGACGGACGCGATGTGGTAGTACGCGGAGACCTCCAGCCCGGGCACGTTCGCGAGCGCGGGCGGGAGCAGGGTCTGTTGCAGTGTGGTGGCCAGCTTCTGAAGGCGTTCGCGTTCCTGCTCGGCCTCCGTGCGGGCGCGCAGGAGTTCGGTCTCGTAGGCGCGGCGGTCGCGGGCGTCGAAGAGTGTCGTACGGATCAGGAGGGGCTGTCCGTCGCTGCCCGTCTTCACGGTGGAGGTGACCAGGACCGGCAGCCGCGAACCGTCGGCCGCCTTGAGCTCCAGCGCGATGCCGCTCACCTCACCCTGCATGCGCAGCAGGGGCGCGAAGTGGGTCTCGTGGTAGAGCCGGCCCCCGACCGTGAGCAGGTCGGAGAAGTGCTTGCGGCCCAGCAGGTCGTCGCGCCGGTAGCCGAGCCAGTTCAGAAGCGTCGTGTTGACCTTCGCGATCCGGCCGTCCAACAGGGTGGACAGGTAGCCGCAGGGCGCGTGCTCGTACAGGTCCTCGGCGCTGTCCTCCAGGAGGGCCGAGAACTGGGCCTGTTCGTCCACCGGTTCGCCGTCCGTGCCGCACTCGTGATCATTACTGGCCTGGTCCATCGTCCGGCAGCCCCCTCACGAACGCGGTGATCGCCGCGGCGGTCTCCTCGGGGGCGGCGAGCTGCGGGCAGTGGCCGGTGGCGTTCAGCGTGACGAGGCGGCTGCCGGGGATCCGAGCGTGGACGAAGGCGCCCACCTCCGGCGGGGCGATCGCGTCGCTCGAGCACTGCGCCACCAGCGTCGGCACCGCCACCGACGCGAGATCGGCCCGGTGGTCGGACAGGAACGTCACCCGGGCGAAGACCCGGGCGATCGCCGGGTCCGTACGGCAGAAGCTGTTGGTGAGTTCCTCACCCAGCTCCGGCCGCTCGGGATTGCCCATGATGACCGGTGCCATCGCACCCGACCAGCCCAGATAGTTAGCATCCAGCGATGCCAGCAGCTCCTCGACGTCCCCGGCGCTGAACCCGCCCCGGTACCCGGTCTCCGGGTCGTCGACGAAACACGGTGACGGTGCGAGGAGCACCAGTCCCGCGAACGCCTTGGGTTCCCGGGCCGCGGCGAGTACGCCCATCATGGCGCTCACCGAATGCCCGACGAACGTCACCGGGCCGAGGGCCAGCTCGCGGCAGAGTTCCAGTACGTCCTCGACGTATCCGTCGAGCGTCGCGTACCGCTCCGCGCTCCACGCCGCCAGGTCGGAGTTCCCCGCGCCGACGTGGTCGAAGCGGACGACGGTGAAGTCGCGCTCCAGGGCCGGTGTCACCAGCCGCCACAGGTTCTGGTCGCATCCGAAACCGTGCGCCAGCACCACCACCGGGGCGCCGGCTCGTCCGGTCACGGTCACATGGTTCCTGCGCCGTACGTCCACGGGCACATCCTCGCTGTCTCGTTCTGATCGTCGCGGCGCCGGGAGGTCCCGGGAGGGAGCCCGGTCAGACGGCACTCGGCGCGGGAGCCGCGCCCAGCGGGATGTCCGCGGTGATGCGCTTGCCGACGGGCGTCTGTTCGATGGTGAGGGTCTGCGCGAGGGCGGTGACGATCTCGAGGCCGTGCTGGCCGATGCGGGCGGGGTCCGCCGCCTTGGCGCACGGCAGGACGGGACTGCTGTCCCAGAGCTCGACCCGCAGCACCGCGCCCATCACCCGCAGCCGCAGCCGTGCCGGTCCCGGCGCGTGCTTGCGGGCGTTGGTGACCAGTTCGCTGACGATCAGCTGGACGACCTCCACCACGGCCGTGACGACCGGAATGCCCTGAGGGTCCTTCACCTTCGACAGGAAGGCGGCCGCGAGATGGCGCGCCTGTGCGATACGGGAGCCGTCGCCGTCCAGTTCGAGTGAGGTTTCCAGAGGAGGGCCCGCACCTGCCCTTTCACCGCCGGCCGTGCCGGATGATTCGTCCATTTGTGCCCGCTTCCGTCTCCCGCCGACTACCCCCGCAGGCGCCGCGTACGCTCGCCACGGCACGTTACCTGGCCCACCACCGGCCCGACGCCCAGTGATGTGCCGGGTATCGCCGTTCACGGGCCCTTCCGTCCCGCCGTCCCGCGTTCCGGAAACGGCGGAGGCGCCCACCCCGCGGGGTGGACGCCTCGACTTCCGTAGGCGCACAGGACGCGCGCCTGATCACGTGGTGCTGAGCATGCCTTCGCGGAGCTTGGCCAGGGTGCGGTTGAGGAGGCGGGACACGTGCATCTGGGAGACGCCGAGGTGCTCGCCGATCTGGGCCTGGGTCAGTTCGTCGACGAACCGCATGTGGATGATGCGGCGCTCACGGTCGTCCAGCCCGGCGATCATGGGGGCCAGCGCGTTGAAGTCCTCGACCAGTTCCAGGGCGTTGTCGTCCGCGCCGATGAAGTCCGCGAGAGCGGCCTCACCGTCGTTGCTGGAGCTGATGGTGGCGTCGAGCGAGGAGGACGTGTAGCCGTTGGACGCGAGACGCGCCTCGTTGACCTCCTCCTCACTGAGGCACATCAGCTGCGAGAGCTCCTTGACCGTGGGGGTACGGCCGAGGCGGGTGCGGAGCTCCTCGGTGGCCTTCGCGAGCTGGATCCGGGCCTCCTGCAGACGCCGCGGGACGTGCACGGCCCAGCTGGTGTCGCGGAAGAAGCGCTTGATCTCGCCGACGATGTACGGAACGGCGAAGGAGGTGAACTCCACCTCGCGGGTCAGCTCGAAGCGGTCGATGGCCTTGATGAGGCCAATCGTGCCGACCTGGACGATGTCCTCCATCTCGTCGTGACTGCGGCTGCGGAACCGCGCCGCCGCGAAACGGACGAGGGTGATGTTCATCTCGATCAGGGTGTTACGGGCGTACTGGTACTCGGGCGTGCCCTCTTCCAGGACGGCGAGCTGGTCGAAGAACAGCCTCGACAGCTCACGGGCGTCCTTCGGAGTGACCCGAGACGGGTCGATCACCTCCGGAAGCGTTGCCGTTCGTGCTTCCGTCGCTGCGGTCACCGTCATGTCAGATCCCCTCCCTACAGTGCAAGCCCCCGTGCCGCCGGCTGCTCGAGTCCGACGCAAGAAGGCGCGTACCCCGGACTGAGCGTTCCACACCAGAATATTCGAACGAAGGGTGACCCCGGTACCGTCCGACGTCGCGGACCGGGGCTCCCCTCGTCTCACCCGTCAGCTCTCGCCCCGCGGCAGTCGGGTCGCCGTCTCCAGGTAGAAGGCGTCGATGCTCTGCACAGCCTGTTCGAACTCCACCAGGTTGACGGGCTTCGTCACGTACGCGTTGGCGTGGCTGTTGTAGGCGCCGGTGACGTCGTCCGGCGCGGAGGACGTGGTCAGGACCACCACCGGGATCGTCTGCAGATCATCGTCCGTCTTGAGGACCTGGAGCAGCTCGCGGCCGTTCATGCGGGGCATATTGAGGTCGAGCACGATGAGGTCGGGGCGCACGCTGTCCGGGTCGCGCAGGTGCTCCAGCGCGGCGACACCGTCGGTGACCTGGACCAGATTGCGGGCGCCACGCTCGGAGAGGGCCTCCTCGATGAGCATGGCGTCGGCGACGTCGTCTTCGACGAGCAGGACGTCGAAGGGGCGGGTGGGGGAGGTCATCATCGGTAGCTCCGTGGGTGCTTCATTGGAGTGGTGGAAGATTCCGGGCCAGCGACGGCGGGCGCCTTGGCGTGTCATGTCCGACGCCTCGCCGATCTGCGGATAGCCGGCGCCCGCGCGGGCGGCGTCCACGGCCGCTTCACGCTGGAGTCGTTCGGCGGCCCGCTGGAGATGCGTCAGAACGTGCAGCCGGGTGAGCGCGTGCGTGGGGTCGGCGGCCGTCGGCGGAGGCGGTGGGTCTTCCATGAGCTGGTGGGCGATGCGCCGCGCAAGTTCGTCGACCGCGGCGTCCGCGACTGCGGCAGTCTCCTGCGGGGTGGTCGGCACAACGAAGTTCTTGCCAGGCATACCCGGCACATTAGGCCCCGGACCGCCCCCGCGACAACAACCGTTGTCACTCGCCCTCTAGAGTGTGCGCTGCGCCGCCTCCAGGGCGGCCGTCACGACGGAGGAGTCAGAGGATGACCGGCGACGAGAGGCTGCCGCATGCGCGGGGGCTGTCCAAGTGGACGACCCGGCGCTGGCTCCGTGTCGGAGTGGCCGTGTCGTTGACCGTCCTCGGCCTTCTCGGGGCGATGGGAGCCTGGGTCCTCGGGCGGACCGCCACGATCAGCGACGACCTCGTGGACGTGAAGTCGCCCGCCCTGACGAGCTCGATCCGACTGGAATCGGCTCTCCTCAACCAGGAGACGGGCATCCGCGGCTACGGCATCACGGGCACACCGGACTTCCTCGACCCCTACCGTCAGGGACTCGCCGACCAGAGGACCAACACCGCACGGCTCGCGGAACTGCTCCGGGGCGACGCCGCGGGCCTGCGCGACCTCAGGACCGTGCAGGACGAGATCAGGACCTGGCAGGAGAAGATCGCCCGGCCGGTCGCCGCCTCGCCCCCCGGGTCGCCGTCACCGGAAGCCGGCGAGCGAGCCGCCGCGGGCAAGAAGGACTTCGACCGGCTGAGGGCGGCCATGACCGCCCAACAGGACAGACTCCGCGACGACCGGACCCGTACGAGGGACGACCTGGCCTCCACGATGCGCCTGCGGAACTGGGTGTTCGCCACCATCGCGCTCCTCATCATCGCGCTCGCCGGCATCGTCTTCGAGGCGCTGCGCCGCGGCATCACCGCACCGCTCGAACAGCTCGGATCCGACGCCCGCACCATCGCCGACGGCGACTTCGGCCACCCCATCACCCCGACCGGCCCCGCCGACCTGCGCAGGCTGGGCGGCGAGATCGAGTTCATGCGCCGACGGCTCGTGCGGGAACTGGACTTCAGCGAGGAGTCCCGCCTGCGGCTCGACGCGCAGTCCGCCGACCTCAAGCGCTCCAACGCCGAGCTGGAGCAGTTCGCCTACGTCGCCTCCCACGACCTCCAGGAACCCTTGCGCAAGGTCTCCAGCTTCACCCAGCTGCTCCAGCGGCGTTACGGAGGCCGGCTCGACGACCGGGCCGACCAGTACATCGATTTCGCGGTCGACGGCGCGAACCGCATGCAGACCCTCATCAACGACCTGCTCGACTTCTCCCGCGTCGGCCGCGTGCACCGCGCCCACCAGAGCGTCGACCTCGACGGTGTGATGAAACGGACCCTCTCCGCCCTCAGTGTCGGCATCGAGGAGTCGGACGCGGTGATCACCCGGGACGAGCTGCCGACCCTGGTCGCCGACCCCACGCAGATGAGCATGCTCTGGCAGAACCTGATCGGCAACGCGGTCAAGTTCCGGCGTCCCGGCGAGGCGCCGGCGATCCACGTCTCCGCCGAGCAGGACGGCAGCCTGTGGAAGTTCGCCGTCACGGACAACGGCATCGGCATCGATCCCGAGTACGCCGAGCAGGTCTTCGTGATCTTCCAGCGCCTGCACACCAAGGACACGTACAAGGGAAGCGGCATCGGGCTCGCGATGTGCAAGAAGATCGTCGAGTTCCACGGGGGGACCATCTTCGTCGACCCCGAGTACACCGACGGCACCCGCATCACGTTCACCCTGGCGAGCGAGCCGCCGGCGACGGGCCTCCCGTCGACCGAGTCGGCGGAGACCCGCACCGACACGGTGCCGACGTCCTGACATCGGCCGACAGCCGGCACGCGAAGGACACGGGGGCAATGCCTGACACCAGGCATTGCCCCCGCATCCGTGGGACGGCGGGACGAACGGCAGGACGGGCATCAGCCCGCCCTGCCGGTGGTGCGGTGGTGCTGTGGTCGGTTCAGCGACGACGGCGGTGACGCACCCGGTGCCGAACGCGCCGCCCGACGGACCCGTCGAGGCCGGGCGGCCCGAACCAGCAGAGGGAACCCGGCGCGTGTGCGACCACGCCCGAGCGGGCGGACGTCATACCCGCACCCCCGTGGGTGCCGTCCGGCGGACCGGACGCGCGGCGTCCAGGAGACGCTGGACGACGGGGGAGCGGGGACCGAACCGAAGGCGCCGCCTGCGGCGGCTCCAGCAGTCGAGCGCGTTCAGGAGCGCCGAGTCGGCGAAGACGACGTGCCGCGTGTCGACGCTCAGATGGACATAGCCCAGGGCGGCGGCCGAGGCGAGCAGCGCCCGGAGCGGCCCGGTGCTGTAGTGGTCGATCTCGCCCTGCAGCTCGATGCGCAGAGCCTGGTCGATGGTGGTGCAGGAACGGATGATTATGTCGCCGGGCGCGCCGGCGCCCGGCTCCTTCGCACGGTCGGTGTCCCCGACGGCGGAGTTCGGATCGGTCAGTATCGGAAGAATGCTCGCGGTACTCACGCCATGATCAACAGCCGTCTCCCCCTCCGGGGTGCGGGTGATCACCCGGCTGTACGGAAGATCCGCTCCACCGGGGGAAGGGCCGTCCCTCGCGCGGGTGGTGTCCGGCGCGGTGACGTCGCGCCGGACACGTCCACCACCGCGAACGTGGTGACCGTCCATCACGGGCACGACGGAGGAGGCGGTCAGGAGGGAGGGGGAGGGGGAGGGGAGGACGGAAGGGGACCGCAGGGCGGAAGGGGTGGCAGCGCTGCGTGGAGGTCGGCGGGACGCCGGAGGCGGGGCTGTGTCGGTACGACCGCGATCGCGCGGACCTCTTCCTCGCGCGGCCGGACAGCTCGCGCCGCCGACCCGCAGGCCGCCCACCACGGCGAACGCGGCACGCGCGCCGTGCCGGGGCCGTCACCGCTGCGATTCCGTGAACTTCCCCCGGCCCGGGCGCCACTGAGGTGCCCGCGCGTGGGTACTCGCCGCGCCATGACTGTCTACGGATTGCACGCCTCGCACGAACAGATCCCGCCCGCGGATCTCCTCGACGCCGTGGTGCGGGCGGAGCAGGCCGGGTTCACCGCCGCCATGTGCTCGGACCACTTCTCCCCGTGGAGCGTGCGCCAGGGCGAGTCCGGATTCGCCTGGTCGTGGCTCGGCGCCGCGCTCCAGGCCACCGACCAGACACCGTTCGGCGTCGTCAACGCACCCGGCCAGCGCTACCACCCCGCGATCGTCGCCCAGGCCGTCGCGAGTCTCGCGTCCATGTTCCCGGGCAGGTTCTGGGCGGCCCTCGGGAGCGGAGAGGCATCCAACGAACACATCACCGGTGCCCGTTGGCCCCGCAAGGACCTGCGCAACGCACGCCTGCGGGAGTGTGTCGACATCATCCGCGCACTCCTCGAAGGTGAGGAGGTCAGCCACAACGGCCTGGTGACCGTGGACCGGGCACGGCTGTGGACCCTGCCGCCCGCGGTACCGCCGCTCATCGGGGCCGCGTGCAGCACGGCCACGGCAGCCTGGTGCGCCGACTGGGCGGACGGCCTCATCACGGTCAACGCACCGCGCGAACGGCTGCGCGAGATCGCCGACGCCTACCGGGACGCCGGTGGCCGTGGTCCCCTGCACCTTCAGGTACACCTGAGCTGGGCACCCGACGAGGACGAGGCGCTGGCACTGGCGCACGACCAGTGGCGTACCAACGTCCACTCGCCCCCGGCCAGTTGGGACCTCGACTCCGCCGAACTCTTCGACATCGTCAGCGAGCACGTCACGCCCGAACAGGTCGCGCGCACGGTCAACGTCTCCTCCGACCTCGGGCAGCACGCCGCCTGGCTCCAGGAGTACGCCGACCTCGGCTTCGACAGCGTGATGCTGCACCATGTGGGCCGCGAACAGGGCCCGTTCATCGACGCGTTCGGGGCAGAGGTGCTGCCTCAGCTCGACGTCACCCGTCCGGTCCCCGCCACGGCGAAGGAGTACCGATGCGTCTGACCCGCACGTCCGACCTGTGGTGGAAGAACGCGGTGGTGTACTGCCTGGACGTCGAGACCTACCAGGACGGCAACGGCGACGGGATCGGCGACTTCGCCGGCCTCACCCAGCGCATCGACCATCTCGTACGGCTCGGTGTGACCTGCCTGTGGCTGATGCCCTTCTATCCGACGCGCGAACGCGACGACGGGTACGACATCACGGACTTCTACGGCGTCGACCCCCGCCTCGGCACGCTCGGTGACTTCACCGAGTTCGTCCGTACCGCCAAGGACCGCGGCATCCGCGTGATCGCCGACCTCGTCGTCAACCACACCTCCGAGGACCACCCGTGGTTCAAGGACGCGCGGTCCAGCCGGGACTCGGACCACCGCGACTGGTACGTCTGGCAGGACGAGCCTCCGGAGGACGGACCCCAGGGCGTGGTCTTCCCCGACGCCGAGGACAGCCTCTGGGAGTACGACGAGGGCAGCGGCCAGTACTACCTCCACCGCTTCTACAAGCAGCAGCCCGACCTGAACGTTGCCAACCCCGCCGTGCGGGACGAGATAGCCCGCGTCATGGGCTTCTGGACACAGCTCGGCCTGTCGGGGTTCCGGGTCGACGCCGTGCCCTTCCTGCTGGAGACGGACGGGCAGGACGACGCCGGCGCGCTGCCGGCCCCGCACGCCTACCTCGCCGATCTGCGCGCCTTCCTCGGCCGCCGCAACGGCGAGTCGGTCCTGCTGGGCGAGGTGAACCTCCCGTACGGCGACCTCGCCCGCTTCTTCGGCGACCCGGACTCGGACCGCGGTGACGAACTCACCATGTGTTTCGACTTCGTCGGCATGCAGCAGATGTATCTGTCCCTGGCGCGCGAGGACGCGGGGCCGCTGGCCGGTTCACTGCGGGAACGCCCCGCCGCCCCGCGCGACGCCCACTGGGCCACGTTCGTCCGCAACCACGACGAACTCACCCTGGACAAGCTGACCGAAGCCGAACGCGCCGAGGTCTTCGAGACCTTCGGCCCGGACAAGGACATGCAGCTCTACGACCGGGGCCTGCGACGCAGGCTGCCGCCGATGGTCGACGGCGACCGGCGCCGCATCGAACTCGCCTACAGCCTGCTGTTCACCCTCCCGGGCACCCCGGTCCTCTTCTACGGCGAGGAGATCGGCATGGGGGAGAACCTCTCCGCCGAGGGACGTCAGGCCGTCCGCACCCCCATGCAGTGGACCCCCGAGACGGGCGCGGGGTTCTCGACCGCCGACCCCGAGAAGTTCCCCAACCCGCTCGCGGACGGCGCCTTCACCCCGAGGAAGGTCAACGTCTACGACCAGAGCCGTGACCCCGGCTCGCTGCTGAGCCGCATCCGGCTGTTCGTGGAGCGCTACAGGGAGGCTCCCGAACTGGCCTGGGGCGAGTACCGCGTCCTCGACACGGGTGAGCGAGCGGTCCTGGCCCACCTCAGCAACACGACCGACGGCAGCGTCCTGGCGCTCCACAACTTCGCGGGTCACACCGTCACCGCCCGCCTCCGCCTGCCCGACTCCACCCCCGGCACGAGGTTCACCGACCTCCTGGACGACCACCACGCAGCCCTCACGATCCCCGACGACGGCGTACTCCCCGTGGAACTCCCGCCCTACGGCTACCGCTGGCTGCGCAGGGGCACTTCGGCGGACGACGCGGAGCGGGTGGCGGGCGGGTGAGCCACGTCGGCCCCTGGCAGGGCTCTCCCCTCCGCGGCAGGAGGGCCGGCCGCGTCCAGCGGTCCTGTCAGGAGCTGACGCCGGCCCGCTCGGACTGGCTGCGCAGGACGCAGAACTCGTTGCCCTCGGGATCGGCGAGGATCGCCCATCCCGAGCCATCGGGATTCCGGTGATCGCCGACGAAGGTGGCACCGAGCCCCAGCAGCCTCTCCACCTCCCCATCGCGCGAACCCTCGGGGCGCAGACACAGATGGACCCGGTTCTTGACCGTCTTCGGCTCGGGGACCTGGTTGAAATACAGCACCGGGCCCTGCTCCAACATCACCTGAGCCTCACGCACACCGGGCCTGTCCTCCGGTTCCACCGGCCGCCCGGTCACCCGGCTCCAGAACCGAGCGAGCGCGTAGGCATCGGCACAGTCGATGGCGACGTTCTGAATCACTGAGACCATGACCCCGAGCTTTCCCGACCTCGACACCATCCGCCATCGAGTTGCGTCTCGGGCGTCATGGACACGGGTTGCTTCGCGGTCGGGTCTGCGCGCGGGAGGACGCCGCTGAGGCTCCCTGTCGAGACCTACGCATCCGGGTCCCACGCCAGAAGCCTGTCGAAGATGCGGCCGTCGCCCTCGATCTTCAGGGAGGTCACCGGGATGCGGGCGTACAGGGCCAGGACCAGGTCGCCGGCGGTGCCCTTCATGGTCGCGTCGGCCGCGGTCGGGGCCTCGCCGGGTGTGGGGAGAGGTGAGGCCGACGTGCCGTCGGCGGTGAGGGTGAGGCGCCAGGACCGGCCCTCGGTGGCCTCGTAGTCGACGACGCACGGCTCGTGCGGCCACGCGTCGGGCCCCGAGCAGCAGGTGGACAGGAACTCGTCGACACCGTCGAGTGCCGCCTGCGGGGGCAGGGGCTCCGGGCTGCCCACGGTGATCTGCGCGTCGTAGGTGTGCACGGCGGCCTCCTGGACCTGGTGCCGGGCGACCGCACCGCAGGTCTGCGGCGACTGCGACCCACCCCACCAAGTCCAACAGCCCCGGTCCGGGCCGGAATCCCGCAGAGCACCGAGGAGTTGCTCCGTGGACTCCGCCGACCAGGCCAGCAACGCCTCGCGGTCCTGCGGCACGATCGGGGCCGCCTCCGGAGCGGCCGGCGTCGGCCGGGTGTCGGCAGGGCCCGCGGCGACCGTGGCGGCCCAACGCCGGTGCACCTCACCCAGGTGCCGCACCAGATCCCGCAGCGTCCACTCGGGACACGTCGGCACCGGTACAGCGAGGCTGGGCGCGGAAGCGACAACGGCCCGGAACGCGGACGCCCGTTCGTCGATCATCCGCAGCAGGACAGGGAACTCAGGAGTCGTGGCCACGCGGACTGTCTATCACCGCGCTCCGGCAGGCGGACAACGATTTTCCGCGCTGCAGCCGCCGTCGATCCCGACGGCGGCGAATCGTGGTCCGGCGTTCGTCGCGTGCTGCCGAGGAGGACGGGTTCCCGCCACGCACACGGACAGCACGCCCCCACCTACTGCCGTCGTGGGCCGAGGACGCAGAACTCGTTTCCTTCCGGGTCCGCCAGCACGACCCACGGCTGTTCGCCCTGGCCGATGTCGACGTGACGTGCGCCGTGCGCCAGGAGGCGGGCCACCTCGGCGGCCTGGTCGTCCGGCCTGAAGTCGAGGTGCAGCCTGTTCTTCACCGTCTTGTTCCCGGGGTCGCGGCCGAAGAGCAGTCCCGGCAGGCGATCTGGCGTCGGGCGGATCTCGAACTCTTCAGGGGACGAGTCGACCACAACCCAACCGAGAGCGTCAGCCCACCACTGCCCCAACGCCGCAGGATCCACCGAGTCGACAACGAGCTGCTCCCATTCCAAGGTCATGCGCCGAGCCTAGACCTGCCAGGGTTCCAGAGGCGGGCATGATCCAGCGGGCAAACGACCTACGTCATGACCGAACCGGTGACCGGCGTCTTTCCGGGGTGCGGCGTCGGGGCGGTGTGGTGGATTCGCCCCGGCACGAGGATGCTGCCCGATAGCGGAGGGCGCGGACGTGACGTCGGCGCGTCCGCCGTTCCGGGCGGTCGGGCGCGAGGGATGAGAGGGCGTCGTATGAGGATCGTTGTCACGGGGGCGTACGGATTCCTCGGCCGGCTGCTCGTCGGGAGCCTGCTGCGGACGCGGGCCTTCGGCGGTGCGCCGATCACCCGGCTGGTGCTGGTCGACCGCGTCGTGGATTCCGGTTTCGCGACGGCGCACGACCCCCTCGTGGACGTCGTGCAGGGGGAGTTGGCCGAGACCCTGGGGGAGGTGTTCACGGCGCCGGTCGACGTGGTCTTCCATTTGGCCGCCGCCGTCTCGGCCGAGTGCGAGGCCGACTTCGACCTCGGCATGAGCGCGAACGTGGACACCACTCGCGCGCTGTTGGAGGCGGCCCGCGCGCAGTCGGCCACCGGCGGTCCCGTTCCACGGGTGCTGTTCGCCGGCAGCCTCGCCGTCTACGGCCCGGACGCCGCGCTGCCCCTGCCACCCGCGGTGAGCGAGTCGACGGTGCCGCTGCCGCAGTCGAGTTACGGCACGCAGAAGCTCGTCTGTGAACAGCTGCTCGGCGACTTCACCCGCCGCGGTTTCGTCGACGGTCGCGTCGCCCGGCTGATGACCGTGGTGGTACGGCCGGGACACCCGAACGCGGCAGCATCCGGGTTCCTGTCCAGCATCATCCGCGAACCTCTCGCGAAGCTGCCCGCCATCTGCCCCGTGGATCCCGGGACGCGCGTCGCTCTGGCGTCGCCACGGCGCACCATCGAGGGCATCCTCCGTGTCGCGGAGGCCGAACGCGGCACCGAGGCAGGCAAGGTGACGGGCCGATTGCCGGTCAACCTTCCCGCGCTCACCGTCTCCGTCGCCGACATGCTCGACACCTTGAGGAAGGTGGGCGGCGCATCCGCCGTCGACCTGGTGACCGTAGCGCCCGACCCGGCAATCGAGGCCATCGTGGGTTCGTGGCCGTCCGTTCTCGACAGCCGGCGCGCCGCCGCGCTGGGCCTGAGGCCGGACCCGAGCTTCCTCGCCGTGGTGCGGGACTACGTCTCCGACCACCCCGACGCCGTCATGAGGTGAGCCGTCCCACGGGCAACGGCACGAAGGAACAGGGGACTTGAGCGGTACGCCCCGGGGCGTGCGTGAACCCTGGACAGGTTGTCCCGGCCGTGCTGTCATGCATGTCGGCGACCAGATTTCCAACGTTGTACAAGGTTCCGACAGGTCCCACACCGCGATCCCGTCACGTGGTCGTCGCGCAACCGCTCCTGGATGATCCGACGTTGTCCCACGCCGGGGACAACGTTGTCGCACTGCCAGTCGACCCCTCGCGAAAGGCAGATCACCCGCATGTCACTGAGCAGACGCCACCTCCTCGCGATGGGCTCCCTCACCCTAGGAGCCTCAGCACTCGGTGTCCCGTTCGCGGGAACGGCGGCCGCGGCCCCCGCCATGTCCCCCCGGCCCCGCGCCGAGACGCGGAAGCCGGACGCGTTCCGGAAGCTGCAGCCCGGCAGTGTGACCGCCCGTGGCTGGCTCGCGGGTCAACTCCGTTTGCAGCTCGACGGCTTGTGCGGCAGATACGAGAGCTTCTCCCACTTCCTCGACTTCTCGGCCACCGGCTGGGTGCACCCGGAGCACGACTCCTGGGAGGAACTTCCCTACTGGCTCCGCGGATACATCCCGCTGGCGATCGCCACGGGCGACGCGCACGCGCTGACCAGGTCGCGGGAGTGGGTGGACGCCATCCTGGCCACCCAGCAGAGCGACGGCTTCTTCGGACCGCGCGCTCTGCGCACCTCGCTCAACGGCGGCCCCGACTTCTGGCCCTTCCTGCCCCTGCTGCAGGCGCTGCGCACCCACGAGGAGTACAGCGGCGACCAGCGGATCGTCCCCTTCCTCACCCGGTTCCTCCGCTTCATGAACGCCCAGGGACCCGGCGCCTTCAACACCAGTTGGGTCTCCTACCGTTGGGGCGACGGCCTCGACATCACCGTGTGGCTCTACCGCCGGACCGGCGACGCGTTCCTCCTCGACCTCGCCGCCAAGATGCACACCCAGGGCGCCGACTGGACCGGCGCGACGCCCAGCAGGCACAACGTGAACATCGCCCAGGGCTTCCGCGAGCCCGCCCAGTACGCCCAGCTCACCGGCTCCGCCGACCTCACGAGCGCCACCTACCGGGCCTACGACACCGTGATGAACGCCTACGGGCAGTTCCCCGGCGGGGGCATGGCCGGGGACGAGAACTACCGACCCGGGTTCACCGACCCCCGGCAGGGCTTCGAGACCTGCGGCATCGTCGAGTTCATGGCCAGCCACGAACTGCTGACCCGGATCACCGGAGACCCGGTCTGGGCGGACCGCTGCGAGGACCTGGCCTTCAACATGCTGCCGGCCTCCCTCGACCCGGACGGCAAGTCCCTCCACTACATCACCAGCGGCAACAGCATCGACCTCGACAACCACCCCAAGACACAAGGGCAGTTCCAGAACGACTTCGCCATGCAGTCCCTCCAGGCCGGAGTGGACCAGTACAGGTGCTGCCCCCACAACTACGGCATGGGCTGGCCGTACTTCACCGAGGAACTCTGGCTCGCGAGCGCCGACGGAGGCCTGGCCGCGGCCCTCTACGCCCCGAACAGCCTCAGGGCCACGGTCGCCGGCGGAACGTCCGTCACCATCACGGAGGAGACCGGCTACCCCTTCGACGACACGGTCACCCTCACCCTCTCCACGCCCCGACCAGTCAGCTTCCCGCTCCAGCTGCGCATCCCCGGCTGGTGCCGCGGCCCCCAGCTCAAGGTCAACGGCACCCCGCTGGCCGCGCCCGACGGACCGTCCTGGGCGCGGGTGGAACGTACCTGGCACGACGGGGACACCGTCCGTCTACAACTTCCCCAGCAGGCCCGCCTGCGTCACTGGCCCGGACAGCACGACGCGGTCAGCGCCGAACGAGGCCCGCTCACCTACTCGTTGAAGATCGGTGAACGCTACGACCGCTACGCAGGGGACGCGACGTTCCCCGCCTACGAGGTCCACGCCACCACCGCCTGGAACTACGGCCTCCTCCCGGACACCCCGCTGACCCTCGCACGGACCAGCTCCTCCGTCCCGGACCAGCCCTTCACCCCCGGCGCCAGTCCCCTCCACCTGACGGCACAGGCCCGGAAGATCCCGGAGTGGATCGCGGACGACGAACATGTCATCGCCCCGCTCCAGCAGAGCCCCGCGCGCAGCGCCGCCCCGGTGGAGACGGTCACCCTCATTCCCATGGGCGCGGCGCGCCTGCGCATCACGTCCTTCCCGACCGCGACACCCGACGGCCACGCCTGGACACCGGAACCCCCGTTCCGGCGCATCGCGAACAAGAACAGCGGCAAGGTCCTCGGCGTCGACGGGATGTCGACCGACAACAGCGCACGCGTCGTCCAGTTCGACAACACCGGGACGGGTGACCACGCCTGGCAGCTCGTCGACAGGGGTTCCGGCTGGTACCTGATCCGAAACGGTCACAGCGGGAAGGTCCTGGGCGTCGACCAGATGTCCACGGCCGACAGCGCGATCGTCGTCCAGTTCGACGACAACGGCACCGCGGACCACCTGTGGTCCCTCGTCGCCGACACCGACGGCTGGTACCGCATCCGCAACAAGAACAGCGGCAAGGTCCTGGGGGTGGACCGCATGTCCACGGCCAACAGTGCCCAGGTGGTCCAGTTCGACGACAACGGGACGTCGGACCATCTGTGGCGCTTCCTGTGAGGGAAGCCGTGACATGAAGAGAGAGGCCGCCCTGCTGGGCGGCCTCTCTTCTCTACGAGCGTCTCCGGGGTCACCCGGGGCCGACGCGTACACGCCGGACCTGCCCCTCACGCCCCTTCTGCCGCTTACGGATCATGGCTGACCGTGCGGTGGTGCGGGTGCGGAAGGTCAGCCGCGGCGCAGCATCATGACGACGGCGACGATGACGATGATGAGGACGACGGTACCCAGTCCTATGTACACGGCTTTCTCTTTCCTTCGGAAGAGCGGCACCCATCGGTGTCGCAGAAAGCCGGGTGCCCCCGTCCAGAACTTTCAGGCCGCCCCGATTCTTCTGTTGCGTCCTCGTGATGAATCCGCCCCGGCCGTGCGATGCCCCGGGTGCGGCGACGCAGCTTCCGGGCCATGCCGGCGCCTACGCGTAGAAGGCCGCGGTGCGCTCGGGCCGGTCGTCGCCGAGAAGGTCGGTGGTCCCGTCGAAGCCGCGTCGGGCCAGGTGCCGGGGATGAGGGTGTCGCGCGTTCATCCAGTGGGAACACCCGTGCGCCCGGTAGTCGGAAGGGCCGGTATACTTCACGTAGTGCTCGTCCCGGCAACTGCCGGCGGCCTGCGTTGCGTTGGTGGTCCAAGGAAAGACGTCCCGCTTCCTGCGGGGAGATGCAGGTGCAAGGCCTGCCCGGCGCTCCATGATGCGGATCCCGCCCCCATGAACACAGGGGGCGGGATCCGTTGTTTTACCGGAGCCCATCCGTCCAGGAGGGCGTGACCCCCCGTGAGAGCGGTTCGTGGCTCGCGCGCCGGAGCGGGTTGACCGACCGCCTGGCTCGGCGTCCGAACGGCTCAGTGGTCGGGCACGGTGATGGTGACGGTCGTACTCGTCTTGGCCGGGGTTCCGGGCGCCGGAGACTGGGCGGTCACCGTGAGCGAGTCGTCGCCGATGGAGGAGTCGTCCGTGAAGGCCATGCCGTAGTCCAGGTCCGCGAGTTGCTTCCGGGCGTCGGCGACCGTGTGACCGGTCAGGTCGGGAACGGTGCCCTGCGTCGACGTCGGACCGGGCTGCTTGTCGGAGGTCGGGGAGGGACTGGCCGTGGCCTGCGTCGGCGACGTCGGGCTGTCGCCATCGGTGCTGTGGCAGGCGCTGAGAGGGCCGACCGCCAGCAGCAGGCCGGCGAGGGGGAGGGCGACGCGACGGAGTGGGCGAGCGGCGAGGTGGTGCATGGCGGACTCCCCGTTGGTGAGGCCCCGGGACATTCGGGGCGTGCAGGACATCAGGGTGACCGACCGCTCGCGCGCGGCGCCATACGCATCGAGACGTAGGCGGGGCGCGGACTTGCCACTTCCTCTGTACCGCGGAGTGGGCCCGGCCGATGCTCCGTCCATCCCGGCGCCTCCCAAAGCGGGCCGACGAGGCGGGCGTTGGACGAACGCTCGGCAGCGAGATGTTCGAAAACCGGTGGAGCAGCGCCGCTCGGCGCCGCTACCGTGCTGCCGAGCCGAGTCGTCTGGGTGAGGACGTGCCGTTGTACACCGTGTGAGACCCCCCGAGAGCTGATCTGTCGCGCGTCGCACAGCTGCGCCGCGCTCCTTTTTGCTGCGGACTTCTCACTGAAACCGGTGTACTTCTGTGCTCAAAAGCTGGGTGGTCGTTCCCACCTGCCTGCCCCTCGTTCGCCGCCGTTGCCACGCCTGTGCGTCCGAACGCTTCCGGCCCAGCCGCAGGTTTCGGGTCAACGCGCACCACAAGCTCCTCGACGCTTGGCTCCTGGTGCTCTGCACGGGCTGCGGGGAGACCGAGAAGCTCACTGTCTTCGAGCGGGTGAACGTGCGCTGCGTCCGGCCCGAACTGCTGGAGAGGCTGCACGACAACGACCCACGTCTGGCGGCCGAGTTGCTCCAGGATCCGGTCGTACGGCGCCGTAATCGCATCGCCCTGGACTGGGCCGGCGCCTGGCGTCTCGACACCGGGGGACCGGATGACCCGGATTCCCTGGACCACGAGGTGCTCGATGTCTCGGTCCGCTTCGCGGCGCGGATCCCTGTCAGACCCGCGCGGCTGATCGCCGAAGGCTGCGCTCTGTCGCGGTCCGAGGTCGAAAGACTGGTCAAGGAGGGCAACCTCGTCTCGGCGGTCCGGCAGGGCAACCTCGTCTCGGCGGTCCGGCTGAGCGGCACGCTGTCCGCCGACTTCACGTTCACCCTGAAGCGCTGAGCCGTCCTCCTGGGGACCCACGGGCTTGTCCTGCGCCTGCCGCCGGACAGGCCCGTGGTCGCCTGCGCTACGACGAAGGTCTGCTGAGGGATACGGCACAGGTTTATGCGGGGTCATCCTGGCGCGCGAGTGAGCCACCGGCCGCGCGCGGCCCTCGTTACCCTTGCCCCCGTGGTCACACCAACCCTCTCCCCGATGACGTTCACCGCGGACGAGATCGCCGACGTCGTCGGGATCTACGGGAGCAACCCCGGGTACTGTCGCGCCGCCGGTGAGTACGACCCCGAGCACATCGACCCCGACCGGGTCGAAGCCGATCTGCGGGAGGAGGCCTGTGGCGAGGGGGGTCATGTTCTGCTCGCCCGGGACGGCCGTGGCCGCGCCGTCGGGCTGGTCTGTCTGCTCGACCGGCATCCCAAGGACGGGTATCCCTGGATCGGGCTGCTGATGGTGCGGGGGGATCAGCGGCGGCAGGGGCTCGGCCGTCTGCTCGTGCGTGCTGTGGAAGAGCGCTACCTCGGGCAGGGGCGGGACGGCCTGCGCCTCGCGGTCCTGGAGAACAACCCCTCGGGGTCGGCCTTCTGGAGCTCGCTCGGCTGGCAGGAGATCGACCGGCGTGCCGACGTCCGGTTCGAGCGGCCCTGCGTCGTGATGCACAAGCGGCTGGCCTGACCCCGGCTCACCTCGGCTCCCCGGGGACGACCCGGGGGAGCGGCGGTGTGTGGTGGTCCGCGGTGCGGGTGCGGACGGGTCGGCCTGCGCGTTTGTAGGTGCGCATGAGGAGGGCGGTCTGTACCTCGCGGACGCCGTCGAGTCCGGAGAACGCCCGGGCGTGGAACGTGTGCATGTCCGCCGCCGTGGGGTGGCTGCTGTAGCCGAGGACGTTGTCGTTCCCGGTGGTGACTACCAGATGCCGGATCGAGGGCTCGTGAGCGAGCCGCCGGAGCGCGGTGTCGAGGTGGGCGTGCTCCACACGGAGCCGGAAGCGCGCCTCCACCGGGTGGCCCAGCACGCTCGGCTCGGCGAACAGCCGCAGGTGGAACACGTGTGAGGCCATGAGCCGGTTGAGCCGCCGTCGCACGGTCGACTCGCCGAGGTTCAGCCGGACCGCGAGGCTGGTCATCGGCATGCGGGCGTCCTCCGCGAGCAGGTCCGCCAGCTCCCGGTCGATGTCGTCCACCGGGATCGGTGGCGGCGGCGGCAGCCCGTCCATCGCCAGCCTGCGCATACGCGTCGGCTCCGTCCCGTACGGCGTCCAGTCGACCGCGGTGAGGAGCAGGCGCAGCACGAGCGCGGAGTGGATGTCGAGCACGCCCGGCATCCCGCCGATCGTCCGGTCGATGAGGTCGAGCAGCTCGGCCTCGTCGGCGACGACCATCTCCGCGAGGACCACCAGGTCGCCCGTGGCCACCTCGACCGACCGGGTGTCGGGCCGGGCGGCGATGGCGCGGGCCACCTCCTCCAGACGGCCCGGAGCGCACCGCACGGCCAGCTCGACGACCAGCCCCTCGCCCAGGTACTCGCCCAGCAACGCGGCGATGAACCGTACCCGCCCGGTCCTGAGCATCCGTTCGAGGCGCCGGGCCACCGTCCGCTCGTGCAGCCCGACCTGCTCGCCGGCCTCGGCGAACGACGCGCGGGGCCGCTGCGCGAGGAACTGGAGAATCGCCAGGTCCGGACCGTCGAAGGACGACTGCTCCAGGGGATCGGTTTCCGCCATCTCCGCTCCTCTCATGCCCGAAAGCGCCATCCAGCACGTCCCTGTGCCTGGTCCAGGCTTTCTGCCGGGTGCATCTTGCCTGAATCCGGAGATGACCCGCAGATTACCGGACAGCATCCGCCAGCCGACCTTCGGCCGTCAGCAGAGGTACCGCCCATGCCTGAGGCAGTCACCAGACCGTCGCCCAGCTCCACCCCGCGGAACCGTCCCGTGCCCGTGTCCGCCATGGCCCTCGTGGTCTCGATCGTGCTCGTCGAGCTGTCCAGCGGCATCACCCAGGGATTCCTGTCGCCGGTCCTGCGCAGCCTGACCGACGTCCTGCACGTCACCGCCGCCGACCTCAACTGGATCAGCATCGCCAATCTGATGGCGAGCGTCGCCTTCACACCCCTGCTCTCACGGCTCGGCGACCTCCACGGTCATCGCCGCGTCCTGCGGTGGAACATCGCGGTCGTCCTCGCCGGATCCGTCGTCGTCGGCCTCGCCGGCTCCTTCCCGACCCTCCTGGTGGGCCAGGTGCTCCAGGGAGCCTTCGCGGGCTTCTTCCCCCTGCTGGTCGGCATCCTGCGCAACCGCAGCGACGCCGCCGAGAGCAGGAACGCCATCGGCACGATGGTGGCCGCGCTCGTCGGCGGCATCTGCGTCGGCGGTGTCGCCAGCGGGCTGGTCGCCCACTACGTCGACACACCGACGGCCGCCCTGTGGGTGCCGACGGCCGCCGTCGGCATGGCGTTCCTCGTGACCTGGCCCCTGCTGCCCGAGACGACGGAGCGCCCCGGTGGCCGTCTCGACGTGCGGGGAGGCGTGCTGCTGTGCGTCGGCCTTGTCGCGATCATGCTCGGGCTCGGGCAGGGCGGGATGCCGGGCTGGGCGTGGACATCGCCGCGTACCCTCGCCTGCCTGGTCGGGGGAACCCTGGTGACGGCGGTCTGGGCGTGGGTGGAGCTGCGCTCGCCGGACCCGATGATCGACGTACGACTGTTCCGGCGGCGCAACGTCTCCGTCGTCGCGGTGGTCACCACGACGTTCTCGTTCTGCATGATCGGCCTGCAGGTCGCCAGCGCCATCTTCATGGGCACACCGAAGGAGGCCGTGGGCTACGGACTCGGACTGGCGCCGCTGGAGATCGCCTTCGCGATGATCCCGTCGATGGCCGCGACCGGCGTCGCCGCCCTGGCCGCCCCCACCCTGGCCCGGCGGATCGGCGACCGCGCGACGCTCGTCACCGGCTCCCTGCTGATGGCGACGGGATACCTGCTCACGCTCGCCCTCCACAGCTCCGTCGCCCCGTACCTGATCTGCCAGGCCGTGGCCGGGCTCGGAGCCGGCGTGCTCCAGCAGTCCACCCGCACGCTCGCCGTCGAGTCGGTCCCGCGGGAGCAGACCGCCGTCGGCTCCGGCATCAACGAACTCCTCATCAACGTCGGCGGTTCGCTGGGCGCGGCCTGCGTGCTCGCCGTCACCGCCGCCAGTACACCGGCCGGCTCGGTCCTCCCGCAGTACGCCGCCTACGCGACCTGCTGGAGCGTGTGCGCCGCGACCGCCCTCGCCGGAGCGGCGGTCGCCCTGTTCTACCGCTCCGGCGCCCGCACCGTCTGACACCTCGAAGAAGGAACCCAAGTGAGCCACCACGACCCTCGTGAACTCGCCCGAGCCGTCGTCGCGCGACGCCAGGACGACGTCATCGCCCTCAGCCACAGCCTGCACGCGGAGCCCGAACTCGCCTACGAGGAGCACAAGTCGGCCCGCAAGATCGCCGATCTGATGGAGGGGTCCGGCTTCGCCGTGCGGCGGGGAGCCTACGGCCTCGACACGGCCTTCGAGGCTGTCGCCGGCAGCGGAGACCTGGTCGTCGCCGTCACCGCCGAGTACGACGCGCTCCCCGGCATCGGCCACGCGTGCGGGCACAACGTCAACGGAGCCGCCGCGGTGACCGCCGCCCTGGCCCTCGCACCGGTCGCCGACGACCTCGGCCTCACCGTCAAGCTCCTCGGCACCCCCGCCGAGGAGTACGGCGGCGGCAAGGTCGACCTCCTCGACGCGGGGGCATTCGACGACGTGGCCGCCGCCATGATGGTCCACGCGGCTCCCGTCGACGGCGTCGGCATGACGTCCCTAGCGATCGGCAGCTGGAAGGTGGCCTACACAGGCCGTGCGGCGCACGCCGCCGCCATGCCGCACCGGGGCGTGAACGCGGCGGACGCCATGCTCGTCGCCCAGGTGGCGATCAGCGCGTACCGGCAGCAGATGATCCCCGGCGGTGTCGTCCACGGTGTCGTCACCGGAGGCGGAGAGGCGCCGAACGTCATCCCGGCCCACGCGACGGCGGACTACGACTGCCGGGCCGCCACCGCCGAGGACCTGGCGGAACTCCAGTCCCGGATCCGCGCCTGCTTCGAGGCGGGCGCCCACGCCACCGGTGCGGAACTCGCCCTGGAGGCCGTCGGCAACGACTACGCCGACCTGCGCCAGGACCTCGC
Organism: Streptomyces sp. M41(2017); assembly: GCF_002078175.1. Taxonomy (GTDB): domain Bacteria; phylum Actinomycetota; class Actinomycetes; order Streptomycetales; family Streptomycetaceae; genus Streptomyces. The sequence continues at coordinate 418,057 of NZ_MWFK01000003.1, read as the reverse complement.
CATCACGGCCCTCTACCGGAACGCGGTCACCGACCTCGGGCGCCGCATCCCCGACACCGCGGACGCCCTGCGCGCCGGATCGACCGACATGGGGAACGTCTCGCACATCGTCCCCACCATCCACCCGTCCATCGGATACGACTGCGGCGACACGATCATGCACAACCCCGACTTCACCCGCTACGGCGTCAGCGCGGGCGCCGACCGCGCCGTCCTCGACGGCGGCCTGGCCATGGCCTGGACCACCATCGCCCTGGCCACCGACGAGAACCACCGATCGGACCTGCTGACCCGCCTCACCGACCGTCCGACCCCACCCCGCACGACGTCGGCCGCCTAGCCGACCCCACCCCGCGAGCACCCTGCGCGCGTCCCCGGCCGGAATCAGCCCCGGCCGGCAACCGACTCCCCGCCCGCAGAGGGCCGTCGTCAGCTGTCAGCCGTCAGCAGTCCGCCGCCGATCGAGCGGCGCCGTCCGCGCCGAAGAAGCGGCCCTCCTCGCAGAGGGCGTCGATCTCGGCGTTCTCCTCCGTGCTCAGCTGCGCGTCCAGCGCGACACCGATGACCCGGCGAGCGTGTGCCAGTCGCCGCGCGACGTCCCACTCGGTGACGAAGGCGCCGACGGTGCTGTCGTCGGCCGTTCCGGACGCCTGGCGCGCGCCGATGCGGTCGAGCGAGACGACGAACTCGTTCAAGTCCCGCAGAACGGTGAGGACGTCGTCGAGCGGCAGGCGGACTTCCCGGGAGGACACGTTCATGGGCTGCTGAGACTCCCGAGGTCGGCGATCCGGCGGCGCCCGCCGCCGGTCGACCCACAGTAGGGCATCGTCACACGTCGTAAGAATGCGACGAATACTAATAAATCCTCCCAATCCACCCATCCGGTTTCGGATCCGCTTCGGATAAGGGGTGTGATCGAGCCGAGCCGGAATGCGGACTCATGCGGGGCGTGTTCACGGCCGGCCTCGGTCGGCACCCATGAAAGGGCTCCCGATGAGTCCTCATCCCGAGGAGGTACCGATCATGGCCACCCGAAGCATGATCAACACGGCCGCCGTGGCCGCCGCGGCGCTCGCACTGCCCGTGTGCATCGGGCTTCTCGCCCCGGCCGCGCACGCGGACGACGGCGGGACGTTCGGGCCCGCGTGTTCGTCGGTTCCCAAAGAGGGGTCCGGCAGCCTGGCAGGCATGGCCCAGGACCCGGTAGCCACCGCCGCGTCGCACAACCCGGCGCTGTCGACACTCGTGGCGGCGGTGAAGAAGGCGGGCCTGGTCGACACCCTCAACAACGCCAAGAACATCACCGTCTTCGCCCCGACCAACGACGCCTTCAAGAAGATCCCGAAGGCCGACCTGGCCAAGGTGCTCGCCAACAAGGACCAGCTCACCAAGATCCTCACCTACCACGTGGTCGGCGAGAAGATCGCGCCGAACCAGCTGTCGAAGGGCTCCTTCAAGACCCTCGAGGGCGCCAACCTCACCACCGACGGATCGGACGGCAAGTACAAGGTCAACGGCACGGCGAACATCGTCTGCGGCAACATCAAGACGGCGAACGCGACCGTGTACCTGATCGACAGCGTGCTCATGCCGCCCACGTAGGGCCGGCGGCATCCGACGGGGATACGTCCGGACCGGGGCTCTTGGGGACATGCGGCCTCGGTCCGGACCTCACGCCGAGCTCCGAAGTCCCTGAAGTCCTCGGCCCGTTCGGGGTGTTCGGCCTGTCCGGGCCATCGGTCCAGCTCGGCGGCGCGGACACGGACGAGCGCGTCGACGGCGTGCTCGGGATCGATCGCCGAGTACCGCCGGCGCGCACCGGACAGCCGCCCGACCGGTCCCAGATCGTGCAGCCGGGCCAGGGCGCGGCGTCGCCCGCACCGAGGAAGCCGGCGTTCGCCAGGAACACCACCCGTTCGCGCGCCTCCCGATGCTGTCTCCCCCGAGCCCGTGCCAGCATCGGCCCCAGGACACGGCGACGACTCCCTTCCGTCGCCCCCGGCAGTGCTCTCCCGCCCGCGATGGCGGGCCACCGGAAATGAGTGATGGCTGTGGCGAAGGCATACCTGGTGGGCAGCGGCATCGCGTCGCTGTCGGCCGCCGCGTTCCTGATCCGCGAGGCGGGATTCTCCGGCGAGGACATCGTCATTCTGGAGGAGCAGGACCGCGAGGGCGGCAGCCTGGACGCGGCCGGTTCACCCGAGACCGGGTACACCATGCGGGGCGGCCGGATGTTCGAGGTGCACTTCGAGTGCACCTACGACCTGCTCTCCTCCATTCCCTCACTGGACGATCCGTCGAAGTCGGTCACGGAGGACACCTTCGCCTTCCACGACGACTTCGCGTGGAACGACCACGCCCGGCTCGTCGACGCCGCGGGCAAGGTCATCGACGCACACGCGATGACGTTCTCCGAACGGGACCGCCTCGAACTCGTCACGTGCGTGGCCACCCCCGAGCACAAGCTGGACGGCAAGCGCATCGCGGACCTGTTCCACCCGGACTTCTTCTCCACCAACTTCTGGGCGATGTGGTGCACCACCTTCGCCTTCGAGCCGTGGCACAGCGCGATCGAGTTCCGCCGCTACCTCAACCGGTTCGTGCACCTCTTCAAGACCTTCGACTCCATGTCGGGGATCTACCGCACGAGGTTCAACCAGTTCGACTCGATCGTCCGGCCGCTTCACGCATGGCTCACGGAGCAGGGCGTCACGTTCCGACTCGGAACCCGGGTCACCGACCTGGGACTCGCGCCGGGCGACCGGCTGACCGCCGAGTCGATCACCGTGGAGCGGGCCGGGAGGAGCGATCGGATCATCCTGGAGGACGGCGACCTCGTCATGGTCACCAACGGGTCGATGACCGCGAACTCCACCCTGGGCTCGACCGACACCGTCCCCGCCCTCGACGCCGACACGCGCAGTGGGGCATGGCAGTTGTGGGAGACCCTGGCGGCCAAGAGGGCCGGGCTCGGCGACCCGCGGGTCTTCGACTCCACGCCGGACGACTCGACCTGGGAGTCGTTCACCGTCACCACCAAGGATCCCTCCTTCTTCCAGCTGATGGAGAAGTTCAGCGGCAGCGAGGCCGGCAAGGGGGGTCTGATCACCTTCAAGGACTCCAGCTGGCTCCTCACCATCGTCCTCAACCACCAGCCGCACTTCCGCGAGCAGCCGGAGGACACCTTCGTCTGGTGGGGCTACGCCCTCTTCCCGGACAAGGAAGGCGACTTCGTCAGGAAGAAGATGCGTGACTGCACCGGCCGCGAGATTCTCGACGAGGTCCTGCAGCACCTGCCCTTCGAGCAGGAGCAGCGCGCCGGCATCCGCGACGCCTCGATCGTGATCCCCGCCCTGATGCCGTACATCACCAGCCAGTTCCTCGTCCGCAAGACCGGCGACCGGCCGCCGGTCGTTCCGGAGAACTCCACGAACCTCGCCTTCATCGGCCAGTACGCGGAAGTACCGGACGACGTCGTCTTCACCGTCGAGTACTCGGTCCGCACCGCATGGACCGCCGTCGCCGAACTCCTCGGACTCGACCGGCAACCCCCCGCCGTCTTCAAGGGGGCACACGATCCCAAGGTTCTCGTCGAGGCGCTCCAGACGCTGCACCGACGCTGACAGTCAGCGCCCTCCGGGGGCCGCACGGCGTGGAGTTCACGCGTGCGGGCCCCGGCCGCGGTGCGGACCACCGGCCTTCGACGCCCGGGCGCGCCGTACGAGGGTGGTGGCGGCCGAGGGCCACTCGGGGTGGGAGAAGGCGAATCCGGCCGCGCGCAGCCGCCCCGGCACCACCCGGCGGCTCTTGAGGAGCAGTTCGGTGTCCGAGCGCAACGCGAACGCCCCCGCCTCGGCCATCCGGCGCGTCGCGGGCAGCCCCACGGGCACGCCCCAGGCCGCGCGCAGCGCCCGCATGAAGTCACGGTGGGGAAGCGGACCGGGGGAGGAGAGGTTCACCGGTCCGTCGAGGTCGTCCCGGGCGATCAAAAACTCCACCGCTCGCACGAAGTCCTCCTCGTGAATCCAGGAGACGTACTGGGCGCCGCCGGCCACCGGACCGCCCAGCCCGAGCCGGGTCAGCCGCGACAGCACGTCGAACACGCCACCCCGGTCCGGGCTCATGACCATCGCCGAACGCAGGGCCACCTTGCGGGTCGTGGGCGTCGGCGCCTCGGCTTGCGCCCGCTCCCAGTTCCGCGCGATCTCGACGCTGTACGCCCAGTAGTCGGGCACACCGGGCTCCGTGCCCCCGATCACCCCGGTCGCCTCGTCGTGCGGAGCGTCGAAACGGTGGGCGTAGACCGTCGCCGTACTCATCTGCAGCCAGACGCGCGGTGGTCGTGCGGAGGCGGCGATCGCCTCGCCGACGGCCCGGGCCGAGTCCACCCGGGAGTCCATCATCGCTCGCAGGTTCTCGGGGGTGTATCGACAGGAGACGCTGCGCCCGGCCAGGTTGACGACGGCGTCGCAGCCGTCGATCGCCGTGGCCCAGGGGCCGAGCGTGATCCCGTCCCACTCGACGTCGTGAGCCCGCTTAGGGTGCCGGGTCAGCACCGTGACCTCGTGTCCGGCCGCCGTCAGCGCGCGGTCGAGTATCGCTCCCACCTGTCCGGTTCCCCCGGGCAGCACTACCTTCATCGAACCCCCTCGGCATCGTGGCGTGTTCAGCGTAACCCTTCTTTTTGAACATGTTCAACAGACTGGGGAGTGGTGGTCCCGTCCGCGATGCCGGCTGCCCGTTCCCCGTCGTCGGCGGGTCCGGAGGGGCGTCCGCTCCGGGCGTCCACTCCTTCGTCCCAACTCCGTGGTGATGATCCGCGATTCGGGGTACACGCCTCGCCATGGCACCGAAGACCGAACGCGTCCTGTTCCTGCGGGCCGTGCGACAGCTGCACCGCGTCCGCGCTTTCTACGTGATGGGCATCCTGATGTGGAGCGCATCGACCGTCTGGACGGCCTGGCAGTCGCCCGGGACCCGGCAGATGTGGGTCTCCGCCCTGCTCCTGGCCGTCTTCGGCGGACTTCTGCTGACGGCCACGCTCTCGCTGCGCCGCTTGGAGCCTCCGAGGACGGGCGAGCCCGTCCATCACGCGGCGACACGCAAGGCGACCGGGCCGCGCAAGGCGCACGCCTGAGCCTCGTCGGATCAGTGGATATGCCGGCCACGAGCGGACGCGGCGGTCATGAGCGGGTCCGGCGGATCGGGTGACCGGACGGGTCCGTGGTGAGCCACGATCCGTCTCCGAGAGGCCGGAGGTCGTACGGATTCTCGGTGCGAGCGTCGAACTCCCCGTGGACGCGGCCGGAGTGGGCGTCGACGGTGTAGTGCCGGAACCACTCCTGCTCGTCCTCCGTCTCGCCCATGAGGGAGACGACGAGGGTGTCCGGGCCGAGGTGGCCGCCGCTCCATTCCACGTAGATCTCGTCCGGGTCGTGCCCGAAGGCGTCTACCGACAGGGCGAACGTCACCATGCCGTCCGGGTAGGTGTGGAGGGCCACATCGGTCTGGTCGTGGGCCACCGTCATGAAGTGGCTCCCGTCGGGTGACAGACCGATGAGGCACCGGTCGTCCCAGGGGTAGGGGGCGAGGTCCATCCGCCCCTCGACCAGTGACGCCCGGTAGATCACCGAGCCGTCCTGGCCCTCACCCACGTCCAGCAGGACGTGACCGTCCTCCGGGTGCAGGAACTGCTCACCGCCGTGTCCGACCGTCCGCAGATTGGCCTGCGCGACGAGAGCCCCCGTGCCGGAGTCCAGGGCGACCCACTGGTCCGGCCGGCCGCGGCCCGCCATGACGTCGGGGCGGTAGACCCAGACCGTCGATCCGTCCAGCGACAGCACGCAACCGGGACGGTGCCCCATCCGGTGCTCGGAACGCGGCTCGAACCCCGATCGCCAGATCTCCACGCCGTCCGCCGTCACACAGACGGCTGCGTCGAGGGTGGTGTAGAAGGCGCGTTGGAGGTCGGGGGAGACGGCGTACTCGACGACGTCGTCGCCGGGGGAGGGCCGGCAGACCACGGTGGGGGTGAGCACGCCGAGGACTTCGGCGTCCAGGTCATAGGCGCAGATGTCCCCGTCGACGAGCCGGGTGACGAGCCTGAGGTGGTCCGCGGGGCGAGGCATGCTGCGGAGGCTAACGCGCGCGTGCGTCCGCGACGTACCTGGCGCCTGGCGAAGCGGTTTCACGGCCCGCATCCGTGCCGGTGCGCGTGCCGGGGCGCACGTCCATGCCGGTGGCGGCCAAGTGCCTTTGGGGATGGGCTCCTTGGAGCGGATCAGCAGTCCGTCACCAGCAGGCGGTAGCCGACATCGACGGTGTCGAGCGTGAGCAGGTCGGCGTACCGCTCACGCCAACGGCCGGTCGCCAGGTCGGCGGTGAGCGCCGCGAGGCCGGGGGCGAGGACTCCTTCCCCGGCCTGGGCGAACATGGAGATTCCGGCGCGCACCTGAGGGTCGAGATAGGCGTGCGGGCGACGCCAGTAGGCCGCGCCGAAACCGTCCGTGCAGTCGTGCGGGACGGGGACGGCCTCCTCACGAGCCCCGCCGAGCAATGCGGCCAGCCGGTCGGTCGGAACGGCCCGGGTGTCGTCGAAGGCGGCCGCCTGCGGGAGATAGTCGCGTACGAGCCAGAACTGCTCGCGGAAGACCTGCTGGTCCCAGGTCAGGATCACGATGCGGCGGCGCGCGATCCGGCGGAGTTCGGCGATCCCGGCGGCCACGTCGCTCCAGTGGTGGACGGTGAGCAGGGCCATGACCGTGTCGGCGGCGTTGTCGGGCAGGGGGAGGGCCTCGGCGACCGCGCACACGGCGGGCGCCGCCCCGAGCGGCCGCTGGGCGAGCATGATCTGACTCGGCTCGACGGCGAGAACCGTCTGGGCCGGCTCGTAGGAACCGGTGCCGGCCCCCACGTTGACCACGTCCGGGGCGTTCCCGAGCGCGACGTGAATCTGTGCGGCGATCCGTGGATCCGGCTGCCGGGTCCGGCCGTACGTCGCGCCGAGCGTGTCATAGATGGCCATGCCCTTCAGTATTCGGCATGGCAGCGTGCCGTGACCCGGGTGCATGCGGAGTCGTCTCCAACTCGGCTGCCGCGTCCGGCGTTCGGTGATGAAGGGGCCGGCCTGCGGGACTCGGGACGGAGCCGCGACGCGCTGCCGGACCAGGCGGGCAGCTCACCGTCCTGCACGGGCAGCGGCACGGACGGAGACCTTAGGCTGGCGCCATGACCGATCGTTCCGTCGACCACGAGCAGCCGAGCCAGGTCCTGCGTCACGCCTACGAGGCGTTCTCCGCTGTCGTCGTCCGCCTCGACGACGAGGAGTCCTGGTTGCCCACGCGCTGCGTGGGCTGGGCGGTCCGGGACCTGATCTTCCACTGTCTCGGAGACGCCCAGCGCGGACTGGTGGCGCTGCACACGCCGTCGACCGGTCCGGCGGACCGGGACGCGGTGACGTACTGGCAGGACTGGCGGCCCGACTCGGTGGGTGCGGCGAACGGCCGACGGTGGGCCCGGGTGAGCGCCGGCATGTTCCTGGACTTCGACCAACTGCGCGACCTGTACCTGGAGACCGCCGCGGCCGCCGTGACGGCCGCCGAGCGGGCCGATCCGGAACGCGTCGTCGCCACGCAGGGCCACGTCCTGACCGCCGGGGACCTGATGACCACCCTCGCCGTCGAAGCGACCGTCCACCACCTCGACCTCACCACCGGCCTTCCGACGGCTCCCGCACCCTCGCCGTCCGCGCTCTCCTCCGTTCGTTCCACCCTCGACGGTCTTCTGGGCAGCGCCGTGCCGGTGGCCTGGGACGATGAGCACTACGCACTGGCCGCCACCGGCCGCGTACCCCTCACGGACGCGGAGCGGCAGGCACTCGGAGCCGACGCGGCGCGCCTTCCCCTCTTCGGCTAGGGCACGTTCTCCGGCCGCTGGACGCAACCGGCACGGACCGCGGCAGCGTCCGTCGATGTACAAGATCGACAGTGGACGCGGAGGAGTTTGCGATGACCGGCACAGCCACCCGATACCTCTATCTCGTCCGGCACGGCGAGGCGACGTCGGACGAGACCGGGCTGACGGAAGCCGGCCGGCGGCAGGCCACGCTGCTCGGCCGACGCCTCCAGGACGTCCCCTTCGCGGCTGTGCACCACGGTCCGCTGCCTCGGGCCGAACAGACGGCACGGCTGATCGGCGACCAGCTGAACCACGCCCCGCTCCACGTCTCGGAAGTCGCCGGGGACTACATCCCCCACATGCCGACGAAAGACGAACTCCCGGCGGAGTCGGCGGACTTCTACCTCCGCTTCCTCGCCGACACCACTGACGAGGAGCGGGAGCACGGGCCCGTGCTGGCTCGCCGGGCGCTGGATCTGTTCACCGGGCCGGTGGACGCGGAGGAGGACCGGCACGAGCTGGTCGTCACCCACAACTTCCTGGTCGCCTGGCTCGTCCGGGACGCCATGCGGGCCCCCGACTGGCGCTGGCTCGGCCTCAACTACTGCAACACCGCCCTCACGGTCATCCGCTACGTCCCGGGCCGGGCCCCCTACCTCCTCATCACCAACGACATGCGCCACCTCCCGGAGGAACTGCGCTGGACGGGGTTTCCGCCCGAGGTGCATGTGTGACGGGGGCTGTCGGGCCCGGACATCGGGCCCAGCGGTCGTCTGTGTACACCTAGGACCCGAGCCATGGATGGCCCGGGTGAACGCTCCGCAGCCAGTCGCGGAGGCGATCGCGCCGTGTCCCGCTGAGGAGGGGCAGAACCGTCTCGAAGTCCGCCTGATCCTTGGGCCGGGTCGCCTTGGCCTTGAAGAGAAGGGCCAATTCCGGTATCAGGTAAGGGATTCCGGCTGCCGTGTGCTCGATGATCTCGGCGTACGGCAGTCGAATCCTCTCGTCCCGGCGGCAGATCCACGTGTCGCCCGCGTGTGGCTCGCGGAAGACGTCGAGCAGGAACCGCCCGTCGGACGGATCGCGCAGCCAGGTCTGGTGTGTGGCGGTCAGCGCCTCGGGTGCAGCGCCCGGCCAGACCTGCCCGGCGCCCACCGCGTCGAAGACGAACTCGGGAAAGCGGGCGCGGATCTCGGGGAAGCCGGCGGACGGCACGGCGATCTCCAAGTCGTCGTGAGGACGGGACTGCTCCCCACGGAAGAGGTCCAGCGCCCATCCCGCCGCGACGTACCAGGGAGCGGCGACGCCGCCCAACCGCTCGGCGACCTGTTCCGGTCGCCACGCGTCCGTCCAGCGTGCGTCGACGTCGTCTCCGTCGAGGACAACGCCACCGGGCGGAAGGGATGCGGGCATGGGCCCACACTACTTCCGCCCGGGTCTGCTCGGGATCTCGTCATGGAGGACCGGGACAGACGGTCTACCGGGGTGAACGTGAAGGCGGCAGAGCTGATGACGTGCCTGCCAGCGCCTCGTCGTACCGCAGTGCGACCAGGCGGGCGAGTGATGTGTGGGTGCCCAGGGGGGCCGAGGTGAGGGTGGCGCCGGCTTGGGTGGAGCGGCGGGCGAAGAAGCCGGGGGTCATCAGGTAGGGGGCGACGGCGATACGGGAGTGGCCCTCGGAGCGGAGGGCCGCGACGGCTTCGGCGGGGGTGGGGCCCGCGGCGCAGAGGTAAGACGGGACGACGTCCTGGAGCGGCGGATGCCGCAGGCGCAGCAGCGTGGCCATGGCTGCCGCGTCGGCGTTGGCGTCGGGGTCGGTGGACCCGGCGGCCGCGAGGACGACGGGCCCGTCTCCGGCGCTCCATCCGGCGTCGGCGAGCCGGTCGGTGAGGGCGTCGGCGAGCAGCGGGTGGGGACCGAGCGCGGCGGCCACGCGGGCGCGCAGGTGGGGCGCCGAGGCGAGGGCCTCGGGGATGTCGACCCGGACGTGGTAGCCGGCGCCGAGCAGCAGCGGCACGAGGACGACATCGCCTTGAAGGCGGGCGAGCGCTTCCGGCAGGGAGGGGGCGACCAGGTCGAGGAAGCAGCGTTCGACCCGCAGATCGGGCCGTAGGGCGCGCACCTGGTCCACGAGTGCCTCGGTGACCGCGACGCCCTCGGCGTCCCGGGTCCCGTGGGCCACGGCGAGGAGGGTCGGCCGGTCGGGCCGGTCGAGGTCCTTCGGAGGCCTGGCCATGGTCAGCCCGCCGCCAGCCGGTAGCCGCGTTTGGGCACGGTCCTGACCAGGTCGCTGTGCGGGCCCAGTGAGGCACGGAGCCGCGCGATGGCCGCTTCCACGGCGTGCTCGTCCGCGTCCGAGTCGGCCCAGGCGCGGCGCAGCAGCTCGGCGCGGCTGAGGACCCAGCCGGGCCGCTCGGCCAGCGCGCGGAGCAGCGTCGCGCCCTTGGGGGAGAGCCAGTAGCTCTCCTCGTCGACCAGAAGCGCGCTGCCCTGCAGGACCAACGCCCTTCCCAAGACCTCCAGTTCCCGGCGGCCGCGGGTGGGCAGGGTGTCGGTGAGCGTGCGGACGAGCGCGCCGAGGCGCCCGCGCTCCGGCCAGATCACCGGCAGCCCGGCGTCGAGCAGCGGGCGTGCGCAGACCGGGCCCACGCAGACCGGCAGCACGTCGTGGGACATGGCCTCCAGGACGCGTTCGTGCAGGCCGTCGGCCGACGCCGTCTGGAGGAAGGCGGTGATCGCCGGCGCGCTGGTGAAGGCCAGGGCGTGCACCTCACGGCGCACGGTCGACTCGATGAGACGCCGGACGGGGGCTGGATCCTCCGGGGGTGCCCAGCGGTACACGGGAACCGTGACGACCTCGGCACCCCGCTCCCGCAGCGCCGCGCTGAAGCTGGTCAGCGGCAGGCCGTGCTCCTGGACCGCGATCCGGCGGCCGGCCAGCGGCTGGGCCAGCAGCCAGGTGAGGAGTTCGTCCGTCGCCTCGCTCGCGGGGGAGTAGGACTCGCCGAGCCCGCTGGCGCGGACGGCGCCGGTCGCCTTGGGCCCCCGCGTCAGGACGACGGCGTCCCTGCAGACGGCCGACAACTCGGCTCCCCGCCCCCAGCCGTCCGCCGCGCTCATCCAGCCGCGCCAGCCGACGCCGGTGGTCGCGACGACGTAGTCCAGCGGCGCGGTGATGCACCGCTCGGTGGCCCGGCGCAGAGCGATGTCGTCCTCCAGCGGAAGGATGCGCAGGGCCGGAGCCTCCACCACGCGCGCTCCGCGCCGGGTCAGCAGCGCCACGAGCTCGTCACGACGGCGCGCGGCGGTCACGCCGACGGTGAACCCGGTCAGCGGACCGGCCGGCTCGGCCGGGGTGGATGTGTCGTTGGTGCCCATGGACGCAGACTCCGGGCACGCGGTTACCGTCAGGTTGCCTGGCCATCACGCCCGGGTTAGGCAAATGCTTCGCGGTGTTACGGCACATGTCCTCCGCCGCACCCCGTCCGGCCTGCGGCGTGAGCGACGTGTACCGCGGGCGCAACACGGAGGACCAGGCGGCGTAACGCGCCGTGGTCACTGTCTTCGGCATGGAGACCACGACCGACACCCACTGTCCGTACTGCTCACTGCAGTGCGGAATGCGTCTCGCGACCGCCGGCGGTGTCGGGACGACGGTCGTCGAACGACCCGAGTTCCCGGTCAACCGCGGTGCGTTGTGCGGCAAGGGACAGTCCGCGGCAGCCCTGCTCGACACGGCACGCCGCTTGACCACACCGCTGGTACGCGAACGAGGCACCCTGAGGGCGGCCGGCTGGGACGAGGCCCTGGACCGGGTCGCGGGAGGCTTCTCGGCGATCCGCTCCGAGCACGGCGCCGACGCCGTCGGAGTCTTCGGGGGTGGCGGGCTGACCAACGAGAAGGCCTACCAACTGGGCAAGTTCGCCCGGGTCGCGCTCGGCACCGCCAACATCGACTACAACGGGCGCTTCTGCATGTCGTCGGCAGCGGCGGCGAACCGTATCGCATTCGGCCTGGACCGCGGACTGCCCTTCCCGCTGGAGGACATCCCGCGCACCGACTGCCTGATCCTCGTCGGCGGCAACCCGGCGGACACGATGCCACCCGCCGTCCGCTACCTCCGCGAACTGCGCGAGAACGGCGGCACGTTGATCGTGATCGATCCGCGCCGCACCAGGACCGCGGGCCTCGCCGACCTCCATCTGCAACCCCTGCCCGGCAGCGACTTGGCGCTCGCCCTCGGCCTGCTGCACCTGCTGATCGCCGACGGGCTGGTCGACCACGAGTTCGTCGACACCCGCACCACCGGATTCGGGGCCGCGCGTGCTGCCGCGATGGCCCACTGGCCCGAGCGCGTCGAACGGCTCACCGGCATCGCGGCAAGCCAACTCCGTCTGGTGGCCCACCATTTCGGTGGAGCGGCGACCGGCATGGTGCTGACCGCGCGGGGCCCCGAGCAGCAGAGCAAGGGCACCGACACCGTCGGCGCGTGGATCAACCTCTGCCTCGCGTCCGGCAAGGCGGGCCGGCCGTACTCCGGTTACGGCTGCCTGACCGGGCAGGGCAACGGCCAGGGCGGGCGGGAGCACGGCCAGAAGGCGGACCAGCTCCCCGGCTACCGCTCGATCGAGGACCCGGCCGCTCGCGAACACGTCGCCCGCGTCTGGGGCGTGGACCCGGAGACTCTCCCGCACACGGGCCGCTCCGCCTACGAACTCCTCGACAGCCTCGGCGATCCGGGACCGGACGGTGTGCGGGGACTGCTCCTCATGGGCTCCAACCCGGTCGTCTCCGCCCCGAACGCGGCCCATGTGACCGACCGGCTGCGGTCGTTGGACCTGCTGGTCGTCAGCGACCTCGTGCTCTCCGACACCGCGCAGCTCGCCGACGTCGTCCTGCCCAGTGCCCAGTGGGCCGAGGAGACCGGCACGATGACCAACCTGGAAGGCCGGGTGATCCTGCGGCAACGGGCGGTCGACGCACCCGAGCACGTACGCGGGGACCTGTGGCTGATGCGCGAACTCGCCGAACGCCTCGGGATCAAGCGGGGGTTCGACGACGACCCTGAGACGGTCTTCGAGGAACTGCGGCGCGCCTCCGCCGGCGGGCAGGCGGACTACGCGGGAATCAGCTACGACCGGATCCGCGCCGAGGACGGGGTCTTCTGGCCGTGCCCGGCCGAGGACCACCCCGGCACGCCCCGGCTCTTCCTGGACACCTTCGCCACGCCCGACGGCCGCGCCCGGTTCGCACCGGTCACCCATCGCCCGGCAGCCGAGGAACCCGACGCAGCGTACCCGCTCTTCCTCACGACAGGTCGGGTGCTGTCGCAGTACCAGAGCGGAGCCCAGACCCGCCGGGTCGACGCGCTGAACGCCTCCGCGCCGGGACCGTTCGTGGAACTGCATCCCCTGCTGGCACGCCAACTGGCGATCGAGGACGGCGATGCGCTCGCCGTGACCTCCCGGCGCGGCCGGGCCGTCGCACCGGCCCGGATCACCGACACGATCCGCCCCGACACCGTGTTCATGCCGTTCCACTGGCCGGGCGCGGGACGGGCCAACACCCTCACCAACCCGGCGCTGGACCCGACCTCGAAGATGCCCGAGTTCAAGCTCTGCGCGGTGCGGGTCGAAGCGGCGGGCCCCGCCGCGATGGCGGGGCCGGACGAGGAGCGGCCCGCATGAGCGCCGCCCGCCACATCGCGGTCGTCGGAGCCGGCATGGCGGCCGCTCGCTTCGCCGAACGCCACCACGCACTCGGCGGAACCGCCCGGATCACCCTCCACGGGGCCGAACCCCGCCCGCCGTACAACCGCGTCCTCCTCGCCGACGTGCTGACCGGACGCTACGCGGCGGAAGCCGTGGCCCTGCCGGTCGGCGTCGCCGAACTGCGCGTCGGCAGCGAGGCCGTGGCCGTGGACCTCGCCGCCCGCACCCTGACGTCCGCCGACGGCCGCACCGAGACCTGGGACGAACTGGTCCTCGCGACCGGCGCCAATCCCGTCCTCCCACCGATCCGGGGACTGCGCCGACCGGACGGCTCGGCGCTGCGCGACGGTGTGCACAGCCTGCGCACCCTCGCCGACTGCGCGCGGCTCGGCGAGGACGTCGGCCGGGCCCGGCGCGCCGTCGTCATCGGCGGCGGTGTTCTCGGCGTGAGTGTCGCGCGGGCGCTGGGCGCGCTCGGCCTGACCGTCGAGATCGTGCACCAGGGGCCCCACCTGATCGAGCGGCAACTCGACGCCGAGGCGGCTGCCGCGCTGCGCGAGGGGCTGCGGCGCATGGGCGTCGAGGTCTACCCGAACAACCGGGCCCGCGCCGTGGTCGGCCGGCACGGCACCGGGGACAGTGCCGTGGAGCTGGCCAACGGCTACCGCCTCGGCACCGACCTGGTCGTCCTCGCCTGCGGTGTCCGCCCCCGCACCGCGCTCGCCCATGCCGCCGGCCTCACCGTCGACACCGGAGTCGTCGTCGACGACACACTGGCCACCTCCGCGCCCCACGTCCACGCCATCGGCGACTGCACCCAGCACCGCGGCGTCGTGCACGGACTGTCCGGCCCGGCCTGGGAACAGGCCGACGTCCTTGCGGCACGTCTCTCCGGAGCGGACCCCGGCGCGCTCTATCAGGGCTCGCGCCCCCTCGCCCGGCTCAGCGCGGGACCTCTGGAGTACGCGGCCTTCGGCGAAGCACACCTCGACGCCGAGGATCAGGCCGCGGACCCCGACCTGAACGTGCTCCGCCTGTCCGACGCGACACGCGGCAGCTACAAGAAGCTCGTGCTGCGCGGCGAGCGACTCGTCGGCGCCATCCTGCTCGGCGACCTGGCCACCGTGGGTGACCTCGCCCGCGCGTACGAGCGGGACGCGTCGCTTCCCGACCGACCCCTGCACCTGCTCACCTCATACGGAGCCACGCCATGACACACCGCCCGACGTCCGGCCCGTCGTCCCGTCCGCTCAAGGATCTCGTCCTCGTCGGCCACGGCATGGTCGGTCAACGCTTCCTGGAGGCGCTGACCGAGCAGCCCGGAGGGGCCGACTGGCGGATCACCGTCCTCGCGGAGGAACCACGCCCCGCCTACGACCGGGTACACCTGACCTCGTGGTTCTCCGGAACGGACGCCGACGCGCTGTCGCTCACACCACCGGGCTTCGTGACCGACCACGGCATCGACCTGCGCCTGGCCGAACCGGCGGCCGCCGTCGACCGCGCCGCGCAGACCGTCACCACCGCGTCCGGCCAGGTACTGCACTACGACGCGCTGGTGCTGGCCACCGGGTCCTACCCGTTCGTCCCGCCCGTACCGGGCCACGACGCGGCCGGCTGCCACGTCTACCGCACCATCGAGGACCTGGAGGCCATCCGCGACGACGCGGAGCAGGCCGGCACAGGCGTGGTCGTGGGCGGCGGACTCCTCGGCCTCGAAGCCGCCGGCGCCCTCACCGCGCTCGGCCTGGAGACCCACGTCGTCGAGTTCGCACCCCGCCTCATGGCCCTCCAGGTCGACGAAGGCGGCGGGCAGCTGCTGCGCCGCAAGATCGAGGAACTGGGCGTCACCGTCCACACGGGAGCGGGCACCCAGGCCATCGTCGTCGGCGAGGACGGCCGTGTACGGGGCATGGGACTCTCCGACGGCCGGGAACTCCCCGCCGATCTGGTCGTCTTCTCGGCCGGTGTGCGACCGAGGGACCAACTGGCCCGCGAGAGCGGCCTGCCCGTCGGCGAGCGGGGCGGCATCGTCGTCGACGAACGCTGCCGCACGACGGACCCGCACGTCTACGCCGTCGGGGAGTGCGCGCTGGCCGCCGACGGCCGGGTCTACGGCCTGGTCGCCCCCGGATACGCGATGGCCGAGACCGCTGCCCGCTCCCTGGCCGGCGAACACCGTGACCAGGACGCGTTCACCGGAGCCGACACCTCGACCAAGTTGAAGCTCCTCGGGGTCGACGTCGCCAGCTTCGGCGACGCGCACGGCGCGACCGAGGGAGCACTCGACGTGCTCTACAGCGACAGCCGCAACGGCGTCTACAAGAAGCTCGTCATCGGCCGCGAGGGTCAGCTCCTCGGAGGTGTCCTGGTCGGGGACACCGAGTCCTACGGACTGCTGCGTCCCCTGGCGATCGGCGGCGAACCGCTGCGCACCGCCCCCGAACAGCTGGTTCTGCCCGCCGGGCCGGGCCCCGCCGGCCAGGTCACGCTGCCGGACGAGGCCGTCGTCTGCTCCTGCCACAACGTGAGCAAGGGACAGATCCGCGCCGCCGTCCACGACGGGGGATGCGGCACCGTCCCCGAGGTCAAGAAGTGCACGAAGGCGGGCACCGGCTGCGGCAGCTGCGTCAAACTCCTCGGCACCATCGTCACGGAGGAACTGCAGGCGAGCGGAGTCACCGTCGACAAGGGGCTGTGCGAACACTTCGCCCACACCCGGACCGAGCTCTACGAGATCGTCCGGGTCGCCGGCATCACCTCCTTCACCGACCTGGTCGACCGGCACGGCACCGGCGAAGGGTGCGACATCTGCAAGCCGGTCGTCGCCTCCATCCTGGCCACCCTCGACAACGGCCACATCCTCGACGGCGAGCAGGCCGCGCTCCAGGACACCAACGACCACTTCCTCGCCAACCTGCAGCGCAACGGCTCCTACTCCGTCGTCCCGCGCATCCCCGGCGGTGAGATCACCCCGCAGGGCCTGATCACGATCGGTGAGATCGCCCGCGACTTCGGCCTCTACACGAAGATCACCGGCGGCCAGCGCATCGACCTGTTCGGCGCCGGCGTCGACCAACTGCCCGCCATCTGGCGCCGGCTCGTGGACGCGGGGTTCGAGTCCGGCCACGCCTACGGCAAGTCCCTGCGCACCGTGAAGTCCTGCGTCGGGGAGACCTGGTGCCGGTACGGCGTGCAGGACTCGGTGGGCCTCGCCATCGAGCTGGAACTCCGCTACCGCGGCCTGCGCTCACCCCACAAGCTCAAGTCCGCCGTCTCCGGATGCGCGCGCGAGTGCGCGGAGGCGCAGGGCAAGGACTTCGGCATCATCGCCACCTCCACCGGCTGGAACCTGTACATCGGCGGGAACGGCGGCATGACGCCGCGACACGCCGATCTGCTCGCCGCCGACCTGGACCGCGACACGCTGATCCGCAGCATCGACCGGTTCCTGATGTTCTACATCCGCACCGCCGACCGGCTGGAACGGACCTCCGTCTGGCTGGACCGGATCGACGGCGGACTGGACCACGTGCGGGCCGTCGTCATGGACGACTCACTGGGCCTGTGCTCCGAACTGGACGCCCTGATGGAGCGACACGTCGACCAGTACCAGGACGAGTGGGCGGCGGTCCTCGCCGACCCCGAACGGCTCCGCCGCTTCGTCTCCTTCGTCAACGCCCCCGGCACACCCGACCCCGCCGTCACCTTCGTGCCGGAGCGCGGCCAGATACGCCCCGCCCGGCCGGACGAGAACGGAACCATCCTTTCCCCGGCCCTGGTGGCCGGGCCCCGACTGGAGGTGCGTACCGCGTGAGCAGGTATGTGGAGATCCACGACGGCACGCGCTGGGCGCGGGCCTGCCCCTACGACGACCTGATCCCCGGCCGGGGGGTCGCGGTACTCGGCGCCCGCGGCGAGCAGGTGGCGGTCTTCCGCGACCGGGCCGGGGCGCTGTACGCGGTCGACAACCGCGACCCGTTCAGCGGTGCCCACGTGATGTCCCGCGGGATCCTCGGCAGCCGAGGCGACGTCCCCACGGTCGCGTCGCCGATGTACAAGCAGGTCTTCGACCTCCGTGACGGACGCTGCCTCGACGAGCCCACCGCCCCGGACGGCACCCCGGCCGTGCTGCGGGTCTGGCCCGTGCGCGACAGCGCGGACGCGACCTCACAGCTGACCGGAGCGGGCGTGCACGGGCCGTAGCACGGCCGAACTGCGGGGAGTCCGACCACGTAACCCGCCCCTCCTAGCGTCGTCACGACGAACCAACCCCACTTCACGAGACAGCGGGTGACAGCTGATGACCAGTGTGGTCGACACAGAGGGCACGGCCGAAGAGGTCGCCGGGCGCACCGGCACCCCGGACAGCCCGAGCGCCTCCGCGAGCGCGGACCGGCCGGGTGCCATCACGGACTGGCGGCCGGAGGACGAGGCGTTCTGGGAGCGGACCGGCGCCCGGGTCGCACGCCGCAACCTCGTCTTCTCCGTCCTGTCCGAACACATCGGCTTCTCGGTGTGGAGCCTGTGGTCGGTCCTGGTGCTGTTCCTCGGGCCGGAGTACCACATCGACCCGGCCGGCAAGTTCACGCTCACCGCCGTGCCGACGGCGCTGGGCGCCGCGCTGCGGCTGCCGTACACCTTCGCCGTGGCGAGGTTCGGAGGCCGCAACTGGACCGTGTTCAGCGCCCTGTTGCTGCTCGTGCCGACCGTCCTGGCCGGTGTCGTGCTCCAACCCGGAGTCTCCTACGGCACCTTGCTGGCCGTCGCCTGTGTGGCCGGCGTCGGCGGCGGCAACTTCGCCTCCTCGATGGCGAACATCAACGCCTTCTACCCGCAGCGCCTCAAAGGCTGGGCCCTCGGCGTCAACGCCGGCGGCGGCAACCTCGGCGTTCCGGTCGTGCAACTCGTCGGACTCCTGGTGCTGGCCACGGCAGGCGCGGCCCACCCCCGGCTCGTACCGCTGGTCTACCTGCCGCTGATCGTGCTGGCGGCCCTGGGCGCGGCCCTGAGGATGGACAACCTGACGTCGCTGAGGAACGACCGGCGAGCCCTGCGCGAAGTGGCCACGGAACCGCACAGCTGGGTGATGTCGACCCTGTACGTCGGTACCTTCGGCTCCTTCATCGGTTTCGGTTTCGCCTTTGGGCAGGTCCTGCAGGTGCAGTTCCACGACCAGTTCGACACCCCCGTCAAAGCCGCCTACCTGACGTTCCTGGGCCCCCTCCTGGGCTCGCTGGTGCGCCCGTTCGGCGGGAGGATGGCGGATCGCTGGTCCGGCGCCCGTGTGACGCTGTGGACCTTCGCCGCGATGGCGGTGGGCACGGGTGTCGTGCTGGTGGCCTCCCACCAGAAATCGCTGCCCCTGTTCCTGACCGGTTTCGTGGCGCTCTTCGTGCTGAGCGGCATCGGCAACGGTTCGACCTACAAGATGATCCCCGCGATCTTCCAGGCCAAGGCACGGATCGCCGTCGCCGCCGGGACCAATCCGGAGACCGCCGAACGGGACGCGCGGCGGCGGTCGTCCGCGCTGATCGGACTGGCCGGTGCCGTCGGCGCGTTCGGCGGGGTCCTCGTGAACATCGCCTTCCGGCAGGCCTTCCTCGCCGGAGCGAGCGGCGACGCGGCCTACTGGGCCTTCCTGGCCGCCTACGCGGTCTGTTTCACCCTGACCTGGGTGGTCTATCTCCGGCCGCGGGAGGGCCGGATGGCCACGATCTGACGGACGGGGGGCGGTCACCCGGGGCGGCCGCCCCGGGTGACCGCCTCGCCGTCCTATCGGGTGGTCTGCGGCACGCGGAACCTGCGACGGTATTCGGTGGGCGTCGTGTTCAGCCGGCGCCGGAACGCCCGCACCAAGGTGTCGGTCGTGCCGAACCCGCAGACGGACGCGATACGTTCGAGCGTCGCGTCGGAGGACTCGAGTTCGTGGCGCGCCTTCTCCACCCGCACGGACTCGATGTACGCGTGCGGGGTCATACCCAGCTCCGTCTTGAAGAGCCGCGTGAGGTGCCGGTCGCTGACATGCGCGTAGGCCGCGAGATCCTCGACGGTCAGCGGCTCGGCGATGGTGCGCAGGATGTGATGGCGGAGGTCCTCGATCCGTCGAGTCGTGGAGACCTGCTCCAGGGGAACACTGAACTGACTCTGCCCCGAGGGCCGCTTCAGATACATCACCAGCTGCCGGGCGACCCGCAGCGCGACGGCCTCGCCGAGGTCGTCGGCGATCAGGGCCAGCGACAGATCGAGACAGGCGCTGATCCCGGCCCCCGTCCAGACGTCGCCCTGGCGGATGAAGATGGGATCGGCGTCGACCTCCACGGCCGGGTGGTCCGCGGCCAGTTGGGACGCGGTCGACCAGTGCGTGGTGGCCCGTTTGCCGTCGAGGAGCCCCGCCGCGGCGAGAAGATGGGCGCCGACGCAGACGGAGGTCACCCGGTGGGTCCGGCCCGCCAGGGTCTTCACCCTGCCGACCAGCTCCGGGTCGACGATCGCACGGACGCGGCGCTCACCGTCGACCTCCACCGATCCGGGCACGATCAGGGTGTCGATGCTCTTCGCGGCGGCCTCGTCGAAGGTGAGGTCCGGCAGGATGCGGACCCCGGCGGACGTGGTCACGGGATCCATGGTCTCGGCGGCCAGAACGACGTGATACCCGCTCGCGTCCTCGGTCTCGCGCCGGGCCAGCGAGAAGACCTCCGGTGGTCCGGTCACGTCGAGCAGGTCGACGCCCTCGAAAAGCACGATGACGACAAGGCGTCTGGCGATGTCCGGCACACGTCCCCCTGAACAGCTGCTCCGCATGCCTCGCGGCATGTCCGTATCTGCATGTTAGACGTCATTGTCGACACGCCTTGGGAGCCATAGCGTTCCTGATGCAGCCCGACGCATCGCTGAGGCTGCCTCATCCACCGGAACACCGAAGGCGGTACCCCCATGTCCAGAACGACGCTGCGCGAGCTCAACGGCTTCGACGACACCCCCGCGAAGCTGGCCGACTCGACCCTGATCCTCATCGACTTCCAGAACACCTACACCCAGGGTGTGATGGAGCTCGACGGATGGGAGGCATCGCTCGACGCCGCCGCTCACCTCCTGGCACGAGCGCGCCAGGAGGGCACCAAGGTCGTGCACGTCGTCAACGACGGCGGCGAGGGGACTCCGTACGACATCCGTGCCGAGATCGGTCGGATCCACCCGCGCCTCGCACCGGACGAGGGTGAGGCCGTGGTCGTGAAGCAGGTGCCGAACGCCTTCGTCGACACGGACCTCGGGGAACACGTTCCGGAGGGGCAGGACGTCGTCATCGCGGGCTGGATGACGCACATGTGCGTGGCGTTCACCGCGCAGGGCGCCTTCCTGCGCGGCAACCGTCCCACGGTCGTGGCCGACGCGACCGCCACCCGCTCCCTGCCGGTGACCGGCGCCGACCTCGACGCCTGCCAGGTGCACTACAGCGCCCTCGCCACCATCGCCGACCTGTACGGCGTCGTCGTCCCCTCCCACAAGGAGCTCATCTGATGAAGGTGCTGCGGACAGCCGTCGCCCTGACGGCCGGCACCGTCCTCGCGGTCACCGCCACGGCATGCGGAGGCAGCTCCGAGGCCGCCTCGCGCCCCGGCGACAAGCCCTCACCCGTCGCGGACCGGAACGTCGCGAAGGACACGACGACACTGCGGCAGCTCAACAAACTGGACGAGACTCCGGCGACGCTGTCCGACGCCACGTTGATCCTGGTGGACTACCAGAACACGTACACCCAGGGCGTCATGGAACTCGACGGGTGGAAAGCGGCCGTGGACAACGCCGAGGCGCTGCTGCAGCGCGCGCGTCGGGCGGGTACCCCGGTCATCCACATCGTCGACAAGGGGTACGACCTGAAGTCGAGGGCCGGCCGGATCATCCCGGCATTGAAGCCGGTGAAGGACGAGCCCGTCGTCGAGAAGACCGTGCCGAACGGCTTCTACCGCACGAACCTCGCCGCCGAGGTGAAGAAGGCCGGGCGCGAGAACGTCATCATCGCGGGATTCATGACGAACATGTGCACCCTGTTCACCACCCAGGGCGCCTTCCTCAACGGCAACCACCCCACGGTGGTGGCGAACGCCTCCGCGACCCGTGCGCTGCCCCTGAACGGCAGCCCGAACGGGATCCCCGCCCGTCAGGTCCACGCATCCGCGCTCGCCACGGTCCAGGACCTCTACGGAGTCGTGGTCCCCGACCAGCGCTCCCTCACGTAGCCGTACGCCCCGGCCGGGGCGGGAGAACCCACACCTCTCCCGCCCCTCCTGAGCCCCTCCGGTTCCCCCCGCAGCTCACCAGCCGAATCCCCCCTTCGGTCCCGTACACGTCAGGCCCCACGCACATGACATCCCCGGCCATTGGAATTCCCCCCATGCAGATCCTCCCCCCGCCCACGCGACATCCACACGCGGAAACATTACGGAGAAGACGAAGATGGCTACACGCAGAGGCTTCATAGGCGGCGCCTCCGGAATCGGCACGGCTGCGCTCCTGGGCTACTCGGCCTCCCCGAGTGCCGCCGACACGTCGGGGACGACCCCGCCCGCCCCGGTGGTGGTGACCCCGCAGCAGGCGAAGGACTCGATCTTCGCCGTCAACGCCGGAATGCGCTCCAACTACGCCACCCTCAAAGCGGAGTTGATCAAACACCTCGCCCCGGTGATCGTGGTGCAGAACGACGCGAAGGGCGGCAGGTTCACCCTCGTGACCCCGACGGGCCAGGAGTCCGTCAACCCCGTGGCGGAGACGTTCGAGCTGGCGAAGTCCATCGCTCACGTTCCGCTCGGCATCTTCTCGGTGATCGCCTCCTACCTCGCGGACAAGATCCCCAACCTGCCGAACGCCGCACGCATCGACCCGCACGACCTCCTGATGGTGGCGTTCGGCGACGACAGGTCCACCGCGTGGATCAAGCCGCTTCAGGCCTACGCCGTCACCCTCACCACAGCCCGCCAGAACCTCGCCGCCGCCGGTCTGCCGGCCGCGCTCGTCACGTCCTGCGGCAACATCCTCGACGCCGCGCTGAAGTTCATCAACTCCTCGGTGACGGCCAAGGTGTTCGACATGAAGTCGTTCGAGGACTTCTCCGGGAGTGTCTACGCCGACATCCGCACCAACATGGAGTACGCGGCGAAGGCCCAGATCAAGGGCGTGCAGGACATCATGAAGACGTGGCGTGCGAAGGTCGGTGAGGCGGCCTGGGCGGATCTCTACTGCGTCGTGCTGTCGCAGTGGACCACCAGCGTGCTCAACCAGAACACCATCATCATCAAGGACTGCATGAACGCCGCGAAGGTCGGCACCCACCTGATCGACCTGCCCGGTCTGGAGACACCGAAGGACCCGGTCTTCACCGCGCTCGACAACCTCGCGCGGATCGTGCAGGACAACATCGCCGCGGAGATGGTGTTCCCGAAGAGCACCGTGGTCGCCGACGCGCTGAAGGGCAAGCAGGACCTGCTCTCCGACGAGATCCTGATCCAACTGGGCGGCACCGCCCCGGCGCCGGCGAAGGCCGCCACCTACAACACGCTCGCCGAGGGGATGTGCCCCGTCAGGAAGTAGCCGAAGGCGCACAACAGGACCGGGCCCCAGGTCCGTTGCCCGTGCCCCCGTCGGTCTCCCGACGGGGGCACCCGCTCGGGTGCCGACCTGCCCGGACGTCGTCGCGGTCCGTCGCCGTTTCCCAGGGACGACAACGATCACTCCCGCCCCACCCCTTGACGAACGGACGATTCCGGACGAACAATTTCGGTCATCCGTTTGACAACGTTGTCTTATCGAAAGGCGCCCAGCGTGCCCGATGCATCCCTGAATGTCGATCGCCGCCGTTTCGTCCAGCTCCTCGGCGCCGCCGCCCTCGCGGCGACCGTCCCCGTCACTCTCGGCAGCGGCACGGCGAGCGCCCACGGACGCCCGGGCACGGCGCCCGACACCATCGCGGATACCTACTACCGCGTCCTGCTGAACCACACCCACTGGTCCGAGACGCAGTGGGACGCGACCCGCGGCTACTACACGGACAAGGACTTCGGGTTCGCCGTGGTGCTCGGCAACGCGGTTCTCCTCACGCACGGCACCTACGACGGCGAGCGCGCCGGCATCGACGAGAAGACGCTGAAGGCCCGGACGATCGCGACGATCCAGCACTTCGCCGCGTCCAACCGGCTCACCGGCGGCACCCAGTGGGGCCGGACGCTGTTCTTCGACACCACCTTCCAGCTCTACTTCGTGCTGGCGGCACGCCTCCTGTGGGACGACCTCGACGAGGCCACCCGGACCGACGTCGACACGATCGCCCGTGAACAGGCCGCCTACACCACGGGCTTGGGGACCGGCGACGACCCGAACTCCGGCAGCTGGACCCCGCTCGGTCTCCTCGGCGGTCACGAGGGTGACACCAAGCTGGAGGAGATGGGCGTCTACGCACAGTCCCTCGCCCCCGGGCTGGCCTGGGCGCCGGACGACGCGCGGCACGCCGACTGGGACAAGGCCTTCGGCACCTGGTCCCGCAACGAGACGGGTCTGCCCCAGGCGGACCTCGTCAACCCGGCCCGTGTCGACGGCGTCCCCGTCTCCGACAACAAGGCCCGCAACCTCTACGACACCTTCATCGTCGAGAACCACGGCTCCTTCGGCCCGCACTATCAGGAAGAACTGTTCCGCACATCGGGCCGCAACGCCGCCCACTTCATCACCGCCGGCCGCCCGTTGCCCCAGGTCCTCACCAACCAGCCGAACGCGGACCAGCTGTGGGGCACCCTGCTCGGAGTGATGAGTGACGCCGGCGAGCCCCTGATGCCGATGGTCAACGACCGCGAGCACCTCTACGGCCGTGACGTCATCCCGCTCGCCTTCCTCGCCCAGGTCGTCGGCGACCGCGCGGCGGCCCGGGCGGAAGCGGCGCTCGCCGAACGGCTGGAGGCGTACCAGAAGTACCCGCCGGAGTACCGTCTCGCGAAGTTCTCCGGCGAGCCGAAGTACGAGCCCGAGGCCCGCGCGGAAGTGGCCATCAGCTACCTCCTGCACCTGTGGGCCGCGGCTCAGGGCCGCACGGTGCGCCCGCTGACCTCGGAGGAGCTGTTCCAACACGCCTCGGGAGTGACCGACTTCGGCACCGTTCCCGGCCTCGTGTCCCACCAGTCGACCGGGGCCTGGGCGGGTGCGGTGACCAAGCCGGGCTTCGTCAAGTTCGCCTGGCAACCGGCCCACGACGACTGGCTGTTCAAGCTCAGCGGCGCGAACCCGATGTTCCTGCCCAGCACCGCGGCCCAGGTGACCGGCCGCCAGGTGCGGACGTACAGCACCGTCCGTGACGGGTTCGACGGCAGCGCCACCATGCTGCGCCTGGGCACCGGCCGAGCGGGCCTGACCACCCTGCCCTCGGGCGCCGTCGTCTACGCGACGACCGGTGTCGCGGCGGGGGAGGGGCACCTTGAGATCCACAACCTCACCATGCCGGGCATGGCGGGCCTCACGGGCTCACGCACCTACCGCTTCGCCGAGGGCAGCGCCACCGTGACGGCACAGGACGCGCGTTCCGCCGCGGCCACGCCACGCGTGGACGAGGTCACCTTCGCGAAGTCCGAGGTCAGACACCTGCGCATGATCGGCGTCCTGCCCGACCCGACGTACGGATACTCCCTCTACGCCTTCGAGGCCCGTGACGGCTCGGACGGCACCGACCTCGCCCGGAGCGGCACGGCGACCGCTTCCTCGTACGACCCCGGCAAGGAGCCGGCGCTGGCGGTGGACGGCAACGCCACGAGCCGATGGGCGGTTTCGAAGGCGGACCGTCCGCGGGCGGACAGCTGGATCGCCGTGGACCTCGGAGCCACGCACACGGTGGACCGCGTCACCCTCCGCTGGGAAGCCGCCGCCGGACGCGCGTACACCGTGCAGGGATCGGCCGACGGCAAGCAGTGGAACGACCTCGTCTCGTGGCCCGAGCCCGACGTGTCGAGCAAGGGCGGCTGGCTCGACGTGGACGGACGGGCCGGCCTCGTCGTCCGGGGGTCCGAGCAGCCGCTCGCGGTGTACGGCGACACGATCGTCCTCGCCGACGGCGCCGCGACCCCCCTGCTGGCAGAAGGCTTTCCCGGCATATCCACCGACAGGCTCCGCGCTCTCGCACACGGTGCCGCTCCGCAGGCCGAGGACGACAGCGTCCGTGCCGCTCTCACGGAGGACCACCTCAGTCTCTTCAACCTGTCCGAGCAGCAGGTGACGACACGTGTCGGCATCCCTCGATCCGGAGCACGCGCCGTCCTGTTCGAGGGACGCCAGACCCTCACCGCGGACGGCAGCTCCTACGAGGCCGATCTTGACGCCGCCACGGCCGAACTCCTGCCTCCGCGTATGGAGGTGAGCCCCGCCTTCGGAGGGAAGCTGCCCGCCGGGCTCCGGGCCGAGGTCGTCGACGCCGCCACGGTGCGGTTCACGGGAGCGTCCTGCCGCCTCCGGGTGACCGGCCAGGGACACACCGAGGTGGCGGAGGTCCGCGCGGGCCGCACCACCACCGTCACCCTGCGGGGCGCCGAGGCCTACCCCCTCGACGACCTCGCCCTGGGCCGCACGGTCTTCCCCACCACCCCGCTCCCGCCCGGCATGTCGGACCCCTCGGCCGCCGTCGACGGTGACCCGCACACCGCCTGGACGCCCGGCCCCGACGGCCGCATGGTCGTCGACCTCGGCGCCGAACGTCCCGTCCGGGAGGTCCGCACGGAGTGGACCGGCGGTCGCGTCCCGGGCCAGAACGTGGAACTCAGCAGTGACGGCCTGACCTACACCCAGGCCGGCCGGCTCACCGGACACGGTACGAGCCGTCTGCTCGCCACCAGCGCCACCGCCCGTTACGTGGCACTGGCGACCGACGCGGGCAAGCGAGGCGACGCCCGGTTGACGAGCATCTCCGTGCGCTGACGGCCGGTCCCGGGAACCGAACGCGCCCGGCAGCGGAACTCCCTCCCACCAGGGGGAGTTCCGCCGCCGGGGGCTCGTAGTCCGGCAGCCCGCGAGATGTGCGCGGAGCTCGTCGAGGCGCGGCTCAGGCGGGTTGCCACAGCTCGATCTTGTTGCCCTCGGGATCGGTGACCCAGCCGAACCGGCCGACACCCTCCATGTCCTGCGTCTCCCCGGCCACATCCGCTCCCTTCGCCCGCAGCTGCGCGAGCATCGCATCCAGGTCACGGACGCGGAAGTTGAGCATGGTCTGCTGAGCGCGGGACCCGAAGTAGTCGGTCTCGGCCTCGAACGGAGCGA
Organism: Streptomyces sp. M41(2017); assembly: GCF_002078175.1. Lineage (GTDB taxonomy): Bacteria > Actinomycetota > Actinomycetes > Streptomycetales > Streptomycetaceae > Streptomyces. Next base: position 391,166 of record NZ_MWFK01000003.1, on the reverse strand, counting down.
ACACCGTCGGCCCGGCCTCCTGCTGCCACAGGCCGTTCTCCCCGGTGTTCAGCCCGAGGCAGTCGCGGTACCAGGCGCTCAGGGACGCCGGGTCGGCCGCGCGCAGGAAATACCCACCGATTCCAAGCACATGTTCCATGGCGCAATCCTGCCAGGACACGACGACGGGCCGGGCCCGCACCACGGTTCGCACGCCGCTCTTCCGCCGTCCTGTGGGGGAGGGACCCGCCTCCGGCGGGGTGAGTACTCCAGCCGCGCCGATCACCCGGCGGCCTTCCGCCGACAGACGCGGGCGATCGCTATGTTGGCGGGGGCCGACCACTCCCCGCCGGCAGCAGTCGACGACGGACGCCGTCCGTCCCACCACGGTCCCCCGCGAACCCTCTCTTCCCCCGCAACAGCGCAGGAGCAGCATGAGCAAGGTCTTCAGCGCCCACGCCGTCTCGGTCGACGGCTACATCAGTGGTCGCGTCCCCGAGGGGCAGGACGAGTTCGGCAGCGGGCTCGGTGACGCGACCATGCTCTTCGACTGGTACTTCGGCGGGGACACGTCGAGCGAGTCGTTCGACGGCTTCAGCCTCAGCGAACCCAGCGCCCGGTTCTTCGACGCGATCGCGGGCCGGGTGGGGGCGACGGTGGCGGGCCGCACCACGTACGAGCACTCCCGTCATTTCGGCGGCGGCGGCCCGCACCCGACGGCGCCGCTCTTCGTCCTCAGCCACCGCCCGGCGCCCGAGATCACCGAGGCGCAGATGCTCGTCACCACCGGCATCGAGGACGCGGTGGCGGCGGCACGCGAGGCCGCGCAGGGCAAGGACGTCGCCCTCATGGGCGGCGGCCTGCTGTCCTCCGCGCTGGCGGCCGACCTGGTGGACGAGGTGATCCTCCACCAGGTGCCGGTCCTCCTCGGAGGCGGCCGCCCCTTCTTCCACGAACTCCCGCGCCACGTGGACCTGCGCCTCCTCCAGACGATCCCGGCACCTGGCGTGACGCATCTGCACTACGAGGTGGTGCGCCGGCCCTCGTCACCGGCGTCCTGATCGATCCGTGCGAAGCCGGTTCGGGGTGGCTGCCGCTTGCCGTTCGCCGGATGCCGTCAGGCTTCGGGCCTTCGACCACGTCCGTCCTGCATCGGGCTCATGGGAGAGGATCGCGCCGGACCGGTTCGGTCTTCCACTCGCGGGCGAGTGTCGCGTAGACGTACTCGTCGGCCCAGCGCTCCCCGTCGAGGTCGTTCTCGACGAAGTGCGCTTCGCGGCGCATGCCGAGCCGCTCGCACACGCGCACCGAACCGGTGTTGAGTACGTCGAGACGGGCGAACAGCCGGTGGACGTTCAGCTCCGCGAAGGCGAGTGAAGCGGTCGCGCGCGCGGCCTCCGTGGCGTAACCCCGTCCGGCGTACGCCGGATGGAAGACCCAGCCGATCTCGGCCTGGCGCGCTCGCGCGCTCGCAAGTCTGAGAACGATCTCGCCGACGACCGTCGTCCCGCCCGTCTCGCACACGGCCACCACCAGGTCGTCGCCGTCCTCGGCCCACGCGGTACCGGCGGCTCGCCGCGTCAGACTCCGCGCGCACTGGTCGCGGGTGAGCGGCGGCCGGAAGAGGTGACGGGCGACATCGGGAAGACTCTGATACGCGTGCAGGTCGTCGAGGTCGTCCGGCGTGAACGGGCGCAGAGCGAGCCGTTCCGTGGCAGCGGGCAGTGAGAGCCTGAACATCGGCCCGGTGTCTCCTCCTCGTCGGCAGTCCCGCCAGCCTAGAGGTCCTTGTGCAGAGCGGCCCCGGCCCCGGTGGCGGGCACGACCGGCTCCGGAGGGGCGGGGCGGCGCGACACGACCGTCCGACGACGGGTGGTCGGGAGCTTGCTCCGGCGTCCGGCACATACCACTCCCGATCGCGCTGCCTGAACAGCCCAGCGCGGGGCGATACTTGACGACGTGGATACGCGTTCCATACGCGTTGGGTTCAGGGGAGGCGACGTCCGTGAGTGGTGTCAGCAGTGGGCTCGCGAAGGTCCAGGTGAAACTCCGCTGGGATCCCAGTCCCTGGGGGGAGCCGCCCCGTCACCTCGACATCATGGCGGCGACCTATTCCGCCGAGGAGCCGCGCGGGCGACCGGTGTACGTCGTTCACACCGAAAGCCGTTCACCGGACGGCACCATCAACATGAGCCGCCACAGTGAGACCGGCGTCGGCCTCGGCTTCGTCGAGGTGATGGTGCTGGAGCTCGACCGCCTGGCGTCTTCGTACGCGCGCGTCGTGGTGGGAGTGGCGATCCATCAGGACCAGGGGGCCCTGACGTTCGGAGACATCAGGAACGCGGGGGTACTGGTGGTGGAGGACTACCGGGAGCTGATGACGGACAGACCTCAGCCGGGTCGCGGGATCGAACGCCACGACGATCGCGGAGTTCACCCGGGACGGCTCCGGAGCCTGGTCGCTTCAGGAGGCGGTCCGCGGCTTCGACGGTTCACCGACGGCGTTCGCCGCGGAGATGGGCAACGTCCGGCAGCGGTGAACCGGCCGTTGGAGGGCCTGCGCCGACCCGGGCTTGTAGCCCCCGCTGAAGGCGTCCATGCAGCTGTGCGGAGAGTACTCGAGGTCTCCCGGGCCCGGCACGTCATCTCCGGAAGTCTTGACGTGCCGGTGACGTGCTTCTGGCGGGGCACCGGCATGGACGCCCTCAAGAACACTGCCGGGGTTCGGCAATGCGCGTCCGTGGGCCGACCGTGCACCATGACGTCGGCGGAGCACTGTGAAGGGTTCTGATGCCGGTCACCGGCAGGTGATGTCCGGCAGGGAGCCCGGAGGGGAGCAGTGCGCCACCCGATCACGGCGGGCGAGGGAGGGGGCGGAGATGCGGATGTGCGTGGAGACAGCCACGGGGCTGCCCGGCATCGCGTACACCGCCGCCCTCGCCGTGGCCGTGCGCTCCGGGCCGTCGGCCGCGTTCCGGGGCAGGGCCTCGAACGGGGCCGACGGAATGCCCGCGGCCCACCCCCACCACGTTCTCGCCCGTCCTGGTACGCAGCGCGCGGCCGGGCGACAGGAGTCGACATGACCTACTTCATCGCACCGCTCGCCACCGCTCTCTTCTTCGTCGCGATCAGCACCGCCGTCCTGATCCGCCGGGACCGGCGACAGATGGGTCACCCGTGGGCGAGCCCGCGCGGGCGTGACTGAGGAGCGGTCTCAGCCGACCAGGTACTGACTGAGGACGTCGGCCTCGCGGCGGAGTCGAAGAGCCGCGTCGCTCTGACCGTAAGTGTCGTACCGATCGGCCTCGTTGGTGCGGTCGTCGACCTGTGCCTGCAAGAGGGCGCGAACGTCGTCGAGGGACAGGACGCGGCGTTCCGCTTCTGTCGACCCGACGCCGGTGCGGGCGCCGGCGACGTGTTCGCTCACCGCATGAACCGAGCCCTGCGCGGGGGTCTCCACGGCTTCGGCGTTGTCGATGACCGCGAGGGCGGTGCGCAGCGCGCCGACCGCCTCGGTCCTGCGCGCCTTCATCGCCGCGACGAGATCGGCGCGGAGCAGCGACCGGAGAGCCTGGGCGTCTTCGGGAACCGGCATGTCGGGACTCCTGGTCATTCCTGGTCCCCGTCCGTCGGGGACTGCTGGATCGAGTGGACGCTCACAGTTCCGACTCCGCGAACGATCCGATGAGGGCGACCAGCGTGGCCGTGTCGTCGGCACTGCCGATGGCCACGAACTTCGCGGAGTCGCGCTGCTCGTCGTAGAGGGTCTCCAGGTGCAGGCGCGACCCACGCCCCGGACGCGTCGCCGCCGCGCTCGTCACGAGCGTGCTCAGCCGGGACATCGCCGCCCTGTCGATTCCGTCGACCTGAACGACGGCCGTCACCTCGACGCGCGGTCGACCGCTCACCGCCGGGGCGGCCGGCGCCGGAGTGCGGCCCTCCGTGAGGGCGTCCACGTCCGCCGCCGCGATCCGGTACTGCTTGCCGATCCGCACTGCGGGCAGGAGGCCGTCCCGCACATAGCCGCGAACCGTGCGGACGTGGAGGCCGAGCATCTCGGCGACCTCTTCGGTCGAGTACAAAGCTGAAGCGGACATGGCTCCTCAAAGTTCCCTGAAGACTCCGTATTCTACCGCATCAGTATGACAGGTAGGGAAGGATAGGTAAGAGGGCATCCGCATGCTGACCGTGAGCCGCGGTGCGAGGCCAGGGAATGGGGGCAGCCCGAGGCGGGCGTCCCGTCGTGCGGTAGGCCGCAAGAAATCGATGAAAGAACGCAGGAACCGAACTAGATGATGGAAAGAGACGTCCGGTGTCTTGTAGGGCGGCCCCGCCACGTCCTACTGTCACCGCACCGGCACGGCTTTTGCCTCCTGCCGCCCGCTCGCATGGCGCGGCGGCTCAACTCCCTTCGCCCGCACCGTTCGTCCGCTCCTCTCCGCCACCGTCCGACCGTGCTCGGCGCTCGTCCCCCCCCTCGTCCGTCCTGGTTCGTCCGTCCCGAAAGAAACGAGAATCCGATGTCGCGGTACAGCACAGACGGGGATGCGGAACGGGTCCGCAGCCGCGCGCGAAGACCGGTCAGAACCGCCGCGGCAATGACCGCGGCGGCCGCCGGACTGGTCCTCGGCCTCGGCTCACCGGCACCCGCGGCCGGCGTGCAGGCCGGCGCGCAGGGCGGCGGCGCCGGCACTCCGGTGGTGACCCGGGCCGGCCTCGACCCCGCCCTCGTCGCGGGGCGCGGCGCCGCCGTGGACTTCGCCGAGCAGGAGGCGGAGAACGCGTCGACGAACGGCACGGTCGTCGGCCCCGACCGCACCGCCTACACCCTGCCCTCGGAAGCCTCGGGCCGGACCGCGGTGCGCCTGAAGCCGGGCGAGCACGTCGAGTTCACCCTGCCGCGGGCCGCCAACGCACTCACCGTGCGCTACAGCATCCCCGACGCGCCCCGGGGCGGCGGCATCACCGCACCGCTCGACGTCTCCGTCGACGGCAGGCACCGCTCCACGATGACGCTCACCTCCCAGTACTCCTGGCTCTACAACCAGTACCCCTTCAGCAACGACCCCCAGGCCGACCTGCTGCACCCGGACTGGTGGATCACGGAGTGCGGATGCGTGCCCGCCGCCACCACCCCGACTCCCGTCGTCGACAAGCCGTTCAGGCCCAGCCACTTCTACGACGAGCAACGGCTCCTGCTCGGCAAGCGCTACGAGGCGGGCGACACCGTCCGGCTCACCGCGCCCCGGGGCAGCGCGGCGGCCTGGACCGTGATCGACCTGCTCGACACGGAGCTCGTCGCGGCCCCGCACATCGAGCTGCGCGCGGCGAACGTCCTCGCGTTCGGCGCCGACCCCACCGGCCGACGTGACGCGGGCGACGCGTTCGACCGCGCGATCGCGTACGCCAAGAAGCGCCACCTCAAGGTGTATCTGCCGCCCGGCACGTACCAGGTGAACCGGCACATCGTCGTGGACGACGTGACGATCGTCGGGGCGGGCAACTGGTACACCGTCGTCAAGGGACACCAGGTCACCCTCGCCACCCCTGCCCCCGACGGGTCGGTCCACACCGGCGTCGGTTTCTACGGCAAGGACGCGGCGGACGGCGGCAGTCACGACGTCCACCTGTCCGGCTTCGCCGTCGAGGGCGACGTCCGTGAACGCGTCGACACCGACCAGGTCAACGCCATCGGGGGCGCCCTCAGCGACTCGACGATCGACGGCCTCTATCTGCACCACACCAAGGTCGGCATGTGGTTCGACGGCCCGATGACACGCCTGCGGATCACACGCAACGTGATCACCGACCAGATCGCCGACGGCCTCAACTTCCACACCGGCGTCACCGACTCCACCGTCTCGGACACCTTCGTCCGCAACTCCGGTGACGACGGTCTGGCCATGTGGTCGGAGAAGACCGGCAACGCGCGCAACGTCTTCTCCCACAACACCGTGCAGACGCCTGTCCTCGCCAACGGCATCGCCCTGTACGGCGGTACCGACAACAAGGTCACCGGCAACCTCATCGCCGACCCCATCAGGGAGGGCAGCGCCATCCAGGTGGGCTCCCGCTTCGGCGCGGAACCGTTCGGCGGACACCTGTGGATCACGGACAACACCACCGTGCGATCGGGGCCGTTCGAGCTCAACTGGAAAATCGGCCTCGGCGCCATCTGGTTCTACGCCCTGGAGCGGGACATCGACGCCGACATCCAAGTCACCGGCGACCACTTCCTCGACAACACCTACAACGCGGTGATGCTGGTCTCCGACTTCCCGGTGAAGGACAAGTACGCGATCCGGGGTGTCCACTTCAAGGACATCCGCGTGGACGGCACCGGCACGTCGGTGCTGAGCGCCCGCTCCGCCGGTTCGGCGTCCTTCGAGAACGTGGACGCCCGCAACGTCGGTGCGGTCGGCATCAACAACTGCGGATCGTTCAACTTCCCGCCCACGGGATCCGAGTTCGCGGTGCAGGACCTCGGCGGCAACGACGGTGGCGGCACGACGGGCCCGTGGCTGGCGTCCTGGGAACTCCCGAACACCATCACGTGCGACGACCGGCCTGCGGTGGTCGCACCGCCGGCCCCGACACCGTGGCCGTAGGGTCTCGTCACTGAGGTACGGGGTGCGCACAGTCGCCGTCCGGCGGCGTCGACTGTGCGCACCCTCCTCGGGAGTGTCGTTCGATCCTCGATCCTGTTGTTCGCCCGAGGGGAATGCCGAGCCGGGGGGGGGGCGATCCAGGTCGATCGGTCCGGGGGCGTTCACGCCTCGGGAGCGGATCTCCGCAGGGTCGTACTCGCGCGCACGACGAGCTCCGGTGCCACCGTCAGATGCGTCGACTCGCTCGTCCTGCCCTCGATGTGGTCGAGCAGCAGTCCGATACTGCTGCGACCGAGCGACGAGAAGTCCTGGCGGATCGTGGTGAGGGGCGGCGGGAAGAACTCCGCCTCGGGGATGTCGTCGAACCCGGCGACGGCCACGTCCTGCGGCGTATCAAGGCCCGCTTCCCGGAACGCCCGCAGGACGCCCAGAGCCATCTGGTCGTTCGCGACGAACACCGCGGTCGGGGCCGCCTGCTGCCCCGGCGACGCAAGGACCCGGTCCGCGAGCTGCCGCCCGGCCAGATATCCCGACAGTGGGCTCCAGTCGCCACGCAACGGCGGCGGCACCACCGTACCGGCATCGCGCAGTGCGCCCTCCCAGCCCTCGGTGCGGGTCGCTCTCCAGCCAGTCGAGCGGCCCGGAGACATGCCACACCGTCGCATGACCCGACGCGAGGAGATGTTCCGTGAGCATGCGGGCGCCGAGACGCTGATCCAGTGACACTCCCGGCAGGTCCAGCGTGTGGCCACCCTCCACGGTGACCACGGGACAGGGCGCCGCCAGCGAGGCCAGGGCCCGCACGGCCGCCCGTTGCGGAGTGACGGCGACGATCCCTTCGACACCCCACTCCGCGAGGTGGTGCATGGCCTCGGCGAGGGCCCCCTGGCTGGCGGTCCTCAGGGTGACCGCGGAGGCGAGGTAGCCGCGCTCCCGCGCCGCCTCCTGAACTCCGGCGAGCGTGCTGGCCGGACCGTAGAGCGTGGTGTCCACCGCCATGACACCCAACGTGTGGGTCCGGCGGGTGGCGAGAGCCCGTGCGGCGGAGTTCCGCCGGTATCCCAGCTGTTCGATGACCCGCGTCACCGCCGCACGCGTTTTGGCGCTGACGTTCGGGTGGTCGCTGAGGACGCGGGAAACCGTCTGGTGGGACACGCCGGCGACGCGTGCGACGTCCGTCATCGTGGGCGCTCGTGAGACGTCGGGGAGCTGGGTCAACGCTCTTCCTCTTCTCATCGAACGACGCTCCCACGGTAGCGAACCACCCGCTCGCGCCACAGGTGGCGGACCGGTCGGAGGGCGCCGCTCGGTCAGACCAGGGTGTCGGCGACCGGTGCCTCGCGGCCTGTCACCGCGGCCGGTTGGGCGCGGGGCGTCATCCGGCTCCGTATGAAGATGGTGGCCAGCCTGGTGACCACCTCGGTGAGTGCCATCAGGACGAACGCGGCGACCCAGGCCTGGTCACTGGTGATGTGGTGGGTGACGCTGAAACGGGCGACATCGTCGCCGCCGCCGTGCTCGACCCACAGTTGGAAGCCCATCCGGGCGCCCATGCCGACCACCCACAGGATCGCCGAGACCGCACCGGCCTTGATCAACAGGTGTCCGCCCGCGGAGCGTATGCGGGTGTAGATGCCGCCGGCGACACCGAGTGCCGCGCCCGCGGCCACGAGGGTGCCCACCAGCACCAGGTCGTTGCCGCCGGTGGGGACCGAGTCGAGGTAGGTGTGCGCCACGAAGGCCACGATGCCCAGCGGGATGAGGAAGGACTTGAGATCGAGCCGGCCCTCCCGCAGCTGCCGGAACACGACGAGAATCAGGGCGATGTCGGTGATCCAATCGGATGTCGTCATGCCCCAAGCCTGCTGTGACAACGCCTTCCACGCGTGGACCCGCGGGTGGAACCCCAGGTGGAGATCTCCGGCTCGACCACGTCCACCCTGAGGGGGAGACCAGCGCTGGAACACGCGCGGACACGGCGCGCGGCGGCCTTCGACGCCGGGCGGGGCACCGAAACTCCCTCGCTCCGTCAGGAGACCGTACGTAAGGTCGTGTGCCACGGTCGGCCCTGTCCCGTCGGCCACCGCACGTACAAGGACGATTCCGTGACCAGTCAGCGAGCGACAACCACCCTGTGGCGTCCCACCGGACCCGTGGAGCTGGAGCTGGTGCGCGCGCTGGACTGGCGGGCGTGGCCTCCCAGGCTCCCGGAGCAGCCGATCTTCTACCCCGTCCTCGACGAGGACTACGCCGTCAGGATCGCGCGTGACTGGAACGTGAAGCACGACGGCGCCGGATACGTGACACGGTTCGAGGTCGCGTCGGACTTCCTGCGGCGGTATCCCGTCCAGCAGGCGGGCGGGCGGACGATTCTGGAGCTGTGGGTCCCGGCCGAGGAGCTCGACGAGTTCAACGGCAACATCGTCGGCCCGATCCAAGTGGTCCACGAGTTCCACTGATTCACGAGGTTCCCCACGGCCCAGGGGCCGGCGAGGGGTCATGGACCGAGGTGTCAGGAAGGGGACGACGAGGGGGCTCGGAGGGCCACCGGGGATTCGGCCTCGACGCGCGACCGGGCCATCGCCGCCACGACGTCCTCGCGGCTGACCTCTTTGTACGGACGGTCTCCGCCGACGGAGGGGCGATCGGCGTATCCCTCAGGCGGGAGGGGACGCGGCTCCGCCGGACGAGACCCCTCCCGGCAGCAGGGACCGCAGAGCCAGCTCCGTGAGCTCGGCCTCCATGGCGTCACGGTCCGGGACGACGGCGGCGCGGAAGGAGCGGCCCGCCAGCAGCGAGACGAGCCACCAGGCCGCGGTCTGCGGGTCGATGTCGTCCCGGATGTCGCCGGCGGACTGTCCACGGCTCAGCAACCCGGCGAGCATGTCGGCGACGTGCTGGTGCACCTGCCGCAGTGCGTCGCCGAGTTCGGGATCGTGCGCCAGCGCCGTGGCGTCCGCGAAGAGGAACCCGTGGGCGCCGGGCTGGTGGTACCGGTCCAGGTGCTGGGGGTCGAGGAACGCCGTCAGTACCTCGGACACGGTCCGGCCGTCGTCGGTCGCCCCGTGCAGAAGCGCGGCGACGGCGCCGGTCGCGTGATCGAGCGTCGCCCGGTACAGCGCCGACTTGGAGCCGAAGTTCTGGAAGACCACCGGCTCGGTGACCCCGACCCTTTTGGCGATGTCGGAGACCTTGCACCGCTGGTAGCCGGTCTCGGAGAACACCTCGGTGGCCGCGGCGAGGATCGACGCGCGGCGCTCGGCGGCGGGCAGACGCGTCCGTGGTCGGGAACGGGGCTCGGTCACGCCGCCATCGTACGACCCCTTGCGGCATTTCTTAGTCGCGACTAAGTTGGGGCTCGTACTTAGTCGTGACTAAGTTATTGAGGAGGGTCATCGTCATGAACCTCGGAAGCCTCATGCAGGGCGAACCCCGCCCGGACACGCCCGGCGTGACCATCGCAACCCCCCGCTCCTACGAACTCTTCGTCGACGTCTGCTTCGCGGGCCGGCGACATCGCCTCTTCACCCGGCTCGCCGAACTCAGCGGAGCCCGAGCGGGTGACCGTGTCCTGGACGTGGGCTGCGGCACGGGCTACCTGACCCGGCGCATGGCCGTCCGGGTGGGCCAGGAAGGCGTGGTGACCGGCGTGGACGCGTCGCCGCCCGTCCTGGACTACGCGCGCCGCAAGAAGCAACCGCGGGGCCATGCGCCGATCACCTACATGGAGGGGATCGCCGAGGCCCTGGAGCTGCCGGACGCCTCGTTCGACACCGTCGTCACCAGCCTGATGCTCCACCATCTGCCCGAGGAGGTCCGCCCCGCGGCGCTGCGAGAGATGTACCGCGTCCTGCGGCCGGGCGGCAGGCTTCTGGTCGTCGAGTTCCGGCCGCCGAAGAGCCGGATGGGCCGTCACATGGTGCACGGCGGCGCGGGTCACGCCATGGCGCACAACCGTGTCGAACTGCTGGACGTCCACATCGCGGAGACCGGCTTCGAGGTGAACGGGCGGGGTGACCTGCGCCCTTGGTTGTGCTACGTGCAGGCGACCCGGCCTCGATAGGCCCGGCCCCTCTCTCGGCCGGGTCGCGGAAGTCGGGCGACGGCCCGGACGGATGCGAACCGCACCTCCCTCGCGAGGGGCGTGCCCACCCGGCCCGCCATGCCTGAGAGAGGGGGCGGGCCGGGTGGGTCGCCCGGCAAGGGCACGGTCGAGAGCGCGGTCGATCCGTCCTCACGGGGGCGGCCTCGCCCTGCCGTCCTCCGCCGTCGCGCGCCCTGAGCGTGCTCCCGACCACGTGTCGCTCTCGGCATGGTCGGGCGTCGAACGGAGGAACCGCGGTCGGGGGCAACTCCGATCGGTTGTGACCGATTCCCGCAACCACCCCCAGTGACGTCCACGGGCCGGGCAGGATGGTTCCGTGCTAGGCAACCTCCCGGCCATGACGACCAGCTTCGTCGGCCGCGACAGCGAACTCGACGAGATCGCAACGGCGTTGACCCGACACCGCCTCGTCACCCTCACCGGTGGTGGGGGCGTCGGCAAGAGCCGACTGGCCCTGCGCACGGCGGAACGACTGCGCGGTCGCTATCCCGACGGGGTCTGGTGGGTCGACCTGTCGAACCTCTACGACGACCGACTGTTCACCTCGACGGTGTGCGACGCGGTCGATCTCCTGGACCACAACCCGCGCGCGCCCGTCGAAGCACTGACCGAGTGGCTGACCGGCCGACAGGTCCTGCTCGTCCTCGACTGCTGCGAAAGAGTGCTGGACTCCTGTCACGACCTGATCGGGGAACTGCTCCCCGGAGCTCCACAGTTGTCGGTCCTCGCCACCAGCAGACAGGCCCTCGGCGTCGAGGACGAGCACCGTGTCGAAGTGGCCCGCTCTCGATGGACGCGGGCGGAGACGGCGACGCGGTACGCCTCTTCCGTGAACGCTGCGCCACGGCCGCCCCTGCGGTGTCCCTCGACTCTCCCGGCTCCGCCGACATGGTCGCAGCCATCTGCCGCCGTCTGGAGGGCATCCCGCTGGCCGTCGAACTGGCCTGCGCCCGCCTGCGGGAGAGCAGCCTCACCGAGATGGCCGACCGGCTCGGGTCCCGGCTCGACACGCTCGTCGACGAGACGGCGTGGCCCCGGCGCCACCGGGCCCTTCGCACGGCGATCGGCTGGAGTCACGAACTGTGCTCCCCGATCGAGCGACTGCTGTGGGCGAGGCTCTCCGTGTTCCGTGGCCCCGTCGACGCGGCGGACGCCCGATCCGTCTGCGCGGGCGGCCCGCTCGACGCCCACGACGTCCCACGGCTCCTCGACCGGCTGGTCGACCAGTCCGTCCTCCAACGGGACGGCACCCGCTACCGCATGCTCGACACGCTGTGCGAGTACGGCGCCATGTGGCTCGCGGAGCTCGGTGAGGACGAGACCCTCGCCCGACGTCATGCCGAGCACTACGCCACGGTGCTCGCGGAGGCGGACACCGGCTGGCTCAGCGACCGGCAGGTCGCCTGGTACGCGCGAATCTCCGCAAGCCACCCCGACGTTCGCGCCGCACTCGATCACCTCATCGAGACCGACCCCGACGCGGCCCTGGACGCGGTCGGCCGGACCGGCCTCTTCTGGCCCTGCTGCGGACACCTCCACGAGTCCCGCGACTACCTCGAACGCGTCCTGGCGCTCGACACACCCATGAGCCCTTCCCGCACCCGCGCCCTGTGGGCCCTCGGTATCACCCTCACGCTCCAGGGCGACCATCGGACCGCCCTGCGCGTGGGGGAGGAATGCGCGAGCGCCGCCCGGCAGGACGGCACGGCGCAGTCGGGGCTCTTCGCCGCCCACACCCTCGGGCTCACCCACCTCATGGCCGGCCGCCCCCAGGCCGCGTACGACGTGAGCGACGAGGCCCTGACCGCGCACAGCACCTCGCCCCCGTCGGGCGCGCCGCAGCTCTGCTGCATGGTCATCCGGACCTTCGCCGACTCCGCGCTGGGCCGGCTGGACGAGGCCTATGCCGCGGCCGTCGGCCTGCGCCGGCTCAGTCTCCAGTACGGAGAGCACTGGGCCCGGTCGTACGCGTTCCACCAACTCGCCTTCATCGACCTCCTCCAGGGGCGAGCGCACGACGCCGAACGCCATGCCCGCGCCATGCTCGCCAGCAAGCACAACCTCAACGACAACCTCGGGATCGCCCTCGCTCTCGACCTGCTCACCGGAGCGAACGCGGTGCAGGGCAACGGCGTCGAGGCCGCCCGCACCTCGGGCACCGGCAACACCTTCTGGCGCATGCTCGGCCACCCCGGCCGCGGCACCCCCGAGCTCGCCGAGGTCCGTGACCTGTGGGAGCTCCAGGCCCGGAACGCGGCCGGGGGCGACGCCTACGACAAGGCCTTCCACGACGCGCTGAGCGACGACGCCGAACACGGCCTCGCCCTCGTGCTGCAAGGCCCGCAACCTTCCTGACCTCGGTCTTCGTGGCCCGGAAGGCTGCACTGCGCCGGCTGGTCCAGGCCGCCGGATCCGGAGGGCCGGCGTGCGGCGCCCAACGGGCGGGCGTCGCAAGCCTCTTGACCTTGGCGCGAGCATGACCGACGGTGTGGTGGCCGGGACGCCATTGCACAGGAGTCGCACGTGACACGCTTCAGAACGCACGTCGCAGTCGTAGCCGCCACCGTGGCGGCGCTCGTCGGAGGATCGGGAGGAGTCGCTTCCGCTGCTCTGACAACGTTGTCCAAGCCGGAAAGCGCTCAACTCGTCGAGGATCCGACGGAGTTCGTGGACCCGCTCATCGGAACGGGCAACGGAGGTGAGTCGGTCGGCGAGATCAACAACTTCCCCGGTCCGTCGGCCCCGTTCGGCATGATGCAGTTCTCGCCCGACACGGAGGGCTCGTACGCCGGATACCAGTACCACAGCAGCAGGATCAAGGGCTTCAGCCTCAACCACGCCTCCGTCGGCTGTACCGCATTCGGCGACGTGCCGCTGCTGCCGGTCGCGGGGGACATCGGCAGCGCGCCGTGGGACCGCACCGAGCCGTTCACGCACACCGGCGAAAAGGCGGAGGCCGGCTACTACGCCGTGACCACCGGCGGCGACGCGAAGGTCCGCACCGAACTCACCGCCACCACCCGCACCGGCCTCGCCGCGTTCACCTTCCCCGCCGACACGGGCAAGCAGGCGCAGGTCCTCGTCAAGGGCGGCGGCAGCCTCGCCGGCGACAAGAAGGCCGATCTGGAGATCTCGGGAGACCGCCAGGTCACCGGATCCGCGACCACGGGCAATTTCTGCGGCAAGGGCAACGAGTACACCGTGCACTACGCGATCACCTTCGATCGCCCGTTCGTCGCGCACGGCACCTGGGACGGCAAGGCGGTGACGGCGGGCGGCGACGCGGTGGACGCCTCGAGGGCAGGCGCCTATCTGACCTTCGACACGGGCGACGAGCGCACGGTGCGGGCCAGGGTGTCCATGTCGTACGTCTCCGTGGCCGGAGCCGAGGCCAACATGGCAGCGGAGATGCCCGGTTGGAACCAGGACGACGTGCGACGGCAGACCCGCGACCAGTGGAAGCAGGCGCTGCGGAAGATCCGCGTCGGCGGAGGCGAGACCGGTGAGAGGAAGATGTTCTACACCTTCCTCTACCACTCACTGATGCACCCGAACACCTTCGACGACGCCGACGGCCGCTACATCGGCTTCGACGACAAAGTGCGCACCCTGCCCGAAGGGCGTACGCAGTACGCCAACTTCTCCGACTGGGACACCTACCGCTCGCTCGCGCCGCTCCAGGCGATGCTGTTCCCCCGGCAGGCCAGTGACATGGCCCAGTCCCTCGTCAACGACGCGGAGCAGGGCGGCTGGTGGCCGCGCTGGCCCCTCGCGAACGACTACACAGGCCAGATGACCGGCGACAACTCCGTTCCGTTGATCGCCAACCTGTACGCCTACGGGGCACGCGACTTCGACCTCAAGACGGCCGTGAAGTACCTGGTCAAGGGTGCTACATCGGTGGACCGCACGCCAGGTGCCTACCAGGAGCGGCCCGGCATCGAGGCCTACATGGAGCGGGGCTACGCGAACAACAGCACCGTGCGCGGGGACCACGCGCGCGTCGGCGCCTCCGTCACCCTCGAATGGGCGATCGACGACTTCGCCATCGCGCAGCTGGCGCAGGCCGCCGGTGACCACGACACGGCGCGCGCCTTCACCCGCCGGGGCCAGAACTGGCAGAACATCCTCAATCCCGCGACCGGCTACCTCTCCCCGCGCGGCGAGGACGGCCTCTTCCCGGACGGCCCCGGCTACCAGCCGCCCCCGGAGGGCAAGTTCGGCCAGGACGGCTTCGACGAGGGCAACGCTGCCCAGTACAACTGGCTCGTCCCGCAGAACACAGCCGGTCTGATCCAGGCCATGGGCGGACGCGATGCGGCGGCGAAGCGCCTCGACACCTTCTTCGGCAAACTCAACGCCGGGCCCAACGAGCCGTTCATGTGGGCGGGCAACGAGATCGACTTCGGTGTTCCGTGGGTGTACAACCACGTGGGGCAGCCCTGGAAGACGCAGGAGAGGGTCCGTTCGATCGCGACCGGCCTGTTCCGTCCCACCCCCGACGGTGAGCCCGGCAACGACGACCTCGGCGCCCAGTCCTCCTGGTACGTGTGGGCCGCCATGGGGCTCTACCCCGCCACACCGGGCACCGCCGACCTGTCGGTGCACAGCCCGCTCTTCCCCCGCGTGGTCGTGGATCTTCCCGGCGGCGGGCGGGACCTGGACCTGCGCGCTCCGCGAGCGGCCGCCGGCGCACCCTACGTTCACGGGCTGCGACTCGACGGCCGTGACTACGAACGGACGTACCTGCCGAAGTCCGCGGTGACGAGGGGCGGCCGACTGGACTTCGACCTGTCCGGCACACCGGACAGGACCTGGGCCACCTCCACGCAGGCGGCTCCGCCGTCGTACCGCGAAGGGGAGCAGGACTTCCTGGCGTACGCGGCCCGCAACCAGGTGACCGTGTCACCGGGCGGCGACGGCACCAAGCTCACGGTGCACGGGCAGCGGCTGGCCGGGCACGACCGCACGCTGACGGTCGCCGCCGACGCTCCGGCGGGGCTGACGGTGTCCGGCGGCCGCATGAACCTCGCGACAGGCACGGGTTCCGGTACCTCCGAAGTGACCGTGAAGGCGGCGGCCGGGACGGACCCCGGCTACTACGAGGTGCCGTTCACCGTCCGGGGCCGGGGCGGTGACACGGTCCACCGCACCGTGATCGTCCTCGTCGCCGAGGAGGGCGGTGTCACCGCTGCCCTGAGCGGCGCCTACGGGGTCGTCGGCGTGTCGAGCGACGACCTGCCGGCCGGTGCCGATCTCGACGGGGCGGGCAACAGCTACTCGCGGCAGGCGCTGGCCGCGGCCGGCCTCGAGGGCGGTACCGCGGTCGACGTCTCCGGCACGCGTTTCGTCTGGCCCGGCCCGCCCCAGGGCCGCCCCGACAGCATCACCGCGAACGGCCAGCGCCTCGACCTCGCCGCCGACACCAAGGACGCCACACGCCTGGTCTTCGTCGGCTCGGCCACGAACGGAGATCACCAGGCGAGCGCCACGGTCACCTTCACCGACGGCACGACCGACGAGGCGGACTTGTCCTTCGGCGACTGGACCCGGCCCGGCGGCGGGACGGATCCGGTCTACGGAAACACCGTCGTGGCGAGGACCGAGTACCGCAACAGCGCGGGCGGCAGGGGCGACGCGGCGTTCGTCTTCGCCACGAAGCCCTATGAGGTGCCGGACGGCAAGCAGGTCACGTCCGTCACCCTCCCCGAGGAGGGAGAGCTGCACATCTTCTCGGTGGGACTCGGCTGACGTCCCCGTGGGCCGGAGGAGGGCGACCGACTCCGGCCCACGAAGGCCGAGAAGCCTCTAGGACCGCCGGAACAGCCTGAGACGGGCGTTGTGTTCCCGCTGCAGCCTGGCAACAGCACGAGCCGGACCCAGTACGCCCTGCTGGAGACGTCGGGCGGCCTCGATGTGGTCCGCGGTCCACACGACCCTGATGGCGGTCGAGGAACGCCGGTCCTCCTCGTCGCCGAGGTCACGCTCGACCGCGCCGATGAGGCGTTCGTCGGCCGCGCTGTCCTTGAGCCTGGCCTCCGGTACCTCGCCGATCCCCGTCAGGGCCTTCGCCGTCGTCTCGAACCACGTCACCAGCACGTCCCCCGCACGATCGATCTCCGCGCGCGCGGCGGTGCGGTCGGCGGCGGAGGGCGTCTCCCTCTCCCACAGGTCGAGCACCGCGTCGGCCGTCAGCCTGAGCACCGCCACCGCCGTCACCAGGGTGGTGACGTCGGTCAGGGAGAGATGCTTCGTGCCCCGTTCGGCGAGGAAGCCACGGAAGGCGTCGTCCAGCCGCCGTGCGGCGCCTGCCGCGCGATACCGCTCGGCGTCGGGAACCGGAGCGGTGCGCACGAGGCCGTCGCAGCGCGTCACGCCGTAGTCGATCGCGCTGCGCAGATACCGGGAACTCTCGGAGAACCCCTCCGCCAGGGTGTGACCGAGGACGGACGCGGCGCCGCGGGGCCAGAACAGCAGACCGACGACGACGCTCACGGCACAGCCGATCGCGACGTCCTCGATGCGCACGATGCCCACGGTCCAGCCCGTCGGCTGCAGGAGGTTGAACAGAATGAGGATCGATACGGTGAACCCGGCCTGCCCCGCCGCGAAGGAGATGGTCGCCGGGGCGAAGCCCATGAACAGGACGGCGATCGGGAGCAGGATCCACAGGAACGTCGTGTTGGACCCGACCATGTAGATGAGTCCGCCGCCGACGACGATGCCCGCGGTGGTACCGGCGATCGCCCGCAGGGAGTTCTGTCCGGTCAGTACGGCACTGGAGCGCAGCACCGCCAGCGTGCCGAAGGCGACCCAGAAGCTGTGCTGCACTCCCGACAACTCCGCGACGAGGACGGCGAGGGCCAGGGAGATCGCGCCCCGCACACTGTTGTGCAGCCACACCGAGTGCCGCTCGGCATGCGCGCCAGCGCGTTCCTGCGCCGACGCCAGCGTCGAGGCGGCACCTTCGGGGCGTCGCCCCGTGATCTTCTGCCACAGTGTGCGCCGGCGCGCCGCCAGGACGAGGTCGACGTTCCTCGCGATCGCGGACACGGCGAAACTCATCTCCTGGGCGCGGAAACTCGGCTCCAGGGAACTCACGAACCGGGTCGCGGTCCGCTCGCCCCGGCCTTCGGCGGGACTCCGCTCCGCGTCGTGCCCGGTGGCCGTCATCGGCCGGAACGCGGTGACGGCGTTCTCCATCGTGGACCGGGCCTGGACGAGCCGTTCCTGCAGCGGTGCCAGCCCGCCGGGGTCGCTGTCGTCCGTCGCGCCCAGGAGTTCCGCGCTCGCTCGCAGGAGATCCGAGGCGGCCGTCTTCACTCCGCAGACGATCACGTCCGTGGGGCCCGTCTTCTCTCCCACGGGGGCGCGGTCCAGGATCGTGGCGAGGAGCAGCACCTCGTCGACGAGGCGGATCAGGACGCGCGTGGACGTGGAGAGGCCCGTGGGCCGGTACGGGGTGGCGAAGAACGTGTCCCGCAGTGAGGTCACCGCGCCCTTCGCCTCGTCCACGACCGAACCGAGGGCCGTGCGGTCGGCCGTGACGAAGCCGCGCAGCACACAGTCCGCCTCGGCCCTGAGCTGGGCGGCGAGCGCGCCGCACGCGCTCGCCGTGGCGGTCCGCAGAGGCTCGCGTACCGGCGACGGCCACAGGAAGCGGATGGCCAGGAGCGAGGCCACGCCCGCAAGACCCCATCCGGCGAGCCGGTCCGGGATGGCGTCGACCGAACCGGGCAGCGTGGTGGACAGGATGAAGCTGACGAGCAGTGAGGTGGAGGCACCCGCCAGCGCCGAGCTGACCACGCCGGAGAACAGCACGAGGAACGCCACGACCGCCGTGGCCACGGTGGAGAGCCATACCTCGCGGGAGACCAGCGTGCCGAGCGAGATCAGTACCGCGCCCGTCACGATCAACGCCGACTGCTCGGTGAGCCGGTCGCGCATGGGCCCCCCGAACTCCACGAAGAGCAGCAGCCCGATCGATCCGAAAGCGGCGAAGAGCGGGACGACGGGGCTGTCCGTGATCGCCCGTGTCAGGGCGAAGAGGCCAGGAGCGACGATCGCCGCTCTGACAGACCTCCGGAGCGCGGCGTAACCCGCGTCGCGCCGCAGCAGGGACCGCACGGTGTTCACAGCAGATGCCTCCCCGGGCATGTTCGGTCTGTAGGACGTCACTCTGACAGCTCGTTCGATGAACGCACGTCAGGCTTGGGTGTCAGAGGGGTCGTGTGACCACCCCCGGAGCTGGCTCGCGGTCGCGCCGCCCCTTCGCCGCCCGGCCAACGGCGGCGCCCACGCGTCGCGTTCACCTTGTCGACGGGCGCGTACAACCCTTTGGTCATCCGTGGAGTCGTAGGTCACCGAAGCCCGTAGCGGCGATTCGGTTCCACAGACAGGGAGCGTCACCTTGCGCGCACGTACTCTCGCCGTCGCGACGGCGGTCGCCCTCGCCGTCGCGGGGCTCGCCGCCCCGGCCGCCGTCGGGACCCCGGCCGTGCTCACCTACGACTTCAACGGGGACGGCTACCGCGATCTGGCCATCGGCACCCCCAAGGCGAGCGGGGGCACGGTCACCGTGGTCTTCGGCTCGGCATCCGGAGTCAGCCCCGCCCGCTCGGTGAGCGTCACCCAGGACACCCCGGGCGTCCCGGGAGTGTCGGAGAGCGTGGACCGGTTCGGCGAGAACGTCACCAGCGGCGACGTCAACAGCGACGGCTACGCCGACCTCATCGTCGGCGCGCCCGGCGAGGAGGTCACCGGCAAACCCCGTGGCTCGGTCACCATCATCTGGGGCGGGGCGAAGCCCTTCACATCGGGCGGCATGTCGCTCACCGCCCCGACCGCTGAGGCGTCCGGGTTCGGTGAGGGCGCCGCCTTCGCCGACCTGGACGGCGACGGCGCCGAGAACCTCGTCGTCGTGGGCGACGACACCTTCTGGTGGTACGGCGACGGAAAGCCCACCCAGGACGGCGCGCTGGCCCCGGAGGTCGACTTCCTGCCGCCCGGGGTGCGACTGGACGGGGTCGTCGCCGGCCGCTTCTCCGCCACGGACGGCAACGACTTCGTGGTGCACGGCAGGATCGACGACGCGAGCGGCACCACCTCCACCGCCTATCTCGGCCTCCTGCGCGGCGGCCCCGGGGACATCGGCCTGTCGTACTCGGTCCTGGCCGCGGGCAACACCCCCGGCGGCACCGTGTTCTCGGCAGCCGTGGCGGGCGGAGACATCAACGGCGACGGCTACGACGACCTGGTCACCGGTAACACCGGCGCCGGAAAGGGCGGTTCGTTCACCGTCAGGTACGGAACCTCGACCGGACTCCCCGTCACGGGCACGACCTACACCCAGGCCAGCGCGGGCGTACCGGGCACCGACGAGCCGTACGACAACTTCGGCGCGGCCGTCGCGGTGGGGGACGCGACCGGCGACGCACGCGCCGACGTCGCCGTCGGCGCCCCGTACGAGACGGTGGACGGCGTCCGCAATGTAGGCAACATCGTTCTCCTGAAGGGCAGTTGGAACGGAATCAGCACGAGCGGCGCCCAGTCCTTCCATCAGGCCACACCGGGTGTGCCGGGCGCTGCCGAGGCAGGGGACCACTTCGGCTCGTCGGTGAGGCTGCGCGACATCAACCGCAACGGAAAGGCGGATCTCGCGGTCGGCGCGTACGGCGAGGACGTCCTGCCGGGCGGATACGACGACGGGGCGGCGTGGGTGCTGCGCGGCTCGACCGCGGGTCTGACGAGCACGTCCGCGACCGCCTTCAACGCCACGGACTTCGGCTACCCCGTCGTCGACGGACGCAGGTTCGCGGACACGTTCGGCCGCTGACCGGGCGGGCCGTCGCTCCCGGATGCGAGCCCGCGATCGCAAGAGGACGCTGGAGGTATGCGATGCCGATGGCGTGCGTCCAGCGGCGTGGCGGCCGTGGCGGCCGTCGTGCTGCTGGTCGCCGCCACTCCCGGATCGGCCGGCGGGGACACGGACCAGCGGGTGGACGTCGGCGGCGGACGAAGCGTGTACCTCCACTGCTCGGGATCCGGGAGCCCCACCGTCGTGCTGGTGTCCGGACTGCACGAATCATCCGACCCGTGGTCGCTCTCCGACGTCAAACCGCCCGTCCCGAAGACCCCGGTGCTGCCGGGCGTGGCCCGCTTCACCCGCGTGTGCACCTACGACCGCCCCGGCACCCTGCGCTACTCGCAGCCGCCGGCGCTCACCACCCGCACCACACCCGAGCGCGGCACCCGGAAACTGCCCGCCATGGTCGACGAACTGAACCGTGTACTCACCGCGGGCCACGTGCCGGGACCGTACCTGCTGGTGGGGCACTCCTTCGGTGGCATGATCGCGCTCCGCTACGCCCAGGAGCACCCGAAGAAGACCCGGGGCCTGGTCCTGGTCGACGCGCTCGGACCCGGACTGAAGCCCGCGATGGGCGACGCCTGGCCCGCCTACGTGGATGCGCTGCGGCACCCCGGCACCGCCTTCGACAACGACCCGGAATTCGAGCAGGTCGACATCGACGGCGGCGTCACGGACATCCAGCGGGGCGGCCCGCTGCCCCCGGTGCCGCTCGCGGTGCTCAGCAAGACGGCACCCTTCGCCGCACCGCCCGGCATGGACAAGGCTCTGCTGAAGAAGCTGGAGGCCGCCTGGCCCAAGGCCCAGCAGGCGCTGGTGGGCCTCCGGCCGCAGACCCCGCAGATTCTGGCGACGGGCAGCGACCACTACGTCCTGCTCCACGACCCGGACCTCACCACCGCGGCGATGCGCCTCGTCGCGGACCGCGCCGCCGACGCGCCCACGCCTCCGTCGTGACGGGCCGGTGGGCGGTGTTGCCGTCCTCGCACGGTACCGAAGCACGGCGTCCTGAACAGGCGGGCGGGCGCGGTCTATTCAGGCTCCGCGCCCACCGGCCGTGAGGGGCCCAGCAGCTCCAGTTGCTTGCGGACAGCCGCGCTCGCCCGGGGCTCGTCGTCGGTCGCGAGCAGGTCGAGGAGCGCTCCTCGGAGTGTCGCGAGGACCAGGGAGCGGCGGGTGACGCCGTCGGCGCTGTCGCGCTCCGCGGGTGGCTGACAGCCGGCGAGTACGTCGAGCCAGTCGTCGACGGTGGCGCGCGCGAAGCCGGCCCAGGCGCCGCCCGGGTCGACGAGGGACCGGGCGTAGGCCTCGGCCCAGAGCCGCAGCAGAGCGCGGTGTTCGCCGGCGGCCAGCCACGTCCACACCTGGTCGGCCGCGGGCACGAGGCCGATGGGCCGGTCGGCCTGCCTGAGACGGTCCAGAAGCGCGAGCTCGTCGCTCCGCGCCCGCTCCAGGAGGGCCCGCACGAGTCCGTCCTTGTTGCCGAACAGGAACATCAGCACCCGCGTGCTGGAGCCGATGGCCTCGGCGAGCGGACGCAGTGACAGTTCGGCCAGGCCGTGGGTGAGCGCGTACCCGTAGGCGGCCTCCAGGAGTTCGACCTGCCGTGCGGACGGGGTTGCTGTTCCGGGGGACATGGACCTAGCCTAAGCCCACTGACACGATCGTGTCAGTAACGTATGGCGTCCATGAAAACTCGGAGAGTGACACATGTCGGAGCAGCGTGCCGAACGGCAGGTCGTCGTCCGCCGTGCCGACCGGCCCGGCGACCTCGGCTGGGCCGTGATGGCTCACGGGGAGCTCTACGACCAGGAGTTCGGCTGGGACACCGACTTCGAGGCACTCGTGGCCAAGATCGTCGCCGAGTACGCGGCCAAGCACGACCCGGACAGGGAAGCGGCCTGGATCGCCGAGGTCGACGGCCGGCGCGCGGGATGTGTCTTCATCGTGGACGGTGACCGGCCCGGCGTCGCCCAGCTGCGGATCCTGCTCGTCGCTCCGGACGCCCGTGGCCTCGGCCTCGGTCCCCGTCTCGTCGGGGAATGCCTCGCCTTCGCTCGCACCGCCGGCTACCGGCAGGTGACCCTCTGGACCAACGACGTCCTGGTGTCGGCGCGCAGGATCTACGAGCGGTTCGGCTTCACCCTCACCGATCAGGAACCCCATCACAGCTTCGGCCACGACCTCGTGGGCCAGACATGGACCCTCGACCTCGACGACCGCCCGGCGAACGGCTGAGCAGCCCTTCCTTTCTGGACGGCGCATCTCGGGAGCCGGTCGTGGTGGGGCCCTTTCCCCGGCCTGGCGAGGTGCCTAGATTGGGGGAGCGAGATGGATCAGTGGAGGCCGAGATGGTGTTCGAGAGGCTGTCCCAAGGCTCATTGCCCGGGCCGGCGCGCCCGGAGCCACGGCGCGACCGGGTGTACGAGGCTTTGCTGGAGCTGATCGGCTCGCAGGAGCTGCCTCCTGGCCGACACCTGATCGAGGACGAACTCGCCCGCCACCTGGGTGTCTCACGACAGCCGGTGCGCGAGGCCCTGCAGCGCCTCAACTCCGAGGGCTGGGTGGATCTTCGGCCGGCCAAGGGGGCGTTCGTCCACACGCCGACCGAGGACGAGACCGACCAGCTCTTCGGCGTCCGCGCGCTGTTGGAGACGGAGGCCGCGCGGTTGGCCGCCATGGGCTCGTCCGCCCCGGCGGACTTGGACCGACTGGACCACTTGTGTGCCGCGGGCGAAGCGGCGGTCGCGGCGGACGACGTAGAGGCCGCGGTCGACGCCAACGCCACGTTCCACGCCTGTGTACGGGAGCTGGCGGGGAACACCGTGCTGGCCGAACTGGCCGTGCACGTCGAACGCCGGGTGCGCCGCTACTACACCCCCATCGTCCACCAGGCCTGGGTGGAACATCGCGAGCTGATCGCCGCCATCGCCCACGGTGACGGCGGTCGCGCCGAGAGCGTGATGCGCGCCCATACGGTCGACGCCAGGACACGCTTCCCTCCGCGGACAGCCGGATGACGGTCCGGTGATGCGTGGCGTGCCGTCGGCGCGTTGACAGGCCGGCCGCCTCGTCCAGCCGACGGACGAGCCGGCCGTCGCCGCTCTTCGTGCGCCGAGGACCGGCCCGCACGCGGCGAACCGACGGGCCGGGGGCCGGAACGTCGCCGTCCCGGCCCCCGGCCCCCGTTCACTCCGGCCGCTCTACGGCTCGGTACCCCAGACGAGGGTGCCCGCCACGTACACGGTCACCTTCGCCGCGTCCGCGTAGGAGCTGTTGGCGCCGCGGCTGTAGTCGTTCGACTCGTCGAAGCTCGACCAGTCCGATTTGGCCAGGCGCAACTGGAGGTCACCGCTGTCGGCTCCGGCGGCGAGCGAACCGGAGGTGAAGCCCACCTCCAGGTAGTGATCCGCACCCGTGCGGCTCGGGGAGACGCCGCTCACCGAGGTCTTCACCGTCGAGCAGCCGAGCTGTGCCCAGTCGCAGAACGTCTGGTAACCGGCGGAGGAGGACTCCCCGGTGAACCAGTAGCGGATGGTCACCTTGGACAGATCGACCGCGGTGGAACCACCGTTGACGAGCTTGAGACCGGGCCTGATCCCGTTGTCGGTGGCGGATGAGTCGTTGTTCTTGTACTGCGCCTTGACGCCCGGTGTACCCCCACCGCCGCCCGACGCCTTGGTGGTGGCGGACACCGCCGTGGACGAGGCCGAGACATTGCCTGCCGCGTCCTTGGCCTTGACGGTGTACGCGTACGTGGTGGAGGCGGACAGCCCGGTGTCGGTGTAGGACGTGGTGGTGGCGCTGCCGACCTTGGTGCCGTCGCGGTAGACGTCGTATCCGGTGACGGCGGTGTTGTCCGTCGAGGCGTTCCAGCTCAGGGTGGCGCTGGTGCTCGTCGTGGAACCGACCGCGAGACCGCCGGGCACGGTCGGGGCCTGCGTGTCACCGCCACCGCCGCCCGATCCGCTCACCGGCGGGTTGGCGTTCGCGAGCAGCTGACGGAACTGGGCGGAGAACCAGTGCCCGGCGAGCGGGGAGTTGGGCAGTGCTCCGGTGAGGTTGTTCCCGTTCCGCCCGTTCCCGGTGTACGTGGGATCGCACATCCGGTCGAAGCCCTTGCCCTCGTCGTTGTCGAGGGCCTGGCTCGCCCCGTCCGACTCACCCGGCGGTTTGGCCCACACATAGGCGTCGATCCCGGTGTCGGGCGCGGTCGCCGGGCGCTCGCCGAGCCCCGCGCCGCTCTGGTTGCACCAGTTGCCCGCGTGGATGCGCCGGTCGATGCGACCGCCGTCCACGTAGGCGTCGACACTCGTGGTCGGGCCGGGACCGGTCGGCCGGCCCGAACCGCCCCAGCCGTTGCGCGAGGTGTCGATGAGCATGCCGATACCGGAGTCGAAGCCCTGCGCGACGAGCGCGGTGCGCAGCCCCTGCGCGTACGAGCTCTCGTCGTCGTACTGGTTCCAGTCGATCCACTTGGACTGGCGCACCGTCTGCCCGTTCACCGTGTCCGTCACCTTGACGTACGGCTCCTTGGTGGCCGAGTAGTTGGCGGTGTTGACGATGAAGCCCGTCACGTCGTTCACGGTGGCGCCGTTGGTGGTGGCGGCCTTCTTGAACTCCTGCGCCGACGGTGTGAGGTTGCTGTCCCAGCCGAGCCAGCCGTGGTGACCGGCGTCGATGTAGTTGTAGGCGTTGGGCAGAGCGCCGAGCTTGTGCAGGGCGTAGCCGACGCCCTTCTCGTAGTTGCCGTTGGCCTTCATGGTGGCGCACTCGGGCGTGGAGCCGGCGGTGCCTCCCGCGTTGGTCACGAGGTTGGGCAGCGAGTCGGGCTCGATCAGGTTGACGATCCGCAGGCTCGCGTACGCGGGGTCGGCGAGGATCGCGGCGATCGGGTCGATGTAGTCGCTCTGGTAGGTGGCCAGGTCGTCCGGACCGAGTTCGCCGTTGGAGGCGAGCGCCGCGCAGTCGCGGCCCGGCAGGTCGTAGATGACCAATTGGACGAGGTTGGCACCCTGGGCCTTGGCCGCGTCCAGGTGCGCCTTGAGACCGCGGGCGTCGGCGGTGCCCTGGATCGCGGCCATCCGGTCCAGCCAGACGAAGGTCGGCTGGTTGGAGACGGCCGAACCGCCCGGCTCGGCCGCGGCCTTGGCCGACCAGTCGGGGTTCACGTACGCCTTCGCGCCGACGTAGGGGTTGTCGAGTTTGGCGGCCGCGGTCGCGGTGGTCGGGACAGCGGTGACGGACAGGGCTCCGAGAAGGGCGCCGGCGGCCAGAGCGGCGGTGCGCTTCGGGCCGCTTCGACGCAGGGCGGAGTCAGGTCTACGGGAAGGCATCGGTCATCTCCTGGGGAGAGCGGGCAGGTACGGGCGTGCGGGGACGACGGCGACCGTCCGGTGCGCCGCGTCCCGGGCACGCCGGACGGAAGACCGCCGGACAGGGCGTGCGGGCAGGACGACGGTGCGACCGTGTGCGTCGCGCGGAGTGGAACAGACGGGCCGCCGAACAGGAGCGCGCCGCGGCGCCGACCGGGCGGGGGCCCGGCGTTTCGTCGTCGCGCGCAGACGGTGCCCGGTCGCTGAGGTGACGGCGGGGACAGGGGCACCGAACGTGGGAGCGCTCCCAAGGTGCGACGCCGGAACCGTGGATGTCAACACCCGTGTCAGGAGTGGGTTTCTGACGGGACGTCGAGCGTCTGGTCGGAGTCGCGGGGCGAGTGGTGGCTGCGCGGTGCGCGCGCCAGGTCGCGGTGGGGGTGGAGGGGCGGGAGACCTCCGAGGTGCTCGGTGCGGAACATGGAAGGCGGCTGCCCTGCCTCGACGGTGTGGGGGCGAGGACGTGGCCGAAACGGGCGTGCCCGGTGGCCGACACGTTCGCGAAGGGATGCGATCGCTGCGTGAGGTATTGACGCGGACACGCTTAGTGGCTTCCATGTGCGCAGTCCGGCTTCGATGAGCCGGCCGTCGGGAGCGGGACACTCCTGCCGGTCTGCGGGAGCCGCCATGCCGGATGCCCACCCGCCTGCCCGCCCGGAGACGTGCGCCCAAAAATGGGAGCGCTCCCACCCGGAAAGGACCCCCACCATGCGTCATCCACCCCGCTACCGCGTCAGACGCGCCCTGGTCGCGTTCCTCACCGCGGCGCTCACCGCTCTCGTCCCGCTCGCGGCGGCAGGACCCGTGCAGGCGGCCGTCGCCCCCTCGCCCCCCTCGGCCGCGGCAGCCGCCTCCGGCGCCGGGTACTGGCACACCGACGGCCGCCGGATCCTCGACACGCAGAACCAGCCGGTACGGATGGCCGGCGTCAACTGGTTCGGGTTCGAGACGGCCAACTACGTCGCGCACGGCCTCTGGTCCCGCGACTACAAGTCCATGATCGACCAGATGAAGACGCTGGGCTACAACACCATCCGCCTGCCCTACAGCGACGACATCTTCAAGGGCACCCAGCCCAACGGCATCACCTACGCCAACGGCCTGAACACCGATCTGGCGGGCCTCAACTCGCTTCAGGTGATGGACAAGATCGTCGACTACGCCGGGTCGATCGGCCTCAAGGTCGTCCTCGACCGGCATCGCCCCGACTCCTCGGGCCAGTCGGCGCTCTGGTACACCTCCGCCGTGCCCGAGACGACCTGGATCTCCGACCTCAAGGCACTGGCGGCGCGGTATCAGGGCAACACGGCGGTGATCGGCATCGACCTGCACAACGAGCCCCACGACCCGGCCTGTTGGGGATGCGGAGACACGAGCCTCGACTGGCGGCTCGCCGCCGAGCGGGCCGGCAACGCGGTCCTTTCCGTCAATCCCGGTCTGCTGATATTCGTCGAGGGCGTGCAGACGGTGAACGGTCAGAGCAACTGGTGGGGAGGCAACCTCGCCGGGGTCGCCACGGCCCCGGTACGCCTGAGCGTCGCCGACCGCCTCGTCTACTCGGCCCACGACTACGCCACCAGCGTCGCCCAGCAACCGTGGTTCAGCGACCCGTCGTTCCCGGCGAACATGCCGGCCATCTGGGACAAGAACTGGGGCTACATCTTCAAGCAGAACATCGCCCCCGTCTGGCTCGGCGAGTTCGGTACCACGCTGCAGTCCACGGTGGACCAGAAGTGGCTCGCGGCCCTCGTCGACTACCTGCGCCCGACGAGCACGTACGGCGCGGACAGCTTCAACTGGACCTTCTGGTCGTGGAATCCGGACTCCGGCGACACCGGCGGCATCCTCAAGGACGACTGGCAGACCGTGGACACGGTCAAGGACGGCTACCTCGCCGCCATCAAGGCCCCGGGATTCACCGGGGGCGGGGGAGGGGGAGGCGGTGACACGACCGCGCCGTCGACGCCGAGCGGACTCGCGGTCACGGCCACCACCGCGTCGAGTGTGTCGTTGTCGTGGAAACCGTCCACCGACGACACCGCGGTGGCGGGCTACGACGTCTACCGCGGCACCGGCAGGGTCGGTCAGGTGACGGGCACGTCCTTCACCGACGCGGGCCTCACCGCCGGGACCCGGTACGACTACTCGGTGCGGGCACGCGACGCGGCCGGCAACACCTCCCCGGCGTCCGCTTCGGTCGCCGCGACGACCACCGGCACCGGGGGCGGCTCCGCCGGCTGCAAGGCCACGTACAAGGTCAGCAGCGACTGGGGCAGCGGGTTCAACGCCGACATCACGGTCACCAACACGGGCACCTCGGCGACCAAGTCGTGGCAGGTCACCTGGGACTGGCCGGGAAACCAGACCGTCTCCGGGATGTGGAACGCCTCCTACAGTCAGGTCGGCAGGACGGTGACCGCGAGCAACGCCGACCACAACGGCGCCGTCGCGGCCGGCGCCTCCACCAGCTTCGGCTTCGGTGCCGCGCCGGGCGGGGCCGGTACACCCGTACTGAACTGCCGCACCACATAGGAAAATCGTTCGCCCCTGCCCCGGACAGGGTGGTGCACGCCGCACGGCGAGGTCCACGTGCAGAGAGCGCACCTCGGCACGGCACATGTCGTGGCGAGCCTCGCCGCGCGGCGGCACGCGGCCGGGCGGCACGAGAAGCAGGACGAAGAAGCGCGAGACACACCGAGGCGGCACGAGAACTCCCCGAAGCGAACGGCGTTCCCGCCGCGTACCCGTCCGGTTACGCGGGCTGCCACTACGGCACCTGCAGCGCGGGCGGTGGCCTCCCGGTGCAGGTCGGTGCCTTCAAGAAACCGCGCAGTACCGTCTCCTACCGGACCACCGGCGGGTCCTGGGACGAGGCGTAGGACATCTGCCTCGACTCCTCACCTCACCAGGCCGGGCGGAACAACGGCGCCGAGATCATGATCCGGGGCGCCCGCTTCGGTCGCCGCGGCCCGCCGGTACGAGGATGGGCACCCCCGCGGCCCGCCGGTACGAGGATGGGCACCCCCCGTCCGGTGGCAACACCGTCGTCGGCCAGGGCGGCAACCGCTGCCTGGACAGGAAGAACGGAGCGGCGGCGGACGCCACCGTCGTCCAGCTCCGGGACCGCGACAGCCGGTGCGGCACCCGGCCGAACCGGGTGCGGAGTATCCGCTGAGCCGAGGTCCGCGGAAACTCGATGTCGCGGCGGCCGTGCCGAGACTAGCGTTGCGCTCCATGAGTGATCAGGATCCTCCGCCACGGCTCACCCGCCTCACGTTCCAGGGCCCCCTCTCCGAGTCCCGAGCCGCACGGATCGTCGACAGACTCGTCCCGGCCGCGCCGGCCACCGTCCTCGACATCGGGTGCGGCTGGGGCGAGTTGATGCTCCGCACGCTGGAGGCGGTGAAAGGCGCGACCGGCCTCGGCGTCGATGTCAACGCCCAGGACCTGGCGCGGGGACGCGCGAACGCGCTGGCGCGTGGACTGGCCGACCGCGTGACGTTCGTGGAGGAGTCCGCCGACGGCACGGAACGCGGTCCGGCCGACCTGGTGCTGTGTCTCGGGGCCAGCCATGCGCTGAACGGCGCGGAACCGCCCGCGCACACAGCCGCGGCACTGCGCGCGCTGCGCGGACTGGTCCGTCCTGGAGGGCGGGTCCTCCTCGGCGAGACCTTCTGGCAGCGGACCCCGAGCCCGGCCGAACTCGACGCTATGTGGCCGGGGGCCCGTGTCGACGAGTTGCACGATCTGGCCGGTCTCGTCGACCTCGCCGTGGCCTCCGGTTTCCGCCCGGTCTGGATCGAGACGGCGAACAGCGACGAATGGGACGCGTTCGAGTCCGGGTACCAGTCCGACGTGGAGGAGTGGCTCGCCGTCCACGGCGACCACCCGCTGGCGGACGAGACACGTGAGCGTGTGGACCGGCACCGTACGAGCTGGCTGAAGGGCTATCGGGGTGTACTCGGCCTGGCCTACCTCACGTTGGTCCCCGTCGACGGACGGCTCGCGTCCGACGCGGCCTGACATGCCGAGCGGCCGGTTCCTCGATGCGAGGTGCCGGCCGCTTCCGCACGGTGCTCGTGTTCAGGCCGCGCGCTTCTTGAGCGAGGCCAGGTGGGCGAAGACCACGACATTGGCCGCGTAGCCGTGCTTCTTGTCGAAGCGACCGCCACATGTCATGAGCCGGAGTTCCGGACGTTTCGTATTCCCGTACACCTTGTCGTTCGGGAACTTGTCCTTCGCGTACTTGCCGACCTCGTCGACGGTGAAGACGGCGGTCACGTTGTCGGCCCGGGTGACCTTCACCGTGTCCCCCCGGTGCAGTGCGTTGAGGTTGAGGAAGATGGCCGGTCCGGTCGTCGTGTCCCGGTGGCCGACGATCAGGGACGTTCCCGCCTCGCCGGGGGACGGGCCGCCGCGGAACCAGCCCACCTCCTTCGGCTTGGTCAGAGGCGGGGCACCGAGTTGCCCCTGCTTGTCGAGACCGAGGTCGACGACCGGGGCCTCGATGAAGATGGAGGGAATGGCGATTTTCACGGGCCGCGAACGCGCCTGAGGCGGGGGCGCGGCCTGCGCCGCGGGCGGCGGCCCGCCGCCCGCGGCGTCACTGCCACGGGCGGCGGTGACCGCGGAGTCGTCGGGCGAGCCGGAGCACGCCCAGACGATTCCGGCCACCAGCGAGAAGGTCACCGTCAGCGTCATCGACAGACGGCACGCGCGACTCGGTCCACGTCGTCGGCGCCGTCGGTTGGGGACGTTACGCCTCGTTGCGGGCACGGCGGCGCGCGGCTCGGCGGACCATGACCAGCGCCGCGATGCCGACACCGCTGGCGGCGAGTGCGGCGGTGGTGCCGAAGTTCGTGTCGCTGCCGGAGCTCAGATTCTCCTTGCCCTCAGGGACGGCGCCGCCGCCCGCGGGAACTCCGCCGACCGGCTTGGAGTACTCCTTGGCGGGGCTGCCGCCCGCGCCGATCTCGGCCGGACGGCTGTGCTGGGCCTGGGGCCGGGTCTTGCAGTCGACCGAGAACCGCTTCTGCTTCGGGCCCGCCGGGGTGGTCCACACCAGCTGGTACGTGCCCTCCGGGAGCAGATACTTCGCGCTCCGCGCCGAGCCGTTGACCAGCGGCAGCGTGCTCTGGAGCGTGTCGCCGGGGGGCGTGGTCGGGGGCTGGGCGGTGATCGTCCAGGCGACCGCGGGGAAGGACTCGAAGTTGCTGGCGGCGAGGACGAACTCACAGACCTCGACGCCGTCGCCGCCCCGTGCGTGCCACCCGATCGAGCGGACGTCGATGTCGCCGCTGTCGCCGGGAGCGGCGTACGAGGCGCCGGCTCCGGCGAGAGTGGCGACGGCCGCGACGGCCATCGCGGCACCTCCACGGATGCTGCGGGCGCGGAGGGAAGAGGTGGTGACCATGCGAGGCTCCTTCAAGCCGGAATGATTGTCGTACTTATCGACCGAGCACATAATGAATGCCATGAATCGGCCAAAGATCCTTTGAGACACCGTCAAAAACCCGAAAAATAACTCAAACAGCCCATGACTCTGCGTAGCTGACTGCCTCTCACGTGGGTGTTTGCGGTCATGGCCGGGCGTCGACCGGGCTGAGGATGTCGGCGCGGTGTCTCGGGGGTGGGGGAGGGCTCCTGGCGCGCGACGGGCGGTCTCACAGGGACGACGAGGTCCGCTCCCTGCGGCCCGGATCGAGATCCTTCGCTGTGAGGCCGTGTGACACGCAGAGGTCCGCCACCCGTCGTGCGGGATCACCGGGGTCGCTCGGAACCGCTCCCTCTGGCCCTCCTCGGCGATGCCGGGACAGGCGTCGATGTGACCTCGGTGGCTTCGACGCGGGCCCGTCGCAACGCGGTTGATCCGTGGGCGCGGCCGGACGAAGGGAGATGTCGCCGGGGTCGGCGGCCGTGCGACCGCCGCCCACGGATCTGTGGCGCGTGCCACTTTGCGTCCGTACAACCAAATAGTTGATCTCTGATCGTTACGCCAAGAGCGGCTAACGCGCTGGCAAAACCCGCTGGTTGTGGGCTTTGATGCGTCGCGGTATGACCGATGTGGTGGTCGTGCCCTTGGACTCTTGGGGTGGAACGAACGTGAAGTCAGTTTTGGGGCGCGTGCTGGTCGGCGCCGGTGTGTCGGTGGCGCTCGCGGCGACGGCGGCGTGTGGGGGGCAGGACGACGGCGGCGACAAGGGCGCCGCGTCGGGCAAGCCGGCGGCCAAGGCCTCGCCGGCCGCCCAGGAAGGCCTGAAGCCGCTGACCGAGGCGCAGTTGACGAAGGCCGCGATCACCAAGGCGGATGTGAAGGGGTACCGCGTCGGCAACACTCCGGATGACGAGATCCCCGAAGTGAGCGTGCCGGCGAAGCCCGCGAACTGTCAGGCCATCGCCGACATGTTCCTCCTCGGCACCGAGCCCGACGCGGCGGCGCGGGTCTCCCGTTCGCTGACGAGCCTGGAGCAGACCGACGCGACGGTGCTGCGGATGGGACTGCTCGCGCACAAGGAGGCGGACGCCAAGAACGTGGTGGCCGATCTGCGGACGCAGAGCGAGAAGTGCACGTCCTTCGAGCACACGGACTTCAAGTACACCTCCGTCAAGGCTCTCAAGGCTCCTGAGCTGGGCGACGAGTCGGTGGCCTACTCGATGACCAATGACATCGACGGCGAGAAGATCCCCGTGTCCTACACCGTCGTACGTGAGGGCTCGACGCTCGTCGTGTTCTACGCGATGAACGCGCTGGGCGGGCAGGCGCCCGAGGTGCCCGCGAAGGTCATGGAAGCGCAGATCGCCAAGCTCGAGAAGGCGGTGTAGCGGGGCGGGTCGCGTGCTGGGCGGAGGCCTGCGGGTGAACCACAGGCCCTCCGCCCGGACGGCCACGTCCGACGCGGTGGCCGGACCGCCGCCCGGGCGTCACCGCGACGTCTCGCCTGCCCCAAGGCGCCTCAGGCGCTTCGGGACTTGCGCGCGGACGTGGTCTTCTTCGCCGCCGTCTTCTTCGCCGCCTTCCTGGCGGGCTGCTTCTTGGTCGTCCTCCTGGTGGTCTTGGCGGTGCTCTTCTTGGGCAGATCGTGGACGGTCGCGTCCTCGCCCCGCGATTCCCTGGCCTTGGCCACCGACTCCTTGAGCGCGGCCATCAGGTCCACGACCTTCCCGGCCGGCTTGGCCTCCTCCGGGGCCTCGGGGGGCTCGACGCCCTCGCGCTTGGCTTTGATGACCTCGGCGACGGCGTCGTTGTACCGGTCGACGAACTCGGGGCCGTCCAGGTCGTCCCGCGTCATACGGGCGATGAGCTGTTCGGCTCCGGCGATCTCGTCCTCGGTGAGTTCCACCGCCTCGGGGGCCAGGGAGGAGGGGTCGCGGACCTCGTCGGGCCAGCGCATGGAGTGCAGGACGATCACGTTGTCGCGGACCCGCAGCAGGCCCAGGCGTTCGCGGCCGGACCACGCGTACTTGGCGACGGCGACCTTCGAGGACCGCTCCAGGGCCTGGCGGAGCAGCTTGTACGGCTTGGCGGCGACCTGTCCGGACGGCTGGAGGTAGTAGCCGTCGCCGATCTGGATCGGGTCGATCGAGTCGAGGGGCACGAAGGCCTCGATCTCGATGGCCTTCGCCGTGGGCAGCGGCAACTCCCGCAGCTCCTCGTCGAGTACGGGGATGATCGTGTCCTTGCCCCACTGGTAGCCCTTGCCGATCTCGGACTGGGCGACCTCGCGGTCCTCGATCTCGCAGACCTTCCGCACGCGCACCCGGGACATGTCCTCCAGGTGGACCTGGTGGAACCGGATGGAGTGGTCCTCGGTCGCGCTGACCACCTGGATCGGCACGGTGACCAGGCCGAACGAGATGGCGCCGGACCAGACGGTTCGGGGCATGCTCAACCTCCGCATCAGGCCCCGAGGGTTCTCAGCCTAGGAGCACTCCGCTCCCGTGGCATGGCGAGCGGACCTCCGTCGTCGGTCACGGAGGCGCGGCGGCGTGTGACGCGGGGGGTTCAGTCGAGGATCCGCAGATGGGCGTCGGGCTTGCAGTGGGCGCAGGCGCGGACGCCCGACGAGAGAAGCCGGCGCGCTTCGTCCCGGGGGACGGCCCGCCGTCGTTTGCCTGCGGCGTAGCAGTCGCCCGCGTGCACCTCGATGGGCGGGCGTCCGTTGCCGATGCCGAGTTCGACGATCCAGTCCGGCTCCGCGGGCCGGTTCGTACGGCCTCGCTCCTGTTCGGCCTCCCGTTTCCGGAGCGCGGCGATCTTGGCGTCGATCCGCTGCAGCCACATGGCGTGCCACACCCGCAGGGTGAGCAGTCGCGCCAGGTCAGGCGGCAGGTCATCGAACATAGATCCGATTCTAGTTCCCCGGCCGCCCAGCTTCGCCACCTCGCGTGTTCGAATAATAGTTCGATAGTCTGTGGGGAGGAGGTGAGTGCCGTGACGTCCGAGGTCGAGGTGCGAAGCGAGGCGAGCGTGATGCATGTGCGCTGCCCGGAGCGGTTGCCGGAGGACGTTTATCGGCAGGTGCTCGAACAGATGGCGGAACTGTCGCCGGTCGTCCAGGCGCTGCCTCCGACAGCCGCCCTGTCGGAACTCAAGGGTGCGTTGCGCTACCACGGTGCGGACGCTGTCCGGCTGGCGGAGATGCTGCGCGTACGGACCATCTCCCGGCTGGGCGTCGACATACGGATCGGGATCGGGTCGTCCATCACGGTCGCGGCCACCGCGTCCGGGCAGGTTCCCCGCCCGGGCGGGGTCCTCGCCGTGCCCCCGGACCGGGTCGCGGACTGGCTCGGACCGTTGCCCGTCGAAGCCCTCCACGGCATCGGACCCCGCCAGGCCCAGGCGCTGCGCGACTACGGGGTCCACAGCGTCGGCCTGCTGGCCACCGTCCCGCCGGCCACCGCGCAGCGACTTCTCGGCGGCCGGGCAGGACGGCAGGCCGCCGACCGTGCCCGTGGCGTCGACCCCCGCCCCGTCGTCCCGCGGGCGCTGCCCGCGACCGCGAGCGTCCACCGTGCCTTCCCCCGGCACACCCTGGACGGTGCCGCCGTCCGCGCGGCCCTCCTCGACCTCGTCGTCACCCTTGCCGTCCAGCTGCGCGGCGGTGGCCGGGCCGCTCGCGGTCTGACCCTGGCGCTGCGCTTCGCCGGTGGCACCACCTGGGAGAAGTCCCGGCGGCTTCCGGAGGCCTCCGCCCACGACGACGACCTCCGCACGATGGCGTACCGGCTCATCGACGCCGCGGGGCTCCAGCGCGGCCGGATCACCGCGATCACGCTGAAGGCCGACGACCTCGTCGCCGCCGACCGGGTGGCCGAGCAGATCAGCCTCGACGGGGTGCGCGAGACCCGCCTCGTGGCGGAGGAGGTCAGCGACCGCATCCGTGCCAAGTTCGGGCCCGACGCGATCCGCCCGGCCACCACCCTTCTCCGCGTCTCCTGAGCCGGAAGGGCCTGCGGGCGGGTGCCGGAACCGTGCCGGCTCCGGCGCCGTGTCGAGGCGTGAAGCCCGTCGTGGGCGTCTCGACGGCCGGCCCTGCCGCCCGCACCAGAAACCGCAGACGGGGAGAAAAAGACATGAGCATCGACTGTCACCATGTGGGCACTCGGCGCGCATGGGCCAGGGAGACGACGCCGACTCGCGGATGGATCTGTCCGTCGCGGGCGCGAGCGGCAGGACGATCGTGCGGGTGGCGGGCGAGGTCGACTACCTGACCTCGCCGCGCCTCGCGGACGAGCTGGAGGACGTACTGGCGGGCGGCGCCGGATGGGTGGACGTCGAGTTCACCGACGTCTCGTTCTGCGACTGCGCCGCGCTGGGTGTTCTCATACGGGCCCGGCAGAAGGCGCAGGCGGCCGGCGCGCGACTTCGTCTGCGCGGGTCCTTTCAGCCGAGCGTGAGCCGCCTGCTGGCGGTGATGGAACTGACGTCCGTACTCACGGCGCCGAACAGCCGTTGACGGCGTCCTCGGCGTCCTCGGCGACCACGTGACGAGCGGACCGGGGTGACGCGCTGACGGGCCGGTGGGCTGTGACTTCAAGAGTCGTCCGGGCGCCGAGGGCGCAGCCGCGCCCCGGCGGAAACGTCCATGGGCCTGCGGCAAGACGTCCATGGGTCTGCGGCAAGCCCGTGGACCCGCGGAGGCCGGCCGTCGGTGATGCCGTCGACCTCGAGGGTCCCGCCCCCGCCGGGCAGTCCGACCGACGGACGCGGACCGGGCGGCAGCAGCCGACGGAACGCACGGGAGGGCCGCGCATGGTGTGGCCCCAGAGGGGCACTCGCCCGATATGCGCTACTCGTCGCGATGTCGTCACTGGTTGAGGAGCCCGTCGTGGCCATTCGGCACCAGGTGATCGAGCGGTCTCCCGAGACCGTGTGGGCGGTTCTGGAGGACCCCCGGCTCTACGCCGAGTGGGTCGTCGGAACCTCGGAGTCGAAACCGGCGGACGGCCGGTGGCCGCAGGTCGGGGCGCGACTGACGTACGTCCTCGGCCGCGGTCGCCTCGCGTACGAGGGGCGGACGGTCGTGCGCCGCATGGAGCGCCCTCGATGGCTGGAGCTCGAGGCCGACAGCGGCCGGCTCGGTACGGCACGTATCGCGATCGAGGTACGCGCGTGGGGCGCCCACTCGCTGGTTCTGGTGGACGAACACCCGCTGCGCGGCCTGGGCGGTGCCCTCCACACCGCGCCGCTGGAGGTCCTCATCCAACTGCGCCACCGCAAGATGCTCGCCCGCCTCGCGGAGGTCGTCGAGCGTCGGCCGGCTGCCGATACCTCCGCCGAAGTGCCCGCGCCCGAGGGCCTCGTCCGCGGGGCCTGAGGAGTCGCCATGTTGGACGCCGTGGTGGTCGGAGCCGGTCCCAACGGCCTGGTGGCCGCGAACCTCCTGGCCGACGCGGGGTGGAGCGTCGAGGTGCTGGAAGCGCAGAGCCGGCCCGGGGGAGCCGTCCGCAGTGATCACGGAGTGCACCCCGACTACGTGAGCGACATGTTCAGTGCGTTCTACCCCCTGGCCGCCGCGTCCCCGGTCATCCGGGACATGGACCTGCACGCGGAGGGACTGCGCTGGGCCCATGCCCCGTCCGTGCTCGCCCACCCCCTCCCCGACGGACGCTGCGCCGTTCTCGAACGGTCGACCGAGGCGACGGCGAAGGGACTGGACGCCTTCGCCGAAGGAGACGGCGCCGCGTGGACGCGCATGTGCGGTACGTGGGACCGGATCAGCATGCAGCTTCTGGACGCCCTGTTCACTCCGTTTCCCCCGCTCAGGGCAGGGGCCGGCCTGGCGAGGAGGCTGCGTGGCCCGGCCGGCCTCCCCCTGGTCCGCTCCCTCGCGTTGCCCGCCCGCAGGCTCGGCGAGGAGGAGTTCCGGGGCGAGGCGGGACGCCTGCTGCTGGCCGGCAACGCACTGCACGCCGACCTGGCACCGGAGGCGGCCGGCAGCGGTGGCTTCGGATGGCTGCTGTGCATGCTCGGACAGCAGTACGGCTTTCCGGTTCCGGTCGGCGGAGCGGGAAGCCTCTCGGCCGCGCTCGTACGCCGGCTCGAACGGCGCGGCGGCAGCGTGCGCTGCGGCCGGCCGGTACGCGAGATCGTCGTGCGAGACGGCCGGGCCGTGGGAGTGCGTACCGAGAGCGGTGAGGTGATCCCGGTCGGCCGCGGCGTTCTGGCCGACGTCTCGGCACCCGACCTGTACGGCGGCCTGGTCGACGAACGGCACCTGCCGCGCCGCCTGCTCGACAGCATGCACCGCTTCCAATGGGACTTCGCCACGGTCAAGATCGACTGGGCGCTGAGCGGTCCGATCCCTTGGAGCGCGGCGGAGGCGGCCGGCGCCGGCACCGTGCATCTGTCCGACGGGGTCGACGAGATGACGCGCTTCGCGGCCCAACTCGCCGCCGGCCGCGTGCCCGACCGGCCCTTCACGCTGCTCGGACAGATGACGACGGCCGACGTCTCGCGCTCCCCGCTGGGGACCGAAAGCGCCTGGGCTTACACACATGTCCCGCAGACCGTGCTCGGCGACGCGGGCGCCGACAACATCACCGGAACCTGGGACGAGCGCGAGCAGGAGGCGATGGCCGACCGGGTCGAACGCCAGGTGGAGCGGTACGCGCCGGGATTCCGTTCACTCGTCCGTGCCCGCAGAATCCTCGCGCCTCCCACCCTTCAGGCCATGGACGCCAACCTGCACGGGGGTGCGATCAACGGCGGCACGGCCAACCTCCATCAGCAACTCGTCTTCCGGCCGGTGCCGGGTACCGGCCGCCCCGAGACACCTGTGCGAGGGCTCTACCTCGCCTCGGCGTCGGCGCACCCGGGCGGGGGAGTCCACGGCGCCTGCGGAGCGAACGCGGCCCGCGCCGCGCTCCACGGCAGCACGGCCACGAGGCATGTACTGGCCTCCGCGCAACGGCTGCTCTCCGGCGCCCGACTCCGCATCGAACGGCCCAAGGGCTGACGTACGCGCCCTCCATGTCCATGCCCCTTGGGTCGCGCTCCGAAGGGTCTTGCGCTGGAGTGGAGGCGGCGGTTCCCGCGCGTGCGTGCCTCTGGACGGGGAACCCCTCGTACCACGGGCCGTTCAGCCCGACCGGCCTTCGGAAGGACCCTTCGGAAGGACAAGGAGAGACGTCATGCCGGCAGGTTCCAGTCCCAAACGTGAGCGCCAGTACGAGCACGTCAAGGAGAGCGCGGAGAAGCGAGGCGAGTCCACCGCCCGGGCGAAGGAGATCGCCGCCCGGACGGTCAACAAGGAGCGTGCCAGGGCGGGCGAGTCCGAGACGGCGAGCAGGACGTCCACACGCGACAAGAAGTCCGCGTCGCAACGTGGCGGCGAACGCTCGCACAGCGGCGCCCAGGGCCCCACACGAGACCAGCTGTACGCAGAGGCCAGGAAGAAGGGCGTCGAAGGGCGCTCCTCGATGAACAAGCAGCAGCTGCGCGAGGCGCTGGGGCGCTGACCCGCGTTCCCCGGGCCCGCGGTGCGGTGCGGGCGCCGGGGGGTGAACGGGCGCACTCGTCGACCAGCTCAGACGCCGACCTGCGGAGACTTGGTGTGTCCCGCGAGCTGCCGGTCGAGTTCCGTACGGAGGTCGGCGCACAGCCGTCCGGTACGGGTCCACTCGATGAGCAACTGCGCGACGTGACGCAGCTTGATCCCGGTGTGCCGAGCGAGCTCCTGAAGAATGTGCTCCGCCTGTTCCGGCGCCAGCTGCCCGAGAGCCACGACGACCGCGATGGCATGGTCCACCACGGCGCCGGAGCGCATCGTCTCGTGCAGGTGGGTGTTGTCGCTCCGCAGATTCCCCAGCTCTGTCACGCGGTCGTCCACGCGGTCCTCCAAGAACCCGGAGTGGCTTGCCTCGACTTGACGAGGGAACGCGGCGCTCGGCACCGCGCTCGCAGGGCGGCACCGCCCGGCGACCTGCTCGTCTCGACATGTTTGCCCCGAATTCGTCGGAACATCACCTGTGGGATGTGTACGGCGCTTCGGAGCGCCCCCCCCGCCGGACAGTGACGGGCGACCGGTCCGGAAGGGTCCGGGCGGGCCGCCCGAGCGATGCCCCGCCGCGGGCCGGCGTCAGGCGGCGCGCTCTCCGCGCTGCACCTGCGCGACCGACCCCTTCCCGCGCCGCCCGGGTACGGCCATGCAGGTGCCACCGTTCCGCCGAGGTA
Organism: Streptomyces sp. M41(2017); assembly: GCF_002078175.1. GTDB lineage: Bacteria > Actinomycetota > Actinomycetes > Streptomycetales > Streptomycetaceae > Streptomyces. The sequence goes on along the minus strand of NZ_MWFK01000003.1, from coordinate 351,556 downwards.
TGCCGAGCGATCGCCGCCACACAAGGGCGACGCCTCGCGAAGTGGCGGCGGTCCGTGAGCTGCCGGATGCTGGCTGTGCACGGCGTCCACCCCGCCCGCAGGGACGACACCGACCGTCGGCTCCGGCCGGAGGGCCGCCGCTCAGGGCACCGGAAGGCGCCCCGTCCGCCCGAGCGGCCCTTGTGCACAGGGGCGTGCTGGCCGGTCGCGGGTCGACCGGCCCGGTCCACGGGCGCCGACCGCCCACCGGACCAGGCGTGTCGCGTGTTTTGACCACGGGCCTGCGGATACTCAGACGCCTCCCGACACCCTCGACGATGTACGCAGGAGGTCCGCGTGACCGTCACGCCTCCCCAGATCCCCGACCGCCTCCGCACACCGGAACAGCGCACGGCGAACCTGTTCGCCGACTTCGTCGAGCGCGAGGCACCGAGCGTGCCCCTGCCGGGCCGGTCGACGGCACGGCGATTCGCGACCCTCATGGCGCTGGGCCGTCGCGACCTCTCCCTCGCCCGGCTCGCGGAGGGGCACCTGGACGCCGCCGCGATCCTGCACGAACTGGGCCAGCCCCTGCCCGCCGCGGGCGAGAGATGGGGTGTCTGGGCCGCACGCCCGCCAGGACCCGGTACCCATGCCACCCGCAGCGAACGGGGGTGGACGCTGAGCGGCGTCAAGCCCTACTGCTCCGGTGCCCACGCCTGCACCCACGCCCTCGTGACAGCGGACGCCGAGGACGGCTACCGCCTGTTCGCCGTCGCCCTGGACCACCCCGGCGTCCGACCGGTGGAAGGGACCTGGCCCGCGATCGGCATGGCGGGCAGCGACAGCCTGGAGGTGTCCTTCACCGCCGTGCCCGCGCGAGCCGTCGGCCCGGTGGAGGGCTATCTGGACCGGCCCGGATTCCAGCATGGAGGCATCGGCGTGGCGGCGTGCTGGCTGGGCGGCGCCCACGCCGTCGCGGCGCCCCTGTACGAGCGCGGCGCGGCGGGCAGGCTCAACGCGCACGCGGCCGCTCATCTCGGATCCGTCGACGTCCTGCTGCACGCGGCCGACACGATCCTGCGCCAGGCGGGGGAGGACATCGACGCCGACCCCCTCGACGTCCGGAACGAGGCCGGCGTGCGCAGCATGCGCGTGCGAGCCCTCGCCGAGAAGGTGTGCACCGAGGTGCTGGACCACGTGGGGCGCGCCACGGGTGCCGGCCCGTTGTGCCACGACGAGCGGCACGCCCGCGCCGTCGCGGACCTGACGGTCTACGTCCGTCAGCACCACGCCGAGGCGAACCTGGCCGAACTCGGCCGTCTGATCGCGACGGACGCGGCGGAGGCGACACGATGAGTTCGGCGGAGACCATGGGCGCCGAGAGGTCGGCCGCCGCCGCGGCCATCGACGCTCAGGGCACCGACGAGGCGGAGTGGCTGGCGGCACGCCTCCCGGATCTGCTGCCCCACCTCGCTCTCCCGGAAGGTCCCGTCGTCGTCGTGGCCGCCCATCCCGACGACGAGGTGCTGGGGTTCGGTGGCGCGATGGCCGCTCTCCTCGACGCCGGTGCGACGGTGCGCACGGTGTGCCTGACCGACGGGGAAGCCTCGCACGGTCCCCTTCCGACGCCGGACCGGGAGCAGTTGGCCGCCCGCCGTCGCGGCGAGCTGGCCGCGGCCCTGGGCGATCTCGGTGACCTGCCCTTCGCCGTGCATGCCGGCCTCCCCGACACGGGTCTCGACGAGCACGAGAGCCGGGCACGGACCGTGATCGGTGAAGTGCTGGACGAAGTGGGGGCCGCCGTGTGCGTGGCGCCCTGGGTGGGAGACCTGCACAGCGACCACGAGGCCGCCGGTCGGGCCGCCCGGGATGCCTGCGGCGACCGGTCCACACCGGTGTGGTTCTACCCGGTCTGGATGTGGCACTGGGCGCGTCCGTACGACCCTCGCGTTCCCTGGGACCGCGTCTCGGTCCTCCCCCTGGCTCAGGCGGCGGTCGACCGCAAGAAGGCCGCCCTGGCCCGGTTCATCAGCCAGCTCGAAGGCCGTGACTGCGGAGTCGGGCCGGTGCTGCCCGCGCAGGAGATCGCCCACCACACCCGCACCTTCGAGACGGTGATCCGTTGAACACCCCGGCGAGTTATTTCGACGACCAGTACGCCGAGGCCACCGACCCGTGGCATCTCGGGGAGCGGTGGTACGACCGCCGCAAGTACGACCTGACCGTGGCCGCGCTGCCCCGCCGCCGCTACCGGCGCGCCTTCGAGCCGGGCTGCTCGGTGGGTGTGCTGACCGAACTCCTCGCGTCCCGGTGCGAGCAGGTGCTGTCCACCGACCGCGTCGCCTCGGCCGTCGAGGCCACCGCGCGACGCACCGCCGGCCTGGACCACGTCACCGTGCGACGGATGACGGTGCCCGACCAGTGGCCGGAGGGCGTGTTCGACCTGATCGTGCTGTCGGAACTCCTCTACTACTTCGACAGCGACACACGTACGCGGCTGCTGCGGCGGAGTGCGGAGAGCCTGGGTGAAGGCGGCCATCTGGTCACCGTCCACTGGAACCACCCGGTGGCCGAGCACACCTGCACGGGCCGTGACATCGCCGACCGGCTCGACTCCCTGACCGGCCTGAATCCCCTCGCCCGCTACGACGACCCGGACTTCACCCTCACCGTCCACGAGCACCGGCCGGGTCCCGGCCCGGTGCTCTCACCGGCTCGCGCGGAAGGACTGGCGTGACGCCCGCCGCCGTCGCCGTCGTGGTCCCGGCACACGACGAGGAGCGGCGCGTCCAGGCCTGCCTGCGCAGCGTGCGCGCGGCCGCCGCCTTCGTGGCGCCGGTGCCCGTCGTGATCGTGGTGGCGGCGGACGCCTGCACGGACGCCACAGCGACGCTCGCCGTCCACGAGGGAGCGAGTGTCGTCCCCACCTGGCACCGCAACGTCGGTGCCGCGAGGGCGGCAGGCGTCAGCCACGCCCTCACGCTGCTGGCCGATGCCGGACCGGACGTGTGGCTGGCCATGACGGACGCCGACAGCACCGTGCCGACCACGTGGATCGCCCACCAGCTCGCCTGGGCGCACCGGGGATACGACGCCGTCCTGGGGACCATCCGCCTCGCCTCCACCACGGTCGGCGCCCTTCATGTGGCCCGCCACGACGCCGAATACTTCCGTACCCGCCGTCTCACGGGGACGAAGTCGAGGTGGGAGCACCCGCATGTGCACGGGGCGAACCTGGGGGTTTCCGCCGCCGCCTACCTCCGAGTGGGCGGCTTCGCCCCGCTGCCCACCGGCGAGGACCACGACCTCGCGGTCCGGCTGTCCACGACAGGCCACCGCATCGCCCGCACCGACCGGCACCCCGTACGCACCGCGTCCCGACTGCGGGGGCGGGCTCCGGGCGGCCTGGCGGAACTCTTGACGGCCCTGCGCGACCCGGCGGCCGGTGGGGGAGATCCTGTTCGGCACCGTGCCGGCGTCTGACCGACTCGGCGGGAACGCCCCGACGCCGAGCGGCACCAGTACGGCAGCCGGACGGGAACAGAGCCAGACCACTGTCCGGTCCGGATGCGCCACGGCGGATTGCGTCCTCCGGTCCCGGGTACCCAGAGTGGGCAAACCGCAAGAGAACTGGAGATATGACCATGGCGCGCGCCACCACCCCCCGCTACACCGTCCCCGGCCTCACTGTGGAGGACGCAGGCTCCCTGATCGACGTACTGCAGCTGCGCCTGCACTCCCTCAACGATCTCCACCTCACGCTCAAGCACGTCCACTGGAACGTCGTGGGCCCGCACTTCATCGCCGTGCACGAGATGCTCGACCCGCAGGTCGACCGCGTCCGTGCCATGGCCGACGACGTCGCCGAGCGCATCGCCGCGCTGGGCGGAGTCGCACAGGGCACGCCGGGCACACTGGTCGACGGACGCACCTGGGAGGACTACAGCGTCGGCCGCGCCGACGCCATGGCCCACCTCGGCGCGCTCGACCTCGTGTACACCGGGCTGATCGAGGACCTGCGCGCCGCGGTCAAGGAGGCGGGAGACATCGACCCCGCCACCGAGGACCTGCTCATCGGGCAACTGCGGGACCTGGAGCAGTTCCAGTGGTTCATCCGGGCGCACCTGGAGACCGCGGGCGGCACACTCGCCACGGACGGCGCCACGACCGAGAAGGACGCGGCGAAGCAGTCCGTCTCCCGCTGACGCGACCGCTGCGCTCGGAGCCCGCCGGGCCGAGACGGAGCCGGCGGGCGTCTCGCGGGAGCCACCGCCCCCGCTCACTCGACCTCTGAAACCCACGGCACAGGCAGAACGAAAGGAAGGACGCATCACCATGTCCGACAAGCCGCTCAACGGTCACCGCGTGCTCGTCCTGGTCACCAACTACGGTGTGGAACAGGACGAGTTGGTGGTGCCGGTCAACCGACTGCGGGAGGACGGCGCCGACGTCACCATCGCCGCCGTGTCCTCGGACCCCATCCAGACCCTGGTCGGTGACAAGGACCCGGGCGAGACCGTCGAGCCCACGGCGACCCTCGAATCTCTGGATCCCGACGGGCATCAGCTGCTGCTGCTTCCCGGCGGCACCATCAACGCCGACCAACTCCGGCTCGAACCCAAGGCCCTGGAGACGGTCAGGGCATTCGCGTCCTCGGGGCGTCCGATCGCCGCGATCTGCCACGGTCCCTGGGCGCTGGTGGAAGCCGGCGTACTGGACGGGAAGACGCTGACCTCCTACCCCTCCGTGCGCACGGACATCCGGAACGCGGGCGCCAAGGACTGGGTCGACGAGTCCGTCGTGAGCGACACCGCGAACGGCTACACCCTGGTCACGTCCCGGACACCGAAGGACCTCGACGACTTCCTCGGCGCCGTGAACAAGGCGCTGGTCGGCGCCTGAGCGAAGGATCCGTGGCACGGCTCGACGCCCCGTCCTGACAACGGCCTTCGCGTTCCGACCGGCACCGATCCGAACGGGCGACCCGGCCCGGCTGACCCTGGCGCGCGCCCGAGCGCGGCCGATCCGGACAGCGCGGCCGAGTCGGTTCGGGTGCCGGGAGTGACTGACAAGTCCTCGCCATGGCGAGGACTTGTCGTCGTCCCGCCTTCTCGGCGAAGTCGACGGGCCGGTAGACCCGGGGCGTGCTTTCTCCCTCCCCGTCCTCCGCCCCCCGACGCACACGTCGGCGACTGCTCCGGCCCTCGCCGGGGTGTCGCTCGTGGCGTCCGGGCTCGCCGTACTGCAGGAGCCCGCGCAGGCCGCGCCCAGTAGGCCCCAGCCCCAGCCCCCGTTCCCGCGAAGCCGACGGCCACCCACGCGGTCACCCTGGTCACCGGCGACGTCGTGACCGTCACGCCCTGTCCGACGGCCGGCAGACCGCCCACGTCGACCGGCCCGACAGCGCCGTCGGCGGCGTGAAGGCGCAGGAGATCCACGGCGACCTCTTCGCCGTCCCGGACGAGGCGGCGCCGCCGGGATCCCGCGGGACGCCGACCGGGAGAGGCGTTCGGGTGAAGCGTCGGCCCGCCGGACCGGCGCGGACCTCCGCAGTCCGGGGGCCGGGATAGGTTCCCGTCCGGAACGGACGTGAGGTCTCAGCAGACAGCCGCCCCGACGGCCTCGGCCGGAGCCGGTCCGCGACAGGGCCGGGGCGGCGCGGAACTCCAGGAACGGGGCCGTCGCATGGCCGACGAGCAGCACTTCGACGTCATCATCATCGGCACCGGTGCCGGCGGCGGCACACTCGCCCACCGACTGGCTCCCAGCGGCAAACGCGTTCTCGTCCTGGAGCGGGGCGACTACCTGCCGAGGGAGCGGGACAACTGGGACTCCACGGCGGTCTTCGTGAAGGGCAAGTACCGCGCCCCCGAGTTCTGGTACGACAAACACGGCGACCCGTTCCCGCCCGAGGTCAACTACTACGTCGGCGGCAACACGAAGTTCTACGGCGCCGCCCTCTTCCGGCTGCGCCCGCAGGACTTCGGCGAACTCCGGCACCACGACGGGATGTCACCGGCCTGGCCGATCGACCACCAGGATCTGGAGCCGTACTACACGCAGGCCGAGCACCTCTACCGTGTGCACGGGCGTCACGGTGAGGACCCGACCGAGGGTCCGGCCGGCGCGGACTACGCCTACCCTCCCGTCGCGCACGAGCCGCGCATCCAGCAACTGAGCGACGACCTCCAGAAGCAGGGGCTGCACCCCTTCCACCTGCCGATCGGCGTGGACCTCACGCAGGACGAGCAGGGCCGTGCCGCACACGGCAGCGCGTGCATCCGCTGCGACCGCGTCGACGGCTTCCCGTGTCTGCTGGGCGCCAAGTCCGACGCACAGGTGATCTGCGTCGATCCGGCCCTCGAACACGACAACGTCACGATGCTGACGAACGCCGAAGTACGGCGCCTGGAGACCGGCACGGACGGCCGTACCGTCACGGGAGTCGTCACCGCACTCGGTGACGGATCGACCGAGACCTTCCGGGCGGACATCGTGGTCGTCGCCTGCGGAGCGGTCAACTCGGCCGTCCTGCTGCTGCGTTCGGCCAACGACCGGCATCCGCGCGGCCTGGCCAACAGCTCGGACGTCGTGGGACGCCACTACATGCGGCACAACAACCTGGCTCTGATGGCCGTGTCCAAGGAACCCAATCCCACCCGGTTCCAGAAGACACTCGCCCTGCACGACTGGTACCTGGGCGCGGACGACTGGGACTACCCCCTCGGCGGGATCCAGATGCTCGGCAAGTCCGACGCCGACCAGATCCACGGCGAGGCACCGCGCTGGGCCGGTGCGGTCGCGCCCGACATGCCGTTCGAGATGCTCGCCCACCACGCCGTCGACTTCTGGCTGTGCGGCGAGGACCTGCCGCTGCCCACGAGCCGGGTCACCCTCGACGGCGACGGGGGCATCCATCTCGCCCTGGACGAGAAGAACAACATCGCGGGTCTCCACCGACTCCGGCACAAACTCCAGGGCATGCTCGGGCACTTGGGCATGCACGAAGACCATCTGCTGTCACACAGCATCTACCTGCACAAGGGCATGCCGATCGGGGCCACCGCCCACCAGGCGGGCACGGTCAGATTCGGTACGGACCCCGCCAGTTCGGCGCTGGACGTCAACTGCAAGGCGCACGACCTCGACAACCTGTACGTGGTCGACACGTCGTTCTTCCCGAGCATCGGGGCGGTGAACCCGTCTCTGACGGCGATCGCGAACGCTCTGCGAGTCGGCGACCACCTCCTCGACCGCCTGCGGTGACGTGAGGCCGTCAGTGCTGCCCAGGAGGCTCGAAGCGCGCCAGAGCGGCCATCGCCCGCTCCACGATCGCCTCGGTTCCGGAGGCCGCGTCCACCGTCAGCCCCGGCTCGTCACCCCGCAGCGGCTCCAGCGCGGCGAACTGCGAGTCGAGGAGGGCGACCGGCATGAAGTGTCCCGACCGTCCCCCGGCCCGGGCCTCGGCGACCTCGCGGTCCAGAGCGAGGTACAGGAACCACACCCCGGGGCCGGCGGCCCGGAAGAGACACCGGTAGTCCTGGCGGAGGGCCGAGCACGAGATCACGGCACCCTTCCCGCTCTCCGTCGCGGCACGGATCACGTCGGCGACGGCCCGGAGCCAGGGCGCGCGGTCCTCGTCGGTCAGGGCCCGACCGGCCGACATCTTCGCGATGTTCTCCGGCGGATGCAGCGCGTCGCCCTCCACGAACGGCTCCCCGCGCCGGCCGGCGAGCAGCCGGCCCAGCGTCGTCTTGCCCGAACCGGAAACACCCATCACCACGATGATCGCCGGTGCCGTGGCCGATCCCACCATGCTGCTCCTTGCGGTCGTCCCCTCGTCGGAGGGGAGATGCGGGCGAGGCGCGACCATCCAACCCCGAACGTCACAGGATGGCGATGGGATTCACGGGGGAGCCGGTCGCGGCGGGCAGACGCAGGGGTGCGACGACGCACAGGAACGACCAGCGCTCCGCGTCCGCGCAGAGAGGCACGAGGTCCTCGAACCGCAGATAGTCCATCAGATACACGCCGAGAGCGTGGAGGGCGAGGACGTGTACGGGGAAGTCCACGCCGTCGGTGAGGCTGGGGGCCGAGTCGTTGTTGCCGTCGCCGCCGAGCACGGCGACCCGGCGTTCGGCCAGGAACTCCACGGCGGCGGGGTGCAGACCGACGCGGTCGCGTGCGGCGTCCCAGGGCCCGAGCTCCTCGCGCCTGCGGCGGTGGCCGACCCGTACGAGCAGGATGTCCCCGGCGCCGACCCGAACGTGCTGCGCCGCTTCCGCGGCCAGGAGGTCGTCGTAGGTGACGCAGTCGCCGGGCTCCAGCCACGGCACCCCCCGCAGCAGCGGAATGTCGAGCAGGACACCCCGGCCGACGATGCCGTCGTGCAGGGACGCGACGGACAGGGCGGTGGCACCCTCGTCCGTGACGGTGCTCGCGGGAACACCGCCGTGCAGCGTGCCGTCGTAGACGACATGGCACAGGGCGTCGAGGTGGCTGTCCGCGTCACCGTGGACGTTCATCGCGAAGCGGTCGGTGGCGAACTGCAGACCCGCTGCCGCGGTCCTGGGGCGGTTGGTGATCCGGTGGACGGCCGGGTGCGGATCGTCGGGCTCCGTCCGGGTCTCGATGGGGGACGCGAGCGAGACCGTCCGCCCCGTGCGGACCTCGCCCGCCGCGGCCAGCACCGTCGCCCGCGTGATCCCGGCCGGTGCACCGGGGCCGGCGGGGGACGTGGCGTCGTCCGCCCGCTGCCGCAGACGCGCGTACAGCGTGTCGAAGGCGGCACGGCTCTGACGGGGGCGCGCGCCGCGTCCGGGCTGCTCGGTGTGCGCCTCAGCGGAGCTGTCGCTGCCGGTCAATGGCCTCGTCCAGGGTCGATGCCGCCATGATGAGCGACAGGTGGGTGAACGCCTGGGGAAAGTTGCCGAGTTGCTCGCCGCTCGGCCCGATCTCCTCGGCGAACAGGCCGACATGGTTGGCGTAGGTGTGCATCTTCTCGAAGGTGTAGCGGGCGGGCCGAATGCGTCCGGCGCGGGCCAGCGCGTCGACGTAGAGGTAGGTGCAGAGGCTGAAGGTGCCCTCCGAGCCGCGCAGGCCGTCGGGGGAGGCGGCCGGGTCATAGCGGTAGACGAGGCTGTCCGACACCAGCTTGCGCTCCATGGCGTCCAGGGTGTTGAGCCAGCCGGGGCTCTTCGCGGCGAGGAATCCGACACGGGGGATCAGCAGGAGCGAGGCGTCCAGGACGTCTCCGCCGTAGTGCTGCACCAGCGCCTGCTCGGACTCGCTCCAGCCCTTGTCCATGACCTGTTCGAGGATGGCGTCGCGGGCGTTGCGCCAGCGGGGGATGTCCGCGGGGCGGCTCAGCTCGGTCGCCAGGCGCATGCCGCGGTCGAAGGCGACCCAGCACATCACGCGGCTGTACGTGAAGTCGTTCCGGCCGCCGCGCGTCTCCCAGATGCCCTCGTCGGGGCGGTCCCAGTTGTCGGACAGCCAGTCCAGGGTCCGGGCGAGGCCCTTCCAGCCGTGGTAGCCCAGCTCCACCCCGACGTCCTTGCCCTCGGCCAGGGCGTAGAGGGCTTCGCCGTAGATGTCCAGCTGGAGCTGGTCGGCGGCGGCGTTGCCGGCCCGGACCGGCCTCGATCCCCGGTAGCCCTCCCAGTGGTCGAGGGTCTCCTCGGTCAGATGGGGATCGCCGTCGACCCGGTACATGATCTGCAGGCGTTCACCGGGCAGATCGGCCCGGTCCCGCATCCGGTCGCCCAGCCACTTGGTGAACGCCGACGCCTCCTCGGCGAAACCGAGGTCGAGCAGAGCCCGTACGGAGAGCGCGCCGTCCCGGACCCAGGAGTACCGGTAGTCCCAGTTGCGCTCCCCGCCGACCTGCTCCGGCAGCCCCATGGTCGCGGCGGCGACCGGTGCGCCGCTCGGGTGGTAGGTCAGGAGCTTGATGGTGATGGCGGAGCGGTTCACCATCTCCGCCCAGCGCCCGTGGTACTGGGAGGTGTGGAGCCACTTCTGCCAGAAGTCCACCTCGTGCCACAGGCTCTCCGTCACCCCGTCGACGGTGAGCGGAGGGGGCGCCTCACCGTCGGGGGCACACGTGGTGAAGACGGCTACGGCGGACTCGCCGACGCCGAGGGTGATGGCCCCCCGCACGTCCTTGCCGTCGCGGGTCAGCGGGAACGTGGCCTGGAGGTGACCCGCGATCCCCGGACCTCGGAAGACGGCGTCCTGTGCCCTCAGGTCGAGCTCGTGGTCCGCCCGGCCGTAGTCGAACCTCGGCCTGCACTCCAGGAGGAACCGCACGGTGCCGCGCACCACGCGGATCACCCGCATCAGGCTGTGCCGGTCGGTGGGAACACGGCTGGTGTTCGCGGGCATCCAGTCGACGACCTCGCCCACGCCCTCCGGCGACATGAACCGCGTGACCAGCACGCCGGTGTCGGGGTAGTAGAGCTGCTTGCAGGACACGTCCGCGTGCTCGGGAGCCAGCCGGAAGTACCCGCCGCGGTCGTGGTCGAGCAACGAGGCGAAGACGCTGGGCGAATCGAACCTCGGCGAGCAGAACCAGTTCACGACGCCTTGGGAGGACACCAGGGCGGCGGTCTGCAGGTCGCCGACCAGGCCGTGTTCGGCGATGGGAGGGTAGCGGTCCATGTGCGTCCAATCCCGCGACGGCTCGACGCGGACCACTATCCGTCAAGGATCAGGAGGGCGCCTGTCGGAGATCACGGACGGGCGTCCGGAGCCGCTCCCGGCCGGGCCCCGGTGTCAGCCGCTTATCTCCGGTCCCACGGCGTGCGAGCCGTGGCCCGCGGAGTCGGCGGGGAGTCCGTTCTCCGACGCGGGGTGGTACTCGGCGTACGGGGACTCGGACCGGCCCCCGGCCTCGGCCGCCCGGTCGGGGACGAGGTGCTCCAGGGTGCCCGTGATGTCCAGCATCCGTTCGAGGGCGGGGGGCCGCCCGGCCAGGCGGAGGGTGACGTCGGCCGCGGTCGTACGGCGGTGCAGCATGAGCAGCATGGCCAGGCCCGTGGAGTCGATGCCGCTCATGCCGGCACAGTCCACGTGCAGGACGCGCAGACCGCAGCTGTCGGCGAGCTGCTCGGTCGCGACGGCCAGGAAGTGGTCGGCGCTGTCGTAGTCGAGGAACCCGTGCAGTTCCAGGCGCACTTCGTCGCCGGACTCACTCGCGGTGGTCAGGCGCAGGTAGGTGGGGTCGAACGGGGCGGGCGGCGTCATGCGGTGTTCCTGGTGTCGGAGGCGATCACGGACCGTGCACCGGTGAGACGGCCGGCGGCCTGGGTGAGCATGAGGGTGGCGCGGGGAAAGTCCTTGAGCTGCTCGCCCAGGATGGCCAGGGCCGGGGTGAGGGAACGCGCGGGAACCCTGCGGGCCGTGAGGATCCCGGCCGTCCAGGTGAGGAAGCCCGTGAAGAGTTCCACGTCGTCGATGTAGAGGGCGGTCGCGAGGAAGTCCACGATGTGCGCGATGTCCTCGGCGGTGTGCGCACGCTGCGCTGCGCCGTATTCGCGCATGGCGGGGAAGCGCTCTTCGAGTGTGCTCATCACGGTGCGCACCAGCGGGGCGCGCGTGCGCGTGACCATCGTGTATTCCTGGTCGGCCAGGTGCGGCAGGTCGTCGATGGGCTGATGCGCTGCGGCGGGCCGCCGCAGGGGACCGTGACTCAGCCGGTCGGCGGCGTCGCGCGCGTCGGCCGCCCAGGCGTCGGCGCCGAGGAGGGTGGCGTACCGGCCGCTGCTGCCGAAGGCCGCCCCGCCGACCAGCACGGGAGTGCCGGTGGCCTGGACGGCGGTGATCGTCGCGTGAGCGGTCGGCAGCCGGGTGGCGATCGAGCTCGACAGCGCGACCAGATCGGGTCCGGTCTGATGGATGTGGGAGATGAGGTGGCCCGTGGGGACCTGCGCGCCGAGGTAGTCGACCTTCCAGCCGCGCAGCTTGAGCACTTCGGCGAGGAGACGGGCGGGCAGCCCGTGCCATTCGCCGTCCACGCACGCGACCGTCACCCGGCCGAGGGGATGTGCGGTGCCGTCGGCACAGTGGTGCGAGAGCGCCGCGACGGCACGGTCGTTGATCGCGGTGGCGGCGTGCTCCTGGGCGACGGTGAGGCGGTTGGCGGCCCACTCCTCGCCCACCTTGCGCTGGACGGGCGCGATCAGCTCCAGGAGCAGGCTCTCCGCCGTCACGCCGCGGTCGAGCGCGTCGAACACGGTGTCCGTGGCCGCGCGCTCGTCACCGGTACTGACGGCCTCCCAGAGCTGCTGTCTCCAGTGGTCCTGGGAGATGGTGGCGGTGAGGGTCATGAGGTGAACCTGCCCCGAGTACGGCCGCCCACCGCACTGAGATGCCGGGAACGGGGAGCGGCGATCACCATGACCGCCATGTCGTCGTGCCCTTCGGATCCCACCCACTGCGCCGCGAGCATCTGGACGTGCTCCACGATCGCCTCGGCCGGCATCCCCGCGCACCGGGCGAGGGCCTCCCGCAACCGGGCCTCGCCGAACATCTCGTCGCCGAGCGGCCCGCCCCGGGCCTCGGTGATGCCGTCGGTGAACAGCACGCAGAACTCGCCCGGTGCCAGGGTCCTGTGCGTGGTCGTGGTGCGGGCCTCGGGGAGCGCGCCGACGAGCGTGCCGCGGCGGGTGGCCTCCTCGACGGTGCCGTCGGCGCGCACGATCAGCGCCGCCGGATGGCCGGCGTTCGTCAGCCGCAGCTGCACGGAGCCCGCGTCGCGCACGGCGGAGACCATGACCAGGGTGGCGAAGCGAGTGCTGTGCGAGTTGAGGAGGGCGCCGTTGAGAAGGTCGATCATCCGTTGGTGGTCGTCGGCCATCGGCAGCAGGGCGTGCAGCGTGTTGCGGATCTTGCCGGTGAGTACGGCGGCTTCGAGCCCCTTCCCGCAGACGTCGCCGAGTACGGCGAAGGACGCCTCACCTTCGGTGGCGGCGGGGTGGACGTCGTAGAAGTCGCCGCCGATCCGCTCATGGTCCTTCGACGGGCGGTAGCCTCCGGCGAAGTCGACCCCCGAGATCTGGTGCAGTTCCGGCGGGAGCAGGTCGCGCATCAGGGTCTGGGAGAGGGATGCCTGCTCCGCGTAGAGCCGGGCCGCGGACATGGCGGCGCCGGCGCGGGCGGCGAAGAGACGGGCGAAGACCTCCTCCTGTTCGGTGAAGGCGGCCTCCTCGCTACGACGCAGCAGGATGAGCGCACCGGCGGGCACGCCGTGGCCGGGCAGCGGCGTGACGACGATGGAGCCGACCGGCCCGAACACCTCGGGAACGAGCCAGTCCGGGGCGGACGCGGGATCGATCCAGCGCGAGGGCACCGGCGGGAAACCCTGCAGCGCCTCGGCGAGACCAGGTACGTCCTCGGCGTTCACCTCGCGCAGGGAGCGCTCGGGCTGTCCGTACCCGGTGCACGTGACGACGGGCAGACGGTTTCCGCTGCGGGGCGCGACGACGAGCGCCGCGTCCGCGAGGTGCCCGGCCGCCAGCTGCGCGGTGACGTCCATGCAGCGCTGGAGGTTCAGGGACGAGAGCAGGGTGTTGGACGCCTCGGTGAGGAACGCGGTCCGATCGCGCTCCGTCTCCAGGGCCTCGCGGGCCATCTGGTGGTCCGTGTCGTCCGTCAGCCACCAGGCGACGCTGCCGTCGTCCTGCACCGAAGGGTGAGCCTCGAACATCCTCTCGGCCACCGGGCCGGACACCGCGGCGCCCTCGCCCCGGTCGTCCGCCGTCCGGTGCGTGTGCGCCTCCGCCAGCCAGGCGGGGACGGCCGACCCGAGGGGCGAGCCCACGATGATTCCCGGGAACAGATCCTCGGCCCGCGGATTGGTGTGCCGCACCGTGCCGGCGGGATCCGCGATCACGACCGGGTAGGGGACGGACGACCATGACATGAGTGCCGGAGCGTGCGCGCTCATGCCGTGTTCCTGCTGGGTTGAAGTCACAAAGACGAAGGCCCGCTGTGCGAACCCCTCACCTCTTCCGGTCGAAGAATTGTTGCCGTGGGGCAACCATCCTCCACCGGTTGCTCCCCTGGCAACCTGCCGTCCCTCAAATGCCCTGCCGGGCGGACGTTTCGCCACCCTACGGCTCCGGTGCGCACCTCCGTCCATCGCGGCTCGCCGGGCGGCGTCGCGTCCCGAACGAAGAAGCGGGCAGGTCAGCGGCCTGTCATCGCGTCGCGGGCCGCCGCAGCGCGGTGCCGCCTCGTGACCTGGAGGTGACAAGTGAAGAACCTGCGGAGACGGTGAAGGGTTTCGCGGAGGCGTGCGATCGGGTGCATGCGCCGGTGTAAAGAGGCCCGCACCGCCGTGCCTCCGGCGCGGATCACGAGGTCCCGCCGCCTGCCCGGGAGCGAGTTTCCGTGATGCGGCACGAGATCTTTACGATGAGGGCGAGGAAAGCCGAGCTGGAGGCTGTGAAGAGTGTTCTCGATTGAGGTCCGGTCGACCGCGCCCGCATCCGTACTCGTGGTGCGGGGGGAACTCGACTTCGACAGCGTCGTCCAACTGGACGAGGCCGCCGCCCGCCTCCTGGACGAGGCCGACGGGCAGGGAGCGCTGGTCGTCGTCGACTGCACCGCCCTCGACTTCTGCGACTCGTCGGGAATCGGATGCTTCGTCCGCATCTATCAGCGACTGGCGGCGCACGGTGGCGAACTACGGCTCGCGGCGGTCCCCGCGACGGTGGCGCGCGCCTTCTCCCTGACCGGCCTGGACCAGGCGATCGGCGTCCATGGCACGATGGAGGCTGCTCTGGCCTCCGGCAGTGGTGGGCACGGATCCGACTCCGGGGGAAGCGCTCCCTCGGCGTCCCTGTCGGCTGAGAGGTAGCAGGAGCGATGACCCGCGTACCGGAACAGCCGGCACCGACCACCCTTTCCACCGTGGCGCGTCCGCACGCCGACGAGCAGGCCGGCCACGATCTGCGCGTGCTCTTCGGACAGTCCACGGCCGTGTTCGCCTCCCTTGCCGGGCCCGCCCACCTGCTGGAGAGCGCGAATCCCGCCTTCATCGCGGCGATCGGCGGTGACGACCGCGCCCGTACGGGCGTGCCCCTGGCGCAGCTGATGCCGGAACTGGCGAACCAGGGCTTCCTCGAACTCCTGGACCGGGTCTACCGCAGCGGCAAGCGCCACGTCGGCCGGGACACCCGCGCCCTGCTGGGCAGCGGTCCCACGGCACGGGAGGCCTTCTTCGACTTCTCCTACGAGCCCCGCCTGGACGCCGGCGGCAATGTCACCGGCGTGTGGGTGTTCGGCGTGGAGACGACTCAGGTCAAGCAGGCACAGCGCCTCACGGCCGAGCACCGGGCGTTGCTGGAGCAGATCGCCCGGCAAGCCCCCCTGCAGCAGGTGCTGGAAGGCATGGCACGCACCATCGAGGACCTCTCTCCCGACGAGGTCCTGGTCTCCGTGCTGCTCGCGGACACCGACGGCCGTCGTCTGCGCCACGGTGCCGCGCCGAGTCTCCCGGACTTCTACAACCAGGCCATCGACGGCATCGCCACCGGCGAGGGCGTCGGTTCGTGCGGTACGGCGGCCCACCGCCGCACGGCCGTCATCGTGACCGACATCACCACCGACCCCTTCTGGGACGACTTCCGCGACCTCGCCGACCGGGCGGGGGTCGCCGCTTGCTGGTCCACGCCCATCCTGGCGCGGGACGGCTCCCTTCTGGGCACCTTCGCGATGTACCACCGCGCCCCGCGCGCCCCGCAGGAAGCCGACCATGCGCTCGCCCGCGTCTTCGCCGACACGGCGGCCCTGGCCATCGAACGTCACCAGGCCGAGCAGGGGCGCCTCGCCGCCGAGGCCCGGGCCCGGGCAGCCCGCAACGACCTGGCGTTCCTCCTGGAAACCAGTACCGCCCTGACCAGCAACCTCGACTACCACGACGCCCTCCAGCGGCTGGCCGACTCGTGCGTGCCGGTCCTGGCGCCGCTGTGCGCCATCGACATCATCGAGGGAGGCCGCGTCCGTCGCGTCGCCACCGCCGCGCCCACGGTCCAGGAGCAGGCGCTGCTCGCCTCCCACATCCCCGTCTACGACGCCGCCGACGATGCCGTGGCCCGCGTCCTGGACACGGGCCTGAGCGAGGTCGCCCGGCGCGCCCCCACCGGCCCCGGCCCCTGGCACGACCTGTCGGTCACCGGCTACGTGTGCGTGCCCCTGGTCGACCGAGGCCGCGCCTTCGGCACCCTCACCCTCCTCACCACGGGCGAGGACGCGGTCGACGGACACACCGTCGCCCTCGCGGAGGAGCTCGCCCGCCGAGCCGCCTCGGCGGCCGCCAACGCCCGCCAGTACACCCAGCGCGTCGCACTCGCCCGGGACCTCCAGGCAGGCCTGCTCCTGCCCGAAGTGCCGGTGGTCCCGGGCGCGGACATCGCCACCCACTACCACCCGGCGGGCGAAGGCCTCGACATCGGCGGCGACTTCTACGACGTCTTCCCCCTCGCCGACGACCGGTGGGCGTTCATGGTCGGTGACGTGTGCGGTCGCGGTGCCATGGCCGCCACCACGACGGCCCTCGTCCGTCACACCGCCCGTGCGGTCGCACCGCTTGTACCCGGCCCCGACGCCGTCGTCGACGCCGTCAACCGAGCCCTGCTCAACCGGCCCGACAGCCACGGCACCGGATTCGTCACCCTCGTGTACGGCCACCTCACCCCCACCGAAAGCGGGCTGGACATCACACTCGTGCGGGCCGGCCACACCCTGCCGCTCCACATCACGGCCGACGGCACGCGTCCCGTGGACGCCACGGGTTCCCTGCTCGGCGTCACGCCCAGCCTCCATCTCCAGGAGCACCGGCTGACCCTGCGGCCCCAGGAAAGCCTGCTGCTGTACACCGACGGCATCACCGAGGCCCGTGACAGCGACGGCGAACTGCTCGGAGAGGAACGCCTCGCCGACGCCATGCCGTTGAACCAGCCCACCGCGAAGGCCGTGATCGGCACCGTCATCGACACGGTCTACACCTTCACCGACGGCCGGCACGGCGACGACGACCAGGCGATCCTCGTCCTGACGGCAACTCCCCGATAGCCACCGCGGGTCGGGCGCTTCCGGACGCGGCCGCGGGGCTGGGCCGAGCGGATACAGCCGTAACCGCCGCCCTGGGTCTGGTAGATGACGCCGGTGGGCGGGGCCACCACGACGAACAGCCAGCGCGCTCCGGTCTCGTCGATGGCGTGTTCCGCCGCCGTCACGTTCGGCGCCCGTGCCAGGAAGGGGGCTATCGGTCGGCGTCGGTCCTGTTCCGGTGGGCCTCGGTCAGCAGGGTCTGAAGGTGGAGCCCGCGCTGGGCGTCGAGTTCGGACGCGGTGCCCGTGCGTACCGCGGTGGCGAACTCCCTGCGGAGGACGGGCCAGGCCTCTTCGTGGTCGATCGTGGCGGTGTCGTAGATCAGGGGTGCCTCGGCGCCGAACAGTTCGACGCGGGTGATGGCGCGCGGTACCTGGACGGAACCCGAAAGGGTCGCCTGGCTGACGGCGCCGTTGGCGTGTTCGAGGGTGAGTTCGGTCCAGCGGCGCGCGTCGCCCGTGCTGCGGATGCCGGTGATGGGGGCGATGGCGGTGTCCAGAAGGTCCAGCAGATGAGGGCCGAGGTCCAGGAGGGCGCCGTGCTCCAGACGCCAGCCGGTGGCGAACTCACCACCGAGGAAGGCGCCGTGGAGGTAGCAGGAGCGCGCTCCGAGAACGTCGACTGCCTGTGCCCGGCGGAGGAATTCCCTGGTCGCGGGGTGGTAGCGCTTGGTGAGGACGAGCTGGGAGACGACACCGGCTTCGGCGACGGCGTCCGCCACGCGGCGTGCCGCCGACAGATCGGGGCCGAGCGGCTTCTCCAGGAGGAGGGCCTTCCCCCGCTTCGCCGCCAGAGGGGCGAGCTCCGCCTGGACGGCGGGGGGTACCGCGAAGGCCACGGCCTCGCAGTGGTCGAGAAGTTCCTCGAAGTCGGCGGCGACTCGGGCGCGGTAGGGGGTGGCGGTCTCCCGCGCGGCCTCCGGGCGGCGGGCCCAGACGGCGCTGAGCCGTGTCTCGGGCCCGGCGGCGAGGACGCGGGCGTGCATCGCCCGGGCCCAGGGGCCGGCTCCCACCAGCCCGACCTCGACGGGGGCGTGCGTCCAGGCGGCGAGGTCAGTGGTCACGTTCGTTCTTTCCTTCGGTCGGTGCGGCCCGCCGTCACAGGGTGAGGCGGGCGAGGCGGGTGTCGGCGCGGGCGGGGGAGTAGAGGATCTCGACGACCATCGAAGCGGCGCCGATGAGGCCCGCGTGATCGCCCAGCCGGGAGGTGACGACCTGGAGGTTCGCGGTCGTGCGGGGCATGGCGCGCTGGTAGAGGAGTTCACGCACCCCGGTCATGAAGGGGACGCCGGAGAGGTCGCCGGCGAGCATGAGGACTCCGGGGTTGAGGAGGGCGACGACGGTCACCAGGACCTCGCCGGCCCGGCGTCCCGCGTCCCGGGCCAGCCGGATCGCGTCGGGCTGCCCCTCGGCGAGAAGACGCCGGACGTCCGAGCCGGAGGTGGGGTGGAGGCCGAGGTCGGTGAGGTCGCGGGCGAGAGCGCGGCCGCTGGCGACGGCCGCGAGACAGCCGTAGGAACCGCACATGCACAGCGCGTCCGGCCGGTCGTGCAGGCGGATGTGGCCGATGTCGCCGGCGCCTCCGTCGACACCCCGGAAGACCTGGTTGCCGATGACGACGCCGGCGCCGATGCCCGTGGACGCCTTGATGAGGACGAAGGCCGAGCAGTCCTGGTGGTTGGCCTGGTGTTCGGCGAGGGCCATGAGGTTGGCGTCGTTGTCGACGAAGACGGGGACGGGCCCGTCCTCCGCACTGACGCCGACGTGCTGCGCGTAGGCCTTCTGGAGCCGTTCGCGGATGGGGTACTGGTCCCAGCCCGGCATGATCGGCGGCTCGACCACCCGGCCCGTCTCCCAGTCGACCGGGCCCGGGACGGAGAGCCCGATTCCGCAGATGTGGGTGGCCTCGGTGCCGGCGGCGGCGATCAGGTCGGGGAACCACGAGGACAGCTGGTCCAGCACCTCGTCGGGCCCGTCGGTGATGTCCAGGGGCCCGGTGTGTTCGGCGAGGATCGTGCCCGCGAGGTCCAGGACGGCGGCGCGGGCGTGCCGGGTCTCCAGGTCCACGGCGATGACCGAGGCGTGCGTGGGATCGAAGACGATCTGGTGGGAGGGCCGGCCGCCGGTGGAGGTACCGGTGCTGTGTCGCAGCCAGCCCGCCCGGTTGAGCAGGTCGAGGCGTTGGCCGATGGTGGAGCGGGACAGGCCGGTGGCGCGCTGCAGGTCGGCGCGGGTGTTGGCGCGGCCGCCGCGGATGAGCTGGAGCAACTCGCCCGCGCTGACCTGGTTCGGCGTCATCGTGAAGTCCCCCATGACTCAGCTCTTGTCGGCGCCGCTGGTGAGGCCTTCGGTGAGGAGGCGCTCGGCGGCGAAGAACAGAAGTACCACGGGAATGGTCAACACCACGGAACCGGCCATGAGTACGGTCTTGGGGACTTCGATTCCGTTGGACAGCTGGGCCAGTCCGAGGGAGACGGTCCACTGGTCGGGGGCGGCGGCCAGGAACAGCAGCGCGAAGAGGAACTCGTTCCAGGCGATCATGAAGACGTACAGCCCGGTCGCCATCAGCGAGGGCAGGGCCAGCGGCAGGATCACCTTGCGGACGGTCTGGAGCCGGCTGCAGCCGTCCAGGGCGGCCGCCTCCTCGATGGAGTACGGGATGGTGACGAGGTAGTTCTTCAGCATGTAGATGGACACCGGCACGGTCTGCGCGACGTAGACGATGGCCAGGCCGATCAGGCTGGAGGACAGTCCCATCTTGGCGAAGACGACGAACAGCGGAACGGCCAGCAGGGTGGACGGGAAGAGATAGACGGCGAGGAAGAGGGCGCTCACCTGCCGGTGGCCGAAGAACTTCAGGCGGCTGACGGCGTAGGCGCCGGGGACGGCGGCGAGCAGGGTGAGGACGACCGTCGCCAGGGACACCAGCGCGGAGTTGAGCAGGAACTTGAGGAAGCCCTGGCCTCCGTCGTCGGTGGACCTGAGCACGTCGTGGTAGGTCGACAGCGTGAAGTCCTTGGCCGGGACCCACAGGGAGCCCGGGTCGAGCAGCAGGGCGTCGATGGGCTTCACCGACAGCATCAGCATGTAGTAGAAGGGCAGCACGGTGATCACCACGAGGAACGCGATGACGAACCAGCGCAGGACGCCGAAGAACTTCTCCTCGAACTGGGCCCTGGTCAGGGTGGCCTTGGGGGTCACGATTCCTCCTGGACCTTGTTGCCGAAGAACTTGAAGTAGAAGCCGAGCAGGATCACCAGGGCGGCGGCCAGGACGAGTGCCTGGGCGGCCGCGGCTCCCACGTCGTAGCGGGCGGTGAGGAAGTCGTAGACGCGCACCCCAGCGACGTCCGTGCCCGCGCCGCCGCCGGTCAGCAGGTAGACGTCGTCGAACTTGTTGAAGGTGAGGATGAACCGCAGGACGCAGAGCAGGGCGATCACGGGCATCAGCTGCGGCAGCAGGACGTGACGGAAGCGCTGCGTGGGAGTGGCTCCGTCGACCTTGGCCGCTTCCTCGAGGCTGTCGGGGATCGCCTGGAGGCGGGCGAGGATGAACAGGAACGCGAAGGGGAAGTAGCGCCAGCACTCGAAGGCGATGACGGTCAGCAGCGCGAGCGGGATGTCGAAGTGGACGCCCAGCAGGTGGACTTCGTAGGAACGAGTGGACAGGAACGCGATGGGGTCGTCCCAGCCGAACAGGCGCCGGCCCCAGTCGTTGACGATGCCGTACTGCGGGCTGAGGGCCACCTCCCAGACGAAGGCGACGGCGACGACGGGGGCGCAGTAGGGCAGCAGCATCGCGGCGCGCAGGAGTCCGCGTCCGCGGAAGGGGGTGCGCAGGGCGAGGGCGGCGACCAGCCCGAGCAGGATGGAGCCGAACGTGGCGCCGACGGTGTAGATGAGGGTGGTCGTGAGGCTCGACCAGAAGCCGGCGGAGTCGAAGACCTGGGTGAAGTTGTCGAGGGTCCAGCGGCCGAAGAGGCCCATGCCCTGGATGTCGACCAACTTGGCGTGCTGGAAGGCCAGGAGGACGGTCCACAGGATGGGCAGGACGACCACGACGAGGACGACGAGGAAGGTGGGCGAGACGAACGCGAGGCCCGCCCGGTTGGTGCGGCGGCTCGCGGTCATGGGGCGGCGCCCGGGCGCGGCGGGCTGCGGCGTCGGCCGCGTGTCGGGATTCCGGCGCTGCTGTGCGTCGGAGGGGGCTGTAGTCATGGGGAGACCTTCGTTACGTGCAGGCGGGCGGCTACTGAAGGGACTTCTTGAGGGCGGCGACTTCGTCGTCGGCCTCGCGGGCCGCCTCGCTGGGTGAGGTCTGTCCGCCGGTCATCTCGCCGATGGCCTTGGGTACGGGCAGTTCGCCGTTGGTGGCGCCGACGAGGGCTCCTTCGCCCTGGGAGATCCCCCAGCGGCGCATGTTGCTGACCCCGGCGGCGAGTTGGTTGAGCAGGCTCGCGGGGTAGACCTGGTCGAACGGTTTGCGGGTGTCGACACCGATGTCACTGTGCCGCCAGGCGTCGATGTAGCGGTTCGGCTGCTCGGCGGTGCCGTGCCGGACGGGGATCTTGCCCTCGGGCGACATGCCGAACCAGGACTCGTAGCCGGAGCCCATCATGTACTCGATGAACTCGCGGGAGGCGGCGGTCTCCGCGGTCTTGGTGGTGACCCAGGAGGTGACCTCGCCGAACTGGGCGGCCTCGGTGGCGTCGGGCCCCTTCAGCGCGGTGACGATCCCGCTGTTGCGGGCGAGATACCCGGGGTCCTTCTTGCACCGGGGACAGCTGGGCAGGGCGTCCTTGCGGAGTCCGGCCAGCTCGTCGAGCAGGAAGGAGGACCAGATCACCATGGAGGAGCGCCCGGCGAAGTAGGTGGCTCGGGTGGAGTCGACGGTCTGGGTGCCGGGGGCTCCGTAGGTGCGGGCGAGACGGTCGTAGGTGGCGAAGGCCTTCTCGCACTGGGGTGAGGCGAGGGCGATCTCGTGCTGGTCGTCGACGAGTTGGCAGTCGTTGGCCAGGGCGACGCTCTCGAAGCTCTGGGACGTGAAGACGTCGGAGGGGTCGGTGGCCGCGGACATGCCGTCGTGGCCCTTGCCGGTGAGGGCCTGAGCGGCTTTGAGGGTGCGGTCGTAGGTGTCGGGTGCGGGCAGGTGTTTCTCGTCGAACTGGTCCTTGCGGTAGACCATCAGCTGGAGCCAGGCGTCGGACGGGACGCCGAGGCGCGTGGCGCCGTCGGAGGTCAGATCCAGGGCGTTGGTGTTGAACGTCCGCTGCCCGAGCTCGCTGACGATCTTCTTCGGGATGTCGGTGTTCAGCAGGCCGTTGGTGTACATCTGCCAGACCTGGCCCATGGGTGCCGCACCGATGACGTCGGGCAGTTTTCCGGAGGCGGCCGCCGCCATGATGAGCTGGGGCATCTGACCCTCGTCGACGCCGACGAGGTGGACCTTGATCCCGGTCCGCTTCTCGAACCCGCTGACGATCTTCTGCGTCGCGGCGACGCGGTCGGGGAGGTTCTCCTGGGACCAGACCGTGATCTCCCGGTCCGGTGCGCCGGGCCCGGTGCTTCCGGAACAGCCGGTGAGCAGCCCGAGCCCCAGGGTTGACGTGACGCCGACCGCGGTCACCTTCGACCGCAGGTGCTTGCTGAGCATTGCGTGTCCTCGTTCCACTTACGTCTACTGAGCACGCATCTCAGCATTAGTTTTGCTTGTTGACAAGACATAAGTTCCGGATATTGTCATCTCAACCCGCCACCGCAACCTTCCGGAGTCATCCGTGGAACGCGTCGTTCAGTTCACCGGCCCACGTCAGGTGGAGGTGGTCGAGCAGTCTCGCGCCGACCTCCCGCCCGGACATCTGAGAGTCCGCACCCGCTACTCGGGCATCTCCGCCGGCACCGAGCTCACCGCCTACCGCGGCACCAACCCGTACCTGACCCGCACCTGGGACCCCGAGGCCCGGCTGTTCCGCGACGGAGCGGCCGGCATCGAATACCCGGTGGCCGGCTGGGGCTACTCGGAGGTCGGAGAGGTCGTCGAGATCTCGCCCGAACTCACCGGCACACCCGGTCTGCCGCGCCCCGGCGACCTCGTGTGGGGCATCTGGGGACACCGCAGCGAGGGAATCGTCCCCGTCGAGCGCATGATCGGCCACACGCTCCCGGCCGGGCTGGACACCCTGGCCGGCGCCTTCGCCCGCGTGGGGGCCATCGCCTACAACGCCGTCCTGGCCGGCGACATCCACCTCGGCGAGGACGTCGCCGTCTTCGGCCAGGGCGTCATCGGCCTCCTCGCCACCCGCCTCGCCCAGCTCAACGGCGCCCGCGTCACCGCGGTCGACGCCCTCGACGGACGCCTGGAGACCGCGAAGGCATACGGCGCGCACCACACGCTCAACGCCCGCACCGACAATGTCGCCGAGCGCATCCGCGAGGCCACCGCGGGTTCCGGCGCCGACCTCGCCATCGAGATCAGCGGCGTCTACCCCGCCCTGCACGAGGCGCTGCGCTCGGTCACCGTCGGCGGCCGTGTCGTCGCCTCCGGCTTCTACCAGGGCGACGGCGTCGGACTGCGCCTCGGCGACGAGTTCCACCACAACCGCGTGCAGCTCATCTGCTCCCAGATCGGCGGCGTCCCACCGCAGTTGGCGGGACGCTGGAGCGTGGAACGCCTCCAGCGGACCTTCCTCCGCCTCGTGGCCGAGGATCAGGTCGACGTCGCCTCCCTGGTCAGCCACGTCATCCCCGCCGCCGACGCCGCCGACGCGTACGTCCTGCTCGACGAGCGTCCTGCCGAGGCGCTGCAGGTCGTCCTGGAATTCTGAAAGGCCCTTCCCCATGCTCAAGACCGCCGCCCAGGAACAGCTCCTGCCCGGAGACACCCTGCAGGCCAAATGGGAGTTCGCCCAGCAGGCCGGCTACGACGCCGTCGAACTGCGCGCCAAGGGCGACTTCCACTTCGCCTCCCGCCTCGACGAACTGAAGCGGGCCCGCAAGGACGGGGTCGTCATGCCGACGGTGTGCGTCGAGATGCTCCACTTCTTCGGAGCCTTCGACGAGGACGTGCGCCGCGACGCCATCGCCCAGATGAAGTCCCAGCTCACCGTGATCGCCGAGATCGGTGGCCTCGGCGCGCAGACCCCCGCCTCCTACGGCATGTTCTCCCGCAGGCTCCCTCCCTTCGAACCGCCGCGCACCGAGGAGCAGGACCGGGAGGTACTCCTGACCGGGCTGACCGAACTGGGAGAACACGCCCGCAAGGAGGGCGTCACCCTCTTCCTGGAACCGCTCAACCGGTACGAGGACCACATGGTCAACCGCCTGGAACAGGCCGCCGACCTGATCCGCGCGACGGGCCTCGACTCCGTGAAGATCGGCATCGACAGCTATCACATGAACATCGAGGAAGCGGACCCCGCCGCCGCGATCCTCGCCCACGCCGAGTGGATCGGGCACGCCCAGGTCTCCGACTCCAACCGCTTCCAGCCCGGCGCCGGCCACCTCGACTGGCCCGCCTGGCTCGGCGCCCTGCACACCATCGGCTACGACGGCTACCTCGCCGCCGAATGCCGCCTCACCGGCGACCCCCTCGAGGCCGTCCGCTCCGTTCCCGCCTTCCTCCAGAGGTCCGGCGCGTGAACACCCTGCTGGACCGGCCCGCGCCCGCCGCAGCCGCAGCCCTGACCCTGCGGCGCGGCGCGGCGCGGGTCCTCCTCGACAACTGGACCGGCACCTCCACCGTCCCCTCCCAGACCCTCTATCCGCACCAGTGGAGCTGGGACTCCGCCTTCATCGCGATCGGGCTGCGCCACCTGTCCGCGCGCAGGGCCCAGCAGGAACTGGAGTCCCTGCTCGCCGCCCAGTGGGCCGACGGCCGTGTCCCGCACATCGTCTTCAATGACGCAGTGCCCGCCGACGCGTACTTCCCCAGCCCCGACTTCTGGCGTTCCTCCCACGCCGGAGCCACCGCCGGAGCCCCCGCGACCCGGGAGACCTCCGGGATCGTCCAGCCACCGGTCCACGCCCTGGCGGCGTGGCTCGTGCACAGCGCGGACCCGGCCGAATCCCGGCGCCGCGGCTTCCTCTCCCGGGTCCACCCCCGCCTCGTCGGCTGGCACGACTACCTGCTCACCCGCCGCGACCTCGGCGGCGACGGACTGGTGTCTGTGGTCCACCCCTGGGAGCCGGGTATGGACAACAGCCCCACCTGGGACCGCGCCCTCGCCCGCGTCGAACCCACGCCACCCGACAGCTTCCGGCGTGCGGACCTCGACCACGGCCAGCCCGCAGACCGTCCCACCGACCTCGACTACGGCCGCTACGTCAGGCTGGCCACCGACTACCGCGACGCCGGATACGACGACCGCGCCGCCGAGCACCGCTTCGCCGTCGAGGACCCGGCCTTCAACGCGCTCCTCGTCGTCAGCGAACTCGCCCTCGCCGAGATCGCCCGCGAGCTGGGCCTGCCAGGCGAACCGCACCGGGAACGGGCGGATCGCCTCACCCGGCACCTCGTCGACAACCTGTGGGACGCCGGTACGGGCGTCTTCCGGGTCCGTGACCTCGGCGACAGGAGCCTGGTCGACGAGCGGAGCATCACCGGACTCGTCCCGCTGATCATCCCCGGGCTGCCACCCGAGATCGTCCGGCGACTGAGCCGAGCACTCCACGGTCCGCACTTCACCTCGCCGGCCACCCGGCTGGTCCCCAGCTACGACCTCACCGGCCACGCCTTCGCCCCGCACCGCTACTGGCGCGGTCCGGCCTGGTTCAACACCGCCTGGCTCATCGAGCGAGGACTGCGTACCCACGGACTGCACGGCGACGCCGCACGGCTGCGCCAGGGATTCCTCGCGGACGCCGGACGCACCGGATTCGCCGAATACGTCGACCCGCTCAGCGGCGAGGCCCGCGGCGCCCGCCACTTCTCGTGGACCGCCGCCCTCACCCTCGACCTTCTGTGCGCCGACGACGCCGACCTCAAGGAGCCCCGACCGTGACCACGGCCGGCCACCCCGTACAGCTCGTACGCGACGCCACCTTCGCCCACCTCGACGCCGACGGCGGCATCAACGCGACTCGCGGCACCCTGCCCGACGGCCTGTTCCTGCGCGACGCCCGCCACCTCAGCCGCTGGCAGCTCACCGTCGACGGCAACGCCCCCGGCATCCTGGTGCCCGCCGAGGTCCAGGACGACGCCACGGCAGCGTGCGTCCTCACCCCGCCCGGCACCCGGGACCAACCCGCCGCGTACACCGTGTTCCGTCAACAGAGCGTCTCCGCAGGCGTGTTCACCGAACACGTACGGCTGGTCAGCAACCGCCCCGAAGCGGTGACGGCGCTCCTGGAACTCGTCGTGGACGCCGACTTCGCCGACCTCTTCGAGCTGCGTGCCGACGACCGGCGCTACCCGAAGCCCGACGCCGAACGCCATTCCGCCGCCACGGACACGGGCGTGCTGTTCAGCTACCGGCGAGCCGACTGGCAGTCGCACACCGCGCTCACCTGCCGTCCCGCGCCGGACGCCACTCAAGCCGAGCAGGGCGAGGGCCCCTCCACCGCCAAGGTCCTGCGCTGGAACCTGCCCCTCGAAGCGCACGGACAGGCCGAACTCCACCTCACCGTGCGCGCCCATCCCCACGGCACGGCACCCCAACCACCCGCGGCACCACGGCACTCGACCGCCTCCGCGTCCCGGACCGGGGCCGCCCCGGCGACCGACGATCTGGCGCGCGCCTGCGCGCGCGGGCTCGCCGACATCGACCTGCTGACCATCTCCGCCACCGGCCTCGACGGCGAAACGGTCCATGTCCCCGCGGCGGGCATCCCCTGGTTCCTCACCCTCTTCGGCCGTGACTCCCTGCTCACCTCGTACTTCCTGCTGCCGTACCGCCCGGACACGGCCGCCGCGACCCTCAGCGCCCTCGCCGCCACGCAGGGCCGCCGTCACGACGCCTTCAGCGGCGAACAGCCCGGCCGCATCGTCCACGAGACCCGCCACGGAGAACTCGCGCACTTCCGCCAGGTCCCGTACGGCCGCTACTACGGAGCGGTGGACGCCACCCCGCTCTTCCTGGTCCTCCTGCACGCCCACTACGAGGCGACCGGCGACGCCTCACTCGCCCGCCGGCTGGAGAACCACGCCCGCCGTGCGGTGGAGTGGATGCACACCGACGGCGGCCTGGACACCCACGGGTACCTGGTCTACCAGCCGGACCCCGGCGGCCTGGTCAACCAGAACTGGAAGGACTCCGAAGGTGCCGTCTGCTTCGCCGACGGCACCCAGGCGGAGGGCCCCGTCGCCGTCTGCGAAGCCCAGGGCTACGCGTACGACGCGCTGCTGCGAACGGCCCTGCTCGCCCGCGACGTATGGAACGACGCGTCTCTCGCGGAGCGCCTCGACAAGACCGCCGCCGAGCTGCGCGACCGGTTCCACACGGACTTCTGGATGCCCGAGGCGGACTTCCCGGCCCTCGCGCTCGACGGCCACGGCCGCCAGGCCGACGCCCTGGCGTCGGACGCCGGACACCTCCTGTGGTCGGGCATCCTCGACACCACCCACGCTCAGCGCGTCGGCCGAAGGCTGTTGGAGCCCGACTTCTTCTCCGGCTGGGCGATCCGTACGCTCGCCGCGGACCAGAAGCCCTACCACCCGCTCTCGTATCACCGCGGCAGTGCCTGGCCGCACGACAACGCCGTGATCGCCCTGGGCCTGGCACGCCACGGCCTGGCCCGCGAGCTCGACACCGTGACCGACGGCCTCGTCGCCGCGGCCGCCCACCACGGCCATCGCCTCCCCGAGGTCATCGCGGGCTACGACCGCACCACCACCCCGCGTCCCGTCCCCTATCCGCACAGCTGCTCCCCGCAGGCCTGGGCGGCGGCGACACCGTTGGCGCTGAGGACGGCGCGGGAACGGGTCCGGTCGGTCGGCGCGTGAGTCGTCCCCCGCGGCTCACGCCCGTCGGTCCGCCGCCGGGTGGTGCCCCGGTCCGTCGGCGTGACGGGCCAGGGGCGTCGGGGAGAGCGTGCGGTCCTCCTCGCCGGGTTCGAGGAGGGTGTCGGCCGGGCCGATGACGAGCGGATCCGGCGTTCCCACCGCCTCGGCGTCCTTGTTGGTGTAGTCGATGCGGGCGAGAAGGCTGCGCATGGACTCCAGACGGGCTCGGCGCTTGTCGTTGCTCTTCACGACGGTCCACGGAGCGTGCTCGGTGTCCGTGGCGCGGAACATCTCGATCTTCGCGAGGGTGTACTCGTCCCAGCGGTCCAGGGAGTCGAGGTCGGTGGGAGAGAGCTTCCACTGCCGGACGGGGTCCACCTGACGGATGGCGAATCGGGTGCGCTGCTCGGCGCGCGAGACGGAGAACCAGAACTTCACCAGGGTGATCCCGTCCTCGACGAGCATCTCCTCGAAGGCGGGACACTGCCGCAGGAAGAGGTCGTACTGGTCGTTCGTGCAGTAGCCCATGACGCGCTCGACCCCGGCGCGGTTGTACCAGGAGCGGTCGAAGAAGACGAGCTCACCCGGTGCCGGCAGATGCGCGGCGTAGCGCTGGAAGTACCACTGCCCGGCTTCTCGTTCGGTGGGCTTGTCCAGGGCGACGATGCGTGCGCTGCGAGGGTTGAGGCGTTCGGTGAAGCGCTGGATCGTTCCCCCTTTGCCCGCCGCGTCCCGCCCCTCGCAGACGACGATGACGCGGGCGCCGGTGTCCTTGGCCCAGCGCTGCAGCTTGAGGAGCTCGATCTGCAGGATGCGTTTCTGCCGGTCGTATTCCTTGCGCCGGACCCGGCGGTCGTAGGGGTAGTTCTCCCGCCACGTCGCGAGCGGCCGGCCCGCCTGGTCCAGGAGGACGGGCTGTTCTGGACTGCTCGCGTCGATCGTCAATCCGTCCAGAAGGGATCTCTGAGCCTCGTCCATGGTCACCTCTCGGCCCGGTCCTGCGTGATCCGTGCGGATCCGCGTTCGGTACACGCCGTGTGTGGTTCCCAGAAAGCCGCACGTCACTCCCGCCTTCGCGGCGGATGGCCGGACGGGGGCCGCACGGCGACGGGGACTCACGGTCCTCCCTCTCAGCATGCCCGACGTGGGTAGTCCCGGCCCTTCTGGGAACTCGGCCTGCGGGCGAGCGGAGCCGCCGCGTCGCCCACGCGGAGGGAGCGCAGTGATGGATGTACGAGAGACCGACGACGGCCGGGGGACGGGCGTCTGCAGGGCGTGCGGGAGCAGGCCCGCGATCCCGTCCGCGAGCGGTCCCATGCTGTGCGAGCACTGCGCCGGGGTGCTCCAGATACCGGACAGTGCCGGACTGGTCGTGGACGACGGCGCCGGGGTACGGCGGGAGTTCGAGAACCGGGGCGGGCGCCGGCATCACTGACGGGCGGCTCTCACGGCCGCGCTGCCTCTGACGGGAGCGCAGCGCAGGCCGTGTGACGTGCTCACGAAGGCGGCAGTGACGGCGCGGGCGCGTCGGCCTCCAGGGCCGCATCGCGCAGGGCGGCCGCCACCCGGACGACCGGGTCGGCCGGCGGGTGGGGGAGACGGGCCAGGAACAGGCGCCGCGTCTCCTGGGGCCCTCCCCGCACGGGGAGCACACGGACTCCCGGCGGAGCGGCGGAGGAGAGGGTGGCGGGCACGGTCGTCAGGCCGACGCCGGCGGCCACGAGCTGCAGCTTGGCGAGCCAGTCGCGCGCCGTGTGGGCGATCTCCGGCCGCTCGTCCAGGCCCGGCCAGACGCCGAGGAGCCGGTCCTCTCCCGCGGAGGTGCCGGCGATCCATCGCTGACCGCGCAGGTCGGCCACGTCTACGGCGTCGGCCCGGGCGAGCGGGTGTGTGGCGGGAACCGCCAGACACAGGGGGCGCTCGGTGAGGGTCTGCACCGCGAGCGGCGGCGATTCGGCGTCCGGCGGCCGGAACGGCGGGGCGGAGGCGAGCAGGGCCAGATCCAGGCTGCCGGCCCGCACAGCCCGGACGAGGGAGGGAGTCGTGCCTTCCCTGCCGACCACACGCAGCCCGGGATCCGTCGTCCGCAGCGCGGTCAGCGCCAGCGGCAGCAGTACGGCTCCGGCGCTCGGGAGCCACCCCAGGCGGACCGTCCCCGACTGCCCGGGCAGACCGGACAACTCCCTGGCGGTCGCCTCGATCTCGTCGAGCACGACGGTCGCGCGGCGCATGACGATCCGGCCCGCGGCGGTGAGCCGCACGCCGTCGCGCCGCCGCTCCAGCAATTCGGCGTCGGCGGCCCGCTCGATCGCGGCGATCTGCCGGGACACGGCCGACTGGGTGTAGCCCAGCGACGCGGCGGCCGAGGTGAAGGTGCCCTGCTCGGCCACCGCGCGGAAGACCCGCAGCGCGGTGAGTGACACATCCGTGAAGTCCATGACGTTCACGCATACTAGCCATGCTCAACTCTCGTTGGACGCATGGAGCGCGGGTTTCTAGCGTGGAGGCATGAACGCTTCTCGCATCGCCCTCGTCACGGGCGCCAACCAAGGACTCGGCCGCGCCCTCGTCGAAGGACTGGCCGCCCGCATGAGCCCCGGCGACCTGGTCCTGCTCACCGGCCGCGACGGCCGGCGGGTGGCGGACGCCGCCCGCGAGGTCGCGGAGCTTCCCGGTACCCGCGCCCGCGTGGAGGGCCGGATCCTGGACGTAACGGAGACCGACGCCGTCGTCCGCCTCGCCGAAGAGCTCCGGGCCCGGCACGGCGGGGTCGACATCGTGCTGTCCAACGCGGTCGCCCGCGTCCTGCCCGAGGAGTCCCAGGCCGAACGCGCCGACGAGTTCATCGACGTCTCCAACATCGCCACGCACGCGATCCTGCGCTCCTTCGCCCCCCTCCTGCGTCCGGGCGGCAGGATGCTCGTGGTGGCCAGCAGCCTGGGCACACTCGGCCACCTCGATCCGCGGCTGCACCCCCTGTTCGACGGCGCGAGTCTCGACCAGGTCGAGTACGCCGTCGAGTCCTGGCGCAGCGCCGTCCACGCCGGGACCGCCCAGGAGGCCGGCTGGCCGGTCTGGCTGAACGTGCCCTCGAAGGTTGCCCAGGTCGCGGCCGTGCGCGGTGTCGCCGCCGAGCGCCGGGAGCGCGACCTCGCGGCCGGGGTCCTGATCGCCGCCGTGTGCCCCGGCATGGTCGACACGGCGACCTCGCGCCCCTGGTTCAGCGACTACAGCCAGGCGCAGTCGCCCGCCCGGGCGGCTGGAGCCCTGCTCGGCCTGGTCTTCGCCGAGCCGGTGGATCCCTCTCTGTACGGCGAACTGATCCGCTTCGGCAAGGTGCTGCCGTGGCACGACGGCGCGCCCCTGGTGGAACAGGACCGCATGGTCAGGCCCTGAGGCGGCGGGATGCCGGCCACGTCAACGCGCTCCTTCAGGGCAGGAGTTGTGGTGATCCGCCGTGCGTGATCGTCGCCGTGCGACAGGTGCCTGGGTGCCGAAGGGCGCGCAAGTGATGAGCGGCATAGCCTAAAAGTGCACGTTGATGTGCCTACGCGTGTGTCGACCAGGCGAGAAGGTGAGTGCGATGCGCGTCATGCTCAGGGCGACCATGGACACGGAGAAGGCCAACGAGCTGATCAGCAGCGGCAAGCTCGCGGAGCTGATGCGGGAGACGA
This sequence comes from Streptomyces sp. M41(2017), assembly GCF_002078175.1. Classification (GTDB taxonomy): domain Bacteria; phylum Actinomycetota; class Actinomycetes; order Streptomycetales; family Streptomycetaceae; genus Streptomyces. Next base: position 319,845 of record NZ_MWFK01000003.1, on the reverse strand, counting down.
TGGAGCACCTCAAGCCGGAGGCGACCTACTTCACCACCATCGACGGCAACCGGGCCTGTTTCATGGTCTTCGACATGCAGGACACCAGTGAAATACCGTTGATCGCCGAGCCGTTCTTCATGAACCTCGGCGCGCGGCTCGAACTCGCCCCCGTCATGGACGCGGAGGATCTGCGGAAGGGTCTGTCCCAACTGGGCTGACCCCAGAGGCAGAAGACTGGAAACGGTGCCTACTGGTGGCCGCCGGAGTCGAGGGCCGTCCAGCCGTTCTCCAGCAGGGCGAACGCGCGCCTGATGGCCTCGCGGGGGTTGTCCCGGCCGTGGGCCGTGCGGGGGGCTTCGAGCGCGAAGTGGGCCAGGGCGACGCAGGCGGGGTCACCGACGGGCAGGCCGCGCTCCTCCGCCACGACCCGGGCCAGGGCGTCGGCGTGACGCAACCACATGGACTGGACGTAGTCGCGCAGGGCCGGCGTGCTGTCGACGAGGCCGAGGAACGCGGTGAACTCGGCGTCGCCGTCCGACGTGGCCAGGCGGAGGCGTAGCGCGTGCTCGCACAGGGCCGCCGGGATGGACTGGCCGGCGGGGCGATCGCGTACGGCGGAGAGGAGCCGCGTCTCCTGGTCGGCTTCCTCGTCGAAGACCAGCGCCTCCTTGACCGGGAAGTGCTTGAACAGCGTCGTGGTGGACACGTCGGCGGCATCGGCGATCTCGCGGATGCCGACGTCGTCGTATCCGCGTGCGAGGAAGAGGCGCAGGGCGGCGTCGGCGATGGCCTGACGGGTGGCGGCCTTCTTGCGCTCGCGGCGCCCGATCGGGGCGGCGGCGGTGGGGGAGGTCTCTGTCTCCGGCATGTCTCCACCCTACCCTTAGGTGGACCGACTTCAAAAGTGAAACGGTTGCACTTAGTGAGTCGGTGTGCTCTTCTGGGGTCGCGGCCCGCTGTCCGACGCGCTCCGCATCCTCATCCCTCGCCGGCCCGTCCGGAGGGACGTCACTGTCCAGCCCGCCCGGCGAGACCTCCCCCGGGTGAGACGAACGGAGCATGATCATGAACACCACCCCGACTCCCCGCATAGCCATCGTCGGCGCCGGTCCCGGCGGCCTGACCTGCGCCCGGATTCTTCAGCGGCACGGCATCTCAGCCACCGTCTTCGACCATGAGAGCGGACCCGAGGCCCGGGACCAGGGCGGAACGCTCGACCTGCACGAGGACAACGGCCAGGTCGCCCTGCGCGAGGCCGGCCTCCTGGACGAGTTCTTCCGGCTGTCCCGCCCCGAGGGCCAGGAGATGCGTCAGCTGGACGCGGACGCGAGGGTCCTCTTCCACCATACCCCCGAAGCGGGCGACCGCTTCAAACCGGAGATCGACCGCGGCCGGTTGCGCGACCTCCTCCTCGACTCCCTCCAGCCCGGCACCGTGCGGTGGGGCCATACCCTGCGGTCCGTCGAGGGTCCGGCGGACGGCCCCCGCCGGCTGCGCTTCGCCGACGGCACGACGATCGAGGCCGACCTCGTCATCGGCGCCGACGGTGCCTGGTCCAAGGTGCGCCGCGCCCTCTCCCCGGCCGTCCCCCGGTACAGCGGTGTCAGCTTCCTCGAGGCGTGGTTCCACGACGTCGAGAACCGGCACGCCGACATCGCCGAACTCGTCGGCCAGGGCGGCGCCGCCGCGGCCGACGGCGACCGTGGCCTGTTCGCCCAGCGCAACGGCGGCGACCACATCCGCGTCTACGTCATCCAGCGCGTGCCCGCCGACTGGCTCACGGGTGCGGGTCTGACCATCCAGGACACGGACGGCATCCGCGCGCTCCTCCTGGACCGCTTCCGCGACTGGTCTCCCCGACTGCGTCGCCTGCTCACCGACAACGACGGCCTCTACGTCGACCGCCCGATCCTCGCCCTGCCCGTCCCCCACACCTGGGACCACGACCCGACGGTCACCCTGCTCGGCGACGCCGCCCACCACATGCCGCCGCTCGGTGTCGGAGTCAACCTCGCCATGCTGGACGCCTGCGAACTGGCGCTCGCCCTCGCGAGGAACAGCACCATCGAGGAGGCGATCCACGCCTACGAGGCGACCATGCTGCCTCGCTCCCACCGGATGCAGGAGCTCCTCGACGGGGGTGCCGAAGAACTGCTCTCCACGGAACTCCCCGACTTCGCCGACGCGGCGAGCCGTTAAGGGCACCAGGGTGCCCCCTGCCCCCGGGCACGGCTCGAAACTCTTGGCCGAAAGCGGTGGCGTAGACCTCTCGGAGCCGGGCACTTGAAGAGCTGCGTGATGACACTCCGTGCCAGATGCGGTGTCGGACGCCCTACATGTGGCCTGGTTCTCGTGACGGCGGTCGGCCGCCTCACGAGCTGTTCAGGGGGAGAGGGAGAACCATGATCCTTCCGGCGGAGAGGGAACTGCGCGCCGTGCTGGCCCGGTTTGCCGAGGTGCGCATCGAACACGACGTGCGCCCCACCGGCCGTACCAGCCGCGCGCTCGACGACGCCACGTACACGCTGTGCGTGATGACGGGGGCCCGGACGGCCGAGCAGGCCCTGCGTACGGCCGATGCCCTGCTGGAGCGCTACGGCGCCGACCGCGCGGGCGGCGCCACGCAGGCGGACGAGACGTTGGCCGCGTAGGGGCCGGTGATGCGTCCTCTCACGGGCGGGCGATTCCCTTGTCGTCCTCGCCGCACGTCCTAGAGATCGAGAACGATCTCGTCGGCCGGTTCGCTGCAGCAGATCAGGACCGAGCCCGCCTCGGGGAGTTCGAGGGGCGGAGTGGTGTACGTGACGTCCCCCGAGATGAGCGGGGTGACGCAGGTGTGGCAGACGCCGGTACGGCAGGACCAGCGGGTGCTGACGTCGCAGGCCTCGGCGAGTTCGAGGAGCGATGCCCGGGCCTGCGACCAGGGGACACTGATGCCGCTGCGGGCGAAGGCGACGAGCGGGCCGGTGCCCTTCGGGCCGGAAGGCTGGTGGGGCTCGACCGTCGGCGCGGACGTGATGCCCGGATTGATGGCCGCGAGCGTGCTGAACTCCTCGGTGTGGATCCGCTCGGGCCGCAGACCGTGATCCCGGAGCGTTGCGCCGAAGGCGTCCATGAAGGCCGTCGGTCCGCACAGGTAGGCATCGGCGTCGGCGGGGATGCCCATGGCCGCGAGAGACTCGGCGGTCGGGCGTCCCCGCCGGACGTAGGCCTCGTCCGCGGGCGAGGTCGGTTCGTCGTCGGCCGTGTAGTAGACGTATTCCTGGGCGGTGGGCAGCTGCGCCAGGAGCGCGTGCGTCTCGTCGGCGAAGGCGTGATGGGCACGGTCGTGCGCGACGTGGATCCACCAGACCGGACGGGCGTCTCGTGCCGCGGCCAGTTGGTGCAGCATGGCCACCACGGGGGTGGCACCGATTCCCGCCGAGGCGAGGACGATCGGCCCGGAGCCCTCGTCGAGCACGAACGTCCCGCGCGGGCTGGCGATCTCCACGAGGTCCTCGGGGCGCAGACCGGCGTTGAGGTAGGTGCTGACCTGTCCGCGGGGTTCGTGTTTCACGCTGATGCGGTAGGCGTCCGCGTCCGGCGCCGAGGACAGGGAGTAACTGCGCACCACCGGGGCGGCGCCGTCGATGCCGAGGCGGATGGACAGGTACTGGCCCGCCCGGGCTCTGGGCAGGGGAGTGCCGTCGGTGGTGTTCAGGTAGATCGACGACACCGTGGGGGTCTCGTGGGCGATCCGGGCGACGCGCATGAGCTTGAAGCCCGGCCACCCCGGGTCCTGCCCCTGCGGTGACGAGGCACCCGAGAGCTCGCGGAAGGACTGCTGCCATCCGGGGCTGAGGGCGGGGACGTTCAGCGCCCTGCGCAACTGGTCTGCGTCGCGGTCGGGGAGGTAGAGGAGCGCGTCGGTGTCGGCGACGCTGAGCCGCTCCGGGCCCCTGCTGATCAGCGTGATGTCGTCGCCCGCCTGGACGTGTCCCTCGGTGAGGACGCGAAGGTAGAAGCCGGGGCGATGGTGGGCGACCAGGAGTGACGGCATGGTGGGTTCGCCGAGGCGCATGCCGACGCGGTAGCAGGTGACGCGGGGCTGGGTCACCTCGAATTCGGCGTCCCCGATGCGGTAGCGGTCGCCGATGCAGACGTCGTCGTCGGGCAGGCCGTCGACCGTGAAGTTCTCTCCGAAGTTCCCGAACGTCAGGTCGTCGCGCCCGAGCTGTTTCTGCCAGTACTGGTAGGACTGCAGCTGGTAGACCAGCACGGCCCGCATCTCGCCGCCATGACCGGCGAGGTCACCCTGGCCGTCCCCCTCGATGTTCAGTCGCCGCACCAGCCGTGGGCCCTGCACGGGGGCCTTCCACACTCCGGTGTGGACGGTCCGCCCCTGCCACGCGACGTCTTTCGGCATCCCCACGTTGACGGACAGCAGTGTCGCCATTGCGGACCTCCTGCACGATGGACGGCCGGTGTGGCCCATGCCTGCTGTGCGATCGGCGCGATCTCCGCGCTACGGCGATTCTATTTCCGGGGACACGGGACCGGCCTCTTCAGCCGGCGCACGGCAAGATCGGTCCGGTGCCCGCGCGTGCCCGGGCCCCGTCGCCGCCCGGTCGTCCCGCGAGCGATGTCAGGGCGTGCTGTCGTCGTCCACGGCTGCGGGATTGAGCGAGGCCAGCAGTTTCAGCAGCAGGGCGTGAGCGTGGTCCTGCTCCGCCGGCGTGAGCGCCTGCAGCGCCTCGGCGTGGGTCGCGTCGACCGCCTTCAGGGCTTCCCCGTGAAGCCGGCGGCCGGCCGCCGTGATGTGCAGGCGGTGCGTGCGCCGGTCGCCCGGGGTGGTCCGGCGCTCCAGCAGACCCCGCTCGACCAGGCCGTTGACCGCGGTGCCCATGGACTGCGGGGTGATCGCGGCACGGCGGGCCGCGGTCGCGCTGGACACACCCGGATCGAGGATCGCCTGTGTCATGGCGTTGTTCTGCGCCAGCGTCAGCTGGAACGGGCGCAGCGTGCGCTCGATCCTGGACGCCATGATCTGGCCGATCTGCCAGGCCACATAGCCCGTGCGCCGGTCGGGGTTCTCGTCGGGACGGTTCACGCGGCGTACCTCATTGGAAGGCAACTGATTATGCTGTGCAGATATTATCAGCTGCCTTCCAATCTAGGATCACCTTCGATGGCCCAGCACCTCTCCACCCGGCAACCGCACAAGCACGCTCTCGACGTGGCCCACGCGCCTCCACGCTCCGGCGCGGCACGGGCGGTGCTGCTCCCCGTGGCGGTCGTCCTGCTCATCGGCACCGTCTTCGTGAGTGTGTACCTCGCCGCCTTCCACGCGCCCCGCCCCCACGACCTGCACGTCGGGACGACGGAGATCGGCTCCCGGCAGGAGCAGTTGCGCGACGATCTGGCACACGCCGTCCCCGGCGGGTTCGCTCTCGAAACCTTCCCCGACGCGCAGGCCGCCCGCCGTGCCGTCCAGGACCGAACCGTGTACGCGGCCTATCTCGGCCAGGGGAAGCTGCTGTACGGAAGCGCCAACGGAGCAGCCGTCACCGGCACCGTGACCGCCGCCTTCGGTCCCGCGGCGCGGGCCGAGCACCACGCACTCTCCGTCGAGGACGTCGTCCCGGCGGCGCCGGGGGACACCCGCGGCCTCTCCGTCTTCTACGCGGCCTTCGGGCTCGTGCTGGCCGGCTACCTCTTCGGCATGACGACGTATCAACTGGCCCCCCGGCTCGAGTACCGCCATCGCATGGCGAGCCTCGCCCTCTTCGGCGTGGTCGGCGGCGTCGTCGTGACGGCGGTCGCGGGGGCTCCGGGATTCGGCGCGCTGCCCGGCCCCTTCCTGCCGCTGGCACTGGTGGTCGCGCTGATGGGGGCGGCGGTCGGCGCCACGACCATGGTGCTGCTGCGCCTCTTCGGCCCCGCCGGCGTCAGCCTCGCCTCGATCCTGATGCTGATCCTCGGGAACAGCACCAGTGGGGGGATCATGCCGCCGGCGTACCTTCCCGCCTGGCTGCGCCCGCTCTCCGAGATCCTGCCCGTCGGAGTGGGTGTCCGCGCGATGGAGGGACTCTCCCGCTTCCAGGACGACGGCCTGACCCAGGCGCTGGTGATCCTGCCCCTCTGGGTGATCGGAGCCGCCCTGGTGCTCTACCTGAAGGACGTGTTCCGGCGCGGTGGAACAGCCCGCGCGGACGCCCCGGGCGAGCCGCACCCCGCCATGGGCTGACGCGACGCCTTCGCGGAACCGGGCGTCGTGGGGTCGGGGAGTCGTTCGCCGTGCCACTCCGGGCCCACGGCGGAAAGGGGCCAGGTACCGCCGGCGGCGACCGGGTGGGACACTCGATGTCATCGCTTGAAGACATCGTCTGATGACAACGACCGACGACAGGAACGAACTGCCCGTGCATCCGATATCCGGCCCCGCCCTGTCGCCCTGGCGGCAGCGGGCGCTCGTCCCCGTCCTGGTGTCCCTCGGCATGCTGGTCGCGATCATCAGCAGCCTCGGTGCTCCGCTGATCCCCACCATCGCCGACGTCGACCACGTCCCGGTCGCCGACGCCCAGTGGTCCCTCACCGTCACGATGCTGGTCGGCGCCGTCGCCACCCCGGCCACGGGACGACTGGGAGACGGACCGCACCGCAGGATCGTGATCCTCACCGGGCTCGCCACCGTGCTCGTCGGGAGCCTGCTGGCGGCCCTGCCGCTCGGGTTCGCCTGTCTCATCACGGGCCGCGCGCTGCAGGGCGTGGGGCTCGGTCTTGTCCCCCTCGCCATCGCCACCGCGCGCGACTCCCTGCCGCCCGAGCGGGCCCGGTCGGCGCTGGCGACGCTCTCGCTGACCACGGCCGCCGGGGTCGGTATCGGCTACCCCGTCACCGGCCTGCTGGCCGAGAGCCTCGGCATGTACGCGGGATTCTGGTTCGCCGTGATCGCCACCACGCTGGCCTTCATCGCGGCGGCCGTCGTCATCCCCACGGCTCCGCGACGCCCCGCACGACCGATGGACGTCACCGGGGCACTGCTCCTCACGCTCGGCATGAGCGGCCTCCTGTTCGCCCTCACCCAGGCCGAGCGCTGGGGGTGGGGTTCACCCCGGCTGCTGGTGCTGGGCGCCGCGTCCGTGCTGCTGCTGGCCGGCTGGGCGATGCACCAACTGCGCGTCACACACCCCCTGGTGGACCTGCGTCTGGTGCGCGACCGTACGGTCTTCGCCGCGCACCTGACCACCATGATGGGCGGCGTCGGCATGTACCTGCTGATCTCGCTGGTGACGCGCTACGTCCAGACACCGTCGAGCATCGGCTACGGCTTCGGAGCCTCCGTGGTCGTCACCGGTCTGATCCTGGTGCCGTTCTCGGCGGGCAGCCTGGTGGCCGGACGCGTGGTCCGCCTCCTGGTCCGTACCCAGCCGCCGGTCCGGCTGCTGCCCGTCAGCTGTCTGCTCTCCCTGGCGGCGCTCCTCAGCTTCGTGTTCGCCCACGGCGCCCTGTGGGAGGTGTTCGTGACCATGGCCGTCGCCGGCCTCGGCGTCGGTGTCAACTTCGCCGTCACACCGGGACTCGTCGTAGGAAACGTCCCGGCCCACGAGACCGGCAGCGCCATGAGTTTCAATCAGGTGGTGAAGTACATCGGATACTCGGCAGGCAGCGCCCTGAGCGCCGTCGTCCTCCAGGCCGCCACCAGCCCCGGTCACGACCTCCCGCCGGAGAACGGCTACCGCACCGCGGGTCTCGTCGGCTGCGCGGTCTGGGCAGCCACCGCCGTGATCGCGTACGTCCTGGTCCGGCCGGGCACGCGCGGCCCCTCCGCACCGGTCAGGATCGGCCGGCCGGCCCGCGCGGCGGACGGCGTCCCGGAACCGGACGGCGCGCGCCTCGTCGAGGACACCGGTGGCAAGGGATGAGCGCCGAGGCGTCCGGACGCCGCCGCGACGCGGCCCGCAGCCGCGAACTCCTGCTCACGGCGGCGAGCGAACTGTTCGCCGAGCGGGGCTTCGACCGCACCACCATCCGCGACATCGGCGAGCGCGCGGGCGTCGATCCGACGCTCATCGCACGCTACTTCGGCTCCAAGACACTGCTGTACGTCGCGGCGCTCAACGCCGAACAGGGCGACGCGGCCCTGGCCGACCTCTTCGACGAGCAGCGGCTGCGCCAGGTCTTCGACCGGGCCGACCGGCGAGGCCCCGTCCCGCTGCTTCAGGTCGCCGTGCAGCCGTTGAGCGACCCGGCGGCCCAGGATGCCGCGCGTTCGGCGCTGCACGCACGGCTCGTCGAGCCGCTACGGGAGCGCCTGACCCATGAGGGAGCCGAACGGCCCGGTCTGCGCGCCGAGTTGGTCGCCGCGGCCGTCACCGGCATCCTGCTGGGCCGGCACTCCGGAGCGTTCGACGAACTGGCCGCCGCCGACCCCGCCGACCTGATCGAACTGCTCCGGAGCACCCTCCTGCGGGAGGAATGAACGGCCTCGCCGGACGGGCGTCCGACGAGGCCGCGGGTGCGATCAGCCGACGTCGGCGACGGCGCTCGCGTATTGCTCGTCGGTGACGGGCTCCAGCCAGGTGGTGCCGTCTCCGTTCCCGTCGCCGACCACCAGGGCGATGTGCGCCATCAGGTTGGTGTCGGTGGCGCCGTGCCAGTGCTCCTCGCCGGGCGGGCACGTGAGCGTCTCCCCGGCACCGACCCGTACGACGGCGCCGTCCCGCGTGCCGACCAGGCCGACCCCGTCGGTGATGTGGAGGACCTGCCCCAGAGCGTGGGAGTGCCAGTTGGTACGGGCGCCGGGGGTGAAGCGCACCAGGCCGGCCGCGAGACGGGCGGGCTCGGTCGGTGTCGCGATCATGTTGAGGTACACGTCGCCGGTGAAGCGCTCCGCGGGAGCCTTCACGGTGGGCGTCGAGGTGATGTGCTCCATCGTTCCGTTCCTTGATCGTTCAGTGGTGAGGGAAGGCCGGACGGCGATGCGACGCCGCTCAGGCGTCGTCGTGGGCGAGGTCGCCGCCGAGTGTGCGCGAGGCCTCGGCCTGCGCGATCAGTTCCCTGCCCTTGGCGGCGACGGCGTCGATCGCGTCGGCTCCGGCGACGAAGCGCGCCGGGGGCTGCTTCTGGTCCGCCACCGCCAGCAGTGCGGCGGCGAGCTTGGCGGGGTCGCCCGCCTGCTGCCCGTTCATCGACTGCCACACCTTCTTGGTGGCCGCCGTCCGCTCGGCGTAGTCGTCGACCGACAGCTCCGGCCACGTGGTGGAGGCGTCCACGAGCAGCTCGGTGCGGAAGAAGCCCGGCTCGACGATCGTGGTGCGGATGTTGAACGGTTCGAGGTCGTGACGCAGGGACTCCATGAACCCCTCGACACCGAACTTGGCGGCGGAGTAGGCGACACAGAACTCCTGGCCGACCGCTCCGGCGAGGGAGGAGAGGGTGATGACGTGGCCGTCGCGCTGGGCCCGCATGACGGGAAGCACGGCGCGGGTGACGTTCATCGGACCGAACAGGTTCGTCTCGATCTGCCGTCGCATCTGCGCGTCGGAGACCTCCTCGAAGTAGCCGGCGTAGAAGTTGGCCGCGTTGTTGACCAGCACGTCGATCCGGCCGAAGCGCTCCACCGCGGCTTCCACGGCGCGCTGCGCCGACGCGGCGTCGGTGATGTCCAGGGAGGTGGCCAGCAGGTGGTCCCGCTCGCCGCCGAGCACCTCCAGGACGTGCTCGGGCCGGCGACCGGTGGCCACGACCTGATGGCCGGCGGCGAGGGCCTGGCGGGCGATGTCGGTGCCGAGGCCACGCCCCGCACCGGTGATGAGGAAGACCTTGCTCATGATGAAGTGCTCCGTACGGCTGAGGAAGGGACGGGGTGTCCGGAAAGGCAGGCGTCAGCGGGCGTCGGCGATCTCCTTGAGCCGGCCGACGGCGGTCATGGCGTTCGGCCAGCCCGCGTAGAACGCGAGGTGGGTGATCGCCTCGGACAGCTCCTCCACGCTCAGCCCGTTGTCCAGGGCTACTCCCAGGTGGTAGCCGAGCTGCTCGGTGCGGTAGAGGGCGGCCAGCACGCTCACGGTGACCAGGCTGCGGTCGCGCGGGGACAGGCCTGGGCGCTCCCAGACGTCGCCGAACAGCACCTCGTCGGTGACCTCGACGAGCTTGGGCGCGATCGCCGCGAGTTCCTGCGGCGCGGACTGCTTCGGCATGGTGACTCCTTGGGGAAGAGAACGGGATCGATCGGGCCCGGCACAGTCTCGGACGCGGACGGCGCTGCGGGCGGCTGCCACGGCGGACATTCGGGCAGCGCCACGCTGGACGCTCCGGGTGGCCCCACAGCCCGCACTCGCTGCCGATGTCGAGGAAACCGCAGATCAACGGCGTGGGGGAGGGCCTGGCATCACAGGTACTGACAGGACCCCCCAGTGGCGCGGCGATCGGCTTAGCCTGGAAAGCGTGAGCACCGAGAGCGACATCCGTGAGTTCCTGGCCTCCCGCCGCGCCAGGATCACCCCGCAGCAGGCCGGCCTGCCCGCCTACGGCGGCAACCGCCGGGTGCCCGGACTGCGTCGCGAAGAGGTCGCCCTGCTCGCCGGCGTCAGCATCGACTACTACATCCGACTCGAACGCGGTCACATCGCCGGCGCCTCCGAGGAGGTCCTCACCTCGATCGCGAACGCACTCCACCTGGACGACGCCGAACGCGCCCACCTCCACGACCTGGCCCGCGCCGCAGCCAAACGACCGGCCCGCCGCGCCAAGCGCCCCAGGGGCCCGCTCCCGGACAGCGTCCTGCGCGTCCTCCGGTCCATGACCGACTCACCGGCGTTCATCCGCAACGGCCGCTTGGACATCGTCGCCGTGAACGACCTCGGCCGTGCCCTGTACGCGCCCCTCTACGCGGATGGTGCCCCGCAACCGGTCAACATCGCCCGCTTCCAGTTCCTGCACCCCGGCGGCCGCGACTTCTTCCCCGAGTGGGACGAGTCCCTCAACACCACCGTCTCCCTGCTGCGCACCGAGGCCGGACGCGCCCCGTACGACAGTGACCTCACCGGTCTGATCGGTGAACTGGTCACCCGCAGCGAGGAGTTCCGCACCGCCTGGGGCAAGCACAACGTGCGCCTCCACCTCACCGGCCGCAAGTCCTTCCGCCACCCCGCGATCGGCGACCTCACGCTCGACTTCGACGCCATGGAACTGCCCGCCCACCCCGGTCTGACCCTCACCGCCTACACGGCCGCACCCGGCACCCCGGACCACGACGCCCTGCGCCTCCTGGCCAGTTGGGCCGCGACCGAGAACGCCGCGACCGCGACCGCGAACACCGCCGGTGACGTCGACCCCACAGGTCGAACCACCTGACGGACGGGCGTCGAAGGGGCATGTGTCCGGCACGAGGGGGCACTCGCCATGGCTATGCAGGGAATTCAGCCGAACACCCCGAGCAAGGCGCCTGATGAGATCGGATCTCACGGGGGCGCGCCATCGCTGGCGGCACCCGGAAGGCACCGGCGCACCGGACGGCGCCGGGGCCGCTGGCATCGGAGGGTGCTGGCCTACCGGAACGTGGAGCTCATGCCGTCCGCGTCCCCCGACACCGTCGGCGCCGAGTGCCTGCTCCTGGTGCACGTCCGCAGGGTGATCGGACTGGTGACCTATCGAGCGTGCGACGAGTGCGCCGAAGGCGTCATCACCGACGTGGTCCTGGACGAACCGTTCCGCGACTGCGGGCTCGGCACGCGGGCACTGTCGCACCTGCGTTCCCTGCATCCCGACGTCACCTGGCGCACCACCCTCGACGCCCGCCTCACCCGGGCCCTGCTCCGCCGGATGCGCATCCCGAGGTCGACCGGCGGACGCTGCTCCCACGGCAGGCCCGGCGTCGCCGCCCCGACGGCCATGTGACCAGGACCCGACGAGCAGCGACGCGTCCCGTCACGCTTCGGCACCGTGAACTCGTAAACGGTGCGGAGGAGGTGAGAGTTCGTGCATGAATTCGAGTTTGCGTTCCGTCCGAATCGGCGATTTTCCAAGATCACGCGCTGCTAACTTCCCTACTCGTGATCAATTCCCATGTTCCCGTTCCCCGAGATGTACGGTCCGGCTCCGTGCCGCTCGACCTTTCGGAAGTCCCCGCTCGTCCCGTGCTGTATCGCCTGGGCGAGAGCGACGACCGCGCACGTTTCGACGCGCTGCTCGCCTCCGGCGCCGTACGTGAGACGCATGACCTCATCCACGACCAGCTCGCCGAACTGGTGAGCTGCCTGCGGCCCGGGGAGACCCTCACCGACCAGCAACACGCCGCCGCTGTCGACGCGTTGTGCGGTGGAGTCGAACGCCACCACTTCGGCAGCTGGGTCTGGTACCCGTGGACGGGGCGTCTCGTGCACGTGCTGCCGGAGCGGGAGTTCCGGCGCGTGCGCACCGACCGCAACCGCGACAAGATCACGGACACCGAGCAGCGCCGCCTGCTGGAACGCCGTATCGGAGTCATCGGTCTGTCCGTCGGGAACAGCGCCGCGCTCACCTGCGCGATGGAAGGCGTAGGAGGATCGTTCCGCCTGGCGGACTTCGACGTGCTCGGGCTGAGCAATCTCAATCGCCTGCGAGCCGGCGTCCACGACCTCGGAATTCCCAAGACCGTCCTCTGCGCCCGTCAGATGTACGAGATCGATCCCTACCTCGACATCGAACTCTGGAGCGAGGGCATCACCGAGGAGAACATCGAGAGCTTCTTCGGCGATGACGAGCACCCCCTGGATCTTCTGATCGAGGAGTGCGACACCCCCTGGATCAAGGTGGCCGCCCGCGAGTACGCCCGTGCCCACCGCGTGCCCGTCCTCATGGACGCGAACGACCGCGGGCTGCTCGACGTGGAGCGCTTCGACGATGAGCCGGACCGCCCCCTCTTCCACGGCCGCGGCGGCGATCTCACCGCTCGGGCCGTACGGGAGCTCGACCCGGCCGGCACCCTGGCGTACCTGCTCCAGATCTGCGACGAGAGCCGCCTGAGTCCCGCGATGACCGACGCCCTCGCCCGGATCGGCAGCACGCTTTCGAGCTGGCCCCAGCTGGCGAGCGGCGTGATGCTCGGCGGCGCCCTGGTGACCGACACCGCCCGGCGCATCCTGCTCGGCGGGCCGGTGGCCTCCGGCCGCTACTACGTCGACCTCGAAGAGCTGATCGGCGCCGTCCCGGCCCTCGTCGGCGCGGGAGCCTCGGCATGACCCACCTCCCCGAACTGCACGGCGAGCATCTGTGGCTGAGGGAGATGCGGGCCACCGACCTCGCTCCCTTCGAACGCATCCACACCCACCGACTGCTGACACGCTTCCTCGGTATCGACCGCATGGACACCCGGCAGGCCCAGGACGCCTTCGCCAAATGCCTCGCCCAGCCCTACGTACAGCCGCGCCGCAAGCACACCCTCGCCGTGTGCGCACCGGGGGAGGACGCCATGGTCGGCACCATGGGGCTCCTCGTCGAGGAGTACGGGCGCAACGCCATGCTGACCAGTCTGGTGCTGCTGCCGGGTGCGCCCGTCAGCGGTCACGGTCACGAGGCGGGCCGGCTCCTCATGGCGTACGGCTTCGGCCGGCTCGGCCTGCACCGCATCTGGGCCGGGCACCGGGCGGACCACGCACGCATGAGCGAGGTGATGTTCGCGGCGGGCCTGCGCCCCGAGGCGACGTTGCGCCAGCTGTTCCACACCCAGGGCGAGTGGCATGACGTGGCGACGTACGCGGCCGTGGCGCCCGAGTGGATTCCGCAGGCCAGCGCCGCCGAACGACTGATCCTCGAAGGGGACGCACTGCTTCCCGCGTGAGCGTGAACGGTTCTAGGCCGGGTGCTCCCGCCGCGTGATCGGAGGGATCGTGTACCTGCCGTCGAAAACGGCGGGGTGCGGCTGGTACATCCGCAGGATGGGGCGGAACGGACCGGGCGGCGTGGGGAGCCAGTTGGCCGCCGCCGCCCGGTCGGCGGGCTGCTCGGGCTGAAGGTGGAGGGTCAGCGAGTCGTCGCGGTCGTAGTGGAGATCCGCGGTCCGGTCACCGATGGAGTAGCGGCCGATGGGGTTGTCGACCAGGTAGTACCGCGGCATGTCGTACATGGTGATCGACCAGAAGGCGTCCACGGGTGGGGTCGTCTCGAAGCGGATCGTGTAGGCCTGGGTGCCGTCGAGCGGCTTGCCGTCCTCGTCGTCCCAGGCCATCGCGTAGGCGGCCTCGTAGCCGTGGTTGCCCCACAGCCCGGCACGTGCGGCCGCGGCGCGTACGGTCCGGGCGGCGTCGCGGTCCTGAGAGACCCACTGGGGAGACTTGACGGCGCCGACCTCGAAGAAGTCGAGGTTGTAGTTGAAGGCGTCGTACGTGAGCTTCCAGCCGTTCTGCTCGGGGCCGGCGCCGTGCGTGGTGGCATGCTCCACGCGGTCCTTGCCGCGCCGGTAGCCCGTGCGAAGCGCCTGCTCCAGCTCGGCGGAGGGCGTGACATAGGGGCTGCTGCTGTCGAGGAGGCCGAGCGGCGCAAACTTCTGCTGGTAGTCCTGGTCGGCGGGCGCGGGCGGGAACGCGCGCATCCCTGTGCGCAGCTTCTCGAAGAACAGCAACTCGGTCTCGGCGACGGCACTTTCGGGGGCCGGCAGCCCGCGGCACGACGCACCGGCCTCCAGGGGCTCCAGCGTGGTCGCCTGCTGGAGAGCACGGACGGCCGGAAGGTCATCGACGCCGTCGCAGGCCCAGCGGCCCACGATCGTGGCCACCGTCGTCGGCGACGCGATCGTCTTCACACCCTGCGGCGCCTCACCGGTCCAGCCCGGCGGGACCAGCAGGAACTCGCCCGCCGCGGTGCCGGTGGCGCGTCGGCCGACGTACGCGAAGTTGTCGGTCCACGCGTCGACGAACTGCAGCACGTAATAGCGGCCGCCGGTGTCGGGCACCCGCAGCAGCAGCGGTCCGCCGCTCAGATCGAGCTGCGCCACCGAGTAGACGGTGTCGTTGTTGATGCTGACGAAGGTGTCCTTCGGACCGGCGAGGACGGCCGCGTGGCTGAACCGGTTGAAGGGCGCTGGTTCCACCGATCCCATGCCGTCGCGGGTGAAGCGGCCCACCTCGTCCAGGTCGACCACCATCGGAAAGCCGTAGACGTACGCCTCCGCCGCCAGCTCCGCAAGATCCGACACTCCGTACCGCCCTCTCGTGACCAGTCCCGACCGCCATCGTTCCCCGGCCCGGGAGAGCCCGCCACACGGAGATCGGAAAGCCACCCGCAAGGCTGCCGCCCGGTGCGGATCAGAGGTGGGGGCGACGGGCCGACGCGGATTCCCGGAGCGGGCCCGCCTGGTTCTTGCTCAGCATGGTCGCTCCCATCAGCGTCAGGGTGTGGATCACCGTGTTGCCGTGCCGGTGGCTGGTGATGAGCCCGGCGTCGCGGAGCGCGGTCGTGTGATGGGTCGCGGTGGCCGGTGTGACGCCGGCTCGATGGGCGGCCTCGGTCGTGGTCGCTCCGGCTGCGGCGGCCTGTAGCACCGCCGCGCGGGAGCGGCCCAGCAGTACCTGCAAGGGTGGCGATCCCGGGCTCTCCGCCGCCGTCCTGGCCGGCCCGGCGAGCGATTCCCGGTGCGTGGAGTACATGAGGACCGGGGGTAACCCCGGATCCGCGAGCGAGATCGGCCCCTTCCAGCAGAAGTACGACGGGATGAGGAGCAGTCCGCGGCCCTCCAGCCGGATGTCGTGCTCCGTCGGATAGGTGCTGACCTCCAGCCTCGGGTGTTTCCACCGGACCGTCGGCCCCAGCCCGCCCAGCAGGCCTTCGGTGCCCCCGTCGAGCAGGTGACGGGCCAGCCGGATCCGCTCGGTGTGCAGGCTCTCGTACATCCACTCCTCGTGCGGGGCGATGACGGCGCGGTGGTAGGCGCGCAGTATCTCCGCCAGCTCGCCCCGGCCCTCCTGCTCCGTGAGGCGGCCGAGCCAGGCGGGCATCCGGGTGACCCGGGCGAGGGCCGCGAGTTCCGTCGCGACCTGGTCGGCCGGGGTGCCGAGGATCGCCTCGAGACCCGCTTCGAGACCAGCCGTGCCCTCCAACGGGGTCAGGAAGTCGGGGAAGTAGGAAGCACGCGGGAACAGCGGCAGGAGGACCCGCCGCACCACATCCTCCAGCCCGGCCTCGCGCAGGCGCTCACGGGCGAGTCGGTACCAGTGTGCGTACGCCCAGCGGCCCGCCGGGGTCTGGAAGCGGTGGAGGCTGGCGGCGATCTCCCACAGCGGGTGCGGGGCGGCGGCGACCCGGGTCCGAGCCAGATCCTCAGCAGAGAAGTGGAAGCGAAGCACGGCCAACACCCTTTCCGCCTGCGATATTTCAGCACGTTCGAATGAGCATGACAGTTCGAGGCGCAGGCCGGAGCATGAACTCGCTTCGTCGCACCGGCCCCACAGAACGACACGCGGTTCCCCCCGTCGCTCCCGCCACCTCGTCTGCCCCCGAACCAGGCGCCACCGCCCGCGTCGAGATCGCCCACTGACGAACCACGCCCACCACGCCGCCACGTCCCCGAAGGAATCACGATGACCTCCCCCCAGCGCATTCCGAACCGTCGCGCCGTCCTGCGCGGAACCTTCGCCGCGACCCTCGGCGCCTTCGCCGGTCCGCTCCTCCTGTCGGGTACCGCGCAGGCCTACAACTGGACGCGCACCATGAACCAGGGCGCCACCG
Organism: Streptomyces sp. M41(2017); assembly: GCF_002078175.1. Classification (GTDB taxonomy): domain Bacteria; phylum Actinomycetota; class Actinomycetes; order Streptomycetales; family Streptomycetaceae; genus Streptomyces. The sequence goes on along the minus strand of NZ_MWFK01000003.1, from coordinate 303,180 downwards.
GAGCGGACGTGACGGAGCTGCAGATCCGGGTCGCCGGCTGGGCGGCGGACTCCGCCGGGCACTCCCGGGTCAGCATCGACGGTGACTTCGGCCCGGGCACGGCCGCCGCGGTCCGCCGGTTCCAGGCCGCCTACGGCCTGTCCGCCGACGGCAGCGCCGGACCCGCCACCCAGGCTCAGCTCAACGCCCTGGAGCAGTCGGACGGTTCGACCGTTCACTTCAACTGGAGCGAGTTCACCGACCGTTCGAGCGGCACCTTCAGCGGCGGCAAGGTGAGCGCGGCCGCCGCCAAGGAGAACGCCCGGCGTGCCATGTACAAGCTGGAGGCGCTGCGCAAGAAGCTCGGCAACACGGCCATCACCGTGAACTCCGGTTTCCGCAGCATCGCGCACAACGCCGAGATCGGCGGAGCCAGCGACAGCATGCACCTGTACGGCACCGCGGCCGACCTCGACGTGCCAGGCGTGGCCAACCGCACCGTGTACCAGAAGGCGGAGACCTGCGGATTCTCCGGCCTGGAGACGTACACCGTCGACCACCAGCACGTCGACAGCCGCGCGGACCTCGGCCGGGCCTGGTGGTGGGAGAACGGCACCATCTGAGGACCTGTGGAGCCGGGTTCACCGGGCGCGAACCGACCCGACTCCGCCATGGATCCCGACCCGACTCGGACCTGAGCGGGGGCGGTCTGGCCTGGCCTGATCGACTCCGCCAGGCCAGGCCGGGTTCCGGGGGCGTCACCGGCGCGGGCGGCCCGCCGTCCCCGTGGCCCGTCACGCCGATACCTCACAACCCGGCGGCCATCGCCTGCAATGTGCACGGTGCAATGTGCATCGCGTTTCGCGACCTTGCTGTCCGCCCCCCTCCCTCCCGAAGCCACGGGCTCTGCGACCGCGCGCCCGAAGCCCCAGTCCCCACGGAGGCACACGCATGAACCGCAGAACGACCCGCCCTCTCCAACTGCGCGCGGCCCTGGCCGTTCTGGGCACGCTGACCGTGCTCGTCACCGCGGTACAGCCCGCCGTGGCCGGGCCGCGCCCCGAGGGCGGATCCGCTCCCGGACCGGTGAGCCGTGACTTCACTCGGGCGGCGGCCGAGTTCGACGTACCGCGCGACGTCCTCGTCGCCCTCGGATACGGAGAGACCCACCTCGACGACCATGACGGCCTTCCCAGCCAGGCCGGCGGCTACGGGGTGATGCACCTGGTGAGCAACCCCGACCAGCACACCCTCGAACTGGCCGCGCGGATCACCGGCGACACACCTCGCGACCTCCGCGAGAACACGGCGTCGAACATCCGCGGCGGAGCGGCCGTCCTGCGTTCCTACGCCGACGACGCGGGCCTCGGTCGAGCCCAACGGCGCGACGCGGACGCCTGGTACCCGATCGTCGCCCGATACGGCGGCGCCACCGAACCCTCCTCGGCCCGCCTCTACGCCGACACCGTCTACACCTTCCTGGCCGACGGCGTGCAAGCCCGCACGCCCGACGGCGAGGAGCTGACCGTTCCCGCTCGCCCCGTCGCACCCGAACGGGGCCTATACGAAGCGGCCGTGGCGCCGGCGGCGCAGAGCCCGGACTATCCCTCGGCCCTGTGGGTCCCGGCCAGTACGTCCAACTACGCCGTGGGCCGGACCGCTTCCATCAGCAAGGTCGTCATCCACGTCACCCAGGGGTCCTACGCCGGGACGATCAGTTGGTTCCAGAACCCGACGGCCGAGGTCAGCGCCCACTATGTCGTGCGGTCGTCCGACGGCCAGATCACCCAGATGGTCCGTGACAAGGACACGGCGTGGCACGCCCGTTCGGGCAACGCGACGGGCATCGGCATCGAGCACGAGGGTTACATCGACGACCCGACGTGGTTCACGGACGCGATGTACCGCTCGTCAGCGGCGCTGACGGCCTACCTGTGCAACCGCTACGGCATCCCCAAGGACCGGGCCCACATCGTCGGCCACTCCGAGGTGCCGGGCAATGACCACACCGACCCGGGGCCGAACTGGAACTGGACGTACTACATGCAACTGGTGGGCGGCAGTACCGGTGGCGGAGGCGGAGGCGGCGTCCAGTTGACCTTCCCGTCGTACGACACCCTGCGCGCCGGTTCCTCCGGAGCCCAGGTGTCGGCGGCGCAGTCGCTTCTCAACGCGCAGGGCTTCAGCGTGGGGACCGTGGACGGCAGCTTCGGCTCGAAGACCACCGCGGCCGTCACCTCCTTCCAGCAGGCCCGCGGCCTCGGCGCCGACGGGGTCGTCGGCGCCCGCACCTGGACCGCGCTCCTCTCCGCCGGCACCGTGCCGGCGCTCCGCCAGGGGAGCACGGGCGCCGACGTCCAACGACTCCAGAGGTCCCTCACCGCCGCCTTGGGCCGCACCGTCTCCGCGGACGGCGACTTCGGCTCGGGCACCGAACAGGCGGTCCGCGACTACCAGAGCAGCCGCTCCTTGAGCGTCGACGGCCAGGTCGGCCCGGCCACCTGGGGTGCCCTGCAGGCGGGCCGCTGAGCCAAGACCCACAACAGGGCCGTGGCGCATCACTCCGGCGCCGCGGCCCGCAGGGTGGGGGCCTGCGGGACGGTGCAGTTGCCGGCTCGGTGTGCTGCTACTCTCAGCGCGCTGACCAGCGCTTCTGTCTGTCGCTGGTTTCGAGGGTGGTACTTGTGAGGAGTGACGTGGACGTGGCCACGCGGATGCAGAGGGCTGCCGGAATCGTGGCGACGCTGAGCGCCTTGGCCGGATGCAGTGCTGCCGGAGCAGAGGACGCCAAGTCCTCCGCGTCGACGCCCACGTCCACGGCACGTGGCGTGGTCCGCACGCCCAGCGCTGAAGGCACCGGCGAGGGTTCGGCAGCGACGCTCGTCGGCAGATGGGCTCCTTCGGGCTTCGAACCGCTGGTGCTCCACGTCACCGGTCTGAGGGCCGAGCTGATGGGTCGGCATCACTGCCGGGGCAGGGTGACGAGGCAGGACGGTGTGCAGGTCGTCAGGCTCAAGTGCGACGACGGCAACACGGACCGGGCAGTGGGTCGGGTCTACGGACTCACGGCGTCGGCGATGACGATCGACTGGGAAGGCTTCGGCGCCGACAGCATGCGGCGGATCAACTAGGGAGAGACGGGCGCGCGGCTGGCCCGGGAACAAGAGCTCCGCCCCTCACGTGGAACTCGTTGCCACCCGGATCGTGGAACTCGCCCGGGTCCCCGTCGCCCCGGCTGACCTCCAGGCGCAGTCTGTTGCGGCCGGCCTTCGGTGTGGCGGGTGGTCCCATCACCAGTGAGACGGTGCTGGTGGGTTCCTTGCGCAGCCGTACGCCCCAGTCGTGGTCCTCGACCGTGTGCCAGTCGGCCTGGGACTGCCAGAAGGCCGACTGCGCGTGGCGATCACGCTCGGCGACGTCGAGGCAGATCGCGACGAGCCCGGAGTCGGCGATCACCCCGGGGTGACCAGGGCGCAGCACGCAGAACTCGTTGCCCTCCGGATCGGCCAGCACGTCCCACGGGACATCTCCCTGCCCGATGTCCACCCGCGTCGCACCGAGCCCGAGCAGGCGCGTCACCTCGGCCTCCCAGTGCACCCCGCCCGCGAGGTCGAGGTGAAGCCGGTTCTTCTGCGCGGCTCTCGGCTCCGAGGCCGCCACACACCGCAGTTCAAGGCCGCCCGTCCGCCCCCGAGTCGCCTCCAGCCAGAAGTGACTCATGTGCCGTACATCGAGCGCGTCGATCACGATCCCGGTGAGCATCCGCTTCCTTCACTCCGTCGCATTCGGGGGCTGCTCATTGTCCCCCTGGTCGCCCCGTCCGCGGCCTGCGGAGGGCCGGATCGGGGCCCGTCGAAATTCGATGGGCCGGTCGTCGCCTGGATGCGATGATGCCTCTCTTTCCGAGGTGGAGGACGTTTGTTCGTGTTCGTGTGCGCCGACTGCGGCGCCGAGTTGACCGTTCCCCTGTCCCAAGTCGTCCTGCCCGCACACGCTCATCAGCAGTACGGAAACGGCCTTCAGCTGCCGGTGCTCATGGCGCCGGGTACTTTCGCCGTGGACCCGGAGCCCTGGGGACCGCCGTGGCGCGAGTGGCACGACGTCGATCCGGACGAGGCGCGAGCCCGCGGTATCCACGCGCCGGTCGACATCCTGTGCGACGGTGTGCCCGGCGCGATCGCCGTCGCTCCCGGCGATGTCCGCGGCACTGAGCTGATCCCGGCGAGGGGTGGTGGCTTCTGCTGCGGCATCGGAGGCGGCGACGGCCCCAATATGGACTGCGTGGGCTGCGGACTGCCCGTGGCCACCCGGATCGACGACTGTTCGTCCTGGCAGACGGTATGGCTGGACCCTGACGCCGTGCGGCGACTGCCCGTTGCGGGTTCGGACTCCGCGCCGCTCTCGTGGGCGGAGCTGATGACGGAGTGTGAGGGGACGCCCCCGTGCGTGCCGATCACGACGGGGTGGAGGTCGGGTTCGGCGGGCTGGTGGTCCTGGAACCCTCAGTGGGAAGCGGCGGCCGGGCCTGTCCTCGTTCAGCTGTTGGCGGCCTCGGCGGGATACCCGGTCAAGGTCCCGAGAGGTCTGGCGGAGGCGGTGTTCCAACGTGCCCTGGACGTGCTCCTGCCCGACGGGTCACCGGTACGCACGGCAGCCCCAGCCGGCCCCGGGTGCACCGAGCCCGACGCCGATGCCGCGATCCTTCTCGTGCCGGCCCATCCCCAGACGGGCGAAGTCTGGGCACCGGACAGCCCATCCGCCACGGCACGACCGGTGCCGCTCCCGTTCGGGATCTGGCGATGGCTGGCCTTTCCCGAAGTCCACCTACCGTTCCCCGCGTCGGGCACCATGCCGACCGGTGTCCTGCGTGACGACCCGGCCGCACCCCGACCCGATCGGTTCTTCCGGATCGATCCGACGACCTTCCGGAACGCCTTGGCCCGGCTGCCCGACGTACGCACTCCGTGGCTGCGTGAGAGCCACGGCGACCGCGCGCTGCAGAGACGAGCCCACATCTTCTAGCAGGCGGTCCCGTTCGGGTGGGGGTGTCGTTGTCAGGGGAGGAGGACGACTGCCTGCCTGCGGAGCTGCTACGGGGTGTAGGTCAGCGTCACGACACCCGTGGCACTCGGGGTCGCGGCCGCGAACGTCAGCCCGTGCGGCAGCGCGGTGTCGAAGAGGCGCCGGCCCTCGCCGACGACGACGGGGTGGACACCGAGGTTGAGTTCGTCGATCAGCTCGTGCTGCAGCAACGTTCGCATCAGGGTGAAGCTGCCGTACATGATGATGGTGCCGCCGGGCTGCCGCTTGAGGTCGGCGACCGTCTGTGCCGCGTCACCGGGGAGGGCGGTCGCGTTCCAGGGCAACGGGCCCCTCAGCGTGTTCGTGACGACGACCTTGGGAAGGTCGTTCATCGCCTCGGCGTACCGGCCGGTGTTGTTCGACCAGGCCTTCTCGAGCGTCTCGTACGTCGCTCGTCCGAGAAGGAAGGTGTCGCTCGCCAGCAGTGCGTCGGTGGCGCGCCGGCGCGAGGCCTCGTCGAAGTACTCCAGTGCCCAGCCGCCGCGGTCGATCTCGCCGAACCCGCCCGGATCCTGGACGACGTTGTCGAGGGTGACGAACGATCCAGCGATCAGCTTGCGCATGACGGTCTCCGTCCTCGGGTCCGGCCGATCCGGCCCCGTCGCATGAAGAGACCCGGGCCGGCTCCCAAAGGAATCGGTCGGAGTGGCCGGGGCGGTCGCCCGGGGACGCCGCTCCGGCCCGGAGCGCCTACGCCGGCGGATTGAGCCTGCGGAAGTACGTCCAGCTCGTCTCGTTCGGCTCGCTCCACTTCTCCGGCGCCTGGGCGAACTGCGGGTGGTGGTCGGCGATGTAGGCGCGGATGCGTTCGGGTACCTCAGCGGAGGAGCTGAGCTTGCGGCCGCGGCAGTGGTAGGTGAGGCCGCCCGGGCGCGGACCGCGGGCCATCCACGGGAGCCAGGGCGACATACGGGTCCACGACATGGTGGCGGGGACGCCGGGCGCGGTGCCGGCCAGGTCGGCGCGGTCGGCGAAGAACTGGAAGAGTTCCAACGCCTTGTAGGTGTCGCCGGCCGAGTGCACGGGGTATTGGGCCACCGGCAGGGGTGACGGGTAGGTGAGGGGGATCTCCAGACTGAAGCAGACCTGGTCACCGAGGCGGGTCGTCGGGACCGGGAAGGGGCGCCATTTCTGGTTGGCGGGATCGTTCCAGACGTGCACCACCGGCAGATCCTGCCAGGTCTCCAAGATGTCGCGGGTGACGGGATCCAGGTAGAGGGCGGCCTCGCGGGTGAGCAGGCGGTACGCGTCCGGGCCGTCCTCCGGGTCCTGGATCAGTCGGGCGACATTGACTCCTTCGAAGCCGAACACCCGCTGGTACGGCTCGTCGGGCGACCAGGAGTACACGTCTCCGGTCCACCAGTACGTGACCTCCTCGCCGTCGAGCGACGCTCGGGTGCGGGCGAGAGAACGGAGCAGCTCAGCGGGGGTCGTCATACGGAGTACTCTGCGCGACGGCCGCCCCTGCCGGACGACATTCACCGCAATCGGGTCCGGGAGCGACCGGAACAGGCCGCTCCCGGGGACCCGGCAGACTGCGCGGCCGACGGCTCGGCCACCACGATGAAGGAGTGCCCGTGAACCGGCACCAGCAGGGTCCGCCGCCCACCGCGAGGCTCTCGTTCCGGCAGATGACCGAGGGCGACCTCGACGACATGGCCGCACTCCTCGGCGATCCGGACGTCATGCGCCACTATCCGAAGCCCGGAACCCGGGAGGAATCCCTGGCCTGGATTCAGTGGAACCAGCGTCTCTATCAGCAGGAGGGGTTCGGGCTGTGGCTGGTCTCCCTCCGGGCCACCGGAGAGTTCGTCGGAGACTGCGGCCTGACACCTCAGGAGATCGAGGGAGTCACGGAGCTGGAGGTCGGCTACCACGTGCGGGCCGACCTCCAGGGGAACGGCTTCGCCACCGAGGCCGCGCGGGCCTGCCGCGACCACGCCCGCGACGCCCTCGGCGCGACGCGTCTCATCGCGATCGTCCGACCGGACAACCTTGCCTCGCAGCGGGTCGCCGCGAAGATCGGGCTCCCGTTCGAGCGGGAGGCCGTCTCCCGGTCGGGACTCCCCGTCCGTGTCCACGCCACGTCCCTGTGACGACCGGTTCCCGGACCAGGAGCGGCGCGTCACCGCCCCCCCTGCGGGTCACTGCTCCCGCATGCCCCACGGCGAGCCGTACGCCGTCAGCAGCTCCAGGAAGGGGCGCGCCGGGAAAGCCTCCGGCCCGAGGACGCCGGCGCCGGTCCAGGTGCCGTTCGCGACGAGTTCGAGGGCGACGACGGGATTGATCGCCGTCTGCCAGACCACGGCCTGACTGCCGTACTCCGTCATCGACCACTGGTTGTCGACCACGTGGTACAGGTACACCTCGCGCGGTGCGCCGTCCTTGCTGCCGCGCACCCAGGTGCCCGCGCAGGTCTTCCCGTGCATGCGCTCACCCAGCGTCGCGGGGTCGGGCAGACAGGCCGCGACGACGTCCCGCGGCGACACCGCGACCGGGCCGTCGGCTCCCGCGACCGTCACCGGCTCCGTGCGGTCGAGCCCGAGCAGGTGGAGGGTCTTGAGCGTCTCGATGAACTCGTTCCCGAGGCCGTACTTGAAGGTGACGCGCCGGGCGTCCACCCAGCGGGGCACCAGCAGCACCTCCTCGTGCTCCACGTTCACGCACTCGACTTCCCCGATGCCCTCGGGGAAGTCGAACACCTCGGGTTCGCTGAACGGCTCGGTGGTGTACCAGCCGCGGTCCGCCTCGTACACGACCGGCGGGTTCAGGCACTCCTCGATGGTGGTCCAGATACTGAAGGAGGGCGCGAAGTCGTACCCGTCGACGGTGAGGTTCGCGCCGTCACGGATGCCGATCTCCTCGATCTCGTCGAAGAGTTCGTCGGCCGCGAACCGCGCGAACACGTCCGACAGGCCCGGTTCCACGCCCATGCCGACGAGGGCGAGCGAGCCCGCCTTCTCCCAGTCCTCCGCCTCCGCGAACTGGCCGTCGCCGAGTTTGACCCCGCACTCCTCGTACGGTCGCTCCGGGTGCGGCCGGGAGAGCGACATCGCCATGTCGAGGTAGTTCGCGCCGCCGGCACGCGCCGCCTGGAACAGCGGCATGACGAAGCGCGGGTCGGTCGCGTTCAGCAGGACGTCGCAACGGTGCAGGGCCAGCAGCTCCGCCACCGCCGCGGTGTCACTCGCGTCGACGCGGGCCGCGACGAACCGCGGGTCGTCGCCCACCGCCGTGACGGCGGCCTCCGCCCGGGCCGGGTCGTAGTCGGCGACCACCATCGCCTCGAAGAACGTACGTCGCGCCGCGATCCGGGTGATCGCGGTACCCACACCACCGGCTCCTACGAGCAGTACACGCATGGCAAGAACTCCCTGTCGGTCCTACGGAGAACGAGGCGCGCCCCTCGGTGAGATACAACGCCCCGGCGTCACGTAAGGTCAATGGCGTTGGCATAAGCGTCCACCGGAGGTCACCGTGGCGAAACCCGTGGTGCCCGAGGAGAAACGGCGCCGCCGTCGGCCCACCCGCAGCGGCACCGTGCTCTCCGAACAACTGATCGTCGAGACCGCACTGCGCATGCTGCGCGAGCACGGGAGCGCCGGCTTCACCGCGCGTCGCCTCGGCCTGGCGCTCGACTGCGACCCGAGCACGCTCTACCGCTACTTCCGCGGTATGGACGACCTGACCCTCGCCATCGCCGACGCGCTCATAGGCCAGGCGCTGCGGGGCTGGGAGCCGACGGGGGAGTGGCGGGCCGACCTGCGGGCCATGGGGCTGCGCATCCACGCCGCCTACGTCGCCCACCCGCAGGCCGCCCAGCTGACCACCAGCCGTGTCAGCGGCCGGGCCAACGAGCTGGCGGCCGACGAGATGGTCCTGGAACTGCTGCGTTCGGCAGGCTTTCCGCTGCCGGACACCGTCCGGATCTACCACGCCTTCATCGACCAGACGCTCGCCTTCGCCGCCCTGGACGCGGCCTCCCTCGCGCTGCCCAGTGCCGCGCTGCGCGCCGACGAGGCCATGTGGCGGTCCACCTACGCCCGACTGCCCGCCACGACGCATCCCCGTATCGCCGAGGCGGCTCCCCTCCTCGCCACGCGGATGGTCACCAGCGCCTACCCGACGGCCCTGGACATGCTGCTGGACAGCGCCGCCGCGCAACTGACGCGGTCGTCGTCCCCGGACGGAGCCTGATGTGCGACCGTCGCGCGAAGGCGGCCGGACCGACCGGCAGCCCGGTTCGGGGCCGGCGTCCCCGGCTCAGCCCCGTGTGCGTGCGAGCGGTGCGACCAGCGTCTCCGACTGGTCGGAGCGGCGCAGCGCGTCGGTCACGAAACCGTCCGCTTTCAGTTCCTCGACCACGTCGTGCAGGAACCGTACGGTCCCCGGCGCGTGCTTGCGCGACGTTCCCACCGCCTGCCGGATCTCCATGAACCGCTCCTCGATCAGCCGGACTTCGCCCGCGTTCGCCGCCACGAACCCGGTCAGAGGCTGACGGATCCCGGCGGCGACCTCCAGGCCCTGCGCGCGGAAGACGTCCACGCCTTCGTCGCCGCGGACGACCGTCGCCCGCTGGAGTGTCCGGGTCAGGAAAAGGTCGTACGCGGAGCCTTGCTTCACCCCGATCCGGACGCCGGGCCGGTCGACCTCGGCGACCGAGGTGAGGGGGGAGTCGACGGGCACCGCGTACACGCCCTCGATCACCACGTAGGGGGCGGTGAAGGCGACCTCCGCCTCGCGTGCCGGTTCCACGGCGAGAAAACAGATGTCCGCCGCGCCCGAGGCCATCGCCTCGAACGACTTGCGCGCCGCGTCGAAGCACAGCAGCTCCACCGGCACTCCCAGACGACGGCCGATCTCCCGCGCGACGTCCACCGTGACCCCGCGGGGCTGGTCGGGCGTGCCCTGCGCGAGGACGGGATTGCCCAGGTTGATGGAGGCCCTCAGCGCACCGGCCGGGGCCAGGTCCTCGACGACGGAAGCGGTCGCGATCTCCATGGGGCGGAGTCTAGGTCAGACCCGCCATCTATAGACGACCGGTCGTACACTTCCCTCATGGGACGTACCAGCGACGCGAGAGAGAAGATCCTCGGCGCCGCGCAGTCACTCATCGAGCTGCGTGGCTATTCGGCGCTGGGTGTGGCCGAGATCTGTAAGGCGGCCGGTGTGCCGAAGGGGAGCTTCTACTACTTCTTCGAGTCCAAGGAAGCTCTCGCTCTCGCTGTGATCGACGAGCAGTGGGCCGGACAGAAGTCGGCCTGGGCGAGGGCCCTCGGCAGCGATGAGGAGCCGCTGATCCGACTCCGTCGGCTGTTCGAGGACACCGAAGCCGCACAGCTGGCCGGCCAGCAGAACTGCGGCACCGTGTCGGGCTGCATGTTCGGGAACCTCACGCTGGAGATGAGCAACCAGACCGAGTCCGTACGAGAACGGCTGCAGGCGATCTTCGAGGAGCAGGTCGGCATGGTCGAGTCGGTCGTCTCCGAGGCGCTCGCCCGCCATGACATCGCTGTGACCGACAGCCGGGAGGCCGCACGGGCGGTCGTCGCCCAGCTGGAGGGCCAGGTCCTGTTCGCCAAGCTGTACAACAACACCCGGCAGCTCGGCCCCCTGTGGGCGAACTGCCTGGCGCTGCTCGGCGCGTCGATGCCGCAGGAGCCCGCAGCGCGTATCTGACGGCCGGCGGCCCCCGGCCGCCGCCGATCGGCTCAGGCCCGGTGTCCCAGGGTCCGGTGCACCGTGTGGCGCATCGGGCACGTCTCAGCCGGTGCGCGCTTCGGGACCCGCGACAGGCCGGGCGGTTCCGGCTCGCCCACTGCCCAAGCCGTCCTCCGCCACGACGATCCGGTGCGGGAACCCGCTCCGCAGGACGGCCGCTGACACGGCAGCCGCGAGCACCACACCGGACGCCGGCAGCAGCGCCTGTCGGTAGCCGTGCTGGAGCAATGGTGCGACGAGAAGGGGACCGGCGATCTGCCCGACCGAGTAACCGGCGGTCAGCAGGGCGACGGACCGAGGAAACCGCAGATGGGTGCCTGTGGCGAGGGCGAGGGTGCTGATGCCGATGAACGTCGCGCCGAACAGGACCGCCGAGATCAGGGCGGCCGTCACACCGTCGAACAGAGCGGGCAGGGCGATGCCCACCGCCTGGATCACGAGCGCGGCACACAGCAGACCGGGCCGGAACCGACGACGCCCCAGCCAGGCCCACAGCGCGGAGGACGGCAGAGCGGCCAGACCGACCACCACCCAGGCGCCGCTCCCGATCCAACCGGGTGAGCCCTGTTCGATCGCGGCGACCAGGAACGTGCCGGCGACGATGTAGCCGACACCCTCCAGGGTGTACGAGGTGAACAGGGCGGTGAACCAGCGCCCCGTGCGTGCCCTCCGCACGAGGCCGTCCGCAGGGTCGGGCACCGCCGTCACGGCCGATCGCTCAGGTGCGCCTTCGGGGCGGAGGTTCCACGCCACGACGGAGAGGATCGCGGCGAGTACGGCCGAGGCCCACCACGCGGCCCGCCAGTCGGCGAGGGAACGCACGGCGAGGACCAGCAGGCCGGACAGGGCGATGCCGGCGCCGACACCGCCGAACGCCCAGCCGGACAGGTGGGCCGGATGCTCGCGCAGGTGGCTCAGCAGCGAGCTGACCGCGATGACGAAGACCAGCGCGCTGGCCACCCCTGCCGCCAGCCGCAACGCCATCCACAGAACGGTGCTGTGGGTCACGGGCATGGCCGCCAGGCTGACGACCAGGACGACCAGGCTCGCGCGCAGGAGAGCGGGGGAGCGGATCAGGGAAGGTGCCAGGATGCCGGCGAGTGCCCCGACGAGGTAGCCGACGTAGTTGGCGGTGGCCAGATGGGCGCCCGCGCCCGGGGACAGCCGTGCCTGGGCGTGCATCAGGGGGACGATCGGGGTGAACACGAACCGGCCGACGCCCATGCCCGCCGCGAGTGCGGCAGCGGCCTGGAGCACGTGGATCCAGGCCGTGTGCCGCGAGACGAGCTCCGTGGCGGTGGACGTGACGGGGCGGCACGACGGCATGAAGGTCCTCGGAGATGCACGGGGGAGCTGGGGCAGGGGTCGGCTCACGCCGTCGTGTCCGCGCTCCCCGGGTCGTTCGGGTGGGATTCCAGCGGTGTGACCTCGAAGGTCATCCACGGGCTCAGCGGAAGGGTGCCCAGCACCTTCTCCCTGAGGTCGTCCTCGTCGTCTCCGCGCCAGATGCCGATGCTGCGCAGCTCGCCGACCGGGCGCCACAGGCGTGCCAGGTGGCCGGTGGCGGCCAGTTCGCGTGCGTGGACGGCTTCGGCGGCCCGCCGCCGGTCCACCTCTTCCTGCGGGGTCCCCTCCGGGACGGTCGTGGTGATCTCGACAAGAAACTCACGCATGGTCGTACTCCGTTCGGTGAGGTGGTCCGGTCGGTGACGCTTCGCGGCAGAGGTGGGACCCAGCGGCCTCCCCCGGAGGGCAGACACCGCCTTCACCCACTCTCGGGCGCGCATGTCTCCATCGTCCGCCCGCCCTCGCCGGAGCGCCACGACCGGCCGGCTCCCTGCTGGTAGGCGCACCCTCCCACCGACGTAGCATGGCCCGTGTGGAACTGCGCCAGCTGCGGTACTTCGTCGCCGTCGCCGAGGAACTGAACTTCGGCCGGGCCGCCGAGCGTCTCCTGATCGCCGGGCCGTCCCTGTCCCAGCAGATCAAGGCCCTCGAACGGGACCTGGGCGTGCGCCTGTTCGACCGGGACCGCCGCTCGGTTGCGCTCACCCCCGCCGGATCGGCCCTGCTGCCCCACACCCGCGCCCTCCTGGACGGCGCCGACGAGCTCCAGCTCCGCGCCCGCCGGCTGTCCGGCTCCGAACCCGTCCGTCTCGGCTACGTCAACTGGCTTCCGCCGGACCTGACCGCTCGTACCGCGGCCGTGGCCCAGGTCCACATCGACGCCTGGGTGGCGCCCTCGCACGCCCAGGCCGCACGGGTCGCCGACGGAAGCCTGGACCTGGCGATCTGCTGGGTACCCACCGGCACCCTGGACGAGCTCGGCCTGCGGGCCCGCCTGATCGGCGCGGACCGGCTCTACGCGGTCGCCCCGGGAGATGTCACGGGAGAGGTGCGGGCCTCGGACAGCGCCGTACTCCTGGACGACGACACCACCTCGTGGTCGTCCTGGAACGCCTATGCCGAGGCCGTGACCAAGGGCACCGGAGCGCGCGCCGTCCGTATCTCCGACGGCGGGATCACCGGTCCGGCGTTCTTCGATCACGTCCGGCGCATCGGTGGACCCGTGATCAACTCGCCCAAGGGACAGACCACTCCGCTGCCGTCCGACCTGGTCCGACGTGCCGTCGTAGGGCCCGAGATCCACTGGACATGGTCCCTGGTCCGGCGCCGGAACGAGGTCCGTTCGTCGGTCATCTCGACGATGGAGGCACTGTGCGACGGCGTCGGTGACCTCGGCGTCCACGCGGCGGATGCCTGGTTGCCGGACTGCGATCCCTACCGGCAGTAGCCCGCCGCGAGGTCCCCTTGTACGGGCGCCGACCCAGGTCAGCCGGGAAGGAAGCGTCTGACCTGGGCTGAAAGTCTGCGCCTATCACCTGGGAGGAACCCGGTCCCGGGGAGAGGCTCGCCAACCGTGGACGGAAGCGCCGGGACCGCTTACCTTCGCATTAGTCGACCGGTCGGCTAGTAAATCGATCGGCAACCGGAATCACTCGACAACCGTCCCGCATCGAGCGGACGGGCCGCTCTACCGCACGGAGAACGTCACCATGACCACTCAGGACCAGAAGGTCGCGATCATCACCGGCGCCTCGCAGGGCATCGGCGCCGACCTGCTCGCCGCGTACCGCAAGCAGGGCTACGCCGTCGTCGGCACGTCCCGCAGCATCGCCCCCACCGACGACACCGACGTGCTGACGGTGCAGGGCGACATCGCCGACGCCGCGACGGCGGAACGCGTCGTCGCCGCCGCCATCGAGCGTTTCGGCCGCATCGACGCGCTCGTCAACAACGCGGGCGTCTTCGTCGCCAAGCCGTTCACGGACTACACCGCGGACGACTTCGCGGCCGTGACGGGCATCAACCTCACCGGCTTCTTCCACGTCACCCAGCTCGCCATCGAGCAGATGCTCGCGCAGGGCGGCGGCCACATCGTCAACATCACCACCAGCCTCGTCGACAACGCCGACGCCCGGGTGCCGTCCGCGCTGGCCTCGCTGACCAAGGGTGGACTGCAGTCCGCCACCAAGTCCCTCGCCATCGAGTACGCCACGCGCGGGATCCGGGTCAACGCGGTCTCGCCCGGCACCATCAAGACCCCCATGCACCCCGAGGACACGCACGAGGCCCTCGCGGGACTGCACCCGGTCCGCCGTATGGGCGAGTCCTCCGACATCGTCGACGCGGTGATGTATCTGCAGCACGCGCCGTTCGTCACGGGTGAGATCCTCCACGTGGACGGTGGGATGAGCGCCGGTCACTGACCCGGCGGGTCCACCCTTGGAGGTGTGGGGTGTCGCCGGTCGCGCACCCCGCACCGTCCACCACATCGGCAGGCCTCGGGCCCCGAACACCAGGAGCAACCTGATGGACACCACGAAGACCAAGGACGACGAAGCGATCCTGCGTGACGTCCTGGACCGGTGGAAGGCCGGTGTCGACGCCCACGAGCCCCATCGGGTCGCGGCCCAGTTCACCGAGGACGCCATCTTCCAGGGGCTCCACCCCTACAGCACGGGCAGACGAGGGGTCGCCGCCTACTACGACTCGCAACCCCTCGGCATGGAGGCCGCGTACCAGGTGCTCGAGACCAGACGGCTCTCCCAGGACCTCGTACTGGGCTACCTGGCCGTCGACTTCTCCTTCACCGACCGCCCCACCATCGGCGTCAACCTCAGCGTCCTCGTACGCCGGACGGCCGAGGACTGGCAGATCGCCCACTACCACGTGTCCCGCCTCCCGTAGGGACGCTCGGTCCGTGCCGGCCGGCACCGCGCACAGACGCAGGCGCGCTCACACCCACCGGAACAGGACGGCACGCATGACACCGAACGACCATCTCGACTGCTTCGACCCCGAACTGGTCGTCATTCCGTGCGGCAGTCGCAAGCTGGACCGGCGGGCACCGGCCGGGGACCTGTACGTCGGTTCCTACCACCGCGCGTGCCGAAGGGCGGCGGAGGCGCTGGAGCCCGGTCGGCTGCTCATCCTCTCCGCGCGGTACGGCCTGCTCGACCTGGACGACGTCGTCGAGCCGTACGACACTCCCCATGGCGCCGCCGACTCCATCACGGCCGCCGCCCTTCTGGAGCAGGCACACAGGCGGGGTGTCATCCTCGGGAGTCCCGTCGTGGTCCTCGGGGGCGCCCGGCACGTGAGCCTCGTCCGCAGCGTCTGGCCGGGGGCCCTGAACCCCCTGGCCGGGACGCGCGGCATGGGCGAGCAGATGGCCCGACTCGCAGCGATGCGCAAACAAGCGGCCCCACCTGTCCGGCGGAACGCGGACCCGTCACCTCTGTGAACGGGGAGACCGGACAGCTTTCCGTGCACGGCCACGAGGCGGATGAGGGGACACACCATCCCGCGGCGCCACAGCGGCGCCGCGGGATCGCCGGCACCGGGGGCCGAGAGCCACGGTGCCGCCCGCCCACCTCGGACGAGCCGGGTGCGCAGCGCCGGTTGGAGCAGAAACACCAGGGGCGCCCGATCGACTCGGTTCACGTAGCCGATCTCGGAACGCAGAACACGCGGATCGCAGAGGGACATCAGGCGACAGTCACGGCGGGCCCGCTCCGATCACCGGAGCGGGCCCGCCGTCAACGGTCCGGGGTGGTCATCCCTCGTCGTCGGCGGCCAGGGCGCCGGCACCGACGACCTCGGCCGTGGGGTCGAGGCCGGGCCTCCGGGCCTCGGCAGCCGGACGCGCGCCGGCGTGGACGCCTTCCGCGGGCGGCGTGGTCCCGTCTTCGCGAGGTGCCGTTCCGACGGCAGGACGACGTGCGCGGCCGGCGACCGCCCACTGGCACATGTGCTCGGCGGCGTGAAGGGCGGACCGCCCGGCCACGACGATCCAGGCGAGGACGAGCAGCCCGTAGGACGCCACGGCGATCCACTTGAACGCATCCGAACCTGTCTGCGCGGCAAGGGAGTTGCAGGCGGTCACGCAGGCGCCGACCGGGAAGATGAACGACCACCAGGTGGCCGCGAAAGGCAGACCGGTCCGGATCGTCCGTACCGTCAACCCCGCGGCGAGCGTGAGCCACAGCATGGCGAAACCCCACACGCCGAGCCCGCCCAGCAGCGCGAGCACCACGGTCCCCTGCGCGTAGGGCGCCGGGAGCACGCTGGGCGCCGCCGCGGCGAGTGCGCCGAGGGCCGCGACGGCCTGTCCCAGGGCGCCCGCGCCGATCCACACCGTGGGCACCACCGCTCCGGAGGGTGCCTCGTGATGGATCAGGCGGCCGTAGATCAGCGCTATCACGAGCAGCGCCGCGATGAGGCCGAGTCCGAGCATGGCGTAGCAGGCCAGCAGCAGGGCGAGGCGGAGCTGACCCGCCGGTGCGTGGGGGATGAGCAGGGCGCCCGTCGCGGCCGAGACCATCGGCGGCACCACGGGCATGAGCCAGCCCCCGAACGCGGCGTCCGGCGCGAAGCGATGCCGGGTGACCATCAGGTACGGGACCGTGCAGGCGGTGACCAGGCCGAGCACCGTACCGAGTGACCACAGCACCCAGTCCACGTCCAGCGCCGCCTCGCTTCCCATCAGCGGGCGGCCGAGCAGCAGCGCCCCGGCGCCCACCGTGAGCAGTGCCACCGGGGGCGCCCCCAGGAACTGCGCCATCACCGGATCACCGGCGTGAAGCCGCAGGGCTCGCTGCCGCAGGTATCCGGCGGCCAGGAGGACCAGGAGGAGCGCGGCGCCCAGCCAGACGACCATGGCGCCGGTTCGCAGCCCGGGGAAGGTCCAGGGCAGCGTGACCGAGGCGTTGGCGACGATGCCGGTGCCCATGACGGCGGCGAACCAGGTGGGACCGAGAGGCGGACGCTTCGTCCTGTGTGCTGTGAGCGCCGTCGGAGGGGCGGACGGGGAGGAATTCATTCCTCGAACCCTATGGTCGGGTTGGGGCCGTACCGTCGCGCATGTCCTGATGTGAGCGCTGTACGGCACACACTGAGGGCCGGCGTCGATCTCGTCCGCGCCCGAGCGCATCGCGTGGGGGGATATCCCCAACCGGAGCCCGGGGGTGCGCCGGATACCCCGTCCTCTCGCCGGGACCTAGCGTTCGACCATGACCTCGACTCCGCGCAAACACCTGGCCCTGGCACTCGGCATCGCGGCGTTGCTCACCGTCGAGGCGGGCACCGCCCTCGCGCAGCCTCAACGCCCGACTCTCGCGCGGCAGTTGCGTGAGGACGCCCGGGCGATCCACGCGCTCGGCGTCAGCGGTGTCCAGGCCCGAACGATCGAACCCGACGGCCGGCAGACGGTCGCGACCAGCGGAACCGCCGACCTGGACACCGGTCGTCCGGTCCCTGCAGAGGGCTACTTCCGTATGGCCAGCACGTCCAAGACACTGATCGCCACCGTCGTCCTCCAACTGGAGGCCGAGGGCGGGCTGTCCCTGGACGACACCGTGGACCGCTGGCTGCCGGGAGTGGTCGACGGCAACGGCAACGACGGCCGCCTGATCACCGTCCGACAGCTCCTTCAGCACACGAGCGGCCTGCACGACGACGTGCCCGGCTACACCACGCCGCAGGAGTACTACGAGCAGCGTCACTACGTCTACAGCTCGGAGCAGTTGATCGCCCGCGCCATGGATCACGCCCCGGACTTTCCGCCGGGCGAGGGCTGGCAGTACTCCAACACGGGATACATCCTGCTCGCCGCGATCATCCACCGCGCCACGGGCCACCCCGCTCACGAGGAGATCGAACACCGCATTCTGCGCCCGCTCGCCCTCGGCCGGACCCGGTGGGGCGGCACCGCGTCCACCCTCCCTCGACCGCACGCGAACGCCTACCAGTTGTTCGGCCCCGGAGCTCGTGTGGACGTCACGGACCAGATCCCCGTGGACCACGAGAATCTCTCGTTCGTCACGACCACGGGGGACGAGAACCGCTTCCTCCGCGCGTTGCTGGGAGGCCGCCTCCTGCCGCGTCGACAGCTGGCCGAGATGCAGCGCACCGTGCCGGTGAACGCGGAGGTCCAACAGCTGTGGCCCGGCGGCCGATACGGACTCGGGCTGGTCGAACGCCCGCTGAGCTGTGGCGGGACCTACTGGAGTCATGAGGGCGGGGACGGCGGCTACATCACGCTCAACGGCGTCACCCCGAGCGGAACTCGAAGTGTCGTGGTCTCCATGTCCGAGGCGCGCGGCGACAGCCTGGAACACATCCTGGAACAGGAGCGGGCCGCCGGCAACCTGGTGGATCACGCCCTGTGCGCCGGGAACGTCGACACCCGCTGATGGAAAGGTCGGTGAGAGGGCGTAGCGGTGTCGCTCAGACCGGCCGGCGTGCAGGGACCACCGGCAGGAGGTCCCTGTCCGGTGTCATCCGCGGGACGCGTTCCAGTACCCCGCCCGCGAAGACGTCGTACAGCGGCAGCGTTTCCAGATGCACGTAGCCGATGTGGCAGTCGCATGAGGTCAGGGGACAGGGGCGCGGAGCGAGCGCGGTCCGGTAGGAACCGTCGTACAGGTTGCCGAGCTCGCCGCGAACGAAGTGGCAGCGGCGGACCGTTCCGTCGCCGTCCACCGAGATGACGGACTCTCCGGTGCGGCAGGGCAGGCCGGCCGAGCGGTGCGGGTGACGGCTGAAGGGGAAGAGCGGGTCGAGCGCGGTCCACTCGGCGGCCTGCTCGTCGGAGTAGGTGTGTCCTTCCGCGGCGTTCACCCACAGGTACACGTGCTCCGGGAGCTCCTCGCGCAGCCGTCGCGCCGGTTCCCGATGCTCGGGCAGGCCGACGACGCCGACGCTGAAGCGCACGCCCAGGGCGGTGAGCCGGCGTGCCTTGGCGAGGAAGCGTTCGTGCGGCGTCTGCCCGGGGTGGTACGTGCACCACAGCGCCACCGTGTCCCGGTCCGCCTCCTGGAGCCAGTCGGTACGGCAGCTCAGGTTCGTCTGGATCGCGACCCGCTGGATGTGGGGCTGGTGGGACAGCTCCACGAGAGCACGGCGGTACCAGGAACGGACCAGGCCCTCGCCCCACGGGGTGAAGAGCACCGACAGCCGGTCCTCCCGCTGCTCGCCCGCCCACGTGGTGAACCGTTGCAACGCAGCCCGGTCGGACCGCAGTTGGTCCGTGGTGTCCCGGCGCTTGGCGAACGGGCAGTACGGGCAGTCGTAGTCGCAGGAGGCGAGCGGCCCGCGGTAAAGAATCGTCAGGTCCACCGGGTCTCACTTCAGTTCGTAGGCGGCCATGGCGTCCCGCACGGCCGGGGAGAAGAACTCGGGCCCGATCGCGTCCGAGTGGGCGAGCCCTTCGGGGGACAGACACAGCCGGCCGTCACCGGGCGGCGTGAGCCATCCCCGTGCGGCCAGGGTGTCCAGTTCGGAACGGAAGTCGTCCCGGGGATCGGAACCGAAGCGGTGACGGTAGTCGGTCACGGGCAGGCCCTCGGCCTGGAGCAGAGACTGCAGCAGGTGCCTGCGCCGGGCCTCGTCCTCGTCGACGTGGCGGCCGTGCAGGACGCGGGAGAAGTCCTCGGTCGCGGTGTAGTCGTCGATGATGCCGCGGATCTCCCGCATCGACACGGCGTAGTCGAAGGAGTAGTGCAGCGTCGAGGTGTACGAGCGGGCGCCGCAGCCCAGGCCGATCATGCCGTCGGTCTGGCAGGCGTAGTCGTCCGGTCCCTGGGGTGGTGCGTCCGCGCGGCGGAACATGCGCATCGACACCTGTTCGTAGCCATGGGCCAGCAGGTGGTCGCGCCCCTCGCGGTACCTGCGCAGGCGCTGCTCGTCCCACTCCCGGTCGGCACGGTGCGGATCGGTGTGCCGGCCGAGGCCGGTGAGAGGGCGGATGTAGAGCGGGTAGAGGTAGATCTCCTCGGGCCGCCAGGCCAGGGCGGCGTCCAGGGAGACACGCCAGCTGGCCGCCGTCTGGCCGTCGATGCCGTAGATCAGGTCGATGTTGAGGACCGGTACCGCCGCCTCGCGGATCCGCGTGAGTGCCGCTTCCACGTCGGAGCGGCGCTGCGGCCGTACTGCGGCGCGTGACTCCTCCTCGACGAAGCTCTGCACTCCCAGGCTGAGGCGCGTGGTGCCCCGAGCGACCAGCACGGCCAGCCGGTCGGCCGTGGCGGTGGAAGGAGAGGCTTCGACGGACAGGGGGATCGCACGGAGGTCGGCGCCCATCTCCCGCTCGGCGATGTCGCACAGCCGCTCCAGCTCGCCGGCGTCGAGGAACGTGGGTGTGCCACCGCCGAACGCGGCGTTGGCGAATCGCGGGGGCTCGTCGTCGCCCAGCGCCTCGCGCATCGCCACGGCCTGGCGTCGCACCGCGTCCAGATAGCGCCCGCTCAGATCGTCGGGCGCCCCGATCCGGGTGAACAGGTTGCAGAACCCGCAGCGGACCTCGCAGAACGGTATGTGCACGTACAGCGAGAGCGAACTCCGGGACTCGCCCGCCCACACGTCCTTCAGCGTGGGGCGCGGAGTGAGGGGACGATAGGCGGTCTTGTGCGGATAGGCGTAGGTGTAGCTCTGATACGGGCGCGGTGTCCCGGTCGGGGCGGCCACGGGAGTGAGGGTCATACGGTCGGCTCCAGGAAGAAGTGGCTGTAGGGCACGGTCCACACACTGTCGTGGCCGAGGCGGTGGCCCGTGTAGCCGTCGTCCCCGTAGGCGGTGCCGTGATCGGAGCAGACGATGGCGAAGCACCGGCGCCTGGAACTCATGGCGGCGAACAGCCGGCCCACATGCCGGTCGATGTACTCCAGAGCCGCCGCGTGAGTGGCCCGGCTGTCGCCGGTCTCCCGGGTCGCGCCGGGCAGATGGAACCAGTTCGGCTGATGCAGGGCCGACGCGTTCAGGAACAGGAACAGCCTCTGCCGGGGAGGAAGTTCGGCCACGGTCTTCTCGGCCCGGGCGACCTGTGCCTCGAACGAGGTCGGAGAGGCCACCGAGAACTCCGCCTCCCAGTGGCTCTCCTCGAAGAGGCCGGGCAGTACGCCGCCGAGCGCGCCCTGTTTGTTGAAGAAGCCGACCCCGCCGATGCACACCGTGCGGTAGCCCCGGGCGGCGAGGCCGGACACCAGATCCGGGGTGTCGAAGACGTATGTGCGGCCCGCCGTCGTCTCGCTGCCGGCGAAGCGCGCCGCGAACAACCGAGGATGTGGTCCCGGGGAGGCGGGCGTGGGAAGGAATCCCGCGAACATCGCCTGGTGCGAGGCGTAGGTGAAGTTGCCCGGCGCGTGGCGTCGCTCCCAGGTGCCCCCGGGCAGATGCGCCACGAGGTTCGGAAGGCGGCCGGCGGCGGCGAGTTCGACGGCCACGTCGTAGCGCAGGGTGTCGAGCGTGAGCAGGAGCAGGTCGTCGCGGCCCACCACCTCGTTCATGTCCGGTGTGACGCAGGGACCGGGTGTGGCGGGCGGCCTGTGCGCGGCGACGGGGCCGGTGTCGGGCGGGATCATGTGCTGTCCTCGGTGGTGCGTCGAGCGGTGGGAGCGGGGCGTGCGGGGAAGCGGTCGGGCGAGACGGACTGGACCGCCGCGACCTGCGTCGCATACGTGTCCAGGCCCTCGGCGCCGCTGCCGGGCAGACCCGTCAGGCGGGGGAGCAGATCACCGAAGGCGTTCACCTCTCCCACGGTGAACCGGCGCCAGCCGATCGCGGGAAGCAGATCGACGCCGACACACAGGGTGTCGGGGAAGCAGGCGGCGGCCCGCTCGCTGATGTCGAGCGCCTGCGCCCACCGGTCACCCGCGAGCGCGCGCACCGCCGCGAGATCACCACGTGCCCCACCCAGGTGCAGGTTGGTGAGCGGGGAGCGGCTCGTCCGGACCACGGCGTGGGTGGCCCGGCCGGCCACGACCACGACCCGCAGGTCGGCCGACCGGTCACCGAGCGAGGCCTTCGGCAGCCAGCGCTCGATGTGCAGCCCGTCCGGTGCGAGCGTGTCCACGATCGCGGCGATCTCCGCCTCGTCCGTGTAACGGCGGATCCGCAGTGAGTTGTGGAGACCGCCGTCAGCCGTGCGCTCCACCGAGGTGGTCGCCCGGATGCGGCCGGTGGTGCTCGTCTCGACGGCCAGCACGCCCGAGGCGGACGAACCGTGAGCGAGCTTGACGAACGCCCGCCGCAGTCCCGCCTCCGCCATGAGGACCCGCACGTCGCTCCAGCTCTCGACGGGCCGACGGATCCCGGAGGTGGGCGACGGGGGCACCGGCACACCCGCCGCGTCGAGACGGGCGTGACACAGCCGCTTGTCGAAGAGCACGGCCAGATCCGCGGGGTCGTCCAGGCGCCGGCCGCCGCGCAACGACCGCACACCGTCCAGGAAGCCCGCGTACCAGCGCGCCGAACCCTCGACCCGGGTCGGCTCGTCGGCGCCGCGCAGCAGGCGGTCCACCTCCGCGTTCTCGCCGGGGGAGTCCAGCCGGACCAGTTCGTCGTCGGCGAAGTCGTGCCCGCCGTCCCGCAGGACGTCGAGCCATTCGACGACGCGGGGCGTGCCACAGCCCGCGCTCTCGGCCGCCGCCGCGAACAGGTCGACCCGTCGGTTCTCCCCGTTCGCGACGACCGCCCACTTCAGCGGCACGCACGGCTTGTCACTCATCGCTCGTCCTCGTCGCGTGTCGCGGGGGTCGGTGTCACTCACCCACCGCGACGAAACGCCAGACGGTCCCGTCGTCCTCCTCGTCGGACTCCGCGTCACCCTGACCGGCGTCGACCTGCACACCGGCGGGCTCCAGTGTCTCGAGGAGTCGGGTACGCAGCGCCGAACTGAGGTAGTTGTGGTGGAGATCGAGCTTCTTCAGGTGCGTCAACGGCTGGCCCGACAGCAGTGCCGTCGCGCCGTCGTCCGTGAGCACGCCCATGGAGATGTCGAGATCCTCCAGGCGCGCCACGACGGGGGCCGACGCCAGTGCCCGGCACACGTCGTCCTGGATCTCACTGTTGCGCAGGCCGAGGCGGATCAGGCTGGGCAGTCGGTCACCCGCGAAGAACGGTTCCAGGTCGGAGACATCGGCATCGCCTCCGTACTCCGAGGTGCCCAGCCACAGGTCGAGCGCCACCAGGGCGGGCAGGTCGCTGCCGGCGATACCGCGCACCGCCTCGACGGGCATACCGCCGGTCTCGACCGTCAGACTGCGCAGCCGCTCGTGCCGGACGGCGGGGAAGACCAGCTGATTGCCACCCCGGACGCCGAACTGCTCCAGGGCCGGGAAGGCCTGGAGGAGGGGAGTCACGTCGCCCTGGACGATCCAGGAGATCTCGCACTCCTCCATGACGATGTCGCCGAGGAACAGACCGCGCAGTGCGGGCAGTTGGTCACGTGCGGCCACCAGGGCACCGATCACCGCGTCCGGAGCCGTGTCGTACACCTCGCTCCACGCGCCGACGATCAGCGCCCGCACCTGCCGCGTGTCCACCGCCGCAAGGAAGCGCGCGAACGCGTCCTGCCACTCCTCCTCACTGTCGTAGGCATCCACGGCGATGCGCCAGGCCACGGAATCGGGAGCGGGAAGCGACTCGGCCCCCGACGACGCGCCGGCCTCGGGGAAGGTGAAGGCCGGCAGGCCGTGGAACTCCTTGAGGTGGCTACCGATGGTCATGCGGACCCGCTCCTTCGTACTGCTTCCGGTGGATCGACGATCATGGTGAGTCCCGCCCGCGGACCGCACCCAGGTAGAGGAGTTCTACCAAGTCCCACTGACATCGCGGCCAACAGGGGTCGCCACTTGTGGACGGCAGGGGAGACGAATGCGGAGTGCAGCGGCTCGAAGGCCCACCAGGCACGCTACGACGCCCGTTCGCCGGGGGCGCCGCACACACGTCGAGGCCGATTGTCAGTGGTCACCCCTACCGTCCTTTCCACGGCACATCCCGGTGCCGCGACGGGAGGGAGAACCATGTTCCGCCAAGGAGACGTGCTGATCGTGCCGTTGGACGAGAAGGCGGTGCCGGAGCACGCCCTCGCGGCACCGTCCGAAGCGCGGGACGGCCGCGGACGGCTGGTCCTGGCACTCGGTGAGGTCACCGGACACGCCCATGCCGTCGTCGGACCCGGACGGCTGATCCGCGAAGCCGGAGTGTTCGGCCCGATGCTGCTGCACGTTCCCGACGGCGCGCGGGTCGTCCACGAGGAACACGGACCGATCTCGCTGCACAGAGGCTGGTACCGGGTGATCCGTCAGCGGGAGTACGTGCCGGGCTCGGTACGGATCGTCGCCGACTGACACGCCGGTGCGGCGCGCGCCGCCGACGGGGATCGGCGCGTGCCGCCGTGGAGACCTCGGGCGGCGACGGAGTGACAGGACCCACAAGCCCCGCGTGCTGCGCGGGCACCTTGAGAACTCGGAGAGGAACGGCGTGATGGAGCAGGGAAGTTGGCGGGCCGCTGCGGTGCGGACCGGACCGGGGGATCGGACCGCCGCCGAAGAAGGCGTCCGGCTGGCCTACCGGCAGGCGGGGCTGGAGGCGCCCGCCCGCATCGTCTGGGCGCGCTCGCCCCATGAGGCCGTGCGCATCCTCAGGGGAACCGCACCCGCCGACGGAACGAGCCTGGGCGACACCGGCCCCAGCGTGCGCGAGGCGGTCGTCGGCAGGCCCTGGGCGGCGGCACGCGATCGCGCCCACCGGCACCTCGGCCCCGAGGGATGGAGCGGCCACTGGCGGGCCACCGGAGCGGCCCTGTGGGAGTCGACCCGCACCCTGACCGAGCGGGTGCGGTCGGGGATCGTCGAGGACCTCGCGACCGACCGGCACGAGGAGAGCCTGATCCGACTGCTGCTCCTGGACGCGGCCCTGGGCCAGCACGACGCGCCATGGCTCAGCGCCTTCGATGCCGGAGAAACCGGCCCCCTCGCCGGAATCGCCGCGGTGGCCCGCGACGCCGGCTGGTGGTGGCCCTACGAGAAGGTGGCGGTCATCAGTGAACGACCGCTGAGCCTGCACCGCGACGAGGCCGGCCGCCTGGACAGAGGCGACGGCCCGGCACTGGCCTACGGCGACGGCTTCGAGCTGTACGCGTGGCGTGGAATGCCCGTCCCGAGCACCTTCCTCGACGAACTCACCGAGCTGACACCCGAGCGGATCCGCGACGAGGAGAACGCCGAACTGCGCCGCGTCATGCTGGAGCACTACGGCTACGACCGCTACCTGGAGGAGTCCGGCGCCGTTCCGGTGGACCGCGACGAGACGGGCGTGCTCTGGCGTGTCGAACTGGTCGGCGACGAGGACGTGGTGATGGTGGAGGTCGTCAACTCCACTCCGGAACCGGACGGCACGAGCCGCACCTACTGGCTCCGCGTCCCACCCTCGACCCGCACGGCTCGGGAGGGTGTCGCCTGGACGTTCGGACTCGGTGCCGAAGTGTACGAACCGGCTCAGGAGACGTGAGGGCGGTGTCGGACCGGCCGCCAGTGGTGCCGTCCGCTCCGGTGGAGCCGCTCAGAGGCCCGTCCTCTCGGGGTCGCCGCCCCTGTCCGGATCATGACCTCATTTCCGCCTCTTCCCTTACGAACCAAGGATGTTGGAGGATTCGCGCATGAACCCGCATGCAACCGGACCGACCGCCGACGCGGCGGCCACGTACCTCGCAGCGTTCCAGGAACGGCTCACGACCGACGGTTGCACGGTGACCTCGCCGCACTGGAACGACTCCCGCGTGGTGATCGGCTGCCGGGCCGACCGCAAGGCCCGCTGGTTCGGAACGAAGGCGGAACTGTTCGTCTTCGCGACCGCGGTCCCCACGATCGACGCGGCCACCCTCGGCGACTTCACCGTGTGGGCCATGGAGTACGCCAAGAGCCTGCGCGGCGGCATACCGGGTGCCCGCAACGCGGCACTGGTGCTCCCCGCCCTGGTCAGTGGGCAGGTCCGTCCCGAGGCCGCCCGGTGGGCCGCTCAGGACGCCCGCATTCTCGACACGACGCTGATCAGCCGCCCCATCACCGTCGAGACCACCCCGTCCGGCACACACACCACGATGTACCGGGGCCGGACCCGCTGGGGAGGCATGTTCACGAACCACGTCCTGGAGAAGGCGGCCCTGTACTTCCCGTGAGTACGCGACTGGGCCTCTGAGAAGTGCGGAGTGTCGGCCGGAGCACCACCTGCCAGACTGGCGGCATGAGCAAGCCCCGGACGATGGACGAGTACGTCGGCCGCTACGCCGGCCAGGCTCGCGAGACGCTCGACCAGCTTCTCGCGCTGGCGGGCGAGACCGTGCCGGATGCGAGCGTGGCGATCAAGTGGGGGCACCCGGCGTGGGTGCACCCGTCAGGGACCATCCTGTTCGTGATCAGCGGGCATGCGAAGCACGCGAACTTCACGTTCACCCCCAGTACGCGCGATGCCTTCGACGCCGAGCTCGACGGCTTCGAGACCGGCAAGGGCTCGGTCAAGCTCCCCTACGACACCGCGGTGCCGACGGACCTCCTGCGCCGTTTGATCGCCTACCGCGTCCGCGAGCACGAGGAGGACGGCGTGCTGTGGATGTGACGCCAGGGGCGGCTACCCCGGAGTCGGGGGCATCGCACGCGGGTGCACGAGCGCGTGGCGCGCACTGGTATCGCGGAGACTGCCACGTCCACTCCGTGTACTCGGACGGCGAGCTCGCTCCCGACCGGTTGGCCGCCGATGCTCGCGCGGTGGGGCTCGACTTCCTTGCCACCACGGAGCACAACACCGCAAGCGCGCATGGTGTCTGGGCCCCCCTTGCCTCGGACGGCCTGCTGGTCCTCTTGGGCGAGGAGGTGACCACCAAGACCGGGCACTGGCTGGCACTCGGCATACCGCCAGGGGACTTGATCGAGTGGGATTACGGAGTGGCCGACGATCTCATCGGCCGTGGCCTGCGTCAGGTCCGTGACTCCGGTGGAATCTCTGTGGCCGCGCACCCCCACGCACCGTATCCGTCAGGCAGCTTCATGTACTCGTACGAAGGGTTCGACGCGGTCGAGGTGTGGAACGGCCTGTGGGCGTCGGAGCGACCGTGGAACGCGGACAACGAAGCCGCACTCGCCGCATGGGGCCAGGCTCTCGTGCAGGGGATCCGCACCGGTCGCTGGAGGCCTGCCATCGGCAGCAGCGACACCCACCTCGAGGGCCAGATCGGCATCCCGCACACGGTCGTACTCGCCGAGGAACTAAGCGCAGCGGCCATACTGGACGGGTTACGTGCAGGCCGCAGCTGGATCGCGGAGGCATCAACTGTCGATCTGTCACTCTCGGCCGTCGCGGCAGGGCACACCGCGGGGATCGGCGAACGCCTGTCGGCACAGCGGGAATCCGTCAGAGTGCGTGCCCGTGTGAGTGGTGTCCCCCGGGCGACCGTCAGTTTTCACACCGACCTCGGCGAGGTGCACTGTGAATCGTTGTCCGGCTCCGGCACGGGCACGCTTGTCTGGCACACGCGGTCGGAAGACTCGGCGTTCGTCCGGATCGAGGTGCGTCATCCCCACGGTGGCATGGCCGCTCTCACGAATCCGATCGTGCTGACCTGACCGGGTTCACATGCTGGGCGACCACGCGGCGTTGCTCGGAGGCCGGATTCAGCCGACGTCGCGCGTCAGGTGCTAGGAACTGTCTGACAAATGATCTTGGCTGGGTTCGCGAAGCCAGAGGATGAGTGCCGCGAGGTGGAGTCCGGCCCGGTAGCGGGCGGCGAGTTTGTCGAAGCGGGTCGCGATGGCGCGGAACTGCTTGAGCCGGTTGAAGCAGCGTTCGACGACGTTGCGGGCTTTGTAGAGGTCGCGGTCGAAGACCGGCGGTCTGCCTCCGGCCCGTCCGCGCCGCACGCGGTTGGTCTTCTGGTCGGCCTTCTCCGGGATCACTGCCCGGATGCCCCGGCCTCGCAGCATCTGGCGGATCGCCCGTGACGAATACGCTCTGTCGGCGATGACCGCATCGGGCCTGCGGCGCGGCCGGCCGACGCCTGCCCGGGGCACTCGCACGGCGTTCAGGACCTCGTCGAAGACGGTGGAGTCGTTGACGTTGCCCGGCGTGACCACGACGGCCAGGGGCAGACCCCGGCCGTCGCAGGCCAGGTGGACCTTGGTGGTCAGCCCGCCGCGGGACCGGCCGAGCGCCTGGCCAGCCGCCGTGCGTGCCGGATCTTCCAGTTCGTCCCCCGCCGCTGCCCCCTTTTGCGGGCACCGGCGGCGTGCTGGTGGGCCCGGTTCATCGTGGAGTCGACCGACACGGTCCACTCCACCGCCCCGGCCGAGTCGTCGCGGACCTGGATCTCCTCGAGCAGGCGTGCCCAGGTCCCGTCCGCCTCCCAGCGGGCGAACCGCTCGTAGACCGTCTGCCAGGGCCCGTACCGTTCGGGCAGGTCACGCCACGGAGCACCCGTCCGCAACCGCCACAACACCCCGTTGATCACCTGCCGGTGATCCCGCCACGGACGACCCCGCCCGTCAACACCCGGCAACAACGGCGCTATCCGACCCCACGCCGCATCCGTCAACTCGCCACGACCCACCACAAGATCAATTATCAGACACGGCCTAGCCGTCGACGTTCGACCTGCGGATACGCCGTGCACGTCAGCGGTCTGCCGTCGATCATTCGCCCATGCATTCGTCGCCGACGGTCCCCTTCCGGCACCCTGCCCACGCGGACCCTGGGCGGCGATGGGACGCGAGGGGACGCCAACCCGGCCCGGCCCCCGACCCCCTGCCGCCGTGGCTGGGCCCCGAGGCAAACGGCTGGGCCTGCCTGGCCCGTCGCCCCGTCCGCCGAGGAGTGAGGGGGCACAAGATGGCGGCAGTTAGCCTGCCACCTGGGATGTTGTGCCCGCGTGCCGCGACCGTCGGTGCGCAGCCGCTGACGAGGAGATGAGCGATGACGACGACCGCCCGCGCGAGCGTGCAGCACGAGGACGAGCGAGTGCGAGTGACCCGCTGGGACTTCGAGCCCGGGGAGAGCACGGGCCGGCATGTGCACGCGTACGACTACGTCGTGGTCCCCGTGACCGACGGCCGGACCCACGTCGTCGCCCCGGACGGCACGACCACTTCCTCGGAGCTGCGGGCAGGAGTGTCCTATGCGCGCCCGGCGGGCGGGGAACACGAGGTCGTCAACGCGGGCGGTTCGGCCCTGGCTTTCGTCGAGATCGAACTCAAGCGGAAGTAGCGGCAGGTTCCCGTCGTGCTGGGGCAGGTGGTCACGGCTCTGGCGTGCCTGGACCGCTGAGCCCCGAGGGTGGCCGGCCCGGCCGGAGACCAGCGGTTCACGTAGGGAGCCCGTCGAGGAAATCGGCGATCAGCGGGACGATCTCGGGCAGGTGGTCCTCCAGAGCGAAGTGCCCGGTCGGGAACAGGTGCACCTGCGCGCGGGGTACGTCCCGCGTGTAGGCGTGGGCACCGGCCTCGACGAAGAACTGGTCACCCGTGCCCCACGCGACCAGCAACGGGGGCTGGTGTTCGCGCAGCCACGCCTGCCACGCCGGGTAGGAGTCGACGTTGCTCTTGTAGTCGTAGGACAGGGCGAGTTGGGCTCGCTTGCGCCCTGGCTGATCGAGAAAGTGCTGGTCCAGCAGCCAGCCGTCCGGCGCGATCAGTTCCGGGTGCGCGGTTCCGGTCTCGTACTGCGCCCGGGTGGCCTCCAGGGTGAACAGGTCGAGGATCGTCCGTTCGGCGCCGGGGGTGTCGGGGGTGAGGGCGATGAAGGCGCGGGCCATGTCCGACAGGCCCTCCTCGTAGGCGTTTCCGTTCTGCACGACCAGCCCGGTGATCCGCTCCGGGTGGCGCACTGCGTGGCGAAGTCCGACCGGGGCGCCGAAGTCGAACACGTAGAGCGCGTACCGGCTGAGCCCGAGGGCATCGGTGAAGCCGTCGAGAACATCGGCGAGACGGTCGAAGGTGTGGACGAAGTCCTCGGGCACGTTGGTGTGACCGAAGCCGGGATAGTCGGGGGCGATGAGCCGGTAGCGCCTGCCCAGGGTGTCCATGAGGCGGCGGAACTGGTGCGAGCCGGACGGGAATCCGTGCAGGAGCAGCAGAACGGGAGCATCGGCGCGCTGGGGGAGTGACTCCCGGTAGAAGACGTCCACGTCCCCGACCGTGATGCGGCGGTGGGCGACCTGGGCGGGGAGGGCCGTCGGGAGCGAGCTGTGGGACGTCACGTCACATGCCTCCTTGGCGGGATGATGCATTAGTTCTAGTCGTATCCTTCTAATGCGTCAATGGCCTCATGTAGCATTAGGTCATGGATGATCACGGACCCTTGGTCGGCGAACCGCTCGCCCTCGACCTGATCAACACCCGCCCGATCGATCCGAGCGGACGGGCCGATCTCATCGACACCCCGCGACGACTGGCCGCATGGCTGGCGCTGCAGGACGACCGCGTGCCGGCCATGGTCCGCGGTCTCGCACCGGGGCCGGCCGACCTCCCCGCGCTCCACGCGGTGCGCGCCGCCTCCGAGGCCGTGGTGCGGGCGCTTCTGGACCACGGCGAACCGCCGCCGTCGGCCCTCCGCGATCTGACCGCTGCCCAGCGTGTGGCGCCGTCCGTCCGTGAACTCGCCTGGGACGGAGGCGTGGTGACGGCCGAGTCGCGTCGCACCGGGGCACCCGGGACGATTCTCGCCGCGGTCTTCGCCGAGGCCGCGGTCGACCTCCTGACCGGCTCCGGCATGGAGAAGGTCCGGGAGTGTGAGGCCGCCGACTGCGTCATGCTCTTCCGGCCGGCCCACCCGCGACGCCGCTGGTGCTCCCCGACCCGCTGCGGCAACCGTGCCCGGGTCGCCCGCTACTACCAGCGGCACAAACCCCCGGTCGGCTAGGCCAGGGCTCCATCACGGGAGCGGTCGCGGCCGGGAGTCCGCCCACTGGTGTCAAGCGAGCTCCGGGCCAGAGCTTCTGCGCTGGTTGGCCTGGAAGCGCGCCTTCTTCTGGCGATTGCCACAGGTGTTCATGTCACACCATTTGCGGGTGCGGCTCCGGCTGGTGTCGAAGAAGGCGGCTCGGCAGGTCGGTGACGCGCAAAGGGCCAGCCTCCCGTCTCGTTCGCCCGCGACGATGCCGATCGCGTCGGCGGCGATCACGCCGAGGGCGTCCTCGACGCAGGAGGCCGGACTGAGCCGCCACCGCCGCCGGCCCTCCGGCGTCAGGATGGCCGCGGCCCGTCCCTGGGCGCTGCGGTCATTGATGACGTGGACGGCTGACGCGGGAAGAGTGTCCTGGCACGCGGCCGCGGTCGCGGCGGCGTGGATCGCCTCCCTCAGCTCACGGGCGAGGTCCAGCTGAGCGGCGGTGCAGGAGTCCACGGCGAGGCCGTTCACTTCCAGCCAGTCGACGAGTCGGTGCGGTGCGGGAATGCGTTCCACGGCGTTGCCGTGACGCTCGGAAAGGGTCCCGGTGAAGCTGGTCGCCAGCACGCTACCGAGGCGGAATTCAGGGAACTCAGCACGCATGGAACCACCATAGCCGGTTGCGGCATGACCGGATCTCCTGTTAGAACCGCCATAGCCGGTTCCGCGATGGCCAGGAGGTCTCATGCCCCGTCCCAGCAGCGACGTGCAAGCATTTGAAGCCCGCACACCTGACGCCGACCTCGACGATCTGCGCGCGCGGCTGGCCTCGGCACGGCTGCCGGAGGCCGAGACGGTCCGACGGGCCGCCCCCGGAACCCGTCGATGGGAACAGGGTGTTCCGCTCGCCGATCTCGTCGATGTCGTGAACTACTGGCGCACCGGGTACGACTGGCGGTCGTTCGCGGAGCGCCTTGACCGAATCGGCCAGTTCCGTACGACCATTGACGGCCTGGGGATCCACTTCCTGCACCGCCGGTCCGCGCGCGAGGACGCCGTCCCGCTGATCCTGACGCATGGCTGGCCGGGCAGCGTCGCCGAGTTCACCGATGTGGTGGACGAGCTGGCGGATCCGGACGACGCGGACGCGCCGGCGTTCCACGTCGTGGTCCCGTCCCTCCCGGGTTTCGGCTACAGCGACAAGCCGGCCACCACCGGGTGGGGGACCGAGAAGATCGCGGCGGCATGGGTCGAATTGATGGGACGGCTCGGCTACCGCAAGTTCGCAGCCCACGGCGGCGATTGGGGAGGGAACATCACGACGGTCCTCGGCGGCCGGTTCCCGGCGCACGTCCTCGGCATCCACACGACGTTCGCGGAAGCTCCGCCCGGGGCGACGACCGACGGGCTGACGGCGACCGAGCGTCGATGGACCGAGGAGACCCGCGATTTCTGGCGCCACCGGGCGGCGTACGCGAAGCAGCAGGCGACGCGACCGCAGACCATCGGCTACTCGCTCGTCGACTCACCGGTCGGGCTTCTCGCCTGGATCCTCGACAAGTTCGCCGAGTGGACGGACACCGAGGACAGTCCGTTCGAGACGATTTCCATGGACAGGGTTCTTGACGACGTCACCCTTTATTGGCTGACGCGGACCGGAGCGTCGGCGGCCCGCATCTACTACGAAAGCCACAACTCGCTGGATCCCGAACTCCGGGTCGACGTCCCGTCGGCAATCACCATGTATCCCCGCGACATCGAGAAATGCCCGCGCCCGTGGGCGCAGAAACGGTACCGGCAGATCGTCCGATGGTGCTCGCCCGAACGCGGGGGACATTTTCCGTCGCTGGAGGTTCCCGGTTATTTCGTGAGCGATCTGCGCGAGGGCCTCGCCGCCGTACTGGCCGCGCGTCGGTGAAGGAGAGGAGAGCGCCCGGACCGCCGTCGAAGACCGCGATCCGGGCGCTCCGTCCGTGCTGTCGGCGCCGTCAGCCGGCCGGCTGAAGGTCGGTGATCTTGCGCGTCTGGAGGTCGGACTGGACCTTGATCTTGGTGACTTCCGGGTTCTGGCCGTCGCTCCAGGTCAGCGTGACCAGGGACGTCGCGTGACCGGCGCCGGAACCGGTGGAGGTGACGCTCCACTTCACCGGCACGTTCTGGGCGAACAGGATCCCGTCGGCGTGCTCCTTCGCTTCGAAGGCGGCCACGGTCTTCTGTTCCGCGGGGCTCAGGTAGAACTTCCGCAGCGCTTTGGCGTTCGCGGAGGCCGCCGGGTCCTCGTTGTCCCAGACGGAGTCGATGTAGGCGCCGTAGAAGTCGGCGACGCGCGTGGTGGCCGCGCGGGGGTCGCCCTGGACGGCCGTGGCTGCCGCCGCGCTCTGTGTGCCCGGCTGCTGACTGGTACCGGCAAGGGCGGGGGTGATCGCGCCGAGCGAAAGGGCGGCGGCGATACCGGCGGCGGCGAACACTGTGGAGCGGGCGCGAGTACGCATTGGATGAAACCTTCCCCGTTTTCGGAATCCCGATAAAACCCGCGGTATTCCCGCGGGCGCTTGGTCGTCCTGTAAGAGCGTCGGAGCGGCGGAATGGTTGCGCTGGGGCGGTGCTGTTTTTGTGCGGGAGGGAATTCGGGAAAGGTTGTAGCCGCCCGAGGAAAGGAACCGTAAAAAGGGGGCTCGGAGGTGAAACGCGAGCTGGACGCGCGCCGGGTGTGCCCCATGGCGCCCCCTGGCGCGGGATGACCGGTGGCCCGTTCGTGACCGATCATGAGGCACCGGGCCGGGCCCGGTGCCGGGGCAGGACGGGAGCGTCACGAACGCGACGGGGGGATCACGGGTGCGACGGTGGCTGGTGACGGGGTGTTCGTCGGGACTGGGCCAGGCGTTGGCCGAGGCCGCGGCGCGGGCCGGAGACATGGTGGCGGTGACCGCGCGCGACGTCGCCAGGCTGGAGGGACTGCGCAGCGCCTGGCCCGAGCGGATCGTCCCGATCCCCTTGGAGCTGCGTGACGTCGGCCAGTGCGAAGAGGCGGTTCGGACGGCCACCGACCGGCTGGGCGGCATCGACGTACTGGTGAACAACGCGGGGGCGGGCTTGTTCGGCGCGGTCGAGGAAGTCTCGGACACCGAGGTGCGGGACCAGTTGGAGACCTTGGTCGTCGCCCCCTGGCGGCTGGTGCGGCTCGTCCTCCCCCTCATGCGGGCGCAGGGCAGCGGACACATCGTCAACGTCTCGTCCCTGACCGGCCGGATCGCGTTTCCCGGGCTGGGCGCGTACGCCGCCGGGAAGTACGCCTTGGAGGGTATGAGTCAGGCGCTGGCCGCGGAGGTGGCCCCGGACGGCATCCGCATCACGGTCGTCGAACCCGGCTGCTTCGCCACTCACTACGGAACGACCGTCTCCGAGTCGGAGCGCCGCCTGTCCGCCTACACGGACACGACCTCCGGGACGCTGGACGGCCTGCGCGCGATGGCCGACGATCCCGCCACCGGACGCCCGGAGGACTACGCGGCCCACGTACTGGACATCGTCACCGGCGACAGCCCGACCCCGTTGCGCATCCCGATCGGTGACGACGCCTACGCGTACCTCGAAGCGGCGGAACAGGCATCGCGCGAGGAACTCGCCGCCGCTCGCGTTCTCGTACAGGGAGCGTCGGTTCAGCCCGTACCGGAGCCGGAGGAGGACCCGTCGGGGGAGCGGGCTGCCTGAGCCTCCTGGAGGGGCGGGCGCGGGCACTGTCCGGTCGGCGGTCGGGAGCGAGCCACGCTCCGCGGACCGTCGGCCCCCGCCGGTCAAGGCCGCTCCCGGCGTGGCAGAGTGTGCGTGTGCCGACCACTGATTCCGCCCGCGCGACCGACGCCCTCGATGTCTCCCACGCCGTGAACGAGGCGGGCGCGGCACGCGGCGCGTCCGGTCGTCCCATCGATCTGCGCAGCGACACCGTCACCCGGCCCGGCGACGCGATGCGGCGGGCCATGGCCGAGGCCGAGGTCGGAGACGACGTCTTCGGGGACGACCCCACCGTCAACGCGCTGCAGGAGCGGATCGCCGGGCTCCTCGGATTCGAGGACGCGCTGTTCGTCTCCTCGGGAACGCAGAGCAACCTGTGCGCCCTGCTGACCCACTGCGGCCGGGGGGACGAGTACATCGCCGGTCAGATGGCCCACCTGTACCGGTGGGAGGGGGGTGGCGCCGCGGTGCTCGGAGGCATCCAGCCCCAGCCGCTGCCGCATCGGGCGGACGGGACGCTGGACCCGCAGGACATCGCCGCCGCCGTCAAGCCCGACGATCCGCACTTCGCCCGCACCCGCCTGCTCTGCCTGGAGAACACCATCGGTGGCCGCGCGGTGTCCCCGGACTACCTGAAGACGGCGACGGGGCTCGCCCGCGATCACGGGCTCGCCACGCACCTCGACGGGGCGCGGCTCTTCAACGCCGCGGTGGCCTCCGGGGACGATCCCTACGAGCAGGCACGACTGATCGCCGGCCACTTCGACAGCGTGTCCGTCTGCTTCAGCAAGGGCCTGGGCGCTCCCGTCGGCTCGGCACTCGTCGGATCCAGGGAGTTCGTGAACGGCGCGCGGCGCTGGCGCAAGGTCCTGGGGGGCGGGATGCGGCAGGCCGGCGTGCTGGCGGCCGCGGCACTCCACGCGCTCGACCACCATGTGGCGCGACTGGCGGACGACCACGCGCACGCAGCGCTGTTCGCCGACGGCCTGAAGGATCTTGAAGGCCTGACCATGGAACCCAGTGGGACCAACATGGTCTTCGCGACGTCCGGTCCCGGCATCGACACCGACGACCTGAGCGACCGGCTGGCGCGCCGGGGCCTGCTGTGTGCCGGATACCCGGGACAACTGCGCTTCGTGTTCCACCTCGACGTGACCCGCGCGGATACGGAGCGCGCGGTGCGGATCGTCCGCGAGACCCTGGCCGAGACGGCAACTCGCTGATTCCCTAGGTCCGTTCACCTCTGCGCCCCTCCCGCCGGCCCCGCACGGGGTGTTGACGGGGCGAAGCTTCGCGTGCCGCCGCGGGCCGACTTCCGGCGTGGTCGCCGCACCTCACCGCGACGCGTGTCCGCCCGCGCCGAGCGCTCGGACACGGCGACCGGCCGTGAGGCGGCCTACGAGGTCAGCTGCTCACGCGCGCTGTGCCCGATGTGCGCGCCGACGGCACACTCCGGCTCGCTGATCTCGGCCCACACCGCGTCGAGCGAGAGGCCGAGGACCTCGGCGATCGCCGCGATGGTCGAGAAACTGGGAGTCGCCACGCGGCCCGTCTCGATCTTCCGGAGAGTCTCCGGTGAGACGCGTGCGTCGAGGGCGGTGGCGAGCATCGAACGGTTTCCCCGTGCGCGCCGCAGGAGGGCGCCGAGGCGCTGACCGCGTGCGACTTCTGCGGGAGTGAGCGGCGTCCTGACCATGAGGCGATTCTAGTACCGGTATAGTTCAACCGGTATTGTTATTGGTTGCATGAGAAGGGCGTCGCATGATCGAGATCCTGAACCCCACCCTGCTGACCCGGGCCAAAATCTCCGGCGCCCTGGTCGCGGACATCCTGCAGACGCTGAAGAGCCGCTGCGTGGTCGGCACGAATCTGCTGGACGTCGACCGGTGGGCCAAGGCGATGATCCTCGACGCCGGGGCGCAGTCCTGCTACGTCGACTACGCGCCGTCCTTCGGGCGCGGCCCGTTCGGCCACTACATCTGCACCGCCGTCAATGACGCCGTGCTCCACGGCCGGCCGTACGACTACACCCTCGCCGACGGTGATCTGCTCACCCTCGACCTCGCCGTCTCCCAGGACGGCGTCGCGGCCGACGCGGCCATCAGCTTCCTCGTGGGGGACGTGAAGCCCCCGGAGAGCGTCGCGATGATCGACGCCACCGAACGGGCACTGGCCGCGGGGATCGCCGCTGCCCGGCCCGGGGCCCGCATCGGAGACCTCTCCCACGCGATCGGCACGGTGCTGAGTGAGGCCGGATACCCGATCAACACCGAGTTCGGCGGTCACGGCATCGGGTCGACGATGCACCAGGACCCGCATGTCGCGAACACCGGCCGCCCCGGCCGGGGATACAAACTGCGCCCGGGACTGCTGCTGGCTCTGGAGCCGTGGGTCATGGCGGACACCGCCGAGCTCGTCACCGACGACGACGGATGGACACTCCGCAGCGCGACGGGCTGCCGCACAGCGCACAGCGAACACACCATCGCCATCACCGAGGACGGGGCCGAGATCCTCACCCTGGCGCGGTAGCGACGCCTCTCCCACGTGCGAGGGGATCTCCCGGCGTCGGGAGGGTCTCGGCGACTGGACTTGCCCTGTTCCGGCTCGTCCCTGCGGCTGAGGAAGAGCGTCGGCTGCGCGCCGCCGAACCCCTCGCGGGGACCGACCTCCATCGAGCCGTCCTCCTCACGACTGAGGACGACGAAATCCAGGAGGCTCTTGACGACGGAGCTGCCGGGATGCACCCGCGCGGCTCCCGGCAGCGGGGAGAATCCCGCGACGATATCGGACGGGACGAGCAAGGGCGAAGCGACTTCGGCCCCGAGTTCACATGGCTCGTCGAGTGCCATCCGGTACGCCCGTGGACGAGAACCGGTACCCCGTGAAGTCGGCGAGATGGACGTAACCGATGCGCTGGTAAAGGGCGTTGCTGGTCGGATTACGCGGGTCCGCGAACAGCACGACGTCCGTCGCCCCCGCCGCCGACGCGGCGCTGCTCACCTCGACCGTCACCGCGCCCGCATACCCGCGGCCCCGGAAGCGGGCCGGTGTGGAGACCGGGTCGACCCGGACCATCCCGCCGATCATCGGGGTGGAGCCCGCCATGGAGACCGGAGTGCCGTCCATGGTCTCCCAGAACGTGAAGTGCTTGTCCGCGAAACGGGTGGCGCCCCAGGAGCCGGCGTCAAGGGCGGCGATGGTGGCCTGCTCCTCGACGGCGACGCAGAACTCCCGGCACCAGCGCACGACTTGCTCGTGGTCCTCCGGCCCGGCGACACGGCCTCGGCCGTCCGGGCGTGGCTGCGGTGGAGTGGGCGTACCGAGACGGTAGAGGTGGGTTCGCCAGAAAGGCGCCGGGACGGCGGCCGTGCGCCGCTGCCATGCCTCGGCGAAGGCCGTGGCGGTGTCGTGGTCCGCGATGACATGGGCAGGGGAGTGTCCGAGGTCGGCCAGGTGCGCGGCCAGGCCGTCGGCCTGCTGGACGGAGAGTGGGGTCAGGCCCAGGCGGCCGCCCGGGGTGTAGTAGAAGACGGCGAGAACCTCGTTTCCTGACACCAGTCGGCCGAACACCGGGGCGAACGCGGCGCCGCGGGCGTCCGGTCCGCGTGTTCGCAGCTTCTCGATGTCCGTGAGCACCGTGTTGTGCATCGCCGCGCGCGAGCGCAGGAAGTCTCCGCTTCGGGTGAGGAAGTCGTCCGTTTCGGCGGTGAGTTGCCAGTCGTCCGGGAGCATGCTTCATGATCTCCGAGGTGCTCGGGCCGGGGGAAGCCCCTGGTGCCGGGCCGGGACGTCCGGCCCGGCTCTCGCCGGACCGGACGCACGCGAGAGCCGGGCCCCCTGCTGCAGGGATCCGCTACGACACCGGTCGTCCGTCCAACTCGCGCTGCCGGGCCGCCAGTGCCCTCTCCAACACCTTCGCCCGGTAGGGGTTCGTGACGTCGAGCGACTTCGCCACGGTCACGGCCTCGTCGAACAGAGCCAGCCGTCGCTCCGGCAACTCGCGCACCCGAGGAGAAGCGCCGGCCTCGACCAGCACGTACGCCAGCTTCGACCCGTACACCTCCGGTTCGACCTGAGTGAGAAGGCGATAGATCCACAGCCCCTCAGTACCGCGCACCACGCGTCGGTTGGCGCTGAGCAGCCGGACTCTCGCCAGTACAACCATGTCCTGATCCACCGATCCCCCTTCGTCCCCACCCCGTGTCGCGCCCGCCGCGCGACGAGACGGCACGGCGAACGCACCGGCAGCCGAGAACGGATGCCGGCACGAACGCCGGAGAGTGGATGACGACGAGTCTGCGGGTGGACCACCACCGGCGACAAGGCCGAACGGACGTGGCCTCCGTCCTACCGAAACAGCCTCCGAGCAGGCATGATGGACCTGACACTCACCAAGATGCCGGGCTTGGACGGCCCGCCTCCGGCGGTACGCCTGCTCTCGCCGGACTCAGACATGCGCGGTGGGCCGGTAGACGAGCTCTTGGATGTCGCCGTCGAGCGTGCGGTGCTCGATCAGTTCGAGGTCGAAGTCGGACGCACCCCCGAAGATCGGTTCCAGTCCGGTCTGACCGGTGATGACGGGGAAGAGCGTCACCTGGACGCGGTCCACCAGGCCGGCCGCCATCAGGGCCCGGTTCATCGAGAGGCTGCCGTGCGAGCGCAGCGGCACCGCGGAGTCCTTCTTGAGCCGGGCGACGACATCGACGGCATCGCCGCTCGCGACCTCGGCGTCCGGCCAGTCCAGAGGCCCCTCCAGCGTGCTCGACACCACCGTCGTCGGCAGGTTCCGCATCCGCGTGACCCACGGGTCACGGACGTCGGAGTCCTCGGTGCTCTCGGCCAGCATCCGTGCGAACGCCCGATAGGTGTTGGCGCCGAAGACCATCCGCTGCGCGTCGTCGTACAGGGCGAGGCGGTGGTCCAGGAGCTCCGGCCCCTGCTTGCCCCAGTACCCGGTCCAGTTTCCGCCGGCTGCGCCGAATCCGTCGAGGCTGGAAAAGACGTCGAACGTGTAGGTCACGGTCATGATGGCCTCCTCGAGAGCGGTTGCTCGCGTGCTGTGAATACAGACTGGCAAAAGCGGCAGGACTCATCGCCGTCCGACGCGCGCCGGGGATTGACGGCCGTCATGGGCGACGACCGCGACCACCTGAGAATTGAATGAATGGCCGGAACACCCCGCAGAGTAAGATGAAACGATAAATATGTGTGGGTAGTGCCGACAGCGGGGTGCGGTGGAGAGCAGGAGCGGGACGCGCTTCGGACGTCGGCTGAGGGAACTGCGCCAGAGTCGTGGTCTGACGCTGGAGAGGCTGGCCGAGGTGTCCGGTGTCTCGGGCCGCGCCATCGGCGACATGGAGCGGGGGCGGAGTCTTCGCCCCCGCCGCGGGACGATCGCCGCCCTCGCGCAGGGCCTGGGGCTGGACGAGTCGATCCATGCCGACCTGCTCGCGATCGCCCGGGCCTCCCGTCCGGTCGCGGGCGCCTCCGATTCCGTGGTCCCTCCCCATCAGGTGCCGAGGGGCGTCCGTGACTTCGTCGGACGGCGCGCCGAGCTGGACCTGCTGCGTGACGTCGCCCAACGGCACCTCGCGGACGCCGACGCGCCGGACCGGGGCCGATACGCGGTCGCACCCCCGGTGGCCGTGGTGTTCGGCTCCCCCGGAAGCGGGAAGACCACCCTGGCGATCCGACTGGCCGAGGAGTGCGGAACCTCCTTCACGGACGGGGCGTTCCTCGTGGACATGCGGGGTCTGGACGCCCACCCGCTCTCCGTGGACGACGCGGTCGTCCGTCTGCTCGGAGCGTGGGGCGTCGGTGACCTCGACGTGGCGCAGTTGAACAGCGAGGAGCGGCTGGCGCGCTATCACGTGATGGCCGCGGACCTCCGCGCCGTCGTCATCCTGGACAACGCGGCCGGTGAGGCCCAGGTGCGCCCGCTCCTGCCGCGTACGGGCGGGGTGTTGATGGTGGTGACCAGTCGTCGCACCCTGACGGGCCTGGAAGGTGTCCAGCGTGTCGAACTCGGCGCCCTGAGCGAGCAGGAGTCCGCCTCCCTGCTGCGCGCGGTCGTGGGCGCCGGCCGTGTGGACGCGGAGCCCGAGGCCGCGCGGTCGGTGACGGAACTGTGCGGTCACCTCCCGCTCGCCCTGCGCGTCGCCGCCAACTGGGCTGCCACACGCTCGAACTGGAGCCTCCACCGCCTGGCCACCCGTCTCAACGACGAGAATCGCAGACTGGACCTGCTCAGCGCCGGCGACCTGCGCGTGAACTCCGCCTTCTCCCTGTCGTACTCACGTCTCGCCGCCGGCGCGGCACGGATGTTCCGGCTGCTCTCGCTCGTTCCCGGCGGCGACTTCGGCGTGCCCCTGGCCGCGGTACTCGCGGACACGACGATTCCCGAGGCCGAGGACGTACTGGAAGAGCTGCTGGAGGCCGGGCTGCTCGCGACGCACCAAGACGACCGCTACCGCCTCCACGACCTGCTGTGCCTGTACGCGCGGTCACGGCACCAGGTGGAGAACAGCCCCCAGCGGTCGGCCGCCGACGCGGCACGGCTGCGGGCCTGGCTGCTCGACACGGCCGTCCTCGCCGGCCGTTGGTACGAGCCCGGTTACGGGGCGCCCGCGCCGGATCCACTGCGTCTGGTGGCCCTGGACAGCCGTCGGCAGGCGCTTCAGTGGATCAAGGCGGAGAGCGACAACTGGTCGGCGGCCTTCCACGCGGCCGCCGCCGAAGGCGAGCACGCCAAGGTGGTCGAAGTCGCCGAGGCCATGCACTGGTTCTCCGACAACTGGGTCTCGTCGGGGCTCTGGGTCGACCTCTACGAACGGGCGGCCGAGGCGTCCGCGGCGCTCGGGGATCCCGTCCTCGAAGCCACCCACCTGAATTACCTCGCGTGGGCCTACTGGGCCTGTGACCGCCGCCACGACGACGCGGTCCGCGCCGCCGAGCGTGCCCTGCTCCTCGCCGGCACGGCGGGCGACGTCATCCAGGAGGCATGGGCCCACACCTACCTCGGTTCACTCCTGAGCCGCGCCGGTGATCCGTCCCGCGCCGCGGACAGCGCACGGCGGGCCATGGAGCTGTTCGCCGAGGCCGACGAGATCAACGGATACCTCCAGGCCTGCAACGTCGCCATCGACAGCCTGGCTTCGGCCGACCGGACCGACGAGGCCATCGAGACCTACGCGGAGGTGATGGCCGTTCTCGCCGACGCCCGGAACATCGACCGCATCCCCTCGAACGTGCGGGACGTCACGGCTCTGATCGCCGCTTACCACGTCTCGTTCGCCTACCTCGCCCGAGAGGACTGGCACGACGTCGTCGACGTTCTCCGGCCGATCGGTGGGCGGTTCGAGGCTCTCGGATGGGACAAGCAGGAGGCCAAGGTCCACCTGTACCTGGCCCGCGCTCTGACCGGGCTCGGTGAACTCGCCTCCGCCACAGCCGAGTTGCATCAGGTCCTCGTACTGGAAGGCCGTGTCCCGCCGGAGCTGGTGAAGGAAGCACGCTCCCGACTGGAGGCCCCGGCCGATGAGCGGTCGTCATCCATCGGCACCGACCCCGCAGCTTGACGCCCCACGCGTTCACGGCGCGCGGGCGACGCCAGGCCGCTCACAGCTCCGAAGCGGTTGGCCGTCCTTCCGACCCTCCCGTGGCCAGCCAGTCCCGTGGCGCCATCCCATAGGCCGCGCGAAAGGCGCGGCTGAAGTGGCTGGCGCTCACGAAGCCCCAGCGGTGGGCGATCGCCGCCACACCCAGGTCCCTCGCCCGGGGCCGCAGAAGGTCCCGGCGGCACCGCTCCAGCCGTTGCGCCCGAATCCATCCACCCACGGTCGTGCCGTCGAGCTGGAACAGCTTGTGGACGTACCGCACCGACATGAAGTTCGCCTCGGCGATCCTGGACGGCGAGAGACCGGGGTCGGACAGGTTCCGCACCACGTGCTCCTTCACACGGACCAGTGATGCCGCGGCATGCTCCGGCGCATCGGGAACGAGGCGTCCGCAGCGCTCGTCGATAAGCAGGACCAGCAGGTCGAGAGCCGTGGCCGCGACCCTGCCCCCGACGCCGTGGTCGAAGGCCCCCGCCTCGCGGGCGGTCCGGCTCAGGTACGTCGCGAGCAGCGCCGCCGTGCCCTCGTTGCCGGGGAAGGACGTCGCGGTCACGGCCCGCAGATCCTCGTCACGCACCCGTAGTTCGTCCCGGGGGAACTGGAACGATGTGAAGTTGAAGCCGTCGGCGAGCCTCTTGCTGAACGGCCGGGACGAATCGCTGAGGGAGAAACCGCCCGGTGCTATCCGGGACTCGCGGCCGTCCTGTTCCTTCAACGCGGTGCCGCGGTTCTGCAGGCTGAGGATCACCGTCTCCCGGCTGTCCCGCGAGATCAGACGCCTGTCGCGCCGCACCACCTGCGGTCCGGCCTGGACGGTGGAGATCCGCAGGGGACCGAGCTGGTGGCTGACGATGGATCCGGGCGACGGTTCGTGTTCGAGGAGTTCGACGTCGAGGGGCACGAAGGTGCGGTTGACCGCTTCGTGCCAGCGTGCCGTCCGTTCGGCGGGGGACAGCGGTGCGGTGGACAGGACGGTGGACACCAGGAATCTCCCACGGGCAGCGTGATCGCTCGGCAATGCAGCCTGCACCGCAATCACACAGCGTCGACGGGGGAGGGACCAGGAAGAGACGGAGGAAGTTTCGCAGCACGGTCCCGCGGACGTCACGGGGAGGAGCGCCCGCGGGACCGTCGTGGCCACGCGGTCAGCTCGTCGCGCGGACCGCGTCCCGGATCAGGCCGGCCACGTCCGCGGGCCGTGACACGGCGACGGCGTGCGAGGCGCCCTCGATCTCGACGGTCGTCGCGCCGGCCCGCTTCGCGCCGAAGCGCTCGACCTCCGGGTTGATCGCCCGGTCCGCTCCGGCGACGAGCGCCCAGCTGGGCTTCGTCCGCCAGGCGGCGGCCGAGGCGGCCTCGGTGAACGACGCCGCGGCCAGCGGGCGTTGGGCGACCGCCAGCACCTGGGTGACATCGGCCGGCAGGTCGGCCGCGAAGACGTCGGGGAAGGCCTGCGCCTCGATGGTCACCTCGACGGCGGTCCCGGCACCGTCGACGGGATACGTCGACTGCTTGAGGCTGGCCGCGAGGGGCGAGTCGGCGAAGCGTCCCTGGAGTTCGCCCAGGCTCTCACCCTCTTCGAGGACGTAGGCGGCGACGTAGACGAGCCCGACGACGTTGTCCGCCGCACCGGCCACGGTGATGACCGCACCGCCGTAGGAGTGTCCGACGAGGACGACGGGGCCGTCGATCTGGGCTGCCACGGACGCCACATACGCGGCGTCGACGGCCAGGCCGCGCAACGGGTTCGGTGGCGCGACCACGGGAATGCCGTGGTTCTGCAGCTCCGCGACGACTCCGGACCAGCCGGCGGCGTCCGCGAACGCGCCGTGGACGAGGACGACGGTGGGTGTGGAGGTGGTCATGTGCTGTTTCTCCTCGTGGGTCTCAGACGGTCTTGAGGGCCGAGCGCAGCGTGCCGATGGCCTGCGTGATGGCCGCCTCGGCGGCGTGGGTCTCGCGCAGGGCGTCGAGCATCACGAAGTCGTGGATGATGCCCTGGTAGCGGACGGCCGTGACCGGGACGCCGGCCTCACGGAGCTTGTTGGCGTACGCCTCGCCCTCGTCGCGCAGGACGTCGGCCTCGCCGGTGATGACGAGGGCCGGAGGCAGGCCGGTGAGCTGCTCGGTCGTGGCGCGCAGCGGGGAGGCGGTGATCTCGGCACGCTGGTTCTCGTCGGTCGTGTACTGGTCCCAGAACCACTGCATGCCGTCGCGCCGCAGGAAGTAGCCCGTCGCGAACTGGTGGTACGAACCCGTCTCGAAGTCGGCGTCCGTGACCGGGTAGAACAGGACCTGCGCCACGAGCGGGACGTCGCCCCGTTCCTTCGCCATCAGGGTCAGCGCGGCGGTCATGTTGCCGCCCACGGAGTCCCCGGCCACCGCGATCCGCGAGGCGTCCAGACCCTTGGCCGCGCCCTGGCCGACGATCCAGCGGGCGACGGTGTAGTTCTGCTCGATGGCGACCGGGTAGCGGGCCTCGG
The DNA here is from genome assembly GCF_002078175.1 of Streptomyces sp. M41(2017). GTDB lineage: Bacteria > Actinomycetota > Actinomycetes > Streptomycetales > Streptomycetaceae > Streptomyces. The sequence continues at coordinate 258,350 of NZ_MWFK01000003.1, read as the reverse complement.
GGGAGAGGTCGTACTCCGGGAAGACCACCGCGGCGCGGGCACCGACGGCCAGTTCGCGCACGAGGCGGTCGTGGGTGTGGGCGTTGCCGAACACCCATCCGGCACCGTGGATGTAGAGGATCACGGGAAGGGTGTCCGTCGCGCCGGCGGGTTTGACGATGCGGACGCGCACGCTTCCCGTCGGGCCGCCGGAGACGGTGATCCACTCCTCGTCGACGGCAGGCTTCGCGATGTCGCCTCCCTGCACCTCGTCGACGGCCTTGCGGCCCTCGGCGGGAGCCAGGTCGAAGAGGTAGGGCGGCCGGGCGGTCGCCTCGGCGAAGGCGGCAGCCGCGGGTTCCAGCACCGGCGTGATGTCGTCGGCCATGAGAGTCTCCAGGAGTCTTGCTCACACACCGGTCCGTCCGGCGTGACGACGGCGAGCTTCCGAGCCAGAGGCCGTCCGTGCCGTCACCCGTCACGCTAGATCCGTCAGGCGGCTCCCGCTTGACCGTGCAGGCAACGGCACTTGACCCAGGGTGCACGGACACGTGAAGGCGGCGGATCCGGGCCCGAGCAGAGCGCGGCGACGCCGGCACCGGCACTACGGGGCGGTGGGGCCGGACGTCGGCACCGGCAGTACGGCGCGGTGCGGCCGGACGTCGCCGGACGGAGGGCCCGTCTCCTCGTCCCGCTGCCGACGCCTCATGTCCCCGTCGGCGGCAGCCGTATGCGAGAGGGGCTGCGTTGTCTCGGGTTTGTCCGAAGAACCACGGCATCGGCGTCGTCGGTGCCATGTTCCCGGCATGGTAGGGACGACACTCGCGCCGCTCATCGGCGTTCTGCTCGGCGGGCTGGTCTCGTGGGTGGCCCAGCACGCGTTGGGACGTGCGTCGGAGCGGGCCGAGACACGCAGAAGTCTTCGCGAACGAGCCGAGGCGCGTCGGAGCGAGCGCCTGACCCAGCTCATCGACTTCTTGCGCACGGTGCAGGAGGGGGAGCGGGTCGCCGTGGATCGCCATCACCACGGGATCGCGGACGAGCAGTGGCAGGCGCGGGCGAGGCAGACCATCGACAGGATGTGGGTCGCGCAGAAGACGATCCACATGCTGTGCGCACCCGAGGTGAACGAGGCCGCGCGGCGGCTGGCGTTCGCCGTCCAGGACGTGATCAGGGACGGGCCCGGTGATTCCGGTGTTCCCGGGGAACCCCGGGACGAGCAGGTCTGGGCCGCCATCCGGCCGAGCCGGCGGACGTTCCTGGACGTGGTGCGCGACCACTTGAGCTGAGAGCGTCCCGCGGAGTCTGCCGCGAGGGCGGTGGCCCGCGACTACGGCGCCGGCTCGGAAGGGGCCGGGGCGACGCCCTGGAAGAGGTTGGCGATCAGCTGATCGACGAACTCCGTGGTCAGCGGTTGCGCCGGCATCAGCAACCGGTGGTACACGGCGCCCCAGAGCTGGTCGACGATCGTTTCCAGGTCGACCCCGTCGCGGATCTGACCGGCCTGCCGGGCCAGCGTGAGGCGTTCGACGGCGAGGGCGCGACGTTGTGTGACGTAGTGCGTCGAGAGCGCCTCCGCCAGGTCGGGGTCTCCCTGGGCGGCTCCGACGATCCCGGCGATGACGGAACCCTTGCGGTCGAGGAGATCGACGAAACTGCGCAGCTGCGTCCGCAGATCACGTCTGATGTCGCCCGTGTCGGGAAAGGCGAGGGTCTCCTTGAACGTGGTGAAGTAGGCGTCGAAGGCCAGGGCCCCCGGGGAGGGCCACCACTTGTAGAGCGTCATCTTGCTGACACCCGCACGGGCTGCGACCTTCGAGAAGGTGAGCGCGTGCACGCCCTCGGCGAGCAGGAGCTCGGCCGCCGTGGTCAGCGTGGCGCGGCGGACGTCCTCCGCGCGGCGGCGCCCGCGGCCCGGCTTGAGGATGCCGGTTCCGGGTCCCTCGGTGTCTCCGCCCTCCACGGCTCCTCCTCGTCGAGATCGGCCGACCGGGGTGGCGCGGCATCCGTCGACCACTATATGGACCCGCCGGCCACATGTATATGGACCACTTGTCTACATCCTGCTAATGTACTAACCGTCCACAAAAGACAGAGGGAGATCAGCATGACCACGACTGAGCAGTCCGCCGCCCGTGTGGCGATCGTGACCGGAGGTTCGGGCGGCATCGGCAGCGCCGTCGCGCAGGCGCTGGCCGCGGACGGCATGTCCGTGGTCGTGCACTACTCCGGCCGGGCCGAACGCGCCGACGAAGTCGTGACGTCGATCCGGAAGGCGGGCGGCGAGGCCGTCGCCGTGTCCGGCGACGTCGCGGACGAAACGGCGATGGCTGCCCTGTACGACACCGCCGAGGAGCGCTTCGGCGGAGTCGACGTGGTGGTCAACACCGCCGGGATCATGGTCCTGGCCCCGCTGGCCGAGATGGATCTCGACGCCTTCGACCGGATGCACCGGGTCAACGTCCGCGGCACGTTCGTCGTGTCCCAGCTCGCGGCCCGCCGGCTGCGCCCCGGCGGAGCGCTGGTGAACTTCTCCACGTCCGTCACCCGGCTCCAGCAGCCGACGTACGCCGCCTACGCGGCCACCAAGGGCGCGGTCGAGGCGATGACCCTGATCCTCGCCCGCGAACTGCGGGGACGGGATGTCACCGTCAACGCCGTCGCTCCCGGGCCGACCGCCACCCCGCTCTTCCTCGAAGGCAAGAGCCCCGAGCTGGTCGAGCGGATCGCCGCCGTCTCTCCGCTGGAGCGGCTCGGCACGCCGGAGGACATCGCGCAGGCGGTCGCGTTCCTGGCGGGTCCGGGCGGTCGGTGGGTCAACGGCCAGGTCCTGTTCTCCAACGGCGGCGCCGCCTGACCACCCGGCTCACGCCCGCGGCGCGTCGGCGGCCTACGCGCGGTGGTGGGTGAGCAGTCCGCGCAGGAGTCCCGGCCGGTGCGCGGCGAGCATGTGCGGGCATCCCGCGCCACCCGCGGAGAACGCCAGGCCCGTCTCCTCCCGCATGGCCGCGAAGAAGCGACGGCCCTCGGACGTCTGCCGTGACGTGGACCAGGCGTAGCCCATGGACGGCCCCAGAGCCGTGTGCACGGCCCGTCTGCCGACGCCCTGGCCCTGCCAGTGGGCCGCGACGACGATGCTCTCCACATGACCCAGCCGGCAGCAGTGGCAGATCTGGAAGTCCAGCCGTCCAGCCGCCCGTCCCTCGCCGTCCCGCATGACGACGGCCTGAAGGCCCGCCGGTGTTGACGCGGCGAGGCGCTCGAAATGAAGCGCGGGCCCTCTGGCCGGGCCGGTCACCCCGACCGCCGGGCCCTGGCGACATCGACGGCGTCCTGCCGGAAAGCCCACCGCATCTTCGGCTCCATGACGAAGCGGAATGTCCGCTGTACGGGCGGGGTGCACAGCAGCGTCATCACCGCGGCGGCGACGACGGTGACGGCGATCTCGCCGAGCGGCCGGTGGATCCAGGCGTGGTCGTACCAGTCCCAGAAGCGGGAGCCCTTGGCGAGGAAGCCGTGCAGCAGATAGCCGTACAGCGTCCCGGCGCCGAGCACGGTGAACCACGTCGTGCGCCGCGGAACCCAGGCGAAGAAGCAGGCGACGAGCACCACGGAGCAGGCGAAGAGGGCGAACGTCATGGCGGCACCGGTCCAGCCGGGTGCGCCCAGTTCCTGTGCGCTGTCCCGACGGTAGAACCAGGCCGCGTTCATCCGCGGCGCCGCCCAGTAGGCGACGGCCAGCGCGCTCGCGAAGACGGGCACGGACAGGATGCGCGCCTCGCGGCGGCGGACCAGGTGGAAGTGCTCCGGCTTCAGGCAGAGACCGAGGACGAAGAAGGGCAGGAACTGCAGGACACGTTGCAGGTCGAGGTCGTCGCCGATGTCGGGGGAGGCCGCCGCGAGCGCCGCGACGGCGAGCGCGAGGGGCAGGGCGCGGCGCATGACCCTCCACACCGGAGTGGTGAGCCGCCAGATGAGCAGGGCGCCCAGGAACCATGTCAGGTACCAGGGGTCCAGCAGGCTGATCGCGAAGCCCGGGTCGTCGTCCGCCCACCGTTTGAACAGCGAGTACGCCACCTCGAACACCACGTACGGAACGGCAACGCCGGTCACCAGACGCCTGATCCGGTTCGGACGCGCGTCGAAGTTTCGCGAGAAGTAGCCGGAGACGATGATGAACGCGGGCATGTGGAACGTGTAGACCGTGATGTACAGCGCCGCTGCCGCCCGGCTGTCACCGCGCAGCGGCTCCCAGGCGTGACCCATGGCGACCAGCACGATCGCCAGGTACTTCGCGTTGTCGAAGAAGGCCTCGCGCTGCGCTGTCCGCTTCGGCCGGGCGTCCTCGCCGGACGGACCTCGGGGCCCTCCGTCGCCGGCTGTCCGCTGAGGACCGTCTTCGTGCGGACGACCGACGCGGGCTTCCTCCTGGCTCGAGCGCTGCAGCGTCTCCCTCACGAGCACCCCCTCGTCGGAACCCCTCGGATGTCTCAGCGGGTTGCCCGAATCGCGCGAGTCATGCCGGCGCGGCACCCCGGAGGCACCGTAGCCACCCCGGAGCGTCCCGTGGTCCGAATCACCGCACTCGCCACACGAACGGAGGCGACGATCCCGATGGACCCACCCCGTGCGGGCGTCCTTCAGGATCGTCGCCTCCGACGCGGTCGGTTCCGTCCCCGCAACCGGCGTTGGGCGCACCGCCGTTACGGGCTCAGGTGGGCGGCTCCGTCCCGGCCTGCTCGCTCACCATGTACCGCGCGTACCAGTCCGGCCAGTCCGGGTCCTCCGCGCCGGTGCGTGCCTCGTGCTCTCCGTGCGCGGCTGCGGCACGCCGCAGCGAGCTCGCCAGGTCGTCGGCCGAGGAGAACGCGGTGGTGGCGGGATCCAGCCGGCCCGGAAGCCGTGTGGTGATCTCCTGGAGAAGCCAGCCGTTGCCGTCCGGGTCGCTGAACGACAGGAAGGATCCGTAACTGCCGCGTTCGGGAGCGGGGCCGGGAACCCGGGCGTCGGTGCCGCCGTGGTGGAAGACGCCCCCGGCGTCGTGGAACACCTCGCCCGGGTCGGCGCCGCCCTTTCGCAGCTCTTCGCGGGCCGTCTCGATGTCGTCGACGATGAGATGCAGCCCGCGCGCGGAACCTGGGGCCTGCTCGGTGACCGACGTACCGAAGATGACCGAGGCCGGAGAGCCCGGCGGGGTCATCTGGACCACCCGGAAGTCCTCGCCGGTCGGGACGTCCGCGTCGAGCCGCCAGCCCAGCCCCGTGTAGAAGTCCTTGGCACGGTCGACGTCGGAGACCGGCACCACGACGACCTCGAGTTTCATGTCCATCGTTCGTTCCTCTCGTCTCGGCCCCGAGGGGCGACACGGACGACGACCTGCTTCCCGGACGGCGCCGGGGCGCGCTCCACTCCGGCCCCGACCCGGGCCATGGATGTCAGTGCGCCACGAGCTGCTGGCCGCCGTCGATGTCGTAGGTGGCCCCGGTGAGTGCGCCGTTGACCATGATGTGCAGGGCGAGGGCGGCGACATCCTCGGGTCCGACCACGCGTCCGATCGGCAATGTCTTCCGCAACTCCTCGCGCCGGGCGTCGAGTTGGTCGCCCAGGAGAGAGGCGGACAGGGGCGTGTCCACGAATCCGGCCGCGATGAGGTTGACCCGGACCGGGGCGATCTCCAGCGCCAGGTTGGCGGTCAGTGCCGGGAGCGCGGCGGTGACGGCGCCCGTCACGGCCATCCCGAGTGCGGGGCGCCTGCCGCCGGTGCCGCCGATGAACAACAGCGTTCCTCCTGGCCTGACCTTCTCCCGGCTCGCGCGCGCCACCGCGAGAACCATCGCGATTCGCCCGCCGAAGTCGGATCCGGCCTCGGCCAGGTCGAGTTCGGCGATTGGCGTGTACGACGGGCTGCCCGCCGTGACCAGCACATGGTCGACCTGTCCGGGGAGCTCCTGGATGAAGCGCTCCAGGCGTTCGACGTCATGGGCGTCGAACGCGGCGGTGCTCAGGGGGTTCAGCTGCTCGGCCGCACGCTCGAGGCGTCCGGGGTCCCGCGCCACCAGGACCAGGTCGCCGCCCTCCGCACGTACCTGGCGGGCGGTCTCCAGTCCGATGCCCGCGCTGCCTCCGACCACCACGACCGTCTGCCCGGCGAGCCGGCCACGCGCGCCGTCGGCTTCTCCATCGATCCCACTCACAAGGGGTCACCACTCTCAGGACGCGGAATTCGTGCGGGTCCCCCACGGCGCCACGCGTCGGCGTCGGGCCAGCCGGAATGCGGGCGATGCGCGGGCCATACGCCGCTCCACTCGACCGGCTGTGCGGCCGACCGGATTTTCAGTCTGTCACTCGTTCGACCGGACGGCATCCGCTCCGCGCCCCGGCACGGCAGGGCATGGCCACGCCCGCCGGTGGACGCGCGACGACGGCTCGACCGCAAGGGAGAACAGGACGGGATGCAGGTGCGGGGCACGCTGCGTAAAATGGGGGCGGATCTGCCCGGACTTGCTTGTGGAGAGCGCCGGTTGCACCCGCAGCCGAACCGACGTCCCGCGTCCGGAGTGGTGCCCGTGTCCGTCAACGGCGTTCCGTTGCCGACGCATTGGACGGGAGACTGCCCATGAGCATGCCGCGGGACCTCCTGATCGTCGCTCTCGATGTCGAGGGGAACCGGCCGGTGCGATCGGGTGAGGTGTCCCTCGCGCTCGCCGGGGCCGAACTGCTCGCTCTTCCGGAGAGCCGGGCGATTCGGCTGGAGGGCGACCGGATAGTGCCGGGTGACCTGACCGCGCCGACAGACCCGCTCTTGAAGGATGCCGCGGCCTCCGTGGTCGTGACCGAACCGTACGAGTCGGTCGACGACTGGCTGTGGCGCAGGGGAGAGGGCCTTGCTGCGACGTACCGGGCCGCCTTCGAGTCGGAGGGCCTGGTTCGGAAACAGGGCAGACGACCCTTCCGCGGCGGACACACCGTCCTCGTCGACTCGATTCCCCGTCGGCAGGCGGCGGAGCACTGGTCCGCCGCGGAGCCGGTGCTCCGCACCCTCGCCGAAGGGATAGGGATCACCGGCGAGACAGCCGGAGAGGCCCCGGTGATCGAGGACGACGCCGCGGAGACGGTGCTGGCCGGCGTCAGCGGCGCACTTCAGGAACTGGAGGCCGAAAGGCAGCGTCGCAGCATCGAGGGAGCGGCGTTCGACAACATCTGGCGCAGCCCGGAGTGACCGGTTGCTCTCGGGCAGGAGCGGCACACCTCTTATCCTCGTCTGAAGAGGACGCCCGCGAAGGGGCTGTCCGCCGTGAGGGGGCCGCCGGTGGCGAAAGGGCGCACGCAGCTGATCGCGGGTGCCGTGATCGTGGCGTGTCTGGTGCTCATCGGCCCCACCGCGCCCAGTAGTTCTCCCTTCGTCAGGTCGGGGGCCGTGGACGCCGCCGTCGACGTCGTCCCGAACCGCGTCATGACCTGGAACCTCTGCAACCCCTGTAAGGGGAGCAACGTCGACCGGGCGTCGGAGATCGCCTCGTACGCCCCCCAGGTCGTCGGCCTGCAAGAGGCGTGTGTGGGGGACGTCGAGAGGATCGTGGACTACCTGGAGGACCTGTACGGACTGACCTACCAGGTCGAGTTCGGTTCCGTCCTTCACAAGTGGGGCCGCTGCGGTGGAGCGCCCTGGAGCCCGGGAGGCTACGGCCAGGCGATTCTCTCGGCGGCACCCATGCGGGATCTCGTGACGGCGGAGTATCCCGACGGCGGGTCCGAGGACCGCGGGTACATGGCGGTCACCACCACGGTGGACGGCCGGCCGCTGCGGGTCTTCAACACGCACTTCGCCGAGCGACGACAGGAGACGGTCCGAGCGGGACAGGCACGCGTCCTCGCCGCGGAAGTCGCGCGGCACGACCGTGCCGTCGTCCTCGGTGACTTCAACGCCGTTCCCGATGCTCCCGAACTCGCCCCGATGTGGGCCTTGGCCGTGGACGTGGACCCGCGATGCGGTCCCTCGTCCACGGGCGACTGCGAGCCGACGACCGACTGGCGGAGCACGTTCGACTACGTCTTCCTGCGGGGCCTCGTGCCGACCGGACACGCCGTGCGTCCGTCGTCGTACTCGGACCACCACGTGCTGTACGGCGAGCTGGACGCGTCCTGAGCGCGTCGGCCTGAGGCGCTTGCGCGGGAAGGACTGGGAGGACTGGGGGACTGGGACAGGTCAGCCCTGCTCTCGCGTACCGTCCCCGCCCTGGGGAACGCCGTTGAAGAGGTCGATGAGTCCGAACGGCGCGCGGCCGCCGAGGCAGAGGTCCAGGATCTCGTGGGCGTCGGCGTAGAAGGGCTCGGTGCGGGCGAACAGGGCCGTCTCGTAGGCCGCGAGAGCCGCTTCGAGGTCGTCGCCGTGCGCGGCGATCGCCTTGGCGAGTTCGGCGCCGTCGAACATCGCCAGGTTCGCGCCGTCGCCCGACGGCGGCATCAGGTGTGCCGCGTCGCCGAGAAGCGTCACCCCGGGCACACGGTCCCACCGGTGCCCGTCCGGGAGGGTGTGGATCATGCGCGCGACCGGCGTGGTCTCACCGTCGGTGATCAGTGCCCTGAGTTCCGGTGCCCAGCCGTCGAACTCGGCCGCCACCCGGGCGGTCGCGGCGGACGCGTCGGTGAAGTCGACGCCGGCGATCCAGTCGGCGGGGCGGGTCAGCTGCACGTACGTGTGCAGGATGTCTCCCGCCTCGCGGTGCGCGACGATCCCCTTGCCCGGGGTCAGCGCGTACATGGCGCCGACACCGACCGCCTCGGCCGCCGCACGGTGCTTCCGGTCGACGTCGTGGAGATAGGTGTCGATGAACGTCGTGCCGATGTACCGGGGTGTGGCGTCGGACAGCAGGGGGCGGACCTTCGACCAGGCGCCGTCGGCACCGACGAGCAGGCCGCTGGTCACGGTCGTGCCGTCGGTGAAGGTCAGCTCGTGCCGGCCGTCGCCGAGGGAGCGGACGGCGCCGACCTTGCGTCCCCACTGGTCGGTCCGGTCCGGCAGTGAGTCGAGGAGGATCCCGCGCAGGTCTCCGCGCAGCACCTCGGGGCGCCGCGCCATGCCGTCGTCGGGCTCGTCGTGGAGCAGCTTTCCGTCCTGGTCGAGCACGCGCAGCGCCTCGGCGCCCTCGTGGATGATCGCGCGGAACGCGTCGGTGAGGCCGGCGTCGGCCAGCGCGCGCTGCCCGTCGTCCTCGTGGATGTCGAGCTGGCCGCCCTGGGTGCGGGACGCGGCCGAGGGGTCCGCCTCGAAGACGGTCGCGGGGATGCCGTGGACGTGCAGGACCCGGGCGAGGGTCAGGCCCCCGAGGCCGGCGCCCACGATGGCGATGGGGTGGTGGGTGGTGGTCATGGCTTCCTCGTTCCCGTGCCACGACGGCACTGGGCGCTCGCCGGGCACATTATGGATCGGTGTTCCATAACCAATATGGAACACCGATCCAGGGTGTGTCAAAATGTGTTCATGCCGCGCACACGAGGAAGAGCACCCGACGGGAAGGGGCGCCCCGACGCCCTGTCGCAAGAGATCATCGTCGGCGCGGCCGTCGCACTGCTCGACCAGCACGGGGAGCGGGGACTGACCTTCCGGCTGCTGGCCAAGCAGCTCGACACCGGAACCGGCGCCCTGTACTGGCATGTGGCGAACAAGGACGAACTCGTCGCCCTCGCCGCGGATCAGGTCCTCGGCCACGCCTTCGGCGCGGTCCCCCACACGGAGGGGGACGCGATCGACGGGCTGCGTACGCTCGCCGTCGCCGTCTTCGACGCCCTTGACCGGCACCCGTGGGCGGCGTCCCACGTCACCGCGCCGGCTACGCTGGAGAACGCCCTGCGACTGCTCGACCGCATCGGCGCGCTCGTGGCACGGACGGGACTGCCCGCCGAGCGGCAGTTCGCGGTCGCCACCGCGATCTCGTACTACATCACCGGCGTCAGCGCCGAGATCATCTCCCCGGGCGTCACCGTCGGCACGGCCACCGGCCGCGCCGCGTTCCTGACCCGGACCGCCGAACACTGGGCGGCGCTCGACCCCGCCGAGTACCCCTTCCTGACGGGCACGACCACGGACCTGCGCGGCCATGACGACCGCGACCAGTTCACTACGGGCCTCGATCTGCTGCTGGACGGCCTGAGCGCGACCGCGGACCGCTGACCGCGTGCGGGCAGCCGCGCTTCAGGCCCGCCGACAGCGCCCTTCAGGCGTGAAGGGCGTCGATCGCGTCCTCCACGGTGGGCTGGAACGTGAAGAGCTGATCGAGGCCCACGATGCGAAACAGGTGCATCAGGTCGGCGTTCATCCCCACCAGGAGAAGACGCGACGCCGCCTTGAGCGCGCGGTCGTAGGCACTGACGAACACCGTGAGCCCGGTGGAGTCGCAGTAGGTCAGCTCGGAGATCTCCATCAGCAGGGGGACGTCCGGGCTGAAGGGTGTCTCCGTGATGACCCGGGCGAGTTCCGGCGCGGTGTGGTGGTCGAGTTCACCGGCTACGGTCAGCACCGTGGCGCCGTCGGCGTGGGTGTGTCGAGTGACGGTCAGAGTGCGGTCGTTCACCGGTTCTCCTGGGCGGGTGGGGGTGTGTGGCCGGTCAGGACGGACAGGGCGAGCGGTGCGATGTCGTCCTGTTCCTGTTCCCGGATCGGTGAAGAGTCTGTGCACCGTGGCCGGCAGACCGCCGTCTCCTCGCGTGGCACGGTCCGACAGGTACGAGGCCGTGATGGGTGTGCGGGGAGCCGTCATGGCGCGTCCCTCCCCTCCCCGTTGGCCGCGACTGTTGGCGCCAGGCGCGGCTGTCCCATCCTAATGAGCCCGTCAACGAGCTTTCCCCGGGTGGCCGTCGGTCGGGTGGATTCTCCTCGTTATGGTGTCCACTGCGCGCGGAGGCGACCGCACAATGGACACCGGCAGGCCGCCCCCGGGCATCGGCCTGTCGTGAACGAAGGGGTGGGCAGTGACGCGTTCCGAGGATCCCGTGCCGGAAACGGCGGCGGCCGGCGCCGGTGTGTTCGCCGCGGACGCGGCGGTCGGCCAGGACCTGGCGCTGGTGGACTGGGTGGGGAGCACCCCGCTCGGTGACCCGGAGAGCTGGCCGCAGAGCCTGAAGACCGCCGTGAGCATCCTGTTGTCGTCGAAGTTCTCGATGTGGATGGCCTGGGGGCCGGAACTCACGTTCTTCTGCAACGACGCGTACCGGCGCGACACCCTGGGCCGGAAGTACCCGTGGGCTCTGGGACGGCCGGCGAGTGAGGTCTGGGCGGAGATCTGGGACGACATCGGCCCGCGTATCCACACCGTCCTCGCCACCGGCGAGGCGACCTGGGACCAGGCGCTGCTGCTCTTCGTCGAACGCTCGGGGTACCCGGAGGAGAGCTACCACACCTTCTCCTACAGCCCGCTGCGCGACGACGCCGACCAGGTCGTCGGGATGCTCTGCGTGGTCAGCGAGGAGACCGAGCGGGTCATCGGCGAACGACGGATGGCCACGCTCCGCGACCTCGGCTCCGACCCGAGTGTGGTGCGTACCGAGCAGGAGATGCTCGACTTCGCCCGTCGGCAACTGCGCCTCAACCCGCACGATCTGCCCTTCACGCTGACCTACCTCTTCCAGGACGACGGCAGCGCCGCCCTCGCCGCGGTCACCGGGGTCGAGAGGGCGCACCCCGCCGCCGTGGAGGTTCTGCCGCCGGGCTCCGAGACCGTGTGGCCGACGGCCGCCGCGGCCCTCGGAGAGTCGGTGCTCGTCCCCTTGGACGGGGCCCCCTTCGCGGATCTGCCGGCGGGGGAGTGGCCTCAACCGCCCGTCCAGGCCCTGGTCGTGCCGCTGAAGCAGCAGGGCGGCTCCCCGTACGGATTCATGGTCGTCGGTCTGAATCGTTACCGGGCCCTCGACGACGGGTACCGCGGCTTCGTCGAACTCGTCGCCGGCCATGTCGCCACCGGAGTCGCCAGCGCCCGCAGCTACCAGGCGCAGCAGCGGCGCGCGGAGGAACTCGCGGAGCTGGACCGCGCGAAGACGACGTTCTTCTCCAACATCAGCCACGAGTTCCGTACACCGTTGACCCTCATCATGGGGCCCGTGGACGAGCTGCGCGACAAGCTCGCGGACGCGGACGCGGGCGTGCGTGAGGAACTCGACGTCATCCACCGCAACGGTCTGCGCCTGGGCAAGTTGGTGAACACGCTGCTGGACTTCTCCCGCATCGAGGCCGGCCGGATGCAGGCGCGCTACGAGCCGGTGGACCTGGCCGCCGTCACCGGTGAACTCGCCAGCGTGTTCCGTTCCGCCGTCGACAGGGCGGGCCTGGAATTCCAGGTCGACTGCGCCCCGCTGCCCGAACCGGTCTTCGTCGACCGGGCCATGTGGGAGAAGGTCGTCCTCAACCTGCTCAGCAACGCGCTGAAGTTCACCTTCGAGGGCTCGATACGCGTCGCCGTGGGTGCAGAGGACGGCAGGGCCGTGGTGACGGTCGACGACACCGGCATCGGTGTGGCCGCGGCGGAGATGCCCCGGCTGTTCGAGCGTTTCCACCGGATCGAGAACGCCCGTTCCCGCTCCAACGAAGGCAGTGGCATCGGCCTGGCCCTGGTGAAGGAACTCGTCGGACTGCACGGCGGCGACATCGCCGCCGCGTCCGCCGAGGGACGGGGCACCCGGTTCATCATCCGCCTGCCGTTCGGCTCCGCACACCTGCCGGACGAGGCGGTTCATCCGGAGCCGGCCACCGGCTCGGCCTCCACGGCGACCGACCCCTTCGTACAGGAGGCCCTGCGCTGGCTTCCCGGCGAACAGACCGGGACGACGCCCGTCGAGATCGCGAGCGCCGGTGACGGCGGCGCTGACGGTTCCGGGACCGGAGCCGCGTTCCCCGCGCACGTCCTGGTCGCCGACGACAACGCCGACATGCGCGAATACCTCAACCGACTGCTGCGCGGCGCCGGGTATGAGGTCAGCACGGTCGACGACGGCCGGCAGGCCCTGGCGGCGATACGGACGAAGGCCTTCGACCTGGTCGTCAGCGATGTGATGATGCCCCACCTGGACGGTCTCGCCCTGGTCGCGGCACTGCGCTCCGACCCGCGCACCGCCTCCCTCCCGGTCCTGCTGCTGTCCGCGCGGGCCGGACAGGAAGCGTCCATCGAGGGACTCCAGGCCGGAGCCGACGACTACCTCGTGAAACCGTTCGCGGCCGCCGAACTCCTCGCCCGGGTGCGCGCGAACATCGAACTGGCACGGCTGCGCAGCCACCACGCCCGCTGGCGCACCGCACTGGTGGACTCCCTCCAGGAGGCCTTCTTCGTCTGCGACGAGGAAGGCGCCGTCATCGAGATCAACGCGGCGTTCACCGACATCCTCGGCTACGGGCCCGAAGGCCTGCCATACCGGCCGGTCCACCCCTGGTGGCCCGACGCCACCACCGACTCCGCGGCGTATCAGCAGGTCAGCGAGGCCTTCGCGCTGCTGCTCGGCAACACCAAGGGCTCCTACACCATCCCCATCACCCACCGGGACGGACGCCGGCTGTGGGCCACGGCCACCTTCAACCAGGTCGACGATCCCGACACCGGCCGACGCGTCACCGTCGGCACCTTCCGCGACGTCACCGCCGAGCACTACGCCATCCAGCGTGAAAGCGCCCTGGCAGCACTGGGCACCTGCCTGTCCCGGGCCACCAGCCTCCCCGAGGCGCTGACCGGAGCACTGGACGAGCTCAAGAAGCTGTGGCGCGCCCGGTCCGTCGTGGCAGCGGTCTTCGACCACGGCGACGAACCCACGCTGACCTCGACGAGCGCGTCGCCCACCTGGCCGGGACTGCCCTCCGAAAGCCGTGAACGGCTCGACGCCCTGCGCCAGGGGCCGATTCTCACGCCGGTGGCCGACCGCACCGGGGCGGGGATACTCCTGGAGTTCCCCAACGGCCCCCTGGCGCTCTGGATCGACCTCGGCGACAACCGGCCCTTCACCGGAGAGGACCAACTGTTGCTGTCCCTCCTGGCCGGCCACCTCGCCCAAGGCCTGCAGAGGGCACACCAGATCGACCAGCAGCGTGAGACCGCCATCGCCCTGCAGCGCGCCATCCTCGGCCCGGCACGGCTCCCGGACGGATTCGCCGTCCGCTACGAGCCCGCCACACAGCCCCTGGAAGTGGGCGGCGACTGGTACGACACGGTCACCCTGCCCGACGGGCGGATCGGCATCGTCGTCGGGGACTGCGTCGGCCGGGGGCTCGAAGCCGCCAGCGTCATGGGCCAACTGCGCAGCGCCTGCCGGGCCCTGATGCTCCAGGACGCCAGTCCCGCCCGGACGCTGATGGCCCTGGACCAGTTCGCCGCCGGCGTTCCGGGCGCGGCCTGCACCACCGTCTTCTGCGGCGTCCTCGACACCGACACCGGGCAGCTGACGTACTCCAGTGCCGGCCACCCGCCCGGCATCCTGGTCCATCCCGAGGGCACCACCCGCCTCCTCGAGGACGGACGCTCGCTGCCCCTGGCGGTCCGCCCCGGCAAGGAGCGGCCGGAGGGCGCCTGCGCCATACCGGCCCGGTCCACTCTGCTGCTGTACACCGACGGACTCGTCGAACGGCGTCGCCGTCCGCTCAGCGTGGGCATCGACGAGGCCAGCGAAGCCCTCCAGGACGGCCGGGGGACCGCGGTCGACGAGCTCGCCACCGACGTCATGTCCCGCCTTGCTCCCGTCGACGGCTACGACGACGACGTCGCCCTGCTGCTCTACCGCCATCCCGCCCCGCTGGAGATGTCCTTCCCCGCGGAGTCCTCCCAGCTCGCCCCCGTCCGCAAGACACTCCGCAGCTGGCTCGACCAGTGCGATCTGCCGCCGAGCACCGTGCAGAACGTCCTGGTCGCAGCGGGCGAGGCGTGTGCGAACGCCATCGAACACGGGCACCGTGACGCCCCCGGTGACGCCATCCACATCCGAGCCGAGGCGTTCGTCGACAACCTGCACCTGACCATCGCCGACACCGGTCGGTGGAAAGCGCCGCAGCCGGAGCTCAACACCCATCGCGGCCGCGGAATGCGGCTCATGCGTGCCCTGATGCAACAGGTGACCATCACCCCCGGCCCGTCCGGCACCACCGTCGACATGCACACGAGGATCGCCTGATGACCACTTCCCTGACCCTCACCCGCGGGCGACGGGCCGACGGCACCGCGCTGCTGACCGCCGTCGGCGAGATCGACATGAGCAACACAGAGGAACTGGCCGACGCCCTCACGGACATGACCGGACCTCTCGTGCTCGACCTCACGGGTGTCGAATACCTCGACAGCGCCGGACTCAGCGTGCTCTTCCCCCACGCCGAACGCCTCGAACTGGTCACCAACCCGCTCCTCGAACCCGTCCTGACCATCTCGGGCCTCACCGACCTGACCACCGTCCACACCAGGTAGCCGCACGGGGCGCGGCCGGGCGCGCCGTCCGGTGAGGGGCGCCCGGACCTCGGCGGACGACGGCCACAGGCGTGGGGCGGCGCCTGGACGGGAGTACGGTGGCGGTACCGAGCGCACCTCGCACGCCGTCATCCGTTTCGGCGTCGCCCTCGGGGAACGGCAATGGCCGGAGCACTCGCGTCCGGTCGGAGAAGAGCCGCCCCACATGAGTCTGATGAGTCTCGGAGTACTCGCCTCCTCCCGCAAGGAGAACGAGTTCCGTCTGCCGCTGCACCCCCGCCACCTCGACCGGATCGCTCCGGACATACGAGAGAGGATCTACCTCGAACAGGGCTACGGCCAACGGTTCGGCGTCGCCGACGACGCCCTGCGACCACTCGTGGCGGGTCTGCGCACCCGTGAGCAACTGCTCGCCGAGTGTGACGTCCTGCTGCTGCCCAAGCCCATGCACGAGGATGTCGCCGAACTGCGCGAGGGCCAGGTGCTGTGGGGATGGCCGCACTGCGTCCAGGACGAGAAGATGACGCAGATCGGGATCGACCGACGGCTGACCTTCATCGCCTGGGAAGCCATGAACCACTGGACGTCCAAGGGCGCCTTCAGCGTCCACGTGTTCCACAAGAACAATGAACTCGCCGGCTACTGCTCGGTGCTGCACGCTCTCCAGCTCGGCGGCCTGACCGGCAGCTACGGGCGTCGGCTGCGCGCGGTGGTCATCAGCTTCGGCGCCACGGCACGCGGCGCGGTCACGGGCCTGGGCGCCATGGGCATCTCCGACGTCACGGTGCTCACGCAGCGTGCCGCCGCGGCGGTCGCTTCGCCGATGCCCTCGGTCGTGATGGGCCACTTCGCGGAGCGGGAGGACGATCCGTCACGGCTGGAGGCCGTCACCGCGAACGGGTCCGTGCCGCTGGCGGAGTACCTGGCCGGGTTCGACGTCATCGTCAACTGCGTCCTGCAGGACACCGACGCGCCCCTCATGTTCGTCACCGACGAGGAACTCGCGGTGTTCCGCCCGGAGACCTTCTTCATCGACGTGGCCTGCGACGAGGGGATGGGCTTCGCCTGGGCCCGCCCCACCACCTTCGGCGAACCCATGCACACGGTGGGGCCGGGCTGCCACTACTACGCGGTGGACCACAGTCCGTCGCACCTGTGGAACTCTGCCACCTGGGAGATCAGCGAGGCGCTGCTTCCCTATCTGCGCAAGGTCATGAGCGGTCCCGCCGGATGGGACGCGGACGTCACGCTGAGAAAGGCCATCGAGATCCGCGACGGGGTCGTCCAGAACCCGAAGATCCTCTCCTTCCAGCACCGGCCCGCCGAGTACCCCCACGCGCGCGAGGTCCCCGCGGTCCACTGAGCCGAGAGGGACGGTGGGCTGTTGCCGGGCCGGAGGTCGCCGGCCCGGCAGCAGCCGGTTCCACGGGTGCTACCCGCGCCGTCCCGAGGGATCGTCGGCGAGGACGTCCCGGTCCTCGTCGGCGAAGGGTCCGGGGCCGATGGGCTCCGTTCCGGTTCCGGTCGCCTCCTCCTGGGCCCGGTCCGCGTGCCCGGGCCACCATGCCGCGTGACCGATCAGGGCGGTGAGGCTCGGCGTGAAGAACATCGCCATCACGAAGGCGGCGATCGCGATACCGAACGAGACCGCGAATCCCATCTCCGTGAGCAGCGCGTTGCCCGCCAGCATCATCGTGGCGAAGGTCGCCGCGAGGATGAAGCCCGCCGCGGCCACGGTCGGCCCGGCGTGCCTCAGCGCCATGCCGGCCGCCTCCCGTGGATCCCTGCCTTCGCGGGCCTCCTCGCGGAGCCGGGCGATCATGAGGATGTTGTAGTCGGTGCCGATGGCGACCACGAACAGGTACATGATCACGGGCAGCATGAACATCAGGCCCGAGTGCCCCTGACCTTCCTGGAAGATCCACACGGTCGCACCGAGGGTCGCGCCGAACCCGAGACCCACCGAGGCCATCAGGTACAAGGGGGCGACCACGCTGCGGAGCAGGAGTCCCAGGATGATCATGATGAGGATCGCGGCGACGGGGAAGACTGTCCGGTAGTCGTGGTTGACCGCCGTGTCGATGTCCTTGTAGATGGAGGACATGCCACCGACGAGGGCTTCGGTGCCCTCGGGTGCGTCGGCATGGGCGACGTCCCGCACCCTGCCCACCGTGTCGATCGCCTGGTCCGTCGACGCCTCGTACTTGAGGGTGACCGTGAAGTCGGCGGTCGTGCCCGCCTTGTTCACCTGGGTCATGCTCGCGCTCGCGACGCCGTCCACGGCGCCGAGACTCTTCTCGTACGCGGGGAAGGCGGCCTTGTCCAGCGGCTTGCCGTCGGTGCTGGACAGGTAGACGTCGGTGGGTGCCGCGGCGCCCGCCGAGTACGCCTTCTGCATCTCGTCCTGGACGACCATGGACTCCTTGGTCTTGGGCATGGAGCCCGATGCCAGGTCGAACGTGGCGTTGTACCCGAACACGCCCAGGGACAGGGCGACCAGGACGAGCCCGGAGAGCGCGGCGGTCAGTGCCGGGCGGCGCTGCACGCCGCGGCCGAGGGCGGCGAACCGGGCGTTCTCCGGCTCCTGTTGCCAGGACTTCGAGGGCCAGAAGACCTTCGGTCCGATGAGCGACACCACGGCCGGGACCAGGGTCAGGCCCGCGACCAGGGTGACGGCGACGGAGATGGCGAGCGCCGGGCCCATCTGCTTGAGGAAGCCGAGCGTGGACAGCACCAGTGCCAGGAAGGCGATGATGACGGCGCCGGCCGCCGAGGCGATGGCCTCACCGACCCGGCCGACCGCGTTGATCATCGCCTCCTTCGACTCGTCCCCGGCCCGCAGGCGTTCGCGGTAACGGAACATCAGGAACAGGAAGTAGTCCGTGCCCACGCCGAACAGCACGACGATGAGGATCGAGGACACCGAGCTGTTGGCCTGGAGGTCGAAGAGCTTGGTGGCGTAGGCGATCAGCCCGTTGGCGATGGCGGCCACCACGCCGATCAGGATCAGGGGGAGAACCGCGAGAATCGGCGCCCTGAAGATGATCAGCATGGTCACCAGGATGATCAGGAAGGTACCGATCCCGATCAGGGCCTGGCCGCGCTTGGACGAATCCTGTTGGTCGAGAGCCTGCGCGGCGGAGCCGCCGAGCTTGACGTCGAGGTCCGTGCCCTTGGCCAGTTGCTTGACGTCGTCCCGCAACACCTTCGCCGCGTCGGCCTGTTTGGGCTGACCGGCGTTCTTGCTGTCCATCTGGACCAGGGTGAGGTCGTACCTGCCGTCCTTGGACGGCCGGCCGGGGACGACCTTCTGCACCTGGTCGATGTTCTTCTGGCCCAGTTCGGTGGTGATCCGGGCGACGTCCTTCTTGTCGGCGGCGGTGAGTCTGCCGCCGTCGGTGCGCTGGTACAGCGCGATCGCGGACGGGGTGAAGGCGCCGGGGAACGCCTTCGCCTGGAGATCCGCCGCTTTGATGGACTCGTAGCTCTTGGGGAGGAAACTGCTCTCGTCACTGTTCGAAGGCAGGCCCGGAGCCGAGGCGACGATCGCCACTGCCGCGATGAGCCATGCCACGATCGTCCAGACGGGATGTCGGACGACGGTGATCCCAATACGTCGAAACATGCGGGGGGTCCTCCTGGGCAGGAAGATCACCGCAGCCCGGGGAGCGGACCCCGGCATCGGCGACCCTGACCGGTTCTCCCATCGAGCCGGTCGAATGGTTGTCTTGGGCTCTGATCGTAGTGACCGCGCTCCTCGCTCGCTGCATCGGGCCGTGACCGGTGTGCCTTTCGTGTCCGTCGAGGACGGCGCGGTCGTGCGAAGGGCTCCTGCCCGGTGCTTTCGTTGCGTGGCGGATCAGGCCACGAGGAGGCGGAGGCCGAGTTCTGCCGCGTCGAGGGCGACGAGGTCGCGGTTGCGCTCGGCCCACCGGCCCGAGGAGAGGTCGTCGCGGAGTCCGTTCACCGCCCGTCGTTCCGCCTCCCGCCCGACCCGGGTCCATACCGACACCGCGCGGCGCACGGGTTCCTCCAAGTAGGCCTCGGGCCGCCGCCAGTGGGCCTCGAAGAAGCCGTCGGCGCAGTCCCACGGTACGAGCACCGGCTCCGCGCGGCCCCCGATGGCACGGGTCAGGTCGGCCAGCGAGGGCCAGTCGACGAGGAGGTCGGCGAACTCGGGCAGGTAGTCGCGGGTGAGCCAGAACCTCTCCCGGCGGCCGGTGTCACCGGCGTCGTACGTGAACACCACCACGCGGCGGGCCACGCGCCGCATCTCCCGCAGGCCGGCGATGGGGTCCCGCCAGTGATGCACGGTGCTGAAGGCCATCGCCGCGTCGAACGACTGGTCCTCGAACGGGAGGCTCTCCGCCGCCGCGGCCACACACGGCGCGGCGTCGGCGGGACGCTGCGACCGCATGACCGCCGACGGCTCCACCGCGACGACGTCGCGGTCGGGGGGCTCGTACGAGCCGGTCCCGGCGCCGACGTTCAGCACGGTGCGGGCGTCCCCGAGAGCGTCCCAGACCCGGGCGGCGATCCGCGGTTCGGTTCGCCGCGTCACCGGGTACGCGGACCCGATGGCGTCGTACAACTCCGCCCCGAACATGGTGAGTTGCTCCTCCGGTGTTGTCCTGATCCCCATCGCCCGCGCCTCCAGTTCCCGGTCGATCGCCGTCACCATCGCGGCAGCTCGGTCGCGCTGCTGTGCCAGCAGACCGCGCAGCCGGCGCAGGTGCGCGACCGCGTCGACGGCCGGGTCGTCGACCAGATCCGCGATCTCGCGCAGCCCGAAGCCCAGTCGCCGGTAGGCCAGCACCTCCCGCAGCCGCTGCACGTCACCCTCGGCGTAGGCCCGATACCCGGCCCCGGTCCGCGCCGACGGCCGTACGAGGCCGATCTCGTCATAGTGATGCAGCGTGCGGACGCTCACGCCGGCCAGCTCCGCCACCCGCCCCACCGTCAGATGCTCCTCCACCCCACCGACTGTGCGGCATGACGCCACGTGAGGGTCAACGCCTTTGCACGGGCCGGTTCTGGTGCACCGTCCTGTCGGTCGTGCACACGGACTCGTCGGTGAGGAAGGAGCCCGAGGCGGCGGGCAGTGGTGAAATCGCAACGATCCGGAGCGCAACCATCCCCTGGCGCGGTGAGTCCAGCCATCCGAACGACACGTGTGTGCGTTCCGGACGACGCGGGTGGGACGGGTGTGGGGCATGGGACGGATACGGCGATGGAGCCGGCTGACGGCACTGCTGGCCGGAGCGGCCGGACTCGGTGTGGCGGCGCTGCCGGCCACGGCGAACGCCGCCGACACGAAACTGACGATCGACGCTCAGGAGACGTACTACACCTACCAGTACGGCGAGGGCCCGCCCGGTGACGGTGATCTGTTCCGGCTCGACCTGAACCTGAGCGCCCCCGACGGCACCGAGCCGCTGGCCAAGAACGTCAAGCTGACCATCGACGCCACCGAACTGGAGGGCAAGGCCCTCATCACGGGCGACGGCGGCGCCTGCTCGCGCTCCGGGTATGTCTACACCTGCGCGTACACCTCGATCGACGGCCTGACCAGCGTCCAGCCCTTCTACATCAAGGGCGCCAAAGGCGTGAAGGCCGGCGCCTCCGGCGACATCCACTACACCGCGGTCTCCAGCAACGCGGGCACGGCCACCGCCACCACGCACGCCATCATCGGTGGCCCCGAACTGCTCACCCAGCGCGAGAAGAAGGTCACCGGCATCGCCCCCGGCGGAAACTTCGACATCACCCCGGCCATCGCCAACACCGGCCCGCTGGCCGCGCCCCGGGGCATCGGCGTGAAGCTGTTCGGCGAGGAGGGACTGAAGGTCGCCGAGCAGTACAGCAACTGCCGCTACCGGCCGATGCCGCAGCCCACCGCGTACTGCACCTTCGACACCCCGATCGAACCCGGGACGGCTTACGCGTTCGACAAGCCGTGGCACTTCACCGCGTCGGACGACCTGATGTACGCCACGATCAGCTACCTCACCTGGCCGCTCGGCAGCGGCAACCCGTGGCAGTACGACGACCCGGCGGACTACACCATCACCGGCAGCGGACCGGAACTGGGCCTCAAGCCCGTCCCCGCCTCCGGTTTCCCCGACTTCGGCGGCTTCGTCGAGGTGTCCACCGCGCAGCGGGCCGACTACCAGGCGCTCGGGGGCCAGGTGACCGGCAAGGTGGGTCGGACGGTGCCGGTGAACCTGGGCGTGAAGAACGGCGGCCCGGGCTCCATGAATCTGTACAGCCGTCCCGGCCAGGGCTCCGGCGTGTACCGCGTCACCCCGCCCGAGGGCACGGTGATCACCAAGATCCCCTTCCCCGGCGAGGACGACGACCACGCCTGCGGCGCGCCGATCAAGGGCACCCGCACATACGAGTGCCGGATCTCGGACACCTTCCCGGCCGGCGACACCGACCAACTCACCTTCTACGTACGCATCCAGAAGGCGGTCGCGCACCCCGAGCCGGGCTCGGTCGAGGTCATGGGCCGCACCGACTTCCCCAACCGCGACGATCAGCCGGGCAACGACTCCGCACCGGTCACCCTGAAGATCACCGGTGGCGGCCCGTCCGCCTCACCCTCCCCGTCGGCGTCGGCCTCTGCATCCTCCGGAACCGGATCCGGCACCGCGACGGGAGGGTCCGACTCGACATCCGGCGGAGCCGGCACGAGTGGCGGGTCGAGCGCCCAGAACGGTTCGATGGCCGCCACCGGTTCGGGCGGGCTGCTCTGGATCGAAGCCGCGGCGGCCGTGGCGCTGTGCACCGGAGCCGTGGGCGTCGCGGTGACACGCCGCCGGGCACGCCGATAGTTCCATCTCCGTTGCGCACAGCGGCATTTCGTGGCTCCGACGGGGGAAAGGTACGTTCCCGCGTCATGGACTGGAACCAACGGACAGCCGTGGAACTCGCGGCCGCTATGCGGGCCGGCGAAGTGACCTCGGAGGAACTGACCCACGCGGCGATCGCCCGTATCGAGCGGGACGACACGGAGATCAACGCGATCTGTGTGCGGGACTTCGACCGTGCACGGCTCGCCGCGCGCGCCGCCGACGAGGCACGCGCGCGCGGCGAGGACCGTCCGCTGCTCGGCATCCCGGTGACGGTCAAGGAGTGCTACGACATCGCGGGTCTGCCGACGACGTGGGGGATGCCGCAGTACAGGACCCACCTGCCGGTCGAGGACGCCGTGCAGGTGTCCCGGCTCAAAACCGCTGGGGCGGTGGTGCTCGGCAAGACCAACGTGCCCCTGGGACTGCAGGACCTGCAGACCTTCAACGAGATCCACGGCACCACCAACAACCCCTGGGATCAGGCTCGTACGCCGGGCGGATCGTCCGGCGGATCGGCGGCTGCCCTCGCCTCGGGATTCGGTGCGCTGTCCATCGGTTCGGACATCGGAGGTTCGTTGCGCACCCCGGCGCACTTCTGCGGTGTCTACGCGCACAAGCCGACCGTCGGGCTGGCGGCGACGCGCGGTATGGTCCCGCCGCCCGGACCGGCGCTGCCGGACGAACTCGACCTCGCTGTCGTGGGTCCGATGGCACGCTCCGCCCGGGATCTCGCTCTCCTGCTCGATGTCATGGCGGGACCGGATCCTCTGACGCGGGGTGTGGCCTACAGGGCGACGCTGCCGCCCGCGCGCCACGAACGGCTCGGCGACTTCCGGGTCCTGGTCCTCGACCGGCATCCTCTCCTTCCGACCGGATCGGCCGTGCGGGCGGGAGTGGAGCGGGTTGCCGATGTGCTCGTCGCGGCCGGCGCCCGCGTCGAACGGCACACTCCGCTGCTGCCCGATCTGACCGAGGCCGCCGTCCTCTACACGCAGTTGTTGTTCTCGGGCTCCGTGGCACGTTTTCCCGTCGAAGCGTACGAGCAGTTGAGGATCCGGGCCGCGCGACTGGGCGCGGACGACCGGAGTCTCGCCGCGGCGCGGTTGCGCGGCATGGTGCTCAGCCACCGCGACTGGATGGAGGTCAACGGCCGTCGTGAACTCCACCGCCTCGGCTGGCGGTTGTTCTTCGCCGAGTTCGACGCCGTCGTGTGTCCCATCACGCCCACTCCCGCCTTCCCGCACGACCAGGACCCCGATCTGTTGGGGCGCCGGATCGACATCGACGGCGTCGCGTACCCGTTTTTCGACCAGCTCGTCTGGGCCGGTCTCGCCACCATGCCGGGCCTGCCCGCCACCGCCGTACCGACGGGCCTGTCTCCCGACGGTCTGCCGGTGGGAGTTCAGCTCATCGGTCCGATGCTGGAGGACCGCACTCCCTTGCGTCTGGCGGAACTGCTCGAAGACACCATGGGTGGCTTCCAGGCACCGAAGTAGGGCCTGATGCCGGGTGTGTCCGCGTCCCTGTTCACGCGCCTGGCCACGGCGAACCCGGGGCACACCCGGCACCTGCCGGTCACCGAGCGGGGCGGGCGGTGCCGGACGAAGTCAGTCGGTCGGTGAGGGAACGGCGGACGGACGGAGGACCATGAGCCGGTCTTCCAGGGTCGCGACCATGGCGAAGGGGAACCGGTCCAGTTCGAGACAGAGCGCCACGTCGTCGGGATGGACTCCTTGACGCACACCCTGCGCCAGTTCGGCGGCGGCGCGCGACTCGCCGGCGCGGCGCAGGAACGCGGCCGCGTCCGTATCCGCTTCGGTGGCTCTCCGGGCGATGTACTGAGCGCACGCCAGATCCTCGTCCGCGCGGCCGTCCTCGCCGGTGACGACGAACGTGACCTGGTCGGCCGCGCGTAGCCGCAGGAGCCGGACCGTCGCCTCCGCCACCACGAACCCGGCGCAGAGCACCAGTGACGCCTCCTTGACAGCGAGGGCGCCGACCGTCCCTGCGGTGGTCTTCTGCACGACGGTCCGGCCACCGAGGTCGACGGACCGGAGCATGCCCGGAGAGTTGACCGCGTCGAACCCGGGCGCCGGCGGTCCGTCCTTGAGGGCCACCCAGCCGGGGTGGCGAGCCTTCAGCGCCAGCGCTTCGTCCAGCGACTCGGCCAGGACGATCTTCTCCGCTCCCTGGGCGAAAGCCCAGGCGGCCACCGTGAAAGCGCGCATCACGTCGACCACGACCGCCACGGAAGGGACGTCGTCCAGCTCTGCGATCGCAAGGAAGCGCGTGTCCATCGGGTCATGATCGCGCAGCCCGCCGCCGGGCGCGAGGTATTTCACGCGACGGCGAGACACGAGGCCATGCGGTTCGGTTCGGGAACGGAGGCGCCGAAGGCCTCGGTTCCGTGCAGGTCGCTCGTCAGACCCTCCGCGCGACCACTCAGGTGCGGGCGGGGCCCCGGCGGTCGGGTGTCTGGAGGTAGGCGATCGCCATGTCGCCGAGTTCGTCCGCGTAGCGGCGTTGGGCCACTTCGCCGGTCGCCGGGTCGGGGCGTACGGAGTTGTGGAAGCAGGCGCCGAGGACCGCACGGGCGGCGGTGTCGAGCGCCGCCCTGGGGTCGGAGCGGCGGATCTCGTCCCCGTAGGGAGCCGCCGCTTCGAGCAGGAGGCGATGGATCTCCGTGATGGTGCGGGCGCCGCGGTCCGGAGGCTTGGTTCCCCGCGCGCGCAGCAGTTGGGGGAAGAGACCGCTGCTGTCGGCGAACGACTCCAGCAGGGCGTGCGCGTAGGCGTCCATGACGCCGGACAGGGACGGCTCGGCCTTGGACAGCCGCTCGGCCACGTACTTTTCGCGCCGGTCCAGCATGCGTTCCGTCAAGGCGTCGACCAGCTGGTCCTTGTCCTCGAAACGGCGGTAGATCGTGCCGACCGAGACGCCCGCGCGTTCCGCGACAGCGGTGATCGTCATCTCGTCCAGTCCGGCCGACGACGCGATGTCCTCTGCCGCCTGCAGCACACGGGCCAGGGTCGCGGCGCTGCGCGCCTGCCGGGGCTCGCGGTAGGGCGCCGGGCGGTCGTGCTCGTCGGTCATGTCCCGCATCGTATCGGCGGCTGTCCCGGCGGGATGTTTGACAAGGGGCGCAGCTCTCCGCGTACTCTCATGACGTGAATGTGAATCCATATTCACATTCTGCTGGAGGGTCGGCGAGCCCCCGTCCTGGGCGGCAGCCGGCAGCCGACCGGGGGTGTGATTCCCGGCGGCTCAGGTCGTGTCGTTCGGGCCGGCTACTGAACCGTCCCCGTCGGTTGAGCGGTGTAGGCGCTCGCTCAGCGTCCCTCGACGCCTGCCCGATGTCTCCGCCACCCGAGACGGCAGGGGGCCCGGTCCTCCGGCGACGCCCCGCGTTCGTCTCGCCCTGACCCGTCGGGAGGCGGCACCCGTGGAAGTCGTCACGGAGGGGTGCATAGGATCGGCGGCATGGCTCTGCGACCGGTCCAGGTGAACATCAAGGCCGTTGATGTCGCGGCGGTCGGCCTGTTCTGGGCGGAGGCGCTCGGCCGGCACATGTCCGGTGGGGAGTCCGGCGTGACCCGGCTCGTGGCGCCCGCCGGCTTCGTCTGGCCGGACCCGGTCGATGTCTGCATCGACGTCGTTCCCGTCCCGGAGCCCAAGACGGCGGCGAAGAACCGGGTGCACCTCGATCTCGCCACCACCTCCGCGGCCCATCGGACGGAGCTGGTCGCGCGTCTCCAGGCTCTCGGCGCGACGCCCGTCGACGTGGGCCAGGGCGACGTGCCGTGGGCGGTCCTCGCCGACCCGGAGGGCAACGAGTTCTGCGTCCTGGAGCCTCGCGACATCTACCGGGACACCGGTCCGATCGCCGCGGTGGTCGTCGACTGCGTGGATCCGCGGGCCATGGCCCGGTTCTGGGACGCGGCGACGGACTGGACCCTTCACGAGGTGAACGACCATCAGGCGTCGCTGCGCTCCGCGCAGGACGTCGGCCCCTATCTCGAGTTCATTCGGACGCCCGAGACGAAGACCGGGGACGACCGCGTCCACCTCGACCTGCTGCCGGGTCCCGGCGACGGCAAAGAGGCGGAGGTCGCCCGGCTGCGGACCCTCGGTGCCACCGACCTCGACGTCGGTCAGGGCGACGTCCCGTGGACGTGTCTGAGCGATCCGGAGGGCCACGCCTTCTGCGTGCTCGCGCCGTCCTGACGCGGAGTCACGTTTCGAGGGGCGGTCCGTCCAGAGGGAGGAGCGGGGATCGCGAGCGGCATCGGCAGCCGGGGCCATCCGAGTGTGCCGCGGCTGTGTCGGGCACCGGCCACCGGGCCGATTGACCATGCTGAGCCGGTACCCGCACCACACCCAGCGATGAGAGGTCACGCATGCCGAACGACTCGGTCGCACGCTTCCTGGCCGCACTGACCCCGGAGGACAGGGAGGCCGTCACCGCAGGACCCGGGGAGGAGCAGGAACGGCTCGCAGCCGCCTGGGAGGAGGAACTGGCGGGCGACGACGAACTCGACACCCTCGACGAGGTGTCCCCTGCGGCCGCCGAGGCCGAGGCGGCTCGCCGTGTCCTTGACAGGGAATCCGACTAGCCCGTGGGGACATGGGGCCCGTGGACCGCGATCGGTCCGTCTCGATGGGCCTCCCCTGACGCACCGTCGCAGAGGAGACGAGATGAAGTCGGATGCGGGGTTCCGCGTACGCCGGGTCTACGACCCGCCGGAGTCGGCCGACGGTCGACGCATTCTGGTGGACCGCTTGTGGCCACGCGGGCTCTCGAAGGAGAGGGCGAGCCTCGACGAGTGGCTCAAGGACGTCGCGCCGTCCAGCGGCCTTCGCGCCGCCTACCACGCAGGTGAGGTGGACTTCGCCGCGTTCCAGGGGCAGTACGAGGCGGAGCTCGACGACGCCGAGCACGCAGCGGCGGTCGAGCACCTCCTCGGCCTGGCGAGCGACGGGACCGTCACCCTTGTCACCGCTGTGAAGGAACCGGAGAACAGCCACGTCGGCGTCCTCGTCGCCCACCTCGCCGAGCAAGGGCACGAACCGCGCCGGTGAGGCGGCGCTCCGGACGCCGTGGCAGTCTCCCGCGTACGGCCGTGCGCAGGTCGCACGGGGTCGTCCGGGGCCTGTCCGACGGGGCAGCCCGTCAAGGGACCGCCCCGGAGGGACGCTCGGAAGGTATGCGTCAGGAGCCCGAGGCGATCCGGTCCCGCACGTAGGTGACCAGCGCCGCCGCCACTCGGGAGCGGTCCGGTTCCGGCAGGTCCTCGTAGGCCGCGGAGACGGTCATCCACTCGTTGAAGACCGGGCCTTCGCGGGTGAGGAGCCAGTCCACGCACAGGTAGTCCGCGTCCACGCCCGCGGCCAGCCGTTCGCTGAGCGAGCGCACGCGGTCGTCACCCTCGAAGGACGCGCCGGACCCGCCCTCACTCACGTTGGCGAGGTAGGAGCCCTCCTTCGGGCGCCGCAGCATCACGGCGACCGCCTCCCCCCGGTGCACGTACACCCGTACGTCGCCGTCGTTCTCCTGGAAAGGCTGCACCACCGCGCCCAGCGCCGCGGGGGTGACCAGGTCGACCGCGGCGGTCAACTGCTCCGGCCCCTCGGCCTTCAGCACCCCGAACCCCATGGCCATCGCGCGAGGCTTGACCACGTACGGTCCGGTTCCCAACTCCCGTCCGACCACCGGCAGGACCCGCCGTGCGTACCGTCCGAAGGGGACCGCGACCGTGGGCGGGACCGGGATGCCGAGGGCCGCCGCCGTGTGGCACATGGCGAGCTTGTCCGATCCCAGGGACTCGGCGTCGCGGATGCCGTCGTTGAGGAGGACGCGTCCCGCCGCCCTGATGGTGCGCGTGATGGCCTGGACGTGGCGTCCGATGCCCGCGTCCCAGGTCCAGTCCGACAGCAGGAAGGCGTGACCGCCGCCGAGCAGATCCTCCTCGTCCAGGTAGAGGCGCGGAGCGCCGCCGGACCAGGCCGGTACGAGGTCTCCGGAGTGCACCACGCGGACCGGCAGACCGTTGGCCTCGAAGAGGTTCACGCGGTCGGAGCCCTCCTTCTGCAGCAGGAGGTGGCGGCGCGGGTCGTAGTTGTCCGGGTTGGTGATCCACACGATCGCGGGGGCGTCGGGCGCGTCGTTGGAGGAGAGGGCGTCGGTCACGGCAGGGGTTCCGTTCGTCGGGCGGACGGGTGAGTGGGCCGAGCGGTACTGATCGGCCACGGTCGTGCGGTGCGGCGGCCGGCCCCGGTCAGGTGGCCGCGAGGGGTTCGCCGGCGGGCGTGCCGGTCGGCAGGGTCCGCAGTCGGCGCAGCGGTGAGAGGAAGAGCCAGAGGAAGGCGAGCGAGGTGCCGACCGCCCCGGTGAGCACGGCACCGCGCGCACCGAACACCTCGGCCAGCACACCGCCGCACAGGCTGCCGACGGGGCGGGCCCCCCAGGCGAAGAACCGCACGGTGGCGTTGACCCGGCCCAGTCGGTCGGGCGGTACGGCCCGCTGGCGGAAGCTGACCTGGGCCACGTTGTAGACCACGAGCGCCGCCCCCAGCCCGAACAGCGAGACACTGACCAGCCCGAGTCGCCACCCGGGCTGGACGAGGGCCGCGAGCAGGGTGAGCGGGGCGCCGCACGCCACGCTGTACTTCACCGCCGTCGCGTCCCCCACCGCGACGATGAGCCGGCGCACCACGAGCGTCGCGAGGACACCTCCGAGGCTTCCCACGGTGAGGAGCAGACCCACCGTGGTGGCGGGTACGGCGAGGTCGCGGGCGAGCAGGACCAGGAGCATCGCGTAGGACATGCTCCAGAACAAGGTCAACGTCGTGGAGCACAGGACGATGGGTCGCAGCAGCGCGTCCCGCGTCACCAGCCGCACGCCTTCGGCGATTCCCCTGAGGAGCTGGGGACGGTCCTTGCGGGGCGGAAGCGGTTCCGGGCGTCGGATCAGGGCCACGCACACGGCGGACCACAGGTATCCGAATGCCGTCGCGACGATGGCGAGCGGTGCGCTCACCACCTGGATGAGCAGACCGCCGGCGCTGGGGCCGACCACACCCGCCACCTCCTCCACACCGGTGAGCCGGGCGTTGGCGGTGACGAGTCGTTCGCCGCCGACCACGTGCGGCAGGTAGCTCTGCTCGGCGACGTCGAAGAAGACGGTGAGGACGCCGGTGACGAGGGAGACCGCGCACAGGTGGAGCACGTCGAGGGTGCCCAGGGTCCACGCCACCGGAATGCTGCCCAGGGCGACGGCGCGGCCGAGGTCGCAGGCGACCATCACCGTTCGCTTGCGCATCCGGTCCACCCACACGCCGGCGGGCAGCCCGACGACGAGGAACGCCGCCGTCTGACAGGCCGCGACGGCGCTCACCTCGAAGGCGGAGGCGTGCAGGGTGGTGGTGGCGAGGATCGGCATCGCCAACCCCAGCAGTCGGAAGCCGAGTTGACTCAGCGCCTGGGCTGTCAGCAGCAGGCGCAGGGCGCCCACCTCGCCCGCGCCGGCGGTGGAACGGGGTGGTCCGACCATCACCAGGCCTTTCCGGAGGGCGTGGTCCCGTGCCGTCACGGGACCGCGGTACGGCGCACAGCGACGGCGGGGCCCGTGCACGCCGCTCTCCGGAGTGCGGAGCGGGCCGCCCGGGTCCCGCCGGGGAGCGCGACGACGCTAGAGGCGGTACGGAGGCGCCGCAAGCGGGGGAGAGGCGGCGGAGAGCGGGCGGAGAGACGTGAAATGGCAGGAAACGGAGGAGAGTTGGCGCCCATCTCGTGAATCTCCGCGTGGAGCGGCAGGTCACCTGCTGCATCGGTTTTCCGCCGATTTCCGCTGACGAGCCGCGACAATGGCGGAGACGTCCCTTCGGTGGCATACGGGCGCTTGCGTCGCAGGGGGCACTCACCTACGTTGTCCTCGCCGCCGCTCCGCGGGTGACGGCACGACCACCTCGCCGCGGTTCGTACCCCTCCGCACCCCTGATCCCGGCTCTCCCGCCGTGTGCCGGTGCGGCGTTCCCCCGGCGCCCCGCCGCACGTGACACCCCCGTCCACCCCTGTACTGCGCCCCGCTCCCGTCCGTACCCCCGTTCCCGTACCTCCTGGGGAGCGTCCCGGACCGGCAGGACGGTGCGCCCGCACGGGTCTGCGGCATGCCGCCGCGGGAGGGGCCGACGACAGGGCGCCATCCAGCAGCGCAAGAAGACTCCGTCAGAAGCATCGGCCGACGGGACCTCCGACGGCTCCGGGAGGCCCGCCCGGCCGCTGGACCCGCACAGGACGGCACCGACACCGGCCGCCGTGAAGCCGATCAGGAGAAGACCGTGCAGATTCCGGACGTGGACATCCGGGCGACCGAATGCGCCCGCCTCAGACCGCCGTTACCGCGCCCGCTGGACGAAGGGCCCGCCTCCGGCGGCGCATCCCCTCGCCCTCCGGCACTCGGGGTCGTCCGCCGGGCCGCGCACCTTCCCCGCGCGGCCTGGGACCGACTTGCCGGCCCCGACGCCGCCTACTTGGCGGCCCGTTGGCTCGACGTGGCGGAGGACACCTCCGGCGCGGCCATGCGCTACCTCACCCTCACCGACGGCGAGGGCCTGGCCGGGGCGCTCGCCACCGCGGTCGCCGACACGAACGCCCCGTGGCTCGCCGGCCGCCCGGACACCGTGCTGCGGTTCTGCGCGGAGGAAGGACGCCACGGCGCGGGGGAGCTGGCGGGCGGCCTGCCCGACGACCTCGCCGCCGCCCTGCTGCCCGGCCTCGTCTGCGGAGGCCGGCATCTCGGCCGCACCACGCTCCTGAACCGCGACGGCCACGACGGCACCGCCGAACGGCTGTTGGGCGCCGCAGAGCGGCTCGCGGACGAGGAGGGCCTGCGCAGCGTGGCCTTCCTTCACGTCGACGAGCACGACACCGCGCTGCGGACGCTGCTGGCCCGGCGCGGCTACCGTTCCTTCCACTCCGAGGACTATCACTGGCTGCCGGTGCCGTCGGGCGGTTTCGCGGAGTACGCCGCAGGATTCTCCGCTCACCGCCGTCGCCGGATCGGCGCCGAACGCCGGGCTGTGCGCGATGCCGGTGTCCAGATCACCACGGCGCCGCTCGACGCCGCCGACATTCCCCGCTTTGCGGAGCTGGAGACCACCCTCCTCGGCAAATACGGGATGAGCGCCTGGACCGCCGCGCGCTCCGCGGCCATCCTGGAGCGCGCGCTCCGTGCCTGCGGCCCCGACGCGCTGGCGGCCACCGCCCGCCTCGACGGCGAGATCATCGGCTTCGCGCTGATCGTGGTCCACCACGACCGCTGGTTCGCGCACCGCGCCGGTTTCGACTACGCGGCCCAACGCGGGCTGCCGCTCTACTTCGAACTGCTCTACTACCACCTGGTCGAGGCCGCGGCGCGAACAGGCGCCACCGTCATCCACTACGGCACGGGCAGCGGCCCCGCCAAGACCTCGCGGGGCTGCCTCGGTTCACGGCAGTACGCCTACCTCCGTACGCCCGCCCTCGACTGAAGGGCCGGGCCGCACCGTCTGCCCGGCTCACGCCCGCAGTGCGGCGACGACGACTTCGGTGGCTCGGGCGATGAGCCGGTCGTCGGAGGCCGCGTCCCGGGCGGCACGGCTGGAGAGCACCGCGAGGAGGATCGGGGCGGCGCCGGGGGGACTCACCACGGCGATGTCGTTGCGGGTGCCGTAGCTCGCGTTGCCCGTCTTGTCGCCGACCTTCCAGTGGGCGGGGACGCCGGAGCGGATCAGCGCGCCGCCGGTGGTGTTGCGCCCCAGCCAGTCGAGGAGCAGCGCGCGCTTCTCGCTGTCCAGGACGCCGCCGAGGGTGTACGCGTACAGGGCGGAGGTCAGGGCGCGGGGTGTGCTGGTGTCGCGCGGGTCGCCCGGCGTGGCTTCATTGAGGGCGGGTTCGTACCGGTCGGCCCGGGTGGTGGTGTCGCCCAGGCCGGCCAGTTCGGCCTGGAGACCCTTCGGGCCGCCGAGTTCGTCGAACAGGAGGTTCCCGGCGGTGTTGTCGCTGTACCGGATCGCGGCATCGCACAACGCGCGCAGCGACATGCCGGACTCCACGTGCCGTTCGGTGACCGGGGAGTGGGCGACGAGCTCGGCCCGCGTGTAGGGGACGACGCGCTCCAGCCCGGCCGGCGTGTTCCTCCTCAGGACCGCCCCGGCGGCCAGGGCCTTGTAGGTGGAGGCGAAGGCGAACCGCTCGTCCGGCCGGTACGCGACGGCCTTGCCCGTGCCGGTGTCCAGGGCATGGACGCCCAGCCGGGCGTCGAACTCCCTCTCCAGGCGGGCGAAGGACGGCGCCGTTCGCGTCGGCACGGCCAGGGAGCGTGGTGCGACGCCCACCAGGGGGACGACCGCGAGTCCGGTCAGGGCGGCGAGCGAACCACGACGCGTGAGTGCCATCGTTTCCTCCCGTTCATTCTTCATTGAGGTGCTATCGCCGATCTTGTATATCCGACGTCACACGCCGTACGCGCTTGTCGACCGGTCGGACGCGCACCCGTGGCGCGGGCCGAGCGGGCGGCACGGCAGGATGGGCGGATGGAACAGCCCCTTGACGTGCCCGAACTCGTCGCCCGCGACGGATTCACCCTCCGCCCGTGGCGCCTTTCGGATCTCCCGCTCGTCCTCGAAGCATCCGAGGACGACTACATCCCGTTGATCACGACAGTGCCGTCGCCTTACAGCGACGCGGCCGGTGTCGCCTTCATCGAACGACAGTGGAGCCGGGCGAGCGCGGGGGCGGGCTACACGTTCGTCGTCGTGGCCTCCGACGGCCGGCCGGTCGGCCAGGTCGGTCTGTGGCTGAAGGATCTGGTGCAGGGGCGCGCGTCCATGGGCTACTGGGTCGCCAGGTCGGCACGGGGTCGTGGCGCGGCGGTGGCCGCCGTGGACGCGGTCGCACACTGGGCATTGCGCACCCTGCGTATCCCCCGGCTCGAACTGTGGATAGAACCCGAGAACACGGCATCCGTCCGCACCGCGGAACGTGCGGGGTTCCAACGCGAGGGACTGCTGCGGAAATGGCAGCAAGTGGGGGACGAGCGCAGGGACATGTTCATGTACGCGCTCCTGAACGACGGAGCGTGAGGTCGAGGGTCCTGGTCCGGCGGCGCATGGACGGCCGCGGGTGGCGGCGGGCGCCCGCATCCGTTCTGCTGCCGCAGGGCGTGCGGCCACGACGGCCATGCCGGTGGCACGATCGCGTCGCGTGAGGCTCGTCGGGGCGCAGGCCGAGGCCGGTCCGCGCGAGATCGATGTCCGGTAATCGACCGGGAGGGTAGTTCGTCCGTATATGGGGCACTCGGCGGTCATGATTGCCGAAACGCAGACGGTACTGGCCTTCTCGTCAGCCGGAGTCCTGTGGGTGACGGTGGCGGGCGTCTTCGTCGTCGCGATCCTGCTCGCGGCCTTCGTGCTCGGTAGTCGGCGTACCGCCGAACGCCGGGCGTCCGCCCCTACGCCCCCGGGTCCTCAGGTGGCGGAGGCGCGTCGGCAGATGGAAGACCCCCGACGCAGCGGAGCCGACTGGAGCACTCCCGACGACGACCCCGAGCAGGGGCGGCCTCATCGCTGACGGGGCGGCGAAGGTCTCTCATCCGCGCGTTGCGGTGCGAGCGCCGCTACGTCTTGACGCGACGCCGGCGCCGCTACGTCGCCGCGCGGGCCTTCGCGACCATGCGTACGAGGGTGTCGACGAGTTCGTCCGCGGTGGTGCCCAGACTGCCCGGGTCGAGGTGGCCGCTGAGCTCCATGTCCGCGATGCCGTGCGCACCGGCGAGCAGCAGGGCGCCGTAGTGGCGGGCGCTCCGTTCTCCCACGAGGTCCGCGACGATGGCCGTGAACTCGCCCTGAAAGCGTCCGGCCGCCCGCATCCGCTCGGTCACCGGGTCGCCCGCCGGGCCGCACAGCTGGCGCCGGACGGGGCCCATTCCCGCGTCGAGGTCCTCGGGGCGACGCCCGGGCCGTCTGAACAGCAGGTCGTACAGGTGGGGCCGGTCCCGGCCGATGGCGAGGAGGGTGCCGAGCGCGCCGCGCAGTCGGTCGGATGCCGACAGGCCGGCATCGGTCCGCAGGCTGTGGACGTCGTCGGCGACGCGCTCCCAACTCTCGGTGGCGATCGCGGTGAGCAGGCTGTCCTTGCCCGTGAAATGCCGGTACGGCGCTCCTCGTGAGACACCGGCTCGCGCGCCCACCTCGCGCAGCGTGACGGCTTCGGGGCCGCCGAGGTCGAGGAGATCGGAGGCCGCGTCGAGCAGGGCGCGACGGGTGACGGCGGCGGATTCCGCGCGAGTGACCATGACGACCATCATACGGTTGACAGTGTCATCCGAACCGGTAGCGTTGCTGAGGTGACAACGTCATCTGAAATGCAGAAGCTGGTCGTCGTGACCGGAGCCTCCACGGGCATGGGCGCGTCCACCGCCCGCGAACTGGCCCGCAGGGGCTTCCACGTCCTGGCCGGCGTGCGACGCGACCGCGACGCCGACACCATCCGGGCAACCGGCGTCGAGCCCGTGATCCTCGACATCACCGAGCCCGAACACGTGGAGGCGCTGGCCGCCCGGGTCGCCGCCGAATCCCGCACGCTGCACGCACTCGTGAACAACGCCGGTGTCCAGGTGAACGCTCCGGTCGAAGCCCTGCCCATGGCCGAGTGGCGGCGGGTGTTCGAGGTCAACCTGTTCGGCCACATCGCGGTCACGCAGGCACTCCTGCCGGAACTGCTGCGGACCAAGGGCCGCGTGATCAACATCAGTTCGATCGGCGGCAAGTACGCCATGGCCACGTACGGCGCGTACGCCGGGGCGAAGTTCGCCCTGGAGGCGGTGAGCGACTCGCTCCGCCGGGAGGTCGCCCCGCTGGGCGTTCAGGTCGTGGTGGTCGAGCCCGGCGGCGTCCGTACGGAGATCGCGGCCCGCGGCATCGCGGCGGCGAACGATCTGGCCGCCCGGATGACACCCGAGCAGGACCGGCGCTACGGCGATCTGGTCCGGGCGAACAACCGGTTGATGGCCACGGGTACGGCATCGGGCCTGACCGCGGACGCCGCCGCGCGGGTCGTCGTCAAGGCCGTGACGACCCGCAGGCCACGCCCCCGCTACACCGCGGGCCGGGACGCCGCCCTGATCATGGGTCTGGGCCGACTCCTCTCCGACCGCACCCTGGACCGGATCCTCGCCGCCAATCTGCGTCGCCACTGTCCGAAGGGGGCTGTGGCGTGAGCGGGAGGGCCGCCCGATCGCCCGAAGGCCGAACCGGCGTGGCCGCGACCCCTGGAGCGCGCCTCGGGGTCATAGCCCGCGCCGGCTCGGGAAACCGGAGTTCACGGCCTGCGAGGAAGCCACGGGCTCCGTCTGCCGGTCTACGCCTTCGGGACGGTCCATTCGACGGGGTCGCGTGAGTCGACGTCGTAGACGACGCCTGTCGGTCTGCTCCCGTGCTTGACGGAGAAGGTGATCTTTCCCCGGTAACAGGTGCCTGGTCTCACCGCGGTCCCGGCGACGGAGTACAGAGGTTCGGCGACTCCTCTGGAGCTGATCCTGGGTGCGGCGAGCCGGGTGCCGTCGGCGTAGCGGAGGCTCCAGGGGGCCTGGGCGACGATCACGTTGGTGCTGTCCGTGGCGGCGCAGAACCTGACATCGAGGACCGCCCAGTCCGCGTCGGGGATGCCCGACGCCTCGTCGGGCAGGGAGACGCTCTCGGCCGGCTGCCGGTACCCCATGACAGTGGTCGTGCCGCCGATGTGACTGCCGTCGGTGTCCGTGTCGCTCCAGCGGGATCCCGTACCGAAGGGGAGCGCCCTGGCGGCGGGACGGGAACTCGGCCCGGCGTCGGACTGTGCTGCGGTGGCCGGTGTCCCGGCACCCGCTCCGCCGCCGGCGAAGCCGCAAGCGGTGGCCGAGGTGGCGATGAGCAGGGCTGCGGCGGCTCTGCGGACAGGCATGGTCCCCCTGGGAAGTGCTGGTGCTGACAGGGAATCATGCTGTGCGCGCAGCCCGAGCGCGACGGGTGTGTCCATCTTGTGATCTTGAAAGGGCGGGCCGTCCGCCCGCGACCGCGGGTGCCACGGCGTCGGGCTCGCGAGCCGGTGCGCAGGGATTGCCGATGCCGACGCCGAGGCCTCCGGGGTGACGACCCCTTCGGTCGTGCCGGGTCCAGGGTGCCCCACAGCGCCACGGCCCCACACCTACGGCACAGGCCGAACGGTGAGGATCTGCTCGGCGCGACCGACCGGGCCGTCGACATCGTGAAGCACCGTGCTGGTGAGGCCCTGTCCCATGGGGCCGAAAGTCACCGTGGTGTCCAGCCCTGTCCACGAACCGTGCGGCCGGCGGTGCAGGTGGACGGTCAGGTCGACGTTGGGGAACATCCACTCGGTGGGCGACTGGCGGACGGCGATGCCATTTGCCGTGTCGACGAGAGCGAGGTACGAGGCGAGCGGGCTGACGGGGGTGTCCGCGACCAGATCAAGTGGGCTCGACACCCAGGCAGTTGTGCGGCCCGGCCGAGGGGGTGTCAGGGGACGGACGTCCAAGGAGGCGATGTAGCCGCCCGGCCAGACCTCGGACATCGGCCACGCGGCGAGCGCATCGGGGTGGGGGAGGGGATCTCCGGCGCCCCCTGCCACCGCCGAGGTGTCGGCGGTGGCCAGGAACCAGGCGCGGGCTCGGACGACCGGCCGGTCCGCGATGCGTACGACCGCCTCCAGAAGCTCGATCGTGCGGCCGGGCCGGACGGTCTCCACCTCGATCGTGCACTCGTCGAGGGCGAGGCGGCCGAGGATGTCGTAACTCACCCGCGCGAGGGCCAGCCCACGGTCCGGGCCCGCCGCGTGGTGGCGGTCGAGGGCGTGGACGATCAGTCCGCCCAGCGGACTGAAGTGCTGCTCGTCGGGGTCCCAGGCGCCGCCCGCGTGCGGGGTCGGTTTGTAGCGGTGGTCGTCGATGGCTTCGAAGTAGCTGCCTCGGGGACCGGTGGACACGGACAACGGCTGTCTCTCCCTACGCGTCATGGCCTTCCCGGAGGAAGAGCCGGCGTGACGTCGGCCGGCACGCCGGCGCCGACCGGTCGCCCCGCCCAGAGTGAAAGTGTACGAGGCACGCATGTGACCGTCCCGGCACCCATGGCCCGCTGCCGAACCAGCCCCGTACAGAACAGGATCGGTGATGGCGGGGATCCCGCGTTCCCCGGTCCGCGTCGCTGCCGGTGCGGCCGGGCGAGGCCCACGTTCCCCGTCGCCCTCGTGCCGACCGGATCGAGCCCGGGAGGCCGACTGCCCGCCCCGACCCGCGCCGGCATGCGGTGCGCCGTCCGCGACCGTCCGATGAACAAGTCCCCGGATCATGGATGAAACGCTCCCACCGAGGTACTCCACCGCATCGTGGATGACCTGACGAGTTCCTCATATGCCTGGGCCATGGTCGGAGCATGATCAACCCCGTACACCGCGTTCCGCTCGCGATCGCCGCCGCTTCGTTTCTGCTCGCCGGGTGCGGCTCCGGTACCCCGACCGACCGGCTGGCCACCGGCGGGCCCTCCCCGCACCAGGATGCCGTGACCCTGGATCCGGCGTCCGCCGCCTCACCGGACGCGCCACCGCGGGAACTGCCGGGACTGGGGCCCAGAACCCGGGCCGCGGTTCCCGCGCGGAGCCGCCAGGCCGTCGTGGTGACGGGCCGGGGCAAGGACTCTCCGCAGTCCACCGTGGTGCTGTACGAGCACACCGAGGCGGGCTGGCAGGCCGGCCCGAGTCTGCCCGCGCACAACGCCCTCAAGGGCTGGAGCGACCACCATCGCGGCGGTGATCTCCGTTCCCCCATCGGCGTGTTCACGCTGACGGACGCCGGGGGCCTGCGGCCGGACCCCGGAACCCGGCTCCCGTACGACCGCTCACAGGGCTTCGTCTCACCCGGCACCGGATTCGAGGGCGAGTCGCTGTCGGGCTCCTTCGACTACGTGGTCGCCATCAACTACAACCGGAAGTCCGGCACTTCACCCCTGGACTGGACGCGTCCGATGGGCGCGGACCGGGGCGGCGGCATATGGCTGCACGTCGACCACGGCGGTCCGACCCATGGCTGCGTCAGCCTCCGTGAGGACGACCTGAAGCACCTGATGCGCGCGCTGGATCCGGGCCGGCACCCGGTCGTGGTGATGGGGGACGCCGCCTCGCTCGCCCGCTGACGCCGACGAGGAAGAGCGGGGAGGGGTTCGGGCGCGGCCACGCAGAGGGTTGTGAGGAACGTGTCAGCGTGTGGGAAGCCCCTCTCACCGGCCGGCACCCGGCCGGATGCGCATAGCATCGGCGCCGTGTGCGCACATGTGCTGGTCGCCGAGGACGACGAGAAGCAGGCGGAACTGATACGCCGCTCGCTGCTGGGGGAGGGACACACCGCCACTGTCGTTCACGACGGTGGAGCCGCCCTCGCGGAAGCGCGGCGACGGCGCCCCGACCTCGTCGTCCTCGACCTGATGCTCCCGGTGATCGACGGCTTCGAGGTGTGCAGAGCACTGCGCGGAGACGGCGACATCCCCGTCCTGATGCTGACCGCCCGCTCCACCGAGGACGACGTACTGCTCGGCCTCGACATCGGCGCCGACGACTACATGACCAAGCCGTACAGCCCGCGCGAGCTGATGGCCCGGATCCGTACGGTCCTGCGCCGCGGTGGCCGGCTCGCGGCCGACCAGCACAGTGACCCGTGCGTACGCGCCGCGGGCATCACAGTGGACCCGGTGCGGCACACCGTCCTGTGCGACGGCACAGCGGTGGTCTGCACCCCGGGCGAGTACGAGATCCTCCTCGCGATGGTGAGCGAACCCGAACGGGTCTTCTCACGACGCCAGTTGCTGCATCACACCCGCGGCATCGACCGGGCCTCGACCGAACGCGCCATCGACGTCCACATCATGAACCTGCGCAGGAAGATCGAGACGGACCCGCGCAGGCCGGCACGCCTGCTCACCGTGTTCGGGGTCGGGTACAAGCTCAGCGGAGGCCGCGCGTGAGCCGCGCACTGCCCCTGCGCAGAAGCCTGCTCGTACGCCTGCTGATCACCTCGGTGCTCATCGCGGCGTGCTCGGTGGCGGCGACGGCCTGGCTCGCGGTGCAGACCACGACCCGGGCCATCCAGGAGGAACAGGGCCAGGTACTGGCGGACGACATGGACATCCTC
Organism: Streptomyces sp. M41(2017); assembly: GCF_002078175.1. Lineage (GTDB taxonomy): Bacteria > Actinomycetota > Actinomycetes > Streptomycetales > Streptomycetaceae > Streptomyces. Next base: position 218,879 of record NZ_MWFK01000003.1, on the reverse strand, counting down.
CGGCAGCTCAGCGGATACGCGGCCACCCATCCGGACTGGACGGATGTCGCCGGAACCCTGCGCTCCGTCTCCCACCGGACGGGCCGTCGCATCGCCCTGACCACGACCGGCCGCGTCCCGATCGCCGACTCCGCGGACCACACGTCCGCCCTGCCGCTGAAAGCCGCGGCGACGGTCGATCCGCTGCGCACCGACACCGACACCGAGCCCGGGGCGCAGCTCAGCGGCATCGATCCGCGCGCCGTGGGACCGTACCGGCTGCCCGCGACCGAACGCCTCAAGGTCGCGAAACTCGCCGCGGTTCGCCAGCGGTGCTTCGCCCGCAACGGTGTTCGCACCCGGATGGAACGGCTGCCGAGCGGCAGGTCGCACCTCACGAACCTCGCTCCGCGGGCCGATCCCGGTTACGTCCCCGACGAGTGCGCCGACGGGAAACTCAACACCCCCACCCCGACCGAGCAGAAGGCCTTGGACGCTCTCTCGGCGCTGACCCGGTCCTGCCTGGACCGGCACGACGTGCACCTCGGCCATCCCGTGGCCCTGACCGTCGATGCCACGACCGGTTCCGCCGCGGAGCCCTCCTTCATGGACAAGAAGCCCCTCGACGAGCAGGGAGCCCGAGGCCGCACGGTAAAGGCCTGCGTCGAGGTCGCGCGCCGGCAGCAGCTCGACCCCTATGTGGCCCCGGCCGTGGAACTCTTCCTCGGTACCGGTGACAGCGCCACCCCGCGCTTCAACATGTCCACCGCCAACAAGGTCAAGGTGGCCGGGGTCGCCGGACTCGTCCTCGCCCTCACGGTGGCCGCCACCGCACTGATCGCCCTCCGCCTCGTACGTCCGCTCCGCGCCCTGACGGCGGCCGCACAGCAGCCGCCGGAGCAACACGTCCGTGTCCCGGTCACCACGCACGACGAGACCGGCGTGCTGGCCCTCGCGTTCAACGAACTCACCGAGCGCCGCGAACGCATGGAGGCGCAGCGCAAGGCGATGGTCAGCGACATCGCCCACGAACTGCGCACCCCGCTCACCAACATTCGAGGCTGGCTGGAGGTGGCCCGTGACGGTCTCGTCGACCCCGACCCGGAACTGCTGTCCTCCCTGCACGACGAGGCGGTGATCCTCCAACGTGTCATCGACGACCTTCAGGAACTCGCGGCCGCGGACGCCGGCACCCTGCGCCTGCACCCCGAGGAGATACGTGCCGACGAACTCCTCGAACAGGTGGCCGCGATCCACCGCGTGCGCGCTGAGGACGCGCAGATCCGCCTTGCCGTCGGCTCGACCGGCACACTGTGGCTGAACGCCGACCCCGTGCGGATGCGGCAGACCCTCGGCAACCTGATGTCCAACGCGATCCGCCACACACCGGCGGGCGGCACGGTCACTCTGCGCGCCCGGCGCCAGGACGACCGGATCGTCATCGAGGTGTCGGACACCGGGGCCGGTATCGAACCCGAGGACCTGCCGCACGTCTTCGACCGCTTCTGGCGGGCCGAGAAGTCGCGCAGCCGGCGCACCGGCGGCAGCGGTCTGGGCCTGGCCATCGTCCGGCAACTCGTCACCGCGCACGGCGGAACCGTCACCGTGTCCAGCACCGCCGGCAGTGGATCGGTCTTCGCCGTGCACCTTCCGTACGTCGAGGGGCCCGTCGTTCCGACCGCGGCATCCGTCTGACCGCCCGGACTCCACGGAGGTTCGCCTTCGGGCTCAAGGTGTGGGCGGCGCAAGGAGGCCAAGGACGGATCGACACCGCGAGCCTCGCCCGCATGGAGCGGCTGCGAACGCTCCTGTCGCCCGCCTCGTGCCGACGGCACCGACGGCAGTCCTCCGGGCCCGCTGGACGGTGATCGCACACCTGCTGCTTGCCTTCCTGGCAGAAGGAGCGCTGACGACTGCGCGCCACGAGTGGGACGACGACCACCGCACCCCGTCGACCACGTGCGTCCGCCACAGCGCGAACTGTTGACACCGGCCCTGCGGGCGGTGTCGCGACGAGGATGCTCGCGCGGTCAGACTCGCCCGGCGGTGCCCGCGCCCGGCGAGCGCACCATGAAGACGTCGATCGGGTCCTCGGAGTCGACGACGAATCCGTGCCGCTCGTAGAGCCGGCGGGCCGAGCTGCCCTGCAGCACGTTGAGGCGCAGGGTCGCGCCCTGTGCCTCGGCCCGCCGCACCACCGTGCGCAGGACGGCCGATCCGAGCCCTCGGCCCTGATGCCGCGGCGCGAGATAGAAGTGCTCCAGCCATTGCGCGCCCTCGGCGGGCCGGACCGTGACGCACCCCATGACGTCGCCGCCGACGGTGATGACCGACGTGTGCTCCGTGGAGAAGGAGTCCCGCAGACGCTGTCGCACCCGGTGTCCGTCGTAGCGTCCGAGGCGCTCCAGGTCCGCGCGCATCACCGTCGCCCGCAACTCCGCGAGTACCTCGACGTCCGCCGCGACGGCGGGACGCAGCGTCCAGCCGACACCACCGCCCCCGGGCCCCGTCTGCGCACGGACTCCCACGTCCGATCGCGTCCGGCCCGGCTGCATGTCGGCATTCATGACGGGAGTATCGCAGTCCGCCCGAGTCGGCCCCTCCGCCCTGGTACGCGGGCATCGCGCTCGGTGCGGTCCGCGCGGCAGATCTGGTGGCCCCCGAATCTACTAAGGCAGGTTGATAAGGTAGCCTTAGTATATGAACCAGGAGCTGGACCCTGATCCCGACGCGGTCGCCTCAGTCCTGCTGGCGAGCCTCAGCCTGCTCGTGCGACGGATTCGGCAGGTGCCGGTCGGCGGCGGACTCACCATGCCCGAGCGGAGCGCCCTGTCCCACCTGGAGCGCTCCGGCCCCACGACCTCCTCGGCGCTCGCCCGGGAGGCACAGATCACCGCGCAGGCCATGGGGGCGACACTCGGCGCGCTCCGGGACCGTGGCCTGGTCGAGCGCCGCCCCGACCCCGACGACGGCAGACGCGTGGTGCTGACGGTGACGGACGCCGGGCGGCAGGCGCTGAAGGACAAGCGCAACGCCCGGACGGAACTCCTCGCCGGGGCACTGACCGGCGGCACCTTCACCCCGGCGGAACTGGAGCAGCTCGCCTCGGCCGCGCCACTGCTCGAGCGACTGGCACGGAACATCTGACGGCGCCGCGACATCGCGACACCGGACCATCGAGGAAGCGACCTGATGTCGGATACCCCCAACACGCCTGCCCCGGTCCGACCGCCCGGGGACCGGTACAAGTGGACGGCCCTGTCCAACACGACCGCCGCCGTCTTCATGTCCGCGCTGGACGGCTCCATCGTGCTGATCGCCCTCCCGGCGATCTTCCGCGGCGTGCACCTGGACCCGCTGGCCCCGGGCAACATCGCCTTCCTGCTGTGGATGATCATGGGGTACCGGCTGGTCCAGGCCGTCCTCGTGGTCACCGTCGGCCGCCTGGGGGACATGTACGGCCGCGTCCGCATCTACAACGCCGGGTTCGCCGTCTTCACGTTCGCCTCGATCCTGCTGTCCTTCGATCCCTTCGACGGAGGGCACGGCGCGATGTGGCTGATCGCCTGGCGGGTGCTGCAGGCCGTCGGGGGATCGATGCTGACCGCGAATTCCGCGGCGATCCTCACGGACGCCTTTCCGGAGGAACAGCGCGGCTTCGCTCTTGGCATCAACCAGGTGGCGGCCCTGGCCGGCATGTTCATCGGCCTGGTCGCCGGAGGACTGCTCGCGGCCTGGGACTGGCGGGCGGTGTTCTGGGTGAACGTGCCCGTGGGCGTGTTCTTCACGGTGTGGGCCTACCGCACCCTGCGCGAGACCGGCAAGCGCGGCGGCGGCCGGATCGACTGGTGGGGCAACATCACCTTCGCGGTGGGGCTGAGCGCCGTCCTGATCGCCGTCACCTTCGGCCTCCAGCCCTACGGCGGTCACACCATGGGCTGGACCAACCCCCTCGTCGATCTGCTCGTCGTCGGGGGACTGGCCCTGCTGGTGGCGTTCGTCGCGATCGAGAACCGCACGTCGGCGCCGATGATCCAGCTGAGCCTCTTCCGTCAACGGGCCTTCAGCTTCGGCAATCTCGCCGGTCTGGCCATCTCGATCGGCCGAGGCGGCATGCAGTTCGTGCTGATCATCTGGCTCCAGGGCATCTGGCTCCCGCTGCACGGCTACGACTACGCCGACACCCCACTGTGGGCCGGCATCTTCATGCTCCCGCTCACCGCCGGATTCCTCGCCGCGGGCCCGGTCTCCGGCTACCTCTCCGACCGGTTCGGCTCCCGCGGGCTCGCGACCGGTGGCGCGCTGCTGTTCGGGGCGACCTTCCTCGGTCTGATGCTCCTGCCGATCGACTTCAGCTACTGGATCTTCGCGCTGCTGATCGCGCTCAACGGCATCGCCAGCGGGATGTTCGCCTCACCCAACTCCTCCTCGATCATGGGAAGCGTTCCCGCACCGCTGCGCGGAGTCGCTTCGGGCATGCGGGCCACGTTCCAGAACTCCGGAACCGCCGTCTCCATCGGTGTGTTCTTCTCCCTGATGATCGCCGGACTGGCCGGCAGCCTTCCGCACACCCTCACCGCCGGACTCCAGCAGCAGGGCGTGTCGGCTCACGTGGCCGGCCAGGTCGGCAGCCTGCCCCCGGTCGCGTCCCTGTTCGCCGCCCAACTGGGCGTCAATCCGATCCAGCACCTCCTCCAGCCCACCGGCGCCCTGGCCCACCTGACCGCCGCACAGCAACAGGCCCTGACCGGCCGGGAGTTCTTCCCGAGCCTGATAGCCGGGCCGTTCCACTCCGGCCTGGTCATCGTCTTCGCCTTCGGCGCCACCCTCGCCTTCCTCGCCGCGGTCGCGTCCCTGCTGCGCGGGGCCAGCTCCACCGCCGGGACGCCCACGGCGCACACCGCCACGACCGGCGAGGTCCGACCTCGTCGATCCGACAGGTCCACCAGCGGCTGAGGCCGGCCCCAGCCGCCCCAGCGACCGACCAGCCGACCTCCGCAGGAGAGAAGACCCATGGCACTGACAACCCTCGACCCCACGGCCGCACTGGTCGTGATCGATCTGCGGAAAGGGATCGTCTCGGCCCACACCGACTCCGCGGTCACCGCGGCCGTGGCCCGGGCGGCCCGCCTGGCCGACGTGTTCCGGCAGCACGACCTTCCCGTGGTTCTGGTCAACGTCACCGGCCGCGCGCCAGGACGCACCGACGACAGCGGGTCCGCGAGCACGTTCGCGCTGCCGGACGGCTGGGCGGACCTCATCGACGAACTCGACGTCCGTCCGACCGACCACCTGATCACCAAGCGGCGGCGCAGCGCGTTCCACGACACCGGCCTCGACACCCTGCTGCGGGACCTGGGCGTCACCCAGGTGGTGCTCGCGGGCATCTCGACCAGCTCCGGCGTCGAGTCGACGGCACGGTCGGCCTCCGACCACGGGTACCACGTCGTCCTGGCCACCGACGCCATGAGTGACCCCGCCGCGGACGCACACCGCCACAGCGTCGAACGCGTCTTCCCCAGACTCGGAGAGACCGCCACCACCGCGGAGGTCGTCACGATGGTGGAGGAGACGCGATGAGCCTGCTCGGCCGACTCCTCATCAACCGCAGGGCGGGCGAGACCCACACCGCGTGGAACCTGCCCAACCTGCAGGGCTCCGACGTACTCACCCTCACCAGCCGCCAGTTCGGCGACGGTGACGCCATGCCCGTCGCCCACGCCGAGAAGTACGCCGGCGGCGACAACCTGTCACCCCACCTCGCCTGGACCCCGCCGCCGCCCGGGACGCGGCAACTCCTCCTCGTCCACGAAGACATCGATGTCCCGGTCGGGAAGCCGGCCGTGCACTGTCTCGCACTGGTGGACCCCGATGTGGGGCACCTGGAAGCCGGTGCGCTCAACACGGGGCAGCCCGCCCCCGGAGTGCGACTGCTGAAGTCCACCATCGGGCGGGGCTACCACGGACCCGCGCCCGTGAAGGGCCACGGCCCGCACCACTACACCTTCCAACTCTTCGCCCTCGCGGCGGTCGTGGACAGCGGGTCCGCCGCGACGTCGGTGGACCGGACCCGTCCCCGCACCCTGCTGCCCGCCATCACCGCACCCGTCCTCGCCCGAGGCCGGCTGACCGGCGTCTACGAGCGCTGACGAGAGGACAGGTCCACAGCACGGCCGCCTCCCGGATGCCGCCCTCCTGGTCCCCGCGCGAGCGCGGGACGGTCAGATCGACGCCTCGACGTGGGCCAGGTGGGCGGCCAGGATCTCTTCGAACGCGGCTCCGCGATCCACTCCCAGGGGGCGGACGTCCCGGGCGAAGCGGGCCAGGGTGGGGAAGCGTTCGGGGTCGGCGCCCAGCACCGCCACCCGGAACAGCTCCATGCGCTGGAGCGGGTCGGACGCGGCCCGTGGATCGGGGCCGCGCCCGACCGGGCGGGTCAGACGGTCTCGACCACGGGCTGGGTGTGCTCCTGCGGAACCTTCGTGCGGGACGCGATCAGGCCGAGGAGCGCCGCGGCGACGGCGGCCACCGCGCAGATGGCGAACAGCACGCGGTACGCCTTGAGCGACGGGATCTCGAAACCGCCGAGAGCCATGGTCATCGAGGCCAGGATGCTCCCGCCGACGGCGCTGGCGAGGGTGCTCCCGAGCGATCGCGCGAGGGCGTTGATGCCGTTGGCCGCGGCCAGGTCGGTCGCCGGGGTGTAGGTGTTGATCAGCGTCGGCAACGTCGCGTAGCCGATGCCTGATCCGGCGCCGATGATCGCCGTTCCGACGACGATCTGCCACAGACTGTCCACGAAGAAGATTCTCGCGATCAGTCCGGCGGCGACGATGAGGCCCGCCAGGAACAGCACCCGGCCCGCTCCCCACAGGGTGCTGAGTTTCGCCGTGACCGGGGCCAGCAGCAGCATCAGCAGACCGCTGGGCAGCAGGCACAGACCTGCCGTCAGCACCGAGGAACCGAACCCGTAGCCGGTGGCGGCGGGCGCCTGAACGTAGTTGGCCGTGCCCACGAAACTGGCGAAGAGGGCGAAGCCGAAGAAGAGGCTCGCCACGTTCGTCATGGCGATCGGGGGATTCGCCAGGGCGCGCACGTTCACCACGGGTGCCGCCGACCTCGACTCGACCCGGACGAGCAGGGCCAGGAGTACGACGGCGGCCACCAGGAGGCCGATCGTGCGCAGAGAGCCCCAGCCCCAGGTTCCGCCCTGGGACAAAGGGAGAACGAGGCACACGAGCCCGGAGGTCAGCAGCGCGATGCCGGGCAGGTCGACGGACCGGGTGCTCGTCTGCCGGGGTTCGCCCACCAGGGCCAGGATCGCCACGAGGCTCAGCACCGCGCCGACCGCGCCGATCCAGAACAGCACGTGGTAGTCGACGTTGTCGGCGAGCAGGCCCGCCAGTGGGAGACCCAGCGCGCTGCCGATGCCGAGCATGGCGCTGATGAGGGCCGTGGCGGACGACCGCCGGTCGACGGGGAGGACGGCGGCCAACAGGCTGATGCCCAACGGGATCGACGCGGCGGAGAGTCCGGTGAGGGCCCGCCCGACGATCATGAGCGTGGTGTCGGTGGTGAGGGCGTCGATCAGGGACCCGAGGGCCAGGGCGCCCAGGCTGAAGACCAGCATCAGCCGGCGTCCGACCATGTCCGCGAACCGGCCGACCACCGGCACGGACACCGCCGCGACCAGAAGCGTCGACGTGAGCAGCCACTGCGTCTGGGTCGTGGACGCCCCGATGTCCTTGGAGATCACCGGGAGCACGGGAATGACGAGTGTCTGCGTGAGCGACGCCATGAGCGCGCCCAGACCGACGGCGCCGATCTCCAGATACGCGCGTACAGGTGACGTCTTCTGCGCGACCGACTCGTCGGTCATCGCGTCACGTTCCATCCGGACCCCTAAGTCAACGAGTGTTTACATCACCCTAGCGGCGGTCCGGCCGGGCATGCAAACAGTTGTTTACATGCCGGCGTATAGGAGGATGGAGCCATGGATGCCGACGCCGCCGTTCCCGCCTCCCGGCCCCGCGACGCCACCAGGACGCGGGCCGACCTGCTGCGCGCGGCGCGTCGCCGCTTCACGCTCATGGGATACGAGCGCACCACGATGCGCGCCATCGCCGCGGACGCCCACGTCAACGTCGCCCTGATCAACCGCTACTTCGGGTCCAAGGACGGCCTCTTCGCCGCGGTGCTCGACGAATCGAACTCGCTCTTCGACGGTTCCGACGAAGACGGCAGGCCGGTCGAGGAGTCCGCGTCCGAGGTGTTCGCCTCCATGCTCGCGGGCCTGAACGAGCGGGACTGGTCGGAGTACGGTGGGGAACACCCGATCATGCTGATGCTGCGCAACGCGGGCCCCGATCCGGTCGCCGAGCGTCTGCGGCGCGAGGGCCTGCTGACGGCGGTCGGCCGGTTGAGCAGGGCCCTGCGGGCCGACCGGAGCGAGACGTCCGAGGGTGAGGCCGACCTCAGTTCCGAGCTCGTCCTGTCGCTCTTCATCGGCGTCGTGATCCTGCGTCATCTGCTGCCCGACGAGACGCTCGCCACCGCGAACGAACACCTGCTCAACGAGGAGATGCTGCGCATCGTGCGCAGCATCTCCCGGTTCGACGACTGAGGCCGACGGTCAGCCGGCGGCGTTGAGCAGATCGAGCACGCTCGCCTGACACCCGTAGTCGCTGCTGCCGTTGCCGCCCGCCCAGTGCGGGCCGTACTGGTCGAGGGTGTTGCGGTCCTTGGTGTACGCGGAGTTCGCCCAGCTGCTCAGCGTCGACGCGTACGGGTGATCGCTCAGCTGTTTGTTGAGCTTTCCCAGGCCGCGGACGTACGCACCCTTGAAGGTCGGACCGTCGCCCGTGCAGGAGTCGCCCTCGCCCGGTTCACGCAGTACGCCGGCCGACTGGAGCCTGACGGTGGAGGCGTTGGCGAGCGTTCGGGCCGAGTCGAGCAGGCCCGCGTCACCGGTCGCCCTGTAGAGCTCGGTCAGGCCGCCGAGCACGACGCCCTGGTTGTACGTCCACGCGGTCTGGCCGTTGTTGGCGCAGGAGTCGGTCAGTCCGTCGTTGATCATGTGGTCGCCGTTGATCATGCCGCTCTTCTGGAACCAGGCCCACTCGTCCTTGGCCTTGTTCAGGTACGAGGTGTCACCGGCGATCCGGTTGTGCAGTGCCGATGTCAGCGACAGGAAGAGCTCGTTGGTGATCGCGTTCTTGTAGTTGCCGTTCGTGTTCCAGCGGACACCGCCGCCGCACGTGGAGTTCCAGTTCGCGTACATGTGGTCGGCGTCCGCGCGGGCGGTGGCGAGGTAGCGGCTGTCACCCGTCATGTCGTAGGCGTCCACCCAGGCAAGACCCCACCAACCGGTGTCGTCCAGGTACTCGTTGGTGAAATTGCCGCCCTGGGCGTTGATGTTCCTGTCGTAGGTGTCGGCGATCGCGTACTTGTAACTGCCCATTCCGCTGACCCGGGCGTTGTCGATGATCGCCGTCAACGCGTTGGCGCTGGTCCACCAGCCGTTTCCGCCGAAGAGTTTGGTCGTGCGGTCGAACGACATCATCAGGGCGGTGGCCGCGGCCGTCCGCCGGTCGCCGGCGTTCCAGGTCGTCCGCGCCCAGCCCGTACAGGCGATGCTCCCGGCCACCTGCCCGCAGGCCCGCAGAGCACCCACGCCCTGGGTGCTCCAGTCGTCGACGTTGTACATCAGCGTGCGCCAGCCGGTGTCGCCGCCCGGAACGCGGGTGTCGCCGAGCTTGCTGCCGCTCGCCCACGTCCGGCCACCGTCCATCGAACGGTCGAGCCACACCTCGTCACCCGCCGCGCCCTTCGTGATGGACGCCCAGCCCATCGCGTCCGTGTCGTCGAAGTGCAGGGTGATCGAGCGGGACTGGAGGGTGACCGTGACGGGCTGCCGGTCCTGACCGCTCAAGGCCGGATCCCGGGCGTCGCAGAACGTGTTGCACACCGCCGTCGCGGCGGCCGCGGACCCGGCCGCGGACAGGTCGAGCGCCCCGCCCGATAACGTTGTCATCGAGACGAGGAGCGTGGCGACGAATGCCTTGGTGCATTTCATGGGGGGATACTCCGTAACTCCGCTGCAGCGCTGTGAGCGATGTGAGTTGACTGAGAGCGCTCCCGAACGTAGCCACGGTCCGCGGACCCGTCAATATCCCGCGCATAGCCCTGCGCATCGTCAACCCCTGTCGGCCGCCGGTCACTTCAGAGCCCGGGCCGGTGCCACGCCGGCCGGGCCTCCCGGAACGCAGGGAACTCCTGGCGTGGGCGTGGGCCATCAGGGACCCGTGACGGCCGTGACCGACTGCATGAGCGACCCGGACGCCGACAGCGAGGTCTCCTCGCTCCTCAAGGTGCTGGACGGCCGGCGCCGCCACGTCCTCGGCATTCTCGACGGCCTCGACGACGATGCTCTCCGGCGGCCCGCGCTGCCCTCCGGATGGAACTGCCTCGGGATGGTTCAGCACCGCGCGCTGGACGTCGAGCGCACACGCCGGCCACCTCGACGCGGCACGCGAGCTGGTCGACGGCCGTCGCTGGCTGGTCCCGACGTAGCGCCGCGCCCGTGCTGGTCAGCCGGCCAGTTCGTAGATGCTCCGAGCCATCAGCCACAGGCCCAGAAGGAGCGACAGCGTGACGATCAGCTGCTCCTGGTGGTGCTCCAGCCAGCTGCGCAAGGCGCTCAACCGGGCGTTCGCGACCGTCGGAGCCCAGACCGTGTACATCTCCATGACGACGAGACTGAGCGTGGCCAGCAGACAGTAGCCGGTCAGCGCGAGCCAGTCCGCGAGAGTGGAGAGGTCGGCGTCGACAGCGGTCGCGGCGCCGGCGCCGACCAGGGCCCACGGTTGCAGCACCCAGGCGAGGCCGGCCGCGGTGGCCGGGGAGGCGTCGTCGATGCGGGCGGCCCAGCGGGGCGGTCCGTGCGGTCGCGGCGGACGACGGCGTCTGTGCCCGCCGTACAGGACCAGCGCCACACCGATGGCGAGTTTCGCGGCGACCGCGACGGTCGAGGGCGTGCTGTGACGGGCCGGCGGCTGACCACCGGTCAGCAGCACCACGCAGGCGATCACCGCGATCAGGTCGGCCAGCCACGACAACAGGAACGCGAGGCCCTGGCGGGTGCCGCGCCGCGAGGACAGCAGCAGGATGAAAGCACTGTTGTGCAGCGGCCCCAGCGTGATGGCCGTACCGATCAGGAGCAGGTCGAGGACCATCGGATCAGTCGCTCCTGAATATCGGGGCCGCCTCCCGACCTGGACGGACCGGCCCATCGGACGAGTCGGAGGCGCCGCCGGGCGCCGCATCCCGACTGTGCAGGGGCCCGCCGGGCCGGTCAAGCAGGCCACGCCCGCGTCTCCGCACACGCGGAAGCTTCGCTCGTTCAGCCGTGCGTCGGCCGTCTCCGGGCGGAGCCGTCAGGAGGGCGTGCGGTCGGCAGTCCCAGCGCGAGGACCGCGAGAGCCAGGACGCCGTACGCACTACGGGATGCGAGGCCGTCTGCCCGGCCGGCTCCACCTGGTCGAGGACGTAGGATTCCCGCTCGTGCCCCAGCTCGAGATATCCGACCTGATCACCGCGGTCGACCCGCACAGCGGTCACCGGCTCCCGGTCCGGCGATCCGAGGTGATCCGACAGCTCCGTGAGAACGGCGACGAGCGGGCGGTCCGGATCGTGGCGGCGCTGCCCGCGGGCCCGGACGACGTACTCGACCCGCACGCCGTGGACCGCCTCCTCGTCCGTGTGCACACGGAACTGCAGCGCCTGAGCGAGGAACTGCGCCTCGGTGAACGCATGGTCGACGTGCTCGGACCGCTCTTCACCGCGATCCGATCGGCCACCGGAGACTCCGGGCCCTACCGGCTGGTCGACGTCGGCTGCGGCCTGGGTTACCTGGTCCGTTGGCTGGCGGTCACCAACGCCCTCGGCGCCGACGTCGAACTGGTCGGCGTGGACCTCAACGCGGCGCTCGTCGGTGAGGCGGGGCGCCTGGCCCGGGCCGAAGGGCTCGACTGCGCCTTCGTCCACGGCAACGCCTTCGCTCTGCCCGAGGCCGCGACCGTCTACGTCTCCACCGGGGTGCTGCACCACTTCCGTGGTTCCGCCCTCACCGAGTTCTTCCAGGCGCAGGCCGCGTCACCGGCGTACGCCTACTGCCACTTCGACATCGCCCGGACCCCGGTCGCACCGCTCGGTGCCTGGATTTTCCACCGCGCCCGCATGCGCCACCCGCTCGGACGCCACGACGGTGTCGCCTCCGCACTGCGCGCCCACAGCGACGAGACCCTGTTGCGTGCCGCGGCAGAACCGGGCATCCGCGCGCTCCTGTACGAGCCCCGCGCCACGGCCAACCCGTTCTGCACCACCCTGCGCCCGGTCATCGGAGTGCGTCCCCACCTGGAAGCCGCCTTTCGCCAGGCGCTCAAGCGGGACGCACGCCGGCTCGTCGGCCCGGAACACCTCGCAGGGGCCGCTCGATGACGCCCGCCGCACCACTGGTGCTCCTCGGGCTGGTCGACGCCGCCTTCAGCGGCTTCCGCGCGTACGCCGGAAGCGACGCCCGCATCCGGAAGCAACGGCCCAACACCCGAGCCGCCCTGCGCGGCCTGGCCGTCGGGTCCGCACTGCTGCTCGTCCCGGCCCTGGTCGGCACCCTCGTGCTGCTGACCGCCCACGACCGGCGCGACACCTACGCCACCCTCACGGCCGGCGGCATCGGCTACCTGATCCCCCTGACCGTGTACGCCGCCGCCGTCCTGCTGTCGCTCGGCGCCTACTTCGCCCTGCCGTTCCGCGCCGGCACCCTCGCGATGGTCATCGGCCTCGGCCCCCTGACCCTGCTGCGTCCGCTCGCCGTCGCGGCTGCCTGTCTCGGCGCGATCCTCAACGGCGGCGGCCCGCCCGCCCTCCTGATAGGTCTGACGGCGGGCGCCGCCGTCCTGTCCGTCGAACCCCTGGTGCACCGCCGCTGGTACGACCGGACGCGGCACCGAACCGGGTGGGTCTGCGCGGCTTCCGGCGAGCGTCACCGCTGAAGGCCGGACGGCACCCGCCCACTTCTCCTGCCTGCCGAATGCAGCGGCGGATCACCCGCTGTGAACCCGCTGTCGTCCTCGCAGGAGAGGTCCTCGCCAGGGTGTCGCGATGCCTGCCGAGCGTCAGTCCTGGTCGTCGATCGCTGCCGACAACTTCGTCTGTCCGCGGTCGCCGCGAACGCCGTGGTCGTCCTCAAGTCGCCGCACAACTGGCTCGCATGACAGGGGCCGTACGCGTCTCAGCATGCGTCGAGACCTGTCTCGCGGCGCGCGGATCGGCGTCGCCGGGGGGGGTGACCCGTCAGAGCCCGATCGCGAGCGCGACGATCTGGCCAACGGGTCCGGGGTACCGGCGCTAGTCCCGCTCCGCTGCCGCCGCGCGCTCCTCGGCTGCCGTGACGCGTTCTTCGAGGGCCCGGATGCGGTCGTAGAGGTCGACGAGTGTCTCGCCGTCGGCGACCACGCCGGGGCGCTGTCGGTGCCTTCGTACGAAGTCCTCGCGGGATTCATGCGGTGACTGCCGGAAGCCCGCTCCGTTCCCGCCGGCCGGTGACGTCGCCGAGCGGGGGTCGGCGTGCCGAAGGGTGGCCCTCTGGAGTCTCAGCACAGCGAAGGAACCGAGCGCGATCGCCACCAGAGCGGCGACGGGAATGAGCAACAGCCAGTTGGCCGACATTCGGAACCCCCTAGTCCACCCGCACAGCCTATCGAATCGACATCGTCCGGCTCCGACCGCGGTCCGCTGGGGCGCACCCCGGAACGGGCCACGGCCCGGGTGCCGTCACGCGAAGACGACAGCGCTGTCGGTCAGGGGTGAGGCGAGGCCGAGTTGGGCCATGTCGCGACCCAGCGCCCGGTCCAGAACCGTGGTGCAGTCGGCGCACAGGAACAGCGGTCCACCGGGCGTCTCCGCGCAGGGGCCACGCCCTGTGACGCATACGGCGCAGGGGCCGCCGCCCTCCTGGTGCTCGAACGCCAGGCAGGCCGCCTGCGGATACCCCTGCGCGTGCCGGGTGACCCGGGCGTGTGTGTGGGTGACCGCGGAGCGCAAGGCGTCGTCGCGCCCGTCGACGTGCTCGCTGACGATGTGCCAACGGGTGCACCGATCGTGCTCGACCGTGCCCCCGCAGACGGCAACGGAGTAGATCCACGTCGTGGTGGGGTATTCGGGCACGAGCGAGTTCCTTCGGGCAGAGGTGACGTGCAGACGGTCTGATGCCCACTGTTCATCAAGTGATGCCGCGAACACCCTGGCAAAGATCCGGTCCGTGGCAAGGGCGGACACCGGATCGTGTTCGTTCCGCGACGATTTGACAGTGCGGCCGGGCTCTCCGTGCCGCGAGCCCTCGTCGCACGGACGGGTCGGCTCATCCCGCCTTGCCGACCTCGCCGAACGGTGCGGGAGCGCGATCGATCACTGAACGGCCGCAGCAAGGTAACGGCTTGAACCGCACACGCCAAGATCATGGCTTCCGGTCAGCGTGGCTGATTCGATGTAGCTCAGCACCTACCTTGATTCCCTGGGGGACGAGAAATGAACTGGTACGTAGACGTACTGAAGAAGTACGCCGTGTTCAGCGGTCGCGCTCGGCGACAGGAATACTGGATGTTCTTCCTGTTCAACCTGATCATCGCGATCGTTCTGGCGGTCGTGGGCAGGATCATCGGAACGAGCATCCTGAGCGCCGTCTACTCGCTTGCGGTCCTGCTTCCCGGGCTCGGCGTGGCAGTCCGCCGCCTGCACGACACGGACCGTTCGGGCTGGTGGATCCTCATCGGCCTCATTCCTCTCGTCGGCGCGATCATCCTGATCGTGTTCCTCGCCAGCGAGGGCAAGCAGCAGCCGAACGAGTACGGCCCCAACCCGAAGTACGCGCCGGCCGTCTGAGCCGCCGCCACCCGAAGTCGCGCAGAAGGCCCGCCGGTTGTCATCGGCGGGCCTTCTCGCTGTTCCGTCCGAGCAGTCGGTCGGGCGCCCTGCCGGCCCGCCTTGTCCGGCATGTCCAAGCGGACGGGAATCGGCTCGGAACACCGCCGGGGAGACCAACCGTCGTGACCCTCAGCCGGATCGCGGAACCGGGGACCGCACGCCGAACCACTGCTCGGCGCCGTACTCCTCGAACCGCCGCACCTCCGTGAATCCCAGTTTCCCCGCGAGACGCAGGGAACCGATGTTGGCGGTCTGGGTGGTGAGCACCACCGGCTCGCCGGGAAGCGTGTCGGTGAACCAGTCGAGTACCGCTGCGCACGCCTCCGTGCCGTACCCCTGCCCCCACGCTCGCGGCAGGAACAGATAACCGAGTTCGGCCGCTCCGGCATGAGAACGGACATGCCCCGGAGGCGCCGCGTCGCGCCGATCGAGCGTGATCATGCCGATCATCGATCCGTCGAGCTCGACCACGAAGGATCCAGGACGCCGGCCGGGGACCTCGGGCACCTCGCGTTCGAGCTGATCACACGGTCGAGCGCCACCGACGTACGTGCCCACCTCCGGCGACGCGAACAGGTCGATGAACGTCGGGCGGTCCCGGGCCTCGCCTTCGCGGAGCACCAACCGCTCGGTCTTCAGGGGGGCGGGCGGCCAGGGCACCGGTCCGAGTCCAGTCATGGCGGGCAACCTATCGCACGTCCGTGAGGAGATCCGAAGGTGAAGTCCGCCCTCTTCAGGGCCTGTTGTCGACCAGCCACGGCCCCAGCTTCTCCGGGTTGCGCACCGCCCAGATCCGGGACACACGCCCCTCGGTCAGGTCGAACGAGGCCACGGTCATCACCGTGCCCCCGCTCCGGGCCACCAGACCCGGCCGCCCGTTGACCGAGCGCTCCAGCAGTTCGAGCGCCGGTGCCTTGTCGGCGATGGCGACCATGTACTGGGCGATGCGCGCGCCGCCCTCGATCGGACGCAGGACGGTGCCGACCAGCCCGCCACCGTCCGCGGTCATGACCGCGGAGGGGTCGAGCAGTTCGACGAGGGCCGCGACATCCTTCGTCTCCCACGCCTCTTTGACCCGGCGTACCGCGTCCGCCTGCACGGCCGCCGCGACCGAGGCGCGGGCGTCCCGTGCCCGTCGGCGGGCCGAGGCCGCGAGCTGCTTGCACGCCGCGGGGGTCCGGTCGAGGATCCCGCCGATCTCGGCGAACGGGTACCGGAAGACGTCATGCAGGACGAACGCGACCCGCTCCGCCGGTGTCATCGATTCCAGGACGACGAGAAAGGCCATGGTCACGGACTCGTCCAGGACGATCCGGTCCGCGGGGTCGAGTCCGGGCGCCTGGTCCCATTCGGCACGGTCGGGCAGCGGATCGGGCAACCACGCGCCGACGTAGCGCTCTCGCCGGGCCCGTGCCGAGCCGAGCACGTCCAGGCAGACGCGGCCGGTCACCGTCGTCAGCCAGGCGCCGGGCGACGTGATCTCCTCCTGCCGGCTTCGCGGCAGTGCGTACCAGCGCGCGTAGGCCTCCTGCACCGCGTCCTCCGACTCGGCGACCGAGCCGAGCAACCGGTAGGCGATGTTCATCAGCCGGCGTCGCTCACTCGCGGTCTCAACGGTGCCCGCCCCAGCCGTCGCCATCCTCTGACCCGCCCCCCCGGCCTTACCTTTCGCGGTCCCGCGTCGTCGGGATGGTGAGACCTTATCGATCGACCGCCCCCGGGGCGGAAAGGGGACCGTGGCATGGCCACCCAGGCGACGACACAACACCACTTCTCGTTTCTTCGGATCGCGCTCACTCTGCAGACCCTGACCATCTTCCTCCAGGCCGTCTCCGCGGGAATCCTGCTGACCGCGCCGTACGGAGAGACGCTGCACAGCGTCGGAGCCCGCGTGATGTACGGGGCGTCGATGCTGTACGTGCTGGCGGCGGTGCTGGCATGGAAGCCGGGCGGCGGTTCGCCCCGGCACATAGGGCAGGCATCGGGCTTCCTCGCCCTCGCCTCGATCCAGGTCGTCCTCGGTATCGCGCACGTCCCGTCGGTCCATCTCCCGCTGGGTGTGCTGATGTTCGGTCTGAGCGTCCTGGCGCTGGCGCGCCGCTGACGGTTCCCCGAAGTCGAGACCCCTGTGCCCGGGGGGCGTCCCACCACGGCGGGGGCCGCCCCCGGGCACGGGACGGCGGTGAACGGCCCCGCAGGTGACCGCCATACGATTGACCCGAGCGATGCCCGTCGCTCCACTGTTGCGGGACACGACGACCGGTGGTGTCCGCAGGCCGGGGAGGCAGCTGTAGTCATGGAGATCCGTCCCACGACCGACCAGGACCTCGACGTCTTCGTCGACACTCTCCATGCCGCGTTCGGGCAATTCCCGGCGACCCCCACCGACGGCGGCGGAGTCTGGTGGGCGGCGCTCGAAATGGATCGCGGACTGCTCGCGACGACGGAGGACAGCCGGCCCGTCGGCACCGCGGCGGCGTACTCCTTCGAACTCACCCTGCCCGGCGAGGTCCTCGCCCCGGCGGCAGGGGTGACCGCCGTGGGGGTGGTGCCGTCGCACCGACGCCAGGGTCTGCTCAGCGCGATGATGCGGCGACAACTCACGGAGCTGCGGGCACGAGGGGAGTTCCTCTCCGTGCTCCTCGCCTCCGAGGCCGGGATCTACCGCAGGTTCGGCTACGGGCCGTCCACCTACACCCGCCGGCTGTCGGTGACGCGCCACAAGGCCGCTCTCGTCGCACCCCGGGGGCGCGGGGCGGCCGAGGCCGAGGCGCCGGGCTCCATCGAGGTCATACGGCGCGCCGAATGCGGCCCGATCCTGGAGGAGATCTACGACCGCTACCGTCGCGCGCAGCCGGGTGCGCTGTCCCGGCCGCACCGCTGGTGGGCCTCGGGAGCGGGGCAGCCGCCGATCTCTCCGGCGCCGCGGTACATCGCCGTTCACCGTGACGACGAGGGCGTCCCGGACGGATACGCGAGCTACTCGCTCGGTGACGGCGCCACGTTGACGGTGGACGAGACCATCGCCATCGACGACGCCGCGTTCGCCGCTCTGGCCACGTTCCTCCTCGGCCACGACCTGGTGGCTCAGGTCGTGTTCAAGCACTTCCCGCCGGAGCACCCGTTGCGCTGGCAGTTCGAGGACTTCCGCGCGGGCGAGGTGAGCCACGAGACAGACTGGCTATGGGTACGGATCCTCGACGTCCCGCGGGCGCTGACCACGCGCGGCTGGTTCACGGACGGGGAACTCGTCCTCGACGTCGAGGACCTGTTCCTCGGTGAGCGGGAGCGGTACCTGCTCACGGTCCGGGACGGCAAGGCGGACTGCGTTCCGACGGACCGCGAGGCGGACCTGTCCCTGGACGTCAGCGACCTCGGCTCGATCTACCTCGGCGGCACCGCTCCGAGCACCCTCGTGCGTGCCGGACACATCCGGGCCCACCGCCCGGGCGCGGCGGCCCTGGCCGACGCGCTCTTCCGCGCCGACCGCCCTGCGCACTGCCTGCATTGGTTCTGACCGCATCCGTACGAAGGGGCGTCGGTCTCGATGCCTCTCTGAGGAGAGGGTTCCGGCATGCTCCCGGGTCCGCGGCGAACCGGTCCGTCCCCAGCGCGGTGAGCCAGCGCGATCTTGTCGTCGGTCTGTGTGCCCGGGGTGGCGGTGAAGACGAGGAGGGACTGTCCCCCCGCGCAACAGCGCGACGTTGAGCCGGCAAGGACCGGCACCAGGGCTGGTGTCGTCGCGCCCCTGCGGGTCGCACCGTTCACGCGCCGTCGGATCGGCGAATCAGCCGTACATCGCGCTACGGGCGTCGCCGGTGTACCGGGTCCAGTCGCCCGGCAGGGCCACGGCGAACGGCGTCTGCCGAGGTGTCTCGCCCAGCTGACCCCTGTCCTGGTCGGTGGCACCCACCAGACCGTCCATGACCCGCATCATCCCGGAACTCAGATGTCCGAGCGGCAGTTCACGGCGTGCCACGCGATGGCCCGCGAGCGCGAACAGGTGATCGCGTTGGTCCGGAGTCGGACGCAGGCAGCGGGCCTTGACCGGCGATGCTCCCCAGCCCGCAGCACCGGCGACCGGCCGGGGAGAGCCGACCCGCACGCGGAAGGGGCCGGCCGACTGTGGGATGTGACCGGTCGAGCCGATCGGACCCGTCGGCGTCGTCGCGCGATGATCGCCATGAGCGAACCGCTGCCCCCAACTGCCTGGCGTGCTGTTCGTGAGGCGACGCGTGCTCTACAGTCCTGCGCGGAAAAGACAAAGCGACAAGACGACAGAGCAGGGACGAAGAGGTGAGGGTGTGCGAACCCATTTGCGGGCCGGCAGGGTGCTCTCGTTCGACGCTGTCGGAGGCTTCGGCCTCATCGCTCCCTACGGCGGTGACGAGGATGTCCCGTTCCAGGCGCAGTCCCTCAAGTTCGTCGACCGTCTGACACGGGGCCAGACCGTCATCTACGCGATCGAGCAGGTGGACGCGGGTGTCCGCGCGGTGGAGGTCCGTCCCGCCTAGCGCCGCGAGGGCAAGTCCCGCCAGATCCGCGCCCGTTACCCTCGGCGTCGTGACGAACTCACCCGAGAGCACTGATGATGCCGGTGTCGCCATAGCCGCGGCGCACGTCGGTGCCGACGTGGTCCGCGCCCTGTACGGCCGACAGCTGTTCCGTCTGGACAAGGGCGGCGGCGACTTCGCTACGGCCGCCGACATCGAGGCCGAGAAGACCATTCTCGGTGTCATCCGCGCAGCCAGGCCCGATGACGCCGTCCTCGGCGAGGAGGGCGGTCGGTACGGTGCCTCGCGGACTGCTCGTACGTGGCTGGTGGATCCCTTGTGCGGCACGTTGAACTACGCCGTCGGCACCACGCTGGTGGCGGTCAATGTGGCGCTTCGCGACGGGCCGGCCGCCGTGGCGGATCCGTTCAGCGGCGAGATCTTCCACACGGACGGAGAGACCGCCTGGGCACGGCACGACGGTGCCGACACCCCGTTGGAGCCCACGTCCGCGACACGGCTCGTGGAGGTGAACCTGGACCCGCCCTTCCCCAACGCCCCCGGATTCCGAGCCGTCGACCTGCTGGCCAGACCCGACTTCGTCGAAGGATTCCGGCCCCGGGTGGTGTCGACGACCCTGGCGCTGACGTGGGTCGCAGCCGGCAAGCGCGCCGCCTACATCACCGACGGGGGTGACCTCTCCGAGAGCGTGCACTTCGCCGGCGGTATCGCTCTCTGCCGGGCGGCCGGCTGCGTCGTCACCGGAATCGACGGCGCCCCCTTGGACCGGACAGGCCGAGGCCTCATAGCCACCGCCGACCCCGAGACCCACGCACAGCTGATGTCGATGATCCTCGACGGGGGTCGGCACTGAGGTCAACGGGTTGTTCTCTGCCGTTGGTGGGTCAGGACCGCTGACAGCCTCGCCCTTCCGGTCCTGCCCCGCACATCAAGGCGACTCCAGCCGTCCCAGCCAGTTCGTGAGGACGGTCTCGAGGGTCGTGGTCTCGTCGGTGTCGAGGGCGCTCAGCAGGCGGTGCTCGTTGTGGATGTGGTCGGTGAAGGCGCGGTCGAAGAGTTCCTTGCCCGCCGTGGTGAGGGCGACGACTCTGCCCCTGCCGTCGTCGGCGGCGCGGCGGCGGGTGACCAGGCCCGATCGCTCCAGTCGGTCGATGCGCTTGGTCATGGCGCCGGTGGTGACCATCGTGTGGGCTGCCAGTTCTCCCGGCGCTCGCTCGTAGGGCTCGCCGGCCCGGCGGAGGGCAGCGAGGACGTCGAAGTCGCCCTCGCCCAGTCCGTAGCGGCGGTAGACGACGGACAGCTCCTCCGTGAGCAGCGCGGCCAGGCGGTGCAGGCGGCCGATGACGGCCTGAGGGGCGACATCGAGGTCGGGTCGTTCACGACGCCAGGCGGCCTGGATGCGGGCCACATGGTCGGGTGCTTCGGGGCTGTCTTCTTCCACGACGCCACTATATCTTCCGAGGAAGCTATAATGGCTTCCATGGAAGGTAATCTTCGGTGGGCAACCCTGACCGCGGTGGCCCCCGTCGCCTGGGGCGCCAACTACTACGTCACGCGTGAGTTCCTGCCGGCTGGGCAGCCCCTCTGGGGAGCCGCGCTGCGCGCTCTGCCCGCCGGATGCCTGCTGCTCGTCATCGCCCGTGAGCGGCCGCGGGGCGCGTGGTGGGGCCGGTCCGCGGTCCTGGGCCTGCTGAACACCAGCGCGTTCTTCGTCCTCGTCTACGTGGCCTCGCAGACGCTCCCCACCAGTACGGCCTCGACGGTGATGGCGCTCTCGCCGCTCGTGCTGATGCTGGGCGCGTGGGCTCTGCTCGCGGAGCGACCCCGCGGTGCCCAACTCGTCGCGGCGGTGGTCGGCCTCGGAGGGGTCGCTCTGATGCTGGGCGGTCCCGGCGCCGAGGTCCGGCCGGTGGGGGTCCTCGCCTCCGTGGCCGCCCTGCTCGTCTCCGCCGCCGGGTTCCTGTTGAGCAAGCGATGGGATCCGGGGCCGAGCGTCCTGTCGGTCACCGCATGGCAGCTCACCTTCGGTGGTCTGATCCTCGTGGCCTTCGCCGCGGTGACAGAGGGCGCGCCCCCTTCCACGGGGCCGACCGCCCTCGCCGCCTACGCCTACACCTCCGTGATCGCCACGGCTCTGGCCTTCGTCGCCTGGTTCACGGGCCTGCGGCGCCTGCCCGCGGCCACCGTGGGCCTCGTGGGCCTGCTCAATCCGGTCACCGGCGTCCTGCTCGGCGTCACCATGGCCGGGGACGCGCTGACAGCACCGCAGGCGACAGGTATGGCGCTCGTGCTCGCCGCCGTGTTCGGCGGTCGCACGACAGGCCGCGATGCCCGACTCGCGGCAAGGCCCTCGGCCGCACCGCCGGTGGACGGCGCGGCCCCCGAGGATCGTCCTCCACAGCCCACCACCACCGGTACCCCCACCGCCACCGGCCCGACCGGGGGCGGTCGGTGATCGCGGCGCCACCCGGGGGCGACCCTGACTCGGTCTCCCGGCCGCCCGGTTGACCCCCAGGGCGAGCCTCCGCCGGCCTGCGGCGGATACCGGCCCGGGGTATGGTCGAGGCCGCGCTCCCGCGAGCGCGCATCCGAACGGCGCGGGGAGAGGGATCGGGCGTGGCAGGCGAGGGACACCGGAACAGGCGAGGCGGCATGCGGCTGTTCACCCTGTGCGCGGTCCTGCTCGGTCTGTTCTTCATGCACGGAGCCCCGGCGAGCGCTGCCGGCGGATGCCACGGTGCGACGTCCGCCGGATCGATGGCCGAGCCTCACGACCTCGTCGCCGTGCCACCGGCGGACGCCGTGGATGCGATGGCGACGCACTCCGCCGTGACACCGACGTCGACACGGGCGGCGGCTCACCAGGCTTCCGAGGTGACCGGGGCGCACGGGACCACCTGCGTCGCGACGCCTGTTCGCGACCGGACACCCCTGCCGACGGGCAGCCTGCCGGCCCTCGTCGCCGTACCGGCCGCCGCCCTCCTGGGACGGCCCGTGTTCCTCGGGCCGACGGGACGGCGCGGCCCACCCCCGCCGGGCGGGCGAAGCCTCCTGCTCCAGGTGGGCGTCGCGCGGACCTGAGAGGACCGACCCGGCCTCCGGACTCCCGGAGCCGGCGACGTGTCCTGCTCACTCCCGCGCGCCCGCCCGGCGTGGTGCGCCCACCCGGAAAGACCGACTCCATGTTCACAACCCGTCCCGCCGTACGTCGACGCGCCCTCGTGGCACCCGGAACGGCCGTCACCCTCGCCCTCGTCCTCGCGGCCTGCGGCTCCTCCGGCGAATCCTCCTCGATGCCAGGCATGGACCATGGCGCCACGGCGGCCACGTCCCCGGCGGCGACCGGCTCGCCGTCCAAGGACTCACCCTCGAAGGGCCACATGCCCGGCATGGACCACATGGCCGGCGGCGACGGCCTCGCGAGCGCCGAGGACGGTTACCGGCTCGGCAGCCCGAACGCGACCCTGGCGGCCGGTGAGCGGACCGCCTACCGGTTCACCGTCACCGGCCCGGACGCGAAGCCCGTCACCGCCTTCGCCCTCGACCAGACCAAGCGCATGCACTTCTACGCCATCCGCACCGACCTGACGGGCTTCCAGCACCTCCACCCCACCATGGCGGCCGACGGCACCTGGACGGCCGACCTCTCCGCCCTCGCGCCCGGATCCTGGCGGATGTTCGCCTCCTTCACGCCCGACGGCGGTGCCGGCAAGGGCACGGCGTTCGTCCTCAGCCGCGCCGTCACCGTCCCGGGTACCGAGAAGCGAACTCCCCTCCCGGCCGCGGCCGCCAGGGCCCGCGTCGACGGATACACCGTCACGGTCCAGGGTGAGCCGATGGCCGGCATGTCCCACCCGTTGACCGTCACCGTCACCAAGGACGGCAGGCCCGTCACCACACTCCAGCCCTACCTCGACACCTACGCCCACCTGACCGCCTTCCACGAGGGCGACACCGCGTTCGCCCACCTCCACCCCACCACCCGCGTCGACGGTGACCACGGCGGCCCGAGGCTGGCCTTCGACGCCGAACTGCCGACAGCCGGCAACTGGCGGCTGTTCCTGCAGTTCCGGGCCGGCGGGGAGCTGCACACCGCGGCTCTGACCCTGAAGGTCGGCTGACATCGGCGAAGGGGTGCCGCCCCGTGGCGGCACCCCTTCGCCTTCCTCACCGCGCGCGTCGGTCCCCGACGGCCTGCACCCGCGCGTGGGGGACCTCGTCGAGCGGATCCCCGCCGTACAGGTCCTGGACCCAGTTGTCCTGGTAGATGGTGTCGAGGTAGCGCTCCCCGAGGTCCGGCGCCACGGCCACCGCGGTGAGTTCCTGCGCCCTGTGGCCGGCCAGCCAGCCGATCGAGCCGCTCACCACGGTGCCGGTGGAGCCGCCGAAGAGGAAGCCCTGACGGGCCAGGCGACGGCAGGTACGTATGGTGTCGGCCTCCTCGACCCGGACGACCTCGTCGACGTAGGACTCGTCCAGGAGCGGCGGGCGCATGCTCATGCCCAGCCCCGGGATCATGCGGCGGCCGGGGGCGCCGCCGAACGCCACCGAGCCGACACTGTCCACGGCGATGATCCGAACGGGCCGGTCCTGGTCCCGGAAGTAGCGTGCGCAGCCCATCAGCGTGCCGGTGGTCCCCGCGCCGACGAACAGCACGTCGAGTTCCGGGAAGGAGCGGGCGATCTCCGGTGCCGTGGTGCGGTAGTGCGCTCTCCAGTTGGCCTCGTTGGTGTACTGGCTGAGCCAGACGCACCGGTCGTCGGTGGCACACATGCTCCGGACGTGGTCCAGGCGCGCGCCGAGGAGCCCGCCGTTGGTCTCCTGGCCGGAGACGACGTGCACCTCGCTGCCCAGCACCTCCATCATCAGCCGGGTCGCCAGGTTGCAGCGGGAGTCCGTGACGCAGACGAACCGGTAGCCCTTGCTCGCCGCGATCATGCTCAGCGCCACACCGAGATTGCCGGACGAGGACTCCACGAGGATGGAGTCGGCGGTGAGGGAACCGTCGCGTTCGGCCGACGCCACCATCTCGGCGGCGGCCTTGAGTTTGATCGAGCCCGCGAAGTTGAACCCCTCGCACTTGAGGAGCAGCGAGTGCCCGAAGATCGACTCCAGGTCGACATAGAGCTCCTCCTCATTGAAGGCTTGAGGAACGGAGATGACCGACATGACGAGCTCCTCTTCGGTGTCGTGCTGGTTGCGGGGGCCGGATACGGTCCGGTGCGGGCGCTTCTCGCGGTGCGGCGGACCGCACGGTCTCCCTAGCCGTAGCGGCCTCGTTCGTGGAAGAAGTCGTCGACGATCCGCAGTTCGCCGGAGCGGGCCACCTGGTCGTAGACGTAGCTCCCGACCGCGAGGTCGAGCACGCCGAGGCCGAACGGTGAGAACACCACGGGGCGGTCCGCCGGGACACGCACCCGGTCCGCCATCACATCGCTCAGCGTGCCGTGGACGAAGTCCCGGTCTCCCGTGAGCTGTTCGGTCAGATGGGGTGAGGTGGCGGCCCGCAGGCAGTGCTCGACGTCGTCCACGATGTTGGTCGAGGCCAGCAGGACCTGGGGTGCGAGATCCCGCAATGACACATGCAGCACCACGGGGTTGTGGCCGAACCATGCCGGATCGCCGACATGCGGCTCGCCGGCCACTGTCGCGAAGACGACCAGGTCGGCGGCACGGATCAGTTCCTCGGGCCTCCCGTGCACGGTGACCCGGGCGGTCTCGCCGGACTGCGCCGCGTACGCGCGGAACCCGTCGGCGCTCTCGGGCGAGACGTCGTACAGCCCCACGTCGTCGAACGACCAGCCCGCGCCCCGCAGGAAGGTGTGGATGTAGCGGGCGATCAGTCCCGTCCCGAAGAACCCCACACTGGCGGGCCTCGGACGGTCGCGGCTGAGGCGGTCGGCGGCCGACGCCGCGGAGGCCGCCGTCCGGGTCGCGCTGATGATGGAACTCTCCAGGCAGGCGAACGGGTAGCCGGTGGCGGGGTCGTTGAGGATCAGGACGGCGGAGGCCCGAGGGGTCCCGGACCGCACGTTCTCCGGGAAGCTGGAGATCCACTTCAGCCCGTCCACCGGGGACTCGCCGCCGAGCGAGGCGGGCAGGGCGATCATCCGGGAGGTGGGACGGTCAGGGAAGCGGAGGAACGAGGAGGGAGGATTGACGGTCTCGCCGGCGCCGTGCAGCCGGTAGGTGGCCTCGACCACCTCGACGATCTCCTTCTCGCGACCGGCCAGGGCGCGCCGCACCTGGCCGCCCGGGATCACCGCGAACGGGGGCACGACGGCCTCGGCGGCGCCGTCCACGAGGGCGGACGGTGCGGGTCCGGTGTTCATCGCGACCCCGATTCGATCGTGGGAGGGGAATCGAGGTGTGTCGGCGAGGCCATCGCCACGACGACGCTTCGGGGTCCCTCGTAGGCCTCCCTGCTGTGCGCCGTACGGACGTTGTCGACGGCGAGGAGGTCCCCGGCCTGCCACGGCGTACGGACGGAGTGGTCCTCGTAGGCCGCGTTGACGAGCCGGACGACGTCCTCGTCGAGGGGCTCCCCGTCGCCGTGGAACGTGTTGAAGGGCAGACCGTCGGTGCCGTACTCCTCGACCAGGTACTCGCGCACCTCGGGGGCGAGCGTCCACTCGTTCAGGAAGGCGACCTGGTTGAACCAGCAGCGCCGTCCGTCGACCGGATGGCGTACCACCGCGCGGCGGCGCTGCGCGGTGCGCAGAGTGCCGTCGGGCTGCCAGGCCCACCTGATGTCCTGGGAGCGGCAGTAGGCCTCGACGGCATCCCTGTCGGTTGTGCCGAACGCTTCGGTGAGGGTCGCCCCGATCTCGTCGTTGTAGGTACGCGTGAGCAGCCATCCGTCGCGCTCGAAGCGATCCACGAGGTCGCCGGGCAGCGCGTCGAGAACGGCAGCGGCGTCGGCGACGCAGGTCGCTCCGCCGACGGTGGGCTCGGACAGGCAGGCGAAGAGCAGCAGGCCAGGGGGATCGAGGGTGTAACTCAGCTCGTGGTGCATGCACATGGGCTGGTTCGGCGGCCACGGTGAGGCGGAGTACAGACCTGGGCCGTACGTCTCCCGAGCGGCGAAGGTCTCCCTCTCCGCCATGGGTTGCACTCCGAGCCGATCCACGACGGCCGCCACGTCGGTCGTGTCGTGCAGCGCCAGACCTCGGATCACGACCGCTCCGTGTTCGGCGAGCGCGGACGCGAGACCCTCCCGGGATGCGGCCGCCCAGCCGGCCGGGTCGTCGGTGTCCCGGACCCGCAGCAGCGGGGGCCGACCGGGCTCCAGCTCCAGGCCGAGCGGTGGGATGGTCGATTCGATGGAAGGCATGTCGCTCCTTGCGTTGCGATCGGTTCAGGGCGTGGAACGCCGGTCGACCAGCGCGGCCAGATCGGTGAGGACGGGGTGGCGGACAAGGTCCTTGAGCGTGACCTCGCGGTCCAGGGAGACGGCCACCCTGACGGCTGACAGTGAGGTCCCGCCGCGGCCGAAGAAGTCGTCGCTCCGTCCCACACGGTCGGGCGGGACCCCGAGAACCTCCGCCCAGACCGCGGCGAGGCGCCGTTCCGTCGGCGTGCGGGGCGTGTCGTCCCCGAGCTCGCCACAGGGGTCGGGCTCGGCTGCGAACGCGGTCAGTCGACTCCGGTCGGTCTTCCCGTTGCCGGTGAGTGGCAGGGACTCCCGCCGGCTGAAGGCGGACGGCACCATGTACGCGGGGAGGATGGCCCCCAACTCCGCCTGGATACGGGCGGGTTCCAGTCGGCGGGGCCCTGTGTAGAAGGCGTGCAGGTGCCGGCCGCCCTCCGCCCTCTCGGCGACCACCACGGCCGCGTCGTGCACGCCGGGTACGCGCAGGAGACCTTCTTCGACGTCACCGATCTCGATCCGGAATCCGCTCACCTTGACCTGGCTGTCCCGGCGGCCCAGGAACTCCAGTTGCCCGTCGGGCAGCCAGCGCCCGTAGTCCCCTCCGAGATGGAGCCGCTCGCCCGCCCGATGGGGATCGGGCAGGAAGACCGCCCCAGTTCGCTCGGGATCGTTGATGTATCCACGGCCGACACAGACCCCGGAGAAGGCGATGGCTCCGGGCGCGCCGAGCGGCACCGGGGAGAGGTGCTCGTCGACGAGATAGAGGCGCACGTTGTTGACCGGACGGCCCAGGGGCACCGCGTCACCCTCAGGAACGCCGTCCAGGATCGCGTGGTTGGTGTCGTCCGACGTCTCGGTCAGCCCGTAGGCGTTGACGAGCCGGACACCGGGTCGGGCCCTGAACCAGCGCTCGACGAGATCCCTCTTCACCGCCTCGCCCGTCACCGACACACAGCGCAGATCCGGCAGTTCACGCGGGGTCCGCTCCAGGAAGGAGAGAACCGCGTCGAGATAGGAGGGCACCACCTGGAGCACGCTCGCTCCGCCGTCGACCAGGGTGTCGAGGAACCGCCGGACGTCGAGGACGGCCTCCTGCTCGACCAGCAGGGTGCGCCCACCGACGAGGGGCGCGGACAGCAGCTGCCACAGGGAGATGTCGAAGCACTGCGGCGCCGTCTGGGCGACCACGTCGCCCTCGCCGATCCCCAAGTCGTCGATCTTCGCGTAGAGATGGTTCAGCAGTCCGGCGTGTTCACACATCGCACCCTTGGGTTCGCCGGTGGAGCCCGAGGTGAAGAAGACGTACGCGAGATCGTCGGGCCGCACGGGGACGCCTGGACCGCTGTCCGCGCCCTTCTGCTCGCAGAGTCGGTCGACGAACAACGTCCTTGTTCCCGGCAGGGGGTGGTCCGTCGCGCTGTCGAGGGCGGCGGCGCTGCCGGATGCGGTGAGGACCAGCGTGCAGTCGGCGCGCTTGAGCATGCCGGTGACGCGTTCGGCCGGGAAGTGCGGCTCGACGGGCAGGTAGGCGCCGCCGGCCTTGAGGATGCCGATGACGCCGGCCATCCACTCCAGGTTGCGTTCGGTCACTACAGCGACGACTTCCTGCCGGCGCAGTCCGGCGTCGAGGAGCGCGTGGGCGACCCGGTTGGCGTGGCCGTCGAGTTCCCGGTAGGTCCACAAGCGGTCGCCCTGCACGGCCGCGACGGCGTCCGGACGCGTCCGCGCCTGCTCCTCGAACAGCTCGTGGCAGCGCTGGTCGGGCAGGTGACGGTCTGGCCCGGCGAGGCCGTCGACCTGGTGGCGGAGTTCGTCGTCCGACAACAGGCTCTGCCGGCCGTGCGCCGCATCCGGGTCCGCCGCGATGAGGCCGAGCGCGGTGAGGTGGTATCCGCCGATCCTGTCGGCGGCCCCCGCGTCGAGGACGTCGGTCCGGTACCGGATCCGGATGACGAAGCGGCCGTCGCGCCGTGGGAAGGACACGTCCAGTACGGGGTCCACGGCGGCGGTGACGCTGCCCGCCGGATCGAACACGGCCTCAGGAACGAGGCGGGGCACGTCCAGTTCCTCGCGGAGTACCTCAACCGGGAACCGCTGATGGGCCAGCAACTCCGCTTCGGCGGCGTGCGTGTGCAGGATCAGGCCCCGCCACGACACGGCATCGGTCGACAGACGGCAGAGCAGCGGCTCCCTACGCGCACCGAGGAGGTACCCGGTGGTCACCGCGGACTCCCCGGACAGGGCGGCGAGCACCTTGGCGTGGGCCGACAGCAGCACCGCCGTGAAGGACACACCCGCCGAAGTCGCCAGACGGTCCAACTCCTCGACCAGAGCGCCGGGGACGGTGGTCTCGGCCACCTCGGTCCCGGGCACCGGATTGCGCGTCCACCGGGGCACGGAGGTGGCCCCACCCGCGGTGAGTACGTCGCGCCAGTACGCGGCGCCGGACCGTACGGACCCGTTCATCGTGACGCCTCCTCGTCCGTGGACCCGCCCGGGCGGATCTGGTGGGCCGGATTCCCGCCCCACCAGGCGTGCGGAGGGACCGATTCGCCCTTCATCAGGAAGGAGTCGGGGGCGAGCACCGCGTCGTCGCCGACGGTCACGCCGTAGTGCACGAACGCACCGACGCCGAGGGTGCAGCGCGAACCCAGCCGGGACCGGTCGGACTTGAAGGTGCCGTCCTCCTGCGAGTGGCACTGGACGACACTGCCCGCGTTGAGAGTGGCGTCGTCCCCGATGCTGACCATCGTGCGTTCGGTCAGGTAGCAGCCGTCGTCGAAGACCCGGCGACCGATCCGGACGCCCAGCAGGCGCCAGACCAGACTCTTGAACGGGGTTCCGTTGAAGACCTGCAGGTACGTCTCCGAAGGCACCTTCCAGAAGCGCTCACGCCGCCAGAAGCGACGGTCGTAGATCGAGCAGAACAGCGGGCCCGGCGGGTGGAGAGCCGTGACCGCGCGTTCCACGAGGACGAAGTACACGGCGCTGACGACCACGACGAGGATGTTGCCGAGCGCGATGGCCTCGGCCCCGATGGAGGTGTACAGCTCGGCGGCTCCCGACACGACCATGGTGACCACGAAGACGTAGAACCAACGCGCCAGCAGGTAGAGGACCATGGAAGTCGCGTTGTGCCGGTTCTTGGCGGCGAGGCCACTGCGCAGCGTCTCACCCTCGGCCATCGGGTCGAAACTGCTGTCGCGTCGGACCGAGCGCGGAATCTCGAAGCTGGGCGAGCCGAGGAGGCCGACGTCCCGCCGGATCTCCCCGTCGACGGGGACCATGACCTTCGTGGCCAGCAGGCAGTTGTCCCCGGTCCGTCCCCGCGCGGGGTAGGCGATCCGGTTGCCCAGGAAGTTGCGCGCTCCGATGGTGGCCCGGGACACCCGGAACGAAGTGCTGGAGAACTCCGCGTTGTTGATGGACAGCCCGTCGGCGACCATCGTTCCCGTTCCGACCGAACTCAGGTACGGCGTCTCGTGTTTGACCTCGGTGCCGAAGTTCGAGCCGGTCTGCTCGACAGGGGTCAGGTCGTAGCCGAGGAGGCGGAGATAGGGCACGATTCCGGAGCTGTCGCCGAACAGCCTGGTCAGGAAGCGTCGGTTGGTGAGCAGGGTGATGGCGCGATGAACTCCGTAGTGGAAGCCGTAGAGCGGATAGACGCGGTCCGGCTGGATGGTTCGGCTCAGCAGCCGGGGAACAGTCGCGAGCAGCAGGAACCCGAGCGGAGTGATCACGAAGAGCAGGAGGAAGGAGACGGCCAGGGCATCGCGGTAGAACGCCCAGGTCGTGAGGACCGTGGGTCCCGGTTCCAGTACGGCCGACAGCTGGGGTGCCTCGGCGAGGAGGATGCCGATCCCGCCGACGGCCAGCGGCAGATACACCAGCAGCGCGCTCAGCAACTGGGTGGTGCTGTGGATCGCCCTGCGCACGGTGCCGCAGGCGGCCGACGCCACCACCTCGTACGGCACCTCGGTGCGCGACGCCGGTGATCCGTGCCAGTGCTCTCCGGCCGGCACCGCCTGACCGCTGTGCAGCGAAGACGCATGGGCGAGCCGCGCCCCGTCGCCCAGCGATGTCCCGATGTCGAGCACGGACGCTTCGGCGACGACCGTGTCCTTCCCCAGGGACACGGTGCCCGTCTCGATCAGGCCCTCGCGGGCGCGGTAGCAGGCGAAGAAGGAGTCCTTGCGGATGACGGCGGAGTCTCCGACGGTGAGCAGGTCGGTACAGAGCGGCACGTTGCGGGAGAAGACCGCGACACCGGACCCGATGTGGGCGCCCAACGCTCGGAGGTAGAACGTGTAGAGCGGCGATCCGACGAACAGGACCAGCGGATCCGAGCGGACGAGTGTCTTGACGATCCAGAGCCGGAAGTACGCCAGGCTCCAGATGCGGATCCGCTGCGGGTGCCAGCGTCCGATCAGCACCCACTTGACCGCGACGGGCAGAGCGGACAGTCCCAGAAAGACGGCCGCGCCGAAGCCCACGGAGCGCACGTACACATCCGGCAGCCCCGAACCGGCGGAGATCCACGCGTAGCCGCGGACGCTGATGAAGGCGATGATGCCCGAGTACGCGACGAACGCCAGGAGTTGCAGCGCCCCGCACACCAGGTACCTGGCCTTCCCTGTGGGAGAGGCCGGGGGAGGAGCGGCCGGAGCGGAGTCCGGTGCCTCCTTGATCGCGGCGGGAACGGGTGCGGTCATCGCGACCGCCAGAGCCCCGACGGTGGGATGCGCGTACACGTCCTTCATGGAGACCCGTCCCAAGCCCGCGTGTTTCCTGACCCGGGCGCAGAAGTGGGCCATCACCAGGGAGTCGGCCCCCAGGTCGTTGAAGAAGTGACGGTCGGTCTCCACCTGTTCGAGGTGCATGACGTCGGCGAGCAGCCGTGCCAGCGCTTCCTCGGCGCCCTCGGCGGAGGGGCCGGGCACCGTGGCCTCGGTCACGGCACTCCGGGGGCTCTGGGGCAAGGTACCGACCGGCTTTCCCGTCATGGGAACTCCCTGAAAAGGATTCGATGCGATGTCGACGGCCCTGGAGCGGTCCGGGCCGGAGGTGCTGTCCTCCGCACGGCCGGGGACTCGGGCCGGGCGGGCGGACGACGCGTGGAACCGTGGGCGCGGACCGTGATCCGTCGGCGGTCGGGTGCCTCGGTGCCGATTGCACCTGGTGCCGATCCCATGCGGACGTTCTAGGAGGTATTCGAGACCGGCGGGGGGACGGATGGACCCGGTGCGAAGAAATGTGGGATGTGCTCGCCGGTGCATCGCCGGTGCGCGGACCGCAGGCGCTCGCACGACTCCGGATGCCCGCCTCCGGTTCAGGATGCAGATCAGGCCCGGGTGGATGAGGGCCGAGTGTGGGCGGCTCCGCACCGGCTCCCTCGGCAGGCGCGCTCGCGACCGTTGCGCAACATAAGGTTGCGGATCTCCGGCACGGCGCCTAGGGTTACATGCAACCGATGGTTGCATGTTGGAGGTCCTGGTGGAGTTCGGAAAGCTGGAGCGTGAGATTCGTGTCGACGCGCCACCGGAGATCGTGTTCGAGGTGGTGAGCCGCCCCGAGCACATCAAGATGTGGTGGTCCGACGATGCCGCGTTCGAGCCCGAGCCCGGCACGTTCGGCGAACTCGTGTGGGGTGACCGGGCCGCGGTCGAATCGATCGCCGTGGTGGACGTGGACCCGCCCCACAGGTTCGCCTTCCGCTGGGTGGGCCCCGCCGCGGAGCTGCCCGACGCGGACAACTCCCTCTTGGTCACCTTCGAGCTCGAACCCTCCGGCGACGGCACGATCCTGCGTCTGACCGATAGCGGCTGGCGCGAGAGGGGGTGGGAGGCCGCCGTCCTCGAAGAGGCCTTCCACGACCACGAGCGTGGCTGGGACATGTTCCTGCCCAGGCTGCGGGACTACGCGCCGTCCGTGGAGTTGTGATGTCGGCCGCCGTCGACGACGAACTCTGGTCCGCGATCGGCGACCCGATCAGGCGTCGACTGCTCGACCTGCTGCTCGCGGAGGGCTTCGGAACGCCGACCAGCCTCAGCGACCGTCTCCCCATCACGCGCCAGGCGGTCACCAAGCACCTGGGGGTCCTCGCTCGCGCGGGCCTCGTGCGCGCGACACCGATCGGCCGCGAGCGGCGGTACGAGGTCGACGAGGCGCAGCTCGCCCGCGCCGTCCGACAACTGAACGAG
The DNA here is from genome assembly GCF_002078175.1 of Streptomyces sp. M41(2017). GTDB lineage: Bacteria > Actinomycetota > Actinomycetes > Streptomycetales > Streptomycetaceae > Streptomyces. The sequence continues at coordinate 185,832 of NZ_MWFK01000003.1, read as the reverse complement.
GTCGGCAGGACCTGGGACGCCCGGCTCGACCGCATCAAGCGCATCGCGGAAGAGATCCACCGGCAGCGGAGCGACTGACCGGCCGCCGTCCGCCGGAGGCGACGACAGCCTCCATCAGCCAGACGTATCGATCACCTTGGGAGAGCGCCATGAGTCTGCTGCTCGCTGACAAGAACGCTGTGATCCATGGAGGCGGGGGCGCCATCGGCGGCGCCGTCGCGCGGGTGTTCGCCCGGGAGGGCGCGAGGGTCTTCATCGCCGGACGCACTCAGGGGAAGCTCGACACCGTGGCCCGTGACATCGCCGCGGAGGGCGGGCGGGTCGAGACCGCGCAGGTCGACGTGTTCGACGAAGCGGAGGTCGAGAAGCACGCCGAGTCGGTCGCGGCGACAGCCGGAAGCATCGACATCGCCCTCAACGCCGTCAGTGTCCTGCACGACCAGGGCACGCTCCTGGCGGACCTCTCGGTCGAGGAGTTCATGCGGCCGGTCGACGGCTTCCTGCGAGCGCTGTTCATCACGAGCAAGGCCGTGGCACGGCACATGGGAGGGGAGCGTCCCGGCGTCATCCTGACGTTGTCCGAGCCGGGATCGAAGCTGGCTGCGGGCGGCATCCTGGGCCACAGCGTCAGCGCCGCGGGCAAGGAGGCCTTCTCCCGCGTACTCGCCGCGGAACTGGCACCCCACAACATCCGGGTGGTCTGCATCCGCCCCCACGCCGTCGCCGACGCACCGGCCGCCGGCTCCTACACCAAAGACCTCTTCAAGCCGATGGCCGCAGCCGCCGGACAGTCCGTCCAGGAAATGCTCGACGACGGGGGAATGGCGCACGGAACGCTCCTCAAGAGGCTGCCGACGCTCTCCGAAATCGCCGAGACGGCCGCCTTCCTGGCCTCGGACCGAGCCGGAGCCATGACCGGCACCGTCGCCAACCTGTCCGCAGGGGCCCTCGTCGACTGACGCCCGCAGGGGCGGCCTCATCGGTGGTTCGCCCACCGATGAGGCCGACCGGTGCGCGCGGTCACGACAGAAGCTCGACGTACCCGTCCGTCCCGTGGACGCGGATGCGCCGCCCGTCCTCGATCAGGCGGGTGGCCCGGTCCACGCCCACGACCGTCGGCAGGCCGTACTCACGCGCGATCACCGCGCCGTGGGTCATCTGGCCGCCCACCTCCGTCACCAGGCCCGCGATGCCGACGAACAGCGGTGACCAGCTGGGGTCCGTGAAGGTCGTCACCAGGATGTCGCCCGCTTCGAGGTCGGCCTCCGCCATGTCGAGGATGACGCGGGCCCGCCCCTCGACGGTCCCGGCGGACACCGGCAGCCCCGTCAGGGCGCCCGGCGGCACGTCGTCGCGCCGGTACGCCCCGTTGACGGCCTCGCCGTCCGACGTGAGCACGCGGGGCGGAGTGAGCCTTTCGAACGAGCGGAACGCGTCCTTGCGCCGCTGGACGAGCCGGTGATCCACCCGGTGCGAGCGTGCGACAGCGTGGAACTCCTGGAACGTGAGGTAGAAACTGTCCTCCGGTTCAGCAAGAACGCCGGCCTGCACGAGCCGCTCGGCCTCCTCCATCAGGGCCGTCTTGTAGACGAAGTAGCGCGCGATGATGCCGTACTTCGGATACTCCCGGTACCCGACGAAGGTCCGCACCCTGTGGATCATCCGCTGGGTCTCGTCGGCCTTCCGGTCCCCGTCGGGCAGGGCCCGCAGGCGCGCCAGCACGTCCTGCTCCTTCTGCCGGGCCTTGCGCCGTCCCTGCTCGAAGCGCCGCTCCGCCGCGCCTGGTTCGAAGAGCCTGACGTTGTCCAGAATCACGGGAACCAGCGTGCTGGGGCGCTCGCGCCACCGTGGCCGCGTGATGTCGATCTCGCCCACGCAGCGCATCCCGTACCGGTCGAGATAGGCCTCGATGGCGTCGCGTGCCTCGGCTCCGCCCGTGAGCTTCGCCAACTCGTCCAGGAATCCGTCGTCCTGAACGCCCTCCAGGAAGGCCACCACGTCCGGGTGCCGGCGGATCACGTCCGCGACGTCCAGCAGCGCCAGCCCCATCTCCGACGTGATGTTGTCCGGGGCGGACAGGGTGAGCGTGTCCGCCGCGTTCTTCTCGCCCAACCACTCCTGCAACTGGTCGTTGAGCCACCACGTGGCCTCCATGCCCGCCATGATCACCTGAATGCTCAGCGGATCAGCGAGGACACGTTTGTGCTCCTCGAACGCCTCCAGCAGGAAGTCGAACAGTGCGGGTCCGGTCTTGCTCCGGATGTCGTGCTCAAGAGCCGCGATGGACGTCCGGCTGCGCTCGATCAGCTCGGTGACGACGGCCGGATCGGTCTCGATCGGGTCGGACGCACCGCGCCCGGGCAGCCCGCCGGGGCCCGCGTCGGGGAGCGACGGGACGAAGCCGTCCTGGGCGAGAACGGTCTCCAGAGCGTCCCTGACCAGCGGATCACCTTTCCCCATCAGGTCCAGGAGGCCCGCCCGGCTCGCGGGCGACGCCAGACGCCGGGCGACATCGACGAACAGTCGCCCGCCGGCCGCGTGCATCGGCGCCATGGCGGTCAGCTGCCACATGGACAGCCCCAGCGGCTTCATCGCGTCGGTCATCATCTGCTGATGACCGACGGAGACGTAGACGTGGTTCTCCTGGTCGTCGCTCTCCGGGACGGGGAACAGCGTCGTGATCGGCCGGCTCTGAACGATCTGGAATCCGTGGTCGTCCAGGCACCACTCGATGTCCTGAGGGCGCCCGAAGTGCGCTTCGATCCGCCGGCCGACCTCCGCGAGCCGCACCGCCTGCGCGTCCGTCAGCGCCGGCTGCTCCTGCCGCTGCGCGTCGACGGCCACTTCCCGCGTACCGCCGGTCGGCAGCGCGTGAACGGCCCGCTGTTTGGCGGCGATCACCTTGGAGACGATCTCACCGTCTCGTACCTTGAAGACGTCCGGATTCACCAGCCCGGAGACCAGGGCCTCGCCCAGACCGAAGCCGGCGTCCACACTGGCGACCTTCCGGTTGCCCGTGACGGGGTCGGCCGTGAACAGGACGCCGGCCGCGTGCGGGAAGACCATGCGCTGCACGACCACGGCCATGCGCACCGTGCGGTGGTCGATGCCGTTCCTCTGGCGGTAGGCCACGGCCCGCTCGGTGAACAGCGACGCCCAGCAGCGGCTGACGTGCTGGAGGACGGCCGTGACTCCCATGACGTTCAGGTAGGTGTCCTGCTGGCCCGCGAAGGAGGCCGTCGGCAGGTCCTCCGCCGTCGCACTGGAGCGCACGGCGTAGGCCTCCTGTGCGCCGTGCCGGCCGAGCGCGTTGGTGATCGCCGCGGCGAGCTCCTCCGGGACGGTGGCCTCTTCGATGGTCCGGCGAATCCGCGCGCTCAGCGTCCGGATCCCCTCGCGGTCGTCCGGCGCCGAGCGTGACAACCGATCGAGCTGACCGTCGAGCGACGAGGCTTCCGCCACGGTCCGCCGGAAGGCCTCCGTCGTCACACAGAAACCGGCCGGGACGCGGATGCCCTCGATCCGCGACAGCTCGCCCAGGTGTGCGCCCTTGCCGCCGACGACCGCGACCTGCGTCTCGTCGACCTCTTGAAGATCCAGCACGTACTGCTCAGTCACTGCGACACCTTCCGAGGCGGCCGTGTTCCGTCGTGCCGCGATGGCCGACCGCATCACCGGCGCCTCCCACTCTCTCGAACCTCTTGCCGGACACGTCGTCATCCCTGGCCGCATTCCCTCTGACGGGTCACCCGGCCGCTCCGCCGGCCGGGCGGTACACATGGCGCGGCTCTCGTTTCCGCAGGTGATGGCTTCGGCGGACGATTCTGCGTCACGACGGGGGCCTTGCCGCAAGCCCCCCGGTGCGCTATAAGTTGGGAGAGGCAAGGAGAGAGTTCTCTCCTTGCCTTCGCCATGTTCCGCCCCGTGGACCCGGCAGGACGAGTGCCCGGCCGGCCCGCCTCAGGGGTAGTAGGGCGTGTACGTGATCGCCGAGACCTTGAGATAGCGCGCGCCGTCCGCCGTTGCCCAGGTCGAGGAGTCGGGGTTGCCCGGCCAGTCCCCGCCGACGGCGGTGTTGACGATGAAGTGCATCCCGACGCCGGGAGCGGTCGAGTACCACTTCGTCCCCTGGTAGGCGCCGTCGACGGTGAAGTCGATGTGGTCGGGCCACCACGTGAACGAGTAGGTGTGGAAGGTGTTGGTCCATCCGCCGCTGTTGTTCACGGCCCACTGGGTCTGTGCGTTGCTGGTGTCGTGGAACGTCTGGTAGACGGTGTTGGGGCTGGACCCCACGATCTCGGCGGCGTCGAACTCGGGCAGCCACGGGTTGAGGTAGGCGGCCCACACCGCGGGCAACAGCCCTTTTCCGTTGGGCATGTTCGCGGTGAAGCTGTACGTCCCGTAGCCGTAGAGCGCCGTGGATTCGACGCGGCCGGAGTAGTAGGTCCCGTTCCCCGCGTTGTAGGTCTTGATGACCAGGGTGCCGCCCTCGTACCAGACGCAGGCGGGCGTGTAGGTCTCGAGTTCGTTGTTGGCCGTCCATCGGCCGTTGATCGTGTTCCAGGAGTTGACGGTCTGCGGAGCGCCCCAGGTGCCGGCGTGCGCCGGGGGCTGGGTCAGGAGAACCAGCGCCAGTGCCGCGAACACGGCGGCGACAAGTTTGGTCCTGGACAGCAGAATTGATCGCATCGGAGCTCCGTTGCTCGGACGTCAGGAGGGTGGGAGCGGTCCCACTCCTGAAGCGCACCGTAGAGCGGTGTTGCGTACCTGACAATCCTTCGCGTGCTCGTGGACGGCGGCGCGTGAGAGCCCGATGCCCGTGCGGCGGCCTCGCGCTCCGGATGTCGGGAGTGCGCAGCCGCCGCGCGCTCAACTCGTGCGGAGGATCCGGAATCGGTCCAGGTGTGCCGGGTCGCGATCCGCGATCTGGATCGGTGCACCGCCCCACTGCCAGACGCTGATGCCCGGTGTGCGGGAGAACCGGATCAGTCCCCGGGTGCCCTCGACGGCAACGCGAGGCCATGCGGCGGCGATGTGTCCGCGGTCCACGCCGTGGGTGCGCAGCATGTCGGCGAGGACGGTGACCGAGTCGTAGCCCTCGAAGGCGACGAAGGAGGGTGCTTGGGTCAGCCGCTCGACGAGGGCCTCTTCGACGCGGGTGCCGAGCGGGGTGAGGTGCTCGGGCAGATAGCGGAGGAATGGGATCGCGGCGCCCTCGCCGCCCAACAGGGTCTTCCAGTCGGCGAGTTCCGGCTGCCCGGCCGGAGCGCCGATCAGGATGTCGGCGAGGCGCTGATCGCGGCGGACGGCCTGGACGACGGAGACCGCCGGGTCCGGGTGGCCGACCAGCAGCAGGAGAACCGTCGCCTCGCACTCGACGAGTTTCTCGCACACGGCCAAGGGCGTCAGTGCGGCCATGTCGAGTTCGACGACGCTGCCCCCACGTGCGGTGACGTACTCGCGCAGAATGCGGGTCCCCGACGCCCAGTAGACACTCGGCTGTGCCGCGACGGCGATGCGACCGTGCCCCGAGCCGAGGAGGAAGTCCGCGTACGACTGCCAGCCGCGGGACTGCGGCGGCGCGAGGCGTGCGACCCAGTCCGTGGGGTGTTCGGTGAGCGCGTCGAGCACCGCGGACGAGCAGAGGAACGGCACTGCGAGAGCGTCGGCTCTTGCGGCCGCGGTGCGCGCGACGACGCTGTGGTATTCCCCGGCCAAGGCGGCCACACCGAGCCGATCCAACGCCTCCACGGCGGCCGCGGCCCGCTGCGGATCCGCCGCGGTGTCGCGGACCACCAGTTCGAGTGACCTTCCGGCGATCCCGCCGGCTTCATTGACGTCATGGACGGCCAGTTCGAGTCCGGCGAGCAGGTGTCGGCCCGCCGCGGCCCAGCCGGGCCGGGTCAACGGCACGAGGGCACCGATCCTGACGGCTGATCTGTCGGACCGTTCCACCCCGACCGGCTCCCGCATACGCGGCCACCTCCCATCGATCCGGACGTGCAGCCTACCGACCCGCAGGCATCCGGGTACGCGCGGCAGTTGACCATGGGAACCCCTGTCCGTGTGGTGGGCGGACGCATGGGCGGGAGCGATGGGGGCAAGGCCCGAAGCATGACGACAACACTCGGCGCCTTCGTCCTCGGCACGCCCGACCCTCCCGCGCTGGCCGACTTCTACCGGGCCCTGCTCGGCTGGCAGGAGGTCCATCGCGCTCCGGAGTGGGTCCGGCTGAAGGCCCCGGACCGGGAACGCCCCGGTCTGAGTTTCCAGTTGGAGGTCGACCACATCCCTCCGACATGGCCCCAGCGGCCGGGTACGCAGCAGATGCAGGCGCATCTGGACGTGCTGGTCGACGACCTGGAGGCGGAGACCGAGCGGGCCTGCGCCCTGGGAGCGACGGTGGAGGAACACCAGCCTCAGGAGGACGTACGGGTACTCCGCGACCCGCACGGCCACCTGTTCTGCCTGTTCCTCCCGGGTGCCTGACGGTCCTCGCCCACCCCCGGCGGGACGAATGCCCTCCGCGCGCGGTTGGCCTGGTGTAGAGATGAGCCAGCGCCCCGAACCCGGAGCGTCGAGGCGCCGGCCCGTCCGACTGGGCGGGCGTCGTCGCCGAGAACTGCGCTACGGCTCACGATCACCGGCCGGGAGGCTCGCATGAAGGTACGGCTGCGTGACGTACGGGACAGTGACCTGCCCGTCTTCTTCACTCAGACGAACGATCCCGAAGGATGTCGCATGGCGGCGTTCACCGCCAAGGACCCGTCGGACGAGAGATGGTTCGAGGACCACTGGGCGCGGATCCGCCGAGATCCGGCGATCGTGATGCGCGCCGTCGTCGCCGATGACGGTGGCGCTGTCGACGACGCCGAGGTCCTCGGGCACGTCTCCGTGTTCGGACCGCCCGAGGAGCGCGAGGTCACGTACTGGATCGGACGGCACTACTGGGGCCGCGGGGTGGCCACCGCTGCTCTGCGGGCACTGCTCGGCATCGCGACGGAGCGTCCGGTGTACGCCCGCGCGGCGGCGGACAACCTCGCCTCGATCAAGGTCCTGACGAACTGCGGGTTCGTGCTCACCGGCACCGGGCGGGGCTTCGCGAACGCCCGAGGGACCGAAATCGACGAAGTTCTCCTCACGTTGACCGACTGAGCGCGAACGTTCCCACCGGGGGTGGTTTGTCCGGACACCCTGGAGGCCACCGCAGCAATGCGGCCGTGAACGTGTCGCGCCGAGCCGCGAGCCAGTCCTGTATCCGGTCCCAGCGCTCCCAACCGCCGCGCTCCGCCAGCGCGCGCACGTACACCGGGTCACCGTCGGCCACGCGCGGTGCGACGAAGGACCGGCAGACCCCGGTGGCCTGCTCGACGGCGCCGGGCAACTCGCCACGCTCCCGCGAGGACAGGCCGTAGCTGTCGGCGAGGATCCGCAGCCGAACCGAGGCGACGAGGCCCGGAGGGTAGGGGCCGGCGGCGGACGTGGGATCCACCATCGGGGCCCAGTAGCGGGCCGTCATGGCGAGGTCCCAGAGCGGGCGCCCGGGCGCCGCCAGGTCGAAATCGATCAGGGCAGCGGCCTTGCCGTCACGGAAGACGACGTTGTCCGGGCACACGTCGTTGTGGCACAGCATCGTCCCTCCCTCCGGGTCGGCGAGATCGTCGGACCACGTGACGTGCGGATCGACCTCGACGGCCGCACTGCTCTCGTGCAGACGCCGAAGCAGGCTCCCCACGGACGCGAGGGCGGCGTCCGTCATCACCCACCGGGGATACGGGGGGAGTGCGACATCGCCCGGGACGAAGGTCAACTGCTCGCGCCCGTCCGTGGACAGGTCGACCGGAGTCGGAGCCGCGTCGAAGCCGAGCTTCTTCAGCGCACGCAGGTAGGCGTGGTGCGCCGGCGCGTGGGGCGGCGCCGGGCGTTCCACCAGCGCGCCCCGGCGGAAGACGGCGCCGGCGTTCGCCATCCCACCGACCAGCGCTTCACGGTCTGCCGCCGCACCATCAGCCGTCACGCAGGTCACGCTATCGCCGGCGGATCCGGCAGGACCGCCGAAAGGCGACTGGCATGCCGTGGGATCGCGTTCTGTACGTCGGGGTCGCGCGGAGGCGGCGCGGGTCCGGACGGACCCGTGACACCTGTCATGCGAAATGCCGTACGCCGGGCACTGGGGGAGCCGGACGCCCTGGATCTACCTTCTCCTCATGACGAAAACAGGTGACAACAAGCCTCAGAGGACCGACGTCAAGGTGAGCCTGATCGGCGGTCACCGGCTCAAGGGCGAGACGCTGCACGAGCGCACGCTCACGGCGTCCCTCATCGGAGGGGCCGATATCGACCTCACGGACATCGACATCCCCGACGGTGCCGAACTGCGCGTCACGAAACTCAGCCTGATCGGCGGCGTCAGCCTCCGGGTCCGGCCCGACGTCGCCGTGGAGGTCCACGGCGTCCGCCTCGGGGGAGTGAAGGACGACGGCCCGAGCGAGCCCGGGGGGCCGACGGTCCGCATCGACGCCTGGGGGCTGCTCGGCGGAGTCACGGTCACCCGCGGCTGATCCGGCGGCGGCGGTCGGGCGTACCACGGCAGCTCGGCGGGGCTGCGAGCCCGGCCGGGACCTCCCGCACCTGGGCTCCGCAGCACGCGCCCGACCAAGGCGGGATGGACATCACCGCTCCCCGCGGTGAGAGTGGACACCCACAACACGTCAAGAATTCTGCCCGGTGACGGAGTCGGTGCGGGGCGCGTGTCCCCTCTCCGCGCCAGCACTGGACGGTTCCAGACGGCAACCCCGGGTCGGTCCGTTCGGGCACCGACGGCCCGGTGGCCGTCCCGCCGGGCAGCGAACAGGACTCGCCGTGCCATCGGCGAACTACCGTTCCCTGCTGCGCACCCCGGGTGCCGCAGCCTTCTTCCTCCCGGCGTCACTGGGGCGCGTCGGCGTAGCGATGACCAGCCTCAGCATCGTCTGGCTCGTGCACGGCCACACCGGTACCTTCTCCGCCGCCGGCCTGGTCACCGGCGCGTTCGCCGTGTCCGAGGCGCTCGGCGCACCTCAACTGGCCCGACTGGTCGACCGGTTCGGGCAGACCCGCGTCCTGCCACCCAGCCTTCTCGCCCACGCCGTGGCCGTGGCGTTCCTCCTCTCCCTGGTCGCCGCAGATGCCGACGACACCCTCCTGATCGTCGGCGGAGTGTTGGTCGGTGGCAGCGTTCCCCAACTGGGCGCGATGTCAGCCGCACGCTGGGCGGCGCTTCTGCGCCCGGACCGTGCGGCCGAACTGCCCACCGCCTTCGCGATGGAGTCGATCATCAACGCGGGCGCCTTCCTGGTGGGTCCCACGCTGGTCAGCGCCCTCGCCGCGACCGGACATGCCGTAGCGGGCCTGGTCCTGGCCGCCACTCTGTCGGTGTTCGGCGGCCTGTTCCTCGCCACCCGGCGAGACACAGCCCCCGCCACCGCGGTCGAAGACGCCGAACACGGCCAGAGAAGAGGGCAGTTGTTGTGTGCACCGGTTCTGCTCCTGATGGGGCTCAACCTCGCCATCGGGATCTTCTTCGGAGCCATGCAGGTGTCGGTGACCGGATTCGCGGTGGAGTGCGGCGCGCCGGGTGCGGCAGGCCCGATCTTCGCGGCGTCCAGCTGCAGCGGCCTGCTGGCAGGATGGCTCTACGGCCTGCGCCGATGGCGGACGGCACCGCCAGCACAACTGGTCGCGGCAACAAGCGTGTTGAGCCTCGGCACCATGCTGTTGTTCACGGTCGGCTCACCCTTGGGGCTCGCCCTGGTCGTGATCGTGACCGGAGCCGCGATCCCGCCGCTGCTCGTGCTCTTCCCCGTGTTCACGGAGGCCACGGTCGACCACGCCGTCCTGACCCAGGCATTCGCGTGGCTCGGCGCCGCCGGCGCGGCGGGTTCGGCTGCCGCGGCGGCACTGTCCGGATGGGCGATCGACTCGTTCGGACCACGGGGCGGATTCGCGGTCACCGCCACGGCCGCCGCCGCCATGAGCCTGCAGAGTGCGGCGGGCCTCCGTGTGCTGCGCGCATCCCGCGGGCGGTGGGGGCGTCGAGGTGCGGCGTCGCACTGAACCCACCTGCAGGAGCTGCGCCCGGATCATTCGAGCCGTTCCGTCTCGCGCCCACGACCGGCGCCGGGCGGCGAACTGGCGGCCCGCTCCCGACGGCCCCTTCTCCGTGGTCATCCGCATCTACGGACCGGACGTCGGTGCTCGACGGCACCCGGCAGCTTCCCGCCCTCACCGCGGGGCGTTGACCATGGAGGCGCGTTCGGACAGATGCTGCCCGGCTCGACGTGTGTTGAGCTCTGCTGGCCCGGTTCAGCGACTGATCGAGACGGCGAAGGGGGCGAATCCGCCGGAGCGGATCACATGAGGTACGAACAGCACGGCGGCCTCGGTCGCCTGCGCGGTCTCGATCCCGCCGAGGTCGGTGATCCAGTCCTGGTGCCAGCCGAGGTCTTCGAGAAGCCCGCGGACGACCTGCTTGGCTCCCGTGTCCTCGCCCGAGAGGAAGACCGTGGGCGACTGGGCGAGGACGGTGGGCGCGGTCATCACCGTGAACAGCATGGTGTTGAGCGTCTTGACCACGTGCGTGCCGGGGAGAGCGTCCTGGAGGTGTCGGCCGAGGCTCGAGCCGGGATAGAGCAGGCCCGCGGGCAGCCCGTCCGGGCCGTCGAGGGTGGCGTTCGAGACGTCCACGAGGATCTTGCCGGCGAGCTCCTCCCGCAGAGCGAGGAGCCGCTCCAGCGAACCCGCGCCCGGCGTCGCGTTGACGACGATCCGGGCTCCGAGCACAGCCTCGGCGGCAGCGCCCGGCGAACTGTCCGCGACGGTCACGTCGTGCCCGGCCCCGGTGAGGGCTGCGGACAGGGTGCCGCCGACGCGGCCGTTTCCGAGTACAGCGATCTTGGTCATACCGATCTGGTCCTTCCGGTGTGGCTGGATGTCGGGGGTGGTCAGCGGGACAGTGTGGCGACGGCGGCCGTGTGCACTCCGGGTGCGGCGGCCAGCAGGCTCTCGCTCGCCGGCGTCCAGGGGCGGCCCTCGGCGTCGGAGATCCGCCCGCCGGCCTCGGTCACGAGCAGCGCGCCGGGAAGCAGGTCCGCCCGGGCTCCGGCGAACTGCCAGAACGCGTCGATCCGGCCCGCGGCGACGTTCAGCAGATGCAGGGTCGCGGGCACCGACGTGCGCACCACGAGTGCGTCGCCGAGCATCGAGGTGATCGAGGAGCCGATGCGCCGGATGACCGCCTGGTTCTCGTCCGGCCTGGCCTGGCTCGTGGCCACCAGGCTCAGTCCGAGATCCGTTGTCTCGGAGACGCGCAGCGGACGGCCGTCGAGGTGGGCGCCACCGCCCGCGAGCGCGGTGTACGTCTCGCCGGTCAGTGGAAGGTGGACCGCGGTGAGTACCGGCTGGTTGTCGCGCACGAGCGTGGCGGTGACGCCCCAGTCCGGCAGACCGTGCAAGTGGTTGACATTGCCCTCGGCGGGATCGACGACCCACCACTCACCGGAAGGAAGAGCCCCGCCCGCGAGCTCCTCCTCCACCCAACCGGCCTGAGGGCGCAGGCTCTCGAGGCGCGGGCGCAGAACGTCGAGGACCGCGTCGTCGTTGGCGGCGAGCGCGCTCATCAGTTCCTCGCGCGTCCGGTGGCGGACCACGTCGCCGAAGCGCTCGCGCAGCACCGAGCCCGCCGCACCCACGGCAGTCGCGGTCTCGGCCAGCAGGTCGGCATCGGACACAGCCTCGGCGACTGCGGCATTCCCTGTGCTCTGAATCGAGTCGGACATGGCGGTACTCCCATCTCAGCAGGGCGGTGAATGCGGGGGAGTTCGTCGATCTCTCCTGCCCACATCTCGAAGGTACGAGCAGGCAGTCATAACCTCAAGTGCATGTAAAACACGGATAGAGTGACTCCCATGCAACTGGATTTGAATCTGCTGGCCGCCCTCGACGCGCTCCTCGACGAAGGGAGCGTGGCCGGTGCGGCCGACCGCCTGCATGTGACCGCGCCCGCGATGAGCCGAAGCCTCGGCCGTATCCGCAGGACGACGGGGGATCAGATCCTGGTGCGCACCGGACGCACCATGACCCCGACCCCGTACGCGATCGCGGTCCGGGAGCAGGTGCATGAGCTGCTCCAGCAGGTCCATGGCGTGCTGGCGCCGAGTCGTGCACTCGACCTCGCGACACTGGACCGAACGTTCACCCTCCGCTGGCACGACTCCCTCGTCGCCCACGGCGGCCCCGCGCTCCTGGCGGAGGTGCGGAGGCAGGCGCCCGGTGTGCGGCTGCGCTTCCTCGCCGAATCGAGTGTCGACACACCTGAGTTGCGTCGCGGGGAAGTCGATCTCGAAGCCAACGCGAATCGTCCGACCCAGTCCGAGATCCGCGGCGAACTGCTGGCGGAGACGGGGCATGTCATCGTCGTACGGCAAGGGCATCCCCTCACCCGCGTGAAGAAGGTCGGTCCGGCGCGATACGCCGAGGCCGAGCACATCTCCATCTCCAGGCGGGGAAGGTTCGACAACGCTCTCGACGGAGCGCTGGCCCAACTCGGCCTCACCCGAAGGGTGGTGGCGACCGCGCCCACCGAGGCGACCGGGCTGGAGTTCGTGCGCGAGTCCGACCTTCTCGTCACAGCTCCCGAATCGACGACCCGCGCGGCCGCCGCGCACCTGGGTCTGGTCCTCCTCCCGCTGCCGCTCGAACTGCCGTCGGCTCCCGTGTACTTGTCCTGGCATCAGCGCTACGACACCGATCCCGCACACGCGTGGCTGCGCGACCTCGCGCGGACGGCTCTGACCGGGGACGTGGGCGATCGGATCGAGGCGGCGAAGTGACGGTTGCCCGAGGCGCGTGAGACGGCCGGTCGGAGCCGCGGCGACCGGGCGGAGACGGTCGGTCGGCTCCGGCCCCCGGCCCCACTGGAGTGGCTGGTCAGGGGCCTGGCGGGGCGAAAAGCAGGTGCGGGCGAGGGGGGTCGCACTCCTACACTCATGCGAACCATTGAGGGAGAGGAGGAGACGTGAAGCTTGCTGAGGCACTGGCAGAACGCGCCGAGGCGACGCGCCGCGTGGAGCAGTTGCGAGCGCGTGTCGTCGGCAGTGCGGGGTACCAGGAGGGGGAGACGCCCGCTGAGGACGCGGCAAGGCTGTTGGCCGAGGCCGGTGAGGTGCTGGACTCACTGGAGTCGTTGATCCGGCGGATCAACCGGACCAATTCCAGCGCGGAGATGGGCCCCGACGGCACGCTCACCGACGCCCTCGCGCGGCGGGACGTCCTGCGGTTGCGTCACTCCGTCGTCACCGCCGCCGCGGACGCGGCGGCCGGCAATGGGGAGCGGGGATACGGCCGGCAGCTTCGGTCCGAGCTGTTGATGCTCTCCGCGCTTCCGGTCGCGGAACTGCGCGGTCAGGCGGACGTTCTCGCGCGGGAGATCCGCGAGGTCGACGTACGGATCCAGCGTGCCAACTGGGAGGTCGATCTGCTCGACTGAGGAGTCCGGCAGACAGGGACGATGTGGAGCGGGTAGCAGCCTCGGAGGCGTGCACACACCGAGGGCCGGCGGTTTTCCGGCCCACTCCTGGCGCGTGAAGAGCAACGCGGGGGTTCGACTCCCCATACACAGCGCAGCTCAGCATGGCGTACAGGTAACGGTGCACATGGCACAGCACATCACCACGTGCAGATCCGAGGTGGTGAGGGCGGGTTCGGGGCTTTCCACATTGCCGCACTACTGATCGCCCGGCGGGACGGTCCGCGATGAGTTCGCCGCGTTCGAGCGGTCTACCCAACGACACGACCGTTCGCGACAGGAGTGCCATGTCCACCATCCAGCCAGTGATCGTGACGGCCGACCAGGACGCCCTGCTCGGCTTCTACACGAAGTTGTTCGGCGCCGAGGAGAGCTTCCGGGTACCGGCGCAGGGCCCGGCCTTCTACGTGGGCCTGCGCATCGGCGACTCCGACCTCGGTCTCGTGGCCAGGGAGGACGCTGCGACCGGCGCGGCGGCCCGGGTCCTCCTCAGCATCGAGGTCGACGACGTGGACGAGACGCTCGCCCGGGTGGCGGCGTTGGGCGGCTCGGTCAGTGGCGGTCCCAACGACATGCCGTGGGGGCAGCGCGTCGCCCACATCAAGGACCCCGACGGCAACCCGGTGAACCTCACTCAGCCGATCCCGGCGCGCTGACGCGGTTCCGGCCGGTCCGGAACTCGTCCGCATCGGCCGGAACGGCCCATCCTGCGAGCCTGGTGGCGGGTCACAACTGGGCGAGTCGGTCCACCAGCAGCTCCACCCTCCGCTCGGCGTCCCCCCGTGGCAGTCGTCCCGCCCGGGTCAGAGTCGCCAGCCCGTGCAGGGCGGCCCAGAACACCTCGGTGAACAGCCCTGGGTGGACGCCGTCCCCGGCGACCTCGCCCAATGTCTCCATCAGAGCGGCGAAGGCGTCCTTCAGAGGTTCCGGTGTGTCCTCGTTCGCGAACGTCAGGCCGCCGTCGAGCTGGAACAGGGCGTCGTACACCGCCGTGTTCCGCCCGGCGAAGTCGAGGTAGGCGTGAGCGAGGGCGGTGACCCGGGCGCGCGGGCCGGCCGCGGCGGAGGTCGCGGTCCGTAGCTCCGCGGCCATTTCGGCGGCACCCTCGATGGCCACCGCGCCGATGATCTCGCGCTTCCCGCGGAAATGGCTGTAGAGAACCGGCTGGCTGTATTCGATGCGTTCAGCGAGGAGACGGGTGGTGACCGCGTCCCAGCCTCGCTGCTCGGCGAGTTCACGGGCCGTCGCCACGATGAGGCGCTCGCGCTCGGCCCGTTCGCGCTGCTTGCGTTCCTGTACCGACATGAGCTGATCCTAGCACCGCTAGACAATCGAGCGTCAGTAGGTCTAGCGTTGCACTGTCATCTAGCGCCGCTAGATTCTGGAGGGGTCATCATGCTCAACGCACTTGAGGTCATCACCACCGTGATCGTCGGACTGATGGTGGGGGTGGAGTTCTCCGTCGCCTTCGTCATGAACCCGATCTTCAACGCGCTCCCCGAGGACAGCACCCAACTCGCCCACGCCCACGGAGGCCGGATGCTCGGTGCCGTGATGCCGGTCTGGTACATCGGCTCCCTCGTCCTCGTCTCTGTCTGGGCCGTCGCCGGACGACACCACGCCGGCACCGGCCTCGTCGTCACCGCCGGCGCACTCCTGCTCCTCAGCGTGATCATGTCGATCCTGCTGCTCGTCCCGATCAACAACCGGAACAAGACGTGGACCCCCGAGAACCGGCCCGCCGACTGGAAGCAGCAGGTGAACCAGTGGAACCGCTACCACTATGTCCGCGTGGCCGTCATCGTCGCCGCCTTCGCCCTGTTGGTCGTCGCCCTCGTATGAGCCCGGCCCGTCGAGACCGCGGGGGCGCCGCGAACGCCCCTCACGGCGCTGGGCGTTGGTGGGCCACACCGAGTGCCGCGCTGAGGGGTGCGAGAGGACGGACGCTGCGTCCATCGACCATCGACCATCGTTTCGGTACGGACAGCAGGGAACTGGCATGCTGCCCGCATGGTGATCAGGGAAGCGAAAGCAACGGACTGGCCCGCGATCTGGGCCTTCTTCCAGCCCATCGTCACGGCGGGGGAGACCTTCACCTACCCCGTCGACCTGGGGAAGGAGGAGGGGAGTGAATGGTGGCTGCTGCCCGCACCGGCCCGGACCGTCGTCGCCGTCGACGATGCCGGCAACGTCGTAGGAACCGCCAAGATGAACCGCAATCACCTGGGCAACGCCTCACACATCGCCAGCGCCAGCTTCATGGTCGATCCAGCCTTCGAGGGCGGGGGAGTGGGCCGCGCGCTGTGCGGACACGCGATGGAATGGGCCCGAGCGGCCGGCTTCCGGGGCATGCAGTTCAACGCGGTCGTGGAGACGAACGAGCGGGCCGTGGGGCTGTACCGGTCACTGGGGTTCCAGGTGCTCGGCACCCTGCCGGAAGGCTTTCACCACCCACGGCACGGTTACGTGGGCCTTCACATCATGTATTGCGCACTGTGAGGATCCAGGTGAGGACCGCTGCCACTCGATGTCGAAGGGCAACGCTTCGCCCGTGCCCCGTGCCCCGTGCCCCGTGCCCCGTGCTCAGAGCAGCGCCCTGTACCGGTTCCGCCACGGCGCCGCCGCCTCCAGTTGTGCGCTGAGCGCGACGAGGGTCGCCTCACCGGCGGGGCGGCCCACGAGCTGCACCCCGACGGGCAGTCCGTGCTCGGCGGTCCAGTGGAGCGGCAGGCTGACCGCGGGCTGGCCCGTCATGTTGTAGGGGCTGGTGAACGCGCTGAACGGGCTCTGGCGACGTAGATTCACCAGCGGGTCGCCCGACTCGTCGAAGTGCTCGACGGGTTGGGGGAGCGTCGCCAGGGTCGGGGTGACGACGACGTCGTACGCCAGCGTCACTTCGACCGCGCGTCGCGCCGCGCGCTGCATGCCGTCGACCGCGGCGGCGAACTGCTCGCCCGTCACCTGCCGTCCGTACTCCCGCCAGGCCCGTGTCACGGGTCGGAGCAACTCCTCCTGTTCCGGGTCCACCGACCGGCTCAGCGACTGCACGCCCCAGGCCGTCACGAAGTGGTCGCCGATCTCCGGACCGAAGGGCGTGGGGATGTCCTCCACCTCGTGACCGAGGCTCTCCAGGAGGCGCGACACGTGTTCCCAGGCGGCCACGCACTCGGGGTCCACGGCGATCCCGCTCGCCGCAGGGGTCGCGTACCGGCCGATCCGGAGTCTGCCCGGCTCCCGCTCGGCGTGCTGGAGGAACGTCTCGCCGGGCGGCAGCGGCGGTGCCCAGTGCGGATCGCCGGGCTCGGGTCCCGCCAGGACGTCGAGCAGGGCCGCCGCGTCGCGCACGGAGCGGGCGAGCGGCCCCTGCACGGCCAGCCCGGTGACCTCGGCTCCGGCCGGCCCCGAACTCACGCGTCCCCGCGCGGGCTTGAGGCCGACGAGCCCGCACAGGCCGGCCGGGATCCGGATCGAGCCACCGCCGTCGCTGGCGTGCGCGACGGGCACGAGGCCGAGCGCCACGGCGACGGCCGCCCCGCCGCTGGACCCACCGGCCGACAGTGACGGGTCCCACGGATTGCGGGCCGGGCCGGCCAGGTCGTTGTCCGTGTAGCAACAGCAGCCGAACTCAGGGGTGTTGGTTTTGCCCAGGCTGACGGTGCCGGCCTCCCGCATCCGCCGCACGCTGTGCGCGTCGATGTCCGGGACGTGCCGCGCGAACGCCTTGGAGCCGTACGTCGTCACCACCCCGGCCGTCTCCACCAGGTCCTTCACCGCGGTGGGTACGCCGGACAGGGTGCCCGGCGCCGCACGGTGCGGCATCCTCTCCAGCGCGGCCGCCCCGGCCAGGGCCGCCTCGGGCGTGCGGGTGAGGAACGCCCCGTAGCGCCCGTCGAGCTCCTCGGCGCGGGCGAGGTGGTGGCGCACCAACTCGACGGGGGAGATCCCACCGGTGCGGACGGCGGCGGCCTGTTCCAGGGCGGTCAGCGCGTGCGGGGCGGTCGGGATGCTCACGCGGGCGCACCCTCCTGCGAGTCCGCCCGGCGCATCCCGGCGACCTGGCGGGCCACCGCCTCCTCGTGCTCACGCAGGTCGCGCCGGGCGTCGCGGGGTCGCCAGCGGCCGGACATGAGGAAGACGAACGGTACGAACAGCACTTGTCCGGCGAGTGACACCCACCACCAGATCTGCCACTTGCCCGGGTTGTCGGCGCTCGCCTTCTGCACCTCGGCCCCGTGCTCCCGGAGAATCTCGAGCTGGGGGGCGGCTTTCTGCACGGTGGCCAGGTCCTGCGCGCCGACCTCCCGCACGGCCTGCTTCAGCAGCGCCGGCGGCACCTCGTCCGGCGCGTAGCGGCCGAGTTCCGCGAACACCTTGGGGTGGGCCCGGGTGATGGCGAGCGCGTCGGCGGCCTGTACGGACGCCTGTTTGACCTCGGCGCCGTGCTCGACGATCGGGGTGACGGTGTTCACCACGAGCGGCAGGAAGGCCGCCGACAGCGCGACGGTGATGCGCACGATCCAGCCCCAGATCGCCAGGCCCGTCGCGGTGGCCGCGGGGTTGTGCCGCTCGACGGTCTCGGTGAAGCTCGCCATCCACGGCGAGTAGGCGAAGCCACTCGTGACGCCGATGCCGGCCACGATGAACGCGAAGGTGTAGTAGCCGGTGTCCGGCTCGGTGGCGCGCAGCGTGAACGCGAGGGTGAATCCGATCGTGCCCAACGCGCCGCCGAGCATGAACGGTTTGCGCACCTGCAGTCGGTCCGAGAGCAGACCTGCCACCACCAGGGAGACGGCGTTCGCACCCCAGTACCAGTTGAGCAGGGCGTTCGCGCGCTGAGTCGTGTAACCGAAGGTCGTGGCGAAGTAGACGACGAAGTTGCCGACCGCCGCGTAGTACAGCAGCAGGAAGAGCGCGACGGCGACGGCCGAGCCGATGACATCGAACCGCAGCATCTGCCGCCACTGCCCCTTGAGGGCGGCCTCGGTGTCGATGCCCTGCGCGCGGGCCTCCACCAGGGCTCGGTCGCGCAGGCTCACCATGATCTGGTCGCGCAGCGCCGGTGCCAGTTCACGGAGCCCGACGAAGGCCACGACGAACAGCACCAGACCGCTGATCCCGGCGTAACGGATCTCGTCCTGCCAGGTGGCCGAGGTGCCGTACGTACGGGAGGTGACGCCGGTGACGACGAGGCTGCCGATGACCGGTCCCATGGTCCAGTACCCCATCGCGGACGCGCGCCCCAACTGCGGCGAGAAGTCACGGATGAGTGCGGGGGTGGCGACCAGGATCATGCCCTCGACCAGGGCGATCGCGCTGTAGACGAGCAGATAGCTCAGCTTCCCCGGCGCGTTGGGCAGCGCGAAGGTGGTCAGCACGCCGACCACCAGCAGGCCGTAGACCACGATGTTCGCCCGGCCCCAGCGATCGGCCAGTCCGGCGGCGAGGGAGGCGAAGGCGCCGACCGCGTTCGCCGCCACGGAGATGTACACGAAGTACATGAACGTCATGTGGTACTCGGCGATGACGGCCGTGGAGACCGCGTACTGCACGTACAGCTGGTAGTACAGGACGATCGTGACGAGTACGACGAGGGCCAAGTACCAGTAGCGGGGTCCGCGTTCGGGATAGTGCTGGAGCCGTCGTTCGGCGAGGCCCCGCAGTGGCGCCGACGCCCGCGTGACGCGCGGCCCGTCGGTCGCCGGAGGAGAAATCGACACAGTGCCTCCCTGGGGGTCGCCATGGCACGCGGCAGTGCGTGCTCGACGCGGCGACGCTAGTACCGACCAGTCGGTACGGGGAAGGGGGTGGATCTGATTCTCTGGAGAAAAGAGCGGCGGGCGGGTCGGATCGTCCGGTGTCGGGGAGCGCTTGACCAATGTCCCGCCCCAGCCGGAGAGGCGGTTGAGGCTTCCTGGCGCTCGGAGTGCCGTTGTTCGTGCGGGAGGGCGACGCGGTGCTTCCCCGTTCCTCCGGAGCGCCAGGCTCAGGCCGAACCGGTCAGGCCTCGCTGCGGGGGACCGCCCACGACCGTGAGCAGGTCGACGACGAAGATCAGGGTCGAGCCGGGCGGGATCAACGGAGAGGGTGACTGCTTGCCGTAACCGAGACGCGGGGGAACGATGATCTCGCGGCGGCCGCCGACCTTCATTCCCCGCACGCCCCGGTCCCAGCCCTTGATGGCTCTGCCGCCGCCCACGGCGAACTTGAACGGCTGGTCCCGCTCCCACGAGGAGTCGAACTCCCTGCCGGACGCGAACGCGACCCCTACGTAGTGGAGCTGGACCACTCTGCCGGGCTGTGCCTCGGGTCCGTCCCCGACCACGAGGTCCCGGATCGTCAGTTCGGTCGGCGGGTCGCCGTCGGGGACCTCGATTCGGGGCTTTGTCAGTTCGCTCATCACGGTCCCGTCGCTCGCCACCGGAATCCCGCACGCGGGCCGGTCGGCCGCATGGACGTTCCACGCGGCGGACGATCACGCTACCGGGCCATGTCGCTGCCCGGGACACGACGTCCGCGCGTCGGCCGTGTCGGCCGGATCCGGGCGTCCTCTCGGCGTTGGCCGCCCCGCATATGGACACCCGCCCGCGCCTGTGTTGTCATGCCACGGGCATCATTTACATCGATAGAAGGTGCCGGCACCCGCAGTGCCTCCCCCTTCCGTCGTGCGCGCAACAGGTTGAGTCGGTCCCGCCGGCGCCCCGGCAGGGGTGCGTGTGACAACGATGTCAGCAGTAGCTCGATGTCAGCAGGAACCCGCGACGGGCCGAGAGGCCCGCTCCAGGACGGAGTCTTCCGTGAGAACGAGACCAGCGTGGCGCGGGACGCACGTCCTACGGCGACGGATGACGGGTGTCGCGCTCGCCGCGTGCCTGGCGGGGACGACCCTGACGGGCCAGGCCGCCGCGGGACCGGCGGAGCATCCGGGCGAGCACACCGTCCCGGCGGTGACCTCGGGCAACGCGCGCTTCCAGGTGCTGTCACCGACCCTGATCCGTACCGAGTACGCGCAGAACGGCCAGTTCACCGACCAGGCCACGTACAACGCCATCGGCCGCACCGACTTCACGCCGACCGCGTACACGTCGAGCACCGCCGACGGGTGGCTGACGGTGAAGACCAGTGCGGTGACCCTGCGCTATCAGGTGGGCTCCGGGCCGTTCGACGCCCGCAATCTCTCGGTGCGGTCGACGGCCGGGACCGAGCCGGTGACCGCTGCGCCCTGGCGACGGATAACGTGCACCCTCGGAGCGCTGTGCGAGGCGGAGACCCTGTCGTACGGAGGGCTGGGCCTCGCCTCGGACCACACCGGACACACCGGTGCCGGGTTCCTGGCCGGCTTCCAGGGAACGGGCAGCTCACTGACGGCCGACGTCGACGTCACGACCGCCGGGACGTACCAGTTCGACGTCCGGTACGCCAACTCGCTCGCGGGGGACGGGAAGAACGTCACGCGCACGCTCACCCTGACCGTGGACGGCGGCACGGCGAGGACGCTGAGCCTGCCGGTGACCGGCAGTTGGGACACCTGGAGCCTGGCGAACAGCGCCGTGCAGCTCGGCACGGGGCATCACACCGTCACGCTCACCAAGACCGCCGCCGACTCCGGAAACGTGAACGTCGACAGCGTCGCCCTGGTGACCCCGGGTGGCACCTTCCCGCCGACCTCGACGACCGCGATCACGGACTGCGCCTTCGGCACGAGCTGCGAGGCCGAGGACGACCGGATCGCGGGCTCCGCGAAGGTGGCCGGCGACCACGCTTCGTACTCCGGCGACGGCTTCCTCGCCGAACTGAACCAGGGGTCGAGTGCGTCGGCCCACGTGGTGGGCGTTCCCTACGACGGCACGTACGCCCTCCAGGTGCGCTACGCCAACGCGGCCGGTGGCGACGGCCTGAACCAGACACGCACGGCCTCGGTGACCTCCGGCGGCACGACACAGACGCTGTCGCTCCCGGTGACCGGCAGCTGGGACACCTGGCGCACCGCTTCGGTGCCTGTGGCACTGAAGGCCGGCGCCGACGACATCACCATCGGCTGCCCTGCGGCGGCGAGCTGTCACATCAACCTCGACACCGTGTCCGTATCGGCGTCCGGCGCAGCGGCCCCCCAGCCGCATCTCGCCCTGGGCGGCTACCGGCGCAGCCTGGACGGGCTGAACGGCGACAACGGCGACCCGACCACCACCCCCGGCCTGCTCCACAAGGACGGGTGGTATCTGCTGGACGACACCACGTCCGCGCTGTACGACACCGCCACCAAGAAGGTCACGCAGCGGCCGTCCCACAACGGCACGCCCTACCAGGACGGTTACGTCTTCGGCTACGGCCACGACTACAAGAAGGCCCTGTCCGACCTCGCCACCCTCACCGGCCCTCCGAAGCTGTTGCCCGAGTGGACGTACGGCACCTGGTACTCGGAGTACATCGACCGGACGGCCGCCGACTACGAGAACACGATCCTGCCCGCTTTCCGTTCCGAAGGCGTCCCGCTCGACGTGCTGGTGACCGACACCGACTTCAAGTCACCCAACACCTGGAGCGGTTGGGAGATGGACACGAAGAAGTTCCCCGACCCCAAGGGCTTCTTCGACTGGTCCGCAGCGCAGGGACTGCACAACACGCTCAACACCCACCCGAGCATCCTGGCCTCCGACCCGCAGTTCGCGCAGGCCCAGGCGACCGCCAAGGGCAAGCTGACGAAGGGGGGTTGCGCGTCCGGCGCGAGCGCCGGCGGCGACTGCTACACCTTCGACTTCGGTGACCCCGACCAGCTCAAGGCGTACATGGACCTGCACCGCACCCTGGACGACCAGGGCAACGACTTCTGGTGGCTCGACTGGTGCTGCGACAACTCCCAGTCGTCGGTGCCGGGCGTCACACCGGACGCGTGGATCAACCAGCAGTACGCCGCCGACGCCGACCGGGCGATCGGCCGCGGGTTCGTCATCTCCCGTGCCTACGGCTCACTCCAGGCCGGCGGCTACAGCGGCCAGCAGGGGCTGCCGACCGGGCCGTGGGCGGACAAGCGCACCACCGTGCACTTCACCGGCGACACCTCGTCCACCTGGGGCACCCTGCGTTCCGAAGTGGGCTACACACCGGGAGAGTCGGCAGCCACCGGCATGTCGGCCGTCAGCCACGACATCGGCGGCCACAACGACACGACGGGGCTGACCGGTTCGGAGACCTACACCGACGGCGGCAGCACCCGCACCACGCGCAAACTGCCCGACGACCTCTACGCCCGCTGGGTGCAACTCGGCACCTTCCAGCCGATCGACCGCCTGCACAGCAACCACAGCGACCGCCTTCCCTGGCAGTACGGCACCGAGGCCCGCCGGTCGGCCGACACCTTCCTCAACCTCCGCGAGAACCTCGTGCCGTACACGTACTCGCTCGCGCAGGAGGCAGCCACCACCGGGACCCCCGTGGTCCGTGCCACGTACCTGGAGTATCCGGACGAGCCACAGGCCTACGCCACGGCGGGCAGCGAGTACTTCTACGGCTCGGACATGCTCGTGGCACCCGTGACGACGCCCGGCACCACGGCCACCACGCCGGTGTGGTTCCCGCCCGGCCGGTGGACCGACTACTTCACCGGACAGACCTACACCGGAGGCACCACGCAGAACATCACCACCGGCCTCGACCGCATGCCGGTGTTCGTCAAGGCGGGCGCCACGATCCCGACCCGGACGGGAAACGTCACCAGCCATGACAAGGCGCCCCTGACGAAGGCCACGCTCACCGTGGCGACCGGCGCCGACGGCACCTCGTCCCTGTACGAGGACGACGGCACCACGACCGGTCCCGGGCACAGCGCCACCACGAGGATCCACTATCGCGAGAGCGGCTCCCGGCACACCGTCACCATCGGCCCCGCCACGGGCTCCTTCCGCGGCCAGGTCAAGAGCCGGCGGTGGACGGTGAAGCTGCTCGGCGTGACCTCGCCCAAGAGCATCACCGTCGGGAGCAAGGGGCTGTCGTCCCAGGCATGGCACTACGACAGTGACGCCCACACGCTCACCCTCGCGCTGCCGCCGCGCAGCGTGCACACAGCGGTGACCATCGGATATCGCTGACAGGACAGCGTTCGACGGGCCTGCGCGCGGGGATGCGCGCAGGCCCGTCGAACGTCGTTGACCGCGATCCGAGCGCCTACCGGCCGCCCCGCACGCGAGACCTTGGAGCGCGCGCGGCGGCCTCCAGCACCGTCAGAACCTCGGCGACGTCAGCGGCAGATGCCCACTCACTTCTCCGGGTCCGCCGAGGAGCGGCCGCCGGCGGCCCGGGTGGTTCCACCCGTGCTGGACCGGTCGTCGTCGACCCCGTCCACGGAGCCGGTGTGCCGGCCGCTCTCGGCAGCCGTTCCGGCCACGCCGACCGGCGCGGACGTGGACTGGGTCAACCCGTAGTGGGCGTACAGATCGCTCTCCTCGTCGGCGTCGAGGCGGGCGTCCGCGTCGACCCGGGGCGCGTGCTTGACGGTCTCCTTCGTCACGGGGACGTGCAGCTCGTCGCCGCTGACGCGGGCGCCCGTGAGCGGCACGAGCGTCTCCTTGCTGCCGAACAGGCCGGTCTTCACGGTGACCCACTCGGGCCGGCCGTCCGCGTCGTCGCGGTACACCTTGCCGACGGTGCCGACCTTCTCGCCCTCCGGGTCGAGGACGGTGAGGTCACGCAGTTGGTCGGCACTGGCGAATTCAGTCATGGTCGTACCTCTCGGGGAAGCGTTGTCCGGTGCCAAAAGCGTCATCTGCCCGTGGCGGTCCCGGCGGGGCTCGGAGGGTCCTTGAGCCGCGCCCCTCCGGCTCATGCGAGTCAGTCATCACGGATCACTTCGCAGCAGAAGCAGCGCAGGGAAACGCGCGCGATTTCACCCGGTCGGAACATCGCCCGGTCTTCCCGGCGATGCCCTCCCTCAGCACGTCGTCCAGCTCTGCTCTCTCAGCGGCGCAGTGCATTCCGCTCTGTCTGCGTGACCCTTGCGCCGCCTCGTAAACATCCGGACCGTCCCCGGCCAGGGGAATCGTGCGGGCCGCCGTTCAGCGATCGGGACGCGCGCCGCCGTGGACCACTCCGGACGGGACGGCAACGCTCCGACGGTTCGTCCGACGGCTTCGATCCACCGCGACGGGACGGATGTGAACCTCCTCGCACGGGGTAGTCGGGCGTCACGATGCGGGGCGGGCCGAC
Source organism: Streptomyces sp. M41(2017) (assembly GCF_002078175.1). Classification (GTDB taxonomy): domain Bacteria; phylum Actinomycetota; class Actinomycetes; order Streptomycetales; family Streptomycetaceae; genus Streptomyces. Next base: position 161,072 of record NZ_MWFK01000003.1, on the reverse strand, counting down.
GCGCTGCTTGAGGGAGAGTCAGCGAATGCAATTCGACGAGAACGCCAGCCTGGACACGTCCGAGGTGCAGGACAACCGTGGTGGAGCCCTGGGCGGGATCCCGGGCGGCGGTAAGACCGTGGGTGGTGGAGTGGTCGGGCTCCTGGTCGTGATCGCGTCGGTGATCTTCGGGGTGGATCCGGGCGTTTTCAGCTCGGACGGCACCACCGCGCCGGACACCGGCTCGGGATCGGGCGCGTCCGCGGCGGACCTGGCGGCCGACTGCCGGACCGGGGCCGACGCCAACAGCAAGGAGGAATGCCGCATCGTCGCCGTGGTCGACAGCGTCCAGGCCTACTGGAAGCAGACGGAGACGGCCGCGGGCAAGTCCTACGAACAGGCGCCGACGTACCTGTTCACCGGCAGCGTGAACACCGGGTGCGGGAACGCCACCTCCGATGTCGGCCCCTTCTACTGCTCCGCCGACGACAAGGTCTACCTCGATCTCGGCTTCTTCGACGACCTGAGCAGTAAGTTCGGCGCCAAGGGCGGACCCTTCGCCGAGGCCTACGTCATCGCCCACGAATACGGGCACCACATACAGGACCTGAGCGGCACGATCTCCCGGGGCAGCGGGCAGGGCCGGAACAGCGGCTCGGTGAAGCTGGAACTCCAGGCGGACTGTTACGCCGGAGTGTGGGCCCACCACGCCACCACCACACCCGACCCGAAGAGCGGGAAGCCGCTGATCACCAAGCTGACCCAGGACGACATCAACCGCGGTCTCGACGCGGCCGCCGCCGTCGGCGACGACCGCATCCAGGAGCGGTACCAGGGCAAAGTCACCCCCGACACCTGGACGCACGGCTCCGCGAAGCAGCGTCAGCAGTGGTTCTCCACCGGCTACACCTCGGGCAACGTCGCCCGGTGCGACACCTTCCGCTGAGGACGGAGCCGAGCCGAGCCGGGACCGGCGGCCGAGCGACGCGGCAGCCGCCGGTCCCGGCCGTGCGAAAGCGCCTACGGCGTGGGGGACTGCTGCGGTGAGCGGAGTACGAGCAAGGTGATCTCGCTGGGGGCGAAGACGCGGAACGGCGGTCCCCAGAAGCCGGTGCCGCGGCTGGTGTAGAGCTGGGTGCGGGTGCCGTGGCGGCTGAGGCCGGCGAGGGCGGGCTGGTCGATCCGGACGAGGTGGTGGAAGGGCCAGATCTGGCCGCCGTGGGTGTGGCCGGAGAGCTGGAGGTCGACGCCCCCGGCCGCGGCCCGGTCGATGAACTTCGGCTGGTGGGCCAGAAGCAGGACGGGCAGGTCGGGGTCGGCGCCGTCCAGGGCTCCGGCGAGGTGGGCGCGGTGGCCGGCCAGGCCCGAGGACTCGGCGGTGACATCGTCCACACCGGCGACCACGAGGGTGTCGCCACCACGTTCGAGCAGCAGATGACGGTTGCGCAGCGGCTCCCAGCCCAACTCGTCCATCAGATCGACCCAGCCCTGGGCCTCGCTGTAGTACTCGTGGTTCCCCGTCACGTAGACCCGGGCCCGGGTGGCCCGCACGGTGCCGAGCGGCGCGGCCTGCGCGCGGCGGCGTTCGGCCGTGCCGTCGGCGATGTCGCCGGTGTGACAGACCAGATCGGCGTCCAGGGTGTTGACCTTCTCGCAGACCCGCGCCGACCAGCGGGCGCGGTCGAGGGGGCCGTAGTGCGTGTCGGTGATCAGTGCGACCCGGGTCCCGTCCAATCCGGGCCCCAGGCGGGGGAGTTGTACGTCGAGCCGACGCACGCGTGGTACGCGGCGTGCCTCGGCGTATCCCCAGACGAGCAGCACGCCCGCCACACCCAGGACCGCCCAGGTGACGATCCGTGCCCGGTCCTGGCCGTCGCCCACGCCGGCCACGGCCAGGGCGAGACGCAGCACGATGCCGAGCAGGACGGACCAGGTGAACAGAATCCAGCTGCCCCCGAGAAGGGTGTCTCCGACGATCGCCGCCCAGTCCTGCTGGCGGCGGCCGTGGCCGCGCGCCATCGCGAGCGGCATGACGACCAACCCGAGGACGAACAGGGCGGTGCCGCCCAGTGCTACGGGGAGCGGCCAGTGCTGGCCGGTGTACAGCAGCACCACGCAGGGCACGGTCCACAGCAGGACGGGGGCGATCAGCGGGAGGTAGCGCATCAGACGGCCCAGTCGGCTCTGCTGGGTGGCATGAGCCGCATCGTCCGCGGATCGGGCTTTGTCGGTGTCGGTCACGCTTCCCCTCCTCATGGAGCCAGACTGGCCAGACTGGCAACCCGCGCACTTTATCCGGTCGTCCGTAAGGGCACCGTGCCGGTCATGGACCGCGCTCCGACCTTCCGGCCGGGGAGACGATGTCTCCGGGTCGATCAGCGCGTCCCCGTTGCCGAGGCCGCGTTCGGGACCGCCTCCCCGCTGGGGCGGTCCTCTTGATGCAGGATGCGGGCTGACTCATGCCGCGAACGGCCGGTCGGCGGCACGTCCGCACGGCGGCGACCACGTCCGTCCTGCCTCCCGTCGGGGAGCCGGGGCCGGTAGTGGCGGCTGCCAGCGATGAACGGGGCCGCCGATCGCGGTCTCGGCAGGGTGACCGAACGACGATGGGAGCTGACATGGGCAGACTGAATCAGGTGGCCGACGGCGTCTGGGTCCGGCAGAGCGAGTGGGTCTGGAGCAATTCCGTCGTGGTGCGGGTGGACGACGGGCTGGTTCTGATCGATCCCGGCATCCATGGCGCGGAGTTGAGCCGACTCGCCGACGACGTGGAGCAGCTCGGCCTTCCGGTCCTCGCCGGATTCGCCACGCATCCGCACTGGGACCACCTGCTCTGGCACCCCCGGTTCGGTGACGTTCCGCGTTACGCCACCCCTGCCGCCGCCGAGGTCGCCCGTCAGGCCCGAGAACGGGCGCGGACGATGGCGGCGGAGAGCGCGTCCGGCGTTCCTCTGGACCTGGTCGCCCACGTGATCCCGCTGCCCGCGGACGGCGGACCGGTGCCGGGGGAGATCATCGACCATCGGGCGCACGCCGTCGGCCACGCCGCGGTCCTCCTCGCGGACCGTGGCGTCCTGCTCGCCGGAGACATGCTCTCCGACGTCCTGATCCCGCTCTTCGACGTGCGCCAGGACGGTCAACTGGCCGCCTACGAGGGTGCGCTCGACCGTTTCGGCGAGGCCGTCGGGCACGTCGATGTCGTGGTTCCCGGTCATGGTGCCGTGGCCCGGGGGCCCGAGGTGGCGGCGCGCCTCGCGGCCGACCGTGCCTACATCGACGCGCTCCGGCGCGGAGAGGAACCGGTCGACGCGCGTCTGGGGCCGCACGCTGAGTGGCTCCAGGGCCCGCACCGGTCGAACGTGGAGCGGGCAGCCCAGGGGCGATAGGGCCGACGTCGAGGGAGGCCGGCCGGATCACACCGCGACCGAGCTCACCGGGCGGACGAACAATTCCCGTCGCCCGTGCCCACCAGGCAGGTGAACAGCTCCCCGTCGCGCGAGCCCACCGGGTAGGCGAACAGCTCCCGCCGTCCGAGCCGGTCGGCCGGATGGGCAGCCCCCTTGCGCGAGACGGTCGCGTCGCGGCGGTACTCGGCCGGTCCGAGGGGCGACAGGCACGTGGGTCAGCGGTGGCGGCCGGCGTCGGTCGGGCCGCCCCGCGGACGTCGTGACCCTCGCCGGTCGGCCAGGCTGGCCCGCGTCGGAACGGCTCGGCGACCCGAGGTCCTCCGACATACGAACGCGTGTGACCGAATACCGCTCTTGACGGTGAGTCAGTCCCCCCTTCACCATCCAGGCACCCCATTCACCGTGGAATCCAGGGACCCCACGCACCCCACGTGGGAGTCCGCCGGATTTCCTGGAATTCGGAGCCCCCCACATGAAGCTCTCCATTCCTGGGCGTGCCTCGGCGACCGCTGTCGTCACGGTCGCCGCGCTGCTCACCGGCGGTTCCATAGCCGGGGCGGCCCCCGCCCCCACGGCTGCGGCCGCCGCTCCCGACCTCCCCGTGGCCAACGTCAAGGCCCACCTCACCCAGTTGCAGTCCATCGCCACCGCCAACGGCGGCAACCGCGCACACGGTCGCACCGGCTACAAGGCGTCCCTCGACTACGTGAAGGCCAAGCTGGACGCGGCCGGATTCACCACGACCGTCCAGCAGTTCACCTCCGGCGGCCGCACCGGCTACAACCTGATCGCCGACTGGCCCGGTGGCGACACCGGCCGGGTCGTCATGGCCGGTTCCCACCTGGACAGTGTGACCGCGGGTCCCGGCATCAACGACAACGGCTCCGGTTCGGCGGCCGTGCTGGAAACAGCGCTCGCCGTGGCCCGGTCCAACTACCAGCCCACCAAGCACCTGCGGTTCGCCTGGTGGGGCGCCGAGGAGCTGGGCATGGTGGGCTCGCGGTACTACGTCAACAGCCTGACCACCGCGAACCGTGCGAAGATCAGCGGCTATCTGAACTTCGACATGATCGGCTCGCCGAACCCGGGGTACTTCGTCTACGACGACGACCCGGCCATCGAGAAGACGTTCAAGACGTACTTCACCGGCATCGGCGTCTCCACCGAGATCGAGACCGAGGGCGACGGACGTTCCGACCACGCCCCGTTCAAGAGCGCGGGCATCCCCGTCGGCGGCCTGTTCAGTGGTGCCGACTACATCAAGACGTCCGCACAGGCCGCCAAATGGGGTGGCACCGCGGGCAAGGCCTTCGACGCCTGCTACCACTCCTCGTGCGACACCTCCTCGAACATCAACGACACGGCCCTGAACCGGAACGCGGACGCGCTGGCGTACGCGGTGTGGGAGCTGTCGGCGTAGTGGGCTTCCCGCAGTAGGTGGCCCGCGCGACGGGCCGTCGTACCTGCGCGTTGTTCCGCGAGGGCGGGTCAGGGGCCGGCGTTCCCTGGCCCGCCCTTCCCGCCGTCACGCGTCTCCCCCGACCAACTTGTATCGGATGTTTGACACAAGATTCCGCCTAGGGCATCTTGTGTCTACCGCTTGATACAAGATGTCTGAGGGGACCTCTCCATGCTCGGCACCGCCCCGCTCCAGAGCCGTTTCCTCGATCACGCCGATCACTACGCCCGCTGGTCCGGCCTGGCCATCGGTGTCATCGCGGCGCAGGCGCTGTCCACGCTGGGCCGGATCGAGTTCGAGCAGCGCGTGGTGTTCTGCATCACCGCCTTCGGCCTGTGCGCGGTGGCGGGGGTCCTCCTCGCCGACGCGCTGACCCTGGTCCCGCAGGACGCGGTGCGTACCGCGAGCCTCGCACCACGCCTGGTCAGAAAACATGTACCGCCGCGGATGGGCCCCTTGATCGTCCTTCAGGGCGTCTCGCTCACCGTTCTGCTGGTGATCACGGCCATCACGGCGTCCGTCGACTCCGGCCGCACCTTCAGTGCCGGGAAGGTCGTCGCCGTCACCTGCAACGGGATGCGGGCACTCCTCGGTCCCTGGCCCGGCCTGTACTACAGCCTCCCGATGTTCGGCGCACTCGCCATAGCCACTCCCACCTGTATGTGGGCCCTGCGCCGCATCGCCGACGGGCCGGGCGGGAAGCAGCAGCGTTGCGACCGCGCGTGGGCGGTGACCGGGGCCTGGGGCCTCCTGGTCTCGAGTCAGCAGCTGTACGCCGTCGTGATGGTCTCCATTTCGCTGACGGAGACCGGCTGCGCCGGCGCGATGGGACTGCTCACCTTCTGGGTGTTCTACCCGCTGGCCCTGGTGAACCTGTTCACTGTCGCGTGGTCCCTGGTCACCGTGGTGGCCCCGCGAGCCGTCGGCGACAACGCGGCGGACGGGTTCCCCGACGATGAATGAGCCCGCCGTCCGCGTCGACACCACCAGCCAGGTACCGCCGTACGCCCAGATCCGCGCGCAGCTCGGTGCCCTGATCCTCACCGGACAGCTCGCCGAGGGGGACCGGCTGCCCACGGTGCGCCAGCTGGCCACGGACCTCGGCCTCGCGCCGGGCACCGTGGCCCGGGCCTACCGCGAACTGGAAGCCGCCGACCTGATCCGCACCCGCCGTGGGGCGGGCTCCCGGGTCGCGGCACTCCCGGCCGGCCCCAAGCCGCCGCACGCCTTGCAACTGGCCACCCTCGCGCGCGATTTCACGTCGTCCGCCCGCGCGCTGGGCGCCGACTCCGAGGCGATCCTGGCCGCGGTCCGTGACGCTCTGGGCCCGGACCCCACGTAGAGCCTGTCCGCTGCGGGCTCGACGGCCGGGCCCGGGCGGCGGTGACGGGGTGAGGAGCGTGGCTGGCGCGCGATGCCCGGGCGAGGGTGCGCCCCTCGTGACCGGCCGCGTCTCGTGTCCCCCGCCGGGCTGTTCCCCCGCCGGGGTGTCGACCCTGGCGCGCGCCGTCGCTCAGCGGGCCAATCTGGCCGCGAGTCCGTCGAGCACGCAGTCGAGGCCGAACGCGAACTCCTCGTCGGGGTCGAGTTCCTCGGCTTCGATGATGCGGCGGGCGAGCATCGGGTGCTCGCCGGCCGCGAGGACCTCGGTGATGTAGGGGCCGACGCTGCGCTGCCACTCCTCCTCGCTGAGCCCGGTGCGCTGCTCCGCGTGCCGAACGGCCTGTTGGGCGGCGACCGAACCCAGTACGTACGCGCGCACGGTACCGAGCGCCTGCGAGGCCAGGGTGATGTCCGACGTGAGGGCGACGGCGGCGCGCAACGTGGACTCGGACCGCCGCAACGAGTTGGGGCCGAGCGCGGGCCGTCCCGTCAGTTCACCGGCCAGCCACGGGTGCCGAAGCAGCGTGGTGCGCAAGGCGCGCGCGACCGTCCCCAGGTCGGCACGCCACTCCCCGGTGGGCTCGGGAAGCGGATCCTCGCCCTGGGCGGCGTCGATCATCAGGTCCACCAGCTCGTCGCGGTTGGTGATGTACCGGTAGAGCGTGGCGGTCCCGGAGCCGAGATCGCCTGCGACCCGTCGCATCGACACCGCCGCCAGTCCCTCGGCGTCCGCGACGGCCAGCGCGGCGGCCACGTACTGGTCCACGCCGGGCGCGCGCCGACGAGGCTCGGGACGCGGGCGGGTCCACACCGAGGAGGGGGCGGGCTCGGTCATCAGGGCGATTCCTTTCCTCGTTGACCCGCATCCTACCTTCTGGCTACGGTGTAGCCATGATGGAAACGGCGTATCCAGACGTGCCAGTGCCAGTGCCAGTGCCAGTGCCAGTGCTCGTGGTCGGAGGCGGCAGCGTCGGCCTGCTCACCGCGGCACTCCTCACCCACCACGGCGTCCCCGTGGTGCTCGTCGAACGCAGGTCCGGGCCGTCGGTGCACCCACGCGCCACCGGCATCGGAGCGCGCACCGTCGAGATCCTCCGCGAGCTCGGTCTCGACGCCGCCGTCGACGCCGCCGCGGTCGATCTCCGAGGCGCCGTGGGCAAGGCCGTCGCGCCGACCGTCGTCGCGATGGGTGAGGGCGACGTCGTGACGGTGCCCACGCCGACCCCCTCCGCCGATGGACAGGACGCGACGCCCTTCAGGCTGCGCGGCGTCTGCGCCCAGGACCGGCTCGACGCCGTCGTGGCGGCCGACCTGGCACGCCGTGGAGCCGACCTGCGCTGGTCCACCCGCCTGACCGGCATCAGGCAGGACGCCGACGGAGTCGATGTCGAGCTGGAGGGACCTGACGGGCGTTACTCGCTGCGGTGCACGCACGCGGTAGCGGCCGACGGCACGCACAGCACGGTACGGACCGCGCTCGGCGTGGGCGTCTCCGGGCTCGGCGACCTGGGAAAATCGATGATCAACATCCTGTTCCGGGCCGACCTCCGACCGCATCTGCGGGGGATGTCCTTCGCCACCTGCACCATCACCACGCCGGAGGCGCCCGGCCTGCTGGCCACCGTGGACGGTGCGACGAACTGGGTCTTCCACGTCGCCTGCGACACCGAGGCCGGCGAACGCCCCGAGGACTTCACGCACGAGCGATGCGCGACGATCATCCGCTCGGCGGTCGGCGACCCGGACCTCGACGTCGACGTGCGCAGTGTGCTCCCTTGGCGGCCCCGGAGCGCGGCAGCCGAACGCTTCACCGTCGGCCGCGTGTTCCTGGTCGGCGACGCCGCGCACACCGTGTCACCTCTGGGCGCGTTCGGCCTCAACACCGGCGTCGCCGACGCGCACAACCTGGCGTGGAAGCTGGCCGCCGTCCACCACGGGCAGGCGGGTGCCGCGCTGCTCGACACCTACGCGCACGAACGGGAACCGGTCGCGACGGCGACACTGGACCAGGCGCTGCGCAGGGTCGCCGACCCCAAACTGCACTGGGGACGCGGACCGGAGGCCGACGCGGCGAGGGCGGCGGCAGGGGTGTGGGCGGCGCCGGTCGTGCACCTCGGCCAGCGGTACGACTCGGCCGCCGTCGTCGATCCCCGACCGGAACTCCCGTCCACCGTCGACCTGGTGCTGGACGGCACACCGGGCTCACGAGTGCCGCACGCCTGGATCGACGGGACGTCCACGCTCGACCTGGTGGCGTCCCGGTGGACCCTGCTGGCCGGAGCCGCCGGCGAACGCTGGCTCACCGCCGCGGCGGACGTCGGACTTCCGGCGCACCGCGTCGCCGTCCCGTGGCTCCCCGACGACGGCGCCCTGCTCGTCCGTCCGGACGGCATCGTCGCGCTGCGCACCACCACGCCGGTGAGGGATCGGACCCGCTTCCTCGATGAGATCCTGGACCAGCTGCTGGCCAGGCCCGTCCCGGTGCCGGGCGGCTGAACCGGGCGAGCGGGGCCGCGAGTTCGAGGGCGGCCTCGGCGGCCCCACGGGCCCGCTGAAGCCGTGATCCCGAGCGGTCCGGTCAAGGCGAGAGGCCCTCAGCGATGGGGAGGCGAAGCCGGGCGGTGGATCGCCCCGTCCAGTTCCCGCAGCGGCACCCCGCTTCCCGCTCGCCGCACCGCCACGATCTCCGCCCCGATCGACACGGCCGTCTCCTCCGGCGTGCGCCCACCGAGGTCCAGGCCGATGGGGGACCGCAGCCGCTCCAGCTCGGCGGCGCTCACCCCCGCCTCCCGAAGGAGACGAACGCGGTCCTCGTGCGTGCGTCGCGAACCCATCGCCCCGACGTACGCGGCCGGCCGGCGCAGAGCGACCTCCAGAAGAGGTACGTCGAACTTGGCGTCGTGGGTCAGGACGCACAGGACCGTGCGGGCGTCCGTGCGGGTGGCCCGGAGATAGCGGTCGGGCCACTCGACGACGACCTCGTCCGCCTCCGGGAAGCGGGCCCGGGTCGCGAAGACGCTCCGCGCGTCGCACAACGTCACGTGGTAGCCGAGCAGTTTGCCGACCCGCACCAGGGCTCCCGCGAAGTCGACCGCACCGAACACGATCATCCGGGCGGGCGGCACGCTCGACTCCACGAACAGGGTGATGTCGGCCCCGCAGTCCGCCGCGCTCTCCGGTACCGCGCACACCTCGGTCCGCCCGACGTCGAGCAGCGCGTGGGCCTGCGCGGCGAGCCCGGCGTCGTCGGTCGTGCCGAGGTCGCCCTCGTACGTGCCGTCCGGCCGGACGAGGAGCAGCCCGGGGCCCCCGTCGAGGACACGCGCCAGGGCCACCGCCTCGCCGCGCGCCGCCAGGTCCAGCGCCGCCTCCAGCGTCGTACGGGCAGGCGTGCCGACCCGGACCGGCACGACGTGCACCTCGACCGCACCGCCGCAGGTCAGCCCCACGGCGAACGCGTCGTCGTCGCTGTACCCGAACCGTTCCCGCGCCGGAAGACCGTCCGCGAGGGCGCTCACGCACAGCTCGTACACCGCGCCCTCGACGCAGCCGCCGGACACCGAGCCGATGACCTCGCCCGCGGCGTCGACGGCGAGGGCAGCGCCCACCGGACGGGGCGCGCTGCCGCTCACCGAGACGACGGTCGCGACGGCGAACGCGCGCCCTTGCGCGACCCAGGGAGCCAGCTCCGAGGCGAGGTCAAGCATCGGTGCGGGCCGCTTCGGCGAGCAGGACGCGGTCGGGGCGGATCGGCAGCTCACGGTGACGGACGCCCGTGGCGTGCCACACCGCGCTCGCGATCGCGGCGGCGGCGCCCACGATGCCGATCTCACCGATGCCCTTGATGCCGACGGGGTCGTCGGGGTCGGGATCGTCGATCCAGTCGGCCTCGATCTCGCCGACGTCGGCGTTGGCCGCGAAGTGGTAGCCCGCGAAGTCGGCGCCGATGTGCTCGCCGAACGCGTCGTCGCGCACCGCCTCCTCGTGCAGCGCCATGGACAGACCCCAGGTCATGCCGCCCACCAACTGACTGCGTGCGGTGAGGGGGTTGATGATCCGGCCGGCCGCGAAGACGCCCAGCATGCGCCTGACCCGCACTTCGCCCGTGGTGACGTCGACGGCCGCCTCGGCGAACTGCGCGCCGAACGCGTGCCGTTCCTTCTGCGCGAGGGCCGCGATGAGATCGGCGGTGTCAGCGGTGGCGGTGACGCCGTCCTTGGGCAGGTCTGATCCGAACAGCGCCAGCCGTTCGCGCAGTTGGCGGGCGGCGACGCTCACCGCCCAGCCCCAGGAGCGGGTGCCCATCGAGCCGCCGGCGACCCAGGCGTGCCCGAAGTCGCTGTCGGCGATCCGCACCCGGACCCGGTCCGGCGCGACCTCCAGGGCCTCGGCGGCGATCAGGGTGAGGGCGGTGCGGGCGCCGGTGCCGACGTCGGCCGCGGTGACCTTCACGGTGAAGGTGCCGTCGGTCTCGGCCGTGGCGGAGGCCGTGGTGGGTGCCGCGCCGGCCTGGAAGGACGCGGCGGCCACGCCGGTGCCGATCAGCCAGCGGCCTTCGCGGCGCACGCGGGGACGCGGGTCACGCCCTGCCCAGCCGAACCGGCGAGCGCCCTCCTCGAAGCAGCCGAGGAGGTTGCGGCTGCTGAACGGCAGGCCGGAGACGGGGCCGACGGCGGGTTCGTTGCGCACCCGCAGCTCGATCGGGTCGATGCCGAGCTTCTCGGCGAGTTCGTCGAGCGCCGACTCGACGGCGAAGGAGCCGGGTGCCTCACCGGGGGCCCGCATCCAGGTGGGCGTGGGCACGTCCAGGGGCAGCACCCGGTTGACGCTGTGGTGGGCGTCGCTCGCGTACATCGTGCGCCCGAATCCCGCGCTGCCCTCGACGAACTCGCGCAGGGTGGAGGTGAGGTTGAGATTGTCGTGGCCGAAGGCGCGCAGGCGTCCCCCGGCGTCGGCGCCGAGTCGCACGCGCTGGGTGGTGGGGCTGCGGTATCCGGTGATCGCGAAGACCTGCCGCCTGGTCAGGGAGATCCGCACGGGCCGGTGCAGCTCGGTCGCGGCCATCACGGCGGCGACATGGTGGGAGCGCAGCCCCTTGGAGCCGAAGGCGCCGCCCACGTGCTCGGAGCGGACGTGGACGGCGGACGGGTCGAGCGAGAAGAGGTGCGCGAGGTCGTCGGCGATCCACTTGGAGCCCTGGTTGGAGTCGAACACCTCCAGACGCCCGCCGTCCCAGCACACGGTCACGGCATGCGGTTCCATGGCGCTGTGGTGTTGTTCGGGCGTGGTGTAGGTGGCATCCACCACGGCCTCGGACGCGGCGAGTTGAGCCTCCAGGTCGCCCTTGGCGACCTCGTCGTCCTGCACCGGGCGGGCGCCGTCGTGGTCCGCGCGGAAGGCGATGTCGTGCGGCTCCCGGTCGTACTCGACCACGAGGGCGTCGGCCGCCTCGCGGGCCTGCTCCGAGGTCTCCGCCACGACGAGGGCGACCGGCCACCCCGCGTGCGGCACCCGGTCGTGCTGGAACACCTCGATGATCGGGTCGGGGCGGCCGAGCGCGCCCACGACGTCGTCCCGTACCCGGGGCGCGTTGCCGTGGTGCAGCACGGCGAGGACTCCGGGCATGCCCAGTACGGCCTCGTCGCCGATCGTGCGGACGCGGCCGCGCGTCACGGTCGACAGCACCAGCCAGCCGTGGACGAGTTCGGCGAACGGGATCTCGGCCGCGTAGCGTGCCGCGCCGGTGACCTTGTCGCGGCCCTCGATCCGGGTGTGGGCGACGCCGACCGCGTCCGCTCCTGCGACGGTCGTCATCGGGCGGCCTCCTCGTTGAGTTCGGTGAGCAGCGCGACGAGCAGGTTGCGCAGCAGGGGCACCTTGTACGCGGCCTGGGGCAGCGGTTCGGCGGCGGAGAGTTCGGCGTCGGCGGCGAGCGCGAACGTCTCACCGGACGCGGGCCGGCCGATCAGAGCGGCCTCGGCGGCGCGGGCCCGCCACGGCCGGGAGGCGACCGCGCCGAGGGCGAGCCGCACATCCCGTACGACACCGTCCTCGACGTCGAGCGCGGCGGCGGCCGAGCCGATGGCGAACGCGTAGGAGGCGCGTTCGCGGACCTTCCGGTAGCGGGAGTGGGCGGCGACCGCCGCGGGCGGCAGGGTGATGCCGGTGATCAGCGCGCCGGCGGGCAGCGCGGTCTCCAGATGCGGGGTGTCACCGACCGGCAGATAGAAGTCGGTGAACGCCAATTCCCCCTCGCCGTCGACGGTCTCGTAGTGCACGACGGCGTCGAACGCGGTGAGGGCGACGGCCAGGTCGGACGGATGCACGGCCACGCAGTGTTCGCTCGCGCCGAGGATCGCGGAGTTGCGGTGCTCGCCCGTCGCGGCGGGACAGCCGCTTCCCGGGGTGCGCTTGTTGCACGGCTTGGTCACGTCGGTGAAGTACGCGCAGCGCGTGCGCTGCAGCAGGTTGCCGCCGACCGTCGCCATGTTGCGCAGCTGCCCGGAGGCGCCCGCGAGGACGGCCTGGGCGAGAGCCGGGTAGCGGCGGCGGACCTCGGGGTGGGCGGCGAGGGTGCTGTTGCTGACCGTGGCCCCGACCAGCAGGCCGCCGTCGGGCGTCGACTCGACGCGGTCCAGGGGTAGTTCACGTACATCGACCAGATGGGCGGGGCGCTCGACGCCCGCCTTCATCAGGTCGACGAGGTTGGTGCCACCCCCCAGGAAACGGGCGTCGGGATCCGCGCCGAGGACGGCGACGGCACCCGGCACGTCACGGGCGCGCTCGTATCCGAATTCCCTCATACCTGGTTCTCCTTGGCGTCCTCGGCCCCGGTGGTTCCGGCCGTGGTGAGCTCGGCCGCCCGGGCGACGGCCCGCACGATCGACGTGTACGCACCGCACCGGCACAGATTGCCGCTCATCCGCTCGCGGATCTCCTCCGGCGTCAGCGCGGGTGGCCCGGCTTCGGGGCGTACGTCGTCGGTGACGGCGGACGGCCAGCCCGCCGCGTGTTCCTCCAGAACGGCGAGCGCCGAACAGATCTGGCCCGGGGTGCAGTAGCCGCACTGGTAGCCGTCCAGTTCCACGAACGCCTCCTGCACCGGGTGCAGTCGGCCGTCCCGGGCGACGCCCTCGACGGTGGTGATCTCGCGGCCCTCGGCGGCCACGGCGAACTGCAGACAGGACACGGTCCTGCGGCCGTCGACCAGGACGGTGCAGGCGCCGCACTGCCCCTGGTCGCAGCCCTTCTTGGTGCCGGTCAGGTCGAGCCGTTCGCGCAGTGCGTCGAGGAGGGTGGTGCGGTGGTCGACGGGCAGGGTGTGCTTGTCACCGTTGATGTGCAGCGTGACGGTGCTGGACGTGGGGGAGGGGTGGGGCGTCGTCCCGGCTGGGGACATGAAGTGCCTTCTTTCGCGTCTTGGGGTGCGAGGAGAAGCGGCGCTGGTCGGACGAAGAGGACGAGCGTGAAAAGCGGACAGTTGTCCGCTGGGCATCTCCCGAACGTAGTGGACTACTGTCCGCTCATCAAGGAGGTATCCGCGCCACGACCGTTGGAGGACACGTGAGCAACCCGCCGAAGCGGACGCCGCTCCGTTCCGACGCACAGCGCAATCGCGAGCGCATTCTTGAGGTTGCCCTCGCAGAACTGACCCGATCGGCCCAAACACCTCTCAGCCTCATCGCGAAGAAGGCCTGCGTCGGGCAGGGCACGTTCTATCGAAATTTTCCGAGCCGCGAGGCGCTGGTCCTGGAGGTGTACCGGTACGAGGTGCAGCAGGTCTGCGACGCCGCGGCGCAGCTCCTGGAGACCGGTCCACCTGAGGTGGCGCTGCGCGAGTGGATGGACCGGCTCGCGCGGTACGCGATGGCGAAGGCGGGGCTCGCGGGGGCGTTGCGGGAGGCGACGGCCGCCGGCACGTTGAAGAGCCTGGCCCACGGCCCCCTCACGGAAGCCGTCGGCCGGCTGCTGACCGCCTGCGAGGAGGCGGGCACCATCCGGCCGGGCGTCACGACGGACGACTTCATGCTCGCGATCGCGGGCCTGTGGCTCATCGACCCGCACACGGACTGGCAACCGAGAGCATCCCGGCTTCTGGACCTGGTCATGGCCGGATTGCGCTCAGGCGCGCCCCGTCGGGGGAGTGCCTAGCGCGCGGTTCACAGATGCGCGAAGTGGCCGGCCCCACGGCGGAGTCGTGGCTCTGCGAGCCGGTCATCGTGCCCGTTTGTAGCTCATGAGGTGCTTGCGGGGGCTGCTGGTGAAGTCGACGAGAGTCAGCGAACCGTTGTCCCCGTCGAGTTCGTACGCCGTCTCGAAGGGCTTCGGTGGACAGAAGCGCCGCGTGCCGCCGTGCGTGACACGGGGCTCGCCACGCGTCTCCACGGATGTGCTGCCCACCTGACGGACGGGCACCTCGACCGTGCAGGGCGCGCCGCGGAGCGTGCTGATGGTGAGGAGCGGCTGCTCTTCACCGGCCTGAGCGAAAACGAGCTGATGTGAGCCGTCCTCGGCCTTCCATGTCCCGATGAAGGCCGCCCGGATCGGTTCGTACCGCGTGCGTTTCGAGCCGAACCCCTTGCCGCTCGCCCACGTCAGGGTGCTCGATCCCGAGGCCCAGCTCTCCTCGAACTCGACCCGGCGCTCCCCGAACTCGACCTTCTCCCAACCATCGCTGCCCTGGGTGCCCTTGGCGGCCCACTCGGTCAGATCGTGGCCGCCGCTGACCACGGCGAGGTTCTCCGTCGGCGGATCGCCGTCGCGGCAGTACGGGGCGAAGTCGGCGATGGCGGCGATCAGTTCGCCCTGCGCCCGCACCGTGATCCCGCGACAGGGCTTCGTCCTCGTCCGGTGCACGAAGCGCTCCGCCGACCAGTCGCCGTCCCTGCGATGCCGCTCGGTGAGTCCGCGGCCGGGGCGGTAGCGGAGTTCGACGCGCATGCCGTCGGCGCGCTCGAAGAGAGTGGAGTCGTCGTTCTTCCTCAGGACCCGCCCGGATCCGTCGTCGCTGGAGGACGCCGTGCCTCCGCAGCCGGCGAGAAGGCCGCCCACGAGGACCGTGGCGACCGCCAGCCGCGTTGCCGCCCTCGTCCTCTTCGTACGCCTCATGGCCGCACCCTTTCTCGCACTGGCGAACAGCAGCACCTGGCATCCTCCGATGAGTAGAACTTCGCCCGGGGAAACGGCAGCCGGCGGCCTGCCGGGCTCCGACGCGCGATTCCCCAGGCCCACGATCCTCTGTCGGGTCGATCCCGGACAGACACCCGCGCGGTGGGGTCCGTACACCGTCGCAGGTCGGCGCCGATGCCGGCGTGGTGACGGCGTGAAGACGGGGCACGAGACCGCAGCGCCAGCCGGTGGCGCCGAAGCCCGGCCCTCGCAGGCGCGGTTGGTCTCACTCATGATCATTTGACGCAGGAGATCGTGGTCGCGGAACGTGAACGTGGGAAGCTGCGCCGAGGACAGCTGCCCGCCGGGACCGCAGCGTTGGTGAAGGGGTGTTTCCGCATGGCGCAACGGGTGACCATGAACGACGTGGCGCGTGCGGCCGGAGTGTCGTCGGCGACCGTCTCGTACGTGTTGAGCGGGAAGCGTCCGGTCACGGAGGAGAAGCGCAAGTCGGTGGAGTCGGCCATCGAGCGTCTGGGCTTCACCCTCGATCCCGTCGCGCGCAGTCTCCGAACGGGCCGCTCCACGATGGTCGCTCTCGTGGTGCCCGATCTGGCCAACCCCTTCTACGCGCTGCTCGCCCGCTCGATACAGGACGAACTGCGCGGCGGCGGCTATCACGTGGTGGTCTCCAATACCGGAGCGCGGCGGGACGAGGAGGAAGCGCTGCTAGAGGAGGCGCTCCATCAGCGCTTCGCCGGCGTGGTCATGACGCCGTTCCGGCTTGCCACCGACGCCTTCGAGGCGATGCGTGGAGCCGGGATTCCCGTCGTGGTGAGCGCGGACACGCCCTTCGGAGACGTCGACCTGGTGACTCCCGCCTCGGACGGAGCTGTCGTCGACGCCATGACCCACATCGCAGCCTCCGGCCGCCGCAGGGTCGGGGTTCTCGCGGGGCCCGGCGATGCCACCGGAGGAGATCCCAGGCTCGATCGCATCGCCCGGCACGGAGCGGATCTGGGCTTGACGGTGCTGTCCGAGCACATCGTTCACGGGGAGCACACGCGTGAGGCCGGGGCGGCCGGCTTCGAGCGGTTGATGCGCCTGCCTCAGCGCCCCGAAGCCGTGATGTGTGTCAACGACGTCACGGCCGTCGGCGCGATGGATGCGGCGGAGCGCCTCGGTCTGGACATTCCCGGTGACGTTGCGCTGCTCGGGCACGACGACATCGACATCGCTGCCCTCGTCCGGCCTCGGCTCAGCACTATTCGGTACCCGGCCCGGGAGGTCGGCGCCGCCGCGGCTCGCCTGCTGCTGGAGCAGATCGGGGGGAGGACCGAGTCCCGCACGGTCCACGTGGCCGCTCGGTTCGTGCAGCGGGCCAGCGTCTGACGCGTCGGAGATCGACGCGTCAGACGCTTCCCCGGTCCGCGGGATGCCCGGGGGATCCATGACGCCGGGGCGGCAGCGGGAGACCGCTCCCCGGCAACTCCGGTAAGAGGTGAGAGATCGGGCCCCGAGGTCATGGCATATGCCGATTTCCTTGTCATGGCACTAACTGATTGAAGCCCCACCGTTCGTGACAGTCACCGTTTACAGTCCTCCTGTGACCGGTTCCGTAATCGATTACGACCCCGGTGGCGTGCGCGTGACGATGCGCCTGGGCGCCCCCGCCCGGCGTGCGCCGCGCCGGAAGGTGTTCCGTCGCGCCGCTTAGGGCTGAGGCGGGTCGAGCCCGCACACTTGCGCAGCGTCCACCGGTGCAGGCCCGTGGCCGGAGCCCGAGGGTCGGGTGCGCTACTCGAATGGAGCTTGAACGGTGATGTCGCCAGGCGGGGACCAGTACGGCACGTACCGCCATCCATCGGCCCCGTCGAACGGTTCCCCCGCGCAGGCCGCTTCGGGCCGTCGCGGGACGCCGTCCGCGCTGGTGCGGCCCTATGCGATGACCGGTGGCCGTACCCGGCCGAGCCATCAACTCGCCATCGAGGCGCTGGTGAGCACCGCGGTCGACGTGGCGCAGGCGCGTGGTCTGTCACCGGAGGCGTACCGGATCTGCGTCCTGTGCCGGGAGGTCCGGTCGGTCGCGGAGATATCGGCGCTCCTCGCCGTCCCGCTCGGTGTCGCCCGCATCCTCGTGGCGGACCTCGCGGAGACGGGTCTCGTGGTCGTGCAGCAACCGCAGGGGGACGAAGCCGACGGGGGCAGACCTCACGTGACACTGCTCGAAAAGGTGCTCAACGGATTGCGACGGCTCGCGTAGGTCGCTGCCTCGGAGCACCCGCCGGCGCGGTGGCGGGGCCCATGGCGGCCAAGGGCGCGTTGACCAGTGCGGCATGCAGGGCGACTCCCGTACCGGGATCAACCGCACCACGGTCCGAGACCTCGCGGCGTTCTGCCCGGTGGAGAGGTTGTTCCCGGACGGGACAGATGGGACCGATGGGACCGACGCGCCCCACGCGGTCGGCCCGGACGGCACGGCGGTGCACCGCACCGCTCGCACGGGCTTCGGGCGCCGTCGTGGATCACGGAGCCGCTACGCTGCAACGGTGCGCACCGTGGAAGTTCTGCTGGACGAGGCGGCGGACCTGTCCGTCCGGGAGGCCTGGCTGCGGCTGGCGGACGCGGGGCTGCCCAGTCAGGCGCTGCACCCCTCACCCACCAACAGCCCGCACCTCACCTTGGCCACCTGTGCGGAGTTGACGTCTCCTCTTCGCTGGGAGCTCGCCGAGGTGGCGGCCGCTCTGCCCCTTCCGGTGCGGTTCACCGGCGTGGTCCGCTTCGAACGGCCCACCTCGGTGCTGGCCTGGGCACTGGACCTCGACCCGGCACTGGCCGAACTGCACCGCAGGGTGTGGGAGGCGGTCTCCTCGGACAGCTCGCCCGCCACCCTCAACCCGTTCCACGAGCCGGGGCGCTGGAACCCCCACGTCACCCTCGGCCGGACACGGCGCCCCGGTGCCTTCGCCGGACCACGGATTCCCGACCTCCTGCCGGCTCCGCCGCTGTCGGTCCGGCTCACCACCCTGCGCAGCTACGACACCGAGACCGGCGTCCTGGAGATGCTCGAACCACGTTCCTGACCGAACCGGTGACCACGGCCGGAGCACGCGTCGCGAGGGCGCGCCCGCCCCGGCGCCGCACGGCCGGGCCCGCCCGGTGAATCACCCGGCGGACCCGGCCCGGCCTGTTCAGCGCAGGTTGTAGTGGCTCAATGCCTTCGCGGCGGTGAGTGCGGTCGGATAGACGGCCGTCTCGTCGAGCTGCCCCTTGAACCAGTACGACGTGGGCGCGCCGGGCACGCCCCGCAGGTTGTCGTATCCGGCGTGCCAGTAGCCGCTGTAGGCGCGGCTCGCCGCGACGGTGTTGCTCGCCTGGAGCTTGCCGTCGATGTACAGCGCCATGCCGTTCGGGCTCTGCGTGGCGACCATGTGGTGCCAGGCGTCGTTGTTGAGCGCGGCGCTGCTGGACAGGGTCTTCCAGCCGCCGGAGTTCACTCCGAACACGACGCGGCCGGCGTTGTTCATCCACACCTGCTTGTCGTACGCGGCGCTCGCCTTCGCGGTGTTGTCACCGAAGCCCGTGAGGAGGCCACCGGTGGTGGTGGAGGTCTTGAACCAGGTCTCCATGCTGTACGTGGCCGGCTGCGCGAAGCGGCGGTCGCTGTAGACCCACTGGCTGGTGCCGTTGAGGCCGAGCGCGGTGGAGCCGGGGACCGCACCGGGGGACTGGCGCAGCGCGGGGCCGCCCACGTGGACACCGTTGCCGTTGGCGGAGCTGGTGTCCGCGGCGAGTCCCGGATAGGTGTCCGAGTAGCGCCAGTAGAGCTGGGCGCCGTCGCCGAGGACCGCCGAGGCATAGGCGTCCGCCTTCGCCACGCCGCTCGCCGACACCGAGGCCGAAAGGGCGCTGGTGTTGCCCGCCGCGTCGGTGGCGGTGACCCGGTAGCTGTGGCTCGCTCCGGCGGTGACGCCCTTGTCGGTCCAGGTCAGCTGCGGGCGCGACCAGAACGTGGAGTCACCGGTGAGGGTGACGACCGGGGTGGTGCCGCCGTCCCGGTAGATCCGGTACGTCAGACGGGAGTCGTCCGTGTCGAAGGCGGAGCGGACGTGCACCGCGATCTCCGAGGGCTTCACGCTCTCGGCGGTGACCACCGGCGTGGACGGGGCGCCCTTGTCGCCGGTCGACGCGAAGCGGGTCAGCCCCTGGGCGGGTGCGTCGTTGACGGTGGTGAACTCGCCACCGGACCACAGGTAGTCGGTGCTGCCTGAGGTCGCGACGGTGAGTGCGCGTGGACCGATCTGCTCGCCGAGGCCGTCGTTGGTCTGCGGGAACCAGCCGTAGTGGCTGGTGCCGCCGGTCGACTGGGCGAGGAAGTGATGCCGCGCCCCGTCGGGGAACTCACCGACCTCGGAGCAGTCGTGGGCGTGCGAGGCGCTGTAGAGGACGCTGCGGTAGGGCAGCACCGACTGGGTGGCGCCGTAGCAGGTGTCGCGCCAGCGCTGGGCGAACGTGGCCGGGTCGAGGCCGATCCGTCCGTCGAAGGCGTGGTGGCCGGTGCCCTCGTTGCCGGTGTAGACGCCGTCCTGGTCGGCCGCGAGGGACTTCACCACGGAGTTGTCGGCTATGAACCCCGGATACGGCGTGGTGACCGCGCCGCTGGCGGCGTCGACCACCGCGAGGGCGTGCGTACTTGTGCCGTTGACCGTGAAGAAGTCGCCGCCCAGCACGACGTGCTTGCCGTCGGGTGCGACGGTCACGGCGCGGCCCGGCGCGTCCGCGTTCACGGCGAACGGCAGAACCGAGCCGCTGGAGGCGTCGACCGCGGCGAACCTGCCGCGGCTCTCGCTGCCCGCCTGGGTGAAGTCGCCGCCCGCGTACACCGTGTCGGCGGTGACGGCGAGCGCCCGCACGGTCGCGTTCATCTGCGGACGGAACGAGGTCTTCGGCGTGCAGCTCGCGATGTCGATGGCCGCGAGACTGCCGGCCGACGTGCCGTTGACGGCGCTGAAATAGCCGCCCGCGTAGAGCGTCTTGCCGTCCGGTGACACGGCGAGCGCGCGCACGGTCGCGGTGCCGCTGCCGATGGTGAACGACAGGTTGCAGTTGGTCGGGTTGCCCGTCGCGGCGTCGAACGCGGCGAAGTTGACCGCGTTCCGCGCGGCCCCCGAACCGCCCTGCGGCGGACGGATCTGCGAGAACGTACCGCCGGCGAAGACGGTCGATCCGGAGTGCGCGAGCGCCCACACGATGCCGTTCGTCTGCCAGGTGGGCAGCGCGTCCGCGGTGAACCGCACTTGGGCGGAGGTCGCCGTCGCCCGGTCGGCGCCGGTCCACAGGCCGACGCCGGCCGCGACGAGCCCGCCGGCGACGGCGAGAGACGTTCCCATGACTGCCCTGCGCATGAACCCCCCAGAGTGAGGCGCGACGGTGCCGCGGCCCGGACCGTGCGGTCGGCCGCGCCGTCGCGCTCGACGGGCCCGCGTGGACACCTGCCCCACGAAAACGGACACCGTTCGAATGCGCGACCATACCGCGCCGTCGCGCAACGGGCGTGCCGTCTTGAACAATTCGCGTCAAAAGGCGGCGGTCGGTCCGTGCGCCGGCCCTGCCGTCGCCTCTCGCCGGATCCCTTCGACGGCTCCCTCCGTCGGCTCCCCCGTGGTGGACCGTGCGTGGACCGATGAGTTTCCCGGCGGACTCGGGTCATCATCGGGACGGCACGAAGATCCCGTACGAACGCGAGCCGGGACGTCTCGACCGAGCCGGCCGGCCCATCGGATCCGCTCCACCGACTTCATGGAGGTTGCACGATGACAGACAGCGAGCCGGGTGGTCCGGTGACCGGAACCGCCCGACGCATGTTCGAGCTCCTGGAGCCGATCTGCCTGGTCACCTTCTTCGCGGACGAATGCAACGAGGAACTGGCCGCGCTCGGCCATCGCACGTACTGGGACGGATACTTCGCCAGCCGAGCGGCGCCGCTCGGAAGAGTCCCCGCGCAGGTCGTGCACGCGGCCTTCTACAACTTCGCCGACGGGGAGGCCGCGCGGCACATCCCGAGCGCGTGGGAGACGATCCCGCCCGAGGAGTCCGTCGCCGCCCGGGAGCGGGGCAGCGCGGCCTCGCTGCGGCGCATCCTCGGCGACGAGCTGGCCGACTCGCCCGGCCTGGTGCGCGCCGCCGATCTGACCACCAAGGCCGCGACGAACGCGCCCACGGAAGGCCGGGTGATGTACGCCGGGATGCGCACCCTCGCCGTGCCGAGCGACCCGGTCGCCCGCCTGTGGCACTCGGCGACCATGCTGCGCGAGCACCGTGGCGACGGGCACATCGCCGCACTCGTCGGCATGCGCATCGGCGGCACGGAGGCCCATGTGCTCAGCGCGCTGGAGAGCGGCATCCACCCGCCGGAATCGTTCGGGCGCATCCACCACCTGCCGAAGGAGCGGCTCGCCGCCGTCATGGACGGCCTGCGTGAGCGTGGACTCGTCGACGCCGAAGGCCGGTTCACCGACGTCGGCCGCGAGACCAAGCGACGCATCGAAGCGCTGACCGACGAGCTCGCCGCCCCGCCGTTCGACGCCCTGTCCCCGGCCGAGCTCGACGAACTGATCGCCACGCTCGAACCCATCACGGCGACGCTCGTGGCGGCAGGGTCGCGATGACGAGGTGAGACGGTACGGCGGACGCTCAGTCCGGTGTCCGCCTCTGGGATGCGCGCCCCGGCCGTCGGCGGCGATGCCGACGGAGCCCTCGATTCGCCCACCGGCAGCCTCCGGCCCTACTCTCGCGGGGATCTTGTGACGACGGGGGGATGGGGATGATCGGCCAGGGCACAGTCGAAGCGGTCAACGGACTGACGGCCCGGTGGGCTGCGACGCTTCCGGACGACGGCACGGTGGTCGCCTCTGCGGGGGTGTGGCCGCTCCTCGGACTGCTCGCCGACGGCGCCGCGGGTCCCCCGAGGAATGAACTCTCGGACGCACTCGGCGTCCCGGCCGACGGCGCCGCCACAGCCGCACGGGACCTGCTCTCCGTCCTCGGTTCGACGCGGGGTCTGCGCACCGCCCTGGGCCTGTGGACCCGCGACACCTTCCCTCTCGAACCGGCCTGGCGGGACAAGTTGCCCCCCGCCGTTCAAGGGCAGTTCACCGGGGACCGCGTCCGCGACCAGGCGCACCTCGACGCATGGGCGGCCAAGTGCACCGACGGCCGCATCGACGCGATGCCGGTCACGGTGAACGAGGAGACCCAGCTGGTACTGGCGAGCGCTCTGACCCTCCGCACCGACTGGATCCGGCCCTTCACCTCAGGCGTGATGGAAACCGGGACCGGGCCGTGGCGCGGCAGGGAGACGGCCGGGCTGTTCCGTAGCACCAGTCTCCTGAATCGGGTGGGCGTCGCGGACACGGCGGCCGGCCCCCTCACCGAACTTCAGGTCATCGGTGCCCATGGCATGGACGTCCACCTCTACCTCGGAACTCCGGAAGCCACCGCACGAGAGGTACTGCCCGCCGCTGTGGCCACACTCCACAACCGCCGGGCCGTGGTCCCCGGCGACACGCTCCCCTACGGCGCCCCGGGCCCCGGGCTGACCGTGAGCCGCGTCCCCAGCGTCGACGGGGAACCCGCGCTCGACGTGTCCACCGTGGCCTTCACCGTCCAAGCCCGGCACGACCTGCTCGAACACCCCGACCTGTTCGGCCTGCGCGCAGCGACGGACGTCTCGCAGGGCCACTTCCCCGGCATCAGCGCCGAGCCCCTGGCCGTCCGGCAGGCCGTGCAGGCGATGACGGCGACGTTCGGCGCACGCGGCTTCCGCTCCGCAGCCGTCACCGCCTTCGGAGCGGTGGCCGCCGGCCCGACGCTCCGTCGCTACCGGGCCCGCGAGATCACCGTCCGCTTCGACCGCCCCTTCGGCTTCCTCGCCCTGCACCGCACGTCCCGGCTCGTCCTCAACGCGGGCTGGGTCACCGAGCCGGACCTCTTCGAGGAGTCGCCCTGCGACTGGTGAACGCCGACATGACGTGTCCCCGGGCCTACGTGCCCGACGCCGGCGGCGCGGAACCTCGGTGGCCACAGGTGCCGGGAGGTGCATGGGCAGCGGTGCGTGTCCGGCCGGCCGGGGCGTGCGGTTCTTGTTCGGCGCGGCAGTGTGCCGGGTGCCCTGTGGCGCTGGGAGCGGACGCTCAGACGTGGGGGTCCAGGAAGTCGCGTACCTCGGAGCTGGTCATCGGTCCCGTGCCGTGTGCCACTGCCTCGCCCTGCTTCAGCAGGACGTAGGACGGGGCTCCGGTGACGCCGTATCGCTCGGTGGCGGAAGGACAGCGCGTGATGTCGGTGCGGACGGCCGTCAGGCGGCCGGCGTACTCGTCGGCGATGCCACCGATGACGAGGTCCATGGCCCGGCAGGGCTCGATCGCCTTGGGCCATGTCCCGGTGAAGTAGGCGAGGACCGGGACCCTGCTCATCCTCAGGATGAAATCGAACTCCGCGTCCTCGCGGGGTTGGTGCACCGGCTTCGCCATGCAAGCTCCTGACCTCGCGTTCCGTCGTTTCCTCCCCATCATCTCCCGCGCGGCCGCAGTCCACGAAGCTCACCGTTTCGCCCGGGTCCGTCCGGCCGCTCGGCTCGGACGATCCGACGGACGTTCTCGTCCTGCGCCGTCGACATCACCTGCGGGCAGCGGTGCGACCCGGCCGCGCCGGCAGCCTGCGCTTCGACCGGCCCGCCTAGCGCCCGGCAGCGTGCTCAGCCGCGTACGGGCTTGATGCCGTGCATCCGACGGGGCTTGGGGGCGTCCAGCATGGTGACGCCGTTGTAGTGGCGGCCTCTGAGGAAGAGGGTCGGAGCGGCGGCGAAGGTGACGAAGATCGACAGGATGCTGACAGGGAACAGTGCGGGGAGCGACTGGCCCTCGGGCAGGGTGCGGCCGCCTTCGTGGACGGCGTAGGCGAGGGCCAAGACGAAGACGACGACGCTCAGGGCGGCCAGGACCAGCAGGACGGCGCTGGTTCGGCGGGTGCGGGCCTCCGTACGGACCTCGGCCAACAGGGAGGCGTCGCACACGGGACAGGTCAGTTCGACGCTCTGCTTGCCGGAAGCAGGCCGGCGCACCTTGTACAGGCTGTCCCGCCAGGTGATCCTGCGGGTCCGGGTGAGGAAGCCCGTCGTCCGGTCGCTGAGGATGTGACGTACCGCGACGTCGACGGTGCTCGTTGTCGGTCTGCTCATGTCCCCGTGGTCCCCCTCCGTGTCACGCGCCGATGCGGGTGCGCAGGGATCACAGTGTCGGGTGGATCAAGTGGGGGTTCAAGGGATCGTGAAAGGCTTTGCCTGACCGTGCCGGTCGGATGAACACTGCGTCTGGGTATGGAAGTTGACTGCCGAGGAGCAGGTTTGAGGTCTCGCAGTGTCCGTCTGCGGAGGCTGCTCCGTGTGTCGGAGGTGAGTGGCCCCGGGAGGTGGCACTTTCGGTCCGGGCGATCACGGTACCCAGGGGCGGGGACCGGCTGTGCGCGGCGGGCGCACCCCCAAGTCCCCCGGGTTCCGTCCGCGTCGGGCCGGGTCGCGTCCCGGAACGGTCAGGCGGCTCGGCCCTGCTTGAGCGCGGCCAGCCGGGCCTCGATCTCCGCGGTCCTGCCGAGGTCCTCCAGGGACTCGAACTGCGCGTCGAGGGAGGACGCGGCCAGTTCCTGCTTGCCCAGGGCCATGGCCTCCTCGCGACGGACCTTCTCCTCGAAGCGGTTCAGGTCGCTCGTCGGGTCCATCACGTCGATGTTCTTCACCGCGTCCATCATCGTGTTCTGGGCCTGCGCGGTCTTGGCCCGGGCCACCAGCTCGTCCCGCTTGGCCTGGAGCTCCGTCAGCTTGCCCTTCATCGCGTCGAGACCTGACTTGAGCTTGTCGACGACCTCCGTCTGGGCGGCGATCGTCGGCTCCGCCGTCGTCGCCTCCTTCTCGGACTGCAGCTGTCGGCCCAGGGCGACCTTCGCCAGGTTGTCGAACTTGTCGGCGCTCCCGGCGTCCTCGGGCGTCCCCGACGCGCGCAGTTCATCCGCCTTCCGGCTGGCCGCGAGGGCCTTTCCGCCCCACTCGGCGGCCGCCTCCACGTCCTCCTTGTGGTCCGCCTCCAGCATCCGCAGGTTCCCGATCGTGGCGGCGACCGCCTGCTCCGCCTCGGAGATGTTGTTGGTGTAGTCGCGGATCAACTGGTCCAGCATTTTCTGCGGATCCTCCGCCTGATCCAGCAGCGCGTTGATGTTGGCCTTGGCCAGCTGGGTGACGCGGCCGACGATCGTCTGCTTGCTCATGCTGTATCTCCTCGTGAGCCTTGGGGGGTCGGGTGTGCCTGAGGGGGAGGTTCGGGTGGGCGCCGGTGGGCGCCGGTGGGCAACGGCGGGGGCGGGTTCGGCACGTCCGGTCGACGGCTCGGCAGGCCGGTCGGGCCGGTGCCTGCCCGGTGGCCCCGCCGCCCGCGCCGGTCAGAAGCGGCCCCCGCCGCCCATGCGGCCCCGGGTTCCACCGCCGCCGAAGGAGCCCGGGCCGGCGCCACCACCCCCGAAACCACCGCCGAAACCCCCGCCCCGGCCGCCGAAGCCGCCGCCGCCCCGCAGGATCTCGCCGAGGATGATCCCGCCGAGTACGGCGCCGCCCTGACCGCCGCCGGAACGCCGGCCCCCGTACGGATTTTGGTAACCCCGCACGTCCTGCTCGGCCAGCTGCTGCGCCTGCCGCGCGAGGGAATCCGCCTGCTGGGCCTCCGCCAGCGCGCCGGGCGGGTCCGACGCGGCCAGGGCCGTCGCGCGCTCCAGGTGCCGGCTCGCCTCCGCCAGCCGGGTGCGGGCCTGGCTGCCGACCGCGCCCCGGCTGGTGGTGACATAGTCCGTGGCAGCGCCGATCGCGCTGCGGGCCGAGAACAGCGCTTGGTCGAGCAGGGCCACCGCGCGCTGGCGCCCGGATTCCCGCTCGCGCGCCCCGGCCATCGCCTCGTCGAGCGCGGCGTCGGCCTCCTCGACCCGGCGCAGGCAGTCGATCGGGTCGTACCGGCCCGCCGCCTGCTCCCGGCGCACGTCGGCCAGGACTGCCTCCGCCCGGCCGATCCTGCCGCGCAGATCCGCCGTGGACGTACCCTCGGCGGTCCCGGTGAGCAGCCCGCGGGCGTCCGCGAGGTCCGTCTCGGCCTCGTTGAGGGCGCCCGGCAACTTCCCGGCCGCCTGCGCCAGTTCCTGGGCCCGTCGTTCCACCGCGTCGACCAGGGTCGCGGCCTGGCCGACCGCGCTCTCGGCGGCCCGGACGTGCACGGCGGCCCTGCCGTTGTCCCCGCTCCCGACCGCGGTGCGTGCCGCGTC
Source organism: Streptomyces sp. M41(2017) (assembly GCF_002078175.1). Classification (GTDB taxonomy): domain Bacteria; phylum Actinomycetota; class Actinomycetes; order Streptomycetales; family Streptomycetaceae; genus Streptomyces. The sequence goes on along the minus strand of NZ_MWFK01000003.1, from coordinate 134,381 downwards.
GAGGCTGGTCGTCGCGAACAGCAGCCGGTCCTCGGCCTGCTGGGCGTTGGAGGCCACCGGCGCCGACGCGGAGTCCGCGTACTCCCGCGCGACGGCGGCCAGCGTCGCCTCCGCCGCGGCGGTGCGACCGGAGAGGGCCCGGAACTGTTGCTCGACGGTGGCCAGGGCCTGCGGCGCGTTCTTCTCCAGATCCCGCAGCCGGTCGAAGGCCGCCGACTCGGCGTCCAGTCTGCGGTTCGCCTCCGTGCACCGGGCGATGATCTCCTCCAGCATCCGGCGCCGGGTGGCGTCGTCCTCCGGGTAGGCGTCGTCCAGCTGCTGGCGCAGCCGGAAGGCCTGCGTCAGCTCGCTCTTGGCGTACTCCACGGCCTCGGTGAAGGGGCCGACGGCCTCGTCGCCGAACTGTGCGGAAGCGAAGCCCAGTTCCTCGGTGCTGGTACGGACCGCGTCGTCGGTCTCCACCAGCAGCCCTTTCGCCCGGGAGTCCAGTTCCGGCAACGGAACCGGGGCCGCGCCGCCCCAGCTCTGCCCGGTGGTCGTACCGCGCCCGGCAGAGTCGCCGCGCTTGCGCCGGGAGTAGGCGTACGCGCCCAGCGCCCCGGCCGCGCCGACCGCGACCACCGGCAGCACGAAGTCGCCCGCCCCGTTCCCGCCGTCCGCCGCGCCGCCCGGGTCGGCCGGGCCGGGGGTGATCGTGGGCACCGGGACGGGCGCGCCGTCGAGGACGGCGGCATACCCGTCGGCCGCGCCGATGGCGGCGCCCGCCCAGTCGTTCTGCTTCAGGGCGGGCTCGATGGCGGTCTGCGCGACCGTCGCCAGCTGCTGCTCGGTGAAACCGGACCGGGCGTCGGCCGAATAGGCGTACTGACGGGCTCCGGTCGCCACGGCCAGCAGGACGTCGTTCTGGCCGAGTCCGTTCCTCTCCGCGGTCGCGTCGGCCCAGCTCTGGGCGGAGCGCCCGGAGAAGTCGCGCACGTACGCCACGAAGAGCTGGATCCGATGCTCGGCGTAGAGCTCGTCGAGAGCGGAGGTGACGGAGGCCTTCCGGTCGCCCAGCGCGTCCACCCGGTCGGTGACCTGCCCCTGCTGCGAGAGGGTGACGGGATCGTCCGCCCGCGCCGGAGGCGCCCCGGCCACTCCCAGGCCGCCGACCGCCAGGACCGCGGCGGCGAGGGCCAGACCGGCCCGCAGCGGTACGCCCGCGGCGGGGCGTCTCTGCGTCCTGTTTCTCGGCGGAATCACAAGGGCGAGGCTATGGCCGGTTTCTCGTCGTCGCATGCGGAAGCGGGGCCGGTCCGGCCGTCCTCCGGGAGGGTGGGTTACCCCTCCGGCGGTCCTGGCGTCGCCGCGGTCGGACTCGGCGCCACCGGGACGGGGTGCGGCTTCTCCGCGTCTCGTGGCGCCCGACCGTCGAGGGGGCGGGGGAGTGGTCCAGCACGTGATGCGCCTGCTGGGGAGCGAGCGGGCCCTCATATGGCCAAATTGGTCTAGTCCTCTCTTGGTCCAGACCATTGACCCGGCTGCGGCCGCCACGGTATTCCGTACCTGAACGCCAATGCCACAGACCGGAGTTGGCGGACCCTACAGCTGGGACACCGATGAGACGCATACGATCCGCCCGCGCGGTTCTGGCCGCGGTGGCCGCGACGGTGGCCACCGTCGGGCTGGCCGCGGTGGGTGCCGGTACCGCTCAGGCGGCAACCCCCCTGCCCAAGCATGTCTTCGCTCCCTACTTCGAGGCGTGGACCGGCGAGAGCCCGGCTGCCCTGGCCGCCCAGTCCGGGGCCAAACACCTGACCATGGCGTTCCTCCAGACCGCGTCCGCGGGCTCCTGCACGCCGTACTGGAGCGGCGACACCAGCCTTCCGGTCTCCTCCGCCAGCTTCGGCTCCGACATCCGCACCATCCAGGCGAACGGCGGGGACGTCATCCCCTCGTTCGGCGGCTACACCGCGGACACCACCGGCACCGAGATCGCGGACAGCTGCACCGATGTCAACCAGATCGCCGCGGCCTACGAGAAGGTCATCACGACGTACGACATCTCGCGCCTCGACATGGACATCGAGGTCGACTCGCTGAACAACACAGCGGGGATCAACCGGCGGAACAAGGCCATCAAGCTGGTCCAGGACTGGGCGGCGGCCGCCGGTCGCACGGTGGAGATCTCCTACACGCTCCCGACGACCACCTCCGGCCTGACCTCCGAGGGCCTCGCAGTCCTGCGCAGCGCGGTCACCAACGGAGCGCGCGTCGACGTGGCGAACATCATGACGTTCGACTACTACGACAACGCCACCCACAACATGGCCACCGACACCCAGACCGCGGCGCAGGGGCTGTACGACCAGCTCGCGCAGCTCTACCCGAGCAAGACCTCCGCCCAGCTGTGGGGCATGATCGGCATCACCGAGATGCCGGGTGTCGACGACTTCGGGCCGGCCGAGACGTTCACCCTGGCCAATGCCGCTCAGGTCTACGACTGGGCGGTGGCCAAGGGAATCAACACCTTGTCGTTCTGGGCGCTCCAGCGCGACAACGGCAGCTGCCCGGGCGGTGCGGCCGCCGACGGCTGCTCCGGCATCCAGCAGAACACCTGGGACTTCACCCACGTCTTCGCGCCCTTCACCGGCGGTACCACCACGCCCGGCGACGACTTCTCGGTGAGCGCGGCCCCTGCCTCCGGATCGGTGGCGGCCGGCAACGCGACCACCGCCACGGTGAAGACCGCGGTGACGGCGGGCACGGCGAAGACGGTGAACCTGACCGTCAGTGGGGCCCCCGCGGGCGTCACCGCCTCGCTGAGCCCCGCCTCCGTCACAGCGGGCGGCTCGTCGACGCTCACCCTCAGCACGGCGAAGGCGACCGCTTCGGGCACGTACAGCATCAAAGTCACCGGTACGAGCGCCTCCGGCAGTCACACGGCGACCTACGCCCTGACCGTCACCGGTGGCTCAGGCGCCCAGTGCACGGCTGCCGCCTGGGCGACCGGCACGGTCTACACCGGAGGCCAGCAGGTCTCGCACAAGGGACACAACTGGAAAGCCAAGTGGTGGACGCAGGGCGAGGAGCCCGGCACCACCGGCGAGTGGGGCGTCTGGCAGGATCTCGGCGCCTGCTGAACGTGACGGCGCTCCACGGTGATGCCCGGCAGCCCCCACTGCCGGGCATCGCCCTTTCCGTACACCAGTCGCCGCGGGCCCGTCACCGGGCAAGCGTCTGTCGCCCTTGGGACATGTCGCACCTGTGCCACCCGATAGGCGTGACACCCGGCTCGTGATCACCGGATTCTGTCAACCGGTTGAACAAAAGCCTGTGTTCGAGGAAAGGCACGAGACTGATGAGACGGATCCGCCTGATGGCGGCAATATCGGCGGGGCTGGCCCTCACGGCGGGAGCGGTGGCACCGGTGGCCGCTCGCGCGGACGCGGCCGGATCCACGAAGGTGGCGAGCACGGCCCCCACCGCCACGGTGCGGCTGCTCACCGGCGACAGCGTGACCGTAGGGGCCTCCGCGGACGGGAAGCAGGTCGCCTCGGTCGAGCCGGGCCCGGGTCGCAAGCGCATCCTCTTCCGGACCTTCGAACACGACGGGCATCTGACGGTCCTCCCCTCGGATGCCGGTGACCTGGTGGCGTCGGGCCGACTCGACCGCGGCCTCTTCGACGTGACGGCCCTGGTCGCGCAGCACTACGACACCGCCCACACACGTGCTCTTCCACTCATCGTGAGTCGGCCCGCCGGGGTCGAAGCCGGGGCCGTGGACCGGCTGACGGCCTTCGCCGCGGACAAGTCCCCGGTCCGCCGGCTCAAGAGCATCGGGGCACAGTCGGTGCGGGTGGCCGACGGAGACCTCGGCGCGTTCTGGAAGGAAATCACCGGGGCCGACGACAGCCGGACGACGGCCGCGGACATCAGGACCGCGCCTCGGGTGTGGCTCGACGGCCGGGTGAACGCCGTCCTTGACCGCAGTACCGCCCAGATCGGCGCCCCGGCGGTGTGGGACGCCGGTTACCACGGAGAGGGTGTCAAGGTCGCGGTCCTGGACACCGGGGTCGACCAGACCCACCCGGATCTCGCCGGACGGATCGCCGCGGCACAGGACTTCTCCGGCAGCACGGGCACGAACGACGTCTTCGGCCACGGTACGCACGTGGCGTCGATCGTGGGCGGGACCGGCGCCGCATCCGGAGGTACACGTAAGGGAGTGGCGCCGGCGGCACAGCTCCTGGTCGGCAAGGTCCTCGGCGACGACGGGTTCGGGTCGGAGTCGCAGGTCATCGCCGGGATGGAATGGGCCACTGAGCAGGGTGCCAAGGTGGTCAACATGAGCCTGGGATCCGACCAGGCCACCGACGGCACGGACCCGATGAGCCTGGCGGTGAACGAGCTCAGCGACCGTACCGGCGCTCTGTTCGTCGTGGCCGCGGGCAACAGCGGTGAGCAGGGCGCGGGCACCGTCGGCTCTCCGGGCGCGGCCGACGCCGCCCTCACCGTCGGCGCGGTGGACAGGGACGACTCCCTCGCACCGTTCTCCAGCCGCGGTCCCCGTGCGGGTGACGGTGCGGTGAAGCCGGATGTGACGGCGCCCGGCGTCGGTATCGTCGCGGCGCGGGCCGCGGGTACCACCATGGGCGACCCGGTCGACGCGAACTACGTCGCGGCCTCCGGCACTTCGATGGCCACCCCGCATGTGGCGGGCGCGGCCGCGTTGCTCGCGCAGCGCCATCCGGACTGGACGGGATCCCGGCTCAAGGACGCCCTGACGAGTACGGCACACACGGTGCCGGGACAAGAGGTCAGTGAGCAGGGCGGCGGTCGCATCGACCTGCCTGCCGCCGTACTGGGCTCGGTGACGGCCACCGGCGGTGTCACGCTGGGTACCTTCGAGACCGGCTCCGGCAACGCCCGTACGCTTCCTCTTCGTTACACGAACAGCTCCGACGCCGACATCACTCTCGCGCTGACCGCCCACCTCACGACCCAGGGCGGGACGACCCCGGGGGAGGGGGCTGTGCGGCTCGGCTCCGACTCCGTGCGGCTTCCGGCGCACAGCACGGTAGAGGTTCCCGTCGCCGTCGATCCGGCGAAGGCCCGGCAGGGCAAGTACTACGGCTACGTGACCGCCGCGTCCTCCGACGGGAAGGCCGCCGCTCACACCACGCTCAGCCTGGTCGTGCACGGTCCGATCCACCGGATCACGGTCAGGACGTACGACAAGGACGGCAAACGCGTTCAGGCGCTGCCGACCATCTGGGGCGCCGACGGATTCGTCGGCTACACGGATCCTGACAACGCTGTCGCCGAGGTCGAGGAAGGCGTCTACCAACTGGACTACGCCACCACCGACAAAGCGAGCGACGGCGACGAGCTGCGCCAGGTCGTCCTGCCCCAGGTCGAGGTGACCAAGGACAGAACCGTCACCCTGGACGCGCGGAAGACCACGCCGGTCACCATCCGCACGCCCAGGCCCGCCGAACAGCGCGGCATCTTCAGCTACCAGACGTACCGCCGGCTCGACGGCCACAGCCTGACGGCGGGCACCATGTACTTCGACGTCGCGAAACGGCTGTACGTCAGCCCCACCGACACCGTCACCGAGGGAACGTTCGAGTTCTCCTCCCGATGGCAGCTGGTCGCGCCCCTCCTCACCATGAAGGTGCAAGGAACGAAGCCGGCCCCGGACGTCTACTACATGCCCGCTTCGCCGCTGTTCGGCAACGGCGGGGCGACCCTGACCGCGGTCGACGCGGGCGACGCGGCGCACCCCTCGTTCACGCACGCCCGCGGCCGCCTGGCGCTCGTCACCAACAACGACGGCGTCGACGAACAGGAGTTGGCCCGGAAAGCCGCACACGCGGGTGTCCGTGCGCTGATGCTGGTGCACTTCAGTGACATCGGCTGGACGCGCTGGTCACCCGTCGGCGACCGGTGGGCCCTTCCGACGGTCCGCGTCGGAGCGAGCACGGGCGCCCAGCTGGCGGCACGGGCTCGCGCCCACCCGACCACCGTGAGGTTCGCGGGCACGGCCGAGAGCCCCTACCTGTACGACGTCGTGCAGGTCTCGAAACAGCGCATTCCCCAGCACGTCGTCTACACGGTCTCCGAACGGAACACCGCCGTCGTCCACGCGACCTACGCGGACAACGGGGGCAATGGCTGGGCCGGCGAACAGCGCTTCGCCAGGCGCCCGTACCAGGACACGGCCTGGCTCCAGTACACCCGCTTCGTGCCGACCGGGTTCGACCGCACCGAGTACGTCAGCGCGGACGACACCAGCTGGCAGCATCTCGTGCACTACACCACGACGTTCGACGTCGACATGCCGCTCGCCGTCGGGCTGCGGGACGCACCACGCACCTACCAGGCCGGTACGCAGGGACACGAGACCTGGCAGGGGGCCGTGGCCCGCCCGTCGATCCCGGCCCGCTTCGAGACACCCACCGTCCGCGACGGTGATCAATTGCGCCTGCGCATACCCGAGTTCACCGACTCGGAGAACGGCCACTGGTCGCGCCTGGCGGTGACCGGCGACGGTGGCATCGGAACCTCCGTCGCCGCGCAGGCCGGTGACAGCGCTGCCGCACAGCTCTACCGGGACGGAGTGAGGATCGGGGAGATGGACAGTGCCTGGTCCGACGTGGAGGTACCGGCGGGTGCGTCGACGTACCGGCTGGAGCTGTCGACCGCGCGCTCCTCGGACGACTGGAAATACGGCACGGCCACGACGACGTCCTGGACCTTCCGTTCGGGCCGGACGGCACGGGCCACACCCCTCTCGCTGCTCCAACTCGACTACGACGTACCGGTCGACGCGCACAACTCGGTGCGTTCCGCGAGCACGACCACGATCGGAGTGAAGGTCCGGGCCCAGGACGGGTTGACGGTTCCGCACGGGGTGGACGTCCGCGTCGAGGCCTCGTACGACGACGGCCGGACCTGGGCGCGGGCGAAGGTGCGCGACCGCGGACGCAATTCCTTTGACGCCCAGGTGGGCCGTCCGTCGTCCGCGCGGGGCAAGGCGTTCGTGTCGCTTCGGGTCACCGCCACGGCCGACAACGGGAGCAGCGTGCGGCAGACCGTGCGCCGCGCCTACGGGGTGAGCCGCTGACGGAGATGGCGTGGGGCGGGTGACGGCGTCCGACGTCGTCACCCGCCCCGACGACCCACCCTCGTAGTACAGTCTTCAACTGTCGCAGCCGCTCGTAGGGGGAGGGCGGCAGTGTCTCTGGAACCCGCCGGAATTTCTCCGGCAGAAGAAGCCGTGTACCGCATGCTCGTTCTCTCGGGGCGTGTCAGCGCCCGGGACGTCGCTGCCCGGTCCGGCTTGGCCGAAGCGCAGGCGGCGGAGATCCTGGACGCACTGACCGCCGCGGGGCTCGCCAGCCACACGGACGGAACCCCCCGCCACTTCAGGGCCGCTCCACCGGACGTGGCTCTGCTGCCCCGTCTGAAGCAGAGCGCCGAAGCGCTGGATCTCGCTCGGAGCGAGGCGGCGCAGCTCATCCAGACGTACCAGGAGACGGTGCGCCGCCACGATGCGAGCCAGCTCCTCGAAGTCATCACCGGTGCCGAGGCCCTGCGTCAGCAGTTGCGACAGATCCAGACCAGCGCGCGGGACGAGATGCTCTGGTTCTGCAAGGCCGAGTACGTGGCCATGCCCTCCGGCAGCAACACCGAGGAGTTCGAAGCACTCGCTCGCGGCGTGCGATACCGAGTGCTCTACGAGAAGGCGTTCTTCGACGACGAGGGCGCCGTCGACAACGTGGTCGCGGGGGTACGTGCGGGAGAGACGGCCCGGTCGACCCCCCAACTGCCCCTGCGCCTCGCCATCGCCGACCGGTCCGTCGCCATCTTCCCGCTGGTGCCGGGCGGCCCCTCGGGAAGCCCGGGGGAGCCGACCACCGCACTGGTGAGGGACAGCAACCTGCTGAGCGCGTTGATCGCCCTGTTCGAGCGGTACTGGCAGGACGCGGTCCCCCTGCGGGTGGACGACAGCGGTCTCGCGGTCGACGCGGACGACAGGGATGCTCTGTCGCCGCTGACTCCGGTCGACCGGAAACTTCTGTCCCTGCTGGTGGCCGGGGTGACCGACAAGGCGATCGCCTCGCAGCTCGGACTGAGCCGGCGCACCGTCCAGCGGCACATCCAGCGCATGATGGAACTGGCCGACGCGGAGACGCGTATGCAACTCGCCTGGCAGGCCGCTCGGCGCGTCTGGCTGTGAGGGCGGCGCGGCGCCGGGCGCCGATCGATTCGCTCATGGCCGGTGAGGCTCAGTCCACGGTGCTCATCGGCGCCCGTACCGCGCGGTCCTATTTGTAGAAGACGGCCACGCCTCCGTGGTGCGAGCAGGCCCCTTGGTGGTGGGCGGCGTACGAGAAAGTGCCGTCGTTGCAGCGAGCGGTGGCGCCGTTCCCGGCGGCACTGGAGCCGCCCGAGGAACTTGAGCCGCCGCTTCCGGAGGAACCTCCGGACGACGTGCCGCCGGACCCTCCGGAGGATGTGCCGCCGGAGTCACTGACGGCGGCGGCCTTCGCGGTCACGGTCACCTTCACCTTGACCGTCTTCGTCGCGGTCACCGTCGGCGCGGGTTCCGGACGCGCCGTCTCCGTCGCAGTGGCCGTGGTGGTGACGGTCGGGGCGGGCCGGGCCTTGGTCGCCGCGGTCTTCGTGGTGGTGTCGTCCTGGCCGCTCCCACCGGCGCCGACGCCGATGACGAAGGCCAGGCCGATGGCGGGCAGCATGTACCGCTTGCGGCCCCACTTCGGTCTGTGCGGCTGTGGGGCGGGCGCCGCCGGGGGCCAATGTCCGGGCGGCGGCGGCTGGTTGTACGACATGGTCCCCCCAAGGCGTTTCGTGGTGGGGCGACCGTAACAGGAGATGTGAAGGACATGTGAGAGAAGTGTGGGGACGGTGACGCAGTCGTAGCCGATCACGGACGGACGGATACGCGTCACCTGGTCGGGGCCGTGTCACCGGCATCTCATAGGCTGCCGGCCATGAGCGACGGAGAATCCGGCAGACGGATCATCGATGGGCGCTTCGAGCTGGAAGCACGGCTCGGCGGCGGCGGAATGGGCACGGTGTGGAGAGCCCGCGACGTGGTTCTCGACCGGGCCGTGGCGCTCAAAGAGGTTCGGCCGTCGGATCCGGGACTTGCCGAATTCGATCCGCAGGGTGCGGCACTGCTCCGGGCCCGGGTGCTCCGGGAGGCGCGGGCGCTGGCCCGTGTCGACCACCCCAACGTGGTCACCATCCATCACGTGGTGGATGGCGGCGAGTACACCTACCCCTGGCTCGTCATGGAGTTGGTGACCGGCGGATCACTCCAGGACCGACTGGGGAAGGGACCACTCACACCTGTCGCGGCCGCCCGTCTCGGCCGCGAGGTCCTGGCCGCGCTACGGGCCGCGCACGATGTCGGCATCCAGCATCGGGACGTGAAGCCCGCCAACGTCCTGCTGAGGCCCGATCATCGTCCGGTCCTCACCGACTTCGGCATCGCGGCCATCAGAGAGTCGACGGTCCTGACCGCGACCGGGTCCATCATCGGAACGCCCGACTACATGGCGCCCGAACGCATAGCCGGCGACGAGGGCGGACCGGCCTCCGACCTGTGGTCCCTCGCGATGATGCTGTACGTAGCCGTCGAAGGACGTCATCCGCTGCGCAGGGGAACGACCCTGGCCACCCTGGCGGCCCTGCTCAGCGAGGAACTCCCGCCGCCGCACCAGGCCGGTGTACTGACCGGCTTCCTCGAGGCCGTCCTGGTGAAGGATCCTGCGACCCGTGCGGACGCGGAGACGGCGGACCGGATGCTCGCGGACGCGTCCGGAGAGCGGGCCACGACGTCGCGAGTTCCCGGCCCGGACGCCGACAGCACCTCGTACCGGCTCGCACCCCCGTCGATGACGCCTCCCCCTCACCCGCCGGCCGTCGGCAGCGAACCCGCTCCCGGCGTCGGAACGCCGACCGGCTTCGGCCCTCCGACTCCCCACGACGCCGTGCCCGGCCCGTTCGCTGCGCCGACCGCCGGTCCCGAGAGCCCGGCACGGCCGGTGCGCGGGCACGGCGGCCGGGCGAAGTCCTCGCTCACGATCGCTTCGTCCGTGGTCGGAACGGTGCTGGCGGGAGTCCTGGTGTGGACCCTGCTGCCGGACGGAACCCACTCGGGTCGGGGAGACACGGCCGGTTCACCGGAAGCGTCCTCGTCCCGGACCAAGGGCCCGACCTCCGCACCGCCGAGGCCGTCCCGCTCCGTCACCGATCCCGGGACGGACACGAAGGCCGACCTGCTGACCCCGGCCGGTATCCGTACGGCGGTGGAAGCCATCAAGGCGGCAACCGGTACGGACCGTGCCGGCGACCTCGCCGTCTACGAGGACCACGTCTCCGCGGACATCATGCTCAAGGGCAGCGAGACGAAGTGCGACAGCTACACCTACCGCCCCGACCGGGGCGTCGAGAAGGACATCATCAGCGGCTCGCTCACCGATGGCGAACGCCCCTTCAGCCTGGACGCCTTCGACTGGGACGTCGTTCCGGCCTTGCTCAAGCGCGCACAGAAGGATCTGAACGTGAGCCGCCCGACCATGCGGTACGTCCTGGTGCGTCCGGCCGACGACACGTTCGGCACACCGCTGGGGCTGGCCGTCTACCGCGTCGACGACCATGTCACCGGATATCTGACCGCGGACCTGAAGGGCAAGGTGACGCGGGTGTTCCCCGCCGAGGACTGACCATCTCGTCGACTCCGGCGCGCGGGGCAACCGTTGCGGGAAGGCGATCGTCTCGAGTGCGGACCTGTACCCCTCGGTAGCCGTGTGAGGGGGGCGCCACGGACTCGTGACGCCCCCCTCACATGTCCAACGGCCCAGAGACCGGGCTCACTTGTGGTGGCGCGTCCCGTTGTTGCTGTTGACGTTGACCTCGTTGTGGACGTTTCCGTAGTGGACGTCGATCAGCCCGCACAGCAGGCAGCCCGGGTTGTCGGCCGGGGGCGCCGGGGTCTGAGAAACGGTGACGGTGGTCGTGTCGTTCGACGCGCCACAACCGTCGTCGCCGTTGTAGGCGGCGGTGATGGTGTGGGTGCCGGTGGCCGTGAAACCGGTGGTCAGCGAGGAGTGCCCGTCGGCGGACACGGGGGCGGTCGCGAGGAGGTCCGAGCCGTCGAAGAACGACACGCCGAGGCCGCCGCTCGGGTCGGAGCTGCACGTCACCGTCGCTTCCAGCGTCACCAGTTGCCCGGCCGTCGCCGAGGAGGGCGTGGCCTGGACCGTGGTCGACGACGGATCGGCGGCGGCTGCCGACGGGGCGAGCGACAGCACGGTGGCCACCGCCGCTATGGCGACCATGAGTCCGGCGGTGCGTGTACGGCGCGCTTTCACTGAGGGGCCTCCTCGATCCGACGGGCCGGCGGGGGTTCGCCGTCGCCGTTCGGAGCGAGACCTTAAGCCGCTTTCGACGGCAGATGCGGGAGGCGCGGGGCCCGTGGACCCACCCGGGGCGTCGGCTCGCTCGAATGGGCCGGAGCGGTCCGGCGGCGCGCGGCCCGCTCGGCTTCGTGATGCCGATACCGCGGTACCGGCTAGATCGCGGGAGGCGCGACGCGCTGGTAGGTCAGCGAGTTGCTGGTGCCGCCCGACGTCGTGACGCTCACCGTCACCGAGCCCGCCGGACCCGCCGGTGCGATCGCGGTCGCGGTCGTGTCCGACAGTACGGAGAAGGCCGCCGGGGTCGTGCCGAAGCGGACCGCGAAGGTCGTGGTCAGACCGGTTCCTGTCAGGGTCACGGTGGCGCCGGCGCCCGTCGGCCCCTGCGCGGGCGAGAGCGCGGTCAGCGTGGGCGCCCCCACGTAGGCGTAGACGACGGCGTTGCTGGTGCCGCCGGGACCGGTGACGGTGCACCCGACGGAGCCGCTGCCGGGCGGGGCGATCGCGGTGATCTGGGTGGCGGAGTTGACGGTGTAGGAGGTGGCGGGGGTGCTGCCGAAGGTGACGGCGGTGGCTCCGGTGAGGCCGGTGCCGGTGAGGACCACGCTGGTCCCGCCGGAGGCCGGGCCTTGGGTGGGCGAGACGGACAGCAGCGAGGGTGCGTTGAGGTAGTAGAAGAACACCGGCCCCGAGGTGCCGCCGACGGTGGTCGCGGTGACCGCCACCGCGCCGGTGCCCGATGGGGCGACCGCGGTGATCTGGGTGGCGGAGTTGACGGTGTACGAGGTGGCGGGGGTGCTGCCGAAGGTGACGGCGGTGGCTCCGGTGAGGCCGGTGCCCGTGAGGACCACGCCGGTCCCGCCGGACGTCGGACCCTGGCTCGGCGCGATCGTCGTGAGGGAGGGGGCGGGCGCGTAGCTGTAGGCGACCGTGTTGCTGAGTCCGGCGGGTGTGCGCACGGTGACATTCACCGTGCCGGTTCCGGGCGGGACCGTCGCCGTGATCGTCGACGGGGAGGTGACCGTGTACGACAGGGCGGCCGCGGATCCGAACATGACGGCGGTGGCACCGGTGAACTGGCTTCCGTTCAGGGTCACGGGGTTGGTGCCCGCCGCCGGACCCGAGGTGGGTACGACCGAGGTGAGGACGGGAGGGGCCACGGTGACTCCAAGGGGGTGTGGTCGGCCTGGTCGGCCCGTGAGCCGGGAGTACGGAAGCGGTGCGGGCCGGTGCCCGCGACCCGTACCGGTTCCGCTGGACAGGGACCGGTGGACCGAAGCGGACCTGGGGCCTGTCCGGTGGCGCGTCCGAGATCTCGTCAGATGCCGGGACCGGACACGTAGGTGAAGCCGTCGGTGAGGGTGACGGCGCCGCCCTCGGTGGTGACGACGACGTCGACGGAACCCACGGCGCCGGGTGGTGCGAGGGCCACCAGCGTGGTGCTGTTCAGCACGGCGAACGACGCGCTGGTGCCGCCGAACGTGACGGCCGTGGTGGATGCCAGTCCTGTCCCGCTGAAGGTCACCGCGGTGCCGCCGGACGCCGACCCCGTGGTGGGGGTGAGCGAGGCCAGAGTCGGCGCGTCGACGTAGGCGTAGCCGAGCGGTGCGGTCGTGCCCCCGGTGGTGGTGACCGTGACGTCGACGGAGCCATCGGAGCTGCCGGCCGGAGCGACCACTGACAGCTGACTGTCCGAGACGACCGTCGGGGTCGCGCTGTTGGAGCCGAAGGACACGGCGGCGGCAGTGGAGAGACCGTAGCCGTTGACGGTGACCGTGTTGCCGCCCGCGGTCGGACCGGAGTCAGGGGCGAGGGACACCGCGATCGGCGGGCTGATGTAGAAGAAGGAGAGGGAGTTGCTCGTCCCCCCTGCGGTGGTCACGTCGACGTCGACGACGCCGCAACCCGCGGGGTCGACCACGGTGATCGAGGTCGGGGTGTTCGCGGTGATCGTGGCCGTCCGGGAGCCGAAGTGGACGGCGGTGGCATTGGCCAGGTTCACGCCGGTGATGGTGACGGTTGTTCCGCCACTGGTGGGGCCTTGGTTGGGACTGATGGGCATGAGGGGTTCCTCCTCACTCGGAAGTCTTCTCCGAGCAGCGACTGGGAGTCCCGATCCACGGGCGTCCCGAACCGGCCCGGCCACCACGTGCGGTGGCTGCCGTACGGGGATGAGCGGAGGCCCGTCCGGACGGGACGGGTTCAGTCCCGGGAGGGCGGCCTGCCTGCGGCGACTCGATGGATCAGCGCCCGTTGTTGCAGACACCTTGATTAACCCATCAGGGTGATTGCACGCCCAGGAGATTGACTGCGTGTCAACCGTTTGGTGGAGCGTGTATGGCATGCGGCGGCGCGTTTCAGGGAGTGCCCGGCCCTGCGGCGGCGACCGCCGCAGCAGGGCCGGGGCCGACCCGACCGCTTCGGACGGCGCGAGCGCTTCGGGCCGGGCACGAGCAAGGAGGGTTCCTCGACGTGCTCGCCGCTCCGCGCCGGTGCGCCGGCACGGGCGGGGTGTGCGGTGTGTGCGGGGCCGGTGACCGGCCCACCCGGGACCGGCGGGCCGATCAGCCACGTCCGATTCGTTCAAGAAGGCGGCCACGCCGGCCTACTACCCTCGCCATCATGAACAGCGCCGACAGAGAATCACGCCATCTCAGTGTCCATGTCGACCGCACGGCCGACGAGGTCTACGCCTACGCGGCGGACCCGGAGAACCTCCCCGCGTGGGCCCTCGGACTGGGGGGCTCCATCAAGAGGATCGATGGGCAGTGGGTCGCGGAATCCTCCCCGATGGGAAGGGTCGTGGTGACCTTCGTGCCCCGCAACGAGCTGGGTGTGATCGACCACCACGTCACGCTTCCCTCCGGGGAGACCGTCTACAACCCGGTCCGCGTGATCGGCGACGGCGAGGGAAGCGAGGTCGTGTTCACTCTTCGCCGGCAGCCGCAGGTGAGTGACGCCGATTTCGAGCGTGACGCCGACATGGTCACGGGCGACCTGAACCGGCTCCGAGAACTGATGGAGTCCGCAGGGTCAGCCGGTGCCGAGTCTCGCAGGGGCAGCTGACGGCGAACCGGGGCGCCTTCGGGATCCTTCTCGGTGGCGACGGCGGACGCGGACAGCAGCGTACCGGCGGCGAGACTGCCCCAGAGAGTGGCCGGCCCGTGCGGTGCGAGAGCGGTGATGACCGCCGGAGACACCGCGAGACCGAAGCCCGTGGAGAGCTGGAAACGCGCGAGGGTACGTCCCAGCAGATGGGCCGGGGCGAGGGCCGTGACGAGCGCCGTGGAACTGCCGGCGTAGATGATCTCCCCCAGCGTGCAGACCACGGACACGGCGGCCACGGCCGGAGCGCCCCAGCCGCCGCCCAGGGCGGTGGCGGCGAGGAAGCCGAGGTAGGACACGGCGAGCACCACGCCGGCGAACGCCAGCACGATCCGCCGGGGGAAGCGGGCCAGCAGGACGGTGACGGGCACCTGCAGGGCGACGACGAGGACGGTGTTCGTCACGAAAAGGACCGCCGACCACACCGGGGATGCCTGCAACTGCGTGACCAGCACCAAGGGAAGCGCGATCTCGGGGACGTTGAGGCAGAAGACGTAGATCACGTTGGCGGCCAGGAGCACGCGCATCCGTGGCGCGGGTGCATCGCCGCTTGCCTCGGCCGGAGCGGCGGCCGGGTGTGCGCGCAGGTGGACCGACCACGCGAGTACCGCGGCCGTGAGATAGGCGAGCCCGGTGCCCACGGCCAGTACCCGCAACGC
Source organism: Streptomyces sp. M41(2017) (assembly GCF_002078175.1). GTDB lineage: Bacteria > Actinomycetota > Actinomycetes > Streptomycetales > Streptomycetaceae > Streptomyces. The sequence continues at coordinate 119,182 of NZ_MWFK01000003.1, read as the reverse complement.
GTCGGCCCCTCCGGCCAGGCACGCGGTGGCCAGCAGCGCGCCCGCCCCCATACCGGCGTTGCGCAGGGAACGGCCCGCCGCGAGAGCGGTGTCGCGTTCCCTGCCGTCGGTGACCGTGGCCACGAGGGCGGCGTGGGCGGCCGGCCAGGCCTGGTTGCCGATGCCGAGGAAGAGCGCCGCCGTCGAGAACAGCCAGACGTGTCCCGACGGAGTGGCCAGGAGCAGGCCCACGCCCAGGACCCGTACGAGCATCGACGCTGCCACGACCGTGCTGCGCGCACCCCGGTCCAGCCACCGGCCCACCGCGGGCATGCACATCAGACCCACGACGACGCCGCCCGTCATGGCGATGCCGGCCGCCGGTGCGGACAGGCTCAGCACCATCACTCCGTAGAGGAGCAGAAAGGGCCGCAGCAGGCCGGTGCCCAGCGCGTCCACCGCCAGGGCGACGGCGTAGCGGGGGCCTCCGAAGGCGCGGATCAGGCCGCGGGACCGGATGTTCAGGGTGGTTGCCATGGCGTCAACGGTGGGTTCGGGCCCCACAGCCGCCACGTCGGTTGACGGACATCGTCAACCGACGCCGCCCTTGCGTGCCGACTCGGTGATGATGACGGGATGACGCTGAGGATCGACACCGGTGGCCTGCCTCCTGAGCGACTGCGCTTCGCGGCCTCCCCGCTGGCCGAGCTGACCGCGATGCTGCACGTGCTGGCCGAGCCCGAGCACCATCCGCAGCGGGCCGGCTGGGCCGCCGAGGTGTGGGCCGGGCTGCGGCCGGAGCTGGCCGAGCGACTACGGGAGGCGGAGTTCCTCTGGCGTTCCGCACGAGCCGACTTCCTCGTCCCCGCCCGGCCCCGGCAGACGCTTGCCGAGGAGCTGGACGACGTGGACGAGATCGACGACGAGACGTACGTGAGGGCGGCGCTCGTCAGTTCCTGCGGCAGCAACCGGGGTCGCTACGCCACACCGTCGCCACTCACCGACGCCGACGCGCGCGAACGGGTCCTGGACCGGGCCCAGGCCCGCGGCGCGACACAGGAGGCCTTCGCCGAGCGGCTGCTCGACGACCCCGCCGCCGTGCGGGCGCGGGTGCGGCACACCCTCGAACAGTGCGCTGAGGCGTTCTTCGACGCCGCCTGGGCGGACGTCGCCGTGCAACTCGCCAACGACCTGCGTCTGAAGAACGACCTGCTGAAGCGCCAGGGCATCGGACCGGCACTCGCATCGGTCTCCGGCGCCGTCTCCCTGGCACCGGACGACGGCGCCATCGTCGTGGACAAACTCCAGGACGCGGCGACCACGGCCCACGGCGGCGGCGTCACGTTCATCCCCAGTGTCTTCGGCCGCCCGCACCTGGTGGCGGTCTACGCCCGCGGATGGCAGCCGGTCCTGCAGTATCCGGTGGCCGAGCAGACCCCGTCCGAGCCCGTCGCACTGGAGACGGTGACCCTGCGGTTGGAGGCACTCGCCCACCCCGTGCGGCTACGACTCCTGCGCACCCTGGCCCGCGGCCCCCACACCACCGGCGAGCTCGCCGACGCCTGGGACCTGACGTCGCCCGAAGTCTCCCGCCACCTCGCCGTCATGCGCCGCGCGGGACTCCTCACCGCCCGCCGGCACGGCCGCTACGTCCACCACACTCTCAACCTACCCGACCTGACGGCACTGGGTGGCGACCTGCTGGCGGCCGTTCTGCGCTGACGGCGTCGCCGGCCCGGGCGTGCTCCTGGCCACGAGCGGCTGCGTAGGCTGGCTCACGCCCCCGTGTACCGGATCACCGGTGACCGACGAGGAAGACGAAGGATCGATGACGCTGAACGCCGGCCAACGCGTACGACTGGTGGCGGATCTCCGCCTGGCCGGGTCGGTGATCCCCGCCAGCGGGCCCTCGGACGAGCCCGATGCCTTCACCGCCTCACTCGCGCTGGCGGCAGGCATCGAGGGCACCGTCGAGCGAGTGGACGAACACCACCCGGAGCAGAGCCACGAAGCGCGTGAGTACCTGCGTCTCAAGGCCCTCCTCGAAGACTTCGGCCACCAGATGCCGTCGGCGAGCAGGACGCAACTGGATGAGCAGGTCGCGTCCTTGGAAGAGCACTGGGACGCCTACCAACGACAGATGCTCCGTGTCACGGTCCGCGTCCGGCTCGACAACGGATTCGTTCTCGACGACGTCCCGGCGGAGACCTTCGCCTCCGTCTGACCGGGCATCAGGCCGACGCAGAGGCCTGGGAACGCTCACCATGCACACGCTGTCGCTGCCGGCCACGAGACGGGCCGGCAGCAACAGCGTGGAAGGCGGGACCGGTTCCGGACCACGCGCCCCCGGACCACGCCTTCGGAAGACCGGTCAGGCCTTGTGCTGCATGCTTTGACGCGCGGGATTGCCCTGCTCGGAGGCCTTGGGGTCCTTCTCGTCGGCCTTGGCACGCACCCCCTGCTGGATGCGTTCACCGATCGACTTGTCGATGTTCGACCAGTACTCAAACGCGCGCTGCAACACCGGCTCGGTGACGCCGTTGAGCAGGTGGCCCACCACGTTGTCCACGAGCCGGTCCCTCGCCGCGTCGTCCAGGACCTCGCGCACCATGGTGCCGGCCTGGCCCCAGTCGTCGTCCTCGGCATGCGAGACGTACGCGGCGCGTGTGATGTCCCCGTCGGCGTGCCAGCTCGGGGGAGTGCCGAACCGGGCGGTGTCGGCGGCAGGGCCACCCTTCGAGTTCGGCGCGTAGACCGGGTCGCTGGTCTTGCGGTACGCCATCGCCCCGTCCTTGGAGTACGTGTGCACCGGGTTGACGGGAGCGTTGACCGGCAGCTGCTGGTAGTTGGCTCCGATCCGGTAGCGGTGCGCGTCCGCGTACGAGAACAGTCGGGCCAGGAGCATGCGGTCGGGGCTCGGGCCGATGCCCGGGACGAGGTTGTTCGGCTGGAAGGCGGCCTGTTCGATCTCCGCGTGGTTGTCCGTGGGGTTGCGGTCCAGGGTCATCCGCCCGACCTCGATCAGGGGGTAGTCGCCGTGCGGCCACACCTTGGTCAGGTCGAAGGGGTTGAAGCGGTAGTCGACCGCTTCCTCGTACGGCATGACCTGCACGTACAGGGTCCAGCTCGGATACTCGCCGTCGCGAATGTGCTCGAAGAGGTCCCGGGTGTGGTAGTCGGTGTCCGCCGCCGCCATCTGGTCACCCTCGTGCTGGGTGAACGTCTCGATGCCCTGGTCGGTCTTGAAGTGGTACTTCACCCAGAAGCGTTCGCCCTGCGCGTTGATCCACATGTAGGTGTGCGACGTGTAGCCGTTCATGTGCCGCCAGCTGCGCGGGATGCCGCGGTCGCCCATCAGCCAGGTGACCTGGTGGGCGGACTCGGGGGAGAGGGTCCAGAAGTCCCACTGCATGTCGTGATCACGCAGGTTGTTGTCCGCGCGGCGCTTCTGCGACCGGATGAAGTGCTGGAACTTCATCGGGTCCTTCACGAAGAACACGGGGGTGTTGTTGCCCACCATGTCGTAATTGCCCTCGCTGGTGTAGAACTTCACCGCGAAGCCGCGAGGGTCGCGCCAGGTGTCCGGGCTTCCGCGCTCGCCGGCGACGGTGGAGAACCGGGTGACGAGCTCGGTGGTGGTGCCGGGCTGGAAGACCGCCGCCTTGGTGTAGGCGCTCACATCCGCGGTGACTTCGAAACGACCGAACGCGCCGCTGCCCTTGGCGTGCGGCTGACGCTCGGGGATGCGCTCGCGATTGAACTGGGCCATCTGCTCGATGAGGTACGAGTCCTGCAGCAGAATGGGTCCGCCCGGGCCGACGGTGAGCGAGTGTTCGTCGCTCTCCACCGGGATGCCTGCGTCGGTGGTGGTCGGTTTGGGTGTGGTGTCGGTCATTCTCGATCTTCCCCTTCGATGATGCGAGCGGGTACACGGAACACTGACCTCGGCCGTGCATCACGGCCGGGACTGCACGTTCCCGGCCGCAGCCGGGCACCTGCCGCCCCTAATCCGACAGCGAGGCACGAGTAACCCGCGATCGACGTCGTAAAACGCTCATGAACCGGGCTAAAGCGCCACCCCCCAACATCTCCCGTCCCGTCGTGCTCCGCCAGCGACAGCCGGACGCCCCCTGCGGGGCAGGCTCCGTCCGGAAACGCGGGAGCCGGGCCCGGAGGTGGCGCCCGCGGCGATCCGACAGCCCGACCCCGACGGCGCCGTACGAGTGACGCGGGGTGCCGGGCCGTGCCCCCTCCGTGTCGGCATGGGCGCGGATGCCTCAGGCAGGCGTGTGCGAGCCGGCAGATGCCCGGCAGACGCCGAGGCGGGCGGAATGTGGTCTGTGGGGGTGAAGGAACCGGGTAACGTCTTTGTCATGTTCTTCCAGACGGCGATTTACGAGTGAGGGCGTGGGGCCCCCGCTGACGTCCTTCGACGGCGCCGCCCGTCCCCACCGATGAATCCGTAGATCACTTCACCTCATGACCCGGAGAACCCATGACCGTCAGCAAGAACATCAACAACCCCGTGGGTCAGGGCGGTGGCCAGCGCAAGAAGCTGTCCCGCGCCGAGCGACAGAACAACGGGCCGTACCGCAACCTCGACCGCCAGGGTGCCGCAGACCAGAAGGCCGAGCTGGTGCGCAAGATGCGCGAGAAGGCGGCCGCGGCCGAGGGCGCCGGGCAGGCGGACGACGCCACCGCACAGAGCTGACGCACCGCCGCCGCACGGCGGCACCGCACGGGGCAGGGCCCGGACCGCGAAGCGCGCTCCGGGCCCTGCCCCGTCAGACGTTCTCCGACGACGTTCGGAGCCTTGGGTACCGGCTCACATCGGCAGCCGTTCCGGCGCCGAGCACGGCCCGGCCATCGCCCCCCCCCGGCGGCTGCCGGGGGTTTGGGCCTGCTACGCCAGAGCCTCGCCCGCGACGCCCGTGATCGGGAACGACGCTGTCCAGAGGGCCCACCCAAGAGACGGTCTGCGCAGCCTCACATGCGGGATCTCAGCACGTCGACCTCGCAGCCTGCTGTGAACGGGTCGAAGCCGTGCTCGATCAGCCAGCGGACCACCAGCAGGCTTCGCAGCGCCCACCACGCCTGGATCACGGCGAGATCGACGTCGGTGCCGTAGCCGGCGATGACGTCGTCGAGGTGCTCCTCGTGTCCGAGGGTGAAGGTGGCGAGGTCGTACAGGGCGTCGCCCCGGCCCGCCTCGGACCAGTCGATGATGCCGGTCACCTCGTCGTCCTCGACGAAGACGTGCGCGATCTGCAGATCGCCGTGCGTGAACGCCGGAGTCCACGGCCGCAGGGCGGCCTCGGCGACCTGGCGATTGCGGATGACCAGGTCGGCGGGCAGGACACCGTTCGTCACCAGCGCCTCGCACTCCTCGTCGAGCTCCCTCCTCAACTCGTCGAGGCCCCTTCCCGGGCCGGGCCAGGGAGGCAGGGGCGCGTCATGCAGCTTCCGGATGGCGGCGCCCGCCGCGGCCCAGGCCCCCGGCGAACCGGTCGACGGGCCGCCGAGGCGTCCGACCGTCGTTCCCGGGAGTGCGGCCATCGCGAGCACATGCGGCTTGCGCCACAGGACTTCTGGCGTCGGGACCGGCGCCAGGGCCATGGCCGCGACCTCGGCGTCGATGCGCGCCTGATCGGCGTCTACCTTCAGGAACATGTCGCCGACGCGCAGGGTCGCGCGCTCGGAATGGGCGACGACGACTTCGACCTCATCCATGGGCGACCAGTATTCCGGGGAGGACCGCCGGCGTCGTGGGGTTTGTCGCGTGCGACGCCGGGGTCGGTGTCCCGCTGCCCGTCGGACGTCGGCCCGTCTCTCGGGAGTCGGTGGCCGACCCGGGGTCCGCGAAGGATGCCGGACGGGGCCCTGCCGGCACGTTCTTCGTGGCGTTCCGGGGGTAGCGTCCACGACATGGACTCTCGTACCACCGTTGAGCGCGCTCAACGCCTCAAGCAGCTGCACGCCGGGAACAAGCCGCTCGTACTGCCGACCGTCTGGGACGTCTGGTCCGCGCGGACGGCCGCCGGGGCCGGGTTCCACGCGCTGACGATCGGCAGCCATCCGCTCGCCGACTCCCGCGGTGCCGACGACCACGAGGGGCAGACCTTCGAGGAGGTACTCGCCGCCGTCAGGCCGATCGTCGCAGCGGTCGACATCCCCGTGTCCGTGGACCTGGAGGCCGGGTACGGCCAGAAGCCCGCGGATCTCATCGCGGGCCTGACCGAAGTCGGAGGCGTCGGTCTCAATGTCGAGGACACCGTCCACTCGGACGGCGGACGGGTGCGCAGCACGCAGGAGCACGCGAACTACATCGCCGGTCTGCGCGCGGCGGCCGACGACGCCGGGATCCCGGTATGGGTCAACGGGCGTACCGACCTCTTCCTGCACGCGAAGGACCCCTCCGCCGTCCTCGACGAGGCGATCGAGCGACTGCGGGCCCTGGCGCAGGCCGGTGCCGACAGCGTCTATCCGGTGGGGATCCAGGACAACGACGAACTGCTGACCGCGGTGACCGGCGCCGTGGCCGTTCCCGTGAACTCCACGGCTCATCCCGTCAAGCACGACCTCGAGCGCTTCCGCCGCCTCGGCGTCGGCCGGATCACCTACGGCCCGCTGCTGCAATTCGCGCTGACGGACGCGATGAAGGACATGCTCGGTCCCTGGACGCCCTAGGGACGGACGGAAACGTCGGAAGGGCCGGGTCCCGCGACGCTCGTCGCGGGACCCGGCCCTTCCGACAGCGACGGATCCTCGCCCGGTCTTGGGCCGCGTTCCGTTCCTGGCGCCGGCCCCGGTGACCTGCCGTCAGTCGAAAAGCGCAACGAGCCCGTTCACCCAGATCGCCAGGAACCCGAGGACTGCCACCACACAGCCGACACCCGCCAGCACGCCCCCTGGCGTCAACGGCCCGGAGGGCGGCTCGTGTTCATCCTTGAGGCCGTCCTGGTAGGAGGCGGGACGGGTCCAGTCGACGGGACGCCCCAGCTTCTCGGCGCAGGCGCCGCGCACCGCGGCCAGCTGGGCCTCCGCGAAGGGGTTGCCTGCCTCCGTCTCGGGGGCGTGCCAGGCCAGCGCCCTCATCCGCCGCCCGGGAGACCGGTACCGGGCCTCGAAGGCGGCGGTCTCGTCGAGGTTCCGGTCCTCTTCGAGGTACATCCAGCGCCCGGCCTCGGCGGCGTCGCCGTACAGCCGGTACACCTCGGCCAGACGACGGCGGAGCGTCAGGTCGTGCGGGAAGGACGAGATGAGACCGCGCAGGCGCTGGCGCGCGACGGGGATCCGCCCGGCGACCAGGTCCGCGTCGATACGGGCGAGGGTCTCTGTCAAGGACATGAACGGATGATCGATTACGGAACTGACCTGTGTCGACCCGGTTTTGTCGAGCGGTCCGCCTGCGCATGGGGGAGGCCTGACATTCACGGTCCCGCCCGTGCACGCCGGAGGGCCTGACATCCACGGTTCCGCCCGTGCACGCCGGAGGGCCTGACATCCACGGTTCCGCCCGTGCACGACGGCAGCTCCGATGCCGGCGGTCCCCCCGAAGCGCCCCCGGATAGACTCGTCCGCATGGTTCGATCATCCCGAGGTGAGGCGAGCCCCGGGATGTGGCGCCGCGAGGCGGGAACCGTGGTGCTTCGGGCGGCCGCGCTGCCGGAGCGGACCGTGGAACCCTTCGTCATCAACGCCGGGCTCCACATCCCCCGCGTTCCCACGGAGTGGTCACCGCACTCGCATCCTCAGCACGAGCTGGTGTGGGTGCGGGGCGGGACGCTCACGTCACGGGTGCAGGACCGTGTCTTCACCGTGTCCGAGGGACATGGGCTGTGGATGCCCGCCGGTGTGGTGCACGGAGGTCGGGCCACGGCCGGCGCCGAGTTCCACGACGCCTTCTTCGCCCCCGACCGCACGCCGATCGCCTTCGAGGAACCGAAGGCGATCGCGATGACTCCTCTGCTGGAGTCGCTGCTGACGCATTTGTCCCGCACGGATCTCGACGCGGCGGCGAGGACCCGGGCCGAGGCAGTCGTGTTTGACGTGCTCGTGCCGTCGGAGCGCCAGTTCGCCCTGCAGCTTCCCGGCGACTCCCGGATCGACGCGATCGCCGAGGCCCTGCTGGACGATCCCGCCGACGGCCGGTCGCTGGAGGAGTGGGCGCGGCTGCTGGGAGTCAGCGACCGCACGGTCACCCGGGCGTTTCGTCGCGCGACCGGACTCTCCTTCGCGCAGTGGCGGCAGGTCCTGCGGGTGCACCGGGCCTTGACGTTGCTGTCCGAGGGGTTCGACGTGATGACCATCTCGGAGACGCTCGGCTACGCGCAGCCCAGTTCCTTCATCGCCGCGTTCCGGCGGGTCATGGGGACGACCCCGGGTGCGTACTTCAGCACGGCCGACGACGCCCGCGGAGGTGTCCGGATTCCCGTATCGAGGGTCCCGAACTCCGGATTGTCGGCGTAGCGAGCGGAATATAGCCTTCTCGGAGTTAGGTGACCCTTAGTTGGTGCTCGCCGTGAACGGTGGTTTCCGTATGCGGAGGAGTCTGCGGCCCGGCCGGTGACGGCGGGACGGGGGGTGCCGAGATCGTTGCCCCTCCGAACGTCCGGATCCGTCCATGCTCACAAGCTCCCCCCGGCCCGTCGACCGCCCCGCGGCCGGCCCCGTCACGCCGGTGGCCGCCCTGAACGGGCACGACCTGGTGCTGAGGTACGGCGCCAAGCCCGTGGTCCACGGTGTGTCCCTCGCCCTCGAACCCGGTCGCGCCACCGCACTGGTGGGGCCGAACGGCAGCGGGAAGTCCACGCTGCTGCGCTCGCTCGCCCGACTGCACCGGATCGACGACGGACGGGTGACCCTGGGCGCCGCCGACGGGACGTCCGAACGTGACGCAGCCCTGCTCAGTTCCCGGCAGTTCGCCCGCGAGGTCACGCTCTTCTCCCAGTCGAGGCCCGCGCCCCAGGGACTGACGGTGGCCGAGGTCGTGGCGTTCGGACGTCACCCCTACCGGCGGGGCTTCGGCGGACCGAGCGCCGAGGACCGCAGCGCCGTCGACCGTGCCATGGGTGTCACCGGGGTGCGGGACATGGCCGGCCGGCTCGTCGGGGAACTCTCGGGCGGGGAGATGCAGCGTGTCTGGCTCGCGGCCTGCCTGGCCCAGGACACCGGCGTCGTACTGCTGGACGAGCCGACCAACCACCTCGACCTGCGCTACCAGATCGAGACGCTCGACCTGGTGCGCGATCTCGTCGAGGAGCACGGCATCGCCGTCGGGATCGTGCTACACGACCTCGACCAGGCGTCCCGTGTCGCGGACACCCTCATCCTCATGAGCTCCGGCCGCGTGCACGCGGCCGGAGAACCCGTCGACGTCCTCACCGCCGAGAACATCGGCGAGGTCTACGACATCCACGTCGAAGTCGCCGTCGATCCTCGCACGGGCCGCCTTCGCATCGACCCCATCGGGCGGTACCCCGCCTGAACCGGCCGCGTCCGGAACTCCCCGCACGCGTCCGGCCGCCGGCACCCCGCCTGAAGTGTCTCGCTGAATCCTCCCGCCCACCTGGCCGCCCTCGCGGCCGACGCGGGCAGGTCCCTCATGCCCTCTTCCCGTACCGAACAACGCGTGGCGGACCCCCGCCCCGCCCGTCATCGCTCCGATGAACCCCCTGGCGACGCCCGGTCGCAACGGCGCGTCCGCCGCTGTCACCCGTCGCAACGAACAGCGCATCGCACGAAGAACGCACAGCGCTCGCAAGAAAGAGGAACCTCAATGAACCGTGCCCGTCTCCTGGCGGCTTCAGCCTCCGCAGGTCTCGTAGCCCTCGCCGCGACGGCCTGCGGAACCACCGACGTCGACAAGGCCGCGCCCGCCAACCGTGCGAGCGCTTCGCCTGCCTCGAAGAGCTGCGCCGACGACACCACGACCACCGCGACGGGGCCGGTCTCCTTCAAGGACGGCGTCGGCCGGCAGGTGAAGCTCGACCACCCCGCCCAGCGGATCGCGGTCCTCGAATGGCAGCAGGTGGAGGACGCCCTGACCCTCTGCGTCACCCCCACCGCGGTCTCCGACGCCAAGGGGTACAGCACCTGGGTCAGCGCGGAGAAGCTGCCCTCAGGCGTGACCGACATCGGTACCCGTGAGGAGCCCGACCTCGACACGCTCTACGCCGCCAAGCCCGACCTCATCGTGGTGGAGGCGTTCGACGCCGACGACGAGACCATCGCGAAGCTGGAGAAGCGGGGTGTCCCCGTGATGGCGACCCGAGGCGCGAACCCGGACGACCCGATCGGCAACATGCGGGACGTGTTCAGCATGATCGGCAAGGCCACCGGTCGCACCGAGCGGGCCGACCAGGTGCTCAAGGAGTTCGACCAGCACCTGGCGAAGGCCAAGCAGCAGGTCGTCGACGCCGACCTGCCGACGAACGACTTCCTCTTCTTCGACGGATGGCTCGAGGGCGGCAACCTCACCATCCGCCCCTACAGCGACGGCGCCCTGTTCACCGAGATAGGCAAGGAACTCGGCATGAAGCCCGCGTGGACCAACGACGTCAACAAGGCGCACGGCGACGGAGGCGTCGACCCCGCCTACGGCCTCGCACAGACCGACGTCGAGGGACTCGCCGCGGTGGGTGACGCCAACATCTTCTACGCCAACGACGAGGGAGCCGGCGGATACGTCGCCGCGCTGGCCAAGAACCCGATCTGGAAGACCCTTCCGGCCGTCAAGGAGGGCCGCGCGCACGCGTTCCCGGCGCGTGTCTGGGGCGCCGGCGGTCCCCGCTCCTGCGAGCAGGCGATCGACGCCTACGTCGACGTCCTCGACAAGAAGTGAGCACATCGCAGACGGTGAGCGCTCCCCCCGGGTCACCGGCCGGGGGAGGAGCGGCGCCGCGTGACGACCGCGGCGGCGGCCCCGCCGGGGCGGCCGTCCTCGGACTGCTTCTCCTCGTGACCACCCTCGTGGGCCTGTGGCACCTGACGCAGGGGACGTCGGGTGTCGGTGTCGCGGACCTGCTGCGCCACCTCGCCGGTGAACGCGAGAAGGCCGGTGGGCCGCCGGTCGCCGAGATCATCTCCGGCTCGCGTGTCCCGCGTCTGCTCGCCGGGGTGGCCGTGGGCTTCGCCCTCGGCTGCGCCGGCACGCTGCTCCAGTCCGTCACCCACAACGCACTCGCCTCACCCGACACCCTCGCGGTCACAGCCGGGTCCTACTTCACGCTCACCCTCATCGCGGCCTTCGGCCTCGCGGTCCCGCTGTGGGCGTCCGGAGCCGTCGCCTTCGCGGGCGGCCTGGTCGCCGCGGCGCTCGTGCTGCTGCTCGCGGGACGCGCCGCGGGCACCGCGGGCACCCGTCTCATCCTCGCCGGATCCGCCATGGCGATGGCCCTGGACGCTGCGTCCGGGATGCTCCTGATCCTGTTCGACCAGAACACGACCGGCCTCTTCGCGTGGGGGAGCGGTTCGCTCGCCCAGCTCAACATCGACGCGTCGATGCGCGCCCTGCCGCTCGTGGCGGTGATCTCGTGCGTCGCCCTGGCCCTGTCCCGACGGCTGGACGTGATGAACCTCGGCGACGACACCGCGTCCACCCTCGGCGTGCCGATCCGCACCACCCGCGTGACCGCCGTGCTCTGCGCGGTGCTCCTCACCAGCACCGCGGTGACACTCGCCGGCCCGATCTCCTTCGTCGGCCTCGGCGCCCCCGTCCTGGCCCGCCTGATCGCCGCACGGGTGGGGGCACTGCGCCGGCACCTCTACCTGGTGCCCGCGGCCGGGCTGCTCGGAGCACTGCTCATCCTCCTCGCGGACGCCACTCTGCGCGCGGTCCAGGGCGCCGACGGGGCCGCCTCCATCCCCACCGGCGTGCCGACCGGACTGCTCGGCTCCGTCGTGATCGTGGTCCTCGCGCTGCGACTGCGGGACACCGGCCGGCTCCAGCACCCTCCCCACGCGAAGGTCGCCGCACGGTCCCGACGCGCCTTCCTCCTCGTGGTGTTCGGCACGCTGGTCCTCCTTGCCGGCGCGATCCTCGTGGCGACCCTGGCAGGAAGCCTCTGGCTGCGGACGGGCGACATCGCGCTCTGGGTACGAGGCGCCGCCCCCGCCCTGATCGGTCAGGCTCTCGACGACCGGGTCCCGCGCGTGGCAGCGGCGGTCCTCGCCGGCGCGGCACTCGGACTGGCCGGATGCGTCGTACAGGGCGCCGTACGCAACCCGCTGGCAGAGCCGGGCATTCTGGGCATCACGGCGGGCGCCGGGCTGGGCGCTGCGGGCGTCGTCACCTCCGACCTGTCGGGGGGACGGACGGTGCTCATCGCCGTCGCGGTCCTGGCCGGCCTGGCCACGTTCACCGTGATCGCCCTGCTGGCCTGGCGCGGCGGCTTCCTGCCCGACCGGTTCGTACTCATCGGCATCGGCTGCGGGTACGGCCTCAGCTCCATCACCACCTTCCTGCTGCTGCGCGCCGACCCGTACAACACGCCCCGGATCTTCACCTGGCTCTCCGGTACGACCTACGGCCGCACGCTGCCCGACGTCCTGCCGGTCGCGGTGGCCCTGACGATCGCGCTGCCCGTGCTGCTCATGATGCGCAGCCGACTCGATCTGCTCGCCGTCGACGAGGACACCCCGCGCATCGTCGGGGTCGGCGTGGAACGCACACGGCTCGGCGCACTCGCTGTCGCCGCGGTGCTCGCGGCGCTCAGTGTGGTCGCCGTCGGGGTCGTCGGCTTCGTCGGGCTCGTCGCCCCGCACCTCGCCCGGTCGCTGGTGGGCGCCCGGCACGGCCGGTCGATCCCGGTCGCGATGCTGCTCGGCGCACTGCTGGTGTGTGTGGCCGACGCCCTCGGCCGCACCGTCGTCGCACCCGCCCAGGTGCCCGCAGGGCTCATGATCGCGCTGGTCGGCGGGCCGTACTTCATCTGGGTGCTCCGCAAGTCCCGCGCGTGACGCCCGTGGTGGCGTGGACATCAGGCGCACTGCCCGGCGGCGATGCGCGTACGGACCGCGCCGGCGTGTCCGGGCGGCCGGCCGCCGACCGGCTCCCGGACATGGTCCAGCGGCGCGAACCGGCTTCCGCCGTCCACCGTGGGTTGCCGGTTGCCGGTTGCCGGTGGTCGGCCGGCCCCTTCGCCGCACGCCCGGGAGTCGTCCCGGCTCCGGTCCTCTCCCCAACGTCCGACCCGTTCAGGAGCCCGTAATGCCGTCCCGACAGGAAGCGCCTGTGAAGAAGATCGTCGTCGCGTTCGTGCCCGACGCGTTGCCGGACCCGCTGAGGCGGCTGGTGCGCCAGGACGTGCTGGAGCGCTGGCTGTCGGCCGACCGTTCCCTCCACACCCCTCACGTCGTCGCCGTCGAGGCCGCCGATGGTCAGGACTGGGCCGCCGCGGCCCTGGTGACGGCCCGTCCGCACACGGCCTATCTGAAGATCGTCGATGCCGTGGGCGACGTACCGGCAGTCCTTGAGGCCGTGGTCGACCACGCACGTGGGAGGGAACTCGCCCAGGTCTCGTGGGAAGGCTGGACAGCGAGCCCCGAGGACGCCGCTGCCGCGGGCTTCGCCCCGTTGCGTCCTCCGCTCGCCCTGTCGGAGGGGGCGCCAGGGCCCGCCACCGGCTACATCCGCCGGCTGCACGACGGCGCGGTGACCGAACCTCCGTACTACGGGCAGACCACGCACTTCACCTGTGGTGCCGTCACCGCCCTGGTCGCGCAGGCGCACGCGGGTGTGATGCCCGGCGAGGAGTTCGACCGCCGGGCCGAGCTGTCCCTGTGGCGCGAGGCGACCAACTTCCTCGCGTGTGAACCCGTAGGCCTCGGCGTCGCGGTGCACCGCCGGTGGCCGTCGTCCCCCGTCACCGTCCACCTCGACACGGACCACCCGGTACTGATCGACCATCTCCCCGCAGGCGAACAGGAATGGCGGGCGGTCCTCCAGAGCGCATCGCGTACGGAGGCGGAACGAATCGGTGTGCCGATCGACCCGAACCCCCTCTCCAGCACAGCGATCCGGGAGGCGATCGGCCGACAGGAGAGCGTCCTGCTCCTGGTCTCGCTCGCCGCCATGCAGGGATTCGACGTACCGCACTGGGTGCTCTGCCACGGTGTCACGCCCGACGCCATCGTGATCGAGGACCCGTGGGCCAACGCGGCGACGGGCGACACCTGGGTCGACGCCCATCTGCTGCCGGTGCCCGACCCCTCGCTCGTCACGATGTCGGCCGTCTCGGGGGACCGCGTGCACGGCGCGGTGATCATCGGCGGCGCGTAGTACTTCGGCACCGCCGCAGGCGGACGGGCCGGGAGGGGAGCCCGGGAACCCTGGACGTGTACGGACCACGCCGGCGGACTCGTGGCTCCACAGACCGTGACCGCGTCAGGCGGTGTCCGCTGCGGTGATGCCGTCGGGACGCCCGGACGGCCACTCGACCGACTCGATCCGGTCACCGTCCGGGGCCATGAGCCACGATGCGCGCGTGGGGGTGGGGTCGGGCTCGCGGACGTGCGCCGCGCTCAGCGGCGTACCGCCGAGATGAGGCCGCCGCGTCTCGGCGGCTGCTCCTCGGGCGTCGCGACCGGTCGTCCGTACGCCGCGGCGCGGTCACGCAGGGTGTACGCGCGAGCGTCCCACCCGAGACCGTCCAGCCAGGCCACCGGGTCCGACGGCATCTCGGAGAGCCACATCGACGCCGGGGTGCCGGTGTCCTGGGCGAAGCGTTCGAGGACTCCGGGTTGTCCCAGTGTCAGGCCCATCCGGCTGCCGCTCGCGGACAGCTCTCCCACCTGCCCGAGGAGGCGGTCGACCGCGTCCTGGGGCAGGTAGATCAGCAGGCCCTCAGCGATCCACACCGTGGGCAGCGCCGGATCGTGGCCGGAAGCGGACAGGGCACCGGGCCAGTCGTCCCGCAGATCGACGGGGACGGCGATCCGCTCGCAGTGGGGCTCGGCCCGCTCGGCCCGGAGCACCGACTCCTTGAAGTCCAGCGGTTCCGCCGTGTCGATCTCGAACAGGCGGGTTCCCGGGGGCCAGTCGAGTCGATAGGCCCGGCTGTCCATGCCGGCGCCCAGCAGGACCACCTGGCGACAGCCCGCCGCGACCGCGTCGCCCAGCAGCTCGTCGAGGAAGCGGGTGCGGACCACGATCGAGAGCCCGACCCCGGCCCAACGCCGCCGGGCCGCTTCGTCCACGGGCGCGTGCAACGGTTCCCCGTCGACCGGCAGGCCACCGGCGACCGCGAACGCCTCCGCGAGCGGGTCCAGGAACAAGGGATTCTCGCGCCGGGTCTCGCGGGCCCGGACCCGAGCGACCCCGACGGCCGTGGCCCAGACCCCGGAGGGCTTCGCTGTCATAACTCTCTCCTCGCCGACGAGAGGCGGATTCCGGCTCGGCTCCGGGGAGCGCCGAGCCCGACTCCGGAGGAGGGAACGGACTGTACTACTCGACCCTGAGGACAGCCCGCGCGGCCCGGACGCCGAGTGCCGATCAGCAGCCGTCGACATCATCCTGGATGGCCCCTTCGGGTGATCCACTTCGGATCGGGTGTCGTGCGCGGCGCAGAAACGTTGTCCCGGCGTGGAATCACGTGAACTTTGGGAACGCAACAGCCTTCTTGCCGAGGCGTTTTGCAGGAGAGATGACCGGGTGCGCGAGGCGCAGGCGGTGATGGACGAAGCCGTGGCCAGCCGGACAAGGACACTCGCCGCGTTTGCGATCACCGTCGGCAGCGACGCGGCGGTGGCGGACTTGATGGGACTCAACGAGCGTGAGGTACGGGTCGCCCGGCGGACGGTCGGGAAGGAGGACGCCCGGATCGTCGCCGACCAACTGCTCAGCTCCTCTGCGGAAACGTCTCCTCAGCCCCCGGAGACGGCTCCGGTCCCACTGCCGGCCGCGATGCCCGCGCAGCCCACGGTGCCCGTCACCCCCTCCGCCCCCAGGGATGAGCGCCCGCCGGAAACGGCCAAGGCGCAGATGCCTCACCCCCGGCCGGAATCGGCACCACCGAGCCGTCCGCCTCTGACCGAACAGGCATCGACGTCTGCGAAGGTGGTCTGGACGGCGGGAATGGACTCCGTTCTGCTGTGGAGCTGGGAATCCGGTCTGGATCTCCGGACCGTCGCTGAGGAACTCGGCCTCAGTTCCAAGGACTTGCTCCTCCGTGCTCAACGGCTCGCGGCGGAGGGGCGGCTGGCACCCAAGGCTCCCGCGTACGACGTGAGCCAGTCCGGCCGTCACCGTCGGCACGACACCATGTCGTATCCCGTGGTTCCGGACAGTCCGGAGACCCTCTACATGTCCTCAAGTCCGTACACCTGACCCGCGAGGAGGCTGTGGCGGGCAGCCAGCGGCAGATGAGCGCTGCCTTGTGCGTGTGCGGCCGCGGAGCGGTGGCCGGAGGAGCGGGGGACTACTTCAGCTCACGGCCCGACCGGGCCTCACGGGCTCAGGGCGCGACGATCGCGGACGTCGCTCCGGCGGGCGGAGACGCCGGGGGAGCCCGGAGAGGCGGGCGATGTCACCGACGGCATCGCCCGCCTCGCGAAGCGCTCACCGCCATCACGCCGAGACGTCCTCGCCGTAGGAAGCCCTTCGAGCCCCGGAACGGACGGTGCCTCCCGCAGGGACCGTGGTGGGGCAGGTCAACCCCGCACATGCCCCACCACGGCCCGCACCGCCTGTTCGACGGCGCGCACAGCCTGCTCGGTGTGGTCGATCGTCTCGAAGCCGTGGCGGCCGAGCGGTACGTCGATGACCTCGACCTCGGCGTCGCACTCCTTGGCGACGGCCAGGAACTCCTCGACCGTCACCGCGATCTCCGCACGGTCCAGCTCTGCCCGGGTCAGCACGATCGGCAGGCGCCCGGCGGCACGCACCGCGTCCACCGGCCGGAACCGGGGATCCACGCGCCCCCAGTTCGACGGCGGCGCGAGGACCGGATAGGTCGCCGCCACGCACCGTAGCCACGGCGGAGACGCGGCGAGCCAGTCCGACGACAGCAGGCCGCCCGCGGAGAAGAACCAGATCGCCACACGGCTCTCGTCGACGCGCGGATCGGCGCGTACGAGGTCGATGGCCTCGTTCACGTCCTCCGCGGCCTGCCGGAAGTCGCCGAGATCGTTGAGGCGGTGGTCCAGGGTCACACCGACCACCCCCATGCCCGCGACGAGCCGGCCGTAGCCGACGAAGGCCGGCCAGTCCCGCGGCGTCGGCCGCACGTCGGGGTGGACCGGACCGCCATGGACGAACACCACCGCCGGCCACCCGGAGCCGTCTGCGGGAAGAGCGTCGGGAAGGTGGAGATCGACCCGGCCCACCCGTTCGCGGGGCCGCTCCGGCACGTCCATCAGGAACGGGCGAAGATGCGACGGCTGTTCGCTCCCGGCCGCGGCCACCCGGTGCCCTTCTCCCGCGGCGGCCCGGAGCAGTACCTCCGCCACATCGTCGGCGCGGGACAGCATCGGCCAGTGCCCGGTGTCGAGTTCGAGGAAACTCACCCGCGGATCGGTGAGCATCCGAAAGCGGGGAACTCCGAGGCCCACCAGACCTTCCACCATGGTGATGCTGGAGCTGTTGGCGGTGCAGAGAACACCGGTCACCGGCAGTTCGAAGACCGCCCCCGACAGGCGGAGCGGCTGAGTCAGCGTGCGCGCCGGCTGTGCGACGGCCCGGTCCGCCAGTCGACTCAGCTCGACCGGTGAGAGCCCTTCGAGGCTGCCCCAGTGGTGCCACTCGTCGAGCGGGGGAGGCGAGAGACGCCACTCGCCCCCGTCGGCGCCCGCCGGGCCTGACAGCCGCTCACGCATGGCCGGTTCAGGCACCAGGGCCAGAGCCCGGTCCCCGTCCTGGGGCAAGCCCGCGTCCATGGAGACGATCCGCGCGATCCGTTCCGGACGCAGATCGGCGGCACCGAGCACCGGATACATGCCGTAGCAGTGACCGACCATCACCACCTCGGCCGCTTCCACCTGGTCGATCAGCCGCAGCAGATCGCGAACATGGGTCTCCAGGTCCGTCCCGGACGCCGCCGGGGGAGCCTGCCCACCCATGCCGGTGAGCGTCACCGGATACACGTCCGCCCCCGACTCCCGCAGCCGAGCGGCCACGTCCTGCCAGATCCAGCCGCCGGTGTGGGCGCCCGCCACCAGGATGAATGCCGTCATCATCGTCTCCTCGCACGCGTCGGTCCGCGCGGAGCGGGCCGTACCGCCGCTCCGTGCTCGCCGGTACCGTAGGAACTCCCCCTGAGGGAGGTTCAAGTCGTGTCGCCCGACCGCAGCATGTGGAGCATCGGAGAGCTCGCCGAGCGCGCGGGCGTCACCGTCAAGACCGTTCGCTTCTACTCGGACCGCGGTCTGCTGCCCGAAGGGATCCGCAGTACCGGGGGCCACCGCCGGTACGGTCCCGACGCGCTCGACCGCCTGCGACTGATCCGCTCCCTGCGCACGCTCGACCTGCCGGTTCCCCAGGTGAGCCGGATTCTCGACGAGGAGGACTCCCTCGAGGACGTCGTCGCCGGCAAGCTGCGCGAGATCGGCTCGCGGCTGACTGCGCTGCGCTGGCAGGAAGCCGCTCTCGAACTGCTCCAGGACTGCGCCCCCGAGGAACGCGCGGAGCGACTGCGGCTCATCGGTGCCGTCGCCGTCCCGCCCGACACAGCGCCCCTCGCGCGCTTCTGGCGACGCTGGCTGCCACCGCGGCTCCCGCCCCGGCTGGCCTCCGCCATCGTCGACCAGGCGGTTCCCCAGCTCCCCGACGCCCCGACGCCCACCCAGGTACTGGCCTTCACCCGGCTGCACGCCTTCGTCACGGCGCCCTGTTCGGGCACCGGCCAGGGCCAGCCCGCCGCGCACGGCCCCGACGGAGGGCGCCCGGCCGTGCTGTACGACGGTCTCCGCGAGGCCTATGCCCTGGCCGCGCGGCAGTTGCGGGCGCAGCGGTCGCCCCACGAGGGTGAGGCCCTCGACTGCTTCGTCTCCGCCTACGCACACTCACGCGGTACGCGGGACACTCCCGACTTCCGCCACCGGCTGAGCGGGGTCCTCGCCGCGGACCCCCGCATCGATCACTACTGGAATCTCACCGCCGAACTCACCGGCCCGTCGGAACCGACCCCCGGCGTCACCCACGACTGGCTCTGCTCGGCACTGGACAACCAGACGAGCCAGGCGGCGAGTTGAAGAGGGTGGGGCAAGGCGAGTCGGGGCGCCGAACGGCCTCCGCTTCTGCTTTCTCGCTGTCGGACACATGGGCCCTCGCCCGTGGGCTGGGACTCGCTTGTCGCGACGATCACATAGCTGGTGCCAGCGGTCCGTCAGGACGTGACCGACATCGGGAGGGTGCCCCCCACACCACATCCTGCCGGGCGATACCCCCGACAGAAATCCGTCAGGCTCCGGCTTGGGCTACTGGCGGGGCCTCTGCGTGCGCTGTCTCGGTCACCGTGGCTCGCTCCAGTCTTCGGAGGAGCTGCCAGATGACCACGACCGAGAGGGCGGCGGCGCAGACGTCGACAGCGTCGCCGATCATGATCTGGCGCAACGCGTGACGAGCCTCGTCGGCGGTCGCTGCGTCCTTCAGTCCCTTGGGACCATCGCCATATACGCTCCCGCCGGCGGCGAGCATGGACAGCCACCATGCCGTGAGCAGGGGATGCCCGCGACGACGATGTTCCTGCGGCCTGCCGGCGGCCCACAGGTCGTTGACGAACATCTTGGGGACGAAGAGCTGCGCCACAGGTACGACCCAGCCGAAGACGAGCCACGCCCGACGCCGCCGCTGACCCTCCGGCCAGAGCGCATCGGCGACGTCCCGCATGGTGGCGAGCCAGATGCTGAACTGGAACAGGGCTGCGAGGAACAGGCCTGTCCGCCAGCCCATCAGATTCCTGAAATACGTGTCGGCCTCGACCAGCGGGTTGTCGGCGTAGGGTCCTGTCACCGTCGGGCCGGCAAGCAACTGGTACTTGTGCCACGCCGCGACACCGGCGGCGACCGTCACCACCGCGAACGCGCCGATCGTGGCAGAGGTGAACCGCGCCTGCCCCCGCGGCAATCCGACCGATTCGCCCACAGCACGCTCCCCCGGGAAACCGCCTGTTCGGAGTTTCCGCAGGCCGGCAGCGGATCATAACCCTCGGGGAACCCCCGGTCACAGAGGGGAACACCTCACGATCGAGCACCGACGAGCACGACGGTGAGCCGTTGCCGTCGGAGGGAAGGGCCAGTGCGTTTCCTACTGCGGGGACGCAAGTGCTCGCTTCACAGGGGAGGGACCGCGTTCCGGTACTCCCGATCGCACCGGTCCGCGGATCGGTCGGTCTGACCTGGCTCCGTGACGCAGCAAGTGATTACGGTGGTGCTGATGTGCGGTCTTCCAGGAGTAGGCGACACCACCTACGCGATGCGCCTGGTGGGACGCTGTTTCGCCCGGCTGTCGATCGACGAGGTTGTCTGGCAACGACTTGGGCAGCGCGATGCCGGCCTGGTCCTGGGACCTGAGGCGTTCGACCGGCTCAAGGAAGAGGCCCGTAGCGAGCAGCGGTCGTACTGATGCTGGCATGGATGCATGCCGGAACGATCCGGCCGGCCGGTCAGGCAGGGCGAAGGTGCAGACCCGGCGCAGTGAGTCCGCGAAGCGGCGGCCGGGTTCAGTTCGGACCGCGATGGGCGGCCCACAGCACTCCGGCGCGGCCGGCGGCGTCGGCGATCAGTTCCGCCAGTTCGGGCTGGGTGGGGACCGGGAACGAGACGTATGCGCCCCGACCGCCGGCGACAGGACGGCCATAGGCCTTCGCGGCGAGGTGACCGTCGGGGAGGAGCCGCACGTTGAGCGTCGTCAGCGTGTACGTCTCACCGCGACGGGTGTCCGTCCAGCGAAGGGCCTCCGGGATCATGACGTTGATCGCCAGAGCGCTGATTTCCAGATCGCTGCTCATGCACGGATGATCTCACGCGAGCAGCCGCGGGCGGCCGTCCCCGGGGCGGCGAATCGGGCTCAACTCGGTCTGCGGAGGCACCCTTTGTACACTCCGGACGCACAGGCTCCCCGACGGCCGCACTTGGCGTACGGGGCGCGAGAACGGTCGGGGAACTCGGGAACCCGCACTTGACCGCCGTGCTGTGCTCACCACTCAGTACATTTGTCCGGTCCACCGTGCGACACCCGTACTGCCGTAGACGTGCCTCGTGACACTGCACCGGGCCGCCCGCTCTCCGTACGCTCATGGCATGTTCAAATCTCACAGGCCGGCAGACGGCGATGCCTGGGAAGGCACTGTCGAAGACAAGACGCGAGGCATGCTCGACGGCGCCAACATGTACCACTTCGTCAAGATCCGACGTGCCGTGGACGGACAGTTGGTCAAGGTGCGCATCGACCGTGGACTCTGGAAGTCGATCGCGGTGGGTGACCGCATCGTCAAGGAGCCGGGCCGCCACCCGGTCAAGGCGTAGCCCCAGGCCCCGGGCTCGCGTTCCTCCGGGTGTTGTGGGCAGTTCGAAGGGCAGCGCGACCATCGTCCCGGCTGCCGACGGAGGGCCGCGAGCCTGCTGGTGGTCTGTCACTGTCCGTGTTGTCTGCCGGAGACCGTGGCTCATCGTGTCCTCCCGGCGCTCGTCGATCGCGCGCGGTGGGCGAAGCGGCGCCGCGCGCGGAAGTCCGAGCGGGATGTCATCTGCGCCGGCACTCAGACCACCCGCAGCGTCCCGAGGCCTGTCAACGCGGTATCTCTCGCCGCTCCTGACCGCTGGTCACGCCCGGAATTGTGGCTTCCATCACGGCAGATGTGATCTTGTTCTGGTGTGATCGCCGGATGCTCGGTTTTCTCATCCGTCGCCTGCCGTTCTGGGTCCGCGAGCCCTTGCTCATCGCGGTGGGGTCGGTTTTCGGCGTGCGCATCATGTATCTCGCCTTCAGTGATCACGACCGGGTCGCGGCCGGTATCGGCCTCGTGTTCATCGTGTTCACCGCCATACGTGTCTACGTGGTGATCCGGGCCCTGCGCGCACGTCGGCACCCGGGCCAGGCAGCCTCCGGCGCTGCGGTGGCCGGCGATGCTGCCGCCCAAGCTCAGCCTCAGCCCCTGCCCCGACCCCAGCCACTGCAGCAGCCCCAACCTCAGCCGCAGCACGCGCACGCGCTTCAGCCTGAGACCGGAAGTGGTGGGCCGCCTGCCAGGCCACGCGCCCCGGAGCAGAAGCACAACGCATGGGGGCAGGCCTTCGCGGCGGTGGCCGTGTTCGGGGCCATCGGAGCCGTCCTTTGGCTGTCACCGCGTTTCGTACCGTCCGAGAACAACAAGCCCCAGGCCCCGTCGTGTTCGGACGAGACCGACGAAAAGCTTCCCAAGGCTTACAAGGGCTCACCTCGGCCGGTGACAGGCGAAGAGCTGTGCAACGCGCTGTACCGGAGGGACCTGGCCACGCTTCTCGGAACGCCTGGAGAGACCGCGACCACGGTTTCCGGAACGAACAACACCGCTCCTCTGACGGACGAGAAGATCGCCCAACCGGAGGCCGAGGTCAAGTTCGACACGTACACCGTGCAGGTCTCGGCCACGTACGACGAACTGTCCACCGACCAGTACGTGAAGTTGATGAAGTTCGGCAACGAGCAGAACATCAGGACACTCAAGGTGCTCGGCCGCCCCGCGGTCCTCGCCTCGGACTACACCATGAAGTTCGAGATCAACCTCGGGGGCAGTGGCGGAACCGGCGGACCGGTCGAACAGGGGCCTTTGGCAAGGACGTTGTCGGTGGCGCTGGACCGTCATGACCGAGGTGGCCTCTGCGACATCACGGTGTGGAGCACATCCGGAGCCCTCCC
This sequence comes from Streptomyces sp. M41(2017), assembly GCF_002078175.1. Lineage (GTDB taxonomy): Bacteria > Actinomycetota > Actinomycetes > Streptomycetales > Streptomycetaceae > Streptomyces. Next base: position 96,369 of record NZ_MWFK01000003.1, on the reverse strand, counting down.
GAACGACAGCGTTCTCCTCGACATCGCCGAGAAGGTTCTCCCGAAGATCCCGGAACGAACTGCGCGCTGATGCGGGCTGGGGACGGCGACCGCGGCGGCGTCGGCCGGGACGAACTCCAGGGAATGGCGGTCGCGGCGCTCCGTGGCCGGCCGCCCTCCTGACATCCAACGGGGTGTGTGTCCCAGCGGGGCAGCATCATGCGGCCTGCATGGTGACGGACCCGGCCACCGCATGGGTGCGGGCGGTTCGGCGGAGTGATCCGGCCGGACCGCCCGCTCCCTCACGGGTCTGCGGCGTCAGCCCAGGCCGAGCACGCTCATCGTGCGCTCGGCCATGCGCTGCTCGCCGAGGGCGTTGGGGTGGACCGGCACGATGTTCTGCCCGAACAGCAGCGGCTCGATCCACCGGGTGCCGACCGGCTTGCACGCGTCGTGCCCCTCGGACGCCGCCGAGAAGTCCACGTAGGTGGCTCCGGTCTCCTGTGCCGCGCGCTGGATGGCGGAGTTGAGGTGCGCCTGTATGGAGCGCATGTAGGGGACGTCGCCGGCGGCGATCGGAAGCTTCAGGAAGCAGGACGCGTCGGCGGTGGCCGGGGTGATCCAGGGATAGCCGAGGGCGGCGACACGGGCGCCCGGTGCCTTGGCCCGAATGTCCTGCAGGGCCTTCTTGAGCGCGGGGTAGGTGTTCGCCTCGATCTGGTCGTCGAAGGTACTGCCGTTCTTGTCCTTGCAGGGGCTGCCCTTGCCGCCGCTCAGGATGCCCGCGGTGCCACAGGCCGTGACGGCGTTGATGAACGTGTTGTTGTCGTTGCCTCCCATCGTGAACGTCACCAGGTCGGTGCCGGCGCTCAGCGCGTCCAACTGCGGCGCCACCCCCGGGTACTGAGACGCGGTGAAGTCCTTGGTCTGGGCCGCTCCGCACGTCACGTCCTTGAGCCGTGCGCCGGTCCGGGCGGCCAGGACGTGCGGGTAGTTCGCGGTGGACCGCAGGCACAGCAGGTTGCTGGTGTCGATGGGCAGGACGCCCGACCCGGCGCTGTAGCTGTCGCCGAGGGCGACGTAGTCCACGGGCTCCGCGGCATGTGCCGCCGTGCCGGTGAGGCCGGAGGCCAGCAAACCGGCCGTCATTGACGCGAGCATGACATTACGAAAGGTGGGCATGTGCTCTCTCTTCTCAGCAGAGTGCGGGTGAGGGTCCCGGCCGCAGCGATACGGTCGGCTTCCACGAGAAATGAGGCGGCTCGAGCAGGCAGCGATGGGGCTCCCGTCGGTGCGCACCGACGGGAGGGGGCCACGAGCGGGGTTACCGCTTGGTACTACCGATAGGTAATGTGAGGCCTCGTCGCCCCGGGGTCAACAAAGTTGACAGTAGATTTTTGAACCGCCGGGCAACACACGGCCGGCAGCTGCCTCACGGCGGCCCCGCACGGGCCGGGCGTGCGGGCGGCCATCGGGAGGAACTCAGTGCAGGGCAAACCCGCGACGAGTACACGGCAGGCCATCCATGAGGCGGGAAGCGCCTTGTTCCGGCAGCAGGGGTACGCCAAGACGACCGTCCGACAGATCGCGGCGGCGGCCGGCAGTGACCCGGCGCTGGTCATCCGCCACTTCAAGAGCAAGGAACTGCTGTTCCTGGAGACGATGCAGCTCACCATCGACGACGAACCGCTGCTCGGCGCGCCGCTGGAACGCCTGGGTGAACGGCTCATCGACCTCGTCATCGGTATCGACGGCGGCGCCCGCGGCGTCTTTCTCGCCCTCGTCCACGGCAGCAATGAACCCGAGATCCACAAGCGTCTGACGGACACGCACGAGAACGTCTTCATCGAACCCCTGCGTCGTCGCCTGAGCGGACCCGACGCCGACATCCGCGCACGCCTCGCCGCCTCCGTGGCGGCGGGACTCCTGTACTCGCTGTGGATCGCCCGGGACGAAACCCTCCTCGCCACTGACCGCGCCACCCTCGTCGCCCGCTACGGCGCACTCGTCCAGCACGTCCTGACCCCGGGGGCGTAGGCGCGCCGCTCGCCATCACGTGACGCGCTGCGGGGGTGGGCGAGAGTGCGCTGATGGCGACGACGAGGTGACGCCGAAGGTGATGTGCTTGAGGTGTCGACTTGAACAGAAAATCGAACATATGCACTAATGGAGCGATGGAGAGCGCGACCTTCCCCCATGACCTGGTGCACCTGCAAGCCGCTTGGAACAGCACCTACGACGCCCTCGCGGCGCCGTGCCCGAGCACCGAGAACACGGCCCTACGCCGGCGCCTGATCAGGTTGTCGACACGCCTGTGGTGGCACCCGTACTGGTCCGGCCCCGGCCGTGGGCCCGCGGCGCGTCAGGAGTTGCGTACCAGGGGCCGCGCCTCGGAGGGCCTACCGGTGAACCGGGAGACTACGCACCTGACCGAGCGGGAGCAGTGAATCCTGCGCCGCATCCGACGCCAGGCCCGGGTGACCAGCCTCCGTGGGAACGGAGCCGGACGCGCGCGCCTCAACCGCGCGAAGAGGACGACGGCACCTCGCGGCGGACGAGCGACCTCGCGAAAGGGTCGCCGCTGCGCCGGGCGTACGTCATGCGCTCGCGGACCTCGCTCAGCGTGCGCGGGCGATATCCGGGCCCGCCGCAGCAGCTCTTGTGGAAACGGACGCCGGCGTGCAGCAGCACGGACAGGGTGCACCAGGCAGCGGTGTCCCGACGCCGGGGCGCGGCGAACGCCGAACCCACGTGGACAAGCGGCCGCGTGCAGCGCGGGCAGATCCGCTGCCTGTCCCTGTCGTAAGGCTGCTTGTAGGAGGCCCGGCAGGGCAGACAGACATACGAAGTCTTCGCGTGGGCCATGTCAGCAGGTTAGGCGCCGTCCAAGCGGAACTCGACGGGATTTCCGCACGGTGAGCGTCAGCAGTTCGACCCGCTGGACGTCCCCGCTCGGCGACCCCCTCCGTCCGTCATCAGCTCGCTTCCAGCTCATGGTCGAACCAGATCCGGTGCGTGCCGTCGGCGTCGACGGCCATGCCTCCGGTACCGCGGATCCCGGCGAGTTCTCCGGTGCCGCTCGCGGGCACGACGGTGAAGAACTCCGCGGTCCTGTCGCTCCCCGTCGTGGTCGCCGAGTGCACGAAGTTGAAGGTGCCGGTCCGGCCGAGCAGCGAGCCCTCGAAGGACTCCATGGCCACGTAGGTACCCACGCCGGTCGCCTGGTCGAACGCGGCCGTGAACAGGGTCGCGGAACGCCCGGCGACCTCGCCCGCGAAGTGCTTCTCCATCGTTGCGACACCCACCGGAAGGGCAGTGGACACAGGGGGGTTCGGTTGCAGCTCTGTCGGGACGAACGCCTTGACGGTGAAGGTTCCTGAAGCTCTCATGCCGCGACCGTATCGGTCCGGTCCGACATCGGGCCTTCGACGCGGAGGCCCGGTCGCAGCGGTCCCGGCGTCACCTGAACCCCTTCCTTCACCACTGCCGTGCCTGCCCGTGCGCCGGACGCTCACGACCTCGATGACAGCGTCCCGCCCGACCGCACCGTGTCGTCCTCCCTCTGCTGCTGACGTTGCGCACGCTGCTGGACGAGTTCCTCGACCGCGCTGGGCATGGTCGTGTCGAAGTCGATCAGCTTCGCCCACGTCGGCGTCATCACGATGCGGACCATGCCGTCGTAGAGCGAGCGGACCTCGGCCTCCCACGCGACACGCTGCTCGGCCGTCATTCCGTAGGAACCGTTCATCTCCAGGTACTCCTCCGGAATCCCCTCGACCTCGTCGAGCTCGACCGTGCCGCGGACCAGCAGGATCGTGGGCGGATGCACCTCGGTGTCGATGGTGATGGCGACGGCCGGATTCTGACGGAGCGAGGCCAGCTTCGGGGCGTTCTTCGACGTGCACATCACGGCCTGCTTCCCGTTCCAGGCGAACGCGATCGGGATGCTGCGCGGTGTCCCGTCCTCCGCCACGTAGGCCAGACGGCAGATGTCGCGAGCCAGCATCTCCTGGCTCAGCGGGCGGTCGAGGATCTCGGAGATCTTTTCGTTCGTCATGGGGGGGGGCTCCAGGGGGTCGGGCGATCACGGTGGTCGCTTCTACTCCTGGGACGGAGCGGTCGCGTCGTTCTCGACATCCCCGCCGAACTTTTCCGGCGCCGGGACGTACGAGCCTTCATGACCGGATCTGCGCCCCGTCGTTCCACATCCCCCGACTCCATATCGCTGCCGTGCCTGGCAATGAGACCGCCGTGAGCGAGATCAGTGAGCACGGACGGCGCCGACCAGAAGCCCATCGCGACCGCAGGCATACCTAATTCCTTGCTCTACGTCTGGCTCGACTGTGGCGTAGTCGTGTGGCGGAAGTTCACGCGTCCCGGTGCGAGGACGTTGCCGACGGGCCGATGGATGCACGGCCGGGGGAGGGGAGGGGGTCAGGCGAGGATCGGGATGAGACCCAGTGCGAAGACCACGTAGAAGCCGGCCGCGACCGTGAGGCGCGCGGGGGTGAGCCTGTGGCCTCGCATCGTCATCAGGAGATAGACGATCGCCGCCATGGTGATCAGCCCGGACCACAGCAGCGCCGCGTCGAAATCCCAGCGCGTGAACAGCAGACCGAGTCCGGAAGGAACGGTGGCCTGGATCATCATGGCGCCGGAGATGTTCGCCAGCGCGAGCTGCGTCTTGCCCTGGCGCACCCAGATCACCGCGTTCATGATTTCCGGGAGCTCCGTCGCGACCGGAGACAGCAGGAGCGCGGTCACGGCTGCGGACAGCCCCAACATCGGTCCGATCGCGTCCAGTTGTTTCACGAACAGCTGTGAAGCGAAGAAGATGACCACCAGAGTCAGGGCGGTCTGCGCAGCCACGGCCCAGGTGCTCGGCGAAGCGGCCTTCGGCTGGAATTTGAGCGGCTCCAGGTCCGGACCCTCGTCCTCGTCGTCGTCACCGCCGCGGATCTCCCGCCAGAAGTAGACGGCGTAGGCAGCGAAGAAGAGCAGACCCAACACCGGCTTGAACGCGAAGGCGACCAGCCCGAGAGCCACCTTCACGGCGAAGATCGGCAAGAACCACTTCTGGTCCTTCGCCAGCCGCTTCATGTCCGCGGCGCTGCCGAGTGCTTCCTCGTTCCGCGCCCCGGCGGGAGTAGCGCCGGGACCGGCGGCGATGCGCTCCCTGCGGCGTTTGAGCATCAGCATCGCCCCGGTCACGCCGTAGGCGATCGTGGACAGTGCCAGTGGGCCGCCCATCGCCGCGCCGACGCCGATGTCCTTGGCCTCGTCGGTCGCGCCGGTCGTCACGGCGACGAGAGTGACCACGGACTCCGGCAGTGCGGTCCCGAAGGCGGCGAGGATCGTGCCGACCGCCATCTTCCCGACGTTCAGCCGTTCACCCAGCCACTCCACGGCGTTGACGAACCATTCGCAGGAGAGGTAGATCGCGACCGCGCAGACGATCAGCAGGACGAAATGGATCACAGGGATCGCTCAGCCTTCCCGTGCCGGCGGGAGTACCGAGAACCACCGCGAAGAGGGACGGCGGCTGCTTCGACCCCGCCGTCACGCTTGCACGGTGCAGACGAGGGGCCGAGGAGCTCGCACGCCCGTATCTTCACCCGGCACGAGCCCGGGCCACGGGAACCGAAAGCCGTCCGTGTGTCGCCGAGGCTGTGCCGGTCGCTACCCGTCCGGGAGCCGTCGGGTCAGCCTCCGGGTGAGCCCCGTCCGCAGCTCACCGCGCGTCCACGGTCGCGAAGGTTTCACGCCGATCCGGCGGCGTGCGGACTGCTCGGGCCGGTCCGTTCAGGCGGGATAGTGCCCGCTCGCGAGGTCTTCGAGAAGGCTCGGGTGGGTGGGCTGCCAGTCGAACTTCTCGCGGGTGGTGACACTGGAGGACGGCTGGTCCAGGGCGAAGATGCTGCCGAGGAATCCGAAGCTCTCCGCCGGTACGGCCTCGACGGGCAGGCCGAGGCGGCGTCCGATGATCTCGGCCATGGAGAGCATGGTGTCCCCCTCGTCGGCGACCGCGTGCGCGATCGTGCCGGGTGCGCCGTTCTCCAGAACCAGGCGGAAGAGCCGGGCCGCGTCGAGGCGGTGCACCGCCGGCCAGCGCTGGGTGCCGTCGCCGACGAAGCCGGACACTCCGGTTCGCTGGGCGGTCGCGACGAGGAAGGACGCGAATCCGAAGCGGCCGTCCGCCGCATGGACGGAGCGGGGGAGGCGGACGGTCGCGGAGTGCACACCCTCCTGCGCCAGGTCGAGCACCGCCTGGGCGTTACGGCCGCGACCGCCCATGGGCCCGTCGACGGCCATCGGGTCGTCCTCGGTCGAGGTGCGGCCGGGAACGAACGGGGTGCCGGACGCGACGACGAACGGCTTGCCGCTGCCCTTGAGCGCGGAGCCGAACGTCTCGATGGCGACGGTCTCCTCGGTGATGGACTTCTGGATGTTCGTGAAGTCGTTGTTGAAGGCGAGGTGGATGACGCCGTCGGCCTGTTCGGCGCCGGCGCGCAGGCTGTCGGGGTCCGTGAGGTCGCCGCGCAGGGCGATGGCGCCGGCGGCCGTGACGGCCTCGGCCGAGGCATCGGAACGGACCAGGGCGACAACCTCGTGGCCCCCGGACAGAAGCTCGGGAAGTACCGCGGAGCCGATTCCGCCACTGGCGCCGGTGAGGAGGACACGCATGAGAGATCTCCACATCTGATGGGACGTTGGTCTCATCACTGTACAGGGTGATGCGACCAACGTCCCATTGGTAAGATCGCGGCATGCCTCGATGGGAACCCGACGCGCGCGAACGCTTTGTCACTGCCGCACTCCAGCTCTTCTCCGAGCAGGGCTACGACAACACGACCGTCGTCGAGATCGCCCAGCGCGCCGGGCTCACCAAGAGCACCTTCCACCGGCACTTCCCGGACAAGCGGGATGTCCTCGCCGCAGGCCAGGAGACGCTGTCGCGACTCCTGGCAGAGGGCATCGCCGCGGCGCCGCCTCAGGCCACTCCGCTCTCCGCGGTCGCCTCGGGGCTGGAGCGGGCGGCCGGAGCGATGACGTCGTTCAACCGCGAGCTCGCTCCCCGCCTCCACGCCGTCATCGCGACCAGCGCCGAACTCCAGGAGCGCGACCAGCTCAAGCAGGTCGGCGTCGCCGCCGCCATGGCGGACGCGTTGCGTGCCCGGGGCGTACCGGACCTGGTGGCAGCGCTGGGCGCCGAGGTCGGCATGCTCGCCTTCAAGGAAGCGTTCGCCGCGTGGGTCGTCCCCGACAACGAGCGGGGACTCGGTGAACTGTCCCGTACGGCACTGGACCGGCTCCGCGCGTCATTCGCCGAACTCGGCTGACTCCGACTCCGGTCCTGACTGCGCCTCCGGTCCTTCGGCGGAGCGCGGCGGGCGCTGTGCCCGGGAGTCCGCGAAGCGCTGTGTGACGGGTTCCGCGGCCGAACCGGGCGGACGTCCGGTGTCGTGCGGTCCATGCTGGGGTTCGTCCGTCGACTGCCTGACTGCCTGACTGCCCGACTGCCCGACTGTGCCAATGGCCGCGTGGAGAGCGGTGGTTGGTCGGGTCGTCAGTGCAGCGGAGCTGCCGCGGAACGCGCCTGCACAATACCTTCCACGCCGCGCAAGAAGGTCTCGACGATCAGTTCCGCGTCGAAGAGGCAACCGGCCGCCATGGCGCCGTCTCGCAGCATGACGAAGTGCCGGCCCGCCGCCTCGGCAGGTGTGTCGCCGACCTGTGCCAGCAAGCCCGTGACGGTGTCGAGGAACCACTGCCGGTGCGCGAGAACGGCCTGGTGGATCGGGTGCGCGGGGTCGGGGTACTCGGCCACGGCGTTGAGGAAGGCGCAGCCGCGGAAGCCTTCCGACAGAATGCCTTCGGCGATGGAGCGGCTGACGGCGCGCACCTTGTCGTCCGCGGACGGGCTGCTCTCCGCGGCGGCTGAAATCTGGGCCCGGATGTCGCGGTCGGCCTGGTCGAGATAGGCGAGGACGAGATCCTCCTTGCCCGCGAAGTGCCGGTACAGCGTGGCCCGGGTGACGTGCGCTTCCTCGATGATCCGGTCGATGCCGACGGAGTGGATCCCCTCCGTGTAGAAGATCCTGATGGCCGTGCCGAGCAGCCTCGACCGGGCCTCGGACGTGCCGCCAGCTTTCGTGCTCCGACTCATGGCTCCCAGCGTACCCAATCGTGAGGGAGAACGTTCGGTCTTGACAGGGTCGGCGTTTCTTCCAACCATGGAAAGAGACCGAACGTTCTCCCTCGTAGGGAATGCGGCCGTGTCGTGGTCGGTGACGCCCGCCCGTGGGCGACGGCGCCGCGCGCTCGACTCGGCCCGTTCCGCGCCCCGCCCGAGGGCCATTACTCACAGAAGCCGGACCCGCCATGGACACCCTCGTCGACACCCAAGCCGCTCCCGCCGACGTCACCGTCGCCCTGCGCAGGCTGTACCTGCTGCGCTTCGCCTTCGCCGCCGTCTGGGCGGGCCTGTTGTTCACCGCGGCCGACAGTCTGGGGCCGCTCAGCGTCGCGCTCCTGGTGCTCTACCCCCTCTTCGACGCGGCCTGCGCAGTCGCCGACCTGCGGTCGGCCCGCGCCGACACGGGCGCGGTGAGGAGGCTGTACGTGAATCTTGCGCTCAGTGTTCTGGCCGGCATCGGCCTCGCCGTCGCCACCACTTCCGGTATCGAGGCCGTCCTGCGGGTCTGGGGAATCTGGGCCGTCACCGCCGGCGTCACCCAGGTCGCCGTAGGTCTCGTCCGGCGCCGACTGGGTGGGCAGTGGGCGATGATCGCGAGCGGCAGCATCTCCACCCTCGCCGGTGCGTCTTTCGTGGCCCAGGCGGGCAAGGGCGATGCCACGCTCACCAACCTCGCCGGCTATGCCGTGCTCGGCGGAATCTTCTTCCTCGTCTCCGCCGTCCGCCTCAAGACCGTCAGTCGGAAGGCCTGAGCGGAACGGGTGAAGCCTGTCGAACTCCGAGCCCTCGCCGCCGGGTTGGTGGCGAGGGCATGCGCCTGGCCCTGCCCGACCTGAGCGGGTCGGGCCGACAGCCCATCCGCGTTGCCGACTTCAGGGCGTGGCGGGTCGGCCGGTCGCCCGTCCTGCGGTCTCGTGCGGCCGCCGTGAAGGGCCCGTTCCGTGGGCTCGGCGCCGTCCGGATCGGCGGCGTGTCACTCGCCGGCCCTCACTGCGGTTCTCCGCCTCGGGTTCCGCGGAGGGTGCGACTGCGTCCCCTGAATTCGGCGATGACTTCCTCGCCGCGACGGACGGTCACGTCGTAGATGCCGCTGCGGCCGAAGCGGGTGCGCTCCGACGCCGTGGCCGACAGGACGTCGCCCTCGTGCGCGGGGGCGATGAAGTCGATGTCGGCGGCCGCGGCGACCGTCACGGGTCCGTGGCTGTTGCAGGCGCACGCGAAAGGGTGTCGGCGAAGAGGAACAGGTACCCACCGTGGGCGGTGCCGTGGCCGTTGACCATGGCGGGGGACACGGTCATCCGGACCGTGGCCGTTCCTTCGCCGTGCCGCACCAGCTCGATGCCGAGCCTTCGTGACGCCTCGTCGGCGGTGAACATCGCCTCGACCGGGCTGGGTGCCGAGCCTGGCACGTGGGTCGTCATCTCCACCCCTCGCCTACCGACCGAACATTCGGTCTCCGAACGACCTCAACAACCTAGGCCGACAAGGCCGGTGCCTGTCAAGAGGCGCAGGGTGGGGCGGGGAACCCTGGAGGGTGTCCAGTGGCGCGGGGTCGCTTTCTACTCGACTTCGTCGCCCGTGCAGGTGAAGTCGTCCGGTGACGTCCGCAGCTTGCCGAGGGCTTTGCGCAAGGTGCCGCGTTCGCGTTCCGAGAGGTGTGCGAAGAGCTCACCCTCCACCGTGTCGAGCGCGGCGTCCGCCTTCTTGAGGCGCTCGGCCCCCTCGGGCGTGATCTCCACGATGTGGCGGCGGCGGTCCACCGGGTCGCGGCGACGGCGTGCGAGGTCGTCGCCCTCCAGATCGTTGAGGAGGGAAACGAGGACGCTCGGGTCGACCTGGAGAGCCTCGGTGAGCGCCTTCTGGGTCACCGGTCCGTCGGCGAGCCGCATGAGCGTCATCGCATGCCGGGGGGTGAGTCCGGCCAGCCCCAGGGCGCGACGCATCAGCGTCTCCGTGATGCCGCCGTGGTAGGCGAGCAGGAAGCCGAGTCGGTCGGGCGAACTGTCCGGGGGCCCCGCGTCCTTTGCTGCCATTTCGTCATCGTATCAGCGGGTCGATGATGGATCAGCGTCAATCGTTGATGTGGTTCAATGATTGCACTACTCCCATGGTCCAGTCGCATCAACTCCGGAGGACTCATGTTCCTTGCGTACGCCGTCGTCGGAATCCTGCTCGCCGTGGTTCTGGCCGCATCGGCCTTCCTCACCTTCACCAAGAACCCCAAGATCACCGAGAACATGACCAGAGTGGGTGTGCCCGACTCCTGGCTCCCGCGTCTGGCCGCCCTCAAGGCGGCGGGCGCCATCGGCCTGCTGATAGGCCTGGCGGTCCCCCTGATCGGCGCGGCGGCCGCAGTCGGGATCGTCCTCTACTTCATCGGCGCGGTCATCGCGCACATCCGGGCGAAGGACAAGGAGATGGCGCCGGCGATCGTCCTGGCGTCGATCGCCGTGGCCGCGCTGATTCTCAGGGTGCTCTCCGCCTGACGGCTGTCGGGCATGGATGACGGACGGGTACGGGTGGTGGTGTCCTCCCGCCGCACGGGAGCGCCGCCGCCGGGTGTCGCCTATCAGGGCGAACTCCGCGCGGACCGCGCTGAGGAGACGGGGGAGACCGCGTTGTTCCTCCTACCGTTCTGCCATGCGTGACGACTCGCAGTTCCAGGTGACCGAGGTGTCGGCCGCCTATTGGCAGGTGACGTTCGCCAACGGCGACCTCAATCTCTACGACGCCGACAGCGTCGAACAGCTCGCGGATTTGTTGACCCGCATCGAGCAGGCCACCGAACTCACGGTGGTGGTCTTCCGAAGTGCCCATCCCGAGTTCTTCATGGCTCACTGGGACATGCTGTCGGACCAGGCCCGAGTGGCCGGCATGCAACCCGGGCCGACAGGACTGCACCCCTACGCGGACAACCTGGCCCGCCTCAGCCGGGTGCCCGCCATGACGATCGCCGCGATCAACGGGCGTGCCCGGGGTGCGGGCAGCGAGTTCGTCCTGGCCACCGACATGCGCTTCGCCGGCCCGCAGGCCGTACTGGGACAGTTCGAGGTCGGGCTGGGGTCCGTACCCGGCGGCAACCCGATGGGACGACTGGCCCGGCTCGTGGGTCGTGGCCGCGCCATGGAGATTCTCCTCGGCGGCGACGACTTCACCGCCGATCTGGCGGCGGCGTACGGCTACGTCAACCGGGTCCTGCCGGCCGGTGAACTGGAGGGCTTCGTCGACACGTTCGCCCGCCGTATCGCCGGCTTCGACAAGGTGGCGGTGGCGGGGATCAAAGCGCTCGTCGATGCCGCTGTGCCGATCCCCGACGAGGAGTCCGCCGCCAGCCTCGCGGCCTTCTTCCGGACCTCGGGCCGCCCCGAGAACGCCGACCGGGTGCGCCGGCTGTTCGATCTCGGGCTTCAGCGTCCGGACGGCGTCGAACTGGATCTGGGTCGACAGATCGCCGAGTCGACATAATCGCTCGGGAGGTTGGACGGGGCACGGGCGCGTGCGCGCTCGTGGGTCGTGCCTTCGACGAACGGGCCCCTGCCGAGAGTTCGGCAGGGGCCCGCGGTGCAGGGCTACGGAGCCGGGTTCCCGCTTCGACGAGCGGTGGGCCCGCCCATGTCGCCTACCGACCGCTGCCGGTGCGACCGCCCGGCCTCACCGCAGATGCCGGGTGAAGAACTGGGCCGCGGCGTCCCCCGCGAACTGCGGAACGCCGGTGTGCCCGCCGAGATCGGCGTGCAGGGACTTGTCCTTGGAAGCGAAGGCGTCGAACAGGTCCAGGGCCGCCTGCCGGTCGTTCCCCTCGTCGTCCCACTGCAGCAGGACGTGCAGGGGAACGGTGACCCGTCGCGCCTCCTCGAACATGGCACGAGGTACGAGACTCCCGGCGAACAGAACAGCGGCCGAGATCCGCGGCTCGACCACCGCCAGTCGGACGCCGATGGAGATCACTCCCCCCGAGTATCCGACCGGACCGCCGACCTCGGGCAGCGAGAGCAGCGCGTCCAGGGCGGCCTGCCATTCCGGGACCGCCTTGTCGACCAGTGGGAGGACGAGAGCGTCGATGATCTCGTCGCCGACCGGCTCACCGGCCTCCATAGCCCGTCGCAGGTCCGCGCGGGCCTGATCGACGGCGGGCCAACGGGGCCGGTCGCCGCTGCCGGGAAGCTCGATGGTGGCCGCGGCGAAACCGTCCGCCGCGGCGTGAAGGGCCCGGCCCACCAACCGCGGGTACATCCTGCGCAGTCCGAGGGGAGGGTGGCCGAGGAGGATCAGCGGCACCGGTTCGGACGCCGATGCCGAAGCGGGCGTCCACAGCAGGCCGGGGATGTCACCAAGGGTGAATTCGCGTTCGAGGACGCCGTCGTCGAGGCGCTGCTCGGAAGTGAAACGCATGGTCGTGCCTTTCGGGAGTGCACTGGAACGGCGCTCCCGGGCGACCTGTCTATCGCCCGACCATGACCCCGGAGAGGAGCACCCATGTCGATACTGCGTTCACGGGTACCACCTCCTCGATCTGTCGCACGGCCTCCGGGAACCTAGCAGCTGCCGCTGCGGCCGGCCAACCGGGTTTCCCCGGAGACTCCGTGGACGGATCCGAGGGAGACACTCCGCAGCACCCCTCGCACCTCCCGTCCTCACGCGGCCGGGCGCCCACCCCGCCCCGACCAGGCTCTCGCTGGGGGCCGACCCTCCGGTCTGCGTGCCGCTTTCACTCCTGCCGATCCACGACGGACCGGTCGAGTACCGAGCGGGAGCTCGGGGAAGGAGGGCGACGACGTCGGGGCGACGAAGGCCGTCCCGATGATCGCGGCGTCTCCGGCACGCCGCATAATCAGGGCTCGCGCCATCCGCCGACGGGCGTGGATGGTGCACGGAGAGTTGGAACGGAAAGGGCCAGTGGGGGACATGAAGGTCGCGAACGAACCGGTCATACCGGCAGAGATGGAGAGTCCCGCTCAGCGGACCCAGCCGACCGGGAGTCTCGCGCGATGGCTGCTGCGCCACCGGGTGCAGCCCGCCGGCCCGGCCGCGAGCGAGGGCCACGCGGAGCAGCATGCCTGGTGGAAGGTCATGTGCCTGACGGGCGTCGACTACTTCTCCAGCCTGGCCTACGTCCCGGCCATCGCCGCGCTCGCGGCCGGGGCGGTCTCCCCGCTCGCGACGATGGTGATCGTGGCGCTGACCCTGGTGGGCATGCTGCCGATGTATCGCCGGGTCACCCGCGAGAGCTCCGAAGGAGCCGGTTCGGTGGCCATGCTGGAGGACCTGCTGCCGTTCTGGTGGGGCAAGCTCTTCGTCCTGGTCCTCCTCGGCTTCGTCGCGACCTCCTGGATCATCACGATCACGCTGTCCACCGCGGACGCGTCCGTGCACGTCGTGGAGAACCCCTACTTCCCCCAGGCCCTGCACGGTCACGAGGTCGCCCTCACCGTGGCGCTGCTCGTCGTCCTCGGAGGGGTGTTCCTGCTCGGATTCAGCGAAGCCGTGAAGGTGGCCATCCCCCTGGTCGTCGCGTTCCTCGCACTCAACGCGGCCGTCATCGCCGTCGGCCTCGTCGACGTCTTCACCACGTCCGGCGCGTTCTCGGCCTGGACGGACGCCCTCGGCGACGGCGGAGGCGGATTCGGCAGCCTGGCCGAACCCGCACTGTTGGCCTTTCCCCTCCTGGTGCTGGGACTTTCCGGTTTCGAGACCGGCGTGAGCATGATGCCCCTCATCGCAGCCAAGGGCAGCGACCCCGAACAGCAGAAGCAGTCGCGGATCCGCAACACCCGACGACTCCTCACCACCGCCGCGCTCGTCATGAGCGTCTACCTGCTGGCCGCGAGCTTCGTGACGACCGTCCTCATCCCGCACAAGGAGTTCGAGCCCGGGGGACAGGCGAACGGCCGCGCGCTGGCCTGGCTGGCGCACGAGAAGCTCGGCGAGGTGTTCGGCACCGCCTACGACGTCAGCACCATCCTGATCCTCTGGTTCGCGGGCGCGTCGGCGATGGCCGGGCTGATCAACATCGTGCCCCGCTACCTGCCCGACTACGGCATGGCCCCCGAATGGGGACGCGCGGTCCGTCCCGTCGTGATCGTCTACACCGGACTCTGCATCGTCATCACCATCGCGTTCGGCGCCGACGTCAACGCCCAGGCCGGCGCCTACGCCACCGGCATCCTCGCCATGATGGTCTCCGGGGCGTTCGCCGTCACGGTGTCCGTCGTCCGCAGCCACCGGCGCGCGGCCGGAGCGGGATTCGCGCTGCTCACCGCCGTCCTCCTCTACGCGCTGGTCGCCAACATCGTCGACAAGCCCGACGGCATCGCCATCTCCGGCATGTTCATCGCCGGCATCGTCGCCGTGTCGCTGATCTCGCGGGTCTCTCGTACGACCGAACTACGCGTCGACCGGATCGTCTTCGACACCAAGGCACGTCAGTTCATCACCGACACCCTCGCCCACGACAACTCCATCAACATCATCGCCAACCGACGTGAGGCCGGCGACAGCGCCGAGTACGCCCACAAGGAGCGCGAACAGCGTGGCAACAACCCGGTGCCCGGACCCGCCGACGTACTGTTCCTGGAGATCGACGTCGTCGATCCGTCCGACTTCAGCGAGACCCTCTCCGTCCACGGCGCCGAGGTCGACGGCTACCGCATCCTGCGCGCCGAGGCCCCGGCCGCTCCGAACGCCATCGCCGCGATCCTGCTCGCCCTGCGCAACGCCACCGGCGTGCAGCCGCACTGCTACTTCGCGTGGGCCGAGGGGAGTCCCCTGCGGCACATGTTCCGCTACTTCCTCCTGGGCCGCGGAGACACCGCCCCCGTCACCCGCGAGATCATCCGCAGCAACGAGCCCGACCCCGAACGACGTCCCGGCATCCACGTCGGCGGCTGACCCTGGATCCCACGGCTCGCGGGTACCGGGCGAGCGCCCCGTGATCCGTGGCAGCGACCGCTCGGGCGTCGGAGTCCGCAAGGCGGCCGTGCAGCGCAAACTGCCGGTCGGGTTCGGCCCGGACCTCGTCGCTCGGCGCGACTGCCTCACCCACAGTTCCGTGCCCCGGACATGAGGAAGTCCGCCGCCTATCAGCACGCCCACTGTGGGCTGCTGGAGGTGGACAGCACAACGACATCGGCGACGACCTGGCCCGCATCGAGGGTCTGCTGCACGAGCAGGCCGTCGGGCACTCCCGCTGATCGTTTCAGGCCAAGGGCCCCGACCGCACCCGCGGCCGGGGCCCTTCCTCGAACGACCCACTGCGTCCTGCCGGAGTGGCCCCCTTCTGCGGCGACTCCGTGGCTAGATCTCACCAAGAGAGACGACTGCGGTGATGCTCTTGCCGGTCGAGGTCGCTTCGACGGTGACGGACTGGGCGAGAGCGCTCACGATCTCCAGACCGTGCCGACCGATACGGGCCGGGTCCGGTTCCTCGGCGGCCGGCACAGTGGGGTTGCTGTCGCACAGCTCGACCCGCAGGACGCTGTCGGCGATCCGCAGGTTCAGCAGGGCGGGCCCGGGGGCGTATTTGCGGGCGTTGGTGACCAGTTCGCTCACGATGAGCTGGACGATCTCCACCGTGGCCGTCACGACCGGAACACCGCGCATGTCGCGCACGCCGGCCAGAAAGACCGCCGCGAGGTGGCGTCCCTGTGCGATGCGTGAGCCGTCACCGTCCAGCGCGAGCGAGGCTGCCATCACCGACGGCCGCCCCCAGGGGCCACCGGTCTCCTCGGGTGATCGATACATCGTGTGCCCCTTCGTGTCGCCCTCCGGGTACCCCACTGGACAGCCCGACACCTCAGCCCGTGGTCTTTGCCCGGCAGGAGGCCACCTGGGCCCCTCGCCGGCAGGGTTGTCGGCCATGAAAGGCCGGTGGGGCAGCGCGCGAAGGGGCCGCCCAGCCGCGTCCCGGCCACGCGGTGTGCATGTCCGGGACGCGCCTCGCCGCGGCGGCCGCTTTCCTACACCGCGACGATGCCCAGCAGGCGGTACCGGTGAAGGCGGGCAACCCGATCTGCGGTTCCCTGCCTTCGACGGTACGTGTGAACAGAATGGCCGCGGACGCGGTGACGGTGGAGTCTGTCGGGTGTCGCGTCAGACTCTCGTAAGGATCCAACCTCCCCACCGGACACCGAGGTTGCTGTCCCCCAGGGAGGCTGACGCAACCGTGTGCGCCGCCGTGGATCTCCGTGGTGCGCGCCGCATCCGCTTCCGCGAGAGCAGATCCTCACGGCGCTGGATCACCCGGCCTGCGACGCGGACGGCAGTCAGGTCGGCGACGGCGAGAACGTCTTCTCCGCCGACGCCACCGGCCGTGCCGAGTGGGTCACCGGCAAGACGAGCCTGTTCGGCACCCGCCGAGCGTCAGGTCACCGGCAGAGCCCGGTCGCGGAAGTACGTCGCCACGGAAAGACCGTCACCGGCACGGCGCGCGAGGAACACACCGAAGCGGCGTACGACGCGAGGACCGCCGGAGCTGATGCAGGATCGCCCGGAGTCACACATCCGCCCGCGCCGCCGCGCAATGCCTCGCGCACTGCGCAGCGGACGCGCGCACCAGGTCGATTCAGCGGATTCCCGCTGCGCCTGCTCCCGACGCGGTACTCGGCGAGACGCCCACGAAGACGCCTCGCGCCGCCGTTCCGTCCGACCAGGTCCACCCGGCGACAACGCCCTTGGACGGCGTCTGCGCAGCCCGTATCGGCTGCAGGACACGGTTGACGTGGACGTCCAGGTCGTCGCCGGCGCCGGACGCGTACACGGTGACGGCCGGGTCGGGGGTGTCGCTCTCACTCTGTTGCTGCGGCACCGCCTCGCCGCGCAGCAGCGCACGCAACTGCGCCGTCACCACCGGGTCGTGGACACCGTCGTAGACCCAGCGGGTACCGAGCACCCCATGCTCGGAAGTGCCGATCAGCGACTCTCCGGGGGCACCCTCCAAGGGCTCACCGCGGTAGCTCAGCGGCACCAGGTACGCCACCGGGTCCTGCGGCGCGGCGTCCACCACGACCATGAACTCGATCCCGACCGCGCCTCCCGGATCGTCCAGACGGAACCCGCCGGCCTTGACCAGTTCCGGCGAGGCCCCGCTTCCCTGATACCAGCTCTGCTTCGGAAGCCAGCCGGTGAGCAGCTCCAGCTTGGTGGGAGACAAGGTGGTGCGGTGAATGGTGGCCATGCGAGCTCCCTCACGCGTAGGTACGGGACCCGTCCTCCGACGGGGCCGGGATCGAACCTATCGGAGGCGGCCGTGACTCCCGACTGTGTGAGTGGCCTGCTGGGACCGGTCATTGAGCCGGATCCGCCCCGCCGGACGCAACGCCCGCCGACAGAGTGGCAGCCGTGCGCCTTCATCTCGCAGGGCCTACAGGGCGTGATGCAGCCAGCGCTGCAGGACGGTGTTGACGGCCGGCGGCAGGGCGCTGATCTGATCGATGGCGGCACGGTCTTCGGGCATGGGCGGGATACCCGCCGCGGTGAGTGCCGCGTGCAGGGCCAGTCGCCGCTGGTCCTGCGGGTCGAGGGTGTAGCGGAGCCGGTGCGCGGGATTGGGCGGGGGTAGGAAGACGTCGGCGTCATGGCCGGACTGGACAGCGCCCGGCCAGGAGTTCTCCGGCGGAAGTGCGGTCTCGTGTGCACCGAAGGCGCAGGAACCCAGGGTCTCGTTGCTCCAATGAGCCATGATGCTCTCCTCACTGTGCGTTGCGGACTACCGCTGCAGACCACTCCTGGAGCCGGTTCGGTTGCGGCAGCGACCGCACATCACACAGGTGGCGTCATCGGCGGCTCATCGCCTTGTGTGACCGGCGGGCAGTCGGCCGACCCGGAACACGGACGACCGCTCAGCGGCGGGCCCGAGCGAGCAACGCCGCGTGCGGCAGCGACAACACACCGTCGGCATCCGCAAGTTCCGCGCTGAACAGGTCGAAGTGGCGCTTGATCTCGGCCCGGACCCGTGAGGTCTGGCTCCTCACCATCAGACCGGCGGACGCGACACCGCTCGCCGGCCCGCTCCACCACTCATCGACGCTCGCGCGGTGAGTCCAACGCAGCGTCTCGCACGTCGCGTCGCGGAGGCCCGCCGAATCCAGCAGCTCCGTCAGGCCGTTCTCGTCCCGGGTGAACTCGTCCTCGGGTGCCAGCCCCGCAGGCAGGCCGGGCGGACGTACAGCACCCGCGGCCCGGATCGCACGACCGATCAACGCCTGGCCGGGAGCGGGCGGCATCGCCCAAACCGTCAACGCGATCAGGCCGTCGGGCTTCACGACGCGGCGGAGTTCCGCCAGGGCGATCTTGGGCCGACCCACGTGGTTCAGTACGAAGTTGGCGACGACGGCATCGAACTCCGCGTCGGCGAAAGGCAGTTCAGGAAGCGTGGCCAGGCGTACGTCCGCCGCCGGCGCGGACTGCTTCGCCAGCTCGACCATGGTCGGCTCCGCGTCCACGGCTGTGACCGTCGCGTCTCTTGCGCACGCGGCGCCGGCCACCGTACCCGGCCCCGTCCCCACATCCAGCATCCGCGTGCCAGGTCCGACCTCGGCGGCATCGAGCAGGTGCGGTACGGCGTAGGCGCACAACTTGCCGAAGCCTCCGGCGTAGGCGGTAGCCTGGCCGGCCCACTTCAGCCGCTCGCTCTCGTCGAACGTCGTCATCGACACGGAATCCCTCCCGGTCTGAGCGAAGTCGATCTTGTCGCGACCCTATCCGACCGACCGATTCGAGGGCCCACGCGCACGGACGCTGCAGGTCGTCCGTCCGGGCGTCTTCGGCGCCACCGGCCCTGGAGAATGATCGGCATGACGGCACTCCACTGCATCCCGCTCTTCGCCCGCCTCGCCGATGCCGAACGGATCCTCGTCGCGGGAGCGGGGGGCGGCTTCGACATCTACTCCGGTCTGCCGCTGGCGCTCTCCCTCATGCACCAGGGCAAGCAGGTGTACCTCGCCAATCTCTCCTTCAGCGCACTGGAGGGGCTCCCCATCGACGATTGGGCCGCACCCGACGTGGCAGCGGTGGGCCCCACGTCATCGTTGCATCAGACCTACTTCCCCGAGAGAACCCTTGCTCAATGGCTGCATGAGCACGGCTATCCCTCCACCGTGTACGCCTTCCCTCAGACCGGAGTCCGTCCGCTGCGCGCGGCCTATGAAGCACTGATCGAACTCCACGGTGTCGATGCCGTCGTCCTGGTCGACGGTGGGACGGACATCCTGATGCGCGGCGACGAAGCCGGGCTCGGCACGCCGGAGGAGGACCTGGCCTGCGTGGCCGCGCTGGCCGCCCTCGACAAGGTGGCCACCCGCCTCGTCGTGTCGGTCGGATTCGGCGTCGATGCGTACCACGGCGTCAACCACGCACAGGTGTTGGAGAACATCGCCGCGCTGGAACGCGACGGCGCGTACCTCGGTGCGTTCTCCATACCTCGTGCCACCCGCGAGGGCGCGCTCTACCTCGACGCGGTGACGCACGCTCAGCAGCACACCCCGGACCACCCCAGCATCGTCAACGGATCCATCGCGGCGGCCGTGCGCGGCTCGTTCGGTGACGTCCGGTTCACCGAACGCACCCGGGGCAGCGAGTTGTTCGTGAACCCCTTGATGTCCCTCTACTTCGCCTTCGACCTCCCGGGTCTGGCAGCACGCTGCCTGTACCTCGACCGGATCGAGGACACTCATCTCATGCGCCAAGTCCACTCGCGCATCGCCGAGTTCCGTGAATCCCTGGTGACGCGCCCACCCCGTGCCTTCCCGCACTGAAGAGCAGGGAGCCCGGGTGATCCGCCCGCACCGGGCGACGGAGTGGCTCGGCGAGACCTACGTTCGCGAGAACCCGTGGCTCCGCTCCACCTTCGCCACATGCAAGGTGTAGTTCTCGTACCACTCGGCTCGTCCACGCTTCTGGGCGGCGCGGTGCTCGGCGTGGGATCGCCATTCCGTGAGAGCTTCCGCGTCACGGAAATACCCGACGGTGATCCCCAGGCCGCCCGGAGTCTGCGCGTGGTCCATCCCCAGGTACCCCGGGATGTTTTTCACCAGCTCTTCCATGCGGACGTTCGTCTCGCTGTAGCCGCTCTGGTCCTGCGTTCGAACCGTGCTGAAGACAGCCACGTAGTAGGGAGGTTCGTATGCTTCGACGGGCGTGACAGGCGCATGCGATGGATCGCTCATGACGTAACCGTAGGGCGGGACGCGCGGGACGATCCAGCGTCTTTTCCGAACGGGATCCATAAGGGATCACGCTCTTTACCGAAGCCCGCCGAGCCCACTCTCTCCGGTCCTTCCGCGCCCGTTTCGGCGACGTCGCCGTCCCGCCCGGACGCCGTCCCCGAGGTGGCTTACCCGATCGGCGCATCCCCGGGTGCCTTTGTGCGGTGGCCTCCGGCCAGGCCCCACGGCTAATTTACGAAGATGGTCACCAGCAGACGCGCAGAACCGATCCAGGTGTCGACCCTCAACGGGGTCGGTGCCGCGCTGATGAAGGGCCTGGCCGCTCTGATACTCCTCTGCGGACCAGTCGTCCTGGCCATCGCGGCCTCCTCCCTCACGCACTCCTGGGTCGCTCTGCTGGTCGGTGCCCTCGCCGCGGCCGTGGGCATTCCGGCCGGCGTCGCGGTGTGGCGTCTGGCGGGCCGCAACCGCGCGGCGACCCGACGCCTCGAGTCGGTCGGAATCCGGGCGACGGCGGAAATCATCGCCCTCACCCTCGTCTCGTCGGACGAGGGCCACGTCTACGAGGTCGTCATGAGGCTCAGCGGCAGCGGCCTCGTCCCGTTCGAGGTGACCCAGAGCCGTGCGGGTGGCACCGACCTGCACGTCGGAGCTCACCTGCGTGCGCTGGTCGACCCCGCCGACCACTCCTTCGCGATTCTCAACTGATCAGGACTCCGCGGACGGGGCCCGCCGGGTTCCCTGAGCAGGGACTGCCGAGGACCTGGTGACCGCGTGGCGGTTCCCGGAGCGGCGGCACGGCCGAGGACGCGCGTCACCGAGGAAGAGACCGTCGCTGGTCAGGACGCTGAGGCTGCCGCGGGCACACCCCCGCCCGGGGCGGCCGTCGCCCCATGGCGGCCGCCACTCACACGGCGCGCTGCATGCACACCAGTCGATCCCGTGCGTCCCATGATGCGACAACGGCGAAGCCGAGCCGCTCGTACAGGGCGATGGCCCCGGTCCGCCAGTTCCACACGGACAGCCGCACGGTCTTCACGCCGCTCTCCGCGGCCTGCTCGAACGCGGCACCAAGAAGGGCGGAGGCGATGCCCTGGCCCCGGACGGACGGATCCGTCCAGAGGCGCTTGACCTCCGACCGCCCGTCGGCCGGAGCGGTCATCACCAGGCAGCCCACGGCCGTGTCGCCGACGAGGGCCAGCAGCACGACATCCTCGGCGAACGCCGCCCCCGGGTCCGAGATCTCCGCCCGATAGCGGTCCGGCAACTCGACCACGTCGGTGACGGCCTCGCCCTTCTCGGCCTCCGTCGCCAGGTGGTACGCGGCCAGCAGACCGGCCAGCTGCTCCCGCGCGGAGAGTCTCCGCCCCGCCCAGGGGACGACAACGACCCCGCCTTGTTCCGTCATCACGTCAGCATCACACGACACCGGCGAGCCCCCGTATCGGCCCCAGGGCGTAGCGAGCGAGTCCTTGACCGATCTTCCATCCTTCCCCCTGCTTCCGGACGGCCTGTCCCAGTGGCTGCTCCGCGTCACCCCGGCTGCCGGTTCGCCACGCAGCAGACCGTCGTCGCCTACGCGCAGGTCACCGCCTTCTACGCACCCTCGGCCGGATACTTCCCGCTTCCGTGGTGCGCCGGCGTCGCCGTACTGGGTGCGTACGCAGCGATCCTCCTGGGGCTGTCTCTGCGCGGTCTCCGAGGGGGCGACGAGGGGGCGGGGACCGCGGCTATCGCGAGGGTGCCGACCGCCAGTCCGGGAGATCGACGAAGTGCACGTCGTAGCGGTCCTGCTCGGGGACGAGCGAGTCGAACTCCGCTTCACCGCGGCTGATCGCGGCCAGCTGTTCGAAATAGCCGAAGCGCTCGATGCCGGGGCTGAGCACGACGAACACGTCGGCGACCTCGCCGCCCGCGGCTCCGAAGACGTGGAGCAGCCCCGGAGGTACGACGACCAGCCCGCCCTTGCCCACCGTCGTGAGATCGTCGCCCAGGCGGAAGAGCATCGTTCCGCCCAGCACGTAGAAGACCTCGTGCGAGAGGAGATGGCGGTGCGGGGGCGCGCCGTCGGCGCCGGTCGTCAGGCTGAGTCTGCTGGCGCTGACCGCGCCCCCGTCGGCGAGCAGTTCGAACGCGCCGTCGGACAGCGAAGCGCCGGCCGCCTCGCCGGGTTGCACGACCAGCGCTGTGGTCCTGGCTTCCATGACGACTCCCTGGACGGATCGCGGACTGCCTCAGGTGTCCGGGACGGGAGAACCCGGTCCGGTGTGTCACCGGTCCCGTGGGGAGGGGCGCCGGACGTCCACCGGCAGCGCTACCCCAGCAGGCCCGTGAACTGGCAATTTTACCGGCAGGGCCCGCTGTGTTCGAGGCGAGCGACGATCCGAGAGGGAGGCGTCGTCCCTCATCCGCACGTAACGTCCGGGCGGTACAGCGCACTTGGCCCTGGGGCGGCCGGTCGAGACCGACGCCAGTCGCACCGGCCCACTGCGCACGCCTCAGGAAGGGGAACCCGGAGCCATCGTCAGGAAACCCGGAGACATCGTCAATTGCAGATTGACGATGGGGGGGCGTCAATCTAGGGTTGACGCATGAGTCCACTCGACATCAGTCTCGCCGACCTGATCGCTCGACTCGACCAGGAACTTCCCGAGGCAGACCAGCTGGCCCGCGTCAGTGAGGCGCGCCTGCGGGCCCAGACCCTGTCCGACCTCGGCGACCAGCTCATCGACCACTACGTCAACAAGGCCAAGCAGACCGGTGCGTCATGGACCGAGATCGGCGACGCCATCGGAGTGTCCAAGCAGGCCGCCCAGCAGCGCCACGCCCCCGGCCCCTTCGAGCGGTACACCAACCTGAACCGGCACAGCATCGTGCTCGCACAGGAAGCCGCCAGGACGTACAAGCACGACTTCATCGGCACCGAACACCTCCTGCTCGGACTGCTCGGCGAACCCCGAGGTCTGGCCTACGGGCTGCTCATCGCGAAGGCGGGATCAGAGCAACGTGTGCGCGACGCCGTCGCCGAAGCGATGCCGCCGGTCGGCGAGAAGGCGCTGCGGGGTCACATCGCGTTCCGGCCGGAGAGCAAAGGGGCCATCGAGGAGGCGCGCCGTGCGTCGGCCGATCTCGGCCACGACTGGGTCGGCACGGAGCACGCGCTGCTGGGCCTCATCCGTACCGAGGACAGTCCAGCGGCGCGCATCCTGCGCTCTCTCGGCTTCACGCCGGACGAGCTGCGAGAGACGGTCGAGGCGGAGGTCGCCGAACGGTCCGCTGCGGGCGGCCTGCACTGACATCCGCTCCGGTCCGACAGCCGGGCGTGCGGGCCCCGTGCCTCATGGCCCGACCGCATGGCCCGTGGGCGCGATGCCGCTCCCGTCGGTGAACGAGCCGTGGGCAACAGCCCCCGTACGAGCTGCTGTTGCCCACGGTCTCGTGGCTGCCGTGCTACTCGGCCATCTCGTAAGCGCCGGACAGATCCTCGACGCGCTGCCAGACCCGCGCCGAACGCGCTTCGTCCACGACGGGACGTCGGACGGCGGCCAGTGCCCAGGCCTGCTGCCGCTCGGTCGCGGAGTCCTTGCCGTGCAGTTCGACGCAGTGGCCGGAGAAGTCCCGGACCAGCACGGAGAACAGCTCGTCGAGGACGGACGCGTCCAGGTCCGTCAGGCGTGCCTGCTCCAGAATCAGCTGCCCGTGTACCACCAACGCGAACAGCTGCCCCACGGACAGGAGGAAGTCGAGGTCGCGGCTCTGCTTCTCGTCGGGGGCGACGCTGGTGACGAACTCGCACAGGGCGTCGGCCTGTTCGCGGAAGCGGGCGACATTCGGAACCTCGGCGTACGCGTCGTAGGCGGGGCGCCAGTCGTGGAAACGTACGGACCCCAGACCGCGAGCCGGCCCCTGGCGGAAGAGGAAGTCGTCGTCGGCCGCGTCGAGTCGGGTCGGCACGACCGCGTGCTCGACCGGGTCCAGCAGGTGGTTGCGCATGAACTTGAGGATCAGCGCGAGGTTCACGTGGACCGTGCCCTCGAGCTTGGGCAGGCCACGGATCTCGACGGCGGCCTGGGAGAAGTAGTTGTCCTTCTCGAACCCCTTCGCCGCGATGACGTCCCACATCAGGTCGATGACCTTTTCCCCCTCCGTGGTCACCTTCATCTTGGTCATCGGGTTGAAGAGCAGATAACGGCGGTCCTCGGGACCGGCCGAACGGAAGTAGTCGACGGCACGGTCACTGAACAGCTTCATGCCGACGAGCCGCACGAAGGCGTCGGTCAACTCCCGGCGTACGTGCGGGAAAGCGGAGACCGGGCGGCCGTAGAGGATCCGGTTCTGGGCATGGGTGACGGCCTCGTACATCGCGTGCTCGCAGATGCCGATCGAGGCGGTGCAGAGGTTGAACTTGCCGACGTTGACCGTGTTGAGGGCCGCGTCGAAGGCGGCGCGCCCGGTGTGCAGGACGTCCTCGGGGGCGACCGGGTAGCCCTCCAGGCGGAACTCGCTGACGTACTTGGAGGAGTCGACGACGTTCTTCACCAGGTGGTACGCCGAGTGGCGGCTGTCGGCGGCGAAGAAGATGTATCCGTCCGGGCCCTCGACGTCGGTGCGGCGGCCGAACACGGAGACGAGACCGGCCGCGTTGCCGTTGCCGATGTAGTACTTGGACCCGTCGGCCCGGAAGCCGCCGTCGCCGTCGGGCTCCAGCAGCATGTCGGTGGAGTAGATGTCGGCGCCGTGGCTCTTCTCGGACAGACCGAAAGCGAAGACCTCGCCCTGGGACAGCAGGTCCGCGGCCCGGCTGCGTGCGGCGCCGTTCTCGCTCTGCCAGACCGGACCGAGACCGAGGATGGTCACCTGCCAGGCGTACCAGTAGTCGAGGCCGTAGAACCCGAGGATCTCGTTCAGGGCGGCGATCCGGGCGGTGTCCCAGCGCTGCTCCGCCCCTTCGCCGGCGGAAGCCGGGGTGAGGAACGTGGCGAACAGGCGCTCCTTGGCGGCGAAGGCGAGGAAGTCACCGAGCCAGGCCCGCGTGCGGTAGTCCTCGATCAGACGGCGCTTGCCGCGGTCCTCGAACCAGTCGACGGTGGCGCGCAGCAGCCTGCGCGTCTCGGCGTCGAAGTGCGTCGGGTCGTAGGTGCGCGGGTTGAACAGCAGGGGAGTGGCCATCGAGGGTCGCCTTCCGGAGGACGGGGGTCGAGGATGCGTACAGGTGAGTACAGGTGCGTGGGGTGAGGGCAGAACGGACGAAAGCCGGGGGTGCGGTTCAGGCGGACGGCTGCGGGCCGTCGTGCGGGAGGCCGTCCGTGGCACCGTCCGCGACTCTGGGTGAACGGCTGAGGGCGTGCAGGGTGGCGAGGACGTCGTCGAGCCAGGCGATCGTCATCCGCTCGTACGCGATGCCACCGCGCAGCACGACGTGCTGCAGTTCCTGACCGGCGTCCAGCGGTGCGGGCGCCTCGGGTCCGGTGAAGTCGCGCAGTTCTCCGGCGAGGTAGCGCGCGAGCCGGTCGTTGTGGGCCCGGTGGTGACGCTCGACCTCGTCGATGAGCGCCGCCGGGTCGTCGTAGGCGGCGCCCCGGATCTTCACCGCGAGGTCGTGGCGGAGGCTCTCCGGTTCGATCGGCTCGTGCAGCCAGTGGGCGAGGGCCGTGCGTCCTGGGCCGGTGACGGAGTACTCGTTCTTGTCCGGCCGCCCCTGCTGGGGAACCTCGCGGACGGCGAGAAGGTCCTCGTGCTCCATGCGCTTGAGGACGCGGTAGATCTGCTGATGCGTGGCGGTCCAGAAGTAGCCGATGGAGCGCTCGAACCGCCGGGCCAGCTCATAGCCGGAGCCGGGTTTCTCCAGCAGGGAGACGAGGATCGCGTGTTCGAGCGCCATGACGGACAGCCTTCTATGCAACTTGTTGCATAGGCAAGGGGTGTCGCTCCGGTGAGACACGGCTCACCCTTGCCGAGACGGACGCGCCGCGCGGCGTCGGACGGGTGCCCCGCGGGAACGGCAGCGGGTGGCGGACGCGATCCGCCACCCCCTGCCGCCCGCCGCGAAGCCGTCGTCCGGTGTCGTGCTTCCCCGATCGCAGTTCGAGGCGCGAAGGATCAGCGCAGGCCAGCGAAGAGGTCGTCCTCGGGCAGGGCCGCGCCGGTGGTGTCCTGCACGCGGACGAAGGTCTCCACGCCCATCAACTCCGTGAACCTCTTCTGGCCCATCTTGAGGAAGAAGATGTTCTCGCCCTGGCTGGCGTGCGCGGCCAGCGCGTCGAACTTCTGAGCACCGAACGCCGAGGTGTCCACCCAGGTGGTGATCTCCTCCTCGGGAAGCCCGATCCGGGCCATCGCGGCGGCCTCCTCGGGGCTCGGCTCCTGCCAGTCCGCGTCGAACTCGCGCATGACCTCGCCGAACCGCTGCATCATCGAACGGGGCGCCGTGGTCCAGTACACCTTCGGCGTCGGCGACGTCATCGCCAGCGCCGCCATCGTGATGCGATGGGCCTGGATGTGGTCGGGGTGGCCGTAGAAGCCGTTCTCGTCGTAGGTCACGACGACGTCGGGCCGGTACTGGCGCATGAGTTCCGCGAGCCGGGCGGCGCCCTCCTCCACGGGCGTCCGCCAGAAGGAGTCGGGGGCGTCATTGGTCGGCCACCCCATCATTCCGGAGTCCGCGTAGTCCAGCATCTCCAGGTGGCTGATCTTCAGGACCTCACAGCTCGCCGCGAGTTCCTCCCGCCGCATCGCTGCGACGGCCGCGGGATCGTGGCCGGGATCGCCCGGCTTCACACCCCCGGGTCCGTCACCGCACCCGCCGTCGGTACACGTCACGAGGACCGTGCGCATGCCCTCCGCCGCATACCGTGCGAGAACACCGCCCGTTCCCGTCGCCTCGTCGTCGGGGTGGGCGTGCACCGCCATCAGCGTCAAGGGCGCGTCGTTCATCAAACTGTCCTCCTGTGCGAAATGAGCTGCGGCCCGCGTCCGTGGCAGGCGCGTGGACGATCGTCCCCGAGATCGGAGACCACACGTACCGCGGACACGGGTACGGGGACCACGTCGTGGCAGACGGCATTCCCGGGCTCACCGTTCCTTGCCGCCCGCGCACCACCCGATCCCTCAGCGCTGCCAACCCCCTGACCGGACCGGCTGTTCCCGCCGCGCACGCGACCAGCCCGGCTGCCCCCGGCTTTCGCGCAGAAGACCGAGACGATGCGGAAGGACGGGACGTCGTCGAGATCGTCCCGCCGGTGCGGGACCTGTACCGCGGGGAGCCTTCGTCCGCGATGCACAGGGGCGGGAAGCGCGGAAGGCGCTTCCCGCCCCTGTCGGTGCGAGGAACTCACGACCCGTGGTGCGGCCCGGCGGACGCCGCTCGATGAGAGCGCGGTGCGCGAACGGCGAGGGTCCCGAACGGAGTCAGTGCGTGGCTGTGGCCTCCGTCGACGCCGTCGCGCTCTGCGATGCCGACTCGCCGGGTGACGGCGTGGGGCTCGGGCAGGCCGGGTCGGGTTCCGGATCCGTCGAGGGATCCGGGGTCGGGGTCGTCGTGTCCGTCGGGCAGTCCGCCGGAGGTGTCGTTTCGCCGGGCGCGGTGGGGGTGCCCGTGTCCGTCGGGTCGGGTGTGGGGGAGGGGGAATCGGTCGGTGTCGTCGGTGTCGTCGACGGGGTTGGCGTCGTTCCGCTCCCGGACGGTGACGGTGACGGTGTGTGGGACGGTCCCGGCGTGGCCGTCGGGCTTGCGGAGCCCGAGGGATCCGGGCCGATGACGATGCCGCCACCGCCGTCGGAGTCGTCGTCGCCGACCGGTTTGGTCGCGGGCGTCTTGCTGCCCGCGCCCGGGCTGCGCGGCACGACGCCCTTGCCGTCGGGCACCGTGTGCACGCCCGTGCGGTAGAAGGTGAACCACTGCCGCACCGTCCGCAGATACGCGTCGGAGTAGTTGTAGCTCAGCACCGCGGCGTCGAGGTCGCCGGGGCGCGCGAGGTCGCGGCTTCCGGCGCACAGGTAGTGGCCGGCGGCCAGCGCCGCGTCGAACACGTTGTTCGGGTCGCTGACGCCGTCCTTGTTGCCGTCGGCACCCCAGCGCCGCCAGGTCGACGGAAGGAACTGCATCGGACCCACCGCCCGGTCGAAGACCGCGTCCCCGTCCAGGGAACCGCCGTCGCTGTCGCGGATCAGCGCGAACCCGACGCCGTTGAGAGCCGGTCCGGCGATCCGCCCGCGCGTGGTCCCGTCGGCGGTGACGGCACCGCCCCCGGCGTGCCCCGACTCCACCTTGCCGATCGCGGCGAGCAGTTGCCACGGCAGACGGCAACCGGGGTCCGTCCGGGACACCGAGGTCTCGGCCGCCCGGTACGCCCGCAGGACCGTCGCGGGGATACCCGACTGGGCACGGAACACGGCGGGCACCGGGGCCGCCGCCGGCAGGTCCGGACCGACCAGCGGCGGGAGTTCCGTGTGGTACGAGTCGTCGCCCGAGCCACCGGCCTCGGGCGACGCGGGATTCGACCAGACGGGGCCGTCCTGGTCGGCGGCGGGCGCGGTGCGGTGCTCGGTGCCGCCGCTCACCGCCTCGGGCGCGCGGGAAGCGGTGAGGACCGCCAGCGCCGCGACGGCGATCGCGGTCGTCCGCAGGCCCTGGCGGGTCCGGGCGGACGGACGTCGGAGACGCGGTGCTGACATGTCGAACTCCTGTCGATGAGGGAGGGCGGACCGGTGGGCGCTGTCAGCGGCCGAAGGTGTCGATGCCGGAGACCAGCCACCGTCCGTCACGGCGGACGACGTCCACGGCGAACATGGCCCCCGCGTACGTGCCCTGGTCGTCGGCCTTGTCCTTCTTGGCCGCCGCGGTGCTGACGCTGCTCTGGTCGGCGTAGACGAGGACCCGGGCCCGGTCGCCGTCGATCCGCTCCACGCCGCTGTCGGTGACCGTCGTCGTGATCACGGCCTTCTGCTGATCGGCACGGTCGCGCACCGCCGCGAAGAGGTCGCGATGCTGTGCGACCGCCTTGCCGGTGAGCAGCTTGCGGGCGGCCTCGTCGAAAGCCTCCGGGCGGGCGTGGTCGTACGAGAAGAGAGCGGCCACCGCCCGCGCCGTCTGGCCCTTGATCTCGCTCGTGGCGGAGACGTCCGTGAGCGCCGTGTTCTGCCGCGCGGGCTGGTCCCGCAGCATGTCGGCCCGGGCATGCGCCCACCCCGCGAAGCCGCCGAGCAGCAGTGTCAGGGCGCACAGTGCTCCGACGGCATAGAGGGTGCGACGCGGCCGCCCGGCCGCCGTCGTGGGCTTCGCCGGGGTGGTACCCGCCTCCGGCGCACGGTCCTCGCCGTGCGTGGTGTCCGCCGGCGCGGTGGAGCGGAAGGGCACCCGGACGAGACGGCGTGCCCCCGCGTCCGCCGGGCTCGGCTCCGCCTCGGTGACGGGGCCCGCCGTGACGGTGGCGAGGCTGCCCGTGCCGGCGGGCGCGCCCGGCCGATCGGCGCGGGCCTGACGGCGCCGCTGGTGGTTGATGTGGTGCCGGGTGCTCGACATGGTGCGCGGGTCCTCTCGGTGCGGCCGGGTGACGGGGCGGACGGGGTTCAGTCGCTCAGCGCCGAGCCCACAGGGGCCTGGCCGAGGTCGCTGAGCTTCCACTGGCCGCCCGTACGGGTGAGCTCACCGAGCATGCGGCTGTCCTTGTCCGTGCTGCCCTTCGAGGCCCGGACGGTGATGCGCAGCGCCACCAGGACACGGGCCCGGCCCGCCCGTTCGTCGAGCTCGGTGACGGCGCCGGACAGGACGCGGGCCGTGGTGACCGTCCCGGCCGCCTTCACCTGCTTGCTGAACGCGGCGCGTCCGTCGACGAGCTGCTTGTGCAGGTCGCCCGTGGTCGAGGACTCCCACAGGTCCAGGCCGTCGTCCACCTTCGTGTGGTCGAGGGTGTTCAGATTCTGTACGGCCTGTTCGCCCGCCGTCAGCGCCTGGTCGCGCTGGACCGCGTAGGCGGCGGAGTCCTCGTGCGCGGCCCGGTACCAGTCGGTGCCGGCCCACGCGGCGGTTCCCGCGGCCGCCAGAGCGAGGGCGAGGGCCGCCGCCGATACGGCGCGCAGTCCCGTCAGGGCCCGTGCCGGGTTCTTCATCAGGTGCTCCCGTCTCGCGCTGATGGTCAGCGGGTCTGGATGTCGGCGATGCGCCAGCGGTCGTTCTCGAACCGGGCCGTGACGGACAGTTGGGCGGCCGCGTAGGTCTCCTTCGCGTCGCGCCGTGAGGTCTGATCGAGGAAGACGAGGAGCTTCGCCGTTCCGTCGTGCAGTTCGACCACGCCGGTGCGCACCGCGACCGTGGTCAGGCTGACCTTCTGCTCGGCCAGATCCGACCGGACCCGGTCGAAGAGCTCGTCGTACTGCCGGGCGGCCCGTCCCGTGAGCACCGAACGGGCCGATTTCTCGGTCGCGGCGGTGCCTTTCGGGGTGTACGAGAAGATCCGCGCCAAGGCGTTGTCGACGTCACCGGCGACGCGGTTGGTCGCCTCGGTGTCGGTGAGGGCGTGGTTCTCGGCGGACGGCGTGGACCGGGCGCGGTGCGCCTCGTACAGGAAGGTGACGCCTGTGGCCAGCAGGACGACGGCGAGCGCGACGAGGGCGATACGCCGCCACCCGACCGCCCGACTCGCCCGTCCGGGCGCGCCGTCGGTCGCCTCGGGCGCGTCGTCCTGGTCGCCGCGCCTGCCGTCGGCGGTGTCGGACGTGGGCCGTTCGGCGTCTGTTTCGGGCAGGGACTCCGGCTGAGTCTCAAGGTGAGGTTTAGCTTTAGAGTCACCCTCGATCGTGCTCGCGGGTGAGACCGCTGTTTCGTGTTCCGTCCCGGTCGGGGATTCGTCCGCGAGGATGTCCGCCGCATCCTCGGTCTTCTCCCGCGACGCGGTCCGCGTCGCGCCCCACAGCCTGTTCACGAGGTGGCTCCCTTGCTCGGGGAAGGAGACGCGCTCGTTCCGCCGTCCGCCTGCGGGACCGCGCTGAGGGCCCGCACACGCCACTGCCCGTCCCCGTCACGCGCCAGGACCGCCTCCAGCCGCTTGCGCTCCGCGGTGGCCGCCCTCGATCTGGCGGGCGTGACGTCGACCCGTACCGTCGCGATCAGCTTCGCCGTGCCCGCCCGGGTGTCGAGCGCCGTGACGGCGGCGTCCGTGACGGCGCCACGCGCCGAAGGGCCGGTCCGCGGGCGGGTGCTGCCCAGTTCGTCGCGCAGCGGCCCCGTGGAAACCGTCCGCCAGGCCCGCACACCGGCCTCGGCACGCTTCTGCGACGAGGCGTCCAACGTGTTGAGCACGGCCAGGGCGTGCCGCCCGTCGTCGAGCGCCGCGTCCCGGGCCTGCCCGTAGGCGAGCGAGTCGTCGCCCCGGGCCTGGGCGTACGTCCAGGCGCCCGTGGCGCAGAAGCCGAGGGCCAGGGCGAGCCCCGTGCCGGTCAGCAGGTTCACGAGCCTCATCGATCGCCCCCCGCGTCGAGACCCAACAGCCCCGCCATACCGGTCGGTGAGGTGCCGCCCGCGTCGGGCAGCGCCAGTGCGCCGGGCAGAGCCTCAGAGGTCTTCCGCGACGTGCCGTCCGCCGGCCCCGAACGCGACGAGGACCCCGACGGCAGCGAACCGGGGCGCGCCGGTGTCGGGACGCCGCCTCCGTCCGGAGCGTTCGCCGAGCCGCGGACGTTGACGCCACTCGACGCGGACGCGGTGCAGGACGCGCCGGTGTTCAGCGCCGGGGCGGTCCCCAGATCGAGCCCGTTGCGGTAGCGGGTGGCGCCGTAGCCCTCGGTGCAGGGCAGCGGCTTGAAGAAGGTCAGCGCCAGACCGAGGTTGACCTTCCCCCCGTCGACAGCGGTGGCGCCGGCCGAGACGGCCGCCGGATACTTCACCAGGAGTTCCTCGACACCGCGCTGGCGGGTGACGGCGACCTCCGAGGTCGTCAAGAGGTTCGCAAGGACCACGCCGAGACTCGGATCGACGTCCCGCAACAGTCCGCTGACCTGGGCCGTGGCATCCGGAGCGGTCGCCACGAGCCGACGCAGGTCGCTGTCCGAACCCTTCAGGGCGCGGGCCAGCTCGACCGCTCCCGACCCGAAGTCCCGGATCGCGTCGCCCTCTTCGGCCTGCGTCCGCAGGACCGTCTCCGAGTCCGTGATCAGCCGCGTCGTCGCGGGCAGCGCGTCGTCGGCGGCGTCGACGAAGGAGGAACTGCTGTCCAGCAGCACCTGCAGATCGTCACCCCGCCCCTCGAACGCCTTGCCGAACTCGTCCACCACCGTCTTCAGATCGTCCAGCGGAACGGACCTGACGAGGCCGTCGACGCTCGTGAGGACGTCGGTGACCGGCGCCGGAACCTGGGTGTCCGCGCGGTCCACGTGGGAGCCGTCCGCGAGATAGGGGCCGTCGTCACTGGCCGGCCGCAGATCGATGTACTGCTCCCCGACCGCCGAGAGACTCGCCACCACGGCCTTGGTGTCGGAGGGGATCCGGGGCGCGGACCTCTTGATGCGCAGTTGCGCCACCACTCCGTCGTCGGTCAGCCTCAGCGGCCCCACCCTGCCCACGGACACACCCCGGTAGGTGACGTCCGAGTGCGTGAACAGGCCGCCCGTCGCCGGGAGTTCGACGTCGACCGTGTAGTAGTCGGCGGCCCCGACGTAGCGGCCGAGGTCGGCGTACCGGACGCCGAGGAATCCCAGCACGGTGACCGACAGCGCGAGGAAGGCGACGTTCTTGAGCCAGACGGCCCGGGTGATCACCGGTCCCCACCTCCGATGGCGGCCGTCGGCCCGGTGGCGCCCGACGGCACGGTGTCGACCGACGGCAGGGGCAACGACGAGGCCTTGCGCGCGGAACGCTCGGACGACGCGTCGGGCGGGTCGGCCGTGGGAGTCGGGCTGGGCGAGGGCGACGACTGCGCGGGAATCAGCGGCGGGATGATCGTCGTGCCCCGGGGCGCGGCCATCGTCAGATAGACGTTCAGGTAGTCGCCCTTCACGCCGCTGAGCACCTCGTCGGTGAACGGGTACGTCAGCAGGACCTGGAGCGAGTCGGGCAGGTCGGTCCCCGCGTCGGCCAGTGCCTTGAGGCTGGGGGCGATGGCCTTGAGATCGGCGATCATGTCGTCCTTGCTCGCGTTGACGGTGGAGACGGCGGTGTCGGACAGCGTGTCGAGCGAGCGCAGCATCGTCAGCAGGGAGCCGCGCTGGTCCTCCAGCGTCTTGAGGCCGGGTGAGAGGTCCGTCAGGACGGTGCCGACATCCTTCTTGCGGGTGGCCAGGGTCGACGCCAGCCGGTTGACGCCGTCGAGCGCGTCGGTGATGTCGCCGCGGTGCTCGTCGAGGTCGGTGACCAGCGTGTCGACCCGCTTCAGCGTCGAGCGGATCTGCGGCTCACGGCCACCGAGGGCGGAGTTCAGCTCGGTGGTGATCGTCTTCAGCTGGTTGATGCCGCCGCCGTTGAGCAGCAGGGACAGAGCACCGAACACCTCCTCGACCTCGGTATTGCGGTTGGTCCGGGAGACGGGGATGACGCTGCCGTCGGTGAGCCGTCCCGTACTACCGGACTTCGACGGGGCCACGAGCTGGATGTACTTCTCGCCGAGCAGGCTGGACTGCTCCAGCCGGGCACCGGCGTCCGCCGGCAGCCGCACCGACCCGTTGATCTCCAGGGTGACGCGCGCCGACCAGTTCTCGTTCAGCTGGATCCGCGTCACGCGGCCTACGGCGACGTCGTTGACCTTCACCGCGGCCTGAGGGACCAGGCTCAGTACGTCGTCCAGGTTCGCGGTGACGCGATACGGATGC
The DNA here is from genome assembly GCF_002078175.1 of Streptomyces sp. M41(2017). Taxonomy (GTDB): domain Bacteria; phylum Actinomycetota; class Actinomycetes; order Streptomycetales; family Streptomycetaceae; genus Streptomyces. The sequence continues at coordinate 62,235 of NZ_MWFK01000003.1, read as the reverse complement.
GATCCCAGGTCGGCGCCGCCGGGCAGCGGCACGTTCTCGATGCCGTCGAAGCCGGGCAGCACCACCACCGCGGCCCCCACGGTCAGGACGAGGCCGATGCCGACGGCGATGAAGCCGCGCAGGCTGGAACCGATGGCGACACCCGTGCTGCTCGCGCCGCGGCTGACCTCCGCCGAGCTCTCCCGCTCTTTTCTGCGCATCATCGGCCCGCTCCCCCCTCCGAGGTCGATGCCGCGCTGTCACCGGCGACCGGCAGCGGCAGGACGCTGATCTCGTTGAGGTCGGCGCGCCCGTTGAGCCGGCGCGTGTCCGGGTCGTAGGCGCCCACCAGGTTGTCCGCGGCGAGCGGCGCGACGTCCAGGGCCTCGGCCAGGGACGCCCGTTGATGGACCAGCGTCTGCGTGATGGGCACGAGCTTGTCCACGTTCTTCTTCAGCTCGCCCCGGTTGTCCTCGATGAAGGTCTTGACCTGGCTGAGCGCGATCCCGAGTTCCTTCAGCGCCCCGGCCAGGTCGTCCTTGTTGTCGGCGAAGAAGCCGACGATCTCGTCCAGGCGCTCCTGGGCGGTGCGCACCCCGCTGTCCTTCTTCTTGAGCATGGACGTGAAGGACTGGAGCTGGCTGAGCGTGGTGAACAGGTCGTCGCTGCTGCCGTCCAGGGTCTTGGCCGCCTTGCCGAACTGTTCGACGGTGTCACCGATCGCGGCGCCGTTGCCGTCCAGGTTGGCGGCGCCGGTGGCGAGCAGCTTGTTCAGCGCCCCCTCCGAGTTCACACCGTCCGGACCGAGTGTCTTGCTCAGCTCCGTGATCTGGTCGTAGAGCTGGTCGATCTCCATGGGCGTGCGGTTGCGGGCCGCGCTGAGCACCGCGCCGTCACCGAGACGGGGCCCGGAGCTGTAGGCCGGGGTCAGTTGGATGTACCGGTCGGCGACGACACTGGGCGCGACGACGACGGCGCGCGCGTCCACCGGCAGATGGATGCCCTCGTCGAGCGCGAGCCGCACCCGCACCTTGGTGCCCTCCGGATGCACGGACTCGACCTCACCGACGCGGACTCCCAGGATGCGCAGGTCGGACCCGGCGTACACGCCGACGGCCCGGTCGAAATAGGCGGTGAGCCGGATGCCGTCCGAGTCGTCTGCCAGCGCGGTGGCGGTGATACCGCCGGCCAGCACCACCAGGGCCGCTCCGGCCGCGAGGAGTGTTCTGCGCCTGCTCATCACCGGCCGCCTTCCGTGCCCGCGGCCGACTGCCCCGAGCCCGTCATCCGGGGTGGCACGCAGCCCGACTTGGGCCGGGACGCCTCGGGGAGGTACTCCGGCGGGACGACCCCGCACAGATAGCTGTCGAACCAGTGCCCGCTGCCCAGCGTGTTGCCGACGAGCCGGTAGTACGGTCCGACGAGCGCCAGGGTCTTGTCGAGCTGGTCGTTGTTGGCCTCCAGCACCCCCGTCACCCGGCTCAGGGCCTTGAGGGTGGGACCGAGCTGCTTGTCGTTGTCCTCGACGAGACCGCTCAGCTCTGTGCCGAGCTTGCGGCTGCCGGTCAGCAGCGCCTTGATGGCGTCGCGCCGGTCGGTCAGTTCGCCCAGCAGCGGGCCGCCGTCGTCGATGAGCGTCTCGAAGCTCGACTTCTGGTCCTTGAGCGTCTTCGTGAACTTGTTGCTCCCCTTGAGCAGGTCAGCCAGCTTCTGGTCCCGCTTGGACACCGTCTTCGACAGTGCGGAGAGACCGGTCGCGGCGGTGCGGACGTGCGCGGGGGAGTCGGCGAACGTCTCCGAGATCGTCTCGAAACTCGCCGCCAGTTGCTTCGTGTCGATGTCGTCGATGGTCCCGCCGAGATCCTGGAACGCCTGGGTGACGTCGTACGGGGACGTGGTGCGGGACAGCGGGATCCGTACCCCGGGGCTCTGGCGGGCGCCGCCGAGCGGGTCGAGGGCCACGTACTTGTCGCCGAGCAGCGTCTTGATGGCGATGGCGGCGGTCGTGCGGTCCCCGATCCAGGCGTCCTTCACCGCGAAGGTCACCTTCACCTTCGCGCCGTCGAGCGAGACGCCGGTGACCTCGCCGACCTTCACCCCGGCGATCCGCACCTCGTCACCGTCCTTGAGGCCGGCCGCCTCACTGAAGTCCGCGCTGTACGTGGTGCCGGAACCGATGAACGGCAGTGCCTGCACGTTGTAGGCGAGGAGTCCGACGACGGTCAGGGCGGAGAGGCCGACGAGGGCCACGGCCACCGGGTTGCGTTCCTTCACGGGCTTGAACCGCGGCGCGCGTCGCGCGGGCCGACGGCCTTGCACGGACGCCGTCATGCCCCGCACCTCGATTCCGTGACGGAGATCCCGGTGGGCGGCTTCGAGCCGTCGGAGGTCCCCACGCCGGTCACCTTCGCCTCGCACAGGTAGAGGTTGAACCAGGACCCGTACGACGCCAGCCGGGACAGCGTGGACAGCTTGGCCGGGGTGCGGTCGAGGAAGTTCTCGATCTGCGGGGTGCCGTCGCCGAGGTTGTCGGAGAGCCGGCCCAGTTGCTTGATGTCCTGCTTGAGCGGCGCCCGCCCGTCCTGCAGGAGGTCGGCGGTGACCGTGGTCAGCGAGCCCACGGCGGTGACGGCCCGGCCCAGCGGTTTGCGGTCGTCGTTGAAGCCGGAGACCAGTTCCTTGAGGGTCACGACGAGGTTGTCGAAGGAGTCCTCGCGGTCGTTGAGGGTCTTCAGGACGGTGTTCAGGTTGGTGACGACCGCGCCGATGACCTTGTCCTTGGCGGCGACGGTGGTGCTCAGGGAGCCGATGTGCCGCATCAGGCTGTCGACGGTGCCGCCCTCGCCCTGGAGCACCTGGACGATGGAGCCGGCCAGTTCGTTGACGTCCTTCGGGGACAGCCCCTCGAACAGCGGCTTGAACCCGTTGAAGAGCAGCGTCAGGTCGAGTGCGGGCGTGGTGCGGTCCAGCGGGATCGTCGAGTTCGCCGCGAGTGTCCCCGACAGGCCGCCCGTGCCGCGGTCGAGCGACAGGTACCGCTGCCCGACCATGTTGAGGTACTTCACCGCCGCGGTCGTCGAACGGGGGAGCGTCCGGTCCTCGCGCACCGTGAACGTGACCTGCGCGGTGCGGCGGTCGACGACACGGACGCCGGTGACCTCGCCGACCTTGACGCCGGAGATGCGGACGCTGTCGCCGTCGACGAGTCCGGTGACGTCGCTGAACAGCGCCCGGTAGGTACGGCCCGAGGAGCCCACGCCGGTACCGGCGACGCTGTACCCGAGGATCGTGGTGGCCAGCGCGGTGACCACGATGAAGATCAGCGACTTCAGCAGCGGCCCGGTGAGGGGCCGGCGCCGGATGTGCGCGTCGGAGGGGGTCACTTGAGCGTCACATCCGTCCCCCGCAGCGCAGGACCGACCAGCAGGCTGCTCCAGTCGGGCAGATCGTCGGCCCGCTGACCAGCGGCCGGCGCGATCAGCTCGTTCACCAGCGCGTTCTCCTGCGGGGAGTTGGCCGGTCCAAGATCCTGTTCGGCGTCGGCGGACACCGTGGTCGCCGGGCGGGCACCCGTGCCCAGGTACGGCACCGGGTAGCAGTTGGGACCGCCGCCGGAGTCGTAGACCGGGGTGTCGTGGCCCGCGGTGTACGCGCCGCGGCTGGTCTCGCTGGTCACGTCCACGTGCAGCCCCGGCCGGTCGGTGCCCTTGCCCAGTGCCTTGTCCATCGCGGGGACGAACTCGGCGAGCGTGCGCAGCGTGCAGGGGAACTCGGATGAGTACTCGGCCAGCAGCCGCAGGGTGGGCCGGGACGTCGCGGAGAGCCGGATGATGTTGTCCTTGTTCTGCCGCAGGAAGCTGGTCACGTCCTCGGCCGTGCGGGTCGTCGCGCCGAAGGTCCGCGACAGGTCGCCCTCCTTCTCGGCGATCGTCCCGCTGGTCGTGGTGAAGTCGGTGAGCGCCGTGAGGATGTCGGGCGCCGCGTCGGCGTACACGTGGCTCACTTTCACGAGTTCCTTGAGATCCTCGTTGAGGGCGGGGAGTTGAGGATTGAAGCGGGCCAGGTGGCGGTCGAGCTTGCTCAGCGTCGCGCCGAGCTTCTCGCCGCGCCCGTCCAGCGCCTGGGAGACGGCCGACAGGGTCTGCGACAGTTCGGCGGGCCGTACCGCGGTGAGCATCGGCAGGACATCGTCGAGCACCTGCTGGAGCTCGACGGCGTTGGCCGAGTGGTCCTGGCGGATGACGGCACCCCTGGCCAGTGACGTCGCGGAGGGCGCCGCCGGCGGTACGAGCGCGACGTAGCGCTCGCCGAACAGGGTGGTCGGCAGCATCTGCGCGCGCACGTCCGCCGGGATCTCGTGCAGGACGCCGGGCCGCAGGGCGATGCTGAGCCGGGCGCCGTTCCCGGCGGAGCTGATCTCACGGACCTCGCCCACGACCACGCCGCGCAGCTTCACCTCGGCGCCCCGGTGCATCTCGTTGCCGACGCTGCCCGTCTCCACCGTGATCGGGTCCGAGTCCACGAACTTCTTGTCGTAGACGGCGATCGTGCCGTAGATCAGCAGGGCGGTCACCAGGGGGAAGGCCAGGCCGGCCGACCGCCGTACCGCGGTGGAGGAACTTCCGCGGCGCCTTTTGGGCGGCGGCGGGGTCTGGCGTCGCTCCTCGGGGAGCAGGACGGCGCTCATGTCAGCCCGCCACCTTCACGGTCGTGGTGGCGCCCCACAGCGCCAGCGACAGGAAGAAGTCGGTCACGCTGATCAGCACGATGGCATGGCGCACCGACCGGCCGACGGCGACACCGACGCCCGCGGGACCGCCCGCGGCCCGGTAGCCGTAATAGCAGTGCGCGAGGATCACCATCACGCTGAACAGCAGCACCTTCAGCACCGACAGCAGGACGTCCGTGGGGGAGAGGAACAGGTTGAAGTAGTGGTCGTACGTGCCCCGGGACTGTCCGTTGAAGAGCACGGTGACGTACCGGGAGGCCAGGTAGGAGGTGAGCAGCCCGACGGCGTACAGCGGGATGATGGCGATCACGCCGGCGATGACACGGGTACTGACCAGGTAGGGCTTGGAACGGATGCCCATGCCCTCCAGCGCGTCGACCTCCTCGTTGATGCGCATCGCGCCGAGCTGCGCCGTGAAGCCGGCGCCGACCGTGGCGGACAGGGCGAGTCCCGCCACCAGGGGTGCGATCTCACGGGTGTTGAAGTACGCGGAGACGAATCCGGTGAACGCGGCGGTGCCGATCTGGTCCAGGGCGGCGTAACCCTGGAGGCCGACGACGGTGCCGGTGAACGCGGTCATCGCCACCATCACACCGACGGTGCCCCCGATGACACCGAGTCCGCCGGAGCCGAAGGCGACCTCCGCGAGCAGCCGGAGCACCTCCTTGAGATACCGGCGCAGGGTGCGCGGGATCCACAGCAAGGTCTTGGCGTAGAAGATGAGTTGGTCGCCGGAGCGGTCGAGCCAGACGAGCGGGGAGGCCACGGTCGCTCAGCCTCCCTTCGGGGGGACGATCTGCAGGTACAGGCCCGTCAGCACCATGTTCACGAAGAAGAGCAGCATGAAGGTGATGACCACCGACTGGTTCACGGCGTCGCCGACGCCCTTCGGTCCGCCGCGCGGGTTCAGGCCGCGCTGGGCGGCGACGATGCCGGCGATGAACCCGAAGATGAGGGCCTTGAGTTCGCTGATGTACAGGTCGGGCAGCTGGGCCAGCGCCGAGAAGCTGGAGAGGTAGGCACCGGGCGTGCCGTCCTGCAGGACGATGTTGAAGAAGTAGCCGCCGAGCGTGCCGACCACCGAGACCAGCCCGTTGAGCAGCACGGCGACGCCCATGGTGGCGAGTACGCGGGGGACGACCAGGCGCTGGACGGGCGAGACACCCATCACCTCCATCGCGTCGAGCTCCTCGCGGATCTTGCGCGATCCCAGGTCGGCGCAGATCGCGGAGCCGCCCGCGCCGGCGATGAGCAGGGCCACGATCAGCGGACTGGCCTGCTGGACGACGGCCAGCACACTGGCGCCGCCGGTGAAGGACTGGGCGCCGAGCTGCTCGGTCAGCGAGCCGACCTGGAGGGCGATCACGGCGCCGAACGGGATGGCGACGAGTGCGGAGGGAAGGATGGTGACGCTCGCGACGAACCAGAACTGCTCGACGAACTCCCGGAACTGGAAGGGACGTCGGAACGCGGCCCGGCACACTTCGGCGGCCAGCGCGAACATGAGTCCGGTCTGGCGCAGTGCAGCGTTCACGCGCCGCTCCCCGAGACGGGGATCGGCACGGTCGGGGCGTTGGAGCCGCTCGTCGCGTAGGTGCGCTCGATGGCGGCCCGGGCGGCCGGCGGCAGCCGGTCCATCATGCCGAGCACCCGCTCGCGCCGTCGCGCGACCGCGCGGCGCTCGGGGAGACCGGGGGAGGGCTCCAACTGGGGCACGATCTCACGGGGTTGCTCCGGGTGGCGGGTCGCGGCGGCCTCGGCGGCCAGCGTCGCGGCGTCCTTCTCCTCGGACATGCCGATGGGGCCCTCGCGGCGACCCCGCAGGAACTGCGCCACCACCGGTTCCTCGCTGGTCAGCAACACCTCGCGGGGGCCGAACGTGACCAGCTCGCGCCGGAAGAGCATGCCCATGTTGTCGGGCACGGTCGCGGCGATGTCGAGATTGTGGGTGACGATCAGCATCGTCGCGTCGATCTGCGCGTTCAGGTCGATGAGCAGCTGCGACAGATAGGCGGTGCGGACCGGGTCGAGGCCGGAGTCCGGCTCGTCGCACAGGATGATCTGCGGGTCGAGCACCAGCGCCCGGGCGAGCCCCGCCCGCTTGCGCATGCCGCCGCTGATCTCGCCGGGCAGCTTGCCCTCGGCGCCCAGCAGGCCGACCACCTCGATCCGCTCCATGACGATGCGGCGGATCTCGGACTCCTTCTTACGCGTGTGCTCGCGCAGCGGAAAGGCAATGTTGTCGAACAACGACATGGAGCCGAACAGGGCGCCGTCCTGGAACATGAGCCCGAACATTTTTCGGGTCTCGTAAATCTCGTGTTCCCGACTGTTCGCCATGTCCACTCCGTCGATGAGGACACGTCCCCTATCGGGTTTGAGCAGCCCTATGAGCGACTTCAGGAAAACAGTCTTTCCGGTGCCGGACGGACCGAGCATGACGCTCACTTCTCCAGCCGGCAAAGTCAGCGTCACGTCCTGCCAGATGTTCTGCCGGCCGAAAGACTTGGTCAGTCCCTCGACCACGACTTCGATGCCCATTTCACCTCCAGCAGGCGCGGTTCGCGTGTGCACCGTGTGGCGCACGCTAGGTGGTTCTGTCGTTCGTTGACAATGGGTAGGGAACCCGCTCTCGGGGACGCTCCCCGACTTTGTCACCGCGGAGACAAAAGCCCGATCGGATCTTGTCTCCGTGGAGATAGCAGGGCCTCGTACCTCCGGGGGGTCGGCTGTACGAGGCCCTGCTGACGTGCGATCCGGCCTCGAAGGAGGGTGAGGCCGAAACCGCCCGTCGTGAGTCCGGCCGGCAGGGGCGCCGACCTGGACCGCAGCTGCGCACCGGAACATTACGGCCCAGTAACCTGGCCGGGCAATACCAGTTGCCGAGTTTTTGGAGCGACAGGCTTCGGCCAAACCCGATGTGTGCGCCAGGAGACAAAGGCCGTCCGAAACCTTGTCACCGGGTGCGCAATCCACCGTTTCCGGCGCGCCGGGGGCGCCGTGTGGCGGCGTGCTGCGTGGCTGTTCGCCCAACGATTGCCCTGTCGCCGGGATTTGGCATCGGATGACTAACGGCGACAGTGGACCGCTCACCTGGGAAACAGTCCAGAAAAGAGCCAAAAGAATCATGGTCTGCGCCATTGTTCAGCCATGTTTCTCGCAAGTAACGTCGGAGCGCGGTCGAGGAATCCAGAGCCGCGGGAGCCAGAAGCCCGTAAATTACCGGCGGGCGATGTGCACCCTCTGCCGGTCAATCCACAAGGAGCGTCCGAGAGTTATGAAGAAGTCCCTCAAGAGAACCGCAGTCATCGCGGGTGCGGCTGCTGCTGCCTTCGGTCTGGCCATCGGTCCGTCGTCGGCCGTGCCGTCCACCGTCTGGACCGTCAACCCGACACCGTCCAGCTTCACTGCCACCAACAGCGGCAACATCGTGCTGACGGCCAACATCCCGATGACGTGTACGACGTCCTCCGCCTCCGGCACGATGGCGAGCGCCACCGGCAACCCCGCGACGGTCGCCAGCATCTCCGCCATCAACTTCGGCACCAGCGGAGCGCCCTGCACCAGCGTCCTCGGCAACGTGACGACCGTGGCCACCACCCCGTGGACCGTCGTCGCCCAGGACTACACCGCCGCGACCGGCGTGACCAAGGGCTACATCGGCAACGTGAACGCGACCATCACCGTCGGCGCCTGCGTGTTCAAGGTCGTCGGCAAGGCGTCCGCCACCTACACCAACTCGACCGGCATCCTCGCGGTCGCCAGTGTCTCCGGTGAGCTGACGGTCACGACGGCGACCGGCTGCGGCACGGTCGTCACCACCTCGACGAAGCCCACCTTCAAGGGCAACTACGCGGTGAAGGTCAAGAACACGACCACCATCCCGACCATCAAGGGTTCCAACCCGTAGGTGGTCCCGTGCTCGGATGCGCCCGGCCGGACCACCGGCCGGGCGCATCCGAGTCGCCTGCGCGCCCTACCCCGTACCACCGCACACCCCTGATCCGAACGAGCGGAGCCAGTTGATGAGAATGCACCTGACGGTGGGCGCCACCCGGCAGAGCACCCGTGGCCGCAACGCCACGATCGCCGCGTTCGTCGTCCTCGCCGCCATGGTGCCCGCCGGAGCCGTCGTCGCCGCCGACCAGACGGTCCACGTCACGCTGCCCTACACGTGCAGCCTGCCGTCCGGAGACGTGGACGCGACCGTGCGCGTCTCCGCGTCGTTGCCCGACCGCGTCGACGTGGGACAGGCCATCCGGGCCTCCGACGTGGAGACCTCCGTCGAACTGTCCGAGACAGCGGTGCACAACCTCATCGACAAGGAGGCGACCACCGTCACGGCCGGCACCCGGCTCACGATCGACGTGGCGCAGGGCGACTCCACCGCACAAGCACTCTGGCGCGGCTCCGCGACCGCACAGCCTGTCCCGTCGACGGGACCGTTGACGCTCAGGACCACCGGGGACGTCCCCACCGTCACCGGACAGGAGGACGGTGGCCTGACCTTCACCGCCGGGGCTCTCGGCGTGGACCTGGCGCCGGCCGCGGCGACGCCCGACACCGACCCCGCGTCAATCACCCTGGACTGCACGCCCGGCAAGGACGCCACCGCACTGCTGGGCACCGTCACCGTCGGCGCCGGCACGGGCAGCCCCGACGACTCACCGACCGCCTCGCCCTCCTCCTCCCCGTCCGCCTCGCCCTCCTCCTCCCCGTCCGGCACGCCGGGCCAGGAGGACGGGACGCCGGGTGGCGTCCAGGACAAGCGCGCCCCGAAGGTCGCGGGCCGGCCGTCCGTTCAGGCCGACGCCCGTCCGGCGGCACCACGGTGCAAGTACGACGCCGGCTACCCGCTCGGTCCGATGTCCCTGAACAGCTACGTCGCCGGGTACTCCAACGTGCGCAAGCAGGACGCCGCGGCCCTCATCCCGCCGTTCTGCACCATGCTCGAACAAGGATCGCCCGAGTTCGAGCCGTACCCGGACTGGAGCGGTGGCGTCATCCGCCAGCACTCCACCGGCGACCTCTACAACAACGGCCGCAAGGAGAGCATGCCGTTCACGGCGACCTTCCTGACCTTCCGCTTCATGCCCGCCAAGGCGACCATGGTGCTGGAGCAGGCCGGGCCCCTGACCGTCGACTCCCTCGGCGCCACGGACTTCGTGTTCACCAGCACCGACACCTACATCCGGGTGCCGCTCGTCCTGCGGGTGACCAAACTGGAGGTCGACGGCACTCCGCTGAACGTCGGCCCCGCCTGCCGCACCAGCGGCTCGCTGAAGTCGCCCGAGCCCGACAGCGCCAAGTTCCCCGGAGACCACCTCGTCCTGCACGGGCGGGGAGAACAGAACTCCGGCGAGCCCGCGACCGGCTACCAACTGCTCTCCGGCGGACCCCTGACCGGCGAGGTCACCATCCCCGCCTTCCACGGCTGCGACAACGCGGGCGAGAACCTGGACCGCCTCTTCACCGCGGCCGTGTCCGGAACCGGCAACTACATCAAACAGATGCAGGGCCAGACCTGCTTCGCCGCCGCCGAGGTGCCCAACCCCGACGAATGCACCGAGGACCGCCAGCCCCTCAAGGTTCCCGTTCCCGAACGCTGAAACGCACCCGAACCGCTCGACAGCCGCCGCACCTCCCCTTCCGTCACGAAAGGCACCTCATGACCCGCCTGCGCTTTTCGGCCAGATCCGCCACCGTCGCCACCGCACTGACCACCGCTGTCGGCGCCTTCGCCTCGATGGGCACGGCCACCGCGGCCACCGCACAGCTGAACGGTGAGTGGGCCCCGTTCACCAGGTGTCCTGTCGACGCCCCGGCCATGGTCGCCGCCGACGGCCTGGAGCGGACCCCGCAGTGCGTGGCGTCCTCCTCCGCCAGCGGTTCGATCAAACTGGGCAACACCACGGTGACCACGGGCCGCACCGACCTGCAGATAGGCGTCATCCAGAACTCCGACGGCAGCAGCACCGTGGTGGCCCCGGCCGGAGGCGCCCTCATCGCCGACTCCGCCACCGTGCCGGGCGGCCTCATCGGCCTGATGTGCCCGAGCAACGTGCCCGCGGTCACCGCGATCTGCAACCAGATCACCAACGCGAGCCTCAACAAGATCACGGCAACCGTGGAATCCGTCGGCACCCCCTCGAACTTCGACCAGAGCGCCGGCGCCCTGACCGACCTGCCCATCGTCTCCATCCCCGTCCGCATCCACCTGGAGAACCCCCTCCTGGGCAGCAAGTGCTACATCGGGTCCGCGTCCAAGCCGGTGGTGCTCCGCCCGAGCAACGTCAACTACCCCGACTTCGGACTCACCTTCTTCGACGGAGCCGGCAACCTGAACGACGAGGGCACCATGAGCCGCGTCAACCTCACGGGTGCCACACAGAAGGACAGCACCTTCGCGGTTCCGGGCGCCAGCGGCTGCGGACTTGGCCTGTTCGGTCTGATCGACGCCGCCGTGAACCTGAAGACGGGCCTGCCCTCCGCCGCGGGCAACAACAGCCTGACGCTCAACAGCGCCTCCACGTCCCTCGCCGGACTCGGCGCCCCGGGAACCGCCGCACCGGACGCGGGCAAGGAGCTCTCCAAGAACTGGCACAGCGCCGTCAAGTAGGGTCTGCGAGGCGACTGTTCTCAGCCACCCCGGCAACGCACAGTCGCCTCGGCAGACCTATCTGTGCCCAAAGTGTGTACGCGCTGGAGAAGTTGAATTACTTTCAGGTGCCAAGGACGTCATGCGTCCGACGTCCGGCCCGGACGCCGAGCCCGCTCGTTCGGCACCTCGGTGTCCGTGCCGGCGACCTCCCCTGGGCACAAGAAGAGCGAGGGATCACGGATGCCTTCACCCGCGCGTACACCGGAAGTCGGTGAGCCGCTCGATCCACTGCCCATCGGGTTCGCCGCCTTGATGAGACCGGAGTTACCGAGTCTCGTCAAGGAGATCCGTGCCGAGGTCACCCGCGCCTATCCCGTATACGGCCGCCTCCTCGACGGACCGGACGCGGACACCATCCGGCAGGGCGTCGAACAGGCCATCACCGCCTTCGTCGACCGCGTCGCCGAGCCCGACAAGCCCTCCACGCTCCGCGACACGCTGCTGCGCCGGTTCGGTCGCGTGGAGGCGTACGAGGGGCGCGACCTGGAGTCCCTCCAGGGTGCCTACCGGCTGGGCGCCCGCATCGCCCTGCGGCGCGCGCAGTCCGTGGGCCGTCAGTACAGCCTCTCGCCCACCCTCATCCTCGCCTTCGCCGACGCCCTGTTCGCCTACGTGGAGGAGCTGGCCGAGGTCTCCCGCGAGGGCTACAGCGAGGTGCAGGCCCGCGGCACCTCCGAAGTCGCCATGCTGCGCAGGCAGTTGCTGCACCTGATACTGGGCGCACCTCCACTGCCGCAGCCGACGATCACGGATCTCTGTGAGGCCGCCGCCTGGCCCCTGCCGGCCGAGTGCACCCTGGTCGCCCTCCGCTCACCCGTGCCCGACGGCATCGAGGCCGGCCTCGCCGACGACGTGCTCACCGAACTCGACGCTCCCCACCCCCACCTCCTGGTCCCGGGGCCGCTGACCCCCGAACGCCAGAGCATGCTCGGCCGGGCACTCGACGGCACCCGCGCCGTCATCGGTCTGACGCTGCCGACGGCGCAGGCGGCCGACTCGCTGCGCTGGTCCCGGCGCGTCCTCCAGCTCATCGACGACGGGATCGTCCCCGACGCCCCCGTCGTCCGCTGCGAGGACCACCTCACCACCCTGTGGCTCCTGTCCGACCCGCCCCTGGTACGCCAGGTCGCCGCCCGCGAACTGGCGCCCCTGGCAGGCCTGCCGGCCAGCCGACGTGAACGGCTGGTGGAGACGCTCCGGGTGCACATCTCCACCCGCGCGCCGGCCGAACAGGTCGGCGACATGCTCGGGGTCCACGCGCAGACGGTCCGCTACCGTCTGCGCGGCCTCGACGCACGCCTCGGCGACCGCCTCACCGACCCGGACCACCGCTTCGCACTCGAAGCGGCGCTGCGCTCACTGCATCTGCAGGACGACACGGGGACGGGGTCGTGACCTCCTCCGCGCCGGGAGGACGCGGCGACTACTGCTGATTCGCCGCGAACCGACGGCCCGGCAACCGGAAGCGAGGGACTGCGGATCGACGCCGACCGCGTCAATCAGAGTTCGGTCCGGCAGATGTGGCAGTGGGAGCCGTGGAACCGTCATCGGCCGCCGTGCGCTGGCGCCTGTAGTGGCGAGCCGCGCGAGCGCGGTTTCCGCAGGACGGCTTGCACCACTCCTGCCGTCCGTGGCTCTTGACGAAATAGCGCACGCAGCGGGGCGCTGTGCAGGAGCGCAACTGGGCGCGCTGCGGGCCGGTGAGAAAGTCGATGGCGGCTCGGGCCAGGGCCGCGCCAAGCTGAACGCGCGGATCGGTCTCCGCCGACACCACCCGGGCGCCAGGCGCTCCGTCGTCCGGCCACTCCAGCTGCGGGGCGACCGGTTCTCGCGCGGCAACCGCGTTGAGGTGGGCCCTTGCCCGGTCGGGACTCATCAGACGGTGCGCGTCCGCCGGGCTGGGGGGAGCGGGGCTCACCACGCGGGCGAACAGGGCCCGGACTGCCTGCCGCAGCTCGACGATTCCCAGCCTGAGGTCTTCATCGGCCGTGAGGTGCCCTACCGCGATGTGGCCGGCCAGTAGATGACCCTGTTCCTGGATCCAGCGCGTCGTTCCTCGGACCGTGGCGAGGTCGTCGACGATGCCGCCGTCTCCGTCGTGGCGGACCGTACTCGCCAGTTCCAGTGCCAGCCAACGCTCCACGAGACAGCCCTTCCCCGCCGGTGCCAGGTGGTCAACCACTTGAACGTGTCCCGAGGCACACTCTATGGTCCTAACGGAAAACTGAAAACTTCCGTTAGAGGTCGGAGCGGGCGGAGACGCCGAACCGGCACGGGACGGCGGCTGGGCCGCCACTGGGGGAGACCGCGCATGACGCTGCTCGCGCACATCAGCGACCTGCACCTGGACGGCAGCGAGAGGGCGACTCGACGTGCCACTCGCGTCATGGACTACCTGCGCGCGCTGCCCCGCCCGGTTGACGCGCTGCTGGTCACCGGGGACATCGCCGATCACGGCGAGGAGGCCGAGTACGAGGAAGCCGCTCAGCTCCTGACCGGCCCCTTCCCCGTGCTCACGTGTCCCGGTAACCACGACGCGCGACCGGCCTACCGCAAGGGCCTGCTCGGAGAGGTGCCCGACCAGGGTCCGATCAATCAGGTCCACCACATCGGCGGCACCGCCGTCCTGATGTGCGACTCCACCATCCCGGGCCGCGACGAGGGACGCCTCGACGCCCAGACCCTCGCCTGGATCGACACCACGCTCACCGCTCTGCCGCAGGACACCCCGGCGCTCATCGCCTTCCATCAGCCGCCGGTCGAACTCCACCACCCGCTGCCCGACTCCTGCATGCTCCAAGAGGCCGACCGTCTGGCGGACTTGCTCCACGCACATCCGCGGGTCGTGGCGGTCCTCACGGGCCACGCCCACACCGCGGCGGCCTCGACCTTCGCGGCACGTCCGCTCATTGTCGGACCGGCCATCACCTGGACTCTGCGCCTGCCCTGGGAGGGCGACCAGGCCGCGGACCGTGACCAGCCGCCCGGCCTCGCGTTCCACATCCTGGACGACGACCGGCGCCTCACCACCCACTACCGCGTCGTGCTCTGACCTTCCGCTCGCGTGCTGCGGAGACATCGCGGTCCGTACGGTCCCGGACGAGTCAGCCAGGAGCCGGGTGTCGTCCTGCGGGGCGAGGTGGCCCACCAAGAGGTCAACTCTCCATGCTGCGCCGTCCGTTTGATGGTCCAAAAGTCTGGGCAGCGGGTTCCTTCACAAGGGAGGATGTCCACCATGACGAGCGAAGGCACTTCGATCGATTCCACCAAGCCCAGCATCGCGCGGGTGTACGACTACCTGCTGGGTGGCAAGGACAACTATGCCGTGGACCGGGAGATCGGCGATGTCTTCAAACGCGACCTCCCCGGATCGGTGGCGATCGCCTTCGCCAATCGTGCGGCCCTGACCCGGGCGGTCGGGGAGATCGCGACGACCACGGACATCACCCAGTTCATCGACCTGGGCAGTGGCCTGCCGACCGCCGACAATGTTCACCAGGTGGCGCAACTGTACGTTCCGGAATCCCGCGTCGTGTACGTCGACATAGATCCTCAGGTGCTCGTCCACGGGCGTGCCCTGTTGGAGGAGAACGACCGGACCAGGGTCATCGAGGCTGACGTGCGCGACCCCGAAGCCGTCTACGACCATCCCGAGACCCGGGCGCTGATCGACTTCGAACGCCCTGTGGCCGTCATGTTCAGCGCTGTCCTCCACCACGTCAACGACGAGGAAGACCCTGCTGGGATCGTTCGGTACTGGCGGGACCGCGTGCCCTCGGGAAGCCTCTTCTTCGTCAGCCACTTCCGTTCCGGAGACAACCCGGAGACGGCCGAGGCGGAGAAGGTGCTCCAGAAGACGTTCGGCCGCGGCCGCTGGCGCACCGACGCGCAGATCGCGCACCTGCTGGACGGTCTGGAGATCCTCGACCCCGGAGTCGTCCCCGCCTCCTTGTGGCGCCCGCAAACCGCAGGCAAGGCGTGGAACGACAGCGGCGAAAGAGAGCTCACCGTCTGGGAACAGCTCATCGCCGCGGGGATGGCTCGCAAGGCCTGACAGCACAGCGGGCTGTTCCGGTCTCGGGCATCGGGGCCGGCTGCGTCCCCGGCTGCGGCCCTTGAGTGGCTTCTCGTCCACGGCGCAGGCAGGCGCGTCGGGGCCAGGGCGGGGACGACGCCGTGCAGGTCGCCGCCGTCCACCGCGATGGTCGCCGCCGCCCGTGCTCCTGCCGACGCGTTGAACGCCACGCTCACGGCGACCGACGCACACAGCGGCAGGTCGGAACGGCTGTCCCCGACCGCCCCGCACGAGCGGGCGGTCAACCCCAGCTGCCAGGCCTTCGGGAGGGCGAAATCCCGCTTGTCGTGCTCGTCGAAGTGACCTCGAGCCCTCGTGATCGGGTGTGAGCAGGGCCCACGGATGCCACGAGCGTCCTCCGACGTCGTCCGCCCGTCGGGAGGGGGCGACGACGAACCCGCCGACCCCTGACGACCCGCGTCGGAGGAATGGGTCTGCCCGCGGTTCCCCACCGCCGCGGGCGGACAGGGAAAGCAGGAGCTCACCGACTCGACGTCGGGAGCCCCTGCTCACTTACCCGATGGTCAGCCTGCCTGCCGCTGTTCGCTCGCCGGGCGTCGCGTGAGGGGTTCGCGCAGGCCGAGGTGCTCGCGGAGGGTCGTACCGGTGTACTCGGTGCGGTAGACGCCGCGTTCCTGGAGCTCCGGGACGAGCAGGTCGACGATGTCGTCGAGGCCGTCCGGGATCAGGTACGGGGTGACGTTGAAGCCGTCGACGGCGCCGTTCCGGACGAAGCGGGCGAACCTGTCGGCGAGACCGGACGGTGTGCCGACGTGGCCGCGCTGCGGCCCGAGATGGATGACGGCCTCACGCAGCGACCACCCGTGAGCCTCGGCCTTGGCACGCCACTCCGACACGACCGACCGAGGATCGGCGATCCGCCGGGAGCCGAAGGAGCCGTCGTTCTCGCCGACGACCGGGTCCTCCTCGGGAAGCGGTCCGTCGGCGTCACGGTCGGACAGGTCGAAACCCCAGAGCGCCCCCGCAATGCCCAACGCCGTGGCCGGAGTGACCTGTTGCAGTCGGATCCAGCGCTTCTTCTCCAGCGCCTCCGCTTCGGTGGCACCGATGATGATCTCCGTACCGGGCAGGATGCGTACGTCGTCGTCGGGCCGCCCCACGGCACGCAGCCGGCGGCGGATGTCCTCGGCGAAGGCCAGCGCGTCGTCGAAGTCGGTGCCGTGGGCGGAGAAGATGACGTCGGCGTTGCGAGCGGCGAAATCGCGTCCCTCGCCCGAGTCGCCGGCCTGGAAGATGACGGGGTGCCCCTGAACGCTGCGCGGCAGGGTCGGCGCGAGATCGACGTCGAACTGCGCACCCTGGTGGCGTACCCGGCGCACGGCGGACGGCGCCGACCAGGCGGGCGCACCAGGGG
Source organism: Streptomyces sp. M41(2017) (assembly GCF_002078175.1). Classification (GTDB taxonomy): domain Bacteria; phylum Actinomycetota; class Actinomycetes; order Streptomycetales; family Streptomycetaceae; genus Streptomyces. Next base: position 45,416 of record NZ_MWFK01000003.1, on the reverse strand, counting down.
ACCCGGCGATCGCCCCGTCCTGCCAGCCGTCCCAGAGCGCGCGGGCCACGGTGAGGAACTCCTCGGCGCGCCGGTACCGGTCGGCGTGGTCGAGGTAGCCGCCGCGCCGGAAGTTGGCGCCCGTCCAGGCGTTGTCCGTGGTCACCACGTTCCAGCCGGCGCGGCCTTCGGAGAGCAGATCGAGTCCGGACAGGCGGTGGGCGAGATCGGCGGGTTCGTTGAAGGTGGAGTTGGAGGTGCTCACCAGCCCGATGTGCCGGGTCACGGCGGCGAGGGCGGCGAGTTGGGTGATCGCGTCGGGCCGTCCGGCCACATCGAGGTCGTGGATGCGGCCGTCGACCTCACGCAGCCGCAGCCCCTCGCCGAGGAAGAACGCGTCGAACAGACCCCGTTCGGCGGTCCGGGCCACGCGGCGGAAGGAGGCGGGGTCGATCTGGGAGCCGCTGTCGGGCGCCGACCAGATGGTCCAGTGGTTCACGCCCTGGAAGAAGACCCCGAAGTGGAGCTGTGCGTCCGGGCGGGGGACGTCGAGAGGATCGGTGCGGGTCATCGGGCTTCCTCCTGGACGGCCGCGGCGGCGAAGCGGTTGGCGGGACGTTCCAGACCCAGGGTCGTGCGCAGGGACGTACCCGGCAGGCGCCGGGTGACGAGGCGCCGTTCGCCGAGTGCCGGCAGGACGCGTTGCGAGAGGACGGGAAGATCCTCGTCGATCACCAGGGGATGCAGGCGCACGCCATCGACGACCGTGCTCAACTCGGCCAGCAAGAGCACCAGTTGTTCGGCCGAGCCGGTGAGTCGCAGCCGTCCGTGATCCGTCCAGGACGCGTGGCGCTCCAGATCGGCGACGCGCTCCGCGCCGGTGGCGTCCGGTGTGTCGAGCGCCACCTCGACCTCGGCGAGGACCAGGGGGGTCCCGGCGGAAGCTGCGGCGCCGCCGACCGTCGCGAGGTCGCGGCCGGTCACGAGAGCGACGTCGAGCAGCGCGGCGGGAACCGAGTCCGGCCGGCCGAGGACGACGACCTGCCCCTGCGGCGGGCGGGGCACGATGGCCGGCCCTTTCACCGCGTACGACTCCCCGGTGAAGTCGATGTAGTGGAGCCGCTCGCGGTCGAGGTAGCGGCTGGTGGCCACGGACCGGATGACCGCATCGTCCTCCCACGAGTCCCACAGAGCGCGTGCGACCTGCACTCCGTCACGGGATTCCCGAGCGCGCGCGTCCGGACCGGGCACCTTTGGCCGCCCCCAGGTCCGGGCCGCCTCGGGACGGTCCTCCTCTGCCACCACCCAGCCCGCCCGGCCTTCGGAGATGTGGTCCAGAGACGCCAGCTGGCTGGACACGTGGAAGGGTTCGGCGTAGGTGACCGCGACTACGGGTGCGATGCCGATCGTGGTCGTGGACGCCGCCACGAACGCGGCCCGCTCCACCGCGCCGATCCGGCCCACGGGGTTCGGCGAGGCACCGGGCGGCAGCGAGCCGTCGTCCAGGGTGACCAGGGTGAACCCGGCGTTCTCGGCCACGGCGGCGGTGCCGGCCAGGCGGCGTGGAGTGAGGAGTTGGTCGGGGGAGTGGGCGGCGCGGCGCCAGGCCGCGGGATGGGCGCCGTCGCCGTCGAGTTCGACGGCGAGGTGCAGGGCGGAGCCGGACATGGGTGATCCTTCCGAGTACACGTGAGCAGGCGGCCGCCCGGGCAGGGCGAGGCGGCGGAGGGCAGTCAGACGTGTACGGAAGGACAGACCGCGGAGGAGGTGCGGCAGTAGTCGACGTGCCGCCGGGTGATCAGCCGCGTACCCGTGCAGGCACCGTGGGGCGCCGCGCAAGGTACGTGCATCGAGGGCCTCCACCCGTCCGGATGTGCGGGCTCACCGTACGTCGTGCGCTGTCAGACATGTCAAGAGCGCCGGTGCGGCCCGGGGGTATCCGTATCGCGGTGCACGACCCTTCGCGGTGGCCCCGGGGTGAGTCGAACCCGGGGATCTGCCCCCGGACGCTGCCGCACCTGCTGTCGACAGGGCCCAAGCGTGCCGGAGCGCACCCTTCCCGGGCGATTGCCCGGGTCGGCGGGCTGCAAGGCCAGGTCGCGGTCCGGCCGCACTCTCGTCCGGAGGCGTCCGGTCGGAACTCACCGAGACCGGACCGAGGGGGCCCCTTCGGTCGCGGAGCCGGGACCGGCCGCGCGCTCGCGCGCCTCATCTCGGCCTCCCGACATGAGGCACCAGCCGAGGAGGGCGCCCACGACGTACCAGAACAGATCCGGCGCGTTGAACGTCGCTCCGAAGAGAGGGTGCAGGGCGGTCGGGATCCCCGCGATCTGCCACAGTTCCACGGCCCAGCTGAAGGCCAGGGCCGCCCCCGCCGCGACGGTCGGTCGCAGCCGGGGCGCCACCAGGACCACGACGGCGCACACCAGCACCGTGTAGAGAGCGTCTCCCGCGTACTTCGCGAACGCTCCGCCCGTCTGCGACCGGATGCCGAGGCCTGCCGCGACAGTCACCACCGCCACTCCGACAGCCCGCCATCGCCTGCTCGTCACCCGCACCTCCACGATTCGCCCGAGTCCGCCAAGGTAGCGGAACGCGGCGACGATCCGGTGCCGGTCGTCGAGTCCCTCGATCACCGGAACCTGTCGGCCCAAGTGCAGCAGCAGGCACGGACGTTGACGGATGCGGGAGTTCGCCGGGCGTCCATGATCACGTCGTGTGCCGGACCGTCGCGTACGGGTCGCGACCCGTTGCCGCGAGGAGGCGGGCCAGGGGAGGGGCGTCTTCGGGCACGTCGACCACGCTCCCGAACATCCCCATGGAGCGGGCCGTGTCGCCCAATTCGACGACCGGGGAGTCCAGTTCGGCGACGACAGGCGCGAGCCCGGCGTCGTCCGGGTACTGCTGTCCGGTCGCCCGGGCCAAGTTCCACGCGTGGATCGTCACATCGAGCAACGCCATCGAGCCGACGAGCCGGGCGGGCATGTTCATCGCACCTGCCAGGCCGTCCTCCGCGCCCGGCTGCGCCCACGCGGAGGCCAACGCGTGGGCCTGGGTGGCGAACAGCTCCCGCCAGTCGGGCCCCGAGCCCACCCGGTCCGGCGTCATGGTGAAGTCCGACTCGCCCTTCGCGGCCAGCTTCCGGAACTCCACCATGACGTGGAGCAGATGGTTGAGCAGCCCCTTCACGTCGTACTCCGGACACGGGGTGGGGCGGTCGAGGTCGGCGTCCGACAGGGCTCCGACCACCGGCACGGCCCGAGACACCGAGATGTCCAGGAGCTCACCAAGACTGTCCACATTCTTGTTCTCGTCCATGCTCCGACCGTACGGACGACACGCCAGGGCCGTCTTGAACAAACGCGCCAGCCGTCACCTTGCCCCCGTACGATCCCGGCATGTCCGACCATGACGAGCAGCCTCGGGACACCCGGGGAATCGTCGATCCCTCTGCGCTGCTCACCCGCGTGCGGTTCCGACGGCACGAACCCGCCGCGCCCCTGCGTCCGTACGTGGAGACGTACTGGTTCATCGACTGGGACCTGCCCTCTCCGTACGCCTCGCACGTCCTCCCGCACCCTTTCGTGAACCTCACCTTCCAGTGGGAGGAGGACGAGGGGCCGCCCTACGGGGAACTGACCGGGGTCAGCGCCCCCGGCCTCTACACCCGCAAGCTGCACGGGCGCGGCCGGGTCTGCGGGGTGAAGTTCTGGCCGGGTGCCTTCCGCCCCTTCGCCCCGGACGTGCCGGTCGCCGCCTGGACGGGCAAGGTGTCGCCGTACGAGGACGTGTTCCCGCAGGCCCCGGACCCGGCCGCGATCCTCGGCCACCCCGACGACCGCGACCGCGTCGCCGCACTGGACGCCTGCCTCCTCGCGCTCGCCCCGGCCGCTCCGGATCCTCAGGCCGAACTGGCCCGCCGGCTCGTCGCCCGTATCCGCGACCCACGCCACGGCGTCCGCCGGGTCGCCGACCTCGCTCGCGACGAGGGCCTGTCCGTGCGCTCGCTGCAACGCCTGTTCACCGAGTACGTCGGCGTCAGCCCCAAGTGGTGCGTCCTGCGCTACCGCATCCACGAGGCCGTGGAGACGGCCGGCCGTCAGCACGACGTCGACTGGCCTGCTCTCGCGGCCGAACTGGGCTACTCCGACCAAGCCCATCTCGTACGGGACTTCCGCGCGACGGTCGGCGTGCCGCCGACGGCGTACCCCAGCGGCTAGGGCAGCGCTGTCATCGGTGACGGGGTGCGACTTCAGCGTTTCATGGTCGATGCGGGCGCAGGTCCGCCGCCGCTGCCCCGCGGCGACGGCGGTCGGTGACATCGCGCTCCGCACCCTCCCCCTTGCTCCGGCCGATCAGGGGTACGCGGGTCTGGCCGGATGCATCGCGCAACTGGGTCGGGAGGCCACTGTTCCACCGGACGGCGGCCGCCTGGCCCGGCGAGTCCGCCGCGCACGCACGATGCACTTGCTGCAGGCTCGCCCGTGGGCCCCGCAGCCGGCCACTCGCCCGCAACAGCCGTACCGAGCAGGGAGAACAGCATGACCACCGAGCACGACGTCGTCGAGATGATCCTCAAGGACCACCGCCGCATGGAAGACCTCCTCCGTCGGATGCGGAGCGTGGAAGCGGACCGCGCCAAGGCGCTCGAACAGTTCTCGGCCCTGCTCATCGCCCACGGGGAGGCCGAGGAGTCCCAGGTGTACGGCGCTCTCAAGCGGTTCAAGGACGTCGACGACGAAGAGGTCGAGCACGGCGCCGAGGAACATCACGAGGGGAACGCGGCGCTGCTGGCGCTCCTGGAGGTGTCCGAGGTCGGCTCCGACACTTGGGACACCCGCCTCGAAGCGCTGGCGCAGGCGGTTTCGCACCACCTCGACGAGGAGGAGCGGACGATCCTCAACGGCGCCCGGGAGAGCGTCCCCGACGAGCGTCGGGCGGAGCTCGGCGCGGCCTTTCTCCAGGAGCGTGAGAAGCAGCTGGCGGCGGACTGCGGCAGCGTCGACTCCGTACGCGCCATCGTGAAGGGCTGAACGACCCGGATCCGCCGGGCCGTCGGCAGCCACACGCCGACGGCCCAGCCCGCAGCCACGCCGGTGGCGATCCCCGGGTGTTCAGCGCCTTCCGGTCCGCCCGCGGTGGGCGATGAGGTGGTGGGCCGGAACGATCGCGATCCACGTCAGCATCGCGACGTCGGTGTCGTAGAAGGCCACCGCGATCGACACCGCGAAGACGACCATGCTGGACACGAGCTGCGCCGTGAACGCGCGGCGAGCGGCGGACGCCGGTGCCTCCCACGACACATGTGCCTGACGCCGGGTGAGCAGCAACACCGTGACATGCACGGCCTCCACGGCCGCGATGGTGCCGGCGTAGAGCGCGATGGTCTGCGGGTGCGACGCGTACTCGGCGAGCAGCGTCGTCGGGTAGGGCAGTACCGCGGCCAGCCCGAGCCCGAGAAGGGTGAGCCGCGTGACCAGAGGAGAGACGGTCGACAGCGGCGCGAGAATGCGTCGCTGGTCACGCCAGAATCCGGCCAGCACGGCGAAGCTCAGAGCGGCGGCACCGAGGTTGGGCCATGACGACCGCAGCGCCTCCTGGAAAGCCGCGCCCGTGAGGTGCGGCGGGATACGCAGATCGAGGACGAGCAGGGTCATGGCGATGGCATAGATGCCGTCGGACAGTGTCACCAGCCGTTCCGTGTCGGCCCGGGACGTCGCCTCGGCAGCGCTCGCATCCGTCATGGGCTCACGGTACGGCCAGGACGGATCATGGCTGCCGCGCCGCTCCCGGATGACCGAGCGGGTGGGCGGCCGGCACCTCTGCGCCGTGGCCGCATGCGTAGTTGTCAGACGGTGGTGCGGCGGTGGCGCTGGTAGTGACGCGCCGAGCGCGCGCGGTTGCCGCAGCCCGCCGAGCACCATTCCCTGCGGGGGTGGTTCTTCATGAAGTACAGGACGCATCCTGGGCCCGGGCAGGCACGCAGTCGGTGACGGGTGTCCTGACCGAAGAGTGCGACGGCCTCGTCGGCGAGGGCGGAGACGGCTGCCGCCGCCCCCTCGCCCCCGGCCCGGAGGTGCCGCGAGGGCTCCTGGCCCGGGGTCCAGGACAGTGCGGACCAGTGGGGCGTGTCACCGGCGGCCCGGTTGAGGCGGGCGACAGCTTCCTGCAGCTCGCCGGGCCCTGTGCCGGCCGCCGTACGCGTGTCCTCGGTGGCCGCCGCGGCCAGGCGACGCAGAGCGTCACGAAGGTCGGTCAGTCGGCCGCGAAGCTGTTCCAGGGCGGACGGAGGGAGTGCGGCGACCTCGTCCGGCGTCAGCAGTTCCGTCCGGGGCGCGACGGCCCGCAGCCACGCACTGGTGCCGACGGCGTCGATCAGGGCGTCGTGCACCCCGTCCCGATCGGCCCAGATCGTGTTCATCAGTTCCACGGGGAGCGGCTCGCCCAGGAGGGGTGCGCTGGTGTCCATGGGATCGAGAGTATCGCGATTCTAACGGTTGAGGGAGGCGTCATCCGTTGACATGAGGGAGGTCGCGTGTCAGGCTTGTTCTAATGGTTGAGGGTGAATCTAAGCGTCAGAAGTGATCGGCCAACCCGGCCGGGCGGGGTCTGCGGACTGATGGCTCCCGCGCGGCGGGCGTGCGCGGTCGCTCCACCGCAGACCCGTAGGCCCGCGCCCGTATGCGGAAGGGGATAACGATGACCGTCCCGGCGGACAAGCCCGCGGCAGGCTTCCACGAAGGGGAACTGGCCGTGCAGCATCGAGCGGGCGTGACGAGGGACGCGTCCCGACTCTCGGGCATGCTGGCCCCCGCACGACTCGGCGGCGGAATCGCCCGGTTCCTGGAGGACCGGACCTTCGCCGCGATCACCGCACGCGACGAGCACGGCACGCTGTGGATCTCCCCGCTCACGGGCTCGGCCGGGTTCCTCGACGTCACATCGCCGACCACGCTGGACGTGCGGGCCCTGCCCGTCGAGGGCGATCCGCTGAGACACCTCCCCGCGGGACAGCCGGTCGGGGTGATCGTGGTCGAGTTCGCCACCCGTCGGCGCCTGCGCATCAACGGTGAGATGTCCGGCAAGGGCGGCAACGGCCTGCGCATCGACGTGGAGCAGGCGTACGGCAACTGTCCCCGGTACATCCAGCGCAGGCACCTTCATACCGCCGACCTCCCGACCGCTGGTACGGAAGCGGTCCGGCACGCCGGCGCCCTGGCCCCGGACGACGCCGACCTCATCGGTCGGTCCGACACCCTCCTGGTCGGCACGACGCATCCCACGCGCGGCAACGACGCTTCGCACCGCGGAGGGGAGCCGGGATTCGTGCGCGTCCAGGACGGGCAGCTGTGGTGGCCCGACTACGCGGGCAACAACATGTTCAACACGCTGGGCAACATCGAAGCCCATCCCGAAACCGCCTTGCTCTTCTGCGACTTCACCACCGGCCGCACCCTGCACCTGTCCGGCCGAGCCGTCGTGGAATGGACCGACCCGGGCGCCCCCGGCGACGACGACCACACCGGCCGCCGTGTCCGTTTCACCCCGCAGCACGTGGTCGCCGGACGCCTCCTCCCGGTGCGGGCCGACTCCGTCGCCGCGGCCCCCGACAATCCGCCCCTGTCCGGCCGGGTGGCACCCCTGCGATGAACCCGCGAGCGGGCGCTGGACCGGTCACCGGAACAGGGGTCGCGGCGGGCACGACCGCGCCCTGAACCGAGGCTGAAGCGGCGTGACCGTGCCCGGAACCGGGGCTGAATCGCAATCCTCCCGAATCTTCAGACGCGTCAGAGCCGTGGACACCACAACGGCACGCAGGTGGTCAGAACAACTCCGGCTGCTCGACGACCTGGGCTCGACGACGCTCGGTCGTACGAGCGTGCGGGGCGGGCCTCTCGTCACCGAACAGCGGTGCCGTACCGCACTCGTCGGGCACGGCCGGGACGACGGCCGGACCGGGGTCGCCCTGGCGCAGCGGCGCGTCCCGGTCGAACTCGTCCGGGGTCATCCGCGTCCAGTCGCGCGCCTGCTGCTCACTCACTCGTCGTCTCCCACCATTGCTTCCGACATGTGCCCCCTCGTGCTGTTCCCATTCCCGGCGGCCGCTCGCAGCTACCAGTGCCTTCGCAGGAGATCGTGAACGCACGACGGGGGGCCATGTGGGTACCGCGCGGTCCGGAAGATGAGTACGGCAGCTCATGCCCCGGCCGTGACGAGCGCCGACGATGAAGCTCTCCATCGCCCAGACCGGGAGCCTGCTCGTGCTCAGCCGTGCCGCCCATGCCCTGATCCCCGCCGTCGGACGGCTGTCCGTGACCCGCGCCCCCGGCGCGGAGCTCATGCCGGGCAGCATCATCGCCGCGAACCACAGCTCCCTCGCCGACCCCGCGATCGTGATCGCCGCCCTGCACCGGCTCGGCGTCTCGCCGGTCGTCATGGCCACCGCTGGGCTCTGGCGCGTCCCACTGCTCGGCCGAGCCCTCACCCGCGAAGGGCACATCCCCGTGCACCGCCGCGACCGGCGAGCCGCCGATGCGCTCGACCTCGCGGCAGAGGCGCTGCGGCAGGGGCGACTCGTGCTCATCTATGCCGAAGGCCGCCTGCCTCGCCGTAAGGACGCCGCGGATGCCGCGCCCGGAGAGTTCCGTAGCGGCCTGGCCCGTCTCGCCGAGCTCACCGGAGCCCCCGTCGTGCCCGTGGGCCAGGCCGGTGCCCGGCGGGTCATCTCGGGCAGCATGATCAAGCAGATCGCGGGCCTCGCCACAGCGCCCCTGCGCCGCCCCGACCTGCACGTCCACGTGGGTGCCCCCATCGTCCTGTCCGGGGACAGCACCGTTGGTACCGCCCGGGCCCGCGCGGCGGTCACCAGCGCGTGGAAGACGGCGGCGGCACACGTCGGTGACCCCGCCGCGCTCGCCGCATAGATCGGGCGGAACCGGGTGTTCGCGGATGAGCGGGGTCTCCCGTCGCGCCGACGGGAACATCAATGCCGCCCACGGTGCTGAGTCCATCAGCGGAGGAAGGCGGAGATCGTGCACGGTGAGTACAAGGTTCCCGGCGGCAAGCTGGTCGTCGTGGATGTGGACGTCGACGAGTCTGGTGGCGTCCTGCGGAACACGAGGGTGGCCGGAGACTTCTTCCTCGAGCCGGACGAGGCGCTCGACGCGGTGAACCACGCCCTGGACGGGGCTCCCGTCGACACCGACGCCGCGGGCCTGACCGCGAGGATCGAAGCGGCCCTTCCCGGGGGCACCGTGATGTACGGGCTCACCGCGGAGGGCATCGCCATCGCGGTGCGACGCGCGCTGGCGCACGCCACCGACTGGACCGACTACGCATGGCAGCTGATCCACGAGGGACCGCAGGCCCCCGCCCTGCACATGGCCCTGGACGAGGTCCTGACCGCGGAGGTCGCCGCGGGGCGCCGGCCGCCGACCCTCAGGGTGTGGGAGTGGGCGGACCCGGCGGTGATCATCGGCAGCTTCCAGTCCCTGCGCAACGAGGTCGATCCCGAGGGCGCCCAGCGACATGGCATCGACGTGGTGCGCCGGATCTCGGGGGGCGGGGCGATGTTCGTGGAGCCGGGCAACACGATCACCTACTCGCTCTCGGTACCCGAGGCGCTCGTTCAGGGACTGTCCTTCCAGGACAGCTACGCCTATCTCGACGACTGGGTCCTCGGTGCGCTCGGCGACATGGGCATCACCGCCTGGTATCAGCCGCTCAACGACATCGCCACCGACCAGGGAAAGATCGCGGGAGCCGCTCAGAAGCGGATCGTGGGACCGGACGGCGGCCCCGGCGCCGTACTGCACCACGTGACCATGGCCTACGACATCGACGCCGACAAGATGCTCGATGTGCTGCGCATCGGCCGGGAGAAGCTGTCCGACAAAGGCACGAGAAGCGCGAAGAAGCGGGTCGACCCCCTCCGACGGCAGACCGGCCTCGCACGCGAGGCCGTCATCGAGCGGATGATCGACTCCTTCCGCCTCCGCCACGGACTCGCCGACGGAAAGGTGACCGACGAGGAACTGGCCCGCGCACAGGAACTGGCGCGTACGAAGTTCACCTCGCCGGACTGGACCGCACGCGTGCCCTGACGAGGGGCTCCGGCTGCGGCGGTGGTGCCGCGGGTCCCCTCCGACGCCCTCCCACTCGCCGCTCAGGCCCCGTACTGCTCGCCCCTCAGGCCTCTTCCGGCTCCGGAAGGGGCGTCACCTCGGCGAGTTGTTCGCGCAGGTAGTTCCAGATCACCGCCACGAGTGCCGCCGCAGGTACGGCGAGCAGGCTGCCCACCACACCGGCCAAAGCTCCGCCGAGGGTCACCGCCAGCAACACGACGGCGGCGTGCAGACCCAGTCCGCGGCTCTGGATCATCGGCTGGAAGACGTTCCCCTCCAGCTGCTGCACCACCAGGATGATCGCCAGCACGATCAGGGCGTCGGTCAGGCCGTTCGACACCAGGGCGATGAGGACCGCGACAAAGCCGGCGAACACCGCGCCCACGATCGGGACGAACGCGGTCACGAAAGTCAGGACGGCCAAGGGAAGCACCAGCGGCACCCCCAGGATCCACAGGCCGGCGCCGATGAGTACGGCGTCCAGCAGGCCGACGAGGGCCTGTGAACGCACGAACGAGCTGAGTGTGTCCCAGCTGCGCTCCGCGACCGTCGGAATGTCCGTGGCCAGGCGCCCGGGAAGCTGACGGGTCAGCCAGGGAAGGAACCGCGGCCCGTCCTTGAGGAAGAAGAACATCAGGAACAGGGCCAGAACGGCGGTCACCAAACCGTTCAGAATCGTGCTCACCCCCGTGACCAGGGCGGTGACGACGCTGCCCACGCTGTTCTGGATCCGGGTGACCGTGGCGTCCGAGGCCTTCGAGATCTGGTCGTCACCGATGTTCAGCGGCGGACCTGAAGCCCACTCCCTGACCTTGTGGATGCCCTGCACGACCCCATCCGTCAGCTCTCCCGTCTGGGACGCCACCGGCACCGCGATCAGCGCCACGACCCCCAGAGCGACGACGAGGAACAGCACGGTCACCGCTGACGCCGCCAACGCGGGCGGCCAACCGCGCCGACGCAGGAACCGAGCGAAGGGCCACGTCAGCGTGGTCAGGAACAACGCCACGATCAACGGCCAGACAACGGACCACATTTGCCCCACGACCCACAGAGCCACCCAAACCATCACGAGGATCAGCAGCAGTTCGACCGAAAGACGTGCGGATGTCCGCAGGGCGGCACGGGTTCTCGTGGAACTCAACGGGGCAGTCATGGCATCACCCTATGGGCGCACCGGCCATGGTCCGTCAGCCCGTCCTACGGAGGGGAACGGGGGGCCTGCTGTGCCGGGAGCGGCCTGCCCGGATTCAGCCGGTATCGGACGCTGCCTCGCCCGACTCGTTGACCATCCGCGTCGTCCTGTCGCCCGCGGGCAAGTCGGTGAACACGCAGTCCCAGCGGTCGCCCAGCTCCTTCAGCGCCTCGGCCGGCGGATTGCCGTCCGTCGCCGCGTTCAGATCCGCCATCTCGGCGAAGAAGCCGTCCAGCGCGGGGGAGGTGATGAACAGGAACCGGACCTCGGCGTCACTGACGTTGTACGGCCGATGCGCCATCCCCCGAGGCACCACGGCGTAGTCGCCGGAGCCCAGCGTGAGAGTCCGGTCTCCGACATCCAGGGTGAGTTCGCCGTCGAGGACACGGAAGGCCTCCTCGTGATGTCGGTGAACGTGCGGTGGCGGCCCGGGCGCTCCCGCGGCATGCGCGTACTCGATGACCGAGTACGCGCCGCCCGTCGCCGTACCGTCGATCTTCACGGCCATCGGTGCCCCGGTCGGACCGCGGAACAGCCGGCCCTGCCCCGCCGCGATCACCATCGGATCACTCATGTCGCCACCCTGCCCATGTGGTCCGCCGTACGTGCGCATGCTTCCGTCCGCCATCCTCCCGCCGCTTCCCGTCACGCGCATGACGGGCACCATGACGGCACGCACCCCCACCCGTCCCGTCGCCCGCGCGTCGGAACACCGGGCCGGTGAGCAGCCGGGGTGACCCCACCTGCAAGAATCGGCCGAAGCGACCCATCTCCCGTGCATGCTGACTGGCGATGGTGAGCGGAACCACTACGAAGGGCCATCAGCTGTGTCTGTTCGTCGAGTTGTCGTCGTCGGTGGTGGCGCCATGGGCTCCGCGGCGGCATGGCGGCTGGCCGCACGTGGTGACGACGTGACGTTGCTGGAGCGCTTCCAGCCCGGCCACGACCGCGGCAGTTCCCATGGGACCTCGCGCATCTTCCGCCTCGCGTACGCCGACCCCTTCTACGTCGACCTCACCGTTCGGGCGCTGCCACTGTGGCAGCGGCTGGAGGAGGCCACCGGCCGTCGCATCCTCACGCTCACCGGGGCCGTCGACCACGGCCCGGCCGCCGTCATCGAAGCACTGCACGACGGCCTGACCCGTGTGGGACGCCCGGCCGAACGGCTCGTCCCGGATCAGGTCGCCGAGCGCTGGCCCGGTCTGCGCGCCGACACCAGCGCCCTCTACCACCCCGAAGCGGGGCGGCTGCACGCCGATGAATCGGTCGCCGCGTTCCAGCAGGCGGCCCGCGATCACGGTGCCGACATCCGGCACGGAGTGCGGGTGAGTGGGGTGTCCGTCCAGGGTGACGGCGTTCGGGTCCGCGTCGAGGGCCAGGACGACATCCGTGCGGATGCCGCGGTCGTGGCCGCGGGGAGCTGGACGGCCGACCTGCTCGTCAACGGGGCCGAAGGCCCCCTCCGCAGCCTTCCGGCGCTGCGCGTCACTCAGGAGCAGCCCGCGCACTTCCCCGCCGCCGACCCGCTGTCCTGGCCCAGCTTCATCCACCATCCCGGCGCCGCCCTGCCCGCCGTCGGCCCGACCGTGGACGGCGTCTACGGACTCGGCAGCGTCGACGGAGTGAAGGCCGGATTCCACGGCATCGGCCCGGTCGTCGACCCCGAGCACCGCGACCGTACTCCCGACCCCGACACGGTCCGGGCACTCGCCGCCTACGCGGAACGCTGGTTGCCCGGCGTGGAGCACACCGCGCCCGAACCTCTCACGTGCCTCTACACCACCACCAAGCAGCACGACTTCATCGCCGACCGGCAGGGCCCCGTCACCGTCTTGGGCGGCTGCTCGGGACACGCCTTCAAATTCGCCCCGCTGCTCGGCGAGTTGGCAGCCGACCTCACCCACGGAATCCCCGGCCCGGACCGTTTCAGACTCGACCGTCCCTGAACGGCGGCGGTCTACTGCGGCAGGTCTCCTGGAGAGTCGTCCACACGGCTCGGCGGCCTGCCTCGGAGTCGGCTCCGGTGCGGGCATGGCCGCCTACGCCGCGATCTCTTGTCGGCATGTCTCCTGTGGCACTCCCGGTGCTGTGCCTTGACCTTCCAGCCCAGGTGTGGGGAATGAGCCCTTACAGGACACCCCCCGATGTCGAGGCCGCCGTGCCGACGCCCGCGAAACCGCCTGGCCACGTTCCGGTGGGCCCCTGCCGAGCGAATCTGACACCCATGGCTCATTGTTGCGGCTGTCAATTGAAGTTTTGCAGGAGTCTGCCAATCTCTTGCAGTCTCTTGTGTGCCTCAATACCCTCTCCCGCGACAGGCCCGCGCTGCCGCCTCTGGCTCAACCGGTGCTATCGGCAGCGATGTTGACGATCAGTCGGAGGCGATCCAGATGGGTGTCACACGTCGAACAGTCCTGCAGGTGGCAACGGTCACGGGAGTCGCCGGCTCCGTCGGACTCGGCCGTACGGCGTTCGCGGCGGCCGCCACGGCGGCGAGCGCGCCTGGCGACGTGGTGGGCAAGGTGACCGTCGGCTACCAGGGCTGGTTCGCCTGCGCCGGGGACGGCGCCCCGATCAACGGCTGGTGGCACTGGGCGCGGAACTGGGGACAGACGCCGTCGGTGTCGAACTCGGCCATCGTGGCCTGGCCGGACTCCCGCGACTATCCGACCACGTACCGCACCGCCTTCGGAAACCTCGGCAATGGGCAGCCGGCGGCACTGTTCTCGTCCTACGACCAGTCGACCGTCGACGTGCACTTCCGCTGGATGAAGCAGTACGGCATCGACACGGCCGCGCTGCAGCGTTTCAACCCCACGGGGGGTGAAGGACCGACGCGCGACGCGATGGCGGGCAAGGTGCGCAGCGCGGCAGAGTCACAAGGTGTCAAGTTCTACGTGATGTATGACGTCTCCGACTGGACAGCCATGCAGACGGAGATCAAGGCCGACTGGACGAACAAGATGCGACAGCACGCCGGTTCTTCCGCGTACGCGCGGCAGAACGGCAAGCCGGTCGTCTGCGTCTGGGGGTTCGGGTTCAACGACGGCCAGCGGCCCTTCACTCCGGATGCCAGCCTGGATGTGGTCAACTGGTTCAAACAGCAGGGCTGTTACGTGATCGGCGGAGTGCCGACCTGGTGGCGGACCGGAGACCGCGACTCCCGGCCCGGATTCTCCGCGGTGTATCACGCGTTCGACATGCTCTCGCCGTGGATGGTCGGTCGTATCGGCAACGTCAGTGACGCCGACAACTTCTACAACGTCGCGACCGTGCCCGATCTCGCCGAATGCGCGGCGTGGGGGATCGACTATCAGCCCTGTGTTCTGCCTGGCGCTGTGGGTGACCGGCAGCGCGCTCACGGGGACTTCATGTGGCGGCAGTTCTACAACATGGGTCGCGCCGGTGTGGCGAGCGTCTACATCTCGATGTTCGACGAGTACAACGAAGGCAATCAGATCGCCAAGACCGCCGAGTCCCAGGTGTGGGTGCCGACCGGATCAGGTCTCCTCGCCCTCGACGAGGACGGAACCGCGTGCTCCTCCGACTACTACCTGAGACTTACAGGTGACGGTGGCAGGATGCTCAAGGGCCAGATCGCCGTTACCGCGGTCCGGCCGACCCCTCCGGTCACCGGCGGCGACACCGTGCCTCCCACCGCCCCGGGGAATCTGCGTGTCACCGCCGTGAGCGACACGAGCGTGACGCTGGCCTGGAGCGCGTCCGTCGATAACGTCGGGGTGGTGGGTTATCGCGTTCGTCGGTTTGTGGGTGTTACGGCTACTCCGGTTGGTACTGCGGGTGGCGATGTCACCGCTTTCACGGTGACAGGACTGACCGCATCGACGCCCTACACATTCGACGTTCAGGCTCTGGACGCGGCAGGCAGCGTTTCCACGTCGTCCAGCCAGGTCACGACGACCACCAGCGCCAGTGGCTCTTCCGCGGTCAACGCGGTCCTGAACCGGCCCACCATGGCGAGCAGTTACACGCAGTCGTATGCACCGGGCAACGCCGTGGACGGGAACGCAAACACATACTGGGAGAGCGCCAACAGTGCCTTTCCGCAGTGGCTGCAGGTGGACCTGGGCTCCGCAATCGGCGTTCGCCGCGTCGTCCTGACGTTGCCTCCCGCCACCGCTTGGGCCACTCGTTCTCAGACCATGTCCGTCCAAGGAAGCACCGACGGCACGTCGTTCGGCCAGCTCCTCGGCTCTGCGGCCTACACCTTCGACCCGTCCTCCGAGAACACGGCCACCCTGAGCCTTCCCGCGGGCACGACCACACGTCATCTCCGACTTGTCTTCACGGCCAATACGGGGTGGCCTGCTGGACAAGTCGCGGAATTGCGGGTGTTCGGGGCCTGATTACGTCTTCCGATTGGTCGAAGCGGTCTGGCGGCAGGATCCAGCGCTTGCGCAGCTCTCGCGGTGGGGGTTGGAGTCGTAGCCCTGGTCGCTGAGCAGCGAATCGGGGCGGCGGCGCGGCGGGCACGGGCGTCCGGCCCACGGGCGGGATGCCGTCGACCAGGGCGACGGCCTGGGTGAGGTCGGTGACGTTCGTCGCGGTCGGCGTTCATGAGGGCGACTGCGGGCCCGCTGTGCGCCTTCGGCTCCCAGTTGGGGGCTTTCCCCGGCCGGCAGCGATCTGGTCAGAGCTGCGAAGACGGGCGCCGAGGTCGTCGGCGAGGGCGAGCAGGGCCCGCCGGTGCTGGGCCGGGTCGAGTTCGTCGTGGTCGTAGCGGTTCTCGCTGCTCATGCTGGCCGGCGTCGGGGTCGGGTCGACGGCGGTGGTGTCGTGCCCGTGGGCGCGTTCGTGAAGGATGCGGCCCGGGCGGGCACCGAGGAGGCGCTGCAGGGTGACCTGGGGGACGTCGGCGACGGTGTGGAGCCCGTAGCCGGAGACCGTCGCGGCCGCGCGGGCGCCCACCCCCCCCGCAACTCCCGGACCGGCCGCAGCCGCAGAAAGGCGCGCACCGCCGCGGGCGAGTCCTCGATGACCAGACGCCTTCCGGGCGGAGTGAGCGCGCACGCCATCGCCGCGAGCATCAGCGACGGCGCCGCGTCCGCGGCGGAGCTCACCCCGAAGTAGGCCAGGACCCTGAGCTGAATCAGTGGCCGCGCACGGCCACGGGCTTCAGCCGCAGCCTGGTCCTGTGATGCTCTGGCGAGACCAAGCTGCGCCCACGGTGATCCCCTCAGGATCGGGCGCGAAGACAGCGGAGGGACCCGACTGCGCCGGGCCCCTCTTCACGCGATGTGCGTCAGCCTGCGGCTCTTGGCGGCCTCGGGCGTCGACGGGCTGGTGCTATCAGCCGCGGACGATGTTCTCAGCCTGGCGGGCCACAGCTTCTGCGCATCCAAGGCCGCAGAACAGGTCTTTTGATCACGATGGCAGCGTCAGCCCTTACCCGGTCGGGTGACGCTGCCCTGTTCCGAGAACTGCCAGCCATCGCGGCGCGTTCTGCCAGGCATGAGGTCAATCCTCGACGCGCACGTAACCGAGCCGGGCCTTGCGGTGGTAGAGATCGCGGCCGCCGACGACGCAACCGCCTTCGCCATCCAGCAACTGCTCGCCGAGCGCTGCGCGACAGCCCGTGGGGATCGAACGACTCGCGACCCGGGTGAGCCAAAAACCCGACGCCTAGCCCCGGTTCGGTCAGCCTCCCGCATCAACCCCTGCGGCGCGTGAGCCGTCCGAACTGCCGGGCGCCGGATCGAGCAACTGACGCCCCGCAGACCTGCCGAACCCCGCCGCTGCCAGGTATTCGACGAGACGGCGCGCTCACGGCGCCTTTCTGGCTGCGGCCGCCAGCTCGGCAAGGTGGGCGAGCATCAGCTCGGGGCTCTGGGTCTTGCTGGGCACGCGTGCACCGTCGGGCGCGCGGGCGGTGAAGGGATGTCCGGCTATGAGCAGGTCCGGTTTCGGGAGGACCACTGATCCGCAGAGCCCGGCATCCGCGGGGGCCGGACCGTGGTACAGGAACATGCGGAGCAGCCCGTCGGGTCCGATGCCGGTGACGAGGCAGTGGCCGGGCGGGGTGATCTCGGTGACACCCTGTTGATAGATGTCGATGTCGGCCAGAGGGAAGATCACGCGGCTCTCCTGCGGTCCGTGAGCTACGGCATCGTTGTGATGCCGTAGCTCAGAGGCTAGGGCCGCGGGCACTGTCAGAAACTGCGGGGGCGGCGGTGGCATCCAGGCTGCGGCCTGGTGGGTGCCGGCTCCCAGAGTTCGAGGCCCGCCACACCGGGGCGGTCGCCGTCGTCCTGGACGACGGCACGGCTTCTCAGCTCGTCTACTGCGACGCGCGTTCGGGTAGCGGCGGTCACCCGGTGGCGCAGCGGAGATATTCGATCCGTGTTGGGACGTCAGCAGGTGGCGAGCAGGAGGGAGATCACCGTGCAGGACGCCGACGATGTGTCGTTGGAGGGGTCGGGATCGGTCGGGGACGAGGTTGTGCGTGCCGCCTGGACGGTGATCTGTCCGAGGCTGAGCAGCGACAGCGGGAGCTTGAAGTCGGCCGTGACGGATGTACTCGCGGGAATGTTCGCGAACGCGCAGACGACTGTGTTGCCCGTGGCGGTGCAGCCGGGTGAGAGTCCGGTCGGGGAGGCTCCCGCGGGGAGTGTCGCGGTGACCTTCGCCGATGCCGCCTTGTTCGGACCGGCGTTGTGCACGGTCAGCGTGTAGCCGATGGCGCCCGGGAGCAGAGCGTTGGCCTTGGCCTTCAGCGCCACGGCGAGGTCCGCCTTCGCCGGGCGCGCCAGGCCCGACGTGATGCCTAGAGGCGTGCTGCCGACGCCGCCGAAGCGGGAGGTCACCGTGTTGGTGGCGAGCGCGACCACCGACACATCGCTGCTGCCGCTGTTGGAGACGTAGAGCTGGTCGCCGCCCTGCTGGAGCGCCACCTCCCATGGATACTGACCGACGGCGATCGTGGCGGTCACCGCGTTGGTCGCCGTGTCGATCACGGAGACGTCGTTGCTGAAGTAGTTGGCGACGTACACGCGTAAGCCGTCAGGCGACACGAGCACCCCGTGCGGGCTGACGCCGACGCCGACGGAGGCGGTCACCGCTTCGGTGGCCGTGTCGATCACATAGAGCCTGTTGTCGCCGGCACTGGAGACGTAGGCGTGCACGCCGTCCGGCGCGAAGGCGACCGCGAGTCCGCTGCTGTTGCCCAGCTCGATGGTGGCCGAGACCGTGTCCGTCGCGGTGTCGATCACCGACACCGTGCTGCCGGAGTTGGTGACGTACACGTGCGAGCCGTCCGGCGACACCGCGAGTCCGCGAGGACTCCCGCTGACCGGAACGGTGGACGACACCGTGTCGGTGGCCGTGTCGATTACCGACACGCTCGCGCTGCCGGCGTTGGCGACGTAGACCCGGGAGCCGTCCGGGGTAACGCCCAGCTGTTCCTGGTTCTTGCCGGTGGCGACAGTGGCGGTCACAGTGTCGGTGGCGGTGTCGATCACCGACACCTTGCTGTTGTTCCTGCTGTAGTCGGAGACGTACGCCCGGGTGCCGTCCGGCGCGAGCGCAACGGAGCGGGGAGCGCCGCCGACGGCAATGGTCGCGGCCACCGTGTCGGTCGCCGGGTCGACCACCGACACGGTGCCGCTGCCGTAACCGGCGATGTAGAGGTACGGTCCGGACGGGACGGCCGCAGCCGGGCCCGACGGGACCGCTACCACCGCGACGGCCGCCAGTGCCAGTGACGACAGCGCGCCGGTCGCACGACGTCTCCAGCGCCCCAGGGACGGGACCGCTCTGATGTGTCTGACGCCGATTGCCCGGACGTGCTCACGTCGCTGACCCCTGGACATCGCTTCCCCCTGATGCACCGGTGGCCCGCCGCGTTGCGAACGGGGCCCGTTGCGTGGTGAGTTGACCTGCCCTGACAGGTTACGGGGGACACGCTACGTACCGTGGCGGAGCGCGTACAGAAGGGTGCGAGAGGTGCGGGGTGCACGCGGGGAGTGCGTGCGGGTCGTGCGCCGGGGCGTGGCAAGCCGTGGACGCCCGGCGCCCGCAGAGCCCGTCCGCGGATCCCGGAAAAAGGCCCCATGGGCCTTCTTCTCACGCCGAGTCAGTGGGGCGACACTTCTCGGTGTGCCGGGGATCGTGATTGCCCGATCGGGTTCATGGCGACTTCGGACTATGCATAGCGGCACGTCCCGCCAGTGTTCGGGCCGGCCTGGCCAACGGCCTACCTACGCTTTGCCCGTTGGAGCAAGGACCAGGTCAGGTGCACTCGCGACGCTTGGGGCGTCGCCGCTGGGTCATTGAACGCACCATGTCCTGGCCGGCTGCCGCCGACGTAACTGTCGCTACGAACCTTCAGCGGTGGGCTCTTGTCCGCGGCGCGCTTCACTAGCCGGCTTCTGCGCGAGGTGGACATGTGACCGTTCGCCAGCCGTGTATGACGCTTCTGCCGGTTCCAGCAGCGCTGTGGTGTCGCGTGTACGGGGGTCTTCGATGCGCGCGATACTCGTTGCTTTACTCCGCGGGCGCGGGCGTTTCCGCGTCGGCCGGTTCGTTGGTGATCAGTACCACGTTGTTGTCCGGATCCTCCACCATCGTCGCGTAGGGCCCGAGGAGGTGTCCGGGGGCCGTGGTGCCCTTGTAGCCTGCGGCAGTCAGTTGTTCCCACGCGGCGTCGACGGCCGAGTCGCTGTCGACAAAAAACTCGACGACCTGCTGGTAGCCGCTCCGCTCGGGGCGGATCCATCCGGGGTCAAAGCGCTGTGCGACGAGGTCGGTGGTGATGATCATCCTTGTGGCGCCGCCCTCCATGTAGGCCGCGACCGGGCGCTCGGGGTCGGGATCGGGCATGTTGAGCCCGAGGAGGCGGTAGAACGCGATCGAGGCGTGAAGATCGCGGACGTAGAGCACGACCATGCCGAAACGCACGCGGCTTGGTGGGGTGTCCTGGTCGGTATTGTCAGACGCGGCTCCGGCCGCAACTTCGTTTGTCATAGTAGATAATCTACGCGGGTGTATGAATGGCTGCAAGGGATGACGGGCCCGGTGAGGAGCTCGGCGCGCTGCTCAGTGGGCTGCTGGACCTCGTCGTCGAGCGCGAGGCGCCGATCCTGAAGGCTCACGGCGTCACTACGTGGGAGTACGTGATCCTGAGCCGCCTTATGGGCGAGTCCGGGCTGACGCAGAAGGAGCTCGCGCGTCGCAGCCGCCGCGATCCCACCCGGCTGATCGGCCACTTGGACGCCCTCGGCGACCGTGGCCTGATCGCCCGCGAGGTCGACGGGGCGGACCGCCGTCGTCGTACGGTGCGGCTCACCGAGGAGGGTCGTGACCTGGTCCTGGCCACTCGCCACGACATCCGGCAGATGGAGGCCGACCTTCTCGGCGGGCTCTCCGCGGACGCGCAGAATGATCTGCGCAACGCCCTCGCGGCGGTCCTGCGCCGCAATGCCACTGCCTGATACGCCGGGCCCCGCCCGCTCGTGAGGCGGTGCCCGGCCGGGCTTGCGGTCAGCGGGTTTGGCTGCCCAGGAGGTTGCCGAACCCCATGCGCCGCACGTAGTCGCGCTGCGCGGTCAACGCCAGGTCGTTGACCTTCTCGACCCCGCCGTGTGAGAAGTCGACCACGCTGCGCGCCGGCTTCGCGCCGGCCGGCAGGGCGAGGATACGGGCGATCTCGTCAGCGACGGCGGTCGGGTTCGCGTCGTATGCGGGTCGAACAGGCCGTTGGTGGCGTCCTCGTTCCGTGCCACCAAGTCGTCAAGCTCGGCGTATTGCGCGGTCACCGCGGTGTCGCTCGCCCGGCCGGAGTTCGGGAAGTGCTCGGTGCCCTGGGTGAAGCGTCCGGGCATCACGATCACGGTCTCGATGCCGAAGTGGTTGGCCTCGTAGGAGGTGACCTGTGCCAGCGCGTCGAACGCGGACTTCGAGGCGACGTAGGGCCCCAGGAACGGCGGCACGATGACGCTGGTCGTGCTGCCGACATAGAGCAGTGTGCCGGCCCGGCGCGCGCGCAGGTGCGGGAGCACCGCCCGGTTGATGCGCTGCGCACCGAGCACATTGACATCGAACAGGTGCGCGATGTCGTCGGCGGTGAACGCCGCGGTATAGCCGACGAGCAGGTGAGCCGCGTTGTGCACGACCACGTCCAGGCCCCGCTTCGTCAATGACGACCCGCACCGCAACGTCCGCGGATTCCTGGGACTGCACATCGAGTTCCAGGACGCGCAGGTCGTCACCGGAGGTGTCCGACCGCAAGGCGACCGCCCTTCACGGCCACAGCGCGGCGAGCAGCCCTCGACCGGATTCCGGTCGGGGGCTGCTGTATGCCCGGGCAGCGTTCGGCGCTGCGTCGGCGCCGGACTCAGTAGATGGAGAGTGGCGGGAGGCTGATGGACAGGCCCCCGTCGCGGAGCGTTTGCTGCCACTGGGCTGCGATCTGTGGGCGCAACTGCCGTATGTCGTGCCAGCTTTTGATGGAGTCCGGCAGCTCGCTGCCGCGGGACCAGACCCCCATGAGCATCCGTGTCTCGCTCCTCGACAAAAACGCGACCTCCGGGAGGGAGTATCCCGGTACCGCGCCAGCTACGGCGAGGTCCAGAAGATCGCTGATCTCCACGATGCGGTGGCGTAGGTCGTCGTCCAGCAGGAACGACTGCTCGAACGCCAGGACGCGATAGATGTCGGTGGCGCTCCGCACAGTGTCCTCATGCTCCTGACCGACCAGCAGGATCGGGTGCTCCAGGTAGGCGCCCAGAATCTTCTCCACCGCGTGGCGTTGACGGTCTTCCCGTGCTTTCCTGCCCTCGTCCTCGATCGCGTGCTGTCGCGCTGTCTCGGCATCCTCCAGGGCTTCCTGCCGGGCCCGCCGAGCTTGGCGCCGGGCACCGATTCTGCCGATGGTGTCGCCGCTGAGGCCTATTAACCCGCCAGCGATGACGCTGGCAACTGTTCCCCACTCCATGTACGCCCCCCTCGTTGTCGCACCGTCACACAGCCGGGTCAGTCGCTTCGTCACCCGACAGCCCCTGCCCATTCAGTCTCAGACGCGCGACGTGACAGGCGTGACAGCCTTCACCAGCCACGTTGCGCTTCAGGAGCGTAGTGGGACGGGGGCTCGGCTAGCCAGCAGTCATTGCCTGCTAGCCGGTCATCCTCTCCGACGTTGGAGTGGGTACCGACGGCTGCGAGTTCAGCAGGAGCCCTGCACCGTCGAGCTTCGGTGACAGGCTGAGCGCTGACACGGGCCGCGGCCGCGGACATAGCATCGCCTGCTCGACGGCTGCACGGTGCGCTCCTGGGGCGCCCACGGCTCCGGCCAGCTCGGCAATAACAGCCGCACCGACAGCAGTACTTCAGTCACAACCCAGACGTCCGTGACCTGCGTCGACAAGATCGCGACGCCTTCCGGCGGAGATGTCGGCCTCGCCAACTGCCCGACCCCGCCGGGGGTGGGCTGCGGTCCGGGATTCAGCGGCTGCAGGTGCCCTGCAACACAAGGGGCGGTGATCGGCGACGCGCGCCGCCTACGCTTGCCGCTGCTCCCACCGCTCCTTCGTGATCTCGTAGCGCACACCCCCGTGCTCGGAACCCTCGACGGCCTTGGTGAGGGGCTATCGCTGTGTCGCGAAAGCGATCACCCCTGCCCTGTCGGCGCTGACCACAGCAACAGAAAGTCGCTGCCCGTTTGCGTCCACTACGCAACGTGACACCCACCGCGATCAGCGAGGTGGAACGCCAGGCCCCCATGACTTCCTCGCCTACCATCCCGCCACCGGCCTCCCTGCGACGACAGCGGCCCCCGCCGCACTAGGGCGTGTGTCGGAAGTGCTCTAGGTTGGCTGATGTGAGTGTGCGGGGGCGGAGTTACCGATATGTGGGACCGGTGGAGCTGAAGGCTGCGGTCCGGTCTGGCAGCGGCGGGTGCCGGATCAGCTCGGCGGCTGACTTCGACGACTGGATCGCTGAGCGATCGGCGGCAGAGCTGACCGAGCCGTGGACCTTCGTGGTCGGCACGGATGGTGTGCTTCGGCTGGCGCCGCGGCGAAGCGAGCACGTGGCCTGCGCTGGCGGGAACATGGTTCTGGGTGCTGGCGAGATCAGCTTCGTGCGCGAGGCAGACCGGTGGACGGTGGGCGAGGTCAGCAACCAGTCAACCGGGTACTGCCCGGACGTCACCTCTTGGGCGGCAGTCGCTCATGCTCTGGACGACTTAGAACTTGGGCGGCCCTCTGGCTTCACCCACGAGATGGTGTTCCGACGATGCCCCGACTGCCAGGAGCACAACATCGTGCGCGAGGGCGACTTCGTCTGCGTATTCTGCGGCGGCGATCTGCCGGAGACGTGGAACGTGGATCCCGCCGTATGACGGCCGGGGATCACAGCCACTCGTCGATGGCAGCGATGAGGACAGTCGCTTCGTAGCAGACCGCGAGCTTGTCGTAACGCGTGGCGACGGCGCGGTGCCTCTTGAGCCGGTTGATCCCGCACTCGACCGCGTGACGTTCGCGGTAGTCAACCGAATCGAAGCGCGGCGGCTGGCCGCCGCGGGAGCCGAGCTTCCGACGGTTGCGGGCCTGGTCGGCCTTGTCCGGGATGGTGTAACGGATCCCGCGCCGGCGCAGGTAGGCACGGTTCTTGCGGGAGGCGTACGCCTTGTCGGCCCGCACCCGAGCGGGACGGACGCGTGGCCGGCCGGGCCTGATGCGGGGCACGCGAACCTTGTCCAGCACAGATTCGAACTGTGGCGAGTCACCGCACTGTCCTGCCGTGATTACGATCGCCATGGGCTTCTGACCCTGCTCAACCGCCAGGTGGACCTTGGTGGTGAACCCACCGCGTGAGCGGTCCAGTCCGTGGTCTCGGGGTTCGACGAACATGCCGCCCGGCGGTTCCTCGGAACGGTCGTAGCGCTCCCCGCGGGCGTCGGTGACCCACGGGATCCGCACCCCGCGCTTCTTCGCCGGCTTCGGCACGCATCCTGCCCCGTGCGGCCCCCTCCACCGAAGGGCACGCTCCGCCTTGGTGTTTCCCTCTCAGCATCAGGGTCGGTCCCAGTCACACCGTGGGATCGGCCCTGTTCTCAATCCCAGCCCAGTGCCCCGCCGTGCACGATCGGCGTTTCGCCGAAGAACGGTGTGCCCTCCTCCACGGCGTGGGCGAAAGCTTCCAGGAAGGCGGTGATCGAGGGCCACAGCTGTTCTTCCCCACCTGACTCCTGGAAGAAGTAGCCGATGCTGCCCCGGCCCGGGCCGGTCCCGATGTCGACGAAGAGGCAGCTCGCTCCGTCGTGGTTCGCCGCCCACGGAACCCAGTCCAGGCGCCACCAGTCGGTCTCCACATCCGGTCCGTCCACCAGGGACGCCAGGCGCGCACGGAGCGCCATGGCCTCGTCCAGGCCGAGGAGACCGCATCCGGACACCAGGAACCGCCCTGCCTCGGTGGGGAGCGATCCGTCGCAATGCGCGTACAACTCCCCCAGTTCCTGGGGGATGCCCTGTCTGGCAACAGCCGGCCGCACCGCGGCCAGACTCTCCGGGGCCATCACGGCCAGCCACTCGGTCAGACGGGTCCATGTCTGTCCGAACGAGTCACTCCTCGTCACGCTCACCTCCGCAGGGTCCCGCTTGCCAGACCTGCCCGGGCTGGCACGAAGTTCACGGACTGGGTCAGCGATCGGACCGCGGACGCTTGGTCAGATCCACGCGCCCCGGCTGGCCATCCCGCCGGAAGGTGGACAGCGCAGGGGGCACAGGCTCCATTGTGCTCCGTGATCGGGGCGTTGAAGCAGAGGTCTCGGCGTGCGCCTCGGTGGCTATTGCGGCTCTGGGTTGAGGTGGCTGCGGGTGAGGACGGTGTAGGAGGTGAGGGCGGCTGCTGCGGCGAGGGTCTGGATGAGGGCCATGGGAACGGCGCTGTTGGTGAGGCCGGCCAGAGGGGAGACGAGGGCGCCGACGAGGAAGCTGGAGGAGCCAAGGAGGGCGGAGGCGGCTCCGGCAGCATGGGCGGTGCGGTTCATGGCCAGGGCGTTGGCGTTGCCGATGAGCAGGCCGAGGCTGGAGACGAGGACAAAGAGGACGCTGCAGACGATAGTCAGGCTGGGGTGGCCGAGCAGGCCGGTGGCGAGGGCGAGCATGCCCAGGCCGGCCAGCAGGAGCAGGCCGAGGCCCGCGGTGATGATCGTGTGGAGGGGGAAGCGGCGGATGAGGTAGCGGCCGTTGAGCTGGCCGGTGGCGACCATACCGGCGGCGTTGAGGCCGAAGAGCAGGGCGTAGGTCTGGGGGCTGGCGCCGTAGAGGTTCTGCAGGACAAAGGGGGAAGCGGCGAGGTAGGCGAAGAAGGCGGCGAAGGCGCCGTCGGCGGCGATGCGGCAGCCGGTGAAGACGCGGTCGGCGAACAGGCTCCGCATCTGCGCCAGGCCCACGCCCCGACTGCGGCGTGACGTGGCGGGAAGGGTTTCGGGCAGGCCGAGCGCGATGACGGCGACGACGGCCAGGCCCAGGACGGCCAGGGCGGCGAAGACGCCGCGCCAGTTTGTGACGTGCAGGAGCGTGCTTCCGAAGAGCGGGGCGATGACGGGGGCGACGCCGGAGATGAGCATGAGGGTGGAGAAGGCCTGGGCGATCTTCACGCCCTCGTAGAGATCCCGGATGATCGCACGGGCGATGACGATACCGGCGGCCCCGGCGGCGCCCTGGACGAACCGCAGTCCGATCAGCGTGCCCGCGGTGGGGGCCAGCGCGCAGGCGAGGGACGCGGCGGTGTAGAGGGTCATGCCCGCCAGGAGGGGGCGGCGGCGGCCCAGGCGGTCGGAGAGGGGACCGATGGCGAGCTGCCCGAGGGCCATGCCGATCAGGCACGAGGTCAAGGTGAACTGGACGACGACCGCGGTCGTGGCGAAGGTTTCGGCGACGTCCGGCAGGGCCGGCAGGTAGACGTCGGAAGACAGAGACGGCAGAGCGGTCAGCGAAGCCAGGACCAGGAAGCCCAGCCGCCGCCCGGAGGCCGTCGAGGACATGCTGTCAGAGGCGGGCGCAGCCGTCTTTTGCGCAGGGCTGGACAAGAATCACTCCAGGAGAGCAGGGGGGTGGGGGCGGCATCGAACCTAGCGCTGTTTTCCCAGCTCAGGCGCGCTCCCGGGTGGTGCCGCACGCCCTCCGTGACGCGCTGACGGCTCCAGGCGCCCGGGGTCAACAGGGCACCCCAGCGACCGCTCAAAAAGGCGCCTGGGGTGGCGTCAACAGCCGGGACGGGCACGCTGCGTGACTCGCTCACCGCAGTTTCTTGCCGATGCCGGGGACGGACGTTCGAGCACAATCGCCTGAACCGAGCCCGCCGCCGGCACGTCCCTACCCGTGTCCCGGCCTGCTCACCCCGACCCCGCGGAGCCGCTGCACATGAGCACACTGCCACCGCCTGGCTGGTCGCACTGCGGGCATGGCGCGCACACGGCCACCGATCCTGTCGGCTGCCGCGGGATCGTGTGCAGGGCGTGAGGGCGCCGGTCACGACGGCGGCACGGGTGATGA
This sequence comes from Streptomyces sp. M41(2017), assembly GCF_002078175.1. GTDB lineage: Bacteria > Actinomycetota > Actinomycetes > Streptomycetales > Streptomycetaceae > Streptomyces. The sequence goes on along the minus strand of NZ_MWFK01000003.1, from coordinate 18,603 downwards.
CCGCGGCGAAGCTGGCGGCGGCGCGGGTGAGGGCGGTGGGATAGCCGGCGTGGTCCATGCGGGCGACCTTGCCCGCGACAACGGCGGCCGACAGCGCGAGGACGATCACGACAGCGGTGGTGAGCAGTAAGTGCGCGAAGGACCTTGTGCGCGTCGGCTTCCACGATGTCACGCAGGTCGTCGTGGGTGGCGGGCATGTCCAGGCCCTGGGCACCCGCGATCAGGCGGTAGGCCGTGGTCATGTCCGCGTCTCCCGCGGCGACGAGAGAGGACAGAAGTGTCTGGTCGGCCGGAGTGCTCTCGTCGACGAGTGTGAGGACCTGCACCCGATCCGCGAGGGTGGCCAAACTCGGCTGCAGGAGAACCCAGTTGACAGGAGGTAGGAAGATCAGCGACTCTCCCACGACCGTGACGGCAGCCGGGAAGGACGGACAGTCGGGCACAGCCCTCAGGGGATCTCGTGCCTCCGGTGAAGCGATTGAGCTTCAGGCCGCGCCGCCCGTTGTCGCCGTTCTGCCGTACTTGCCCCGCCGAGGAGTTTCCGTTGCACAGAGCAGTCAGGGCGGCGGCCGTGCTCGCCCCCCTTCTCACCGTCACTCTCAGTCCGGCGCCGGCCTCGGCAACCGCCCCTTTCAAGGGGGCCAACACGGCCGCTGTCCAGGACGACTTCAACGGTGACGGCTACCGGGACCTGGTGGTGGGTGCGCCCCGCGCCGCCAACAGCGGTGTGGAGAAGGCCGGCGCCGTCGTCGTCCTGTACGGGGCGGCATCCTCGGTGAGCACCACGCGCCGCGCGGTCATCACCCAGGCGACCTCCGGAATCCCCGGCGACCCCGAGCAATGGGACGCCTTTGGCACGGCGGTCGCCAGCGCCGACTTGGACCGGGACGGCTATGCGGATCTGCTCGTCGGCACTCCGGACGAGACCGTCGGCGACAACAAGTCCCGGGGCTCGGTGACCGTCGTGTGGGGCGGCCCCGGCGGTCTGCAGGGCGGCGCAACCGTGTCCCCTCCGGCCGGGTACGGGGGCGGCATGACGTACTGCGGCTTCGGGATGTCCCTGGCCACGGGCCACATGGACGGCGACGGCGCCCCGGAGGTGGCTATCGGCTCGCGCTGCGAGGGTGCCGCCTACAGCGGGCCCTTCACGCGTACCGGCAAGGCCGTCTCCGGTTACCGGGAGTGGCGCACCGGTGAGGCGCGCGGTGTGGTGATGGGCGACGTCAACGGTGACGGCACGGCAGAGCGTTTCTGGATGGCCGGCCCCACGACCGGCGACCTCCGTGGTCCGGTCCATGAGGAGAGTGCGGGCGGTGAGCTCGTCAAACTCACCAACGCCGACGGCCACACCGGCCAGATCGGCGACATCAACGGCGATGGCTACGGTGACCTGGTCACCGGCATCGCGGACGACGACTTCAGGATGAATGAGACCGGGGCGGCACACCGCGGCGGGGAGATCCAGGTCCTGTACGGCAGCGCGCACGGCATCACCGTCGACCAAAGGCCGACGGTGTTCCACCAGGCCACGGCAGGTGTCCCCGGCACCGCTGAGGACGGCGACCAGTTCGGCCAGTCGCTCAGCCTCGGTGACGTCAATGCCGACGGATACGCCGACGTCCTCGTCGGCTCACCCAGCGAGGCGGTCGGCACACGCCTCTACGCCGGAACGGCTGTCCTGCTGCGTGGCTCTGCTAACGGCCTGACCACCGCCACGGCCGCTGGATACACCCAGGACACGGCGAGCGTGCCCGGCAACGCCGAGAACGGAGACCAGTTCGGCGCAGCGGTCCACCTCACCGATCTGAACAGGGACGGCAAAGCCGAGACGGTCGTCGGCATACCCGGGGAGAACACCGACGGCTGCGTGTGGATCGCCCGCGGCTCAGCCTCCGGGCCCGTCCTGAGCGGGTCCGTCAACCTGTGCGGCAAGAGCGCCGGCATCACCATCCGCAACACGCAGGGCTACTTCGGAGCCGCACTGACGAGCCCTCACGTTTCCTCCTAGAGGCGGCCCCCGGCTTCCTCCGGGTCAGGCCGCGCGTCCAGTGATGCGGCGGCGGCCAGGCGACAGCGCTGATAGATCGACGACACCTGCGACCAGTCCACCGCCGACCTGTGCACGTGCGATGCCCAAATGCAGGGCCATCTCCTCGCCGGTGGAGCGTGGCCGGATCCCGTCGTCGGTCGTGAAGTGCCGTGCCACCGTCTCGCCCTGGCAGATGAGAGAGATCTGCCAGGCCTGAACGCGGCTTCCGCCACCCGTGACCGCCAACGGCCGCCCGTGCGTCAGGCTGCGCGTCCGCTGGCACGCCGGCCAGCGTGCCGACGGCGCTGAGGAAGTGACGACACGTTCGACCAGTCCACCGCGGGCTCCTCGATGAGCTCGTCCGCGAAGGTGAACCCAGGGCTGTAGGCGGGGGCCAGGAAGAGGTCCTGCCACCGCGGCTTGGGCTCGGCCACCGGCCGAGGGCCGACGCTTACGACAGGGCGACGAAACTGCGCATCACGCATGCATGACTCCAGCACTCCACGATGCCCGGACGGCACACGCCGCCCGGGCAGATCCACGAACTCAGGCCCCCCGCCGAGGCTGTACACCCGAACGGCCGGCACCTCGATCGAGCTCGAAGGGCAGGTTACTTCTCAGGCCCATAGTGCTCCGTGACCAGGGCTTCAAACAGGGCCGTGAAGGACCTCAGCGCACACAAGTGCCGAGCTCCCCGCCCAGGGAGCGGGCGTCTGAGCGCTGGACAGGTACCTATTTCCGGCCGTGATCTATCGCACTGGCTGGAAGGGGTGCATGGTGGTGGTGCGGTCTTCCTGACGTCCCCGGCACGGAAGCCGCTCGGGCCCCGCCGTGTGGCCGTGGTCGGGCGCCCGCCGCTCCTCCCGGCTCCCCACGGGAGGCTATGCGGCTGTCAGCTCGTAGGCTGAAGCCGTTCCCCGGGCTTGACCGGCACGATCTCGATGCCCGTGCACTTCTCCGCGGTCAGTCGCGTCTTGCGGTCCTCGGCGCTGGCCTTGTCGTAGGAGACCCCTGCTACGCGCGGCACGCCGTCGCGGTCGGTCCAGCGGATTCCGTAGCTCGCCATGAGGTGAGTATTGCCGTCGGGTCTGACACTCACCGGTCAGGTGACGGCGGTGGGGCCGCGTAGACACCTCAGGGTACTAACTCGTCAAGCATGCGGTCCTCGGTCCGCTGTGTAGCCTGTCGATCTGTTCGAACGGGATGGGGTGGGGCGTGGAGACGCTTGTGGAGGAGGCTGTCGCCGAGGCGCTGCATGGCGGGGGCGGCGAGGGGATCCGCCTGTATGTTGCCGCCTGCACCGAACGCATGGCGCCGCTGTTCGTGGGCCTGCGTGCTGGCGAGCCGGGGCGGGAAGCCGACATGGACTTCTATGCGGAGTCCGTGCGCGATCTTTGGTATGCCGACCGGCCGCTCGTCGACGCCCCCGAGCGCGTGCGCCTGCTGGAGCGGTTCCCGGAGCTTCAGCCGACGGAGGAGGGGATCACGGATGTCGCCGACACCTACGCCTTCTTCGCTGCTCTCTGCCTGCGGTATGCCTTGCTAGCCCACGGCTCGGGAAGCACTGAAGCGGCGTCCTGCGGCCATGCGGCGCTCACCGCGATGGGCATGCTGGACCAGAACGTGGCGGGTGCCAGCTTTCTCGCCGAGGAACAACGGCTCCAGTCCCTCTCGCTGAGCGGTGACGTTTCAGGCCTCTGGGACGCGAGCGTCATGGCAGGGCGGGAGAGGTTCCGTGCGGTGGTGGGCCGCCTGTCCCGCTAGTCCGTGACCTGCATGCGCCGCAGCGGGTCTCCGTCCGGGCCTTAATGACGGCGGGCATGCCGTTGAGGCACCCGGCCGCGATCAGGTCGCGTACGTCCGCCTCGACGAAGAGGGCACGCGGCGGGTGACGTCCGGCCAGTGCCGTTCGTGGAGTCCGCCGCGCCGCTACTGAGCCCCTCGCGGACAGCAGCGAAGTACAGCAACCACAGCACCATTTCTCGTCCAACAGTGCCCGCCGGAGACCGTAAGGCAACCTATATGGCCACCGTTGAGGGTCTCTCTAGAGCTACGGGTCAGAAGGCTTCTGACATCTACGGCGCCGGACGGAGTCCTACACCAGTATCTCTGTCCGGCCGTCGCACCAGTCGAAAGCGAGGACTTCACCCGCTGGTGACCAGGTGGAGGAGGGGACGCGGGCGCGGGCCGTAGGGGTAGAGCCATGGGCTCCAGTCACCTTCTTGAAGGTGGGAGATCGCGATGAGTGCGTCGGCGGCGTTCTTGCAGCGTGGGTGGCGTGCCGTGAAGGACGCGATGCGGGGGCGCTGCGTGAGCAGCCAGTCGGCGACGGCTCGCGGGTCGCCGTCGTACCACCACGTGAAATCGAACTCCTCCCACAGGAAATCCGTCCCCCAGCCCAGTGTCAGTCGGACGAGGCCGGCATCCGCGGCGGGGCCGGAGAGGCCGGCGATGTGGTCCAGCCACGGCTCCAGGCCGCCCGTGGCGTGGGCGACGCCTTCGACGAGGTCGCGGATGTCCGCCGGGGACTGGCCGCCGGTGAGGGCGAGGGTGAGCAGTGCCCGGAACGCCTGCTCGACCGCGGTGCGCTCGGCGACCAGCCAGCTGATCAGTTCGGCCCCGTGTCGGCCGAGACCGCGCAGTTCATGGGACGGGTCGGTGCCGGGGCCTTCCGGGCCCCAGTGACGCAAGGCACGCGGTATGAGGCGGCGCCACAGGACCCGGTACTGGTCCGTGTCCCAGTGATCGACGACCTTGCCCATGAAGCCTTCGAGGACGTCATCCGGCACATCTCGCGGATCACCGCCAAGGATGCGCAGTTCCGCTTCCGTGAAGCAATGAGTGCACCCCTCCACCGGCCGGTCGAGTTCCGGAGGGGAGGCGAAGATCCGGTCCACCTCGGCGAGGGCGAGCCGCCACATCGTGTACGGGTCGGGGACAGGCTGATCGAGCATGGCGGCTACCTACCGGGACTCCGCACCGTGAGCCGGGCGAAGAGCGTGACGCTACACGGGTTCCCGCCCGGCCGGTACCCGTTTCCCGACGCAGGCGAGGTCAAGATCCCCAAGGCCAGGTCGGCTGCCCGTCTCTGAAAGCCAGGCATGGGCTACCGGGCCGTCTCTGGGCCGTGAAAGGTTGACCACCGGTGACAGAGGACACCGGAGGGTGACAACCCTCCCGCGCCTCCGGCACCTTCCGCCGTCGCGTGTTCTGGCTCCTGCCCCACGACCGGGACATCGAGTCCCACGGGCTCTACGCGAAGAGCGCACCCGCTGAAGCCGTGGACCCCCGCACGCTCGAAGCCCGCGTCAAGGGCTACAAGACCGAGCGCTCCGAGGGCGGTCCGCCCTCCACGGCCATGCGGGAGCTCGGGATACCTCTTCCTCTGTAAGCACCCAGAAGCAGAAGCCAAGCACGAGCGGCTATCGCCGAAGCCGCGGCTGCTCTGCGGCGCTAGTGCCTTGACGGGGTCAGCTCACCTGGTCTCCTGCCCGAGGGCCGGCCACGATCCTTGCAAGGTCCTCCTGAACGTGGCCTGGCGGTCGCCTTGAAGGGTGACTGCCTCGCGGATGCCGGCATGCAGCGGGCGGATCCGGCTGTGTTCGGGCCGGTGGCCTTCGACCCGACAATCTCCCGTCCCATCGAGACCCGCGCCGCCTCCGTCGAGAAGGCTCTGGCAGCGGTCCATGCTGCCCGGGCCGTAGCGCGCGCCCGTTTCTGAATGTTGGCCGGACGGCTCACCGACTCCGTCGGCGGACCGTCATCAAACTTCGAGGCTAGTAGCCGTTGGGGACCCGAACTGACGGCAATCGAGGGGCGTCTACGGTTGCAGGCATGGCGTACTCCAGCGACTCCTGGATCTGTCGAAGGGAGTTCTCGTAAGCATCGGCACGTTCACCACTGTCGATGGCCCTCCGATATCCGGTCAGGCCCTCCAAAACCGTCGGCTGCTTTCCAAAGTCGCTGTCCGGAAACAGTGGATCGAAGGACGAGAGGATCTCGCCGTCCTCCGCATAGAAAATCCAGGCGGCCGCAGTCTCGCTCACCTGCGCAAGAAGCGCGCTGGTCCCGCGTGACACAGCTTTCAATACCTCCTCCTGCGCGAGAAAAGGTCCCTCGGGCTCAACTATGAATGTACAACCCGCATGGCTGCCCGAACGCAGAAGCGGCCCTCTTGAATCCAGAATCCCACTGTTTTCCAAGCCGTCAAAATCTACCCCCAGTACATCATCTTGGTCGACCTCGCTCCCGAGCTCCTTGATTGCATCAAGTTCGCTCCTGTCGAGGTCTACCACCTCCGATTTGTCGTATGGGATCCTGGAAAGCGCCTCAGTCGGGGGGATCGCCCGCACAAAAATGACGCAATATCCCGTCTCGTAGAGATTGGAATTCGGAAATATGAGGGTATTCATTCTCTAGCCTCTCGTGGCGTGAACAAATGCACGACTCGGTCCGCCCTCGCGGATCGAGTCGCGCATCTTCGAGCTGCCGCTAGGGCACGTCAGAGCCTAGGGGAGGGGCTGTCCGGCGTTTACCCAGTAGGGGTCCTTCTCAAGGAGCCGCTGCTCCGTCGTAAAACGGCCGAGGTCGCCACCCACGCCCTCGTTCTGGGCTTTCGGCATGCTGGCACGCGCGCACTTTGCCGTAGCCGGAGGCATCTTCCCCTGGTTCGAGCCAGGCCACCCGAGGGACAGGTAGACCTTGCCGTTGATCGTCGAAGAGGTGACGTAGTACTGCTGGCAGTCCACCCCGGACTTGACACCGAACTGGCGCCCGCTCTCCTTCGACTTGGCGAACGGCCACTCGTCGCACTGCGCCGGCGCCGGGGTGCTTGCGTGGGCTTTGAAGGTGCTGTCGCAGACGACGTCTCGGTTCTTCCTCGCCTCTGCTTCGCTCGATTCGCGATGCAGAGGCTGTCCACGCCCCTCCCAGCCAGGGTGCGTGGACATGCTGGCCTGGACCATGCCGACGTACTGGCGCGCTTCTGAGTACTTCTTGTCCACCTCGAAGGTGGGAGTGAAATCAGGCGCGACGCAACCGGCTCGGGCGCTTACCTTGAAGTCGCAGCGCACAAAGTACTGCCCGTCACCGGCCTCGTTGTTGCCACCCTACCGCGTTGAACCGCTCAACCCGCCGATGCTGACGCTCAGTTGGTAGCTCATCCGGAACGCTCTCTCGGTGCCCGCGGCCTGAGGGCCCGCCCATTGGCGCGTGATGGTGCCGTCGATCGACTGGCCAACCGTGATCGGGCGAGGTGCTGTCCAAGGCCCGGAAGTCTGCTTGCAACTGGAGTCGAGCGAGCACGTCGAGTCGATCTGGACGGTCATCCCGTCCGTCGCCACGTCGGCCGACGTCAGACGGAAGTTCACATTCTCGAAGAACTCCGGGATGGCGTTCTGAGTGTCAATTTCTTGCTCTACAGTGCCGTAGGCATTGCCCAGAACATGCCGCTTACAGTGTCCATAAGGACAACAACGACTCCGCGCACGGAGCACAGCGAATAGCGAGTGAGGTACACCTGGTTCGGTACCTGGATGTTGCGCCAGACAACTGTCCCTGCGGCTCGCGCAAGAGACCTCCCCTGAGTCTTCGCCATCTCCTGGGGTGTCTGCCAGTCGATGCAGACTGCCCTTTTCCGTCCTGCGTCACGGAGCGCCTCGAGGTTGTGCTTGACCTCAGCACATTAGTTACTCGCTCGCGTGTCGCTGGAGGCACGAAGGGTCTGGAAGTGTTTCGTCCTATTCTGAAGCGTTCGCGTTCCGTTCGACGACTCTGCCGAACTCGCGAGATGATGGTCACGCGAACTGTCTGCCAAAGCGATACTCGGAGTGAGAAGCGCCGCTAACAGGGCGCCAATTACACCAAGTGCCCTGTATCTGTTCCTGCTCAACAATCCCCCATAATGGCATTTCTGGTCACGCCGCACTGCGACCAAGCAACGCAATCATGGCAAGATCCGTGGGGTCTACACGATCTGGATGACGTGCTTGCCGCGCACCCCGCCCGCTTCCAGGGCCCGGTGGGCGTCAGCGATCTTTTCGAGGGGGTAGACGGTGTCGAGGACGGGGACGATGTCGCCGTTCTCGGCGTGCCGAGTGAGTTCGGTGAGCAGGACGGTGTCGGGGTTGCCGCTGAAGGCGCGAATGCGGCCTGTGCCGTGGACGGTCGAGGCGAGGATGCGGGCGAGGCTGATGAAGGGCTTGCTGGTGTCGACGGTGACGGCGACCATGCGTCCGCCGGGGGCCAGCAGCCGGCGGTAGATGTGCTGCTGCGTTCCGGCGGTGTCGACGACGACGTCGAAGCGGCCCAGCTGTGAGGGGCGGGTGGCCCGGTAGTCGAAGCCTTCGTCCGCGCCCAGGTCGCGGACGAAGTCGAGATTCCTGGCGCCGGCCAGCGCGGTGACCTGGCCGCCGAGGAGTTTGCCGATCTGCACGGCGACGCTGCCCACACCGCCGGCTGCGCCACGCACCAGCAGACGCTCACCCGGCTTGAGGGCGGCTTTGTCGCGCAGGGCGGTCACCGCCGTCGTGCCACCCGCCAGCAGGGAGATGGCCTGCACCGGGGTGAGGTTCTGGGGGGCGGGGGCGATCTGCCGGGGCCGGACGGCAACGTATTCGGCCATGCTGCCGGATTTGCGGCCCAGCAGACCCCATACCCGTTCACCCACCCGTACCCCGGCCACCGACGAACCGGTCTCGGCGACCTCTCCGGCGAAGTCGATACCGGTCACCTTCGGGAAGGTGCGGCCCGTCACCAGGCGCAGCTTTCCCGCCCGCCCCGGCAGCTCACCGCCGTTGATGCTCACGGCGTGCACCCGTACCAGCACCTCGTCGGGCTGGACGGACGGTATGGGCATGCTGCCCGCGTACAGGACCTCCGGGGGCCCGTAGCGGTCGAAGAGCGCGGCGCGCATCTCACTCATGGTTTTCTCTCGTTTCGCGTGGCGAAGGGGGCGAGCGGAGCGATTACGTCCGCCGGTACACTCACGCTAACCCGCTAAGCGGACGCCATCTTCCACTTACGTTGAAGTGAGAGAAATGCCTGCTCAGCCATCTCACAACGCACACCGGCCGCCGTCCGGCGACGATCCCGCAGCGGAGGCCGCCGGACTGCGAGCCGACGCCCGGCACAACCGCGAACGCATCCTCGAAGCCGCCCGTGAGACGTTCACACAACAGGGCATCGACGTTCCCCTGAGCGCCGTCGCCCGCCGCGCGGGAGTGGGCGTCGCCACCCTCTACCGCCGCTTCCCCACCCGCGCCGCACTCGTCACCGCCACCTTCACCGAACAGCTCACCCAGTGCGCGGCCGCACTGGACGACGCCCTCGACGACCCCGACCCCTGGCACGGGCTGCGCCTGCTCCTGGAGAAGGTGTGCATGATGCAGGCCACCGACCGGGGATTCGCCGGCGCATTCCTCGCAAACTTCCCCGACACCCTCGACCACGAGCACCGCCGCGCCCGCGCCGAAGACGGCCTGAGCAGGCTCGTGGAGCGCGCCAGGAACACCGGACAACTGCGCGCCGACTTCGACCTCTCCGACGTCACCCTCCTGCTCCTGGCCAACGGCTCCCTGGCCGGACAACCGAAGGAGACTGCCCTTGCCGCCTCCCAGCGACTGCTCGCCTACTTCCTGCAGTCCATGCGATCCCACGATCACGCCGAACCTCTGCCACCCGCAGCGCCGATGGGACTCCAGCACCTTCACCCGCACACGCCCAGATCCTGAGCAGTTGGCCCCTGCGATCGCGACGGATCCTTCCCGTAAACGGTCTTTTCCGCGAGCAAGATCAATCGCGTGCCGCCGGACCCCGAGCCTGCCCGGATTCGTTCTAAGAACCTGTTCACTGTGTGGCGGGAGCGTTGCGGACCCAGGCCCCAACCCGGGCAGCGAACACCGCTGCGGAGCCTGCGGGGCTGATCGCTCCTGCGGTCAATGCTGCTGCCCACCCGGGTGATGACCGGGCTGGTTCGTCGGCGGGAAGCTGCTGTTCCCCGCTAGACCCGCCGTGTGATCAAGAACCTGCTGCGCGCTGTGCCCGCGCTCGCTCTGTCCGTTCTCCCGCTGTCCGGCCCTGTGGCCGCCACCCCCTCACCCGTCCATGCCCGCATGACCGCCGGGCCGTCCGCGGGTTGCCCGACTGCCGCAGCCGCGCGGGAGGGCGCCCCGCCGACGGGGACGGACGTGCCGCTCGCGTGGGTGGAGGCGGCTCCGGAGGCGCCGCGGGCGGGGCACAGCCGCGAGCAGTTCAAGCACTGGAACAAGGGCTTGGACTCGGCAGACGGCTGTGACACCCGCAGGGAGGTGATGCTTTCCGAGGCGGTGCGCTCCGGAGGTAGGGCCGCGGTGCGCATTGTGGGGCGGTCGGTGGTGGTCGTCGTGCGACCAGGTGTGGGTCACCTCCGCGTCCTTGCTCGACGTCGACCACGTGGTTCCGCTGGCTGAAACCTGGGACTCCGGGGCCGCGGCGTGGACGGCGGCGCGGCGTGAGGCGTACGCGAACGACCAGGGCGCGCCGAACAGCCTGATCGCGGGCTCGGCCGGCTCCAACCGCTCCAAGGCGGACAAGGATCCGGCGGCCTGGCTCCCCGCCCCGGCGGACCGGTGCACGTACGCCGTGTACTGGGTCGCGGACAAGTTGCGCTGGCAACTGACGGCGGACGACGCCGAACGAGCCGTGCTGGATCGTCTCGCGGAAGCCTGTCCCGCGTCCGCCGTCACCTACGAGCAGGTCCCGTAACCGCCCCGGCATGCTCTCCGCCTTGGAAGATCAGCCCTCCGACAAGCCGGCTGCGTCGGAGCGGCTGGCCAACGCCCCCGCCGAGGGCGGGGGCGTTGGCTTGTCCTGTCTACTGGTACCGGTACTTCACGCCCCGGTGGTGGGAGCAGGTGCCGCGGAAGTGGGCGCTGTAGGAATAGGTGCCGTCCTTGCACTTCGCCGTCGCCGCACGCGGATGTGAAGAGTTGGCCTTGCAGACGCCGGTGGTGTGGCGGGCGCACGAAGCAGCTGCAGCGTCGGTGGCGACCGCCACCGGCGCCAGCGGCGCACCCGCCATGACGGCTGCGGCCACAGCACCGCGGAAGGTGGTCAGCATGGGAGTCCCCCTCAGTGAGTCGAAGACGCGATCATGCACGGTCGGCCTGCTGCGCCGGGCCGCTGCCAGCCCCTGGACACACGGCTGTGACAGTCGTGGCGCAGTGGTCAGGGGACGTTCGATCCAGACGAACACCCAGACGAAAGCTGGGCGGCGCGCCACCATCCGTTGCATCCGGCTTTCCCAGCAGCCGCTGTTCGGCCGTAGTCCTGAGCTCCTCAGCGCTGAGGACCTTGCTGAAGCTGTCCCTGCCGGGCATCCCGCCGCGGCCGCCAGCGTCATCGGCCCACACACCCCGATCACCCATCGCTATCGGTTCGCCCGGTACCGAGAGCACACGGTCTCGCGCGTCACTTCGAGGCTGCTCGGGGATGAGGAGGCGTGCGGGATCGAAGGCCGACGTCTTGTCTATGACGGCTCTGATGGTGGGAGCCCGCGCGAGGCCTTGCTCAGCGAAGGACCTCGACGCACGGACGGACTGTGGCGAAGTCGGCCCCGATCCGGCGTCGCCGCGGCGAGGGAAGGGCTGAGGGCCTGCTTCCGGTGGTGCACGCACGGGAGGGGCCCTCAACGACTGCGCGGCGGGCTGGGGGAAGTAGCCTGCGTGCTGTTATGTCCAACGACCGAGCGGGCAGCCGGATACGGGCGGCTCTCGTCGGCGCTGGTCGCCGTGGGTGTCGCTGTGTGAATCATGCAGCGAGTGGGTGGAGATCGCCAACTACTCGCGTCACGGCGGGAACTTGGGCGGCCGGACTCTCTCCGATGAGGACGGCCGTGCCTACACCTTCGACCACTACCGTCTGGACGGCCGCGCGACCGTCCGTGTCCACACCGGGATCGGTCTGGACATGCGCTGCGATGTCTATCAGGACCGCCGCAGCTACGTGTGGGACGACGATTCCGACACCGCGACCCTTTGCAACGACCACGGCCGTCTCGTCGACGAGGCGTCCTGGGGTGACCGCGGCCACTGCGGTCACCATCACCGCTGACCGCCCGGCCGGGTGCTTTCGCCACGGATACCGGAGGCGGCCGGCTGCGGTGTGAAGCGGCGGGGCGGGCCGGCTGTGTGTCGGTCCGCCCCGCCGGGATGCTGTTGCCGCCGTGGTTCTGCCCTTTCCGGCGGCTCAGTCGCTGATGTGGCCGCAGTAGGTGCACGGTCGGGTTGTGGCTGTAGTGCTTGGCCACGTGCATGGGGGTGCGGCCGTCTGGATCGGCGGGTTGGGGGTGAGCGCCGAAGGCCAGCAGCATGGCTGTGGTGTGCACGGTTGGCGGTTGGCTGCTCTGCAGGGCCCCATCGCTCGGCGTCGATCGCGTGCGTCAGCGGTGTCAGGTTGCTGCCTTGCGCCGGGAGGGGAGGGAACGGGCGGTGCGTGTCGAGGTGTCCGCGCCGGGGTCGTAGGTCGGGATTGGGCAGGGGCTGGTGTGAATGGGATAGGGATGGCTGGGTGGTCCTTGGGCCAGATTCGCGGGCGGGTGTTTGCTTGCTCAGGTGATCCAGCTGTTGCCGGCGCAGGCGGAGGCTGTTACCCACTGGCTGGCCATGATGTTCCTGTCCATGCTTGCACCGTTGGTGAAGGTGTTGTCGCCCAGGTAGTCCGCATACAGCTCGCCGGGTGCGAGGCATCCGTAGGAGCCGTTGCCGCCGGGGAGGAAGTAGAAGGCGACGACGTCCCTGCCGCCGAAGAAGCCTGCGTTCATGACGGACCTGGCCCGGTTGCTGGCGTTGGTGAACGCGCCGGCGCCGTCGCCCCAGTCGAGGTCGTTTCCGGTAGTTCCGCCGAGGTAGGTGCCGGTGCAGTCGGTCCAGTCCCAGGCGTGCATGCTTCCGTTACGTCCGGGCCATTTGGCGTTGCAGTTGTCGCCTTGCGTGGAAGGCGTGTGCGGGAGAAGGCGAGGTGAGCAGGGGGCACAGGACGAGACTGGCGGCCGCGATGAGCGCGCGTATTCGAGGCATGTCGTACTCCTTGCGAGAGATGGCGTTTCAGGTTCGAGGGGGTGCGAGTGCGGCGGCGCGTTGCAGCGCCCGGTGCTGGAACGCGCGGCTGAGGTTCAGGGCCTGCCGGTATGTGCGGGGCAGTTCTTTGATGTAGTGGTTCTCGCGTTCTTTGCCGATCGCTGTGAGTGAGGTACGTCGTGCGCAGGTGGCGTCGGCGACTGCGAGGTCGCGTTCCGCCCGGAATGCTTGGGCGGCATCTAGCTGTAATGACTGTTGTGCAGCGGCCTGTCGGGCCGCCCCTGGGTCCGTGAAGGGATGGCCAGTCCGGTTCATGCACTGCGACCAGGCGCTTAGCGTCGTGGTGAACTTTGGGTCGGCCATGATCTTGGGGACGTAGAGTGCCTGGAGGCTGCTGGCCAGTTTGTCGGCGCGGAACCAGCCGCGCACATCCCCATACAGCTGCTTTTCCGACTCGGCCACGCACCCCCCTTCTCGCTTCTTGACTATCCCACCACGGGGAAGGTCAGCCGTTATGACAGGGGCGTCAAGGCCGCCATCCATGGCAGCGTCGCATTTTCCGCGCTGGGCTGCGGAAAGGCTCGCGTGGTAGGCGATGTTGGGGTTGTGACGCCGGCTGCGATCGTCCTTCACGGTGATCCGACTGCCATATCCGTGTTTGCGAGCCCAGTTGACGTCGTCCGACACGTAGCCCGCCGTGCGGCTTTCTTCGAGACTCAAGCGCTGCGCTTGCCAGTACGCGAAGCCGTTACGGTTCATGCACCTGCGCAGCAGCACCTGCTGGGCGTCTGAGATGCGCAGCAACTGCGCATCGGTCAATGGGTGGACATTGCGGGTCGCCGCAAAGGGTGCTGCCGGCGACGGCGGCTGGTTACTGCTGCATCCGGCCAAAAGGGCAGCCGCCATAACCGCCGCGGCTGTTGTCGCTGGCAGCGGCCGCGCTCTTGCCTGCCAGTGGTTCACGTCAGTGTCGCCTTCGTCCCGCCGTCGCATCTCACTCGTAGCCGTCGCGCAGATAGGACCAAGCGGTGAAGCTGGCCGGTACGGGCGTCCGTGGCGTGGGCGTAGGTGTTGCCGCTGCGAGCAGGCTCGGCCGCGTTGTCACCGGAGTTGGCCAGCCCCAGCACCGTGGACGGCGGGTTCGGCTCGGAGTGGATGCGCACGCCGTCGCGGCTGACGAAGGAGGAGACTGGACTCGCGGACGGCGCGGCGGATGCCGCGCCAATGGCGACTGCTGTCATGCGAGTAAGCCCAGGCATTTTTCGGACCGGAACGATCACGCGTGTTCCCCCTTGTGTCGGCTCGTTCTGCAGACCGCAGTCGGTGAACTCCTCGGCTGCGGCTGGGCGATACGAACGATGACGGTGGGAAAGCGTGGGGTGCCAGCATTTCGAGCACCCTCGAAATGTGTCTCAACGCTGGTTTTACCCCGTGGGGGCGTATTGGTGAGCCGACGTCGAGTATGCGCAGGCCGAGTGCAGTGAGGGCGCCGACGGCCGGGATCGCGTTTCTTTTCCCGTCGATCTGTTGATGGGCGAGGACCTGACGCTGCCTGTCGGCTTCGGGTCGACGCCCTCCCGCCAGGGTCGTGCCTCCACTGGTTCCTCGAGGTCCGTCATAGTCGGATCCCCCGTGCCGGGGTGGATGCGTTGGCGCATGCGTGTGGCGTCGCGCCAGGAGCAGTCGGAGGGCGACTGGTCGGGGTACGGCCACAGCAACAGGTTGGAGGCCAGCCGCTCGGCGCCTTCGTAGCTGGTGCGTGCGATGCCCGTGTACGAGTGGTCGATCACGACCAGGTTGACGCGGATCACCTCGCGCGGCGAGTACCGGCGGGCCCGGGCCGTCCTGTCCGGCGCTGGGATGGCCTGGGGTGCGGGGCTGGTTGCGGAGTTGCGGGTGTTCGGGGCCGCTTGACTGTCCGCCACCGGTGCCGGCTTCAGCTTCGGATGGGGGCGTCGGTCGGGTTGGGGTCGGGCGGGGGTGGGGCTGTTTTGTGTGTCTGGGCGGTGGTGTCGCCGGCGGGCCTTGGGGGTGGTCGGGGTGGTGTGCTGCGGGGGCGGGTTAGTTGGCGGTTTGGGGTTCGCTGATGTTGTTGCTGTTTCTGTTGATGCTTTCGCCGTCGGTGCCGGGTTCGTTGGTGTTGTTGAGGTTGTTTTGGATTTCGGTGTAGGTGTCTTTGCCGCGTTGGGGGGTGAGGTTGAGGGTGGTGAGGATGGGTGGGTGGATGATGTTGGGGAGGGTGTGGGTGAGGAGGGTGGTGGTGCGGTGGTCGAGGTCGGTGTAGTTGGTGATGGCTTGGGACATGGCTTGGATGCCGGCGTAGGCGCCGACGAGGAGGTCGGCGGTGTCGGTGGGGTTGATGTGGGGGAGGAGTTCTCCTTGTTGTTTGGCTTGGGTGAGGAGGGTGGTCATGCCGTGGCTCCATTCTTGGAAGCTGGTGCCGCGGTCGAGTTCGGTTGCTTGTTGGTCCATGGCGAGGCGGACGCCGGCGCGGACCATGGGGTCTTTTTGGAGTCGGTAGGTCTGGAGGAGGACGGTGTCGACGACTTCCTGGGTTTTGCAGGTGCGGGGTGGGACGGTGCCCATGTGGCGGCCTTGGGCGGCCATGACGCCGTAGGCGAGGTCTTCTTTGGATTGGAAGTGGAAGTAGAGGGCGCCTTTGGTGACGCCGGCGGTGGTGAGGATGTCGGTGATGGTGGCGGCTTGGTAGCCGCGTTCTTCGAAGACGGAGGCTGCGGCGACGAGGATGGTGTGTCGGGTGCGGATGGCGCGGTCTTGTTTGGCCATGGGGTGTCGCCTCCGGGGTTGTGGTGCCTGGGGAGGCGCCCTTAAAAGAAACCGTCAGGTTTGTATCTTAGCGGTTTCGGTGGGGGGTGTCGTGGGGTCGCGGGGGTGTGATCGGGGTGGTGAGGGGGTGGGGGGTGGGGCCGGTTGGTGTGTGTGCTGTGTGTTTTGGTGGGTGTGGGTGGCTATGTAGGGGTTTATTCATAAAGTTCGATGGCGGGGGGCGTCTGTGCTCTAGGTGTGGCCGGTGGGGGTCGTGTGGCGGTGGGTTGGTGTGACGGGGTTACTCCGTTTTGAACACCGTTGCCGGAAAGGAAAGTTCAGTCCTGTCTCAGGGCTTTGGCGCTTGCAAGGTCTGGGCGGGGTGGACCCACTCCGCCCACTCGCCGTCTGCCGTCTGCCTCTGTCGTCTGCACGGCAGCCCACGGTGTGCGTGGCGGCGCAAGGCGGTAATACGGGTGGTGGGTTGCGGGGTGGGCGGCGGTTTCGTGTCCGTCCCGGTCTGCTGGGCCCGGCGCCCTCTTGTGCGGCTCTGGTGCGTGCGCGTCCGTCCGGTCGCCCTTCGCGGCGGGGGGGTGTGGCTTTCCCCGTGTGCTGGGCGTCTTCTTCTTATCCGCGCTCGTTCCTGGAGTTGCGGTCTCCGGCCCGGTCCTGGCCCGGTCCCTCGGGTCTGACGCCCGCGCGTTGGCTTCGCACCTGGGGGCCCCGTTTCATATCCGGCTTGGCCGCCGTCCTGGTCTTGTGTGGCGCCCGGTGGCTTGCTCCCGGGTTTTGCCCCTGCCTGCGGCTTCGCGTCTCCGGGCCTGCCTTTGCCGTCGTCTTCGGGCGGGGCCTGGTCGCCGGCCTCGTTTGGTGTCCCGGCCTCGCTTGGTGTCCCGGGCCGCCGTCTGCCGGTCCGGTGCCCGCACTCGGCCCCGGCCTTCGCCCCCGTGCCCGGCCCCGGCCCAGTGCCCGGCCCCGGCCCAGTGCCCGGCCCCGGCCCAGTGCCCGGCCCCGGCTGCCGTGCCCGGGCCCCCGCCCGCGGGCTCTGCTCCCGGCTCCCTCGGTCTTGCTTCGGCGTTGAACTGCCGTTCCTGTCCCGGCTCGTGTCCGGACAGGCGCCCGCCTTTGGCCTCGCGCCCGTGCTGGTCCCCGGCCCCGGCCCTGTGTTCGTGGCGGCTGCGGTTCTGTGGTCTTGCGCGGGGTGTGGTTTCTGGGGGGCGGGCTCGTGGTCTTCGGGGTGGGGCGGGCCGGCGGTGTTGTGCCGGGTGTTCGGGGTGGCTTGGTCTGCTGGGTCGCCCCGCCCTGCCTGCCCCCGTGCCGCTTCGCCTCGCCCGGTTCCGCTTCGCCTCGCCCCGTTCTGCCACGTTTCGGTTCGCCTCGCCCCGTGCCGCTTCGCCCGGTTTGGCTTCGCCCGGTTTCGTTCTTCCTCGTTCCGCTCCGCTGTGCCTTGTTCCGGGCTACGGGCTGTGGAGGCCGGGCTCCGGGCTGGGTGCGGGCGCGGGTGCCGGAGTGCCCGGAGTGGCGGGGTGTGGGGTGCTGGGGCGTGAGCGGGTGCCAGGTGCCGGGTGCCGGGTGTTGGGGCTTGGGGGTTGGGGGTTAGGGGAGGGGGGTGGTGGTGAGGGTGGTGTGGAACATTTCTTTGCCGTTCTGGGTGGCGGTGATGTCGACGTGGTGGTGGTGGGGGGTGGTGGTGGGCAGGGGGCGGGCGTGGATGTGGCAGGGGGTGTCGAGTTCGACGTAGTGGTCGTAGGTGCTGTGGATTTCGGTGGGGATGAGGGGGGTGGTGGTGCCGGTGGTGGCGATGGCTGCCTGGCGGGCGGCTTCGGCGAGGAGCATGCCGGGGGCGTGGTCGACGGGGTGGTCGAAGAGGACGGGGTGGCGGGTGTCGACGCGTAGTTGCCAGGTGTTGGGGGTGGTGGTGGGGGACAGGACGACGTCGGTGGGGGAGAGGCGTCCCACGTTCTGCGGGGGCAGGGGGGCGGTGAGGGGGGTGTGGAGGTGGCCGTGGTTGCCGCGCAGGCGGCGGTAGGCCTGGGGGGTGATGCAGGTGTAGGTGAAGCTGCCGGTGGCGGCGATGTGGCCGGCGCGGCGGATGACGGCTTCGTAGCGGGCGGCGCTGTGGGTGGTGCCGCGGGTGCGTACGTCGTGGAAGGTGACGTCGATGTCGAGGTCCGCGGGGGTCGCGCCGACGTGCAGGTGGGCGGGGTCGACCTGCAGGTGGAAGGTGCGCATGACGAACTGGTGGCCGATGGGGACGCCGAACTCGGCGTGGGGGAGGAGGAATCCGACCTGCCTGATCGTTTCTGCGGCGAGCAGGGGGTCGTGGTGGGTTCCCCCGATGGGGGTGTAGAAGCTGTGGCTGCGGGGCCACTGGGCGGTGACCTGGAAGCGGTTGTCGCTGAGGCGGGTGCGGCCGGTGAGCAGGACCTCGGCGAGGGCGGCCCGGTGGACGAACTCCTTGGGCACCGTGCAGGTCAGCCGTTGCGGGGCGGGTGCGGCCGCCCGGGTGTCGGCCGGCGGCCGGCCGGTGGTTATGCGGTGCGAGGTGCCTGTTGCGGGGTGGAACGTGTTCGTGGACATGTCTGATCCCCCTGGGTGGCAACGAGATGATGCGCCGGACCGGACCGGGCGCCTCAGATGCCTCAACATACAGACCAACCGGTTTAGTTTCTAGCGTTGAAGGTGCACTGCCGGCTGGCGTGAAATGGAGCGTGTCCTTCCGGCCGGTGGGGCCGGAACGGGTGCTGGGCGCGG
>NZ_MWFK01000002.1 GCF_002078175.1 Streptomyces sp. M41(2017) | reverse complement strand
AAGCAAGCAGGCGGGGCATCGTTATTTCAGCCTAGCGCCACGCAGTGGCTCACCGGACTCGCGTCACCGTGACGACCCCGTGCCGCGTGGTGCCGGCCAGCACTTCGACGGTGAGCCCGGGCGCGACGGTGGTGTAGCTGCCGAGGTCCCGGGTGCGGTTCCGCCGGCCGGGCCCGGATGTGGCGATGTGTGCGGCGACGGCTGCGGCGAGCGGCGCGGTGAGTGCCTGCGACAGCCGGTGCCGTGTGTCGGGGAGTTCGACGACGAGGGCGCGCGGCCGTGCGGCGGGCCCGGTATGACCGATGACCCGCGCGTCGACGGTGTCGGCATGCCTGATCTTCTGCCAGATCCGCCCGGCCCGATACGGGCTGCCGGCCCGCTTCGCGACGATTCCCTCGATGCCGACGTCGTGGAGCGTCTCGTACCAGGCCTGCGCCACCGTCGGATCGTCGGTGGCGGGCACGACCTGGATGGGTGGCGGAACGTCTTCGAGGAGGTCGAGGAGGAGGCCGCGGCGCTCCGTGTACGGGCGGCCTCGGACGTCGCCGTGGTCGGGGTGGCGGAGGATGTCCCACGCGGCGAAGGTGGCCGGCCACTCTGCGGCCAGCTGCCGGGCGCGCGACGGGGATGAGGCGGCCCGGGACTGCGCGGCGCTGAAGTCGACGCGACCGCCCTTGTAGATGACCGCCTCCCCGTCGAGGACTGTGCCCGGCCGGAGAGTGTGGAGTGCGGCGACCGCGAGATCCATCCACGCCCGGGTCACGTCCCGCCCGGACCGGGCCTGTGCTCGGACCGTCTCTGCCTCCCGCCAGATCACGGCTCTGTGCCCGTCGAACTTCACCTCGTACCACCAGCCGTCCCCCGTGGGCAGGCGCGGCACCGCCTCGGCGAGAGCGACATCGACGGGGAAGTCCATGCGATCAGCCTGCCGCCGCCCTCGAGTATCTGCCCGTCGGCTACTCCAGCAGGCCGAGATCGGTGTCCGGTCGGCAGTGAGCGCAGGCGGCCACCTGCTCCCGCAGGGCCTGGCGCGCCTGGTCCTCGGTGATGCCGCTCCGCCGCTTGCCCGCCATGTGACAGTCGCCGCGATGGACGTACACGGGTCGGCCGCCATTGAGTCCTTGCTCGAGGAGCCAGTCCGGGGCGGGCGGCCGTGCCTGCTCGCCTCGTCGCCGCTCGAGCTGCCGCTGTTCTTCGGCTGCGATCCAGCGCTGGGTGCGCTCGAGGTCGGCGAGCTGGACGCGCTCGAGGAACCGGAGCTGCTCGAGTCTGGACAAGACAGGGTCGTTCACATGTTCGATAGTAGGGCTGTACGCTGCGACCGTCACATCGGGCTCGAGCAACGGGAGGACAGCATGCACAGCCCTGACCTGCTGCCTCTCTTCGGCGTCACAGTTGACGACCTCGAGCTGGCGCCCGCCGATGCCCCGTTCCGCTCGAGCGGCAAGCGACGCCTCGCCGAGGGACGCGCCTGCCTCCGCTG
Organism: Streptomyces sp. M41(2017); assembly: GCF_002078175.1. Taxonomy (GTDB): domain Bacteria; phylum Actinomycetota; class Actinomycetes; order Streptomycetales; family Streptomycetaceae; genus Streptomyces. The sequence continues at coordinate 2,419,307 of NZ_MWFK01000002.1, read as the reverse complement.
CGGGCGCGCCGCGGCTGTCGCCGGCGTAGCCGACGTTCCCGGCCGGGGCCGCTTCTGGGTGGACCGGTGCATCGCCTGCATGGTGGCGACGACACCGAAACCGGCAGGGCCGCCAGCGCCGCTCGAGGAAGTACTCGCCGTTCTTCGCGACGCGGCGCTCGAGGCGCGCGTCCCGCTCCACGTCCTGCTCGAGGATGAGCAGCATGGATGACGAGGGCCGCTACCGCCTGACCTTGACGATGGGCGGGCGTCGCACGATGCGCGGCTGGTGGGCAACCGAGACCGCGGCGAGGAAGCAGATCCCCGTGTGGGTGCGGGACTGGGGTGTCGAGGGCGCCGTCATCACCCTCACCGACACCGCGACCGGGACGGTTATCCACAGGTGGCCCGACGAGGACTGACCGCTCTGCCATCCTGGCCGCATGAGTCTGGATCCGAAGTCTCCGTCGATGGCTCTCTGGCTTCGCCTGCTCGCGGCTGGTGTGAGCGAGGACGAGGCGCGGACGCTGATGAACGGCTACGCGCACGAGCTGGCCGGGCGGCAGCGGACGTGGATCGAAGCGCGCACTGACATGCCGTGGTGGGTCGACCAGATCCCCGACGTCATCGACCCGGACGAGCAGCACCCGCCGGTCGACGAGTACCGCATCTCGACGCGCTGACCGCCGAGTTGTCGGTGGCGGCCCGTAAACTGGCGGTCAACTGTCCAGTATGCAGAGCTATTGGGCAGCTACTCGGTGCCGCCCCGCCCGCTGAGAGACCGGGCGGGGCGGACGACTTTGGAGGGCGCGTCGATGCCTGAGATCCCAGTCAACGTCTGGATCTTCTGCTGTGCGGCTGCCGCCGTTTTCGCGCTGGTGGGGGAGCAGCCGAACGCCCCACTGTTCTGTCGATGGCCATACATGATCTGGGAGTCTCTCGCCCGCCACAGTTGGCGGCGCCCGGCCTCAGCCGCGGCCCGCCCGGACTACGCGCGCATCGCCCGCCTGGAGCGCGAACTCGGCCTAGCCGACGAGTCGCCCGAGCGCCCGATCCGGCCCGGCCGCACCATCTGCCTGACGAAGGACTGCCGCGGCGACACCGTCGAGGTTCACAGCTGGCAGGGGCCTGTCGCTACCCGTATCCACCGCTGCGAGGCGCCGTGAACTGCCGCAAGCACGGTCCCGGCTGCTCGGTGCGCTGGGGCTACGACCAAGAACACACCGACTCGGGACGTCCGTACACCGCTGGCGAGTTGGGGGAGCGTGTCGAGGCGCCGCACCGGCACGCGTACTCGTCGGCACAGGAGTACGAGCTCGGTTTCCGGACGTGGCGCGCGATGCGCCGCGACGACCGGCTGACTGCCGCCGAGGAGCAGGTACGCGAGCCTCTGATCCTGGGGCGCCTCGGAATCGCGGGTAGCTCATTCGACGAGGTCATCGAGCGGGCGCTCAAGGCGGCGGAGTAGGTCAGGCCGCCTCGGGCTCCGGATGCCGCACGGTCTGCTTGAGCCCCATCTCGACGGCGTACCGAGCGTGCCCCGCCTCGGCAGCGAACGCGGCGATCCCCTCGTGCACGGCCCGCGCCGTGTCCACGGTCAGCGCACCAGCCTGAATCTCCGTCCAGGCGGAACGTTCCAGCGCAATCAGGTCCGGGGGGAGTTCGATAGCCACCCCGGGATCATAGGTTGCTCACCGGTTCCCCTTTGAAGCGGCACTCCCGGTAGCCGAGCCTTGATCCATGACCATCAACCTTGATGAGCGTAGGTCCGAGGCTGCCCAGCCCGCCTACGACGGAGCAGTCTGCGGATGCGGGGAGGCCTGGTTCCTCCTCGACGGCGACAACACGGCACCCAACGGCGCCGTCTGCATGACGAACGGCGGCACCGTCACCGGCTACCACGGCAAGCCGCGATGCATGTCCTGCGGGAGGCGATACCAGCTACCCTCGTAGCCACGGCATGACGCGAACGCCGGACCCCGGGCGCGGGGCAAGGTCTCACCGGGCCCGTGTAGGAAGTCGCCGGCGACGGGGACGACCGAAGGCGGTGCGCGCCGCCAGTGCTGCGAGGCAACGGGTCGCAGACTCCGCGCAGACGGCCCCGTCCCTCGCGGACGGGGCCTCTTCACGCCGCTGCGGCGAAGGGGACGGTATGGCGCGAGGTGAGGCAGCGGCACGACAGCTTGTTCAGGAGAGCCCCGCCAGCGGGCTTCCAGTAGACCCGGAGGCTGTCGCGGAACGGCTCGGTGCCACCGTCGTCCGCCAGCCGGCCCCCGTCGAACTGTCCGGGATGCTGGTGCGCCGCGACGATCAAACCGTCATCGGCATCAACGCGGACCTGGACCCGACCCGGCAGCGGTTCGCCCTCGCCCACCTCGTCGGGCATCTGCAACTTCACCGGCGGCGTGACCTGATCCTCGACACCGTCGAACGCCACGCTCTGGGCAACCTGGCCAGCCTGCCAACGGACCGCGAGGAGACCGAGGCCAACCGGTTCGCCCTGGAACTCCTCGCCCCCGAGACGGCGGTCCGGAGCGCGGCCGTCGAGGCAGACTTCCGGACTGCCGCTCAGCTCGTCGACCTACTCGCCCCACGCTTCGACCTCACCAGGTCGACTATGGCCGGCCGGCTGATGGGGCTCGGGATCATCCTCGACGTCTGATCACGCCGCCGGGGCGACATGCCCGTCCCGGCGCACGGTCCATCGGGGTGCGTATCTTTCCTAGTCCATCTTGATAGCCAATCTAGATTGGCTATCTTGATTTCATGACCAACGAGACACCCCGCCTACTCCCCACCGGCACCTGCTGGTGCGGCTGCGGCGGCACCACCAGCCTCGGCGCCTTCTTCTGCCGAGGCCACGACAAGGTCGCCGAAGCCGCCCTCCTCGCCGCCCGCTACGACAGCTCCGTAGCCCGCCTCCTCAGCCACCACGGCTTCGGCCCCGACAAGTCCGTCCTCGACGCCGCCGTCGACGAAGGCGGCTGGGAAATCTGCCCGAACTGCGAGTACGCAGGAGCACCCCTCAGCATCCGTAACCACGCCCGCAAGATCCACGAAAAGTGAGGCACCGATGACCGCAAAGCCCCGAGAGCCCTGGCGAGTGATCCTCTCCCAAGGCGGCGCCCAGCTCGCCGAGATCGGCCACACCAGCGAGGCCAAGGCGTTCGCGCACGTCCGGACCGGACTCCGCTCCGGCGCCGACACCGCCCAAGTCATGAAGTGGGAAGACGGCCGATGGTGGCACTTCGAGACCGTGACCGCCGCCGACATCCCTGACGCCTGACGCAGGACACAGCGAAGCCCCGGCCAGGTCTAGTGGCCGGGGCTTCGCCATGCACTCTATGCCGCTTCGACGATGTCCCCGCGTTCAGCGGCCGTCGCGACCGTCCACTCGTCGCGCAGTACCTCGTACCGCTGCCGCGTCTCCCCGTACAGCCAGCCGCCAGCCCGCGTGATCAGGGCGCGGATCTCCTCATTCACCACGTCGGCAGGCCGCGCGGAACCCGGGAGCGGGGGAGGGGAGGACATAGATCAAAGCGTAGCCGCCGGGTGTGACAGCGGTCAGCCCTCGGCAGGAGGCCGGCTGGAGACGAACGATCCGAGGCCCGGCTCCGTGTAGATGAGGCCCTCGTCGCGGAGGCCGCGGTGAACCTTCTGTGCGGTCGCCTGCGCGATCCCGAACTCGGTGGCGAGCTGAACGACCGAGGGGACACGAGTGCGGGGCGCATAGGTGCCGTCCGCGATCCGTCCACGGATCACCTCGGCTACCTGCTTCCACCTGGGCACATCCGCCTCGAATTCGATCACACGGTCAACGTGACACGCCATCCCATGCCACGCGAGCGGTCGCATACGTGGCACGCCATAGCATGCTATGTCTAAGCTGCTGAAACAGCCCCGCCATGCACGGCCGGGGAACCAACCGGCAAGCGGAGCGTCGACGTGGACGAGCGTAGAGACCCCGAACCCCCCACGGGAAGCCGACAGGCGTCGGCTGGCCGGGGGAAGCTGTCGCCGCCGACGGCCGCGTGGAACGTCTACGTGCAGCACTGCCGAAGCTGCAAGCCATGCAAGGACATCGACCAGGCCTGCCCCGACGGGGCCCGACTGTACGAGCTGTGGCAGGGGATCGCCGCGCGGGCCTTACGGTCCATCGCCCGCGGCGCGTGATGGCCGGTACTGAACGGTCGGTCAAACGCCGAGTAAGCGACAGTTAACCGATACCAGTCCCGAAAAGTCCTGGCCAGGGCATACGCAACCGGTTACGGACATCGGTGGTGTGGACCAATATTGGTCAGATAAATGCACCCAACAAGCTTGTTTCCGGTCTCGCGTCATGGTCTTCTCTTGACAAAGATTCAACTTCAGCGGAGGAGGTCCGTCACGTGCACGCCGAGGACCCAGGCGATCCGATGCAGGGAGCCGATGCGCGCGTCGGTCTTGCCTGCCTCGATGTCCTGATAGGCGGAGCGCGACAGGCCGGCTGCGAGGAACACGGTCTCCTGGGTCATGTTCTCGTGAAGGCGCCTGATGCGGATGCGGTCGCCGATGGCGCGGCGCTCACGGAGCAGCCAGGAGTCGTCATCGGGCAGGCGGGGCACGTGACAAACGCTCTGCCGAAGATGATCATAAGTCAGCCCGGTTTACCGGGCAATATTCGATCTTGAAACGCGCCACCCGAGGTGCGTCGCTGCAGCTCTCAGCTCTGCGCGCTATGGAGAACGCCGCAGGGGTGGCTGTAGTGTGCAAGATTCGAACGCCCGTTCGCTCGATCGAGTGAATCAAGGCATCGACCTGCATCCATCCGGCAAGGAGACAGGTCGAACCCCACGAGCGTGTCGGGCCGTCACCTACGGATTAGCCCCCCCTCGGTGATGGCTCGGCACTTGGGGCGGCCCCTCACGCCTGGCCGGCAGGAGTGTGGGGGGCCGCCTGTCTCTTCTTGGCTGCCCTGAGCTGCAGCAATCCAGTGATCCCTTAGGGGATTTTTAGGGGACGACTAGAGGTAGGCGGACGACATCCGCAATGAACTCCGGAGGTACTCCCAGGACGTCGGGGAGGGCTCGCCGTTCGAGGGCGATGCCGCCTAGCTGGGGCGTTGCGGAAGAGCGCGAGGTCAGAACTGGACCCGGCCTTCGCCGAGAAGCTCCTCACCTTCATCATCGCCGAGGTCATCCGCCACCACGAACGCATCGCGGACGACGCCGGCACCACCACCCCCGAACCGGGGGAGTGAGACCGGGCGACCGGAGCGAACGGACCCCCGCGGCACACACCGCCCGGCGGACACCGAAAAGGCGCGTTCCCCACCGGAGTGAGAACCACTCTCCCGGAACGCGCCGCGCGCGCCCCGCGCACTCCCGCACGAAACTGCCCGACGCATCGCGCCCTCACGGGCATATGCTGGTACGTCCTAACGAGGGGACGCCGGGCCATGCCGTCGGATGCCAAGATCCTCATCGTCGACGACCACGAGGACACCCTGTACGCCCTCGAAAGCGCGCTCGCCCCGCTCGGCTACCGAGTGGGCCGCGCCACCGGCGGCGACGAAGCACTGAAGGAAGTCCTGCGCGGTCAGGTCGCCCTGCTCCTCCTCGACGTCCGCATGCCCGGCGTCAGCGGCCTCGACGTCGTCCGCTACATGCGACGCGTCGAACAGACCCAGCACATCCCCGTCATCCTCCTCACCGGATTCGGCCCCGACACCGAACTCACCGCCACCGCCTTCGCCCTCGGCGTCGCCGACCTCCTCATGAAACCCGTCGACCCCTGGGCCCTGCGCACCAAGGTCCGCTACCTCTACGAGGCCCAGCAGCGCCACCACAACCTCGAACGAGAACTGCGCGACCTGCGCTCCCTCGTCAAGGAACACCTCCCCGACACGGCCCCCGCCGACCCCGCCGCCGCCCGCATCCCCGAACAGCCCCGCCGCCCCTCCACCCGCGACGGCGACCGGCTGGAACAGGGCCGCACGCCGTAACAGCGGCTCGTGACCGGACGACGACAAAGCGTACGAACGGGACCACCTCTGTGACCCGGCGACACCATCGGGCAGCATGTCCCCATGTCCGTACTGACGCGCGACGAAGCGCAGACCCGTGCCCAGCTCCTCGACGTCCACCACTACGGGATCGAACTCGACGTGACCCGAGGGGACGAGACCTTCGACTCCCTGACCGTCATCCGGTTCACCGCCCGCGACGACGCGGACACCTTCGTCGAGCTGAAGCCCGCCGAACTGCGCTCCGTCACCCTCGACGGCCGGCCCCTCGACCCCGAGACCCTCGACGAGAACCGGCTGCCCCTCAAGGGCCTCACCGCAGGCGAGCACGAACTGCGCGTCGACGCCGCCATGCGCTACTCCCGCACCGGCGAGGGCATGCACCGCTTCACCGACCCCACCGACGGCGAGACCTACCTCTACACCCAGCTCTTCATGGAAGACGTCCAGCGCGTCTTCGCCGCCTTCGACCAGCCCGACCTCAAGTCCGTCTTCGAGCTGACCGTCACCGCCCCCGAAGGCTGGACCGTCCTCGCCAACGGCGTCACCGAACACCTCGGAGACGGCCACTGGAAGGCCAACCCCACCCCGCTGATCTCCACCTACCTCGTCGCCGTCGCCGCCGGCCCCTGGCACTCCGTACGCACCGAACACGCCGGACTGCCCTTCGGCCTGCACTGCCGCCGCTCCCTCGCCCCCCACCTCGACGCCGACGCCGACGAGATCCTCGACGTCACCCGCGCCTGCTACGACCGCTACCACGAGAAGTTCGACGAGCCCTACCCCTTCGACTCCTACGACCAGGCGTTCGTCCCCGAGTTCAACGCCGGAGCCATGGAGAACCCCGGACTCGTCACCTTCCGCGACGAGTTCATCTACCGCTCCGCCGTCACCGACACCGAACGCCAGACCCGCGCCATGGTCATCGCCCACGAGATGGCCCACATGTGGTTCGGCGACCTCGTCACCCTGCGCTGGTGGGACGACATCTGGCTCAACGAGTCCTTCGCCGAGTACATGGGCTACCAGACCCTCACCGAAGCCACCCGCTTCACGGACACCTGGGTCGACTTCGGCGTCGCCCGCAAGTCCTGGGGCTACGACGCCGACCAGCGCCCCTCGACCCACCCCGTCGCCCCCGACCCGGACGCCGTCCCCGACACCGCGTCCGCCATGCTCAACTTCGACGGCATCTCCTACGCCAAGGGCGCCTCCGCCCTGCGCCAACTCGTCGCCTGGCTCGGCGAGAAGGACTTCCTCGCGGGCATCAACACCCACTTCGCCCGCCACAAGTTCGGCAACGCCAGCCTCGCCGACTTCATCGACAACCTCGCCTCCGCCACCGAGCGCGACGTCCACGCCTGGGCCGAGGACTGGCTCCGCACCACCGGCGTCGACACCCTCACCCCCACCCTCCGCGAAGCGGACGGCGCATGGCAGCTCACCGTCGACCGTGACGGCAGCCGCCCCCACCGCATCGCCGTCGGCGCCTACGACACCGTCCCCGGCGACGACCGCCGCCTCACCCTGCGCGACCGCTTCGAACTCGACGTCCCCCGGGGCGACTCCACCCGCTCCGCCCCCGGACGCCGCCCCGCACTCCTCCTCCTCAACGACTCCGACCTCACCTACGCCAAGGTCCGCTTCGACACCGAGTCCTTCACCACCGTCGAAGCCGCCCTCTCCGGCCTCCCCGACGCCCTCACCCGCGCCGTCGTCTGGAACGCCCTGCGCGACGCCGTACGCGACGGCGAACTGCCCCCCATGGCCTACATCGACGCCGCCCGCACCCACCTCCCGCACGAGAGCGACCTCGCCCTCGTCCAGGGCGTCCTCACCTTCGCCGTCACCCACGTCGCCAACCGCTACCTCGGCCCAGAGCAGCGCCCCACCGCCCTCGCCACCCTCACCGACCTGTGCCGCGACCTCATCCGCCGCACCGAGGACGGCTCCCACCCCGGCCTGCGCCTCATCGCCGTACGCCACCACATCGACGTCGCCGCCCACCCCGACACCATCAGCGCCTGGTTCTCCGAAGGCACCGTCCCCGGCGGCCCCGAACTCGACCCCGAACTGCGCTGGCGCATCCTCGGCCGGCTCGCCGTCCTCGGCGCCGTCGACGACGCCGTCATCGAGGCCGAACTCGCCCAGGACCCCAGCGCCACCGGCCAGGAAGGCGCCGCCCGCTGCCGCGCCGCACTGCCCGACCCCGAGGCCAAACGCGCCGCCTGGGACGCCATGTTCGCCACCGACGACCTCTCCAACTACCTGTTCACCGCCACCGCCCAGGGCTTCTGGCAGCCCGAACAGACCGACCTCGTCGGCGGCTACGTCGAGCGCTACTGGGCCGACGCCGTCGCCGTCGCCGAACGCCGCGGCCCCGCCATCGCCGACGCCGCCGGGCGCTGGGCCTTCCCCGCCCACGCCGTCACCGCCGACACCCTCACCCTCGGCGCGACCTGCCTGCGCGACGACGGCCCCATCCCGGCCCTGCGCCGCAAGCTCACCGACCAGCTCGACGACCTCGCCCGCGCCCTGCGCGTCCGCCAGGCCTGACACCACCAGCGATCCCAGCAGTCCCGACAGGCCCACCGGGCCCCGGTTCCCCGCCGCTCACCGACGGGGAACCGGGGCCCGGCGGCCGTCAGCGGAAGCGGCGCGGGAACGGGTGCGGGGAAACGTGCGGGAACGGCGCGGGGAAGCGCGCGGGAACGGGTGCGGGGACCCGCGCGGGAACGGCGCGGGAACGCGTGCGGGGAAGCGCGCGGGGCGCGTCAACTCCCGCCTCACCACCCCCTAGCACCCCCGTCCGTCCCCCACATTTCCTCCGTACGGCAGTACCCCCTTTTGGGTCGAATCGTTGTCCTTGGCGGGCGCACCTGCCCGAAACGCGTACACGCTGGGACGTACCCCGCCGCGCGTCCACCGGAGGACATCCATGAGCACGCCGCCCCTCGCCTCAGGCCCCGAAGGCCCCGACGCACTGCGGCCGTTGCTCCACACCGTCCTCGACGCCCTCACCCAGGGCGCCGCCGCACGAGGGGGACCCCTCCCCGCCGGCGGACCCCACCAGGTCGCCCGCACCCTCCGCGACCGGGCCGGCGACCTCCTGCCCCGCCATGGCGACGCAGGCGCCCTCCACGACCTCGTCCGCGCCCTCGCCGAAGGCGCCGCCGACCCCGCCGACCCCCTCTGCGCCGCCCACCTGCACTGCCCGCCCCTCGCCGTAGCCGTCGCCGCCGACCTCGCCGCCTCCGCCCTCAACCCCTCCCTCGACTCCTGGGACCAGGCACCGGCCGCCTCCGAACTCGAAACACTCCTCACCCGCACCCTCGCCCACGAGGTGTACGGCACCCCCCACAGCGACGCCCTCGTCACCACCGGCGGCACCGAGTCCAACCACCTCGCCCTCCTCCTCGCCCGCGAAGCCCACGGCGGCATCCAACTCGTCTGCGGCGCGGGCGCCCACCACTCCCTCCACCGCGCCGCCTGGCTCCTCGGTCTCCCCGAACCCGTCGTCGTCCCCGCACCCGCCGGCACCCTCGACCCCGCGGCCCTCGACAACGCCCTCGGCGCCCTCCACGGCCCCCTCCTCGTCGCCGCCACCGCCGGCACCACCGACGCCGGACTCATCGACCCCCTGCCCGACATCGCCGACCTCTGCGCCACCCACGGCGCCCGCCTCCACATCGACGCCGCCTACGGCGGAGGCCTCCTCCTCAGCGACCGGCACCGCCACAAACTCGACGGACTCACCCACGCCCACACCGTCACCCTCGACCTGCACAAACTCGGCTGGCAGCCCGTCGCCGCAGGCCTCCTCGCCGTCCGCGACCCCGCCGACCTCACCCCCCTCGCCCACCGCGCCGACTACCTCAACGCCGACGACGACACCGAAGCCGGCCACCCCGACCTCCTCGGCCGCTCCCTCCGCACCACCCGACGCCCCGACATCCTCAAGATCGCCGTCACCCTCAAAACCCTCGGCCGCGACGGCATCGGCACCCTCGTCGACCAGGTCTGCGCCCACGCCCACGAACTCGCCGACCTCATCACCGCCCACCCCGGCTTCGAGCTCTACGACCGGCCCACCATCAGCACCGTCCTGTTCCGGCCCACCGGCGCCACCGACGACACCGTCGCCGCCGTCCGCCGCACCCTCCTCGACCAAGGCCTCGCCGTCCTCGGCCGCGCCACCCTCGACGGCCGCCGCTGGCTCAAAGCCACCCTCCTCAACCCCCACACCCGGCCCGGCGACCTGGCCACGCTCCTGAAACTGGTGGAAGGACACACCCCCCGATGAGCCCGACGCCCCACACCCCGCGCCCCGCAGCCGAAGCACCCCGCGACCTCGTCGGCATCGGCATCGGCCCCTTCAACCTCTCCCTCGCCGCCTTGGCCCACCCCCTGACCGAACTCGACACGGTCTTCTACGAACAACGCCCCGCCTTCGACTGGCACCCCGGCATGCTCATCGACGGCGCCACCCTCCAAGTCCCCTTCCTCGCCGACCTCGTCACCCTCGCCGACCCCGCGAACCCCTGGTCCTTCCTCAACTACCTCAAAGCCCGCGAACGCCTCTTCCCCTTCTACTTCGCCGAGCGCTTCCACATCCAGCGCGCCGAATACGACGCCTACTGCCGCTGGGTCGCCGACAACCTCCCCGGACTCCGCTTCGCCCACCAGGTCGACGCCGTCCGCTGGAACCCCGAACGCGACGTCTTCGAAGTCGACTTCACCCAACTCGACACCGACGGCGAAGCCGAAGCCCTCGGCCGCTCCTACACCCGCAACATCGTCCTCGGCGTCGGCACCGCCCCCCACATCCCCGAACCCCTCAAACCCCTCGTCGACGCCCCCGGCGTGCCCGTCATCCACGCCGCCGACTACCTCAAACACCGCGAACAGTTCCTCACCGCCGACCACATCACCGTCATCGGCGCCGGCCAGTCCGGCGCCGAGATCTTCCTCGACCTCCTCCGCAACCGCCCCACCGGACACGAGAAGATCCACTGGCTCGCCCGCACCGAAGCGTTCGCCCCCATGGAGTACTCCAAACTCGGCCTCGAACACTTCACCCCCGACTACACCCGCTACTTCCACGCCCTCACCGAACCCGTCCGCGACCGGCTCGTCGCCGCCCAATGGCAACTCCACAAAGGCATCGACGCCGACACCATCGCCGCCATCCACGACGAGCTCTACCGCCGCACCCTCCACGGCGGCTGGCCCGACGCCGTCCTCACCCCCGCCGTCACCGTCCGCACCGCCGGACGCGTCGCCACCACCAAAGTCGAACTCCACCTCGAACACGTCCAACAAGGCGCCCGCTCCCGCCTCACCACCGACGCCGTCGTCCTCGCCACCGGCTACCGCGAACGCCCCATCGGCCCCCTCCTCGCCGGACTCGACCCGTACCTCCGCCGCGACAGAGCCGAACGACCCGCCATCGACGACCAGTTCCGCCTCGTCCTCGACCCCGCCGTCACCGGACACGTCTACGTCCAGAACGCCGAACTCCACACCCACGGCGTCGGCACCCCCGACCTCGGCCTCGCCGCCTGGCGCAGCGCCACCATCCTCAACGCCCTCACCGGCAAGGACCCCTACCCCCTCCCCACCCGCACCTCCTTCACCACCTTCGGCCTCGAACCCACCCCCCGCGTCCCCGCCGCCCGCAAGGAAACCCGCACCCTCACCCCCCTCATCGACGGCAGATGACCCCCATCGACGCCGCGCGCCCCCCTCATCGACAACTGAAAGAAGAAGCGGCGCCGACGCGAAACACCGCGCCGACGCCGCACACCCCCACCCGCCGCACTAGAACACCGGCGTGCCCTCACGCGTCAGCTTCCAGTCCACCGAGGCGAACTCCGCCGGGTCCAGCGACCCCTTCGCCGTCACCCACTCCGCGATCCGCGTCCGGATCTCCGTCGACTCCGACCACACCTCGGGCGCCGACGCCACGAACGGGAACGCACCCCCGCCGTTCGCCCGGTAGTTGTTCACCGCGAACACGAACCGCTGAGCGTCGTCCAACGGCGCCCCGCCGTACGTCAGGTTCTTGATCCGCGACCCCTCCGCCTGCGCGATGTCGATGTCGTACGCCAACCCCGACACGTAGTCGTAGTTGTAGTCGGGCCGGTTGTTCGCGTTCGTCAGCTTCTCCGTGTCGATCACCGCACCCACGGCCGTCCGCACGAAGTAGTTCGCCGAGTACTCCAGGTACGCCCGCACCTGGGCACCCGTCAACACCTTCGCCACCAGCGTGTTGTCGTACACGTACAGACTCGACAGATCCCGGATCGTCACATCCCCCGCCGGAATCTCCGACGCCCGCGAGAACGGCGACGCCTGCGCCAGAACCGGCAGCGACGCATACTCCGTCCCCACCAACGCCGCCCGCACCACGTCCTCCTGCACCTTGGTGATCAGGTCGATGATCGGCGCGTCCTTGTACCGCGCCTCCACCGTCGTCAACGTCTCCGTCGCCGTCCCCACCACCTGGTTGACGTACGCCACGACCACATCGTGCTCGTCCTTCAACAACCGCGTGATCCTCGGGTCGTCCGCCACCGCGTTCGTGTTCCGCACCGACGCAGCCACCGACTCCACCCGCCAGCAACCCCGCTCGAAGACCAACTGGAAGTCGAACACCGACATCCGCTCCGCGAACGCCAACGGCTCCGACAGCACCACCGTCTTCCCCGACGCCGCGTTCGTCACCTTCAGCTCCGGGATCTCCAGATGCGCGTGACCCACCAGAATCGCGTCGATCCCCGGCACCTGCTGCGCCACCAGCGCCGCCGAGTTCTCCACGTACGGCACCTGGTCACCGTACGACGACGTCCCCGACGCACCCGAATGCGCCGACACCACGACCACGTCCGCACCCATCGACCGCAGCTTCGGCACCCACTTCGCCGCCTGCTCCTCAAGCCCCGGGAACGTCAACTTCCCCTGCACGTACGCCTTGTCCCAGATCGCGATTCCCGGGTTCGTCAACCCCAGCACCGCCACCTTCACCGGCGGCGCCCCCTGAACGCGGAACGTCTTCATGAAGTACGGGGGGAACGCCGGCTTCAGCGTCTTCGCGTCCAGCGCGTTCGCACCGAGCAGCGGGAAGTCGCACTGTGACTCGAACTTCCGCAGCGTCTCGATCCCGTAGTTGAACTCGTGGTTCCCCAGCGCCACCGCGTCATAGCCGATCGCGTTCATCGCCTGCGCCATCGGATGCACCGGACCACCCTTGGCGGTGATCGGATCCACCTTCGCGTAGTAGTACGTCAACGGCGTGCCCTGGATCGTGTCACCCGCGTCCAGCAGCAGGGTGTTGGCGCGGCCCTTCTCCTTGCGGATCGCGTTCACCAGCGTCGAGATCCGCGCCAGACCCTGCGCGTTCCCCGCCGCGTCCGTGTACTCCGCGTCCTTGAAGTAGTCCCAGTTGAACACGTGCCCGTGCAGGTCCGTCGTGCCCATCACCGTCAGCGCGTACCGCTTCACCGGCCGATGCCCCTTCCTCGCCTCCACAGCCTGCGCCGCGGGCGCGCTGGCCGCACCCGCGAGCGCCACCCCCGCACCCGTCACGGCGGACTTCTTCAGGAACTTACGACGGTTCAACGGCATGTCCGGAACTCCTCGAGAAAGGGTCAACGACGCGCGTAGATTCTGGCCCAACAACCGCCCCCGCAACAGACCCAGAAGGTTTCCATCCGATGACCCGCACCCATCACACACCCCCCGCCCCGGTGACAGAGTGGGACACATGACCCCCACCACCGAAACCGCCACCCCCTACGGCACCCCCGACACCCCCCGCCTCGCCGTCCGCGGCGAAGCCCACCTCGAAGTCGACCCCGAGATCGCCCGCATCGGCATCACCGTCACCGCCCGCGGCAAGGACCGCCGCGAAGCACTCGCCGACCTCACCCGCCGCAACACCCTCGCCCTCGACCTCGTCAAAACCCACGGCGACAGCGTCGAACGCGTCGAGACCGGCCACTTCTCCATCAGCCCCGAACTCGGCCGGCACGGCCGCGGCGAACGCGTCCGCGCCTACCACGGCCACGTCCACATCACCGCCGAGCTCAACGACTTCACCGCCCTCGGCGAACTCACCACCGCCCTCGCCGACCTCGACCTCACCCGCGTCGACGGCCCCTGGTGGGACCTGCGGCCCGACTCACCCACCCACCGCGCCGCCCGCCGCCAAGCCGTCCACGAAGCGGTCCGACGCGCCCGCGAATACGCCGATGCACTCGGCACCACCCTCGCCGCCCTCGTCGAACTCGCCGACACCGGAGTCGAACCCGCACCCCTCCCCGCACCCGGCGGCGCCCGCTTCCGACGCGCGGCCTTCGCCGCCGACCCCGCCGACGACGAACCGGCCCCGCTCGACCTCGAACCTCAACGCCAGCACGTCCACGCCCAGGTCGACGCCCGCTTCACCATGGCCCCACCCCAGCTCTGACCAGCGCCCTCCCACGAGCCCGGCGCCCCCGCCCCGCCCTTGCACCGCCCCCCACCACGTCACACACCGTCACCGACCCCATCCGCCCCGCCGCCACCGAACGACCGTACGGACCCCGGATCCCGCCCACCCGCACCCCGAACCTGCTCATCGGAGCACCCCCGCGCACAATTCAACACTTGTCAAGAGCCCTTCACGCAAAGGTTGTTGAGTAGTCATGCGCGACCAATTCCCTACCCACCGGTAAGGCCTAGGCTCAAACCATGCGCCGAGCAAAGATCGTCTGTACATTGGGCCCCGCCACCGACTCGTACGACCAGATCAAAGCCCTGGTCGAAGCCGGAATGGACGTAGCCCGCCTCAACCTCAGTCACGGCACCCACGCCGAACACGAGGAGCGCTACCAGCGCGTCCGAAAGGCCTCCGACGAGACCGGCCACAGCGTCGGCATCCTCGCCGACCTTCAAGGCCCGAAGATCCGACTCGGCCGCTTCACCGAAGGCCCCGTACTCCTTGAACGCGGAGACACCTTCACCATCACCGTCGAAGAAGGCGCCGAAGGCGACCGCCAGTCCTGCGGAACCACCTACGACGGACTCGCCGCCGACGTCACACCCGGTGAACGCATCCTCGTCGACGACGGCAAAGTCTCCCTCGAAGTCACGTCCGTCGACGGCCCCCGCGTCCACACCACCGTCATCGAAGGCGGCATGGTCTCCGACCACAAGGGCCTCAACCTCCCCGGCGTCGCCGTCTCCGTCCCCGCCCTCTCCGACAAGGACGAAGCAGACCTCCGCTGGGCCCTCCGCTCCGGCTGCGACGTCATCGCCCTCTCCTTCGTCCGCAGCGGACGCGACATCGAAGACGTCCACCGCATCATGGACGAAGAGGGCCGCCGCCTCCCCGTCATCGCGAAAATCGAAAAACCCCAGGCCGTCGACAACATCGACAACATCGTCGCCGCCTTCGACGGCATCATGGTCGCCCGCGGAGACCTCGGCGTCGAAATGCCCCTCGAACAAGTCCCCATCGTCCAAAAGCGCGCCATCAAACTCGCCAAGCGCAACGCCAAACCCGTCATCGTCGCCACACAGATGCTCGACTCGATGATCGACAACTCCCGGCCCACCCGCGCCGAAGCCTCCGACGTCGCCAACGCCGTCATCGACGGCACCGACGCCGTCATGCTCTCCGGCGAGACCAGCGTCGGCAAATACCCCATCGACACCGTCAAGACCATGGGCCGCATCGTCGAAGCAGCCGAAGAAGACATCCTCGCCAAAGGCCTCCCACCCCTCACCGACCGCAACAAACCCCGCACCCAAGGCGGAGCCGTCGCCCGCGCCGCAGCAGAAATGGGCGACTTCCTCGGCGCGAAGTTCCTCGTCGCCTTCACCCAGTCCGGCGACACCGTCCGCCGCCTCTCCCGCTACCGCTCACCCATCCCCCTCCTCGCCTTCACCCCCACCCCCGCCACCCGCTCCCAGCTCAACCTCACCTGGGGCGTCGAAACCTTCCTCGGCCCCCACGTCGACTCCACCGACGCCATGGTCGACCAGGTCGACGAACTCCTCCTCAAATACGGCCGCTGCGCCAAGGGCGACATCGTCGTGATCACCGCCGGCTCCCCGCCCGGAGTCTCCGGCTCCACGAACCTCGTCCGCGTCCACCACATCGGCGAGGACGACAGCCCCAAGTAGCACCCCCACCCACACCGGGCCCCTCCGACCCGCCAGAGGGGCCCTTTCGGCTGCGCGGTCAGTATTTGGGGCCGACGTGGGCGTCCATGAGGGCCACGGAGGACTTGCGGGCGATGGAGATGTTGCGCTGGTTCGACTGCTTCCAGTCGACGCCGAGGACGTCGAGGGTGTCCGTGAACAGGCGCAGAATGTCGCGCGACTTGTTGGTGAAGAAGTACCGGGGATACTCGTAGCGCTTGGGTTCGCCACCGACGAGGCGTGTGGTCCAGTTGGTGATGCGACAGCCGTCGGAGTGGATCAGGCCCCGGACGAACTCCCAGGGGTGGGCGTCGACGATGCGCCACTGCCAGGGCTCCAGGGCGATCTTGCGGTCGTGTTTCTTGCCGGGGCCATGCTGGGGAAACAGGCAGGGCCAGTGCTTGCTGGCGCAGCTGACGTACTGGCAGCCCTGGGTCCGGGAGCGGAAGACCTTGTTGTGGGGGCGCACGGATTGCATCGCGGACACGCAGGACTCGATGAGCCCGGGCCAGGCGTCGGCGCACGCGATGCGCAGGACATGGACACCTCGCCGGAACGCGCTGATGCAGCCGTCTCCGAGATAGAGGCCCAATAGGTATGCGTACGCGGCGGGGTCGTCCGGATCTTCTGGGGTGTCCCGGCATCTCGGGCAGGGTTGCGCCCGCCGGGTATCGACCGGCTCCACACGTGTCTGCCATGACCGAATCGCGGCACGGGAGATCCCGGTCTCTTTGCTCACCGAGTTCAGGCTGCGCCCCTGGCCCACCATGGCAAGAGCTCGTTTACGTGTGCCCATGTCGTACATGTGGCCACTGTCGGCTGGTCCGCGTCGCGATACACAGCAAAAAGTGGATGTTCACGAGAACGAGAACATCCACTTCCGGGTATCGACCTTGGAATTCAAGGAAAAGTGCCCCGAGTCGGACTCGAACCGACACTGTATGGGTTTTGAATCCATTGCCTGCTGCCAATTGGGCTACCGGGGCCCGCTGAATCGAAGGTTAACCCCGACCCGCTGCCCGACCACCATACCGCAGCTAGGTAGGCTCTTGGGAGCAGTACCCGGCCTGAACGAGGAGCCCCCGTGACCGCCCCCGAGTCGCCCCAGCCCGTAGACGCGCCCGACGACGACAAGTCGCACGTGCCTCCGCTGACGACCCGTGTCGTCATCGCCGAGGACGAGGCGCTGATCCGTCTCGACCTCAAGGAGATGCTCGAGGAGGAGGGCTACACCGTCGTCGGTGAGGCGGGTGACGGTGAGCAGGCCGTCGAGCTGGCCCGTGAGCACAAGCCGGACCTCGTGATCCTCGACGTGAAGATGCCGAAGCTCGACGGCATCTCGGCGGCTGAGAAGATCGCGGAGGAGTCGATCGCTCCGGTGCTGATGCTGACGGCGTTCTCGCAGCGCGACCTGGTGGAGCGCGCGCGGGACGCGGGCGCGATGGCGTACCTGGTGAAGCCGTTCAGCAAGAGTGACGTGGTGCCGGCCATCGAGATGGCGGTGTCGCGGTTCACGGAGCTGAAGGCGCTGGAGCAGGAGATCGCGGATCTGACGCAGCGGCTGGAGACGCGGAAGCTGGTGGACCGTGCGAAGTCGGTGCTGCAGACGGAGTACGGCCTGACGGAGCCGGCGGCGTTCCGGTGGATCCAGAAGACGTCGATGGACCGTCGTATGTCGATGCAGCAGGTCGCCGAGGCGGTCATTCAGGACGCCGAGGAGAAGAAGGCGTCGAAGGGCTAGTCGTCGGTTCCTAGGTTCCGAGGTTCCGGGGTTTCGCCGGGAGTACGGAGAGGCCCGCACCCCCCGAGGGTGCGGGCCTCTGCGTGTGTGCGGCGGGGCCGCGTGGGTCAGTCCTCGCCGAGGTAGGCCTTGCGGACGGACTCGTCGTGGAGGAGGTCCTGTCCGGTGCCGGAGAGGACGATGTTGCCGACCTCCATGACGTGTCCCTGGTCGGCGAGGGAGAGCGCGGCCTGGGCGTTCTGCTCGACGAGGAGGATGGTCGTGCCGGATGCCTTGAGTTCGGCGATGGTGGCGAGGATCTTCTGCATCATGATCGGCGAGAGGCCCATGGAGGGTTCGTCGAGCATGAGCAGTTTGGGCTGGGACATGAGGGCGCGGCCCATGGCGAGCATCTGCTGTTCGCCGCCGGAGAGGGTTCCGGCGGCCTGCTTGCGGCGTTCCCCGAGGATGGGGAAGAGGTCGTAGGCGCGCTGGATGTCCTTCTCGATGCCCGCCTTGTCGGTGCGGAGGAAGGCTCCGAGCTGGAGGTTCTCCGCGATGGTGAGGCGGGGGAAGATGTGGCGTCCCTCGGGGGAGTGGGCGAGTCCGAGGGCGACGATCTTGTGGGCGGGGATGCTGGCGAGGGGTTTGCCGTCGAAGGTGATGCGCCCTCCGCTGGGCTTGAGGAGCCCGGAGAGGGTGCGCAGGGTGGTCGTCTTGCCGGCGCCGTTGGTGCCGATGAGGGTGACGATCTGGCCTGCTTCGACGGTGAAGGAGATGCCCTTGACGGCTTCGATCTTGCCGTAGGCGACCTTGAGGTCTTCGACCTCCAGCAGTGCGGTCACTGGGCGTTTCCTTCCTTGCTGGTGGTGCTGCCGTGCGCGTCGGGCTCGTCGGCGTCGGCCGGGGTGACGGCGGGGGCTTCGGGAGCGGCGGGCGCTCCGTCGGCGGTGTCGTCGGTGGGGTCTGCCGCGGGGGTGGCGGGGGTTTTCGTGGCCTCGGTGGTTGCCGGGGTCTCGGTTTCCGCCGTTGCTTCCGTCGGCTCGGTCGGCTCCGCGGCCGGGGTGGTGTCCGTTGCCTCGGTGACCGGGGTGGTCGTCTTGGCGGGGGCGGTTCCGGCGGCTTCGGCTGCTTCGACCTCGGCGAGTTCTTCGTCGCCGGGGGCGCCTTCGAAGGGGGTGCCGAGGTAGGCGGCGATGACGCGTTCGTCGCCCTGGACGACCTCGGAGGTGCCTTCGACGAGTTTCTCGCCCTGGACGAGGCAGGCGACGCGGTCGCTGAGGTTGAAGATGAAGCGCATGTCGTGCTCGATGACGAGGACGGCGATGCCGCGTTCGCGGATGGCGAAGACGAGGTCTTCGGTGGCGCGGGTCTCCTGCGGGTTCATGCCGGCGGTGGGCTCGTCGAGGAGGAGGAGTCCGGGTTCGCTGGCCATGGCGCGGGCGATCTCGAGCTTGCGCTGTTCGCCGTAGGGGAGGTTGCGGGAGAGGTGGTCGGCTTTGTGTTCGAGGCCGATGAACTCCAGCAGTTCCATGGCGCGTTCGCGGGAGGCCGCTTCGGCCTTGCGGAAGCCGGGGCCGCGCAGGAGGGCGGACCAGAGGCCTTCCTTGGTGCGGGTGTGGCGGCCGACGAGGACGTTTTCCAGGACGGTCATGTTGGCGAAGAGCCGGATGTTCTGGAAGGTGCGGGCGATGCCGGCGCTGGTGACGAGGTGGGGCTTGGGGGGCAGGACGGTGCCCTTGTAGGCGACTTTGCCCTCGGTGGGGACGTAGAGGCCGGTGAGGCAGTTGAAGAAGGTGGTCTTGCCCGCGCCGTTGGGGCCGATGAGGCCGACGATCTCTCCGGCGTTGACGGTGAGGTCGACGTTGCGGACGGCGGTGAGGCCGCCGAAGCGCATGGTGACGCCGGTGGCTTCGAGGACGGGGCTGGGGGCCGTGGTGGTGGTCATGGTGGTTACGCCCCTGCCTTGGTGACGCCGACGGTGGAGTCGGGCAGGCCTTGTTCGGGGATGTGGATGGTGTCGTCGCTGTCGTGGAACTCGAGCTGGCGGCGGCGGTTGGCGATGATGCCTTCGGGGCGGAAGCGCATGAGGAGGACGAGCGCGATGCCGAAGGCGAGGAGCTGGTACTCCTTCAGGAAGCTGAGCTTCTCGGGGAGCATGTAGAGCAGGGTGGCGCCGAGGATCGGCCCGTTGACGGTGCCCATGCCGCCGAGGACGACGGCGGCGAGGAGGAACGCGGAGTTCGGGGGCACGGAGCCGGCGAACTGGTACGGGGCCGGGTTGACGCTGTAGCCGACGTGGGCGCTGACCGTTCCGGCGAGGCCGGCGAGGGAGGCGCCGAGGGCGAAGGCGATGAGCTTGACGCGGAAGCCGTTGATGCCCATGGCGGTGGCGGCGGTCTCGTCCTCGCGGATGGCGATCCAGGAGCGGCCGATCCGGGAGTCGGCGGCGCGGTTGAAGACGAGGACGACGATCGCGGTGATGAGCAGCATCAGCAGGAAGTAGTTCGCGAAGCGGCCGAGGGAGAATCCGCCGATGTCGTGGTTGCTTCCGAAGTTGAACCCGAAGATGTTGAGGTCCGGGATCATGGAGATGCCGTTGGGGCCGTTGGTGAGGTTGGGGCCGGAGGTGCCGTCGAGGTTGTTGACGGTGATGCGGAAGATCTCTCCGAAGCCCAGGGTCACGATGGCGAGGTAGTCGCCGCGCAGTCGCAGGGTGGGGGCGCCGATGAGGACGCCGAAGACGAGCGACGCGAGCATGCCGGTGAGCATGGCGGCCCAGAAGGGGAACTGGACGCCGGAGAAGCGGGAGAACTCGGAGCCGGAGACGAGGGCTGCGGCGTAGGCGCCGACGCCGAGGAAGGCGACGTATCCGAGGTCGAGGAGTCCGGTGAGGCCGACGACGATGTTGAGGCCGAGGGCGACGGTGGCCACGACGAGGATGTTCACGCCGAGGTTGGAGTTGTGCTCGTTGTTCTCGACGAAGGGGAAGAGCGCGGCGGCGAGGAAGGCCATGGAGGTGGCGAATCCCTTGTGGCCGGCGTTGAGCTGGGCGAAGCGGTCGAAGAGTCCCGCGGTGAACAGGGACCAGGTGCCGAAGACGACCAGGAGGATGTAGCCCAGGAACGTTTCGCTGGCGTCGGGGTCGACGCCGACGCCGTACGCGAAGACGATCAGCGCGAGGGCGGTGGCGGCGGTGATGACGAGGCGTTCGCCCCAGGCGGGGAGCTTGGCGGCCGGCGGGATGCGTCCGGGCTTGGTGACGAAGTCCTTGAAGGTGTCGCCGGGCTTGGGGAGCGCGAGGGCGCCGATCAGGGCGATGGCGGAGCCGACGGCGGCGACGTAGGCGCCGGGGTCGAGTGCGACGAGGCCCTTGAGGTCGACGGCGATGGCGATGGCGCTGAACCAGCTGACGGCGAACGCGGCGGCGGTGGC
This sequence comes from Streptomyces sp. M41(2017), assembly GCF_002078175.1. Taxonomy (GTDB): domain Bacteria; phylum Actinomycetota; class Actinomycetes; order Streptomycetales; family Streptomycetaceae; genus Streptomyces. The sequence goes on along the minus strand of NZ_MWFK01000002.1, from coordinate 2,397,981 downwards.
GAGGAGCACGGGCTGGGTGGCGCGTGCGGGGTTGAGCCAGCCGAGGCCGCGGACGTCGAAGAGGGTCAGGGCGAACAGGAGGGTGAGGGCGCCTGCGACGAGGTCGAGGATCTGGAGGCCGGCGGGGGAGCCGTAGTAGGTGAGGTCCCCGGGGAAGTCGGCCGTGTAGGTCCAGGACATGAACGTGCTGGCGATGGTGGCGACGGCGCCGACGGCGATGAGGGCGCGGGCGGCGGTCCGGGGGAGCGCGACGAGGCCGCGTGCGGGGGTGGTGTCTGTGGTTGCCATGGTGCTCACGCCCTGTCCGCGACGCGTTCGCCGATGAGGCCTTGTGGCCTGAACAGCAGTACGAGGATGAGGAGTACGAAGGCCCAGACCGCGGACCAGCCGCCGCCGCCGAGCTGCTGCATGCCGGGGATGCCGTCGATGTAGCTGGTGGCCATGGTCTCGGCGAGGCCGAGGACGAGGCCGCCGATCATGGCGCCGTAGATGTTGCCGATGCCGCCGAGGACGGCCGCGGTGAAGGCCTTGAGGCCCATCTGGAAGCCCATGTCGTACTTGACCGTGCCGTAGCGCAGGCCGTAGGAGACGGCTGCGACGGCGGCGAAGAAGCCGCCGATGGCGAAGGCGATGACGATGATGCGGTTGGTGTCGATGCCCATGAGCTGTGCGGTGTCAGGGTCCTGCGCGGTGGCCTGCATGGCGCGGCCGGTGCGGGAGAGGCTGACGAACAGGGCGAGGGCCGCCATGCAGAGGGGGGCGGCGATGATGACGAAGACGCTGCCGCTCTGGATGCTGACGGAGCCGATGTGCACGGGCCCGAAGGGGAGCTGCGGGAACTTGATGTCGTTCTTCGCCTCGGGGTACCAGTTGAAGACGAGCTGCTGGAGGGCGAGCGACAGGCCGATGGCCGTGATGAGCGGGGCGAGGCGTGGTGCTCCGCGCAGTGGTCGGTAGGCGAAGCGTTCGGCCCCGACGGCGATGAGGACGGAGACGATTCCGCCGCCTATCAGCATCGCGGGGAGGGCTATCCACATGGATGTGCCGTTGGGCAGAACGTAGAGGTAGACCGTGAGTGCGCCGAAGCCGCCGGTCATGAAGATCTCGCCGTGGGCGAAGTTGATGAGCTGGACGATGCCGTACACCATCGTGTAGCCGATGGCGATCAGCCCGTACATCGAGCCGAGGAACAGCCCGTTGGCCAGCTGCTGCGGCAGGGTGTTCACCGCATGGCCTCCATGTGGGTGGGGAGAGGTTGGGCAGGGCGTATGGAGCGGGCCGCGCGGTGACGTGTGGTCATGGCCGCGCGGCCCGGGGGTGGTGCGGGGGCCTGTCCCGGTGGTGTGGACCGGGACGGCGGTTCGGTCGGGCCGTGGCCCTGGGTGACCGAACCGCCTGGTGGCCCGGGGTGGTGCTGATCAGCCGCTGAACGTGCCGCTCTTCACGGCCTTCCACTTGCCGTCGACGACCTGGTAGACGGTGAGCTGCTTGTTGGTGGTGTCGCCGTACTCGTCGAACGAGACGGGGCCGGCGATGCCGTCGAACTTGGTCTTCTGGACCTCGGCGACGATCTTGGCGCGGGCGTCGTCCGGGACCTTTCCGTCCTTCACGACGGCGCCGATCGCCTTGATGATGGCGGTGGCGGCGTCGTAGGAGTAGCCGCCGTACGTGCCGTAGTCGCCCTTGAGGCCGGAGGCCTTGTACTTCTTGATGAAGTCCGCGGCGGAGGGCAGGGAGTCGACGGGCTGGCCGACCGAGGTGACGAGGTCACCGTCGGAGGTCTTGCCGGCGGTCTGGATGTAGGTGTCGCTGAACATGCCGTCGCCGCCGAACAGCGGGACCTTGGCGCCGCCGTCCTTGAGCTGCTTGGTCAGCTTCTCGGACTCGTCGTACTGGCCGCCGTAGTAGACGAGGTCGGCCTTGGAGTTCTTGATCTTGGTGACGAGGGCCGAGAAGTCCGTGTCGCCGGTGTTGACGTGGTCCTCGCCCGCGACCTTGCCGCCGGACTTGGTGAAGCCGGCCTTGAAGAGCTTGGCCAGGCCGGCGCCGTAGGTCTGCTTGTCGTCGACCACGAACACCTTGCGCTTCTTCAGGGTGTTGTACGCGTAGTCGGCCGCGAAGCCGCCCTGGAGGGCGTCGGTGGTGGCGGTGCGGAAGTAGGTCTTGAACGGGCGGGACTTGGAGGTCTGCCAGTTCTTGCCCTGGGTCAGCTCGGGGGCCGTGTTGGACGGCGAGATCTCGACCAGGTTGGCGGTGGCGAAGACCTGCTGCATCTGGGTCGCGACACCGGAGTTGAGCGGGCCGACGACGCCGAGAACCTTGTCGTTCTGGACGAGCTGGGTGGCGTTCGACTGACCCTGGGCCGGGATGGCCTTGTCGTCGAGGGCCTGGACCTTGAAGGTCACGCCGGGCACGGTGTTGTTCTTGTTGGCGTCGTTGACCGCGATCTGGACACCGCCCTGGATGCCGAGGCCGGTGGCCGAGTTCTGGCCGGTCAGCGGCGCGTCGACGCCGATGATGATCTCGGTCTTCTTGCCGCTGTCCTTGCTGTCGCCGTCGTCGTCGCGCGAGCCGCAGGCGGTCAGCGTGAGTGCTCCCGTAGTGAGCACGGCGGTGAGTATGACCATGGAACGCTGTCGCACGTTGAATCCTCTCCCTGGCGCGGCACCCCAGGGTGGGGGCCGTGTGTCTCGCCGGGCCGTACTGGATGTAGCAGGGCCGTGCAGTAGACGCGCCCGGCGGCGCGGTGACTGGCCGTGACTATAAGCGCAGGTAGGGGGAGTGGGCAGGAGCGTGGGGAAGGCTGTGACGCTCTTGTTATGCGGGGGCTGCTCTCGCGGGGGCGGGGCGGACGATCGGAGCATTTCGGTGTGCGGGTCGGTGGTGACTGCGTGTTCGCATGGTGAGAACGCCCTGATCCGGGTTCGTGGCGGGGGGCGGCAGGTGTGGGGGAGGTGTCGGGGCGGAGTCGTGCCGGGGGCGTGAGGTGCGGCGGCTCGCGGTGCGCGCATTGATTCGTTACGGCAGAGGTAACCGAGTGTTACCGCCGTGTGAGATCGCTGGGGGTCCCTCGTCCAGGTGAAGTGGACGCGGGGGAGGGCGGGTTGGGGCGGTGGAGGGCGTGCGGGGCGCTCCGCGGGGCGCGAGGGTGGGTGCCGCCGAGGAGAAAACTTTGCTGCTGCTGTGCGGTCCTGTTGCTGATGAGCAGGCCGAGGCGGGGGAGGCCGAGGGCGGGCCGGAGCGTGGCGCCCTCGTATACGGAGACGCGGACGGTGATCGGCCCGGGCGCGGCCGCCCTCACTGTCCGTGGCAGCCGGGGAGGGATGGAGGCGGTCAACTCGGCGTGCCCGGAGCCGATTTGGCGGACGGTGAGGGGGCTGTCGCGGGCGGCGCCGGCCGTGAGGCGGTGCGAAGTGGGGTGCGGTGCACGGCCCTTGCGGTACGGGGCGGTGGTGTCGGCGGGTCACGGCGCGGGGCTCGGTGGGGAATGGCCGGGGAGGATCGCGGGGTGGTGCGGCCGATGGTTGCGGTCGCGACGGCGGGAGAGGCGCCGGTGCACGGGGGAGAGCGGCCCAACGGGCGCCGGGGTGTGCGGGGTTCGACGTCGGCAGGTCGTCGGGCGTGCCTTGGCGGGGGCGGCCGGCGCGTCCGGGGCGGCGGCTCGACGGGCCCGGTGCCGGTCGCGTCGCGGGCCGTGCCCGAGTGGACCGCTGCGTCAACGGGCCGGCGGCCCAGGGGGGTTGGAGGAGTTCCGGCGGCGGTCCGGGAGTGCTCGGCGGGCGTTCCGGTCGTGGGGGGCCGCGGTGCTGTGCCGTGGCCCCTCACGCTTCGGTGTCCGCCCGCCGGTCCGGGGTCCGGCGGGCCGGGGCGCGTCAGCTCTGGGGTGCGTCCTTGAGGATGCAGGTCAGGCGGGCGCTGCACACGCGCTTGCCGTCCTCGTCGGTGATGACGATCTCGTACGTCGCGGAGGTGCGTCCGCGGTGGACGGGGGTGGCGACGCCGGTGACGAGGCCGGAGCGGACGCCGCGGTGGTGGGTGCAGTTCAGGTCGACGCCGACGGCGATCTTGGTGATGCCGCCGTGGAGCATGGCGCCGACGGAGCCGATGGTCTCGGCGAGGACGGCGGAGGCGCCGCCGTGGAGCAGGCCGTAGGGCTGGGTGTTGCCTTCGACGGGCATCGTGCCGACGACGCGGTCCGCGGAGGCCTCGATGATCTGGACGCCCATGCGGTTGCCGAGGTGGCCCGCGGAGAAGAGGGCGGGCAGGTCCACGCCGAGTGCCGCGTACTCGTCGATGACCTCTTGCGGGAACGTCGGGGTGTGCTGTTCGCCCATCGGGTCCTGCTCCGTTCGTCGTGGACCACCGCGTCGTGGCCGCCCTCACTGAGCGAACGCTCAGTCGGCTGTCGATTGTTCCAGACGGACGACCACGGACTTGCTGGCAGGGGTGTTGCTGGTGTCGGCGGTCGCGTCCAGGGGGACCAGCACGTTGGTCTCCGGGTAGTAGGCGGCCGCGCAGCCCCGGGCGGTGGGGTAGAGCACGACGCGGAAGCCGGGCGCGCGCCGCTCCACGCCGTCCTTCCACTCGCCGACGAGGTCGACGTAACCGCCGTCGGCGATCTTCAGTTCGCGGGCGTCGTCGGGGTTGACGAGGACGACACGGCGGCCGTTCTTGATGCCCCGGTATCGGTCGTCGAGGCCGTAGATGGTGGTGTTGTACTGGTCGTGCGAGCGCAAGGTCTGCAGCAGCAGGCGGCCCGCGGGGAGCTCGGGGTACTCGACGGGCGCGGCCGTGAAGTTCGCCTTGCCGGTGGCCGTCGTGAAGCGGCGCTCGTCACGCGGGGCGTGGGGGAGTGCGAAGCCGGCGGGGTCGGCCACGCGCGCGTTGAAGTCCTCGAAGCCGGGGATCACGCGGGCGATGCGGTCGCGGATGCTCGCGTAGTCCTTCTCGAACTCCTCCCAGGGGGTGGCGCTGCCCTCGCCGAGGACCTGGCGTGCGAGGCGGGCCACGATGGCCGGCTCGGACAGCAGGTGCGTACTGGCGGGCTCCAGGCGGCCCCGGGAGGCGTGGACCATGCCCATGGAGTCCTCGACGGTCACGAACTGCTCGCCGCTGCCCTGGAGGTCGCGCTCCGTGCGCCCGAGGGTCGGCAGGATGAGGGCGCGCGCTCCGGTGACGACGTGCGAGCGGTTCAGCTTGGTCGAGACGTGGACGGTCAGCCGGGCGCGCCGCATGGCGGCCTCGGTGACGTCGGTGTCGGGGGAGGCGGAGACGAAGTTGCCGCCCATGGCGAAGAAGACCTTGGCCTCGCCGTCGCGCAGGGCGCGGATGGCCCGGACGACGTCGTAGCCGTGTTCGCGGGGCGGGGCGAAGCCGAACTCCTTCTCCAGGGCGTCGAGGAAGGCGGGCGCCGGGCGTTCGAAGATGCCCATCGTGCGGTCGCCCTGCACGTTCGAGTGGCCGCGGACCGGGCAGACGCCGGCGCCGGGGCGGCCGATGTTGCCGCGCAGCAGGAGGAAGTTGACGACCTCGCGGATGGTCGGCACGGAGTGCTTGTGCTGGGTGAGGCCCATCGCCCAGCACACGATGGTGCGCTTCGAGGCGAGGACCATCTTCAGGGCCTCGTCGATGCTCTCGCGGGTGAGGCCGGTCGCGGTGAGCGTCTCGTCCCAGTCGGCGGCCCGGGCGGCCGCGGCGAACTCTTCGAATCCGTGCGTGTGTTCGGCGACGAACGTCTCGTCGACGGCGCCCTCGGTGGCGAGGATCAGCTTGTTGAGGAGGCGGAAGAGGGCCTGGTCGCCGCCGAGGCGGATCTGCAGGAAGAGATCGGTGAGCGCGGCGCCCTTGAGCATGCCCTGGGGGGTCTGCGGGTTCTTGAAGCGCTCCATGCCCGCTTCGGGCAGCGGGTTGACGGTGATGATCTTCGCGCCGTTGGTCTTGGCCTTCTCGAGGGCGGAGAGCATGCGCGGGTGGTTCGTGCCGGGGTTCTGTCCGGCGACGATGATCAGGTCCGCCTGGTAGAGGTCGTCGAGGAGGACGCTGCCCTTGCCGACGCCGATGGTCTCGGAGAGGGCGGAGCCGGACGACTCGTGGCACATGTTCGAGCAGTCGGGCAGGTTGTTCGTGCCGAGCTCGCGGGCGAAGAGCTGGTAGAGGAACGCGGCCTCGTTGCTGGTGCGGCCCGAGGTGTAGAAGACGGCCTCGTCGGGAGAGGCGAGGTCCTTCAGCTCCCCGGCGACGATGTCGAAGGCACGCTGCCAGTCGACCGGCTCGTAGTGGTCGGCGCCCTCGGCGAGGTACATGGGGTGGGTGAGGCGGCCCTGCTGGCCGAGCCAGTAGCCGCTGCGGCCGGCGAGGTCGGAGACGGGGTGCGCGGCGAAGAAGTCCGGGGTGACCCGGCGCAGGGTGGCTTCCTCGGCGACGGCCTTCGCGCCGTTCTCGCAGAATTCCGCGGTGTGCCGGTGCTCCGGCTCCGGCCAGGCGCAGCCGGGGCAGTCGAAGCCGTCCTTCTGGTTGACGCGGAGCAGGGTGAGCGCGGTGCGGCGGACACCCATCTGCTGCTGGGCGATGCGCAGGGTGTGTCCGATGGCGGGCAGTCCGGCCGCGGCGTGCTTCGGCTCGGTGACCTGCGGCGCGTCCTGGACCGGATCGCCGGCCGGCGGCTTGCTGGCCATCGCTGGACCCCCTTCGCGTGCGCACATCGGTGTGCGTCTCCTGGTAGCCCTTCGATCCTCGCACGCGCCGCCGACAGCGCCGGTGGCGGGCCGGGGGATTTCCGGGCGGGGGCGGGTGCGCGGGGCCGGGGCGGCTCTCGATGTCAGTGGACCGTGGCAGGATCGGGGGTGTGGCAGAGACAGCATCGAAGAAGACCGAGAAGACCGCAGGTACGGGCCGCCCGCGCCTGATGCTCATGGACGGGCACTCGCTGGCCTACCGGGCGTTCTTCGCGTTGCCCGCGGAGAACTTCACGACCGCGACCGGCCAGCCGACGAACGCCATCTATGGGTTCGCGTCGATGCTGGCGAACACGCTGCGCGACGAGGCGCCCACGCATTTCGCGGTGGCGTTCGACGTGTCGCGCAAGACGTGGCGCTCCGAGGAGTTCACCGAGTACAAGGCGAACAGGTCGAAGACCCCGGACGAGTTCAAGGGGCAGGTCGAGCTGATCGGCGAGCTGCTGGACGCGATGCACGCGCAGCGGTTCGCGGTCGACGGCTTCGAGGCCGACGACATCATCGCGACGCTGGCGACGCAGGCCGAGGCCGAGGGCTTCGAGGTGCTGATCGTCACCGGTGACCGCGACTCCTTCCAGCTGGTCTCCGAGCACACGACGGTGCTGTACCCGACGAAGGGCGTCTCCGAGCTGACCCGGTTCACCCCGGAGAAGGTCGTCGAGAAGTACGGACTGACGCCCGCCCAGTACCCGGACTTCGCGGCGCTGCGCGGCGACCCGTCGGACAACCTGCCGGGCATCCCCGGCGTCGGCGAGAAGACGGCCGCGAAGTGGATCAACCAGTTCGGTTCGTTCGCGGACCTCGTCGAGCGGGTGGACGAGGTCAAGGGCAAGGCCGGGCAGAACCTCCGCGACCACCTGGAGGCGGTGAAGCTCAACCGCCGGCTCACCGAGATGGTCAAGGACGTCGAGCTGCCCCGGACGGTCACCGACCTGGAGCGCGCCGCGTACGACCGCACGGCCCTCGCGATGGTCCTGGACACCCTGGAGATCCGGAACCCGTCGCTGCGCGAGCGGCTGCTGGCGGTCGATCCGGGTGCGGAGGAGGCCGAGGAGAAGCAGCCGGCCGCCCCGGGTGTCGAGGTCGACGGCGCGGTGCTGGGCGCGGGCGAGCTGAAGCCGTGGCTCGCCGAGCACGGCACGGCCGTCCTCGGCATGTCCACCGTCGACACCTGGGGGCTGGGCACCGGCTCCGTCGCCGAGGTTGCGCTGGCCGCTGGAGCGGGCCCGGCCGCCTGGTTCGACCCCACGCAGCTCGACGCGGCCGACGAGAACGCGTTCGCGCGGTGGCTCGCCGACCCCGCGCACCACAAGGTCCTGCACAACGCCAAGGGCGCGATGCGGGTCTTCGCCGAGCACGGCTGGACCATCGAGGGCGTGACGATGGACACCGCGCTCGCCGCCTACCTGGTCAAGCCGGGCCGTCGTTCCTTCGCACTGGACGCGCTGTCCCTGGAGTACCTGGGGCGCGAGCTGGGGCCGGCCGCCGCGGTCGACGGGCAGCTCGCCTTCGGTACGGACGAGCGGGCCGAGGCCGACGCGCTGATGACGCAGGCCCGCACGATCCTCGACCTGGGCGAGGCGTTCGAGGGGAAGCTCCAGGAGGTCGGCTCGGCCGACCTGCTGCGGGACGTGGAACTGCCCACCTCCAGTCTGCTGGCCCGTCTGGAGCGGCACGGCATCGCGGCGGACAGGGCCCATCTGGAGGCCATGGAGCAGATGTTCGCGGGCGCCGTGCAGCAGGCGGTGAAGGAGGCGCACGCGGCGGCCGGGCACGAGTTCAACCTCGGCTCGCCCAAGCAGCTCCAGGAGGTCCTCTTCGGCGAGCTGGCCCTGCCGAAGACGAAGAAGACGAAGACGGGCTACACGACGGACGCGGACGCGCTGGCCTGGCTGGCAGCGCAGACCGACAACGAACTGCCCGTGATCATGCTCAGGCACCGTGAGCAGGCGAAGCTGCGCGTCACGGTCGAGGGCCTGATCAAGACGATCGCCGCGGACGGCCGGATCCACACGACGTACAACCAGACGGTCGCGGCGACCGGCCGCCTGTCGTCGACCGATCCGAACCTCCAGAACATCCCGGTGCGCACCGACGAGGGCCGCGCGATCCGCCGGGGCTTCGTGGTCGGTGAGGGCTTCGAGTCCCTGATGACCGCGGACTACAGCCAGATCGAGCTGCGGGTGATGGCCCATCTGTCCGAGGACGAGGGCCTGTTGGAGGCGTTCGCCTCCGGCGAGGACCTGCACACCACGGTGGCCTCCCAGGTGTTCTCCGTGGAGCGGTCCGGTGTCGACGCGGAGATGCGCCGCAAGATCAAGGCGATGTCGTACGGGCTGGCCTACGGGCTGTCGGCGTTCGGTCTCTCCCAGCAGCTGAACATCGAGGCGGGCGAGGCCCGTGCGCTGATGGACACGTACTTCGAGCGGTTCGGCGGGGTCCGGGACTATCTGCGCCGCGCGGTCGACGAGGCCCGTGCCACGGGCTACACGGCGACGCTCTTCGGGCGCCGCCGCTATCTGCCCGACCTCAACAGCGACAACCGGCAGCGCCGGGAGGCAGCCGAGCGCATGGCGCTCAACGCCCCCATCCAGGGCACGGCCGCCGACATCGTCAAGATCGCGATGCTGAACGTGGACCGCGCACTGCGCGAGGAGGGCCTCACGTCCCGCATGCTCCTTCAGGTCCACGACGAAATCGTCCTGGAGATCGCACCCGGGGAGCGCGAGCGGACGGAGGAGCTGCTGCGCCGCGAGATGGCGTCCGCGGTCCAGCTCCGCGCCCCGCTCGACGTGTCGGTCGGCTCGGGCCCCGACTGGGAGTCCGCGGCCCACTGACCGGCCCTGCGACCGGCGGCAGCGGGCCCGGCACCTCCCAGGTGCCGGGCCCGCTCGCGTCGGCCGACGCGGCCGGGCGCGTGCCCGTCCCGAGGGCGGGGAGCACAGGGGACCGGGCCGTCCCGCACTCCGCCGGTGCCGCCCCGTCACCCGCGTTGTCCACAGTCGCCGGCCGTGGTGTCACTCGCGTGGCTCTCGCAGCGGGCCCACCGCCCGGGGGGCCCGTAAGGATGCGGGCATGGGTATACGCACGCTCCACCGCCGCACGGCCATGTCCGCGACCGTCGTGGTCGCGACCGTGACGGTGACCGCGGCCGTCGTCCCGGTGCTGCTCGCGCCGGTGCCCGCGGTCGCCGCGAACGCCGGCACCGCCCAGGTGCCCGCCGTCTGCCGTGCCCCGCGCGATCCCGACCTGGCGGCCCGGATGTCCCGTGACCTGCAGGCGGCGCTGTCGGCCCGCCGGGGCGCCGTGTCCGTCGCGGTGCACGACGACAGGACCGGACTCAGCTGCGCGGTCGCCGGCGACCGGCAGTACGACGCGGCCAGCGTCGCCAAGGTGATGATCATGGAGGGCGCGCTGCGCCGGGCGGAGACCCTGCGGCGCAGGCTCACCCGCTGGGAGCTGGCCAACGTCCGCCCGATGATCACCCGCTCCGACAACGCCTCCGCCGTGCGCCTGTGGTCCGACCTCGGCCACGGTTACCTGTCGCGCTTCCTGAGCCGTGCCGGGACGAGCCGCACGGTCCTCGGTCCGAAGGGCTACTTCGGCCTGACCCGCACCACCGCCGACGACCAGATGCGTCTGCTGGACGTGCTCACCGACGCCCACTCGTTCCTGAAGACCCGCGGCTACGGCCTGCGGCTGCTCACCGAGGTGCGCGACGACCAGCGCTGGGGGGTGCCCTCGGGAATGCCGCGCGGTCTGACCGCCCACCTCAAGAACGGCTGGCTGCCCCGCGCCACCCACGGCTGGCGCGTGCACAGCGTCGGCGCCTTCACCGGACCCGCCCGCACCTACCGCATCGTCGTCCTGACGCACGACAACCCGACGATGGCGTACGGGGTCCGCACCATCGAACGCATCGCGCAGGCCGTGCACCGGGGCCTCGCCCGGGGGCGCGGCCTGCCCCCGGCCCCCGCCCCCGGGACGGCGGTCAGCGAACGGTCGGACGGCTCGGCTCCGTACGGGCCGCTGCCGGGCTGGGACGAGCCGGAGCGGGGCGCCACACCCTGACCCCCACGCTGTACAGACCGAGGCCGAGGACCAGTCCCGCGCCGCCGCCGAAGCACAGGGTCGGAATCAACTCCCACGGCTTCGCGACAGGCCCCCGGTACGCCCACCAGCGCGACGCCCGCTGCACCGCGCCCGCCAGCACACAGCCCCCGACGACCCCGCAGGCCAGCCACCGGTCGGCGGCGGACAGCACCGGCACCCCGAGGGCCGGGCCGGCCGGAGTGCGGCGCAGCGCGGCCACCGTGAAGGCGACGATCACGACGGCGGCCACCGCCGAACTGCCGTACTGGAGGTACCAGTGGAGCGGTGCGCCGGCCAGGTCTTGGCCGAGGACGGGGAGGAGCCGCGTGCCCCACCGGTCGTGATGCGTGAACGCGTCCCACACCACATGGGTCAGCGCGCCGAGCGCGGCCGAGACGTACCACCACAGGGCCGGCCCCGGGCGCGGCCGTTGCCGCGGAGCCCCGCAGCGCGCCAGCCGGGCCGGCCGCCCCTGCGCGGCCGCCGGAAGGAGCGCCACGAGCGGTTCCCGCACGCCCAGCCACACGCCGACCAGGATCCACGCGACGAGGACGTCGACGGTGAACACCCCGGTGAACGCGTGGGTGAAGGAGCCGAACTCCATCGCGCCGGGCAGCACACCCGCCGCGTAATAGGTCAGATCGGGGGAGAAGGAGCCGGCCACCAGGACGGCGGGAACCAGTCGGCCGCGCCCCGTCCCGTCCCCGCGCAGGCCGGGGAGGACCGCCGCGGCGTGACTGAGCGTGAAAGGCAAGTCGTCCCCCTGTGACGCCTGTTGGGCCGGTATGTCCGGCCGGTTGATCACCGACGGCCATTATGGAGGACGGCGTGACATGGCCAAGTGGTGAATATCGGGCGCGAACGGGTCCCCGCGCGACGGAAGTTGACGTAGGGTCGCCTGGGTCGACGTGCCGGGGAGCACGATCGAACAGCGGACGAACACGAGAGCGGCGGGACGCGCACCGGGACCTGGAGCGCACGGACATCGCAGAGACGGCGGGCTCGCCCGGTCGTCGGTGGGAGGGGTTCACTCAATGGCGGCGCAATTCGGCAGGAGGCTGCGCACAGGCGCGGCTACCACCGCTGTGGCCGCGGTCGCGGTCGCTGCTCTGTCCGCGTCGCAGGCGCCCGGAGTGACCGCGGACGACCGCGGAAGACAGACCACCGGAGCCGACGTCGGCCAGGACGCGAGCGCCACGGGTGACGACGGCAGCGCGACCGGCAACTCCCGCTACTACACGGACCTGCCGCCGCTCGACAGCCCGAAGCCCTCGCCGACCGTCGGCAGCGGGACCCCCGCCGCCACGGGCGACGCCGAGGCGGGCATCCCCGCGAGTGTCCTCGACGCCTACAAAAAGGCCGAGGAGTCGCTGCGCGCGTCCAAGCCCGGCTGCAACCTGCCCTGGCAGCTCCTCGCCGCCATCGGCAAGGTCGAGTCCGGCCAGGCCCGCGGAGGCCGCGTCGACGCGAGCGGGACGACCCTGTCACCGATCCTGGGCCCCGTCCTGAACGGCAACGGCTTCGCCAGCATCAGCGACACCGACCACGGCGCGTACGACGGCGACAGCACGTACGACCGCGCGGTGGGCCCCATGCAGTTCATCCCCTCCACCTGGGACTGGGCGGGCCGCGACGGCAACGACGACGGCAAGAAGGACCCCAACAACATCTACGACGCGGCCCTGGCCGCCGGGCACTACCTGTGCCGCTTCGACCACGACATGTCGGTCCCGTCGCAGATGAACCAGTCGATCCTCAGCTACAACAACTCGACGGCGTACCTCAACACCGTCCTGTCGTGGCTGCAGTTCTACCGCAAGGGCACGCACGAGGTGCCGGACGGCACCGGCACGCTGCCCACGCACCACAGCGACGACGCGACCACGCCGAGCCCGGGCACCACGCCGCCCGCCTCCTCGCGCCCCGGCCACCCGTCGAAGCCGTCCAAGCCCACGCAGCCCCCGACGACGCCGCCCACCACGCCTCCGACCACCCCGCCGACCACGCCCCCCACCACACCGCCTCCGACCAAACCGCCGACGCCCACCGAGACGGTGGACCACCTGGCGGACGGGGGCAGCGGGAAGCTCACCGCGACCGCCGGGGGCACCTTCGCGCAGAAGATCGTGGTGCGGACCGAGGACAAGGCCGACAAGGCCGTGGCGGGCGTCCGGGTCCGCTTCACGATCGTCGGCGACACGGACGCCACCTTCACCGGTGGCGAGACGGTCGCTGTGGTCAAGACGAACGGGCTCGGCGCGGCCACCGCCCCCGCCCTCGTCGCGGGCGAGAAGACCGGCGGCTTCACCGTCCGCGCCACCGTCGTGGGCCGCACCCTGGCCGGCCTCGACCACACCGCGACCGTCACCGCACGCCAGGCCGACGCCCTGGCCCGCACCGCCGACACCGCGCTGACCTGTGTACCCGGTGGCGAGTTCGCCGAGCAGGTGGAGGTGAAGGCCACCTACAAGGGAGCCGTCGCCGGCAAGGTCGCCGCCACCGCGACCCTCGTGAAGTCCGCCGACGACGCCACCGAGAACGACAAGGGCCCCTTCTTCAAGGACGCCGACGGCAAGACCGTCCGCACCCTGAAGGACCTCACCACGGACGCCGACGGCCTGCTCAAGCTGCCGAAGCTGTACGCCGACGACACCACCGGCACCTTCCTGCTCCGCATCACCACCACGGGCGGCGCGACACTGACCGTCGAACTGACCGTGGCCGCCGCACCCGTGGCGTCCGAGACGCCCGCCGCCTGACCCGGCGCGGCCCGCTCACGCGTTCAGGGCGCCCCTCCGCCGTCGGCGGAGGGGCGCCCGGCTGCGTCGAGCGCGTGCGGTGCTGTGCGACGTGTTCTCATCTCGCGCGCCCGTTGCTACGGTGCCGGACCTGACGATGTATCAGCTCCTGGCCCTCGGGAGGCCCGCATGCGTGCCCTCATCGCCGCCGCGACCGGCTTCGCCCTGGCGCTCGCGCTGGTCCTGACCATCACGGCCATGGGCTCGCCGGCCGGCCAGACCTCGCCGAAGCCGATGCTCACCACCGTCCCCAAGCACCCCTGACCAACGCACCGGGAGGGCCGTCGAGATGCGCCGCAAGGCAAGCCTGATCCTGCTCGCGCTCGCCGTGTTCTTCACGGCACTGTCCCCGCTGCTGCGCTGGTACGCGTTCCCGCGGCTGGCCAAGGTCCCCGCCGGCCAGTACCAGGACATGGTCCTGGAGGCGAAGGACGCGACCCTCCTCGACTACGGCACCATGCAGGCGAAGAAGGTCCCCAAGGTCACCATCGTGCAGACCCTCAAGGGCAACGTCGGCGCCTCCGAGCGGATCGAACGCACCGCGGGCCGCGACGTCGTCGTCTGGGACTCCCTCTCCTACGTCCAGGGCCCCGACGGGAAGATGGTCTCCAAGCTCCCCGAGCGCTACATCTTCGACGCCCACAGCCAGGACCCCGTCCACGCCACCGGCGAGTCCGTCGACGGCGACCCCGTCACCCGCCAGGGCATCGAGTTCAAGTGGCCCTTCCGGACGGAGAAACGGGACTACGAGTACTTCGACGCGCAGACCCGCACCTCGGCGCCCATCCACTACAAGGACACCCGGACCTTCCGGGGCGTCACCGTGTACTACTTCGAGCAGACCATCCCCTGGACGAAGGTGACGTTCCCCAAGATCATGCCCGTCCAGGGCATCACCCCGGAGTCCGTCGCCAAGACCGGCACCACCCGCTGGTACACCACCGTGCGCAAATTCTGGGTCGAACCGCTCACCGGAGCACCCGTCTACGGCGAGGAGATCCACAAGGAGGAGCTGCGCGGCGGCACCCTCCTCGGCGGCCGGGACAAGGTGACCGCCTTCTCCGGGCACGTGAAGATGCGCGAGGACTACATCGAGCACACCGTCGACCTCGTCAAGTCCAACCGCACCCTCATCCTGCTGCTGACCTCGTACCTCCCCTGGGGCTTCCTCGTCCTCGGTATCGCCCTGCTGGCCCTGTCCCTCCACCTGGAGGCCCGTGGACGCCGGCCCGGCGACGCCGCACCGGCCCCGGCGACCGACCCCGAACCCGTCAGCGCCTGAGCCGCGCGTTCGTGTACCGCGTCGGCTCCGCCGTCGCCGGGTCCTCGGGCCACGGATGCTTCGGGTACCGGCCCCGCAGCTCCGCCCGTACGCCCTTGTAGCCGTCCTTCCAGAAGGAGGCCAGGTCCGCCGTCACCGCGGCGGGCCGGCCCGCGGGGGAGAGCAGGTGCACCAGCACGGGGACCCCGGCGACCGCGGGCGACGCCTGCAACCCGAACATCTCCTGCAACTTCACGGCGAGCACCGGCTGTTCGGGATCGCCGTAGTCGACGCGGATCCGTGAACCGCTCGGCACCCCGATCCGCTCGGGCGCCAGCTCGTCGAGCCGGCCCGCCTCGCCCGTGGACCACGGCAGCAGCCGGTTCAGTGCCTGCCCGGCGTCGATCCGCGCGAGGTCCGCCCGCCGCCGCGCCCGGCTCAGCTCCGGCTCCAGCCACTCCTCCACGCGCGCGTGCAGCGCCTCGTCGGAGACTTCGGGCCACGGGGCGCCGAGCCGCCGGTGCACGAACGCCAGCCGCTGCCGCAGCACTTCGGCGTCCGCCGACCACCGCAGCAGCCCGAACCCCTCCTCCCGCAGCCCCTCCAGCAACGCCTCCCGTACGAGCCCGGAGCCGGCGTTCCGCAATGGCCGCACCGCCAGTTCCACCGCACCGAGCCGCTCCACCCGCCGCGCGACGACGTCACCCTGCGCCCAGTGGACCTCGTCGCCCTCGGAGTGCAGCCCGGCGGCGGCCCGCCGTGCCGTGCCCTCGTCGGTGACGGCGGCGAGCCGCACGCGCGCGTGGCCACTCCCGACGGGACGATCGGCCACCGCCACCGCCAGCCAGGGAGCACCGCGCAGCGAGGAACCCTCCCCGACATCGGCACGGGTGCCGTTGACCATGAGATGCGAGGCGCCCTGCACACGCGCGAGGCGCTCGGGGAACGCCAGCGCCGCCACGAGCCCGACCACCCGGTCGTCCCCGGGCGCCCCCTGCTCCGCACCGCCGGACCTCTCGGACCGCTCCCCGTCGCCGCGTCCGGCTCCGGCCCGGGAGGGCGCGCCGGCGGACGACGGCCCGCGGCCCGTCGCGGAGCCGGCCTCCGCCGCCGCCGAGCGCAGCCGGCGGGACTCGGTGCGCCAGCGGGACGCGTAGGCGTCACCGCCGCGCCGGGCCGCGCGCCAGGCCGCGGCCAGGTCGTCGCCGTACTCGCGCGGCGGCTCCTCGCTCAGCAGCGCGACCACGTCGGCGGCCCGCGCCGCCCCCACCTCCGGCGCCGCGTCCAGCAGGGCCCGCGCGAGCCGGGGATGCAGACCCAGCCGGGACATACGGACACCGCGCTCGGTGGCCCGCCCCGAGGCGTCGACCGCGCCCACGGCCGTCAGGACGGACCGGGCCGCCGCCATCGCCCCGCCCGGCGGCGGATCCAGCAGGGCCAGCCCCGTCGCCGCCGGATCACCCCAGCAGGCCGCCTGGAGCGCGAACGCCGTCAGGTCGGCGACCTTGATCTCCGGTGCGGGGAAACGCGCCAGCCGGCCGTCCTCCGCCTCCGCCCAGCACCGGTACACCGCGCCCGGCGCCTCCCGGCCGGCCCGCCCCGCCCGCTGCCGTCCGGCCGCCTGCGAGGCCCGTACGGTCGTCAGCGCGCTCAGCCCGCGCGCGTGATCCACCCGCGGCTCGCGTGCCAGCCCGGAGTCCACCACCACGCGCACCCCGGGAACCGTCAGGGACGACTCGGCCACCGACGTCGCGAGGACCACCCGGCGCCGGGCGGCCGCAGTGAGCACCGCGTCCTGCACGGCGGCAGGCGCCCGACCGTGGACCTGGAGGACGTCGACGTCGCCGAGACCGCCCAACTGTCCCGCGACCCGCGCGATCTCCCCGACGCCGGGAAGGAAGCACAGGACGTCACCCGTCCGTTCGGCCAGCGCCCGCCGTACCGTCGACGCCACGTGCGTCAGCAGAGCCGGGTCCACCCGCATCCCGTGCGGCGGCCGGACCGGACGGGCGGGCGGGGCCCACACCACCTCGACCGGATGGGAGACGCCCTCCGCCTCGACGACCGGTGCGTCTCCGAGCAGCCGGGCCCAGCCTCCCGCGTCCGTCGTCGCGGACGCGGCGACCAGCCGGAGCTCGGGACGGAGCGCGGCCCGCACGTCGAGCAGGAACGCGGCCACCGTGTCGGCGTCCAGATGGCGCTCGTGGCACTCGTCGAGCACGACGACGTCGACGCCCGACAGCTCCTGGTCCCGCTGGAGCCGCTGGAGCAGGACACCCGTCGTGACGACCTCCACGCGCGCGTGGCGACCGACGACGCGCTCCCCGCGCACGGTGAAGCCGATGCTCCCGCCGACCGGCTCGCCCAGCAGCCAGGCCATCCGCCGGGCCGCCGCCCGGGCCGCGATCCGCCGCGGCTCGGCCACCACCACCCGGCGGGGCGGGCGCCCGTCGTCCAGCAGCCCGGCCAGCGCCAGCGGCACCAGGGTCGTCTTGCCGGTGCCGGGCGGCGCCACCAGCACCGCCCCGCCGTGCCCCTCCAGGGCGTCGTCGAGACCGGGCAGGGCACCGCTTACGGGCAGGACGTCCAAGGCGTCGTAACGGATCACGCACCCAGTCTCGTACGCGCGTCAAACCGGTTGCTCACGCGCGGGCGGTGCGTGTGCACTCACGCGCGTGCGCGCACTCCCCCTGTTAAGAGGCCCTCCTCTATACAGGGGGAGTGCTACCGCGCGGCGGTCTCCTCGTCCCGCCCGGCTCAGTCCCGTTCGCACACGAAGATCGCCGTGCCCGGGATGAGGTTGCCGCGCAACGGGGACCAGCCGCCCCACTCCTGGGTATTCCAGGCGGGCCACTCCGGTTCGACGAGGTCGACCAGACGGAAACCGCCGGCCACCACGTCCCGGACCCGGTCGCCGATCGTCCGGTGGTGCTCGACGTAGACCGCGCGGCCCTCGTCGTCCTGCTCCACATAAGGGGTGCGGTCGAAGTAGGACGCGGACACCGACAGCCCCTCGGGGCCGGGCTCGTCCGGGAACGCCCAGCGGATCGGGTGGGTGACGGAGAAGACGAAACGGCCGCCGGGACGCAGCACCCGGCGCACCTCGCTCAGCACCAGCACCTGGTCGGCGATGAACGGCAGTGCCCCGTACGCCGAGCAGGCGAGGTCGAAGGAGGCGTCCGCGAAGGGCAGCGCGCAGGCGTCCGCCTGCACCAGCGGCACCCCGCCGCCGATCCGCAGCGCGTGCTGGAGCTGGCGGTGGGAGAGGTCCAGGGCGACAGGGCGCGCGCCCTGGCCGGCCAGCCAGCGGGAGCACTGTGCCGCACCGGCGCCGATCTCCAGGACGTCCTTGTCCTTGAGGTCCTCGGGCGGGCCGAGCAGTTCGGCCTCCACCTCGTCGAGGCCCTCGGGGCTCCACACGAACCGGTCGTCACCGAGGAACGTGCCGTGTTCGATCTGGTACTCGTCCGCGTTCCGGTCCCACCAGCCCCGGTTCGCCCGCGAACTCTCGGTGAGATCGGCGGCGCGTCGGGTGGCTTCCGGTTCGAACGGTTCGGGCTCTTGGATGATCGGCTCCCTCGTCGTACTCTTCCGTCCAACCCGTCTCGGGCGTGTCACGGCAGAGATGTTCGGCTACCCGCGTGGCCTCGTGAGACAGGTCTTGTGCCGGGATTGCGGCGATCCGCCCCGGGTGTGCGCCTTCGCGCATTGACCCTGCCCGGCTGCCCCCGTATGCTACAAGTTGCGCTGCGGGCCTGCGCTCCTCAGACGTAGCAGGTAACGCTCGCATCTGTATGTATGTCCCCTCGGTTCTCGAGGCGCCACCGGGTTCTTCCGGTTCGGCGTTTCTTTGGCTGTCCGGCTTCTACAGGGCGAAACGGGCTCCCGGCGTAAGCAGTACCTACGACTCACTGTCCGTACCGGAGCCCTTTCCCACATGACGAGCAGCACCGAGACCACCTCTACCACGCCGCAGGTAGCGGTCAACGACATCGGTAACGAGGAAGCTTTCCTCGCCGCGATCGACGAGACGATCAAGTACTTCAACGACGGCGACATCGTCGACGGCGTCATCGTGAAGGTCGACCGGGACGAGGTCCTGCTCGACATCGGTTACAAGACCGAAGGTGTCATCCCGAGCCGCGAGCTCTCGATCAAGCACGACGTCGACCCGAACGAGGTCGTCAAGGTCGGCGACGAGATCGAAGCCCTTGTTCTCCAGAAGGAGGACAAGGAAGGCCGCCTGATCCTCTCGAAGAAGCGCGCCCAGTACGAGCGCGCCTGGGGCACCATCGAGAAGATCAAGGAAGAGGACGGCATCGTCACCGGCACCGTCATCGAGGTCGTCAAGGGTGGACTCATCCTCGACATCGGCCTCCGTGGCTTCCTGCCGGCTTCCCTCGTCGAGATGCGCCGTGTCCGCGACCTCCAGCCCTACGTGGGCAAGGAGCTCGAGGCCAAGATCATCGAGCTGGACAAGAACCGCAACAACGTGGTCCTGTCCCGCCGTGCCTGGCTGGAGCAGACCCAGTCCGAGGTTCGCCAGACGTTCCTCACGACCCTGCAGAAGGGTCAGGTCCGCTCTGGCGTCGTCTCCTCGATCGTCAACTTCGGTGCCTTCGTGGACCTGGGTGGCGTCGACGGTCTGGTGCACGTCTCCGAGCTCTCCTGGAAGCACATCGACCACCCCTCCGAGGTTGTCGAGGTCGGCCAGGAAGTCACCGTCGAGGTCCTCGACGTCGACATGGACCGCGAGCGTGTCTCCCTGTCGCTCAAGGCGACGCAGGAAGACCCGTGGCAGCAGTTCGCCCGGACGCACCAGATCGGTCAGGTCGTCCCGGGTAAGGTCACGAAGCTCGTTCCGTTCGGTGCGTTCGTCCGCGTGGACGAGGGCATCGAGGGTCTGGTCCACATCTCCGAGCTGGCCGAGCGCCACGTGGAGATCCCGGAGCAGGTCGTCCAGGTCAACGACGAGATCTTCGTCAAGGTCATCGACATCGACCTCGAGCGCCGCCGCATCAGCCTCTCGCTGAAGCAGGCCAACGAGGCCTTCGGTGCCGACCCGGCGTCGGTCGACTTCGACCCGACCCTGTACGGCATGGCCGCGTCGTACGACGACCAGGGCAACTACATCTACCCCGAGGGCTTCGACCCGGAGACCAACGACTGGCTCGAGGGCTTCGAGTCCCAGCGTGAGGTGTGGGAGACGCAGTACGCCGAGGCGCAGCAGCGCTTCGAGCAGCACCAGGCCCAGGTCATCAAGTCCCGCGAGGCCGACGCTCAGGCCGAGGCCGAGGGCGCCAGCACCTCCACCGCGGCTCCGGCCGCGTCCGGTGGCGGCGGCGGTTCGTACTCCTCGGAGTCGGACGACAACTCCGGCGCCCTGGCGTCGGACGAGGCCCTGGCGGCTCTGCGCGAGAAGCTCGCCGGCGGCCAGAGCTGAAAGGCTCCCCGCTAGGCAGTAGTTGAAAGAAGTGGGCCCGCACCGATTCGGTGCGGGCCCACTTCCATGGGGGGGCCTGTTGTTCCGGCAGAGTCAGGGCGTCACCGTGACATTGGTGAGCCCCTTGCCGCCCGTCACCGTGTTCGACGCGTACACGGTGGTCCGGCACGACGTGCTGTAGTTCGTGACGTTGACCGCGAGTTGCTTGTCCCCGGTGGCACCCCGCAGGTCCGAGGTGTTGCCGCGGAACACGGTGCCGCAGCCCCAGCCGGACTGCTGGGTGTGGGTCTCGTATCCGTCGTTCGTGGTCGCGGTTCCCTTGTTGTTCTCGACGAGGACGTCGTTGCCCTTCACGTCGACCCAGGAGTCGTCGAAGTTGGCACCGGTCAGTCCGCTGCCGTCGAAGGTGTTGCCGGTGATGCGCGCACCCGTCGTGCCCTCCTTGATGTCGACGTTCTCGCCTCCCACGTCCGGGCCGATCGTGTTGCCGCTGATCTCGATACGGTCGCTCCTGTCCGAGGTCCCGCCGGCCGTGCCCACGTATACGCCCTCGCCCATCCCGCGGCCGTCGTTGCCGGTGTCGTAGATCTTCGAGTTCCTGATCGCGCCGTCCGTGCTGGAGTTGCGGAAGTGGACGCCCTCCATGTCGAGCCCGTGGACGGTGACCGTGTCCACGACGACGCCCTTCGCCGAGTCGATCATGATGCCCTTCTGGCCGCCGGTGACGGTGACGCCCCGGACCGTCCAGTACGAGGCGCCGTTGAGGTGCAGCCCGTATCCGCCGCCCGCCGTCAGGACGGCCTTCGCCGAGCCGGTGAGAGTGATGCGGGAGCCGGAGCTCGCGGCCGTCGTCGTCTTGAAGTTGCCGGTGTACGTGCCGTCCGCGAGGTGAATGGTGTCGCCGGGCGCGGCGGAGGTGAGCGCCGACTTCAGCTGGGCGGCCGTGGCGACCTCGATGGTCTGCGCCGCGCTCGCGGTGGAGGCGGACACGAACACTCCGCCGGTGGCCAGTGCCGCGCCGAGCAGGGGGAGAAGCGTGCGTCGCATACGCATGTGGGGGGTGACCTTCCCGTCGGTTCGCAAGAAAGTGGTTCTTGTACATGAACTTTGGGCGCCCACATGAACGTAAGGGTGCTTCGGGGTCGCGTCAAGGTACGTACCAGGCCGGTGTGCGGGGAGGGAAACGTGGCGGATACACGAGTAACCGCAGGGCTGTAACCGGCTGTTGCCAGGATCCCCGGGTCATCCAAGATCGAGAGGGGAGCCGAAGGCATGGCAGCACAGGAGCGATCGAGTGCGTCGAGCCGGCGCGCGTTCTTGCGTACCGTCGGTCTGACCGGCGGTGCGGGCGCGATGTTCGCGACCATGGGAGCCCTCGGCCTCGCGCCCACCGCGCAGGCCGCCCAGCGTGAACAGCCTTACCGTGCACCGAAGTCGGGCGATTTCACGCTCACCGGGAGAGGCGCCGCGAAGGTCGTGATCGTAGGCGGCGGCATCGCCGGACTCGCCTCCGCCTACGAACTCGGCAAGGCGGGCTACGACTGTACGGTCCTGGAGGCCAGGGACCGCACCGGTGGCCGCAACTTCACCGTGCGCGGCGGGGACGCGACCACCGACCTGTACGGCAACACCCAGACGGCACGCTTCAGCGACGGCCAGTACATGAACGCCGGACCGGCTCGCATCCCGCAGTGGATGGTCACCCTCGACTACTGCCGCGAACTCGGCGTCCCGGTCGAGGTGTTCACGAACACGAACGCGGACGCGTACATGTACAACGAGTCGTCCGGCATGACCAAGCCGGTCCGTCACCGCACCGCCAAGGCCGACGTGTACGGCTACGTCTCCGAACTGCTCGCCAAGGCCACCGACAAGGGGGCCCTCGACAGGGAACTGACCGCCGCCGACCAGGACCGGCTCGTCGAGTTCCTCAAGGACTTCGGCGAACTCGGCGACAAACTCGCCTACGAGGGCGGACCGCGCCGCGGCTACACCACCGTGCCCGCCGCCGCCGGAACCCCGGGGACCGTCCTCGGAGACGTACCCACCGCCTCCCAGGTCTTCGCCAGCGGCGTCGGCCGCTACTTCTCCTTCGAGTTCGAATTCGACCAGGCCATGCTGATGTTCCAGCCGGTCGGCGGCATGGACCAGATACCCAAGGCCCTCACCCGGGCCATAGGAGCCCACCGCGTCCGCACCGGAGCCGCGGTCACCCGGATCACCGACAAGGGCCACGGCGTCACCGTCACGTACACCCAGGGCGGCCGGACGAAGTCCGTCGACGCCGACTTCTGCATCGGCGCCCTGCCGCCCAACATCCTCGCCAAGGTCCCGCACAACCTCGGCTCCGGCGTCCAGAGCGCCCTGGAGGCGATCACCCCGCAGTCCGCGGGCAAGATCGGCCTCGAATACCGCTCACGCTGGTGGGAGCTCGACCACCGCATCTACGGCGGCATCACCGAGACCGACCAGGACGTCACCCACATCTGGCACCCCTCCTACGGCTTCAACGGCCGGCGCGGCGTCATGATCGGGTACTACAACTACGGCTCCGACGCCGACTCGTACGCCAAGCTCGCCCCCAAGGACCGGGAGAGGCGCGCGGTGGCCGCGGGCGTCAAGATCTACGGCGAGAAGTACCGGACCGAACTCGCCTCCTCCTTCTCCCACCACTGGCGCCAGACACCGCACCTCGAAGCCGCCTGGCACGACACCCCCGGCGGACCCGACGACCCCCGCTACACGCCGCTGAACCGGCCCACCGGGCGCGTCTTCTTCGCGGGCGACTGGCTCAGCTACACCGACGCCTGGCAGCACGGCGCCTTCACCTCCGCCCGCAATGCCGTCAGCGCGCTGCACGCGCGCGTGCTGTCGTCGTGACGCTCCACACGCGCGTGCCGTCCTGGTGACACGCGTCTGCCGTGCTCGTGGCGGACGGGGAACGCGGCCGGCCGACGGTGCGGAGCACGGAACGGGAATGTCCGTGCTCCGCACCATGTTGTCGAGTACGAACACGAGGAGGAGCGGTCACAGTGCTTGATCCGCAGGGTTTGTACGCATGGGAGCCGAAGGGGCTGGCCGTGGTCGACATGGCACTCGCCCAGGAGTCGGCCGGTCTTGTCATGCTCTACCACTTCGACGGATACATCGACGCGGGTGAGACGGGCGACCAGATCGTCGACCGTGCCCTCGACTCGTTGCCCCACCAGGTCGTGGCCCGTTTCGACCACGACCGGCTCGTGGACTACCGGGCCCGCCGCCCGCTGCTGACGTTCAAGCGCGACCGCTGGACGGAGTACGAGGAGCCCACGCTCGACGTCCGCCTCGTCCAGGACGCCACCGGCGCGCCCTTCCTGCTGCTCTCCGGCCCCGAGCCGGACGTCGAGTGGGAGCGCTTCGCGGCCGCCGTCCAGCAGATCGTGGAGCGGCTCGGCGTCCGCCTCTCGGTGAACTTCCACGGCATCCCCATGGGCGTCCCGCACACCCGCCCGGTCGGCCTCACTCCGCACGGCAACCGCACCGACCTGGTGCCGGGCCACCGCAGCCCCTTCGACGAGGCGCAGGTCCCCGGAAGCGCCGAGTCCCTCGTCGAGTACCGCCTCATGGAGGCCGGACACGACGTGCTCGGTGTCGCCGCGCACGTGCCCCACTACATCGCGCGGTCGCCGTACCCCGACGCGGCGCTGACCGTCCTGGAGTCCATCACGGCCGCGACCGGCCTGGTGCTTCCCGGGATGGCGCACGCCCTGCGGACCGAGGCGCACCGCACCCAGACCGAGATCGACCGGCAGATCCAGGAGGGCGACGAGGAGCTGGTCGCCCTCGTCCAGGGACTGGAGCACCAGTACGACGCCTCGGCCGGTGCCGAGACCCGGGGGAACATGCTCGCGGAACCGGTGGACATCCCTTCCGCGGACGAGATCGGTCAGGAGTTCGAGCGCTTTCTCGCGGAGCGTGAAGGCGACTCTTGACACCGTCGCCCGGCCGCCGGAACCCGGGTCCCCGGACCGGGGGCCTCCCGGCCCGGCGCGCTGTCGGTGCCAGGCCCTAAGCTGCCAGGCATGCTGAAGGTGGGCCTGACCGGCGGTATCGGCGCCGGCAAGAGCGAAGTGTCCCGGCTCCTCGTCGAGCACGGGGCGGTCCTGATCGACGCGGACCGCATCGCGCGGGAGGTCGTCGAGCCCGGAACTCCCGGGCTGGCGGCGGTCGTCGACGCCTTCGGCGAGGACGTGCTGACGGCCGAGGGCGCACTCGACCGGCCCCGGCTCGGCTCGATCGTCTTCGCCGACCCCGAGAAGCTCGCCACCCTGAACGCGATCGTGCACCCGCTCGTCGGCACCCGCTCGCGCACCCTGGAGGAGGCCGCCCCGGCGGACGCCGTCGTCGTGCACGACGTGCCCCTGCTCGCCGAGAACGGCCTGGCCCCCCTGTACGACCTGGTGATCGTCGTGGACGCCCGCCCCGAGACCCAGCTCGACCGCCTCGTCCGTCTGCGCGGCATGACCGAGGACGACGCCCGCGCCCGCATGGCCGCGCAGGCCCCGCGCGAGAAGCGGCTGGCCGTCGCGGACATCGTCATCGACAACGACGTGCCACTCGCGGATCTGGAGCGACGGGTGGCGGACGTATGGGGCGATCTCGTGCGCAGAGCCCGGCAGCCCCAGGAATAGCGTCCCGCGGGCGGGGCGTTGAACCGTTGCAGCGAGGGAAGGACTCTGCCGTGCCCGAGACCAGCGGACCGACCGGACGCACTCCGGAGACCCATGTCATCGACTTCCGTGCCGCCGAGCAGCTGCTCGGCGCGCGAGACCCGCAGGGCGCGGTGAAACTGCTCGACCGTGTCATCGCCGCGCACCCCGAGAACACGGCAGCGCGGCTGCTGCGCGCGCGTGCCTTCTTCGCCGCCGCGCAACTGCGTCCCGCGGAGCTCGAGTTCACGATCGTCCTGGAGCGCGAACCGGACAACGCGTTCGCGCACTTCGCGCTCGCCCGGACCTACGAGCGCCAGCGGCGCCCCGAGCAGGCGAAGCGCCACTTCAGACTGGCGGCCGCGCTCGACCCGAACCCGCAGTACCTGGAAGCGGCACGGTTCGACTCCTAGGACGGCTGCCGTCGCTCTCCGGCGCCGTACGCCCCGCTTCGGTGACGCGGAGGAGCGCTCCTCAGGGACGCGACGGCTTCGAGTGGCGGTGCGTCGGCGGGCGGGGAGGAGGGTTCGGAGGCGGCGCCGACCGCTCGTCGACCGGTTCGTACGGCGGGACGTCACGGCCCGGCTGGTAGTGCGGCCCCTGCCGGATGTGCCGGACGATCATCACCATGTCCACGGTGACGAGCAGCCACAGCACCGCGCAGGCCGCCGCCCAGCCCGGCCGTCCCGCCAGGACGAAGGCCACGGTTCCGGCGACGGCCCAGATCAGGCCCCACGCGCTCAGCCAGAACCGCAGCCGCAGAGCACTGCGTGCTGTCACCGGTTCACTGCCCGTACGCATCAGGATCACCGTTTCCTACGGTGAAACGTACTCTTCGTGGTGCACGTTCACCAAAGGAGAGCGGCCCCGACGGCGGCCGCCGGGGGAGGCGACAGTGCTGCTGAAGGAGCTCCGGGCGGACGCGAGACTGGCCGAGTGGCTGAAGGACCTGGAGCGTGAGGGCCCACCCCGGGAGGCGGTGCCGCTCCCGGACGCCGACGAGCTGCCCGAGGTCCTGCTCGACCTGTCCGTGCCGCACGAACACATCAACGAACTCGTCGCCCTTCGGGGGCAGTTGGCCGCCGACCCGGAGGCCATGGCGCTCCTCGCGCGGTGCGTCACCCGTTTCGTCCGCGACATGGGGGAGATCGGCACGGCCTGGGAGCCGCCCGTTCTCCCTGCGTCCACCGGAGCCCTCGGCCGTTGCTTCCCCCTGTTCGTCTTCGTCGCCACCCTCCCGTACGTCCGCGCCCACCACCGGGAACGCGGCATCCCGGAGGACGTGTCCCGGCGCACCCTCGCCGACCTGGGCCGGCATGTCTCCGTGCACCATCGGCGCGCGGGCGGCCCCGGGCTGCTGTTCCCCTGGTGGACAGCCCTGCACTTCCACGGCGAGCTGTTCCAGCTGGGCCGGCTCCAGTTCCAGCGGGCGGTGCTGGGGCAGCGCACCGGCCGTGCCGTCGTGGCGGCGGGCCTCGGAGCGGGCCCCGGCGACGTCTGCCTCAGCCTTCACATCACCGACTTCCGCGGCCCGCTCTCCCCGGCCGCCTGCGACCGCTCGCTCACCCTGGCCCGCGCGTTCTTCGCCCGCCACTACCCCGAAGAGCGCCACGAGATCGCCACCTGCCACTCCTGGCTGCTCGACCCGCAGCTCAAGCGGTATCTGCCGGCGGAATCCAACATCATCCGCTTCCAGGACCGCTTCGCCGTCGAGTCCGAGGAGACCGGCGCGGACGACGGGGTGCCGGTCGGATTCGTCTTCGGCGACCCGGATCTGCCCGTCGACACGCTGCCGCGGCGCAGTAGCGTCGAGCGCGCGGTGGGGGACCATCTGCGCGCGGGCGGCCACTGGTACGGGGGAAGCGGCTGGTTCGCGCTGTAGGGCGCGAGTCCGCCCCCGTGCGACAACCCGGTGCGGGGCTGCTCTGCACGCGGCCCCGGGTCGGCTCCGCGCAGGCCTGCCCGCGCCCCCCGGCGGGCTCGTCCCGGGCAGCGCGAGGGTGACCCGAACGAGTGACGGAGGAGGGGAACGGCCGTACGCCCGCCGTCCGTTGGACGGACATGAGGATCGAAAAGCGTCAGGGATACGAGGGCACGGGACCCGGGGCCATCACCCCGGACGGCTGCGCGGTCGAGCTCTACGCCCGGCTGCCCGTCGGGAGCGAGCCGGACATCATCACCGCCGCGGTGCCCCCGGCCGCGCGCATCCTCGAACTGGGCTGCGGCGTCGGACGGATGACCCACCCGCTGCTGGAGCTCGGGTTCGCGGTCACGGCGGTGGACGAGTCCGCCGAGATGCTGGAGCACGTCCGCGGCGTGCGCACCGTGCACAGCACCATCGAGGACCTCGACCTCGGCGAGACGTTCGACGTGGTGATGCTGGCGTCGTTCCTCGTGCACGCCGGGGATCTCCGGGTGCGCCGGGCCCTGCTGGACACCTGCGCCCGTCATGTCACCGGCGACGGCTGCGTGTTGATCCAGCGTGAGGGCCTGGACTGGCACAGTGACGTCCCCCGTGAGCGCGTCGACCCGGCCGGCTTCGTCGCCCGCATCCTGTCCGCCGACCCGGTGGGCGACGGAGTGGACTCGGTGCGCGCCGAGTACGTGTTCCCGGACGCCACCTGGACCCAGACGTTCCTGTCCCGGCCGTTGACCCGGGCCGAGTTCGAGGAGGCGCTGGGCGAGGCCGGCCTGCGAGTGGACCGGTACCTGACGGACGACGGAATGTGGGTGAGGGCCGTGAAGGGGTGAGGCGGGCGAGGCGCGGGGAAGGGGCTCGGGGGGTCGAGGGGCACGAGCGGGAAGTGCCGCCGGTGCCGAGGGGAAAGCGGTGGCAGGGGACGCGACGTCACTCGGTGCCTGGGTGAGCGGAAGGAGTAAGCGGGCAGGGGGGAGCGGGCTGCGGTGACGGGGTGTCCGGTGCCCCCGGGCGAGGGCGGAAGCAGAACCCCGCTCAGCACCGATGAGTTCCCGGTGCCCCCACGGTCTATCTCCTCGAAAGCAGCAACCACCGCTTCCCCCCAGGAGACCACCGTGTCCGAGACCACCCTCCCCGCCGCCACCTCCGCCCCGGCCGCCGCCACCCCGCGCTCCCGCCGCGCCCGCATCGCCCTGACCGCCCTGCAGGTCGTGCTCGGTCTCTTCTACGCGATCGCCAGCGCCCTGCCCAAGCTGATCGCCCACCCCTCGGCGGTGGAGTCGTTCGACAAGCTCGGCTGGGGCCACACGGGCATGTACGTCATCGGGGCGCTCGAACTCGCCGGTGGTATCGCCCTGATGGTCCCGCTCCTGGACTCGGTGGCGGCGGTGGCCCTCATGGCGCTGATGGCTGGCGCCTTCGTCGTCAACGTCGTCGTCGACGGCCCGTACCCGGCGACCCCGCTCATCCTGATGCTGCCGCTCGCCCTGATCGCCTGGGCCCGGCGCGGCCACACGACCGAACTGCTCCACCTGGTCCGACGACGGGTGGGACAGCGCGCGTGACGACGGTCCGCGGACGGAGGGCTCCCCCTGAGCAGGGGGAGCCCTCGTCGGCGTGCGGTGGCGGGTGCGGCCGGCGGCACGAGCTGCTTGGCCCGGAGGTGACGGAGCCGAGCCGCCTGGCCCGGAGGTGACGGAGCCGAGCTGCTTGGCCCGGAGGTGACGGAGCCGAGCTGCTTGGCCCGGAGGTGACGGAGCCGAGCTGCTTGGCCCGGAGGTGACGGAGCCGAGCCGCTTGGCCGGGAGGTGACGGAGCCGAGCCGTCGCGCCCGGACGTGACGGAGCCGAGCTGTCTCGCCGGAGCTGGAGGGGAGCCGGGTCGCCGAAGCTGCGTGAATCAGGCGGCCCGGCTTACGGACCCGTTTCTACGATGCGGATGAGCGGCGGCCGGAGGAACGACGGGACGCTCCCGCGGATCCCGTCGGACCGCCCGCTCCCGTGGCGGGGCCGGAGGACTTGACGGGCCCGGACGAGCCGGCCTCCATGCCCCGCAGGCGTTCCATGTCGCGACGGTCCCGCTTCGTCGGGCGGCCCGCTCCCCGGTCCCTGATACCGGCGGGGGCCACGGCCTCGCGCGGCGGGGGCGGCGGGCTGTTGTCGACGTAGCACTCGACGGCGACGGGCGGCCCGACCCGTTTGCGGATCACGCGCTTCACGACGACGACCCGTTCACGGCCCTCGTGGCGCAGTCTGACCTCGTCGCCGACGCGCACACCGTACGCGGGTTTGACGCGTTCACCATTGACCCGCACATGCCCGCCGCGGCAGGCGGTGGCGGCCACCGCGCGCGTCTTGACGAGCCGGACGGACCAGATCCAGGCGTCGATCCGCACACTCTGGCCCGCGGCGGGACCCGCACCCGCGGCGGCGATCACGGCGGCGGCCTTCGCGGCGGCAGTGGAATCGGCAGCCGCATCGGCAGCGGAATCGGCGGGGCGGTCGGACGGGGGACCGGCGTCAGGATGCGCACCGACGGGGTCCCCGTCACGTACGCCGTCACGTACCCCCTCACGTACGCCGTCGTGGCGCGTGGGGCGTCCGGTCGCCGAGCCCGCGCTCGCCGCACCGGCCCCGCCCGCGGACTGCGCGCCGGCCCTGCCCGCACCAGCCGAACCGTCCGTGTCCTTGCCGCGAGCGGCGCGCCCGCTCTTTCTCCGCGCGTCGGTGCCGCCGCGGCCGCTGCCGTGGCTCGGGTCGCCGTCGTGCGCTCCGCGCGCGGAGCGGTCGCCGCGTACCGTGCTGCCGCCCGTGCCGGAGCGGGCGTCGGCGCCACGTCCTGTTCGTGCGGCGGTCGCGCCGTCCATCTCCCCGTCAGCGTCCTGAGAAGCCATGTTCCGACTCTAACGCTCGTCGTCCGGCGGATCGCCCGGCTTTTCCGTCGCACGGACCACCCCGGATGCGGCGGCCCCGGAGTGCGCCGAGGCTGGCGGGTGAGGCCGGCCGGTGAGCGACAGAGGGGACCGCGGTGGACACAGCAGCGAAGGTCGACGCGTTGATGGACGGCCTCCGCGCCGATCTGGAACGGCTCGCCGCCATCCCCTCCGTCGCGTTCCCGGGGTTCCCCGCCGAGCCGGTGCGGCAGGCCCACGACCTCCTTGTCGGGATGCTGCGCGACGTGGGGGTCGAGCGCGTCGAGCGGATCGACCTCCCCGACACGGCCCCCGTGATCTTCGCGGAGATCCCGCCGCCGAGCCCCGACGCGCCGACGATCCTCCTCTACTCGCACTACGACGTGCAGCCGCCCGGCGACGAGAAGCTGTGGCTGTCACCGCCCTTCGAGCCGACGCCCGTCGAAGGCGGCCTGCGGGCGCGCGGTATCGCCGACGACAAGTCCAACGTCATCGCGCACCTGGGCATGCTGCGGGCCTACGAGGGGCGGCCACCGGTCGGCGTGAAGATCGTCTTCGAGGGCCAGGAGGAGTACGGCAGCCCCTTCGACGACTATCCGCCGAGCGACCCCGAACGGTTCGCCTGCGACGCGATGGTCATCGCCGACCTGGGCAATCTCCGCCCCGGCACCCCCACCCTCACCACCGGTCTGCGCGGGGCGTCCGAGGTGGTCGTCGAGGTGCGCACCCTCCAGGAACCCCGGCACAGCGGGGAGTTCGGCGGAGCGGCGCCGGACGCCCTGCTCGTGCTGCTGAACGCGCTGTCCACGCTGCACGACGTGCACGGCGATGTCGCCGTGGCGGGACTGCGGCGCGAGGAGTGGACCGGGACGACGTACACCGAGGACGAGTTCCGCGACCTCGCGGGGGTGCGCGACGGCGTGCCGCTGATCGGCAGCGGGAGCCTCGGGGAGCGGCTGTGGAGCGGTCCCGCGATCACGGTGATCGGACTCGACGCGCCGAGTGTCGAGCACGCGGCGTCGGCCGTCGTGCCGTACGCCCGCGCCAAGCTCAACCTCCGCTTCCACCCGCGCCAGGACGCGAAGGAGGCGCAGAATCTGCTGGTCGAGCATCTGCGCGGGCTGCGGCCGTTCGGCGTCCCGCTCACCGTCACTCCGGGCGACACCGGGCCGGGCTACGAGGCGTCGACCGGCGGTCCCGCCTACCGGGCGGCGCTCACCGCGCTGCGCGAGGCCTGGGGCGAGGACGCGTCGTACGTGGCGACCGGCGGTTCCATCCCGCTGGTCAACGGGCTCGCGCGGGCCGCTCCGGGCGCCGAGGTGCTGCTGTTCGGCGCCCAGGACAGCATGTGCAACCTGCACGCCCCCAACGAACGCGTCCTCTTCTCGGAGCTGCGCAACACGGTCGTCGCCATGTGCGCGTTCGTACGGGAGTACGCGGCGGACTTCCGGCCGGGAGCCGCCTCATGACCGCCGGTGCGCCCGGCCCGGGCACCGGCGATCCTGTCGCCGCCGCGTCGGGGGAGGTGGCCGCGCGATGAGCACCCCGACCGAGACCAAGCCGTCGGACACCGAAGAGCCGCCGCCCAGACGCAGGTTCACGTTCCCGAGCGCGCTGACCGTCCTCGCGATCGTCACGATCGCCGTGTGGGCGCTGGCGTTCCTGATCCCCGCCGGGCAGTACGACCGCACGCCCGAGGGCAGGCCGATCCAGGGCACCTACCACCGCGTCGACTCCGGCCAGAGCTTCGTCGACCGTCTCAACGACCTCTTCCTGTCACCCGTCAACGGCCTGTACGGCATCCTGGACGAGAAGACGGCGCGGGTCGGGCCCGACTTCGCCGGTGAACTGTACGGCAGCGCGGGCGTGTTCCTCTTCGTGCTCGCCATCGGGGCGTTCATCACCGTGGTGTTCGCGACCGGCGCGCTCGACCGGGGCATCGGTCTGCTCGCCCACCGGCTCAAGACGCGGGGGGCGTTGCTCATCGCGGGCATCATGGTGGTGTTCTCGGTGCTCGGCACGGTCGAGGGATTCGCCGAGGAGACCCTCGGGTTCTACGGCCTGATCGTGCCGTTGATGCTGGCGCTCGGCTACGACCGGATGGTCGCGGTCGGCACGATCATCCTCGGTGCCGGCATCGGCGTGCTGTGCTCGACGGTGAACCCCTTCGCGACGGGCGTCGCCTCGTCCGCCGCCGACATCTCGCTCGGCGACGGCATCGTGCTCCGGTTCGTGATGTGGGTCGTGCTGACGGCGGTCACCGTCGCCTACGTGATCCGGTACGCGCGGCGGGTGCAGAAGCGCCCCGAGCGGTCGATCACCGGCTTCCTGCCGGGGGACCGCGAGCACGCGCGGGACGCGGCCGGCGAGGTGCCCGAACTGACCGGCCTGCACAAGGCGGTCCTCGCCACCACGGCGCTGGTCTTCGCCTTCATGATCTTCTCGGTCGTCCCGTGGTCCAGCGCGCTCACCGGCAAGGCGGACGCGCGCCCCTACGGATTCGAGCTCGGCTGGTCCTTCCCCGAGCTGGCCGCGCTGTTCCTGTGCGCGGCCGTGCTGGTCGGGGTGGTGGCGCGGATGGGCGAGCAGAAGCTCAGCGCGACGATCATCCAGGGCGCCGCGGACTTCATCTCACCCGCGCTGGTGATCGTGCTGGCCCGCGGGGTCACCGTGATCATGAACAACTCGAAGATCACGGACACGGTGCTGCACTCCATCGAGGGGGTCGTGCAGGGCACCTCCTCCAGCCTGTTCGCGATCATCGTGTTCGTCGTGAACCTGCCGCTCGCCTTCCTCATCCCCTCGACCTCCGGCCACGCGACCCTCGCCATGCCGATCCTCGCCCCGCTCGCCGACTTCGCGGGCGTGTCCCGCGCCGTCGTCGTCACCGCCTGGCAGTCCGCCAGCGGCTGGATGAACCTCTGGGTCCCCACCACCGCCGTCACCATCGGCGGCGTCGCCCTCGCCAAGGTCGGCTACGACAAGTACCTCCGTTTCGTCTGGCCCCTCCTCGCCATCCTCTTCCTGCTGATCTGCGGCTTCCTGGCCGTGGGAGCGGCGATCACCTAGGTGCCGGAGACGGGTGCGGCGGCCGTACGGTGGAGGCATGGTGATCGGTGATCGCGGGCCGGACGGCCCGGACGGGGCGGGCGGGCTGGAGCGGCTCGACGCGCGGATCGCCGGCTGCCGGGCCTGCCCGCGGCTCGTCGCCTGGCGCGAGGAGGTGGCCGCGACCAAGCGGGCCGCCTTCGCCGAGGAGACGTACTGGGGGCGCCCGGTTCCCGGCTTCGGACCGGCCGACGCGTCCCTCCTGGTCGTCGGACTCGCGCCCGCCGCGCACGGCGGCAACCGCACCGGCCGGATGTTCACGGGGGACCGGTCGGGCGACGTGCTCTACGCGGCCCTGCACGACATCGGCCTGGCCTCGCAGGGGACCTCGGTCCACGCGGACGACGGCCTCGAGCTGTACGGCGTCCGCATCACCTCACCCGTGCACTGCGCGCCGCCCGCCAACAAGCCCACGCCCGAGGAGCGGGACACCTGCCGTCCCTGGCTCGTCCAGGAGCTGGAGCTGATGCGGCCCACGCTGCGGGCGGTGGTCGTCCTCGGCGCCTTCGGCTGGCAGGCGGCGCTGCCCGCCTTCGCCGCGTCCGGGTGGGAAGTCCCCCGTCCCCGGCCGGTGTTCGGCCACGGAGCGCAGGTCACGCTGGACCGGCCACCGGGCCCGGACGGCGCCGGCCCCCTCGAACTCTTCGGGTGCTTCCACGTGAGCCAGCGGAACACCTTCACCGGAAAGCTCACCCCCGCCATGCTCCGGGACGTCCTGCGCACCGCGGCCCGCACGGCGGGGCTGCCGACCCGGCCGGACCCGGGTTAGCCTCGCGCGATGCCCCTGTATCCGGAGACCGAACCGTACGACCACGGCATGCTCGACGTCGGGGACGGCAACCGCGTGTACTGGGAGGTCTGCGGCAACCCCGACGGCAAGCCCGCCCTCATGCTGCACGGCGGGCCGGGGTCGGGCTGTTCTCCGTCCTTCCGGCGCTTCTGCGATCCGGCGAAGTACCGCATCGTCCTGCTCGACCAGCGGGGCAGCGGCCGCTCCACCCCGCACGCGAGCGAATCCGCCACCGACATGTCCGTCAACACGACCGCGCACCTGATCGGCGACCTGGAGGCGCTGCGCGCCCACCTCGGCGTCGACCGCTGGCTGGTGTGGGGTGTGTCGTGGGGGTCGGTGCTGGGACTGCGGTACGCGCAGACGCGTCCGCACGCCGTGTCCGAGCTGGTGCTGACCGGGGTGGCGACCGGCTCCGATGCCGAAGTGGCCCTGCTGACCAGGGGACTCGGACGGATCTTCCCCGAGGCCTTCGACCGGTTCCTCGCCGGGCTGCCCGAGGACGGACGCGCCGGGAACCTCGCCGCCGCGTACAACCGACTGATCGAGTCGTCCGACCGCGAGGTGCGGGAGCGGGCGGCCCGGGCCTGGACCGACTGGGAGACGGCGACCGTTCCCGCGCCGCCCCGCTCGATCGAGCGGTACGAGGACCCCGTCTTCCGGATGGGTTTCGCCCGCACCGTCACCCACTACTGGGGCAACGGCCACTTCCTCGGGGACGGCGGCGACGAGGGTGTCGTCCTGCGGGACGCGCCCCTGCTCGACGGCGTTCCCGGCACGCTGGTCCAGGGCAGCCTCGACTTCGGGAACCTGCTCGGGATCGTGTGGCGGCTCCATCAGGCCTGGCCCGGCAGCGAGTTGGTGGTCGTCGACGACGCCGGACACGGCGCGGGCGACGCCGGCACGGTGGAGGCACTGATCGCGGCCACGGACCGGTACGCGGCCGGGGTGTGACACCGGGCGCGCGGAGCCCGTTCCGCGACCGCCCGCCGTGCTCCGGCCGCCCTCGGCGCTGATCGCCTCAGGCGCCCTCGCCGAACAGATGGCGCACCGTCGAGCGGTAGTTGGCCTGGACGTGGGTGAGGGCCTGGGCGCGGGCCCGCTCCGAGTCGCCGGAGGCCACGGCCTCGTAGAGCTCGCGGTGCTCGGTGAGGAGTTGGGGCCATTCCTCGTTCTGCCGGGTGAGCCAGCGCAGCCTGCCGTCGACGGGTTCCATGACGGAGATCAGCAGGCTGTTGCCGGCCATCGCGAGAATCCGGTCGTGGAACGCGGTGTTGATGGCGGTGACGGCCTCCGCGTCGTCCGCGTGGGTCGCGACGGCCGCGCGGTCGAGCAGCGCCGCGAGTTCGGCCAGCGACTCGGGGGTGGCCCGTGCCGCCGCGAGACCGGCCGCGTAGACCTCCAACGCCTCGCGCAGCTCGAAGAGTTCGGCGACGTCCGTCGGGGTGAGCCGGCGCACCACGGTACGGCGGGGGGTCTCGAAGAGGACGAAGCCCTCGGCGACCAGCGCGCGGATCGCCTCGCGGACCGGGACCCGGGAGACCCCGAACCGCTCGGCCAGTTCGCGCTCGACCAGCCGGTCGCCCGGACGCAGCCGCCCGGCGATGATCTCCTGCCGCAGGGTCGCCAGGACCCGTTCGCGCACGGCTCCGAGGGGCTCCCGCTCCCCGCCCGTGGGGGGCCGCGTCGGCTCGGCACCCGCGGGCGCCTCGCCGGAGCGTTCCGGGCCCGTGCCCAGGGGGTCGATCTTCGTCATGGGCCCATCTTCGCCGACTCCGGGGGTGTTTTACGGAGCCGTAACCGCAAGGACATCGGTCGGAACGGTTGACGGCGGGACCATGTCGGCAGTTTGGTATACCAAACACGCCTCGCTCGGATGCCCGCACCCGCACCGCCCCCTCCGTCCCCTCGTCCATGGAGGCCCCGTGTCCCTCGCCGACCGCGCCGAAGCCACCGGCGCACCAGCGTTCGTCCCCGACCCCCGGCTCACCAACGAAGACCTCGCCCCCGCCGAGAAGCGGAACTGGAAGGTCTTCGACCTCTTCGCCATGTGGATGTCCGACGTCCACAACCTCGGCAACTACACGTTCGCGGCCGGCCTGTTGGTCCTCGGCATGAACGTCTGGCAGATCTTCACCTCCCTGCTCGTCGGCTTCGTGATCATCTACGCCGGGATGAACCTGATGGGCCGCGTGGGACAGCGCACCGGCGTCCCCTTCCCGGTCGTCAGCCGCATCAGCTTCGGCGTCTGGGGCGCCAACATCCCGGCGCTGATCAGGGCCGTCATCGCCATCATGTGGTACGGAATCCAGACCTACCTGGCGTCCGTCGCCGTCAACGTCATGCTGCTCGCGGCGTGGCCCGGCCTGGAGTCCTGGACCCACCACTCCTTCCTCGGCCTGGACGCGCTCGGCTGGACGTCCTTCGTGTCCCTCTGGCTCGTCCAGGCGCTGATCATCAGTCAGGGCATGGAGTCCGTCCGCAAGTTCCAGGACTTCTGCGGCCCCGCGATCTGGCTCGTGATGATCGCGCTCGCCGTCTGGGTCCTGGCGAAGGCCGGCTGGAGCATCTCGCTCACCGCGACCCCGCACCCCGTGTCGGCCGGCGAACAGTGGCGGCAGTGGTTCGGCGCGGTCGGACTGATCCTCGCCACCTACGGCACGCTGATGCTCAACTTCTGCGACTTCTCCCGCTTCGCGCCCAGCTACAGGACCGTGCGGCGCGGCAACTTCTGGGGCCTGCCCATCAACTCCACGGCCTTCGTGATCGTTTCCGTCATCGTCACGGCCGGCTCCATCGAGGCGTTCGGCGAGGCCATCACCGACCCGGCGCTGCTCGTCGCCAAGGTCGGCAACACCTGGGTCCTCGTCCTCGGCGCCCTGACCTTCGCCATCGCCACCATGGGCGTCAACATCGTCGCCAACTTCGTCTCCCCGGCGTACGACCTCGCCAACGTCTGGCCGCAGAAGATCACCTTCAAGGTCGGCGGCATGATCAGCACCGTCGCCGCCCTGGTCGTCACCCCGTGGAACCTCTTCTCCAACCCCACCGTCGTCAACTACTTCCTCGGCGGCCTCGGTGCCTTCCTGGGACCGCTGTTCGGCGTGATCATGCTCGACTACTACTGGGTCAAGCGGGGCAACGTCGACGTGGAGCAGCTCTTCAACGCCCAGCCGGGCAGCCGGTACTACTACCGGCGGGGCGTCAACCCCAAGGCGCTGTGGGCGTTCCTGCCCTCGGCGGCGGTGGCCGCGGTCCTCGCCCTGGTGAAGGACTTCAGCGACGTGGCGCCCTACTCCTGGTTCATCGGCACGGCGATGGCGGCCGGTCTGTACGCGCTGCTCTGCCGCGCCGAGCGGGCCGCCACCGAACCGGCTCCCGCCTCCGACACCGTTCCCGTGGAGGGCTGAGCGTGCGGATCGTCGTCACCAACTGCAACACGACGCAGGAGATGACCGAGGAGATCGTACGAGGTGCCCGGGCCGCCGCAGGCCCGGGCACCACCGTGCTCGGCCTCACCCCCGCCTGGGGGCCCGAATCCGCGGAAGGCTGGCTCGACAGCTATCTCTCGGCGGCGGCCGTCCTCGACACCCTGCGCACCTACGAGGGCCCGTACGACGCCGTCGTGCTGGCCGGTTTCGGAGAGCACGGCCGGGAGGGGGCACGCGAACTCCTCGACGTCCCGGTCGTGGACATCACGGAGGCCGCGGCGCACCTCGCCTGCCTGCTGGGCCGCCGCTACGGCGTCGTCACCACCCTGGAACGCTCCCGGGGCCAGATCGAGGACAGCCTGCACGCCGCGGGTGTCGCCCAGAACTGCGCCGCCGTCGTCGGCACCGGCCTCGGCGTCCTCGACCTGGGCGACACCCAGCGCACCCAGGACGCCTTCGTGG
The DNA here is from genome assembly GCF_002078175.1 of Streptomyces sp. M41(2017). Classification (GTDB taxonomy): domain Bacteria; phylum Actinomycetota; class Actinomycetes; order Streptomycetales; family Streptomycetaceae; genus Streptomyces. The sequence continues at coordinate 2,360,345 of NZ_MWFK01000002.1, read as the reverse complement.
CCGCGGCGGAACGGGCCCGGGAGGCCGGTGCGGAAGTCCTCGTCCTCGGCTGCGCCGGGATGACCGGCCTGCAGCAGGCGGTCGGCGCGAAACTCGGGATCCCCGTGGTCGACGGCGTCGCGGCGGCGGTCAAGCTCGCCGAGTCGCTGGTGTCGCTCGGGCTGACCACGAGCCGGGCGGGCGGCTACGCGCGACCGCTGCCCAAGCGCCGCACGTGGGGCCGACCGGCTTCCGGAGACCCCCCTCCGTCGGGGTGATCCCGCGGCGACCCGGCGGGCACCGGGCGGCCGGTGGGCGATCCCGGCCGCAGACTCACCGCAGGGCCGGAGACCGGTCCGACGGCCGGACCGGTGGCCCGCACCGGCGCCACGGAACGGAGCTGCTCGTGCCGCTGGTCAGAGCGCTGGTCGCCGCCGCCGTCCTGGCCGCGGTGTGCGGCACCGGGGCGGCCTGCGCCTCGGCCTCCGGCACCGGACACCGCACGGCCGGGCAGACCGCCACCGTGGACGGAACCGACCACGGCTCCGCCGGACCCACCGGCCGCGGCGGCGCCCCCGACGACGAACCCTTCTTCGTGGCACCCGGTTCGCACGCGGCAGGGCAGGCGACCGCGTGGCGCGCCGCCGGTCGCACGGCCGACGCCCACCTGATGGACCGCATCGCCGCCCGCCCGCAGGCGGAGTGGCTCACCGGTCCCCGTCCCGAGGCCGTCGTCCGGGACCGCACGACGGCCGCCGCGCGCCACCGGCGCACGGCCGTCCTCGTCGCCTACTACATCCCGCAGCGCGACTGCGGCGCCCACTCCGCCGGGGGAGCCCCGAGCGCGGCGGCCTACCGCGCCTGGATCGACGCCTTCGCCGCGGGCCTCGGCGACCGGGACGCCTACGTCGTCGTCGAACCCGACGCCGTCCCCCACACCGTGGCCGGCTGCGCCCAGGTCGTCCCGGCCGAGCGGTACGCGCTGCTGGCGTACGCCGTCGACCGCCTCGGCCGGCAGTCCGGTACCCACGTCTACCTCGACGCGGGCAACCCCGGGTGGATCCCGGACCCCGCCCGACTCGTCGGCCCGCTGCGGTCCTCGGGCGTGGCGCGCGCCGACGGCATCGCCCTGAACGTCTCCAACTTCCATACGGAAACGACGACTTCGGTGTACGGGAAGCGGCTGTCGAGCCTGCTCGGCGGCACGCGTCTCGTCATCGACACCAGCCGCAACGGAAACGGACCCCACCCCGGCCCCGGAACCGACCTCTGGTGCAACCCGCCGGGCCGGGCCCTCGGCCGGCCACCGACCCGGCGCACCGGAGACCCGCTGATCGACGCCTACCTGTGGATCAAACGGCCGGGCGAGTCCGACGGCACCTGCCGCGGCGGACCCGCCGCGGGCCGCTGGTGGCCGTCCTACGCGCTGCGCCTGGCCGCGAACGCGCACGACTGAGGGCGCTACAGGCTGTCCGGTACGACCGCGGTCGCCGTGATCTCCACCAACTGTCCGGCGTAACCGAGGCAGGCGACGCCGAGCAGGGTCGAGGAGTGCGGGCCGACACTGAGCCCGGACTCCTGGACGACCTCCCACACGGCGGACAGTGCCGCCGTCTCGCCGCTCACGACATACACGTCGGTCGACACGACGTGGGCCATGTCGCTGCCGACGGCGCGCAGTTGCTCGTCGAGGTTGGCCAGCACCTGCACGGCCTGCCGCACGGGATCGCCCGGCCCGACCAGCTTTCCGTCGACGTCGAGCGGCACGGACCCGGCGAGGAAGGCCAGCCGTGTCCCGGCCTCGACGACGGAGGCGTGCGCGTAGACGGGCGGCGTGAAGAGGGTGGGGACGGTGACACGCTGGATCATGAGGGCTCCGGTCGAGGAGATGGGGCGACGGGCGAATGCCGTGTGCCGCGGGGACGACCCGCCGATGATGCGCCGCGGACCGGGGATCCCGCAGCCGGTTTCCCGGGGGATATCCACTCGACGGAGAGGCCGCCGGTGCGCATCCTCGATGCCATGCACACCGAGAACGGGGGCCCCGATCGGCCGACCGCGGATGACGACGCGTTCCTCGACCGGGTCGCGGACCGGCTCTTCGCCCTCCCCGGCGTCCGGTCCGTCGCGCTCGGCGGGTCGCGCGCGCAGGGCACGCATCGGCCGGACAGCGACTGGGACCTCGCGGTCTACTACCGGGACGCGTTCGACCCCGAGGACCTCCGGGCCGTCGGCTGGCCGGGAGAGGTGTCCGAGATCGGCGGCTGGGGCGGCGGTGTCTTCAACGGCGGCGCCTGGCTGACCGTCGACGGGCGCCGGATCGACGTCCACTACCGCGATCTCGACGTCGTGGAGCACGAGGTGGCGCAGGCGGAGGCGGGCCGGTTCGCGATCGAACCGCTCCTCTTCCACCTCGCGGGCATCCCCACGTACCTGATCGTCGCCGAACTCGCCGTCAACCGCGTCCTGCGCGGTGACGACATCCCCCGCCCCCACGGCTACCCGGCCGAACTGCGCGCGCACGCCTCGGCGCGCTGGTTCGGCAGTGCGCGCGCCAACCTCTCCTACGCGCTGGCCAACCACGCCCCCGCCGGCCGCCTCACGGAGGCGCTGGGCGCTCTGGCGACGGCCGCCGTGCAGACCGGCCACGGCGTCCTCGCGGCGCGTGGAGAGTGGGTCACGAACGAGAAGCGGCTGCTGGAGCGGGCCGGGCTCAGGGAGGTCGACGCACTGGCCGGGCGCGCGCTGCGGGATCCCGCGGCGCTCACCGCCACCCTCACCGCCGCGCAGGGGTTGTTCGCCGCGGCCGAACAGGCCGTGCCGCACCCTCCGTACGAATAATGCGTCGAACAAGCCCTGTCGGCGCTGCTACGGTCACCGACGTGGCGAAACTCAATCAGATCATCGCAGTCGAGAAGGGCATCAAGTCCAAGTCCCATCAGGACCTGACGGCTGCTCATCACGGGCTCCAGAAACCGGCGTTGCTCGCCGGTATCTCCCGGACGTACCAGCCGAAGGACGAGGAGGGCGAGCAGCTCCCGCCCGAGTCCACCCGGGTGCAGGTGCAGGCCGAGGACGTGCTGCGGGACACCGCGGCGACCCTGACCCGGCTGTTCGACGTGACCGCCACCAAGGACTGGGCCAACTGCACCGCGCGGGCCGACGTGAAGGTCGACGGACGCGTGCTCGTCCCCGGCGTACCGGTGTCGTACCTCCTCTTCCTGGAGAAGCAGCTCACCGACCTCAACACCTTCGTGCGCAAGCTGCCCGTCCTCGACGCCTCCGAGTCCTGGGTGCGCGACCCGTCCACCGACGCCTGGAAGACCGACCCGGTGCGGACCCTGCGCACGAAGAAGGTCCCCCGCAACCACGTCAAGGCCGAGGCCACCGAGAAGCACCCGGCCCAGGTCGAGGTGTACTACGAGGACATCCCCGTCGGCTACTGGACGACCGTCAAGTTCTCCGGCGCCCTGCCCGCCCGCCGCGTGAACCAACTCCTGGACCGCGTCGAGAAGTTGCAGCAGGCCGTCAAGTTCGCCCGCGAGGAGGCCAACGGCGAGGACGTCGTCGACCAGCGGGTGGGGGACGCGGTGTTCGGCTACCTGTTCGCACAGGAGTAGCCTCTGAAACTCCCCGGCCAAGGCATCACGGCCGGGGTGCGCGAGGAGCGCAAGTTGAACCTGAAGCTTGTCGTGAATGCACGGTTCCAGTGGAGGTTCGAGTCCTCCCCGCGGCACCAGCGGCACTCCACCGAGTGCCCACGAGCCGCGGTAGCCCAATCGGCAGAGGCAGACCGTGATCAATCTCAGACTCTTGCTCCAGACTCAGCATTCGCCGCCGATCGCCGGATCGACCGGGCCCGGGCCCCAGACGTCGAAATGCTGGTTCAAGTCCAGCCCGCGCAGCTCGATGCGTGGTGGTCCAAAGGCAGGACGCGGCGACATAACGACTGACCCGGGTCCTCAAGCGTGCCGGCGTGCGACATGGTGGCACTTCCAGGGTCCGGGGGCCGGCTACGCCCTCGGACCCGCTCCTCCTCCTTGCTCCTTCCTCCCTCCTCCTCCTCCTGCTCTTCGAGGACACCTGCCGGCCCTCGGAGCGTCTCCGCGGGTCGCCTCCTCGCTCCCGGCGCACCGCCCGTACCGGCCGCGTCCAGGCCGATCGCATTCCTGAGGAATCCGGCCCTCCCGTGAACCGTCACACGGAGGACACGTACGCGATCACCTTCCACCGGCGACGCGCAGTACCGTGGACAGCGCACCAGCCCGGCCGACGTCGCCCGCAGGCACCCGCCTCGTCCGACAGGAGCCCCGTGCGCCCCAGCCGCGTCGCCGTACCGCTCTGGCTCGCCCACACCCTGCGCGCACAGCGCGGACCCGTGCCCTGGAGCGCGGTCCTGCGCGGCGCGCTGGCCGCAGGACCGCTGCTGCTCGCGGCCGTCCTGAGCGGCCGTACCTCCCTCGGAGTCGTCGCCGCCCTCGGCGCCATGTTCGCCGGGATCAACGACCGGCCGGGCAGCCGGCGCGTCGCCGTCGAACGGCTCGGCGTCCCCGCCCTCGCCGGAGCCGCCGGGCTCCTCGTCGGCTCGTACACCGGACAGCACACCGGCGCCGTCACCCTCACCCTCGTCCTCACCGCGCTCGGCCTGCTCGCCGGAGCCGTCAGCGCGATCGGACCCGTCGCCTCCGGAGCCGGGACCCAGCTCCTCGTGGCCTCGGCCATCGGCGCCGGCATGCCGCTCCCCGAACCGGGATGGCAGCGCGCGCTCCTCTACCTCGGCGGCGCGGCCTGGCTCCTCGGCCTGCGCCTCGCCCTGCCGACGACCGCCGTGAACGCGGGCGACTACCGCTTCGACGGCGAGCGGCACGCCGTCGCGAGCGTGTACGACGCCGTCGCCCGGCTGCTGCTCGCGGCCGGGAGACCGGACGCACCACGGGCCCGTGTCGCGCTGACCGCCGCCCTCGACCAGGCCCAGGACGCCCTCACCGGACCCCGGCTGCGGCGGTACGCGAGCTCCGCCGCCGAACGGCGACTGCACGCGCAGTACGCCGCCGCACTGCCCCTCGCCGAAGCCGCCACCGCCCTCGCCTGGGCGGACGAACCCCTGCCCGAACGGGCCGCGGAAGGACCCCGGCGGCTCGCCGGCGCCGTCCGCACCGGAACCCCCACCGGGCCGCTGCCCGCGCCCGCCGTCCCCGGCAGAAGCTCCCGCCCGCGGCACGACACCGCCGTCGCCCCCGCGCTGCGCGCCCTCCACGACGCCCTGCTGCACGCCGCCGACACCTTCGACCGGGGCTCCGGTGCCGCCCTGCACGCCCGGCACCGCACCGCCGTCTCCCACCTGCGCACCGCTCTCGGCTCCGGCGGACGCGAGTACGGGCTCCGCGTCGCCCTCGGCTTCGGGGCCGCCGTCGGGGTCGCCCAGGCGCTGCACCACGCCCGCTGGTACGGCAACCACCCGCACTGGTACTGGCTCCCCGCGACCGCCGTCTTCCTCGTCAAGCCGGACCTCGGACCGCTCGCCTCCCGCGTGCTGTGCCGCGCGGCGGGCACCGTGCTCGGCGCGGTCGCCTTCGCCGGCCTCGCGGCCCTGCTGCCCCGTCCCGAGGGGCTCGTCGCCCTCGTCGCGCTCAGCGGCGCCCTCATCCCCGTCGCCACCCGGCACTTCGCCGCCCAGACCGCCGTCGTCACCGTCCTGGTCCTCGCCCTCGTCATGGTCGGCGGGGAACCCCAGGCCTCCTGGAACCGCCTCGGCGAGACCCTGCTGGCCTGCGCGATCGTGCTGCTGGTCGGGCACCTGCCGGCCCTCGGGCAGCGCGGTGGCACCGTACGGGCCCGGCTCACCCGGGCCACCCAGGCGGCCGACGACTACCTCGCCCACGTCCTGGACGACGGAACGGCCGACGACCGCACCGGCCGCTGGGTGCTGCGCCGTGAGGCCTACCGAGCCCTGGCTGAGGCCCGGGCCGCCATCGAACTGGCCGCCGCCGAACTCCCCGCCCTGGCACGGCACTCCGCGGGCACGGACGATGTCGCCGCCACTCTGGAACGCCTCGTCGACACCGCCACCGCGTGTGCCGTGCAGCTCGACGACACCGGCCGGCTCGCACCCCACCACGTCGAGCGCGTCACCCAGCTCCTCGGCGAACTGGCCGAGCACCGCGAGCGCGTGGGCCTGCGGCCCGCCCCCGCGCGGCCGGCACCGGTGACCGCCGGCCGCTGACCTGTCCGGAGAACGGCCTCGCGGAACCACGGAAAGAAATCCACGGAACGCCGATGAGTTCCGTTCCTCCCGTCGGTCACCACAGAGCAGGCACCGTTCCGTTGGAGGGGCACATGACGCTTCCGGAGATCGTCTCGCGCGAGGAGTGGCGCGCCGCACGCGAGGAACTGCTGGTCAGAGAGAAGGCGGCCACACGCGCCCGGGACGCGCTGAACGCGGCGCGGCGCGGCCTGCCGATGGTCGAGATCGACAAGGAGTACGTCTTCGAGAGCGGCGACGGCAAGGCGACCCTGCTCGACCTCTTCCGCGGACGGGACCAACTCGTCGTCCAGCACTTCATGTTCGCGCCCGACTGGGACGCCGGCTGCCGCAGCTGCTCGGGATTCCTCGACCAGATCGGCCACCTCGCCCACCTGCGGGCCCGCGGCACCGAGTTCGCCGTCGTGTCCCGGGCGCCGTACACGAAGATCCTCCCGTTCAAGGCCCGAATGGGCTGGACGGTGCCCTGGTACTCGTCGTACGACAGCGACTTCAACTACGACTTCCAGGTGTCGTTCGGCGGCGACCAGCCCTTCGAGCGGCCGGGGGTGAGCTGCTTCCTGCGGGACCGGGACCATGTCTTCCACACGTACTCCACGTACGAGCGCGGCCTCGACGGGCTCGGCTCGACGACCTCCCTCCTCGACCTCACCGCGCTGGGGCGTCGGGAGGAGTGGGAGGAGCCCCGGGGGCGTGCGTCCGCGCTGGGGGCGCCCGCAGGGAGTGAACGCATCCGGTATCACGACGAGTACGACGACTGATATCACCGGCTCCGCCCGGTGGACGAGGCGCCTCCACCCCGCTGAGCTGGGACTTTCGCCCATCCGGTGCTGTGTCGCAGGCCACATCGGGCTCCGTGACCCGGTGTCGGCTTCGTCTCAGTACTGTCACTTCCCGAGTCGTTCACCCCCTGGCAGGCGTTTAACTCTTGAAGAGCAGCGCGACATGGAGGTACAGGGTGAACGGGCGAATGGTGCTGGAGCGCTTTCCGGCCGGCGGACCGCGCGGGTCGTGGCCCGCGGAGGAGTTCGCGCAGGCGCGCCGCAAGGAGGGCCAGACCGTCGAGGTCGTCATGGACCTCTCCTCCGACACGTTTCTCGTCGTCGTCGGCGGGAGCGACCTGGGCGAGTGAGGCGGGACCGACGTGAGGGACGTGAGCGGGACGCCGGGCGCGCGCCGTACCGGCCGGGACCGTGACGGTCAACCGCGCTCGGGGGCGGGCAGCTTCACCGTGAACTGGTCGGCCTGCAGCGCGTACAGCTCCGCGTAGACCCCGCCCGCGGCGAGCAGCTCGTCCGGGGTCCCGGACTCCACGAGCCGGCCCTGGTCCAGGACGTGCACGAGATCGGCATGGCGTACGGACGCCAGCCGGTGCGTGATGAGGACGACCGTCTGGCCGGTCCCCGCCAGGGCCCTGATCTTCTCGAACACCTCCAGCTCGGCCCGCGCGTCGAGCGCCGCCGTCGGCTCGTCCACGATCAGGATGCGGCCGCGCCGGTACGCGGCCCGGGCGATACCGAGCCGCTGCCACTGCCCGCCCGACAGTTCGTGCCCGCCGCTGAACCCGCGGGCCAGCAGGGTGTCCAGGCCCCGCGGCAGATCCGCGACCACGTCCTCGGCGCCCGCCTCCGCCACCGACGACGCGAGCCGCTCGTCCGTCAGCGGAGCCGACGCACGCCCCACCGCCACGTTGACGCGTGCCGTGAACGGCCACCGCTTGAAGTCCTGCGCCACCATCGCGATGCGCTCCGCGAGCTGCCGCCGGTCCGCCGTCGCCGCGTCGACGCCGTCCCACAGGATCCGGCCGCCGTCCGGCTCGTACAGCCCCGCCAGCAGCTTCACCAGAGTCGTCTTGCCCGAACCGTTCTCCCCGACGAGGGCCACGATCCTGCCGAGCGGCAGACTCAGCGTGACGTCCGCGAGCGCCGGCCTGCTCGCCTCGCCGGGATAGCTGAAGGTGACGTTCTCGAAGCGGATCTCGCTCGGATCGTCGGGCAGCGGATCGCCGCCCGTGGGGATGGCCCGTTCCGCAGCCTCGACATGCAGTCGCTGCAGATCGCCCACGAACAGAGCCTCCTCGTGCAGGGAGTTGATCTCCAGGACGAGGGTGTCGAGGCTGGCCGAGCCCGTACGGATCGCGATCACGGCGGTCCCTGCGACGGAGAGCGCCATCGCCCCGGCGAGCAGCAGACCGCCGAGCGTGGCGTACGTCCCCACCGTCGCGAGCCCGGTCCAGGCGGCCGCGACCAGCCCCGTGCGGGCCGAGAGCCGGGCGAGCCGCGTCTGTTCCGCCTCCGCCGTCTCCGCCATCTCGTGGAAGTGCCGCAGCAGGAACGGCCCGACGTCGTGCACCCGGATCTCCGGCGCCGCCGCGGGCTCCGTCAGCAGATTGCCGATCAGATGTCCGGCACGGGCGTGCTGCACCCACGTGTGGAACGACGCGTAGCGGCGGCGGGCGATGGTCAGCGCGCTCCACGCGCTCGGCAGCGTCATCGTCACGAGCAGCGGCAGCAGGGCGGGATGCAGCACGGTGAGGACACCGGCCGCCGCGCTCAGCGACATCAGCGCGTTGACCACCCGGGTGGCCACGCCGATCATGCGGCGGGCGGACTGGGCGCCGAACTGCGCGGTGTCCAGCAGCTTGTGGAAGGCGTCGTCCTCGATCGCCGACAGCTCGACCGCAGCCGCCCGTTCCAGATACAGCTCGGTCGCCACCCGCTCGACCTTCGGCTCCAGCCGGCCGGTGGCGTACGTGGAGGCGGCCCGCAACAGCGTGCCGACCAGCATCACGAGCGCCATCGTGACCAGCGCGGGGACCGCTCCCCGCAGCCGCTCGTCGACCGGACCGCCCGCCGTCAGCCGCCCCAGCACGCTGTTGACGGCGAGCAGACCGACGGCCTGGACGGCGCCCCGCGCCAGCTCGGCCGTCACCACCACCCGGGCCGCGCGCGGATCCGCCGTCCAGGCGAGGCGGAAACTGGACGCGAGCAGCGACGGCAGCCGCGCCACCATCGCCCGCAGGTTCAACTCGAGGAAGCCGTGCTCGTGTTGGATCCGCCCCAGGTCGTAGCGGAGCGGCCCGCCGAAGAGCAGGCGCTCGGACGCGGACGACGGCGTTTCCTCGGCGGCGCGTTTCCGCCTCCTCGCCGACCGCCTTCTCCGCGTGCCGCGCTGCGATGCGGGATTCTCCACCAGTGGCCTCCCGGGGCTGCGGGCCCGGCCCCTCCCGGGCAGGCCCGCACGGACCCTTCCCAGGGAACGCGCCGCTCCATCCGCGCGGCGGGTGGCGTTCGGCTGCGGTCGGCGCACTCCGGGCGCACCCGTGACACCGGGGGCCGGTCCCCGCGAGCCCCCGGGCCGCAGGGCGGACGGATGGACCGACGCACGGACGGGCTCACGGAGATGGACCGACGGACGCGTGGACCGAGGGTGGCGTGGACCCTACGACCGGGCGGCTTGCGGTCTTCTGCGGCGTGGTCAGGCGCTGATCGGGCGCGACCAGACGGGTGTCGTCCCCGTCACCCGGCACACGGCCAGATACAGAGGGATCGGCGGCGTGTACGGAAGCGTGCCGTCCGGTTTGTGGATGAGCCCGGGAATCTGCGGGGCGTCGGGCACGACGGCCCCCGTGGCGTAGTGGGCGGGCGCGGGCCATTCCAGGGCGACGTCGGAGTCGGAAGGAACGATCCACCACCAGTGCGCCGGGTCCGCGTAGACACAGCCCACGCGCGGCAGCCGTGGCAGCAGCAGCGGTCCGAGGCGGGCCGGCACCGACACCGCGTCACAACCCAGCGGCACCGTCATGCCCTCGGGGACCGGGAGACGTCTCGACGGCCCGGGCACGCGTTGCCCGCGCTTCATCCGGACCAGCGTGTCCAGGCTCATCGCCTGCGTCACGAGTCCCGCCGTCGACGTACGCCTCACAGACTCCTCCGATCCCGATCCCGATCCCGATCCAGGTCCTGATTCCGGCGGCCGTGGGCGGAGGGGTCCCGGGGAACCCCCACGGTTCCTGTCCTCCAGGACCCCTCCGCCTCCTCCGCCCCGGTCCCCCGACCGTCGTTCGGCGGCTTCTTCGCACTCCAGCCCAGATCGGCCCGCGGGCGGGTGTCCGCGTCGGGCGAGCCGTCCTCCGGACGCGTGTGGTCCGGGCGCGTACGGCCCGGAAACGCCTCGTCCGGCCGGGCGTGGTCCGGCTCCGCGCCGGCCTCTCGCGTGTCGTGGTGCCCGGTGTGCGGTACCGGAGCGGAACCGGTCTCGAAAGCGGCTTCGAGCCGGTCCAGGTCGTCCAGGCTGACGTGGTGGGCCGCCTCCGGCACCGCCTCCACGCCGCCCTCGGCGTTTTTGTGGGCCCGGTCTGCCGAGCGCGCGAGCTCCGCCCACACCAGCAGGCCGGGCCCGGTGTCCTGGGCCCCCCAGGCCCTGGACACTGCCGCGACGAGAAGCAATCCCCTCCCGTGCTCCTCGTCCGGCTGGTTCGACGAGGGGCGCGGTTCACCCGGCGCGCATCCCTCGTCACACACGGCTATACGCACCAGGTCGTCGGTGTCGTGCAGCTCGCACACGACGCGCTGCCCGGCGGCGTGCACGATCGCGTTGGTGACCAGCTCGGAGACCACCAGGGCCGCCGTGTCGCAGGTGTCCTCGCACACCGACCAGCCGGACAGGCGCGACCGGGTCAGGCGTCTCGCCCGGGCCACGGAGCCGGGGTGTGCGGCCAGCTCGAAGCGGAACCGCCGTTCGGCGGCCGCGCCGGGGCGATGCCCTCGGGCGGCACGGAGACCGAACCGGTCTTCGGCGGTGTCTGTTCCTAACGGCGCGGACGGAATCACGCTTGCCACTATCGCCCCGCCGTGAACACTTGGCAAGTGTCACTCTGAAAAATGCAGAGTGCTGTATGACGCCGTGGAGGCGCGTGGCACACTGCTCGCAACAGCATCCCGAGCGGCGCCAGTTGGGATCGTCGAGGAAGACGAGGAAGAACCCGATCGGCGCCGCCCGGGCTGTCCGGATTCAGTGGAGGTGGACGTGAGCGAACCGCGGTCCGCGCCGACGGTCGGCCAGGTCGTCCTCGGTCGGCGACTGCTGGACCTGCGGGAACGCGCGGGTCTCAAGCGTGAGGAGGCCGCACGCATCCTGCGTGTCGCCCCGGCCACGGTCCGCCGGATGGAGATGGCGGAGGTCTCCCTCAAAATTCCGTACCTCCAGCTGCTGCTGAAGTCGTACGGGGTCAGCGACGAGGAGGCGGAGGCCTTCGTCCAACTGGCGGAGGACGCCAACAAGCCCGGCTGGTGGCAGCGGTTCCACGACATCCTGCCGGACTGGTTCTCCATGCACGTCAGCCTGGAGGGCGCGGCGGCCCTCCTGCGGTCCTACGAACCGCACTTCGTGCCGGGCCTGATGCAGACCGAGGACTACGCCCGCGGCGTCATGAAGGCGGGTGCCATCGGGCAGACCCGCCCCGAGGACATCGAGCGCCATGTGGCCCTGCGCATGCAGCGCCAGGACCTCCTCGTCCGGGAGGACGCCCCCCGGATCTGGGCCGTGATGGACGAGACGGCGCTGCTCCGCCCCATCGGTGGCCCCGAGGTCATGCGGGCGCAGATCGACAAGCTGCTGGAGGTCACGGAGCTGCCCAACGTGACGTTGCAGGTGATGCCGTTCTCCAACGGCCCGCATCCCGGCACGTACGGGCCGTTCGTGCTGTTCCGGTTCGCCATGCCGGAACTCCCGGACATGGTCTACAGCGAGTACCTGACCGGCGCCGTCTACCTGGACGCGCGTTCCGAGGTGGCGACCCACCTGGAGGTCATGGACCGCATGGCGGCGCAGGCCGCCACGGCACATCGCACGAAGGAGATCCTCCGGGACCTCCGCAAGGAGCTGTGAATGGAACGCCTCAAGCCGGAACGCCGGCACACGCGGACAGGCCAGTCGCGCATCTACAACGGAATGCCCGCCCGCGAACTGGGCAGCGAGGGCTGGCACAAGCCGTGGAGCGGCGGCAACGGCGGGAACTGCCTGGAGGCGATGAAGCTCGCCGACGGGCGGATCGCCGTGCGTCAGTCGGCGGACCCGGACGGTCCCGCCCTCATCTACACGCCGGGTGAGATGACCGCGTTCATCCAGGGCGCGAAGGCCGGAGAGGCGGACTTCCTGCTCTCCTGAACGACTTGGGTTCTCTTTTCTCCGAACTTCCTGAATGTGATGCCGACATGATCCGTCACCGAGACGCGGACACCTGGAGACTCCGCGACGAACGCAGTCCGTAGCAGCAGGAGCCGCGCGCCCGCCCGTACCGCGGGCGCGCTCACCCCGGCGGCAGCGCGCCGCACAACGCCTCCAGTGCCGCCCCGTACGCGTGGTCCGCGGGGGTCGCGTACCCCACCACCAGCCCGTCCGGCGCGGACGTGACCGCCTCCGGGTGCCGGAAGCCGGCGAGCCCGTCGAGCGCGACTCCCCGCCGTGCCGCCTCCCGCACCGTCGGTGCCTCCGTTCCCGGCGGCAGCCGCAGCACCGCGTGCAGGCCCGCCGCGATTCCCGTGACCGCGACGTGCGGAGCCCGCTCGGCGAGCGCCGCGACGAGCCGGTCGCGCCGCCCCCGGTACCGCTGCCGCATCCGCCGCACATGCCGGTCGTAGGAACCCGAGTCGATGAAGTCGGCGAGGGCCAGCTGTTCCAACGCGCTCGCCCACGCCTCCCGTTCCCCCTTGACGTCCAGTACGGCGTCCACGTACCGCTCCGGCAGGACCATCCAGCCGAGCCGCAGCGCCGACGACAGGCTCTTGCTGACCGAGCCGATGTGGACGACCCGCTCCGCGTCCAGCCCCTGCAGCGCGCCCACCGGCCGGCGGTCGTAGCGGAACTCCCCGTCGTAGTCGTCCTCCAGGATCACCCCGTCCCGCGCCCGTGCCCAGTCGATCACCGCCGCGCGGCGCTCGGCGTGCAACGGTCCTCCCGTCGGGAACTGATGCGCGGGCGTGAGCAGTACCGCCCGCTCCCGGCCCAACGCGCCCACCTGGGCGCCGTCCTCGTCCAGCGGCAGCGGGACGGTCCGCACGGAAGCGGCGGCCAGCAGCTCACGGTGGAACCCGAGGCCGTACGACTCGACGGCCAGCGGACCCCGCAGGACCTGGGGGAGGAGCAGCCGCAGGGCGTGCGCGAACCCCGAGCAGATCACGATCCGTCCGGGCTCCGCACGCACCCCACGCGCGCGTGCCAGGTACTCGGCGAGCGCCTCCCGCAACTCGATCCGTCCTGCCGGATCGCCGGGCCCGAAGGCCTCGTTGGACGCCTGTTGCAGTGCCCGGCGGTAGGACGCCAGCCAGGCGGCACGTGGGAACGACGACACGTCCGGAGTGCCCTGCCGCAGATCGTGCCGGGGTCCCCGCGCACGGGACGCGGCCTTCTCCGGCACGGGCACCGGTGCGTTCCGGCGCCGTCCGCCGGGTGGGGGAGTGACACCGGCGGCCACCCGGGTGCCCGAGCCCTGCCGGGCGGTCAGCCATCCCTCGGCGACGAGTTCGGCGTACGCGTCGGCGACCGTGTTGCGCGCGACCCCGAGGTCCGCGGCGAGCGAGCGGTACGGCGGCAGCCGGGTGTCCGGCGCGAGCCGCCCGCTGCGTACGGCCTCACGCAGCGCACGGGTCAGCGCGGCCCTGCGCCCGCCGGGGCCCGACAGTTCGAGATGCAGGTCGGCGCCGATCCGCTCCGCGGAATTGACCCACGAATCCGTCATGGAAATGCACCCTACCGCCGGTCTTTCCGCCCCGTAGATTCATGGTCATGACGACGAACACGAACACCGCGGCGACGACCGGCACGACCACGACGGGGACCACCACCACGGGGGCCGTCACCCCGGCAGGGACCGGCGGGAGCGCCGGCGGCAGGCCCGGGCGGATCGACTTCGCCAAGGCCGCGCCGAAGGTCTTCCGCGCCCTCGTCGGCTTCGACGTGGCGGCCCGGGAGGGCCTCGACCCGGCGCTCGTCGAGCTGATCCAGATCCGTGCCTCGCACCTCAACCACTGCGCGTACTGCCTCCACATGCACACCAACGACGCCCGCAAGGCCGGGGAGAGCGAGGACCGGCTGCACATGGTCGCCGTGTGGCGCGAGGCCCGTCACTTCTTCACGCCGAAGGAGCAGGCCGCGCTCGCCCTGACGGAGGCCGTGACGCGTGTCGCCGACGCGGGCGTGCCCGACGACGTCTACGCCGAGGCCGCCGCCCAGTTCGACGACGCCGAACTCGGCCACGTCCTCGCCCTGATCCTCACCATCAACACCTGGAACCGGGTCGCCCTGTCGACGGCCAAGGTGGCCGGAACCGACGAACGCCGCTGAGGCGCGGCGCGGTCGTGGTGATGGCCGTGGCCGTGCGCCGACGCCGTGGCCGCACACCGAAAGGCCGCGAGTCCGCCGCTCACGCGGTCATCGGGCGGTCGTACGGGCCGATCGGGGCCGGCAGGCGCAGGCGGTCCGAACCACTCAGCACACGGTCCACGGCCGCGGCGACCGCCCTGCCCTCGGCGATCGCCCACACGACGAGGGACTGACCGCGTGCCGCGTCCCCGGCGGCGTACACACCCGGGACGTTCGTGGCGAAGTCGGGACCCCGCGCGATCGTGCCGCGCGGCTCGAGTGCGAGGCCCAACTGGTCGATCAGGCCGTCGTGCCGGTCGGGTCCGGAGAAACCGAGCGCGAGCAGGACGAGGTCGGCGGGCAGCACCCGGTCGGAACCGGGGACCGGCCGGCGCCCCGCATCGACCTCGACGAGGTGCAGCGACCGCACCCGGCCGCTCTCGTCCCCGGTGAAGCGGAGCGTGGACGCCGCGAAGAGCCGCGCGTCCGCGTGTGCGGCGGGCGCCGTCCCCAGTGCGCCGGCCTCCTCGTGCGCGCCGGACAGCCGGTAGATCTTCGGATACGTCGGCCACGGCTCGACGTCCTCGTCGCGCGCGACCTCCGGCTGCGCGTAGATGTCGAGCTGGGTCACCGAGGCCGCCCCCTCACGCACCGCCGTCCCCAGACAGTCCGCCCCGGTGTCTCCGCCCCCCACGATCACCACGTGCCGGCCCGCCGCCGACAGCGGGGAGACCGCCAGATCCCCCTCGCACACCCGGTCGGCCAGCGGCAGATACTCCATCGCCTGATGGATGCCCGACAACTCCCGCCCCGGTACGCCCAGATCACGCCAGGCGGTGGCACCCGTCGCCAGAATCACGGCGTCGTAGCGGGACACGAGGTCCCGCGCCCCGAGATCGGTGCCGATGACGGTCGACGTCCGGAACTTGGTCCCCTCCGCCCGCATCTGGGCCAGCCTCCGGTTCAGCTGCCGCTTCTCCATCTTGAACGCGGGGATCCCGTACCGCAGCAGCCCGCCGACCCGGTCCGATCCCTCGTACACGGCGACGGTGTGCCCGGCCCGCGTGAGCTGCTGCGCCGCGGCGAGGCCGGTGGGCCCCGAACCGACGATCGCCACGGTCCTGCCCGAGAGCCGGTCCGGTGGCCGCGGCGGGGTGAGCCCGTCCTCCCAGGCACGGTCGGCGATGGCGACCTCGACGTTCTTGATGGTCACCGCGGGCTGGTTGATCGCCAGGACGCAGCCCGCCTCGCACGGCGCGGGGCACAACCGCCCGGTGAACTCAGGGAAGTTGTTCGTGGCGTGCAGACGATCGCTTGCCGCCCGCCAGTCGTCGCGGGAGACGAGGTCGTTCCACTCGGGGATCAGATTGCCCAGCGGGCACGCCTCGTGGCAGAAGGGGACACCGCAGTCCATGCACCGGTCGGCCTGCCGGCTGACGATCGGCAGCAGGGCCCCGGGGACGTACACCTCGTTCCAGTCCCGCACACGCTCTTCCACGGGCCGGCGCGGATACTCCTCGCGTGGTGTGGTCATGAACCCCTTGGGATCGGCCATGGCCGTCTCCGTCACGTACGCGGACCGGTGCGGGACCGCACGACCGCAGGGCGTCATCGGCCACGGAAACGGGCGGCACTCCTTTCCCACCACGGTACGTCGCCTCCGCAGACCCCGCCGCCCCACTCGGGCGCGGGGACATCGGACGCTGCCGTGGGGACGGGACCGCGACGGGCCGGTTCAGGTGAGGGCGAGGGCGTAGGCCACCGCCGCGGCCGCCGAGGTGATCGTGCGTATGTGGTTCCACATCGTCCACTCGCGCACGTACGTGGGCCACAGCGCTGTCGCCTCGGGCGTCCCGGGGTCCAGCTTCATCAGCGCCTCGTTGCGCGGGACGTTCGCCGCGATCGTCACCCCGAACGAGCCGAACAGGTAG
This sequence comes from Streptomyces sp. M41(2017), assembly GCF_002078175.1. Classification (GTDB taxonomy): domain Bacteria; phylum Actinomycetota; class Actinomycetes; order Streptomycetales; family Streptomycetaceae; genus Streptomyces. Next base: position 2,343,812 of record NZ_MWFK01000002.1, on the reverse strand, counting down.
AGCGCGCTGCCGAGCAGCAGCTCAACCGTCGCCCCGCCCGGCCACACCACGAACGTCACCACGGCGAGCACCGCGCACAGCACCGCCGTTCCGACGAACACGAACATGAACGGAGGCCGCACCGCCGCGACGTTGATCGCCTGCATCGCGGCGACCCCCTGCGCAGGAGGCAGCTGGGCGAGGGCCCGCATCACGAACGTGGAGAACCCGCAGAACACCCCCGCCACGAGTCCGCAGCCGAGCACCCCCAGCAGCGTCAGCACGAAATACGGTCCGTCGATCATGTCCACTCCCCGTCACCCGTCGCCCGTCACTCGTCGAATCCCAGCCGCCGGCCGCCAGTCGGCGGTCACCGGTTGCCGGTCACCGCCTGTACGGTCACGTCACCGCCGCGCCCGCGTCGACGCCGCGCCACCGGTCCGGCGCGCCCGGCGCGCCGCCGAACAACCGTCGAGACGGCCGAGGTCGAGCCAGTGATCCTGCACAGCGTGGGCCCACATCACAAGTGAAATCCGCCCGGACGACCACGACCATGGCCGAGTCCCGCGCACCCATGCGCGAGCCTCCAGCACCTCCGCGCCACGCCCCACACACCGCGCTGTCCGAGCCCTCACTCCGCCCCTTCTCACACCCCCGCCGGCTCCTCGCCGCGCCACTCCCGAAGCCTCGCCTCCACGACGGAGGCGATCCGGCGACGCGCCTCGTACCGCGGCACCCCGTTCATCAGCAGCTCGTCGTAAGGGGTCTCCGTGTGCCGGACGGCCGCGCGGACAGCCGCTGTCACCGCCGCCTCGGACAGCGCACGGCCGGCCGAGCTGCGCCCGACCCGCCCGCTTCCCCGCACCGAGGCGTGCGCGGCGATCGCGTAGGCACGGTCGGCGGGACAGTCCGGGAACAACCTGGCTGTCTCCCGTGCGAACGCGTCCGTGAACCGCACGTCCTCCGCCTGCCGGCGTCGCGCTTCCCGGGCCCGGCGACGCCGTCGCGCCTCGGCGTCCGCCAGATACCGCTGCTCGGCTCGGGCGAGCGCCTCCTCCTCGACCAGCAGGCCCTGCCGCTCGTACCGCCCCCGCCGCCGGTGGAACCGCACCACCACGGCACTCAGACCGCTGCCTTCCCGCGATCTGCGGGTCAGCGCGGTGTCCCCCCGCGGCAGGAACACCAGGTGACCGAGATCCGCGCAGTCCAGGCAGCGCGGCGCGCCCTCCTCCAGGACCAGCAGCGCGAGCGGGCCGCTCCGGCACTCGGCACAGTGCCGCTTTCCGAGCGGCTGGACGACAAGCAGGGCACTGGCGGGAAGCGCACTGCTGCTCCGGTGCGGGGGAGTGGCGAACCGTGCCATGTGGGGATCCTTTCCCGCCCCCGACCGCCGTCCACGCGGCGGATCAGACGGTTCAGGTGGCCGGGGCGGCTCCTCCCGTCCGTCCTCCCCGGCGGCCGATGCATCATGGGCTCTGTGCGACTCGAAGCGATCACCTGGGAACGGCTCGGCGACCTCCTCGCCGACCGGCTGCTCGACCTGAAACCGGCCGACGGCGGTCCCTGGCCCCGCGTCGCCTTCGACGGAGCCCCGGCCGCCCTCCCCGGTGACCTCGCCCAACGGGTCTCCGAGGCGTTGCGCGTCCGCGGTCGTCCGTCGCTCGTCGTCGGCGCCGAGGGCTTCCTGCGGCCGGGCTCGCTCCGGTTCGAGTACGGGCACCAGGACGTCGACGCCTACTACGACGGCTGGTTCGACACCCGCGCCCTGTGGCGCGAGGTCTTCGGTCCCCTCGAAGCCGGGGGCGACGGCCGGGTCCTGCCCGACCTCTGGGACCCTGCCACCGACCGCGCGACCCGCAGCGCGTACGTCCAACTCCCGCCCGGTGGAATCCTGTTGCTGCACGGCCCCCTCCTCCTGCGCCACTGGTTCCCGTTCGACCTCAGCGTGCACGTCCTCCTCTCCCCGGGAGCCCTCCGCCGCCGTACCCCCGAGACGGAGCACTGGACCCTGCCCGCCTTCGCGCGGTACGAGGACGAGGTGGATCCGGCCGGCACGGTCGACGTCCTGGTCCGTGCCGACGATCCCCGTCACCCGGCGTGGAACGGCTGACCCGGCCGGGGCACGAACCGCCGGGCGGAGCCCGCCGCACCGGCCCCACCGCCGCGGCCCGCACAGCTGAGGCGAGCCGATCTCCAGGTGCGCAGCCCCTGAAGCGCGGCGAGAATATAGGGCGCCGGGACTAGCGGTGTGTTCGGCGCCGCGCCGGCCGTCCGGCACCGGGAGGTACTCCATGACCACCGCCGGAGACATCATGCACCGTGGTGCCCAGTGGATCCCCGCTCACGAGACCCTGGACCGCGCCGCCCAGCTCATGCGCGAGCTGAACGTGGGGGCGCTGCCCATCAGCGACGAGAACGAACGCCTCTGCGGCATCCTCACGGACCGCGACATCGTCGTCGGCTGTGTGGCCATGGGCCACGACCCGGCCCGGGTGACCGCGGGCGACATGGCCCACGGCACGCCCCGCTGGATCGAGTCCGACGCCGACGTCGGCGAAGTGCTCACGGAGATGAAGGGCAATCAGATCCGGCGGCTTCCCGTGATCGAGAACAAGCGGCTCGTCGGCATGATCAGCGAGGCCGACCTCGCCCAGCATCTCAGCGACGAACAACTGGCCGCGTGGGTGGAGAGCGTCTACGCGAGGAGTGCGACGGGCTGAGCCGTCCCCGCGTACGTCCGTCCTCCGCGGCGCGCACTCTCGTCCGGCCGGCCGTGCCGGGCGAGAGGTGTGTCAGTGTCAGAGCCAGCCGTTGCGCCGGAAGCCCCGGTAGAGGACGAGACAGGCGACGGATATGACGCCGATGACGATGGGATAGCCGAACCTCCAGTGCAGCTCGGGCATGTTGTCGAAGTTCATGCCGTACACCCCGCAGACCATCGTGGGCACGGCGATGACCGCGGCCCACGCCGTGATCTTCCGCATGTCCTCGTTCTGTGCGACCGTCACCTGTGCCAGGTGGGCCTGCAGGATCGAGTTGAGCAGTTCGTCGAAGGCGGCTATCTGTTCGGTGGCCCGCAGCAGATGGTCCGAGACGTCCCGGAAGTACGCCTGTATCTCCGGGTCGACCACGCGGATCGGCCGGGTCGCCAGCTCCTGGACCGGGCGGGCGAGCGGCACCGCGGCCCGCTTCAGTTCGAGCAGTTCACGCTTGAGCTGGTAGATACGGCCCGCGTCCGTGCGGGCGCCGTTCTCGGCGAACACGTCGGCCTCGACCTGGTCGATGTCCGCCTGGACGGAGTCGGTGACGCTCACGTAGTCGTCGACGACGTGGTCCGCTATCGCGTGCAGGACGGCGGCCGGCCCCTTCGACAACTGCGCCGGATCCGACTCCAGTTCCTCCCGCAGCGGGCCCAGTGAGCCGTGCCGGCCGTGGCGCACGGTGATGACGAAGTCCGGCCCGACGAACACCATGATCTCGCCGGTGTCGACCACCTCGCTGGTCGCCGTCAGCTCGGTGTGCTCCACGTAGCAGACTGTTTTGAACACGGCGAACAGCGTGTCGCCGTACCGCTCCAGCTTCGGACGCTGATGGGCCTCCACCGCGTCCTCGACGGCCAGCGGGTGCAGGTCGAAGAGTTCGGCGATGCCCGCGAACTCCTGCTCCGTCGGCTCGTGCAGTCCGAGCCAGACGAATCCCTCGTCCCGCTTGCGGATCCGCTCCAGGGTGTCGACCAGGTCCCGCCCCTCCGGAACCCGGGCGCCTCCCTGGTAGGCCACGCAGTTCACCACCGCGGAGCCCAGCGGTGACCGGGCGTGGTGACTCAGGTCGACACGGGGCCGCCGCCGCGTCAGCCGTGCCACCTTGCGGAGGCCGCCGACGGCACTCAGCGCCGTCACCCTCCGCAAATTCCCTGCCATGGACATGGGATCTCCTCGTGGAACTCCTCGGGCCGCGATCTGCGCCTGGCGAGCCAGTCTGCCAGTCCCGCTCCGCCACCGGAAAAGGCTGTGGGAATGGAGGATTCCGTTCCGCCGTGCGGGGTGGCCGACCCCTCCGCCCGGCGGGATGGACGGCCCGACAAGCCGGTCAACTGGGAGGATCCCCCCATGACGCGAACCGACGGGTATCTCCTCGACAACCAGCAGGACGAGGCGGGACAGCGCTTCCAGGCCTTCGCCACCCTCTTCGACCCCACGACGTTCCGGCACATGGAGCGCTTCGGCATCGGATCCGGCTGGCGCTGCTGGGAGGTCGGGGCGGGCGGCACGTCCGTGGTGTCCTGGCTCGCCAAGAAGGTCGGGCCCACCGGCAAGGTCGTCGCGACCGACATCGACACCTCGTGGGCAGCCTCGGCGGCCCGTCCCCCGGTCCAGGTCCGCGTCCACGACGTGGGCACCGAGGAGCCGCCCGGCGAAGGTTTCGACCTCGTGCACGCCCGGCTCGTACTGGTCCATGTGCCGGACCGGGAGCGGGCGTTGCGGTCGATGATCAAGGCCCTGCGGCCCGGTGGCCGACTCCTCGTCGAGGACGCCGATCCGGCGCTCCAGCCCCTCCTCTGCCCCGACGAGCACGGCCCCGAGCAGCAGCTCGCGAACCGGCTGCGCCAGGGGTTCCGCAAGCTCCTCGCCGACCGCGGCGCCGACCTCTCCTACGGCCGCAAACTCCCGCGCCTGCTCCGTGAGGCCGGGCTGCGCGGCGTCGAGGCCGACGCGTACTTCCCCGTCACCTCTCCAGCCTGCACCGTCCTGGAAGCGGCGACGGTGCGTCAGATCCGCGACCAGCTCGTCACGGCGGGCCTCGCGACCGAGGACGAGATCGACCAGCACCTGGCGAACGTCGCCGCCGGCTCCATGGACCTGGCGACGGCACCCATGATCTCGGCCTGGGGGCGCAAGGGCTGAACGGCCGCCGGCGCCGGGCAGTGACCGCCGCGGTGGTCCGTCCCGGTGGCGCCGTGCCGCGACAGCGGTGACGACCCGCCCCGCCGGGAGGCGATCCCCGGGGCCGCCTTGTCGTCCGAGGCGCCGACGGCCGCCTGTCAACAGTGCGCCGGTGGCCTCCCTCCGACCCGTTCCACCGCCTTCGCTCCCGCCGCGCATCCGGCGACCGCGGCGGCCTCCGGCGCGGTTCCCGCGAGCAGTGCGGCGAGGAACGCGCCGGTGAAGGCGTCACCCGCGCCCGTCGTGTCCCGGGGCGTCACCGACCGTGCCGGGACACGTGCCCGGACGGTCCCGGACCGGGCCACCAGGGCACCGGCACCGCCCTGCTTGACGACGACCAGGGGGAACTGACGGCTCAACTTGGCCGCCGCGTCCGCCGGATCGGGCAGCCCCGTCAGCAGACAGGCCTCGTCCCGGCTGGGCAGCAGCACGTCCGCCCCCGCCGCCAGTTCCAGGAAGCGGTCCACACCCGACGCGGTGAGGAAGCCGGCCGACGCGGGGTCGACGCTCACCGGCACGCCGGCCGAGCGGGCCGACTCCAGCACCACCGACACCAGCGCCCTGCTCGGCTCGGAGAAGAACAGATATCCCGACAGATGCAGCCGCCCGACCCCGGTGAGCAGTGCCGGCGACCAGTCCTGCGGAGCGAGCCGCAGCGACGCCCCGCTGTCCGTGAGGAACGTACGCTCCGCCGACGCGCCGGAGTCCACGAGACAGACGACCGTCCCCGTCGGCGCCTCCGGGTCCGTGACCAGGAGCGGCCGCACACCGCCTGCCAACAGCTCACGTTCGTGCCACTCCGCCGCGTCGGCACCGACCCGGCCGAGCAGCCGTACGTCCGCACAGCCCTCGAACGCGGCCCAGCACGCGACATTGGCGCCCGCGCCGCCCGGCACGGTGCGGATGGCGGCGACCGTGTCCGTGCCGGACGCGAGCGGTCCGCGATGCTGCGCCACGACATCGGTGACCACGTCCCCGACGACGAGCAGGGCGCCGCCATCGGGGCGCGAACCCTGGCCGGGGTCCGCGCTGTCCCCACTCGCCGGAGGGCGTTCGTGAGCGTCCCGGCCCGCGCCGCTCACGCGCTCGCCCAGGCCGCCGCGATCCGTCCCGCGAGGCGGACGTTGCCCCGCACCGCCGCCAGATTGGCGCTGAGTGAGGCGCCGTCGGTGTGCCGGACCAGATAGCCGAGCAGGAACGGCGTCACCGCCTGCCCGGTGATCCCCTCCTCCTCGCACGCCAGCAACGCGTCGGCGAGCACACGCGCGTGCAGCGACGGATCGAGCTGCTCCTCCCGCGGAACGGGGTTCGCCACGATCAGCGCCGACTCGGGGGAGTCCAACGCGTCCTGGGCGCGCATCACCTCCGCCACCTGCTCGGGGGAGTCCAGTGTCCAGTCGACGGGGTGTCCCGAGTCGGACAGGTAGAAGCCCGGGAACCGGTCCGTGCCGTACCCGGCGACCGCCACGCCCAGCGTCTCCAGACGTTGAAGCGTCGCCGGCACGTCCAGGATCGACTTGACGCCCGCGCACACCACCGTGATGCGGGTGCGCGCCAGCAGCCCCAGATCGGCGGACTCGTCCTGGGTCACCGTCCATTCACGGTGCACACCGCCGAGCCCGCCCGTCGCGAACACCCGTACCCCGGCGCGCGCCGCGAGCAGGGCCGTGGCGGACACCGTCGTCGCCCCGCTCGCCCCCGAGGCCACGGCGAGCGGCAGATCGCGGTGGCCCAGCTTGCGGATGCCGTCCTCGTTCGCGACCCGCTCCACCTGCTCCTTGTCCAGGCCGACATGGGGCCGGCCGTCGAGCACGGCGATCGTCGCGGGTACGGCACCCTGCTCCCGGACGACCTCCTCCAGGTCGAGGGCGACCTGCAGATTGCGCGGACGGGGCAGCCCGTGCGCGATGATCGTCGACTCCAGGGCCACCACCGGCCGGCGCGCGTCGAGCGCCTCCCGCACCTCTTCGGACACCACGATCACGCGTCTGTCTCCTGTCGGTCGAGGTTCCCCGTCCCTGGATCTCTGGCGGGCGACGCGTCCTCCCAAACCACCAGGACCCGCGGCGTACGACACCTGGCGGACGGCGAGGGCGAACAGGGGCTCCGCCGACGGGAGCAGGACAGGGGAAGGGGTGCTCCCACGCGCGGGAGCACCCCTTCCCCTACGGGATCAGACGGGCCGTACGCCCGCGAGTGCCCCATGGGGATCGATGACGTACTTGCGGCCGGCGCCCTGGTCGAACTCCGCGTAGCCGCGCGGTGCGTCGTCCAGGCTGATCACGGTCGCGTTGACCGCCTTGGCGATGTGCACGCGCTCGTGCAGGATCGCCTTCATCAGCCCTCGGTGGTACCGCATCACCGGGCACTGTCCCGTGGTGAACCGGTGGCTCTTGGCCCAGCCCAGGCCCAGGCGCACCTTCAGCGTCCCGGTCCGCGCGTCCTGGTCGATCCCTCCCGGGTCGTCCGTCACGTAGAGACCCGGAATGCCGAGGGACCCGCCCGCGCGCGTGACGCCCATCAGCGAGTTGAGGACGGTCGCGGGAGCCTCCTCGGCGTCCCTGCCGTGTCCCCGCGCCTCGAAGCCCACCGCGTCGACCGCCGCGTCGACCTCGGGTTCACCCAGGATCTGCGCGATCTGGTCCTCCACACCGCCCTGCGACACGTCGACGGTCTCGCAGCCGAAACTCCGCGCCTGGGCGAGGCGCTCGGCGTTGAGGTCCCCGACGATGACGACCGCGGCGCCCAGCAACTGCGCCGACGCCGCCGCGGCCAGTCCCACCGGGCCCGCGCCGGCGACGTACACCGTCGAACCCACTCCGGCGCCCGCGGTGACCGCACCGTGGAATCCGGTCGGGAAGATGTCCGACAGCATCGTCAGGTCCAGGAGCTTCTCGAGGGCCTGCTCGCGATCGGGGAACTTCAGCAGATTGAAGTCCGCGTACGGGATCATGGCGTACTCGGCCTGGCCGCCGACCCAGCCGCCCATGTCGACATAGCCGTAGGCCGCGCCGGGCCGCGCCGGGTTGACGTTCAGACAGATGCCGGTGTTGCGCTCCTTGCAGTTGCGGCACCGCCCGCAGGCGATGTTGAACGGCACCGAGACGATGTCGCCGACCTCGATGAACTCGACGTCCGGGCCGCGCTCCACCACCTCTCCGGTGATCTCGTGTCCGAGGACCAGTCCTTCCGGCGCGGTCGTACGGCCGCGCACCATGTGCTGGTCACTGCCGCAGATGTTGCTGGCGAGCACCTTGAGAACGACTCCATGCCGGCACGTGCGGCCGACGTTGTCGGCAGCCACCCCCGGCCCGTCCTGCAGTTCAAGCGTCGGATGGTCGATGGTCCTGACCTCGACCGCACCCGGCTTGAGATACGCGACTGCCCTGTTTCCGCTTCCGCTCATGCCTGTTCGCCGTCCCTTCGGCTTCGTGACGTCGGACGCCAGCGGCTGTGCGCAGGGCGGAGTCTGCTACCGGGCGGGCCTCCCGGCCACCCCGCGCGTCGGGACTTTCTCGAACGGCGGCGCGACCACCCGCGCGAGGAGGGAGACCCTCCCCGGCCCGGCGAGGCGACCCTCCTCGCGCAGACGCGCGGGCGTGCCCTTAGGGTGTGCGCTCATGACCACGAACTCCCAGGCCACCCCGTCCTTCGCCGTCCACATTCCCGACGCCGAACTGGAGACCGAGCCGCTGGACCCGGCCCAGATCGTCTCCGGCGAACCCGTCGTGACGGGCAAGGTGCTGTGGGAGTCCGCCGACGGCAAGCAGCTGCGCGGCATCTGGCAGATCACGCCGGGCGTGGTGACCGACACCGAGGCGAACGAGCTGTTCGTCGTCGTCAGCGGGCGCGCCACCATCGAGGTCGAGGGCGGTGACGTCATCGAGGTGGGACCCGGCGACGCGGCGGTGCTGCGCGAGGGCGACCGCACGACGTGGACCGTCCACGAGACACTCCGCAAGGCGTACCACATCAGCCTCTGAGCACCGGAACCGCGGGGAGGATGACGCCGGCCTCAGCGGGGCGACGGCGGCGACGGCGGCGTCAGAACAGCGGCTCGGGGAGGACCCCCTCCAGGGCCAGCAGCTTCCGCTTGGTCTCCAGGCCGCCCCCGAACCCGCCGATCCCGCCGTCACGCTCGACCACGCGGTGGCAGGGCACCACGACCGGCAGTGGGTTCGAGCCCATCGCCACCCCGACGGCCTGCGCCGCGCCCGGCTGGCCGACCCGGCCGGCCAGGTCGCCGTACCCGACGACGGAACCGAACGGAACGCCCGCGTTCAGCTCGCGCAGCACCTGGCGGTTGAACCCGGAGATCAAGGACCAGTCGAGCGGCAGGTCGAAGTCGCGGCGTGCTCCGGCGAAGTACGCCTCGACCTGGCGTATCGCCTCGGCGAGGAGCGGGGAGTCCGGTGCCTCGACGGGCGCGCTGCCCAGACGGGACGCGAGCCGGTCGAGCGCCTTGTCCCGTACCGCGTCCGAGGCGTGGAAGACGACGTTCACCAGGCCGTCGCGGGTCGCCGCGAGGAGCAGCGGGCCGATGTCCGTGCCGACGACCGCCCAAACGACCTGCTGCCCTTCGGGCCCATGGCTGTTCATGCGCTCCACGGTACGGCCGGCCACTGACAACGCCCGTGGCGGAGCCGGAGGTACCGGTCCACGCCACGGGCGTCGCGCCCTGGAGCCTGCCGTTCCGATCAGCCCTGGGCGTGCGGCCGTCGCGGTACGTCCAGGGTCCTGCTCACCACGTCGGGCACGTTCGTGATGACGCCGTCCACCCCGAAGCCCGCCACGCGGCGGGCGGCGGCCGCGTCGTCCACGGTCCAGGCGAACACCTTCATCCGGCCGTGCGGCCCGTGCAGCGCGTGGACCGCGGAGACGTAGTCGGCCGAGAGCGAGGTGTGGTCCGGGTTGACCTGATCGGCGAACCGGGCGTACCGGGGCAGGTCAGCGACCGCCGGTGTGCCCAGGAGCGCCGTCGTGATGCCCGGTCGCAAGTCGTGCACGATCCGCACGCTGTCGGCGCTGAAGCTCTGCACGATCAGACGGTCCCTCAGGTGCACCGGGTCCAGCCAGCCCTCGTTGCTCAGGAGCTTGAGGGTCTGCCGCTCGATGCCCGGATACAGCTCGGGGTTCTTGATCTCCAGGACGAGCTTCTGATGGTTGTGCGAGACACGCTCCATGTACTCCTTCAGGGTCGGCACCCGCACGCCCGCGTACCGGGCGCCGAACCAGCTCCCGGCGTCCAGGCGGGCGATCTCCGCCGCGGTGAAGTCCTTGACCTTCCAGGGGGCGCGGTCGGGGTAGACCTCCTCCACATCGGTCGTACGGGCCAGTGAGTCGTCGTGCAGGACGACCAGTTGCCCGTCCTTCGTGCGCTGGACGTCGTTCTCGACCCAGTCGAATCCCAGCTCGGCGGCGTGGTCGATGGCGGCCAGGGTGTTCTCGGGCGCGTAGGCGGAGGCGCCCCGGTGGGCGACGACCAGCGGGGTCGTGGTCCGGTCGCCGGCCTTGGCGTGCGGGCTGGGCAGTATCAGAACGGCTCCCCCGAGAAGCGCGGCGGTCGTGGCGGCGGCAACGCGCGCAAGCATGCGTACTCCTTGCTTCGAGAGATAACGGACAGCAACAGAGTGACAGCAGAGAGTCAACGAAGGCGGTTAGCGAGATGGCCGTGAATTGAATGGAGTTGCCCAAGTCCGCTCACTTGCGCCGCACAGGTGGGGGGAGGTCGTGTTTCTTTGCCGGAAAATCGTTCGACCATTCCGGTGGGGGTCATACTCTCTGCCTCAGCCCGGTCCGCTCCCGCGGTCCCGAGGGTGGGAGCGTTTCGGAGAGTTCACAGAGCGACAGCGGAAGGGCAGCCGCGCATGCAGGGCACGGTCGACGGCTTCAGTTACGGACTCGTCACACCGCTGGTGGCGTACTTCATGGCCTGCCTGGGCGGGGCACTGGGACTGCGCTGCACCACCCGGTCGATGCTCGTCGCCGGTCCGTGGCGGGCCGGCTGGCTCGCGCTCGGCTCGGTCGCGATCGCATCCGGCATATGGACGATGCACTTCATCGCGATGATGGGGTTCGCGGTCGACGAGACCCCCGTCCACTACGACCGGCCGACGACCTTCGCGAGTCTGGGCGTCGCGATCGTGATGGTCGGCATCGGGATCTTCATCGTCGGCTACCAGGGCGCCACCGGGACGGCCCTCTTCACCGGCGGGACCATCACCGGTCTCGGCGTCGCCTCCATGCACTACCTGGGCATGGCCGGGATGCGGCTCAACGGGAACCTCGAATACAACACGTTCACCGTGTCCGCCTCGGTCGTCATCGCCGTGGTGGCCGCGACCGCGGCCCTCTGGGCGGCCGGACAGGTGCGCGGATTCCTGTGGAGCGTGGGAGCGAGCCTCGTCATGGGACTCGCCGTCAGCGGGATGCACTACACGGGAATGGCCGCCCTCAGCGTCCACCTGCACGGCTCGGCGGGCGCCAGCCCCGCCGGGGACTCGGCGGCCTCCCTGCTCGCGCCCATGATGATCGGCCCCCTGGCCTTCCTCTGCCTGGCCGGCGTCGTCGTCCTGTTCGACCCGCTCATGGTCATGGGCAGGGCCGACTGGACCCCCGCGGAGAGCCGGCGGCCCGGCATCCCGGCACACACGGTCACCGCACGCCCCGCCCGCAGGACGGCCGTCCGCTCCGGACCGGACCGCGGACGCCGTTCCGGAGCCCCGCAGAGCCGCTGATCCGACCCGGTTGTCAGTGCGGGGTCGTACGGTGGATTGCATGCGGCCCGTATCCAAGATCGAACGTTCGGTGGCGCCCTTCGAGGTCGTCAGCTCCTTCCAGCCCGGCGGTGACCAGCCCACGGCCATCGCCGACCTGGAGAAGCGCATCACCGCGGGTGAGAAAGATGTCGTGCTCCTGGGCGCGACCGGCACCGGCAAGTCCGCCACCACCGCGTGGATGATCGAGAAGCTCCAGCGCCCCACGCTCGTCATGGCCCCGAACAAAACCCTGGCCGCCCAGCTGGCCAACGAGTTCCGCGAGCTGCTCCCGAACAACGCCGTCGAGTACTTCGTCTCGTACTACGACTACTACCAGCCCGAGGCCTACGTCCCGCAGTCGGACACCTACATCGAGAAGGACTCCTCGATCAACGAGGAGGTGGAGCGGCTGCGCCACTCCGCGACCAACTCCCTGCTGACCCGCCGCGACGTCGTCGTGGTCGCCTCGGTCTCCTGCATCTACGGCCTCGGCACGCCGCAGGAGTACGTGGACCGCATGGTCAACCTCAAGGTGGGCGACGAGATCGACCGCGACGACCTGCTGCGCCGCTTCGTCGACATCCAGTACACGCGCAACGACGTGGCGTTCGCCCGCGGCACCTTCCGCGTCCGCGGCGACACCATCGAGATCTTCCCGGTCTACGAGGAGCTCGCCGTCCGCATCGAGATGTTCGGCGACGAGATCGAGGCCCTCTCCACGCTCCACCCGCTCACCGGCGAGGTCATCAGCGACGACGAGCAGGTCTACGTCTTCCCCGCCTCGCACTACGTGGCCGGACCCGAGCGCATGGAGCGCGCGGTGAACGACATCGAGAAGGAGCTGGAGCAGCGCCTCGCCGAGCTGGACAAGCAGGGCAAGCTGCTGGAGGCCCAGCGCCTGCGCATGCGGACGACGTACGACATCGAGATGCTCCGCCAGATCGGCTCCTGCTCCGGCGTGGAGAACTACTCGATGCACTTCGACGGCCGCGAGCCCGGCTCCCCGCCGAACACCCTCATCGACTACTTCCCGGACGACTTCCTGCTCGTCATCGACGAGTCGCACGTCACGGTTCCCCAGATCGGCGCGATGTACGAGGGCGACGCCTCCCGCAAGCGCACCCTCGTCGACCACGGCTTCCGGCTGCCCTCCGCCCTGGACAACCGCCCGCTGAAGTGGGAGGAGTTCCAGAAGCGCATCGGCCAGACCGTCTACCTCTCGGCGACCCCCGGACAGTACGAGCTGTCCCGCTCGGACGGCCACGTCGAGCAGATCATCCGACCCACCGGCCTCATCGACCCCGAGGTCGTCGTGAAGTCCACCGAGGGCCAGATCGACGACCTGGTGCACGAGATCCGCAAGCGGACCGAGAAGGACGAGCGCGTCCTGGTCACCACGCTCACCAAGAAGATGGCCGAGGATCTCACCGACTACTTCCTCGAGCTGGGCATCCAGGTCCGCTATCTGCACAGCGACGTCGACACCCTGCGCCGCGTCGAGCTGCTGCGCGAGCTGCGAGCGGGCGAGTTCGACGTCCTGGTCGGCATCAACCTCCTGCGTGAGGGACTCGACCTTCCCGAGGTCTCCCTGGTGGCGATCCTCGACGCCGACAAGGAGGGCTTCCTGCGGTCCGGGACCTCGCTGATCCAGACCATCGGCCGAGCGGCGCGCAATGTGTCCGGGCAGGTCCACATGTACGCGGACAAGATCACCCCGGCGATGGCGAAGGCCATCGACGAGACCAACCGGCGCCGCGAGAAGCAGATCGCGTACAACAAGGAGAGGGGCATCGACCCGCAGCCCCTCCGCAAGAAGATCAACGACATCGTGGCGCAGATCGCCCGCGAGGACGTCGACACCGAGCAGCTCCTCGGCTCCGGGTACCGGAAGTCGAAGGACGGCAAGGGCGCCAAGGCCCCCGTGCCCGCGCTCGGCGGCAAGGCCGCGAAGGCCGGCAAGGCGGCCAAGTCCGCGAAGAACGCGGACACCGTGCCCACCGACCGCCCGGCTGCCGAACTGGCCGGGCAGATCGAGGAGCTGACGGAGCGCATGCGCGCGGCCGCCGCCGACCTCCACTTCGAGATCGCGGCCCGTCTGCGCGACGAGGTCTCCGAGATGAAGAAGGAACTGCGTCAGATGAGGGAGGCGGGCATGGCCTGACGGCCGCGCGGACGGCGTCGGACCTCGGCGGATGCGCTCTGTGTTGCAAGACCGACACAAAGTACGTCCCGGGGTTCGGCGCCGTCACCGCCGCTGCGTAGGGTGCTGCTCATCCGCGGAGTCCGCGGCAACAGGGGACAGTTCGAGAGGGGAACAGCGCGTGACGGTCAACATGACCAAGGGTCAGGCCATCAGTCTGCAGAAGAACGACGGGGGCACGCTGACCGCGGTCCGCATGGGTCTCGGCTGGCAGGCGGCTCCCCGGCGCGGCCTGTTCGGCTCGCGCACCCGGGAGATCGACCTGGACGCCTCCGCCGTGCTGTTCGCGGACAAGCAGCCCGTTGACGTGGTGTTCTTCCGGCACCTCGTCAGCGACGACGGCTCGGTCCGGCACACCGGTGACAACCTGGTCGGCGGCGTCGGCCAGGGCGGCGACGACGAGGCCATCCTCGTCGACCTGCAGCGCATCCCGGTCCACATCGACCAGATCATCTTCACCGTGAACTCCTTCACGGGCCAGACCTTCCAGGAAGTGCAGAACGCGTTCTGCCGTCTCGTCGACGAGACCAACGGCCAGGAGCTCGCCCGCTACACCCTCGCGGGCGGTGGCCAGTACACCGCGCAGATCATGGCGAAGGTGCACCGCGCCGGCAGCGGCTGGCAGATGACGGCCCTCGGCACGCCGGCCAACGGCCGCACGTTCCAGGACCTGATGCCGGCGATACTGCCGCACCTGTAGGCCGGTCGGCACGCCACGCACGAAGCGACATAGGGGGACAGGCGATGACGGCCGAGCTGGTCCGGGGGCAGAACCATCCGCTCTCCCAGGTCCGACTCGAGGTCCGGGTCTCGGCCGGGAAACCGGTCGTGGCGGGGGCCACGCTCAGCGACGAGCAGGGCAGGGTCCGCGGTGTCGAGTGGGTGGCCCATCCGGGCGCGCCCACCCTGCCCGGGCTCGAGGTCTCCCAGCAGGCGGCGGCCGACCACCGTCTCGCCTTCGACCTGGACGCCCTGCCGCCGGCCGTGCACCGGGTCAGCGTGCTCCTCGCGCTGCCCACGGCGACCGGCGGCCCCGTCCGGTTCGGGGCCGTCGCCGCCCCCTTCGTCGCGGTCACCGGTCTCGACGGCGCCGAGATCGCCAGCTTCACCCTCACGGGCCTCGACGCCGAATCAGCCGTCGTGGCCCTGGAGCTCTATCGCAGACAGGACGCCTGGAAGATCCGGGCGGTCGGGCAGGGTTACGCGGGCGGTCTCGCCGAACTCCTCGGCGACCAGGGTCTTCCCGAGGCCCGGCAACTCGCCGGGACGATCAACGAAGCGGTGGCCCAGGGCGTCGCCCGTTCGGTCGCGGCACCCCCGCCCCGCACACCCGACAGCGACCGTTCCCGGCAGGCGGCCGCCTCCGCGCCGGGCCCCGACCAGCCACGCACCGGTCCTGGAGTGCAGGGCGCGCCCGGCGGCACGACCCCGCCCCAGTCCCCGTACGACCTCGCCGGGTCCGGGAGTGCCACTCCGGCCCCGACGGGATATCCAGGCGGCTCCGCGCAGCCCGACCCCTCCGCCGTCACCCAGCCGTCCTCGCCGGCGGGCGGCCCGATCGACTACAGCCACCCCGGCCGCCGGACCTCGGCCCCGCCACCGCCCCCGCCGACCGCGCCTCCCGCCGAGCCGGGCCGGCCGGCCCGGCCCGTCGCGGGTGACGCGACCGGCTGGTCCATGGACGAGCGCCTGTACAACCAGGTGTGGGGCATGTTCGAGGACCTGGCGCGGACTGTCGCCGCGTACCGCAGTGCTGTCGACTTCGCCGACTCGCGCATGGAGAAGGAGCTCGACCACGCCCTGTCCGACCCGCGCAGCCGGATCGGCGGCCAAGGCGACGCCGCCCGCGAGGCGGCCCGCGCCAAGCACGCGGATCTCGTCGACCAGGCCCGCGCGGCCCTGGACCGGGACCTCGCTCAGCTGACCGCGGAGGCGGAGGTCGTGGAGCCCGCGCTGCCCACGGCCTACGCGAGCTGGGACAACCCGGTCTGGCACGGCTACCGGCCGCCCATGGAGATCCCGATGGCGGTCCGCCTCGGCGACCTCTCCCTGCCGGAGAGCGGCACGCTGAGCATTCCGATGCTGATGCGCCTGCCGCTGGAGCGCGGACTGTGGATCGACAGCGGTCGCGCTGCGCTCGACGGCACGCTCGCCGACTCCGACCAACTGCGCCGCCTCGCCATGGACACGGCGGTGGCGCACGCGGCCCGGCTGCTCGCGGTCTATCCCGCGGGCGAGTTCACTGTTCATGTCATCGACGCGGCCGGCGCCGGAGCGTCCTCGCTCGCCCCGCTCGTTCGGTCCGGGGTGCTCGCGGGTCCACCGGCGGTCGGTGCCGCAGGCGTCACGGACGTACTGGCCCGGCTCACCCAGCGCGTCGACCTGGTCCAGATGGCGTTGCGCGGGGGAGCGGCCGACTCGCTGCCGCCGGGCCTCGACACCGCCGAGCAACTGCTGATCGTCAACGATTTCCCGCACGGCTTCGACGACCGCGCCGTGACCCAGCTCCGCTACCTGGCGGACGAGGGCCCGTCCGTCGGCGTCCATCTGATGATGGTGGCCGACCGGGAGGACGCGGCCGCCTACGGGCCGCTGCTCGACCCGTTGTGGCGGGCGCTGCTGCGGATCACCCCGGTGCCGGACGACCATCTCGCCGACCCCTGGGTCGGGCACGCGTGGACGTTCGAGCCCTCACTGATGCCCGCCGGCAGCCAGGTGCTGGAGCGCGTTCTCGCGCAGGTGGCCGCGGCCCGCCGACCCTGGGACCGCTGACCCGCATCACGCCTCCAAAGCGTTTTACCAAGCATCAGTAAAGGCCTCTGACCTGCATACTTGGTCTTTCTTTTACTTAGCCCTTTACCTTTCCTTGGTGATTCGGGTACTGTCTTTCCATACGGAGGGGAGTACTCCCTACCTGCTGCGGCGCACCCGTCAATACGGATCAGGCCAGATCCCGGGGCGTCGGCCCGCAGGCTCCGGGCGCACCCAGCGTCCCGGCGGCCTCGGGTGGAAGAGACCTCCGGTAGCGACGACGCTGAAATCTGCCGTTACGTACTGCCGGAGGCGCAGTGAATGTTTCCCTGACCCTGTGGGTCCTGACCATCGTCGGGCTTGCCGCACTCATCGCGGTCGACTTCTTCATCGGTCGAAAGCCGCACGACGTATCGATCAAGGAAGCCGGCATCTGGACGGTCGTCTGGATCGCCCTCGCCGGGCTGTTCGGACTCGGCCTGCTTCTCTTCTCCGGAGGCCAGCCTGCCGGAGAGTTCTTCGCCGGATTCATCACCGAGAAGTCGCTGAGCGTCGACAACCTCTTCGTCTTCGTCCTGATCATGGCCAAGTTCGCCGTGCCCTCGAAGTACCAGCAGCGGGTGCTCCTCGTCGGCGTCCTCATAGCCCTGGTCCTGCGCGCGATCTTCATCGCCGCGGGCGCCGCGATCATCGCCAACTTCGCGTGGGTCTTCTACATCTTCGGTGCCTTCCTCATCTACACCGCCTGGAAGCTGATCCAGGAGGCGAGGGCGGACGAGGAGGACGAGGAGTTCGAGGAGAACAAGCTGCTCAAGGCGGCCGAGCGCCGCTTCGGTGTCGCCGACCGCTACCACGGCACCAAGCTGTGGATCCGGGAGAACGGCAAGCGTGTCATGACGCCCATGCTGGTCGTCATGCTGGCGATCGGCACCACCGACGTCCTCTTCGCGCTCGACTCGATCCCCGCGATCTTCGGCCTGACCCAGGACCCGTACATCGTCTTCACGGCCAACGCGTTCGCGCTGATGGGTCTGCGGCAGCTGTACTTCCTCATCGGCGGCCTGCTCAAGAAGCTGGTCCACCTGAGCTACGGCCTGTCGGTCATCCTCGGATTCATCGGCATCAAGCTGGTCCTGCACGCGCTGCACGAGTCCGGCGTCCACGTCCCCGAGATCTCCATCCCGGTCTCCCTCGGCGTGATCTGCGCCGTCCTCGTGGTCACCACGATCACCAGCCTGATCGCGACCAAGAAGCAGGCGCGCGAGGAGGCCGAGCAGACGGAGGAGGACAGCATCGACGCCTGACCCGGCCGACCGACCGCAGGAACCACCAGATCGGGAGCGGTACACCGTGAACTGCCGTCCATCGTCCCCGGCGTCCGCCACCCGGATACCGAGCGCCTCCCTCCCGGAGGCGTCCGGCCCGGGCGGCGGGGCCCGCCGGACCGGGCCCGAGCGGCATGGCGCCGGAGTGCGGGGCACGCTTCCGACTGGGACGATCGCGGCATGATCGTTCGGCTCCGGTCACTTCTCACGCAGTGGACCGCCGTGGTGCCCGTCGCCGCGGTGGTGCTGCTGGCCCTCACATGGGGCCGCGACCTGCCCGCAGCGGTCGTGGCGCTGGTGACGCTCGTCCTCGCCGGCGCCGTGCTCGCCGCGGTGCACCACGCCGAGGTGGTCGCGCACCGGGTGGGTGAGCCCTTCGGATCACTCGTCCTCGCTGTCGCGGTCACGATCATCGAAGTCGCCCTGATCGTGACCCTGATGGCGGACGGCGGGGACAAGAGCTCGACACTGGCCCGCGACACGGTGTTCGCCGCCGTGATGATCACGTGCAACGGCATCGTCGGCGTGTGCCTGCTCGTCGCCTCACTCCGTCACGGACTGGCCGTGTTCAACGCGGAGGGCACCGGAGCCGCCCTCGCGACCGTCGCCACGCTGGCCACGCTCAGCCTGGTCTTCCCGACCTTCACCACCAGCAAGCACGGGCCCGAGTTCTCCACGGCGCAACTCACCTTCGCCGCGGTCGCCTCCCTGGTCCTGTACGGCCTGTTCGTGGCCACCCAGACCGTCCGGCACCGCGACTACTTCCTGCCGATCACCCGGCAGGGCCAGGTCATCGACGCGGACGACCACGCCGACGCCCCGACCGCCCGTACGACCCGCATCAGCCTCGGGCTCCTCGGCCTCGCCCTCGTCGGCGTGGTCGGCCTCGCCAAGGGCGTGTCGCCGACCATCGAGTCCGGGGTCGAGGCGGCCGGCATGCCGCACTCCGTGGTCGGTGTGATCATCGCGCTGCTCGTGCTGCTCCCCGAGACGATCGCCGCCCTGCGGGCCGCCCGGCGGGACCGGGTGCAGACGAGCCTCAACCTCGCCCTCGGCTCGGCCATGGCCAGCATCGGCCTGACCATCCCGGCCGTCGCCCTCGCGTCCGTCTGGCTCTCGGGACCGCTCGTCCTCGGGCTCGGCCCCACCGAGATGGTGCTGCTGACATTGACGGTGGTGGTGAGTTCCCTGACCGTCGTCCCCGGACGGGCCACCCCACTCCAGGGCGGCGTCCATCTCGTGATCTTCGCCGCCTATCTGGAACTCGCCATCAACCCCTGATGCCCCTGACCGGCCTTCACTCGGCCGCGCGCACGACGCGCAGACGGGGCACCGGCCGGGTCTCCGGAAGGAGGGCGAAACAGCCGAGGCTCAGCAGCGCGACAGCCGTCAGATAGCCGGCCACCCCCCACGGAACGCGCTCCCCGCTCGCCACCGCCGTCGCCACGACCGGGGTGAGCGCGCCCCCGAGGACGCCCCCCAGGTTGTAGCCGACGGCCGCGCCCGTGCACCGCACCCGGGGCTCGTACAGCTCCGGGAGGTACGCGGCGATCACCGCGAACACCGCGACGAACGCCAGGAGCGCCACCAGGAATCCGATGAACATCAGCAGGGGCTCGCCCGTCGACAGCAGCCCGATCATCGGGAACATCCACACAGCGGCGCCCGCGCAGCCCGCCAGGCACAGCGGCCGCCGACCGTAGCGGTCGCCCAGCAGGGCCACCAGGGGCGTCAGCGATCCCTGCACCACCACGGCGGCCATGACACACGTGAGCATGACCGCCCGGCTCACCCCGAGCCGGTCGACGCCGTACGCGAGTGCCCAGGTCGTCACGGTGTAGAAGACGGCGTACCCGACCGCGAGACCTCCGGCCGTCAGCAGGACGAGCCGCCAGTGGTCGCGCACCACCTCGACGAGCGGCACGCGCGCGTGGTCCCCCACCTCCAGGAAGCGTGGGCTCTCCGTGAGCGAGGAACGCAGCCACAGCCCGGCGAGGGCGAGGACCCCGGCGGCCCAGAACGGCACCCGCCAGCCCCAGGCCGCGAACTGCGCGTCGGACAGCGTCGCGGACAGCAGCAGCATCACGCCGTTGGCGAGCAGGAACCCGACCGACGGACCGATCTGCGGGAAGCTCGACCACAGTCCGCGCCGCTCCGCCGGTGCGTGCTCGGCCGTCAGCAGCACGGCCCCGCCCCACTCCCCGCCGAGCCCGAGCCCCTGGAGGAACCGCAGCACCAGCAGCAGAACCGGGGCCGCCACCCCGATCCGGTCGTACGCCGGGACACAGCCGACCGCGACGGTCGCCGCGCCGGTCAGCAGCAGGGAGGCGACCAGCACGGGCCGCCGCCCGCGCCGGTCCCCGATGTGCCCGAAGAGCAGGGAGCCCAGAGGCCGGGAGACGAACCCGACGGCGAACGTCCCGAAGGCCGCCAGCGTCCCCGCCAGGGGCGAGAACGTCGGGAAGAACAGCGGCCCGAGCACCAGCGCGGCGGCGGTCCCGTAGACGAAGAAGTCGTAGAACTCGACGGCGGTCCCGGCGAGCGAGGCGGCCGCGAGCCGCAGCATGGAGGGAGCCCTTACGGAGCGTACGTCGCGCATGCCGCCTCAACTACCCACAGTGACGGTGGGTTACGGGGGCGTGCGGGAGTGCGGCGCGGGTCAGTAGGTGACCGTGATGCGCCGGGCGGGACCGTCGACGCGGACCGTCCCGCCGTACGGCATGACGAGCTGCGGATCGGTGTGTCCGAGGTCCACGTCGAACACGACCATCATGTCCGGGGCGTAGCGGTCGACCGCGCGGCGAACCGCTTCCCGCTGGTCGCGGACGTAGCGGGCCCGGTCCGCGGGGGCGAGCGGCCGGTCGAACGACCAGGCCTTCGGCCGGCCCATGAGGAGCGCCGGGAAGCGCTCCAGGAGGCCGCGCTCGCCCATGCTCCGCAGGATCCAGTAGACGTCGTCGGCGCGGGGCATGTCCTCCGAGGTCTCCAGGAACAGCACGTGACCGTCGTACACGGAGAGGTCGCGGGAGATCTCGCGGTCGGCCATCAGCAGCCACGACAGGATCTCCAGGTTGCCGCCCCAGGAGCGGCCCTCGACCACCCGGTCCGGGCGCACCCACGTCCATCCCGCGCCCGGCTCCGTGCGCGGCTCGCGGGCGAAGCTCTCCGGGTCGTCCCAGGGCAGGTCGACCTCGCGAAAGCGTTCGGCCGGCCGCAACTCGTAGGGCCCGGACGTGAACAGGGCAGCTCGTACGGACTCGGCGGTCAGCGGGTCCATCGCACCGGGGCGGCCGAACTCGCACATGACCGTGGCGCCGTGGTAGCCGACGATCCCGGTGTTCCACAGATGGGCGAGCAGGTTGGTGTTGTCGCTGAATCCGAAGAACGGCTTGAGGTTCGCCCGGATCAACTCCCGGTCCAGCAGGGGCAGCACCGTGATCTGGTCGTCACCGCCGATCGACGCGACGACCGCCTTGATCGTCGGGTCGGCGAACGCCGCGTGGAGGTCGTCGGCCCGTTCCCGCGCCGAGGAGCCCATCGTCCGGGTGGTCGGATACTCGACGGGTTCCAGCCCGAACGTTCCGCGCAGTCGCTCCAGGCCCAATTCGTACGGCAGGGGGAGCAGCCCCGGCAGACCGCTGGACGGGGAGAGCACGGCGATCCGGTCGCCGGGCACGGGCTTGGGCGGGTACACGGGCATGATCATGGCGCGAGGATACGAGCGGTCACCCGTCCGGTGCAGCGTGATAAACCGGGTGCGAGTAGCGGTCCTCGACGGGCCGGCCGACCCGAAGGACCGGAGGAACCGTGCCCCGCACCCTCGCCAACGCCCCGATCATGATCCTCAACGGGCCCAACCTGAACCTGCTCGGGCAGCGTCAGCCGGAGATCTACGGCCGTGACACGCTCGCGGACGTGGAGGCGCTGTGCGCCAAGGCGGCGTCGGCGCACGGGGGCACGGTCGACTTCCGGCAGTCCAACCACGAGGGCGAGCTGGTGGACTGGATCCACGAGGCCCGTCTGCACCACGCGGGGATCGTGATCAACCCGGCCGCCTACTCGCACACCTCCGTCGCCCTCCTGGACGCGCTCAACACCTGCGACGGGCTGCCCGTGGTCGAGGTCCACATCTCCAACATCCACCAGCGCGAGGAGTTCCGGCACCACTCGTACGTCTCGCTGCGGGCCGACGGGGTCATCGCGGGCTGTGGCGTGCAGGGGTACGCGTTCGCCGTGGAGCGGGTGGCGGCCCTGGCCGGTGCCGGGCTGGCCGCCACCTGAGCCTCACAGCCGCCCGGCGTCCACGATCCTCTTGAGGAAGCGCCGGGTGCGCTCCTCACGGGGGTCGCCGAAGACCTCCTCGGGCGTGCCGCGTTCCAGGATCACCCCGCCGTCCAGGAAGCACACCTGGTCCGCGACCTCACGCGCGAAGCCCATCTCGTGCGTGGCGAGGACCATGGTCATGCCGTCCTCCTTGAGGTCCCGGACGACGCCCAGGACCTCGCCGACGAGTTCGGGGTCGAGGGCGGCGGTGATCTCGTCGAGGAGCAGCAGCCTGGGGCGTACCGCCAACGCGCGGACGATGGCTGCCCGTTGCTGCTGGCCGCCGCTCAGCCGGTCCGGGTACTCGCCCGCCTTGGCGCCGAGCCCGAGCCGTTCGAGCAGCTCACGCGCGTGTGCCTCCGCCTCCGCGCGCCCTGTGCCGTGCACCCGGCGCGGGGCGAGGGTGACGTTCTCCAGGACGGTCATGTGCGGAAAGAGGTTGTACGCCTGGAAGACCACGCCGATCCGCCGGCGCACCGCGTCCTGGTCGGCGCCCGGGTCGGTGATCTCCTCACCGTCCAGCCAGATCGCCCCGTCGTCGACCTCCTCCAGGAGGTTGGCGCAGCGCAGCAGGGTGGACTTGCCGGACCCGGAGGCGCCGATCAGCGTGGTCACGGTGTGCGGGGCGACCTCCAGGTCGACGTCCCGCAGGACGACCGTGCCGCCGAACGTCTTGCGCACGGACTCCATGCGCAGCATCGGACCGCCGGGGGCGGATGCCGTGCTCATACGATGCCTCCCTGGCCGCGGCGCCGGTCCATGCGCGCGGTGACCCAGTCGGTGAAGCGCGTCATGGGGATGGTCAGGGCCACGAAGAGCAGCGCGGCGACGATGTACGCCGTGTAGTTGAGGCTCCGGCCCACGATGATGTCGGCCGAGCGCATCGCCTCGACCGCGCCGCCGATGGAGACGAGGCTGGTGTCCTTCTGCAGGGACACCATGTCGTTGAGGAGCGGCGGGACCTGGCGGCGTACGGCCTGCGGCAGCACCACATGGCGCAGGGTCTGCCGGTTCGTCAGGCCCAGCGAGCGTGCGGCGGCCCGTTGTGAGGGGTGCACGGACTCGATGCCGGCGCGGACGACCTCGGCGACGTACGCGGCGTATGTCAGCACCAGGCCCGCGCCCCCGAGCAGGACCGGGTCGTCGGTGACCCCCTGCAACTGCAGGGCGGGGACGCCGAACACGACGATCGACAGGCAGATGATCAGCGGCAGGCCGCGGAAGAAGTCGGTGTAGGCCGTGGCGAGGGCGCGCACCGGCCAGTACATCGGGCCTCGCAGGGTGCGTGCCACGGCTATGAGGGTGCCCAGCACCAGCACGAGCGCGCCGCACACCGCGAACAGCCGGAGGTTCAGCCACAGGCCTTCCAGGACCTTCGGGAAGGCCTCCCGCGCGAAGGACGCGTCGAAGAACGTCTCCTTGGTGCGCGGCCAGCCCGGCGCGCCGACGACGACGACGTACAGCACCACGGCGACGACCAGCGTGGACAGCGCGGCGACGGCGGTCGAACGGCGGGCCCGGGCGCGCCGGTGCCGCTCACGCTCGATGCGCCGCGGCGAGGGAACGTACGGGTCGGCGCCGCCGGTCATGTCGCCCTCGGCGGCATCCCCTCCCGACTCCTCCTTCACTGCCGTCACTTGAGCACCGGGGCGTCGACGGCCTCGGACAGCCACTGCTTCTCGATGCTCGCGAGCGTGCCGTCCTCACGAAGGGCGTCCACGGCCTTCGTCACGCACGAGGTCAGCGCGCTGCCCTTGTCGAGGACGAGCCCGAACTGCTCGGGCGTCCCGCCCTGGTTCTCGAACTGCCCGACGATCTTCGCGTCCGTCACCTCGGCGGCGGTGATGTAGAAGGCGGTCGGCAGGTCGGTGACGATGGCGTCTACCTGGCCGTTCTTCAACGCGGACTTGGCCTGGTCGTTCTTCGCGTACGCCGCGGGAGACCGGGTGGGCTTCACCACGTCGTCGATGTAGTCCAGGCTCGTGGTGCCGACCTGCGCGCCGAGCTTGAGGCCCTTGAGGCCGGCGAGCCCTGTCGCCTTCGCGGCCTTGGAGCCCTTCAGCGCGATGACGGCCTGGCGCACGTCGTAGTAACCGGACGAGAAGTCCACGGCCTTCTTGCGCTCGTCGCTGATGGACACCTGGTTGATGTCGAAGTCGAAGGTCTTGCGGCCGGGCGCGAACGCCTTGTTGAAGGGCACGCTCTGCCAGACGACGTCACCGCGCGCGTAACCGAGCTGCTTCGCCACGGCGTACGCCACCGCGGACTCGAAGCCCTTGCCGTTCGCGGGCTTGTCGTCCGTGAACCACGGTTCGTACGCGGGTTCGTCGGTCGCGACGGTGAGCTTGCCGGCGGTCCGCGTGCCCGACGAGCCCTTGGCGCAGGCCTCGGCACCGCTTCCGGAAGCCTTGCCGGACGCCTTCTCCTCAGGCTGCGGGGCGCAGCCCACGGCGAGGGCGAGCAGGACGACGGTGCCGGCGGACGCGGCGCGGGCCAGGGCGCGTTGAGCGAGATGCATGGCGGGAGAGTGACAGCGAACCGTGCCGTCTGTCGAGGTCACGGCGGTAAATGTCCGCATGGTGGGAACGGGTGTTGCAATCCCGTGAACACGTCGGGCGTGGCCGCCCCCGCAACGCGGGCGGGGGCGGGGAACGTGCCCGGGTTCACCAGCCCCGCGCGCGCCACTCCGGCAGGTGGGGGCGCTCGGCGCCCAGCGTGGTGTCGTTGCCGTGTCCCGGGTAGACCCAGGTCTCGTCCGGCAGCACGTCGAAGATCCTCGTCTCGACGTCGTGCAGGAGACTCGCGAACGCCTTCGGGTCCTTGTGGGTGTTGCCCACCCCGCCGGGGAAGAGGCAGTCGCCCGTGAAGACATGGGGGTGACCGTGCGGGTCGTCGTAGACGAGGGCGACCGAGCCCGGCGTGTGGCCCACCAAGTGGCGCGCGGTGAGGCGCACGTTCCCCAGGCGGACGGTGTCGCCGTCCTCCAGGAGGACGTCGGTCGGGACGGGGATGCCGTCGGCGTCCTCACGGCCCGCGTACGTCCGCGCGCGCGTGGCGGCCACGACGTCCGCGAGCGCCTGCCAGTGGTCGCCGTGCTGATGGGTGGTCACGACCGAGGCGATGCCGTCGTCGCCGATCAGGGTGAGCAGGGTCGGGGCGTCGCTCGCCGCGTCGATCAGGAGCTGTTCGTCGGTGGCCCGGCAGCGCAGCAGATAGGCGTTGTTGTTCATCGGGCCGACCGCGACCTTGGAGATCATCAGGTTCTGCAGCTCGTGCACGTCGGCAGGGCCGCCGACCTTCACCGCTCCGCTGTACGTCATGGCGGCCAGCCTATAGCGGGGGCAGGGCCGGCAGCGGCCCGCCGTCGACGGTCAGGGCCGAGCCGTCGCGGCGCCCGCAGAGCCAGCCGAGCAGGTCGGCCGCCGTGCCCCGGACCTCGACGGGGCCGCCCGTGGCGCCTCCGCCGGTGGTCCATGTGCGGCCGGTGTCGGAGGCCAGATCCGTCGAGGGCACGTCCGGGTGGTCGGCGAACCGCTCCACGAGGAAGTCGATCTCGCGGTCCGTGAACTCCTCCGGCAGGTCCTCCAGCTCGTACCCGGTCCCGAGGTCCACGTGGTGCAGCTCGGCCTCGACCCACCGCCGGAACGGCACCCGGGCCGCGGTGTCGGTGACGCCGTTGCGCAGTTCCACCGTGCGCGACCAGTCGGCCGGCGTGGCCCCCACGTCCTGGAAGCGGGCCGCGCTCTCGCGGACGTCGGCGAGCTGTGCGTCGAGGGGCCGCGGGGCGTCCCGCTCGATGTCGGCGTCGCGGGCGGTCGCGGAGGCGTACATGGGCCGGCCCTCCAGGACGTTCACGAGGGCGTCGGCGTTGCGGGCGACGTGGGCGAGCACGTGCCCACGGCTCCAGCCGGGAAGCCGTGACGGTTCCGTCACAGAGGCGTTGTCCAGTCCGGCGGCTGCGGTGAGCAGCCGATCCGTCGCGGCACGTACAGATGCCAGGTCGCGCACATGATCCATCATGGGGCCGACCCTAGCCGCGGCACACGTTCGGGTGAAGGTGGTCGGCCGCCCCCATAAATCGAATGCACGTGCTATACGCTCGTGAACGGCGTCGGGCATGCTGGACGGTCCGGGATTGTTGTGAACCAACGAAAGCAACCGGCGCTGTCAGTGGCTCGCCCTAGTCTGGGAAAGACGGGGGCCCGCGGCCCCTGTCACCACTCTCAAGAAAGGTGCGGACCGGCGTGGCCGACCGTCTCATCGTCCGTGGAGCGCGCGAGCACAACCTGAAGAATGTCTCGCTCGACCTCCCGCGCGACTCGCTCATCGTCTTCACGGGCCTGTCGGGGTCGGGCAAGTCCTCCCTCGCCTTCGACACGATCTTCGCCGAGGGCCAGCGGCGCTACGTGGAGTCCCTCTCCTCGTACGCACGGCAGTTCCTCGGCCAGATGGACAAGCCGGATGTGGACTTCATCGAAGGCCTCTCCCCGGCGGTCTCCATCGACCAGAAGTCGACCTCGCGCAACCCGCGCTCGACGGTCGGCACCATCACCGAGGTCTACGACTACCTGCGGCTTCTCTTCGCCCGCATCGGGAAGCCGCACTGTCCCGAGTGCGGCCGCCCCATCTCCCGGCAGTCCCCGCAGGCCATCGTCGACAAGGTGCTGGAGCTGCCCGAGGGCAGCCGCTTCCAGGTGCTGTCGCCGCTGGTCCGCGAGCGCAAGGGCGAGTTCGTCGACCTCTTCGCCGATCTCCAGACCAAGGGATACAGCCGTGCCCGGGTCGACGGCGAGACCATCCAGCTGACCGAGCCGCCCACGCTGAAGAAGCAGGAGAAGCACACCATCGAGGTGGTCATCGACCGCCTCACGGTGAAGGACTCCGCAAAGCGCCGGCTCACCGACTCCGTGGAGACCGCGCTCGGCCTGGCCGGCGGCATGGTCGTGCTCGACTTCGTCGACCTCCCCGAGGACGACCCCGAGCGCGAGCGCATGTACTCGGAGCACCTGTACTGCCCGTACGACGACCTGTCCTTCGAGGAGCTGGAGCCCCGCTCCTTCTCCTTCAACTCGCCCTTCGGCGCGTGCCCGGACTGCAGCGGCATCGGCACGCGCATGGAGGTCGACCCCGAGCTGATCGTCCCGGACGAGGAGAAGTCCCTCGACGAGGGCGCCATCCACGCCTGGTCGCACGGGCACACCAAGGACTACTTCGGCCGGCTGATCGGCGCCCTCGCCGACGCGCTGGGATTCCGCACCGACATCCCCTTCGCCGGCCTGCCGCAGCGCGCCAAGAAGGCCCTGCTCTACGGCCACAAGACGCAGATCGAGGTCCGCTACCGCAACCGGTACGGCCGCGAGCGGGTCTACACCACGCCCTTCGAAGGGGCCGTCCCCTTCGTCAAGCGGCGCCACAGCGAGTCCGAGAGCGACGCCAGCCGCGAGCGCTTCGAGGGCTACATGCGCGAGGTGCCCTGCCCCACCTGTCACGGCACGCGCCTGAAGCCGCTCGTCCTCGCGGTGACGGTCATGGAGAAGTCCATCGCCGAGGTCTCCGCCATGTCGATCAGCGACTGCGCGGACTTCCTGGGCCGGATGAAGCTCAACGCCCGTGACAAGAAGATCGCCGAGCGCGTCCTGAAGGAGGTCAACGAACGGCTGCGCTTCCTGGTCGACGTCGGCCTCGACTACCTGTCGCTGAACCGCGCGGCCGGCACCCTGTCCGGCGGCGAGGCCCAGCGCATCCGGCTGGCCACCCAGATCGGCTCCGGACTCGTCGGCGTGCTCTACGTCCTCGACGAGCCGTCCATCGGCCTGCACCAGCGCGACAACCACCGGCTGATCGAGACCCTCGTCCGCCTCCGGGACATGGGCAACACGCTCATCGTCGTCGAGCACGACGAGGACACCATCAAGGTCGCCGACTGGGTCGTCGACATCGGCCCCGGCGCCGGTGAGCACGGCGGCAAGGTCGTCCACAGCGGTCCCTTGAAGGAACTGCTCGCCAACTCCGAGTCGATCACCGGGCAGTACCTGTCGCGGAAGCGGGAGATCCCCACCCCGGACGTGCGCCGCCCCACCGACCCGAGCCGCAGGCTCACGGTGCACGGCGCCCGGGAGAACAACCTCCGGGACATCGACGTGTCGGTCCCGCTGGGCGTCCTCACGGCCGTCACCGGCGTGTCCGGCTCCGGCAAGTCGACCCTGGTCAACGACATCCTGTACACGCACCTGGCCCGCGAGCTGAACGGTGCGAGGAACGTGCCGGGCCGCCACACGCGCGTGGCGGGCGACGACCTCGTCGACAAGGTCGTGCATGTCGACCAGTCGCCGATCGGCCGCACCCCGCGCTCGAACCCGGCGACGTACACCGGAGTCTTCGACCACGTCCGCAGGCTGTTCGCCGAGACCACCGAGGCGAAGGTACGGGGCTATCTGCCCGGCCGCTTCTCCTTCAACGTCAAGGGCGGCCGCTGCGAGAACTGCTCGGGCGACGGCACCATCAAGATCGAGATGAACTTCCTGCCGGACGTGTACGTCCCCTGCGAGGTCTGCCACGGGGCGCGCTACAACCGGGAGACCCTGGAGGTCCACTACAAGGGCAAGTCCATCTCCGAGGTCCTCGACATGCCGATCGAGGAGGGGCTCGCCTTCTTCGAGGCGGTCCCGGCGATCGCCCGCCACCTGAGGACGCTGAACGACGTCGGCCTCGGGTACGTCCGGCTCGGTCAGTCCGCGCCGACCCTGTCGGGCGGTGAGGCCCAGCGCGTCAAGCTCGCCAGCGAGCTCCAGAAGCGTTCCACCGGCCGCACCGTGTACGTGCTCGACGAGCCGACCACCGGTCTGCACTTCGAGGACATCAGCAAGCTCATCACGGTGCTGTCCGGCCTGGTCGACAAGGGCAACACGGTCATCGTGATCGAGCACAACCTGGACGTCATCAAGACGGCGGACTGGGTCGTCGACATGGGCCCCGAGGGTGGCAACGGCGGTGGACTGGTGGTCGCCGAGGGCACTCCCGAGGAGGTCGCCGGCGTTCCGGCCAGCCACACCGGCAAGTTCCTGCGCGAGGTCCTCGGCGCCGACCGGATCAGCGACGCCGCGCCGGTGAAGGCGCCGCGCAAGGCGGCCGCCAAGAGGGCGGTCGCGGCCAAGGCGCCCGCCAAGAAGACCGTCACCGGCACGGCCACCAAGGCCGCCGCCAAGAAGACCGCCGCCAAGAAGACCGCCGCCAAGAAGACCGCCGCGCAGTCGACGGCGGCGAAGAAGGCGGCGCCCGCGAAGAAGACCACGCGGGCGCGCAAGGCCTGAGCGGACGCCCGGCCGGGCGGACGGCGACTCACCGACGGCGGCGCCCCGCGGATCTCTCCGCGGGGCGCCGCCGTGTCACGCCGGGCCCCGGTCTCGGCGCCGTTGTGGCCGCGGTCCGCCCCACGCGCGGAAGCCGCACGGCTGCTGCCGCCCGGTGTCAGACAGCGCCGATTTCCGAGGCGTACGGCGGTTCCGCACCCGCCCGTGAGCAGGTGATCGCCGCGGCACGGGCGGCGAAGCGCAGGAGGTCGGTCCAGCCCTCGGGGCCCAGCTCGGCCGTCGCCGCGGAGGACAGGGCGTCCCGGGCGGCCAGGCCGTGCAGCAGCGCCGCGTTCACGGTGTCACCCGCGCCGATGGTGTCCACGACCTCCACGGCCTCGCCCGGAACGGAGTGCACCGAGCCGTCCCGGGTGAAGGCCGTGAGCCCGTCGCCGCCCCGGGTGACCACCACGGCCGCCGGTCCCGCGGCCAGCCATTCCCGCGGTGTGCCGCCGAGCCACGCGGCGTCCTCCTCGGACAGCTTCAGCAGGGACACCGAGGGGAGCCAGCTCAGGAACCGGGCGCGGTAGGTGTCGGGATCCGGGATCAGGCCGGCGCGGACGTTCGGGTCGAGCGCGGTGAACACCCCCTGTGCGGCGGACTTGCGCATCAGCTCCTCGTACGCGCTCGCGCCCGGTTCCAGCACGAGGGAGCAGGTGCCGAAGGACACGGCCCGAGCGGCGTCCGGGAGAGCGGCGGGAGTCGAGAAGAGGCGGTCCGCCGTGCCCTCGACGTAGAAGGAGTAGGCGGCCGAGCCGTCCGGTCCGATCGTGGCGGCGGCCAGTGTCGTCGGCTCGTCGCCGCGCTGCACGGACGACACGTCGACGCCCGCTCCGGTCAGCCCTGCCAGGAGAGCCTCGCCGAACGCGTCCCGCGAGACGCGGGAACAGAAGGCGGTGGGAGAGCCGAGGCGGCCCAGCGCCACGGCCGTGTTGTAGGGGCCGCCGCCGAGACGCGGCAGCAGGCCCGCCAGGGCACCCGCGCCCTGCGGCACCAGATCGATCAGGGCCTCACCGGCGACGACGATCACGACGTGGTTCCTTTCCTGGGGGCCACATGGCTTTCGGGGAGCGTGGAGTTGTCGGGACAGCCGCACGAGGTGCGGTGGACGAACGTGGCGGGCAGCCGCACGGTGCGGCTCTCACGGGCCGGCTCCGCCAGCCGCCCCAGGAGCAGTTCGACGGCGCGGGCGCCGATCTCCTTGCTGGGCTGGGCGATCGTGGTGAGCCCGGGGCTGAACAGGTCCGCCCAGGAGAAGTCGTCGAAACAGCACAGGGCCAGGTCCTTCGGCACGGACAGTCCTCGTTCGCGCAGCGCCCGCAACGTGCCGATCGTCATCGCGTTGTTGGCCGTGACGAGGGCGGTCGGCCGCGCCGTGAGGGACAGCAGCCGGTGGGTGGCGTGCTCGGCCGTGTCCGTCCGGGACTCGCCGTGCGCGACGAGCCGTTCGTCGTAAGGGAGCCCGGCGTGGGCGAGGCCGAGCCGGTACCCCGTGACGCGCTCCGCCGTGGTGCTGAGCCCCGGGAGCCCGGCGACGAGTCCGATGTGCCGGTGCCCCCGTCCCGCGAGATGGCTGACGAGGGTTGTCATGGGCGCGATGTTCTCGGTGCCGACCTGGTCGTGGCGGAAGCCGCTCCCGGCGGGGGAGCGCACCGTCCGGTCCAGGAACACGGTGGGCACGGCGTGCTGCCCGAGATAGCGCAGCAACGCCTCCGGGGTCGCGGAGGGAGCGATGATCATGCCGTCCACGCGCCGTTCGTGCAGCAGCTGGACGATCTTCCGCTCGTGTTCCGGGTCGTCGTGCGGATCGGCGATGAGCAGGGTGTATCCGTCCTCCAGAGCGCGGGCCTCCACACCCTGCAGGATCTCCGTGAAGTACGGGTTGCTGATCGCCGAGACGGCGAGCCCGATCGACCGGGTGCGCGAGGTGACGAGCGAGCGGGCCAGGGTGTTGGGCGTGTAGCCCAGCTCGTCGATCGCGTCGAGGACGGCCTGGCGCGTCCGCGGCA
Organism: Streptomyces sp. M41(2017); assembly: GCF_002078175.1. Classification (GTDB taxonomy): domain Bacteria; phylum Actinomycetota; class Actinomycetes; order Streptomycetales; family Streptomycetaceae; genus Streptomyces. Next base: position 2,312,175 of record NZ_MWFK01000002.1, on the reverse strand, counting down.
GAACGGGGCGCGTGTCGTTCAGGACGTGCGACACCGTCGCGATGGACACGCCCGCACGCCGGGCCACGTCGACCATCGTCGCCATGGCACTCCCTCCCCGGGACCTGGTGGCTCGCTCCGGGGACGTCGTCGTCCCCGCGCCGACGGGGCGCCGCTCCGCCCGTGACCCGAGGGTGTCCGGGCGTGCGGAGCCGCCCGTCCGCCCGCGAAGGTATCCCATCCGGCACCGCACGTAAACGCTTACGTGGAGGATCCACGGGCCCGCTCGGTGCGGACGTAAGCGTTTGCGCGGGCCGGTCGGCCGCGCTCACCCGGCGTCAGGCGGAACGGTCTGTGCCGGTATCGTCGCCCTGCGCCCCCGTGCCACACCGGGTGGAGCATCCGCGCAGTCACCGAATCACCGACCAGACCAGGGGAGATGCCATGCCCGGGCGTCCGTCCGCGAGCCGTCGCACCGTCCTGAGGGGAGCGGCGCTCACCCCGGTCGCCGGGCTCGGACTCGCCGCGTGCTCCGGAGGCGGCGGCGGGGGAGCCCCCGCGACACCGACCGCCCCGGTCGTGCTGGGTGCGGAGAGCGAGGTCGCCAAGGGCGGTGCCGAGCTCTACCAGGACCAGAACGTCGTGGTCAGCCGCGCCGAGGACGGTTCGCTCAAGGCGTTCAGTTCGATCTGCACGCACGCCGGGTGCGCCATCAACAAGTTGGAGGGCACGACACTCGTGTGCCCGTGCCACGGAAGCGAGTTCGACGCACGGACGGGCAAGGTGCTGCGGGCGCCGGCCACCGAGCCGCTCAACGCGCTGTCCGTCGAGGAGAAGAACGGCAAGATCGTCGCTGGTCCGGAGGCCTGAGCGCCGGTCCTGGGGCCCGGGCGGGTGCCGGTCCTCGGCCCGGGCGAGGTCCGGGTACGCGCTCGGAGGCCCAAGGGGCTGGCCCGGAGGTCCCGCGGCGGGCTGGGAGGTCCCGGCGGCGGAAGGGAGTTCCGCACCGGCTGCCCTCCGGTCCGTGCCCAGCGGAGGCAGCCCGGAGACGGATGCACCCCGAGACGAGTGCCCCGAGACGGGTACGCCCCGAAACGGTCCCGCCCGCAGAGACGGTCACGCCCTGAAGGGGCGACCGGTCACTCCCAGTCCCACCCGATGCCCACGATCCCCGACCGCACGCGCGGCTCGACCAGGTGCACCGAGTGGTGGCGGCCGCTCAGCGTGAGTTCCTGGCGGCCGCTGCGCGGCGCGGCAGCCGAATGCTGGGTGAAGCGATGGCAGCGCACGGGAAGCGCGTCCTCGGCGAAGTGCACCTGGAGCGCGTACTGTCCGCCGGCGAAACCGAACCCGCGGACGTACTCGCTGGACGCCCCGGCCGTCCCGTCCTCGAAGCCGTAGCGGAAGAGAAACGTATCGCCTGCTCGGAGCCGGATGTCGAAGAGGAGTTCGGCCACGAGGATCCCCGTGTCGTGGTGCCGGCGCACCCGGCCCGTACGGCAGTTCTCCAGAGCGAGGACCGCCGTGCTCTCCGGGTCGCATCCCGGGTCGCCGTGGTGGACGGCCACATAACGGTCGACGCCGTCCTTGTGGGCGCGCACGATGTGCTGCGATTCGCGGCCGAGCAGTTCGCGCCGGGCACCGATGCGGACCCGCTCATGATGGCCGATGGTGTGCAGGCCGCCGTCGAGAGGCGACTCCAGTTCGGCGAGCAGCCCCTCCAGGACGCCGGACGCCTCCACCAGGGAACGGTAGGAGCGGCCGGTGGGACGCTCCGGGTCGGCGCGCTCCTCGGCTCTGGCGAGCAGGCGTATCAGGGACTCGTCGGGCAGCTGGAGTATCTCCTCCAGGGCGCGGACCGCCCGGAGCGACTCGGGGCGCTGCGGCCGCCGGGCCCCCTGCTGCCAGTAACTCAGGCTCGTCACGCCGACCTTGACCCCGTAGCGCGACAGATGGTGCTGGACGCGTTGCAGCGGCAGTCCGCGGGCGGCGATCGCGGCACGCAGCGCGACATGGAACGGGCCGCCGCGCAGGGCCGTGTCCAGTTCCGCCGTGCCGATCTCCGCGTCCGCGTGGTGTGTGCCGTGCCGCATGCAGGGGCCTTTCTGTGAATGTTCACTGCGGCTGACCAGGCCGTTCGTGTGATGGTCGGGCCGCCTGGTGGGCGCGCGGGGACCGTTCACACGCGGGTTGCGCCGTTCACGCCCCAAGTTCCCCCGCATTGAAGCGTGTTGACCAAGTCCCGACAACACCTGATGCTCAACATGGCCGACCTCGGCCCCCGTAGGCGCTCCTTCCCCCTCGACCCCAGCGGGAGCAACGCGATGCGCTCCGTACGACGACTCGCCGTTCTCGCCGCGATACTGGCCGCCGTCGGCGGCGGCCCGCCGGCCCACGCGCAGGGGCGCGCGGACGTCCGTCACGCCGCGCCGGCCTCCGCGGATCGCGGGTACGGGAACGCGGGGCCCATCAGGACGGCCGACGGGGCGGCCGACGGGACCGGCCTCGGACGGCACGCGGCCGGCAACGGACCGGGGCGGGGCGGACGGGCCGGGGAGGAGAGCCCGCGAGGGCGCAGGAACGCGCGGAGCGAGCGGACCGACCCCTTCGTCGTGGTGGCGTCGGCCGCGGCCGGTGCGGGGGCGCTCGTCGCGCTCTTCCTGAGCGTCTCGCGCGCCCTGCGCCGCCGTCGCGGCTGACGGGCCCGAGGTCGCCCCGGGAGAGCCTGCGGCGCCCGGGAACGCCACCCCCGCGCGGTGCCGTCGGCCGGGAGCCCGCCGCGCTGTCGGCGCACGCCAGTAGGGTGTGTGACATGGCCGACCCCTCCAGCTACCGCCCCAAGCCGGGACAGATCCCGGACACTCCCGGGGTGTACAAATTCCGCGACGAGCACCGCCGGGTGATCTACGTCGGAAAGGCGAAAAGCCTGCGCCAGCGCCTCGCGAGCTACTTCCAGGACCTGGCGAACCTCCACCCGCGCACCCGCACCATGGTCACCACCGCCGCGTCCGTGGAGTGGACGGTCGTGTCCACGGAGGTCGAGGCCCTCCAGCTGGAGTACTCCTGGATCAAGGAGTACGACCCCCGGTTCAACGTCAAGTACCGCGACGACAAGAGCTATCCCTACCTCGCGGTGACGATGAACGAGGAGTTCCCGCGCGTGCAGGTGATGCGCGGCCACAAGAAGAAGGGCGTGCGGTACTTCGGCCCCTACGGGCACGCCTGGGCCATCCGCGACACGGTGGACCTGCTGCTGCGCGTCTTCCCGGTCCGCACCTGCTCCGCCGGCGTCTTCAAGAACGCCGCCCGCACCGGCCGCCCCTGCCTCCTCGGCTACATCGGCAAGTGCTCCGCCCCCTGCGTCGGACGGGTCTCGCCCGAGGAACACCGCGAGCTGGCCGAGGAGTTCTGCGACTTCATGGCCGGCCGCACCGGGACGTACATCCGCCGGCAGGAACAGCAGATGGCGGAAGCCGCCGAGGAGATGGAGTACGAGCGCGCGGCCAGGCTGCGCGACGACATCGAGGCCCTGAAGAAGGCCATGGAGAAGAGCGCGGTGGTGCTCGCCGACGCGACCGACGCGGACCTCATCGCCGTCGCCGAGGACGAGCTGGAAGCCGCCGTGCAGATCTTCCATGTACGGGGCGGACGCGTGCGGGGCCAGCGCGGCTGGGTCACGGACAAGGTCGAGGCGGTCACCACCGGTGACCTCGTCGAACACGCGACCCAGCAGCTCTACGGCGAGGAGACCGGCGACTCCGTCCCCAAGGAGGTGCTCGTCCCGGCCCTGCCCGATCCGGTGGAACCCGTGCAGGAGTGGCTCACCGCGCGCCGCGGTTCGAACGTGTCGCTCCGCATCCCGCAGCGCGGCGACAAGAAGGCCCTCATGGAGACCGTGCAGCGCAACGCGCTCCAGGCCCTCGCCCTGCACAAGACCAAGCGCGCCTCCGACCTCACCACCCGCTCGCGGGCCCTGGAGGAGATCGCCGAGGCGCTCGACCTGGACAGCGCGCCCCTGCGGATCGAGTGCTACGACATCTCGCACCTGCAGGGCGACGACGTCGTGGCGTCCATGGTCGTCTTCGAGGACGGCCTCCAGCGCAAGAGCGAGTACCGGCGCTTCCAGATCAAGGGTTTCGCAGGCCAGGACGACGTCCGGTCGATGCACGAGGTGATCACCCGCCGCTTCCGGCGCTACCTGGTCGAGAAGGAGAAGACGGGGGAGTGGACGGACGGCGCGGACACCTCCGCCGAGGCCCCGTCCTCCGTCGCCACCGGCTCCGAGCCCGGTACGGACGCCGACGGGACCCCCGGGGGCGAGGTTCCCGAGATCACCTTCACCGAGGACGACGGGCGCCCCAAGCGCTTCGCCTACCCGCCGCAGCTCGTCGTCGTCGACGGCGGCCGGCCCCAGGTCGCCGCCGCCAAGAGGGCCCTCGACGAACTCGGCATCGACGACATCGCCGTCTGCGGGCTCGCCAAGCGCCTGGAGGAGGTGTGGCTGCCGGACGACGAGGATCCCGTGGTCCTGCCGCGCAGCAGCGAGGGCCTGTACCTCCTCCAGCGCGTCCGGGACGAGGCCCACCGCTTCGCGATCACCTACCAGCGCGCCAAGCGGGCCAAGCGCTTCAGGTCCGGCCCCCTGGACGACGTGCCCGGCCTCGGCGAATCACGCAAACAGGCACTGATCAAACACTTCGGCTCGGTGAAGAAGCTGCGTTCCGCGACGATCGACCAGATCTGCGAGGTTCCCGGCATAGGCCGAAAGACGGCGGAGACCATCGCCGTGGCCCTCGCCCAGGCGGCTCCCGCCGCACCCGCCGTGAACACGGCGACTGGAGAGATCATGGAAGACGACGAAGACGCGGCGCCCGCGACGACGGCGGGCCCCGTGGAGGAGCCCGTGACCGCGGGAGCCTCGGACGAACGACGGGGGCAGGAGACATGAGCGAGAACGACGCGCACGAAGCGGAACGCCCGGCGCAGGCCCAGGAGGACCACGGCGTGCCGGCCGCGGACCGAACAGAGCACGAGGCGGCACACGAAGACGGAGCACACGTGGGTACGGGCACCGAGACGGTCACGACCGCAGTCCCGGACGGGGTCATCCCCGAACTGGTGATCATCTCCGGCATGTCCGGAGCCGGCCGGTCCACCGCGGCCAAGTGTCTGGAGGACCTCGGCTGGTTCGTCGTCGACAACCTCCCGCCCGCGCTGATCCCCACCATGGTGGAGCTGGGCGCCCGCTCCCAGGGCAACGTCGCGCGGATCGCCGTCGTCGTCGACGTACGCGGCCGCCGCTTCTTCGACAACCTGCGCGAATCCCTCGCCGACCTGGAGGCGAAGCACGTCACCCGGCGGATCGTCTTCCTCGAGTCCTCCGACGAGGCCCTGGTCCGTCGCTTCGAGTCCGTGCGCCGACCGCACCCCCTCCAGGGCGACGGCCGCATCGTGGACGGCATCGCCGCCGAACGCGAACTGCTGCGCGAGCTGCGCGGCGACGCCGACCTGGTCATCGACACCTCCAGCCTGAACGTGCACGAGCTGCGCGCCAAGATGGACGCCCAGTTCGCGGGCGACGAGGAGCCCGAGCTGCGGGCCACCGTCATGTCCTTCGGCTTCAAGTACGGGCTGCCGGTCGACGCCGACCTGGTCGTGGACATGCGCTTCCTGCCCAACCCGCACTGGGTCCCGGAACTGCGCCCCTTCACCGGCCTGAACGAAGAGGTCTCGGCGTACGTCTTCAACCAGCCCGGCGCCAAGGAGTTCCTCGACCGCTACACCGAGCTGCTCCAGCTCATCGCTGCCGGATACCGGCGCGAGGGCAAGCGCTACGTGACCATCGCCGTGGGCTGCACCGGCGGCAAGCACCGCTCCGTGGCCACCTCGGAGAAGCTCGCCGCCCGCCTCGCCTCCCAGGGCGTGGAGACCGTGATCGTGCATCGGGACATGGGGCGCGAGTGACCGAACGTGCCGTCTCCCGGCTGTACCGGCTGCGCCGGGAGACCCCCGGTGAGCGCGCCGGCCGTCCGGTCGTGGCGCGCGGCGCCAAGCCGCGCCGCCGTGGCGCCCAGCCCAAGGTCGTCGCCCTCGGCGGCGGCATGGGTCTGTCCGCCTCGCTCGCCGCGCTGCGCAGGATCACCGGCGACCTCACCGCCGTCGTCACCGTGGCCGACGACGGCGGCTCCAGCGGGCGCCTGCGTGACGAACTGGGTGTCCTGCCCCCCGGCGACCTGCGCAAGGCCCTGGCGGCCCTGTGCGGCGACGACGACTGGGGCCAGACCTGGGCCCGCGTCATCCAGCACCGCTTCCAGTCCAAGGGCGACCTGCACGAACACGCGGTCGGCAATCTGCTGATCGTGGCCCTGTGGGAGCAGCTCGGCGACCACGTTCAGGCACTCGACCTGGTCGGCAGGCTGCTGGGCGCCCACGGCAGGGTGCTGCCCATGTCGGCCGTGCCCCTGGAGCTGCAGGCCCTGGTCAGAGGGCACGACCCGGACCGGCCCGAGGACGTCGACACCGTCCGGGGCCAGGCGACCGTGGCGCTCACCCCGGGTGAGGTCCAGTCCGTACAGGTCGTGCCGCACGACCCGCCCGCCGTGCCGGAGGCCGTCGCCGCCGTCCTCGACGCCGACTGGGTGGTCCTCGGTCCCGGCTCCTGGTTCTCGTCGGTGATCCCGCATCTGCTGGTGCCCGAACTCCTCGACGCCCTCATCCAGACGAAGGCGCGCCGGGTACTCTCCCTGAACCTCGCGCCGCAGCCCGGAGAAACCGAAGGCTTCTCCCCGCAGCGTCATTTGGAGGTTTTGGGACGACACGCCCCTAAACTCGCCCTGGACGTGGTGCTGGCCGACGAGGCCGCCGTGCCCGACCGCGACTCTCTCGCCGACGCCGCCAAGCGGCTCGGCGCCGCGGTCGAGCTGGCGCCGGTGGCCCGGACCGACGGATCTCCGCGGCACGACCCGGAGCTGTTGGCCGCCGCGTACGACCGTATTTTTCGGATGCATGGAAGGATCGGCCCATGGCGATGACGGCAGCGGTGAAGGATGAGATTTCCCGGCTTCCCGTCACCCGGACCTGCTGCAGAAAGGCGGAGGTCTCCGCCATTCTGCGGTTCGCCGGCGGCCTTCACCTGGTGAGCGGCCGGATCGTGATCGAGGCGGAGCTGGACACCGCCATGGCGGCGCGCCGCCTCAAGCGGGACATTCTCGAGATCTTCGGCCACAGCTCCGAACTGATCGTGATGGCGCCCGGCGGCCTGCGCCGCGGCTCGCGCTACGTCGTGCGGGTCGTCGCGGGCGGTGACCAGCTGGCCCGCCAGACCGGGCTCGTGGACGGCCGCGGCCGTCCCATCCGCGGCCTGCCGCCGCAGGTGGTCTCGGGGGCCACCTGCGACGCCGAGGCGGCCTGGCGCGGGGCGTTCCTGGCGCACGGCTCCCTCACGGAGCCCGGCCGCTCCTCCTCCCTGGAGGTGACCTGCCCGGGCCCGGAGGCCGCGCTCGCGCTGGTCGGTGCCGCCCGCCGGCTGTCCATCGCGGCGAAGGCGCGCGAGGTGCGCGGCGTGGACCGCGTCGTCGTCCGTGACGGTGACGCGATCGGCGCCCTGCTGACCCGCCTCGGCGCGCACGAGTCGGTGCTGGCCTGGGAGGAGCGCCGGATGCGCCGCGAGGTGCGCGCCACGGCGAACCGGCTGGCCAACTTCGACGACGCCAACCTGCGCCGGTCGGCGCGCGCCGCCGTCGCCGCCGGGGCCCGCGTGCAGCGCGCTCTGGAGATCCTCGCCGACGAGGTGCCGGAGCACCTCGCCGCCGCCGGGCGGCTGCGCATGGAGCACAAGCAGGCCTCCCTGGAGGAACTGGGTGCTCTCGCCGACCCGCCGCTGACCAAGGACGCCGTCGCGGGCCGGATCCGCCGTCTGCTGGCCATGGCCGACAAGCGGGCGCAGGACCTCGGCATCCCCGGGACCGAGTCGAACCTCTCCGACGAGATGGCCGACAACCTCGCGGTCTGACCTGACGGAAGCTCAACACGCCGGTGCCGACGCCCGCTTGGGACGTCGGTGCCGGCGTTTGACCAGTCTTGAGGCGCTCTTGACTTGACCATGAACTGTCATGAGCCTGGCTCTGTTCGCTGCTGTGGCGGACCAGTGCAAGGGGGGCTCATGAGACGAAGAGCGAGCGCGATCCTCGCTACCGGCGCGCTCCTGCTGGGCGGTGCGGCCGTGGCGCCGATCGCCCAGGCGCAGAACGGGAGTTCGCCCGGGCCCGACACGAACGCCGTCAAGGTGTTCCGCGCAGAGGTCACGAAGCAGCAGGTACCCCTGCTGCTCGCGGCCGGTCAGGACGGCCACGAACTCGGCGACGCCACCTGGAAGAACGGGAAGAGCACGGTCGAGGTCTACGTCACCGACCGGCAGGCCCGGAAACTGGAGAAACAGGGCGTCGACCTCACCGAACACACGCTGTCCGCCAAGGCCGAGAACCGCGTCGCCGACGCCGCCCAGGGGGTGTTCCGCCCGTACAGCGGGAAGGGCAACCTCCAGGAGGAGATCATCAGAACGGGTGAGGCCAATCCCGGTCTCACCAAGGTCGTCTCCATCGGCAAGACCCTCAAGGGCCAGGACATCCTCGCGCTCAAGCTGACCAAGGGTGCGAAGAAGACCAAGGACGGCGCCAAGCCGTCGGTGCTGTACATGTCCAACCAGCACGCGCGCGAGTGGATCACCCCCGAGATGACCCGGCGGCTGATGCACTACTACCTCGACAACTACGCGACCGACCGGCGTGTCAGGAAGATCGTCGACTCGACCGAACTGTGGTTCGTGCTGTCCGCCAACCCCGACGGCTACGACTACACCTTCCAGGACGAGGACACCCGCCAGTGGCGCAAGAACCTGCGGGACGTCAACGGCGACGGCGTCATCTCCACCGGTGACGGCGTCGACCTCAACCGCAACTTCGCCTACAAGTGGGGCTACGACGACGAGGGGTCGTCCCCGAACGCCACCAGCGAGACCTACCGCGGCGCGAGCCCCGCCTCCGAGCCCGAGACCAAGGCCCTCGACGCCTTCGAGAAGCGCGTCGGCTTCACGTACGGCATCAACTACCACTCGGCCGCCGAACTGCTCCTCTACGGAGTCGGCTGGCAGGTGGCGACACCGACCCCGGACGACGTGCTCTACAAGGCGCTCGCCGGAACCCCCGAGAACTCGGCGATCCCCGGCTACCACCCGCAGGTCTCCTCGGAGCTGTACACCACCAACGGCGAGGCGGACGGACACGCAGGCAACGTCAACGGCACGGCGATGTTCACCCCCGAGATGTCGACCTGCCAGACCGCGTCGGACCTCGACCCGGACGACGCCTGGAACGCGGCCGACTGCGCCTCCGTCTTCACCTTCCCGGACGACGAGAAGCTGATCAAGCAGGAGTTCGAGAAGAACGTCCCGTTCGCGCTCTCCGTCGCCGAGACCGCGGCCCACCCCGACCGGCCGTCCTCCTCGGTGGGCCTGGACGCCCCCGACTTCACCCCCGCCGCCTTCACCACGTCGTACTCCCGCGGCGCGGACCAGGAGGTCTCCGCGGTCGTCCGAAGGTCCGTGCGCGACAAGGAACTGAAGTACCGCGTGAACGGCGGGCGCACCCGGGACATGGCGCTCCGGCCCTGGAAGGGCGGCGAGACGTACGGCGGCGCCGACAACCTCTACTTCGACGAGTACCGCGCCAAGGTCAAGGACGGCGACCCGGGCGACAAGGTCGAGGTCTGGTTCACCGGCGAGACCAGGAGCGGGAAACCCACCACCAGCCCGCACTTCAGCTACACCGTCGCCGAACGGCCCCGCGCCGACGTCCTCGTCGTCGCCGAGGAGGGCGCCACCGCCACCCAGGCCCGGACGTACGTCGACGCGCTGAAGGCCAACGGAAAGAAGGCCCTCGTCTGGGACGTCGCCACCCAGGGCGCGCCCGACGCGCTCGGCGTCCTCGGCCACTTCGACACCGTGGTCCACTACACCGGCGCCCCGCGCCCCGGCAACGCCACCCAGCTCCAGCTGCGCGCCTTCCTCAACGAGGGCGGCAAGCTGGTCGAGGCGGGCGAACAGGCCGGCGGCAACGTCGACCTCGGCGGCGGCAACCTCTCGAACGACTTCAGCCAGTACTACCTGGGCGCCTACTCCCGTACGTCCACCCCGGGCGCCACCGGCTTCACCGGCTCCGGCCGGCTCGCCGGTGCCGCCGGAACGCTCGGCGACGCGCCCGGCAACCCGCTGAACGCGGCGGGAACCTACGGCGTCACCTCGGACTCGCTGTCCGCCACGCAGTACCCGCAGTTCGCCACCAGCGCGGGAGCGGGCCAGTTCGCCGGGACCGTCAACCCGTACGGGCCCTACGCGGGCTCCTTCATGGCCGCGGCGGTCCACACCGACGACGCCTACAAGCGCCTCACCCGCACCATCGACCTCACCGGTGTCTCCGCGGCCGACCGGCCGGCGCTGCGCTCCCAGCTCCTGTGGGACACGGAGCCCGGCTACGACCACGCGATCGTCGAGGTCCACACGACGGGCGCCGACGACTGGACCACGCTCCCCGAGGCGGGCGGCGCCACCTCGGCCACCGTGCCCACCGAGTGCGAGGCCGGTTTCCTCGCACGGGAACACCCGTGGATCCGGCACTACCTCACCGTGGAGGCGTCCGGCTGCTCCGCCACCGGCACCAGCGGCGCCTGGAACAGCTTCACCGGCGCCTCCAGCGGCTGGCAGCAGGTCTCCTTCGACCTGAGCGCGTACGCGGGCCGGTCGATCGAGGTGTCGTTCAGCTACATCAGTGACCCGAGCGCGGGCGGCCACGGCCTCCTCGTCGACGACGCGTCCCTCGTCGTCGGCGGCACCGCGACCGCGACGGAGGGCTTCGAGTCCTCCTTCGGCCCGTGGGCCGTCGCCGGACCGCCCCCGGGCAGCCCGGCCGTCCTGCGGGACTGGACGCGCACGGGAGAGCTCTTCAAGACGTACGGAGCGGTCACCACCCGCGACACCGTGCTCCTCGGCTTCGGCCTGGAGCACGTCACCGCGGCGGCCGACCGTGCCGCCCTCATAGGAAAGGCTCTTTCCGCACTGCGGCGCTGACGCTGCGTGACGAACGCGTGAACAGCGCGGGTGGTCCGTACCCCTACTGGCGGGTACGGACCGCCCTGCCGTGTATGGCCCTACTCGATGTCACTCCGTGGGCCTCAGGGAGGTAGGGTCGTAGGCGGTCGGGGACATCCCATACAACTCGCCGACATCAGAGTCGGCGCGTACCTAACGAGGAGATCGGTTCGTGACGATCCGCGTAGGCATCAACGGCTTTGGCCGCATCGGTCGTAACTACTTCCGCGCGCTGCTGGAGCAGGGTGCTGACATCGAGATCGTGGCTGTCAACGACCTGGGTGACACCGCGACCACCGCTCACCTGCTCAAGTACGACACCATCCTGGGCCGCCTCAAGGCCGAGGTGTCGCACACCGCCGACACGATCACCGTGGACGGCCACACCATCAAGGTCCTGTCCGAGCGCAACCCCGCGGACATCCCGTGGGGCGACCTCGGTGTCGACATCGTCATCGAGTCGACGGGCATCTTCACGAAGAAGGCCGACGCCGAGAAGCACATCGCCGGCGGCGCCAAGAAGGTCCTCATCTCGGCTCCGGCCAAGGACGAGGACATCACCATCGTGATGGGCGTCAACCAGGACAAGTACGACGCGTCGAAGCACAACATCATCTCCAACGCCTCCTGCACCACCAACTGTGTGGCGCCGATGGCCAAGGTTCTCGACGAGAACTTCGGCATCGTCAAGGGCCTGATGACGACGGTCCACGCGTACACGAACGACCAGCGCATCCTGGACTTCCCGCACTCGGACCTGCGCCGCGCCCGCGCCGCCGCCGAGAACATCATCCCGACCACGACCGGTGCCGCGAAGGCCACCGCCCTGGTCCTCCCGCAGCTCAAGGGCAAGCTGGACGGCATCGCGATGCGCGTCCCGGTCCCCACGGGCTCGGCCACCGACCTCGTCGTGACCCTCCAGCGCGAGGTCACCAAGGACGAGGTCAACGCCGCGTTCAAGAAGGCCTCCGAGGACGGCGACCTCAAGGGCTACCTGGCGTACACCGAGGACCCGATCGTCTCCTCGGACATCGTCGGCGACCCGGCCTCCTGCACCTTCGACTCCTCCCTGACCATGGTCCAGGAGGGCAACTCGGTGAAGATCCTCGGCTGGTACGACAACGAGTGGGGCTACTCCAACCGCCTCGTCGACCTCACGGTCTTCGTCGGCGGCCAGCTCTAAGTCCCGGAGCAGGCACCTCGATGTGAGACAGGGCCCGGGCAGCGCAGAGCCGCGCTGTCCGGGCCCTGTGCCACGTACTGATCGATCCGCCCTCCCGGATCCGAAGAGCCTTCCTAGGAGACCTTTCATGAAGACGATCGACGAACTTCTCGCCGAGGGCGTGGACGGAAAGCGGGTCTTCGTCCGCGCCGACCTCAACGTGCCGCTGGCCGACGGACTCATCACCGACGACGGCCGCATCCGCGCCGTCCTGCCCACCGTCAAGGCGCTCGCCGACGCGGGCGCCAAGGTGATCGTGGCCTCCCACCTTGGCCGCCCCAAGGGCGCCCCGGACCCGGCCTTCTCCCTCCTGCAGCCCGCCGAGCGCCTCGGTGAACTCCTGGGCGCCCCCGTGGCGTTCGCGCAGGACACGGTCGGCCCCGCCGCCCACGACGCCGTGAACGGCCTGGAGCCCGGCCAGGTCGCGGTCATCGAGAACCTCCGTTTCAACCCCGGCGAGACGTCCAAGGACGACACCGAGCGCGGCGAGTTCGCCGACCGGCTCGCGGCCCTGGCCGACGTCTACGTGGGTGACGGCTTCGGCGCCGTGCACCGCAAGCACGCCTCCGTGTACGACCTCCCGGCGCGCCTGCCGCACTACGCCGGCTACCTCATCGCCACCGAGGTCGGCGTGCTGAAGAAGCTCACCGAGGACGTCGCGCGGCCGTACGTCGTCGCGCTCGGCGGCTCCAAGGTCTCCGACAAGCTCGCCGTCATCGACCAGCTCCTCGGCAAGGCCGACCGCATCCTGATCGGCGGCGGCATGGCCTTCACCTTCCTCAAGGCCAAGGGCTACGAGGTCGGCACCTCCCTGCTGCAGGAGGACCAGATCCCGGCCGTCACCGAGTACATGGAGCGCGCCGAGAAGACGGGCGTCGAGCTGGTGCTCCCGGTCGACGTCGTCGTCGCCCCCGGATTCCCGGACCTCAAGGCCAAGGCGTCCACCGAGCACACCGTCGTCGACGCGGACAAGATGCCCGCCGGACAGCTCGGCCTGGACATCGGCCCGAAGACCGGCGCCCTCTACGCAGCCAAGCTCGCCGACGCCGAGACCGTGTTCTGGAACGGTCCCATGGGCGTCTTCGAGCACCCCGACTACGCCGAGGGCACCAAGGCGGTCGCCCAGGCCCTCGTCGACTCCAAGGGCTTCACCGTCGTCGGCGGCGGAGACTCCGCCGCCGCGGTGCGCACCCTCGGTTTCGACGAAAACGCATTCGGCCACATCTCGACCGGTGGCGGCGCCTCCCTCGAATACCTCGAGGGCAAGACGCTCCCCGGCCTCGCCGCACTGGAGGACTGACCTACATGAGCACGCGCACGCCGCTGATGGCGGGCAACTGGAAGATGAACCTCAACCACCTCGAGGCCATCGCGCACGTCCAGAAGCTCGCCTTCGCCCTGGCGGACAAGGACTACGAGGCCTGCGAGGTCGCCGTCCTGCCGCCCTTCACCGACCTGCGCTCCGTGCAGACCCTGGTCGACGGCGATAAGCTCAAGATCAAGTACGGCGCCCAGGACATCTCGGCGCACGACTCCGGTGCCTACACCGGTGAGATCTCCGGCTCGATGCTGGCCAAGCTCAAGTGCACCTACGTGGCCATCGGCCACTCGGAGCGCCGCCAGTACCACGCCGAGACCGACGAGATCGTCAACGCCAAGGTCAAGGCCGCGTACAAGCACGGCCTGACCCCGATCCTGTGCGTCGGCGAGGAGCTGGACGTCCGCGAGGCGGGCAACCACGTCGCCCACACGCTGTCGCAGGTCGAGGGCGGTCTCAAGGACCTCCCGGCCGAGCAGGCCGAGTCCGTCGTGATCGCCTACGAGCCCGTCTGGGCCATCGGCACGGGCAAGGTCTGCGGCGCCGACGACGCCCAGGAGGTCTGCGCCGCGATCCGCGCCAAGCTGGCCGAGCTGTACTCCCAGGAGCTGGCCGACAAGGTCCGCATCCAGTACGGCGGCTCGGTGAAGTCCGGGAACGTCGCCGAGATCATGGCGAAGCCCGACATCGACGGCGCTCTGGTCGGTGGCGCGTCGCTCGACGCCGACGAGTTCGTCAAGATCGCCCGGTTCCGCGACCAGTAAGTATGCGGTAGCGGCGATTCGTCGTACCCTTGCGGGGGTCTGGTGCCCCGGCACCGGGCCCCCGTCGTCCATCCAGTTCCGAGGAAGTTGGTCCAGCCGTGGTTTTGGGGTTCTCGATCGCCCTGATCGTCTTCAGCCTGCTGCTGATGCTGCTCGTGCTGATGCACAAGGGAAAGGGCGGCGGCCTCTCCGACATGTTCGGTGGCGGCATGCAGTCGTCCGTCGGTGGTTCCTCGGTCGCCGAGCGCAACCTCGACCGCATCACCGTGGTGCTCGGCGTGCTCTGGTTCGCGTGCATCGTCGTGCTCGGCGTCCTCATGAAGATCAACAACTGATCGCCCGCCGACAACGGTACGCAGCACAACTGCACATAACGCAAGCACATTCCGCACGTAAGGCCCCATGTCCGGTACGCGCCCCCGAGCGCCGCCTATCATGGGGCTTGCGTCTAGGGGTGGGGATGTAACGCCAATCACTGGACGCGCGTTGGGCCTTACGTAGACTGAGGCGCTCGCAGCGAAGCGTCACGCCGACTCGTTTCGCGGCACCATCACGCAGGGAGTTACGACCGTGGCAAGTGGCAACGCGATCCGAGGAAGCCGGGTCGGGGCGGGGCCGATGGGCGAGGCCGAGCGCGGCGAGTCCGCGCCGCGGCTGCGCATCTCCTTCTGGTGCTCCAACGGGCACGAGACGCAGCCCAGCTTCGCCAGCGACGCGCAGGTCCCCGACACCTGGGACTGCCCGCGCTGCGGCTTCCCCGCCGGACAGGACCGGGACAATCCGCCGGACCCGCCGCGCAC
Organism: Streptomyces sp. M41(2017); assembly: GCF_002078175.1. Lineage (GTDB taxonomy): Bacteria > Actinomycetota > Actinomycetes > Streptomycetales > Streptomycetaceae > Streptomyces. Next base: position 2,296,952 of record NZ_MWFK01000002.1, on the reverse strand, counting down.
CGAGCCGTACAAGACGCACCTCGCGTACGTACGGGAGCGGCGCAGCGACGCGGACGGCGAGGCGATCCTCGCCGAGGCGCTCGCCAAACTGCGGGGCGAGATCTAGAAGTTCACCACCGGCCGGGCACCCAGGTGCCTGGCCGGAGCCGTCTTCCGACGGCCCCGCCGACCGGGGCCCCGCCCCGTCGCCGGCTCTCGCCGTGCCCGAATCCCCTGGTGGGACCCGGTTGTCAGTGCCGCCCTCTACGGTTCGTGAAGTGGCCGGACCTGAGGGGGCGTTGTGGCGACGGGGGAGATGACGGGAGCCGGGGCCCCCGCGTGGCGCGGGGGATTCGGGCGGCTGTGGAGCGCGGCCGTGGTGTCGCGTTTCGGGGACGCCCTGCGTACGGCCGCGCTGCCGCTCATCGCAGTCGGGCTCAGCGACGATCCGCTCGTCATCGCCTCCGTCACGGCCTGCGGCTATCTGCCGTGGCTGCTGTTCGGACTGCTCGGTGGAGCGCTCGCCGACCGGGTGGACCAGCGTCGCGCCATGTGGGCCGTCGACACCGTCCGCGGCGGACTGGTCGCCTGTTTCGCCCTGGCCGTCGGACTCGGACACGCGTCGATCGGGCTGCTCGTCGCCCTCGCCTTCACCCTGACGACCCTTCAGACCCTCTTCGACAACGCGTCCACCGCTCTGCTGCCCTCCCTGGTGGACCGTGCGGCGCTCGGCAGCGCGAACGCGCGGCTGATGACCGGGCAGCAGCTCGCCGGCGGTCTCCTCGCGAGCCCCCTGGTGCCACTGCTGCTGACCGCGGGAGCCGCCCTGCCGTTCGCGGCCGACGCCACCTCCTACCTGCTCGCGGCCGCGCTGGTCGCCTCCCTGCGCGTCCAGGGGCCCGAGCGGGCGCCACGGCCGAGCGGCAGCACGCTGCGCAAGGAGGTGGGCGAGGGGCTGCGCACCCTGTGGGACGACCGGGTCCTCCGGGCGATCTGCACGGCCACGCTGCTGTGCAACATCGGCATGGGCGCGCTCATCGGCACCCTGGTCCTGCACGTGACGCGCTGGCTGCACGCGGGGAACGCGGGATACGCCACGGCGATGACGGCGTTCTCGGCGGGCAGCCTCTGCGGCGGCTTCGTCGCCCAGCGTCTCGCCCGCCGCTTCGGACGGGCCCGCACCCTCCTGCTGGGCGGATCGGTGCAGACGCTCTCGCTCGTGGTCATGGGCACGGTCCGCCGGCTGGACGCCCTCGTCGTGGCCATGCTGCTGCTGGGCCTGATGAACATGGTGTGGAACGTCAACCAGGTCACGCTGATGCAGCAGCGGAGCCCGGCCACCATGGCGGGGCGCGTCAGCTCGGCGTTCCGCACCGCCTCGACCTCCGGTGCTCCGCTCGGTGCCCTGCTCGGAGGCGCCGCCGCGACGGTCTGCGGACTGAACGGGCTGGCCCTGTTCGCCGCCGCCCTCTTCGCCTTCGCCGTCGTCTCGCTGATACCCGCGGTCCAGCGGGACGTATCTGTTGTTGAGCCGGAGGACGGCGTGACGTCAGCTCGTGTCCAGTCCTGATCAATTAGGTTGGAACCGGCAGCGGGGCAAGGCAGGCAAGCGCATACGCAGGAAAGAAGGCGGAAGTCCCAGATGAACGCAGACAGCCGTACCCGGCTCAACCAGACACCCGAGTGGACCGCTCTCGCCAAGCACCGCGAGGACCTCGCGGACACCCACCTGCGGGACCTGTTCGCCGCCGACCCCGGGCGCGGCTCCGGCTACACGCTCCGGGTCGGCGATCTGCACATCGACTACTCCAAGCACCTGATCACGGACGAGACGCTCGCCCTGCTCCAGGAACTGGCGACCGCCACCGACGTGTTCGGGTTGCGGGACGCGATGTTCCGGGGCGAGAAGATCAACACGACGGAGGACCGGGCGGTGCTGCACACCGCGTTGCGGGCGCGGGCCGACGCGGTCGTGGAGGTCGACGGCGAAAACGTGGTGCCCGGGGTGCACGCGGTGCTGGACAAGATGGCCGCGTTCGCGTCGCGGGTGCGCTCGGGTGAGTGGACCGGTCACACCGGGCGACCGATCCGCAATGTGGTGAACATCGGGATCGGCGGCTCGGATCTGGGCCCGGCGATGGCCTACGAGGTGCTGCGCCCGTTCACCGACCGCGGGCTGACGGTGCGGTTCGTGTCGAACGTGGACGGCGCGGACCTGCACGAGGCGTTGCAGGGCCTGGACCCGGCGGAGACGCTGTTCGTGATCGCGTCGAAGACGTTCACGACGATCGAGACGATTACGAACGCGACGTCCGCGCGTGCGTGGCTGCTGGAGGGTCTGAAGGCGGGTTCGGAGGCGGTCGCCCGGCATTTCGTGGCGTTGTCGACGAACAGCGGCAAGGTCGCGGACTTCGGGATCGACACGGCGAACATGTTCGAGTTCTGGGACTGGGTCGGGGGCCGGTACTCCTTCGACTCGGCGATCGGCCTGTCGCTGATGATCGCGATCGGTCCGGACCGGTTCCGGGAGGTGCTGGACGGGTTCCGTCTGGTCGACGAGCATTTCCGTACGGCTCCGGCGGAGGCGAACGCGCCGTTGCTGATGGGCCTGTTGGGGATCTGGTACGGGAACTTCCACGACGCGCAGTCGCACGCGGTGCTGCCGTACTCGCACTACCTGTCCAGGTTCACGGCGTATCTGCAGCAGCTGGACATGGAGTCCAACGGCAAGTCGGTCGACCGTGAGGGCCGGCCGGTGGAGTGGCAGACGGGTCCGGTGGTGTGGGGGACGCCGGGCACCAACGGGCAGCACGCCTACTACCAGTTGATCCATCAGGGCACGAAGCTGATCCCGGCGGACTTCATCGGGTTCGCGAACCCGGTGGGTGAGCTGAGTGAGACGCTCAAGGCGCAGCACGACCTGCTGATGGCGAACTTCTTCGCCCAGACGCAGGCCCTCGCGTTCGGCAAGACGCCCGACGAGGTCCGTGCCGAAGGGGTCCCGGAGGAACTGGTCGCACACAAGACGTTCCGCGGTGACCATCCCACCACCACGATCCTGGCGGCCGAGCTGACGCCGTCCGTGCTGGGCCAGTTGATCGCCCTGTACGAGCACAAGGTGTTCGTCCAGGGCGCGGTCTGGAACATCGACTCCTTCGACCAGTGGGGCGTCGAACTCGGCAAGGTCCTCGCCAAACGCATCGAACCCGCCCTCACCGACGGCACCGAGGTCCCGGGGCTGGACGAGTCGACCCAGGCGCTGGTCGCCACGTACCGGGAGCTGCGGGGGCGTTGAGCCCACGGGCTGCATGAGGAGGACGCGGGAAGCGGGCGGTGGGAGTCCGCCCGCTGCCCGTACTCCGGCACCGACCCGCATCCGTACGGCCAACGGCCCGGCGGGAGGTGACGCCGGACACCGGAACGCCGAACGCCGGAGAAGCCTGGACGTTCGGCCTCTCCGGCGTTCGGCGTTCGTACCGGTCAGGGGGAGGCCGGCGGGTACAGGGAGCGCGGCAGCTGGGAGGCCGCCGCCGCGTCCAGCAGCCACAGGGTGCGGGAGCGGCCCTGGGCGCCCGCCGCCGGAGCCTGGATCTCACCCGCGCCGGACAGGGCGATGGCGGCCGCCTCCGCCTTGTCCTCGCCCGCCGCGAGCAGCCACACCTCGCGGGCGGAGCGGATCGCGGGCAGGGTCAGCGAGATGCGGGTCGGGGGCGGCTTGGGCGCGCCGTGCACACCGACCACCATCCGCTCCGTCTCCCGCACCGCGGGCAGCTCCGGGAAGAGCGAGGCGACGTGGGTGTCCGGGCCGACACCCAGCATCAGGACGTCGAACTCCGGCACCGTGCCGTGGTTCTCGGGCCCCGCGGCCTTGGCCAGCTCGGCCGCGTACGCCTCCGCCGCCGCCTCGACGTCGTCCCCGTGGGGACCGTCGGACGTGGGCATCGGGTGGACCCGTGCCGCATCCAGCGGGACCGCGTCGAGGAGGGCCGCGCGGGCCTGCGTGTCATTGCGGTCGGGGTCGCCCTCGGGGAGGTAGCGCTCGTCGCCCCACCACAGGTCGAGGCGTCCCCAGTCCACGGCGTCCCGGGCGGGCTGGGAGGCGAGCGCGGCGAGGAGGCCGTTGCCGTTGCGTCCGCCGGTGAGCACGATCGAGGCGTATCCGCGCGAGGCCTGCGCGTCCACGATCTTCGTGATCAGCCGGGCCGCCGCGGCCTGGGCCATCAGTTCCTTGTCTCGGTGGACGACGAGCTGCGGGGTGTTCACTCGGCGGCCGCCTTCTTCGCCGGGGCCTTCTTGGCGGTGGACTTCTTCGCCGCGGAGCCCGACGTCGCCTTCTTGGCCGTGGACGACGAGGCGGTCTTCTTCGCCGCCGGGGCCGCCGTGGACTTCTTGGCGGCCGGAGCCGTCTTCGTGGCCGTGGCCGTACCGCCCGAGGAGGCCTCCTCGGCGGCCGCGGCCTCCGCGTTCAGCCGGTCCACGCCGTAGCGCAGCGCCGAGGCGTAGGTGTCGTCCGGATCGAGGCGGCGCAGTTCCTCCGCCATCAGCTCGGCCGTCTCGCGGCGCTTGAGCGCCACCGCACGGTCGGGCTGGCCCTCGATGGAGAGGGTGGCGAGAGAGCCGTCGGCCCGGTCCAGGACGATCGGGCCGCAGCTCGTGTCCATCCGCACCGCGGTGAGACCCGGGCCGGCCGACAGCGAGCGCTTGACGGGGACGTCGAGCCGGTCCGCGAGCCACATCGCCAGCAGCTCGCAGCTCGGGTTGAACTCCTCGCCCTCCACCTCGACCGCGGACACGTCGCACACGACCTGGTCCAGGGCCGCGGCCAGCATCGAACGCCAGGGCGTGATGCGGGTCCAGGACAGGTCGGTGTCGCCGGGGGCGTAGGCGTCGGCGCGGGCGTTGAGCTCCCGGACCGGCGACTCCGCGGCGTAGGTGTCGGTCACGCGGCGCTGCGCGAGCGCGCCGAGCGGGTCCTTCGCCGGATCGAGCGGCGCGTTCACCGGCCACCAGGCGACGACGGGCGCGTCCGGCAGCAGCAGCGGCAGCACGACCGACTGGGCGTGGTTGAGGACCTCGCCGTACAGGCGCAGCACCACCGTCTCGCCGGTACCGGCCTCCGCTCCGAGCCGTACCTCGGCGTCGAGGCGCGACTTCGTGCGGTCCCGGGGCGAACGGGAGACGCGCTTGATGACCACGAGGATGCGCGAAGGGTGCTCGCGCGAGGCGTCGTTGGCGGCCCTCAGGGCGTCGTAGGCGTTCTCCTCGTCGGTGACGATGACGAGGGTGAGCACCATGCCGACGGCGGGGGCGCCGATTTCGCGGCGGCCCTGCACGAGCGCTTTGTTGATCTTGCTGGCCGTGGTGTCCGTGAGATCGATCTTCATGGGCGACGCCAGCTCCGTCCGTCTCGCTCGAGCATTTCGTCGGCCTCGACGGGACCCCAGGTGCCCGACGCGTACTGCGCGGGCTTGCCGTGCTTGTCCCAGTACTGCTCGATCGGGTCGAGGATCTTCCAGGACAGCTCGACCTCCTCGGTGCGCGGGAAGAGGTTCGAGTCACCGAGCAGGACGTCGAGGATCAGCCGCTCGTACGCCTCGGGGCTGGACTCGGTGAACGACTCGCCGTAGGCGAAGTCCATCGAGACGTCCCGGATCTCCATCGACGTGCCGGGGACCTTGGAGCCGAAGCGGACCGTGACGCCCTCGTCGGGCTGGACGCGGAAGACGATCGCGTTCTGGCCCAGCTCCTCGGTCGCCGTGTGGTCGAAGGGGGAGTGCGGGGCGCGCTGGAAGACGACCGCGATCTCGGTGACGCGCCGGCCGAGCCGCTTGCCGGTGCGCAGGTAGAAGGGGACGCCGGCCCAGCGGCGGTTGTCCACCTCGACCTTGATCGCGGCGAACGTGTCGGTCTTCGACTTGGGGTCGATGCCGTCTTCCTGGAGGTAGCCGACGACCTTCTCGCCGCCCTGCCAGCCCGCCGCGTACTGACCGCGGACCGTGTCCTTGCCGAGGTCCTTGGGCAGCTTGGCGGCGCCGAGCACCTTGGTCTTCTCCGCGGCGAGCGCGTCGGCGTCGAAGGAGGAGGGCTCCTCCATGGCGGTCAGCGCCATCAGCTGGAGGAGGTGGTTCTGGATGACGTCACGGGCGGCGCCGATGCCGTCGTAGTAGCCGGCGCGGCCGCCGATGCCGATGTCCTCGGCCATGGTGATCTGCACGTGGTCGACGAAGGACCGGTTCCAGATCGGCTCGAACATCGTGTTGGCGAAGCGGAGCGCCAGGATGTTCTGGACGGTCTCCTTGCCGAGGTAGTGGTCGATACGGAAGACCTGGTCCGGGGCGAAGACCTCGTGCACGATCGCGTTGAGCTCCTCGGCCGACGCGAGGTCGTGACCGAAGGGCTTCTCGATGACCGCGCGGCGCCAGGAGCCGTTCGCCTGGTCGGCCAGCTTGTGCTTCTTCAGCTGCTTGATGACCACCGGGAACGCGGACGGCGGCACCGACAGGTAGAAGGCGAAATTGCCGCCGGTGCCCTGTGCCTTGTCCAGCTCGTCGATGGTGGAGCGCAGCCGCTCGAAGGCCTCGTCGTCGTCGAAGGTGCCCTGGACGAAGCGCATGCCCTGCACGAGCTGCTGCCAGACCTCCTCGCGGAACGGCGTGCGCGCATGCTCCTTGACCGCGTCGTGGACCTCTTGCGCGAAGTCCTCGTCGGCCCACTCGCGCCGGGCGAAGCCGACGAGGGAGAAGCCCGGCGGCAGCAGACCCCGGTTGGCGAGGTCGTAGACCGCGGGCATCAGCTTTTTACGTGACAAATCGCCCGTGACGCCGAAGATGACCAGGCCCGACGGCCCCGCGATACGCGGGAGCCGTCGGTCTGCGGGGTCACGCAGCGGGTTGCTGCTCGACAAGGTTTCAGCCCTCCGAAGGGGCGAGGCGCTTGAGTTCCGCCTCGGTCGACTTGAGCAGGTCGTTCCAGGCCGCCTCGAACTTCTCGACGCCCTCGTCCTCGAGGAGCTGGACCACGTCGTCGTAGGCGATCCCGAGCTTCTCGACGGCGTCGATCTCGGCACGGGACTGGTCGTACGTACCGGCGACGGTGTTGCCGGTGATCCGGCCGTGGTCGTCGGTGGCCTCCAGCGTGGCCTCCGGCATGGTGTTCACGGTGTTGGGCGCGACCAGCTCGTCGACGTACAGGGTGTCCTTGTACGCCGGGTCCTTGACGCCCGTCGAGGCCCACAGCGGACGCTGCTTGTTGGCCTGCGACTTGTCCAGGGCGGCCCAGCGGTCCGAGGAGAAGACCGACTCGTACGCCTCGTAGGCGAGCCGGGCGTTCGCCAGGGCCGCCTTGCCGCGGGCGGCCTTCGCCTCGGGGGTGCCGAGGGCGTCGAGCCGCTTGTCGATCTCGGTGTCCACACGGGACACGAAGAAGGACGCCACGGAGTGGATCTTCGACAGGTCCAGGCCGCGCTCCTTGGCCTTCTCCAGACCGGCCAGGTAGGCGTCCATGACCTCGCGGTAGCGCTCCAGCGAGAAGATCAGCGTGACGTTGACGCTGATGCCGAGGCCGATGACCTCGGTGATCGCCGGCAGACCCGCCCTGGTGGCCGGGATCTTGATCAGGGTGTTGGGACGGTCCACCAGCCAGGCGAGCTGCTTGGCCTCGGCGACGGTCGCGTGGGTGTCGTGCGCCAGGCGCGGGTCGACCTCGATCGAGACCCGGCCGTCCTGGCCGCCCGTCGCGTCGAAGACGGGCCGCAGGATGTCGGCGGCGTCCCGGACGTCCGCCGTCGTGATCATGCGGATGGCCTCCTCGACGGTCACCCTGCGGGCCGCGAGGTCGGACAGCTGCTGGTCGTAGCCGTCGCCCTGGGAGATCGCCTTCTGGAAGATCGACGGGTTGGTGGTGACGCCCACGACGTGCTGCTGGTCGATCAGTTCCGCGAGGTTGCCGGACGTGATCCGCTTGCGGGACAGGTCGTCCAGCCAGATCGCGACGCCCTCCTCGGAGAGGCGCTTGAGTGCGTCTGTCATGGAAATTGCATCTCCTACGTGTCGTATGTCGGCGTCAGCGCTGGGCTGCTGCTGCGATCGATTCACGGGCGGCGTCGGCGACGTGCTCGGCAGTGAAGCCGAACTCGGCGAACAGCGTCTTGGCGTCCGCCGAAGCGCCGAAGTGCTCCAGCGAAACAATCCGTCCGGCGTCCCCGACGAAGCGGTGCCAGGTGAGACCGATACCGGCCTCCACCGAGACACGCGCCTTCACCGACGGCGGCAGGACGCTGTCCCGGTACCCCTGGTCCTGCTCGTCGAACCACTCCACGCAGGGCATGGACACGACCCGCGTGGGAACGCCCGCTGCCTGGAGACGCTCACGCGCCTCGACGGCCACATGCACCTCGGAGCCGGTGCCGATGAGGATGACCTCCGGCGTGCCGCCCTCGGCCTCGAACAGCACGTACCCGCCCTTGGCGGCGTCCTCGTTCGCGTCGTAGGTCGGCACACCCTGACGGGTCAGCGCGAGGCCGTGCGGGGCACCCTTGCCGTACACCTTCGTGTAGCGCTTGAGGATCTCGCGCCAGGCGATCGTGGTCTCGTTCGCGTCCGCGGGACGGACGACGTTCAGGCCCGGGATGGCGCGCAGCGAGGCGAGGTGCTCGACCGGCTGGTGCGTCGGGCCGTCCTCGCCGAGGCCGATCGAGTCGTGCGTCCACACGTACGTCACCGGCAGGTGCATCAGGGCCGACAGGCGGACCGCGTTGCGCATGTAGTCGGAGAACACCAGGAAGGTGCCGCCGTAGACACGCGTGTTGCCGTGCAGCGTGATGCCGTTCATCTCCGCGGCCATGGAGTGCTCGCGGATGCCGAAGTGGATCGTGCGGCCGTACGGGTCGGCCTCCGGGAGCGGGTTGTCCGCCGGGAGGAACGAGCTGGTCTTGTCGATCGTGGTGTTGTTCGAGCCGGCCAGGTCGGCGGAGCCGCCCCACAGTTCGGGGATGACCGGGCCGAGCGCCTGCAGCACCTTGCCGGACGCGGCGCGGGTGGCGACGCTCTTGCCCGTCTCGAACGAGGGGAGGTGCTCCTCCCAGCCGGCGGGCAGCTCGGTCGCGGCGATGCGGTCGTACTCGGCCGCGCGCTCCGGGCTGGCGGTGCGCCAGGCGGCGAAGCCCTTCTCCCACTCGGCACGGGCCTCACGGCCGCGGTCGAGCGCCTGGCGCGTGTGCGCGAGGACCTCGTCGGCGACCTCGAAGGACTTGTCCGGGTCGAAGCCGAGGACGCGCTTGGTGGCCGCGACCTCGTCGTCGCCGAGCGCCGAGCCGTGCGCGGCCTCGGTGTTCTGCGCGTTCGGCGCGGGCCAGGCGATGATCGAGCGCATCGCGATGAACGACGGCCGGTCCGTCACCTTCTTCGCGGCCTCGATGGCGTCGTAGAGGGCGTTCGGGTCGAGGTCGCCGTCCGGCTTCGGGGCGACCCGCTGGACGTGCCAGCCGTACGCCTCGTAGCGCTTGACGGTGTCCTCGGAGACAGCGGTCTCCGTGTCGCCCTCGATCGAGATGTGGTTGTCGTCCCACAGCAGGATCAGGTTGCCCAGCCGCTGGTGCCCGGCCATCGAGGACGCCTCCGCGGAGATGCCCTCCTGGAGGCAGCCGTCACCGGCGATGGCGTAGACGAAGTGGTCGAACGGGGACTCGCCCTGCGCGGTCTCCGGGTCGAACAGGCCGCGCTCGTAACGGGAGGCCATCGCCATGCCCACGGCGTTGGCGACACCCTGTCCGAGGGGACCGGTCGTGGTCTCCACCCCGGGGGTGTGCCCGTACTCCGGGTGGCCCGGCGTCCTGCTGCCCCACGTCCGGAAGGCCTCGAGGTCCGCCAGCTCCAGGCCGAACCCGGCGAGGTAGAGCTGGGTGTAGAGGGTCAGGGACGAGTGGCCCGCGGACAGCACGAAGCGGTCACGCCCCACCCAGTCGGGGTCCGCCGGGTCATGCCGCATCACCTTCTGGAAGAGGGTGTACGCGACGGGCGCGAGGCTCATGGCCGTACCGGGATGGCCGTTTCCGACCTTCTGTACGGCATCGGCGGCCAGGACGCGGGCGGTGTCGACAGCCCGCTGGTCCAATGCGGTCCACTCGAGGTCTGTGGTGGTCGGCTTGGTGCTCACCCTGGGTCAGGGCTCCTCTCCACATGTCACACATGTCGAATTGCCGGTGCACTGGGCGCCCCGGCCGTTGTCGAGCCTACCCCCGTAAGTACGTGCGTTTTTTCGAGTCATTCCAGACTGCCGGGACTCTTCGGGATCCGCCTCCCGACCGGTCCGTTCCCTGTTCGACACGTGAATACGGAGCCGCTCGTCCGAGTGCTCAATCGAGTGGCGACCGGCTCTTCCAGCGGCACCTCCCAACACGAGCGCACCCCCGCGAATGCCGGGGTCTGGGCAACGTCTACAGTGGCGTGGTACGCGCGAGCCTTTACGGGGAGTTCACACCCCGGGGCTTGCTGGGATGTCTCTGTCAGGGGTGTGCGTGACGGCCGTCGAATCCCGTCCAGCCGGTGTGCTCGGGACGAGCAGCAGCCGGGGTCAGCGGCCATTCGGGGCCCGTGTCAAAGCGTTCGTGGCGCTGACGAAGCCGCGGATCATCGAACTGCTGCTGATCACCACCGTTCCAGTGATGTTCTTGGCCCAGCAGGGCGTACCCGACCTGAAGCTGGTGCTCCTCACCTGCCTCGGCGGCTACCTCTCCGCGGGCGGCGCCAACGCGCTCAACATGTACATCGACCGCGACATCGACGCCCTCATGGAGCGGACCTCGCAGCGGCCACTGGTCACCGGGATGGTCAGCCCCCGCGAGTGCCTCGCCTTCGGCCTTTCGCTGGCCGTCGTCTCGACACTGCTGTTCGGACTCACCGTCAACTGGCTGTCCGCCTGGCTGTCGCTCGGAGCGCTCCTCTTCTACGTCGTCGTCTACACGATGATCCTCAAGCGCCGTACGTCGCAGAACATCGTCTGGGGCGGCATCGCTGGCTGCCTTCCCGTGCTCATCGGCTGGTCGTCGGTCACCGACTCCCTGTCCTGGGCGCCGGTCATCCTCTTCCTCGTCATGTTCTTCTGGACGCCGCCGCACTACTGGCCGCTGTCGATGAAGGTGAAGGACGACTACGCGCGCGTGGGCGTTCCGATGCTGCCGGTGGTCGCCAGCAACAAGGTCGTCGCCCGCCAGATCGTCATCTACAGCTGGGTGATGGTCGCGGTCTCCCTGCTGCTCACCCCGCTCGGCTACACCGGCTGGTTCTACACCGTTGTCGCGCTCGGCGCGGGCGGGTTCTGGCTGTGGGAGGCGCACGGCCTGCAGAACCGGGCCAAGTCCGAGGTCACGGGCGGCAAGCTCAAGGAGATGCGGCTCTTCCACTGGTCGATCACCTACGTGTCGATCCTCTTCGTCGCCGTCGCCGTGGACCCCTTCCTGCGGTAGGCACCTTCTCCGTCCGACGGGCGGGGTGCGTGGTCAAGGCCACGCACCCCGCCCGTCGCCGTTTGATCTACCCGTCGGTAGCATCCTGCCCATGGCAGACACCGAGCAGATCGACGAGACCCCCGGCACCGCCCAGGACCCCAAGGCCGAGCGCGTGGCCGCCCGGCTCGGACGCGAGATCGGCGCCTTCGCCAAGGCGCACGGCGGGGCCGAGGCGCAGATCGCGTACATCGGCGAGCGCGGCGCCCGCATCGTGCTCGTCGGCGAGGACGGCGGCTGGGGCGACCTCGTGGCGCCGAGCGTCGCCGTCGCGGAGGACGCCGTGAAGAAGGCCGGCGTCACCGTGCACGAGGCGTTCGACGGGGAGTTCGCGGCCAAGGTGAAGACGGGCCCGTACGAGTGGAAGCGCATGGCCGGCATCCAGCTCGGCGGACCCTCCGACGGATGACCCGTCACCCGTCGCACGGACGGCCGACAACCGTCGGCCGTTCGCACGGGGTGTGCGCGACCAACACCTGACACCCGCTTCACCCGTTAGGACCTGAAAAGGAACGGTCCAGTCGCGGGGAGTCCGGATGATCGAAACGCCGTCCCTGGTGGACCAGTACTGCCACGGCGTACTGCGGACGGAGCTGGGCCTCGGCACGTTCGAGGCCCACCTCGCCAGAACCGAGGGGCCCCCGGCCCCCGGCACCACCTTCTTCGACACGCAGACCGGCTTCGCCGTGCGCCGCTGGTGCCCGCCCCTGCTCGGGCTGGAGCCGCACTGCACGCCGGCCCGCTATCTGGCCCGGCGTCGCGAACTCGGCGTTCTCGAATCGGGCCGCAGGCTGCTGCGCGGCAGCGGCATCACCACGTACCTCGTCGACACCGGGCTGCCCGGAGACCTGACCGGCCCGGGCGAGATGGCCTCCACCGGCGCGGCCGGGGCGCACGAGATCGTCCGCCTGGAACTGCTCGCCGAACAGGTCGCCGACACCTCCGGAACCGTCGAGTCCTTTCTCGCCAACCTCGCCGAGTCCGTCCACGGAGCCGCGGCCAACGCCGTGGCCTTCACCTCGGTCGCCGGGGTGCGGCACGGCCTGGCGCTGGCGCCCGAACCACCGGGACCCGGCGAGGTCCGCGGGGCGGCGGGCCGCTGGCTGGCGGGCCGCCGGGTGGGCGGCCCGCTCTCCGATCCCGTCCTGCTGCGCCATCTGCTGTGGATCGCGGTCGCCTCGGGCCTGCCGCTGCAACTGCACGCCGGACTGGGCGAGCCCGGCGTGCGCATCGACCGCACCGACCCGGTCCTGCTCGCCGACTTCGCCCGCGCCACCGCGGGACTCGGCACCGACCTGGTCCTGCTGCACGGCTACCCGTACCACCGGCACGCGGCGCACCTCGCCGGGGTCTTCCCGCACGTGTACGCCGATCTGGGCGCCGCGCTGGTCCGCACCGGCGCGAGGGCGGCGGCGGTCCTCGCCGAGATCCTGGAGCTCGCCCCCTTCGGCAAACTGCTCTTCTCCAGCGGCGCCCACGGCCTGCCCGAACTCCACGTCATCGGGGCCCGCCTCTTCCGTGAGGCGCTCGCCCGTGTCCTCGGCACCTGGGTCGCGGAGGGTGCATGGTCGCTGGCCGACGCCCAGCGCGTCGCCGGCCTGATCGCCGCGGGGAACGCCCGGCGGGTGTACGCCGTGGAGTGAGGCCGGGGCCCTGCTCCGCCGCGCCCCGCTGGAAGGCGCCCTTCACCGGGGCGCCGCCCGGGCCCAGACTGTGCGGATGACCGACGACGCCACGGCCCGACTGCTCGACCGGTTCCTCCGCGAGTTGCGCGTCCTGGACCCGGTCGCCGTCTGGGCGCACGGCTCACTGGCCGGCGGGGACTACCGCGAGGGGCGCAGCGACCTCGACCTCATCGCCGTACTGGAGGGTGATCCCTTCCGGCTGCCCACCGCCCGCGCGGTGATCGGGCTGCACCGGCGGCTGCGGGCGGCGGAACCACTGGCCCGCGGACTGCACTGCAGCTACCTGACACCCGCGACGGCGGCCGACGCCGAGCGGTCGCACCTGACCTGGGCGCACGACGGTCCGACGAGGCGGCCGGTCACCCCGGTCACCCGCTGCGAGCTGCACACCTTCGGGCGCGTCCTGCACGGCTCGCCCCCGGCGGGACTGCTGCCGCCCGTCTCCCCGAGCGAGCTGAGGGCCTTCGTGGTCCGGGACCAGAAGGAGTTCTGGCGTCCCGCCGTGGACAAGGCGCGGCTGTGGCGGCAGGACGTGTGGGTCGACCTGGGCACGATCACGTACGCGCGGGCGACGGCGACACTGCGCGACGGGCGACTGATCACCAAGCAGGAAGCACTCGGCCTGCTTCCCGGGCTCGGTGCTCCCCAGGACGTCGTCGACGACATCACAGGACGCCGCTACGGGGAGCCCGGACCGGCCGACCCGGCCTGGCGGGACCGCCGGGCCGGACGCACGAGAAGCTACCTGGGGCCCGCCATCGACTCCCTCGTGGCGGCCCACGACACCGCTACGCGCGCGTGAGGGCCGATTCCGTCGCCGGGCCCGGGACGTCCGCCACTATCTCCGGGCGTTCGCGCAGGGCCAGCAGGACGCGCACAACCCCGATCCACACGAGGCAGGAGCCGAGCATGTGGACGGCGACCAGCGCCTCGGGCAGGTCGGTGAAGTACTGCACGTAGCCGACGACGCCCTGGGACAACAGGATCAGGAACAGGTCCCGGGTGCGGTGCAGCGGGCCGCGGGGCGCGTCGACCGCCTTGAGGACGAACCAGAGCGCGAACGTCAGCGTCACCACGATCCACGCCAGCACGGCGTGCAGCTTGGCGACGTTCTCCCAGCTCACGTGCATCCGGTCGACCTCGCTGGAGTCGCCCGCGTGCGGACCCGCGCCGGTGACGACCGTGCCGACCGCGATCAGCAGGACGGCCGCGACCACCAGGCACCAGACGAGCTGCTGCACCGCCCCGCCGACCAGCGGACGCGGCGCGCCGTCGCCCTCGCGGGTGCGCTGCCACATGAGGGCGGCGACCGTGATCAGAGCGGTGGACAGCAGGAAGTGGGCGGCGACCGTGTAGGGGTTCAGACCGACCAGGACGACGATGCCGCCGAGCACCGCGTTGCTCATGACGATCCAGAACTGCGCCCAGCCGAGCCGGGTCAGGCCGCGTCGCCACGGCTTCTGCGAGCGGGCGGCGACGATCGCCCAGCCGACGGCCGCGCACAGCACGTACGTCAGCATGCGGTTGCCGAACTCGATGGCGCCGTGGAAGCCCATCTCGCTGGTCGCGGTGAGCGAGTCGTCGGTGCACTTGGGCCAGGTCGGGCAGCCGAGGCCGGAACTGGTGAGCCGGACGGCACCGCCGGTGACCACGATGACGACGGACATGACGAGCGCGGCGAGCGCCGCGCGCCGCACCGTGCGGGTCGTCGGGGTCCAGCGTTCGGCGATGAAGGCGAGCGGGTTGCGCACCGCGCTGAGGGCGTCGGCTCGGGTCAGGTTCGGCACGCGCACCATCGTAGGGGGCTGCTTGTGCACGCTTTCACGAGGGTCCGGTTCACCGGAGTCCACCCGATTACTCCCAGCGGAAGAACTTCCCGGCCGCGCCGAGCCCGAGGACCGCCCAGACGGCCAGGATCCCCAGGTCGGCCCAGGGCATCGAGGCACCGTGCTGGAGCACGTCCCGCAGACCGTCGGAGAGCGCCGAGATGGGCAGCAGACCCAGGACGTCCTGGACGCCGGCCGGGAACTTGTCCATCGGCACGATCACCCCGCCGCCCACCAGGAACAGCAGGAACACCAGGTTGGCGGCGGCCAGCGTCGCCTCGGCCCTGAGCGTGCCCGCCATCAGCAGTCCGAGCCCCGAGAAGGCCGCCGTGCCGAGGACCAGCAGGAGGAGCACGGCGAGCGGGTTGCCGTGCGGCGACCAGCCCAGCGCGAAGGCGATCACGGTCAGCAGGATCACCTGGAGGATCTCCGTGACCAGGACCGCCGCCGTCTTCGCGGTCATCAGGCCCCAGCGGGGGAGCGGCGAGGCCGCCAACCGCTTCAGGACGCCGTAGCGGCGCTCGAAGCCCGTGGCGATCGCCTGTCCGGTGAACGCCGTCGACATCACGGCGAGCGCCAGGACGCCCGGCGTGAGGAAGTCGACCGCCTCGCCCGCGCCGGTGTCGACGATGTCGACCGTGCTGAACAGCACGAGCAGCAGGGTCGGGATGATCACCGTGAGGAGCAGCTGCTCGCCGTTGCGGAGCAGCATCCTCGTCTCCAGCGCGGCCTGCGCGCCGATCATCCGCGGCAGCGGCGAGGCCCCGGGCCTCGGGGTGTACGTACCCGCGGTGGTCATGAACGCAGCTCCTTGCCGGTCAGCTCAAGAAAGACGTCCTCGAGCGTGTGGCGTTCCACCGAGATCTTCTCCGGCATCACGCCGTGCTGGGCGCACCAGGACGTCACCGTCGCCAGCAGTTGCGGGTCGACCTTGCCGCCGACCCGGTAGGCGCCCGGGGTCAGCTCGGCCGCCGTGCAGTCCGCCGGGAGCGCCTTGAGCAGGGAGCCCACGTCGAGGCCGGGCCGGCCGCCGAAGCGCAGGGTGTTCTCGGCGCCGCCGCGGCACAGCGCCTCGGGCGAGCCCTGGGCGATGACCTTGCCGGCGTCGATGATCGCGACGTCGTCGGCGAGCTGCTCGGCCTCGTCCATGTAGTGCGTGGTGAGGATGACGGAGACGCCGTCGGACCGGAGGTCGCGCACGAGGTCCCAGGTGGCGCGGCGGGCCTGCGGATCGAGGCCCGCGGTCGGCTCGTCCAGGAAGACCAGCTCGGGCCGCCCGACGACCGCCATGGCGAGCGCGAGGCGCTGCTGCTGGCCGCCCGACAGCCTCCGGTACGTCGTCCGCCCGCAGCTCTCCAGGCCGAGCCGCTCGATGAGGGCGTCCACGTCCAGCGGGTGGGCGTGCAGCTTCGCCACGTGGCGGAGCATCTCGTCCGCGCGGGCGCCGGAGTAGACCCCGCCGGACTGGAGCATCACGCCGATGCGGGTGTGCAGCTCGCCCGACTGCCTGACCGGATCGAGACCGAGGACGCGCACTGTGCCGGAGTCCGGCTTGCGATACCCCTCGCAGGTCTCGACCGTGGTCGTCTTCCCGGCGCCGTTGGGTCCGAGTACGGCGGTGACACCCGCCGAGGCCACCAGGTCGAGGCCGTCCACCGCGGTCTTCGTGCCGTACCGCTTCACCAGGGCCTGGACCTGGACCACGGGCTCGCTTCGCATGAGGCGCAAGTCTAGGGACGCCGCCGGGACCCGGAGCCGCCGGGGGCGGAGGCCACCTCGACGTACAGGTCCCGCGGCCGGTGCAGGGGCAGCCAGCGCTCCGCGTACGCCACCGCCTCGGCCACCGGGAACAGCCGGGCGGCGGCCGCCCCCACAGTGCCCCGGACGACCGGACGGTCCCGCTCGAAGTCGGCGCCCAGCTCCGCGAACAGCTCGGAGGTGATCGACACCTCGCGCACGGTCCGCCAGCCCTCGGGCGTCGGGCGTCCGACCTCCACGACGGGGGAGGGCACCCGGTACTCGGCCAGATGGAAGCTGGTGCACGTGTCGTAGCCCGCGCCGAGGAGCAGGACGCGGGCGCCGCCGGCCTCCAGGCGGGCCAGCGGGCTGCGCTCGCCGAGCCGGCAGTCGGGGGCGTGCCCCTCGATGATCCGCGCCGCGCCCGGGCCGAGTGCCGCGAACGAGGTCTCCGGGTGGGCGCTGCGCAGGGCGCCGGGCCAGGTCCGGACGGTCTCGGGTATCACCCCGACACCCCGGGAGGGCGTCACCCGGGGGTCGTAGGCGGGCATGGTCGCCCGGATGGTCGGCCACCAGTCCTCGGGAACCGGCGGATTGCTCCACAGGGCCGGGTCCGAGAGGTCGCCCGACTGCGTCGGGACCACCAGCGTTCCGTCCGGACCGAGCGCGTCGAGCAGTCCTTGGACCAGGGCGACGGGCCCGCCGTTGACCCATCCGAGGGAACTGAGCGAGGAGTGCACGAGGAGCGTCTCGCCCGCGCGTACGCCGAGGGTGCGCAGGTCCGCGGCCAGGGTGTCCCGGGTGACGAGTGGGCCGGTCGGAGGGGGTGTCGACATGGTTCCGGAGTCTCCCCGAGAGGGGGGCCCGGCGCCACCGAATTGATCGATCAAAGATCGTTTGCGCAGGTCACCTTAGGTATACCTAAGTGATGCAGCGCACCGTCCCTCGTGAGGGGAGCGGGTTGTCAGGCTCTGAGGAATTACGCAACAATGGTGTTGTGAAATACGTTGGCGAGGCTCGGGAGACCCCCACGGGGGCCCCGCAGGAGGAGCTCGCGACCGGAGAGCGCTCGACGCGCAACCGGGTCGCGCGATCCATCCTGGACCACGGCCCGTCGACGGTGACCGACCTCGCGGGACGGCTGGGACTGACCCCGGCCGCCGTGCGCCGTCACCTCGACGCGCTCGTCGCCGACGATGTCGTGCAACCGCGCGAACAGCGGGTCTACGGAGCGCGCACGCGCGGCCGGCCCGCCAAGGTGTTCGCCCTGACCGACTGCGGCCGCGACGCCTTCGACCAGTCCTACGACAAGCTCGCCGAGGACGCCCTGCGCTGGATCGCCGAGCGCGAGGGCGGGGACGAGGCCATCCTGTCCTTCGCCCGCGCCCGGATCGCCGCGCAGGCCGAGGTCTACCGCGAGGTCATCGAGGCCGCGCCGCCCGCGGAGCGCACCGAAGCCCTGGCCAGGGCCCTGAGCGCCGACGGGTACGCTGCTACGGCGCGCAGCGCACCGGTCGGGGAGCAGCTCTGCCAGCACCACTGCCCGGTCGCTCACGTCGCCGAGCGGTTCCCGCAGCTGTGCGAGGCGGAGACGGAGTTCTTCTCCCAGCTGCTCGGCACGCACGTCCAGCGACTGGCCACGATCGCCCACGGCGACGGGGTGTGCACGACGTTCATCCCCAAGATTTCCCACACAGCTCACAACGCATCTGCAAGCACGGCCGGGAGGAACCCCGCATGACGCTCCCCACGGAGACTGCTCACCCCGAACTCGAGGGCCTGGGCAAGTACGAATACGGCTGGGCCGACTCCGACACGGCCGGCGCCTCTGCCAAGCGCGGCATCAACGAGGACGTCGTCCGTGACATCTCCGGGAAGAAGAGCGAGCCGGAGTGGATGACCAAGCTCCGCCTCAAGGGCCTGCGCCTCTTCGAGAAGAAGCCCATGCCCAACTGGGGTTCGGACCTCTCGGGCATCGACTTCGACAACATCAAGTACTTCGTGCGCTCCACGGAGAAGCAGGCGGAGTCCTGGGAGGACCTGCCCGAGGACATCAAGAACACGTACGACAAGCTCGGCATCCCGGAGGCGGAGAAGCAGCGCCTCGTCGCCGGTGTCGCCGCGCAGTACGAGTCCGAGGTCGTCTACCACCAGATCCGCGAGGACCTGGAGGAGCAGGGCGTCATCTTCCTGGACACCGACACCGCTCTCAAGGAGCACCCGGAGCTCTTCAAGGAGTACTTCGGCACGGTCATCCCGGTCGGTGACAACAAGTTCGCCTCGCTGAACACGGCCGTGTGGTCCGGCGGCTCCTTCATCTACGTGCCGAAGGGCGTGCACGTCGAGATCCCGCTCCAGGCCTACTTCCGTATCAACACGGAGAACATGGGCCAGTTCGAGCGGACGCTGATCATCGTCGACGAGGACGCCTACGTCCACTACGTCGAGGGCTGCACGGCGCCGATCTACAAGTCGGACTCCCTGCACTCCGCGGTGGTCGAGATCATCGTGAAGAAGGGCGCCCGCTGCCGCTACACGACCATCCAGAACTGGTCGAACAACGTCTACAACCTGGTCACCAAGCGCGCCGTGGCGTACGAGGGCGCGACCATGGAGTGGATCGACGGCAACATCGGCTCCAAGGTCACCATGAAGTACCCGGCCGTCTACCTGATGGGCGAGCACGCCAAGGGCGAGACGCTGTCGATCGCCTTCGCGGGCGAGGGCCAGCACCAGGACGCCGGCTCCAAGATGGTCCACATGGCGCCGAACACCTCCTCGAACATCGTGTCGAAGTCGGTGGCGCGCGGTGGCGGCCGTACGTCCTACCGCGGTCTCGTCGAGATCGGTGAGGGCGCGCACGGCTCGAAGTCCAACGTGCTGTGCGACGCGCTGCTCGTCGACACCATCTCCCGCTCGGACACCTACCCCTACGTGGACGTCCGCGAGGACGACGTGTCCATGGGCCACGAGGCGACCGTCTCCAAGGTCTCCGAGGACCAGCTCTTCTACCTGATGAGCCGCGGTCTGACGGAGTTCGAGGCGATGGCGATGATCGTGCGCGGCTTCGTCGAGCCCATCGCCAAGGAGCTCCCCATGGAGTACGCCCTGGAGCTCAACCGGCTGATCGAGCTGCAGATGGAGGGCTCGGTCGGCTAGACCGGCCCGCCCACCAGCAGCCAGCGAAACCTGACGTAGGAAGAGAGCAGACCGACAGCCATGGCTGAGGCCCTTAACATCCCGGTGGGATCCACCACCGCCGGACAGATCGCGGTGGCCGCCGAGTCGACCGTCGCCACGCGCATGAGCGCGCCCCCGTCCTTCGACGTGGCGGACTTCCCCGTCCCCCACGGCCGCGAGGAGGAGTGGCGGTTCACCCCGCTGGAGCGCCTGCGCGGGCTGCACGACGGCACCGCGGTCGCCACCGACGGTGCCGTGAAGGTCGCCATCGGCACCCCCGACGGTGTCACCGTGGAGACCGTCGGGCGTGACGACGAGCGGCTCGGCAGGGCGGGGACCCCCGTGGACCGCGTGGCCGCGCAGGCCTACGCGTCCTTCGACAAGGCCTCCGTCGTGACCGTCCCCAAAGAGACGGTCCTCACCGAGCCGATCCGGATCGTCGTGCACGGCGAGGGCGGCACCGCCTACGGACACCAGGTCGTCGAGCTGGGAGCCTTCGCCGAGGCCGTCGTCGTCATCGACCACACCGGTGACGCGGTCCTCGCCGCCAACGTCGACTACATCCTCGGCGACGGCGCCAAGCTGACGGTCGTCTCCGTCCAGGACTGGGACGACAAGGCCGTGCACGTGGGCCAGCACAACGCCCTCATCGGCCGCGACGCGACCTTCAAGTCCTTCGTGCTCACCTTCGGCGGCGACCTCGTCCGGCTGCACCCGCGGATCGCCTACGCGGGCACCGGCGGCGAGGCCGAGCTGTTCGGCCTCTACTTCACCGACGCCGGCCAGCACCAGGAGCACCGCCTCCTGGTCGACCACAACACCCCGCACTGCAAGTCCAACGTCATGTACAAGGGCGCGCTGCAGGGCGAGGGCGCCCACGCGGTGTGGATCGGCGACGTCCTCATCGAGGCCGCCGCCGAAGGCACGGACACCTACGAGATGAACCGCAACCTGGTTCTGACCGACGGTGCCCGCGTCGACTCCGTGCCCAACCTGGAGATCGAGACCGGCGAGATCGTCGGCGCCGGCCACGCCTCCGCGACCGGCCGCTTCGACGACGAGCAGCTCTTCTACCTGATGGCCCGCGGCATCCCGGCCGAGGACGCCCGCCGTCTGGTGGTCCGCGGCTTCTTCGCCGAACTGGTCCAGCAGATCGGCGTCGACGACATCGAAGAGCGCCTTCTCGCGAAGATCGACGAGGAGCTGGAGGCGTCGCTCTGATGCCCGGCACCTTCGTGCGCGCCTGTGGGCTGAGCGAGCTGGAGGAGGACACCCCGAAGCGGGTGGAACTCGACGGCACGCCGGTCTCGGTCGTGAGGACCGAGGGGGAGGTGTTCGCGATCAACGACATCTGCTCGCACGCGAACGTCTCGCTCTCCGAGGGCGAGGTGGAGGACTGTCAGATCGAGTGCTGGCTGCACGGTTCCGCCTTCGACCTCCGCACCGGCAAGCCGTCCGGCCTTCCCGCGACGCGCCCCGTCCCCGTATACCCCGTACAGATCGAAGGGGACGACGTGCTCGTCTCCCTCAACCAGGAGTCCTGAGGAACCCATGGCAACGCTTGAAATCCACGACCTGCACGTCACCGTCGAGGCCGACAACGCCACGAAGGAGATCCTCAAGGGCGTCGACCTGACCGTGAAGCAGGGCGAGACGCACGCCATCATGGGCCCCAACGGCTCGGGCAAGTCGACTCTCGCCTACTCGCTCGCGGGTCACCCCAAGTACACGATCACCGGCGGCACCGTCACGCTCGACGGCGAGGACGTCCTGGAGATGTCCGTCGACGAGCGCGCCCGCGCCGGCCTGTTCCTGGCGATGCAGTACCCGGTCGAGATCCCCGGTGTCTCCGTCTCCAACTTCCTGCGCACCTCCGCCACCGCCGTCCGCGGCGAGGCCCCCAAGCTGCGGACGTGGGTGAAGGAGGTCAAGGAGACCATGGAGCGTCTCTCCATGGACCCGGCCTTCGCCGAGCGCAACGTCAACGAGGGCTTCTCCGGCGGTGAGAAGAAGCGCCACGAGATCCTCCAGCTGGAGCTGCTCAAGCCGAAGATCGCGATCCTCGACGAGACCGACTCCGGTCTCGACGTCGACGCCCTGCGTGTCGTCTCCGAGGGCGTGAACCGCGTGCGCGAGTCGGGCGAGGTGGGCACCCTGCTCATCACCCACTACACGCGCATCCTGCGCTACATCAAGCCCGACTTCGTCCACGTCTTCTCCGGCGGCCGCATCGTCGAGTCCGGCGGCGCCGAGCTCGCCGACAAGCTGGAGAACGAGGGCTACGAGTCGTACGCACTCGACGCGAAGGGTGGCGTATCCGCGTGACACAGCTGCCGGGCCTCCTCACCGAGTCCAATCTTCTTGGCGAGGCGATCCGCAAGGACTTCCCCATCCTGGACCGACAGGTCCACGACGGCCGGAAGCTCGTGTACCTGGACAACGCGGCGACCTCGCAGAAGCCGCGTCAGGTGCTGGACGCCCTCAACGAGTACTACGAGCGCTACAACGCCAACGTCCACCGCGGTGTGCATGTGCTCGCCGAGGAGGCCACGGCGCTGTACGAGGGTGCGCGCGACAAGGTCGCCGCGTTCATCAACGCGCCGAGCCGCGACGAGGTGATCTTCACCAAGAACGCCTCCGAGTCGCTCAACCTCGTGGCCAACATGCTCGGCTGGGCCGATGAGCCCTACCGCGTCGACCACGAGACCGAGATCGTCATCACGGAGATGGAGCACCACTCCAACATCGTTCCGTGGCAGCTGCTGTCGCAGCGCACCGGCGCGAAGCTGAAGTGGTTCGGCCTCACCGACGACGGCCGTCTCGACCTGTCGAACATGGACGAGATCATCACCGAGAAGACGAAGATCGTCTCCTTCGTGCTGGTGTCGAACATCCTGGGCACCGTGAACCCGGTCGAGGCGATAGTGCGCCGCGCCCAGGAGGTCGGTGCGCTGGTCCTGATCGACGCGTCGCAGGCCGCCCCGCACATGCCGCTCGACGTGCAGGCCCTCCAGGCCGACTTCGTGGCCTTCACCGGCCACAAGATGTGCGGCCCGACCGGCATCGGTGTCCTGTGGGGACGCCAGGAGCTCCTCGAGGACCTCCCGCCGTTCCTCGGCGGCGGCGAGATGATCGAGACCGTGTCGATGCACTCGTCGACGTACGCGCCGGCGCCGCACAAGTTCGAGGCGGGTACCCCGCCGATCGCGCAGGCGGTCGGTCTGGGCGCGGCGATCGACTACCTCTCGTCGATCGGCATGGACAAGATCCTCGCCCACGAGCACGCCCTCACCGAGTACGCGGTGAAGCGGCTCGCGGACGTCCCCGACCTGCGGATCATCGGCCCCACGACGGCCGAGGACCGCGGCGCGGCGATCTCGTTCACGCTGGGCGACATCCACCCGCACGACGTGGGCCAGGTCCTCGACGAGCAGGGCATCGCGGTCCGGGTCGGTCACCACTGCGCCCGTCCGGTCTGCCTGCGGTACGGAATTCCTGCGACCACGCGAGCGTCGTTCTATCTGTACTCCACGCCGGCCGAGATCGACGCTCTGGTCGACGGTCTGGAGCACGTACGGAACTTCTTCGGCTGAGGGGCTGGCTGAGAACGTGAAGCTGGATTCGATGTACCAGGAAGTCATCCTGGACCACTACAAGCACCCGCACGGGCGCGGTCTGAGGGACGGCGACGCCGAGGTGCACCACGTCAACCCCACCTGCGGTGACGAGATCACACTGCGGGTGAAGTACGACGGCGAGCGGATCGAGGACATCTCGTACGAGGGTCAGGGCTGCTCGATCAGTCAGGCCTCGGCCTCCGTACTGAACGACCTCCTCGTCGGCAAGGACGTCACCGACGCGCAGAAGATCCAGGAGACCTTCCTGGAGCTGATGCAGTCCAAGGGCCGGATCGAGCCCGACGACGCCATGGAGGAGGTGCTGGAGGACGCGGTCGCGTTCGCCGGTGTCTCCAAGTACCCGGCTCGGGTCAAATGCGCCCTCCTGAGCTGGATGGCGTGGAAGGACGCGACGGCCCAGGCGCTGGGCGACGAGCCCGAGAAGGCTGTGAGGAAGACGGCATGAGCGAGAACACTGTGACATCGGGCGAGAGCCTGACGACGAAGCCGGCCTCGGAGGAGGAAGTCCGCGAGGCGCTGTACGACGTGGTCGACCCCGAGCTGGGCATCGACGTGGTCAACCTCGGCCTCATCTACGGCATCCACATCGACGACGCGAACATCGCGACCATCGACATGACCCTGACGTCGGCGGCCTGTCCGCTCACCGACGTCATCGAGGACCAGGCCAAGTCCGCCACGGACGGCCTCGTCAACGAACTGCGCATCAACTGGGTCTGGATGCCGCCGTGGGGCCCGGACAAGATCACGGACGACGGCCGCGAGCAGCTCAGGGCGCTCGGCTTCAACGTCTGAGACCCCGGAACCGCGCGGGTCGGCTGCTCCGGCAGTCCGTCCGTCCCGTACTCCGGTACGTCGCAAGGGGCGGCACCTTCGGGTGCCGCCCCTTCGCGTGTTCCCGGGGTCAGGTGCCTACACCGGGGGAGTGGCGGGTGTGGCGGCCACGCGGGCCAGGATGTCCGCGAGGCCCTCCCGGCGGATGCGCCGGTCGATGTAGAGCAGGGTCGTCACCAGCGGCAGGAAAACGGCCGACAGGAGCTGGGTCAGGAACGTCGTGGCCAGCGTGACCGCCAGATAGGGCATCAGGTCAGGCAGCACGTCGTGGAACAGCTCCGCGGCGTCCGCCGGAGGCGCCGCCGCGGGGTCGTAGGAGGAGAAGACCGGCATCGTGAACATGAACGGCATCCGCACCAGCGAGGCCAGCGTCGTCACGATGACCAGGCCGAGCAGCGAGACGCCGAACGTGCGCCACCAGGCCCCGCGCACCAGCCGTACGGACCGCCGCATCGCCGTCACCGGCGAGGCGTCCTCCAGGACGGCGGCGGAGGGGGCGAACGAGAACAGCACGTACAGCCAGACCGCCGCCGCGGCGGAGGCGGGCGCGAGCAGGAAGAAGAGCACGGCGGGCAGCGACGACCCGGACGACAGGGCGATCGTGACGGCGAAGAGGACCACGCCGACGACGAGGGGGAGCAGCACGGCCAGGCCCGACAGGACCGTCACGCCGAGCACCGACGGGATCCGCCGCCGCGCACGCTGCCACACCGCGGCGACCCGGGCGCGCCGGCCGAGCACCGCCTCGTGCAGGGTGGCCACGCAGGCGGCCTGGACCACGGCGTTGGCCAGCGGCATCGTCAGCACGGCGAGGGCCCAGACGAGGCCGAACGCCGCCAGCACGGGCCGGACGTCCGACCAGTGCGTCGTGCCGTGCCCGTCGGTGAGCCGGTGGACGTGGTCCGCCACCGCGCTGTAGGCGAAGGCGCCGGCGCCGGCCAGGATGACCCCGAGCCCCAGGTTGACGAGGCCGGCCACCCCGAACAGCGGCTTCGCGTAGCGGCCCATCGTGGTGAAGGCGCCGCTGAGGACCGAGTCCACCCCCAGCGGGGCCAGCGGTATCACGCCCGGCTTGGGCGGCGGTGGCGGCGGTGTCCAGCCCCAGCCGCCCGGCGCACCGGCATACGGCCCCTGCGGCCCTTGAGGTCCCCACCCGGATCTGTCCGACATACCTCGTGTGCTCCATCGTCCCGGGAGTCCGCGCGACTCCGCCCCCACTGTGATCGCGAACGATATCCGCTGGTGCGCGCGGCGCCCACGGGATTGATGGACCTGACATGTGTACGGGTGTACGCGTCGATGTGTACTCTTGTACGCATGGGATACGTACTGCTCGCCGGAGCCATCGCGGCGGAGGTCGGCGCGACCACCGCGATGAAGTACACGGAAGGCTTCAGCAGGCTCTGGCCCTCGCTGCTGACCGTCCTCGGATACGTCATCGCGTTCGCACTGCTCGCCCAGACCCTGAAGACCATCTCCGTCGGCACGGCCTACGCGATCTGGGCCGGCGTCGGCACCGCCGCCATCGCCGCGATCGGCGCACTGTTCCTCGGCGAGGGACTCACGGTCGCGAAGGCGGGCGGCATCGTGCTGATCATCGGCGGGGTCGTCCTGCTCAACCTGGGCGGCGCGCACTGATGGCCGCGCGGACGGCTTCGCGCTCCGCCGATTCCGGGGTCGCGTCGGGCCCCGCGGACGGCGGCCGCTGATGGCCCGGCGGTACGACCCGGAGCGGCGTCAGCGGATCATCGACGCGGCGATCCGCGTCGTCGGCGCCAAGGGCATCGCGGGGCTCAGCCATCGCTCCGCCGCCGCCGAGGCCGACGTACCCCTCGGCTCCACCACCTACCACTTCAAGACCCTCGACGAGCTGCTCGTCGCCGCGCTGCGCCAGGCGAACGAGGGCTTCGCCAAGGTCCTCGCGGCGCGCGGTGCCCTGGAGGACACCCGTACCGACCTGGCCGCCGAACTCGCCGGGCTGATCGGCGAATGGCTGGCGGGCGACCGCACCGGCGTGGAGCTGGAGTACGAGCTGTATCTCGCGGCTCTCCGCAGGCCCGCCCTGCGCCCGGTCGCCGCCGAGTGGATCGACAGCCTCGTCGAACCACTGTCCCGGCGCACGGATCCGGTGACCGCGCGCGCACTCGTCGCCCTGCTGGACGGCATCTGCCTCCAGGTCCTGCTGACCGGCACGTCCTATGACGAGGGGTACGCGCGCGAGGTGCTGGCGCGCGTCCTGCCCTGAGGACGCGCGGTCCGTCGCGACGACGCCGACGCGTGCGGTGGGGACCGCGGTGCCGGTGGCGCGCCCGGTACCTGAGACACCCCCCGGACCGGTTCGCCCGGGCGGGCCACGCCACGTTAGGTTTCACCCATGACCGACACGACTGCTTCTCGTACCACCGGCGCCGTCGCCGCCGGGCTCGCCACCCTCACCGCCGACGGCAGCGTTCTCGACACCTGGTTCCCCGCGCCCGAACTGTCCGCCGAGCCCGGCCCGGCGGGCACCGAGCGGCTGTCCGCCGAGCGGGCCGTCGAACTGCTCGGCGAGGGCGCCGCCCAGGCGATCGGCCCGGACGCCCGCCGCGGTGTCGAGGTGGTCGCGGTCCGTACGGTCATCGCGTCCCTCGACGACAAGCCGCTCGACGCGCACGACGCCTACCTGCGCCTGCACCTCCTCTCGCACCGCCTGGTCAAGCCGCACGGCCAGAACCTGGACGGCCTGTTCGGCCTGCTCGCCAACGTCGCGTGGACCTCGCTCGGCCCCGTCGCCGTCGACGACATCGAGAAGGTCCGGCTGAACGCCCGCGCCGGCGGCCTGCACCTCCAGGTGACCTCCATCGACAAGTTCCCGCGCATGACGGACTACGTCGCCCCGAAGGGCGTCCGGATCGCCGACGCCGACCGGGTCCGTCTCGGCGCGCACCTCGCCGAGGGCACGACGGTCATGCACGAGGGCTTCGTCAACTTCAACGCGGGCACGCTCGGCACCTCCATGGTCGAGGGCCGCATCTCCGCCGGTGTCGTGGTCGGCAACGGCTCGGACATCGGCGGCGGCGCGTCCACCATGGGCACCCTGTCGGGCGGCGGCAACGTCCGCATCACCATCGGCGAGCGCTGCCTCGTCGGTGCGGAGGCGGGAGTCGGCATCGCCCTCGGCGACGAGTGCGTCGTCGAGGCCGGTCTCTACGTCACGGCCGGCACGCGCGTGACGATGCCCGACGGAGAGATCGTCAAGGCCCGTGAGCTCTCCGGCGCCTCGAACATCCTGTTCCGCCGCAACTCGGTCACCGGCAAGGTCGAGGCCCGCCCGAACAACGCGGTGTGGGGCGGCCTGAACGAGGTGCTGCACAGCCACAACTGACGACCGGTCACCGGCAGGCTGCCGGTGTCGCACGGTGTGCGGTCGAGGCCCTTCCGCGGGTGCGGGAGGGCCTCGACCGTGTCCGGGGGCCGCCCCCTGGTACCGCCCGTTCTCCTACGCCCCGGCGTCCAGAGCGGCGGCGAAATCCCGCAGGGCGTCGAAGTCGTCGTCGCGCAGGCCCAGTCGGGGGTTCACATGCCGCAGCAGGGCGGGCGCGGGATGCCGGGCGGCCACGAACTCCCCGTCCGCCGGGCTCTGTTCGTCGTCCACCCAGGCGAACGGGCGGCCCTTCGCGTACTCCACGATGCGTTCCGTCTTCCAGTGGACGCCGTCGGAGCGCTCGACGAACAGGGCTCCCGCGAAGTCGACGTAGGGCAGCTCGGGGAGGCCGACGACGGGGGCGATCCAGCGGTTGGCGGCGTCCATCCACGTGGTCGCCCAGCACAGGTCGTAGCCGAGACCGAGCAGCACGCTGCCATGGTCCGGGTGCAGCCAGACACGCAGCGGCCGACCCGGCTCCAGGGCCGCCCGGATCGTGGTGTACCCCTCGGGCCGGCGTTCCTTCTGGGCCGCGAACGGGTTGAGGGGGCCGTCGACGTCGAGGAACAGCAGGGGGCGGTTCACCTCGACACGGTACGACAGGGACGAGGTCGTCCTTCGGGAATGTCGCGCCGAGCGCGGGCCACGAGCCCGTTGGATCCCCCGCCGTGGACGGGTCCCGGAAGAACTCGCCCGGCCGAGGCATAGCGGCGGGCGGTCGCGCGCGTCACAGGGAGCACAGGGGACGGGTGCAGCGCCCGCCGGGGAAGAGAAGGTGACGATGGATGCCGCAGCGCAGGAGAGTTTCAAGGAGTTCGTGGCGAGCAGGTCGTCCGCGCTGCTGAAGACGGCCGTCCTGCTCAGCGGCGGCGACCGGCACACCGCAGAGGACCTCCTGCAGAACGCGCTGATCAAGGTGGCGGGCCACTGGAACCGGGTCGAGGAACCGGAGGCGTACGTCCGCAGGGTCCTCTACCGGCAGCAGATCAGTCGCTGGCGGCTGAAGTGGCCCCGTCGCGAACTCAGCGTCGCCGAGACGCCCGAGGCGGGCACCGGAGCGGACACGGCGTCCGCCGCCGAGCTGCGCCTCGTGATGCGAGGGGCGCTGGCCCGGCTCACGGCCCGGCAGCGCGCCGTGCTGGTCCTGCGCTATTTCGAGGACCTTCCGGAGGCCGACGTGGCCCGGATCCTCGGGTGCTCCGTGGGGACCGTACGGTCCACGACGCACCGTTCGCTGGCCCGGCTGCGCACCCTCGCGCCCGAACTCGCGGCGCTGGGCCCCGCCGGGGCAGAGCAGCAGCCCCGCCCCAACTCGCCCGTGGAGGTGCGTCCGTGAACGTCGACGAACTGGTGTCCGACGCCTTCCGCGAGCAGGCCGGCGACAGCATGCCGGCACCCCCGTACTTCGCCGAACGCGTCCTGGCCGTACGGCGCCGCCGCCGCAACCGCAGGACCGCGTCCGTCGCCGTGGCCACCGTCGCCGCGATCGCCGTCGCGGTGGCCGTACCCCGCCTCGTCGGTGGCGGGGACGACGTACGTCCCGCGAGCGAGATGAACAAGAGCAGCATCATCGCGCACCCGGACCAGACACCGCCCCGGGACCTGATCGCCGCCGGGGGCACGGCGCTGGCCGCCTACTACGTCCGGCACATGGTCGTGAAGTCCGCGACGGACGCCGTCAACGGCCGTACCTACAGCCTTCTCGACCAGAAGACCGGGAAGTACGTGAAGACCACCCAGTGGTCGTATGTCAGTGTGGCTCCCGGCATGCGGACCGCCGCCGTCCTGGAGAAGAGGCTCCCGGCCAGAAGGATCGGCCTGCTCGACCTGCTCACCGGCAAGGTCGAGCGCTGGATCCCCGTGGACCACGGTGTCGCGTCGGCCGAGTTCTCCTCGGACGGCCGCAAGCTCGTCGCGACGACGTACGCCAAGGACCCGGATCTCGTCCACAAGCTGGACTACGACTCCGACGGGGACGGAAAGAAGAACGACTGGGGCGTGCCCTTCGGTACCTCGGCCCGGACAGGCTTCTGCATCGTCGACGTGGGCTCCGGCAAGAGCACCTGGAGCGAGGTCACCGACTCGCAGGACCTGAACGCCCGCCAGGACTTCGCCTTCAGCAACGACGCCCAGCTCGTCTACTCGGGGCTCACCACGGCGCCCGGCACCCGGTTCTACGACCTCCACGGCAACAAGGCCGCCACCCCGGCGAACGAGAAGCACTTGAACTGGTACGTCGAGGCACGGCTGTCCCCGGACGGCAAGCTCGGCGCGGGCGACTTCGCCGGCGGGCGCAAGACGACGGCGTCGGAGATCATCGACCCTCGCAGCGGCAAGCGGATCGCCAAGGTGCACGGGCAACAACTGCTGGCCTGGGCCGACAACAAGCGACTGATCGCCTGGGACATCGCGCCCGGCACGAACGAGTTCCACAACCGGTTGGTGCTGGTCACCATCGGCAGCGACACCGTGGTCCCGCTCAGTGGCTTCCGCAAGGGCAACGACGGCGCGGGCGGCCGGTGGGATCCGGTCTTCGCGAAGCGCTGGGCCGCCGGACCGAGAGGCGCGTGACGGGCGGGGACACACTGCACCGTCCTGACGGGAGGGGGCGGACGGGGGTCGGCCCCACCCGTCAGGACACCGTGGCGACCAGCTCCGCGTACGTCCTCAGCAGCCCGTCGGCCGTCTCACGGCCGGCGGGGCGCAGAGGTCGGCGGAGGGGGCCCGCGGGCAGGTCGAGGGCGGTGAGCAGCGCCTTCGACGTGACCGCGCCCGGCAGGCCGGCCGACATCATCGACTCGATGAGGGGGAGGAGCCGCCGTTGGAGGCGGGCCGCGCCGCCGGTGTCCCCGGCGTCGAACAGGTCGAGCAGCGCGCGGAACTGACGCGGCACCACGTTCGCGACCGTGCTCACGTACCCGGCCGCGCCGATCGCGTACAGGGCGAGCACCTGCTCGTCGCAGCCCGCGTAGAACGCCAACTCCGTCCGGGCCAGCACCTTCTGGGTTCCGAGGAGGTCGTACGCGCAGTCCTTGACCGCCACGATCCGCGGGTGACCGGCCAGCCGGACCATCGTCTCCGGCTCGATCCGGGTGCCGGTGCGCCCCGGGATGTCGTACAGCACGAGAGGCAGGCCCGATGCGTCCGCGATCTCCCGGAAGTGCTCCTCGACCGCGTCCTGCGGAGGCCTGCTGTAGTACGGCGCGACCACCAACAGGCCGTCCGCGCCCGCCTTCTCGGCCGCCAGCGCCAGCTCCACGGTGTGCCGGGTGTCGGCGGTCCCCACCCCCGCGACGATCGGCGTCCGGTCGCCGACGGCCTCCCGCACCGCGCGCACGAGCGTCGTCTTCTCGGCGTCCGTGGTGGTCGGCGACTCGCCCGTCGTCCCGGAGAGGACCAGGCCCTCGCATCCTTGGGCCACCAGCCGCTCGGCGAGCCGCTGCGCGCCGTCGACGTCCAGGTCACCCGAGTCGGTGAAGGGCGTGACCATCGCGCAGAGGGCCCTTCCGAAGGGGGCGTTCGGCCGTGACGGCGGCCGGGACGCCGGGAGAGGGGCGGCGGGCGGGGGAAGGGGCGTCGGATCGTTCATGGAAGGAGTGTCGGACGCTCGATGGTGAAGCTCCACTTAATTCTTCTACGAGGTATCGGCAATGAACGCTAACCAGTGGGGAGGGTGACGCGGGCGAGGCGTCGGGGCCGTTCGGCAGCGCGGCGCTGTCGTTCGCGTCCGTCGCGCGGCCGGTCGACGAGAGGCCGCGCGTCCCGGTGGCCCGTGCTCCGTCGCCGCCACGGCCGGCCCCGGCGTGTCCGGACCGGCCGCGAAGACCCCTTCGTTCCGGGCCCGACTCACCTGATTCCAGGGCCGGTTGGCCCGAGTCGAAGATCGGGGTTCGCAGGGGTAACGCCGCCCGCCTCGGGTACCCGAGCCTCCGCGAGCGAGAGGAGGCGGGACGACCGTGGCCAGGACCCTGGACCGGAACACCGTGCCGAACAGGCGCGGACGGCCGTCCGTGGACGCACCCGCGGGCCGTCCCGCTCATGTCCTCCACTCGCCGGTACGACGGGAAGCGGGCCCCGCCGGGCACCGGCCGGCGGAGCACCCCCGACGTACCGGGCGCGGTGGCGGGCCGCTCGGCGCCGCGGACGGCGATGGCTCGACCGAGCCGTCGACCGGGTCCGTGGCGGAAGCCGCCGCGCCCTCCCCGGCACCACTCGGGCGCACGCCACCGTCCCCCGTGCGGACAAGGGCGACGCCCGTGCCCGCGCGGGAGAGGCCGGCATCGGGGCGGGCGCGGGTGGTTGACGTCCCGACGGTCGCCGCCGGTGCGCCCCGCGTCGGTGCACGGCGGTGCCAGGACACCGACGACCAGTTCGAGGAAAGGGCACACCGATGACGGAGAACGACGGGAAGGGCCCGGTCACGGGCCCGGACGCCGCGGGGGCCCCGGACAGGGGGACGGCCGACGCTACGGGAAGGTCCGCCGGCACGATCGGCCCGGCCGGCGCCACGGGTGCCGACAACCCGGAGGAGCTGCGGCGTCAGATCGAACGGACCAGGAGCCGGCTCGACGCCGAGGCCAAGGCGCCGCAGGAGGCCGGGCAGGCCGGGGAGGACGCCGCGTCCGGCGACCGTACCCGCGCCGCCGACCTGGAGGAGCAGGCCGACACGGTCACGGTCCGCATGAAGGACACGGCGGCCCAGGCGGGCCGGGCCGCGCAGGACGGCGCGGTGGAGGCCGGACGCGCGGCGCAGGACAAGGCGGTCCGTGCGGGGCACGTCGTCCACGACACGGCGGCCCGGGCGGGTCAGGTGGCCCAGGAGAAGGCCGCCGAGACGGGCCGCGTCCACCAGGACGGCGTTCCGGAGTCGCTGCGCACCGCGGCCACTTCGGTCGTCCAAGCGGGGCGTCGCACCCCCCGCCCGGCGCTCCTCGCGAGCGCGGGCGCCGGTGCGGTGCTCGCCGTGAGCCTGCTCCGCAGGCGGCGCAACGGTCGTCGAGGACGCCGTTGACCACCGCCTGAGGGGTTGGAGGGGAGCGATGCGGCGGCGAACCGGATTCCGGTTCGCCGCCGCATCACGTCTGCCGGGCGGCGGGTGGTGGTCCGGGTTCCCGGCGTCGCGGGTGGCGGGTGGTGGACGCACCGCCGGTGAGCGGCGACAGGCTCCGCCGGCCGCCGCCCGCCGCCCGCCACGCCTGTCGGCCGCCGGCCCGCCGTGCAGCCCGTGCTTCCGCGGGCCGGTGTCTCACCGGCCCGCGGGTGCGAATCCCCGGTGCCGTGCGGCCGTCACGCCCTCCCCGCCGCGTCCCGTTCGGTTCCGCCCTTGCTCAGTGGGACGACACCGGCGTCCACCTTCTCCCGGGCGGCCCGCAGGGCCCGCAGGCGCGGGGGCCACTTGCGGGTGTCGCGCGGTTCGACGTAGGGCTCCTCGGTGGGGAGCCGGCCGTCGCTGCCGATGGCCCGCTGCCGGGCGAGCTCCGCGTCGAACTCCAGGCCCAGCAGGATGGCCAGGTTGGTGAGCCACAGCCACACGAGGAAGATGATGGCGCCCGCGAGAGCCCCGTACGTCTTGTTGTACGAGGCGAATCCGGCGGCGTAGACCGCGAAGCCGGCGGACGCGGCCAGCCAGATCAGGGTGGCGATGACGCTGCCCGGACTGAACCAACGGAAGCCGTGACCATGGACGTTGGGGGCGGCCCAGTACAGCAGCGCGATCATGAGCTGGACGAACACCAGCAGGACGGGCCACTTGGCGACCGACCAGACCGTGATCGCGGCGTCGCCGAGCCCGATGGCGGTGCCGGCCCGCTCGGCCAGCGGACCGGTGAACACGACGATCACCGCGCTCGCGCTGAGCAGCAGCATCAGCGTGACGGTCAGCGCCAGCCGCAGCGGTGTGACCTTCCAGACCGGGCGGCCCTCCGGCAGGTCGTACACCGCGTTGGAGGTGCGGATGAAGGCGCCGACGTAGCCGGACGCGGACCACAGGGCCGCGCACAGTCCGACGATCGCGAGCACGCTGCCCGTACCGCCGCTGTCGCCGAGCTGGGTCACCGCGTCCTGGAGGATCTGGCGCACCGGGCCCGGCGCCAGGTCTCCGATGTTGTCCAGGAGCCGGTTCGTGACGCGCTGCCCCATGACGCCCAGCAGGGACACCAGGACGAGCAGGGCGGGGAACAGCGACAGCACGCCGTAGTACGTCAACGCGGCTGCCCGGTCGGAGAGTTCGTCGTCCTGGAACTCCTTCACCGTGCGCCAGGTCACGGCCCCCCACGATCGTGCGGTCAGTCGGGCGGGGTCGTCCTTGCCGGTCCGTTTGGCCGTGTCCGTCCCGGGATCCGGGCGTGGATCCGTGCGGGTGTCCGTGTCCTTGCCCGCGTCCGCGTCGGCCCCCGTGTCCGGAAGAGCTCGCTGCTTCGATTCCGGTCGCTTCTCGTCCATGTCCGGCGGGTTGCCCGAATCCCGCCGCTGAAGCCCCCCGGATACCCACGGAAGCGACGGAGACTCCCGGGGAGCGGCGGGAGAAAGCGGGGAAACCGGCCGGACCGGAGCGGCCGAGCGGTCGGCGAGGGGACTTCCCGGCGAATCGCCGACGACTTCAGCCGCCTGGACAAAAAAAGTGTTCGGTGGGAGGGTGGAGTCATGTTGGACGTGACCGTGATCGAGGACGCCGAGGCCGCCGCCGTGTCGCTGGACCCCATCCGGGCCCGGCTGCTGGCCGAGCTGGCCGCCGGACCCGCGTCGGCCGCCATGCTGGCCGGCAAGGTCGGACTGCCCCGGCAGAAGGTGAACTACCACCTCAAGACGCTGGAGCGGCACGGCCTGGTCGAGCTGGCGGGCGAGCGCCGCAAGGGCAACGTCACCGAACGGCTGATGCGCGCGACCGCCGCGTCGTACGTCATCTCGCCGCTCGCGCTCGCCGCCGTGCAGCCCGACCCCGACCGTTTCCGGGACCAGTTGTCGGCCCGCTGGCTGCTCGCGCTCGGGGCCCGACTGGTCCGGGACGTCGGCACGCTGATCACCGGCGCCACCAAGGCACGCAAGAGGCTGGCGACGTACGCGCTCGACGGCGAGGTGACCTTCGCGTCCGCCGCCGAACGGGCGGCCTTCATCGAGGAGTTGACGGCGGGCGTCGGCGCGCTGATCAGCAAATACCACGACGGGGACGCGACGGGCGGGCGCCCGCACCGGATCGTCGTCGCCGTTCACCCCACGGTCCGCCCCGAAACGCCGGCCGACCCCGTCGTCGCGGACGGAGCCGACCCCGTCGCCGGGCGCCCCGCCGTGACCGCCGTGACCGGACCCGGAACAGAGAACGAAGACCCCGCGGGGCCCGAGACCTCCCGCTGACCACCCAGGAGCCATCACCATGTCCAAGGAATTCGAGATCGCCCGCGAGTACGAGGTGGACGCCACGCCCCAGCAGGTGTGGGAGGCGATCACCGACGGCAGCGGCGGCTGGCTCTGGCCGATGGAGTACGAGCCCCGCGAGGGCGGCGCAGGGCCCTTCGGCAGCACCATCACCGCCTGGGACCCGCCGCACCGGCTGAGCGTACGCACCGAGGACGTCGGGTTCCCGGTGCAGAGCCTCAACCAGATCGACCACACCATCGAGGCCCGGCACGAGGGCCGCAGCTCCTGGGTGCGCTACGTGCACAGCGGCATCTTCACCGACGACTGGGACAACCAGTACGACGGAGCCGGCAAGCACACCGACTTCTACCTGCACACCCTGCGCGAGTACGTGACCCGCTTCGCGGGCCGTCCGGTCGCCTTCGCCACCTTCGACGGCCCCGGCACGTCCACGGCGGCCGGTTCCTTCGCCGCGGTGGGACGGGCGCTCGGCCTCGCGGACGACACCGCCGCCGGCACCCCGGTGCGCGCCCAGGGGCCCGGCGGGGAGACCTTCGACGCGGTGGTCGACTACCGCAACCCGTACTTCATCGGCCTGCGCACCGACGACGCCCTCATCCGCTTCTTCGGACGCGACCACTGGGGTGCGCCGGTCGGCATCAGCGTCCACGACTTCGCGCAGGACGCCGACGCCAAGGCCGACGAGACGGCCTGGAAGGGCTGGCTGGACGGCGTCTTCACCGGCTGAGCCGCAGACGGCCGACCCGCCCCCCGGGCTCGCCCGGCGCACGGCCGCCCCGCGCACGGCCCCTGGACGGCGAAGAGCCCGGCCCCCCGGACGACGGGG
Source organism: Streptomyces sp. M41(2017) (assembly GCF_002078175.1). GTDB lineage: Bacteria > Actinomycetota > Actinomycetes > Streptomycetales > Streptomycetaceae > Streptomyces. The sequence goes on along the minus strand of NZ_MWFK01000002.1, from coordinate 2,260,970 downwards.
CCGGGCTCTCGCGCACCTGAGCGACTACGGGCGGAACCGCAGCACCTGCGGGTCGTGGTCGCTGATCTGGTCGGAGAACTCCGAGTTGATGTGCACGCTGTCGTACGTCAGGTCGCAGCCCTTGCGGATCGCGGGGCTGACCAGGATCTGGTCGAGGACCTGGGCGTTGCCCTGGTAGTCGTACGTGTAACGCTCGCTCTTCGGCAGCGACTTGATCGCCGACCAGAGTTCGCCGTCGCCTTCCAGGATCTTCGCCGTGTCGGAGAACTCGAAGTCGTTGATGTCGCCGAGCGTGATGACGTCGGCGTTCTTCTGCGCCTTCAGGATCTCCTTGACGAAGCCGTTCACGACGGTCGCCTGCGCGTGCCGCTGCACCTCCGAGCTGCGCGTCGGGGGCTGGTACTGCGCGGTCAGCCCCTGGTCACCGCCCTTGGAGTTCAGGTGGTTGGCTATCACGAACACCGTGCGGCCACGGAAGACGAACTCGCCCGCGAGCGGCTTGCGGCTGCTCGCCCAGGCCGCGTTCGCCGGGTCGACCCGGCCGGGGGACGCGGTGAGCTGCGCCTTGCCGTGCGTCTTCGTGACACCGACGGCGGTCGTCGAGTCGCCGCCCGCGCGGTCGGTGAAGGAGACCCGCTCGGGGTTGAAGAGGAACACCTGGCGGATGTTCCCGCCGGGCTCGCCGCCGTCCTGGTCGTTCACCGGGTCGATGGAGCGCCAGTCGTACTTCGGGCCGCCCGCGGCGACGATCGCGTCGATCAGCTTGTTCACCGTGGTGTCGGCGGCGACCGTGCCGTCGTCCGTCGCGCCGTTGTTGTCCTGGATCTCCTCCAGGGACACGATGTCGGGCGACTGCAGGTTGTTCACGATCGCGGACGCGTGGGCGTCGAACGTGGCGTCGGCCGGGTCCAGGTTCTCGACGTTGTACGTGGCCACCGCCAGCTCGCCACGCGCCTGCTTGTGCGTGGTCTCGCGCTCCAGGCCGCCCTTCTTCAGGGTGCCGAGCTGGTTCGCGACGAGGGTGTAGCCGCCGAACTGGTTGTAGTCGAGGGGCCCCGCCGTGGTGCCGGTGAGCCGGTCGCCGACGTTCGCGGTCGGGAAGTCGGCCGTGGTGCCGAGCGACTGGATCTGCAGCCGGCCGGTGTTCTGCGAGGTGTACGAGCCGTACAGCGAGCCACCGCGGCGGGTGTCGTTCTCGTGCGGCTTCACCGTGACCCACAGCTCGGTGTAGGGGTCGGTGGCGGTGATCACGCGGGCGTCGGCGACCTGGACGGCCATGCCCTCGAGGGACTCGTAGTAGTCCAGGGCGTACTTCTTCGGCTCCAGCGTGAGGCCGTTGACCGAGCCGGCCGCCGCGGTGTCGCCGGCGGGGGTGTAGGCGTTCGGTACGGACCGGGCGTCGACGACCGTCGCGGCCGGAACGGCGTTTCCGCCGGAGACCACGGTGACCGTCGCCTTGGTGATCTCCGTGACCGACTGGTTGCCGGTGGAGGCGCCGCCCGGGACGTACTCCGAGACGGTGCCCGTCACGGTGACGGCGTCGCCGACCGCGACCTTGGGGGCGGAGCTGGTGAAGACGAAGACGCCCTCACTGGTGGCCGGGTTGTCGTCCGCGTCGGGGTCCTGGAACCAGAAACCCTTGGACGAACCGTAGGTCCGCACACCGGTGACGACACCGGACACGTCCGTGACCGTCCTGCCCGCCAGCGGGGAGGTCCGGGTGGTGCCCTGGATGTCGTGGATACGGACGGAGTCCGCGTGGGCCGGAGTGGTGAGCACCACGGCGGAAAGGGTGGAACAGACGGCGGCAACGGTCAGCGCGCCGATGCGCGACGTTCTCTTGCTCGGCAAGGGAGTCCTCCGGGGGCGTTCTTGGGCGCCGGGACGAGGGTGGGCTGTGCTGGACGGAACGCGGCCCGATTCCGGGCCGGTGACGCGCGTAGAAGTGGACGGTCCGCACGGCCGTTGAACTTCTACGCGCGTCAATCTCGTGTGTGGCGTGGGGAGTTGTCAAGGTTTCAGCGGTGTCCTGGAGGTGTCAGGGACATGAACCGGGCGGCATGGGTGGAAATCCGTCTAGGCTGAGCTGTTGGCACGGACGTCCCCGGCGGACTTCGGATCCTCGGGTCCGGAACGCCCGGCGGTGTCCGGTGCCGGCCGCGGCCGACGGTGGCCCGCCACCGCCCGGCGCGGCCCAGGGCGTGTCCGTGACGTCGCGTCGTCAGCCCGCAGGGCGGACGGGACGTTGCGGATGCGCCCTGGGCGACAGCCCGCCTGAACCGCTTGCCCTGCTCGTCGTGGTTGTTCGGAGGAGAACCCAGCCGATGTCAGACAGCTCCTTGCCGCCGGTGCGGCTGCTCCCCGACGCCCAGCTGGCGCGGGACGCGCTCGCGGCGCCCCTGCTCTCCCGCGCCGCGCGGCTGGCCCGCTGGGCGAGCCCCGCCACCCGGGTCGGCGCCGGCGGCGAACTCGTCGAGGAACAGCTTCCCGAGGCCGCCGACGTCCTCGGCCTCACCGGCGACGACGCGGCCGCCTTCGCCGGCGAGGCCTGGCGGGTCGCCGTCGACACCGGACTCGTCGAGATCGTCGACGAGGAGGAGGGGACCGTCGGCGCGGGCGAGGATCTCGCCGTGCTCACCTCCGGCGCCCCGCAGGACGTCCTCGGCGTGTGGCTCGGCGCCCTCGACACCGTCCTGGCCGACGCGAGTGTGCCCGACCTGGACGACCTCGTCGACGCCATGGACGAGGGCGGCGAGATCGACCTCTCCTCCCTGGACTGGGACCCCGAGGCGGAGGCCGAGTTCCTCGACGGGGTGCTCGGCAACCTGTACCTGCTGACCGTCGGCGAGGACACGGCCGGCGAGGTCCCCGTACCGCTGCCCGCGCTCGCCGCCTCCATGATCGTGCCCGACGACATGGGAGAGCCCACCGACGACGTCCTGGAGCAGGTCTCGGACGCCATGATGCGGCTCGACGACCAGTTCCGGCTGCTGGAGCCCATCGGGCTCGTCGTCTTCCAGCCCGTCGACGAGGCACTCATGGCCGACGCCGACGAGGAACCGGCCGCCCCCGTCGACGACACCGACATCGCGCGCTACGGCGTCGTCCGGCTGACCCCGCTCGGCCTCTACGGACTGCGCGCCCGGCTGGCGGAGGCCGGCTTCGACGCGCCCGCCGTCGGCGACCTCGCGGACAAGGGCGCCGACACCCTCCTCGACGGCACGTCCGGTTTCCCGCCGGCCGCCGCGCAGGCCGAGATCGAGCAGTGGCTCGCCCGGCGCGCCGTCCTGCCCGCCGCGGAGGAACTGCTGTCCGCGGCGCGCGGCGGCGACGCGGGCGCGCCGCTGCGCCGCCTGCACTGCCAGCAGGCGCTCGCCCTGGTCGGCGCGGAGGCCGAGCCCGCGCTGCGTGCCGTGCTCGACGACCCCGAGCTGGGGGGTCTCGCCCGCGTCTGGCTCTCCGAGAACGGTGCCACCGACGTGCCCCCGCCGTCCGAGGACCTGGTCTTCTGGCTCACCATCGACACGGTCGCGGCCCAGCTCGCCGCCGAGGGGAACTCCGACGAGCTCCAGGCCCTGGTGGAGGGTCTCGCGCAGCAGCACAGCGGCTTCTTCGACACCGCCTGGCGCGTGGGCCACCCGGCCACCCCGGACGTCCTCGACGCGATGGGGCGCCTGCACCCCGACAAGAAGATCGCCAAGGAAGCCCGCAAGGCGGCGTTCAAGGCGCGGTCGCAGCAAGCCGGATGACGACGGTCCGGGTGCCCGCGCCGGGTGCCCGCGCCCGGTGGGCGGCCACCCCGGACGGTCTCTGCCGGGCACCCGCAGCGGGTGGGTCCCGGCGGCCGAGGATCTCGACGGGTGCGGCCCGGCCTCCCGCCCCGGACCGTCGTTGCCCGGCAGCCGCGCGTGCCGGGGCGGGGGCCCCGAGCAGGCCCGTTCGGTCCTGTGCGGTGAGAGCCCCGGCCCGTGGCCCGGCGGTGTGGCCGGCCGTCCGCGCCCGGCGGGGTGCGCGGGCGGAGCCGGCTCTCCTGGGACGGGGGCGGTCAGCGCGGGCTGCCGCCCGGTGACGCCGATGGGCGCCCCCGCTCCGGGCTTCACCCGGGCAAGCCGGTGAAGGCGGCGTCCGTGGCGCGGCAGGGCTCACCTCCCCGCCGAGGGCGCTTTCCGGGGCCTGCGGGCGCGCTCCTCCGGGCCGTCGGTGCACGGCCTGCATGGGGGGCCGCCTCGCCGGGGGTACCGGCGTCGTGGCGGGTCCGGAGCAGCCGGCTGCCGCCGGTGCGAGGGTGTGCGCTTCCCGTCCCGGGGCGGGGTTCGGCGCGGACCTGGGAGTTCCGGATGCGCCGGGCGGGTGGATTCATGGAAGCGGGACCCCTGAAGTCGGTCCGCGTTCAACTCGCGTTCAGCCGGGGGCGGGACGGTGTGGCCGCGAACGAGGTCGCCATCCGCCCCCCCACGGCAGTCCGAGTCCACCGTCACAGGAGACATCACATGTCGCTCACCCGCAGGGACTTCGCCAGACAGTCCGCGATCACCGGTGCAGGCGTGGCCCTGGTCGGCAGCGTAGGCGCCCTCGCCACCGCTCCCAACGCGCTCGCGGCCACCGAGACGGAGACGGAGGCCGCGGACTCCGCGGAGGCCCGGCACGGACACGGTCACGGCGGCGTCGGCTACGGGCCGCTCGTCACCGACCCCGAGGGCCTTCTCTCGCTCCCCGCCGGGTTCACGTATCGCGTGATCACGCACAGCGGAAAGACCAAGCTGGAGTCGGGTGAGTTCACCCCCTCCAACCACGACGGCACGTCCACCTTCAGCGGCCCGCGCGGCGCCACGCTCCTCGTCAACAACCACGAACTGGCCGGACCGCGCGCCAACTGGGCCTACCCCGTGCCGCTCGCCGAGGGACTCGTCTACGACCCCGCCGCCGCGGGCGGCTGCACGGTCGTCGAGGTACGCCGCGACAAGGTCGCCGAATGGGTCGGCATCGCCGGCACGGCCACCAACTGCGCCGGGGGCAACACCCCTTGGGGTACCTGGCTCACCTGCGAGGAGACCGAGGACAAGGCCGGCACCAACGGCTTCACCAAGGACCACGGCTACGTCTTCGAGGTCGACCCCGAGGACCGCCGCCGCAACCGGAACCCCAAGCCGGTCAAGGCTCTCGGCCGCTACGCGCACGAGGCCGTCGTCGTCGACCCCAAGCGCGGCCGCCTCTACCTCACCGAGGACGCGTCGGGCCCCAACGGCCTGCTCTACCGCTGGACGCCCCCGCAGGGCTTCGAGCACGGCCACGGGCAGCTGCGCACCCTCGGCGACACCGACGGCTCGCTCCAGGCCTTCAAGTGCTTCGACTCCGGCGGCCGTTACGTCGACGATCTCTCCCGCGCCACGAAGATCGGCACGGTGTACGGCGTGGACTGGGTCGACGTGCCCGACCGCGACGCCAGGGCGGTCTCCGTCCGCAAGCAGTTCACCGACGGCCAGGTCACCCGCGCCCGCAAGCTCGAAGGCATGTGGTGGGGCGACGGCGGCATCTACATCGTCTCCTCCTACGCCCGCACCGAGAGCCCCGGCCAGGCCCACGACGGCGCCGTCTGGTTCTACGACCCCAAGCGCCGCACCCTGACGCTGAAGGTCCTCATCGGCGTGAACCCGGACCCGTCGGTCGACGGCGACTTCGACGGCCCCGACAACATCACGGTCTCCCCGTACGGAGGCCTCGTCATCGCCGAGGACGGCGAAGGCGTCCAGCACCTCTTCGGCGCCACCGAGAGCGGCCGCACGTACCCCATCGCCCGCAACGAACTCAACATCGGCAGCGCCGAGGACCCCGAGTACAGCGAGTTCACCGGCGTCACCTTCTCGCCCGACGGCCGGACCCTCTACGCCAACATCCAGGTGCCGGGCATCATGGTCGCCATCACGGGCCCCTGGAAGCGGCAGAAGCGCGGCTGAACTCCGCCCCTGTAACTCCCCCGTATTCAGCGGCGTTTAATTCGCTCGCCCGAGCCGCGGCCGCCTGCCTAAAGTAATGAACGTCCAGGTGCGAAGGCAGGACCTACTTCCACTCATAATGGGGCGGCCGCGGGTTCGAGTCCCGTCACCGGCACAACGCGCCGGTGTAGCTCAGGGGTAGAGCACCTACGTCGGTTCCGCCGACCTGAACTCTGGACACCACAACTTCATGCACCTCCCGGTGCGCGGGCCGCGGCTACTTCTCTTCCAAAGAATCCACGCCGCGGCCGACCTGATCTCGGGAGGCGCAGCTCATGGTGGGTGCCCGGTGCGCAGGCAGCGGATACTTCGGGAACTGGTGGGGCCACGACCTCATGCGGGTTCGAATCCCGTCACCGACTTCGGGTCGGTGTGGCGGAACGGAAGACGCGCCAGTTGATAAGCAACCGTCGCCGACCCTTTATCTCGGGCACCCTCCATTTGCTGTGCCTCCCTCCGAAACGCTTCTGAATTCGGGGGAATTCACCATGGCACGCTTCAACATCCGCACCGCGAAGGCACAGCCCGCCTCGCGCGTGACCTCCACCGGCCGCGTCCTGCGCACGCACCAGGGCGGCCGGGGACACGAGCGCGACGCGCGCTCCGAGCTCTTCCTGCTCGCGATCGCCAACTTCGTGTCGCAGCGGACCTTCTACGAGACCGGCTCCGACCGCGACGACCGGTTCGCCGCGCTCGTCCGGGAGCTCGCCGTCAGCGACCCGTCGTGGACGGCCGCCCTCCTCGGCTGGCTGCGCACCGACGGCAACCTCCGCACGGCCTCGATCGTCGGCGCCGCCGAGTACGTCAAGGCGCGCCTCGACGCGGGGGTCACCGACGGACCCGCCAACCGGCAGGTCGTCGACTCCGTGCTGCGCCGCCCCGACGAGCCGGGCGAGCTGCTCGCGTACTGGACCTCCCGGTTCGGCCGCAACGTACCCAAGCCCGTGAAGCGGGGCGTCGCCGACGCCGTACGCCGTCTCTACGGAGCCAAGTCCCTGCTGAAGTACGACACCACGTCCAAGGGCTACCGCTTCGGCGACATCCTCAACCTCGTGCACGCGGCGCCCGACCCGGCCAAGCCGTGGCAGGGCGACCTGTTCCGGTACGCGCTGGACCGGCGTCACAACCCGGACCGGGCCGAGGTCCCCCCGTCCCTGTCCGCGCTCGTCGCCCACCGCGAGCTGATGGCCCTGCCGTCCGCCGAGCGGCGCGCGGTCGTCACCGGTCCTGACGGGGCGCGGCGGCTCGCCGACGCGGGCATGACCTGGGAGGCGCTGGCCGGCTGGCTCCAGGGCCCCATGGACAAGGCCGCCTGGGAGGCCGTCATCCCCTCCATGGGGACGATGGCGCTCGTCCGCAACCTGCGGAACTTCGACGAGGCGGGCGTGAGCGACGAGGTGGCGGCGCGGGTCGCCGCGAGGATCAGCGACCCGGTCGAGGTCGCGCGCTCGCGGCAGTTCCCGTTCCGGTACCTCGCGGCGTACCAGCACGCGCCGTCGCTGCGCTGGGCGTATCCGCTGGAGCAGGCGCTCGGGCACTCGCTGGCCAACGTGCCCGCGCTGCCCGGGCGGACGCTGGTGCTCGTCGACCGTTCGGGGTCGATGTTCTGGTCGCGGCTGTCCGACCGCTCCGAGCTGAACCGGGCCGACGCGGCGGCGATCTTCGGTACGGCGCTGGCGCTGCGGGCGGCGGACGCGGATCTCGTCGAGTTCGGCACGAGTCACCGGCGGGTGCCGTTCCGGGCGGGGGAGTCGGTGCTGAAGGTTCTCGAGCGGTTCGGGGATCTGGGGGGTACGAACACGAGCGAGGCGGTGCGGGCGCACTACCGGTCGCACGACCGGGTGATCATCGTCACCGACGAGCAGGCGGCGCACAGCTCGTTCGGTGACCCGACCTCGCAGGTCCCGGGGCGCGTGCCGGTCTACACGTGGAACCTCGCGGGCTACCGCGCGGGCCACGGCCCGTCGGGGAAGGGGAACCGGCACACGTTCGGCGGGCTCTCGGACGCGGCGTTCCGGCTGGTGCCGCTGCTGGAGTCGGCGCGGGACGCGGATTGGCCGTGGGCGGTGGCGGTGGCGTGAGGGCGGCTGCGCGACGGGCGTTCCGGGTGCGGTTGCGTTTCCGGGTCCGGCCCGGTCCGATGCGGTCCCGTCCGGTGGGTGGGGCGGGGCCGTGCCGGTACATCCGCCCGTCGCCGTGGGATCAGACGTCGGTCGAGAGGTGTGAGCTGCTCGATCCGGGCGTGAGCGACGGGCATGTGATGTACCGGCACGGCCCCTCCTGCCGGATGCCGACCGCGGGCAGCGACTGGCCGGGGCGCGTCCCTTTCGTGGGGTGCCGGGTGCGGGCGTGAATTTCAGCCCCTCCGGCGATTGAGGAGCGGGGTCCGGGGCGGAGCCCCAGGTGTGGGTCGGGCAGGGGCGGAGGGGGCGAGAGAAGGCTTGGGGGGACCCACCCCGGGGTCGGGGGAGATGACCTGCCGGGGTGGGGCCGGGGGTCAGAGGGACTGGGCTGCCGGCTTGACCATGCCGCGGACCGTGCGGCCCTTGACGAACTCGCCCATGGCGGTCATCTCCCACTCCCCGGAGAACTGCTTGATCAGCTTCGCCATCATCACGCCCGTCTGCGCCTCCGCGTTGGTGAGGTCGAAGCGGACGAGCTCCTCGCCGGTGGCGGCGTCGATCAGGCGGCAGTAGGCCTTGGCGACCTCGGTGAACTTCTGGCCGGAGAAGGAGTTGACCGTGAAGACGAGGCCGGTGACCTCCTGGGGGAGCCGGCCGAGGTCGACGGTGATCACCTCGTCGTCCCCGCCGCCCTCACCGGTGAGGTTGTCCCCGGAGTGCTTGATCGCGCCGTTCACGATCGACAGCTTGCCGAAGTAGCAGCTGTCGATGTGGTTGCGCTGCGGGCCGTACGCGATGACCGAGGCGTCCAGGTCGATGTCCTTGCCGCGGTACGCGGGCTCCCAGCCGAGACCCATCTGGACCTGGGAGAGGAAGGGACGGCCGCCCTTGACCAGGGACACCGTCTGGTTCTTCTGGAGGCTGACCCGGCCCTTGTCGAGGTTGATCTTGCCGGCGCCCGGTGCCGCGGCGGGGGGTGCCGGGGGAGCAGCCGGGGCGGGCGGGGCGGAGAGGCGGGGGTCCGCGGCCGGCGCCGGGGGCGTCACGGGTGCCTGCGGTGCGGGGGCCGGCTGGGCGGCGGGAGCGGGCTCCTCCACACTCACGCCGAAGTCGGTGGCGATGCCCGCCAGGCCGTTCGCGTACCCCTGGCCGACGGCGCGGGCCTTCCACGCGCCGTTGCGGAGGTAGACCTCGACGATCACCAGGGCCGTCTCCGTGCCCAGCTGGGGCGGGGTGAAGGTGGCCAGCACCGCGTTGTCGTCCGCGTTGCGGATGGTGGCGGTGGGCTCGATGCCCTGGAAGGACTGGCCCGCGGCGTCCGGACTCGCGGTGACGACGATCTTCTCGATGCCCGGCGGGACCGCCGCGGTGTCCACGATGATCGCGTCCGGCGCCGTGCCGCCGCCGGAGCGGTAGGTCACGCCGGGGCCGGCGGGCTGGTTGTAGAAGATGAAGTCCTCGTCGGAGCGCACCTTGCCGTCGGCGGTGAGCAGCAGGCTCGACACGTCGAGCCGCACCGGAGCGGTGACGTCCACCGTCACGCGCGAGACGGGGAGAGGGATGTTCGAGCCGGGGGTCATAGCTGTCATGACTGGGGTAACGAGCGGAGGCGCTTTACCGTTCCCTTACCCAAGAGTGACGTGCGGCGGGGCCCCGGAGGCGCCCCGCCGCCCGGTTCTCCGGTCAGGGGACGACGACGATCTTCCGTCCGACGCCCGAGGCGAACTGCTCCAGGGCCTCGGGATAGCTGGTCAGCGGGAGGCGGTCGCTGATGAAGACCGACGGGTCGAGCACCCCTGTCGCGAAGAGCTCCGCCGCGCGCTCGAAGCTGTGCAGCACGGCCATCGAGCCGGTGATGGTGATCTCCTGGTTGTAGATGCGGTACGGGTCGATGGTGACCCGGGTCGCGTAGTCGGCGACGCCGAACTGGAGGAAGGTGCCGGCCTTGGCGACCCGGTCGAGGCCGTCCTGGATGGCGGCGGCGTTCCCGGTGGCGTCGATGACCAGGTCCCAGCCCTGCGGCCGGTCCAGCTCGTCGGGGTTCGCGGCGGACGCGGAGACGCCGAGCTGCCGGGCGGTGGCGAGGCGGTCCGCGTTGAGGTCGACGACGTCGACGCTGGCGGCGCCGGTGCGCTTGGCGAGCTCCAGCATCATCAGGCCCATGGTTCCGGAGCCGTAGATGAGGACGTGGGCGCCGAGCCGGGACCGCAGGACGTCGTAGCCGCGGACGGCGCAGGAGAGCGGTTCGACGAGGGCCGCGTCCTGGGTGCGGACGTGCTCGGGGAGCTTCACGCAGTTGGCGACGGGGGCGGTCGCGTACTGGGCGGCTCCGCCCGCGGTGGTGACGCCGATCGCGGCCCACCTCTCGCAGAGGTTGTTGTGGCCCGTACGGCAGTACCGGCACTCGTAGCAGTACAGGGACGGGTCGACGGCGACCCGGTCGCCGACGGAGAGTTCGGTGACCTGGGTGCCGACGCCGACGATCTCGCCCGCGAACTCGTGGCCCGGCACGATCGGCAGCTTGGGCGCGAACTCGCCCTGGAGGATGTGCAGATCGGTGCCGCACAGGCCGCAGGCGGCGACCTCGACCACGACCTCGCGGGGGCCGGGCGTCGGGTCCGGGACCTCGGCGACGACGGCACGGCCGACGGACTCGATGACAGCGGCCTTCATTTCACGGCTCCCAAGGACAGGCCCTGGACGAGTTTGTCCTGGGCGGCGAACCCCGCCGCGAGCACCGGCAGGGAGACGACGAGCGACGCGGCGCACACCTTGGCGAGGAACAGGCCCTGGCTGGTGATGAATCCGGTGAGGAACACGGGGGCGGTCTCGGCGACCACTCCCGTGAGCACCCGGGCGAAGAGCAGCTCGTTCCAGCTGAAGATGAAACAGATGAGGGCGGTCGCGGCGATGCCCGGCAGGGCGATGGGGGCGACCACGCGGGCGAGGACGGTCGGCAGCCGGGCCCCGTCGATCTGCGCCGCCTCGATCACGGCGACGGGGACCTCGGCGAGGAAGGACTGCATCATCCAGACCGCGATCGGCAGGTTCATCGAGGTGTAGAGGATGACCAGCAGCCAGATGTTGTCGAGCATGCCGGTGTTCTTGGCGAAGAGGTAGATCGGCAGGAGGCCGGCCACGACGGGGAGCATCTTGGTCGACAGGAAGAAGAACAGGACGTCGGTCCACTTCTTCACCGGGCGGATGGACAGCGCGTACGCCGCCGGGAGGGCGAGGAGCAGTACGCAGAGGGTGGAGACGACCGAGGCCACCGTGGAGTTGAGGAGCGCGGGCCAGGGGCTCGCGCCGCCGCCCGTGCCGAAGAAGTCCCGGTAGCCGTCGAGGGTGAGGGAGGCGCCGAACGCGGGCGGGTTCTTGGCCGCGTCGGACTCGGAGTGGAACGAGGTCAGCGCCATCCAGGCGATGGGCAGGAAGAACACGATGCCGAGCGCCCAGGCGACCAGGCCCAGGCCGGCTCCCTTGGCGCGGCGGGGGCGGGCGTTCGTCGCGGCGGTACTCATCAGCGGGACGCCTCCTCGCGGAACAGGGACGACACGACGCGCAGGGCGAAGGTCGCGATGATGATCGAGCCGATGACGACCAGGACGCCCGCGGCCGAGGCGAGGCCGTTCTCGTGGGCCTGGTAGAAGCTCTGGTAGACGGTGTAGGGCAGGTTCGCGGTGCCCAGGCCGCCGGAGGTGAGGGTGAACACCGCGTCGAAGTTCTGGACGATGTAGATCGAGCCGAGGAGCGCGCCGAGTTCGAGGTAGCGGCGCAGGTGCGGCAGGGTCAGGTACCGGAAGACCTGCCAGTTGCTCGCTCCGTCGACCTGGGCGGCCTCCATCTGCTGGTGGTCGCGGCTCTGCAGGCCGGCGAGCAGGATCAGCATCATGAACGGCGTCCACTGCCAGACGAGCGAAGCCTCCACCGCGAGCAGCGGTGTGTCGGAGATCCAGTCGGGCTGGGGGCCGCCCACGGCGTGCAGCAGCCCGTTGAGCAGGCCGTATTCGGGGTTGTAGAGCACGTGCTTCCACAGCAGGGCGGCGGCGACCGGGACGACCAGGAACGGGGCGATCAGCAGCGTGCGGACGATGCCGCGGCCCTGGAACCTCCGGTCCAGGAGCAGGGCGAGGACCAGACCGAGGACGAGGCTGACCAGGACGACGGTGACGGTCAGCAGGATCGTCGTCCAGACGGAGTGCCGCAGGTCGGCGTCGCTCAGGACATCCGAGTAGTTGCCGAGGCCGGTGAAGTGGCGGGCCTTCGGGTAGAGCGCGTTCCAGTCGAAGAACGAGATCACCAGGGTGGCCACGAAGGGGAGTTGGGTCACCACGATCATGAAGATCAGAGCGGGGAGCAGGGGGCCGCGTCTGGCCCAGGCGCGCAGCCGGGCCGACGGTTGTCCGAGGGTGCGTACGGGTGGGGCGGCCACGCGGGCCGTTGTCGTGGCGGTCATCGTCCCTCGTACTCCTTGGAGATCTTCTCGGCGAGTTTCTGGGACTTGCTCAGGGCCGCGTCGACGGACTGGCGTCCGGCGATGGCCGCGCTGATCTCCTGCGAGACCTTGGTGCCCAGGTCGGTGAACTCGGGGATGCCGACGAACTGGATGCCGGGAGCGGGGCGCGGCTGCACGCCGGGGTCCTTGGGCCGGGCGCCCTCGATGGCCTCGCGGGTCATGTCCTGGAAGGCCGCGGCCTCCTCGCGGTAGGCGGCGTTGGTGTACGTGGAGGCGCGCTTGCCCGCCGGTACGTCCGACCAGCCGGCGGTGTCCCCGACGAGTTGCTCGTACTGTTTGCTGGAGGCCCAGGAGACGAACTTCCAGGCCTTGTCCGAGTTGTGCGAGGCCTTCTGCATGCCCCAGGCCCAGGTGTAGAGCCAGCCGGAGGACTTCGTCTTCTCGACCGGGGCGGGGACGTAGCCGAGCTTGCCCTTGACCGGGGAGTCCTTGGCCTCCAGCAGGCCCGCGGCGGAGGTGGCGTCGTACCACATGGCGGTCTTGCCCTGCGTCATGTTGTTGAGGCACTCGGCGAAGCCGGCCTGGGCGGCGCCGGACTCGCCGTGCTCCCGGACGAGGTCCACGTAGAACTTGGTGGCCTTCTCGAACTCGGGTGAGTCCAGGCGGGCTTGCCAGTCCTTGTCGAACCAGGTGCCGCCGAAGGTGTTCACGACGGTGGTGAGCGGGGCCATGATCTCGCCCCAGCCGGGCAGGCCGCGCAGGCAGATGCCCTTCATGCCCGACTCGGCGCCGTCCGCCTTCGCCGCGAGGTCGCCGACCTGCTGCCAGGTGGGGTGCGCGGGCATCTTCAGGCCCTTCGCGGCGAACACGTCCTTGCGGTACATGAGGAAGGACGACTCACCGTAGAACGGCTGCCCGTAGAGCTTGCCGTCGTCGGCGGTCAGCGACTGCCGCATGGGCTTGAGGATGTCCTGCTCGTCGTACGCGCCGTCCTTCGCGACGTAGGAGTCCATCTCGTGCAGCCAGCCGTTGCGGGCGTAGATCGGTATCTCGTAGTTGGACAGCGTGGCGACGTCGTACTGGCCGGCCTGGTTGGCGAAGTCCTGGCTGATCTTGTCGCGGACGTCGTTCTCCGGCAGCACGGTGAAGTTCACCTTGATGCCGGTGTCCTTGGTGAAGTGGGCCTTGGTGAGCTTCTGCAGCTCGACCATCTGCGGGTTGTTCACCATCAGGACGTTGATGGAGTTCCCGCCGGAGCCCGCCCCGCCCGCTCCGGCCCAGCAGCCGGAGAGGAGCGGGGTGAGCAGCGTCCCTGCGGCGGCCGCGACGAGCAGTGCGCGCGGCCTCCGTCGGCTCGGGGTTCGCATGGATCACTCCTGGAGGAATGGGGAGACAACGGGCGGTGCGAGGCATGGGGGTACCCCGGAGGGATGGAGGTGGAGCGGGGGCGTTCGGTTGTCAGACGCGGATGACCTGGGGGCCCTGCAGCGAGTAGCGGTGCGCCTCGGACGCCGGGAGCAGCGTGCTCGTGACGATCGCCTCCAGGGCGCTGATGTCGGCGAACCGGCAGAAGCTGACGGCGCCGAACTTGGTGTGCACGCCGGCGAAGACGGTGCGCCGGGACGCCCTGATCGCCTGCGCCTTGACCTCGCTGACGGCCGGGTCGGGGGTGGTGAGGCCGTGTTCGCGGGAGATGCCGTTGGCGCCGATGAAGGCCAGGTCGATGACGAAGCCGGCGAGCATCTTCGTCGTCCAGTGGTCGACGGTGGCGAGGGTGCCGGGCCGGACCCGGCCGCCGAGCAGCAGCACGCTGGTGTTCTCGGCCTCGGCGAGTGCGCCCGCGGTGGCGAGGGAGGCGGTGACCACGGTCAGCTGCCGGTCCCGGGGGAGCGCCTCGGCGATGAGCTGCGGGGTGAAGCCCTCGTCGACGAAGACGGTCTCGGCGTCCCCGAGCAGTTCGGCCGCGGCGGCGGCGATCCGGCGCTTCTCGGGTACATGGCTGGTGGTGCGGAAGGCGAGCGTGGTCTCGAAGCCGGCGCTCTCCACCGGGTAGGCGCCGCCGTGTGTGCGGCGTACCAGGCCGTGGTCCTCCAGGGTGCGCAGATCGCGCCGGACGGTCTCCTTCGCGACGCCCAGGGTGACGGCGAGTTCCGTGACGTCGACCGAGCCCGTGCGGCGCGCGACCCGGACGATCTCGCGCTGCCGTTCTTCCGCCGTCATGGCCGTCATGGCTCTCACCCGCTCCCTCGCGCTCCGTCGCGCAGTGCCCGTTCGGGCCCGGTGGAGCCCTTCAGGGAAGTTCTACAGCGGGTGCCGGTCACTGACCAGGCCTGTCAGCTGCCCGATCCTGCCCGGCTGCGCCCGTTCGGCCTCACCGTCATCGGCGGTCGACCTGGGGCGGAGCGCGGGGAGGGGTGTGATCGGGCAGGGTCCGTGCCCGAACAGGGAAGCGGGCGGGCCCGTTCGGTGCCCGCCCGCCGTGTCGCCTGCCGGTCGCCGTGTCAGTACGGCCAGATCGGCGGGTGCGTGGTGAAGTGGCCGCCCAGGTGGGCGTGGTCCGGGTTGTCCGGGTCGAGATCGCCCTGTTCGGCGATGAGCTTCTCGGCGTACGGTTCGGAGTCGTCGCGCGGCTCGTAGCCGAGGGCCCGGGCGGTCGAGAGGTCCCACCACAGGCGCGTGTTGGCGGAGGAGCCGTAGACGACGGTGTGTTCCACGCCCTCGGCGGTGAGGGCGGCGTGGAGGAGACGGGCACCGTCCTCGGGGCTCATCCAGACCGACAGCATGCGCACGCTGGTGGGCTCGGCGAAACAGGAGCCGATCCGCACCGAGACGGTCTCCAGGCCGTGCTTGTCCCAGTACAGCTGGGCGAGGTCCTCGCCGAACGACTTGGACAGGCCGTAGAAGGTGTCCGGGCGGCGGGGGGTGTCGACCGGGATCAGCGGATCGTCACCCTGCGGGCGCGGGGTGAAACCCACCGCGTGGTTGGAGGAGGCGAAGACGATCCGGCGTACGCCCTCCTCACGCGCCGCCTCGTACAGGTTGTACGTCCCCTCGATGTTGGCCTTGAGGATCTTGTCGAAGGAGGCCTCCAGGGAGATCCCCGCGAGGTGCACGATCGCGTCGACCCCCCGTACGGCCTCGCGCAGCGCGGCCCGGTCCCCGAGGTCGGCGGTGATCGCGCCGGGTTCGCCCTCGACGGGGAGCATGTCGAGCAGTCGGAGCTCGTAGCCGTACCGCGGCAGCAGCCCGCGCATCAGGGTGCCGAGTCCGCCGGCGGCGCCGGTGAGCAGAACGGTGCGGGGAGCGGGCATGCGGGGGTCTCCTCGGTGCGGGCCGGTGGGCCGGGGCCAGGGCTCCGTCGGACGGCCGGCGGGGGTCCGCCAGGCGACCGTATTCATGTACGAGATTCACATCCGTGGACACGCTAAGGATCGCCGACGTGCCGCGTCAAGTGTCGCGCGGAGGGGCGAAATCCGCCTCCGTGTTGCGCGTTTGCGCGCTTGACCGGCCCGGAGGTGGCGGCTTAGCGTGGGCGCGTTCAGAAATATGGACGTGGATCAGAAGCGTGCACCCGGTGGGCACCTTTTTAGGGAGAGTCCGTGACGTCAGCCCCTCTCGCCGCCCGGCTGAAAATCCCCAGCGGCCCGCTGTTCTTCCCCGTCACCGCCTACGGTCCCGACGGCGCCGTCGATCTCGACGTCTACCGGGAGCACGTGCGGCGCGGCGTCGAGGCCGGAGCCGCTGCCGTCTTCGCCGCCTGCGGCACGGGCGAGTTCCACGCGCTCACCCCGGAGGAGTTCGAGGCCTGCGTGCGGACCGCCGTGGAGGCGACCGCGGGACGGGTGCCGGTGGTCGCGGGCGCCGGATACGGCACCGCCCTCGCCGTCCGCTACGCCCGCCTCGCGGAGGCCGCCGGGGCCGACGGACTGCTCGCCATGCCGCCCTACCTCGTGGTCGCCGGGCAGGAGGGACTGCTGCGCCACTACCGGGAGGTCGCCGCCGCCACCTCCCTGGACGTCATCGTCTACCAGCGCGACAACGCCGTGTTCACCCCCGAGAGCGTCGTCGAACTCGCCCGCACCGACGGGATCATCGGCTTCAAGGACGGCCTCGGCGACCTGGACCTGATCCAGCGGACCGTGAGCGCCGTCCGCAGCGAGGTGCCCGGCGACTTCCTCTACTTCAACGGTCTGCCGACGGCCGAACTGACCGGACTCGCCTACCGGGGTGTGGGCATCACGCTCTACTCCTCGGCGGTCTTCTGCTTCGCCCCCGAGATCGCCCTGGCCTTCCACCGGGCGCTGAACTCCGGCGACGACACGACGGTGAACCGGCTGCTGGACGGCTTCTACCGGCCCTTCGTCGACCTGCGGGCCCAGGGCCGCGGCTACGCGGTCGCCCTCGTCAAGGCCGGGGTGCGGCTGCGCGGACTGGACGTCGGCGAGGTGCGGCCCCCGCTGCACGAGCCCACCGAGGACCACGTGAAGCAGCTCGCCCAGCTGACCGACCGCGGGTACGCGCTGCTGGAGGAGATGTGAGGGCGTCCGCGTTCCTGTACCCGTGGGACGTCAACGGAGACCCCGAGGCCGCCGCACGGACCGCCGCGCTCGGCGTACGCCAGGTGACGCTCGCCTCCGCCTACCACTCCACCCGCGCGCTGACCCCCCGCCATCCCCGTCACCGCGTCGTCACGGCCGAACACGCCGCCGTGCTCTACCCGTTGGACGAGGCCCGCTGGGCGGAGCGCGTCCCACGCCCCTACCCGGCCGGGGACTGGGCGCCCGGTGACGCGTACGGCGAGGCCGCCGCGGCACTCGCCGGCGCCGGGCTCGACGTGCACACCTGGGTCGTTCTCGCGCACAACTCCCGTATGGGGGAGGACCATCCGTCGACCTCCGTCGTCAACGCCTACGGGGACCGCTACCCGTGGGCTCCCTGCATCGCCCAGCCCGCCACCCGCGCCTGCCTGACCGACCTGGCGGCGGAGGCCGCGGTCCGCCCCGGCGCCGCCGGTACGGAGCTGGAGTCGCTCGGCTGGTACGGACTCGCCCATCTGCACGCCCACGACAAGATCGGCGGCGTGCCGCTCGGGGACGCCGGCCACTACCTCATGTCGCTCTGCTTCTGCGCCGCGTGCGCCGAGGGGTACGACCGGCACGGCCTGGACGCCGAGGAGCTGGCGTCCTTCGTGCGGAGCGCGCTGGGCCCGGTCTGGCGCGGAGCCCCGTCGGACGGCGGCTGGGCCGGAGTGGAGAAGCTCCTCGGCGCGGAGACCGCCGCGGCCACCCGTGCCTGGCGGGACACGGCGGCCCGCTCGCTCCAGGAGGAGACGGTCCGGGCCGTACGTTCCGCCGCCCCCGCGGGCTTCCAGATCCTGCTGCACGCCGACCCCGTCTCCTTCCACTGCGGCGCCAACGCGGGCGTCGACCCGCGGCACATCCTGTCCGTGGCGGACGGCGTGGTCGTCCCGTGCACCGGAGGGACGGGCCTGCTCGCCCC
The DNA here is from genome assembly GCF_002078175.1 of Streptomyces sp. M41(2017). Taxonomy (GTDB): domain Bacteria; phylum Actinomycetota; class Actinomycetes; order Streptomycetales; family Streptomycetaceae; genus Streptomyces. The sequence goes on along the minus strand of NZ_MWFK01000002.1, from coordinate 2,242,899 downwards.
GTTCGCGGAGACGGCCGCCCCCGGCAAGGTCCTCGCCGCCAACTTCACCGTGGTGTCCGGAATGGGCGGCCACCCGGACACCCTCCCCACGGACGCGGCCCGCGCGGCGGAGCTGGGCGCGACGGAACTCCGGCTGTATCACGCGGGCCTGGCCTCGGACCAGGATCTGGAGAGGGTGAGGCAGGCACTGGCAGGCCTGTGACCCGGGGGATCCGGCCCCTCCGGCGGCGTTTGACGAGCGGGGTCCGGGGCGGGGCACCTGGGGACGGGACGGGACGGGACGGGACGGGACGGGACGGGACGGGGCGGGGCGGGGCGGAGGGGGCGAGTCACCGCGGCGCGCTCACCGCCGAACCGCGGTCGGGACACCCCGCAGGAGTGGCCCCAGCGTCACGAGCCGGGCAACGCCCAGCACGGGCAACAGGACCCGGAGATCGACGAGTTCGACCAGGCCCGCGCCGAGGGCGAGCCCGACGGCGTTGGGCGCGTACAGCAGTGTGTTCAGCGAGGCGGACGCCCGCCCCAGCAGTTCCGTCGGCGTCTCCCGCTGCACCGCCGTGAACGCCGCGACGAGTACGCACGGCAACCCGACCCCCACCCCCACACTGCAGGCGAGCGCCACCGTGTCCAGGGGAACGGCCCGCAGGGTCACCGCGACGGCGGTGAGCGCGATCCCGCAGGCGGCGAACCGCCGCTCGCCGAGCCTGCGCAGCAGCGTCCCGGACGCCAGTCCCACGGCCACGGACCCGGCGCCCTGGGCGACGTACAGCAGCCCGACCCAGGCGGGGGAGTGACCGAGCCCCTCCGTCACCGCGTACACCGTGGCGCCGTTGATCCCGGCGAAGAGCATGGTGGTCCCGCCGGCGAGGACCAGCGGCCACAGACCGGGATGCGACCGCAGATGCCGGACGCCCTCCGCGGTCCGGGCCCGCAGGCTTCCGGTGGGTCCGGCCTGCCCCGACGGCGGCGTCTCACGCACCCGCAACAGCGCGTACACCCCCGCCGCCAGCGCGAACGTCGCCGCGTCCAGCAGGGCGACGCGCGGTCCGCCGTACGCCGCGTAGAGGCCCGCCCCGGCGAGCGGGGCCACCAGCTTCATGCCCTCGTTGGCCGTCATGCGCAGGCCGTTGAAGTCCCCGAGAAGACGCCCGTCGAGCGCCGTGGCCAGCAGAGCGGACTCGGCGGCGTCCTGGACGACACCGACGGCGCCGTAGACCAGGAGGACTCCGAACAGGATCCACAGGCCGCCCCGGCCGTCCACGGCGTACAGGACGGGCAGCAGGGCGGCGAGCAGGAGGTTCGTCGCGAGGAGCAGCGGGCGGCGGCGGGTGCGGTCGGCGAGGGTGCCGAGCGCGGGGCCGACGAGTGTGGGGGCCCAGAGGGCGAAGACGCAGAGCGCCGCCAGCCCGTCGGAGCCCGTCAGGTCCTTCACCCAGATGCCCGAGACCAGCCACATCGCCGACGTCCCGAAGCCGGAGACGACCACCGCGGCCAGATACAGGCCGGCGTCGCGGTCACCCAGAACACGCGCTCCTGTCCATGTCATGGCAGGTGATCGTGGTCCTAAGGCGACCGCGCCGGGATCGGGCAACTGCCGTATCCGCGGGGCCGGAGAGCCCTCAGTCCCGCAGCAGCGAGCAGACGAAGTTCTCCTCGACCGTGCGCAGCTTCTCCAGCAGTTCCGGCTTGGTCTCCTTGTTCACCTGGGTGGTGAGGGAGAACGTCAGCGACCGCCGGCCGTCGGGCGTCGCCGCGATCAGCTGGGTGTAGCCGGGGAAGTTGCCGGTGTGGCCGAGGACCACGCCGCAGCGGGTGGTGTAGCGGAAGATCGCCTCGCCCGCAGCGTTCTTGCCGGGACCAGCGGGCTCCGACGCCCCGTCGACCCAGCGGCGCTGCTCGCGCAGGGTGGCCGGGGAGATCAGGGACCCGCTCGCGTAGCCGCGGACGAAACGCGTCATGTCCGCGGGGGTCGAGACGATGCCGCCCGACGCCCAGACGCCCGAGGCGCCGAGCGCCTCGCTGATGTCCTCCGGCGGGTTGGGCGGCACCACGTCGTAGCCGTGCATGTACGGCTCGGGCAGCCGGTAGCCCTGCGGGAGGCTCGTGTCGCGCAGGCCGAGCGGGCGGTAGACGAGGCCGCGCAGCAGGTCCTCGTAGCGCTTGCCGGTCGCCGCCTCGGCCATCAGCGCGACCGCGATGTTGTCGGAGTTCGAGTAGTTGTACCGCGACCCCGGACGGAACAGGAGCGGTTCGCCGGCCACGTAGTCGAGGAGGCGCCGGGAGTCGAAGCGGTGGTGCGGATCGGTGGTGAGGATCTTGATGAACTCGGGGCTCTGCGTGTAGTCGGGCAGCCCGCTGGTGTGGTTGAGGAGCTGGCGCAGCGTCACGGCGCCCCACTTCTTCGGCAGCGACGGCAGCCGGCGGCCGATGGTGTCGCCGAGCCGGAGCGCGCCCTTGTCGACCAGGCTCAGCGCGACGGCGCCGCTGAACGCCTTCGCCGTGCTGGCGATCCGCATGTGGTCGTCGGGAGAGATCGGACGCCCGCTCGCGATGTCCGCCACACCGGAGCGCACGATGCGGGTGTCGCCTCCCCGGCGCAGGACGGCGATGACACCGGGCGGCCCGCCGGGGCTGCGCACCAGGTCGTCGAGCTGCTTGCGCAGCGCCCGGTCGTGGTCGTGGTCGGCCGATGCGGCGGTGTCCGCGCCGGCGGGTGCGGACACGACGCCGGTCAGGCAGGCGGCGGCCAGCAGCGCGCCGAGCGGCACGCGCCATCGGGGGCGACGGGACAGGGGGGACGAAGGCATGGGGTTCTCCCGAGTCGACGGAGGCAGGGCACGCCCAGCTTCGAGCCCGGGCCCGCCGTCCGCCCGCGCCGCTGCTGCATACGGCGGAGCGGGCGCACGGCAGGGGGTCGGCCGGCCCCCTCCCCGGCGGCCGGGGCGGGGGCCGTCGCCGGCAACCGATGATTTCCGCCCGCCGGCGGGGTCCACATCAGGAGTGGACCCACGTTCCCGGAGACCCCGGGTTCGTACATGCCAAGGAGAAGCGGATGACCGGCCAGACCTTCGACCTCGGGCCGCAGGCCCTGATCGTGGCGCGTCTCGCGGAGGGCGTCACGGACGCGCACCTCGACGGCGCCACCCCGTGCCCGGAGTACGCGGTGCACCACCTCCTCGGACACCTGACGGGCCTGGCCGTCGCCTTCCGGGACGCCGCGCGGAAGGACCTGGGTGCGACCACCGACACCGCCCCCGACTCCGCGCTGCCCGACATCGGGCCCGACTGGCGGGAGGCTCTTCCGAAGGCGCTCGACGAGCTCGCCGACGCCTGGCGCGACCCGGCCGCCTGGACCGGCACCACCCGGGCGGGCGGGGTGACCCTGCCGGGCCCGGTGGCGGGTGCCGTGGTCGCCGACGAACTCGTCGTGCACGGCTGGGACCTCGCCCGCGCCACCGGCCAGGAGTACGCCCCCGACGCGGCGGCCCTGCAGGCCGCGCACGGTTTCCTCGTGGCCGTGGCCGAGGACCCGACGGGCGGCGGAGGCATCTTCGGTCCCGTCGTGGCGGTGCCCGACGACACACCCCTCCTCGACCGCGCGATCGGGCTCAGCGGCCGCGACCCCGGATGGACCCCGTAGGGCCTGTCCGCGGCCCGTTCCGGATCCTCCAACCGGTTTTCCTGTCAGAAGTGTTGACGGGGCGAGGCGCCTCTCCTACTTTCAACGCGTCGTACTTCGTACGTCATATATGAGACGCGATATGTGAGATACGAGAGGCGCGCATGACGGCTGTGCCCATGCCCACCCCGATCCCGTCCCGCACCCAGGTGGTGCTGGACGGGATCAAACACCGCATCCTCACCGGGCAGTTGCCGCCGGGGGCGGCCCTGGTCGAGACCGACCTCGCCGCACAGTTCGGTGTGTCGAAGACACCCGTGCGCGAGGCGCTCAAGACCCTGGCCGGCACCGGGCTCGTCGTGATGAACCAGTACAAGGGCGTCACGGTGCGCATGGTGGACGCGGACATGGCGCGCGAGGTCTACGACGTGCGGCTGCTCCTCGAACCCGAGGCGCTGCGCCGGTCGGTGCGCCTCGGCGCCGGCCTCGACGCCGCCCGGGACGCGCTGACCCGCGCCGACGGCGCCGACGACACCGCCGAACGCTCCCTCGCCAACCGGGAGTTCCACCGCGCCCTCTACGTGTCCTGCGGCAATCCGCTGCTCGGCCGGATGCTCGACGAGGTCCGCGACCAGGCGGCCCTCGTCTCGGCGGTCGCCTGGGCCGCCGACCCCTCCTGGGAACGGGAGGCGAGCGAACACCGGGAGATCCTGCGGCTCGCGCTCGCCGGCGACGCCGACGGAGCGGCCGGAGCGCTGCACGCCCACATCGCGTCATTCGTACAACGGGCCTTCCCCCAGGGCCGGGTGGAGGACGGGCAGGAATGACAGCGACGTTCGAGACCCAGCGGACCGCCCTCGCCGAGGTCGTGGCGATCCCGGTGACACCGTTCGCCGAGGACGGCAGCGTCGACCGCGCCGCCCACCGGGCCCTGCTGCGCCGGCTGATCGACGGCGGGGTCCGCACCCTCACCCCCAACGGCAACACCGGCGAGTTCTACGCCCTCACCCCCGAAGAGCGGCGGCTCGTCCTGGAGTGGACCGTCGAGGAGGCCGGTGACCGGGCGGTCGTGCTCGCCGGGGTCGGCCACGACGTGCCGACCGCCGTCGCCTCCGCACGACACGCCGCGGGCCTCGGTGCGGCGATGGTGATGGTCCATCAGCCCGTCCATCCCTACGTCTCCGAGGGCGGCTGGGTCGACTACCACCGGGCCGTCGCCGAGGCCGTGCCCGACCTGGGTGTCGTCCCGTACCTCCGCAACCCGCTGCTCCCGGGCGAGCGGCTCGCCGAACTCGCGGACGCCTGCCCGAACGTCGTCGGAGTGAAGTACGCCGTCCCCGACGCCGCCCGCTTCGCCGCCTTCGCGCGGGACGCCGGGCTGGAACGGTTCGTCTGGGTCGCCGGACTCGCCGAACCGTACGCGCCCTCCTACTTCTCGGCCGGGGCCACCGGCTTCACCTCGGGCCTGGTGAACGTCGCTCCGACCCTCTCCCTGAACATGATCGAAGCGCTCCGGTCCGGCGACTACCCCGCCGCGATGAAGGTCTGGGAGCAGATCCGCCGCTTCGAGGAGCTGCGCGGGGCCAACGCCTCCGCGAACAACGTGACCGTGGTCAAGGAGGCACTGGCCTCGCTCGGTCTGTGCCGCCGCGACGTGCGCCCGCCCAGCCGGCCGCTGGCCGAGAGCGAGCGCTCCGAGGTCGCCGCCATAGCCGCCGGGTGGCCCCTGTGAAGCGGCCCGAGGACCTGCGCAGCCATCAGTGGTACGGCACCGAGGGGCTCCGCTCGTTCAGCCACCGGGCCCGGACCCGGCAGCTCGGCTACCTTCCCGAGGAACACCTCGGCAAGCCGGTCGTCGCGATCCTCAACACCTGGTCCGACATCAACCCCTGCCACGTCCACCTGCGTGAGCGGGCACAGGCCGTGAAGCGGGGCGTGTGGCAGGCCGGGGGATTCCCGCTCGAATTCCCGGTGTCCACGCTGAGCGAGACCTTCCAGAAGCCGACCCCGATGCTCTACCGCAACCTCCTCGCCATGGAGACGGAGGAATTGCTGCGGTCGTACCCCGTCGACGGCGCGGTACTGATGGGCGGCTGCGACAAGTCGACCCCCGCGCTGCTCATGGGCGCGGCCTCGGTCGACCTGCCGGCCGTCTTCGTGCCGGCCGGGCCGATGCTCCCGGGCCACTGGCGCAACGAGGTCCTCGGCTCGGGCACCGACATGTGGAAGTACTGGGACGACCGGCGTGCCGGACTCATCGGCGACTGCGAGATCGCCGAGCTGGAGAGCGGGCTCGCGCGGTCGCCGGGGCACTGCATGACGATGGGTACGGCGTCCACGCTGACGGCCGCCGCGGAGGCGCTCGGCGTCACCGTGCCCGGCGCGTCGAGCATCCCCGCCGTCGACTCGGGGCACGAGCGGATGGCCGCGGCCGCCGGCCTCCGGATCGTCGAACTCGTGCGCCAGGACCGTCGGTTGAGCGACATCCTCACCGCCGACGCCTTCGAGGACGCGGTGACGACGGTGCTCGGCCTGGGCGGCTCGACGAACGCCGTGATCCATCTGATCGCCATGGCCGGACGCGCCGGTGTCACCCTCACGCTCGACGACTTCGACCGGATCGCCCGGACCGTGCCGGTGCTCGCCAACGTCCGGCCCGGCGGACGGACGTACCTCATGGAGGACTTCCACTTCGCGGGCGGGCTGCCCGGGTTCCTGTCGCGGATCACCGACCTGCTGCACCTGGACCGGCCCACGGTGTCCCACGACAGCCTGCGCGAGCAGCTGGCGGACGCGCGGGTGCACGACGACGACGTCATCCGCCCCCGGGAGAACCCGGTGGCGGCGGAGGGAGGGGTGGCCGTCCTGCGGGGCAACCTCTGCCCGGACGGAGCCGTCATCAAGCACATCGCCGCCGAGCCGCACCTGCTCCGGCACACCGGCCCCGCGGTCGTCTTCGACGACTACCGCACGATGCAGCGGACCATCGACGACCCGTCGCTCGGCATCACCGCGGACAGCGTGCTGGTGCTGCGGGGCGCCGGGCCCAAGGGCGGTCCCGGCATGCCCGAGTACGGCATGCTTCCCATCCCCGAGTACCTGCTCAAGCAGGGCGTCCGGGACATGGTGCGGATCTCCGACGCCCGGATGAGCGGCACGAGTTACGGCACCTGCGTGCTGCACGTGGCGCCCGAGTCGTACGTCGGCGGCCCGCTCGCCCTGGTGCGCACCGGCGACCCGATCACCCTCGACGTCGCCGCACGGTCACTCCGGCTCGACGTGGACGACACGGAGCTGGAGCGCAGGCGGGCCCAGTGGACGCCGCCCCCCGTCCGGTACGAACGCGGCTACGGCGCGCTCTACACCGAGCAGATCACCCAGGCCGACACCGGCTGCGACTTCGCGTTCCTGGCCCGGCCGGGAACGGTGCAGGACCCGTACGCGGGCTGAGGTGCCCGCACCCGCACAGGGAAGTGCCGAACCCATGGGGTCGTAGCAAGCGCTTCCTGTACTCGCTGTACCCGCCCCACTGCGAACGGAGAAACTGTCATGGCCCAAGCCGCAGCCGTGGCGAAACCGCCCGCGCCACCCCGGCGGCGCCGTGCCTCCGCGACCCCGCGCAGGCTCCCGTATCTGCTGATCGCCCCGGCGGCGCTGCTGATGCTGGGCTTCATCGCCTACCCCGTCGTCAGCGTCTTCTACTACAGCCTGCAGAACTACAACCCCACCAAACCCTGGCGCAACGGATACGCCGGCTTCGACAACTTCGTGCACGCCTTCACCGCCGACCCGCAGTTCTGGGACACCCTCACCTTCAGCGCGAAATGGGTCGTCGTCGAGGTCGGGCTCCAGCTGCTGTTCGGCCTGGCGCTCGCGCTGATCGTCAACCAGACCTTCGTCGGCCGGGCCGTCGGGCGTGCGCTGGTCTTCTCGCCGTGGGCCGTCTCCGGTGTGCTGACCTCGGCGATCTGGGTGCTGCTCTACAACTCCCAGACAGGCATCACCCGTTACCTCGCCGACGCGGGCATCGGCTCGTACGGCACGAGCTGGCTCTCGGACACCTCCACCGTCTTCCCGGCGGCGGTCGTCGCCGACCTGTGGCGGGGTGTGCCCTTCTTCGCAATCCTGATCCTCGCCGACCTCCAGTCCGTCTCCAAGGACCTGTACGAGGCCGCCGAGGTCGACGGGGCGAGCCGCGTCCGGCAGTTCCTGCACATCACCCTGCCGCACCTCAAGGACGCGATCGTCCTGTCCACGCTGTTGCGCGCGGTGTGGGAGTTCAACAACGTCGACCTGCTCTACACCCTGACCGGCGGCGGACCCGCGGGGGAGACGACGACCCTGCCCCTGTACATCGCCAACACCAGCGTCGACGCCCACAACTTCGGCTACGCCTCGGCCCTGACCGCCGTCGCGTTCGTGATTCTGCTGTTCTGCTCGATCGTCTATCTGCGGCTGAGCAAGTTCGGAGGCGGGGACAAGTGATCACCAAGGACGCCGACACGATCGCCCCGGCCGCGCCCGCCCCGCCCGCCGAGGAGCCGCCGCCGCGCCCGCGCACGCGGTCCCGGCACCGCGCCTGGGACGAGGTACCCCGGTGGCACATCTACGTCCCCCTGGGCCTCTACCTGCTCTTCACCCTGATCCCGTTCTACTGGATCCTGCTCTTCGCGCTGCGCCCCGCCGGGTCGACCTCGCTCGTGCCCTGGCCCATGACCTTCGACCACTTCGACAAGGTGTGGACCGAGCGCAGCTTCGGGACCTACTTCCAGAACAGCGTGCTCATCGCCGTCGCCACCCTGGTGATGACGACCCTCGTCGCGCTCGCCGGCGGCTACGCGCTCGCCCGCTTCGACTTCAGGATCAAGCGCGGCTTCCTGCTGGCGCTGCTCTGCTCCCAGTTCGTCCCGGGCGCCCTGCTCCTGGTCCCGCTCTTCCAGATCTTCGCCAAGCTCCAGATGATCAACTCGCTGGCCAGCGTGGTCATCGCGGAGACCGTCTTCCAGCTGCCGCTGTCGATGATCCTGATCAGCGGGTTCATCCGGAACGTGCCGTACTCCCTGGAGGAGGCCGCCTGGGTGGACGGCTGCAACCGCTTCGACGCCTTCAGGATCGTCGTCCTGCCGCTGCTGCGGCCCGGGTTGATCGCCGTCGGCTCGTTCGCCTTCGTACACGCCTGGAACCACTTCCTGTTCGCCCTGATGTTCCTGAGCGACCAGGGCAAGCAGACCATCCCGGTGGGGCTCAACACCCTGATGAGCTCCGACAGCGTCGACCTGGGAGCGCTCGCCGCGGGCGGCATCATCGCCGCCGTCCCCGTGGTCGTCGTCTTCGCGTTCATCCAGAAGTGGCTGATCACCGGGTTCAGCGCGGGGGCGGTGAAGGGATGACGCCCGCGGCGCGGCCCGGCCGGACCGGGCAGGCGAACGGAGAAGCCGAGCGGCGTCCGTCCCCGGGCGGCACCGCGCCCCGGCGGGCCACCGCACTCCCGCTGCCCGTCGTCCTCGCGGGAGCCCGGGGCCACGGCCGCCGGCACCTGGAGAACATCCGCAGGCTCCAGGGCGAGGGGCTCCTGCGTCTCGCCGGCGTGTGCGAGCTGACGCCGCTCGGCGCGGCCGAACTCGACGGGCAGCACGTCGAGCAGTCCGCCGACCTGGGGGCCCTGCTCGACAGCACCGGCGCCGTGATCGCGGTGATCTGCACCCCCATCCCCACCCACACCGACCTGGCGCTGACCGCGGCGCGCCGTGGCGTCCACCTGCTCCTGGAGAAGCCGCCCGCGCCGTCCTACGCCGCGTTCCGGCGGATGGCCGACGGCGTCGCCGCCGCGGGCGTCGCCTGCCAGATCGGCTTCCAGTCCCTCGGCTCGCACGCCGTGCCCGCCGTCCGGGAACTGATCGCCCGGGGCGCGCTCGGCCGGGTGACCGGCATCGGCGCGGCGGGAGCCTGGGCCCGGGACGAGGCGTACTACCGGCGCGCGCCGTGGGCCGGCAGGCGGCGGCTCGACGGCGCGGACGTGGTCGACGGCGTGCTGACGAACCCGCTGGCCCACGCCGTCGCCACCGCCCTCGCCCTGGACGGCTCGACCCGCGCCGAGGACGTCACCGGCATCGTGACGGAGCTGCTGCGCGCCAACGACATCGAGTCCGACGACACCTCGTGCGTGCGGGTCACGACCACGGAGCGCGCGATCACCGTCGCGGCGACGCTCTGCGCCGAGAACCCGGGGGAACCGTACGTCGTCGTGCACGGCACGGAAGGCCGGATCACCTTCTGGTACAAGCAGGACCGGCTCCTGGTGCAGCGGTCCGGGCACGGCCCGGAGGAGACCGTGTACGGCCGCACCGACCTGCTGGAGAACCTCGTCGCGCATCTGAGGGACGGCGTCGAACTCCTGGTCCCGCCCGCGGCGACCGGCGCGTTCATGAAGGTCGTGGAAGCGGTCCGGCGGGCACCCGAGCCCGTCGCGCTGCCCCCCTGCGCCTGGAGTGCGCCGCCCGGCGAGAACCGCCGTGCCGTACGCGGCATCGACGCGCTCGTCGCCGCGGCGGCCGACACCCTCGCCCTCTACTCCGAACTGGGCGCCCCCTGGGCGCTCCCGAAAGAGGTGAGCACCGGATGAACGACACCTCGCTGGTCCTGAGCGCCGCGGGCCGGCCGGTGGGCCGCCACGTCCACCGGCCCGAACTGCCCGACCGGCTCTCCCCACGCCCGTACCTTCACCCCGTCACGACCCTGGCCGGCACCCCCGTCACCGAGCTGAGCCCGGCCGACCACGCGCACCACCTCGGCGTCGGTGTCGCGGTCCCCGACGTCGAGGGGCACAACTTCTGGGGCGGGCGCACCTACGTCCGCGACGAGGGACCCACCGAACTCGACAACCACGGCGCCCAGCGGCACGCCACCTTCCGGGAGGCAGGCCCCGGCGGCTTCGTGGAGGACCTGCGGTGGACGGCCGCGGGCAGCGACCTGCTGACCGAACGCCGTACCGTCGCGGTCGTCGAACTCACCGACTCCGCCTGGGCGTTGGACTTCACGTTCGCGCTCACGAACGTCACGGCGCGAACGCTCTCCCTCGGCAGCCCGGCGACCAATGGACGGCCGGGCGCGGGCTACGGCGGCTTCTTCTGGCGAGCCCGCAAGGAACCGGACGCCCCGCGGGTGTTCACCGCCGACACCGAGGGCGAGGACGCCGTGCACGCGCGCCCCGCGGACTGGCTCGCACTCGCCGGCGCGAACTGGACGCTCGTGTTCGCGGGGGCCACCGAGGACACGCGCCGCGATCCGTGGTTCGTGCGCACGGCCCAGTACCCGGGCGTCGGTTCCTCCCTCGCCCACCGGGACCGGCTCACGGTCGCGGCCGGTGACACGCTCGTCCGCCGGATCGTCACCGTCGTGGCCGACGGCACCCTCGACCGGGCCGGAGCCGCGGCCCTGGCGCGTAAGGCGGTGAGCACCTGATGGTCCTGCCCTCCGCCGACCTGGGTGACGGCACCTACCGCAACCCCGTCCTCGACGCCGACTGGTCCGACCCCGACGTGCTCCGCGTCGGCGACGACTTCTACCTCACCGCGTCCAGCTTCGGCCGGGCGCCCGGCCTGCCCCTGCTGCACTCCCGCGACCTGGTCAACTGGACGCTCGTCGGCCATGCCCTCCAACGCCTCGAACCGGCAGCCGAGTTCGCCCGTCCCCGGCACGACCGCGGGGTCTGGGCACCTTCCCTGCGTCACCACGACGACCGTTTCTGGATCTTCTGGGGCGACCCGGACCACGGCATCTTCCAGATCAACGCCCCAGGTATCAGGGGCCCTTGGACCGCGCCGCACCTGGTGAAGGGCGGCAAGGGACTCATCGACGCCTGCCCCCTGTGGGACGAGGAGAGCGGCGAGGCGTATCTCGTGCACGCCTGGGCCAAGTCCCGCGCGGGTGTGAAGAACCGGCTCACCGGACACCGGATGCGCCCGGACGGCACCGGGCTGCTCGACGAGGGCAAGGTGATCGTCGACGCCGACCGCATCGCCGGCTGGTTCACCCTCGAAGGCCCCAAGGCCTACCGGCACGACGGCTGGTTCTGGATCTTCGCGCCGGCCGGGGGAGTCGAGACGGGCTGGCAGGGCGTCCTCCGCTCGCGCGGCTTCTTCGGTCCCTACGAGGAGAAGGTGGTGCTGGAACAGGGGGACACGCCGGTCAACGGCCCGCACCAGGGCGGCTGGGTGCGCACCCCGACGGGCGAGGACTGGTTCCTGCACTTCCAGCAGCGTGGCGCTCACGGGCGAGTGGTCCACCTCCAGCCGATGCGCTGGGCGGGGGACGACGCCGACGGGTGCTGGCCCGTCCTGGGTGACGCGGGCGTCCCCGTCGCCGTCCACCGGAAGCCGGATTTGCCCTCCCAGCCGCCGTCCGCGCCCGCCACCGACGACGACTTCCCCGGGGGCCGCTTCGGGCGCCAGTGGAGCTGGACCGCCAACCCCCAGGACGGCTGGGCGCCCCAGCACTCCGGCGACGGACTCCGGCTCAGCTGCGTCCGCGCACGCGACCCCCGTGACCCTGGTGGCCCTGGTGATCCGTGCGCCCTGTACGACCCCTACGATCTGCGCACGCTGCCGCACGTCCTCACCCAGCGGCTGCCCGGCGCGGCCGCCACCGTCGAGGTCGGTCTGCGCCTCGACAGCGCAGAGCCGGGCGCCCGCGCCGGGCTCGCGGTGCTCGGCGACGCCTACCGCTGGATCGGGCTCCGGCGGGAGTCCGACGGATCGGTGCGGCTCGTGCACCGGTTCGCCGAGCCGCTCACCCCGGGTGCGGTCGCAGCGCCCCTGGAGCGGCGCACGGCCGAGCGGGACGCCGCCTCCTCCTTCGAGGCGCCGGACGGCCGGGCACGGCTGTGGATCGAGATCGGCGCCGACGCCCGCTGCCGCTTCTCGTGCGACGTCGGCGGGGGCCGGCAGCCCACCGGGCAGGTCTTCGCCGCGACCCCCTGGCGCTGGGTCGGCGCCCTGCTCGGGCTCTTCGCCCTGGCGCCGGACGGCGGGGGACCCGCCGGCGCCGCCACGTTCACCCGGTTCCGGGTCACCACGACCCGCTGAGAGTCACTTCCTGTCGTTCGTCCGCCTGTTGGGAGCCGCAATGACGCACCTCCGTAGCAAGCGCTTGCCGGATGCGGAGGGAAGGGCGCGTCCCTTCCCCGAGCAGCCGAGTTCCGACCGTCCAGAACAACTCGTCCACCGCACAGCCCTGTTGGGACCGGAAGAAGAGAGCCGACCGATGAAGACCAGCTCCCTGAGGAACAGCACACCGAGGACCGGCCGGTCGTGGACCGGTGGCCGGGGCGGCCGGCGCACGGCCGTGGCGGTCGCCCTCGGCTCGGTGCTGGCACTGACCGCCACCGCCTGCGGGGACGACGGCAGCGGCAGCGCCGGGGACAAGGGCACCGAGGGGTCCGGCAAGGGCGAGATCACCTTCTGGGACACCAACGGCGGTGTCCGTACGGACATCTGGAAGCAGATCATCGCGGACTTCGAGAAGAAGTACCCCGCCATCAAGGTCGACTACGTCGGGATCCCCGCGGCGAGCGCCCAGTCCAAGTACGACACCGCGATCCAGGGCGGCGGGCTGCCGGACGTCGGCGGTGTGGGGACCGCGATGCTCGCCGAGGTCGCCGTCCAAGGCGCGCTGGAGCCGCTGGACGGCCGCCTCGGGAAGAGCCCGCTGAAGGGGAAGCTGAGCGAGAACCTCCTCGACGTGAGCCGGGCCGCGGGCGGTGGCGACACCCTGTACCAGGTGCCGACCTCCGCCAACAACGGCACGCTCTGGTACCGCACCGACCTGTTCAAGGCGGCCGGACTGGACGCGCCGACCACTTGGTCGAAGTTCTACGACGCCGCCGCGAAGCTGAGCGACAAGGGGAAGAACAGGTTCGGGTTCACCATCCGCGGTGGTGAGGGATCCATCGCGCCGGCCCTGGACGCCGCGTACGGACAGTCCGGGATCACGTCGTTCTGGAAAGGCGACCGGACCACGGTCAACGACCCCGAGAACGTGGCAGCCCTGGCGAAGTACGTCGCCCTGTACAAGAAGGTCACGCCCTCCGCCGACGTCAACAACGACTTCACCAAGATGGTCGCGCAGTGGGACAGCGGCACCATCGGCATGCTGAGCCACAACCTCGGCTCCTACCAGGACCACCTGAAGGCGCTGGGCGCGGGCGCGTTCCGCGGTGTTCCGAACCCCACCCAGGACGACGGCACGCGCGTCCAGGTGTCCAATCCGGTCGACGGCCTGACCCTCTTCAAGTCCGGCAAGAACAAGGCGGCCGCCTGGAAGTTCATCGAGTTCGCCGTCTCGGCGGCGGAGAACTCCAAGTTCAACGAGTCCGCGGGGCAGGTGCCGGCGAACACCGACGCCGCCAAGGACCAGTGGATCCAGCGGGCCGAGCCGACCCGGCTGGCCGCGGAGGCGCTGAACGGCGGCAGCACCAAGATCGTGCAGCTGCCCTACTACCTGCCCGACTGGAACACCATCTCGAAGGCCGACAACGAACCCAACTTCCAGAAGGTGCTGCTCGGCAAGATGAGCGCGAAGGACTTCCTGGACACGCTGGCGGACCAGCTGAACGCGGCCCAGGCCGACTGGAAGGCCCACCACTAGGACGTACGGGGAGGCCGGCCGGCGACCCGCCGGCCGCCTTCCGTCGCCCTGCGGCGGTAACTCGCCGCAGGGCGACGCCCGCGCCACCCGTCCGATCCACCGAGCCGAAGGAAAGAGAGAGCCGCACCATGAACGCACGTGCATGTCATGTACATGAAATGAGATGGCGTACGGCCGCCGTGCGGCGGACCGTCGCACTGATCGGCTGCACCGCTCTCGTCTGCGCCGTCACCGGCACCACCGCCCAGGCCCGGCCCCGCGATCCCGCCCGCCAGGCGCTCCCGGCCCGGGACGGCTGGGCGTCCCAAGGGACCGGAACCACCGGCGGCTCGGCCGCCACGCCGGCGCTGGTCCGCACCGTCACGACGTGGGCGCAGTTCCGGGCCGCGCTCACGGCGGGCGGCGGCGCGCCGAGGATCATCAAGGTGAGAGGCACGATCGACGCCGGCGCCGACGGCTGCGACGCCTTCGCCGCCCCCGGCTACGACTTCGCCCGGTACCTGGCCGACTACGACCCGGCCGTCTGGGGCTACGACCGGGTGGTCAGCGGGGAACAGGAGGACCTGAGGGCCGCCTCCGCCGCCCGTCAGGACACCGCCGTCAAGGCCTACGTCCCCGCGAACACCACCATCGTCGGGGTCGGGCGCGACGCGGGGTTCAAGGGGGTGAGCCTCCAGATCAAGGGAGTCGACAACGTCATCGTCCGCAACCTCTCCTTCGAGAGCCCCCTCGACTGCTTCCCGCAGTGGGACCCGACCGACGGCGACACCGGGAACTGGAACTCCGAATACGACAGCGCCGTCGTCCACGGCGCCACGCACGTCTGGCTCGACCACAACACGTTCACCGACGGCGCCCACCCGGACAGCTCGCTGCCGACGTACTTCGGGCGGATCTACGAACAGCACGACGGCGAACTGGACATCGTCCAGGGCGCCGACTACGTGACCGCGTCCTGGAACGTGTTCGCGGACCACGACAAGACCATCCTGGTCGGCAACAGCGACAGCGCGGCGACCGCGGCCGTGGACCGGGGCCATCTGAAGGTCACCTTCCACCACAACCTGTTCACCGGTCTCGTCGAGCGCGCTCCGCGGGTCCGCTTCGGCCAGGTGGACTCCTACAACAACCACTTCGTGGCCGACGCCGGCTACGCCTACAGCTACGGCATCGGGATGGAGTCCCAACTCGTCGCCGAGCACAACGCGTTCACCCTGCCGGACGGGATCGGGACCGGGGCCGTCCTGAAGAAGTGGAAGGACGCACCGGTCACCGCCGCGGACAACTTCGTCAATGGCGTCCGTACCGACCTGATCGCCGTGCACAACGCGCAGATCCCTGCCGAGACGCTCCAGTCCGGCGCCGGCTGGACACCGGTCCTGCGAACGACGGTGCATCGCCCGCAAGCCGTTCCCGCCCTCGTCGACCACGGCGCGGGCGCCGGAAGAATGCACTGATCGGACCCGAACTCGCCTGTTGTCAGGGTGAGTTCGCCGCAGTGGGTGCGGAAGCCGACGTGGCTCCCGCGCTCACCGCGACGCATGTCACCTGTGCAGTGTGTATCGATCAGGCAACGGGCCTCGCATCCAGAGGGGTGACGCGCGTAGAACCTTGTCATGCATAAGCCACTGCGTATCGCGGCCGTCGCCGCCACCTGTGCCGTCGCCGGTGCCGCCCTGTTCGGATCCGGTGCCGCCACCGCCCACCAGTCGACGGCCAACTCGACGCACGAGCCCTACAACATCGGGCTCCTGGTCAAGGACATCGACACCTACTACGGCGCCACGCTCGACGGCAACGGGGTGTACCAGGCCTCGCCCACCAGCCAGTACGCCAAGGACCTCGCGCGCGTCGACGCCGCCGCCCGGCGGGACATCGACAAGGCCGCACACAAGGCCCACCACCGGGGTCAGAAGCCCGCCGTCGTCTTCGACATCGACGACACCCTGCTGCTCTCCTTCGACTACGAGAGGAAGACCAACTACACCTACAACTCGACCACCTGGGCCGACTACGTGGCCCAGGCGAACCGCCCCGCCGTGTTCGGCAGTCCCGAACTCGTCGAGTACGCCGAGTCCAAGGGCGTCGAGGTGTTCTACAACTCGGGCCTGAAGGAGTCGCAGCGCGCCTCCGCCGTCGAGAACCTGAAGAAGGTCGGCGTCGACGTCAACCTCGACTCCGCCCACATGTTCCTCAAGGACGCGGCCAACCCGCCCGCCTACCTGAGCGGTTGCGCCACCGCCACCGCCTGGAACTGCACGACCGTGCAGTACAAGGCCGGCACCCGCAAGCACATCGAGGACCTCGGCTACGACATCGTCGGCAACTTCGGCGACCAGTACTCGGACCTCGACGGCGGTTACGCCGACAAGACGTACAAGCTCCCGAACCCGACGTACTTCGTGAGCTGATCCACCGCGCAAGGACGCCCCCGCCGGTCGTCACCGGCGGGGGCGTCGTGCTGCCGGCCGCGAGGGGGGCTCAGGCCGGCAGGTCCACACCGTGAAGGACGTCGAAAACGAACACGTGGTTGTTTCCAGGGTTCCGTAACACAGCGAAAACCTGAAAGTGGTTGAGGAAGGGAACAATCCAGCCAGCATCCGCACACCCGGCACGCAGGTATCGAGGAGTATCGTCATGTCCGAAGCACAGAAGGTCGACGACCGGCCAAGTGCCGCCCCACCGGCGGCAGGCGGGGTCGACGGGTTCTTCAAGATATCCGCGAGGGGCTCCACCTTCGGCCGGGAGATACGCGGCGGATTCGCCACGTTCTTCACGATGGCCTACATCCTCGTCCTGAACCCGATCATCCTCGGCAGTGCCAAGGACAAGTTCGGCCACCACCTCGACGCCGTCCAACTCACCACCGCCACGGCCCTGGTGGCCGCGGTCATGACGATCATCATGGGTGTCGGCGGCAACCTCCCGCTCGCCCTCGCCGCGGGCCTCGGCCTCAACGCGGTCGTCGCCTTCCAGATCGCCCCGCTGATGAGCTGGGCCGACGCGATGGGCCTGATCGTCCTGGAGGGCCTGCTCATCTGCGTCCTCGTGGTGACCGGCCTGCGCGAGGCCGTCATGCACGCGATCCCCCAGGCGATGAAACAGGCGATCAGCGTCGGCATCGGCCTGTTCATCGCCTTCATCGGCTTCGTGGACGCCGGCTTCGCCACCCGCATCCCGGACGCCGCCAACACCACCGTGCCGGTGCAGCTCGGCGGCACCGGAGCGCTGGCCGGGTGGCCGATTCTCGTCTTCTGCCTCGGGGTCCTGCTGACCATCGGACTGCTCGCCCGCAAGGTCAAGGGCGCGATCCTGATCAGCATCGTCACCATGACGGTGGTCGCCGTCGTCATCAACGCCGCGGCCGACGTCAAGAGCTGGGGCCTGACCACCCCGAAGGTGCCCGACGACATCGTGGCCGCACCGGACTTCGGACTGCTCGGCCACTTCAGCCTGTTCGGGGCGTTCGGCGAGACCAGCGCGATCACCGTCGTCCTGCTGGTCTTCACCCTCATCCTGTCCGACTTCTTCGACACGATGGGAACGGTCGTCGGCATCAGCGCCGAGGCCGGTCTGCTCGACGAGGAGGGCAAGGTGCCCAACCTCGGGCGGGTGCTGCTGATCGACGGCGCCGCCGCGGTCGCCGGCGGCGCAGCCTCCGCCTCCTCCTCGACGTCGTACATCGAGTCGGCGGCGGGCGTCGGCGAAGGCGCGCGCACCGGCTTCGCCAACCTGGTCACCGGCGGCATGTTCGCCCTCGCGCTGTTCCTGACGCCGATCCTCACGATCGTCCCGCTGCAGGCCGCCGCGCCCGCGCTCGTCGCCGTCGGCTTCCTGATGATGACCCAGGTCAAGCACATCGACTGGGACAAGTACGAGATCGCCATCCCCGCCTTCCTGACCATCGCCGTGATGCCGTTCACCTACTCGATCACCAACGGCATCGGCGCGGGCTTCCTGGCGTACGTGCTGATCAAGACGGTGCTCGGCAAGGCCAAGGAGGTCCACTGGCTGCTGTGGGCGGCCTCCGCGCTGTTCCTCGTCTACTTCGCGATCGACCCGGTGGAGCAGCTGCTCGGGGTGAAGTGACCGCACCGCCCGGCACCGCGCCGGCCGGGACGACCCGGCCGGCCGCACCCGGGCGGGAGACGGCCCGGACGGCAGGACGGCAGGAAGGCCCCGCACCTCCGAGGTGCGGGGCCTTCCTGCCGTCCGGGCCGTGTCGCCGCCGCCGTGACCGCCTGCTCAGTTCTTCAGGGCCGCCCGCATCATCGCCTTGGCGACCGGGGCCGCGAGGCCGTTGCCGCTGACCTCGGAGCGGGCCGCGTCCGACTGCTCGACGATCACCGCGACGGCGACCTCCTTGCCCGTCGAGTCGGACTTCCCGAACGAGGTGAACCAGGCGTACGGCGTCTTGCTGTTCTTCTCGCCGTGCTGCGCCGTACCGGTCTTGCCGCCGACGGTCACGCCGGGGATCCGGGCGTTCGTGCCCGTGCCCTGCTCGATGACCGTCCGCATCGCCGACTGGAGCTGCTGTGCGGTGTCCGAGCTGACGATCCGCTTGCTCTCGGTGTCGTCGTCGTAGTTCTTCAGGACGTCGCCGTCGGCGTCGCTGGTCTGCGCCACCATGTGCGGCGAGACGAGCTCGCCGTCGTTGGCGATCGCGGCGGACACCATCGCCATCTGGAGCGGGGTCGCGGTGACGTCGTACTGGCCGATGCCGGTCAGGGCCGTCGACGACTTGTCCATGTCGGAGGGGTACACGCTGGTGTACGCCCGTACCGGCACGTCCTGCTTCGTGTCGTTGAACCCGAACTTCTCCGCCATCGCCTTCACCTTGTCCTGCCCGAGGTCGACGGCCATCTTGCCGAAGACGTTGTTGCAGGAGTACTGGAGGGCGACCCGGATCGAGGCGTTCTCGCACGGGGCCGACGCGCTCTCGTTCCTCAGGGGGGTGTGCGTGTTCGGCAGGGTGTACGGATTCGGGCTGTCCGTCTTCGCGTCCACGTCGTCGTACAGGCCGCTCTCCAGCGCGGCGGACGCCACGACCAGCTTGAACGTCGAACCCGGCGGCAGCGGCTGCCGCAGCGCGCGGTTGACCAGCGGCTTGTCGGGGTCCTCGGTCAGCTTCTTCCAGAGGCTGCCGTTGCTCTCGCTGATCGACGTCGGGTCGTACGACGGGGTGGAGACGACGCCGAGGATCTTGCCCGTCTTCGGGTCGATCGCGACGGCCGCGCCCTTCTTGTCCCCGAGGGCCTCGAACCCGGCCTTCTGTACGGCCGGGTCGATCGTCGTGACCACGTCACCGGGGTCGGCGCGCTTGTTGGTCAGACTGTCCAGGGGGTTCTTCAGCTGGACGTCCGAGCCGTCCAGGAGGTCCTGGTAGATGCCCTCCAGCTGTGTCGCCCCGTACACCTGCGAGCTGTAGCCGGTGACCGCCGCGTACAGGCTGCCGTCCTTGTACGTCCGCTTGTACCTGAGGTCCCCGCCCTTCGTCTGCGCGGAGCCGGTGATCGCGTCACCGGCCACGATGATGTTCCCGAGCGGATTCGCGTACAGCGAGATCGCGTTCCGTCGGTTGTCCTTGTCTTCCGCCAGTGCCTTGCCGTCGTAGAACTGCACCCAGGTCGCCCTCACCAGCAGGGAGAGGACGAGCAGCAGTGTGAAGACGGCGGCACGCCTGATCGTCTTGTTCATGCCGTACGGAAGGACGAGCGAAAGGGCGTGGTTCGTTCCCGCCCGCACCCCTTTCTCATGTGCCCTTCATCGAACGGGCACACGCGCGGGGGAGCCGTCAGAGGCGGCGCGTGGCCAGAGTGAGCCGGTCACGGGCGTCGAACAGCGCGTCCTTGACCATCTGCTCGTGCGCCGGTGTGAGCCGTGCCACCGGCACGGAGCAGCTGATCGCGTCACGGGCCGGCGTGCGGTACGGGATCGCCACGCCGAAGCAGCGCAGCCCCAGCGTGTTCTCCTCGCGGTCCACGGCGAAGCCCTGCTCGCGCACCTGGCGCAGCTCCTCGATGAGCTTCTCCCGGTCCGTGATGGTGTGCTCGGTCAGGGCGGGCAGCGTCTCGGGCAGCATCTTGCGCACCTGCTCGTCGGTGTGGGTGGCCAGCAGCGCCTTGCCGAGCGAGGTGGAGTGGGCGGGGAGCCGGCGGCCGACCCGGGTGAAGGGGCGCAGGTAGTGCTGCGACTGGCGGGTGGCGAGGTAGACGACGTTCGTGCCGTCCAGGCGGGCCAGGTGGATGGTCTCCGTGGTGTCGTCGGAGAGGCGGTCGAGGGTGGGGCGGGCCGCGGCGACCACCTCGTCGCCGTCGATGTACGAGGTGCCGACCAGCAGGGCCCGTACGCCGATGCCGTACCGCGTGCCCGTCGCGTCGGTCTCGACCCAGCCGAGCTCCACGAGCGTGCGCAGCAACATGTAGAGGCTGGACTTGGGGTAGCCGACGGCCTCCTGGACCGCGGCGAGGGAGTGCATTCCGGGGCGGCCGGCGAAGTACTCGAGCAATTCCACGGTCCGTACCGCGGACTTGACCTGTGCCCCGCCGCCTGTCTCGCCTGCCGACATCGCCCTTGACCCCTTCGTTGGACGGGAAATAGTCTCCAACAGCATATTCACCATCAGAGACAGCGTTCAGCATATCGAACGCCCCTGGTGAGTGACACAAGAAGTGCGGCATCACATCTGGAGGGACCCGCGGTGGCAGCAGCACCAGTCTGGAGTGTCGACCCCCGTACCGGGAAGCAGCGGGAACAGGTTGCGGTGGAGGCCACAGCCGAGGAGGTCGACGAGGCCGTCCGTGCCGCACACGCCGCACGCCCCGCCCTCGCCGACCGCACCGTCCGCGCCGCGTTCCTGCGCACCGCCGCCGACCTGCTCGAAGGCTCCAAGGAACACCTCGTCGAGGTCGCCGACGCGGAGACGGCGCTCGGCCCCGTCCGGCTGAACGGCGAACTCGCCCGCACCTGCTTCCAGTTGCGCGCGTTCGCCGGGATCGTCGACGAGGGCGCCTTCCTCGACGTCGTCATCGACCACCCCGACGCCACGGCGACCCCGCCGATCCCTGACCTGCGCCGCTACAAGGTGCCCCTGGGCGTCGTGGCCGTGTACTCGGCCTCCAACTTCCCGTTCGCCTTCTCCGTCGCGGGCGGCGACACCGCGAGCGCGCTGGCCGCGGGCTGCCCCGTCGTCGTCAAGGCGCACCCCGACCACCCCGCCCTGTCGGAACTGGTCGCCTCCGTGCTGCGCCGGGCCGCGGCGCGGCACGACATCCCCGCCGGGGTCGTCGGTCTCGTCCACGGCTTCGAGGCAGGCGTCGAACTGGTCCGGCACCCGCTGGTCGCGGCCGCCGGCTTCACCGGCTCGGTCCGCGGCGGCCGCGCGCTCTTCGACGCGGCGGCACGGCGCCCGGTGCCGATCCCGTTCCACGGTGAGCTGGGCTCCCTCAACCCCGTCGTGGTCACCGAGGCCGCGGCCGCCGAACGCGCCGAGGAGATCGGCGCGGGCCTCGCCGGCTCGATGACCCTCGGCGTCGGCCAGTTCTGCGTGAAGCCGGGCCTGGTGCTCGCCCCGGCCGGTGCGGCGGGCGACCGGTTCCTGAAGTCCCTGACCGACGCCGTGAGCGACACCGACGCCGGGGTCCTGCTGGACCACCGGATGCGGGACAACTTCATCGCCGGGGTCGCCGAGCGCGCCGCGCTGCCGGACGTCGAGTCGCCCGTGACGCCGGGCGCCGGCGGCGAGCACACGGTGAGCCCCGGTTTCCTGACCGTGCCCGCCGAGCGGCTCACGGAGCGGGGCGAGCACGACCTGCTGCTGGAGGAGTGCTTCGGGCCGCTCACGGTCGTGGCGCGCTACACCGACGCGAGTGAGGCCGGCGCCGTGCTGTCCCGGCTGCCCGGCAACCTCACGGCCACGGTGCAGCTCTCCGCCGAGGAGGCCGCAGGCGAGGGCCGCGGCGCCGAGATCCTCGCCGAGCTGACGCCGCTCGCCGGCCGGGTGCTGGTCAAC
This sequence comes from Streptomyces sp. M41(2017), assembly GCF_002078175.1. GTDB lineage: Bacteria > Actinomycetota > Actinomycetes > Streptomycetales > Streptomycetaceae > Streptomyces. The sequence continues at coordinate 2,220,625 of NZ_MWFK01000002.1, read as the reverse complement.
GGCTGGCCGACCGGCGTCGCCGTCGCCCCCGCCCAGCACCACGGAGGCCCGTACCCCGCGACGACCTCGACGTCCACCTCGGTCGGCGGCACCGCCATCGAGCGGTGGATGCGGCCGGTGGCCTACCAGGGCGTGCCCGAGGCGCTGCTGCCGCCGGAGCTGCGCGACGACAACCCGCTGGGCCTGCCCCGGCGCCACGACGGACGCCTGGAGCGCTGAGCACCACGCGGGGACGGGTCCACGCCCGTCCCCGCACCTCGGCCCACCCGCCACCCCGTCCCCGGCGCCGCGACCCACCTGAGAGACTCGGACCATGGACGTCTCACTCCCCGAACTGCCCTTCTCCCTGCGCACGTACGGCCCGGACGGCCACTGGTCGTACGAGGACGACGTGCTCACCGGCTGGGCCGGCCCGCGGCAGGACCGCTTCGTGCCGCCCACCGGCGAAGGGCTCGACCCGGCGTCGGACGCGCCCCGGCTGCTCGGCGCCCCGGAGGGCGACTTCCAGCTCATCGCCCGGGTGACGGTCGGCTTCGGGGCCTCCTTCGACGCGGGCGTGCTCTACGTCCACGTCGGTGAGCGCGCCTGGGCGAAGCTCTGCCTGGAGTACTCACCGGACGTGGCCACCGTCTGCACGGTCGTCACCCGCGGCCACTCCGACGACGCCAACTCCTTCACCGTGGACGGGAGTTCCGTCTGGCTCCGGGTGAGCCGCACCGGCCGCGCCTTCGCCTTCCACGCCTCGCGCGACGGCAAGCGCTGGACCTTCATCCGCCTCTTCACCCTGGCGGGCGAGGAGGAGAGCGGAGCGGCACTGGTGGGCTTCATGACGCAGTCCCCGATGGGAGAGGGCTGCGTGGTGACGTACGACGACATCGAGTTCCGCCCGAGCTGGCCCCGCGACCTGCGCGACGGCAGCTGAGGGACCCCGCGCCCCGCGCCCGGTCCGGCCGCCGCGGAACCGCGCCGTCCGCCAGGACGTCCTCGGGGGTGTGATCCAGGACCGTGTGAACCCCGCGCACCGGATGATCAGGACCGCGCTGCCCGCCGAGGCGGCGATCGTCGCCGGCCTGCACGCGCGGGCCCGGGCGACATACCACCCGGACGGCGTGCCGGAGGACGGCACGGACTGGGTCGCGGCCTGGCGGGGAGCCATCGAGCGGCCCGAGGGCCACGTGCTGTGCCTCGTGCTGGACGGCCGCGTCGTCGGCGTCGCCGCGTTCCGCACCGCCGAGGGCGCGCCCTCCGACAGCGTCAGGCTCTTCCAGTTCCACGTCGAGCCCGGGCGGTGGCGGACCGGCCTCGGCACCGCGCTGCACGCGGCCTGCGTGGAGGAGTGGCAGGCGGACGGGAAAGGCACCGCGACACTCGACGTGCCGGGCGACAACCTGCGAGCCCGGGCCTTCTGCGCCCGCCTCGGCTGGGTGCCGGACCCGGAGCACCTGCCCGCCGAGGACCACCACCACGTGTCTCTGCGGTACACGGTCGGGGAATGAAGCCGGCCGATTGAACGTTCACACACCGACGACCCGGAGGGTGTCCCGTATCCGCACGACCTGGAGAGAGCCGAAGAATGCGCGTCGAGATCTGGTCCGACATCGCCTGCCCGTGGTGCTACGTCGGGAAGGCCCGCTTCGAGAAGGCGCTCGACGCCTTTCCGCACCGTGACGAGGTCGAGGTCGTGCACCGCTCGTTCGAGCTGGACCCCGGCCGCGCCAAGGGTGACATCCAGCCCGTGCTCACCATGCTCACCAAGAAGTACGGCATGAGCGAGGCGCAGGCGCAGGCCGGCGAGGAGAACCTCGGCACCCAGGCCGCCGCCGAGGGCCTGGACTACCGCACCCGGGACCGCGACCACGGCAACACCTTCGACATGCACCGCCTGCTGCACCTCGCCAAGGAGAAGGGCCGCCAGGACGAGCTGATCGGCCTGTTCTACCGCGCCAACTTCGCCGAGGAGCGCAGCGTCTTCGGGGACGACGAGCGGCTCGTCGAACTGGCCGTCGCCGCCGGACTCGACGCGGACGACGCCCGTCGCGTCCTCGCCGACCCGTCCGTCTACGCCACCGAGGTCCGCGCCGACGAGCGCGAGGCCGCCGAGCTGGGCGCGAACGGCGTGCCCTTCTTCGTCCTCGACCGCACCTACGGCGTCTCCGGTGCCCAGCCCACCGAGGTCTTCGCCCAGGCGCTGACCCAGGCCTGGGGCGAGCGCCCGCAGCTCACCCTCATCCAGGACGGGAAGAGCGCCGGGGACGGCGCCGAGGCCTGCGGCCCGGACGGCTGCGCCGTACCGCAGAACTGAAAGACGCAGGTCGGGGGCGATCCATAAGCGCCTCTTGGGTGAACCACGCAGAAATCAGCAATGGACCTGGACATCGTCCGGGCCCACAGTGGTCGCATGGAGACCTTCGAGACCCTCGTCCGTGCCGAGTTCGCCGCGAAGAACACCTATCTGAACACCGCGAGCACCGGTCTGCTGCCGGCCCGCACGGTGACCGCGATGCGGGCCGCCGTGGACTCCGTGGCGGCCGGGCGGCCCGCCGACATGTTCGCCGACGTCGAGGCGGCCCGCGCGTCGTTCGCGCGGCTCGTCGGCGTGCCCGGGCGGCGGGTCGCGGCGGGCGCCTCGGTCGCGGTGTACAGCGGACTGATCGCGGCCTCGCTGCCGCCGGGCGCCGAAGTCCTCACCGCCGAGGCCGAGTTCAGCTCGGTCGTGACTCCCTTCCATGTCCGGGGTGACCTCAAGGTCCGGGCCGTACCACTGGAACGGATGGCCGAGTCGGTGCACTCCGGAACCGGGCTCGTCGCCGTCAGCGCGGCCCAGTCCGCCGACGGCCGGACCGCCGACCTGGACGGGATCCGGGAGGCGGCGCGGGAGCACGGCGCCCGGACGTACGTGGACGCGTCCCAGGCCGCCGGATGGCTGCCGCTGCGCGCGGGCGCCTACGACTTCGTCTCCTCCGTCGCCTTCAAGTGGCTCGTCTGCCCGCGCGGGGTGGCCTTCCTCGTCGTCCCGGAGGACTTCGGCGGTCTCACCCCGGTGTTCGCGGGCTGGGTGGCGGGCGAGGCGCCCTGGGACAGCTGCTACGGCCCGGTCGAGGAACTCGCCCACTCCGCGCGGCGGTTCGACGAGAGCCCCGCACTCTTCGCGTACGCCGGGGCCCGGCATTCGCTGGAGCTGCTGGAGGAACTGGGCGTCGAGCGGATCCACGAGCACGACCTCGCGCTCGCCGACCGGTTCCGCGCCGGGTTGCGGGAGCGCGGACACACCCCGGTCCCCGCTCCGGACTCCCCGATCGTCTCGGTGCCGGGACTCGGCCGTCTCCAGGGCGAGTTGAGCCGCGCCGGGGTGGAGGTCTCCGACCGTGCGGGCAACCTGCGGGCCGCCTTCCACCTGTACAACACCCCGGACGACGTCGACCGGCTCCTCGACGTCCTGCCCGGCTGACCCGCCGCGAGAAAGGCCGGGGCCCCTCCTCCCGTACGCGATCCGTACGGGGGGGGAGGGGCCCCGGCCATGTCCCGGGCGGCGCGGGAGGTCAGCGCACCGGCGTGAAGTCCCGGGCGCCGATGAACTCCGGCCTGCGCACCGGAGCCGCGAAGGGCTCCACGGCGGCGTTCTCCACGCTGTTGAACACGATGAAGACGTTGCTGCGCGGGAACGGCGTGATGTTGTCGCCCGAACCGTGCATGCAGTTGCAGTCGAACCAGGTCGCCGAGCCGGCCTTGCCCGTGAAGAGCTTGATGCCGTGCCGGGTGGCAAGACTGGTGAGCGCCTCGTCGGACGGCGTGCCGGCGTCCTGCATCTGCAGCGACTTCTTGTAGTTGTCCTTCGGCGTGGCCCCCGCACACCCGAGGTACGTCTTGTGCGACCCCGGCATGATCATGAGACCGCCGTTGGTGTCGTAGTTCTCGGTCAGCGCGATCGAGACGGACACCGTCCGCATGTTCGGCAGACCGTCCTCGGCGTGCCAGGTCTCGAAGTCCGAGTGCCAGTAGAAGCCACTGGCGCCGAAGCCCGGCTTGACGTTGATCCGCGACTGGTGCACGTACACGTCGGAGCCGAGGATCTGCCGCGCACGGCCCACGACCCGCTCGTCTCGGACGAGCCGGGCGAAGATCTCGCTGATCCGGTGCACCTCGAAGACGGACCGGATCTCCTGCGTCTGCGGCTCGACGATCGAGCGGTCGTCGGCACGGATCGCCGGGTCGGTCACGAGCCGTTCCAGCTCCTGCCGGTAGACGGCGACCTCGTCCTCGGTGATCAGCTCCTCGACGGGGAGGAAGCCGTCGCGCTCGTACGTCTGGAGTTCGGGCACGGTGATCGGGCCGGGTTCACCCGGCGCACCCCACAGGACCGGGTCCTGTCGGGGCACGGCCACTTCGGTGGCTCCTCGGCTGGGGTACAGATCGGTGAGCGTGGTCATCGGTGTGTCACACCTCCTCGGGTTCGGTGATCAGCGGGTAGACGCCGTTCTCGTCGTGGTCCTCCCGTCCGGTGACGGGCGGGTTGAAGACGCAGACGCAGCGGAAGTCGGTCTTGGGACGGACCGTGTGACGCTCGTGGCCGTTGAGCAGGTACATCGTCCCGGGCGTGATCCAGTGCTCCTCGCCGGTCTCCCGGTTGATGAGCTGGGCTTCACCCTCCACGCAGAGCACGGCCTCGATGTGGTTCGCGTACCACATGTCGGTCTCCGTACCCGCGTACAGGATCGTCTCGTGCAGGGAGAAGCCGACCTTCTCCTTGGCCAGGACGATGCGCTTGCTCTCCCAGGTGCCGGTCGCCGCCTTCACATGCCGGTCGGTGCCTTCAACATCCTTGAACGAACGGACTATCACGGTGGTGCGATGCCTCTCTCTCGTGTTTCTCGTGGTGTGCGGCGGTCTGGTCAGACGGTCTCGCGGACGGCCCGGGCGAGGATGCGCAGACCCTCGTCGAGCTCGTCGGGGGTGATGGTGAGCGCGGGCAGCAGCTTCACGACCTCGCTCTCCGGGCCGGACGTCTCGATGAGCAGGCCGAGTTCGAAGGCGCGCTTGGCCACGCGGCCCGCGCGGTCCTTGTCCTTGAACTCCAGGCCCCAGACGAGCCCGCGGCCCCGGTACTCCTTGACGTCGGCGAGGTTCTCCTCGGTGATGGAGATCATCGCCTGCTCGACCTGCTCGCCGCGGGAGCGGGTCTGCTTCTCCATGGCCGAGCCGTCGGCCCAGTACGCCTCCAGGGCGGCGGCGGCCGTGACGAACGCCGGATTGTTCCCGCGGAAGGTGCCGTTGTGCTCGCCCGGCTCCCAGATGTCCAGCTCCGGCTTGAACAGGCACAGCGACATCGGCAGGCCGTAGCCGCTGATGGACTTGGACACCGTGACGATGTCCGGCACGACACCGGCCTCCTCGAAGGAGAAGAACGCGCCGGTCCGGCCGCAGCCCATCTGGATGTCGTCGACGATGAGCAGCATGTCGCGGCGCTTGCACAGCTCGGCGAGAGCACGCAGCCACTCGGGCCGCGCGACGTTGATGCCACCCTCGCCCTGCACGGTCTCGACGATCACGGCGGCGGGCTGGTTGAGACCCGACCCCTGGTCCTCCAGGAGCCGCTCGAACCACAGGAAGTCCGGGACCTGGCCGTCGAAGTAGTTGTCGAACGGCATCGGGGTGCCGTGCACCAGCGGGATACCGGCGCCGGCCCGCTTGAAGGCGTTGCCGGTCACGGCGAGCGAGCCGAGCGACATGCCGTGGAAGGCGTTGGTGAACGACACGATCGACTCGCGGCCCTTCACCTTCCGCGCCAGCTTGAGCGCGGACTCGACGGCGTTGGTACCCGTCGGGCCGGGGAACATCACCTTGTACGGCAGGTCGCGCGGCCGCAGCACCAGGTTCTGGAAGGCCTCCAGGAAGCCGCGCTTGGCCGTCGTCGACATGTCGAGACCGTGGGTGACGCCGTCCCGCTCCAGGTAGTCGATCAGGGCCCGTTTGAGCACGGGGTTGTTGTGCCCGTAGTTCAGCGACCCGGCCCCGGCGAAGAAGTCGAGGTACGCGTGGCCGTCCTCGTCGTACATGCGGCTGCCCTGGGCACGGTCGAAGACGGTGGGCCAGTTGCGGCAGTAGCTGCGCACCTCCGACTCCAGGGTCTCGAAGACGCTCAGGTCGGGCTGGGTGATGGTCACGAATCGCTCCTCGAAGCGTGGGGGGCGGAAGAAGAAGGGGGGCGAAGGGGAGAAGAAGTTCAGAGGGAGAACGGGCCGATGCGGTACAGCACTTCGGGGTCGTGCGGTCCGTCGGGGAACTGGTCCGTCTCGAACAGCACCTCGCGCTCGACGGCCGCGCCATGACGCTGTGCGTACGACAGGAACAGGCGCTCGGAGGCGGTGTTGCCCGGGGAGATGGTCGTCTCCAGGACGGACAGTCCGCGCTCGGCCGCCACCCGTGCCGTCAGCCCGTCGAGCAGCCGTGCGGCCAGTCCGCGTCCGCGGTACGCGTCGTCGACGGCCACCTGCCACACGAGCAGGGTGCGGGGACGCTCCGGGCGTACGTACGCGGTCACGAAGCCGACGGGACGCCCCTGGGCGTCGCGGGCCACGGCCGAGGTGCCGGCGAAGTCACGGCACCACAGCAGGTAGCTGTACGAGGAGTTCAGGTCGAGGGTTCGGGAGTCCTTGGCGATGCGCCAGAGCGCGGCCCCGTCGGCCACCTCCGGACGGTCGATCCGAAGGCCCTCCGGCATTTCCAGGAATTCCGCTGACAGGTCTGGGTGTGCGGCGGTCATGCGGATTGAATTTACCGATGGAAAGCCGAAATTGCATCGTCGGACGGGGTTACGTACGGCGTTCTCATGTGTTATCGCGCGCCTGTGAGGGAGTGGCCGCGCACACAACTTTATGACCGGTTTTGCACGGAAAATACCGGAGAAAACGGGCGGGTTGTGGAGTGCGTCACAGCGTCGTAATGCGCCGGAGATGCGCCCGAATTACGTGGGTTGGCGTTCGCGAAATCTTTGCGTTTACGCGCGGAGATCCCGGGCAGAAGAATACGGGGAGCTACTCGCAAGCAATTCGGCATCCGAATTGACAGCAGGATAAGCGCGTGGCGGGGATGTGCAATTCCCGGGGATTCTCGGGGATTGCGGGAGTGAGGGATCGGACCCGGCGGAAGCGCGTACGCCCGCCACCGGCGGAGGCGCGCATTCCTCCGCCGGTGGACCCGGACGGGGTGCCGGTGGACCCGGACGGGTCCGGGATCAGCTCCAGGCCTGCGCCACGGCGCGGCGCGCGGCCTCCAGATCCACCGGGAAGCCGGACTCGGCCAGCGCGGCGCCCAGCCCCGCGAGGCTGGAGTGGACCGCGCCCCGGGTGGCGTCGGGGCCGTAGTGGTTCACACGGATCATCGACTGCGCGAGCGCGCCGCCGCCCGCGGCGAGCGGCAGCACCGGATCCGCGGCCAGCGCCTTGGCGACCAGCTCGGACGCGTCCGCACCCTCGGGCACCCGCAGCGTGGTGGCGACGGGCGCGGCGTCGGAGGCCTCGTGGACGTACGGCTGAAGACCGCCGCCGAGCGCCACGGCGCCGGCGCGGGTCGCCGCGGCGGCCGAGGCGTGCCGGGCCATCACCGCGTCCAGGCCCTCACCCTCGATCCGCTCGACGCACGCCTCCAGCGCCAGCATCTCCAGCTGTGCCGGCGCGTGCAGCAGCGCCTTGCGGCCCCCGTCCACCCAGCGCTCCTTCCAGTCCAGCAGGGAGAGGTAGGAGCGGCGTGGCGCCGCGGGGTTCGCGGCCATCCGCGCCCAGGCCCGCTCGCTCACCGACACCGCGGACACGCCCGCCGGCCCGCCCATCGCCTTCTGCGCCCCGATCACGCACAGGTCGACGCCCCAGGCGTCCGGCAGGACGGGCTCCGCGCCGATCGACGCGACGGCGTCCAGGTAGAAGAGCGCGCCGTGCTCCCGGACGACCTCGCCGATCTCCGCGACCGGGTTGGTGTTCCCGGTCGCCGCCTCGGCGTGCACGAGCGACACGAAGTCGATCTCCGGGTGCTCGGCGAACGCGTCCCGGATCTGCGCGGCGGTGACCGCCGTGTGGAAGGGCACCGCCAGATCGATCACGGTGGCCCCGCAGTCCCGCAGCCAGTTCCCGAAGGTCTGCCCGTACGGGCCGGTGACGACGTTGAGTGCGGTGGTGCCGGCGTCCGCGGTGCCGCGGATGGCGCCCTCCAGGGGCAGCAGCGCCTCGCCCTGCATGATCACGACGTCCTGCTCGGTGGAGAGCAGCCGGGCGACGCGGTCCTCGATCGACGCGAAGTGCGCGGCGCTCAGCGGCGCCAGGTCAAGAAAGGGGTGGGTCACGGCGGTGCTCTCTTCGCTCTCAGGGGTCGACGATCAGAGCGTATCCGGCGCCGGTCGGAGCGCTCGGACCGGAGAGTTCCGAGGCCGGACGGCCCAGTGGCCATCGGATTGATTTGAGGAACCCAAACATCTCCTTATAATCGGAACCCTCCACTCCCCCCACAGGAGGTCCCCGTGAACCCCGTCCTCGGACGCAGGCCCCGCATCCTGGCCGCCACCACCGCCGCGGCAGGGCTGCTGCTCGTGGCCGGCTGCTCCTCGGACGGAGGGGGCGGCAAGACCACCGCCTCCGGCGGTGTCCCGCTGGTCAAGGCAGGTCAGCTCACCACCTGCACCCACCTGCCGTACCCGCCCTTCCAGTCGGAGATCGACGGCAAGGTGCAGGGCTTCGACGTGTCGCTCATCGACCTCGTCGCCAAGGACCTGGGTGTGAAGCAGGACATCGTCGACACCCCCTTCGAGAACTTCAAGACGGGCGCCTTCCTCAACTCCGAGCAGTGCGACCTCGCCGCGGCCGGCATGACGATCACGCCCGAGCGCGCGAAGAACGTCGACTTCTCCGACCCGTACTTCGACGCCACCCAGGCCGTGCTGGTCGACAAGAAGAGCGGCATCGGCTCCTTCGCGGACCTCAAGGGCAAGAAGGTCGGCGCCCAGGCGCAGACCACCGGCGAGGAGTACGCGAAGAGCAAGGGGCTCGACCCCGTGTCCTTCGAGTCCTCCGACGCCGTCCTCAACGGACTGCGCACCGGGCAGGTCCAGGCCGTCGTCATCGACTACCCGGTCGTCCAGGGCTGGCTCAAGGACAAGGCCAACGCGGACGCCTTCAAGGTGGTGGACAACCTCAACACCGGTGAGCAGTACGGCTTCACGGTGAAGAAGGGCAACACCGAGCTGGTCGCCGCCATCAACAAGGCGATCAAGGACGCGAAGGCCGACGGGACCTACAAGAAGCTGTACGAGAAGTGGATCGGCCCGTACGACGCGGCCGCGGCCTCCGCTTCGCCCTCCGCCTCATGAGTGATACCGACACCCAGGTCCAGCCCCGCCGCTCGGGTATGAGCAGGCGGCAGAAGCGCTCGCTGTCGCGCGGCGCGCAGTACGTGGTCTTCGTCGCCGTCGTGGTCGCGTTCGCGGTCACGGCGGACTGGGGCCGTCTGAAGAACCAGTTCGCCCAGTGGGACCTGGTCAAGCAGATGTTCCCGGACGTCATCACGCTGGCGCTGAAGAACACCGTCCTCTACACGGTGTCCGGCTTCGCCGTCGGACTCGTGCTGGGCATGGTCATCGCCCTGATGCGGCTGTCGTCGGTGGGCCCCTACCGCTGGGTCGCCGGCGTCTACATCGAGATCTTCCGCGGCCTGCCCACCCTGCTGATCTTCGTCTTCGTGGGCGTCGCGGTACCCCTCGCGTTCCCGGGCACGGAGATCCCCGGCGGAACGTACGGCAAGGTCGCCATCGCGCTCGGGGTGGTGGGGGCCGCGTACATGGCGGAGACGTTCCGCGCGGGCATCCAGGCGGTGCCCAAGGGCCAGATGGAGGCGGCCCGTTCGCTGGGCTTCTCGCACGGCCGGGCCATGGTCTCGATCATCATCCCGCAGGCGTTCCGGATCATCCTCCCGCCGCTGACCAACGAGCTCGTGACCCTCTTCAAGGACTCCTCGCTGGTACTGATCCTCGGCGTCACGCTGGAGGAGCGCGAACTCTCCAAGTTCGGCCGCGACCTGGCGAGCACGTCGGCCAATTCCACGCCCATCCTCGTCGCCGGCCTGTGCTACCTGCTGGTGACCGTGCCGCTCGGATTCGTCGTCCGGCATCTCGAGGCCAAGGCCGGGGAGGCCAAGTGAGCACACCCGAGATCCAGGTCAGGGACCTCCACAAGTCCTTCGGCGACAACGAGGTCCTGCGCGGCATCGACCTGGAGGTCGGACAGGGCGAGGTCATCTGCGTCATCGGCCCGTCCGGCTCCGGCAAGTCGACCCTGCTGCGCTGTGTGAACCTCCTGGAGGAGCCCACCAAGGGGCAGGTGTTCGTCGGCGGCGCGGAGGTCACCGACCCCGACGTCGACATCGACGCCGTACGCCGCCGCATCGGCATGGTCTTCCAGCAGTTCAACCTCTTCCCCCACCTGTCGGTGACCGAGAACCTCACGCTGCCGCAGCGCCGGGTGCTCCGCAGGGGCAAGGCGGAGGCGGCCCGTGTCGCCGCCGAGAACCTCGACCGGGTGGGGCTCGCGGCCAAGGCCGACGCCTACCCGGCCTCGCTCTCCGGAGGCCAGCAGCAGCGCGTCGCGATCGCCCGGGCGCTCGCCATGGGTCCCCAGGTGATGCTCTTCGACGAACCGACCTCCGCCCTCGACCCGGAACTCGTCGGGGAGGTGCTCGCCGTCATGCGGATGCTCGCGAACGAGGGCATGACGATGATGGTCGTCACCCACGAGATGTCCTTCGCGCGCGAGGTCGCCGACCGCGTCGTCTTCATGGACGGCGGCGTGATCGTCGAGGACGGCACCCCGGCGCAGGTCATCGGCAACCCGGACCACGAGCGGACGCGGCACTTCCTGTCCCGGCTGCTCGACCCGGCGATGGCCGACGTCGAGGAGACCACGAACGACCCGTCGGACACGCCCTGACGCCGGCCGTCCCGCGGAAGCGGACAGTCCCGGGGGCGAGCCGGCTCGCCGGGATGCCGCTTCACTAAGGTGCGGTGCATGAGCGAAGACGCTGTGCTGCACGTGAAGGGGCGGGTCCTCGTCGGACCGGACGACGTCCGCGACGAGCTGTGGGTCGTCGGCGGCCGGATCTCGTACGAGCGTCCGGGCGGCGCCCGTGACGTCCGCACCGTCGAGGGCTGGGCGCTGCCGGGCCTGGTCGACGCGCACTGCCATGTCGGGCTCGACGCGCACGGGCCGGTCCCCGACGAGGTCTCCGAGAAGCAGGCGCTGACGGACCGCGACGCCGGCACCCTGCTCGTGCGGGACGCCGGTTCCCCCTCCGACACCCGCTGGATCGACGACCGCGAGGACCTCCCGAAGATCATCCGGGCCGGCCGGCACATCGCCCGCACCCGCCGCTACATCCGCAACTACGCCCACGAGATCGAGCCCGAGGACCTCGTCGCGTACGTCGCCCAGGAGGCCCGGCGCGGCGACGGCTGGGTGAAACTCGTGGGGGACTGGATCGACCGCGGCACCGGCGACCTGAGCGCCTGCTGGCCGCGCGAGGCCGTCGAGGCGGCCATCGCCGAGGCCCACCGGCTCGACGCGCGTGTCACCGCCCACTGCTTCGCCGAGGACGCCCTGCGGGACCTGGTCGAGGCCGGCATCGACTGCGTCGAGCACGCCACCGGCCTCACCGAGGACACCGTGCCCCTCTTCGCCGAGCGTGGCGTCGCGATCGTCCCCACCCTCGTGAACATCGCCACGTTCCCGCGGCTCGCGGACGGCGGCGAGTCCAAGTTCCCGACGTGGTCCGCCCACATGCGCCGTCTCCACGAACGCCGCTACGACACCGTGCGCGCCGCCTACGACGCCGGCATCCCGGTCTACGTCGGCACCGACGCGGGCGGCACCCTCCCGCACGGCCTCGTCGCCGCCGAGGTCGCCGAACTCGTCACCGCCGGCATCCCGCCCGTCGAGGCGCTCTCCGCCACCGCGTGGGGAGCCCGCCGCTGGCTCGGCCGTCCGGGACTCGACGAGGGCGCGCCCGCGGACCTCGTGGTCTACGGCGAGGACCCGCGCGCCGACGTACGGGTCCTGGCCGCGCCCCGGCGGGTGGTCCTCGACGGACGGATCGTCGGCTGACGGGGACCGTACGTCCGACGGGCGGGCCCGGTTGACGGAACGTGACGATCCGGACGCCGCGCTCGTTACGCACTTCCGTCGTCGCTCCGGCGCGTGGCGCGGGGCGTCAACCAGTGCGTTCGTCCCGTGCCGTTGACCGAGTGACGGCGGGGAACAGCCGTGCCTTCGGATTCGAAGACTTGCACGGGAAACCCACGTCCGGGTGAACTCACGCCAGGTTGCTGACTGTTCACTCTCAGTGCGTAATTCTTTCCGGGTCCCAGGCTTTCTCTCATGGGGGTCCCACCCTTGAACAGCACCAACTACCGTATGCCCGCACGCCGTTTCGCCGTCACGGCGGCGGCCACCGTCCTTGCCGCGGGTCCCACCGCGCTGGCCGGTGCGGGTTCCGCCCACGCGACCACCGACCAGGGTCGCGCGAGCGCCGTCGTGCTCCGTACCGGACTCGACGTCTCCCTCCTCAACAAGACCGTGAACGTCCCGCTCGCGGTCTCGCTGAACGAGGTGCAGGCGCCGCGGAGCGCCGAAAAGACCGCGCTCACCGCGCAGTTGGACGGCGTCGACCGCGGGCGCCCGTTCAGCGTGCTGCGCGCGGACGTCGCCGACGCCAAGGCCACCGTCGAGGACGGGAAGGCCGAGGGCTCCACCCACCTCGTCCACGCCGCGGTCCATGTCCCCGGGCTGCCGCTGCTCTCGCTCATCGAGTTGCAGGAGGTCTCCTCGAAGGCGACCTGCGCGGTGGGCGAGAAGCCCGTCGCCACCGCCAACCTGCTGGGATCGGTGAACGTCCTCGGCAAGAAGGTGACGCTGACCGCGGGCGGCCCGACGGAGGTGAAGGTGCCGGGTGTCGGTGAGGTGCGGCTCGACCTGTCCAAGACGGAGACCACGACCCGTACCGCCGCCGCGTCCGCGCTCGAACTCAAGGTGTCCATCAACCCGTTGAAGCTCAACGTGGCCGAGGTCGAGGGCACCTTGACGCTGGCCGGGGCCACCTGCGAGACGCCCGCGGCGCCGGCCGCCCAGCAGGCGGAGCCCTCCGAACCCGCGAAGCCCGCGGACTCCGCCGAGCCGGTGACCGAGGTCAAGCCGCAGGGCGCTCCGGCGGAGGCCGGGCTCGCCGAGACCGGCGGCAGCTCGACGACGCCGTACATCGCGGGCGGCGCGGTGGCGCTGCTCGCCGCGGGCGGCGGAGCGGTCGTCCTCTCCCGCCGTCGGCGCGGCTGACCCCTCCCGGGCCCAGGGCCCGGACCCCGCTCCTCGAACGCCGGAGAGGCTGCATGTCAGCCCCTGCGGCGGTCGGGGAGCGGAACCGCCGGAACCGCCGAAAACCGCCGAGAACCGGGAACCGCCGGGAATCGCCGAGAGCCGGGAACCGCCGAGACCGCCGGAATCCGCCGCGATCAGTCCGCGCCGGCCGTCACCGCCCGGTCCAGGGCCTGGAGGAAGCGGTTGACCGTCGCTCGGTCCCGCACCGCGATCCGCAGCCATTCCTCGTCGAGCCCGGGAAACGTGTCCCCGCGGCGCACCGCGAACCCGAGGCGGCGAAGACTCCTCCGCACCCCCGCGGCGCGCGGCAGCCGGATCAGCACGAAGGGACCCTCCGCGGGCTCCACCACCCGCAGTCCGTCGGAGCAGCCGAACTCCCGCAGCCCCGCGACGAGATGGGCCCGGTCCGTGGCGATCCGGTGCGCCGCGTGCGCCGCCTCCGCGAGCGCCTGCGAGGACATGCACGCCTCGGCCGCGGCGAGCGCGGGGGTGGACACCGGCCAGAGCGGCTGGGCACGCTCCAGCGCGCCGATCGTCTCGGGATCGGCGAGCGCGTACCCGATCCGCAGGCCGGCCAGCCCCCAGGTCTTGGTGAGGCTGCGCAGCACGACGAGGCCGGGCACGTCCGTGCGGCCGGCCAGCGACTCGCGCTCCCCGGGTACCGCGTCCATGAACGCCTCGTCGACCACCAGGATCCGGCCGGGGCGGGCCAGTTCGGCGACGGCGGCGGCCGGGTGGAGCACCGACGTCGGGTTGGTGGGGTTGCCGATCACGACGAGGTCGGCGTCCTCCGGGACCGCCGCCGGATCGAGCCGGAAGCCGTCCTCCGGGCGCAGCAGGACGCGGCCGACCGTGTGTCCGGCATCCCGCAGCGCGGCCTCCGGCTCGGTGAACTGCGGGTGCACGACGACCGGCCGGCGTACCTTCAGGGCGCGCGCGAGCAGCACGAAGGCCTCGGCGGCTCCCGCCGTGAGCAGCACCCGCTCCACCGGCAGCGCGTGCCGCGCCGCCACCGCGGCCCGCGCGGCCCGGCCGTCCGGATAGGCCGCGAGGCCGGTCAGCGACCCGGCTATCCGTTCGCGCAGCCACCGGGGAGGGGTGTCCGCGCGGACGTTCACGGCGAGGTCGGTCAGCGCGGAGCCGTCGTCGCGCACCTCGGCGTCCCCGTGGTGCCGCAGATCGTGCCCGCCCTCGGCGGCCGCGTCAGTGCGCATGGGAGTGTGCGTGGCCGCCGTGGTGGTGCCCGTGTCCGTCGTGGTGGCCGTCGTCGTCCGGGTGGAAGTGCGGCTGCTGGGGGAGCCCCACCTTGTCCTCGAAGCCGGGCAGCGCGATGCGGTAGACGCAGGAGTCGCAGTTCATCCGCAGGTCGCCCCGGACGGCCTCCCGGTAGCGCTCCATGACCAGGTCCAGGAGCTCCGGCTCCGGGCCGATCACGTCGGCGGAGCGCACCTCGACGTCCGGGTGGGCGGCGGCCCAGCCCTCGGTCTGCTGCCGTACGCGCTCCGGGAGGATGCCGGTGAACAGGAAGTAGGGCAGGACCACGATCCGGCGGGCGCCGAGCTTCACGCAGCGGTCGAGACCGGACGGCACGTCCGGGGCCGCCAGCGACACGAACGCCGTCTCGACGCCCGCGTAGCCGCGGCCCTCCCACAGCAGCCGGGCCGCCTTGTGCACCTCGGCGTTGGCGTCCGGGTCGGTGGAGCCGCGGCCGACGAGCAGCACCGTCACGTCGGCGCGGTCCTCGGGCGTGCGCGCCGCGCCGCCGAGCGCTTCGTCCAGCCGCCGCTCCAGCACCGCGAGCAGCGAGGGGTGCGGCCCCAGCGGACGCCCGTAGGTGTACGAGATCCCGGGATGACGCTCCTTCTCACGGTTCAGCGCCGCCGGGATGTCCCCCTTGGCGTGCCCGGCGGACACCAGCATCAGCGGGACGGCGGCGAAGCGGCGCACCCCTCGCTCGACCAGCTCGGTGACGGCGTCGCCCAGCGGGGGCGGCGACAGCTCGATGAACCCGCCGGCGACCGGCAGTTCGGGATGGCGGCGTCCCAACTCCCGTACGAAGGACCGGAACGCCTCGGCGCCGGCCTCGTCCCGGGTGCCGTGGCCGGCGATGAGCAGCGCGGGGGGAGGGGTGGTCACGATGTCTCCTTGACGGGCGCGCCGGCCTCGACGGTCGTCGAGGCCTCAGCGGCCGGGGGGGTGGGGGTGGGGTGGTACAGCAGGGCGTTCAGAGCGGCGGCCGCGACCGCCGAACCGCCCTTCTCGGACACGTTGCTGACGGCGGGCAGTCCGCTCGCGCGCAGCGCCGCCTTGGACTCGGCGGCGCCGACGAAACCGACGGGCAGACCGATGACGAGCGCGGGGGCGGCGTCCAGCCGGAGCAGCTCCTCCAGAGCGGTGGGCGCGCAGCCGATCACCCACAGGGCGCCGGGCCCGACCTGTTCGTACGCGAGCCGCACGGCGTGCGCGGAGCGCGTCAGAGCCGGGCCCGACACGGCCTCCCTGAGGCGGCAGACGGTGGCGCGGCGGGTGATGCCGGCGGCGACCATCTCGACGTCCACCACGACGGGCGCCCCGGCGTGCAGCGCGGCGTGCGCGCGCCGCAGGGACTCCTCGTCGGTGACCAGGTCGTCGGCGTACTCCAGGTCGGCGGCGGAGTGGATCACCCGCTCCACCACCGCCCGGGTCAGCGGCGGGAGGTGCGAGGTGTCCAGCCGCGAGCGCAGCCGCCGGAACGACTCCTGCTCGATGGGGTGCACGACCCGGCCCTCCGGGAACACCTGGCTCACTCGGACTCCTCCTGCCAGCGGTAGCCGCGCGGCGTGACCATGCGCCCGGCGATCTCACGGGTCGCCGTGTTGCCCACGGTCACCACGGTCATCATGTCGACGATCGCCGGATCCAGGGAACCCAGCGTCGTCACCCGGCTCGACTCGTCCGGCCGGGAGGCGTTGCGCACGACCCCGACGGGCGTGACGGGTTTCCGGTGCTCGGCGAGGATCGCGAGGGCCTTCGGCAACTGCCAGTCCCGGCCCCGGCTGCGCGGGTTGTAGAACGTCACGACGATGTCGGCCTCGGCCGCCGCGCGGACCCGCCGCTCGATGACCTCCCACGGTGTGTGCAGGTCGGACAGGCTGATCGACACGTGGTCGTGGCCGAGCGGCGCGCCCAGGATCGACCCCGCGGCCAGCGCGGCGGTCACCCCCGGCACCCCCACCACGTCGATGTCGTCGGACGCCTCGGCCAGCGCGGGCGACGCCATCGCGTACACCCCCGCGTCACCGCTGCCGATCAACGCCACGGCCCGACCGCGCCGGGCCTCGGCCACCGCCGTGCGCGCCCGCTCCTCCTCGGCGCCGAGCCCCGACTCCAGGACGAGGGTGCCGGGCCGCAGCAGATCGCGGATCTGGTCGACGTACTGGTCGAGCCCGACGAGCACCGAGGCCCGGCGCAACTCCCGTGTGGCGCGCGGGGTGAGCAGGTCGCGGGCGCCGGGGCCGAGGCCCACGACGGCGAGCCGTCCACGGGCCGGCCGGCGGACCACCGCGACGGTCGCCATCGCGGGCGAGCCGTCCGCGCGCACCGACTTCCTCTTGGGGACGAGGAGTTCACCGCCGCCCACGAGGGCCGCGGCCTCCGCCACGGAGGGCGTCCCCACGGCGGCGAGCGGCGCCTCGGAGGGGTTGGGCACCGTGACCGCCGCGAGTTCCGCGGCGGTGTGGGTGACGACGGGGACGCCGAGCCGGGCGGCGGCCCCGAGGATGCCGGGCTCCTGCGACTTGGCGTCCACGGTGGCGAGTTCGGCGACCGACCGGACGCAGAGGCCGGCGTCCGCCAGGGCCTCCCCGACGAGTCCGAGGATCTCCTCCACGGGTGCGCCCCGCGAGGCGCCGACGCCGACGACGAGGGACGGCGGGCGCAGTACGACCTCGCGCGCGGCGGGTCCCTGGGCGCGGTCGGACACGCGGATCACGGCGGCCCCGTCCCCGGCGGGGGCACCGACGTTCGGCGGCAGCGCGGGCAGCGGCCAGACCGTCTCCGCGTCCAGCACCACCGGTTCGCCGT
Source organism: Streptomyces sp. M41(2017) (assembly GCF_002078175.1). Lineage (GTDB taxonomy): Bacteria > Actinomycetota > Actinomycetes > Streptomycetales > Streptomycetaceae > Streptomyces. The sequence goes on along the minus strand of NZ_MWFK01000002.1, from coordinate 2,203,163 downwards.
CGAGCACGGCCCGCGAGACCCCGGCGACGTCGCCCTCCACGGGCAGGCCGAGCGTGTCCAGGCCCGGCATCCCCACCGCGTCGGTCGCCGTCGTCACCACCGGCTCGGCACCGAGCACCTCGCCGACCTCGCGCGCGAGGTCGTTGGCCCCGCCCGCGTGGCCCCCGACCAGCGGCACCGCGAACCGGCCCGCCTCGTCGACGCACACCACCCCGGGGTCGGACGCCTTGTCCGCGAGCAGCGGGGCGACGAGCCGGACGACCGCGCCGGTGGCGAGGAAGCACACCAGCTGGTCGCACTCCGTGAAGGCCCGCCGTACGGCGTCCGCCACGGGCCCGTCGTACACCCGGGTGCGCGCGGGCCATGCGGCGGCCAGCCGGTCGCGGGCCGCCGCACCCGCCGCCGTGGCGGAGATCAGGCCGATCACTGGGGACCTCCTTCGGTACGGGCCGGGGGCCGGACGCCCCACAGCACGAAAACGGGATTGGTGGCGGCGAGCCGGGACACGTCCCCCGGCAGCGGGGCGAGCCGCGACGACTGGAGCAGCACGCCGTCGCAGTCGAACCCGGCGGCGGTCAGGGCGTCGCGGGCGGCCGGCACCCGGTCGAGCGAGGCCATCGCGACGACGACCGCGCGCCGCGCCCGGCGGGCCGACGCCGCGACGATGGCGGGCAGTTCGCGTCCGCCGCCGCCGATGAAGACCGCGTCCGGATCGTCGAGGTCGGACAGCACGGTGGGCGCGGCCCCGTGCACGACATGCACGTCGACGCCGTGCGCGGCCGCGTTGGCGCGGATGCGTTCGCAGCCGTCCAGGGTCTTCTCGACCGCCGTGACGGCCGCGCCGAACCGCGCGCACTCGACGGCCACGGAACCGGAGCCCGCGCCGACGTCCCACACCAGCTCGCCGAGGCGGGGACCGATCCGCGCGAGGGCCAGCGCGCGGACCTCGAACTTGCTGATCATCGAGTCGCGGTGGGCGAACTCGCTCTCCTCCAGGGCCCATCGGGCGGGCCCGGCCGGCGGACCGGCGACGGTCCGCACGGCGCCGAGGGCACGGGCCGGGTCCAGGCACAGGACCACGCTGACCGCCGTTCCCCAGTCACGGGCGGCCGCCTCGGCGGGCGTGACCCGCTCGACGCGTTCACGCTCCGGGTCGCCGAGCGCGCTCGCCACGACCAGGACGCGGTCGGCGCCCCGGTGGACGAGGGCGGCGCCCAGTTCGGCGGGCCCGGCGCCCGGACCGGTCAGCACGCCCACCTTCGGCCGCGACCGGCAGACCTGGACGGCCGTCCGCAGATCCCGGCCGTGCGCGCTGACGACCACCGCGTCGTCCCAGGGCATCCCCACCCGGGCGAAGGCGGTCGCCACCGAGGAGACGCCGGGCCGCACGTCGAGGCGCCCGGTCCCGAACCGTTCGGCCAGCGCCCGCACGATCCCGAAGAACCCGGGGTCGCCCGAGGCGAGCACCACGACCGGCCCGTCCGGCGCTCCGGCGTCCGTGTACCGGGCGATGCCGTCGAGCGCCGGCGCCAGCGGACCGAGCACGATCTGTCCGGTCCGGTCCGCGAGCGGGGCCGCCGCCAGATGCCGCCGGCCCCCCACGACCAGCCCGGCCCCGGCGAGCACCGCCAGTGCCTCCGCGGGAAGCGGCGCCCCCGTGCCCGTACCGACGACGGTGATCACCTCGGAGCGGTCCGCCGACGCGGCGCGCACGGCTCCGTCCTCCGCGCCGACGACCTCCACGCTCACGACGCGGGCCCCTGCGCGGCGCTCCGGCGTGCCGCGCGCAGCTCCGCGCGCGCCTGCGGGTCGGCCTTGCGGAACCCGTGGAAGTGGCCGGGGTGGTAGAGGTGCGAGCGGGTCCCGCTCGCGTCCAGCGCCGGGCCGACCAGGAAGAGGGTGTGCTTCCAGAGCTTGTGCTCCTTGACGGTCTCCTCCAGCGTGCCGATCGTGCACGTCACGATCAGCTCCTCCGGCCAGGTCACCTGGTGGGCGACGACGACCGGCGTGGATGTCGGATAGCCGCCCTCCAGCAGCTCCCGCACGAGCTGGCCGCTGCGGGCCGCCGACAGGAACAGCGCCATCGTCGTGCCGTGCTTGGCGAACTCCCGGACCTCCTCGCCGGGCGGCATCGGCGTCTTGCCGCCGCCGAGCCGGGTGAGGATCACCGACTGCGCGACCTCGGGGATGGTCAGCTCGCGGCCCGCGAGCGCCGCCGCCGCCGAGAAGGACGAGACGCCCGGAACGATCTCCGTCGCGATCCCGAGCTCCGCGCACCGGTCCATCTGCTCCTGCGTACCGCCCCACAGCGCCGGGTCGCCGGAGTGGATCCGCGCCACCCGCAGCCCGTGCTCCCGGGCCCGCTCGTACACGGCGACGACGTCCTCCAGCGACATCGTCGCCGAGTCGAGGATCTCGGCATCCTCACGCGCGTGGTCGAGGACCTCGGCCTGCACCAGGCTGGCGGCCCAGATCACCACGTCGGCCTCGGCGATGGCGCGCGCGGCACGGAAGGTCAGCAGGTCGGCGGCGCCGGGGCCGGCACCGACGAAGGTCACTTTGCCGGTGGGGGCATCGGCCATGGGAATCGGTCCTCTCCTACGGAAAAACTGGGGTGATGTGGCACATCAGTGGGCACGGGGCCGTCGCCGAAGGTGCGCGAACGGGGGTTGATCGGATAGCAAGGGCCTATGGCGGTCCTCGTCGCGCTCGGCGCGTTCCTGATGACGCTGGCCGGCGGCTGGACGGCACAGCGGGTGACCGACCGTCGGCACCTGGTCCTCGGACTGGCCGGCGGCCTGATGCTCGGCGTGGTCGGCCTCGACCTGCTGCCGGAGGCACTCGCCACGGCGGGCCGGGAAGTGTTCGGCGTACCGGCCGCGCTGCTGCTGTTCGTGGCCGGCTTCCTGCTGGCCCATCTGGTCGAACGGCTGCTCGCGCACCGGCAGGCCGCGCACGGCGGTGACGAGCACGACGGCCGCGCGCCCGAGGTGGGGCTGACGGCGGCGGGCGCCATGGTCGGCCACAGCGCGATGGACGGCGTCGCGATCGGCGCGGCCTTCCAGGTCGGCGGCGGCATGGCCCTCGCGGTCGCCCTCGCCGTCGTCGCCCACGACTTCGCGGACGGTTTCAACACCTACACGATCACCAGCCTGTACGGGAACGCCCGCCGCAAGGCCCTGTTCATGCTGTTCGCGGACGCGGCGGCCCCGGTGGTCGGCGCCGCCTCCACCTTGTTGTTCACGATCCCGGAGGCGCTGCTCGGCGGCTATCTCGGCCTCTTCGGCGGCGTGCTCCTGTACCTGGCCGCCGCCGAGATCCTCCCCGAGGCGCACCACGACCACCCGGCCCGCTCGACCCTGCTGTTCACGGTCGCGGGTGTGGGCTTCATCTGGCTGGTGGTGGGCATCGCGAGCTGAGCCCGCGCCGCCCGCCGGACGGGCCGCGGGACGTGCCGGAGAGCTGCCGCTCACAGCTTCCCGCCGCGTTTCCCGTCGCGGGGCGCGGGTGCGATGAGGGTCGAGAGGTACGGCAGCGGTTCGCCGGCGAGGTCACCGGCCCGTCGGATCGACTCGCCCTCCAGACCGAGCGCCGACCCCCACACCGCGTCGTCGATCCGCCCGCTGTCCCGCAGCGCCTCGGCGACCTCGCGCGCCTGCCGCCCGAACTTGTACGCGACGACCGTGCCCGGCCCGTTCAGCGCGTCCTTCAACACGGCCGCGCCCGCCGTCACCGGGACGAGCGTGAGCGGCTCGGTGCCCTCGGTGAGCACGGCGCCCGAGCGGGCGGCGAGGTCCTGCATGGCGGTGATGCCGGGCACGCTCTCCACGACCGTGCCCGGGACCAGCTCGCCGATGGTGTGCGCGAGATAGGTGAACGTCGAGTACACGTTGGGGTCGCCGATGGTCGCGAAGGCGACCGTGGCGTGCCGGGCGAGGAGATCCGCGACCCGGGCGCCCGCCGCGTCCCAGGCGGCCTCGCGCCGGGCGTGGTCGCTGCGCTCGTTGAGCGCGAAGACCACCCGCAGGACCTTCTCCTCGGGCACGTAGTGCAGGACGGTCGCCTCGGCGCGGCCCCGCTCCCCGGTGTCCATCACGGGGACGACGACGACCTCCGCGGCCCGGAGCGCGTTGACGCCCTTGACGGTCACCAGCTCGGGGTCGCCGGGTCCAACCCCGACTCCGATCAGCTTGCTGCTCATGACGTCAGGCACCTCTCCACGAACCGACGGGCCACACCGGGCTCGGACGCCCAGTGCGTGTGCAGATAACTCGCGTGCACACCGCTCTGCACGAAACCTTCGACGCGCCGCTCCGGCGCGCGCACCCCCCAGGCGGGGGCCGGACCGGCGCCGGGCTCGACGACGGTCCGGTGGAACTCGTGGCCGCGCATCCGCGTTCCGGCCGCCGCGAGCACACTGTCGGTGACGGCCACGGCGTCGCGGTAGCCGAGGGTGAGCCGCTCGTGCATCCGGGCCGTGGCGTCGACCACCCCGCACATGGGCTGCCCGTCGAGCTCCCGCGCCAGGTAGAGCAGCCCGGCGCATTCGGCCGCGACCGGCGCCCCGGCGAACGCCAGCTCGGCCACCGCCTTGCGCAGCGGCTCGTTGGCGGACAGCTCGGGCGCGTACACCTCGGGGAATCCGCCACCGATGACCAGCCCGCCCGTCCCCTCGGGGAGCCGCTCGTCCCGCAGCGGGTCGAAGACGACGACCTCGGCCCCGGCGGCGGTGAGCAGTTCGGCGTGTTCGGCGTAGGAGAAGGTGAAGGCGGGGCCACCGGCGACGGCGACGCGCCGCACGCCGTCCGCGGCCTCCGGCGTGATCGGGGCCGTCCCGCCGGGCGCGGTGCGCCGTGCCGCGGACGACGGGCCGACGGCCTCGGCCGCGTCCCACGCGGCGCCCGGCAGGGCGCCCGCGCCGCGCGCCAGCGCGAACAGCGCGTCCAGGTCGCATCCGGCGCCGACCCGCGCGGCCAGGGCGGCGACCGCCTCGACCGCTTCCGCGCGCCGCTCGGCGACCGGCACGAGCCCCAGGTGCCGTGACGGGGTGCCGACCTGCGGGGCCCGCCGCAGCGCGCCGAGGACCGGCACTCCGGAGGCGTCCAGCGCCTCGCGCAGCATGGCCTCGTGCCGGTCGGAGCCGACCTTGTTGAGGATCACCCCGGCGACCCGCACCTCGGGGTCCCAGGAGGCGAAACCGTGCACCAGCGCGGCCACCGAGCGCGACTGCGAGGACGCGTCGACGACCAGCACCACGGGCGCGCGCAGCAGCTTCGCGACCTGAGCCGTGGAGGCGAGTTCACCCTCCCCGGCGGCGCCGTCGTAGAGGCCCATCACGCCCTCGACGACCGCGAGGTCGCAGCCGCGCGCGCCGTGCGCGAACAGCGGCCCGATCAGCTCGGTGCCGCACAGGTAGGAGTCCAGGTTCCGCCCCACGCGCCCGGTGGCGAGCGCGTGGTATCCGGGATCGATGTAGTCGGGCCCCACCTTGTGCGGGGACACGGCGAGCCCCCGCGCGGCGAAGGCCGCCATCAGCCCGGTGGCCACGGTGGTCTTGCCGCTGCCCGAGGAGGGCGCGGCGACGACCAGCCGGGGGACGGAGGACATCACCACTCGATGCCCCTCTGGCCCTTCTGGCCCGCGTCCATCGGGTGCTTGACCTTCGACATGTCCGTCACGAGGTCGGCGACCTCGACGAGCTTCTCCGGGGCGTTGCGGCCGGTGACGACGACGTGCTGGGTGCCGGGCCGGTCCCGCAGCACCTCCACCACCTCGTCGGTGTCCACCCAGCCCCAGTGCATGGGGTACGCGAACTCGTCGAGCACGTACAGCCTGTACGTCTCGGCGGCGAGGTCACGCTTGACCTGCTCCCAGCCCTCGCGGGCCTTCTCCTCGTTGTCCATCTGCGCGTCGCGCTGGACCCAGGACCAGCCCTCGCCCATCTTGTGCCAGTCGACGGTGCCGCCCTCGCCGGAGGCCCCGAGCACGCGCAGCGCGTTCTCCTCGCCGACCTTCCACTTCGCCGACTTGACGAACTGGAACACTCCGATGGGCCATCCCTGGTTCCAGGCCCGCAGCGCGAGCCCGAACGCGGCCGTCGACTTGCCCTTGCCGATCCCCGTGTGCACGACGACCAGCGGACGGTTCCGTCGCTGACGTGTCGTCAGTCCGTCGTCCGGCACGACACTCGGCTGTCCCTGCGGCACTACGCGGCCCTCCTCGAAGTCCCCTGCACGTCCCGGACGAGCCCGGCGAGGGAGTCCGCGCGCAGCGCGTCCAACGTCACCGCAGTACCGCCCAGTTCACCCGCGAGCTGTCCCGCGAGCCCGAGCCGCACCGGGCCCGACTCGCAGTCGACGACCACCGACGCCACTCCCTCGGCCGCGAAGAGCCGCGCCGCGCGACCCGCCGTCGCGACCGGCTCCGGCCCGCCGGTGGCGCGCCCGTCGGTCACCACGACGACCAGCGGCCGCCGCGCGGAGTCCCGCAGGCGCTCGACGCGCAGCACCTCGTGGGCACGCAGCAGCCCGGCGGACAGCGGGGTCCGTCCGCCCGTCGGCAGCGACTCCAGCCGGGCCGCCGCCGCGTCCACCGACGAGGTGGGCGGCAGCGCGACCTCGGCGGCCGACCCGCGGAAGGTCACCAGACCCACCTTGTCCCGCCGCTGGTAGGCGTCGAGCAGCAGCGACAGCACCGCCCCCTTGACGGCGCTCATCCGCTGCCGCGCCGCCATGGAACCGGAGGCGTCCACGACGAACAGCACGAGGTTGCCCTCACGGCCCTCCCGCGTCGCCTGCCGCAGATCGTCCCGCCGCACGACGAGACCGCGTCCCGAGCGCCCCCGCGCCAGTTGGTGCGGGGCGGCGGCCTGGACGGTCGCCGCCAGATGCAGCTTGGTGAGCGCCCCCCGGGGACGCCGCGAGCCGGTCGTCCGGCCGTGCTCGGTCCGCGCGCGCGACCGCCGGCCGGCCGCGCCCTCGCCGAGACCGGGCACACTCAGCACCTTGGTGCGGAACGGCTCGGCCGCCCGCACGGGCGACTGCTCCGCGGCGCTCTGACCGGCCGGGGCCTGCCCGTCCTCCGACGGCTCGCCCTGCGCGGGCACGTCACCGGCGGGGGAGCCGTCGTCCGGCCCCTCCTGCGGCGGCTGACCGCCGCCGCCCGGACCGTCCGGGTCCGGGTCGTCGTCCGGGCCGTTCCCGTCGCTGCCGTCGCCGTCCGAACCGCTGAACTCCTCCAGCGTCTCGTCGAGTTTGTCCTCGTCGAGCCCCGGCGCGTCGAAGGGATTGCGCCGCCTGCGGTGCGGAAGGGCCAGCAGGGCCGCCTGCCGCACATCCTCGGCGAGCACGTCGGTGCGCCCCGCCCACGCGGCGAGCGCGGTCGCGGTCCGGGCCATCACGATGTCGGCGCGCATGCCGTCCACCTCGAAGGCCGCGCAGGTCGCCGCGATCTGCCGCAGCGCCCCGTCCCCGAGCCGCACGGAGGGCAGCAGCGCGCGGGCCGCCACGATCCGGGCCCGCACCTCGGCCTCCTCGTCCGCCCAGCGCGCCACGAACGTCGCCGGGTCGTCGTCGTGGGCGAGCCGGCGCCGCACGACCTCGACGCGCTGGTCGGGTTCCCGCGACGCGGCGACCTCGACGGTCAGCCCGAACCGGTCCAGCAACTGCGGCCGCAGCTCGCCCTCTTCGGGATTCATCGTCCCGACGAGCAGGAACCGCGCCGCGTGCCGTACGGAGACACCCTCGCGCTCGACGTACGAGGCGCCCATCGCGGCCGCGTCCAGGAGCAGGTCGACCAGATGGTCGTGGAGGAGGTTCACCTCGTCGACGTACAGGATGCCGCGGTGCGCGTCGGCGAGCAGGCCCGGCTCGAAGGCCTTGACGCCCTCGGACAGGGCCCGCTCGATGTCGAGGGCGCCGACCAGCCGGTCCTCGGACGCGCCGACGGGCAGCTCGACCATGCGGGCCGGACGCGTCGAGGACGCCTCCACCTCGTGGGGCCCGTCGGGGCAGGCCGGGTCGGGTGCGGCCGGATCACAGGAGAAACGGCAGCCGGTGACCACGTCGACGGCCGGCAGCAGCGCCGAAAGGGCGCGCACCGCCGTCGACTTGGCGGTGCCCTTCTCGCCGCGGACGAGCACGCCGCCCACGGCAGGGGACACCGCGTTCAGCAGCAGCGCGAGCCGCAGGTCGTCCTGGCCGACCACCGCCGTGAACGGGAACGGAGTACTCACTGGTCGTCGCCCTCCAAGTCGCCTTCGAGCTCCAGATAGGTGGTGCGCAGCCGCTCCAGCGTGTCCGCGTCCGGCTCGGCCCACAGACCGCGGTCCGCCGCTTCGAGGAGCCGCTCGGTGATACCGCGCAGCGCCCACGGGTTGGACTTCTTCATGAAGTCCCGGTTCTCCGCGTCGAAGACGTACTCCGCGCTCAGCTTCTCGTACATCCAGTCGTCCACGACACCGGCCGTGGCGTCGTACCCGAAGAGGTAGTCGACCGTCGCCGCCATCTCGAAGGCGCCCTTGTAGCCGTGCCGCCGCATCGCCGCCATCCAGCGCGGGTTGACCACCCGGGCCCGGAAGACACGGTGCGTCTCCTCGCCCAGCGTGCGGGTCTTCACCTGGTCCGGCACGGCCGAGTCGCCGACGTACGCCTCCGGGCTGCTGCCCGTCAGATGGCGCACCATCGCGACCATGCCGCCGTGGTACTGGAAGTAGTCGTCCGCGTCGACGAGGTCGTGCTCGCGGGTGTCGACGTTCTTCGCCGCGACCGCGATGCGCTTGAAGGCGGTCTCCATGTCCCCGCGCGCCGCCCGCCCGTCGAGCCCGCGTCCGTACGCGTAGCCGCCCCACACCGCGTACACCTCGGCGAGGTCGGCGTCCGAGCGCCAGTTGCGGGCGTCGATCAACGGCAGCAGCCCGGCGCCGTACGCTCCCGGCTTCGAACCGAAGATACGGGCCGTGGCGCGCCGCCGGTCACCGTGCTCGGCGGTGTCCTCGTCGGCGTGCCGGCGCACGTAGTTGCGGTCGGCGGGCTCGTCCAGCTCGGCGACCGTACGCACCGCGTCGTCGATGAGCCCGACGACGTGCGGGAACGCGTCCCGGAAGAAGCCCGAGATGCGGACCGTGACGTCGATGCGGGGACGGCCCAGCTCGTCGAGCGGGACGACCTCGAAGCCGGTCACGCGCCGCGACGCGTCGTCCCACACCGGGCGGCAGCCCAGCAGCGCGAGGATCTCCGCGATGTCGTCGCCCTGCGTGCGCATCGCGGACGTGCCCCAGACCGTCAGCCCGACGGACGTCGGGTAGCCGCCGGTGTCCTGGAGGTAGCGCTGCACGAGCGAGTCCGCGAGGGACTGGCCGACCTCCCAACTCAGCCGGGACGGAATGGCCTTGGGGTCGACGGAGTAGAAGTTCCGGCCGGTCGGCAGCACGTTGACGAGCCCGCGCGTCGGCGAGCCCGACGGACCCGCCGGGACGTAACCGCCGTTCAGCGCCTTGAGGATGTGCCCGATCTCGTCCGTCGTCCGCGCGAGCCGGGGCACGACCTCACGGCACGCGAACTCCAGCACCGCCACCGCGTCCGGGAGTTCGGCACCCAGCACCTCGCGCGCCAGGGCCGGAACGGCGGCGGCGTCCCAGCCGCGCTCCTCCATGCCCAGCGCCGCCCGCCGGCACAGCTGCTCCAGCAGGTCGATCGCGTCGGCCGCCGTACGGTTCGGGCCCGCGACGAGGTCGCTCAGCTCGACCGGCACCTTCACCGGGGCACCGGGCTCGGCCAGCAACTCCTTCTCGACCAGACCGAAGTGCTCGGCGAGAGCGGCCCGCAGGCCCGGCAGCGCGTTCGCCGCGCCGCCCCACACCTGGGAGGCGCGCAGCACGGCCAGCACCAGGTTCACCCGGGGCTCCGCCTCCGGGCCGCCGCCCAGGATGTGCAGGCCGTCGCGGATCTGCACGTCCTTGATCTCGCACAGATAGCCGTCGATGTGCATGACGAAGGAGTCGAAGTCCCCGTCGTCCGGCTGCTCGTCGACGTGCAGATCGTGATGGAGCTCCGCCGCCTTCACCAGCGTCCAGATCTGCGCGCGGACCGCCGGGGCCTTCGTCGGGTCCAGGTCGGACACCAGCGCGTACTCGTCGAGGAGCTGCTCCAGCTTCGCGAGGTCCCCGTAGGTGTCCGCGCGGGCCATCGGCGGCACGAGGTGGTCGACGACCGTGGCGTGGCCGCGCCGCTTGGCCTGCGTGCCCTCGCCCGGGTCGTTGACGATGAACGGGTAGACCAGGGGGAGTTCACCGAGGACCGCGTCGGGCGCGCAGCCGCCGCTGAGCCCGAGCCCCTTGCCCGGCAGCCACTCCATCGTGCCGTGCTTGCCCATGTGCACGACGGCGTCCGCGCCGAAGCTGTTCTCCAGCCAGCGGTAGGCGGCCATGTAGTGGTGCGACGGCGGCATGTCCGGGTCGTGGTAGATCGCGATCGGGTTCTCGCCGAAGCCGCGCGGCGGCTGGATCATCACCACGACGTTCCCGAACTGCAGGCACGCCAGCACGATGTCCTCGCCGTCCACGTAGAGCGAGCCCGGCGGTTCGCCCCACGCCTCCAGCATGCCCGCGCGCAGGTCGGGGTCGAGCGTGTCGAACCAGGCCCGGTAGTCCGCGAGCGGCACGCGTGCCGGGGCGGCGGCGAGCTGCTCCTCGGTCAGCCACTCCACGTCGTGACCGCCCGCCGCGATGAGCCGGTGGATCAACTCGTCCCCGTTGTCGGGGTATTCGCTGACCCCGTAACCCGCGTCGCGCAGCGCGTCGAGCACCCGCACCGCCGAGGCCGGGGTGTCCAGACCGACCGCGTTGCCGACCCGCGAGTGCTTGGTCGGGTAGGCGGTGAAGACGATCCCGAGCTTCTTCTCCGCGTTCGGCTTGTGCTTCAACAGGGCGTGCCGCAGGGCGATCCCGGCGACACGCGCCGCCCGCTCCGGATCGGCGACGTACACCGGGACGTCGTCCGGGCCCTGCTCCTTGAAGGAGAACGGCACCGTGATGAGACGGCCGTCGAACTCCGGGATCGCGACCTGCATCGCCGCGTCCATGGGGGACAGCGCCGCGTCCGAGGCGTCCCAGGCGCTCTTCGACGAGGTCAGGCAGAGCCCCTGGAGGACGGGGATGTCGAGGTCGGCGAGCGCTCCGATGTCCCAGGCCTCCTCGTCGCCGCCCGCGGACGCCTGCGAGGCATGGGTGCCGCCGGCCGCGAGAACGGTGGTGACGAGCGCGTCGGCCCGGCCGAGGATCTCGTACAGGCCCGCGTCCGCGTCGCGCAGCGAACCGCAGTACACGGCAAGGGCGTTGGCGCCGCGCGCCTCGATCGCGTCGCACAGCGTGTCGACGAACGCGGTGTTCCCGGACAGCTCGTGCGCCCGGTAGAACAGCACCCCGACGGTCGGCCGGCCCTCGACGAACGCGCGCTCGCCGTGGACCCCGAACGCGGCGGTCCTGTGCGGCTCCTCGAACCCCTCACCCGTCAGCAGCACGGTGTCGGAGAGGAACCGTGCCAGCTCGGCGAGGTTGGCCGGGCCGCCCTCGACGAGATAACGCAGCGCCTCCGCGACCACCCCCGCGGGCACCGACGACTCGGCCATCAGCTCGGCGTCCGGGACGGACTCGCCGCCCAGCAGCACGGTGGGGACGCCGGACGCCTTCAGGAAGGCCAGCCCGTCCTCCCAGGCCCGCTTGCCGCCGAGCAGCCGTACGACGACGAGGTCGGCCCCCTCGACGAGCGCGGGGAGTTCGTCCGTGACGTCCACCCGGGTCGGATTACCGATCCGGTAGGCGGCGCCGGAGGCGCGGGCCGCCAGCAGATCCGTGTCGGCGGTCGACAACAACAACACTGTGCTCATGCGGGCGCTCCCGGTGGAATGAAAGGCAGTCCTTGCGGCGCGCCCGACTCGATGAGCCGCCACAGCGCGTCCGTGTCCGCGTGTTCCTCGATCAGGTCGCCGAGCCGGTCCAGCTGCTCCTCGCGCAGCGCCGCGAACGACGTGTCGGCCGCCGGCACGAAGCGGCGGCCCGCGGCGGCGGCCACCTCGCGCAGGAAGGCCCGGCGGAAACCGTCCGACTCCAGTGAGCCGTGCCAGTGCGTGCCCCAGACGGCGCCGACCCGGCAGCCGTCCAGGAAGGCGTCCCCGCCGGTCACTTCGGCGACGCCGTGATGGATCTCGTATCCCTCGACGCGCTCGCCGAGGGCCTCGCCGACCGGCCGGGTCAGCGTCTTCTCCCGCGCGAACCGCACGCGCACGGGGAGCAGTCCGAGGCCGTCGACCTGCCCGGCCTTCGACTCGACCTCGTCCTCGATGTGCTCCCCGAGGAGCTGGAAGCCACCGCAGATCCCCAGCACCGGGCGGCCCTCGGCGGCCCGGCGGGCGATCGCGTCCGCGAGGCCCCGTTCGCGCAGCCACGCCAGCGCGTTCACGGTGCCCCGGGTCCCGGGCACGATCACCAGGTCCGCGTCGGCCAGTTCCTCGGCCCGGTCCACGAACCGCACGACGACGCCCGGTTCGGCGGCCAGCGCGTCCACGTCGGTGAAGTTCGACATCAACGGGACGGCGCACACGGCGACCCGCAGGATGTCCGCGCCCACGGGGGAGGAGACGGCCGACTCGCGGACCGTGCCGCGCAGCGAGACCCGCAGTCCGTCCTCCTCGTCGATGCCCAGACCGTGCCGGAAGGGCAGCACGCCGTAGGTGCGGCGCCCGGTGAGTCCGTGCAGCATGTCGAGTCCGGGCTCCAGCAGGCTCACGTCGCCGCGGAACTTGTTGACGAGGAACCCGGCGACGAGCGCCTGGTCCTCGGGCGACAGCAGGGCGACCGTCCCGAAGAACGAGGCGAACACCCCGCCCCGGTCGATGTCTCCGACGACGAGCACGGGCAGCCCCGCGTTCCGCGCCACCCCCATGTTCACGATGTCGGTGCGCCGCAGATTGATCTCCGCCGGACTGCCGGCTCCCTCACAGATCACCGCGTCATACGTGCCCCGCAACTGCTCCAGACAGTCGAGAACCGTTCCGAGCAGTGCCTCCCGGTGGCCCCCGACGGACTCCCCGTCGGAGGACGCGGCGGCCGACAGCGGATTCCCGGGCGCCCCGAAGAACCCGCGGGCGCTCATCTCGCCCACCGGCCTGCCCATCAGGACGACCTGGCTGCTGCGGTCGCTGCCCGGCTTGAGCAGCACGGGGTTCATCAGCGCCGTCGGCTCCACGCGGGCGGCCTGCGCCTGCATGGCCTGCGCCCGCCCGATCTCGGCGCCCTCCCGCGTGACGAACGAGTTCAGGGACATGTTCTGCGCCTTGAACGGCGCGACCTTCACACCCCGGCGCACCAGCCACCGGCAGATCCCGGCGGTCACGACGCTCTTGCCCGCGTCGGAGGTGGTCCCGGCGATCAGCAGTCCGCCGCTCATACGGTGCGTCCCCCTCTGGTCGGCTTTCCGGTCGGTCTCCCCGCCAGCAGGACGCGCGCGGCGGCACTCACGCCGAGCGCCAGCCAGCCGACGCGACGGGAGAGCCGTACGGCCCGCTCGATGTCGGCGACCCGGACAGGGCGCCCGGCGTCGTTGAGCACGGGCCGGTGCTCGACCCGGCCCCCGTACGAGAGGGTCCCGCCGAGCCGTACGCCGAGGGCACCGGCGAAGGAGGCCTCCACCGGCCCGGCGTTGGGGCTCGGATGCCTGCGCGCGTCGGCCCGCCAGGCCCGGACGGCGCCCCGCGGGTCGGGTCCGGCCAGGCTCGCGAGGACGGCGGTCAGCCGGGCCCCGGGCCAGCCGGCGACGTCGTCGAGGCGCGCCGAAGCCCAGCCGTAGCGGCGGTACTTGGGGGACCTGTGTCCGACCATCGCGTCGAGCGTGTTCACGGCGCGGAAGGCGACCAGGCCGGGCACGCCGGCTGCGGCGCCCCAGACCAGGGCGCCGACCACCGCGTCGGAGGTGTTCTCGGCGACGGACTCGACGACCGCCCGGGCGATTCCGTCGGCGTCCAGTGCCTGCGGGTCGCGTCCGCACAGATGCGGCAGCCGCTCCCGGGCGACGTCGATGTCCCCGGCCGCGAGCGCGCCGCCGACGGCCCGTGCCTCACGGCCGAGGGAGGTACCCCCGACGACGGCCCAGGTGGCGGCGGCGGTCAGGACGACGGACGCGGTACCCGAGGAACGCAGGGAACGGCCGGCGAGCGCGGCGAGGCCGGTGGCACCGCCCACGCACACGGCTGTGTGCAGCGCGCCCCACCCGCGGTGGTCGCGCCACAGGGTCCGCTCGACGGCCCCGGCCGCCCGCCCGAACGCGGCGACCGGATGCGCCCGGCGGGGATCGCCGAGCAGCAGGTCGCCGAGGAGGCCGGCGGCGGCGCCGTACGCGAAGACGCGATCGGCCCGCACGGGGTCAGCCCGCCGTGGGGTGCGGCAGAACTCTCACGGACAACGGGACCGGCAACGGGCAGCCGCGCATGGCGATATGTCCTCACTCAGGGTGTCCACGCCCTGGTTCGACGAGACCGGCGGCGAGAGTTCCTGGCTCCCGGGGAGTCTCCTCCCCGATGACAGTGGCGGGACCGCGCCGGATTCGCACCGGCTTCCTCTCATGCCGCCGTACTTGGCTCCGGCAGTCCACCACGGGGTGAGAAGGGCCGTCAACTTGCTGTTGACCTGCGGAGGGAGAGTGTGCGAAGGCCCACACAGCGGTGGGGCGCGGGACGGAGATCCGTCCCGCACCCCACGTGAAGTGCTGCCCGGGAACGGCCCGTTCGGGGCCGTTCGTCCGGTTACTTGCTCATGATCAGAGAGATGCCGTACGCGACCGCCGCCGCGCAGGCCGCGAAGCAGACGTAGGCACCGGTGGCCGCCGCGACGGCGGAACCGCCCTGGGCCGACTCCTTCTTGGAGAGGCCGGCGACGCCGAGGGTGAAGAGGCCGACGAGGACGACGGTGGCTCCGAGACTGACCCCGAAGACGGACCCGAGGGCTGACCAGTCGATGTGCATGCTGTTTCTTCCTTCGGTTCTCAGGCCACGCGCGACGGCGCCGACGGGTTCGCCGTGGGCTCGGCGGGTGCGGGGATGGTGGCCGTGAGCTCCTCGGCCACGGTGCCGGCCGGGGGCGGGGTGACGGCCGCGATGGCCGTGGTGACCACCCCGGCGGGCTCGTCGGCGTTCACGTTGGTGTGGTCGATGACCTCGCGGCGCGAGCGGCGCCAGATCGCGAAGCTGGAGGCGACCAGGAAGACGGCGACGAGCGTGGTGCCCCAGGCGCCGAAGCCGGTGACCCACTCGGCGAGCGCGCCGACCAGGGCGGCGGCGGGCAGCGTCAGTGCCCAGGCGACGAACATCCGGGTGGCGGTGGACCAGCGGACCACGCCGCCCTTGCGGCCGAGGCCCGCACCCATCACGGAGCCGGAGACGGCGTGCGTCGTGGAGAGGGAGAAGCCGATGTGCGCGGAGGCGAGGATGACCGTCGCCGCGCTGGTCTGGGCGGCGAAGCCCTGCTGCGGCTGGAGGTCGGTCAGGCCCTTGCCCATGGTGCGGATGATGCGCCAGCCGCCCAGGTAGGTGCCGAGCGCGATCGCGAGACCGGCGGAGAGGATGACCCAGACCGGCGGGTCCGAGTCGGGAGCGACGGCGCCACCGGCGACCAGGGCCAGGGTGATGATGCCCATCGTCTTCTGCGCGTCGTTGGTGCCGTGGGCCAGCGAGACCAGGCCCGCGGAGGCTATCTGGCCGGCGCGGTACCCCTTCTCGGTGGCCTTGCCGCCGGCGTTCCTGCTGAGCCTGTACGACAGCCGGGTGGCCAGCATCGCGGCCAGACCGGCCACGATCGGAGCCGCGACGGCGGGTATGAGCACCTTGCCGACCAGGACGTCCCCGTGCACCGCGCCGGTGCCGGCCGAGGCGATGGTGGCGCCGACCAGGCCACCCATGAGGGCGTGCGAAGAGCTGGACGGAAGTCCGATGAGCCACGTCACCAGGTTCCAGAGGATCGCGCCCACCAGGGCGGCGAAGATCACTTCTGGCTGGATGCCGGACTCGTCGACGAGGCCTTTGGAGATCGTGTTGGCGACCTCCACCGAGAGGAAGGCGCCGACAAGGTTCAGCACGGCGGACATGGCCACCGCAACCTTGGGCTTGAGTGCGCCGGTCGAGATGGTGGTGGCCATCGCGTTGGCGGTGTCGTGGAAACCGTTCGTGAAATCGAACACGAGAGCGGTAACGATCACGATTCCGAGGAGGAGCGTGATGTGTTCCATTTACCCAGGCTTCTGTTGGACGTCAGTGGCAGGTGGACCGTAAGCAACCTGGATGAACGGAAGATGAACTGGGTCGGGCTTTGTGGTGTCCCGAACGGCGAATCGGCGTTCCGCTTGTCTCCAGGGGGAGATGTGGGGGTTCGAACGGAGGCGGAATGCCGTGCTCCGGTACGGATCGCCACCCCCGCGCCGGCCGTTCGAGGCCGGCCGGGGAGCCGTGGAAGAGATCCTGGTCACCCGGCAGACCGCCGGTGGTGTCGTACGGCCGGAAGGTCCTGGCGGACCAGCCCGCGGGGAGCGCCGCCGGGTCGGCCGCGCCGTGGCGTGCCGGCCAGAAGGCGTGCCGTGCGGCGAAGGCGTGGCTGGAACCGGTGCGGGTGTTCCACCAGTGCGCGGGCGTGTGGATGACCGGCGTCCGGCCCGTCTCCCGCTCGCCCTCGTCGCTGAACTCCCCGGTCCAGCGCACCGTGGCGGCCGGGCGCAGGCCGGAGCAGGAGCGGCGCCGGGCGTACGGGGTGGATTCGATGTCCAGCGCGGGCGGCAGCCTCGGGCCGTCGGCGCGCCAGGCTCCGCCGTCGCGCACGGCGTACGCGGCGTGATCGGTGCCGGACGACGTGTCCGGCACGGCGAAGTGGTGGGCGCCCCGCAGCAGCCCCTGCCGCTCCCACTGGCAGGATCGCGGTACGCCCGGACGGACCGGCGAGGCGACGGACGGGACGCCGGGGCCGACGGCGCGGATGCTGCGGGCCCTACAGGCGGGACGGCGGGAGGACGTACGGATGACGGACGGGCATGACGCGCGTGACGGGCAGGACCGGCTCGACGAGGTCGAGCGCCGAGCGGGCGACGCGCGAGGTGAACGGTACGGGCGCGACGACGAGCGGGAGGGGCCTCCTGCCGCGGCGGCCCAGGCCGCCGGGGCCGCCGACGTCACCGGCGAGGGGCAGGACGCGCGGGACGCCGTGATCGCGGCGGCGTGGGCGGAGCTCGTCACGACGGCCCGCCGCACGGTGACCGACGGGCTCGTGGTCGGAACCTCGGGGAACGTGTCCGTCCGCGTCGGCGACACCGTCCTGGTCACCCCCACCGGCGTGCCCTACGACCGGCTGAAGCCCTCGGACGCCGTCGGCGTCGACCTCGACGGCCGCCAGGTGCTCGGCTCGCTGCGTCCGACCAGCGAGCTGCCGATGCACCTCACGGTCTACCGCGAGACCGACGCCCGGGCCGTCGTCCACACCCACGCCGCGCACGCCACGGCCGTGTCGACCCTCGTCCCCGAACTGCCCCTGATCCACTACATGGCCGGAGCCGTCGGCGGCCCCGTGCGCGTCGCCCCCTACGCGACGTACGGCACCCCCGAGCTGGCCGCGAACGTGCTCCGGGCGCTGGACGGCCGCGCCGCCTGCCTCCTGCAGAACCACGGCACGCTCGCCCACGGAGCCTCGCTGGACCAGGCGTACGACCGCACGGCCCAGCTGGAGTGGATGTGCCGCGTCTGGCTCCTGGCCTCCTCGGTCCCCGGTCTGGCCCCCAACCTGCTCTCGCCCGCCCAACTCGAGGAGGCGGGGGAGCGCCTGCGGGGCTACGGGCAGCGGGCCTAGGACCGCCTCGGCAGCAGCGCCGCACGCGGCGTACGCGGGCGGGCGCGGTGGAGGCGTTGTCACCGCCGGCCCCCTCCCACTGGCCGATGGCGGGCTCCCCCGGGAGACTGGTCGGGTGCGCACCCTAAGAGCGACGGCCGCGGCCGTAACTGTCGCCACGGCCGTCGCCACAGCCGCAGGCGCGGCCTCCGTGGCCGCGGGCCGGTTCGCCAGCGACGCCGCGCTGAAGACGCGTCCCGGAAAGCCCCTGCCCACCGAACCCCGGCTCACCGTGCACGCCACGACGGCCGGCGGGATCACCCTGACCCGCGCCCTGGCCTCGCGGCGCCCCGGCACCTACGGGCTCGCGGGCGACGGCACCCACGCCGTCGTCGGCCCGGTCCAGGACGCCACCCCGCACACCGCGGACACCGTCGTCCGGCGGCTCGACGGCGTCACCCACGGCTCCCTGGAACCCGGCGACAAGGTCTGGCTCGTCCCGAACCTGTACGTGGGGGACCCCCAGTCCGCCCTCGGCCTGGAACACGCCGACGTCGACGTACCCGGCGAACTCGGCGCACTGCCCGCCTGGTTCGTCCCGGCCGTGCGCGACACCTGGATCATCACCGTGCACGGTCTGGGCGCCACTCGGGAACACCCCATGAACGTGATGAGGTTCCTGAACGAGCGGCACTTCCCGGTGCTGGACCTCGCCTATCGCGGCGACCTCGGCGCCCCCCGCTCACCGGACGGCCTGAACCACCTCGGCGAGACCGAGTGGCGCGACCTCGACGCGGCCATCCGCTACGCCGTGCGGTACGGCGCCCGGCGGATCATCCTGTACGGCTGGTCCACCGGCGCCACCATGGCGCTGCGCGCCGCCGCGCACTCCGCCCTCCGTGAGCGGATCTCCGGCCTGATCCTGGACTCCCCGGTCCTCGACTGGGAGGCCACGCTGCGCGCCCTGGCCGGCGCCCGGCACACCCCGAACTTCCTGCTCCCGCTCGCCGTGCGCGCCGCCCAGGGCCGCACCGGCGTACGCGGCGACCGCATCGCGCACGCCGCGCACCCCGACCGGCTCACCGTGCCGACCCTGCTGGTGCACGGCCCGGACGACACCATCGCCCCCTGGGGCCCGTCCCGCCGCCTCGCGGCGAGCCGCCCGGACCTGGTCACCCTGTACACCGTCCCGGACGCCCCGCACGCCGCCATGTGGAACGCCGACCCGGCGGGCTACGAAGAGGCGCTCCGCCGCTTCCTCACCCCCTTGATGTGACCCCGGAGGCCATCCCGACCAGCCTCTGACGTGCGGGGCCCGGGCATCCCGGGCCACCGCGACCGGGGGCGTCCGGGGTGCTTCCGGTTCCGCCCCGGACAACTCCCCGCGGCGCACTTTCCGATGCGGCGAGCGCCCCGGCGAGGCCGCTCCCGGAGCGCCCCCGGCCCCCTCGCGGGCATTCCGTTTGGGTTTTCGGACCGTCAACCGGAAGACTGCACCCGTGACGTCCCGTAACCCGCGCGACTCCAGGCTCCGACTCGTCAGCCCGCGGCCCCTCGCGGCCGCTCCCCGAGCGGTGACCCAGCGCCGCACATCGCGCCCCGCACCGCGACCGCCGGAGGGCACACCGCCGCCCGCGGAACTCGCCCGCATGGCACGCACCGGCCTGTCCGACGCGGCCCGCGTCGCCCGCTGGGCCGACGCCGCACTCCGTCCCGGGCGCGACGACGCGACTCCCGACGGCAAGGGCGCGCTCTCCGACGCGACCGCCGAACGGGCCGCCACCGAACTCGGGCTGACCCCGGTTCAGGTCCGCGCGGACTGGGACACCGCCCGGCTGGCCGGCCTCATCGAGGTGCACGGCGACAGCGCCCGCCCCGGCTGGCGGCTGCGCGCCTGGAGCCGCGACGACAGCGCCGTCCTGCGCGGCTGGGTCGCCCTCTTCGACGCCTGGTCGCTGGCCCACCCCGAACCCACGGACCGGGAACCGGCCGCCGTCGCCGAGGTCGTCTCCGCGATGCCCCAGGTGCTCTCCTTCCTCCAGCTCTCCGCCGGGCCCGTCCCCGTGGAGCAGCTCCTCGACCTGCTCGAACAGCGCGTCACGGAACTGCGCACCGAGCGCTGCGAGGTCGCCTACGGCCCGCAGCCCGAGCCGGCCCCGGAACCCGTCGAGACCCCGGACGCGCCCCTCGCGCCCCTCCTCGACTGGGCCCTGCGCGCCCTCGCATCCGTCGGCGCGCTGACCTACGGCGACGCACAGGCCACCCTCACCCCGCTCGGCAGCTGGGCGGTCTGGGTCAAGCTGGAGCAGATCTGCGTCGCCGCGCAGAGCCCCGCCGGGAACATCGAGCAGTCCGCCGAGGACATGCTGCGCGGCTGCGCCCAGCTCCGCCCCAACGCGGCCCGCGCCGAGTACCGCGCCTGGCTCGCCGCCCGCCCCGTCGGCAGCGCCGTCACCGAGCTCCTCGCCGCCGCCCGCGGCGAGGACGCACTCACCCGCGGCCTGGCCTTCGAGGCGCTGCGCGTGGTCGGTGCCCCCGCCGAGCCCGACGTACGCGCCGTGGCCGACGAGTCGTGGCTGCGCCCCTACGCCCTGCTGTGGCTCGCGGAGCACGAAGGTCACGACCCCGAGGACGCGCACGAGGTGCTCACCCGCGCCGAGTCCACCTGGCTGTGGGTCGACACGGCCGCGGCCGTCGCCGACCACGGCGACGCCCCGCTCCTCGTCCGCCACCTGGAGTCCGCGGTGCAGCCGACCGTGCCCGCACTCCTCGACGAGGTGCGCGCGGTCGGGCATCCGCGCACGGTGCAGGTGCTCGTCGCCCTCGCCGCCGCCCACCCGGACCCGGCCCTCGCCAAGGCCGTACGCCGGGCGGCCTTCCAGGTGCACACCGGCGGAAGCTGACCCGGAAGCCGCCGGAACCCGTCAGGAGCCGTACGAAGGCAGGGGCAGCGGCACGGCACGCGCCCGGCAGGCAGCGCTCCGAGGCGTCGCCCCGGCGGCTCGGGCCCGCCGGGCGGCGCGAGCCGCGGCCCCGCGAAGGAGGCCCCGCCCGACGGCGGGGGAGCGACGCCGCAGCGCGGCTCCTACGCCCCTATCTCCGGGGCGTACGTGCCGAAGCTCCAGATGTTGCCCTCGATGTCCCGGGCCATGTAGTCCCGCGAGCCGTAGTCCTGGTCGGTCGGGGCCATCAGGATCTCCGCGCCATGGTCCACGGCGTGCTGATGGTGGGCGTCGACGTCGTCCACGACGATGTACACCCCACACGGACCCGCGCTCTTCATCGCCTCGTCGAAACGGCCGCCGCGGCCCTTGGAGCCGAGCATCACCGCGCCGTTCCCCTGCACCAGCTCGGCGTGCATCACCGAACCGTCCTCGCCCTCGTAGACCGACAGCTCGGTGAAGCCGAAGGCCTCGGTGAGCTGCCTGATCGCCGCCTTCGCGTCGGCGTACAACAGCGAGGGATAGATGCTCGGGCGTCCGCCGTTCGTACCAGCCATGCCGATCACTCCGTCTCGTCACCACGCCGGAATCCGATCCGCTGCCCAGTCTGGCACCGGCCACCGACAACGCCCCGCCGACCGGAGACCGCCGCCCGGAACCTCTCCGCGGACCGGACGGCCCCGCCGGAGACCCCGCTCACCTGAACGTGTTGCACTGCGCCATGTCGCCGCTGCTGAAGCCCTGGTAGAACCACTGCTGCCGCTGCTGGGCCGACCCGTGCGTCCAGGTCTCCGGCGTCACCCGCCCCTGGTACCGCTGCTGGATCCGGTCGTCCCCGACCGCGGCCGCGGCGTCCAGACCGTCACGGATGTCGGCGTCCGTCAGCGAGGTCAGCAGCGGCTTGCCCGAGGACGTGGACGGGGTGGTCGTCGCGTGCCGCGCCCAGACACCCGCGTAGCAGTCGGCCTGGAGCTCCACCTTCACCGCGTTGCTGTTCGCGCCGGTCACCCCGTCCTGGGACCTGGCCAGCGTGCCCATCAGGTCCTGCACGTGATGCCCGTACTCGTGCGCCACCACGTAGGCCTGCGCGAACGGTCCGCCGCTGGAGCCGAACTTGGTGCGCAGCTCGTCGAAGAAGCCCAGGTCCAGATAGACCTTGCGGTCCCCGGGACAGTAGAACGGGCCCACGGCCGACGAGGCGGTCCCGCAGGCCGTGCCCACCCGGCCGCTGAAGAAGACGGTGGGGGAGCGGGTGTAGGTGCCGCCCCGGCGCGTGAACTCCTTCGCCCAGTACGTCTGGATGCTGTTGACCACCGCGACGACGCGGCAGTCCTCCTGGGCGTTCGCGTCCCGCCCGGTCCGGCAGGTCTGCTGCAACTGCGCCAGGGACGAGGAGGCCGGCGCCGGCTGGTCGCTGCCGGAGGACAGGCCGAGCTGGTCGGGACCGACCCCGAAGAACAGCCCGAGGAGCAGGGCGATCAGACCGGCGAGGCCACCGCCGACGGTCGCCCTGCCACCGGGGATGCGGCTGCCGCGCACATCCTGGACCTCGGACGTGTCCAGGTCCGCGTCGTCGTCGAACTGCATGGACACACCACCCTCTGCCGTACGCCGGTCGGTCGCTCCGTGGCGCCATCCTCGTACGCTCCGGGCCCCGCGGCCCCGGCCCGAGGGCCGAACGGGCTACGCCCGCGCCCGGCGGCCCTCGCGGCGGGATTCCCGGCCGGGCGGCCCGCGCCCTCACGCCCGCTCCGAGGGCCGCGGCGGGGCGAGCGTCACAGTGCCGGAGGCCCGCACACCGGAAAAGTGGTTGCACGGCCCCGTTAGACTTGGCCCATGGCCATTCTCCTCGCGCATTAGACGGCGGGAACGCCCTCAGCCGTCCACCGACCCCCAGCCCTGGAGTCTGTCCGTGATCTCCGCCTCCGGTATCGAGCTGCGTGCCGGCGCCCGCATCCTCATCGAGTCCGCCACCTTCCGCATCGCGAAGGGCGACCGCATCGGCCTCGTCGGCCGCAACGGCGCGGGCAAGACGACCCTCACCAAGGTCCTCGCCGGCCAGGGCCAGCCCGCCGCGGGCACCGTCACCCGCTCCGGCGAGGTCGGCTATCTGCCCCAGGACCCGCGCACCGGCGACCTCGACGTCCTCGCCCGCGACCGCGTCCTGTCCGCCCGCGGCCTGGACGTCCTGATCCGCAAGATGCGCGAGAACGAACAGCGCATCGCCAACGGCGCGGGCGCCACCCGCGACAAGGCCATGCGGCAGTACGAGCGCCAGGAGACGGAGTTCCTCACCAAGGGCGGCTACTCCGCCGAGGCCGAGGCGGCCACCATCGCCGCCGCGCTCAACCTGCCCGACCGGGTGCTCGGCCAGCCCCTGCACACGCTCTCCGGCGGTCAGCGCCGCCGTATCGAGCTGGCCCGCATCCTCTTCTCGGACGCCGACACCCTGCTGCTCGACGAGCCGACGAACCACCTGGACGCGGACTCGATCGTCTGGCTGCGCGACTACCTGAAGACGTACCGCGGCGGCTTCATCGTGATCTCCCACGACGTGGACCTCGTCGAGACGGTCGTCAACAAGGTCTTCTACCTGGACGCCAACCGCGCCCAGATCGACGTCTACAACATGGGCTGGAAGCTCTACCAGCAGCAGCGCGAGGCCGACGAGAAGCGCCGCAAGCGCGAGCGGCAGAACGCCGAGAAGAAGGCCGCCGCGCTGAACTCGCAGGCGGACAAGATGCGCGCCAAGGCCACCAAGACGGTGGCCGCGCAGAACATGGCCAAGCGCGCCGACAAGCTGCTCGCCGGCCTGGAGGCGGTCCGCGTCTCCGACAAGGTCGCCAAGCTGCGCTTTCCGGAGCCCGCGCCCTGCGGCAAGACCCCGCTCATGGCGGAGGGCCTGTCGAAGTCCTACGGCTCCCTGGAGATCTTCACCGACGTCGACCTGGCCATCGACAAGGGCTCCCGCGTCGTCATCCTCGGCCTGAACGGCGCCGGCAAGACGACCCTCCTGCGCCTGCTCGGCGGCGCCGAGAAGCCCGACACCGGCGAGGTCATCGAGGGCCACGGCCTCAAGCTCGGCTACTACGCGCAGGAGCACGAGACCCTCGACCCCGAGCGCACGGTGCTGGAGAACATGCGGTCCGCCGCCCCCGACCTGGACCTGGTCGAGGTCCGCAAGACGCTCGGCTCGTTCCTGTTCTCCGGCGACGACGTCGACAAGCCGGCCGGGGTGCTCTCCGGCGGTGAGAAGACGCGGCTCGCGCTCGCGACCCTCGTCGTCTCCTCCGCGAACGTCCTGCTGCTCGACGAACCGACGAACAACCTCGACCCGGCCAGCCGCGAGGAGATCCTCGGCGCGCTGCGCACCTACAAGGGCGCCGTCGTCCTCGTCACCCACGACGAGGGCGCCGTCGAGGCGCTCCAGCCGGAGCGGATCATCCTGCTGCCGGACGGCGTGGAGGACCTGTGGGGTTCCGACTACGCCGACCTGGTCGCTCTCGCCTGATCCCCCGCGAGGGGTCCGCACACCGAGATCGAATGACTGATCCACTGCGTATGGATCATTCGGCCGATTCGTGATCCATCATCTGTGTGAGATCTCCTCGTACCGAGGTGTGTCCTACACCGATTTTCCGGCCGAGCCCTGTCTTCTCCAGGGCTCGGCCGTTCTGCGTCGCTGACCAGGTATTTCGCGGAAGAACCCGTTCGGCGGTACGGAACGCACCAGCCGGAACCACTGATTCCACTCGTGGGGACGGGCTCCTGTCGTCAAAACCTTGTCTTACGGACCTTGCCGAATGGGTGGCCATGACGCCCGGGAGGGGTGATCATGAGAGTCCAGAGCGCACTTCCCATGAGGAGGCACGGGTGGCCGAGACTCTGAAGAAGGGCAGCCGGGTAACCGGCGCCGCGCGCGACAAGCTCGCGGCAGACCTGAAGAAGAAGTACGACTCCGGTGCGAGCATCCGAGCGCTGGCCGAAGAGACCGGCCGTTCGTATGGCTTCGTGCACCGGATGCTCAGCGAGTCGGGCGTCACGCTCCGAGGGCGTGGCGGAGCGACGCGGGGCAAGAAGGCCGCTTCGGCCTGAGGCCGGGCGTCCCCATCGGCTTCGGTGGTGACCACCCGGTCGGTCGGGCGACCGACCGGGTGGTTACTGTGCAGTCACTTAGATGTGCCCTCGTGCTTCACGAGGTGCACACCTGAACCGACCGCACCCACCGGAGGCACCCCATGGCTTCGCCCGACAAGGAACTCGAACCGGTACTCGACAAGGACGGCGTACGGCTCACCGTCGACGACGCGATCGCCACGGTGACCCTGACCAACCCGGCCAAGCGCAACGCCCAGAGTCCTGCTCTGTGGCGGGCGTTGACGCAAGCCGGCCGGTCACTGCCGGGCTCCGTCCGGGTCGTCGTGCTGCGCGCCGAAGGCCAGTCCTTCTCCGCGGGGCTCGACCGGCAGGCGTTCACGCCCGAGGGCTTCGACGGCGAACCGTCGTTCATCGATCTCGCACGCGGATCCGACGCCGAACTCGACGCGACCATCGCCGAGTATCAGGAGGCGTTCACCTGGTGGCGGCGCAGCGACCTCGTGTCGATCGCCGCCGTACAGGGGCATGCCATCGGTGCCGGATTCCAGCTCGCCCTCGCGTGTGATCTGCGCGTCGTCGCCGACGACGTGCAGTTCGCCATGCGCGAGACCAGCCTCGGCCTCGTGCCCGACCTCACCGGCACGCACCCCCTGGTGAGTCTCGTCGGATACGCCCGCGCCCTGGAGATCTGCGCGACCGGCCGCTTCGTCCTCGCCGAGGAGGCGGAGCGCACCGGACTCGCCAACCTCGCGGTGCCCGCGGCGCAGCTCGACGACGCGGTCCGTGACCTCACCGCGGCGCTGGTGGCCGCCCCGCGCGACGCCGTGATCGAGACGAAGGCCCTGCTGCGCGGCGCCCAGGAGCGTTCCTACGAGGACCAGCGCACCGCCGAACGCGCCGCGCAGGCCCGTCGTCTCCGGGACCTCGCCGGCGTCGGCGACTGACCACGACGACCGGGGCGCGTCCGTACGGTCCCGTCCTGCGGACCGTCGTCGCGCCCCCGGCCGACGAAGTGAAGGCCGGCGAAGTGAAGCGAACGCCCGGCGCCGACGGGCCCGGCGTTCCGCTCGTACCGGGTCAGCCGACGGCGGTCACCAGGACCGCCACGGACGGGGTGTCCCGAGCCGCCTCCGCGACCGCCGCCCTGACCGCGCGGGCCACCTCCACCGCCCGGAAGCCGGCCGAGACCGCGAGTTCCACGCGGACGTGACGGCGGGGCACGGCCGACTCCGCGGTGGCGGGAGTCCCGATGTCCACCGATCGGCCCAACGCGTCCGTCAGACGGGTGACACCCGCGACGCCCCGGACGACGGCGGCGATCCGTGCCTCTTCCGGACCGTCCGGGACCTTCGGCTCCTCGGGCGCGACACCCTCCCGTTCGCCCTGCTCGTCCTTCCGGGACGTCAGCTGCGCGTCCGTCAGCAGGTCCGTCACCTGGAGGTCCACCTCGCTCACGTCGAGGCCTAGGCGCTGGGTCGCCGCGGCCGACAGGGCGAGCCGCAGCCGCTCCGCGGTCGCCGGCAGCGAGTCGGCCCCCGGGGCCGCGGGATCCGCCGCCGCCCCGAACTCCGCCGTCACCCGCAGGGGACCGGGCGCGAGGCCGCTCGGCGGGGCCGGCACGGCGGAGGCGTACGGCCCGTCCGGATCGGCGAGCGCGATCCGCAGCGCGCCGAGGCGCACGCCGTCCACGGTCGTCGCCGCCCGCCGCAGCACGGCGTCCGCGGCGCTCTCCGTGATCCACGCGCCGTCGCGCGAAAGGCCCAACGGCAGCAGCCTGCCGAGTCCGAGCTGATTCCGTACCACTTGCGCCCACCGGTCCGCGGTCATGGCCCCAGCCTGCCCCATCACCGGGCGCGCGACCGCGCGACCCGACCTACTGTGGCCTCAGGAGGACGACCGAAAGGGACGTACGGCAATGACCGATATGACCGAGCGGAACCGGACGGACAGCCCCGACGCCGAGAAGGAGGCCGGGCGCAGGCCCACCAAGCGCGGCGGCGGGGACCCCGCCACGCGCGGGCGGACCACCATCGCCGACGGTGTCGTGGAGAAGATCGCCGGGCTCGCCGCGCGGGACGTCGTCGGCGTCCACGCGATGGGCAGCGGGATGAGCCGGACCATCGGCGCGATGCGCGACCGGGTGCCCGGCACCAGCAGCAGCAAGTCCGTGACCCGTGGTGTGAAGGCCGAGGTCGGCGAGGTGCAGACCGCCCTCGACCTGGAGATCGTCGTCGACTACGGCGTCTCCATCGCCGACGTGGCGCGTGACGTGCGCGAGAACGTCGTCGCCGCCGTCGAGCGCATGACCGGCCTCGAAGTGGTCGAAGTCAACATCGCGGTGAGTGATGTGAAGCTTCCCGAGGAAGAAGACGAGGAACCGGAGTCCCGTCTCCAGTGACGCCCGGGTCACCGGAACGCCCCGTCCCACCACCCGGCCACCGGGTCACGCGTGATCACACGGCCGCCGAACCGCTGAGGAGCGCACCATGAGCTTGGCCGTTGTCGGCATGATCGCCGGTATGGCGCTGGCCTTCGCCGGGTACTTCGGCGGATTCGGCGCCTTTCTCCTGGTGGCCGCTCTGGGCGCCGTCGGGTTCTTCGTCGGACGGTTCCTCGAGGGGGACCTGGACGTGGGCGACCTGTTCCGCGCCCGTGACGACCGGCGGCGGTGACCCGTGCCAGGTCAGGTCGACCGGCTCGATGAGACCCGGCCGGGCGTGACGACCGTGGTGGCGCCCGAGCGGGGCGCCACCCGGATCGCCGACCGGGTCGTCGCGAAGATCGCGTCGCAGGCGGCGCGCGAGGCACTCCCGCCGCTGCCGCCCGACGCCGTGCCCCCGCACGCGACCGTCGTCGTCCGGAGGCAGTCGTCCGGCGCCGGGGGAGAGGGCGACCGTCCGACGCACAGCGCCCAGGTCCGGGTCAGTCTCGAACTCGGATACCCCTCCGACATCGGTGGCCAGTGCAACGCGGTGCGTCGTCATGTCGCGGAGCGGGTAGAGGCGTTGGCGGGAATGGAAGTGCCGGAGGTCGCCGTCCAGGTGGAGCGGCTGCACCTGGCACACGGGCCGGGTTCGGTACAGGGGAGGACGCGATGAGCGAGCCCCAGGGCTCCGAGAACACCCGGAAGCTGCCGGTGCTGGAGAAGCCGGACGACGCCGGCGGGCTCGGCCAGTCCGCTTCGGCGGCGGCCTACGAACCGCTGGAGACGCTGGACGACAAGGACGCCCGACAGGGCCGCTTCTGGTCCGCGCGACGCGTTCCGGCGTGCGTCCTCGCGATCCTGCTCTTCGTGATCGCCGGATTCTTCCTGTACGACGTCGCGGCCGTCCGCGCCGGGCGCTCCGCGCTCGAACTGCGCAAGTGGTTCGCCCGGCAGCTCGCCGAGCGGCCTCTCGACGACACCGCCGTCCTCGTGGGCGCCGGCATCGCCGCCGCGCTCGGGCTCTGGCTGATCCTGCTCGCCGCCACCCCCGGACTGCGCGACGTGCTGCCCATGCGGCGCACCCACCGCGACGTACGGGCCGGGCTGCACCGGGGAGCCGCCGCGATGGCCCTGCGCGACCGCGCCATGGAGGTCGCCGGCGTCCAGTCGGTCCGGGTCCGCGTGAAGCGGCGCAAGGTCGACGTCCGCGCGGTGTGCCACTTCCGCGAACTCGACGACGTCCGTGCCGACCTGGACTCCACGCTCACCGACGGCATCCAGGGACTGGGGCTGTCCCGCTCACCGGGCCTCTCGGTGCGGGTCGCCCGTCCCGGACGGAAGGGGTGAGGTCCGTGCGCCGGACCGTCAACCGCGTACTGATCGGGCTGGCCGGACTCGTCCTGCTCGCCCTCGGCGGCTCCGTCCTCGCCATCGGGCTCGGCGTCAAGCCGCCCTCGTGGTGGATCCACGACGGACGTCACGACGTGCTCCTCAGCACCGCCGAACGGACCAAGTGGCGCGACCAGGGCTGGTGGTGGCCCGTCGTCATCGCCGCCCTCGCGGTCCTCGTGCTGCTCGCCCTGTGGTGGCTGTTCGCCGACCTCCGGCGCCGGCGCCTCGCCGAGGTGCTCGTCGACACCGGTGACGGAGAGGGCGCCCTGCTGCGCGGGCGGGCGCTGGAGAGCGTGCTGGCCGCCGAGGCCGACGGGCTGGGCGGCGTCGACACGGCCCGGGTCCGCCTGACCGGCCGCCGCACCCTGCCCGAGGCGCACGTACGACTCCTGCTGGAACCGCACGTCGACCCCGGACAGGCGCTGCACCAGCTGACCGTCGAGGCCCTCGCGCACGCGCGGAACTCGGCGGGGCTCGCGGCGCTCCCGGCGGAGGTGCGGCTGCGCGGCGTCAAGCACCGCGCGGAGCGCGTGACCTGAGCGGACCGGTCAGAACCCGCTGCGCATCCCGCCGTCGACCGGAACCATGATGCCGGTCAGGTACGAGGCGGCGGGGGAGAGCAGGAACGCGGCCGTGCGGCCGAACTCCTCCGGGGTGCCGTAGCGGCGCAGCGGGATACGCGACTCGTTGGCCGCCCGGGTGGCCTCGGGGTCGGCCGACAGACCGTCCAGCTCGCGGACCCGGTCCGTGTCGATGCGTGAGGGCAGCAGTCCGACGACGCGGATGCCGCGCGGGCCCAGCTCGTCCGCGAGGGACTTGGCGAAGCCCGCGAGGCCCGGACGCAGTCCGTTGGAGATGGTGAGCCCGCCGATCGGCTCGTACACCGAGCCGGAGAGCACGAAGCCGACGGCGCCGCCCGCGCCGAGTTCCGCGGCGGCCGCGCGGGCCAGCCGCACCGCGCCGAGGAAGACCGACTCGAAGGCGGCCGTCCACTGCTCGTCGGTGTTGTCCGCGGCGAAGCCCGGCGGCGGTCCGCCGACGCTGATGAGGATGCCGTCGAAGGCGCCGAAGTGCTCCCGGGCGGCCGCGATCAGGCGGGCCGGGGCCTCGGGGTCGGCGTTGTCCGCCGCCACCCCGACGGCGTTCGGGCCGAGCGCGGCGGCGGCGTCGGCCGCGCTCTTCGCGTCGCGCCCGCTCAGCACCACCTTCGCGCCGTCGGCGACGAGTTCCCGCGCGGCGGCGTTGCCCAGGCCACGGGTGGCACCCGTGACGACGTACACACGATCCTTCAGTCCAAGATCCATGGCGCCCATCCTCCCCCATGCCGTGGGCCGTCTCCAGGGTGGGCGCCGCCCGGGCGGGCGGAGCCCACTACGCCCCGTCGGGTGTGCCCCCGCCCTCCACCGGCGGGTTCGCGGGCGGTACCCCGAAGAGGCTGAGGGCGGTCACCACCAGGCCGATGTGGCTGAACGCCTGCGGGAAGTTGCCGAGCTGGCGCTCCGCGACGGGGTCGTACTCCTCGGACAGCAGCCCCACGTCGTTGGTGAGACCGACCAGCCGCTCGAACAGCTCGCGCGCCTCCTGCGTACGGCCCGTCAGATACAGGGCGTCGGCGAGCCAGAACGAGCAGACGACGAAGGTGCCCTCGTCACCGGGGAGCCCGTCGACATCGGTCGTCGCCGCGCTGTAGCGGCGCACCAGGAGACCGTCGGGCGCGAGTTCGGCACGGACCGCGTCCACCGTGCCGATCACCTTCGGGTCGTCGGCGGGCAGGAAGCCGACATGGGGGATGAGCAGCAGGGCGGCGTCGAGTTCCGCCGAGCCGTAGGACTGGGTGAACGTGTTGCGTTCGGCGTCGAAGCCGCGCTCGCACACCTCGCGGTGCACCGCGTCGCGCATCGCCCGCCAGCCCTCCAGGTCGCCTTCGAGCGACGGGTCCTCCTCCAGGGTGCGCACGGCGCGGTCGGCGGCCACCCAGGCCATCACCTTGGAGTAGACGAAGTGCCGGCGCGGGCCGCGGATCTCCCAGATCCCCTCGTCCGGCTGCCGCCACGCCACCCGCAGGAAGTCCATCATGGCGCACTGCACCCGCCACATGTGCGGCCTCGACGGCAGGCCCGAACGCCGCGCGAGCCACAGCGAGTCGATGACCTCGCCGTACACGTCGAGCTGCAACTGCTCGACGGCGCTGTTGCCGACCCGGACGGGCGAGGAGCCCGCGTACCCGGACAGCCACGGGATCTCGTACTCCGACAGCCGGCGTTCGCCCGACAGGCCGTACATGATCTGCAGGTCCGCCGGGTCGCCCGCGACCGCCCGCAGCAGCCAGTCGCGCCAGGCCTCGGCCTCCTCCTGATAGCCGGCCGCGAGCAGCGCCCCCAGGGTGAGCGTGGAGTCGCGCAGCCAGCAGTAGCGGTAGTCCCAGTTGCGGACACCGCCCAGCTCCTCGGGGAGCGAGGTGGTCGGGGCGGCCACGATGCCGCCGGTCGGCGCGTAGGTGAGGGCCTTCAGCGTGAGCAGGGAGCGCACGACGACGTCCCGGTGCGGTCCCTCGTAACGGCAGCGGGCGGCCCACGCCCGCCAGTCCGTGACGCTCGTCTCCAGCGACGCGAAGGGATCGCTGAGCGGCGGGCGCGGGCGGTGCGAGGGATGCCAGGTCAGGACGAAGGCGACCTTCTGACCCGCCTCGACGGTGAACTCGGAGTAGGTGCGGAAGTTCTTGCCCCAGGTGGGGACGGGCGGCTCGCTGCGCAGCCACACCGAGTCCGGGCCCGCGACCGCCACCCGGTGCCCGTCCGACTTCCGCATCCAGGGGACGACCGACCCGTAGTCGAAGCGCAGCTGGAGCCGGCTGTTCATCCGCACCCGGCCGCCGAGTCCCTCGACGACGCGCACGAGATCGGGGGCGTGCTCCCGTTGCGGCATCAGGTCGGTCACCCGGACGGACCCCTCGGCGGTGTCCCACTCGGTGTCGAGCACCAGGGTGTCGGGGCGGTACGCGCGCCGGGTGCACACGTCGGCGCCCTCGGGCGCGATCCGCCAGTGGCCGTTGCCCTCGTCGCCCAGCAGGGCCGCGAAGCAGGCGGCGGAGTCGAAGCGGGGAAGGCACAGCCAGTCGACGGACCCGTCGCGGCCCACCAGAGCGGCGGTCTGTTCGTCCCCGATGAGCGCGTAGTCCTCGATGCGTCGGTGCACGGAGGACCGGTTCCCGACCGCGGCGAGCGCCAATCGGGCCGCCGGAGTGGCAGGAGCGGCGACAGCGCTCCGGGGAGCGGATGCTCCTAGACGCCCGCCGGCTCCGCTTCCTCTTCCGGGGCCGTCGCCGCGGCCGCGGCCTCCGCGCGGTCACGGCGCTCACGGCGGACCAGGACCACCCAGCCGAAGGGGACGCCCGCGGAGAACAGCCACCACTGGATCGCGTACGCCATGTGCGGACCGATGTCGCTGTGCTCGGGGTCCGGGATCAGTTCCGGGGAGTCGCCCCCGGGACGCGGCGCGGTCTGCTCGACGTAGCCGCCGAGGACCTCCTCGCCGAGCCGCTGCGCCTGCTGCCGGCTGTTGATCAGCATGACCTGACGGTCGGGCAGCCCGCGGACGTTCTTGATGCCGCTGTCGGCGGTCGTCTGGTCGGCCATCAGCCGGCCGGTGACGGTGATCTCGCCGCGCTCGGGGGCGGGGATCTTCGGGAAGGCGGTCTGCGCGCCGTCCGCCGGGACCCAGCCGCGGTTGACCAGGAGGACCCGGCCGTCGGTCAGCACGAACGGCGTCAGGACGTGATAGCCGACCTCGCCGTCGGAGTTGGTGCGGCGGCGGACGACCTCTTCGTGCGCGGTGTCGAAGTGCCCCGTGGCACTGACGCGGCGGTACAGGTCGTCGTGCCGGATGTGCCGGCCCGGCGCGGTGAGCGTCTCGGCGGGTACCGGCTTCGCCGCCAGCGAGTCGGAGATCACCGTGTTCAGGGCGACCTTGTGCTCGTGCCGGTGCAGCTGCCAGAAGCCCAGCTTGATCATCGTGGGGACGAGCACGAGGGCCACGAGGGTGAGGATCACCCACTGCCGGGACAACAGGAAGCGGTACACCCCATTGACGGTACTCGGCACGGTTTCGGCCCCCGACGGGAGGGTCCCGCCGAGGGCCGCGCGTGGCCTGCTCCCGAGGTGGTCCGAGGCTCAGACCTTGTCGACGACCCCCGTCCTGCCCTCCGCGCGGGCGCAGTGCGCGCCGCAGTACCAGTGGCCCTCGACCTCGACGCCCTGGCCGATGACCTGCACCCGACAGTGCTCGCAGATCGGGGCCATCCGGTGGATCGCGCAGGAGAAGCAGTCGAAGACGTGCACCGCGCCCTGCGCGTGCACCTCGAAGCTCATTCCGTAGTCATTGCCGCATACTTCGCATCTCGCCATGCGCCACAGGGTGGAGTGCCGCGGCGGCGCGGGCGAGCGGGGGCCGGGCGAGTCGCGCGTCAATCACCCGTACGCCCGTCACTCTCCCGTGCCCGTTCGGCCACCCGTACGTCCGTCACCCGTGCGACGCGGGTTCGACGTCGTGCAGCAGCTGTCCGAACGCGGCCTCGTCGATCACCGGCGTCCCGAACTGCCGGGCCTTGACGACCTTCGACGTGGCGGCGTCGGGGTCGTTCGTCACGAGCAGGCTGGTGAGCCGGGACAGGCTCGTCGCGACGTGCAGTCCCGCCTCCACGGCGCGGTCCTCCAGCAGTTCGCGGTCGACGGAGGTGTCCCCCGAGAACGCGACGCGCATGCCCTGCTTGAGTGGTTTGCCCGACTCGTACCGCCCGGGGTTGGGATAGGGGCATGCCGGACGCTTGCGCGAGGGGCGCCAACTCCCCGAGGGGTAGCCGCCCGACGCGTACCCTCCGGCCTGCCGGCCGATCCGGGGCGCCGACGGGCTGCCGGACCACTCCTTGAGCGGCAGGCATTCGAGGAGGGGCAGGCGCACCCCGTCGCGCGCCGCGGCCCGCAGGCTCGGCCGGAACGCCTCGGCCAGCACGCGGGCGTCGTCCAGTGCGTGGTGCGCACGCTGCTGCACGACCCCGAAATGCGCGGCCAGCGACTCCAGCTTGTGGTTGGGCAGCGGCAGGCCCAGCTCCTTGGAGAGGGCGATGGTGCACAGCCGCTGACGCACCGGCGCCTCGCGCTCCGCGCGCGCGTACTCGCGGGCGATCATCGACCAGTCGAAGACCGCGTTGTGCGCGACGAGGACGCGGCCGTCGAGCCGTGCGGCGAACTCCTCGGCGATCTCCGGGAAGAGGGGCGCCCCTTCGAGCATGTCGCTGGTGAGCCCGTGGATCCACACCGGGCCCGGGTCGCGCTCGGGATTGACCATCGTGTACCAGTGGTCCTCGACCTCGCCGCGCGCGTCCAGCCGGTAGACGGCGGCGGAGATTATCCGGTCGTCGCGGGCCAGTCCTGTGGTCTCCACGTCAACGACCGCGTATCCCTGCGGATACGCGGCCGGCCAGGAGGCTGGGGACGCTGCGGTCGTGAGGTCTTCGAGCATGGTCACTGAGGATACGGGCCGTGACTGACAGCTCCGCTGCCGCCTTCCCGGAACGCGGCACTCCCCGGGCCCCGGACGTGGCACCGCGCGCGGGACCTCCCGCACGGGTGTGTTGTGCCCCGGAGTTGACGCCGGGGCGCCCCCGGGACGGCTGCCGGGACGGGTGCGGGTGCGGGATCTCGGCCCGGTGCCGCCATGACGTCCCCGCCCTCGGCGGCCCGTGTCCGCCGTCGGCCGGGCCGGCCGACGGCCGCGCTCTCCGTGCTCCGGGTCAGCCGGCCAGCAGGGCCTCCACCAGTGCCCGTACGGACACGACGAACAGCCGCTCCGGGTCGGCCGGCCGGCTCAGTGCGCGTGCCAGGGCGGGGTCGCCCTGTGCGGTCCGCACGTCCCACAGTTCCTCCTCGGCGGGCCGCTGCACGGGAGCGCGCTCCCGGTTGCGCTCGACGAGGACGAAGCCGACGACCTGGAAGAGCACCGCGCGGACGACCTCGGCCGCCCGCGCCCCGCGCAGCCCCGCCGCGTGCACCTCGCGCACCAGGGCCTGCCGGGCGGGCAGGAACATCCGTTCGGTGAGGCCGCGTTCGTGGACCATCGCCACGAGGTGGGGATGCTCCAGCAACTGTCGGCGCAGGGCCCGGGCGACCGAGACGACGCGGGCGGCGGGTGTGCGCCCGGCGGCCCGGATCTCGCCGAGGTCGGCCACGGTGCGTTCGACGAGGGCGTCGAGAAGCGACTCCCGGTTGCCGACGTGCCAGTAGATCGAGGTGACGGCGGTGCCCAGCTCGGCGGCGAGCCCTCGCATCGTCAGGGCGTCCGGACCGTGCCGCTTCACCAGACCTGCGGCGGTCTCCAGGACCTCCTCGCGGGTGAGTGCGGGTCTTCCCATGGCGCTCCCCGATTCCGTGCCTGCACGTGTCTTCACCCTTCGAGCAGTCTGCTGTAACTGTGTTACAGGCGCCAGTGACGGACCATCAGAAAGCTGCTGCTTCCCCCGCGAAGGGCGGTACGACATGGCACGAGTGAGGTACGGGGCACGCACCGAGGCGGAGATCGCCGCCGCGCGCACCGCGAACTCCCGGCTCCCCGACATCTGGTCCACCGGAGTGGTGGCCGTCTGGGAGAGCGACCCGGACGCGGTCGCGGCGGTCCTGCCGCCGCCGCTGAAGCCCACCGCGCGGCCCCTGGTCCGCGTGAACATCAGCAAGGTCGATCTGCCCGGATACCCGCTGGGCGCCGGCTCGTTCGCCGTCGCCGCCGCGCACGACGGCGTCGAGGGCTGGTACCCGCTGGTCATGCCGATGACCCACGAACGGGCCCTGACCGGCGGGCGCGAGGTCTTCGGGGAACCCAAGAAGCTCGGCGAGGTGACGGTCGAGCGGGACGGGCTCGT
This sequence comes from Streptomyces sp. M41(2017), assembly GCF_002078175.1. Classification (GTDB taxonomy): domain Bacteria; phylum Actinomycetota; class Actinomycetes; order Streptomycetales; family Streptomycetaceae; genus Streptomyces. The sequence continues at coordinate 2,167,545 of NZ_MWFK01000002.1, read as the reverse complement.
GGTGCGTGCCGCCCTCGCCCGGCACGGCATCGCCTTCGTCGAGGTGCGCGGCGCGGTGAGCGGCGACCTGCCGCTGCCGGACCCCGCGCGCAAGACCGACTTCTACTTCAAGTTCCTTCCCGCGGTGGACGGTTCGGGATTCGACCTCGACCCGGTCCTCGTGCACTGCGTGCGCAACGAGAAGGTCCGCCGGCTGGAGCGCGTCACCGGTGACGTCGTCCTGCGCGAGTCGATGTACGACCCGGTCGCCGACCTCCCCGTCCGCCGGCTCGTGGAGATCACCATCGGCGAGAAGACCACCGACCAGCAGGGCAGGGTCGTCGAACGCGTCAGCGCGCAGGCCCTGCTGCCGTACGTCCACCAGCGCTACGACGACCCCCGGCAGATCCTCGACGGCCCGCCCGAAGGGAGCGTGTGATGGACCTGCGCGCGGGACAGGTCGCCGTGGTCACCGGAGCCGCGAGCGGCATCGGGCTGGCGATGGCGCGACGGTTCGCCGCCGAGGGACTGAAGGTGGTCCTCGCCGACGTCGAGGAGGGAGCGCTGGACAAGGCCGCCGCGGAACTGCGCGAGGACGGCGCGGACGTGCACGCGCGCGTGGTGGACGTCGGTGAGCGCTCCGAGGTCGTCGCGCTCGCCGAGGACGCCTACAGCGCGTACGGCGCGGTGCACGTCCTGTGCAACAACGCGGGCGTCGGCTCCGGCGCCGAGGGCCGCATGTGGGAGCACGACCCGAACGACTGGAAGTGGGCCTTCGCCGTCAACGTGTGGGGCGTCTTCCACGGCGTCCAGGCGTTCGTCCCCCGGATGATCGCCGCCGGTGAGCCGGGCCACGTCGTCAACACCTCGTCCGGCGACGGCGGGATCGCCCCGCTGCCCACCGCCTCCGTCTACGCCGTCACCAAGGCCGCCGTGGTGACGATGACCGAGTCGCTGTACGCCCATCTGAAGGCGGAGCACGCGCGCGTGGGTGCCTCCGTCCTCTTCCCCGGACCCCACATGCTCCGCACCGGCCTGTGGGAGTCCCACCGCAACCGTCCCGAGCGCTACGCCAAGGCGCGGCCCCGGAAGACCCCGTACCGCAGCCTCGGCCAGTGGGAGGCCGCGATGAGGGAGTCGGGCCACGACGTCCAGTTCACCCCCGTGGAACAGGTCGCCGACCTCGTCGCCGAGGGAATCCGCCGGGACCGCTTCTGGCTGCTGCCCGAGAGCGAGCACAGCGACCGGCAGATCCGTGCCCGGTCGCAGTCGATGCTCGACCGGGCCGATCCGTCCTACCTGGAAAGCTTCATCCTCGACTGAGGGGGCGCGGTGACCGCACAGGACCCGTATCTGATCATCTCCTCCGACTGCCACGCCGGACTCCCCACCGAGGAGTACCGGCCCTACCTGGACGCCCGGTTCCACCGGGACTTCGACGAGTTCCTCGCGGGCCAGGGCCGGCGCCGCGAGGAGATGACCCGCCTCGGCATCCGCAACGAGACGTTCGCCGACAAGTGGTTCGAGGACAACGAGGAAGGTCTGCGCGGCGGTTGGGACACCGCGCAGCGCCTCAAGGAACTCGACGGCGACGGGGTGGCCGCCGAGGTCGTCTTCCCCGACGCGGACGCCGTCGACAGCCGCACCGCCGCGCCCTTCGGGGTCGGCCTCGGCCTCTCCGGCGACCAGGACCCGGACCTCGGCATGGCGGGCGCGCAGGCCCACAACCGCTGGCTCGCCGAGTTCGTCTCCGAACACCCCGAACGGCACTGCGGGGTGGCACTGCTGCCGGTCACGGGCGAGACCGGCCGGGTCGTCGCCGAGGTGCACCGGGCCAGGGAGTCGGGCCTCGGCGCCCTGATGATCCCGTCCATGTGGGTCGACAAGGAGCCCTACCACGACCGCCGTTACGACCCGGTGTGGGCGGCGGCCGCCGAGTGCGGGATGCCCGTGCTCACCCACTCCGGCGCCGCACCCCGCCACGAGTACGGCGACCACCTCGGGATCTACGTCTCCGAGGTCACCTGGTGGCCCGCCCGCCCCCTCTGGTTCCTGCTCTGGTCCGGAGTCTTCGAACGGCACCCCGGACTCCGCTTCGGTGTCGCGGAGTCCGGCTGCTGGTGGCTGCCCAACCTGCTGTGGTTCATGGACCGGCTCTACCTCGGCGCGCACGGCGGCAAGAAGCTATCGCCCTTCGCCGAACTGAAACGGCCCCCGCACGAGTACCTGGACCGCCAGGTGTTCGTCTGCGCGACCAACACCAAACGCCGCGAACTCGCTCAGCGCTACGAGATCGGCGTCGACAACATCCTCTGGGGCAGCGACTTCCCGCACCCCGAGGGCACCTGGCCCGACACCCGCGCCTGGCTGGCGAGGACCTTCCACGACATCCCGGTGGCGGAGACCCGCCGCATGCTCGGACTCGCCGCGGCCGAGGTGTTCGGCTTCGACGTCACCGAACTCGCCCCGCTCGCCCGGCGGATCGGACCCACACCCGCCGACCTCGGCCAGCCGGAGGACCAGTCGGCGGTCGAGGCGTCCTGGGCGCGCTCGCGCGAGGTCGGCCGCCACTGGCTGACCGACCACGACTTCCCCGACCTGGGGGTGACCCCGTGACCACCGACGACCGCTACACCGTCATCTCCGCCGACTGCCACGCCGGCGCCGACCTCCTCGACTACCGGCCGTACCTGGAGCGCGCCCACCACGACGACTTCGACGCCTGGGCGGCCACGTACGTCAACCCCTACGAGGACCTCCTCGCCGAGACCGCCGACCGGAACTGGAACTCCGCGCGGCGCCTCGCGGAGCTGGAGGAGGACGGCATCGTCGCGGAGGTCGTCTTCCCGAACACTGTGCCGCCCTTCTTCCCCTCGGCGTCCCTGATGGCCCCGGCCCCGACCGCGGCGGAGTTCGAGCAGCGCTGGGCGGGGCTGCGCGCCCACAACCGCTGGCTCGCGGACTTCTGCGCCGCGGCACCCGGCCGGCGCGCGGGCGTCTTCCAGATCCTCCTGAACGACGTCGGCCGAGCGGTCGAGGAGATCCACCGGTCCGCCGACGCCGGCCTGACGGGCGGCCTGCTGCTGCCCGGCACACCCCCCGGCTCCGGCCTGCCCGAGCTGTACTCGACGGCGTACGACCCGATCTGGGCGGCCTGCGCCGAACGCGGCGTCCCGGTCAACCACCACGGAGGCTCGGCCTCGCCGCCCCTCGGCGACGAACCGGCGGCCCGCGCTGTCTTCATGGTGGAGACGACCTGGTTCTCCCACCGGGCCCTGTGGCACCTGGTGTTCGGCGGAGTGTTCGGCCGCCACCCCGGCCTGCGGCTGGTCCTCACCGAACAGGGCTCGGGCTGGATCCCCGGGGTGCTCGACATGCTGGACTACTACCACCGCCGGCTGGTCGCGGCGGCCGGCCGGGCGGCGACGGCGGAGTCCCGGTTCGGCGCCGGGCTGGGCGAGGCGATGGGCAAGGGCCCCTCCCAGGTGTGGCGCGACCACTGCTTCGTCGGCGCCAGCTTCATGCGCCCTCACGAGGTCCCGCTGCGCGACCGCATCGGCCTCGACAAGATCATGTGGGGCAGCGACTACCCGCACGACGAGGGCACCCACCCCTACACCCGTGAAGGCCTGCGGATCGCGTACGCGGGACTGCCCCGCGAGGAGGTCGCCGCCATGGTCGGCGGCAACGCGGCCCGCGTCTACGGGTTCGACCTCGCCCACCTCGACGGGATCGCCGCGAAGGTCGGCCCCACGGTGGCCGAGATCGCCGAACCCCTCGTCACCCCGCCCGCCGACGCGACGAGCCCGGCGTTCGCGAGAGGAGGCTCGGTCCGGGTGTGGTGAGGGCACCCCGGTAGGCCCCGGCACCGTACACACGGACCGGAGAACCATCGGGTCGGTGCGGCGCGCCCCGACCCCGGGGTGCGATCCTCCCCGTGTGACGGAACCGACGCACGACGAGGCCCACGGCGGCACACTCGGCTCGCGGCTCAACTGGCTCCGGGCCGCCGTCCTGGGCGCCAACGACGGCATCGTGTCCACCGCCGGCCTCGTCGTCGGCGTGGCCGGCGCCACCGACAACCGCTCCGCCCTGCTCACCGCGGGCCTCGCGGGACTGCTCGCCGGGTCGATGTCGATGGCCGCGGGCGAGTACGTGTCCGTCTCCACCCAGCGCGACTCGGAACTCGCCGCGCTGGCCATGGAGCGACGCGAACTCAGGGACGCGCCCGAGGCCGAACTGGAGGAGCTGACCGGACTCCTCGAACAACGCGGCCTGTCACGGCAGGTGGCCCGCGAGGCGGCCGAACAGCTCACCGAACGCGACGCCCTGAAGGCCCACGCCTCCGTCGAACTCGGCATCGACCCCGACGACCTCACCAACCCGTGGCACGCCGCCTGGGCGAGCTTCCTCGCGTTCACCGCCGGCGCGCTGCTGCCGCTGCTCGCGATCGTCCTGCCCCCGGCGGCCTGGCGGCTCGGCGTCACCGTGGTCTGCGTACTGGCCGCACTCGCCCTCACCGGCTGGAGCAGCGCACGGCTCGGCGCGGCGGACCCGCGCCGCGCGGTGCTGCGCAACATGGCCGGGGGAGCGCTCGCCATGGCCGTGACGTACGCGGCCGGAGCACTGCTCGGAGCGGCGGGCGTGTGAACGCCCGGCCCGGCACCGGACGCCGCACGGCGAACTCCGGCGACCGGGACGGAAAACCGGCGGAAGGCAAACACCCACCGCCGGTCATACTTGTCGGTAACAGCATCTAGCCGCGGCCGACCAGCGCCTCTACGGTGCATCCATGCCGAACCTGCCCGACGTCGTGCTGTGGTCGATACCCGCCTTCGTGCTGCTCGCCGTGATCGAGATGGTGAGCGTCCGGCTCCATCCGGACGACGACGCCGCGGGCTACGAGCCGAAGGACTCCGCCACCAGCGTCGGCATGGGCCTCGGCAGCCTCTTCTTCGACTTCCTGTGGAAGTTCCCGATCGTCGCGATCTACGCGGCGGTGTACGAACTGACGCCGCTGCGCGTACCGCTCCTGTGGTGGACGGTCCCGCTGATGCTGCTCGCGCAGGACTTCTTCTACTACTGGGCCCACCGCGGCCATCACGTCGTCCGCGTCCTGTGGGCCTGTCACGTCGTCCACCACTCCAGCCGGAGGTTCAACCTCACCACCGCGCTGCGCCAGCCGTGGACCGGCTGGACGTCCTGGCCCTTCTACCTCCCCGTGATCGCGCTCGGCGTGCACCCCGCCGCCCTCGCGTTCTGCTCGTCCGTGAACCTCGTCTACCAGTTCTGGATCCACACCGAGCGCATCGACAAGATGCCCCGCTGGTTCGAGTTCCTCCTCAACACGCCCTCCCACCACCGTGTCCACCACGCGTCCCAGGGCGGCTACCTGGACCGCAACTTCGGCGGCATCCTCATCGTCTGGGACCGGCTCTTCGGATCGTGGGCGGCGGAGACCGACCGGCCCGTCTACGGGCTCACCAAGAACATCACCACCTACAACCCGCTGCGCGTGGCCACCCACGAGTACGCCGCCATCGCCCGGGACGTGAAGGCCGCGACGACCTGGAGCGAACGCGCCGGACGTGTCCTGCGCGGCCCCGGCTGGCAGCCCGCGCCCCCGGCCACGACCCCGGTCTCCGAGCCCGCCGCTTCCGCCTCCGCCTCGACGCCCGCCACCTCTGCCACCGCCCCTGCCTCCGCCTCGACGCCCGCCGCCTCCGCCTCGGCCCCGGTCTCCGAGCCCGCCGCGTGACCCCGCGCTCCACCCGGCTGCTGCTCGGCGCCTTCGCCCTGGCGACGGCCGTGGACGTCCTCTCGCTCGCCGTCGGGTACGAGCCCGGGCACCTCGTCGCCAAACCGCTCCTCATGCCCCTGCTCGCCGCGTACGCCGCCGTCCGCGGCGGACCCCGGCTGCTGATCGCCGCGCTGCTCCTCGGCTGGGCCGGCGACCTGGCCCTCCTCTCCGACGCCGACGCCGCCTTCCTCGCCGGCATGGCCTCGTTCGCGGCGGGACACGTCTGCTACCTCGTGCTCTTCCGGCGGACGGCCCGGGCCCGCGGCCCTTGGCCGTCCATCGCGTACGCCGTCGTCCTGACCGTCCTCGTCGTCCTGCTCTGGCCCGGGCTGCCGGCGGGGCTCCGCGTGCCCGTCGCCGGCTACAGCCTGCTGCTGACCGCGATGGCCTGCGGAGCCACCCGCCTGGGACCCGTCACCGGGCTCGGTGGCGCCCTCTTCATGCTCTCCGACACCCTCATCGCCACCGGTGTCGCCGACCGGCCGCAGCCACCGAACCCCGCCTTCTGGATCATGCTCACATACGCGGCGGCCCAGTTCCTGCTGGTCCGAGGCGTGCTCGGACCCCTCGACGGCTCGCCCGCGTCCGCGGCGGCGTACGGTGGTATGCGCTCGACCACCCCCTGAGCACACACCCCGCACACCGCACGAGAGGGACCCTCGCCATGCGCGCCACCACCATCCACGCCCCGTTCGACATGCGGGTGGAGGACGTGCCCGAGCCCATGGTGCAGCTGCCCACCGACGCCGTCGTCCGCGTGCTGCGCTCCTGCATCTGCGGCAGCGACCTGTGGGCGTACCGCGGTGAGGCGGCCCGCCAGGCCGGCCAGCGGATCGGGCACGAGTTCCTCGGCATCGTCGAGGAGACCGGCTCCGAGGTGGCCGGCGTCCGGCGCGGCGACCTGGTCGTGGCCCCCTTCATGTGGTCCGACGGCGTCTGCGACTTCTGCCGCGAGGGACTCACCACCTCCTGCGAGCACGGCGGCTTCTGGGGTTCCGTCGGCTACGACGGCGGCCAGGGCGAGGCCGTCCGCGTCCCCTTCGCCGACGGCACGCTCGTCCGGCTCCCCAAGGAAGCCGCCTCCGACGACCACCTGCTCTCCGCGCTGCTGACCCTCTCCGACGTCCTCGGCACCGGCCATCACGCGGCCCTCGGCGCCGGCGTCCGCAAGGGATCCACCGTCGCCGTCGTCGGCGACGGTGCCGTCGGCCTGTGCGCCGTACTGGCCGCCAAGCGCCTCGGCGCCGACCGGATCATCGCCCTCGGCCGGCACGCGGCACGGACGGACATCGCGCGCCGCTTCGGCGCCACGGACGTCGTCGCCGAACGCGGTGAGGCGGCCGTCGAGGCCGTGCGCGAGCTGACCCGCGGCCAGGGTGCGATGTGCGTCGTCGAGGCCGTCGGCACCGAGCAGTCCATGAGCACGGCCGTGAACATCACCCGCGACGGCGGCGCCATCGGCTTCGTCGGCGTGCCGCACGGCAGCGGGACGGGCCTCGACCTCGGCGTCATGTTCGACCGCAACGTCGCCCTGCGCGGCGGCGTCGCCCCCGTACGGTCCTACATCCCCGAGCTGCTGCCCGACGTCCTCGACGGCACCGTCGACCCGTCGCCGGTCTTCGACATGACCGTCGGCCTGGAGGGCGTGCCCGAGGGCTACAAGGCGATGGACGAGCGGACCGCTCTCAAGGTCATCGTCACGCACTGAGGTCCGCCGCCGGGCTGCCGGCTGCTCACCAGCGGATGGGCAGCGGCAGCGCCGTCAGCAGACCGGACACCACGACGACCGCCCCCAGCACGACGACCTCCGCCCGCGCGGGGGAGCAGGCGCCGAGCGGGTCCCGCGCGCTCCGCAGCCGCAGTCGCGCGCAGAGCGCCAGCACGGCGACGGCGGCCACGAGGAGCACCTTCGCCAGCAGGGTGCGCCCGTACGCCGTCGTCGTCAGCTGGTCCATGACCGTGCCGGCCGGCATCCGGCGCAGTGAGCTCCACACGCCGGTGGCGGTGATCGCCGCGAACAGGACGGCCGCCACGCGCGCGTAGCGGCCGAGCAGCGCGGCACCGGCCGACGGGCCTTCGTCGGCCCCGGCGGGGCCGACGAAGGCCGACTCCGCCGCGCGCCAGGAGCGCAGCAGTCGCAGGACGTGCAGCAGACCGCCCGCCCACAGCGCCGCGCAGGTCACATGGACGAGTGTCAGACCGGAGCCGGTCGGCGCGGTGTGCTCCGCCGCCGGATGGGCGCGCAGCGCCTCCGCCAGCGCCACCGCGGCCAGCGGCCACACCTGGGTGCCCGGCCTGCGCGACCGGGCACAGAACCAGGCCACCGCGAACGCGTTGACCTCCAGGAGCGCCAGCCTGCCGTCGCGGCTCGCGTAGAGGCCGCCCAGGTCCAGATCGGCGAGGTGGCGGGGCAGCAGGTTGCCGGTCGCGACCACGGAGGCGAGTCCCAGTGCGGCGACGAACCCGGCGACCGCCGCGTACGCCGCCCAGCTGCACGGCGCGTCCACCCGCGGAGCACCGGGCACCCGCCGCGCCAGCCGGGCCGCGAACAGCTCTCCCACGGGGACGCAGAGCGCGGCGAACAGCACCGCGCGCAGCAGGGCGATGCCGGCGACCCCGGGCGCGGCGGCCTCTCCCGTCCCGGTCAGCGCGGTGCGCGGGCCGAGCAGCGGGATCAGGGCCGCGACGGCCACCAGCGCGAGCAGGGCGAGGGCCCTGCGGGTGGCCTGCCGCCGGGCAGCCGCCCCCGCGTCCGCCGCGTCGGCCGTCGGTCGTGTCAACGTCACCCCACGATGCTCACCAGCCGTCGCGTCCCCGGCATCTCACGTTAGTCCGTTCGACGTCGCGGAACCGGGCGCCGGGCAAACCGTCCGTCACAGCCAGCGCGGCGCGTCCGCTCCCCAAGTGCCCGGCGGCCGGGCCCAGTCGGTGGGGCCGTCGGCGAAGGCGACCGGGGGAAGGGCGTACCGCAGGTGGCCGGCGGCGCCGTCGCGGTCGGTGAGCCAGGTGTCCGGCCCCTCGTACGGGAGACCCGTGGCGGCGTTCTCCGTCCCGAGGCCGGTGTAGTCGCCGGTGCCCCGGGCGACGCCGTCCGTCAGCCACGCCGCCGTCCGGGCCAGCGCCAGGCGTACGAGACGGCCCCGGCCGTCTCCGGACCGCTCGGTCAGGGCGCGGAGCACGGCCGCCGCCAGCAGGTACCCGGTGCCGTGGTCGAGTGCCTGCGCGGGCAGGGCGCCCGGCTGCTCGGCCGACCCCTCAGTGACGGCGATCCCGGTCGCCACCTGCACCAGGCTGTCGAAACCCCGTCGCCCGGACCAGGGCCCGTAGGCGCCCCACGCCGACAACTGGGCCACGACCAGGCCGGGCCGACGCTCGGCCAGCGCCTCGGGGGCGAGCCCGAACCGGTCGAGGGCGCCCGGCCGGTACCCGGTCACGACGACGTCGGCCGTCGCGAGCAGCTCCTGGAACCGACGCCGGTCGGTCGCCAGGTCCAGGGTCGTCGAGCGTTTCCCGAAGCCGGTGTCGGCGTGTGCGTCGGCCGCCTCGGGCAGATGCGGCGCGTCCACCCGCAGCACGTCGGCACCCAGCAGCGCGAGGGTGCGGGTGGCGACCGGGCCCGCGATGACCCGGGTCAGGTCGAGCACCCGTACCCCGGCGGCGGGCAGCAGCGGCCCGGCGCCGCCGGGCGGGGCGAAAGCGCGCGCGGGCGCGGAGTCCAGCAGGCCTCGCTCGATCAGCGGCCGGGCCGCCACCGCGCGCGCCTGCGCATGGGCGGCCCACTCCTCCGGGGTGCGCAGGGCGACGGCGAGGCCACCGGCCGCGTACACCGTCTCCTCGACCTCCCGCGCGGGGCGCTCCGCGAGCACCGCGGCCACGTCCTCGGGCGTCGCGTCGACCGCCAGACCCAGGGCCGCCGTCAGTCGTGTCCGGTGATGGGGATAGTTCGCGTGCGTGCGCACCCACCCGTCCGCCGTCCGCCAGAAGCGCGACAGCGGCGCGAACGAGACCGGTGCCCGGCCGTCGACGCGCAGATGGCGTTCGCTGACGAACGCCGTGGCCACGGCGCCGTCGTCCACCGTCACGCGCGGCACCCGGGCGCGTCCGGTCCGCTCGGCCGCCGACTCGGCGGCGGCCAGCGCGCACCCGCCGACACAGGCCCGCGCCATCTCCCGTACGGGCAGCCGGGCCTCCAGTGCCCCCGCCCGCGCCACGGTGGAGACTCGGGCGAGCAGCGCGGGGTCCCCGCCCAGCTCCCGCCACACGGCGGCCATCGGTGATTGCGTCATACGGGCACTATGCGGCGTGGATCGAATCAACATGCGTAGCGGCCCCCCCCCCGACGGGCGCCGCGTGACGTGACGTGGCCCCGGCCACCGCGCAGGGCGGCGGCCGGGGCCACGGAGGCGTCGGCGGAGGCTACTTGACCGCCCGCAGGGCGTTCACGATCCCGAATCCGTAGAAGCCGTTCACGTGCTTGCCGCCCACGCAGGTCGCGTCGACGACACCGTCACCGTTCCCGTCGTACGGTTCGGCCGGGCAACCCGGGTTGTCCGCCTGGGCCTTGAGCAGGATCTGCAGCTGGGCGGGCGTCGCCCAGGGGTACTTGGACTTGAGCAGCGCGGCCACGCCGGCGACGTGCGGCGTCGCCATCGAGGTGCCCTGGAGGTAGCCGTACGTGTTGTTCGGCAGCGTCGACAGGATGCGGCCGTTCTGCGACGGGGTGTCCGGGATCTGGTACCGGTCGCCGCCCGGCGCCGCGACGTCGATGACGCCCTTGCCGTAGCTGGAGAAGTACGACTTGGCGCCCTTGACGCCGGTCGAGGCGACCGTGACGACACCCGGCAACTGGGTAGGGATGTCGTAGCACTTGTGCGGGTCGACGGTCCGCGTCGTCGGCGCCGAGTCGTCGGGGCTGGAGGCGTCGGTCAGCGCGTCCGAGTCGAGGTCGTCGTTGGAGTTGCCCGCCGCGGCGACGTTCAGCGTGCCCTTGTGCTGGGCGTACAGCTGGGCCCGGTTGACGGCGTCGACGATCGCCTTCTGGTCGGGGTCGTCGACGCAGTTGTACAGCCACGGGTCCACGTAGTAGCTGTTGTTGGTGATCTCGACGCCGTGGTCGGCGGCGAACACGAAGGCGCAGACGACGCTCTCCGGGTAGAACAGCTGCGTCGAGTCCGGCTGGGCCACGGTGATGCCGGAGACCTTCACGCCGGGCGCGACACCGGCGACACCGACGCCGTTGCGGGCCGCCGCGATCTCACCGGCGACATGCGTGCCGTGGTAGTGGTCCGCGTCCACCGGACGCCAGGAGCCGTACGTCGTGTCCGGCTTGCCGCCCACACAGTTCGCGGACTGCGAGGCGGAGAAGTTCGGTGCGATGTCCGGGTGCGTGTCGTCGACGCCGACGTCGATCACCGCGACGGTCACCTTCTTGCTGCCCGGATCGACCGCGGCCGCCTTGTCGGCGCCTATCGCGCGCAGATCCCACTGGTCGGCCTCCAGGGGCTCCTCGCCCGGCGCGGCCGTCTTCGCGACCTTGGCGGCCTCGGACGCCGACAGCACCTGCGCCGCGCCCTCGTCCGTCGTCCCCGCGGGCGTCAGGGCCGAGGTGCGGGTGGCACCGGCCGACTGCACTCCGCGCGCCGCCCGGATCCGCTGCCCGAAGTCCGGGTCGGCGGAGTGGACGACGATCACGCCGATCTGCTCGTACGCGATGACGACGCTGCCGCCGGCCGCGGTGATCGCCTGCTTCACCGACGCGATGGTGCGGTGGTCCGCCCGCGTGTTGACCACGTAGGAGAGGTTCGGCCCGTCCGCCGTCGTCGCGGCGGGCGCTGTGGCGGGAGCGGCGGACGCGACACCCGGCAGGAAGCCCAGCGAAGCGGTGAGCGACAGAACGACCGGCACGGCGAGGGCGAGACGGCGTCTGGAACGCAGATGAGCCATGGGATCTCCACATCATCCGGAAAACGGAGCTGCCCGAACACAGGTGGTGCCCGGGCAGGTACATGACGGAAATGGCGCAGGCCGAAGCTATCCTCCCGGCGCCCGGGCCAGCAATGACTTCCGGCGACGACTTCCGCGGGATGGCGACTTCCGAAAGAACGCGGGGGAGTTGAACCGGTCCACGCGTGGCGCCGTGACCTTGGGCAGGGAGCCCGTGGACGATCGAGGCCCCCCGCTGGATCACGGAACGGAGCCGCCGTCTCGCACCCCGTAACGTGATCCACGTCACTGTGAGGTCAGCCGCATGTCCGTACCCGAACCGTCCCCGTCCGCGAGCACCGGCTCGCCCCCGCCCACCGTCGCAACCGCACCCGCAACGCGAGGAGACACCGTGGCCACCGACGCACCGCCACCCGCGAACGACGCCCCTCCGCCCGCGAGGACCGGCGCCCCCCTGCCCTCCACCGAGGAGTTCATCGAGGTCCAGCAGAGCGCCGAGTTCGGTGAACTGCGCCGATCCCACCGCTCGTTCGCCTTCCCGCTGACCATCGGCTTCATCCTCTGGTACCTGCTGTACGTCCTGCTCTCGAACTACGCGGGCGACTTCATGGGCACCAAGCTGTTCGGCAACGTCAACGTCGCCCTGGTGCTCGGCCTCGCCCAGTTCCTCACCACGTTCCTCATCGCCTGGTGGTACTCGCGGCACGCGGCCGCGCAGCTCGACCCCAAGGCCGACGCCATCAAGTCCCGGATGGAGGGCGGCGCATGAGCTCCGTACAGACCAGCGTGCACACGACGGTGCTGGCCGCCGGCGAGGCCAGTGAGCACCGGCCGCTGATCATCACCCTGTTCGCGGTGTTCGTCGCCGCGACCCTCGTCATCACCGTCTGGGCGGGCCGCCAGACCAAGGACGCCGCCGACTTCTACGCGGGCGGCCGCCAGTTCACCGGCTTCCAGAACGGCCTCGCCGTCTCCGGCGACTACATGTCCGCCGCGTCCTTCCTCGGCATCGCCGGCGCCATCGCCCTCTTCGGCTACGACGGCTTCCTCTACTCCATCGGCTTCCTGGTCGCCTGGCTGGTCGCCCTGCTCCTGGTCGCCGAGCCGCTGCGCAACTCCGGCCGGTACACGATGGGCGACGTCCTCGCCTACCGCCTGCGCCAGCGCCCGGTCCGCACCGCCGCGGGCACCTCGACCATCGTCGTGTCGATCTTCTACCTGCTGGCCCAGATGGCCGGCGCCGGCGTCCTCGTCTCCCTGCTCCTCGGCATCACCAGCGACGCCGGCAAGATCGGCATCGTCGCCCTCGTCGGCGTCCTGATGATCGTGTACGTCACCATCGGCGGCATGAAGGGCACCACCTGGGTCCAGATGGTCAAGGCCGTCCTGCTGATCGTCGGCGCCCTGCTGCTCACCTTCCTGGTGCTGCTGAAGTTCAACTTCAACATCTCCGACCTGCTCGGCAAGGCGGCCGAGAACAGCGGCAAGGGATCGCCGTTCCTGGAGCCCGGCCTCAAGTACGGCGCCACCTCCACCACCAAGCTGGACTTCATCTCGCTCGGCATGGCGCTCGTCCTCGGCACCGCGGGCCTCCCGCACATCCTGATCCGCTTCTACACCGTGCCGACCGCCAAGACCGCCCGGAAGTCCGTCAACTGGGCCATCGGCCTCATCGGCGCCTTCTACCTGATGACCCTCGCCCTCGGCTTCGGCGCCGCCGCGCTGATCAAACCGGACGAGATCATCGCCTCCAACAAGGCGGGCAACACGGCGGCACCGCTGCTCGCCCTGCATCTGGGCGGCGTCGACTCCAACTGGGGCGCGATCCTCCTCGCCACCATCTCCGCCGTCGCCTTCGCCACCATCCTCGCGGTCGTCGCGGGACTGACCCTGGCCTCGTCCTCGTCGTTCGCGCACGACATCTACGCGAACGTCATCAAGCGGGGCCAGGCCACGGAGAAGCAGGAGATGCGGGCCGCCCGCTACGCCACCGTCGGCATCGGCGCCGTCTCGATCCTCCTCGGCGCCCTCGCCCGCGACCTCAACGTCGCAGGCCTGGTCGCCCTCGCCTTCGCGGTCGCCGCCTCGGCCAACCTGCCCACGATCCTCTACAGCCTGTTCTGGAAGAGGTTCACCACCCAGGGCGCGCTCTGGTCGATCTACGGCGGTCTGGCCACCGCGGTCGGCCTCGTCCTGTTCTCCCCGGTGGTCTCGGGCAAGCCCACGTCGATGTTCCCGGACGTCGACTTCCACTGGTTCCCGCTGGAGAATCCGGGCCTCATCTCGATCCCGGTCGGCTTCCTGCTGGGCTGGCTCGGCACCCTGCTGTCGAAGGAGGAGCCCGACGCCGGCAAGTACGCCGAGCTGGAGGTCCGCTCCCTGACGGGCACCGGAGCGCACTGAGGCACCGGCATCGCGCGGGCCCGTCGCAGGCCGCTGGTGGATCACCACTAGTAGATCCCTACGACGGGCCCGCGCCGCGTCTCGTGGGATCGGGCCGCTGTCCTTGTCGGCCGCGTCACGTAGGCTCGCAGATGACCGGAAAACGTGATCAGCATCGAGGGAGGGGGCCCACGTGCTCATCGACACCTTCGGCCGAGTAGCCACCGACCTGCGGGTTTCCCTGACAGACCGGTGCAACCTCCGCTGCACCTACTGCATGCCCGAAGAGGGCCTGCAGTGGCTCGCCAAGCCCGATCTGCTCACGGACGACGAGATCGTCCGGCTGATCGACATCGCGGTCACCCACCTCGGCATCGAGGAGGTCCGCTTCACCGGCGGTGAGCCGCTGCTGCGCCCCGGCCTCGTCGGCATCGTCGAGCGCGTCGCGGCCCTCGCCCCGCGCCCCCAGATGTCACTGACGACCAACGGCATCGGCCTCAAGCGCACCGCCACGGCCCTGAAGGCCGCGGGCCTGGACCGGGTGAACGTATCGCTGGACACCCTCCGGCCCGACGTCTTCAAGACCCTCACCCGGCGCGACCGGCACAAGGACGTCATCGACGGTCTCGAGGCCGCCCACACCGCCGGCCTGACCCCGGTGAAGATCAACTCGGTGCTGATGCCCGGCCTGAACGCCGACGAGGCCCCTGACCTCCTCGCCTGGGCCGTCGCCCACGACTACGAACTCCGCTTCATCGAACAGATGCCGCTGGACGCCCAGCACGGCTGGAAGCGCGAGGGCATGGTCACGGCGGGCGACATCCTCGCCTCGCTGCGCACCCGCTTCGAGCTCACCGAGGAGGGTGACGGCGAGCGGGGTTCCGCACCCGCCGAGCGCTGGACCGTCGACGGCGGCCCGCACCGGGTCGGGGTCATCGCCTCGGTGACCCGCCCCTTCTGCGCGGCCTGCGACCGTACGCGTCTCACCGCCGACGGACAGGTGCGCACCTGCCTCTTCGCCACCGAGGAGACCGACCTGCGGGCGGCGCTTCGCTCGGACGCCCCCGACGAGGAGATCGCCCGGATCTGGCGGGTCGCCATGTGGGGCAAGAAGGCGGGAGCGGGTCTGGACGACCCGTCGTTCGTGCAGCCCGACCGTCCGATGTCGGCGATCGGCGGCTGACGCTCTCGCGGGGCGCCCGATCAGGCCTCCGGGGACTCCCACTCCTCCAGCCGCACCACGTCCTTCAGGAACCCGCGGATGCCGAGGAACTGGGACAGGTGTTCGCGGTGTTCGTCGCACGCGAGCCACGTCTTGCGGCGCTCGGGCGTGTGCAGCTTCGGGTTGTTCCACGCGAGCACCCACACGGCGTCCGCGCGGCAGGCCTTGGCCGAGCAGACGGGAGAGGCGGGGTCGGAGCCGGGCACGTTCAGGATCACCCTGCCGACCCTAGCCGAGGCCTCACTTCACGTGTTCCGCGCGGTCGGCCGGCGTCCCCGGAGGAGGTCCTCGACGGGGTCTGCGGCACCCCCGCAAAGGCGACGCCGAGCAGCCACGGGGGGAGCTGCCCGGCGTCGGTCCGTCGCTCCGACGGGGGATGCGGAGCGCGTACGAAGTATGTCACGGCCGACCCGCCGCCCGGCACCTGAACAACATGATTGATCTGAGGTTTTCTTGAGCTTGGCGCGTGGCCGGATTCCGTTTCCGGAGCGGCCTCCGGGGCCGTTTGCGGGCGCGTGACCGGGCCTCTTCGGAACCGTTCCGGAGACGCCTCCGGCGCTCCCGCGGACCCGCCGGGCGTCAGCTCCGATCGTGCGGCTCGGGCCGCAGCGGCATCCCCGGATCGGCGGTGACGTCGTCCGCGAACGGTGCCGCGGGACCGTCCTGACGCGGCGGCGCGATCATCGGCCGCGAGGGCGCGGCGACGAACGTCGAGGGGAGCCCCGGGGCGTTCTCGCGGCCCGCGTTGGCGATGACGACGGCCACGTAGGGGAGGAGGATGCCGAGCACCAGTGCGGCGATCGCCACGTATCGCTCGACGTTCCACAGGGTCGCCCCGAGGATCACCGCGACCGTACGGACGGACATGGAGATGATGTAGCGGCGCTGCCGGCCGCGGACGTCCTCGTCCAGTCCCTGCCGTGCTCCGGTGATCCGGAAGACCTGGACCTCGCTCTGCTTCCTGATCACACTCCACCACCCGTCTGTCTCGGACGCTCCCCGGCCCGTACCCGGTACGAACCCGTCGAGAGCGGGCCCGGACCGTCCCCACGGTACGCCGCGGCTGCGCCGCCTTCGAGACCGGGGCAGGTCCGCGGCGGGTGGATCGGATGCGCCGTACCGCGTATGGCTCCGCCCGACATGCGGCGTATGACCGCCACCACGACACTGGCGGTACTGCTCACGGAGAGCCGTACTAGGAGGCAGACATGGGCTGGTTGTGGGCGATCATCGTCGGGTTCGTGCTGGGCCTGATCGCCAAGGCGATCATTCCGGGCAAGCAGCACAGCCCGCTCTGGCTGACCACGATCTTCGGCATCCTCGGCGCCATCGTCGGCAACGCCATCGCGCGGGGCATCGGCATCGCCGAGACCCGGGGCATCGACTGGGGCCGCCACGCGCTGCAGCTCGCCGCCGCGATCGTCATCGTCTTCCTCGGCGACATGCTCTACATGGCGGTGCGGGGCAACAAGGTGAACACGACCCGGTGAAACCCGCCCGGTGAACGACGACGAAGGGGCGGCCCCCGACCGGGGGCCGCCCCTTCGCCGTACGTCACATCGCCCGGGGCCGATGCCTCAGGCGCCGGTGACCTCGACCGCGGCCAGGCTCTTCTTGCCCCGGCGCAGCACCAGCCACCGTCCGTGCAGCAGGTCCTCCTCGGCGGGGACCGCGTCCTCGGCGGCGACCTTCACGTTGTTCACGTAGGCACCGCCCTCCTTCACCGTCCGGCGGGCGGCCGACTTGCTGGCCACCAGACCGACCTCGGCGAAGAGGTCCACGACGAGACCCGGCTCGGCGACCCGGATGTGCGGCACCTCGGAGAGCGCCGCGCTCAGCGTCCGCTCGTCGAGCCCGGCGAGCTCGCCCTGTCCGAAGAGCGCCTTCGACGCGGCGATCACGGCGGCCGTCTGGTCGGCACCGTGCACCAGCGTCGTCAGTTCCTCGGCCAGCGCCCGCTGCGCGGCCCGCGCCTGCGGCCGCTCCTCCGTCTGCCGCTCCAGCTCCTCCAGCTCCTCACGGGACCGGAAGGACAGGATGCGCAGGTACGTCGAGACGTCCCGGTCGTCCACGTTCAGCCAGAACTGGTAGAAGGCGTACGGCGTCGTCATCTCGGGGTCGAGCCAGATGGCGCCGCCCTCGGTCTTGCCGAACTTGGTGCCGTCCGCCTTCGTCATCAGCGGCGTCGCCAGCGCGTGCACATGGGCCCCCGGCTCCAGCCGGTGGATCAGGTCCAGGCCCGCCGTGAGGTTGCCCCACTGGTCGCTGCCGCCCTGCTGGAGCGTGCAGCCGTACCGGCGGTACAGCTCGAGGAAGTCCATGCCCTGGAGCAGCTGGTAGCTGAACTCCGTGTAGCTGATGCCCTCCTCGGACTCCAGCCGGCGGGCGACCGAGTCCTTGGTGAGCATCTTGTTGACACGGAAGTGCTTGCCGATGTCCCGCAGGAACTCGATGGCCGACAGACCGGCCGTCCAGTCCAGGTTGTTCACCATGACCGCGGCGTTCTCGCCCTCGAAGGACAGGAACGGCTCGATCTGCGACCGCAGGCGCGTCACCCAGTTAGCTACCGTCTCCGGGTCGTTCAGCGTGCGCTCCGCCGTCGGCCGCGGGTCGCCGATCTGTCCCGTCGCCCCGCCGACCAGTGCGAGGGGGCGCAGGCCCGCCTGCTGGAGCCGGCGCATCGTGAGCACCTGCACCAGGTGGCCGACGTGCAGGCTCGCCGCGGTCGGGTCGAAGCCGCAATAGAACGTGACGGGACCGTCCGCGAGCGCCTTGCGCAAAGCATCTTCGTCGGTGGACAGGGAGAACAGCCCCCGCCACTTCAGCTCGTCGACGATGTCCGTCACGATTCTCGTATCTCCTTGGGGTGGTCTCGTGGATCAGGTACGAGGTTATACGCCCTGGCTGACGGAACTCATATTGAAGTCCGGCACCCGCAGCGCGGGCATCGCAGCCCTGGTGAACCAGTCGCTCCATTCGCGCGGCAGCGTCTTTTCCGTCCGCCCCGCCTCGGTGGCCCGACCGAGCAGGCCCACCGGCGACTCGTTGAAGCGGAAGTTGTTCACCGCGCCGACGACCTGGCCCTTCTCGACCAGGTAGACGCCGTCCCGGGTGAGCCCGGTCAGCAGCAGCGTCGCCGGGTCGACCTCACGGATGTACCAGAGGCAGGTGAGCAGCAGACCGCGCTCGGTGGCGGCGACCATGTCCTCCAGCGACCGGTCCTCGCCGCCGTCCAGGACGAGGTTCCCGATCGACGGCGTCACCGGCAGCCCGGTCAGCTCCGCGCTGTGCCGGGTGGTGGACAGGTGCCGCAGCTCGCCCTCCCGGATCCAGTCGGTCGCCGTCAGCGGCAGCCCGTTGTCGAACACGGAGGCGTCGTCGCCCGAGGAGTGCGCCAGCACGAACGGCGCGGACTCCAGGCCCGGTTCGTTCGGGTCGCTGCGCAGGGTCAGCGGCAGCTCGGTGAGCCGCTCGCCGATGCGGGTGCCACCGCCCGGCTTGCTGAAGACCGTCCGGCCCTCGGCGGCGTCCCGGGCGGCCGCCGACCACATCTGGTAGATCATCAGGTCCGCGACGGCGGTCGGCGGCAGCAGCGTCTCGTAGCGCCCGGCGGGCAGGTCGACACGCCGCTCCGCCCAGCCGAGCCGTACCGCCAGCTCCGCGTCCAGCGCGGCCGGATCGACGTCCTTGAAGTCCCGCGTCGAGCGCCCCGCCCACGCCGAACGCGTCCGGTCCGGGGACTTGGCGTTCAGCTCCAGCGTCCCGTTCGGCTGGTCGTGCCGCAGGCGCAGCCCGGTCGACGTGCCGACGTAACTGGTGACGAGCTCGTGGTTGGCGAAGCCGTACAGCTCGCGGCCGCCCGCCCGCGCGCGGGCGAACGACTCGCCCAGCGCCGGCGCGAAGTCGGCGAACACCGCCGACGAGGTCTCGGCCGGCGCGTCCGTGAAGTCGGGGGACTCGGCCACGCCCGTCACGAGCGGCCGGCCGTCCTCGGCGGGACCGGCACCCCGTGCCGCCGCCTCGGCCGCCCGCACCAGCGGCTCCAGCTCGTCGGCGGTCACCGCCGAACGCGAGACGACGCCCGACGCGGTGCCCTCGCGGCCGTCGACGGTGGCGATCACCGTGAGCGTGCGCCCGCGGGTGACCCCGTTGGTGGTCAGGGCGTTGCCCGCCCAGCGCAGGTTGGCGGAGGACTCCTCGTCGGCGATCACCACACAGCCGTCGGCCCGGGACAGTTCGAGGGCGCGCTCGACGACCTCGTGCGGCTTGTTGGTACGGGCGCTCATCGACCGGCCTCCTGCGTCGTGTTCAGAATGTTGACGCCCTTGAAGAGGGCGGAGGGGCAGCCGTGCGAGACCGCGGCGACCTGGCCCGGCTGGGCCTTGCCGCAGTTGAAGGCACCCCCCAGGACGTAGGTCTGCGGACCGCCCACCGCCGCCATCGAACCCCAGAAGTCGGTGGTCGTGGCCTGGTACGCGACATCGCGGAGCTGGCCCGCGATCCGGCCGTTCTCGATGCGGAAGAAGCGCTGCCCGGTGAACTGGAAGTTGTAGCGCTGCATGTCGATGGACCAGGAGCGGTCGCCCACGACGTAGATACCGCGGTCGACACCCCCGATCAGGTCCTCCGTCGACAGGCCGCCCGGGTCCGGCTGGAGCGACACGTTCGCCATGCGCTGCACCGGCACGTGCCCGGGGGAGTCGGCGTAGGCGCAGCCGTTGGAGCGGTCGAAGCCGGTCAGCTTCGCGATGCGCCGGTCCAGCTGGTACCCGACGAGCGTGCCGTCCTTGACGAGGTCCCAGGACTGGCCGGCGACCCCCTCGTCGTCGTACCCGACGGTCGCGAGGCCGTGCTCGGCGGTGCGGTCACCGGTGACGTTCATCAGCTCCGAGCCGTACCGCAGCTTGCCGAGCTGGTCGAAGGTGGCGAACGACGTTCCCGCGTACGCCGCCTCGTAGCCGAGCGCACGGTCCAGCTCGGTGGCGTGCCCGATGGACTCGTGGATCGTCAGCCACAGGTTGGACGGGTCGACGACCAGGTCGTACACCCCCGCCTCGACGCTCGGCGCGCGCATCTTCTCGGCGAGCAGCGCGGGGATGCTCTCCAGTTCGGCGTCCCAGTCCCAGCCGGTGCCGCGCAGGTACTCCCAGCCGCGTCCGACCGGAGGCGCGATCGTCCGCATCGAGTCGAACTCGCCGCTCGACTCGTCCACCGCGACCGCGGTGAGCTGCGGATGCAGCCGCACCCGCTGCTGCGTGGTCACGGTGCCCGCGGTGTCCGCGTAGAACTTGTTCTCGTGCACGGACATCAGCGACGCGTCGACGTGGTTGACGCCGTCGGCCGCCAGCAGCCGCGCGCTCCAGTCGGCGAGCAGTCCCGCCTTCTCCTCGTCCGGCACCGAGAACGGATCGATCTCGTACGAGGAGATCCACGTCCGGTCGGCGTGCACCGGCTCGTCCGCCAGCTCGACCCGCTCGTCGGAACCGGCCGCCCTGATCACCTGGGCGGACAGCTTCGCCATCGCCACGGCCTGCGAGGCGACCTTCGCCGCCGCGTCCATCGTCAGATCGACGCCCGACGCGAACCCCCAGGTCCCGCCGTGCACCACGCGCACCGCGTAGCCCAGGTCCGTGGTGTCCGACGACCCGGCCGGCTTGGCGTCGCGCAACCGCAGGGTCGCGCTGCGCACCCGCTCGAACCGGAAGTCCGCGTGCGCCGCGCCGAGCGCCCGCGCCCGCGCGAGCGCGGCGTCCGCGAGGGCGCGCAGCGGCAGCGCCGTGAACGCTTCGTCGATGGAATGAGGCACCGAGGTCTCCCTGCTGTCGTGGCCTGTCGGGTCCGATCATGTCGCGCGGGACGGCTCCGGGGCCACGTCTTTCGGTTGACCGGGCGCTTTTTCGGCCGGGCCTGCCCGGCTTTCTGTAGGGACCCGACAGAGGGCACCCGGACCCACTGTCGGTGCCCGATTCTCTGACAGGCCGGACGGACCGATAGGTTTTCGAGGAAGGCGCCTGCACGCAGGGGTCCCGCACGCAGGGGTTTCAGTCCGCTATCGAAAGGGTGATCCGTTGAGCCGCTCGGTTCTCGTCACCGGAGGCAACCGAGGCATCGGCCTCGCCATCGCCCGCGCATTCGCCGACGCAGGCGACAAGGTCGCGATCACATACCGGTCCGGTGAGCCGCCGGCCGCCCTCATGGATCTGGGGTGCCTCGCCGTCAAGTGCGACATCACGGACACCGAGCAGGTGGAGCAGGCCTACAAGGAGATCGAGGCCGAGCACGGCCCGGTCGAGGTCCTCGTCGCCAACGCCGGCGTCACCAAGGACCAGCTGCTGATGCGCATGTCCGAGGAGGACTTCACCTCGGTCATCGACACCAACCTGACCGGCGCCTTCCGCGTGGTCAAGCGCGCCAACCGCGGCATGCTGCGGGCCAAGAAGGGCCGCGTCGTCCTCATCTCGTCGGTGGTCGGACTGCTCGGCTCCGCGGGCCAGGCGAACTACGCCGCCTCCAAGGCCGCCCTTGTCGGCTTCGCGCGTTCGCTCGCCCGGGAACTCGGCTCGCGCAACCTCACCTTCAACGTCGTCGCGCCCGGCTTCGTCGACACCGACATGACGCAGGCGCTCACCGACGAGCAGCGCGCGAACATCGTGTCGCAGGTGCCGCTGGGCCGTTACGCGAAGCCCGAGGAGATCGCCGCGACGGTGCGGTTCCTCGCCTCGGACGACGCCTCGTACATCACTGGAGCCGTCATCCCGGTTGACGGCGGACTGGGAATGGGTCACTGATCACCATGAGCGGAATTCTCGAGGGCAAGCGCGTCCTGATCACCGGTGTGCTGATGGAGTCCTCCATCGCCTTCCACACCGCCAAGCTGGCCCAGGAGCAGGGCGCCGAGATCATCCTGACCGCGTTCCCGCGGCCCACGCTGACCGAGCGCATCGCGAGGAAGCTCCCGAAGCCCACGAAGGTCATCGAGCTCGACGTCACCAACGACGAGCACCTCGCCCGTCTCGCCGACCTCGTCGGCGAGGAGCTGGGCGGCCTCGACGGCGTCGTGCACTCCATCGGCTTCGCGCCGCAGGACGCCCTCGGCGGCAACTTCCTCAACACGCCGTTCGAGTCGGTGGCCACGGCCATGCACGTCTCGGCGTTCTCCCTGAAGTCGCTGACCATGGCCTGCCTGCCGCTGATGCAGAGCGGCGGCTCGGTCGTCGGCCTCACCTTCGACGCGCAGTACGCGTGGCCCCAGTACGACTGGATGGGTCCGGCCAAGGCCGCCCTGGAGGCCACCAACCGCTACCTCGCCCGCGACCTGGGCAAGCAGAACGTGCGCTCCAACCTCATCTCCGCGGGCCCCATCGGCTCGATGGCCGCCAAGTCCATCCCGGGCTTCAGCGAGCTGGCCTCCGTGTGGGACTCCCGCGCCCCCCTGGAGTGGGACCTCAAGGACCCCGAGCCCGCCGGCAAGGGCGTCGTCGCCCTGCTGAGCGACTGGTTCCCGAAGACCACCGGCGAGATCATCCACGTGGACGGCGGCCTGCACGCCATCGGCGCGTAACACCCACGCCCGGTCCGACGCCCCGTTTCCCGCAGCTCGCGGGGACGGGGCGTCCCCCGTTCGGCCTACTCGGCCGGGCGCCCGGGGTACCCCGGCACGCAGTCTGGGAAGACGCACCGCCCCGCAGCCGTACGGCCGAGGAGGTCCCCTTGTGCGCCTGTCCCGCCGCGTTGCCCCGGCGCTCGCCGCTGTCACCCTGGTGATGGCCGTTCCGACCGACGCGATACCCCGGACGTCGGGCGACGACGGCACCGGCCTCGCACGCTCCGCGCGGTCCCAGCCCTTCGGCGCCGACTGCCGGACCACCGTGACCGGCTCGCACGTCGTGGCGTACTGCCACAACCCCTATGTGGACACCGACACCGTCCGGCTGCACGTCGAGTGCGCCCGCTGGTGGGACGTCGACACGGACACCGCCCCCGTCGACGTCGCGCCGGCGCTGACCGTCCGGCTGACCGGGCGGTGCTGGAAGGAGATCCGCGCCGTCTGGATCACGCACGGCACCTGACGGTCAGCCGCGGCCGGTCCCCAGCGCCCGCCCCTGGGCGTCCAGCCGCCCCGGCCGGCACATGAACGCGTAGCTCCCCGCCTCCTCGGCCGCGGCCTCCGGGGCGCCCGAGCGGATCGCGTCGACGAGCCGGGCGTGGTCCATGTGACTCTCCGGCGTCAGCTCCGCGCCCACGTCCTCGCGCAGCCAGTCGCGCAGCACCTCGCCCAGGTCCGCGTACATCGCCGTCATGACGTCGTTGTGGGACGCGGCCACCACGGCCAGGTGGAAGGTCGCGTCGGCGGTCACGAAGGCCTCCGTGTCACCCGACTCCCAGGCCTCCTCCCGGCGTACGAGGAGGGCGTCCAGCTGTTTGAGATCGCGCTCGGTGCGCCGCTCGGACGCCAGCGCGGCGGCACTGGACTCCAGCGTGGACCGCAGCTCGGCGATGTGCCGGGGGTCGGCGTCCGCGAACCTGCGGTGCATCACACCCGCCAGCTCACTGGTCGCCACGACATAGGTGCCCGAGCCCTGCCGGATGTCCAGCAGACCGTTGTGGGCCAGCGCCCGGACGGCTTCGCGCACCGTGTTGCGGGCGACACCGAGCTGGTCGACGAGTTCCGGCTCGGTGGGGATGCGGGAGCCCACCGGCCACTCGCCCGAGGTGATCTGGGTCCGCAGCTCGGCGATGACCTGCTCGGACAGTGCCGAACGGCGGGGGTGGCTCAACGGCATGACGGTCCTTCGTACGGGCCCGGGTGCGGTCGGTCGCGCGGGCCGGAGATTCCGGAGATTAACGCAGCGGGTTCAGCGGATTGGACAGCCAATCATCCCATGATTCTATGATGGGCGTCATGGCAAGCGAGGAGACCCGGACGACGATGACGTCCCCACCGACAGACCGGCCCGCCGAGAGCACGACGGCCCGGCCGCCCGCCCCGCGCGCGTGGGCGACGCGATTCGTGGTCGTGGGCATCGTCCTCACCGCCCTGAACCTGCGTCCGGCCATCACCAGCCTCGGCGCCCTCCTCGAAGAGGTGCGCGACGGGCTCGGCATGAGTGGCAGCGTCGCCGGACTGCTCACGTCCGTGCCACCGCTCTGCTTCGCCGTCTTCGGTGTGACGGCTCCCCGGCTCGCCCGCCGCTTCGGGCCCGCCGCGGTCGTCTGCGCGGGCATGGCCGCCATCGCGGCCGGCCTCGCGCTGCGCCCCTTCATCGGGGGGACGGCCGGGTTCCTGGCCGCCAGCGCGCTCGCGCTCATGGGCATCGCCGTCAGCAACGTCCTGATGCCCGTGATCGTCAAGCGCTGGTTCCCGGACCGGGTCGGCTCCATGACGGGCCTGTACTCGATGGCGCTCGCGCTCGGCACCTCGCTCGCCGCGGCCGTCACCGTGCCCATGACCGATGCCCTGGGCGGCTCGTGGAAGTCCGGACTCGTGGTCTGGGCGGGCCTCGCGGCGGCGGCCGTGCTCCCGTGGATCCCGCTCGTCCGCGCGCGGGGAGCCGCTCCCGGCTCCGCCGGACAGGCGCCCGCGGACGCCCGCCAGGAAGCCCCCGCACTGCGCATCACCCGCAGCCGTACGGCCTGGGCCCTCGCCGTCTTCTTCGGCCTCCAGGCCACCGCCGCCTACATCACCATGGGCTGGATGGCACAGATCTTCCGCGACGCCGGCGTCGCCGCGGGCACCGCGGGACTGCTCCTCGCGGTCACCATGGTGATGGGCGTGCCGCTGGCCTTCGTCATCCCGCGTCTCGCCACCCGGCTGCCCCACCAGGGCCCCATCGTGGTCGCCCTCGGTGTCTGCGGACTCGCCGGATACGCGGGCCTCTACCTCGCCCCGGCGGGCGGCGCCTGGGCCTGGGCGGTACTCCTCGGCGTCTCCAACTGCGCCTTCCCGCTGGCCCTCACCATGGTCGGCATGCGGGCCAGGACCGGCGCCGGTGTCGTCCAGCTGTCGGCGTTCTCCCAGAGCACCGGCTACCTCCTGTCGATCCCCGGCCCGCTGCTCGTCGGCGTCCTCTACCAGCACAGCGGCGGCTGGGGCCTCCCGCTCGCGCTCATGGCCGGGCTGATGATCCCGCAGATCGCGGTCGGCGTCCTCGCGGGGCGCAACCGGACGGTCGAGGACGAGCTGGCCGGCTGACCCCGGCCGGCGCGGCCCACGAACCGGGACCCGGCGGCGGCCGGGCCCACCCGGGGTGCGAGACTGAGGCCATGCCTGTGCTCGACCCGAACCCCCAGAACGGCCAGAAGAAGCTGCTGCTCGTGCTCGGCGCGATGCTGGCCATCACGGTGATCATCGGCATCATCGCGTCCATCGCCTCACCGTGAACGACCGCGCCCGTCGACCGTCGAACGGCTGACCTCGCGCCGGTCCGCGGCCGGCCCCGCGTCCTGAGCCCCAGGGCCCGCTCCAGTGCTCTCCCGACCCCGCCGCGTCCCGCGCCGGGGCGCCGCGGAGCCCGGGGGTAGGGCTAACCCCCCGTCCCCTAGGGGGCGAGTGTCAGGGTCAAGTGGGTGGATCACCGGATGGGTCGGAGCCCGCGCGGTCCGTACCTTCGAATCGTGGCCGCGAGGAGCGGCCCGCGACCACTCGAAGACCCACGGAGGCGGCATGTCGGCCCGTACGCACACCCGGATCCACCCGGCGGCGCCCGGCCGTGTGGACATCCGCCTGCCCTGGTGGGCCCTCGCTCTCCCCACGCTCGCCTTCATCACGCTGCTGCTGATGATCCTGAACCCGTCGGACGCGCACGCCGCGGGCGGGGACCCGGCCCTCACGCACGTGTTCGAGCGCATCCAGACGGTGCTGCACACGGCCCCGTGACGAGACGCGCTGCTCCGTGACCGTGTCGCACGAAAGCCACGTGACGGAAGCCCGCCGCCCCGCTGCCCGCCTCCGCCCGCCCGGCCAACCGCGCCTCTCACTCCGCACCCCCGGCCCCGCCTCCACCCACCACGACCAGCCATACCGGCACTTCACACCACCACGACACCGCATGCCACGGGGGCGCGGTGTGTCACCGATGCACCCATGCCGGTGCCCGACCCGCGCGAGGCCCCGCACCGGGCGACCGCCCACCACCGAGAGCGACCGCTTCGCCCCTTTCGGGTACGGCATCACCCCTGACGGGGGAGGGCGTCACCCGTGCCGGGGGAGCACGTCAACTCCCTGCGCCTCGCGGCATGTTTCGTGCGAAGCTGGGACGCATGAGCGTCGCAGAACCCCGCAGGATCGTCCTCTTCCGGCATGCGAAAGCCGACTGGCCGCAGATGTCCGACCACGAGCGGCCGCTCGCCGACCGGGGCCGGATGGACGCCGCCGTCGCCGGGCGCAGGCTGGGTGAGACCGGCATCCCCTTCGATCTGGCCCTCTGTTCCACCTCGATCCGGACCCGTGAGACGTGGAAGCACGCTGTCCAGGAGCTCCCGCACCGGCCGAAAACGGTCTACGAGGAGCGGATCTACGAAGCCTCGCCCGGCGAGCTGATCGCGGTCCTCAACGAGACCCCGGACGACGTGCGGAGCGTGGTCCTGATCGGTCACAACCCGGGCGTCCACGGCCTCGCGGACGTCTTGGCGGGCCAGGCCGAGGACGACACCCGTGAACGGATGAAGGCCCAGGGCTTCCACACCGCGGCCTTCGCGGTGCTCTCCTTCGACGGCCCCTGGAAATCCCTGGAACCGGGATCGGCCTCGCTGACCGAGTACTGGGCGCCCACCGAGGAGACCGGCCACTGACGGCGACGGGGCCCGGCACCACCAGGTGCCGGGCCCCGTCCGCAGCGCGGGCGCCGTGTCAGTGTGCGGCGGTGTCCTCGTCCTCGTGCATGTCGGCGGCCTCGACCTCTTCACGGGTGACGCCCAGCAGGTACAGCACCGTGTCGAGGAACGGGAAGTTCACCGCGGTGTGCGCGGCCTGGCGCACCACCGGCTTCGCGTTGAAGGCGACCCCGAGGCCGGCGGCGTTGAGCATGTCGAGGTCGTTCGCGCCGTCGCCGACCGCCACGGTCTGGGCCAGCGGCACCCCGGCCTCGGCGGCGAACCGGCGCAGCAGACGTGCCTTGCCGGCCCGGTCCACGATCTCCCCGGTCACCCGGCCGGTCAGCTTGCCGTCGACGATCTCCAGGGTGTTGGCGTGGGCGAAGTCGAGCCCGAGCCGCTCCTTCAGATCGTCGGTCACCTGGGTGAACCCGCCCGACACGACGCCGACTTGGTAGCCGAGCCGCTTCAGCGTACGGATCAGGGTGCGCGCGCCGGGAGTCAGCCGGACCTGTTCGCGGACCTTCTGCACGACCGACTCGTCGAGCCCGGCGAGGAGCGCGACGCGGGCGTGCAGCGACTGCTCGAAGTCCAGTTCGCCGCGCATGGCGGCCTCGGTGACTCCCGCGACCTCGTCCTCGCATCCGGCGTGCGCGGCGAAGAGCTCGATCACCTCGTCCTGGATGAGCGTCGAGTCCACGTCCATCACGACGAGCCGCTGGGCGCGCCGGTGCAGGCCCGCCGCCACGACGGCGATGTCGACGCCGAGCGCGGCGGCCTCGGTCACCAGCGCGGTCCGCAGCGCCTCGGTCTCGGCGCCGGACACGGCGAACTCGACTGCTGTCACCGGGTACTTGGCGAGACGGAAGATGCGGTCGATGTTGCCGCCGGTCTTGGTGATCCGGGCGGCGATGGCGGCCGTCGACTCCGCGGTGAGGGGGTGCCCGAGCACCGTCACCAGCGAACGCCCGGAGCCGCGCGGCCGGTTGTCGCCGAGGCCGGAGATGATCTCGGCCTGCATCTTCATCGACTCCGCCCAGCTGTGGACGGTGGCCCTCAGATCACCTTCGAGACCGGGGGTCGGCTCGGTCACGAGCGCGCACAGCACCATGCGGCCCCGGGTGACGACCTGCTCGATGTCGACGACGTCGACGGAGTAGGCGGCGAGGGTGTCGAAGAGTCCGGCGGTTATGCCCGGGCGGTCCTTGCCGAAGATCTTGACGAGGAGTGTGGGCACATCAGAGGTCTGCGAAGCGCTCATGGTGATCCCACCGTATCCGGCACGGCGTGCCGTCCGCCCGCCTGGTCCGCCTGACGGACAGCGAACACTGCCCGACACCCAGGCATCCCCGGGACGACCCCCACACGCCCTCTCGGGTTGCGCCCCGGGATGACCCCCGTACGCCCTCCCCACCACGCACCACCCCGCACCGCCGCCACCCGCCGGGCCGCACCCCCAATCCCTCCACCCGAGGCAGCCCCCGCCGGACCAGCGCGGCACCACCCGTCTCTCGCCCCCTCCGCCCCTACCCGTCCCACCCCTGGGGCTCCGCCCCAGACCCCGCTCCTCAATCGCCGGAGGGGCTGAATTTCCCCCGCTCGAAGCGCTGAAGGATCTGCCCGCACCCGGGATCAGTCGGAAGAGGCGAGCCCCGGCCACGCACGGCCCCCAGCCGCCGTCCACGATGGCCCCACCCTGCTACCGCCCGCGACCGCCCTCCGGCGAGAGGGGCCGTGGAGGGGCGGCCCCAGCCCGCTACCGCCCGCAGCCGCCGTCCGGCGGGAGGGCTCTTGGCCGGCGACCCCAGCCCGCCACCGCCCGCACCCGCCCTCCGGCGAGAGGGGCCTTGGCCGGCGTCCCCGGTCCGCCACCGCCCGCAGCCCCCGTCCGGCGAGAGGGGCCGTGGAGGGGCGGCCCCAGCCCGCTACCGCCCGCAGCCGCCGTCCGGCGGCAGGGCTCTTGGCCGGCGGCCCCAGCCCGCCACCGCCCGCACCCGCCCTCCGGCGAGAGGGGCCGTGCCGGTACATCAGATGCCCGTCGCTTACGTTCGGATCGAGCAGCCGGGCGTTGATGACCGACGTCTGATTCAGCGGCGACGGGCGGATGTACCGGCACGGCCCCGACCCACCCACAGGCGCAGGCGCTCGGCCGGCCTCAGCGCCGCGGCCGTCCTCCCGGCGGAGGCGGCGCCGGCGGTGGCGGGGGCGGCGGCGGAGGAGGCCCACCCTCACCCCCGTCCGGCCGCCGCTTCGGCAACGGCCCCATCGGCCGCATCACCGTCGGCGCCCCGTACACGTCCCCGGACCCCTGTCCCGGCACCGGCCCGCCCTCGCCCCCCGGCCGCCGATCCTCAGGCTCAGCCTTCCGCAACTCCTCCGGCACCCTCAGATACGGATTGGTGTCCGGATTCGGCGCCCGATACGACCCCCGAGGCCGATACGGCCCAGCCTCACCCCCACCACCCGCACCCGGACCAGATCCCGCACCCGGACCAGCTCCCGGACTCAGAGCAACCCCCGCATCAAGACCCGCACCCGCGCCGCCCCCGCTCGCCACAGCCCCCGCCCCCGCCCCCGCCGTCGCCGCCAAGACGGCCACCCGCCGTCCCGCCGCCCCACTCACGCACGCCAGCAAGGCACCCACGCCCCCGGCCCCCGCCCCCCACACCGCACCGAGCACCAACGCCATCCCCAGTCGCCCGTGCAGCAGGATCCCCGCGCCGAAGGCGTCGAACCCGAGGACCGACAGCGACGCGTCCACCGACACGTCCGTCAGCCAGGCGAGCAGCGGCAGTGCCAGTGCGGTCGCGACGCCGAGCCGAACGGCGCAGAGGCCGGCGAACCGCAGCGCGCTCCCACCTCGTACAGAGGTGTCACCCGGTGCCCCCGCAACGGCCGCACCCCCGGCCCGTACGAATGGCGTACGGACAGCCGTCAGGACGCCCGCGTACAGCATCATGAGCGCGGTCGCGACGGCCAACAGCCAGACCCGGCCGTCGAGTTCGGCGAGGCGGCTCAGGGTGACGGGCCGGTCGGTGCCACCGCCGAGGAGCCGGTCGAGCGGATCGGGCAGGAGCTTGGCGAGTTCGCCGGTGGCCCGCCCGTCCCAGGGGACGAAGAGCCCGAGCGGGACGGCGAGCCACGCGCCGTTGGGCGCGCCGAGCAGCGCCGCCCCCGCGATCCGCTTCGGATGGTCGTCGCCGACCGCCGCGTACGCCGCCGCGGCGAGTCCGGCGAGGACCGTGACGAGAAGGACGGTGACGAGGGAGGCGACGGCCGGCCGTACGACGCGGTGCACGGCGTCCCAGCCGGGCGGAAGGGGCGTACGCCGGGAGGCGAGCAGGGCGATCAGCAGGACGCCGGCGGCCCAGGCGGCTCCGCCGAGGAGGGTCGGCGCGGTGTCGACGGAGAAGCCCACGGCCGCCTTCGCCTTCACGAGGTCGCCGACCTTGTCGGGCAGCAGCCCCCCGAGGTCCCCCAGATCGCCCAGTCCGCCCGGAAGTTTGTCGGTGATGTCCCCGAGTCCGCCACTTCCGCCGGCGACCTTGTCGAGCCCGAGCCTGCCGCCGTCGATGGTGATCACGTCGTGGCCGGCCCAGGCGAGTCCGCCGAGGGTGGCGACGAAGAGGACGATCACCGAGCCCGCGCGCGCCAGGAGTTCGGAGGGCGCGACCACAACTCCGGCCGCGCGCAAGGACCTCAGGAAGAACCACCCCATGAGGAGCGCGCCGACGAGCCCGACGCCGAGCGGGGTGATCTGGATGGCGGTGTGGGCCTGCGCGCCCCGCAGGCCGAAGGCGGACACGTCACCGGACGGGGTCACCGAACCGTTCGCCCCGAGCGCGACGACGGCCGCGGTCATCGGGCCGAGCGAGCCCGCGGTGTCCGCGCCGAGGAGATGCAGACCGAGCGCCGCGGTGCCCGCCATGCCGACCAGCGCCCAGCTCACGGAGGCGATCGCCGACAGGAGTACGTCCCCCCACGGCACCCCCCGCGGCACCCTCCCGGTGCCTCCGCCGTGCCGCTCGGTCCCGTTGCCCATCGCCAGACCCCCCGATCCGCGCCGCGGCGATCCCGCGGATGTCCCCCTCGCGGGGGATTACCACTCTCCGGTCCGGTTTCAACCCCGTCAACGGAAACGGGCAACTCGCCCGTACCCATCGTTCACATGGCCCGACTTTCGGTCGGGGGCCTCCTACTGAAATAGTTCCCCACGATGTTCGACATCCCTAGACTCCCTGTGTTGGGGGTAACTCGGGGGACAACACAGTGGGGCTGGAGTGCCGGAACTCGTACTGGAATTGAATGGACGGACCTGGACGCTCGATGCCTCCAGGTCCTACGCCCTCGGACGCGATCCGCAGGGGGACATCGTGCTCGACGACGCCAGGGTGTCCTGGCGTCACGCCACGATCAGCTGGAACGGCCGTAGTTGGGTCATCGACGACCACGGGAGCACCAACGGCACGTTCGTACACGGGCAGCGCGTCCACCAGACGGAGGTCGGACCCGGTTCGGCCGTGCATCTCGGCAACGCGACCGACGGCCCGCGGGTGAGCCTGTCCGGCACGGCGGCCTCGGTCGCACAGCCGCAGCAGCAGCCGTACGCGGCGCAGGGCGCGGGCCCGGGCTGGTCTCAGCAGCCGACGCCGCAGCAGGCTCCGGGCCAGGGCGGGCAGCAGCCGCCGCAGCCCATGGGCATCCCGCAGCAGCAGGGACCCGGTGGGGGCGCGGGGGCGCCGCCGGTGTACGGAGACCGCAGCCCGACGACGTTCCACCAGTTCTCGCTGGGGCGCGTGATGCGCATCGGTCGTGCGCTGGAGAACGAACTGGTGGTCTCGGACCTCCAGGTCTCCCGGCACCACGCCGAGTTCCACGCGACGCCGGACGGCCGCTTCGAGATCCGCGACCTCGGTTCGCACAACGGCACGTACGTCAACGGCATGCCGATCACCAAGGGCGGCTCGGCGCTCCTCGGCCCGAACGACATCGTCGGTGTCGGCCACTCCACGTTCCGGCTGGTGGGGGACCGTCTCGAGGAGTTCGTCGACACCGGTGAGGTGTCCTTCTCGGCCCGTCATCTGACGGTCACGGTCGACGGCGGCAAGCAGATCCTCAAGGACGTCTCCTTCGGCGTGCCGGAGAAGTCGCTCGTCGCGGTGATCGGCCCCTCGGGTTCCGGCAAGTCGACGCTTCTGAAGGCGCTCACGGGTTACCGCCCCGCCAACCAGGGCGACGTCCTCTACGACAACCGAAACCTCTACAAGCAGTTCGCCGAGCTGCGCCAGCGCATCGGTCTGGTCCCGCAGGACGACATCCTGCACAAGGAGCTGACCGTCAAGAAGGCCCTGAAGTACGCGGCCAAGCTGCGCTTCCCCGCGGACACCACGGGCCAGGAGCGCGAGGCCCGGATAGACGAGGTCCTGCGCGAGCTGAAGCTGGACGTCCACAAGGAGAAGAAGGTCACCTCCCTCTCCGGCGGCCAGCGCAAGCGGGTGTCGGTGGCGCTGGAGCTGTTGACCAAGCCGTCGCTGATCTTCCTGGACGAGCCGACCTCCGGTCTCGACCCGGGCATGGACCGTGACGTCATGCAGTTGCTGCGCGGCCTCGCCGACGACGGTCGTACCGTCCTGGTGGTCACGCACTCGGTGGCCGAGCTGGCGATCTGCGACAAGCTCCTCGTGATGGCGCCGGGCGGTGCCGTCGCCTACTTCGGCCCGCCGGAGGAGGCGCTGAACTTCTTCGGCTACGAGACCTGGGCCGACGTCTTCTCCGCGTTCGAGAACTACCGCGACTACGACTGGGCGGGCCGCTGGAAGGGCTCGCAGCACTACCAGATGTACGCCGCGGACATCGACGCCGTCGCCCCGCAGTCGACGCAGATGCCGTCGGCGCAGGCGATGAAGCCGCCGAAGCCGCAGAGCTGGGGCTCCCAGCTGACGACGCTGATCCGGCGCTACGCCTCGGTCATCGCGTCCGACAAGGGCTTCCTGGCGCTGACGGTGATCCTGCCGGCGGTGCTGGGCTCGGTGAGCCTGCTGATCGACAACGGCAAGACCCTGCTGGTCAACGACAAGGTGCTGCCCTCGGGCGTCCATGTCGCGAACGGCACGGCCACGACGGTCCTGCTGATCCTCGCGGTCGGCGCGTGCTTCGCGGGCGCCGCCAACTCCGTCCGTGAGCTGATCAAGGAACGGGTGATCTACGAACGGGAGCGGGCGACCGGGCTGTCCCGGTCCGCCTACCTGATGTCGAAGGTGATCGTCCTCGGCGTGGTCACCCTGCTGCAGGGTGCGCTGGTCGGCGCGATCGGGTTCGGCAGCCGCACGGTCCCGGACGAGGGCCTGATCCTCAAGAGCCTGCCCAAGGTCGAGCTCACCATCCCGATCATGGCGCTGGGCTTCGCGTCGATGATGTTCGGCCTGGTCATCTCCTCGCTGGTGAAGACCGCCGAGAAGACGATGCCGCTGCTGGTCATGTTCGCGATCGTCCAGGTCGTCTTCACCGGCTGCCTGTTCATCCTGAACGGCACGGTGGGGGTCAACCAGTTCTCGTACCTGATGCCGGCCCGCTGGGCGGTCGCCGCGTCCGGCACGACGCTGGACTTCAACAACATCTTCCCGAACCCCGACGATCCGACGAACACGGACCCGCTGTGGGACCACACGGCCGGCGCCTGGGCCATGGACATGGTCGCGCTGATCGCGCTCGGTGTGGCCTGCGGATTCCTCGTGGCCCGCTTCCTGCGCCGCCACGAGCCCGAGGTCATGCGCAAGTAGCTTCCGCGTCCGAGGACAGCGCGAGGGCGGCACCCCGGATCGGGGTGCCGCCCTTCGGCGTCTGTGACGGGAGCTCCGCGCTCGGCCCTCAGTACGCGCTGTTGACGTTGTCCATCGAGCCGTACTTGTCGGCCGCGTAGTTGGCGGCGGCGGTGATGTTGGCGACCGGGTCGTAGATGTTCCACGACGTGCCGGCCACGTGGTAGGCGTTGAAGGTCGGCGGGATGACCTGCAGCAGACCCTTCGACGGGATGCCGTTGATGGCGTTGATGTCCCAGTCGTTGATGGCCTTCGGGTTGCCCGAGGACTCACGCAGGATGTTGCGGTGCAGCCCGTTGTAGGAGCCCGGGATGCCCTTCGACTTCATGATGTCCAGGGACTCGCGGATCCAGCCGTCGAGGTTGTTCGCGTACGTCTTGGCGGAGACGGGCTGGACCTTGATCCGCTCGGAGGAGCGGCTCGCGGCGGCCTTGGAGCGTGCCTGGGCGGCCTTCTTCGCGGCTGCCTTCTTCTTCGCGGCGGCTGCCTCGGCTGCCTTCTTCTTCGCCGCGGCGGCGTCGGCCGCCTTCTTCTTCGCGGCGATGTCCTGGGCCTTCAGCTTCGCGCCGGCCAGCTGGTCGGTGACGCTGGCCTTGACGTCCTTGATCTGCTTGTCGCTGTAGGCGACCTTCGCGGTGGAGACGGCGGCGTCGTTCGTGGTGGTGTGGGAGTTGTCCGGCACCAGGGAGAACGCGAGGGTGGCGGCACCGAGGGTGGCCACGCCGGCGATCGAAAGCTTGTGGAGCTTGGTCAGCTTCGGACTATGTCCAGGAGTGATGATGTTCTTGGGCATGACTGAGACCTCTTCGAATAGCGCGGAGGTCGCTCGCGGTCCGAGGGGACATTGCTTCATTGCGTTTCCGGACGAACGCCCCGGGGCAGAACCCGAGGCGCTGAGCGACGAGGGCAATTCTTAGCGGCCGCAAAATGCTGTGGCAAAGGTGTGACGTACGAAGCCAGGTAGTGGAGACGGAAAGGGCAAAACGGGGCAGACTGGCACGTCTGCCCCGCTCATCCAGGGTCCAGTTGTCTCCTATGTCCGTTCGTACGTGATGTGCACCCTATGTGCGGGCTCACATCGGAGGTGTTGCGATCTCACCAAGAGTTGCGTGCGCAACGCTCTGTGTGAGGGGTCTCCTCCGGGAGGATGAGGTGCACGTCGCCGAACTCGTGCCAGAGGTAGAGCCCGGCCAGCGCGGCCTCGTAGCCACGGTCCACGGCAGCCCTCCCGGCGACCGCCTCCAGCATCAGAAGATGCGAGGCCTCCGGCTCGTGCAGCCCGGTCAGCAGCCCGTCGACGATCCGTACGCCCCGCTCCGGGGTCACCACCAGGTCCGTCCAGCCCCGCGCCGCCCGCACCAGCCCGTCCGGCCCGGTCGCGGACTCCACGGCCCGCACGGCCGTCGTACCGACCGCCACGATCCGGCCCCCACCGGCCCGCGCCGCGTTGATCAGCCGGGCCGACGTCTCCGGCACGGCGTAAGGCTCCGGATACGGCGGCTCGTGCGCCTCCGCCGACGCCACCCCCGTGTGCAGGGTGACCGGAGCGAACTGCACCCCGCGGCTCACCAGCTCCGCCACCATGCGCGCGGTGAAGGGACGGGCCGCGCTCGGCATCTCCGCGCTGCCCGCCCCGTCGTCGGACGGCAGGGCGAACACCGTCTGGTAGGCGGACAGTGGCTGGTCCCGGTCCGTGTAGGAGTAGCGGATGGGCCGCCCGCACCGCCGCAGCAGGCCATGGATGTCCGCGCCGTCCGGCACCCGCGCCCACCACAGCCGCGGTCCGCGCGCGCTCAGCGGCTCCTCCAGGACAAGGCGTACGTCCTCCGGCAGCCGCACCTCCGTCCCGGCGGGCCCGCCCGCACGCGCACGCGTGGTGCCCGTCCCGTCCGGATCCCGCAGCTCGACGGCCCACCGCCCGTCGTCGCCGCGCGTCGAGAAGTGCACCACCACGCGCGCGTGCCCGACCCGCCCGTCCACCGCCGCCGCCAGGGTGGCCGACGTGTTCACGATCAGCAGGTCCCCGGCCTGGAGCTGCCGCGGCAGCTCCACGAACGCGTGATGCGACACCGCACGGCCCCGCGACACCAGCAGCCGTACGGAATCCCGCTCGCGCCCCGCGCCCCGCTGCTCGGCCGGCACCCGCGCGGACAGCTCCTCCGGAACGGCTCCCCACGTCCGGCCGCTCCCGGCCGCAGGCACCCCCGTCGCCGTCGTCATCGCTGCTCCAGCAGGGCCGGAGCGGCGTAGCGGCCGCTGGCCGGCCGTTCGTCGAGCAGTCGCAGGAACGCCGGAACCACCCGGTCCGGCGCCGGCCGCGGATCGTCGTCGTCCGGCACGGCCGCCCGGTACAGGTCCGTTCCCATGTCCCCGGGGTCCACGGCCCAGACCCGCAGCCCGGGCTCCTCCTCGCCGAGCACCGCCGACAGCTGGTCGAGCGCCGCCTTCGAGGCCCCGTACCCGCCCCACGTCTCGTACGCCTCCGCCGCCGCGTCCGAACTGACGGCCACGACCGCCCCGGCCGGCGCCGCCCGCAGCAGGGGCAGCGCCTCCTGGACCAGGCCCAGCGCGGCGACCACATTGACCTCCAGCGCCCGTCGCAGCCCGTCCAGACCCAGCTCCTCCAGACGCACCAGCGGCTCGGCGCCCAGCGCGCTCGCGTTGTTCACCAGCAGGTCGACCCCGCCCAGCTTCCGGGCCGCCGCCACGAGCGCGGCCCGGTGACCGGCGTCCGTCACGTCTCCGGGCAACGCCTCCACCCGCGTCCCGTACGCGGCCAGGTCCACGGCGCTCTCCTCCAGCGCCCCGGCCGATCTGGCGTCCAGCACCAGATCCCAGCCGCGCTCCGCGAGGGCCGCACCCAGCGCCCGTCCCAGTCCCTTAGAGGCCCCTGTGATGATCGCTACCGGCATAACGTCCGTCCCCTCGTCCATGACCCGCCCTCCGGCGGATGCCCTCACGCTAGGAACGGGACCCGCCCGGCCGCCTCGTACGCGGGCCGCAATGATCCGGGTCCCTTCGTCCTAGGTCCGCCAAGGGCACGGGAACGGACCCGGCCTAGGCCCAACGACCCAGGTCGGCGCCATCACCGGTCCGATACGCGCTGTCACCGCCCGCCGGTACGTTGGGGGCATGAGCCAAGGACCCCGGTCGGGCCTGTACGCGGTGAGCACCGCGCTGCTGGCCATGAGCCGGCACCTCGAAGTGCGCGACGTCCTCAAGACGATCGTCGCCTCGGCGCGCGAACTGCTCGACGCGCAGTACGCGGCCCTCGGCGTGCCCGACGACCACGGGGGCTTCGCCCAGTTCGTCGTCGACGGCGTCAGCGACGCGCAGTGGAAGGCCATCGGCCCGCTCCCGCGCCAGCACGGCATCCTCGCCGCGATGCTGAGCGAGGCCCGCCCCGAGCGCCTCGCCGACGTCCGCGAGGACCCCCGCTTCGAGGGCTGGCCCTCCGCCCACCCCGACATGTCCGACTTCCTCGGCCTGCCCATCCGGGACGGCGACGAGACGATCGGGGCGCTCTTCCTCGCGAACAAGCGGCGCCCCGCGGGGGACGACAGCACGGCGCCGGGGGCGCACACCTGCGGCTTCACCGAGGACGACGAGGAACTCCTCACCATCCTCGCCCAGCACGCGGCGATCGCCCTCACCAACGCCCGCCTCTACGAACGCAGCCGCGAGCTGACCATCGCCGAGGAGCGGTCCCGCCTCGCGCACGAACTGCACGACGCCGTCAGCCAGAAGCTGTTCTCCCTGCGCCTCACCGCCCAGGCCGCCGCCACCCTCGTCGACCGGGACCCCTCCCGGGCCAAGGGCGAACTCCAGCACGTGGCCTCCCTCGCAGCGGAGGCCGCGGACGAACTGCGCGCGGCCGTCGTCGAGTTGCGGCCCGCCGCACTCGACGAGGACGGCCTCGTCGCCACCCTGCGCACCCACATACAGGTCCTCGACCGCGCCCACTCCGCGCGCGTCACCTTCGCCGGCCGCGGCGTCCGGGCGCTGCCCGCCTCCCAGGAGGAGGCGATGCTGCGCGTGGCCCAGGAGGCCCTGCACAACGCGCTGCGCCACTCCGGCGCCGCCCACGTCGACGTCACCGTGGAGAGGCGCGGCCCCGGCGCCGTCCTGCACGTGGTCGACGACGGCAGCGGCTTCGACCCCACCGCGACACGCAACGCCGGGCGCCACCTCGGCCTGGTGTCGATGCGGGACCGGGCGAGCGGGGTCGGCGGCAGACTCACCGTGCAATCGGCGCCCGGAAAGGGCACCACGATCGAGATGGAGGTCCCTGGTGGCTGACGCAATCAAGGTGCTGCTCGTCGACGACCACCAGGTCGTCCGCCGGGGCCTGCGCACCTTCCTCGAGGTGCAGGACGACATCGAGGTCGTCGGTGAGGCGTCCGACGGCGCCGAGGGAGTCGCCCGCGCCGAGGAGCTGAAGCCCGACGTCGTCCTGATGGACGTGAAGATGCCGGGCATGGACGGTATCGACGCGCTGCGCAAGCTCCGCGAACTCGCCAACCCCGCCCGCGTGCTGATCGTCACCAGCTTCACCGAGCAGCGCACGGTGGTGCCCGCCCTGCGCGCGGGCGCCGCCGGGTACGTGTACAAGGACGTGGACCCCGACGCGCTGGCCGGCGCCATCCGCTCCGTCCACGCGGGGCACATCCTCCTGCAACCCGAGGTCGCGGGCGCCCTGTTGTCCCAGGAGGAGGCGAACACGGGCCAAGGGAGAGGCGGTTCGCTCACCGAACGGGAACGCGAGGTGCTCGTGCTGATCGCCGACGGCCGCTCCAACCGGGAGATCGCCCGCGCCCTGGTGCTCTCCGAGAAGACGGTGAAGACCCACGTCTCGAACATCCTGATGAAGCTCGACCTCGCCGACCGCACCCAGGCCGCCCTCTGGGCCGTCAGGAACGGCATCGCGGGCTGACCACCCCCGGAGCGGTCACCAGCGGCTCCCTGCTCCGGCGCACCCCTCGGGCGCGGCCGGGGCCGCCCCCCGACGAGGGGGTTCCGGTCCGGAATGAGATTCATACCGTCGTGTGTATGTCCCCCGAACGGCGCAACCTCCGAGGATCGTCGCCGTTCTCCAGGGCGTGCTGCGGCGACCTGCCGCAGTGTTCGCAAGGAGGGGTTTCAGAAGTGAAGAACCTGAAGAAGGTCACCGCTGTCGCGATGGTCGCCGGTGGCCTGGTCGCCGCCGGCGCCGGTATGGCCTCGGCCTCCGACGGATCGCTGGCGGTCGGCAAGGCCGAGGGTTCCCCCGGTGTCATCTCGGGCAACACCATCCAGGCCCCTGTCCACGTCCCGGTGAACGCGGTCGGCAACAGCGTGAACGTCATCGGCGTGCTGAACCCGGCGTTCGGCAACCTCGGCCTCAACCGCTGACGTCCGCCGTCGGACGGTCGTGACCACCGGCTCCCGGGGATTCCCCGGGGGCCGGTCTGTTTGTCGGCTCATCGGTGTAATGCATCGAACGGGGCAATCGCGACGGCCTCCCGTGCCGTCCCGGCCTCCCCGGCGTTGCTCAGCGTACGACCCGCGGGCCGGGTCGGATCCGTATACGCAGGAGGAACGCTTCTCATGAACATCGCCAAGAAGGCCGCCCTGGCCATCACCGTCGCCGGCATCGCCGCCGGTGCTTCCGCCGGTGCCGCTGTCGCCGACTCGGGCGCCGAGGGTGCGGCCATCGGGTCGCCGGGCGTCGCCTCGGGCAACGTCGCGCAGGTCCCGGTCCACGTCCCGGTGAATGTCGTGGGCAACTCCGTCAACGTCATCGGCCTGCTCAACCCGGCCTTCGGCAACGGCGGCGTCAACGGCTGACGCACCACCTGGAGGAGCCCCGCGAACGGAAACGATTCGCGGGGCTCTTCCGCGTCCCGGCCGGCACCGCGCAGCCCCGGCCGCGTCGAGAACTCCGGGGCAGGCCGGCCGGCACGGACACCCGCCCCGCCCGACAACGAGGCCGGCCCGGAACGATGCGGTGACCATCACCCGCATCACCCGCATCACCCGCATCACCCGCATCACCCGCGAAGGCCGCCGACGCGCGCGCACGGGCGCCGGCGTCACGCAGCGGGCCGACTTCAGCGGACGCCGCGCTCCCGCTCCTCCACGAACGCGTTGTACGCCGCCACCTGCGCCCGCCGCGCCGTCCGCTCCACCGGCCGCAGCGCCTCGGCCCGGGCGGCCATCTCCGAGGCGCTCACCGCGCCACCGTGCCCGTTCTCGTACGCCACCGAGATGAGCAGCCCCACCCGCTGCGCCAGTTCCAGCACGCGCACCGCACGCGGCGGATACCCGGGAGCCAGTACCTCCCGCCCGCGCTCGGCCCGCGCCCGGTACGCGTCGACCGCCGCCTCGGCGACCGGTCCCGACCCGGCCACGTCCAGACGCGACAGCACCTCCGTCGCGTCGCGCAGCGCCTCCGCCAGCTCCCGCTCGGCCTCACCGAGCGAGGGCACGTCGGCTGGCGGCGCCTCCCGCACGGCGAGGCAGTGCCAGACGACCTCGACGTGCACGTCGCCGGCGGGCCCGGCCTCGTACACCTCCGGTACGAGCCCCAGTGCCGACCCGTGGCACACCACGGCCTCCTCGGCCTCCAGGGCGCGCGCGTTGAACGCGGGCGGGCCGCTGAGCCCGAGGGGATGGCCCGGCGCGGGCA
This sequence comes from Streptomyces sp. M41(2017), assembly GCF_002078175.1. GTDB lineage: Bacteria > Actinomycetota > Actinomycetes > Streptomycetales > Streptomycetaceae > Streptomyces. The sequence continues at coordinate 2,126,923 of NZ_MWFK01000002.1, read as the reverse complement.
GCGCCACCCGCAGCCCGGTCACCCCGAGCGCGCGCAGCCGGCCGAGGGCGAGCGTGAGCCCGACGGGCCCCGACTCGCCCGGCAGCCCCTCGACCCGGTGCACGGCGTCGTCACCGACGATGGCGAGCACGGCGTCGTCCGGCGAAACAAGTCCGGCCAATAGGGCATTTCCCCATGCGGCCAGTTGTCCTGAGCGTGGTTCCGAGAGCATGCCTCCACCCTAAGGACCGACCGATGGATCGGTGCGGCCGACCGGTGGCGTAGGTTTTCCCTGGGGGCTGCGTCCACAGACGTAAGCGACGGCCGAGACTGCAATGGGAGACAACGCGCTCATGAGCGATGTACTGGAGCTGGAGGACGTATCCGTGGTCCGCGAGGGCCGGGCTCTGGTGGACCAGGTCTCCTGGTCGGTCAAGGAGGGGGAGCGCTGGGTCATCCTCGGTCCCAACGGCGCCGGGAAGACGACCCTGCTCAACGTCGCCTCCAGCTACCTCTTCCCCAGCGCGGGCACCACCACCATCCTCGGCGAGACCCTCGGCAAGGTCGACGTCTTCGAGCTCCGCCCGCGCATCGGCATCGCCGGCATCGCGCTCGCCGAGAAGCTCCCCAAGCGCCAGACCGTCCTGCAGACCGTCCTCACCGCCGCCTACGGCATGACCGCCGGCTGGAACGAGGACTACGAGGACGTCGACGAGCGGCGCGCCCGCGCCTTCCTCGACCGTCTCGGCATGAGCGAGTACCTGGACCGCAGGTTCGGCACCCTCTCCGAGGGCGAGCGCAAGCGCACGCTGATCGCCCGCGCGCTGATGACCGACCCCGAGCTCCTCCTCCTCGACGAGCCCGCCGCCGGCCTGGACCTCGGGGGACGCGAGGACCTCGTGCGCCGCCTGGGCCGCCTCGCCCGCGACCCGATCGCGCCCTCCATGATCATGGTGACGCACCACGTCGAGGAGATCGCCCCCGGCTTCACCCACGTCCTGATGATCCGTCAGGGCAAGGTGCTCGCGGCCGGACCCCTGGAGCTCGAACTCACCTCGCGCAACCTCTCGCTCTGCTTCGGCCTCCCGCTCGTCGTCGAGCAGGTCGGCGAGCGCTGGACCGCGCAGGGCCTCCCGATGGCCTGACGCCCCCGGGCGCACGGACGCGCAGATCCCGTCAGGAGCAGGCGAGTTGATCGTGCGCCCTGTCCGCGGGAGGAGTGCGGTCCTACCATGACCACGTGGACGACATCGACGCATGGGTGTGGTGGCTGATCGGCGCCGCAGGACTGGGCATCCCGCTCGTGGTGACGGCGATGCCGGAGTTCGGCATGTTCGCCGTGGGAGCCGTCGCCGCGGCGGTCACCGCGGGTCTCGGTGCCGGAATCGTCGTCCAGGTCCTCGTCTTCGTGGCCGTGTCGGTCGCCCTCGTCGCCGTCGTACGGCCCATCGCGGCCCGGCACAGCGCACAGCGCCCCCAACTCGCCTCCGGCGTCGACGCGTTGAAGGGCAGGCAGGCCGTCGTCCTGGAGCGCGTCGACGCCTCGGGCGACGGCAGGATCAAACTCGCCGGAGAGATCTGGTCGGCACGCGCCCTCGACGCCGGACAGGCCTACGAGGTCGGCCAGGAAGTCGATGTGGTGGACATCGACGGAGCCACGGCGATCGTCATGTGACCTCGGACAACGCAAGTGAACCGAACGCCCCACGCGGCAGACGACGTTCTGTCAGACTCGTCCAGCAAGATCTTCAACAGCCATAAGATCTTTCGGAATTACCGAGTGGAGAAGGGTACGGGGAGCATCGATGGAACCGATCATCATCGTCCTGATCATTCTGGTGGTGTTGGTCTTCATCGCCCTGATCAAGACCATCCAGGTCATCCCACAGGCCAGCGCCGCCATCGTCGAACGCTTCGGCCGCTACACGCGGACACTGAACGCCGGCCTCAACATCGTCGTCCCGTTCATAGACTCGATCCGCAACCGCATCGACCTCCGTGAACAGGTCGTCCCCTTCCCGCCCCAGCCGGTGATCACCCAGGACAACCTGGTCGTCAACATCGACACCGTCATCTACTACCAGGTCACCGACGCGCGCGCCGCGACGTACGAGGTCGCCAGCTACATCCAGGCGATCGAGCAGCTCACCGTCACCACGCTGCGCAACATCATCGGCGGCATGGACCTGGAGCGGACCCTGACCTCCCGCGAGGAGATCAACGCGGCCCTGCGCGGGGTCCTCGACGAGGCCACCGGCAAGTGGGGCATCCGCGTCAACCGTGTCGAGCTCAAGGCGATCGAGCCGCCCACCTCCATCCAGGACTCGATGGAGAAGCAGATGCGCGCCGACCGTGACAAGCGTGCCGCGATCCTCACCGCGGAAGGCATCCGGCAGTCGCAGATCCTCACCGCCGAGGGCGAGAAGCAGTCCGCGATCCTCCGCGCCGAGGGTGAGGCCAAGGCCGCGGCCCTGCGCGCCGAGGGCGAGGCCCAGGCCGTCCGTACGGTCTTCGAGGCCATCCACGCCGGAGACCCGGACCAGAAGCTCCTCTCCTACCAGTACCTCCAGATGCTCCCGAAGATCGCCGAGGGCGACGCCAACAAGCTCTGGATCGTGCCCAGCGAGATCGGCGACGCCCTCAAGGGCCTGAGCGGCGCCATGGGCAACTTCGGTGGTCTGGGCGGCGGTTCGGGTTCCGGCAACAGCGGATCGTCCGGAAACTCCGGCGGCAGGGAACGCCGCGAGAAGCCGTCCATCACGGACTGACGCCGTACGACATCGGGGCCCACCTCCTGGTACGGAGGTGGGCCCCGGTCGTTCACGACGCTACGCGGCGGGCTGCGCCAGCCACTCGGGAAGCGCCTTGAAGTCGTCCTGGCCGAGCGCCAGCAGCATGGCGTCCGCCGGTGTCGGCTCGAACGGCTGCCGCAGCAACGGCATCTCGGCCTGCTCCGGCGTACGGTCCGCCTTGCGGTGGTTGTCCTCGGCGCACGAGGCCACCGTGTTCAACCACGAGTCCTGACCACCCTGGGCCCGCGGCACCACGTGGTCCACGGTGGTGGCACGGCGACCGCAGTAGGCACAGCGGTGCCGGTCACGTATCAGTACACCCCGCCTCGACCACGGCGCTTGTCTTCGGAACGGCACCCGGACATAGCGGCAGAGCCTGATCACCCGGGGCACGGGGATGTCCAGGGCGGCCCCGCGCATACGCAGTTCGGGGTGGGCCTGCTCGACGACGGCCTTGTCCGTCAGCACCAGAACGACGGCCCGGTTCAACGTCACCGTCGACAGCGGCTCGAAGCTCGCGTTCAGTACCAGCGTGTCCCGCATGCAGCCCACCTCCTCTTGCGCACCGGCCCACCTGCGGCGGGCTGGGATCAACTTTGGCCGGGCACGACGAGATGGACAACGCAATAAAAAATGCCCGCCCCTGATCACTTCCAAGACCAGAGGCGGGCAAACGTTCCGTGAACGTCAGTCTTCCGCGGGAGCCGCGTACTCACCGACGAGCTGGGCGCGCGCCAGCGTGTGGAACCGCAGGTTGAAACCGACCACGGCCGGCGACGCGTCCGCGTCGGGGCCGAGCTTCTCCTGGTCCACGGCGTACACGGTGAACACGTAGCGGTGGGCGGGGTCCCCGGGGGGCGGCGCGGCGCCGCCGAAGTCCCGCGACCCGTAGTCGTTGCGGGCCTGGACGGCGCCCTCCGGCAGCCCCTCGAAGGTGCCACTGCCCGCACCCACCGGCAGCTCCGTGACGGAGGCCGGGATGTCGAACACGACCCAGTGCCAGAACCCGCTGCCCGTCGGGGCGTCCGGGTCGAAGCAGGTCACGGCGAAGCTCTTGGTCTCCGCCGGGAACCCCTCCCAGCCGAGCTGGGGAGAGGTGTTCCCGGCGGCCTGGACCTGCGCGTCCTTCAGCACGGCCCCCGGCGCGACGTCCTCGCTGGTGACCGTGAACGCCGGCACCGGCGGATGGAAAGCGTGCGGGAGCGGCGCCCTGTTGAGCTCGGTCACGTCATACCTCCTGAACGGCGGAATCTGTGAGTCCGAGCCTAGGACAGTCCTAGAACCAACTGCGCTTGCTGCCGACCTCGGACAGCCACTGGTTCAGGTACCCGGCCCAGTCCGTGCCGTGGAAGTCCTGCAGACCCACCTGGAAGGAGCGGAAGGAGTCGCTGCCCTCGCTGAAGAGGCCCGGCTTCTTGTCCATCTCCAGGATGACGTCCATCGCGCGGTCGTCCGCGACGAAGCTCAGCTCGACCTGGTTCAGCCCGCGGTACTGCGACGGCGGGTAGAACTCGATCTCCTGGTAGAACGGCAGCCGCTGACGCGTGTTCCGGATGTGGCCGCGCTCCATGTCCGCGCTCTTGAAGCGGAAGCCGAGCTGGATGAACGCGTCGAGGATGGCCTTCTGCGCGGGCATCGGGTGCACGTTGATCGGGTCGAGGTCACCCGAGTCGATCGCGCGGGCGATCTCCAGCTCGGTGGTCACCCCGATGTTCATGCCCCGAAGGCTCTGTCCGTCGATCATGGTGATCGGCGTCTCCCACGGGATCTCGAGCCCGAACGGCACCGCGTGCACGGCGCCGGCCTGCAGCTCGAAGGCCCCGCCGAGCCGCACCTTCGCGAAGTCGATGTTCTGCTTGTACTCCTGGTCGTCGTGGCCCTCGACCTCGACCCTGGCCTGCAGGCCGACCGACAGACCTTCGATCGCCTGGTCGACCGATCCGCCCTGGATCCGCACCTCACCCTGGACGACGCCGCCCGGAACGGTGTTCGCCTCGGTCAGCACCGTCTCGACCGAAGCCCCACCGGCCCCCATGCTCGCAAGCAGCCGCTTGAACCCCATGTCACTTCCTCCCCAGGCAAAGCCTGTTCCGTCCTGTGTCCGTGTGGATCCCTTGATCCCTACAAACGCGATCCGGCCCCGACCGGTTCCGTGTCCTCACCCTTCCAAGAGAGAGGACACCTGACCACCCCGCCGACAGCCGTCCCTCAGTACGGCGTGCACCGCAGCCACCGTCGCCCGGCGGACCGGACGGCTGGACTACGCTCGGACGCCATGATCGCGGCCCCTGACCGTACGCCCCTGACACGGGACTTCTTCGACCGCCCCGTACTGGAGGTGGCCCCCGACCTCCTGGGGCGTCTCCTCGTGCGCGACACCCCGGAGGGCCCCATCGAACTGCGCCTCACGGAGGTGGAGGCGTACGACGGACCGGACGACCCTGGCTCACACGCCTACCGTGGCCGCACGGCCCGCAACGGCGTGATGTTCGGTCCACCCGGTCACGTGTACGTCTACTTCACCTACGGCATGTGGTTCTGCATGAACCTGGTCTGTGGCCCCGAGGGCAGGCCCAGCGGTGTCCTGCTCCGGGCCGGCGAGGTCACGGTGGGCGCGGAACTGGCCCGCAGACGTCGACTCTCGGCCCGGAACGACAGGGAACTGGCCAAAGGACCGGCCCGCCTCGCGACGGCACTCGACGTCGACCGAGCACTCGACGGTACGGACGCCTGCGGTCCCCAGGGCTCGCCCGTGACCATGCTGACCGGGACACCCGTGCGTTCCGACCAGGTGAGCAGTGGCCCGCGGACCGGGGTCTCGGGTGACGGAGGCGTCCATCCCTGGCGGTTCTGGATCGCCAACGACCCGACAGTGAGCCCCTATCGAGCCCACGTGCCCCGTAGGCGCCCAACTTGACTCGCCCTTGCGGGAACCGTAATGTAGCCCGAGCCGCTTGACCCGGGTACGGCGTTCAGCCAGCAGCCGGAAGTGGCCAACCCACTACCTACGTCTTCCCCTCCGCCGGGGTCTCTTCGGCATGTCACCATGCCCGAATTCGAACTCGCGGAACTCGATTATGAGTCACCGAGGGAATCCGCTAACGTAGTGAATGTCGAAAGGCCGACGAAACGCGAAAGCTTTCAAAGGCCCAAAGACAACCCCGGCCGACCGGGAATCAGGCCCGAAAGGATCTGATAAAGTCGGACTCGCCGGAAAGGGAAACGCAAAAGCGAAAACCTGGAAAGCGCCGAGGAAATCGGATACGGAAACGGTCTGATAGAGTCGGAAACGCAAGACCGAAGGGAAGCGCCCGGAGGAAAGCCCGAGAGGGTGAGTACAAAGGAAGCGTCCGTTCCTTGAGAACTCAACAGCGTGCCAAAAATCAACGCCAGATATGTTGATACCCCGTCTCCGGCCGTTCGGTCGGGACGAGGTTCCTTTGAAAAAGTCCTGCCCCTCGGGGTAGGCGCACAGCGAGGACGCTGTGAACGACCGGTCCTATTCCGACCGGTTGTTCCGCTCTCGTGGTGTCGTCCCGATTACGGGAAAACATTCACGGAGAGTTTGATCCTGGCTCAGGACGAACGCTGGCGGCGTGCTTAACACATGCAAGTCGAACGATGAAGCCCTTCGGGGTGGATTAGTGGCGAACGGGTGAGTAACACGTGGGCAATCTGCCCTTCACTCTGGGACAAGCCCTGGAAACGGGGTCTAATACCGGATAACACTCCTGCCTGCATGGGTGGGGGTTAAAAGCTCCGGCGGTGAAGGATGAGCCCGCGGCCTATCAGCTTGTTGGTGAGGTAGTGGCTCACCAAGGCGACGACGGGTAGCCGGCCTGAGAGGGCGACCGGCCACACTGGGACTGAGACACGGCCCAGACTCCTACGGGAGGCAGCAGTGGGGAATATTGCACAATGGGCGAAAGCCTGATGCAGCGACGCCGCGTGAGGGATGACGGCCTTCGGGTTGTAAACCTCTTTCAGCAGGGAAGAAGCGAAAGTGACGGTACCTGCAGAAGAAGCGCCGGCTAACTACGTGCCAGCAGCCGCGGTAATACGTAGGGCGCAAGCGTTGTCCGGAATTATTGGGCGTAAAGAGCTCGTAGGCGGCTTGTCACGTCGGTTGTGAAAGCCCGGGGCTTAACCCCGGGTCTGCAGTCGATACGGGCAGGCTAGAGTGTGGTAGGGGAGATCGGAATTCCTGGTGTAGCGGTGAAATGCGCAGATATCAGGAGGAACACCGGTGGCGAAGGCGGATCTCTGGGCCATTACTGACGCTGAGGAGCGAAAGCGTGGGGAGCGAACAGGATTAGATACCCTGGTAGTCCACGCCGTAAACGGTGGGAACTAGGTGTTGGCGACATTCCACGTCGTCGGTGCCGCAGCTAACGCATTAAGTTCCCCGCCTGGGGAGTACGGCCGCAAGGCTAAAACTCAAAGGAATTGACGGGGGCCCGCACAAGCAGCGGAGCATGTGGCTTAATTCGACGCAACGCGAAGAACCTTACCAAGGCTTGACATACACCGGAAAGCATTAGAGATAGTGCCCCCCTTGTGGTCGGTGTACAGGTGGTGCATGGCTGTCGTCAGCTCGTGTCGTGAGATGTTGGGTTAAGTCCCGCAACGAGCGCAACCCTTGTTCTGTGTTGCCAGCATGCCCTTCGGGGTGATGGGGACTCACAGGAGACTGCCGGGGTCAACTCGGAGGAAGGTGGGGACGACGTCAAGTCATCATGCCCCTTATGTCTTGGGCTGCACACGTGCTACAATGGCAGGTACAAAGAGCTGCGAAGCCGTGAGGCGGAGCGAATCTCAAAAAGCCTGTCTCAGTTCGGATTGGGGTCTGCAACTCGACCCCATGAAGTCGGAGTTGCTAGTAATCGCAGATCAGCATTGCTGCGGTGAATACGTTCCCGGGCCTTGTACACACCGCCCGTCACGTCACGAAAGTCGGTAACACCCGAAGCCGGTGGCCCAACCCCTTGTGGGAGGGAGCTGTCGAAGGTGGGACTGGCGATTGGGACGAAGTCGTAACAAGGTAGCCGTACCGGAAGGTGCGGCTGGATCACCTCCTTTCTAAGGAGCACTTCTTACCGAGTCCTTCGGGGCGAGGTCAGAGGCCAGTACATCGGCGAATGTTCGATGCTGGTTGCTCATGGGTGGAACGTTGATTATTCGGCACTCAAGTCATCTCGGGCTGCAAGTACTGTTCTTCGGAGCGTGGAAAGCTGATCACGAGTGGCGAGGGTGTCGGGCACGCTGTTGGGTGTCTGAAGGTACGGCCGATGGTTGGCTGCCTTCAGTGCCGGCCCCAGTGAACTCCGGTGGTAACCGGGGGTGATGGGTGGTTGGTCGTTGTTTGAGAACTGCACAGTGGACGCGAGCATCTGTGGCCAAGTTTTTAAGGGCGCACGGTGGATGCCTTGGCACCAGGAACCGATGAAGGACGTGGGAGGCCACGATAGTCCCCGGGGAGCCGTCAACCAGGCTTTGATCCGGGGGTTTCCGAATGGGGAAACCCGGCAGTCGTCATGGGCTGTCACCCACTGCTGAACACATAGGCAGTGTGGAGGGAACGCGGGGAAGTGAAACATCTCAGTACCCGCAGGAAGAGAAAACAACCGTGATTCCGGGAGTAGTGGCGAGCGAAACCGGATGAGGCCAAACCTTGTATGTGTGAGACCCGGCAGGGGTTGCATGCAGGGGGTTGTGGGATCTCTCTTTCACAGTCTGCCGGCTGTGAGGCGAGTCAGAAACCGTTGATGTAGGCGAAGGACATGCGAAAGGTCCGGCGTAGAGGGTAAGACCCCCGTAGTCGAAACATCAACGGCTCGTTTGAGAGACACCCAAGTAGCACGGGGCCCGAGAAATCCCGTGTGAATCTGGCGGGACCACCCGCTAAGCCTAAATATTCCCTGGTGACCGATAGCGGATAGTACCGTGAGGGAATGGTGAAAAGTACCGCGGGAGCGGAGTGAAATAGTACCTGAAACCGTGTGCCTACAAGCCGTGGGAGCGTCGGATATGTGCTTGCACATGTCTCGTGACTGCGTGCCTTTTGAAGAATGAGCCTGCGAGTTTGCGGTGCGTTGCGAGGTTAACCCGTGTGGGGAAGCCGTAGCGAAAGCGAGTCCGAATAGGGCGATTCAGTAGCGCGCTCAAGACCCGAAGCGGAGTGATCTAGCCATGGGCAGGTTGAAGCGGCTGTAAGAGGTCGTGGAGGACCGAACCCACCAGGGTTGAAAACCTGGGGGATGACCTGTGGTTAGGGGTGAAAGGCCAATCAAACTCCGTGATAGCTGGTTCTCCCCGAAATGCATTTAGGTGCAGCGTCGTGTGTTTCTTGCCGGAGGTAGAGCACTGGATAGGCGATGGGCCCTACCGGGTTACTGACCTTAGCCAAACTCCGAATGCCGGTAAGTGAGAGCACGGCAGTGAGACTGTGGGGGATAAGCTCCATGGTCGAGAGGGAAACAGCCCAGAGCATCGACTAAGGCCCCTAAGCGTACGCTAAGTGGGAAAGGATGTGGAGTCGCACAGACAACCAGGAGGTTGGCTTAGAAGCAGCCACCCTTGAAAGAGTGCGTAATAGCTCACTGGTCTAGTGATTCCGCGCCGACAATGTAGCGGGGCTCAAGCGTACCGCCGAAGTCGTGTCATTGCAGCAATAGGGCCAACGCCTGCTGTGATGGGTAGGGGAGCGTCGTGTGCCGGGTGAAGCCGCGCCGTAAGGCAGTGGTGGACGGTTCACGAGTGAGAATGCAGGCATGAGTAGCGATACACACGTGAGAAACGTGTGCGCCGATTGACTAAGGGTTCCTGGGTCAAGCTGATCTGCCCAGGGTAAGTCGGGACCTAAGGCGAGGCCGACAGGCGTAGTCGATGGATAACCGGTTGATATTCCGGTACCCGCTGTGAAGCGTCAAACATCGAGCCCATTAATGCTAAGGCCGTGAAGCCGCCCTGATCTCTTCGGAGTTGAGGGGAGTGGTGGAGCCGCCGGCCCAAGGTGGTAGTAGGTGAGTGATGGGGTGACGCAGGAAGGTAGTCCATCCCGGGCGGTGGTTGTCCCGGGGTAAGGGTGTAGGACGTTGTCCAGGTAAATCCGGACAGCACATAGTCTGAGACCTGATGCCGAGCCGATTGTGGTGAAGTGGATGATCCTATGCTGTCGAGAAAAGCCTCTAGCGAGTTTCATGGCGGCCCGTACCCTAAACCGACTCAGGTGGTCAGGTAGAGAATACCGAGGCGTTCGGGTGAACTATGGTTAAGGAACTCGGCAAAATGCCCCCGTAACTTCGGGAGAAGGGGGGCCATCACTGGTGATCCGATTTACTCGGTGAGCTGGGGGTGGCCGCAGAGACCAGCGAGAAGCGACTGTTTACTAAAAACACAGGTCCGTGCGAAGCCGTAAGGCGATGTATACGGACTGACGCCTGCCCGGTGCTGGAACGTTAAGGGGACCGGTTAGTCACTCTTCGGGGTGGCGAAGCTGAGAACTTAAGCGCCAGTAAACGGCGGTGGTAACTATAACCATCCTAAGGTAGCGAAATTCCTTGTCGGGTAAGTTCCGACCTGCACGAATGGCGTAACGACTTCTCGACTGTCTCAACCATAGGCCCGGTGAAATTGCACTACGAGTAAAGATGCTCGTTTCGCGCAGCAGGACGGAAAGACCCCGGGACCTTTACTACAGTTTGATATTGGTGTTCGGTTCGGCTTGTGTAGGATAGCTGGGAGACTTTGAAGTCATGGCGCCAGCCATGGTGGAGTCGTCGTTGAAATACCAGTCTGGTCGTGCTGGATGTCTAACCTGGGTCCGTGATCCGGATCAGGGACAGTGTCTGATGGGTAGTTTAACTGGGGCGGTTGCCTCCTAAAGAGTAACGGAGGCGCCCAAAGGTTCCCTCAGCCTGGTTGGTAATCAGGTGTTGAGTGTAAGTGCACAAGGGAGCTTGACTGTGAGACCGACGGGTCGAGCAGGGACGAAAGTCGGGACTAGTGATCCGGCGGTGGCTTGTGGAAGCGCCGTCGCTCAACGGATAAAAGGTACCCCGGGGATAACAGGCTGATCTTCCCCAAGAGTCCATATCGACGGGATGGTTTGGCACCTCGATGTCGGCTCGTCGCATCCTGGGGCTGGAGTCGGTCCCAAGGGTTGGGCTGTTCGCCCATTAAAGCGGTACGCGAGCTGGGTTTAGAACGTCGTGAGACAGTTCGGTCCCTATCCGCTGTGCGCGTAGGAATATTGAGAAGGGCTGTCCCTAGTACGAGAGGACCGGGACGGACGAACCTCTGGTGTGCCAGTTGTCCTGCCAAGGGCATGGCTGGTTGGCTACGTTCGGGAGGGATAACCGCTGAAAGCATCTAAGCGGGAAGCCTGCTTCGAGATGAGTATTCCCACCCCCTTGAGGGGTTAAGGCTCCCAGTAGACGACTGGGTTGATAGGCCAGATCTGGAAGGCGGGTAACCGCTGGAGGTGACTGGTACTAATAGGCCGAGGGCTTGTCCTCAGTTGCTCGCGTCCACTGTGTAGTTCCCAGACAACGAACGGTTGTGCTGGCTGAACAGTTCCACTTAATTGAAAAGTGTGCTTGTTCGCTGCCCGTTCGAGACCTCTCTTTATCGAGAGGTGTCTGACAGGGTTTCGGTGGTCATAGCGTGAGGGAAACGCCCGGTTACATTCCGAACCCGGAAGCTAAGCCTCACAGCGCCGATGGTACTGCAGGGGGGACCCTGTGGGAGAGTAGGACGCCGCCGAACAATCTTTGGAGGACCCTTGGTCCCAGCGACTCGCTGGGACCAAGGGTCCTTTTGTTTTTCCGAAGCGCGCTGGGTACCCGGCTGCGCGAGAATGACTTGCGGTACCGATGACAGGAGTCACCCATGTCCACCAACTCTCCCGACGAGCGACCGGAGCGCGACGAGCGCCGTCGTGACAGTGGTGACCGCGGTGGCTACCGCGGGGCTCCGCGTCGAGACAACGACCGCCGTGACAACGACCGTGCCGGCTCCGGCCGTCGGGACGACCGTGGCGGCGATCGCGGTGGGGACCGTGGTGGTTTCCGTCGTGACGACAACCGTGGTGGCAGTGGTGGCGGCGGCTTCCGTCGTGACGACAACCGCGGCGGCGCCGGCGGCGGCCGGCCTCCGTTCCGGCGTGACGACCGTCCCACCGGCGGTCCGCGTCGCGACGACCGGCCGAGCGGTCCGCGCCGTGACGACCGCGACCGCGGTGGCTTCCGCCGGGACGGCGACCGTCCCGCCTTCAACCGTGACGACCGTCCGAGCGGTGGCCCGCGTCGCGACGACCGGCCCAGCAGCCCCCGCCGTGATGACGACCGCGGCGGCTTCCGCCGCGACGACCGCGGCGGCGATCGTGGTGGTTTCCGTCGCGATGACAACCGTGGCGGCAGTGCCGGTGGTGGTTTCCGTCGTGACGACAACCGCGGTGGTGGCAGCACGGGTGGCGGTTTCCGCCGTGATGACAACCGTGGTGGCAGCGCTGGCGGCGGTTTCCGTCGCGACGACCGTCGTGATGACCGAGGCGGCGATCGTGGTGGTTTCCGTCGCGACGATCGTCGTGATGACCGTGGCGGCAGTGCCGGTGGTGGTTTCCGTCGCGATGACAACCGCGGTGGCGGCAGCACCGGTGGCGGTTTCCGCCGTGACGATCGTCGTGATGACCGTGGCGGCGATCGCGGTGGGGACCGTGGTGGCTTCCGGCGTGACGACAACCGTGGCGGCAGCGACCGTCGGGGCGACGACCGCGGCTTCCGTCGTGACGGCGACCGTCCGGCCTTCCGCCGTGACGACCGTCCGAGCGGTGGTCCGCGTCGCGACGACCGGCCCAGCAGCCCCCGCCGTGACGACGACCGCGGCGGCTTCCGCCGCGACGACCGTCGGGACGACCGCGGTGGGGACCGTGGTGGTTTCCGTCGCGATGACAACCGGGGTGGCGGCGACTTCCGTCGCGACGAGCGCAGGGACGACCGTCGGGACGACCGCGGTGGCGATCGGGGCGGGTTCCGTCGCGACGACCGCGGTGACTCCCGTCGCGATGACCGCGGTGGGGATCGTGGCGGGGAGCGTGGTGGTTTCCGTCGTGACGACAACCGTGGCGGCAGCGACCGTCGGGGCGACGAGCGCAGGGACGGCGACCGTCCGGCCTTCCGTCGTGACGACCGACGTGACGACCGCGGCGGAGACAACCGGGGTGGTGGCTTCCGTGGCCGCGACGACCGCGGCCGCGGTGGACCGCAGCGCGACGACCGGGGTGGGCGTCCCTCCGGCTTCCGCGGCCGGGACGACCGCGGCGGCGACGACCGCCGTGGCGGCGGACGCTACCGCGACGAGCGGGAGCGGGACCGCGAGCCGATCAAGCGGCTGCCGATCCCGGACGACGTCACGGGCGACGAGATCGACAAGGACGTACGACAGGAGCTCCAGAGCCTGCCGAAGGGGCTTGCCGAGGAGGTCTCCCGCAACCTGGTGATGGTCGCCCGGCTGATCGACGAGGACCCCGAGGGCGCCTACGCGTACTCGCGGATCGCCCTGCGGCTCGCGTCCCGCGTCGCCGCCGTGCGTGAGGCGGCCGGGTTCGCCGCGTACGCCAACCAGAAGTTCAGCGAGGCCCTCGCCGAGTTCCGTGCCGCGCGGCGGATGACCGGCAGTGTCGAGCTGTGGCCCGTCATGGCGGACTGCGAGCGCGGTCTCGGCCGGCCCGAGAAGGCACTGGAGATGGCCGGCGCCCCCGAGGTGCAGAAGCTGGACAAGGCCTCGCAGGTCGAGATGCGGCTCGTCGCGGCCGGTGCCCGGCGTGACATGGACCAGCTCGACGCGGCCATCGTCACTCTCCAGAGCCCGGAGCTCGCGTCGAACTCCGTCCAGCCCTGGAGCGCGCGCCTGCGGTACGCCTACGCGGACGCGCTGCTCGCGGCCGGCCGTGAGGGCGAGGCCCGTGAGTGGTTCGCCAAGGCTGTCGAGTCCGACAAGGACGGCAGCACGGACGCCTCCGACCGGCTCGCCGAGATGGACGGTGTCGAGTTCGTCGACGCGTTCGCCGAGGACGAGGACGACGAGGACGGCGAGGGCGCGCAGGTGACGGTCTCCGAGGAAGCCGGCACCCGCGTGCCGGCCGACGATGACGATGCCGCCGACGACGTGGACGACGTCGAGCTCGCGGATGTCGCCACGGACGACGTGGACGACGACATCGACGGCGGCGACCTGCAGGACGACGTGGACGACGAGGGCGACGACCTCGACGACGAGGACGGGGACGACAGCACGGGTGACGCTCCTGTGCGTCCTCGGAGCTGACGTCCGACACAGCGGTTCACCACATGGGCGGCGGGACTCCGGAAGGGGTACCTCCGCCCATGTGGCGTTTCAGGCGTCCTTGACGTCGTCCTCGCGGTGGGCCCGGGCGCGTCAGGAGGTGAGCGCGCGCAGGACCAGTCCCGAGGCCGGCTTGGGGCCGAAGGACGTCGACTTGCGGGGCATCGTGACGCCCTGACGGGCGAGATCGCGTACGACCTCCTCGCGGACGGGGTGCATCAGGACGGCCGTGCCGCCGTCCTGCTCGGCCTTCTCCACCGTGGCGACCGTGTCGTGGATGTACGCGATGTGCTCGGGCGAGTCCTCCGGGATGCCCCACACATGGTCGAGGAGCGTGGCGTGCAGGACCGTCGCGTCCAGGGTGCGCCAGGCCTCCGGATGGCCGGCCGGGATCGTACGGGCCAGGAGGTCCGGTGACGGGCGGTCGATCAGGTGGAAGGCGCCGTCCCCGGCGAGCAGGAAGGCGTTTCCGTCGGCGGCCGCCGACGCCAGGGACTCCAGAGCCTCCGCGAGGGGCACGTCGAGGCGGCGGACACGGAAGGTGTCTCCGACGGCGGCCAGGGCCTCCGCGACCGGCAGGCGGTGCAGCAGGCGGTGGATCGCCCGGACGCGCAGCGGGTAGCGGGCGGTGTCCACGAGGAGGACGAGGCCGTAGTCCCAGGGGCTCGGCGAGGCATGCTCCGCGCGTAGACGCAGATAGGTCGCCCAGCGGTGATGGCCGTCGGCGATCAGGGCCTGGTGGCGGCCGAGGTCCGCCCGGATCTCCGCGAGGCCGGCCGGATCCGTCACCGCCCACAGCCGGTGGCTGATGCCGTCCTCCGTGGTGGTGGCCAGCAGCGGGGGCAGCGTCGCGGTCTTCTCGACGACGGCGGCCGTGCCGCAGCCGGAGGCGTCGCCGCGATAGGTGAGCAGCAGCGGTTCGAGGTTGGCGGATGTGGCCCGCATCAGGTCCGCGCGGTCCGCGACGATGTGCGGCATCACGTCCTCGTGGGGCAGTACGACGCCGTCCGCCGGATCGGACAGCCGCAGCGTGCCGATCACACCGCGCTGCAGCAGGTCGCCGTCGCGCTGCTCGTACACGTACAGGCCCGGCTCGTTGTCGGTGGTCAGGACGCCTTCCGCCCGCCAGCGGCGCAGTGTGTAGGCGGCCTGCTGGTTGCGGGCGGCGGGCGAGTGGTCCTGCGGGAGGATCAGCCGCACGATGTTGTACGGGTCGGCGGATTCGAGTTCGAGCAGTCCGTCGGGCCGGACGATCACGTCGTACGGCGGGGATGTCACGGCGGCCAGGCTGCCGACCCGGTCGGGGTCGTAGCGCAGGCCTTGGAACGGGGTCAGCTCGAGGCCGTTCCGTGCCGGTGTTTCCTCCTCGGGACCCGCATAGTTCATTGAGGCATCGTAAGTGTGTCGGTGGCATGAGCGATGATCGGGGCAAAGGGATCGAACGAGGAGCGATGCGTAATGAGCCAGACCGTCAGGACGAGGCCCGAAGGCAGCAGTCAGGCCCTGAGAGAGGCGTACGACACGGCGCTGCTCGACCTGGACGGTGTGGTCTACGCGGGCGGGAACGCGATCGCGCACGCCGTGGAGTCCCTCGGGACGGCGAGCTCCGGCGGAATGCACCTCGCGTACGTCACGAACAACGCGCTGCGGACACCGGACGCGGTCGCCGAGCACCTCACGGAGCTGGGCATACCGGCGGCGGCCTCCGACGTGATCACCTCGGCGCAGGCCGTGGCGCGGCTCATCAGCGAGCAGGTGCCCGCGGGTGCGCGGGTGCTGGTCATCGGCGGTGAGGGCCTGCGGGTCGCGCTCCGTGAGCGCGGGCTCGAACCGGTCGACTCGGCCGACGACGAGCCGGTGGCGGTCGTTCAGGGGTACGGCGGTCCCGACCTGGTCTGGTCGCGGTTCGCCGAGGCCTGTTACGCCATCGCGCGCGGAGTGCCGTGGTTCGCCTCGAACACCGACCTGACGATCCCGAGCGCGCGTGGCATCGCGCCGGGGAACGGCGCGGCGGTGGAGGTCGTCCGGATCGCGACGGGCGCCGAGCCGCAGGTGGCGGGCAAGCCGCTGCCCCCGATGCACCGCGAGACGATTCTGCGGACCGGCGCGAAGCGGCCGCTGGTGGTCGGCGACCGGCTGGACACCGACATCGAGGGCGCGTTCAACGGCGAGGTGGACTCGCTGCTCGTCCTCACCGGGGTGACGGACGGCGCGCAGCTGCTGGCCGCGCCGCCGCGGCACCGGCCGACCTATGTGGACGCCGACCTCCGCGGGATGCTCACCGGTCAGCCGGAGGTCGAGGAGGCCGGCGAGGGGTTCCGCTGCGGCGGCTGGACGGCGAAGGCGGGGGACGAGGAGCTGGAGCTGTCGGGTGACGGCGAGGCCATCGACGGACTGCGGGCCCTGTGCGCCGCCGCCTGGACGGCCGCGGGGGAGTCCGGATGCGAGCTGGACGGGGGCAAGGCGCTGGCGCGGCTGGGACTCTAGAGCCGACGGACCGTCCGATGCGGGCGCTGACCCGGGCGTGGGTGCGTGGGCGGCACGCGGAGCCGGATCCAGAGCAAATGCGAGGGTAGGCTAACCTAACCTCGTGTTGGTCGACAGTCCTCCAGAACAGCGCGCGGAGACCGCCCCCGCGCCCCCGACCCGACGGGCGATACGCACCCTCGGACTCCTGCTCTCCGTAGGGCTCCTGGTGCTCGTCGCATTGGCGAGCATCGCGATCGGCGCGAAAGCGCTGCCGCTGGACCAGGTGTGGCACGGCCTGTTCCACGACTCGGGGACGTACTCCGATGTCGTGGTCGGCGACCGGATCTCGCGCACCGTCCTCGGTCTGCTCGTGGGGGCGGCGCTGGGACTGTCCGGTGCCGTTCTGCAGGCGCTCACCCGCAATCCGCTGGCCGACCCGGGTCTGCTCGGCATCAACGCGGGGGCGTCCGCCGCGGTCGTCACCGCGATCACCTTCTTCGGTGTCACCTCGCTGAGCGGCTACGTCTGGTTCGCCTTCGGCGGCGCGGCCGCCGTCGGCGCGCTCGTCTGGTTCCTGGGCGGCAGCCGGGGCGCGACCCCGGTGCGGCTCGCGCTCGCCGGTACCGCGATCAGCGCCGCGCTCTACGGCTATCTGCAGGCCGTGATGATCACGGACGACGCGGCGCTCGGCAAGATGCGCTTCTGGACGGTCGGTTCCCTCGCCTCGGCGACCGACTCGACGATCCGGCAGGTCGCCCCCTTCCTCGCCGTCGGCACCCTGCTGGCGCTGGCGCTGGCCCGGCCGCTCAACGCGATGGCCATGGGTGACGACACCGCCCGCGCCCTCGGCGCCCACCTCAACCGCACCCGCGCGCTGTCCATGGCAGCGGCGACGGTGCTGTGCGGCGCCGCGACCGCCGCCTGCGGGCCGATCGTGTTCGTCGGGCTGATGGTCCCGCACGTCGTCCGGTCCTTCACCGGCCCCGACCTGCGCTGGATCCTGCCGTACGCCACCGTCCTGTCGCCCGTGCTGCTGCTCGGCGCCGACGTCCTCGGGCGGATGGCCGCCCGGCCGGCGGAACTCCAGGTCGGCATCGTCACCGCGATCCTCGGCGGGCCGGTCTTCATCTTTCTCGTACGGCGACGGAGGACGGCGCAGCTGTGACGACCCCACGTATCCGAACCCCCCGCGCGCGCGGGGCAGGCCCCGCGCCGGTCACCCGACGCGTCCGGTCGGTCCGTACGGCGGGCGGGATCTCCGTCCGTCTCGACGTCCGCACGTCCGTCGTGGTCGCCCTGCTGCTGGTGGCCGCGGCCGCCGCGAGCGTGGTGCTCATCGGCACCGGCGACTTCCCGATCCCCGTCGCCGACGTCATCAGGACGCTGTTCGGCGAGGGCAACGCGAGCCAGGAGTTCATCGTCAACGACCTGCGGCTGCCGCGGGTCCTGGTCGGACTGCTGGTGGGTGCCTCGCTCGGACTCGGCGGCGCCCTCTTCCAGTCCATCTCCCGCAATCCGCTGGGCAGTCCCGACGTCCTCGGGCTCGGGCAGGGCTCCACGGCCGGCGCGCTCATCATGATCGTGCTGTTCTCGGGCAGTGCGACCGAGGTGGCCCTCGGCGCGCTCGCCGGAGGCCTCGTGACCGGTCTCGCCATCTATCTGCTCGCCTGGAAGCGGGGCGTGCACGGATACCGGCTGGTCCTCGTCGGCATCGGTGTCTCCGCGATCGTGACCGCGGTCAACGGCTATCTGCTCACCAAGGCCGACATCGTCGACGCGGCCCGCGCCGTCGTCTGGATGACCGGCTCCCTCAACGGCCGTGACTGGACACAGGTCTGGCCCCTGCTCATCCTCTGCGGCGTCCTCGTCCCGCTCGTCCTCGGCAACGCCCGCGGGCTGCGCATGATGGAGATGGGCGACGACGTGTCGTACGCCCTCGGCGTGCGCGTCGAACGCACGCGGCTGCTGCTGATGGTGGCGGCCGTGCTGCTCACCGCGGGTGCCACCGCCGCCGCCGGCCCGGTCGGCTTCGTGGCCCTCACCGCGCCCCAGCTGGCCCGCCGGCTCACGCGGTCGCCCGGCCCCAACCTGGTGCCGTCGATGTGCATGGGCGCGACCCTGCTCATCGTCGCGGACTGGGCCTCGCAGCGTGCCTTCGGAGCCGACCAGTTGCCCGTCGGTGTCGTGACCGGAGTCCTCGGCGGCGTCTACCTGCTGTGGCTCCTGGTCACCGAGCGCAAGGCGGGCCGGATATGAACCGCCCGGCGAGGACGACCCCCGTGACCGCGGACGAGAACATCCCAAGGAGCACTGTGAACCGCCTGTCCGCCGACAACGTCACCCTCGGCTACGACCAGCGCGTCATCGCGGAGAAGCTGTCGGTGGAGATACCCGACAACTCCTTCACGGTGATCGTCGGTCCGAACGCCTGCGGCAAGTCCACCCTGCTGCGCGCCCTTTCGCGCATGCTGAAGCCCTCCGAGGGCCGGGTGCTGCTCGACGGGCAGGCCATCCAGTCGATGCCCGCGAAGAAGGTCGCCCGCACCCTCGGCCTCCTGCCGCAGTCGTCGATCGCGCCCGACGGCATCACCGTCGGCGACCTCGTCGGCCGCGGCCGCTACCCGCACCAGGGCCTGCTGCGCCAGTGGTCCTCCGAGGACGAGCGGGTGGTCCAGGAGTCGATGGCCTCCACCGGGGTCGCCGAACTCGCCGACCGCTACGTCGACGAACTCTCCGGCGGACAGCGCCAGCGCGTGTGGATCGCCATGGCGCTCGCGCAGCAGACCCCGCTGCTCCTCCTCGACGAGCCGACGACCTACCTCGACATCCAGCACCAGATCGACGTCCTCGACCTGTGCGCCGAACTGCACGAGACACAGGGCCGGACCCTCGTCGCCGTGCTGCACGACCTCAACCACGCGGCCCGCTACGCCACCCACCTGATAGCGCTGCGCGACGGTGAGGTCATCGCCGAGGGCGCGCCGAACGACATCGTCACGGCCGGTCTGGTCGAGGAGGTCTTCGGCCTGCGCTGCCAGGTCATCGACGACCCGGAGACCGGGACGCCGCTGGTGGTGCCCGCGGCCCGCAGGGCCCGCGTGGCGGCCGTCGGGGCTTCGGCGGCTACAGGAGGGTCCTGAGCCGGAACAGGTCCCGCAGGCCCGCCTCCAGCTTCACCCGGCCCGAACCCCAGGCCTTCGCGAAGTTCAGCCGGCCGTCCACCATCGCCACCAGATCGTCGCCGGCCATGGCCAGACGGATCTGTGCCTTGTCCGGGGGCGGACCCTGGAGCGTGTCGAGCACCTCGATCCGGCCGTCCTTGAGGCGGCCCACGAAGGTGACGTCCAGGTCGGTGACACGGCAGCTCAGCGACCGGTCCAGGGCCGCCGCGCTGCGGACGTCCCCTTCCGCGCTCGCCATGGTGTCCGAAAGCTTGTCGAGTGCGGCGCGGCACTCCTCAATCGTGGCCATCGTGATCGACGGTACCGCAGCGCTTCGCGGTAGCGTCGGGGCATGAGCGACTCAGTTCCCGAGGGCGAGGTCCCGCAGGCCGCGACGCCCGCGGAGCCCGGCGCGCCCGCACCGGCACCGCCGGAACCGGCGTACGACCCCGCAGCACCGGCCCCGCTGAACGTCCCGCGCGTGCCCTCCGGCGACGCGGACGTCGACGCCCGGCTCGACCGGCTCGCGGACGCCGACCACCTCGCGACGGACGGGCACGTCGAGGTGTACGAGGATGTACACCGGGGGCTGCGCGACGTGCTCACCGCGCTCGACGCCCGCCCGGGACCTCCGGCGCCCCCATCGACGTACCCGAGGAGCTGAACCGAACGTGGCAGGAGTGGCGCGCCGACGCCTCGACGCCGAGCTGGTCCGCCGGAAGCTCGCCCGCTCGCGCGAGCACGCGGGCCAGCTGATCGCCGCGGGGCGGGTCAGCGTGGGCAAGACCCTCGCGACCAAGCCCGCCACCCAGGTGGAGACCGCGGCCGCGATCGTCGTCACGAAGGACGACAACGATCCCGACTACGTCTCGCGCGGCGGGCACAAGCTCGCCGGCGCCCTCGCCGCCTTCGTGCCCCTGGGCCTGAAGGTCGAGGGACGGCGGGCGCTCGACGCCGGCGCCTCCACCGGAGGCTTCACCGACGTGCTGCTGCGCGCGGGCGTCGCCCACGTCCTCGCCGTCGACGTCGGTTACGGACAACTCGCCTGGTCGCTGCAGAGCGATGAACGCGTCACCGTCAAGGACCGTACGAACGTACGCGAGTTGACGTTGGAGGCGATCGATGGGGAGCCCGTGGACCTTGTTGTCGGGGATCTGTCCTTCATCCCGCTCGGACTGGTGCTGCCCGCCCTCGTGCGGTGCGCGGCGCCGGATGCCGATCTGGTGATGATGGTCAAGCCGCAGTTCGAGGTGGGGAAGGACCGGCTGGGCAGCGGCGGAGTCGTGCGCAGCCCGGAGCTGCGCGCCGAGGCCGTGCGCGCGGTGGCGGGCCGCGCCCGCGAGCTGGGGCTCGGAGTACAGGGTGTGACCGCAAGCCCGTTGCCCGGACCCTCGGGCAACGTCGAGTACTTTCTGTGGCTGCGGGCCGGGGCACCCGACCTCGACCCGGCCGACGTTGACCGTGCAGTGGCGGAGGGGCCGCGTTGACACAGACCCGAGCTCGTACTGTTTTCCTGCTGGCCCACACCGGGCGTCCGGCAGCCATCCGCAGCGCCGAACTGGTCGTCGAGGGCCTGCTGCGCTCCGGGATCGGCGTGCGGGTCCTGGAGGCCGAGGCGGCGGACCTGCCGCTGCCCGACCAGGTGGAACTCGTCAAGGAGGCCACCCCGCAGTGCCTCGACGGCTGCGAGCTGCTCATCGTCCTCGGCGGTGACGGCACACTGCTGCGCGGCGCCGAGTTCGCCCGGGCCTCCGGGGTCCCGATGCTCGGCGTCAACCTCGGACGGGTCGGCTTCCTCGCCGAGGCCGAGCGCGACGACCTGGACAAGGTCGTCGACCGGGTGGTGACCAAGGCGTACGAGGTCGAGGAACGCATGACCGTCGACGTCGTCGTCCACCAGAACGGCGACATCGTGCACACCGACTGGGCCCTGAACGAGGCGGCCGTGCAGAAGGTGTCCGCCGAGAAGCTCCTCGAGGTGGTGCTGGAGATCGACGGGCGGCCCGTCACCGGGTTCGGCTGCGACGGGATCGTGTGCGCGACCCCGACCGGCTCGACGGCGTACGCCTTCTCCGCGGGCGGGCCGGTCGTCTGGCCGGAGGTCGAGGCACTGCTGATGGTGCCGATCAGCGCGCACGCCCTGTTCGCCAAGCCGCTGGTCACCTCGCCGGACTCGGTGCTCGCCGTGGAGGTGCTGCCGCACATCCCGCCCGGCGTGCTGTGGTGCGACGGGCGGCGCACGGTGGAGCTGCCCCCCGGCGCGCGCGTCGAGGTGCGGCGCGGGGCCGTGCCCGTACGCCTGGCGCGGCTGCACCACGCCTCCTTCACCGACCGGCTGGTCGCCAAGTTCGCCCTGCCGGTCGCCGGCTGGCGCGGGGCACCCCACTAGCGGTACGAGGACGACCGGGGCTCCGCAGGTGCGGAGCCCCACTCACGCGGGTGACAACGGCCTCTTTGTGCGGCCTTGTCACCTGCGCCTTCGCACCCGCGGGGCGGGGCCCGTCGCACACCCCGCCCCTGACCTCGTAAGGTCGTGTCCGTGTTGGAGGAGATGCGGATACGGTCGCTCGGAGTCATCGACGACGCGGTGGTCGAGCTGTCGCCCGGCTTCACCGCCGTGACCGGTGAGACCGGCGCGGGCAAGACGATGGTGGTCACCAGCCTCGGGCTGCTGCTGGGCGGGCGCGCGGACCCGGCCCTCGTACGGATCGGTGCCAAGAGCGCCGTCGTGGAGGGGCGGATCACCGTTCCCCCGGGCGGGACGGCCGTCGTACGGGCGGAGGAGGCGGGTGCCGAGCTGGACGACGGCGCGCTGCTGTTCAGCCGTACCGTTTCGGCGGAGGGGCGCTCACGGGCCCACCTGGGTGGACGCTCGGTGCCGGTGGGCGTGCTCGCCGAGCTCGCCGACGAACTCGTCGCGGTGCACGGGCAGACCGACCAGCAGGGTCTGCTCAAGCTGTCCCGGCAGCGGCAGGCCCTGGACCGGTACGCCGGCGACGCGGTCGCCGTGCCCCTCGCCAAGTACGCGGGCGCCTACCGCCGGCTGCGGGCGATCTCGGCCGAACTGGACGAGATCACCACCCGCGCGCGGGAACGCGCCCAGGAAGCCGACCTGCTGCGTTTCGGGCTCGAGGAGGTCGCGGCCGTGGAGCCGCGCGCCGGTGAGGACACCGAACTGGCGGCGGAGGCGGAGCGGCTCGGCCACGCGGAGGCCCTCGCCTCGGCCGCCACGGTCGCCCACGCCGCGCTCGCGGGCAATCCCGAGGACCCGGAAGGCATCGACGCGGCCACCCTCGTCGCGGGCGCCCACCGTGCGCTGGAGGCCGTGCGCTCGCACGACTCGGCCCTCGCCACCCTGTCCGGCCGGATCGGCGAGATCGCCATCCTGCTCGGCGACGTGGCGGGAGAACTCGCCGGGTACGCCGACGACCTCGACGCCGACCCGCTGCGGCTCGCGGCGGTCGAGGAGCGCCGCGCCGCACTCACCCAGCTGACCCGCAAGTACGGCACGGACATCGACGCCGTCCTCGCCTGGGCCGAACAGGGCGTCACCCGGCTCAACGAACTGGACGGCGACGACGACCGGCTCGGCGAACTGACCGCCGAGCGGGACGCGCTCCGTGCCGAACTGGGCGGACTCGCCCAGGCGTTGACCGACGCCCGGGCGGAGGCCGCCGAACGCTTCGCCGCCGCCGTCACCGCCGAACTGGCCTCGCTCGCCATGCCCCACGCGCGCGTCTCCTTCGAGATCCGGCAGGCCGACGACCCGGAGGGCGTCGAGGTCGGCGGCCGTACGGTGGCCTACGGCCCGGCGGGCGTCGACGAGGTGGAGCTGCTGCTCGCCCCGCACCCCGGTGCGCCGCCGCGGCCCATCGCCAAGGGGGCGTCGGGCGGTGAACTCTCGCGCGTGATGCTCGCGGTGGAGGTCGTGTTCGCGGGCACCGACCCGGTGCCGACCTACCTGTTCGACGAGGTCGACGCGGGTGTCGGCGGCAAGGCCGCCGTCGAGATCGGGCGCCGCCTCGCCCGGCTCGCGAAGACCGCGCAGGTCGTCGTCGTGACGCACCTGCCGCAGGTCGCCGCGTTCGCCGACCGCCAGCTGCTGGTCGAGAAGACCAACGACGGGTCGGTGACCCGCTCCGGCGTGAAGGTCCTGGAGGGCGAGGAGCGCATCCGCGAACTGTCCCGGATGCTCGCCGGCCAGGAGGACTCGGAGACGGCCCGGGCCCACGCAGAGGAACTCCTCGCAACGGCCCGCGCGGACGGCTGAGGCGGCCACCGCGCGGTTGCCGGCCGGCGGATCCGATGCCACCGCCGAGGGCTCGCCGACGACGGACCTCGTCCAAGGCCGGGGCGGCCGTCCGGCCGCTTCGCCGCTTCCGGGGGGAGGGGCGGAGCACGCCCCGTGGCCGTCCGGCCGGCTTCCGAGGCCAGGCAGCCCGTGCACGGGTGGCGCGGGGCGGTCGTCGTCGTGGTCCCGGCTCCCGCGAGACCCCCGCGGCCTTCTAGGGTGGTCCGCATGGTGCTGGGTGGGCAGCAACGGGCCGTCGGATGCGTGGCCGCCGCTGCGGTCACGCGCGCGTGCCTCGTCGCCCTGCGGCGCAGGCCGCCCGGTGGACCTGGCCGTTGGGCCCGTGCCAACTACGCGGGGAGGACCGTCGATCTCCTCGCGGGCCCCGCGACCGCCGTGGGCGCGACCTTCGCCGCAGCCAGGGTCCGGCCCGTCGCGGCGGTGGCCGTGGCCGTCGCCGGTGCGTGCGGCGTGTACGACGACCTCGCCGGGGCCGGTGACCCGCGGCGCGGCCTCAGGGCCCACCTGGGCGCCCTGCGCGACGGGGAGGTGACCAGCGGGACCGTCAAACTGTTCGGGATCACGGCGGCGGGGCTGCTGACCGGGTCCCTGCTCAAGGAACGGCCCCTGGACAAGCTGCTCGCCGGTGTTGTGATCGCCGGCGCCGCGCATTTCGTCAACGTGGTCGACGTACGGCCGGGCCGCGCCGTGGGAGCCGTCGTCGCCCTCGGCGTGCCCGGGGTGCTGCGCGGCGGCCGGGCGGGGCAGGTGTCGGCGGGGACACTCGGCACCGTCGCAGCGGTCCTCGGCGACGACCTCGCGGGTCGCGCCATGATCGGCGACGCGGGCGCGCACGCCCTGGGTGCCGCGCTCGGTACCGCCGTCGTCCTCGGTACCGGGCGGGTCGGCCTGGCCGCGCACGCGGCGGCGCTGGTGGCGGCGGCGGCCTGCGGACACCGGGTCACCGCGGCGGCGCGGTGGGGGACACCGGAGGCGGCGGGGCAGTTCGGGACGGAGGAGTGCGGACCCGCGGGCGACACCGTGTGAGCCCCCCCCGCAGTGCCGTGACGAACTCACGCGGCCCGAGTGAGCCGCTACGGCGCAAAGGCTCGGTGCCCCGGCCCGGTCTGCGCCGACCGGTCGTCCGTAAGACGGTCGTTGTGCGTGGGGCGCGGCCCGGTGGAGGGGCGTGCGGGGTGACGGATGCGACCCGTGGTGGTCGTGTGAACCAGGTGGGCGCCGGGGCGGAAGGGCGTCTTGGGATGGATGTGGTCGGCGTGGCGTCGAAGGGTGCCGGACCGGGGCATTTCTCACTCGTCCGGGTGACCGTCGTCGTCGAGTTGCCGTCTCTGACGTGCCCTCGTCGCGACGGCTGTGCCGGAACACCCGTACGGCCTGGCATCCTTGGCGTAGATACGCCGTGCACGACGTGCGGTCCATCCCCTCCGCGCGATCCTTCTGTACGTTTCTTCGTGACGGTCCGACGCCGAACCAGGAGCCCCGGCCACGTGAGCCACGTGAGCAGCCACTCACCGCACGGCCAGTCGCCGCTGCGCACCGTGCAGGTGCTCGGCGGCGGCAGCGCGGGCAGCAGCGCGCACGTGCGGTCGCTGGCCTCGGGACTCGTCGCGCGGGGCGTACGGGTCACCGTGTGCGCCCCCGCCGAGGCCGACCGTGCGTACGGGTTCTCCGGAGTGGGCGCGCATCACGTCCCCGTCCCCCGCAGCAGTGATCCCTCCTCCGTGTCCGCGCTGCGGACGGCCTGCGCCGAGGCCGATCTCGTGCACGCGCACGGGCTGCACGCCGCGCTGCGAGCGGCCCTCGCGCTCAGCGGGCGGCGCGTGCCGCTCGTCGTCACCTGGCACACGCGCGCCGACGCCGAGGGAGCGCGGGCCCATCTCCTGCGCCTCCTCGAACGACGGGTCGCCCGCGCCGCGTCCGTGGTCCTCGGCACCTCCTCCGATCTGGTGGACCGGGCCCGCCGCAGGGGAGCGCGCGACGCGCGGCTCGCCGCGGTCGCGCTGCCCGCGCCGCGCCCGCCCGTCGAGCCCGCGGACCCGGACCGCTGCCGGCACAAGGCGCGCGCCGAACTCGGTTCGACCGAGCGTCCGTTGCTCATGGCGGTCGGTTCGCTCGACCGGCAGCGCGGCTACGAGACCCTGCTGGACGCGGCGCACGTCTGGTGCCGGCTCGATCCCGTACCGCTGCTCGTCATCGCGGGGGAGGGGCCGCTCCGCGCGGTCCTCCAGCGCCGTATCGAGCACGAGGAACTGCCGGTCCGGCTCATCGGGCGGCGCGACGACATCACGGAGCTGCTCGCGGCCGCCGACCTCGCGCTCCTGCCGAGCAGTTGGGAATCACGGTCGGTCCTCGCGCAGGAGGCACTGCACGCACGGGTGCCGCTCGTCGCGACCGCGGTCGGCGGCATCCCCGAACTCGTCGGCGACGCCGCCGAACTCGTCCCGTACGGCGACGCCAGGGCGCTCGGCGAGACGGTCGTACGACTGCTGGCGGATCCGGCACGCCAGGAGGAGCTGCGTGAGCGCGGCACCCGGCAGGCCGCGAGCTGGCCGACCGAGGACGAGACGGTGGCCCAAGTGCTCAGCGTGTACGACGAGTTGACGCAACCCAGGCTGTCGAACTGATCCGGGCGGATCCGTGGCCCGCTCCGGGCGGCGGTCCGTGACCCGGGGCGATCCACGCGGTGTCCGCTACGGCACGTGCCTGCGGGCCCGCAGCGCCAGGCTCAACGCCAGGACCGTCTGCGGGTCGTCGAGGTCGGTGCCCAGCAACTCCCCTATCCGGGCCAGCCGGTTGTAGAGGGTCTGCCGGTTGAGGTGCAGTTCACGGGCGGTCTCCGCCTTGCGGCCCGCGTGCGCCAGATAGGTCTCCAGGGTCGGCAGCAACGGCGGCTTGGAGCGCTGGTCGTGATCGCGCAGCGGGCCGATCGCCCGGTCCACGAACGCGGCCAGGTCGGGATGCTCACGTAGCCGCCACAGCAGCAGGTCGATGTCCAGCCGGCGGGCGTCGTACCAAGGACGGTCGGACAGGCCCTGCGCGGCCGTCGCCGTCTCCGCCGCGTGCCGCAGGCCCGCCGACGCGGCCGCCCAGCCGCCCGCCACCCCGACGACCACGACCGGCGGCTGTGCCCCGGGCCGCTGCATGCCCGCCCGCTCCACACCCGCACGCAGTGCCGCCGCGACCCGGTCGGCGACGGTCGCGCGTTCCGACTCCGCGCGCAGGCCGAGGAGCAGCGGAACACGGCCCTCCACGGGACGGACGCCCAGCAGGACCGGGACGCCGACCGAGGCCAGCTCCTCGGCGACCGCGCGCGCGAGGACCGCCCATCCGCCGCCCGGCGCGAGGCCGTCGGCCAGCCGCATCACGACCGGCAGGAGTGGGCTGGTGCCGGGCTTGAAGCCGAGCACGCGGGCCTGTGCCGGAGCGTCCTCCGCCTCGATACGGCCCTCGGCGAGATCCGTGAGGAAGTCACCGCGTCCGCGCGCGGCCAGCTCCTCCTCCTGGCGGGCCTGCATGAGCACGACGGCCAGGATGCCGGCGGCCCGTTCGGCGGCGAGCCGGTGCACCGGGGCGACGGGGGCACTGACCGGCAGCACGACCAGACGTGCCCGCACGGAACCGGTGCCCGGTCCGCCTCCGGGCACGTCCACCAGGGTCGTCCCCGCCGGCGGCTCCTCCTTGTGCTGGCCGCGCATCCCCTCCCAGACCTGGAGCGGGTCGGCGCCCGCGGCTCCGGCCCCGGCCGAGTAGAGCAGCTGCCCGTCGGCGGTCTCCAGGAAGACCGGGTTGCCGCTGAAGTCGGCGAGAATGCGCAGCACTTGGGGTACCCCGCCGCCGCCGAGGAGAGCCTCGGTGCAGCGCCGGTGCACCTCCTCGGCCTGCTGCAGCAGGGTGTAGTGGCCGTTGACGATCTCGGTGTGGACCTCCTCCGTGACCGTCACGAAGGGCACCTCGCGGTGCAGCTGGACCAGCGGCAGACCGGCCGAGCGCGCCGTCTCCACGAGGGCGGCGGGCAGCCGGGTGAAGCGGGGGCCGAGTTCCACCACGAGCGCGGCGATACCGCGCTCGGCGAGGGTGCGGACGAACGCACGCTGCTCGGCGGGGCGGGTGCCGAGCCCGTATCCCGTGGTCAGCAGCAGTTCGCCGCCCTTGAGGAGCGAGGCGATGTTCGGCACCTCACCGGCGTGCACCCAGCGCACGGTGCGCTGCAGCCGGTCGGCCCCCGCGAGGATCTCCGGCAGCCCGCTCCGCAGGCCGGGCAGCTCGAGGGCCCGCTGCACGGTGATTCCGGCGCCCTGGGTGTCGTAACGGCTGTCCATGCTGCGGACGCTACCCGCGGACGGGGCGCCGGGGCATCTCCACCGTCGCACGGTGGTCCGCGCGGGGAGCGGGCCACCACCCGGTCCCGGTGGATCGGGCGCGGTGGGGCGGGTGCCCGGGTGCGCCCGATCCGGGCTGGGATCAGCCGCCGTACGCCCCGCTCGCGGTGAGCCGCAGGGCCGTGTCGATCAGCGGGACGTGGCTGAAGGCCTGCGGGAAGTTGCCGACCTGGCGCTGCAGGCGCGGGTCCCACTCCTCGGCGAGCAGGCCGAGGTCGTTGCGCAGGGCGAGCAGGCGCTCGAAGAGCTTGCGGGCCTCGTCGACGCGCCCGATCATCGCGAGGTCGTCGGCCATCCAGAACGAGCAGGCGAGGAACGCGCCCTCGTCGCCCTCCAGACCGTCCACGCCCGCGTGCTCGCCCGTCGTCGGGTAGCGCAGGATGAAGCCGTCCTCGGTGGACAGCTCGCGCTGGATCGCCTCGATGGTGCCGATCACACGCTTGTCGTCCGGCGGCAGGAAGCCCATCTGCGGGATCAGCAGCAGCGAGGCGTCCAGCTCCTTGGAGCCGTACGACTGCGTGAACGTGTTCCGCTCCTTGTCGTAGCCCTTCTCGCAGACGTCCCGGTGGATGTCGTCGCGCAGCTCGCGCCACTGCTCCAGGGGGCCGTCCGCGTCACCGGACTCGATGAGCTTGATCGTGCGGTCCACGGCGACCCAGGCCATCACCTTGGAGTGCACGAAGTGCCGGCGCGGACCGCGGACCTCCCAGATCCCCTCGTCCGGCTGGTCCCAGTGGTCCTCCAGGTAGCGGATCAGCTTCAACTGGAGCAGCGAGGCGTAGTCGTTGCGGGACAGGCCCGTCATGTGGGCCAGGTGCAGGGCCTCGGTGACCTCGCCGTAGACGTCGAGCTGGAGCTGGTGCGCCGCGCCGTTCCCGACGCGGACCGGAGCCGAACCCTCGTACCCGGGAAGCCAGTCGAGCTCGGCCTCGCCCAACTCCCGTTCACCCGCGATGCCGTACATGATCTGCAGGTTCTCCGGGTCGCCGGCGACCGCGCGCAGCAGCCACTCGCGCCAGGCGCGGGCCTCCTCGCGGTAGCCGGTGCGCAGCAGCGAGGAGAGGGTGATGGCCGCGTCGCGCAGCCAGGTGTAGCGGTAGTCCCAGTTGCGGACGCCGCCGATCTCCTCCGGGAGGGAGGTGGTCGGCGCGGCGACGATGCCGCCCGTGGGCGCGTAGGTCAGCGCCTTCAGCGTGATCAGGGAACGCACCACGGCCTCGCGGTAGGGGCCGTGGTACGTACATTGGTCGACCCAGTCGCGCCAGAAGTCCTCGGTCGCCTCGAGGGACTGCTCCGGCTCGGGCAGCGCGGGCGGCACCTTGTGCGAGGGCTCCCACGAGATCGTGAAGGCGATCCGGTCACCCGGCGCCACCGTGAAGTCGGCGTACGTGGTCAGGTCCTTGCCGTACGTCTCGCAGTCCGTGTCGAACCAGACCGAGTCCGGTCCGGCGACGGCGACCGTGCGGCCCTCGTGCTTGTGCACCCAGGGCACCACGCGGCCGTACGAGAAACGCATCCGCAGCGCGGAGCGCATCGGCACCCGGCCGGTGACGCCCTCGACGATCCGGATGAGCTGCGGGGCGCCGTCACGTGGGGGCATGAAATCGGTCACCCGGACCGTGCCCCGCGGGGTGTCCCACTCGGACTCGAGAATGAGCGAGTCGCCGCGGTACCTGCGACGCGCCGCCGTGGGGGGTTCGGTGTCGGCCGCGTGGGCGGGTCCGAGCCGCCAGAATCCGTGTTCCTCCGTGCCGAGCAGTCCTGCGAAGACGGCATGGGAGTCGAAGCGGGGCAGGCACAGCCAGTCGACTGTGCCGTCCCGGCAGACCAGCGCGGCTGTCTGCATGTCTCCGATGAGTGCGTAGTCCTCGATGCGCCCGGCCACGTGCATCTCCAGTCGAACGGCCACGGCGCCCCTGCGCGGGGCGGTCGCTCTTGCGGTCAAGGGAACGTAGGTAGTGCGGAAAAGTAGGCAATGCGGAACTTCGGTACTGCTGAGGATCGGGGGTGGGGGGACGTAGTTCGTACGTCGCTGCGGAGCGTCCGTTTCAGTGTGAGGGGCGATCCGATTGTCGTCTCGAAACGAACTGACAAGCCCTTTTTGTTCCGGATACGGACGGGATGATGCCGTGTACCGGCGGGACTCGGCAGCGAGTGTCCGAGCAGGATACGACGCACGTGGAAGATCCGCGTGCCGCTCCCGGCAACCCGGCTGGGCCGATCGAGTGAGCGGTGTGCGGGGTGTGTGCCGAGGTGTGCGCGGAGCGTGGCCGGAAGCAGCCTCGTTCGGTCGCTGATACCCTGGTAGCCCGTGGACCGGTGGGCAAGAAACCCCCGAACCGCAGCGACGGCGCCTCCGGAAATCTCCGGACCCCACGCCGGTACGCACCCCAGACCGCGACCACGGGAGCCCCCTCTTGGCCATGCCGCCCGCTGCTTTCCGAAACAGCACTGCCACGACGACCAAGCACATCTTCGTCACCGGGGGTGTCGCCTCCTCCCTCGGCAAGGGACTGACGGCCTCCAGCCTGGGCGCGCTGCTCAAGGCGCGGGGTCTGCGGGTCACGATGCAGAAGCTCGACCCGTACCTGAACGTCGACCCGGGCACGATGAACCCGTTCCAGCACGGTGAGGTGTTCGTCACGAACGACGGCGCCGAGACGGACCTGGACATCGGTCACTACGAGCGCTTCCTCGACGTCGACCTCGACGGCTCGGCCAACGTCACCACCGGTCAGGTGTACTCCACCGTCATCGCCAAGGAGCGGCGCGGCGAGTACCTGGGCGACACGGTGCAGGTCATCCCGCACATCACCAACGAGATCAAGCACCGCATCCGCCGTATGGCCACGGACGACGTCGACGTCGTCATCACCGAGGTCGGCGGCACGGTCGGCGACATCGAGTCCCTGCCCTTCCTGGAGACGGTCCGCCAGGTCCGCCACGAGGTCGGCCGCGACAACGTGTTCGTCGTGCACATCTCGCTCCTCCCGTACATCGGCCCGTCCGGCGAGCTGAAGACGAAGCCCACCCAGCACTCGGTGGCGGCGCTCCGCAACATCGGTATCCAGCCGGACGCGATCGTCCTGCGCGCCGACCGCGAGGTGCCCACCGCCATCAAGCGCAAGATCTCGCTGATGTGCGACGTGGACGAGGCCGCCGTGGTCGCGGCGATCGACGCCAAGTCGATCTACGACATCCCGAAGGTCCTGCACACCGAGGGCCTGGACGCCTACGTCGTCCGCAAGCTGGACCTGCCGTTCCGCGACGTGGACTGGACGACCTGGGACGACCTGCTCGACCGCGTCCACAACCCCGTCCACGAGATCACCATGGCGCTCGTCGGCAAGTACATCGACCTGCCCGACGCCTACCTCTCGGTCACCGAGGCGCTGCGCGCCGGCGGGTTCGCGAACAAGGCCCGCGTCAAGATCAAGTGGGTCACCTCCGACGACTGCAAGACCCCCGCGGGTGCCGCGGCCCAGCTCGGGGACGTCGACGCGATCTGCATCCCCGGCGGCTTCGGCGACCGCGGCGTGTCCGGCAAGGTCGGCGCCATCCAGTACGCCCGCGAGAACGGGATCCCGCTGCTCGGCCTCTGCCTCGGCCTGCAGTGCATCGTGATCGAGGCCGCGCGGAACCTGGCCGACATCCCGGACGCCAACTCCACCGAGTTCGACTCCGCCACCGGCCACCCGGTCATCTCCACGATGGCCGAGCAGCTCGACATCGTCGCCGGCGAGGGCGACATGGGCGGCACCATGCGGCTGGGCATGTATCCGGCCAAGCTCGCCGAGGGCTCGATCGTGCGCGAGGTGTACGACGGCAAGGAGTACGTCGAGGAGCGCCACCGTCACCGCTACGAGGTGAACAACGCCTACCGCGCCGAGCTGGAGAAGAAGGCCGGTCTGCAGTTCTCCGGTCTTTCCCCCGACGGCAAGCTCGTCGAGTACGTCGAGTACCCGCGCGACGTCCACCCGTACCTCGTCGCGACCCAGGCGCACCCCGAGCTGCGCTCCCGCCCGACCCGGCCGCACCCGCTCTTCGCGGGCCTGGTCAAGGCCGCGGTGGAGCGCAAGACGGGCAGGTAACACAAGGGTTGTACGGTGGCCGGGGTGCCGACCCGCGGGTGAAACCGCAGGTCGCGCGCCCCGGCTCCGTCGACGGACCGGCTTCTTTGGGCACGTGTGGGAGGACAGACCATGACGATCAAGGACACCCCCGAGGAGTGGGAGGTCCGGGCGACCGAGACCCCCTTCAAGGGCAACAAGACCTCGGTACGCACCGACGACGTGGTCATGCCCGACGGGTCCGTCGTCCGCCGCGACTACCAGGTCCACCCGGGCTCCGTGGCCGTGCTCGCCCTCGACGACGAGGGCCGGGTGCTGGTGCTGCGCCAGTACCGCCACCCCGTGCGGCAGAAGCTGTGGGAGATCCCGGCGGGCCTGCTCGACATCCCCGGTGAGAACCCGCTGCACGCCGCCCAGCGCGAGCTGTACGAGGAGGCGCACGTCAAGGCGGAGAACTGGCGTGTGCTGACCGACGTGTACACCACGCCCGGCGGCTGCGACGAGGCCGTGCGCATCTTCCTCGCCCGTGACCTCTCCGAGGCGGAGGGCGAGCGGTTCGACGTCGAGGACGAGGAGGCCGACATGGAGCTGGCCCGCGTTCCCCTCGACGACCTCGTCCGCGGTGTCCTCGCCGGCGAGCTGCACAACAACTGCCTGGTCGTGGGCGTCCTCTCGCTCGTCGCGGCGCGGCAGGGCGACGGGCTGGACGCACTGCGTCCCGCGGAGGCGCCCTGGCCGGCGCGCCCCTTCGAGGCCTGACACCGGTTCCTCCCGCCACCCCTCCGGACGCGGAACACCCACCCGTCCGGAGGCGCCGGTCCTACGATCGCCTGATCCGATCGGGGGACGTCCCCGCCGCGCTCCTCCCGGATCGTCGCAGAGCGTGAACTAGGCTCTGGAAACGCCCGAACCGGAGTCCCGGCGGGCTTGCGCGCGCAGTGGAACGGGAGTGTGGCCCGTGGCGGATCAGGCAGTGGACGACGGCGGCACGAAGGTGTCGGCCAAGGGGCGGCGACCGGCTGCCGGGTCCGCTCCTACGGAGAGTCAGTTCCTGGGCCGTACCAGAGAGTTGAAGGAACTCCGGGCCGACATCGAACGCGCGGGGCTGGACACGTTGTCCGGCCGCAAGGCACCCCGCGCGCGGGTTCTCCTGATCGCCGGCAAACCCGGATCGGGCCGCACCGCGCTCGCCGCCGAACTCGCCGGGCAGGTCGCCGAGAGTTACCCCGACGGCATACTGCGAGCCCGGCTCACCGAACCCGACGGCACCCCCGTGCCCACCGAGTCCACCGCCCGTGAGCTGCTGACCGCGCTCGGACTGCCGACGCCTCCCGGAGCCGGCGCGGACGATCTCGGCGAACGGCTGCGCGAGGCCCTCGCCGTCCGCCGGGCGGTCCTCGTGCTCGACGACGCGGCCGACGCCGAACAGGTCGACGCGGTGCTGCCCGACTCCCCGGACTGCCTGGTCGTCGCCGTGTCCGAGGGACCGCTGACCGGGATCGCGGACGTCCGCCCCTGCACCCTCGGCGGTCTGGACACCAAGTCCGCCCTCGAACTCCTCGGCCACTTCACCGGCTCGGTGCGCATCACCGTGGACCCGCTCGCCGCCGAGGGACTGGTCGAGCTCTGCGCCGGTCAGCCGGCCGCCCTGGTGCTCGCCGGCGGCTGGCTCGCCGCACGCCCGGCGTCCGCCGTCGCCGACCTCTCCAAGCACCTGCGTTCCGAGGGCGAGGACGGCACCGCGCTGGCCCGCGTCTTCCGGCTCGCCTACACCTCGCTGCCGAGCACGGCCGCGCGGATACTGCGCCTGCTCTCCCTCGCGCCCGCGGGCCTGGTGGACCCGCACACGGCCTCCGCGCTCGCGGGCTGCTCGGTCCAGGCCGCGCGCACCACGCTCGACGACTTCGCCGCGCTCGGCCTCCTCCACGTCCCCGGCCCGCTGCCCCAGTACGAGGTCCCCGGCTGCCTCCAGCCGCTCCTCCAGGGACTCGTCGAGGCCCACGACCGTCCCGCCGAGGTGCAGCTCGCCCGTGCCCGGATGCTGGAGCGGACCGTACGGCTGCTGGTGTCCTGCCGCGCCATCACCGAGACCGACAGCTCGCCCGCCCAGGAGAAACTCGCCGGGATGCCGCGCGCCCTGCGCTTCCCGAGCCCCCGGGCGGCCGAGGAGTGGCTGACCGTCCGCAAGCCCGCGCTGCTCGCCTCCGCCCGGCTCGCGGTGGCGGACGGGGAGCTGGACACCCTCGCCCGGCGTCTGATGGCCGCCCTGGTGCGGGCCATGGTCGCGCACTTCGGTACCCAGGCCGCCGCTCCCGAGCTGTACGGCATCCACCGGCTCGTCCTGGACGTCGCCGAGCGCCGGAAGCTGCCCCGCGAGAAGGCCGCGGCCCTGTTGAACCTCGCCGACCTCGACGCGCAGACCGGCCGGAGCACCGATGCCCTCGCCCGCTACCGGGCCGCGCTGGACGCCGGACGCGAGGCGAACGACCCGTACGCGACCGGCCGCGCGATGGAATCCGTAGGCGGTGCCCACCAGGAGCTGGGCGACTACGACCGGGCCGCCGACTGGTACGGCCGGGCCCTCGCCGAGCGCCTCGCCCGCGGTGAGCGGGTGGACGCCGCCCGGCTGTACGGACGCCTCGCCACCGCGCACACCTACGCGGGCCGCTACGGCGAGGCGCTGGTCAACTGGCGCTCCGCCGTCGCCGGGCATCGCAAGAACGGCGATGTCGCCGCGCAGGCACGCGCGTTGAGCGAGACCGCGCGTGTCCAGGAGTACGCGGGGCGGCCCGAGGAGTCGTTGCGCACCTGCCAGGAGGCCGTCGAGTGGGCGCGTCGCGCGGACGACGTACGGCTGCAGGCCGCGCTGCAGCTCCGGCTGGCCGACACCCTGGACCGGCTCGGCGACCCGGCGGCCGCCCGGCTGCACCGCGCCGCCGCCGAGCGCATGCTGGGAGAAGAGCTCCCGGAGAGCGCAATCGACCCGGAACAGGACGCTAATGCCTGCGAAATCCGTAGTGCATCCGCTGAAGATTGATGCATTGAAAGGCTAGACAGAAAGAATCCCTTCATTAGACTGGCTCCGCCGCGTTCTTCCGTGGTGTCTCCCGGTGTGCTCCCGTATGCCGGGTATGACATGCATCGCCTGGCTTGCATCGCCTCGGCGTGCATAGCCCCGAACCCTCTGAGCCAAGGACCGTGATCGACGTGAAGGTCGGCATCCCCCGCGAG
Organism: Streptomyces sp. M41(2017); assembly: GCF_002078175.1. GTDB lineage: Bacteria > Actinomycetota > Actinomycetes > Streptomycetales > Streptomycetaceae > Streptomyces. Next base: position 2,091,187 of record NZ_MWFK01000002.1, on the reverse strand, counting down.
GTCAAGAACAACGAGTTCCGGGTGGCCATCACCCCCGCCGGCGTGCACGAGCTGGTGCGCCACGGCCACCAGGTCGTCGTCGAGCAGAACGCCGGTGTCGGCTCCTCGATCACGGACGAGGAGTACGTCTCCGCCGGTGCGCAGATCCTCGGCACCGCCGACGAGGTCTGGGCCGCCGCCGACCTGCTGCTCAAGGTCAAGGAGCCGATCGCGGAGGAGTACCACCGCCTGCGCAAGGACCAGACGCTCTTCACGTACCTGCACCTCGCCGCCTCCAAGGAGTGCACGGACGCCCTGCTGGAGTCGGGCACCACGGCGATCGCGTACGAGACCGTCGAGCTCCCGAGCCGCGCGCTGCCGCTGCTCGCCCCGATGTCCGAGGTCGCGGGCCGGCTGGCCCCGCAGGTCGGCGCCTACCAGCTGATGCGCGCCAACGGCGGCCGCGGCGTCCTGCCGGGCGGTGTCCCGGGCGTGCTCGCCGCCAAGGCCGTCGTCATCGGCGGCGGCGTCTCCGGCTGGAACGCCGCGCAGATCGCCATCGGCATGGGCTTCCACGTGACCCTGCTCGACCGCGACATCAACAAGCTCAAGGAGGCGGACAAGATCTTCGGCACGAAGATCCAGACCGTCGTCTCCAACACCTTCGAGCTGGAGAAGGCCTGCCTCGAGGCCGACCTCGTGATCGGTGCCGTGCTCATCCCGGGTGCCAAGGCCCCGAAGCTGGTCACCAACGAGCTCGTGTCGCGGATGAAGCCGGGAAGTGTCCTTGTCGACATCGCGATCGACCAGGGCGGCTGCTTCGAGGACTCGCGTCCCACCACGCACGCCGAGCCGACCTTCCCGGTCCACAACTCGGTCTTCTACTGCGTGGCCAACATGCCCGGCGCGGTGCCCAACACCTCGACGTACGCGCTGACGAACGCGACGCTCCCGTACATCGTCGAGCTCGCCAACCGCGGCTGGGTCGAGGCGCTGCGCCGCGACAACGCCCTGGCCAAGGGCCTCAACACCCATGACGGCAAGGTCGTTTACCGCGAGGTCGCCGAGGCCCACGGCCTGGAGCACGTCTCCCTGGAGAGCCTGCTCAGCTAGGGCCCGCGCAGGCGTCGAGAGTCGACATTCGCGGTCGACTCCGGGCTGACAAAAGGCGATACGTCAACACAGGTCGTCAACACCGCGCACCCGGCCGGACCTTGCCCGACAAGGTCCGGCCGGGTGTGTGTCGGGTCACTTTGCGACACTCGTTCAACTCGCCACGAACGTAACTCTTTAACCGATTCGCACACCGGTGAAACCTGCTGTGCGACGGCCTTACGCCCTTGACAGAGGGGTGTTCGGTTGCCGACACATCGGGTCGGGTCCGGCGGATTGTGTTGCTGCGGAGCGGTGACACGCCATAGAGTCGCCAACCGTCGGCATGGTGCCACGCTGACCTATCTAGAAGTTTCCTGGTCACCAAGGAGGTAAGACGACTTGTGAATGAGTCGACATTTACTCCCGGGGGTGGTCAACCAGGAATGCCGGCGCGGGGCCAGAGCCCCACGGGGCTCGAGGCTGTCGGCTCCGTCGCTGTCCGCACCTTCGCGGCCCACCAGAGTCCCCGTAGAACAGGGCTGACCCAGCCAGCACACCAGAGCATGGATGGCCATCACGTGAACGCCATGGCCGGCAACGGAAGTGGCGAGAACCACACCCACTTCGCCGACTACGACGAACTGCCCGAGGGGCACTTCTACGACCCCGATGCCGAGTACGAGCCCGATCCGGAGTACGCGGCCACGCTCGCGCCCGACGCGGCCCGCCAGCGCCGCGAGCGCATCGGCCCGACGGGGCGGCCCCTGCCCTACTTCCCGATCCCGGGTCCGCTGACCAGCCACGGCCCCGCGACGATCATCGCGATGTGCAACCAGAAGGGCGGCGTGGGCAAGACCACGTCGACCATCAACCTGGGCGCGGCGCTCGCCGAGTACGGCCGCCGCGTGCTCCTCGTCGACTTCGACCCGCAGGGCGCGCTGTCCGTGGGACTCGGCGTCAACCCGATGGAGCTCGACCTCACCGTCTACAACCTGCTCATGGAGCGGGGCATGGCGGCCGACGAGGTGCTCCTGAAGACGGCGGTCCCGAACATGGACCTGCTGCCCAGCAACATCGACCTGTCCGCCGCCGAGGTGCAGTTGGTGAGCGAGGTCGCGCGCGAGTCCACGCTCCAGCGGGCCCTGAAGCCGCTGATGGCCGACTACGACTACATCGTGATCGACTGTCAGCCCTCGCTCGGTCTGCTCACCGTGAACGCGCTGACGGCCGCCCACAAGGTGATCGTGCCGCTGGAGTGCGAGTTCTTCGCGCTGCGCGGTGTCGCGCTGCTCACGGAGACCATCGAGAAGGTCCAGGAGCGGCTCAACCCCGAGCTGGAACTCGACGGCATCCTCGCGACGATGTACGACTCCCGCACGGTGCACAGCCGTGAGGTGCTCGCGCGCGTCGTCGAGGCCTTCGACGATCACGTCTACCACACCGTGATCGGCCGGACCGTCCGCTTCCCGGAGACCACCGTCGCCGGCGAGCCGATCACCACGTACGCCTCCAACTCCGTCGGTGCCGCCGCCTATCGCCAGCTCGCCAGGGAGGTGCTCGCCCGGTGTCACGCCGAGTGAGTCTGCCGGGGGCCGACGAACTGTTCCGTACCACCGGGGGAATGGCGCTCCAGTCGTCCACGCCCTCGCGCCGGACCAACGGCGAGGCCCGGGTGCCGGCTCCGGCCGGTGAGAGCGACGCGGCGGCCGCCGGGGAGGACGCACCGCACGCGGTGCCCGTCCAGGGCGGTGACGGCGAGGGCGACGAACATGTCGCCGCCGGTGCCGAGTCGTCCGACGCGGGGGAGTCCCGCAGCCGGGGCGGTGCCCCGGACCGTTCGGGGCGGCGCCCGCAGGCGCAGGAAGGTTCTGCCGCCCCCGCCGGAGCGGGACAGTCGTCCCGCAAACGCGGTCGGGCGGCCGCCAACCGGCGGCCCAGCGGGCGGGAACGGCACGACGAGAAGATCACGGTGTACGTGTCCGCCGAGGAACTGATGGACCTCGAACACGCCCGCCTGGTGCTCCGCGGTGAGCACGGGCTCGCCGTCGACCGCGGGCGGATCGTCCGCGAGGCGGTCGCCGTCGTCCTCGCCGATCTGGAATCGCGCGGGGACGCGAGCATCCTCGTACGACGGCTGCGCGGGCGGTAGCGGTAGCCTGCGACGGCTATGACCTCGAACGACCCGCCTCCGACCGCCGCCTCCGGCGGCCGTCGGCGTGCGCTGGGGCGAGGGCCGGGCACGGCACCGGCGCCCGGTGGGGCCCAGCCGCCACCGTCCCCGGAACCGTCCGGCCCGTCGGCCGGACCTGCCGAGCCGCCTCCCGGGCAGCCGCCGGCCCCGGTGCGCCCCTCCGCCGAGGAGGTCGAGGACGTCGAGGCCCCGGGAGCACACCAGGCGCCCGGCGTCCGACACGGGAACCCCGCCGAACCGCCTGAGGTGGCCCCAGAGGGCTCCGGCGCGTCCGCCGGGCCCGCGAGTCCGGCCGGACTCTCCGAGGCGCTCCAGGGGCCCGCGGAGGCCGCGGAGGCCCTTCCGGGGTTCGCGGGGTCTGCCGGGTCCGACCGCTCCGCCGGTGCGAGCGGAGCCGGGGCCGAGCCCTTCGTGCGTCCCGCCGGACCCGCCGCGGAGTCCGACGACGGCCCCGTCGCGGTCGCCGCCCGGACCGCGGTCCCGCCCGCGCCCGGCGCCCCGTCCGCCCTGCCTGCGCGCGCGCCCGGTGACGCTACGGCGGTACCGGGTCGGGCGGGCGCGGCCGGATCCGGCTCGCCCGTCACCGCTCCCGGCGGGGCCGGGACAGCGGGCGGCGACGTCTCCGGACCGATCGCCGTCACCGACGGTGCCGATGCCGTCGAGCCCGTCGACCCCGTGGACGACGGGGTCTTCAAGGTGCGGCTCTCGAACTTCGAGGGGCCCTTCGACCTGCTGCTCCAGCTCATCTCGAAGCACAAGCTCGACGTCACCGAGGTCGCTCTGTCGAAGGTGACCGACGAGTTCATGGCGCACATCCGGGCGATGGGCACGGACTGGGACCTCGACCAGACGACCGAGTTCCTGGTCGTCGCGGCCACCCTGCTCGATCTGAAGGCCGCCCGCCTGCTGCCGACCGCCGAGGTCGAGGACGAGGGCGACCTGGCCCTCCTGGAGGCACGGGACCTGCTGTTCGCACGGCTGCTCCAGTACCGCGCGTACAAGCAGATCGCCGACATCTTCAACGCCCGGCTCGAAGAGGAGGGCCGCCGCTACCCCCGTACCGTCGGTCTGGAGGCGCACCACGCGGCGCTGCTGCCCGAGGTGGTCATCAGCATCGGGCCGGAGGGCTTCGCACGGCTCGCCGTGAAGGCCATGCAGCCCAGACCCAGGCCGCAGGTCTACGTCGACCACATCCACGCTCCGCTCGTCAGCGTGCAGGAGCAGGCGGGGATCGTGGTGGCGCGGCTGAGGGAACTGGGCGAGGCCAGTTTCCGGGCGCTGGTCGAGGACACCGACGACACCCTCACCGTCGTCGCCCGCTTCCTGGCCCTGCTGGAGCTCTACCGGGAGAAGGCCGTCGCCCTGGACCAGGAAGAGGCCCTCGGGGACCTGATGGTGCGCTGGACGGGCGGCGAGGGCGAGGACCGGCCGAGGGTGACGGACGAGTTCGACCGGCCCCCGGAGCCGCTGGACGACGGGAACAGGCGGGCGGGCGGGAAGCCCGGGGAAGCCGAGGAGGAGAAGGCGTGAGCGAGGACACCATGGAGACCCCCGCGGGGCCGCGCACCGTCGCCGACCTCGACCTCAGGCCCGCGCTGGAGGCTGTCCTGATGGTCGTCGACGAACCGGCGACCGAGGAGCACCTCGCGAAAATACTGGAGCGGCCCAAGCGGCAGATCGCGGACGCCCTGCGCGCGCTGGCCGACGACTACACCGTCCAGGGGCGCGGATTCGAGCTGCGGCTGATCGCCGGCGGCTGGCGTTTCTACACCCGGCCCGAGTACGCGGCCGCCGTCGAGCGCTTCGTCCTGGACGGGCAGCAGGCCCGTCTCACCCAGGCGGCACTGGAGACGCTCGCCGTCGTCGCGTACCGCCAGCCGGTCAGCCGATCCAGGGTCTCCGCGGTCCGCGGAGTCAACTGCGACGGCGTGATGCGCACCCTTCTCCAGCGGGGTCTGGTGGAGGAGGCGGGCGCGGAACCCGAAACAGGTGCGATCCTGTACACGACGACGAACTACTTCCTGGAGCGAATGGGCCTGCGCGGTCTGGACGAGCTCCCGGAGCTCGCGCCCTTCCTCCCCGAGGCGGACGCGATCGAAGCAGAGACGCTGGAAGGGGTCCCGTCGTTCGATCCGGATGCACCGGATACAGACGCAGACGACACGACGACGACGGAACTTTGATGCGAAGCAGTGGCAGTGGCAGCGGCAGGAACAGCGGGCGCGGCAACCCGCGGGGAACCGGCGGGAGCGGCAGCTCGCGTGGGTCCGGCGGGAACGGCGGTGCGCGCGGAAGCGGCGGCGGTCCGCGTGGGACCGGCGGAGGCGGCGGCCCCCGTGGGGCCGGCGGTTCGCGTGGGGCCGGCGGGAGCGCGGGATCGCGCGGAGCCGGCTCCCAGCCGAGGAGCGACGACCAGCCGAAGCGTCCCAGCAAGCCCCGTCCCGAGGAGCGTCGCTACGACGTAGGCCCCGGCGGCACGCACGAGGGCCCGAAGTCCGGGCGCGGCGCCTCGGCGCGCGGCGGCGCCAAGGGCGGCCCCAAGCAGAGTCAGCAGCGCGGCGGCCGCACGGAGCCCTCGCGCTCCCGTGAGTACGAGACGCGGACCGAGGAGCGCAACCGCGACCGGTACGCGGGCAAGCCCGACATCAAGCTCCCCAAGACCTTCCCGGGTGCCGAGGAGGAGGGCGAGCGTCTCCAGAAGATCCTCGCGCGAGCGGGCTACGGTTCGCGGCGTGCCTGCGAGGAGCTGGTCGACCAGGCCAGGGTCGAGGTCAACGGCGAGATCGTCCTGGAGCAGGGTCTGCGCGTCGACCCGGAGAAGGACGAGATCAAGGTCGACGGCCTCACGGTCGCGACGCAGTCGTACCAGTTCTTCTCGCTGAACAAGCCCGCCGGTGTCGTCTCCACCATGGAGGACAACGAGGGCCGTCAGTGCCTCGGCGACTACGTGACGAACCGTGAGACGCGGCTCTTCCACGTCGGCCGGCTCGACACCGAGACCGAGGGTGTCATCCTGCTCACCAACCACGGTGAGCTCGCGCACCGGCTGACCCACCCGAAGTACGGCGTGAAGAAGGTCTACCTCGCGCACATCGTCGGCCCGATCCCGCGGGACCTGGGCAAGCGGCTCAAGGACGGCATCCAGCTGGAGGACGGGTACGCCAAGGCGGACCACTTCCGCGTCGTCGAGCAGACCGGCAAGAACTACCTCGTCGAGGTGACCCTGCACGAGGGCCGCAAGCACATCGTGCGCCGCATGCTCGCCGAGGCCGGCTTCCCGGTCGACAAGCTGGTGCGCGTCTCCTTCGGCCCGATCACGCTGGGCGACCAGAAGTCGGGCTGGCTGCGCCGCCTGTCCAACACCGAGGTCGGCATGCTGATGGCCGAGGTCGGCCTCTAGCCTCCGGCGGGCGGGCGCACGGCTCACCGCCCCACGCCTCGCGCGTACGACGGCCGGTTCCGGAACTTCTCCGGGGCCGGCCGATTCGTTTTCGCCGCCCCGCCGGTCTGTACCGGTGAACGGACCACCGGTGTGCCGACGTGCGCCGGGTGCGACGAAGGGAGCGGCGATGACCGCGACGACGGACCGTGACGAGTTCGTCCGGCTGACCGACCCGTACCGGCGGGAGCTGCTCGCGCACTGCTACCGCATGCTCGGTTCGGCCGACGACGCGGAGGACCTGGTCCAGGAGACGTACCTGCGGGCCTGGCGCTCCTACGAGGGGTACGAGGGCCGGGCGTCCCTGCGCACCTGGCTCTACCGGATCGCCACCAACACCTGCCTGACGGCCCTGGAGGGGCGGGGACGGCGTCCGCTGCCCACCGGGCTCGGCGGGCCGGGAGACGCGCCGGAGGGCCCGCTGAGGGCCCCGGCGACGGACGTCCCCTGGCTCCAGCCGCTGCCCGACTCGCTCCTCGACCCGGCGACGGTCGTCGCCGCGCGCGGCACCCTGCGGCTCGCGCTGGTCGCCGCGCTGCAGAACCTGCCCGCGCGGCAGCGGGCCGTGCTGATCCTGCGGGACGTGCTGGCCTGGCGGGCGTCCGAGGTCGCCGCCGTGCTCGACACCTCGACCGCGGCGGTCAAGAGCACCCTCCAGCGCGCGCGTGCCCGCCTCGACGAGGTCGCACCGGAGGAGGACCTGGTGGTCGAGCCCGACGGGGCCGACGACCGCGAACTGCTCGACCGGTACATGCGGGCCTTCGAGAACGCCGACATGGAGGCGCTGCTCGGACTGCTGAGGGACGGCGTCGAGCTGGAGATGCCGCCCCATCTGGAGTGGTTCAGCGGCAAGAAGGACGTCCTGCGCTTCCTGCGGGTACGGGTGCTCTCCGGCCGCGCGCCGGGATGGATCCGCATGCTGCCGGTCCGGGCCAACGGGCAGCCCGCCGTGGCCGCGTACGAATCCGGTGCCGACGGGGTGCTGCGGGCGCACTCGGTGCAGGTGCTCACCGTCGAGGAGGGGGCCGTCGCACGGCTCACCGTGTTCCTGGACCCCGAGAGGTTCCCCGGGTTCGGGCTGCCCGGGGTGCTCGCGTGAACCCCGGTGAGCTGCTGGAGCGTTCCCTCGCCTACGCGCTGGGCGGGGTCGCCGCCGTCCCGCGCGCGGATCTCGGCCGCCCGACGCCGTGCGCGGAGTGGGACCTCGGGGAACTGCTCCGGCATCTCGACGACTCGCTGGACGCGCTCCACGAAGGGGTCGCCGAGGGCCGGGTCGGGCTGTGCCCCGCCGTGCCCGCCGCCGATCCGGTGTGCGCCTTCCGGGCGCGGGCCGGGGCACTCCTCGGGGCCTGGGCCGCCGTGTCCGCCGCGCCGGCCGCCCCCGCCGTGGGCGACCGCTGCCTCGACCTGGGGCTGCTGGCGGCGGTCGGCGCCCTGGAGATCGCGGTGCACGGCTGGGACGTGACGCAGGCGTGCGGCCGCCCCCGGCCGATACCGGCCGCGCTCGCGGCGGACCTGCTGCCCCTCGCGCCGGTCGTGGTGGCGGACGCCGACCGCGGGGTGCGGTTCGCCGATCCGGTCGCGGTCCCCGCCGGGGCCGGGCCGGGCGACGTGCTCCTCGCCTTCCTGGGACGCGGCCCCGGCCACGATTCCTTTCCGGGGCGGCGCCGGTCCGTCTTCCGTGAGTGATCCTCACGGAAGGAACCGTCATGACCGACACCACCGCCCGCGCCCCCGTCCAGCAGCCGACGCCCGTGCCCGCACGCCGTGCGTGGACCGTCGTGCTCGCCGGACTGGGGGCGCTGCTCTGCTCCCTGGACGTGGTCGTCGTGGCCACCGCGCTGCCCTCGCTGCGGGCCGACTTCGGGGCGAGCCTGTCCGACCTGGAATGGACGATCAACGCGTACAACCTCGTGTTCGCCTGCCTCACCCTGACCGGTGCCGCGCTCGGCGACCGCTTCGGCAGGCGGCGCATGTACGTCGCCGGACTCGCCGTCTTCACCCTGGCCTCGGCGCTCGCGGCGCTGTCCGGGGGCCCGGGACAGCTCATCGGCGCGCGAGTGCTCCAGGGCGCCGGCGCGGCCGTCCTGCTGCCGCTCACCCTGACCCTGATCAGCGAGGCGTTCCCGGCCGAGAAGCGGGGCGTGGCCATCGGCGTGTGGGGCGGGGTGACCGGCCTCGGGGTGGCGGCGGGACCCGTCCTCGGCGGGGCCGTCACCGAGGGCCTGTCCTGGCAGTGGATCTTCTGGCTGAACGTGCCCACCGGGTTGGTGATGCTGCCCCTGGCCGCGCTGAAACTGCGCGAGAGCCACGGGCCGCGTCCACAACTCGACATCGTGGGAATGCTGTTGGCGGCCGTCGGACTGACCGGACTCGCCTGGGCGCCGGTGCGCGCCCCGCAGGCGGGCTGGGGGAGCGCCGAGGTGCTGGGCGCACTGGCCGTGGGAGCGTTCTTCACGGCGGCCTTCCTCGGCTGGGAGCGGTCGCGGGCGCGCTACCCGATGCTGCCCCTCGGGTACTTCCGCAGGCGGGCCTTCTCCACCGCCAACGGCGTCGCCTTCCTGACCTTCATGTCGCTGCTCGGTTCCCTGTTCATGATCACGCAGCTGTTCCAACTGGGGCTCGGGAACTCGCCGTTGCAGGCCGGTGTCCGCATCCTGGTGTGGACCGGCATGCCACTGGCGGTGGCCCCGCTCGCCGGCGCGCTCGCCGACCGGTTCGGCAACCGGCCCTTCATGCTCGGCGGGCTCGCCCTCCAGGCCGCCGGTCTCGGTCTGCTGGCGTGGCAGGTCGAACCGGGCGTGGCCTACGGGCGGCTGGTCCTTCCGCTGATCGTCGCGGGCGTCGGCATCTCGATGGTCTTCCCCACCGTCGCCAACGCGGTGACCTCGTCGGTCCCGCCCGCCGACGCGGGGGTCGCCGCCGGCGTCAACAACGCGCTGCGCGAACTCGGCGGAGTCTTCGGGATCGCCGTCGCCGCGGCGGTGTTCACCCGGTACGGGGGATACGGCTCGGCCGAGCGGTTCGTCGACGGCTGCGGCCCCGCGCTGTGGGTCTCCGCCGGCGTCGCGGCCGTCGGAGCGCTCGTGGCGGCTCTCGCACCGGCGCGCGCACCGGCGCAGGGGCTCGACGTGCGCCGGTCCGGAGCCCGTCGGGCCGAGTCTCCGAAAGCCGGGGCCGACGGGTGAGCGGCGCGGCCTCGGTCCGGGTTCCGCACCCCTTCCGCCGCCCCCGCCCCAGGCGCGGTCACCTCTCCCGCGGGCGCCCCGAGAATCCACAACTTCCCTGGCTGTGAACCTTGTTGGGGTCCACGCATCCCCTTTATAGTCGTACTGACCATAGTCAGGCCGACCATAAAGGGGATGAGGGTGTGACGTCGGAGGACGGCCGCGCACCGGGCGGTACGAGGCCCGAGGGATACGACAAGTACGCCTTCGAGCCGTTCGCCGTCACCGTCGACCTGGCCGTCCTGACCGTGCGCGCGGGCGCACTCCAGGTGCTGCTCGTCGAGCGCGGCCAGGAGCCGTACGCCGGCCACTGGGCACTGCCCGGCGGCTTCGTGCTGCCCCACGAGTCCGCTGAAGCGGCGGCACGCCGCGAACTCGCCGAGGAGACGGGCCTGACGGACATCTCGGGGCTCCACCTGGAACAGCTGCGCACCTACAGCGAACCCGACCGCGACCCCCGGATGCGGATCGTCTCCGTCGCGTTCGCCGCGCTCGTCGCCGACGCGCCCGAACCGCACGGCGGCGGAGACGCGGCACAGGCCCAGTGGCTGCGGTTCAACGCGCTCGCCCCGCTCGCCTTCGACCACGACCGCATCCTCGCCGACGCCCACGAACGGGTGGGCGCCAAGTTCGAGTACTCCTGTCTCGCCACCTCCTTCTGTCCGCCCGAGTTCACCCTCGGAGAACTGCAGCAGGTCTACGAGACCGTGTGGGGCACCGCTCTCGACCGGCCCAACTTCCGCCGCAAGGTCCTCGCGACGCCGGGTTTCGTCGAACAGGTCCCCGGCGCCGCGCGCCTCACGGGCGGCCGCGGCAAGCCCGCCGCCCTGTACCGCGCGGGCGGCGCGAAAGCACTGCACCCACCCCTGCTGCGCCCCACCTCGGAAGGACGGCCCTGATGACCACCACCACCCTCGCGAAACGCGCCGCCACCGGCTCCCTGATCGGTCTGGCCCTCGGCGACGCGCTCGGTTTCCCCACCGAGTTCAACTCCGTGCCCGCCATCCTCGACAAGTGCGGCCCCTGGCGGCAGATGGCGCTGCCCCGGCCCGCGATCGTCACCGACGACACCCAGATGACGCTCGCCCTGGCCCGCGGACTGCGCACCGCCATGGACCGCGGGCTGCTCGGCCCGCTGCGGATGGAACGGCCGGTGCGCGAGGAGTTCGTGGACTGGTACCAGTCACCGCAGAACAACCGCGCCCCCGGCCGGACCTGCCTCACCGCCTGCAACCTCCTCAAGAACGAGAAGCGCCGCTGGCAGGAGGCCAGCCAGATCGGCTCCAAGGGCTGCGGCGCCAACATGCGGGTCGCGCCCGTCGGACTGGTCCGCGGCCTCAGTGACGAACAGCGCGCGGGGGCCGCACAGCTCCAGGCCGCGCTCACCCACGGCCACCCCACCGCGCTCGCCGCCTCGGACCTCACCGCCCACGCGGTCTGGCTGCTCGCCCAGGGCACCGAACCGATGGGACTCATCGGCAGGCTGCGCTCGTACGCGTACGAGAACCGGCACCGCTATCACGCGCGCTGGCTCGGCGACCTGTGGAGCTTCGGCGAGGACGCCACACCGGAGCAGTACATCTCCCGCGGCTGGGACGAGTGCCTCGACGTCCTCGACAACCTCCGGCACGCCGTGCGCACCGTCTCGCCCGAGTCCGACCCCTGCATGGCCACCGGCGGGGGCTGGGTCGCCGAAGAGGCGCTCGCCACGGGCCTGCTGTGCTTCCTGCTGTTCGTCGACGAACCCGTCACCGCGCTGCGCCGCGCCGCCTGCACCTCGGGCGACTCCGACTCGATCGCGTGCCTGACCGGGGCGTTCGCCGGCGCCTACCACGGCTCCGGTGCCTGGCCCCGGGAGTGGGCCGACCGGATCGAGTACCAGGGCGACCTGATGTCCCTGGGGGCGCTCTGGGACGCTTGAGGGATGACAGACGCCCTGGACCTCGGCACCGACCTCGCGAGCGTGGTGGCCGAGCAGCCCGACCCCGTGCTCTTCGCCACCGTCTCCGGGGCGCACCTGTACGGCTTCCCCTCGCGCGACTCCGACGTCGACCTGCGCGGTGTCCATCTGCTGCCCACGGCCGACCTCGTCGGACTGCGCGAGCCGGAGGAGACCCGGTCCCGCATGTGGCTGCGCGAGGGCGTCGAGATGGACCTGGTCACCCATGACCTGCGCAAGTTCGTACGGCTGATGCTGCGGCGCAACGGCTACGTGCTGGAGCAGCTGCTGTCGCCGCTCGTCGTGCACACCGGTGACGAACACCGGGAGCTGGTCTCGCTCGCCCCCGGCGTCCTCACCCGCCATCACGCCCACCACTACCGGGGGTTCGCCTCGACGCAGTGGCGGCTCTTCGAGCGGACCGGCGAACTCAAGCCGCTGCTCTACACGTTCCGTGTGCTGCTCACCGGCATCCATCTGATGCGCAGCGGCGAGGTCCAGGCCGATCTGCCCACGCTCGTGGCACAGGTCGCCTCTCCCGACTATCTCCCGGAGCTGATCGCCGAGAAGACCGAGCGCGAGCACGGCACGGCCGACGTCCCCCGCGACCGGGTGGAGGCCGACGTCGAGCGGCTGCACGGTGTCCTCGACGAGGCCCAGGACACCTCGGCCCTGCCGGACGCCCCCTCCGTGCGCGACGCCCTGCACGACTACGTCGTCCGGGTCCGCCTCGACGCCGACCGACGGGCCGCGGTGGTCTCCTAGGGCGTGTCGTGCGTGTCGGGCGCGCCGGATTCCCGGAGCGCCGACGCCCGGCGCGTCCGGATCAGGAAGTCCTCCACGCGTGCGTGGTCCGGCTCGGGCGGAAGCGGGCTGCGGGACTCCGCCTCCTCGGCCTCCGCCGCCAGCCGGGACATCCAGGTCTCGACCCGGTCCCAGGACAGCTCGCCCCGCCGCACCGCGAGGAGCGGCTCCCGCTGGTCGCCCACGTCGACCGTGAGGACGCCGGTGCGCAGCAGATCGCGCGCACTCATCAGGAGCCGCAGCAGATGCATGGCGTGCTTCCAGCGCGGGGCGCCGTGCCGGCGGACGTCCGCCTCCAGCTTCCTGCGCTGGCCCAGGGCGTAGCGGGCAAACGTCTCGTGCGCGTGACGGGACAGGAACGCGTCCCGGAGGGCGAGGAGTTCGCGCCCCACGTCGTCCGTGCGCGTGACGAGGGGGGAGTGCAGGCACTCCAGGATGTTCGGGTTGGCCCGCAGCGCGAGTGCGCAGAACCGCTCCAGCTCCCAGCTGAACTGCTCCTCCGCCGGCCCCTCGACATGGGTCGGCGGTTTCTCGAAGCGCCAGAACAGGGCGGTGGGGGCGAGGAAGACGCCGCGGACGTCCGTGTCGCTGTCGTCCGTGGCCAGCCCGAAGGCCCGCGACCCCATCACACAGGAGTAGACCGTGTGTTCACGCACCAGGGCGAACGGGGAGGCAGGGGACGCCGCGACGACCCGCGGCGCTCCGGAATCGGGACGCATGCCCGGAGCGTACGGGGCCTCTCACGCCGTGCGGATCGAATTTCCGTCCACGACGATCTTCTCCGCGGGCAGCGGACGCGGGGCGGGACCCGCCTTCACCGCGCCGTTCTCGACACTGAACCTGCTCCCGTGGCACGGGCAGTCGATCGTGCCGTCGGCGACGGTGTTCACGGTGCAGCCCTGGTGCGTGCAGATCGCCGAGAAGGCCTTGAAGTCGCCCTTCGTCGGCTGGGTCACCACGATCTTCCGGTCCTTGAAGATCTTGCCGCCGCCGACCGGGATGTCGCTCGTCGAGGCGAGCTCCTCCCCGTTCGACGCCTTCGGCGAGGTGGTGTCCGAGGAGGAGTCCGAACCCCCGTCGTCTCCGTACTTGCTGCATCCCACGAGCAGCGCGGACGCCCCCGTCGCGAGGATCACGGTGCGCCGCGTCGAGCGGTGGGTCATGTCGTCACTCCGAACGTACGGAAGAACCAGAGGGCGGACGTCAGCCAGATGGCCGTGAGCACGGCGAAGACCAGGCCGCCGACGATCGGCAGCAGCCAGCCGGGCAGGCGCTCCCAGCGGAGCAGCAGCATCTTGGCACTGAAGGCACCGAAGAAGAAGCAACCGAGGAGCGAGTGCAGCAGGACGCGTGTCCCGTACGTCTGACAGCCCAACGCGTACAGACAGTGCACGGCGACCGGCACCGCCACCAGGAAGGCGATCCGCCCGGACCACCGGTGCAGCGTGGACGCCCAGCCCGGCCCCGGCAGCTTCCCGTACATCATGAGCGCCGACACGAACTGGACGACGGCGAAGAAGAACGCGGTCGTGGCGAGCCACGACTTGACGGCGCCGGTGCTGCTGAAGCCCGCGAGGTTGAAAGCCGTCCCGGCAGGGTCGTGCAGCCTGCCGTAGACACCGAGGCCGAGAGCGACCGCCCCCGCGACCAGGGCCGGGACGAGATAGCGGGCCGGACTCTGCCGGCCGTGGGCGGGCGGCCGAACGGGAAAGCCCCGGGTGGCGGCGTTCGGGTCCACGGTCATGAGCTGCTCCCTGCGAGAGAGGGGGTCAGGGGGTGACGGGTCGCGCGACGATCCTGTGTCCGTCGACGGTCACGGCACCGGTCTCCGGGTCGATCGCCGGAGCCTTCGAGGGGGTGCCGTCACGGTCGAGGACGCCGACCTGTTGTCCGCCCGGCAGCACGATCCAGCCGCCGTCGATCTTCGCCCCGCGCACGGTCGAGGTCGCCCGGTACAGCCCGGACGGCTTGACCGCGCGGTCGGCCGTGAAGCCGTAGCGGCGCCCGCCGAGGTCGACGGTCCCGCGGATCCGCCTGCCGTCGTCGAGCGTGCCGTTCAGCTCGGCGCCGTCGCGGCCCGTGAGCCTCAGGGCGCCGTTCCTGCCGACGTCACCCTTCAGCCAGGACTCCTTGTCGTGCCCGTCGCAGAAGTACGCGATCGCCTTCCCGTTCCGCAGGGAGACCGCGACCGCCGACGAGTCGTCGTCGGTGCGGCCCGCGTAGTCGGCGTCGCGCACCGGGCGGACCGCCGGCGACGACGAAGGCGAGGAGGGCGACGAACCCGGCGACGAGGGGGCCGGTGAGGACCGGGACGCGGAGGCCCCGGGTGCGGCGGGCGACACCGTGGCGCCCGGCGGGTTCTTCTGGTCGGCCGACGCGGTCCTCGTCCCCGTCGCCGCGTTGAGCGACAGAAGGAGCACGCCGAGCACCAGCCCCGCGAGAAGGGTGAGAAGTGGTCCTGGACGCTTCATGCGGGCCATACGGGCCTCCCCCGAGGCGAGTCTCCTGCCATCAGAGCGGACCCGCGGCTCCGCGTCCAGGGGCGCACAGGGGCGTTCTCACCACAAGTGGCGGAAAGGGGTGATTCCGGTGACATTGGCAGAGCCCGAGGCCGGATGGGGATCTCCCGCCGGCCGCACTCACGAAAGGCGGGACCATGGCGGGTAACGATCTCGGCAGTCTGCTCGGCGGCCTCCTCGGCGGGGGCGGCCAGTCCGGCTCCTCCTCCGGCGGCGCCGGCAACATCCTGGGCGCCCTGCTCGGAGCCCTCGGCGGCGGCGCTTCGGGCAACGGCGGAAGCAGTCCGCTGGGTGGCCTGATGGGCATGCTCACCAAGTCGGGCCTGGTCGACCAGGCACAGTCCTGGGTCGGCAACGGCGAGAACAAGGCCGTCAGCGGTCAGCAGATCGCCGAGGCGCTGCCCGACGAGACGCTCCAGAAGGTCGCCGAGCAGAACGGCGTCAGCCCCCAGCAGGCCGCCGACCAGATCGCCCAGTCGCTTCCGCAGGCCGTGGACAAGCTCACTCCGGCCGGACAGATCCCTTCCGGCACCTCCCTCGAGGACCTCATCAAGCAGCAGTCCCTCTGACCTGCGGCCCCGGCCGCCCACAGCCGGGTCCGGTGCGCGGCCCCGTCTCGGTGGACGGGCGCCGCGCACTCCCGCTCCGGGCGCTGACTACGCTGGCCACGACACGACATCCGCAGACCAGCGAGGAGCATCACCGTGGCGGTACGAGCGGTCCGGGGCGCCGTCCAACTGGAACGGGACGAGGCCGGCCACATGGACGAGCAGGTCAGCGAGCTGCTCACCGCCGTCCTGGAGCGGAACGCGCTCACCACGGACGACCTGATCAGCATCTGGTTCACGGCGACCCCCGATCTGCACAGCGACTTCCCGGCGGCCGCGGCGCGCAAGCTCGGCATCGTGGACGTCCCGCTGATCTGCGCACAGGAGCTGGACATCGAAGGCGCCATGCCGCGCGTCGTCCGCGTCCTCGCCCACATCGAGTCCGACCGGCCGCGCGCCGAGATCGTGCACGTCTACCTCGGCGCCGCCGGCGCGCTGCGCAAGGACATCGCCCAGTGAGGACCGCACTCGTCATCGGCACCGGCCTGATCGGTACCTCGGCCGCCCTCGCCCTCGCCGCCCGCGGCGTCGTCGTCCACCTCGCCGACCACGACCCGGAGCAGGCCCGTACGGCCGCCGCACTGGGCGCGGGCACCGACGAGCCGCCCGCGGGCCCCGTCGACCTCGCCATCGTCGCCGCGCCGCCCGCGCACGTCGCCGCGACCCTCGCCGACGCCATGCGCCGGGGGCTCGCCCGCGGCTACCTGGACGTCGCCAGCGTCAAGGGCGGCCCCCGCCGCGAGCTGGAGGCCCTCGGCCTCGACCTCGCCTCGTACATCGGCTCGCACCCCATGTCCGGCCGGGAGAAGTCCGGCCCGCTGGCCGCGACCGGCGACCTCTTCGAGGGACGCCCCTGGGTGCTCACGCCCACCCGCGACACCGACACCGAGGTCCTGAACCTCGCCCTGGAACTGGTCTCGCACTGCCGTGCCGTGCCCGTCGTGATGGACGCGGACGCCCACGACCGCGCCGTCGCCCTCGTCTCGCACATGCCGCACCTGGTGTCCAGCATGGTCGCCGCCCGCCTGGAGCACGCGGAGGAGGCCGCCGTACGTCTCTGCGGTCAGGGCATCCGCGACGTGACCCGCATCGCGGCCTCCGACCCCCGGATGTGGATCGACATCCTGTCCGCCAACCCGGGACCCGTCGCGGACCTCCTCACGGACGTCTCCGCCGACCTCGACGAGACGGTACGGGCGCTGCGCGCCCTCCAGTCCTCCGACGACGTCAAACGCCGCGACGGCGCCACCGGCATCGAGGACGTCCTGCGCCGCGGCAACGCCGGCCAGGTCCGTGTCCCCGGCAAGCACGGCTCCGCGCCCCGCGCCTACGAGGTCGTGGCGGTCCTCATCGACGACCAGCCCGGCCAGCTCGCCCGCATCTTCGCCGACGCGGGTCAGGCCGGCGTCAACATCGAGGACGTACGCATCGAGCACGCCACCGGCCAGCAGGCCGGTCTGGTGCAGCTGATGGTCGAGCCGAAGGCGGCGCCGGTGCTCAGCGCCGCGCTGCGGGACCGCGGCTGGGCGCTGCGCCAGTAGCCCGCTCCCGAGGCCGGGCGACCGGAACCCTTCCCGGGCCGTCGGCACGGTCCGGGAAGGGCCAGTAATACGGGGTCCGCGGAGCCAGTAACCTTGTGCGGGGCGCGATCGTGCCCCGCACAGACCTCCACCCCGCACCAGGAAGGTGTTCCCACCGTGGAAAACGGCGCCGCCCGGACCGCTCCGACCGTCATCGTGGCCATCGACGGCCCCTCGGGCACCGGCAAGTCGAGCACCTCGAAGGCCGTGGCCGCGAAGCTCGGTCTGAGCTACCTGGACACCGGGGCCCAGTACCGCGCGATCACGTGGTGGATGGTCAGCAACGACATCGACGTCACGGACCCCTCCGCGATCGCCTCCGCGGCCGGCAAGCCGGAGATCGTCTCGGGGACCGACCCGTCCGCCCCGACCATCACGGTCGACGGCACCGACGTCGCGGGCCCGATCCGCACACAGGAGGTCACCTCCAAGGTCAGCGCGGTCAGCGCCGTACCCGAGGTGCGCGCCCGGATCACCGAGCTGCAGCGCACGCTCGCCGCGTCCGCCGCCGACGGCATCGTCGTCGAGGGCCGGGACATCGGCACCACCGTGCTGCCCGACGCCGACCTGAAGATCTTCCTCACCGCGTCCCCGGAGGCCCGCGCAGCCCGCCGCAGCGGCGAGCTGAAGGGCGCGGACGTCGCGGCGACCCGCGAGGCGCTCATCCAGCGCGACGCCGCCGACTCCAGCCGCAAGACGTCCCCGCTCGCCAAGGCGGACGACGCGGTCGAGGTGGACACCTCCGACCTCACGCTCCAGCAGGTCATCGAGTGCGTCGTCACCCTCGTCGAGGAGAAGCGGGCCGCCAAGTGACCGCACCCTCCGCGAGAGGCGCCGAGGTCGGACGCCGTATCGGCGTCGGCCTGATGTACGGGCTGTGGAAGCCGCGTGTGCTCGGCGCCTGGAAGGTCCCCGCGACCGGTCCGGCGATCCTGGCCGTGAACCACTCGCACAACATCGACGGACCGATGGTCATGGGCGTGTCGCCCCGGCCCACCCACTTCCTGATCAAGAAGGAAGCGTTCATCGGCCCGCTCGACCCCTTCCTGCTGGGCATCGGCCAGCTGAAGGTGGACCGCCACACCACCGACCGCACGGCCATCACCGACGCCCTCGGCGTCCTGACGTCCGGCGGCGTCCTCGGGATCTTCCCCGAGGGCACCCGGGGCGACGGCGACTTCGCCTCGCTGCGCGCCGGCCTCGCGTACTTCGCGGTGCGCAGCGGCGCCCCCATCGTCCCGGTGGCGGTACTGGGAAGCTCCGAGCGGAACAGCCGGTTGATAAGGGGGCTGCCTCCGCTGCGCAGCAGGGTCGACGTCGTCTTCGGCGACCCCTTCGAAGCGGGTGACGGCAGCGGACGGCGCACCCGCAGCGCCCTGGACGAGGCCACCGGCCGCATCCAGAAGCAGCTCAGCGCGCACCTGGACCACGCCAGGCGCCTCACCGGGCGCCCGGAAAACGCCGGGCGCCCCGCCGGGCGTTAGGCGACACTTGAGTAGTGGACCGGCCGATTTGCGGTCGTTCCACCGATCACCACGATGAACGACGAGGTACGGACTTCATGAACGACCACATCCAGCCCGACGGCTCGGCAGAGCACGAGCACGGGGCGCTTGGCGATGCCGAGTACGCGGAGTTCATGGAGCTCGCCGCGGAAGAGGGCTTCGACATCGAGGACGTCGAGGGCGCGATCGGGGAGGCGGGCCACGGCCCGCTGCCCGTCCTCGCCGTCGTCGGCCGCCCGAACGTCGGCAAGTCGACCCTGGTGAACCGCATCATCGGCCGCCGCGAGGCGGTCGTCGAGGACAAGCCCGGCGTCACCCGCGACCGCGTCACCTACGAGGCCGAGTGGGCGGGCCGCCGCTTCAAGCTCGTCGACACCGGCGGCTGGGAGCAGGACGTCCTCGGCATCGACGCGTCCGTGGCCGCCCAGGCCGAGTACGCGATCGAGGCCGCCGACGCGGTCGTCTTCGTCGTCGACGCCAAGGTCGGCGCCACGGACACCGACGAGGCCGTCGTGCGGCTGCTCCGCAAGGCCGGCAAGCCCGTCGTCCTGTGCGCCAACAAGGTCGACGGCATGAGCGGCGAGTCCGACGCCTCGTACCTGTGGGCCCTCGGTCTCGGCGAGCCGCACCCGGTCTCCGCGCTGCACGGCCGCGGCACCGGCGACATGCTCGACGCCGTCCTGGAGGCCCTGCCCGAGGCCCCCGAGCAGACCTTCGGCACCGCGGTGGGCGGCCCCCGCCGCATCGCCCTCATCGGCCGCCCGAACGTCGGCAAGTCCTCCCTGCTGAACAAGGTGGCGAACGAGGACCGCGTCGTCGTGAACGAGGTCGCGGGCACCACCCGTGACCCGGTCGACGAGCTGATCGAACTCGGCGGCATCACCTGGAAGTTCGTCGACACGGCGGGCATCCGCAAGCGCGTCCACCTCCAGCAGGGCGCGGACTACTACGCCTCGCTGCGCACCGCTGCCGCCGTCGAGAAGGCCGAGGTCGCGGTCATCCTGATCGACGCGTCCGAGTCCATCTCCGTCCAGGACCAGCGCATCGTGACCATGGCCGTCGACGCGGGCCGTGCGATCGTGCTCGCGTTCAACAAGTGGGACACCCTCGACGAGGAGCGCCGCTACTACCTGGAGCGGGAGATCGAGACCGAGCTCGCGCAGGTGGCCTGGGCCCCCCGTGTGAACGTCTCGGCCCGCACCGGCCGGCACATGGAGAAGCTCGTCCCGGCGATCGAGACGGCCCTGGACGGCTGGGAGACCCGCGTCCCCACCGGCCGCCTGAACGCCTTCCTCGGCGAGCTGGTCGCCGCCCACCCGCACCCGATCCGCGGCGGCAAGCAGCCCCGCATCCTGTTCGGCACGCAGGCGGGCACCAAGCCCCCGCGCTTCGTGCTCTTCGCCTCCGGCTTCATCGAGCACGGCTACCGCCGCTTCATCGAGCGCCGGCTGCGTGAGGAGTTCGGCTTCGTGGGCACGCCGATCCACATCTCGGTGCGGGTGCGCGAGAAGCGCGGCGCCAACAAGAACAAGTAGCGTCCGGTGACACGGGTGAGGGGCGGCTCCTTCTGGAGCCGCCCCTCACCCGTTGTCGTCCGGAGAACCGTTTCTCACAGCCCCCGACGCGGTGCCGGCGGCAGCGCGGCCGGGATGTGGTGCATCCCGGTGGCGTGCTGACGGCTGCCTGCCTGCCAGACCGCGGTCGCGCCCTGCCCGTTCTGCGCCGCGATCTGCCGGGCGGTGTGCGCCCCCGCGCTGTACGAGCTGTAGGAGTTGTACGAACTCGACGAGCTGTACGAGTTCGAGCCGCGCCCGAGGCCCCCGAACGCCGTGAAGCCCAGCTCCTCCTCGCCGTGCCGGTCCCCGGGCAGCGTCCTGAACGAGCGGACCCACTCGGCGTAGAGCGCGTCGTAGATCGGCGTGGCCGAGGGGGCGTCCCGGGCCGGTCGGGACGCCGCCACCTCTCTGCCGGAACGCAGCGGGAGAGGGGAACCGGTCGGGGGTACCGGATGGAACGGCCGGGGGCTGGGGACGTCGTAGGTGTGCACGTACGTGCCAACGACCCCGCCGCTCAACGGATGCGGGCCGACCGGCGATTTCGCAGGTCACCGGGAGTGAGTGGCGCTCGCGGGGGCGCGGACGACCGCGCGGACGACCGTCCGCGCGGGGGCGCGCCCGTTCCCGCGCCCCCGGCCGCCCGCTTCCCCGGCCCCTGGGCCTTCGCGCAGCCGGATGCGCCCCGCCGGGTGTAGGGCCGCCCGGCGGGGTCGGGGGCGCGCCGTCGCGGGGGAGAGCCGCGGGCACGCTTCCGCGGTCGGCTCAGGTGCCGGCCAGCGGCATCGTGGCCGCGACCAGCTGGCCGTTGGCCGCCGCCTTGTCGAGCGCGTCGCGCAGCAGGTCCTCGCGGGGCTGACGGCCGATCGAGCCGACCGGCGCGGCGAACAGCAGTACCTGCTGGTGCTTGTTGGCGGCCGCGCGCCAGCTCTCGGCGACCTGGAGGGCCTGGTGGGCCTGCCACCAGGCGACGGGGGAGCCGCCTCCGGTGCCCGGCTGGAGCACGGCGTGCAGCTGGCCCATGGCGAGCAGCACGGACCAGCCGTGCAGGACCGGCGGCACCGCGCTCAGTTCGGTCACCGGCATGAAGCCCTGCTCGATCAGCAGCGGCAGGAAGTCGTCGCCGATGTCGGTCGAGCCGGGGCGCACGATCGGCCCGGTCGGCTCGACGACGAGCGCCGGGTGCAGATCGCCGTTGAGCAGCACGAGTCCGCTGGTGACACCGAGTACGGCCTGCTCGGGCGCGCTGTCGGTGGGAGCGCCGTCGGGGTGGATGGAGCGGACGGCGCCCTGCAGTTGCTCCTCGGTGACCTGCACGACCTGCGAGGGCAGGCAGGTGGCGTGGGCGAACGCGAGGACGGCGGTCTCGTCGCCGATGAACAGGACCGTGCTGGTGCGCTCCTGTTCCGAGTCGCCCGGGGTGCGGCACGACGTGCAGTCGTAGCTGCCGGGGGCGTTCTCTCCGGCGAGCAGCCGGTCGGCTTCTTCGTCGCCGATCTCGGCGCGTACGTCGTCGCTGACGTCGAGCATGCGCGGCACGGTGGCTCCTCGGGATGCGGTGCGTGGCGGTGCCGGGGTGGCGCCCGGCCCATGAACCCGGGGGTTCCCGGCTCATGAAGATGACAACGGGCGATCTGTGGCCGGGGTCACGCTCAAGAGCGAACGGAATCGAACCAACCGACGCCCAGGGTGAGGTGGCGCCCGGAATCGGTCACTCCACGTCAACTTGTTGCTCTGCAGAGGAAGTTGAACGGGTGAAGTAGCTCACAGGCCGTCAGGGTGACAGGTCGACAAATCAGGAAATCACCCGATGAAGTGGGTGGCCGAAAATCGACGATACCGTCGGTAACGGGGAACTGGCCTCGAATGACAGGGAATTGGTTGATACCAGGCCGCCGCGCTCCCTAGATTCCTCCGCCGTGTGCACAGAGCACCGCTCGGGTACGTCCGCCGGCCGATCACGGAAAGACCGCACGACAGCACGACAGCACGACAGCACTGCCTCCGGCGGACGGGGCGGAGCGCGACGACCGCGTCCTACGCGTGGCACGCCGCGCCCCTGCCTTGGGGGATCCCGGGTGTTCGGAGAGGGAAATACATGTCCGCATGTGCCGATAGCGCTCACGGCAACAGTTCCAAGGCCCGTACGCCGCACAAGGCGCGTACGACGGCGGTTCTCGCCGGGGCGGCACTGCTCGCCCCGCTCGGCGTGCTCGCCGCCACCGGCGACGCCGCCGCGGCCGACAGTGGAGTGTGGGACCGTATCGCCCAGTGCGAGAGCGGCGGCAACTGGCACATCAACACCGGCAACGGCTACTACGGAGGGCTCCAGTTCTCCGCCGGCACCTGGCGCGCTTACGGCGGCACGGCCTACGCGCCGACCGCCGACCAGGCCTCCAGGAGCGCGCAGATCGCCGTCGCCGGCAAGGTACAGAGCGCCCAGGGATGGGGGGCCTGGCCCACCTGCTCGGCCCGCGCGGGCGCCTACGGAGGCGCACCCGCCTCCTCGGCCGGGGGGACGGCCGCGAAGTCGACACCGAAGCCGACGCCGAAGTCGGCCCCGGCGAAGGCGCCGGAGCGCCCCGCGGCCCACACCAACCGCAGTGCGTCCCGCGGTGACTACACCGTCCGTGACGGCGACACCCTGAGTGTCATCGCCGCTCGGCACGGGACCACCTGGCGGAAGATCTACGCCGCCAACAAGGCCGTCATCGGCGGCGATCCCGACCTGATCGTGCCCGGCCAGCGCCTCGACATCTGAGGCATGCTCCCGCACGCCGCGTGACGGGCCCCGCCCGGTCGTCCGACCGGGTGGGGCCCTGGGCGTGCCGGGCGCGGCTGGGCGGGCCCGCCGGGCGCGCTGCTTAGCGTGGCCCGATGTCTCCCATGTCGAACAGGTGCACCCCGCCGACCTCCAGGACCGCGGCCGCGCCCGGACCGCTCGGCGGGCCCGCCCGGTACGCGGCCGTGACCGCCCTCGCCGCCGCCGTGCTGGCCACCGTGGTCCCCCAGGACGCGGTCGCCGCACCGGCGCCCCCACGGCCAGGAGCCCGGACCGCGGGCGTCTCGTACGCGTGCGCGGCCGACGGCTGGCCCTGGGGCTGTCTCGCCGACTGCGAGAGCAGCGGCCGCTGGAACGCGAACACCGGCAACGGCTTCTACGGCGGGCTTCAGTTCTGGCAGCCGACCTGGAAGGAGTTCGGGGGGCTCGTCTACGCCCCGCGGGCCGATCTCGCCACCCGCGCCGAGCAGATCAAGATCGCCGAGAAGGTACTGGCCGTCCAGGGGTGGGGGGCCTGGCCCGCCTGTTCCAAGAAGTACAAACTGCGGGGCCGGGCACACATCGTGAAGAACGGCGACACGCTCTCCTCCATCGCCCGCAAGTACCGGATCAAGGGCGGCTGGCAGGCGCTCTACCAGGCCAACAAGAAGATGATCGGCGCCAGTCCGGACAAGCTGAACCCGGGCACGCTGCTCTCGCTCCCGAAGGCGGGGAGCAGCACGCGCGTCCTGGACCCGGCCGGGTTCGGGCCGCCCGTCGCCTCCGCCGGTGCGGGCTCCCGGGGGTCCACTCGGCCGCCTCTCCGCTGAACACGACCGCGCCCCGGCCCGGTTCGAGCGGAGCCGGGCGCGGGCCGGGAGTCCAGGGCGGGGGCGAGGTCGGCCCCGCCCTGGACGCCCGGCGACCCGCATGAGCTTCGCCCCTTCGCCCCCGCCCCCCTTCGTCCCTCCCGGTCCCGTACCGGGGGCGTTCTGCCCGCGGACCGTCGCCCCTCGATCGCCGGAGGAGCCGGACTCTTGGCAGACTCGGGGGCATGTTGGAGACCTCCGCGCGGCTGCTGCGGCTGCTGTCGCTGTTGCAGGCCCACCGGGAGTGGTCGGGCGCGGACCTGGCGGGACGGCTGGGTGTCACCCCGCGCACCGTCCGCCGTGACGTGGACCGCCTCCGAGAGCTCGGCTACCCCGTCCACGCCAGCCCCGGCACGGGCGGCGGCTACCAGCTCGGCGCCGGCGCGGAACTGCCCCCGCTGCTCCTGGACGACGACGAGGCGGTCGCCGTGGCCGTCGGACTGCGCACGGCCGCGGGGCAGGGCATCGCGGGCATCGGCGAGGCCTCCGTCCGGGCGCTCGCCAAGCTGGAGCAGGTCCTGCCGAACCGGCTGCGCCGCCGCGTCGGGGCCCTGAACTCCTTCACGGTGCCGATGCTGCGCGGCCCCGAGCCCTCCGCCGTCGACCCGGGCGTCCTCACCGACCTGGCCAACGCCTGCCGCGACAGCGAGCGGCTCCGGTTCGAGTACCGCGACCACGGGGGCTCCTCGACGCGCCGCACCGTCGAGCCGTACCGGCTGGTGTGCACCGAGCGCCGCTGGTACCTGGTCGCCTGGGACGTCGAGCGTGACGACTGGCGTACGTTCCGCGCGGACCGCATCACGCCCAGGCCGCCGCACGGACCCCGCTTCCCGCCCCGCACACCGCCGGCGGAGGACCTGGCCGCGTACGTCTCCCGGGGCGTCTCCACGCGCGCGTACGCCACGCACGCCGTGGTCCGGCTGCTGGTGCCCCTGGAGCGGGCCGCCGAGCGGATCTCGCCCTCGGACGGGACGCTGGAGGCCGAAGGGGAGTCGACCTGCCTGCTGCGCACGGGGGCGGCGAACCTCGACGTGATGGTCATTCACGTGATGCTGATGGGCTTCGAGTTCGAGATCGTCGAGCCCGCGGAGCTCACCGAGTCGATCAGGACGGCCAGGGACCGGCTGTCCCGCGCGCTGGAGCGGGCCGAGCCCGGAGGGCCCGCGGTCCCGCCTCCGGTGCTCTAGCGGACGATCGGCGGCGAGGAGAGAACAGGCGGGGGTTCTGTGTCGGATCCGTGTATTTCCTATGCCGTGTCAGCTGTCGCGGTGGCCGGTGGAATCGGCGGGACGGGAATGGAAACACAGCGGCCGAACGTATGCGCGCGCACATTCCGCGAGGTTATTCGGGAAGCGCCGGTGAAGGCTCCGAATTGCGTTCGAAGGCGTTCGGAACACGGTGTGTGATCCTCGCGCGCGGGACGGAGTTCCGCCGAAACGCGTGTCGTGATCCTGTGACAGAGATGTGACCGGCGGGGGACGAGTGACGCATGGTGGTCGCCCGGGCTTCCACCGCGGGGTCGCGGAGCCTAACGTGGCGGTCATGGCACCCATTCACCCCTCGCGTCCCGAGCCGCAGGACAGTCCGGAGAGCTATGTCGGACTGGAGGTGAGCCGTGCCGAGGAGCGCGCGCGGGAGCACGGCTGGACCTCGGTGCGCTCGCTGCCCCCTGGCGCGATCATCACCATGGAGTACCTCGTGGGACGGCTGAACTTCGAGGTCAGGGACGGCGCCGTGGCCCGCTGCTGGAAGGGCTGAGCCGCCCCGGAGCGGGTCGGTTCGATACCCCTGCCGCGGGACGGACGAGGCGGCCACCGGACGTGCGAAGGCCCCCGGCTCGATGAGCCGGGGGCCTTCGCGGTGCGGGGAGAGGCTGTGCGTACCGGCCCCGCAGTCCTCAGCCGCCCGTCAGGGGACGGGCCGAGGTGGTCGTCGTCGCCGTGCGGGCCACGCGGTCGGCGTGCGGTGGCCGACGGCTGCCCGCCGGGGTGACGGGGGTGCGCTCCGAGCGGGCGGTGTGCGGGCCCGGAGCCAGGTAGACAGGGGCTCTGGCCGGGGCCGGGCGCGAGGTGGCGGCGCTGCGGGCCGGCACCTCCCCGGTGTCCGTGGGGGAGGGCTGCGTGGCCATGACCGGTGCGCCGACCGGCGCGGGTGCCGGAGCGGGGGCGGTACCGCCGCGACGGGAGCGCACGATGTCCCGGAGTGTGAAGATCCAGGCCTCGGCCCGGGCGATCAGCGGCTCGAACCAGGGCAGTGCCAGCAGGATCAGCAGACCCGCGGCCCAGCCCAGCAGGACGTCGCTCAGCCAGTGCGTACCGAGGTACACGGTGGTGAGGCCGACACCGAGGGAGGTCACGGCGGACAGGGCGGAGAGCCAGCGTCTGGCCCTCGGGGTCGACGCCAGATACGCCAGGATTCCCCAGGTCACGACGGCGTTCGCGGTGTGGCCGGAGGGAAATATATCGCCGCCCAGACCCATCTCGTTCGAGCCGATCGTGATGGCGTAGTGCGGGCCGAGACGGCCCATGCCGAGCTTGGCGGCGCCGACCGTGATGTTGAGCAGCAGCAGGGAGGCGCCCAGCGTGAGCAGCGGGCGCAGGGTGTGCTGCCGCCAGGAGCGCCAGCCGAGCCAGGCCGTGACCATCACGGCGGTGGGGCCGCGCTGGCCCAGCACCACGTAGTAGTCGAGGAAGGCGTGGATCTCCGGCCACTGCTGGTAGGGCCGGAAGAACATGACCTGCCAGTCGAACCGGACCAGCCACGACGTGACCGAGACGGCCCACACGATGGCCAGGTAGAAGGCCAGGGTCGCCGCGAAGAGCACGACCCTGTGCCGACTCATTCTGGAGACATCGATGTGGGCCGGCCGTTCCGGCTCACGGTCGAGCCGGGCGAAGACCCGGTCCAGACGGGTGAGGTTTCGTTCGGTACGCACCCAATCGACGTTACAGCGAGTGAGCTGCGTTCCAGGCCGATTCACTCGCTTTGTGATGACGATGTGATGTGGGATTCCTCTCAGGATCATGTTCATTTCCAATGAATCTCTAATCCGTGGAGTGCGGAGCCTTCAATTCCTTTGGTCATCGGCGGCTGCGGTTATATAGCGCTTATGTATTCGTTCACCGAATGATGGCGCGGAATTACCCGTCCGCTCACCGACCGCACACGGGTGGCCGGGCCGCCGCCCACAGCGGTCCCGGGCCCTTCGTCGCAGGTCGGCGGACCCGCACCGCACACCGCCGTACCCCGTGGACCGGCATCGACCTGGATGGACGCACCCGGTCGGGTCCGGGCCCCGGAAGGCCGGCATCGCGCGGGTCCCGTCTGCCCCGCTGGGCGTGGCGTACGCCACACGGGCTCCGGAAGAACGTGAGAGGTCCGCCACGTGTCATCCACGGGAACTCGCGTACGCTGACGCCTCACTCGCCTTTGTTGCGCAGGCCCGGGATTCCCGCTCTTCGGGCCGCAGCCCCCAGGGAGTCCCCACCCTGGCGGATCCGCCGAACGCGAGGGAACCTCTGGAGGTACGTACATGTCCGGGACGACCACGGCCGCCGCGCGATGCCGTCGGGAGACCGGGGCCGGTGCCAACCGCTGGGTCGTCCTCGTCGTGCTGTGCGTCAGCCTCCTGCTGGTCGCCCTCGACGCCACCGTGCTCCACGTGGCGGTGCCCGCCGTCACCGAGGACCTCAGGCCCGGCGCCATGGAGCTGCTCTGGATCGTCGACGTCTACCCCCTCGTCTGCGCCTCGCTCCTCATCCTCTTCGGCACGCTCGGTGACCGCATCGGCCGCCGACGGGTCCTCCTCCTCGGCTACGCCCTCTTCGGCGTCGCCTCCGGCATCGCCGCCCTCGCCGACAACGCCCAGGTCCTGATCGGCGCCCGTGCCCTGCTCGGCGTCGGCGGCGCGATGATCATGCCCGCGACCCTGTCGATCCTGCGCCAGGTCTTCCCCGACCGGCGTGAGCGGGCCCTCGCGATCGGCATCTGGAGTGCGGTGGCGGCGGTCGGCGCGGCCATCGGCCCGCTGCTCGGCGGGTTCCTCCTCGAACACTTCTGGTGGGGATCGGTCTTCCTCGTCAACATCCCCCTGATGATCGTCAGCCTGCCCGTCGGACGGCTGCTGCTGCCCGAGTCCCGCGGCGACCGCGACGGCCCCTGGGACGTGGTCGGCGCGCTGATGGCCGCCGCCGGCCTGTTCGGACTCGTCCTCGGGGTGAAGCGCCTCGGCGGCGGCGAGGCACCCCTCAGCCCGTTGACCCTGGGGCCCCTGCTCGTCGGCGGCCTGATGATGGCCGCCTTCGTCCGGCGCCAGCGGCGGCGCAAGCATCCGCTGGTGGACCTGCGGATGTTCTCCCGGCCCGCCTTCAGCACGTCGGTGGGGTGCATCGTCCTCGCGATGCTCGCCCTCGTCGGGCTCGAACTGATCGCCGCGCAGTACCTCCAGCTCGTCCTCGGCCTGTCCCCGCTGGAGACCGGGCTGCGGCTGCTGCCGCTGACGGTCGCGGCGATGGCCGCCGGCCTCGCGGGCGCGAAACTGCTGCGCCGTTTCGGTCCGCGCACGATGGTCTGCCTCGGCTTCTGCCTCACCGCGGCCTCCGTGATCACGCTCACCGCCATGGGCACCGAGGACAACACCGGGCTGCTCCTTTTCGGCTTCGTCATGCTCGGCTTCGGCCTGGAGACCACACTCTTCGGCGCCTACGAGTCGATGCTCAGCGAGGCGCCGCAGGCGCAGTCCGGCGGGGCCGCCGCGATCGGCGAGACCTCCTACCAGCTGGGCGCCGGTATCGGCATCGCTCTCCTGGGCAGCGTGATGAACGCGGCGTACGCGCCCGGACTGTCCTCCGTCCCGGGCGTCCCCTCCGCCGACTCGAAGGCGGCCGGTCACTCGCTGGGGGAGGCGTACGAGGTCGCCGCGCGCCTCGGCGGACCGGCGGGCGGTGCGCTGCGGCAGGCCGCCCGGACCTCCTTCGTGCACGGACTCCATGTGACCCTGCTGGTCAGCGCGGCCCTGCTGCTGCTCGGCGCGGTGATGGCGCTGCGCCTGCCGCGGGTCATGGACTGCGGACCCGCCGCCACGGCCACTGCCCCGGACGCCGGTCCCGGCAGGGATTCCGTCCCGGACCCGGGCGCGGACCCCGCGCCGGGCTCGGCGGACATCCCGTCCCCCCGGGACGTCGCCGAGACCCGCGTCTCCGCGTAGCTCCTGCCGGGCCTCCGGTTGCCCGGTCCCGTCTGCCTGGGTAGCTTGCTGAAGTATCCGTTCTGCCCCTCAGGTCCGTTCCGTGAGGGGCGCAGCCTCCTCGGGCGCCTCGATGACGGCGAGCCCGGAGGCCCGCGTCGAGCCGACGTGATCCTCCACCCGACTGGACCGGCCCGTGCAGTCGGGCAACGGCGGAGGTAGATGACGGGCCGGGGACGAGCTGGAGAAGCTCCCCCGTCAACTGCAGATGCGGACCCGCCTCAGGCCGTACGCCGGGACGTGAGCGCAATCCTCTACGAGCCCGAGCCCGAGCCCGAGCCCGAGCCCGAGCCCGAGCCCGGCTTGGCCGGCCGCCGGCGCCCCTCCTCGCGGGAGTGCCGACGCCCGCACGGGAGGCGGGTCAGGCTGCTGCGCGGCGTGGCAGCCGATCAGAGAAGGGCGCGATCAGGATGAGCAAGTACCAGGGTCACTGCGCGTGTGGTGCGGTGACGTACGGATTCGACGACGACCCGTCGTTCGTCGCCAACTGCCACTGCACGGACTGCAAGCGGGCATCCGGCGGCGAGATGGCGACCTTCGCCCTCGTCTCGGAATCGGATTTCACCGTCAAGGGCGAGACCAGAAGCTTCCCGTACCCGAAGAACACGGAGACCTGCGCGGGGAACGGACTCGATCGAGTCTTCTGCGTGACCTGTGGTTCCCGGGTCTACACCAACAACCTGGCTGACTTCCCCGGTGGCGTCTTCGTTCAGGAGGGGAGCCTCGACGGGCTGGACCAGTGGTTGCCGCCGCAGGTCGAGATCTTCACCTGGAGCCGCCGGCCCTGGATGCCGGCCCTTCCGGTCCCTCAGTACGACCACGGGGTACCGGCCACCGCGGACGCGTGAACAGGGGCCCGTCGGCCCTGTCGTGACCCGCCCGGCCGGGAAGCGCCCTGGACTTGCGGGAGACTGCGTCGTAACGTCGGGGCGAGATCATTAACTAGCGGTGCTAGTTATCACCCCCGCCGGAGGCTGTCGTATGTCCGCGTCCTCGAAGCTGCCGCCCCTCGACCCCGCCGATCTGCTCGGGATCGACGACCTGCTGGACGCGGAGGACCTCGCGATCCGCGACACCGTGCGGACCTGGGCCGCCGACCGGGTGCTGCCCCACGTGGCCGACTGGTACGAGAAGGGCGAGCTGCCCGGCATCAGGGAACTGGCGCGGGAACTGGGCGCCCTCGGCGCCCTCGGCATGTCGCTCCAGGGCTACGGGTGCGCCGGCGCCAGCGCCGTGCAGTACGGCCTCGCCTGTCTGGAGCTCGAAGCGGCCGACTCCGGGATCCGCTCGCTCGTCTCGGTGCAGGGCTCTCTCGCCATGTACGCCATCCACCGGTTCGGCAGCGAGGAGCAGAAGCAGGCGTGGCTGCCGGGCATGGCGGCCGGCGAGATCATCGGATGCTTCGGACTCACCGAGCCCGACCACGGCTCCGACCCGGGCTCCATGCGGACGTACGCCAAGCGCGACGGCGGCGACTGGGTGCTCACCGGGCGCAAGATGTGGATCACCAACGGGTCCGTCGCCGGTGTCGCCGTCGTCTGGGCGCAGACCGACGACGGCATCCGCGGGTTCGTCGTCCCCACGGACGCCCCCGGCTTCTCCGCTCCCGAGATCAAGCACAAGTGGTCCCTGCGGGCGAGTGTGACCAGCGAGCTGGTCCTCGACGACGTACGGCTGCCCGCCGACGCCGTCCTGCCCGAGGTCGTCGGCCTCAAGGGTCCGCTCAGCTGTCTCTCCCACGCCCGCTACGGCATCGTGTGGGGCGCGATGGGCGCGGCGCGCTCCAGCTTCGAGTCCGCCGTCGCCTACGCGAGGACGCGGGAGCAGTTCGGGCGTCCCATCGGCGGTTTCCAGCTCACCCAGGCCAAGCTCGCCGACATGGCCGTCGAGCTCCACAAGGGAATCCTGCTCGCCCATCACCTGGGCCGCCGCATGGACGCGGGGCGGCTCCGCCCCGAGCAGGTCAGTTTCGGCAAGCTCAACAACGTGCGCGAGGCCATCGAGATCTGCCGCACCGCGCGCACGATCCTGGGCGCCAACGGCATCTCCCTGGAGTACCCCGTGATGCGGCACGCCACGAACCTCGAATCGGTGCTCACCTACGAGGGCACCGTCGAGATGCACCAACTCGTGCTGGGCAAGGCGCTCACCGGACTCGACGCCTTCCGGTAGAGACCCGTTCCCGGAACCCCGGTGAGGCAGGGCCGGTGAGCGGCCCTGCCTCAGCTCTGGTTGAAGAACCCGTCGGTCTGACGGCCGGCGGCCTCGCCGCTGACGATCTCCGTGTTGGCCGGGGTCAGCAGGAAGACCCGGGTGGCGACCCGCTCGATGGTGCCGCGCAGGCCGAAGGTCAGACCGGCCGCGAAGTCCACCACGCGCTTGGCGTCGGTGGGTTCCATGGCCGTGAGGTTGATGATCACCGGGACGCCGTCCCGGAAGAGTTCGCCGATACCGCGTGCGTCCCGGAAGCTGTCCGGGGTGACCGTGCCGATCCGGCGGCCCTTCTCCTCCGCCGTCTCGGAAGCGACCTTCACGCGCGGGTCGGTGACCCAGGCCTCGCCAGGGGTCTCCTGACCCTCGGCGTAGTCGTCGTCGTAGTAACGCTCGTCATCGTTGTCGTCGACGAGGCCAAGCCAGGCACTCGCCTTGCGCACCGATCCCATGGACGCCTCCTCTCACAGCGGTCTTTCGTGCTTCCGCATCCCCATGGTCGTCCATGATGCGGATGTCGCGCCAAGTGGATAGACGCCGCGCGGGGGTTTCGTGACGGTACTGGTGCACAGCGAATCCGTCGAGAGCCCGCGCCCCCCAAGGGTCCTGTGCTGTACGGCTGCTGACTGAGAGTGAAATATGATTTCTCTCGGCGATCGGGTGACGACGGGGCGTACGGGTGAACGGAGTGGTCGATACGATGCCGCAGCCCAACGTCGTACGTGTCACGGGGGAGTGTCGTGTTCGGAATCGTCAGGCCCTGCAGCCATCGCCTCGGTGAGGGGCTCAAGACGCAGTGGATGGCGCATCTGTGCGGGTTGTGCCTCGCACTGCGCGGGGACCACGGCCAGTTCGCACGGGTCGTCACCAACTACGACGGCCTGCTCATATCGGTTCTGACGGAGGCTCAGGCCGAGCGCGCCACAGGATGGCGGCGCACCGCCGGCCCCTGTCCGCTGCGCGGCATGCGCACCGCCTCCGTCGCCCAGGGCGAGGGTGCCCGGCTCGCCGCGGCCGTCTCGCTCGTCCTCGCCTCGGCCAAGGTGAGCGACCACGTCGCCGACGGGGACGGCCTCTTGGCGCGCAGGCCGGTGGCGCTCGCCGCTCGCCGGGTCGCGGCGAGCTGGGGGCGGGCCGGAGCACGGACCGGGTCCGACGTCGGCTTCGACACCGCCGTGCTCGTCGACGCGGTGGACCGGCAGACCGGGATCGAGGCGCTGGCCGGCCCCGGCACCTCGCTGCTGACCGTGACGGAACCCACCGAGACGGCCACCGCGGCGGCCTTCGCCCACACCGCCGTCCTCGCCGGGCGTCCCGGCAACGCCGCGCCGCTGGCCGAGGCCGGCCGGCTCTTCGGCCGGCTCGCGCATCTGCTGGACGCCGTGGAGGACAGGGAAACTGACGCCGCGTCGGGTGCCTGGAACCCGCTCACGGCCACCGGCACGCCGCTCACCGAGGCCCGCAGGCTCGCCGACGACGCCCTGCACGGTATACGGCTCGCGCTGCGCGAGGCCGAGTTCACCGACGGCAGGCTCGCCCATGTGCTGCTCGCCCACGAACTGGGCCGCTCTGTGGACCGCGCGTTCGGGACGTCGGGATGCGGGCACCCCGCGGACGGCTCGCACGGGTCGGGTGATCTTCACGGTGTCCCCGGTACCCCCGGAGTTCCGGGTTCACTCGGATCGGCTGTCCTGCTCGGTCCCGAGGGTGCCTTCGGGCCGCCGCCGCAGCACGGCGGCACCCCGTACGTCGGTGGCGGCAACCCCTTCGGCGGAGGTCCTTCCGTCCAGCCCCCGAACCCCGGCAAGCGAGGATTCTGGGCGGGCTGCGCCGCCGCCGTCGGGCTGTGCTGCACCTGCAAGGTGTGCTGCGCCGACGAGTTCGAGGGCCCCTGGTCGCGCAAGAAGCGCGAAGGGTGCCTGAACGACTGCGACTGCGACTGCGGTTGCTGCGAGGCGTGCCAGTGCTGTGAGTGCTGCTCGTGCTGCGACTGCGGGCTCTGAACCCTTTCGCCGAACGGGGTGTCGGCGCGGGGCACGGCCCGACTTCGGGCCATGCCCCGCACCGTCGTCGTCCTGGCCCGGAACGGGGCGTGACGCCGTTCCGTGGTGCGCGGTGAGGGGAGGGGTGCGCGTGTGAAGGCGGGGAGTGAGGAAACGCTGCGAAACGCCGGCAGGTGCGGCGGGGCGACCGTCCGGGACGGGCGCACAGGCGGTCAGCTCAACAGGAAGAGGACCACACGCGACCGAAGTCGATGTGGGAGCGCTTGACCAGCCACTGCTGTGGATGCATGGGCCAAGTGGAACAGGCATCCGGGGGCACGTCAACCGATGTGAGACGGACCGCTCACAGTACGGACACCCTTGACACGGAGGGGAAACGCCGCCGTACTCTCGTGCCACGGCCCTGCTGAGGGGCTCGGCCGTGCGGCGCCCCAGGGCGTCCTGCGTGACCTGTGTGAAGGCACCCGTGCTCGACTCGACGCATCACGGAGCCTCCGCATGTCCTCCGACACCCCTGCGCACCCCGTTCCCGCACCGGACGAACCGGTGTCCCCGCCCGCCGCCCGGCAGCCCGGCCCCGTCGTGCCGGCGCACGTCCCCGCCGCACGGGTCCCGGTCGCACGGGACCGGGGCGCGCCGACCGCGGGCCGCCCCTCGCTGGTGATCGTGGGAGCCGGGCCGCGCGGGACCGGACTCCTGGAGCGGATCGCCGCCAACGCACCCGAGCTGTACGCCGGTTCGGTGCTCGACATCCATGTCGTGGACCCGTATCCGGCGGGCGCGGGACGCATCTGGCGCACCGAGCAGTCGCCGCTGCTGTGGATGAACTCCGAGGCGCAGGACGTCACCATGTTCACCGACGAGACGGTCGACATGGCCGGACCCGTGCTCGAAGGGCCCACGCTGGACACCTGGGCCGGCCTCGACGGGCGGACGTTCGCCGGCCGGCCGCAGCAGGGCGCCTATCTCCGGTGGGTGTACGAGCGGGCGGTGGCCGCCCTGCCGCCGGGCATCCGGGTGCACCGGCACGCGTGCCGTGCGGTGCGGGTGAGCGGATCCCGCGACGGCCGGCAGCAGGTCTGGCTGGAGGGCAGGGCCCGGCCGCTCCTCACCGACACCGTCGCCCTGACCCTCGGCCATCTCGACGCCGAACTCGACCCGGAGCAGGTCGCGTTGGCCGCGTACGCGCGCGAGCACGAACTGCTCCACCTGCCGCCGGACTTCACCGCCGACAGCGACCTGTCCGCCCTCGCGCCCGGCGAGCCCGTCCTGGTCCGCGGTTTCGGACTGGCCTTCGTCGATCTGATGGTGCTGCTCACCGAGGGCCGCGGCGGCCGGTTCGAGGGCGACCGCTACCGGCCGTCCGGACGGGAGCCGATCCTGTACGTCGGCTCCCGGCGCGGCGTCCCCTACCACTCCAAGATCGGCTACGACTGGGAGGGCGAACGGCCTCCGCTGCCACGGTTCTTCGGGCCCGCCGAGGTCGACGCGCTGCTCGCCCGCCCGGACGGCCACGACTTCCGGCGGGACGTGTGGCCGCTGATCGAGAAGGAACTGGGGTTCGCGCACTACCACCGGCTGTTCGCCGCCCACCCCGAACGCACCCGCACCCCCTGGCCGGACTTCGAGGAGAAGTACGCCGCCGGCACGGGGGAGGAGATCCGGGCGCTGGTCGCGGACGCCGTGCCCGACCCCGCCGACCACCTCGACCTCACCGCGCTCGACCGGCCGCTGGAGGGCGTGCGGCACACCTCGTACGAGGATCTCCAGCGCGGACTGCGGACGTACATCGAGGACGATCTGGAGCGACGGCACGACGCCTCCCGCAGCCCCGACCTGGCCGTCTTCCTCGGACTCCTCTCGGTCTACGGGCAACTGGTCCGGCTCGGCGACATCGGTCCGTGGTGGCACGGGTTCTTCAGCTACCTGGCCTCGGGGCCGCCCGGGCCCCGGCTGCGGCAGATGCTCGCCCTGTCCCGGGCCGGCATCCTGAGGTTCCTCGGCCCGGACATGACCCTCACCGCCGAGGACGGGGTCTTCCGGGCGTCCGGTGCCACTCTGCCCGGCGCGGTCGTCGAGGCCCGCGCGCTCGTCGAGGCCCGGCTGCCGCACCCCACCGTCGAGCGCACCCGGGACACCCTGCTGCGCGAGCTGTACACCGACGGAGCCGCCGCGACCCCCGAGGGGCTCCTCGCCGTCGACCCCGCCGACGGACGGATCCTGGACCACGACGGCACCCCGCATCCCCGACGCTTCGCGCTCGGGCCGCACACCGACGCCCGGGGTTCCGGTGCCTTCACCCGGCCGCGCACCGGCGGGCCGGCCTTCCGGCAGAACGACGCGACGGCCCGCGCCGCGCTCACGTTCCTGCGGGCGCTGTCCTGCCGCATGGCGGCCTGACGGTCCGTGACACGGGCGCGGGAGCGGGCCCCACGACGGCGCGGCGGGCCGCCGCGCCCGTGCCGTGCGCCCGCGCCGCACGGAATACACGGACACCACGGCGCGCTCGCACCTCGGGTTGGCCGAGTGCGTGTGGAAGGGTTGATCACATGACGACGGACGCACCCGAGGACTGGAAGCACTGGCAGGAGCACCGCGAGGCCGCGGTGTCCGCGCCGTACGGACCGCTCTCGCTCACCGCCACCCACTGGGTCGAGGACTATCCGGAAGGGCGACTTCCGGACATCCCCGGTCTGTGGGGTGTGAAGGGCGACGGAGTGGTCCTGACGGCGGTGGCCGAGGAGGGGCTCACCGTCGACGGAGAGCCGTTCACCGGCGAGATCGTGCTGGGCGCCGACCACGGTCCGGCCGACGGGGCACGGGTCGGACACGGCGACCGCCGGTTCGTGGTCCTGGTGCGCGAGGAACTGTGGGGCGTACGCCGCTACGACCCCGACGCCCCCGCCCGGAAGGCCTTCGCCGGCATCGAGGCGACCCCCTACGACGAACGCTGGTCGGTGCCGGGACACTTCACCCCGTACGGCGAGAGCCGCACCGTCCGGGTCGAGAACGCCGACGGCGTCGCCCGCGGACTCCCCATCGGCGGCATCCTCGCCTTCACCCTCGACGGGCAGGACCTCACCCTCCAGGTATCGGTGGAGAGCGACGGCTCCCTGTGGGCCGTCTTCTCCGACACCACCAGCGGGGACGGCAGTTACCGCTTCCGGTTCCTGCGCCCGGCGGCACCCGACGCCGAGGGGCGCACGACGGTGGACTTCAACCGCACCGTGCTTCCACCGTGCGCGTTCGCGGACCATTTCGTCTGCCCCTTCCCGCCGCCCGGAAATACCCTGGGCGTGGCCGTCGCCGCGGGGGAGCGCCGGCTGGGCTGAGGTCCCCGGGACTCCCGAAGCCGCGTGGGGATTCCGGGGTCTGTGATGCCCTGTCGATCAACCTCCAGGGGACGTACGCAAGTTGAACGCTGCACGGCCGAAAGGCGCCCTTGCGGCTGTCGGCCGTGCCGCCGAATACTCCCCCTCAGCGCTTGTCAGGAGCACGGCTTGTCCGGAATCCGGACGGGCGGCTCCCGGCTGCGCCTCACGGGCCCCACCACCCCACTAAACGGGGGCCCCTTACTTCCCTTCGGAGGAACGAAACGTGAGGATCAAGCGCACCACCCCCCGCAGTGGCATAGCGAGACGGAGTCGGCTGATCGCCGTCACCACCGGACTCGTCGCCGCGGCAGCGTTCGCGGTCCCCAGCGCGAACGCGTCCGACGCCCAGACGTTCAGCTCCACCCAGCTGAGCAGTGCCAAGGAGTCGGTCCTCAAGTCCGACGTCGCGGGCACCGCCTGGGCGGTCGACGCCAAGACGAACCGCGTGGTCGTCACCGTCGACAGCACGGTCTCGAAGGCGGAGATCGCGAAGATCAAGGAGCAGGCGGGCGGCAACGCCGGCGCCCTCACCATCAAGCACACCCCGGGCACCTTCAAGAAGCTGATCTCCGGCGGCGACGCCATCTACGGCGGCGGCTACCGCTGTTCGCTCGGCTTCAACGTGCACAGCGGAAGCACCTACTACTTCCTGACCGCCGGTCACTGTGGTGAGGTCGCCTCCACCTGGTACTCCAACTCGGGCCAGACCACGAAGCTGGGCACGAACGTCAGCTACAGCTTCCCGACCAACGACTTCGCGCTGGTCCGCTACACCAACACCTCGGTCGCGCACCCCAGCGCGGTCGGCAGCCAGACGATCAGCAGTGCGGCCACGCCCAGCGTGGGCACCACGGTCTACCGGCGCGGCTCGACCACCGGCACGCACAGCGGCCGGGTCACCGCCCTGAACGCCACCGTCAACTACGGCGGTGGTGACGTCGTCTACGGCATGATCCAGACCACGGTCTGCGCCGAGGGCGGCGACAGCGGCGGTCCGCTGTACGGCGGCAGCGTCGCCTACGGTCTGACCTCCGGCGGCAGCGGCAACTGCAGCTCCGGCGGGACGACCTTCTTCCAGCCGGTCACCGAGGCGCTGAGCTACTACGGCGTGAGCGTCGGCTGACCACCGCCCGACCGATGGACCGGCCCCTCGATCGACTCGTCGCCTGACGGAACCGGCACCCCCCACACCGCTTCCGCACGACAGAACGACCGCGCTCCGCACGACGGAGCCACCGGAACAAGGACGAGCCCCCGCACGCAACCGGCGTGCGGGGGCTCGCCCTTGTTCCGTCGTCGGAGTTACCTTCGAAGCACACGCTGTGCACACGCCTGCTGCGCCCACGTCGGACCCTGGGGGGCCGTGATGGTCGAGGAACTGGTGGCGGCGGGGGTCTCCGTCGCGTCCGTGGGGCTGGTCTACGTGATGACCGGAGCCCGCGTCGTCAAACAGTACGAACGGGGCGTGGTGCTGCGGCTCGGCCGGCTGCGTCCTGAAGTGCGCGGTCCCGGGTTCACGATGATCGTTCCGTTCGTGGACCGGCTCCGCAAGGTCAACATCCAGATCGTGACGCTGCCGATCCCGGCCCAGGAGGGCATCACCCGCGACAACGTCACGGTCCGGGTGGACGCGGTCGTCTACTTCAAGGTCGTCGAGGCGGCCGACGCGGTCATCCAGGTGGAGGACTACCGTTTCGCGGTCTCGCAGATGGCGCAGACCTCGCTGCGCTCGATCATCGGCAAGAGCGACCTGGACGACCTGCTGTCCAACCGCGAAAAGCTCAACCAGGGGCTGGAGTTGATGATCGACAGCCCGGCGATCGGCTGGGGCGTGCAGATCGACCGCGTCGAGATCAAGGACGTGTCGCTGCCCGAGACGATGAAGCGCTCCATGGCCCGGCAGGCCGAGGCCGACCGTGAGCGGCGGGCCCGGGTCATCAACGCCGACGCCGAGTTGCAGGCCTCGAAGAAGCTCGCACAGGCCGCCGAGGTGATGTCGGAACAGCCGGCCGCCCTCCAACTGAGGCTGCTGCAGACCGTGGTGGCCGTCGCCGCCGAGAAGAACTCCACCCTCGTCCTGCCCTTCCCCGTCGAACT
This sequence comes from Streptomyces sp. M41(2017), assembly GCF_002078175.1. GTDB lineage: Bacteria > Actinomycetota > Actinomycetes > Streptomycetales > Streptomycetaceae > Streptomyces. Next base: position 2,052,188 of record NZ_MWFK01000002.1, on the reverse strand, counting down.
GCTCCGCTTCCTGGAGCGGGCACAGCAGGGCGGTCCGCCCCAGCAGCCGATGCAGGCACAGGAGTCCGCGCCCCAGCCGTCCGCGCGGCCGGACGAGCCCCGGCGGCAGGTGGCCGAGTCCGGAGCGCCGGCCGCGCCGCAACAGACCTCCGCGGCACCGTGGTCGGCGGTGCCCGAGCAGTCCGCGGAAGTGCGGGAGCCGGTCACTCCGCCCTCGAACGAACCTCCCGAGGGGTCGAAAACAAGACAGGACTAGTCCTCACAGGCTGCGCCTCGGTGATCCGCGGAGAGTGTTTGCAGGGGGAATCGACGCGCCGTGACCATGGGGGGTCACGGTGTGGGAGGTGTACGGCGGTTGTCGTCCACGCGTCCTGAAGTCGACCTTGTGGGTCCCCTGTGCGTCTCGGAATAGTGGGCCGCGAACAACTGGCATGGACGCGTCGAAACGAGCATTTCTGTCGTTCCGCGGGTTCATGTCCGTACGCCTTCCGGTCCTGGAGGTCCCCACAACCTCCCGGTCCGACCCCCCACAGGAGGACGTGAGTTGAAGCACCGACGCATATCCCGGCGCCGTGCCGTCATGACGGGCGCGGGCGTCGCCGCACTCGTCACCGCCGGCGTCACCTTCCAGACTGCGAACGCGAGTGAGGTCCCCACGGCCTCGACGCCGCACACCCTCTCCGCGCTCGCGGCCGGAAAGCTCGCCTCGACCCTGGGCAAGGACCTGGGTGCCGACGCGGCGGGAACGTACTACGACGCGAAGTCGAAGCACCTCGTCGTCAACGTGCTGGACGCGAGCGCCGCGGACGCGGTCACCGCGGCCGGCGCCAAGGCCAGAATCGTCGAGAACTCCCTCGCCGAACTGAAGGGCGCCCGCACGACGCTCAAGAAGGACGCGACCATCCCCGGTACGTCCTGGGCGACCGACCCGGCGAGCAACAAGGTCGTCGTCACCGCGGACCGCACGGTCTCCAAGGCCGAGTGGGCCCAGCTCGCCAAGGTCACCGACGGGCTCGGCGACGCGGTGGAACTCCAGCGCACGAAGGGGGAGTTCAAGCCCTTCATCGCCGGCGGTGACGCCATCAGCGGTTCCGGCGGCCGCTGCTCGCTCGGTTTCAACGTGGTCAAGGGCGGCCAGCCGTACTTCATCACGGCCGGGCACTGCACCGAGGCCATCTCCACCTGGTCGGACTCCAGCGGCAACGAGATCGGCACGAACGAGCAGTCCAGCTTCCCGGACAACGACTTCGGTCTGGTCAAGTACACCGGGAGCACGGAGCACCCGAGCGAGGTCGACCTCTACAACGGCTCCTCGCAGCCCATCACCAAGGCCGCCGAGGCGACCGTCGGCGAGAAGGTGACCCGCAGCGGTTCGACGACCCAGGTGCACAGCGGCACGGTCACCGGCCTCGACGCCACCGTGAACTACGGCAACGGCGACGTCGTCAACGGGCTCATCCAGACCGACGTCTGCGCCGAGCCCGGCGACAGCGGCGGTTCGCTCTTCGACGGCGACTCCGCGATCGGTCTCACCTCCGGCGGCAGCGGCGACTGCACCGCGGGCGGCGAGACCTTCTTCCAGCCGGTCACCGAGGCGCTCTCCGCCTTCGGCGCCCAGATCGGCTGACGGCCTCCCCGGTCCGACGGAGCTCCGCTCCCGCGCACCCGCGCGGGAGCGGGGCTCCCGGCGTTCCCGACGCGGTCGCGGTCGCCGGCTACGAAGGTTCCGCGGCGGTGCCCCCTGCCGGGGCGCCGGCGCGGGGCCGGGTGCGGAACGCGGCGGCGAGCAGCGTCACCGCGCTGCCCGCCACCGCCCACGCCGAGAGCACCAGCAGGGAGCCGGTCATGTCGTTGCCCTTGAAGTACGCGATCGAACGGGCCGACCAGGTGCCCGCCCCCGGCGGCAGGGCCGGCCCGATCGCCTTCCAGAAGGGCGGCAGCATCGGCAGCGGGAAGGCGCCGCCCGCGCTCGGGTTGCCCGCGATCACCACCAGCAGGATCGCCAGACCGATGCCGACGACCCCGAAGAGGCCCTGCAGGCCGAGGGTGGCGGCGCCCACCGCGAAGGTGATCAGGGCGCCGAGCCCCCAGAAGGCGCAGACGGGTCCGGGCAGGGCGCCGAGGATCGGGCCCACGATCACCGCGCCGCCGAGACCGCCGACGATCGCGACGAGGGCCATCACGAGGAGCCGGACCACCGCGCGCCGCAGGTTGGCGGGCCGGGCCCCCGCGCTGATCGCGAGGATCGAGGCGCAGAGGTAGCCGCCGACGCACCAGCCGACGACCAGATAGAAGGACGAGAGGCCGTCGAAGTCGTGGGTGGAGGCCCGGGCCACGTCGACGGTCCGCACGGTGCGCTGTTCGGTCGCCTCCAGGGTGGTGACCAGTTTCTCCAGGGTGGTGGCGAGGACGGTGCCGCCGCCGGAGGCGACCAGCAGCGTGTCCTTGGCGCCCCGGGGATCGATGATCAGGGCTCCGTCGATCTCCCGGTTCAGGATCTGCTCGCGCGCGGCGGCCGCGTCGGAGACCGTCCGCGGGTCCAGCGGCTCGCCCTTGATCCCCTCCAGCCGGGTCACCGTCCGCTGGGCCACCGCCTGCGGGGCGACCACGCCGAACGGGACGTCCTTCGGCTTCGGATCGTGGAGCGCGCCCACGTAGGAGGCGATGAAGAGCAGCTGGAGCGCGATCACGCCGATGACGAGCAGCGTGGCCCGCGGGGTGACGGCATCCTTCACCTCGGTCAGGAAGGACGGGCGCGGGGCGGTGTCACCGGCTGTCTGCGTCATGCCCCCACGGTCCGAGCCGGCCGGTGTTCGCGCAGGTGGGGAGGGTCCGAACGGATGTCGTACAAGAGTTCGAAAATTGGTCTATGGTGGAGACGGGATGGTTGGGAACTAGTGTTCGAAGTCCGCAAGGACTCACAGGTCGGGAGGTGTGCGTGCCGGGATTCACGCATCTGCACACCTCCTCCGGATTCTCCCTGCGATACGGCGCCTCGCACCCGGAGCGGCTCGCCGAGCGCGCCTCCGAGCGGGGCATGGACGCCCTCGCGCTCACCGACCGGGACGGTCTCGCGGGCTCCGTCCGGTTCGCCAAGGCCTGCGCGAAGGCGGGTGTCCGTCCGCTGTTCGGCGTGGACCTGGCGGTCGGGGAGCCCGTGCGCATGGAGCGGCGGCGGACCCCGGTGCGCGGTGGCGCCTTCATCGACGAGTCGGCGGCCCGCGTGACCTTTCTCGCCCGGGACGGCGGCGCCGGCTGGGCCGACCTCTGCAGGATCGTTACGGCGACCCATGCCGACGCCCAGCGGAGCGGCCCTCCCCTGCTGCCCTGGCCGGACAACCACGGCGACGGCCTGACCGTGCTGCTCGGCCCCTCCTCCGACGTCGGCCGCGCACTCGCCGCGGGCCGCCCCGACCGCGCGGCCGAACTGCTCGCTCCCTGGCGGGAGATCTACGGCGACGCCCTGCGGCTGGAAGCCGTCTGGCACGGCCGCCAGGGCACCGGGCCCGGCTCCCTGCGCCTCGCCGCCCGCACGGTCGGCTTCGCCGCCGAACAGCGGGTGCGCCCCGTGCTCAGCAACGCCGTCCGCTACGCCGACCCCGGCCTCGGGCCGGTCGCCGACGTGCTGGACGCCGCCCGCCGGCTCGTCCCCGTCGACCCCCGGCGCGAACTGGACTCCGGCGAGGCCTGGCTCAAGGACGGGGCCGCCATGCTGGACGCCGCCGAACGGATCGTCGAGGCGGCCGGTTTCCGCCGCGACACCGCGCACCGGCTGCTCGAACAGACGGCGGACACCGCCGCGGCCTGCCGTGTCGACCCCGAGGACGACCTCGGCATCGGCAGCGTCCACTTCCCGGAACCGCGTCTCGTCGGCGCGGACCGCCGTACCGCCCAGCGCGTCCTGGCCTCCCGGGCGGCGGCCGGCATGGTACTGCGCGGGTATGCGGGCCGGCACGCCTACTGGGAGCGGATGCACCACGAGCTGGACATCATCGCCCACCACAACTTCGCCTCCTACTTCCTGACGGTCGCTCAGGTAGTCGACGACGTACGGGACATGGGCATCCGGGTCGCCGCGCGCGGGTCCGGGGCCGGCTCCCTGGTCAACCACCTCCTCGGCATCGCCCACGCCGATCCCGTCGAGCACGGGCTGCTCATGGAGCGCTTTCTGTCCAAGCGCCGCCCGGTGCTGCCCGACATCGACATCGACGTGGAGTCCGCGCGCAGGCTGGAGGTGTACCGCGCGATCATCGGCCGGTTCGGCACCGAGCGGGTCGCGACCGTCTCCATGCCCGAGACCTACCGGGTCCGGCACGCCGTCCGTGACGTGGGCGCCGCCCTCTCCCTGGACCCGGCCGAGATCGACCGGATCGCCAAGGCCTTCCCGCACATCCGGGCCCGCGACGCCCGCGCCGCCATGGCCGAACTCCCCGAACTGCGCGAACTGGCGGCGGAGAAGGACCGGTACGGCAGGCTGTGGGACCTGGTCGAGTCCCTCGACGCCCTCCCGCGCGGCATCGCCATGCACCCGTGCGGGGTGCTCCTCTCCGACGCCTCGCTGCTCGCCCGTACGCCGGTCGTGCCGACCAGCGGCGAGGGCCTGCCCATGTCGCAGTTCGACAAGGAGGACGTCGAGGACCTCGGGCTGCTCAAGCTCGACGTGCTGGGCGTGCGGATGCAGTCCGCGATGGCGCACGCGGTGGCCGAGGTGGAGCGGGCGACGGGGGAGCGGCCGGACATCGACGCGGCGCCGCCGGGCGACCCGGCGACGTACCGGCTCGTGCAGTCCACCGAGACCCTGGGGTGCTTCCAGATCGAGTCGCCCGGCCAGCGGGACCTGGTCGGACGCCTGCAGCCCGAGACCTTCCACGACCTCGTGGTCGACATCTCGCTCTTCCGGCCGGGGCCGGTCGCCGCCGACATGGTCCGGCCGTTCATCGAGGCTCGGCACGGCAGGGCGCCGATCCGTTACCCGCACAAGGACCTGGAGGGGCCGCTGAAGGAGACGTACGGAGTCGTCGTCTTCCACGAGCAGATCATCGACATCGTCGACATCATGACCGGCTGCGGACGTGACGAGGCGGACCGGGTGCGCCGGGGGCTCTCCGACCCCGAGTCGCAGGGGCGGATCCGGTTCTGGTTCGCCCAGCACGCGACCGCGAAGGGGTACGACGCCGAGACCGTCGCGCGCACCTGGGAGATCATCGAGGCCTTCGGCTCGTACGGCTTCTGCAAGGCGCACGCGGTCGCGTTCGCCGTCCCGACGTATCAGTCGGCGTGGCTGAAGGCCCATCACCCGGCCGCCTTCTACGCCGGGTTGCTCACGCACGACCCCGGGATGTACCCGAAGCGGCTGCTGCTGGCGGACGCGCGGCGGCGCGGGGTGCCGATCCTGCCGTTGGACGTGAACCGGTCGGCGGTCGCTCACCGGATCGAACTGGTGTCTGAATCGAGTGAGTCGGGCTCGGCCTCCGGCTCCGCGGGCTCCGGAGGCGGCACGGGCGCGGGTGCGGACACGGACACGGACTTGGCCGGCTCCGGCTCGGCCCCGGCCGGCCGCGGCCCGGGTTCCGGCGGCACCGGTCGCTGGGGCGTCCGGCTGGCGCTGTCCGACGTGCACGGCATCAGCGAGGCCGAGGGCGCGCGGATCGCCGACGGCAGGCCCTACGCCTCGCTGCTCGACTTCTGGGAACGGGCCCGGCCGAGCCGGCCGCTCGCCCAGCGGCTCGCCCAGGTCGGCGCGCTGGACGCGTTCGGCGCCAACCGCCGTGATCTGCAACTGCACCTGGCCGAACTGCAGCGTGGCGCCCGCGGGGTGCGCGGCGGCCAGCTCCCGCTGTCCGGCGGACGGGACACCGCTCCGGCCGGGCTGCCCGACCTGTCCTCGGCGGAGCGGCTGAGCGCAGAACTGGGTGTGCTCTCGATGGACGCCTCCCGCAACCTGATGGACGACCACCGGGCGTTCCTGGGCGAGTTGGGCGTGGTCACGGCCCGTCGGCTGCGCTCGGCGCGACACGGCGAGACGGTGCTGGTGGCCGGCGCCAAGGCGGCCACCCAGACCCCGCCGATCCGCTCCGGCAAGCGGGTCATCTTCAGCACGCTGGACGACGGGACGGGCCTGGTCGACCTCGCCTTCTTCGACGACTCCCACGACGCCTGCGCCCACACCGTCTTCCACTCCTGGCTGCTGCTCGTCCGCGGCGTGGTGCAGCGCCGCGGCCCGCGCAGCCTCAGTGTGGTGGGCGCCGCCGCCTGGAACCTCGCCGAACTGGCCGAACTGCGCGCCGAGGGCGGCCTCGACGTGGTGGCCGCGCGGCTGGCCGAGCCCGCGCCGCGGGCGCCGGGCGGGCGGGACGAACCGGGGGAGTCCGGGCAGCCGGGAGCGCCCGGCGCGTCCGGTGACGGAGGTCCGGCCGGGGGCCGGACGATCCGGATGTCCACGGGGTACGAGATGCACCCCTGGGCCGATCTGCGCCCCGCGGGCGAAGGGCCCGCGGGAGGAAAGAAGTTGTGGCACCAGAGCCCGGGGAGTGCGGGATGACCATCCTCTGCGTACGTTTCCAGCTGCCTCCGACGCGCGAGGCGGAATTTCCCCGACTCCTCGGATTACTGGAGGAGTTCACACCCGTCATCGAGGCGCTGCCACCCGACGGGGCACTGCTCGACGTGCGGGGTGCCGAGCGGTACTTCGGCCGTGGCCCGGCCGGGTTCGCCTCGCTGATCCGGCTCCGCGCCCTCGCCCTGCACGGCGTCGACTGCGTGATCGGCGCCGGTCCCGGACCGATGCTCGCCCGGATGGCGCTGCGCGACGCCGTCCCCGGAACGCCCCGGGTGGTGCTCGCGGACCCGGACGCCGTCACGGAGTTCCTCGCCGAGCGGCCCGTCGGCGCGCTGCCCGGCGTCGGCGGCGCCACCGCGCGGACCCTGGGCGAGTACGGCCTCGACACCCTCGGCAAGGTCGCGGCCGCACCCCTGTCCACACTCCAGCGCCTCACCGGCGCCCGGACCGGCCGCGACCTGCACGAGAGGGCCTCCGGGGTCGACCGCGGCCGGGTCGTGCCGAACGCCACCTCTCGCTCCCTCGCCACCGAACGTCCCTTCCAGCGAGACGAGTTGGACCCCGACCGGCATCGCCGGGCGCTGCTCTCCGCGGCCGAGGAGCTGGGCGCACGGCTGCGCGCCCTGGAGAAGGTCTGCCGCACCCTGACCCTCACCGTGCGCTACGCCGACCGCTCCGCGACCACGCGCAGCCGCACCCTCGCGGAGCCGACGGCGCACTCCTCGACCCTGACCGGAACCGCCTACCGCATGTACGAGATGCTCGGCCTCCAGCGTGCCCGGGTGCGCGCGATCGCGCTGCGCGCCGAGGGGCTCACGCCCACCGAGCGGGCCTCCCATCAGCTGACCTTCGACCCGGTGGACGAGAAGGTCCGCCGTATCGAGGAGGTCGCGGACCGGGCGCGGGCGAAGTTCGGCCCGCATGTGATCGGACCCGGGACGCTGGCCGCGTGACGCCGCCGGATGTGACGCACTCGGGTGTGACGAACGATCCGGCTCCAGGCCCTAGTTGGCCCACGGCGGAGTCAGGACCGAGCCGTCGGCCAGCTCCGCCCGCAGGCCGACGGAGGTGGTGACCCAGGCGGTCGCCGGCCGCTCCGAGGTGTTCTCGATGCCGAGCGCGGTGCCCGCGTTGACGATCACGGTGTCGCCCGCGGTGACCTGCTCGGTCCTGCCGTCGAGCGTGATCAGCAGGTCGCCGGTCAGGAGGTGGAGGATCTCCTCGCGGTCGACGGTGTGCACGGGGGCCCGGAGCCCCGCCGGGAGCTCCGTGCGCCAGGCGCACAGCTCCTTGCTCCCGCTGCGCGGAGCGGCGTGCGAGACGAATCGGCCACCGTGGATCTCGTGGACGACGGCTTCGGAAGAACGGACGACGGGCACGGGTGCCTCCTGGATCGGTGCATCGGACAGGTGGATCGGATCGGTGGGAACCGGGGTCGCGGTCCGGTTCCGGACGGTGCCCGGGACCCGGCGGGGCGGGTCCGGGCCCGTACGGTCGGACGGATGCGACACATGGTCAAGCAGCTTGACCATGTGTGCTGTCCTTATGGTCAAGCTGCTTGACTGATTCGTCAAGGGTGTTTCAATGCCTGAGTGCAGAACTCCGAGGCCATGGCCCTGTCCGCCGCCCTGCTCGCCACCGCCGGCGAGCTGACCCGCCGCATCCACGAGGGCGTGGTCTCCCGCGGATTCGACGACGTGCGGCCCGCCCACGGGTTCGCCTTCGCGCGGCTCTCGGCGGACGGGGCGACGGTCACCGATCTCGCCGCGCATCTCGGGGTCACCAAGCAGGCCGCCAGTCAGCTCGTCGACGAGCTGGTCCGCAAGGGGTACGTCGAACGCCGGCCGCACCCGGAGGACGCCCGCGCCCGGCTGATCCTGCTGACCGAGCGGGGGCGGGCGTGCACCCGTGCGGCCGAAGAGGCGGCGGCGGACGCCGTGCGGACGTGGGGTGAACTGCTCGGTGAGGGTGACATGCGCGCGTTGTATACGCGTCTGCTGCGCATCGCGCCCTACGGTCCCATCAGGCCCGCCTGGTGACGGTTCGAAGGACCGTGGCATCCCTCATCGGCTACCACTGAATGTTTTTACTGACGCGTAACTTCACACGCGTGCTACTCGCTCGTAACTTGACGAGTGAACAGCATCCTCGTGATCCGGATCACAGGGCGTACGCCGTCGCAACTCCCTTGAGCCGCAAGGAGATCACACGATGCTGCCCTGGAACCGAGTGCTCAGACCCCTGGCCGCCCTGCTCCTGGCCGCCGCCGTCGCGGTCGTCCCCGCCGCCACGGCCCAGGCCGCCTCCGCCCCCAGCAGTGGCTGGAACAACTACTCCTGCAAGCCGTCCGCCGCGCATCCCCGCCCCGTCGTCCTCGTCCACGGCACGTTCGGGAACTCGGTCGACAACTGGCTGGCACTCGCCCCCTACCTGACCAGCCGCGGGTACTGCGTCTTCTCCCTCGACTACGGCCAGCTCCCCGGCGTCCCCCTCTTCAACGGCCTCGGCCCCATCGACAAGTCGGCCGCGCAGCTCCAGGTCTTCGTCGACAAGGTGCTCACCGCGACCGGCGCCGCCAAGGCCGACCTGGTCGGCCACTCGCAGGGCGGCATGATGCCCCGCTACTACCTCAAGTTCCTCGGCGGAGCCGCCAAGGTGAACGCCCTCGTCGGCATCGCCCCCGACAACCACGGCACGACCCTGAGCGGCCTGGCCAACCTGCTCCCGTACTTCCCCGGCGCGGCGGACCTGCTGTCGTCGGCGACTCCCGGACTCGCCGACCAGGTCGCCGGTTCCGCGTTCCTGACCAAGCTCAACGCGGGCGGCGACACCGTCCCCGGCGTGCACTACACCGTCATCGCCACCAAGTACGACGAGGTGGTCACGCCGTACACCTCGCAGTTCCTGAGCGGATCCGACGTCCACAACGTCCTGCTGCAGAACCTGTGCGGCCTGGATCTCTCCGAGCACGTGGCCATCGGGATCGTCGACCGGATCGCCTACCACGAGGTGGCGAACGCCCTCGATCCCGCCCACGCCTCCGCCACCACCTGCGCGTCCGTGTTCAGCTGAACACAGCCGGGGGCTGACCGGCCCGAGCCGCCGGTCAGCCCCCGGAGTCCGTGGTCCGAGGCATGTCCTAGCGGCCGTGCCGGCCGCCCGGGGTCGCCCGGCGGCGCACCGACGCGAAGAGGGTCGCGGCGCCGAGCGCCAGGACGGCGGCACCGCCGACCGCGATGTACGGGGTGGTGGAATCGCCGCCGGTCTCGGCGAGGTTCGCGGAGGAACCGGCGGCCTCCGGCTGGTTCGCCGCGGCGTCCGCGGTGGTGTCCGTGTCCTCGGCGACGCCGGCGGCCTTCGCGCTCGCGCTCGCCGCCGGTTCGGCCGACGTACCGGCGTCGCCGTCGCCGTGACCGTGGTGCTCCACCGTCGACCTGTCGCTGCCGTCCGCGATCTGCTCGTCCGAGGGCGCGGAGGCGGTCGGCACCGGAGTGGTTCCGCCGCCCGCTCCCTTGCCGTCACCGCTGCCGCCGAACGCCACGTCGGAACACGAGTAGAAGGCCTCCGGGCTGTCCGAACGCTGCCAGACGGCGTACAGGAGCTGCTTGCCGGAACGCTCCGGGAGGCTGCCGGAGAAGCTGTAGAAGCCGTTCGAGGCGGTCGGGTCGGTCACCGTCGCGACGGGGTGCGCGAGATCGAGGTCCGCCCAGGCCAGCGGCTTGGACGGGTCGTAGCCGGACTTCGTGATGTACACCTTGAACGTGCCCTTGTGCTGCGCCGTCACCCGGTACCTGAAGGTGTACGCCCCGCTGCTCACGCCGGTCGCCGGCCAGTCGGAGCGCGCCAGGTCGAGCCCCTTGAACTCCTCGCTGTTGGCGCTGCACAGCTTGCCGTCCGGGATCAGCGCCTGGTGCTGCCCGTTCGCGTCACCGATGCGGATGCCGTTCCAGTCGTAGAGCGCCTGCGTGCCGCCCGCGGCGACCGCCGCCTTGCAGGCCGCCGACTTCGGGCTCTCCGGACCCTCCGCGTAACACTGGGACACCCGGCTCACCGGGTCCCCCATCGTGCCGTGCGCCGACGCGGGCGCGGCGGCCAGCGCGGACAGGGCGAGCGGGGCGATGCCGGCGGCGACGACAGCGGCGGCCTTGCGGCGTGCAGACATGCGGGAACTCCTCGAACGATCCTGATGCGGGGGGGCGAGCCCCGCACACCGTTCGTGCGGGGATCCCGTGGGGGTGATCAGAAACTAGCCCCAGGAATCCGTGAAATCGCCTGCTGGGGACGGGTGACGGGGATCCTTATGGCGCCGTTAAGGCGGGGCTAACGGGGGGCTCAGGAAGGGAGCGCGGGGCCCGGCCGGGCATCGGTGCGCCGCGGCCTGTGGGTAGCGTGCGGGGTATGACGGAGATGCCCGGGAGATCAGGCGGGTTCGGGGAGCCCGGAGAGCGGCTCGCGGCGTTCGGGGTGCGGCGTGCCGCTGCCGGTGACGTGGCGGCGGTGCGGGCCGTGATCGACGCCGCCTTCGAGCCGTACGTCGAGCGCATCGGCGTCGTGCCCGCGCCCATGGTGGCGGACCACGAGGCCGATGTGGCGGCAGGCCGGGTGTTCGTCACGGGGGAGCCGGTGACCGGACTCGTGGTCGTCGAGGAGCGGCCGGACCACCTGTACCTCGACATCGTCGCCGTGCGGCCCGACGCCCACGGCAGGGGCATCGGGGGACGACTGCTGCGGTTCGTCGACGCGCACGCGCGTGCTCGGGGACTGGACGAGGTCAGGCTCTGCACCAACGCGATGATGTGGGAGAACCAGAAGATCTACCCGAAGCTCGGGTACGAGGTCGTCGAGCGGCGCGTGGACGGGCCCTACGACCGCGTCCACTACCGCAAGCGCCTCGGCTGACAGGGGCCGCGCGCCGGTCCGGCGGGGCGGGCTCAGCCGTCCGGCCACCAGGTGCGCGCGATGTCCTTGCGGATCTCGGGGCGCGCGGCGGGACGTTCCTCGGCCTCGTCCCGTACACGGCGGGAGTCCGACTTCCTCAGGGGCTTCTGCACGGTCGCACGGCGCATGGCTGCCTCCTCGCGTCTACCGGATCCCGATGGTGTACGGAGGTAGACCTTTCGGGGGAGAGTTCCTCATCGGTGGCGATCTGTCTGTGGCGCCGGTCACGTCCTGCGCCGGCCGGTCCGCCCCGGCGGCCCCGCCGGACTGTCGGCCGGACTGTCAGTGGCGGCTGACACGATGGGACGCATGGTGAGCGACAGCGTGACGAATCCGGGGGCGGGCGTCGACTGGGACGCGGAGTCCGCCACGTTCGACGAGGAGCCCGACCACGGCCTGCGTGACCCGGCGGTCCGCGCGGCCTGGGCGGTCCGGCTGCGGACCTGGCTGCCGGACCGGCCGGGCGACCTGCTCGACGTGGGCTGCGGTACGGGAAGCCTGTCCCTCCTCGCGTCCGAGGAGGGACACCGCGTCACCGGGGTCGATCTCTCGCCCCGCATGATCGACCGTGCCAGAGCCAAGCTGGCCGGCCGTGACGCGGCGTTCCTCGTCGGTGACGCGGTGGCGCCCCCGGTCGGCGAGCAGCGGTACGACGTGCTCTTCTGCCGCCATGTGCTCTGGACCCTGCCCGCCCCCGAGCGCGTGCTGCGGCACTGGCGGGGGCTCCTGCGTCCGGGCGGCCGGCTCGTCCTCGTCGAGGGCGTCTGGGGGACCGTGCACCCGGTCGGGCTGTCCGCCGACCGGCTGACCGCCCTGCTCCGGCCGCTGGTCGCCGAGGCCGGCGAGGGCGCCGGGCTGCGCGTGGAGCCGCTGTCGGACGACGCGCGGCTGTGGGGCCACGAGGTCGACGACGAGAGGTTCGCCGTGGTGGCCACCTTCTGACCCCGGGCGACACGGCCCGCCCGGCACCCGACCGGCCCCGGCACCCGACCGGCCCCGGCACCCGACCGGCCCCGGGAGCCGACGGCACCGGCGCTCCGAAGAGGCGGCCGGTGCCCGGCGGAACCCGCCTACTCCAGCAGCGCTTCGAAACCGCCCTCGCGGGCCAGGCGTTCGAGGTCGTCCAGGGCCTTCTCGGCGGCGAGCGCCGCCGCCGGGTCGGTGGCCGCCAGGCCGCTCTCCGCGAACTCGTCCTCGTCCAGCCGCAGGACCTGCGTGCCGTCGGCCGAGCGCCACAGGTCCAGGTCGAGGTCCTCGACCACCAGGCGCCCCTCGGACACGGTGGCGGGCCGCGTGACGTCGCAGTACCAGCCCTTCCGCACGCCCGCCGCGTCCCGGACCTCCTTCACCGCGTACCACCGGTCCCGCCAGTAGTACTCGGTGAAGACGTCACCCCGCTCGAACCGTACGAAGCCGAAGTCCCGGGCGGTGTCGCCGGCCCAGGGAGCGCGCACCACGACCCGCGTCCCGTCGTCGGCGAGCAGCTCCGCCGGGTAACTGATCTTCGTACGGCCCGCCTTGACGAGCACGATCTCCACCGGGTCAGGAGCCCCCGCCGAGTTCGTGGACATACTTCACCTCCGTGGCGCACACCTCGTAGCCGAACCACTTGTTGATCGCGAGCATCGGCCCGTTGTCCGTGTCGTTGCCGGTGAACGCCTCCCGGAAGCCGGCCGCGCGGGCGCGGTGCAGGGAGTGGTTCTTGGCGAGCTTGGCGAGACCGCGGCCCCGGAAGGCACGGGCGGTGCCCGTCATCACCGTGCCGTAGCGGGTGCCGCCGTCGGTGCGGGCCGCGCTGAACGCCGCCGGCCGGCCGTCCACCAGAGCGACGGACGTCAGCTCGTGGTCGAGGAGCGGATGACGCCAGGTCTCCTCCAGCCAGGCCTCGTAGTCCGTGAACTCCCGGTCGACGTCGCTGGGTTCGTCGAGGAGCGTCTCCGCGTCCAGGACGAACAACGGCCGCGGATCGTCCGCGAAGTCCGCCCCGCTGCGCACCTCGACGCCGGGGGGCGGGGACTGGAGCGGCGGCAGCTCGCCGTTCGCCAGGTCGAGGCGGAGGAAATGCGCGGAACGGGCCGAGCGGTAGCCGCGCTTCTCCGCGAAGGCACGGTTCGCGGGCGCGTCCAGCACCCAGGCGAACAGCCTGGTCGCGCCCAGGGCGGCGAGCCGCTCCTCCGCGGAGCGCACCAGCAGCGACCCCGCGCCGCGGCCCGTCCGCTCCGGGTGCACATAGACGTTGACGTAGCCCTGCCCCGGCTCGGGGCTGTCGTACACGATGCCCACCTGCGCGGTGCCGACCGGCTCGCCGTCCTCCAGGGCCAGCAACGGCCGGTAGTGCGCGTCGGGATGGGCGTGCTCGATGTCGTAGGCGATGGACTGCGGGGTGAAGAGCACGAAGGGGAGAGCCTCGTGACGGATGCGCGCGAAGCTCGCGGCGTCCACCGGGTCCCCGCGACGCACCTCACGGATGATCAGTGTCATGGCAGCGAACGCTACGGGCAGGCCGTGTGCGGATGCCTCCCCTTTTCCCCGGGTGCGGGACAATCGCCGGGTGACCCTGAAGATCCACATCGCAGAGGGGGCCGCGCCGTACGAGCAGGTGCGCGCCCAGATTTCCGAGCAGGCCAGGTCCGGTGCGCTGCCGGTCGGCCACAAGCTGCCCACGGTGCGGGGGCTGGCCGAGTCGCTCGGCCTCGCGGCCAACACCGTCGCCAAGGCCTACCGGGCCCTCGAATCGGACGGGGTGATCGAGACGCGCGGCCGCAACGGGACGTTCGTGGCCGCCGCCGGGGACGCCGCGGCGCAGCAGGCGGCGGCGGCCGCGCAGGCCTACGCCGACCGGGCGCACCGCCTCGGACTGACCGAGACCGCCGCGCTGGCCGCCGTACGGGACGCCCTGCGGGCGGCGTTCGAGGGGGACTCCTAGAACGCGGAGCGCTCGGAGCGCCCTGGGCGCCGAAGCCTGCGCCGCCCTTACAGGTACAGCCCGGCGTCCGCGCCCTCACGCTGGTCCGGGACCGAAGTCGGTGTCGTGCCGCGGCGCAGCGCGTACAGCTCGGCGAGGGTCGCGCCCTCGCGCGGGACGCCCTCGTCGGTGCCGAGCCAGCCGACCGACTCCCGGCGGGTCAGCGGTCCGACCTCGATACGGGCGAGACAGCGGCCGGGGCGGACCACGGCGGGGTGCAGACGCTCCAGGTCCTCGTTCGTCGTGACGCCCACCAGGACGTTGCGGCCCTGGCCGAGCAGTCCGTCGGTGAGGTTGAGCAGCCGGGACAGGGCCTGGCCCGCCGTGTGCTTCGCCTCGCCGCGGATCAGCTCGTCGCAGTCCTCCAGCAGGAGCAGCCGCCAGCGTCCCTTGCCGGTGCCGTCCTCCTCGCCGATCGCGATGTCCATCAGATAGCCGACGTCGGAGAAGAGCCGCTCGGGGTCCAGCACACAGTCCACCTGGCACCAGTCGCGCCAGGAACGGGCCAGGGTGCGCAGGGCGGACGTCTTGCCGGTGCCCGGCGGACCGTGCAGGAGCAGCAGCCGGCCCGCGATGTCCTCGGGGGTCGTCTTCATCAGGCCGTCCATCGCGTCCGCGACCGGCGCCGTGTAGTTGGCGCGGACCTCCTCCCACGTCCCGGCGGAGATCTGCCGGGTGGTGCGGTGCGGGCCGCGGCGCGGCGACACGTACCAGAAGCCCATCGTCACGTTCTCCGGCTGCGGCTCGGGCTCGTCCGTGGCACCGTCCGTCGCCTCGTTCAGCACCTTCTCGGCAAGCTCGACGCTCGTCGCGGTCACGGTGACGTCGGCGCCCCTGTTCCAGCGCGACACCAGAAGGGTCCAGCCGTCACCCTCGGCGAGCGTCGCGCTGCGGTCGTCGTCCCGCGCGGAGCGCAGCACCCGGGCGCCGGGCGGGAGCAGGGTGGCTCCGGACCGGACACGGTCGATGTTCGCGGCGTGCGAGTGCGGCTGCTCGCCCGTCGCGAAGCGACCGAGGAACAGCGCGTCGACGACGTCCGACGGCGAATCGCTGTCGTCGACGTTGAGCCTGATCGGCAGAGCGTCGTGTGGGTTCGCAGACATGCCGCCATGATCCGTCACCCGGGCGTCCCATGCACCCGGTTTCCGCAGTGCGTCGCGTGTGTCGCGTGGGTCCCGCTCTTCCGGTGTATCCCTTCCATCCTGTTACAGGGCTGTACGACGACAGACCTGTCGCGCGCCCGATTCCCCCCGTTACTGTTGCCCATGATGGGACGTCATGGGTGGAATTCGGGGGAACGACGGTGGCGCCTGACCGCGCTGCTCGGCGTGGGCGCGGCCGTACTCGCCCTGGTCGTGACACTGCTCAACACCCTGCCGGGGGACGGCGGGAGCACCGCGGGCACCACCCGCGACGGGGACAAGGTGCACGGCACGCCGGTCACCCCGCCGCAGACGCCCCGCCCCGACGTGGGCTGGGGGTTCACCCACACCCAGTACAGCGCCGACGAGGGCGACGACGCGGCCACCGAGCGGGTCGAGGGACTGCTGGGCCGTGACGAGGTGTCGCTGCCGCAGAACCAGCACATCATGGGCTGGGGTGCGGGCAACCCCGAACCGTCCAAGGGACGTTACGACTTCTCCGAGATGGACAGCCGCGTCGACTTCGTCCGCAGGTCCGGCGGCACCCCGGTCGTGACGCTGTGCTGCTCCCCGGACTGGATGAAGGGCGGCGAGGCCGGCGCGGACCGCACGAACTGGAGCCAGGCCTCCCTGGAGACGGCCCCGGAGCCGTCGCACTTCGCGGACTTCGCCGCGCTCGCCGCGACGGTCGCCCGCCGCTACCCCGACGTACGCCACTTCATCGTCTGGAACGAGTTCAAGGGCTTCTGGAACGACCGTGAGGGCCGCTGGGACTACGAGGGCTACACCAAGCTCTACAACCTGGTCTACAAGGCGCTGAAGAAGGTGGACAAGGACATCATGGTGGGCGGCCCCTACCTCGTGATGGACAGCTTCGACCCGCGCCAGACGCAGGACGCGTCCACGACGGTGAAGGGACCGTGGGGCGCGATGGACCAGCGGGTCCTCGACGCCTTCACCTACTGGAACGAGCACAAGGCGGGCGCCGACTTCGTCGTCGTGGACGGCTCCAGCTACACCAACGACGACGAGACGCTGCCCGACGAGTTCGCGGCCACCGACAAGTTCACGGCCGTCGGCAGATGGCTGCGCGGGCAGACGCACGGCCTGCCGCTGTGGTGGGCCGAGTACTACGTCGAACCGGCCGACTCCACGGACGAGCGCAAGGGCTGGTCCGAGACCCGCCGCGTCGCGGTCCAGGCGAGCGGCATGATCGCGATGGTGCGGGGCGGGGCCTCCTCCGGCTTCTACTGGAACCCGGAGAAGGAGAAGGGCGCCGGCTGCCCCGGCTGCCTCTGGACCCCGACCGGCACCGCCGGTGGCGGCCGGGACCTGCCCATGTACGACCTGATCTCCCGTTTCGGCAAGGCGTTCCCGCCGGGCACGGCCTACGCGAAGGTGTCCGTCGCCGCGGACGACGTGCCGAACGTGCGGGTCCTCGCCACCGACCGGACCGTCCTCGTCGTGAACACGCGGGACCGGTCGATCAGCGCCAAGGTCGACGGGAAGCGGTTCGAACTGGGCGCGTACGCGGTGAAGTGGCTCAGCCGCTGACCGCGCGGGCCGACGGCACCCGGACCCGAGGAAGTGGCCGGGCCGGCGTACCGGCCCGGCCACTTCGGCCGCACGCACCGCTCCGGGGCCGCTACTTCATCGTCAGGAATCGCTGCACCAGCGAGGCCAGCAGGACCGCCAGCAGGGGCAGGGAGAACCAGAAGCTGCTCTGCACCCACCGCAGTTGCCGCACGCCGGGCCGCACCGCCACCCGTACGACCTCCCGTGCCGTCAGCAGCACGACGAGGGCGATCGCGGAGAGACCGCCGACGACCGACCACGGCGTCCACGTCACCTGCGGTCCGATCGGCCCCGGCTCGGCCCGCGGGACCGTGCCCTCCGGCCGTACACGCAGCGCGTACATCGTCACGTCGTCGTTGACCAGGACCTTCCTCAGCTCCGGCCGTTCGTCGAGATGGGTGATCAGCCGCGTCTCCCACGTCGCCGAGTAGCCCACGTCCAGCTGCAGGTAGACCACCTGACTGCGGTTGATCATCAGATACGAGTTCGGCCCCGCGTCCTTGAGCGCCTTGACGAGCCCGGACACCAGCACCGGGTCGGCGGGCGCGAGCGTGGGGACGTACTGCACCTTCTCCATGTCCTTGGCGCCCCAGGGCATGGCGGGTGTCACGTTGTCGACCGTGTCGTTGCTCAGCCACAGCAGCCGGGCCGTCGGATCGTCGTGCGCGTACACGTAGTCCATGGCCGTGACCTCGCCCGGCCGGATCCGCTCGAACGACTCGTTGCCCCAACGGGCCACCAGGAACCCGCCCATGAGGAGCAGGCCCGCCATCAGCGCGGCGACCGGGGCGAGACTCAGCCGGTCCTTCTCCCGTTCCTTCGCGGTGATCCCGGTGCGCGGGAAGAGGGCCAGTCCGGCGAGCAGCGCGGCACCCGGCACGGCGAACATGAAGACGCGCAGCGCCATCTCACCGCCGTAGGACTGCATGCCGAAGCCGAGGAACGGGACGAAGGTCAGGACGAGCAGGGACCGCTCGCGGTACCGGTGCTCACGCCGCCGCCACCAGCCCCAGCAGGCGAAGGCCATCATGCCGCCGGCGAGCAGGACCCGGGTGTACAGCACGAGCTTGTGCGTCGAACTGCCGCCCTGGATACGGCCGGAGACCGACGTCGACACATTGCTGCCGACGCCCCCGACCCCGCCGAACAGGTCGTCGAAGTGGCCCGACCAGTACGGCTCGGCCATGAACCCGACCCAGGCGGCGACCAGCACGGCGAACAGGATGGGCAGACCGCGCAGTTCGGAGCGGCCGACGAGGACGAGGACCGCGAGAACGCCCAGCATGACGAACGGGGTGAGCTGATGCGCCGGCACGGTGGCCGCGAACAGCCCGATCAGCACCATCAGGAGCACGGCCCGCTGCCGCCGGTCCGTCGGCTCGACCTCCGCCTCGCCCGGCCGCCGCTTCGTCCACAGCACCCGCGGCGCCCGGAACCACACGAGCAGGATCGCCACGAACACCAGGTACAGCAGGTAGGTGAAGCCCTGCGGTGAGAAGTAGTCCTGGCCGACCCAGCCGCACAGCGTGAAGAACCAGATCCCCGTCCACTTGGCGCGCCAGCCGGCCCGCATCGACCGGACCAGCAGGAACATCGGTGCCAGGTAGAGGAGTTGGACGGCCGTCGGCCACCAGCGGATGACCTCGGACAGATCGGAGACCCCGCACGCCTTCGCGGCGAACGCGGCCACCGCGAAGAAGCCCGGCCAGCTCCAGCGGGCGTCCAGGTCCGGCACGGCGGACCCGGTGCGGTCGATGTAGTCGAGGAAGCCGAGGTGCTGCCAGGCGGTCGCGAACCGCGGCTCGGTCTCGATGACCGCCGGGAGCGCGTGCAGCGACACCACGGTGGCGAGCAGCGTGACCAGCAGCAGCCCCCGGTGCTCGCGTTTCATCCAGAGCAGCGAGCTGAACACCGTGACCAGCAGGGCCGCGCCGATCAGCGTCGGCAGCGGGAGCACCGAGATCAATCCCAGGCCGCCCATGTCCGCGAGCGACGCGTCGTCGAGGCCGACCGCGGGGACCCAGTAGAGCAGGAGCGCCGAGACCAGCAGGAAGCCGAGGACGACACCGGGTCGCGACGGGCGCCGGACGCGCTCACGCCAGGACGGGGGAGGCACGTCCGGTGGTTCCCGGTCCTCCGCCGTCCCGGCCGCCGCGACCGGTTCCGCCGACGCGACCTCCGCCGAGGCGGTCCGCACGTCGGACCCCCCGCCGTCGGGCCCCTCCGTGTCGAACGGGGCGTCGACCTCCGGCACCTCCACCGGACCCAACGATGCCTCCGAACCCGGCTCGCGCGCCTCCACGGGCAGCCCCACGGACGGCTGCCGCCGCGCCCAGGCGGGGCGGCGCTCCGCGCCCGTCCCGGTGCGCGCCGAGGGGGTGCCGGTCGGCGGCGTGCCCGGCCCGGGGCGCACGTCCGGACGGCGTTCCAGGTGGTCGAGGTCGATGTGCAGGCGCAGGGCCAGGGTGTCCGAGTCGAGCGCCCGGACCGGGCCACGCTTCGGATCGTGCGACGGGACGGCGTCGCGCGGTCCCAGGTCGGCGAGGTCCCCGTCCGGTGCCGCGTCCGCCGGCGGGGCGACGGGCGGCGCGGTCCGCACGATCCGGAACAGCCTGGGTGCCGCGATCGTCACGATCACGGCGAGGCTGGAGATCTCCGCGACCCCCGCGCCCGTCAGCCCCATGCGGGGCAGCAGGATCACCGTGAGGCCGAGCACCAGCAGACACAACAGGCCTTGGAGATAGGCCAGTCCGGATGTACGGCTCTGTGCGCGCAGCACGGCGAAGTAGGTCTCCATGACCACCCGCAGCAGCGCGCCGACGGCGAACCAGCGCAGCAGCGGCGTCGCCGCGTGCGCGTACCCGGCGCCGAAGACGTGCAGAATGTACGGCGCACCGAGGAACAGCAGGCCGCACACCGGCAGCATGATCCGGGCCATGCGTTTGAGCGCGGCCCGCGTGTTGGCGGCCAGCCGCGCCGGATCGTGCGACCCCTCCACCGTCAGCGAGGCGCCCATGTTGATGGCGAGCAGGTTGACCGTGCCGCCTATGGTCGTGGTGATGTAGAAGTACGCGTTGTCGGTGGAACTGACCTGCGAGGCCACGATCACCGGCACGAGGTAGACGACCGCGAGCGAGAACAGCGACCCGGTGTAGTCACCGGCCAGGAACCGCCCGATCTCCTTCAGGGTGGGCGGCTCGGTGCGGGTCTCCGTCGCCTTCACGTGCCGGGGCACCAGCCGGCGGAACACCAGGATTCCGAGCGGCACCACCGACAGGGCGATCGCGGCGACCCAGGAGACGAAGACGCCCGAGGTCGGGATCGCTGCGGCGAGACCGATGAGCAGGGCCAGCTTCACCGCGGAGAAGACGGTGTTGCCCACCGGCACCCACAGCGCGCTGCGCAGCCCCGTCAGCACCCCGTCCTGGAGCGTCAGCAACGACCAGGCGACCACCGCCAGCACGAAGAACGTGCCGTGCAGCGGCCCGTGCAGGAAGCGGTACGACGGCCCCCACAGGTTCAGGGTGAGCAGGAAGATCCCGGCGGCGACCGCCACGACCATCGAACTGCCCGCGTACGTACGGAAGATGAGGCGGGCGGTGGCGCGTCCCGCGACGGGGATGAAGCGGGCGAGGGCGCCGGTCAGTGTCACCGCGGTGACACCCGCGAGGAGCTTCATCGCGGCGATGGCGGCGGAGCCCTGGCCGACGGCCGACTCGGTGTAGTACCGGGCGGCGATCAGCCAGTACCCGAGGCCCAGCACCGCGGAGATCCCGGTGTTGAGCATCAGCGCGTAGGCGTTGCGGAACAGCGGACTGCCGCCTCCGCCCGTGCGGCCGGTGCCGGGCAGACGGAGACGGCGGGCCGGACGCTGCTCGCGGGCCTCGGGCGCGGTGGTCGAGGCCTGGGCTGTGGTGGTCGTGTCAGACACGGGAACGGATGGCCTTCCGGCGGACCTGTCGTGCTCTTCGGACCATGGCGTACCCCTTGGTGAGGGCGCGGTCCCGGGCGAAGGTGCGGGCGATCGAACGGCCTTCGACCAGCCGCTCGAACTCCTCGATACCGGTCGTGCGGCGCACGGTGACGCGTTGCAGGGCGTAGGGGCCCTGGCGGCGGCGGGCGAGGCCGTTGCCGACGGCGAGCGACTGGGTGAACCCGGCCGCCCGCACCGAACGCCGCACCCGTGCGCTGGAGTAGCCGTAGGGGTACGCGAACGAGGCCGGGAAAGCGCCCAGTTCGCCCGCGATGATCTCCCGGCAGCGCAGCAGCTCGAACCGGAGCGTGTCGTCCGTGATCTGGTCGAGCTGCGGATGGGTGTGGCTGTGCCCGCCGATCTCCACCTGCTCCCCGGCGAGCGCGCGCACCTGGTCCCAGTCGAGCATGGAGTCGAGACCGCCCCCGGTGTCGTACGCGCCTCTGATCCACCCCGTGGACACGAAGAGGGTCGACGCGAAGCCGTACTTGGCGAGGGCGGGCAGGGCGTGCCGGTGCACGCCCTCGTAGCCGTCGTCGAAGGTGATCAGGACGGGGCGTGCGGGCAGCGGGACGCCCGAACGCCAGGCCGCCGCCAGCCGGGCGGTGCCGACCGGGGTGAACCCGCGGTCGTCGAGCAGTGCCATCTGCTCGGCGAACGCCTCGGGCGCGACGGACAGCGCCCGGGTCGCGGCGTTCGGCGTCCGAGCGACCGAGTGGTACATCAGGATCGGTACCGGTCCGCTCATGCCGCCGCCCCCTCGTCGTCCGGGACCACCTCGACCGCCGCGACGGGGACGACCGAGAACACGGCGCCGCTCCGGTGGGCCCGGACGCTTCCCGCGACATACCCGCCGGCCGCCGTCAGTACCCCGGCGACGATGGCTCCGGCGCGGCCCGCGCCGCCGGGACGGGCCAGGGCCGCGTCCCGCAGCCCGCGCAGCACCCCGACGGGCAGGACCCGGGTGCTGTAGCGACGCTCCGATTCGAGTCCCTTGCCGGCGCCCACACTTCGGGCGACCAGGGCTTTGGAGAGACCCTCGGCGTAGGCCCGGGTGCGGAAGTAGCGGAAGCGCTCGCGGACCGCGGGCACCCGGTGGTGGATGACCGCGCGATCGTCGATCAGCAGGACGGCGTCCGGCCGGGCGCGGGTGAGCCGGATGCACAGCTCCGTCTCCTCGCAGCCCAGGGGACGTCTGTCGCCGTCGCGGCCGATCCCGGTCGCGAAGCCGCCCGCCGCGTCGAACGCCGTGCGGCGGAAGGAGGCGTTGCCGCCGAGGACGTTGCGGACCCGGACCCGGCCCGCCGGCAGGCCCTTGTACGTGCAGCCCACCACCCAGTCGAACTCCTCGGGGAACCAGGCCGGCCGGCGGCCCGACGCCCAGACCGGCATCGTACGGCCGCCGACGGCCATCACCCGCGGGTCGGTGTAGCCCTCGGCGAGATGCCGCAGCCAGTCCCGTTCGGCGACGGCGTCGTCGTCGAGGAAGGCGATGACGCAGCCGTGCGAGGCCGCGATCCCGGTGTTGCGGCCGGCGGACAGACCGCGGGGGCCCGCGTTGGCGAGCACCCGCACGCCCTCGGTCTTCCTGTACTCCCCGGCCAGCCGCTCCAGCAGAACGGTGTTGTGGTCGACGACCAGCAGTGTCTCCAGGGCGGGCAGGGACTGCGCGCGCACCGAGGAGACCGCCGCGAGGATGTCCTCCCAGCGGTCCTCGGTGTACACGCAGATCACCACGGAGATGTCCCGCGTGCTCAAGACACCTCTCCCCGGCCGGAGTCGAGCTGGTGGGCGTGCGGCGTCCGGCGCAGCGCACGCCGGTTGGACCGCTCCTTGAGGATCACCTTGAGCACCCGGATCCCGTCCCGCACGGCCCGCAGATTGCTCGCGCCGTGGATGCGGAGGTACTCGTGGCTGGGTATCTCCTGCACCTTGAGGCCGGCCTTGACGACCCGGATGTTCATCAGGGTCTCGACCTCGAAGCCCGTGCAGTCGAGTTCGATCTTGTCGAGGCAGTGCCGCCAGAACGCGTTGTAGCCGTAGCAGAGATCGGTGTAGCGGGCGCCGAACTTGGCGTTGACGGTCGCGCAGAGCACACGGTTGCCGAGCTTGCGGATCGGCGTCATGTCGGACGTGCCGCCGCCGTTGGCGAACCGCGAGCCCTTGGCGAAGTCCGCCCCGGACACCAGCGCGGAGACGTACGAGACGATCTCGTGGCCGTCGGCCGAGCCGTCCGCGTCGACCATGACGATGATGTCGCCGGTGCACGCCGCGAAGCCGGTGATCAGCGCGTCGCCCTTGCCCCTGCCGAGCTGCTTGACGACCTTGACGTCCGGCCACAGCTCACGGGCGACCTCGACGGTGTCGTCCGTGGAGTTGCCGTCCACGAGGACCACTTCGTGGATCCAGGACGGCAGCGTCTTGAAGACGTACGGGAGATTCTCCGCCTCATTCATGGCGGGAATCACGACACTCACCGGTGGCGCGATGGCCAGGTGAGAGGAGATCGGCCGGTAGTTCGCGGCCACTAACGGATCGTCGCCCGAGATGGCTGGGCGCAGGACTGAGCTCATGAGTCTGGTCCCTCTCGTCCGGTGGACCGCCCGCCCCTGGGCGGTCCGTCTCTTTGTCCGGTTCGAAAGGGGGGTTACTCACTGACGGCATGCCGGAATGGATCTCCGTCCATGCCGGGTGAGCTGGCAAAACGTGCCGGCTCCGCATTGAGGAGCAGGCTGCGCGGCCCGACTCGGCATACGTCTGGTCACCGAGAACGGCACCCCCCAACCGCGCCCCGCGCCGGCTTCCATCGCGGTCCTGAGCCCTCCCCTGGAGCCGCTGATGATGGACCGATGCGGGTGAGATGTACGACGATATTGACGATTGCGCACGTATGGCAAGACCTGAAACGAGGCCTCACCTTTTTGTTGGTTTGACCGTTACCCAGTACCTCGAACGGATTTTCCCCATCCGTTTGAGGGTCCGTGGGTGCGCCGTCGGCGCACCAGTGTGAGCAGCAGAATCAGCGAACTGAGCGCCGTCACGGCGACGATGCCGCCGGGGACCGACCAGCGGTGCACGGCGAGCATGCCCTGCGCCACCAGCATGTTCAGGACGACGGCGCCGGCGACGGACGTGAGGACGCGGCCGAACGGGTCGAGTCCGCGCAGCGCGGCCCCGATCGAGGCCGACGGTGCGGCGAGCAGGAAGAAGAGCGTGAAAGGCCCGCGCAGCGGTGAGTTCGCGTCGGCGAGTGCGAGGAACGCGCCCACGGCCCCCACCGTGGTCGCGCCGCCCGCGAGCAGCGCCGGCAGATCCCTTCCCCTGGGCTGCCGAAGCCCCTTCACGGTGTCGGATGAGGATGCCTTGATCCGTAAGGTCTGCATTGGCGACTTTGCCCCCTGAAGCGCCGGATGCCGGGCTTCAATGTGGCGCAGCGCGTCCGGGGCCGTCAAGGCGCAAAGGGGGCGCGTTCGCGGGTTTCCTGACGCAGTGGCACAGAAGTTTTGGCATGAACACTTCCTGTCAATGCGCGTAGCTGGTACCAAAGTTGTGGCAGAGATCCTGCTAAAGGGAGGTTCCATGAGACGTTCCCGAATTACGGCATACGTGACCTCACTCCTCCTCGCCGTCGGCGTCACCCTCACCGGGGCGGCCACGGCGCAGGCACGAACGGCCGCCGCCACCGGCTATGTGGCCCTTGGTGACTCCTATTCGTCGGGAGTCGGCGCGGGGAGCTACACCAGCGAGAGCGGCGACTGCAAGCGCAGCACGAAGTCGTTCCCCTATCTCTGGAAGACCGCGCATTCACCCTCGTCGTTCGACTTCAAGGCCTGCTCGGGCGCTCGTACGGGTGATGTCACGGCGAACCAGCTCGGCCCCCTCACCTCCTCGACCGGCCTCGTCTCCATCAGCATCGGCGGCAACGACGCCGGCTTCTCGGACGTCATGACGACCTGCGTCCTGCAGTCCGAGAGCTCCTGCCTCTCGCGGATCGCCACCGCGAAGGCCTACGTCGACTCCACCCTCCCCGGCAACCTCAACTCCGTGTACTCGGCGATCCGCGCGAAGGCCCCGTCCGCCCATGTCGTCGTCCTCGGCTATCCCCGCTTCTACAAGCTCAACGGCAGCTGCCTGACCGGACTCTCGGAGACCGAACGGTCCGCCATCAACGGCGCGGCCGACTACCTGGACAGCGCGATCGCGGCCCGCGCCGCCGCCTACGGATTCACCTTCGGTGACGTCCGGGGCACCTTCACGGGCCACGAGATCTGCTCCAGCAGCGTCTGGCTGCACAGCCTGAACTGGCTGGACATCGGCGAGTCGTACCACCCGACCGCGGCCGGACAGTCCGGCGGCTACCTCCCCGTCTTCGGCGGAGCGGTCTGAACTCTCCGGCCTTCCTGAGGTGATGCGGAAGCGGAGGCCCCGTCGCTCGGGGTCTCCGTCGCACACGTGATCGTGAACGGCACCGCGTCGGACGTCGCCCGCACCGGGCTCCGGACCTCCACGCTGATCCTGTTGGCGAACTCCCCGCTCGTGTCGTAGGTCGTCGCCACCACCGTCGTCTGCCGCGTCCTGCCGCCGCCCGCGGGGAACGAGAGTGTCTTCCAGCTCTTGTCGGTCACCTCGCCGGTCTCCGTGACCCATCGGTACTGGACGTCCACCGGCACCCGCCCGACCGTGAAGGTCGCCGTGAACGAGGGTGCCTGGGTGCCGGGCGGCGGACACGCCCCCGTGTAGTCGGTGTGCCGGCCCGACACCGTCACCCGCACCGACTGGGCCGGCGGGGCGGTCGTCGCTCCTCCGCCCGTGGGGGCGCTCGCGGCGGAACTCCCGCTCGCGGTGGGGCTCGTCGCGTCGCTCCCGCTGTGACTCCTCCCGCCGTCCGACGCGCCGCTGTTGCCGCTGCCGCCTCCGTCGGTGGTGCTCCGTCCTTCGGTCCCGCCGGTATCGCCGTTCCCACCGCCGTGGTCGCTCAGCGCGTACGTCAGCCCGCCGACGGCGAGCGCGAGCGCGGCCGCGCCGGCGATGAGGACGAAGGCCGCCGGGCGGCGACGGTGCGGCTCCGCGGTGGGAGCCGTCGAGGACGCCGTCACCGGAGGCGGACCGAATCCTCCCGACGGTGTCGGCGGCCCCGGGGACGGCTGGTGGAACGCGGCGATCGTGGGGGTGTCGGAGGGCGCCGGCGGACCGACGGCCCGCGTGGGTGTCCTGCCGCCCTCGGCGACCGCGCGCAGTTCCGCCTCGGCCGCGGCGGCGCTCGTCCGCCCGGCGGGATCCTTGGCCAGCAGCCCTTCGATCACGGGGGTGAGCGGACCCGCCCGGCGAGGCGCGGGCAACGGCTCGTCCACGATGGCCCGCAAGGTGCTCAGCGGAGTGTTCTGCCGGAAGGGAGAGTTGCCCTCGACCGCCGCGTACAGCAGCACGCCGAGCGACCAGAGGTCCGACTCCGGTCCCGGTGTCCGCCCCAACGCCCGCTCCGGAGCCAGGAATTCGGGCGATCCGATGACCTCGCCCGTCATGGTCAGCGCGGAGCTGCCCTCGACGGTGGCGATGCCGAAGTCCGTCAGCACGACCCGGCCGTCGTTCGACATCAGGACGTTGGCCGGCTTCACGTCGCGGTGCAGCACCCCCGCGGCGTGCGCGGCCCGCAGCGCGGACAGCACCTCGGCGCCGATGCCGGCGACCCGTCGTGGCGCCAACGGTCCCTCGGCGTCCAGCAGATCGGAGAGCGCGATGCCCCGGACCAGTTCCATCACGATCCAGGGCCGGCCGTCCTGGGTGGCCACGTCGTACACGGTGACCACGTTGTGGTTCGAGATACGGGCGGCCGCCCACGCCTCGCGTTCCAGGCGGGCGTACATCCGCTCGATCTCGGACCCGGCCAGTCCGGCCGGGGCGCGGACCTCCTTGACGGCCACCTCGCGCTGCAGCACCTCGTCGCGGGCGCGCCACACCGTGCCCATTCCGCCCTCGCCCAGGGGCGAGAGCAGGCGGTAGCGACCCGCGATCACACGCTCACTGCCCGGATCTTCGGACACGTGCGTCCCCCCTTCGCGTCCGCGCGATATCTCCCCAAAAGTAGCTCAACCGAGTGCGGATGCCGCCCCCTTGAGCACCAATCCGACCCCGAGGGCCACGACGACCGCCGCCGATCCCAGGGGCGCGGTCCGGCGGACGAACCGTACGGCCCGCCCCTCGGCCCAGCGTGGTCGCCTGGCCAGCGCCCGGTTCATCCCGCCGCCGAGCCGGACGACGGCGAAGCCCGCCGCCGTCAGCGTCAGGGCCAGCCCGACGCCGTACGCGAGGACGAGCAGGAGGCCGAACCAGGCCTGACCGAGGGCCGCGGCCCCGACGAGGACGACCACCGCGGACGGACTCGGTACGAGCCCGCCGGCGAAGCCGAGCAGGATCGTCCCGCGCAGGGTCGGCGCGATCTCGTGGGTGTGGGTGAAGCCGCCGTGGGTGTGTTCGAGAGCGGGGGAGGGGCGGCCGAGGGGTCGGGAGACCCGGGACCGAAGGGTGGCCGCGGAGGTGGGGGGCGACGGGTGCCGGTGCTCGTGTTCGTGTTCGTGGGGGTGGGCGTGGGCGTGACCGGGGCCCACGTCCTGCGGGTGCGGGTGCGGGTGCGGGTGGGGGTGGGGTGCGGTCGTGGGCAGGGCCTGCGCCCGGGGAGCCGCGGCGGCGTGGGCGAGTACGAGGGGCCGCTCGGGACGGCCGGCGGCGTGCCGGTCCACGGCAACGGTGTCCCTGTCCGGGGCGACCGGCTCCCGGTCGTGCCGACGTGTGCGGGACGGGACGCCCGACCCGGGCTCGTGGTCGTGGTCGTGACCGTCCGGGTGTTCCTGGTCGACGGCGTGGTGGTGCCCGTCGGCGTGATCCCCGCCGTGCGGGTGCCCGTGGGCGTGATCCCCGCCGTGCGGGTGCGCGTGGACGTGTTCGTCCGTGGGGCGACGGGGCAGGCCGGGTCCCGGCGCCCGGTGGTGCCAGGCCCGGCGCAGGAGCGTGACACCCGCCAGGGTCACCAGGACGCCGCTGGACACACCCAGCCAGGCGATCACGGACGGAGCCGCCGCCGAACCCGCGGTGACCAGAAGGCCGAGCGCGACGACCCCGAGGGTGTGCGTGACCGTCACCGACGCGGCCAGCGGCAGCACGTCCTTCAGCCGGGCCCGGCCGCCGCGCGCCGCCGCGGTCGCCGCCATCAGGGTCTTGCCGTGGCCCGGCGCGAGGGCGTGCATCGCGCCCAGGCCGACGGCGATGAGCAGGGCGAGCGCGGCGAAGCCGACGGTGAGGTGGTGCCGGGCCACCAGGTTGTTCAGGGCCTCGGTCCAGCGGTCGGCGCCGCGCGGCAGCACGGAGGCGGCCGGCGCGTCCCGGTGGCCCTCGACGAGAGCGGGTCCGCCGGGCCGGATCCGCAGCGAGGCGGCGGCGGTGTCGGCCGGGGAGGACAGCAGCGCCTTCGGGTACGAGGTCAGCTCCGCCGACACCGACGAGCGCGGTACGTCCGACGCGGTGAGCGTCATCCGGTCGCCCCGGGCGGTGATCTCCCGCCAGCCCGGCCCGTGGTCGGCACCGGCGCTGCGGAAGCCCACCGCGACGCCCGCGTCCTCGCCCCGGGGGAGCGGCGCCGTCAGCCGGCACTCCACGCGCAGGGTGTCCAGGCCGGCCTGTCCGGGCCGGGTGCGCGCGTGGCTCGCGCCCCGCGCGAGTGCGACCTCGTGCCCGCCTACGGTGACCCTGCTCCCGCGCGCGGCGCTCTCGCACCGTTGCCGGGCCCACTCGGCCATGCCGAGCCGCGCGATGTCCGGCTTCGCCTGGGTCGCGGGGATCTCCGCGAGGTCCTCGACGTGGTCGACGCGCAACTCCCCCGGGGCGGCGACGAGTCCGTCGTACCGGTTGACGGTGAAGTTCCCCAGGGGATGCGCGCCCGCCTGTCCCGCGGGGATCAGCACGAGCGCGCAGGCGGCGGTCAGGGCCGCACCGGCCGCGGCGAGCAGCCGCCGCGCCCTCACCGTGCCGCCTTCAGCGCGGCGCGGGCCTCGCGGGCTCCCGGCGGAGAGAAGCCCGGGTTCAGTTCCAGGGCCGCCTTCAGCGCGGCGCGGGCCGCCTTCGTGTGTCCGGTGGCCCGTTCGATGACTCCCCGGTGATAGAGGAAGGCCGCGTTGCGGTAGCCCGTCGCCGTGGCCTCGCGGGCGTGGGGGAGAGCCTCCTTGTCGCGGCCCGCCATGTGCAGGGCCCAGGCGAGCGCGTCCGCGGTGTGCACCGTGTGCCGTCGCGCCCACTCGTCGCGGGCCGCCTTCAGCGCCGCCCGGTGGTCGCCGTGGTCGGCCGCCGCCAGAGCCGTGTCGAGGTCGGCGTCGACGCCGTTCGCGCGGGCGAGCGAGACCCAGGCGTTCACCAGCGCGTACTGGTCGCGGGCCCGCCGCGCGTCGCCGGCCCGGCCACGTGCCTCGTACAACTCGCCCAGCTCGACCAGAGGTTGCGGCAGCGGATAGCGCTGGACCACCTGTTCCATGCCCTTGATCGCCGAAGCGCGGTCCCCCAGCGCGGCCTGGGCACGGGCCCGTCCCTCCAGGGCGGGCAGATAGCTGTCGTCGGCCGCGAGGGCCCGTGCGTAGAAGGTGAGAGCCGAGCGGTAGTCGCCCTGGTTCCAGGCGAGTTGGCCGAGCGCGGCGGACACGTACGCGATGTCGCCGCGGCTCGTCGCCGTGGCGAGCGCCTGCTTCAGCACCCGTCGGGCCGTGGACACGTCACCACGCAGCTCGTGGACGTACGCGTACCGGGTGAAGACAGGGACGCCCGGGCGCCGGGAGTCGGCGAGGTCGGCCGCCTTCGACGCGTCGGCGTAGCGGCCGAGTTCCACGAGGGCGTCGATCCGGGAGCAGAGGGCGCGCTCGCTGTACGGGTTCTGCGCGAGGGCGAGGTCCGCGTACTTCAGGGCCCCGGTGAAGTCGTGCCGGGCGGCGGCGAGCGCGGCCCGGCCGGCGAGCGCCGGGTCGTAGTGGGGCCGCAGCCTCAGGGAACGGTCCAGCGCCTGCTGTGCCTGCGGATAGCGGGACGGGTCGCCCTTGGTGCGGGCCTGTTCCACGTAGGCGAGACCGAGGGTGGCCCAGCCGCCGAAGTCGCCGGGCTGCGTGCGGAGATGGGCCTGGAGCGAGGTGATGCTCGCGTCGAGGTCGCCGTTCGCCGGCACCAGCGGTGACACCCCGGCCGCGGCGACGGCGGGCGTCGCGCCGCCGTCCCGGAGGGCGCCCACGACCACCGCGCCCGCCGTCATCGCGACAGCCAGCGCGGCCGCGCAGAAGACCAGCCGGGCCGACCGCAGGCGGTCGCGGGAGGCACCGGTCCCGCCCGGCGCGGTCCCCACGCCGTCCGCCTCGGGCGCGGCCCTGTCGGCTTCGGGCGTCGCGTCGTCGTTCGTACCCGGGGACATGCCCTCTCCTCAAAGTCCGTGATGGAACGGGTCGTTGCTGCAGAAGGGAAGGGGGGCGCGGCCCGCACCGTGGGGGGTTCGGTCCGTGCGGGCCGCGCCGGTCGGGAGGCCGGGTCAGTAGGCCCGGTCGTACCGGCGGCGCCACCAGCGCAGGCCGGTGGCGATGAGCAGGATTCCGGCGGCCCCCGCCGCCGCGGAGCCCGCGACGAGCACGGTGTCGGTCCCGCCGCCGTCGGCTCCGGCAGGCTGCAGCGCGTCGCCCAGCTGGCTTCGCACGTCTGTCCCGTCGCTGGTGCCCTTGGCGAGGGCGCCGCGCGAACCCGAGGTGGGCTCGGCCACGTACGGGAAGTACTTCTCGAACTTCTTGTCGTTCTTGTCGACCGCGTCACCCAAGTCGTTCTTGGAGCCGACGAGTTCACCCTCGACGACCTGGAGCGAGGCGTCGATCACGTCGTCGGTGAGCCGACGTCCGTTGGGGAAGCCCGCGTTGTCGCCGTCGAGCACGCCGAGTCGCTTGGGGTGCATGGCCGGCTTGACCGAGGTGTTGAGACGCAGTTCCTCCGCCGGACGCACGTGGGGCGGCTGGTTCAGGCCCTTCACGCCCTTCAGGAACACGTCGACCAGGTCGTTGCGGGGCTCGGCCGGGGCCTTGATCTTGTAGATCCCCTCGATGAGCTTCGGCAGCTCCGGGTTGGTCACGTTCTTCAGGAACTGCGCGTCGTTCCAGGGCGCGGACGCGTTGAACGTGTCCTTGTCCTTCTGCGGGTTGACGACCTCGTTCACCAGCGGCATGCCGAGCCGGGACACCTGCCGGTAGCCGCCGCGGGCGTCCTTGCGCTGCGTGGTGGACCAGATGCCGACGACCGGCTGTCCCGCCGACTCGCGGATCATGTCGTTCGGCACCTGCAGGGCTATGGAGTTGACGTTGTAGCCCTTGAGCGTGTCCCGCCCGACCTCCGTCAGGTTCCCGCCGTACAGCAGGTCGAAGACGCGCAGGTCCAGGAAGAAGGGGTCGTCCGCCTGGCCGGCGAACGTCGTCGAGCCGCCCGCCAGCTTGTGCACGGCCTGCCCGCGCAGCTTCGCGTAGTCCGGCATCGACGCCTTGCCGACGTTCGACGGCGCGACCGGCACGTCGTCCGCGACCTTGGTCCGCGACACCAGCTTCTGGTCGTGCAGCCGCAGCAGATCGATGTCGTACGTCTGCGTGATGTTCAGGTCGGGGTCGTCGAGACTGGTGACCGGACCCGTGTTGTACAGGAACGTGTCGCCGTTCTTGCGGTGCGTCCTGAAGGTGTAGCGGTAGATCAACTCGCCCTGCGCGTCACCGTTGTTGTCGATGTGCAGGTCGTACTGGGCGTCGTCGGCGAACGTATAGAAGTTCGGCCCGCCCGCGGGTTCCTCGAAGGGGATCCAGTTCGCCACGATGGTCGTCGTGTCGGGCTTGTCCGGGCTCACGAACGCGTACACGTCGGTGTTGTCGTACTGGGGAGTGCCCGAGATCAGCGGGGCCTCCCGGTGGCTGGAGGCGGAGGCCGCCCCCGGTTGCAGCGCGGTCACGCCGGCGGCTGCGAGCGCCCCGGCGGCCAGCGCACCGCATACGAGGGTCGCGAGAGTCCTGCGTCCCCCGCCGCTCCTGGAGATAGGTGTCATGCCGTCCGTCCTCATGTCCAACTTGCCTGACGCACGCCATTCGGAGCGGTGGTGGGGGCGGATTGGTCGAATCTCAAACGCGTTTGCGGCACCTGTTTCGCGGCGACGACGAACTGCTCGGCGCCGGACTCGCGTTTTCGGCTTCCTGATCCGTAACCCATCCGGAGAGACGTTCGCTGCGAACAGGTAGGGGAGGGCGCGGACCGTGCACGTCCGGAGAGGGGGACGCGTGGAGGCTGACGAGCTGCTGATACGGGTGGCCGGAGGCGACCAGAGGGCGTTCGAGGATCTGTACGCACTGGTCTCCGGGCCGGTGTTCGGTCTGGTGCGCCGCGTCGTGCGGGATCCCGCGCAGTCGGAGGAGGTGTCGCAGGAGGTGCTGCTCGAACTCTGGCGCTCCGCGGCGCGGTTCGACCCGGGACGCGGCACGGCCCTGTCCTGGATCCTCACCCTCGCGCACCGCCGCGCGGTCGACCGCGTGCGCAGCGCCCGCGCGGCCACCGAACGCGAGCAGCGCGAGGGCCGGCGCCATCACCACCCGGCGTTCGACCAGGTCGCCGAGGAGGTGGAGGCGGGACTCGAACGCGAGTGGGTCCGCCGCTGCCTCGACCGGCTCACCACCCTGCAGCGCCAGTCCGTCACCCTCGCCTACTACGACGGCTACACGTACCGGGAGGTCGCCGAACGGCTCTCGCTGCCCCTCGGCACCGTCAAGACCCGGATGCGTGACGGCCTGACCCGCCTGCGCAACTGCCTGGGAGGTGCCGCGTGAGTGTCCTCGACAGGCTGCTGGGCCGTGACCTGCACTCCCTCGCCGCCCCCTACGCCCTCGACGCGCTGGAAACCGACGAGCGGCGCCGATTCGAACGCCACCTCAGGAGCTGCCAGCGCTGCGCCGACGAGGTCCGGGCGCTGACCGAGGACGCCGTACGGCTCGCCTGGTCCACGGCGGCGGCCCCGCCGGCCGCGCTGCGCGAGCGGGTGCTGTACGCCGTGCGCACCACCCCGCAGGAACCGGCGCCCCGCGAGCGCACCGCGCACGCGCGGACCGTCGAACCGCCCGCCCGGGCCCGCTCACCCCGTTTCCGCCCGCTGCTCGCCCCGCTCGCCACGGCCACGGCCGCCGCGGCCCTCGTCGTCGCCTCCCTGTTCGCCGTGCAGACGGCGCGGACACAGGAGAGTCTGGACCAGCAGCGCGCCCAGGCACGTGAGATCGCCCACGTTCTCGCCGCACCGGACGCCCGGGCCACCGGTGAACGGGACGCGCGGGGGCGGGGGATCGGCGTCGTGGCCTCCGCCACGGAGCGGCGCGCCGTCGTGACACCGAGCGGACTCGGCACCCCCTCCGGAGGGCGCGTCCACCAGCTGTGGCTCATGCGCCCCGAAGGGAAACCGCGCTCTCTCGGTCTCTTCGACGGCGACACGCCCCTGATCGCCGACGGACTGAACCCGGACGCGACGTCACTCGCTGTGACCGTCGAGCCTCACGGAGGGTCGGCGCAGCCCACCAGCCAGCCGATTGTCCAACTCGCCCTGGAAACGCTCGGATTCGGAGAGTAACCGTCAACCCCCTTACAGAGATGGTGAATCCTGCGACCGCGATACACGAGTGCCACGAGGGAGCGATAGGGTTAGCCTGCCCGGGCCGGGTGGACTCGTACGGGTGGGGAGTGACATGGAACAGATAACAGTGCGCAGCAGGGCACGTGTCCCTGCGATCACGTGCGGGAGCAGCGCGACCAGTTCGCGCCTCGACCGCCATCTCGCGGTGCTGGGCGGTCCCGCCATACCGCAACGCGAGACGGTCGAGGCGACGTCACTGATGCGCGAGCTCACGGCACGCGACACCGCGCACGACAGCGGCTCCAGGAGCGCACGCGTGCGGCGGGTCTCGCTGTTCGCGCCGCTCAGGCGGCTGCGTCGCTCGCTGTTCGGCGGCCACTGAGCGGCCGTCGGCACCGGCGTTCCCCGACCCGCGCTCCGCTGACCCACCGACCCGCGCAGCGCTGCCCTTCCGCGTCCGTCATCCCCACGGCAGGCAGCGGCGCCCGGTGGCCACCACGGCCGGAGCGCGGGTCACCCACGTCCTGAGCCGCACGGTCAGCGCACCACTCCGTCCCGCCGCAGCCCGGCGACGTCCGACTCCGTCATGCCCAGCCCCCGCAACACCACGCCCGTGTGCTCACCCAGCCGCGGGACGGCCCCCATGCGCGCCTCCTCCCCGCCCGGCAGCGTGATCGGAGGCAGCAGCGCCCGCAGCGGCCCGACCGGCGAGTCCACGTCCCGCCACCGGTTCCGTGCCGCCAGCTGCGGATGCTCCGCGACCTCCCGTACGTCCCGCAGCCGTGCGCACGCGATACCCGCCGCGTCCAGGCGGGCCACGGCCTCGTCGGCGCCCAGCGCGCTCAGCGCCTTCGTCACCAGCGTGTCCACCCGCTCCCGGTTCGCCACCCGCGCCGGGTTCGTCGCGTACCCCGGATCATCCGCCAACTCTGGCGTTCCCAGGACCTGTTGGGCCAGCCGGCGCCACTCCCGGTCGTTCTGCACCGACAACAGCACCCGACCGCCGTCCGCCGTCGAATAGACGTCGTAGGGAACGATGACGGAGTGCGCGAGACCCGTGCGTTCCGGCGGGGTGCCGTCGTGCATCGCGTGGTGCAGCGGATGGCCCATCCACTCCGCCAGCGCGTCCAGCATCGACACCTCCACGGGGCCGCCCCGCCCGGTCGTGCCGCGCCGCACCAGCGCCGCGAGGACGCCGGAGAACGCGTACATGGCCGCCGCGATGTCGGCCGCGGGAATGCCCGCCTTCGCCGGCTGCCCGGGCGTCCCGGTCACGGACACGAGCCCCGCCTCGCACTGCACGAGCATGTCGTACGCGCGTTTGCCGGCGTACGGTCCGGACGGCCCGTAGCCCGAGATGTCCACGGCGATCAGCCGCGGATGCTCGGCGCACAGGGTCGCCGCGTCCAGGCCGAGCCGGGCGGCCGCCCCCTGTGCGAGGTTCTGCACGAACACGTCCGCGTCCGCGACGAGCCGGCGGACGACGTCGAGCCCGCGCGGGTCCTTCAGGTCGACGGCGAGGGACTCCTTGCCGCGGTTGCACCACACGAAGTGCGAGGCCAGACCCGAGGCCGCGGAGTCGTAGCCGCGGGCGAAGTCGCCGCCGTCGATCCGTTCGACCTTGATGACGCGGGCGCCGAGATCGGCGAGCTGACGCGTCGCGAAGGGAGCCGCGACCGCTTGTTCGACGGCGACGACGGTGATGCCTTCGAGGGGCAGAGGCTGTGACTGCATGCCGTGGATCATGGCTCCTCGGCGACACCTTTGTCATGCGTGGGCGGCGAGGGGGCCGAACGGAGCGCGGGCCGTTCATGTCCCGAGGTGTCGGTCGGGGCGGGCGCGCCGCGGTCAAAGGAGCGCGAACTGCCCCTCCGGGCCCTCCTCGTGGTGGTCCAGGACGGACGCGGGGCGGCGGGCCGTGGCGGGGGCCGGGAGGACGCCCGCCGCGTCGAGTTCGGTCCGGGTGATCGGGGAGTGGAGGCGCAGACCGGCCCGCAGGGGGAGCAGTTCGGCGAGCAGGGCGAGCACCGTGACGAGTTCGAGGAGTTCGGACGTCCAGCTCTGCGGCCAGGCGGTGGGGCCGACAGCCTCCAGGGTGCCCGGCTCGGCCACCCCGGTCCTGGCCGTGAACCACTGCTCCAGCACGCGCACCCCGCCCACCTCGAAGTCCCAGGCCTCGGGCGGTACCGGGGAGATCCTTCCCTCCCCGAGGAGCAGGGCCTCCTCGTCACGGTCGTAGCGCGGGTCGAGGAGCAGTGGCCCTCCGGGGCGGTCCGCGTCGGCGTGGGGGAGGACGCTGAGAGGGGCGCGGACGTACGGGCGCCTGCCGCCGGGGAGCTTGGGACGCTCGCCGTCGCGGCACATGAGCCACAGCATCCGCCGCCCCGACTCGACGCCGCACGCCCACACTTCGGGATCGGCGGTGAGCGGGACCCGACAGCCGTCCCGGCCCGGGCGGGCGACCGCGACCGTCCAGGCGAGCACGTCCCGGGGATCGGGGGAGTGGCCGAGCCGAGTGCCGAGGTGCTCCAACAGGCCCGGCGCCAGGTTCGGTTCGACGCCTCCGGGACGCCGGTACAGAGGGCGCACCCGGCCGCCCCGGCCGGCGGCCAGCGGCAGCACGGAGGTGGCCAGCAGCGCCGGTCCGGGCGACTCCGGCACCAGCGTCTGCTCGACGGCGAACACCTGGCCCTCGCCCGCCACCCGCCACAACTCGGGGCGCGCCGCGTCGATCAGCCGGTGGTCCGGGATCAGCCACTGCTCGTCGAAGGGCGCGGTCAGCACCCGCACCGGATCCGGGCACGGGCCGGCGGCGCGGGCCAGCCGGCCCGTCCCGCTCGACTGGCCCGGCAGCTGGGCGACCGCCGAGTGCGTCGTGCGTGAGCGCGTCGGCCCGAACAGCACCTCGCGGTCCGGCCCTTCGGCCTTCACGAGGGCGTCCCACCGTGCCTTCAGGGATGCCGCGTCGGGAGCCGTCGGCCACCCCCGGCCCAGCCTCGGCGGTGCGACGGACCACGGCATGAGGTCCGCGAGCAGCGGAGCGGCGTCGTGCGTCACGCTCGGCATCGTACGACGCGGGTGTGGCGCGGCGCCCTCGTACCGCGTGCTCAGTGGGCGTCGAGGGTGACCGTGAAGGAGAAGCGGTCGCCCCGGTAGTGGATGACGGCCACGTCCAGCGCGCGCCCGTCCTGGCCGTAGGTGACGCCGGTGTAGCGCAGGATCGGGCTCAGCAGCGGGACCTGGAGCAGCCGGGCCGTCTCGGGATCCGCGAGCCGGGCCTCGACGGTGTCGGTGATCCTGCTGATGGCGACCCCGAGCACGTCGCGCAGCACCTTCGTCATCGGCCAGCGGATCAGGTCCTCCCGGTCGATGCGGTCGGCCAGGTCCGTCCTCAGGTAGTTGCGCGCGTGGTTCGTGGGCTCGCCGGTCGCCTCGTCCCCGCGCAGCCGGTGGTACGTCGCCACCTCGTCCACGTCCGGGAAGAACTCGACCAGTTCACCCGGCACGGGACCCTTGCCCTCGCCCAGCAGCTCGGTCGACATGCCCGACTGCTGGGCGACGATCGCGTCCACCGAGCCGAGCAGCCGCACGGGCGCGCCGCGCTGCGCGCTCGGCTCGATGAACGTCCCCCGCCGGCGGTGCCGGGTGATGAGTCCCTCGTCCTCCAGCTCCTTGAGCGCCTGCCGCATGGTCAGCACACTCACCCCGTAGTGGCCCGCCAACTGCTCCTCGGTGGGCAGGCGGAGGGGGTCCTGGGGGGCGCGGCCGAGTATCGAGGCGCGCAGGGACTGCGACACCTGATACCAGAGCGGCAGCTTGCGGTTCAGGACGATCGAGTCCGGAGCGAAGGAGGTCACGAGGGTATCCGTACCGGTCGCGGGCGGGGAAGGCAACGGCCGGTGGGCCTCAGTCGCCCGCGCGGAAGCGCCGCTGGAGGCCCCGCCACACGTCGTCGTACCCCCGCTGGAGGTGTTCCGCCCGGGCCGCCTGGGCCGTCGCGGTCACCGGCCAGCGTGTCTCGAACATGAACGCCAGCCCGTCGTCGATCTTCTGCGGCCTCAGCTCGGCCGCGCTCGCCCGATCGAACGTCTCCTGGTCGGGGCCGTGCGCCGACATCATGTTGTGCAGCGAACCGCCGCCCGGCACGAAGCCCTCCGCCTTCGCGTCGTACGCGCCCTCGATGAGCCCCATGTACTCGCTCATCACGTTCCGGTGGAAGTACGGCGGGCGGAAGGTGTCCTCGCCCACCAGCCAGCGGGGCGCGAACACCACGAAGTCGACGCCCGCGAGGCCCGGGGTGTCGGACGGCGAGGTCAGCACCGTGAAGATCGAGGGGTCCGGGTGGTCGTAGCTGATGGAGCCGATCACGTTGAAACGGCGCAGGTCGTACACGTACGGCACGTGGTTGCCGTGCCAGGCGACCACGTCGAGCGGGGAGTGGTCGTACGTCGCCGTCCACAGGTTGCCGCAGAACTTGTTCACCACCTCGACCGGGCCCTCGACGTCCTCGTACGCGGCGACCGGGGCGAGGAAGTCGCGGGCGTTGGCGAGGCCGTTGGCACCGATCGGGCCGAGGTCGGGCAGCCGGAACGGCGCCCCGTAGTTCTCGCACACGTAGCCGCGGGCACCCGCCGCCGGTCCGTCCGCCGCGGCGGAGTCGCCGTCCAGCAGCTCCACCCGGAAGCGCACCCCGCGGGGGATCAGCGCGACATGACCCGGCTCCACCCGCAGCAGCCCGAACTCGGTGCGCAGCAACAGACCGCCCCGCTCGGGGACGATGAGCAGCTCGCCGTCGGCGTCGCTGAACACCCGCTCCATCGAGGAATTGGCGTGATAGAGGTGCACCGCGACGCCGGTGCGCTGCGTCGCGTCGCCGTTGCCGCCGAGGGTCCACAGGCCCGCGAGGAAGTCGGTCCCCGCCGCAGGCTCGGGCAGCGGGTTCCAGCGCAGCCGGTTCGGGTCGGGCACCTCCTCCGTGAAGGGCGCCGTACGCAGCGCGCCGTTGCCCGTGCGGGTGAACGCGGGGTGCGCGGCCGACGGACGGATCCGGTACAGCCACGAACGCCGGTTCGACGCCCTCGGCTCGGTGAACGCGGTGCCGCTGAGCTGCTCCGCGTACAGCCCGAGCGGTGCGCGCTGCGGCGCGTTGCGGCCGTGCGGCAGGGCCCCCGGGACCGCCTCCGAGCTGTGTTCGTTGCCGAATCCGGAGAGGTAGGTCAGCCCTTCGGCCGTCTTCCTCGCGTCCCCGCTCATGATCGCTCCCTCGCGCCTGATTCCTATGTATCACCGTAGGATTCGGTCTGCGCCCGCGCAAGGGGGCGGCGACGGACACCGAACGGGACCGGCCACCGCACGCTCCCTCGTGACGGCCGTGGGCCTTCCCCGGACGTAGTCCCCAGGACCTGCCCGCGGAGCCGAGAACCCGACTTCAGGGGGATCCCGCTGCCGGAGCCTTGTTCTACGCTCCCCGTCATGCGGTGGACGCGTGGACTGTTCGCCGCGCTCGCGGTCTGCGCCGTGCTGGGCGGACCCGCGGGTTGCGGCACCGGTGATGCGCACGGGCGGGAGGACGGAGTGTCGGCCTCCCCCGTGGGCACGTTGCTCGACGAGGCGGACGAGGAGGGACGGCCCTACCGTGACGTGGACGAGAAGGGCGCGCCAGAGGTCGGGATCGAGATCCAGCCGGACTCCGTCGACAGCTGGGACGTGCGTCTGACCGTCCGCAACTTCCGCTTCTCGCCGAGGGGCGCGGGCACCGTGCCGGTCGTCGGACGGGGCATCGCCCGTCTCTACGTCGACGGCCGCTCCGTCGCCCGGCTGCGCACCGCCGAATACCACCTGGCGGGCCGGCTGGTGCCGCACGGCACCCACCACGTCACCGCACGGCTGTACGCGGACGACGGCACCGTGTGGGCCGTCCACGGCGAGGCCGTCGAGAGCACCGCCGACGTCACGGCGTCGACGCCCGGCTCCGCGTCCGCGACGGCGTCCTCGTCCCCGCCCGGGAGCCCGGGCGCGCGAATGAGTGGGCAGGGCACCGAGGTACGTAGTGAAGAGGGAGGTTCACCGGACCCCGGCGGAAAGGCATCATGAAGACCGTGCCCCATGCGACCTCGCTGCGCAGAGCGCCCGTACAGCGGCGCAGCGCAGAACGACTGACCCGGATCCTCGACGCCTGCGCCGACCTCCTCGACGAGGTGGGTTACGACGACCTCAGCACCCGCGCCGTGGCCCAGCGGGCCGGCGTGCCCATCGGCTCCGTCTACCGCTTCTTCGGCAACAAGCGCGCCATGGCCGACGCCCTCGCCCAGCGCAACCTGGAGCTCTACACCGAGCGCGTGACCCGGCGCCTGGAGGAGTCGGACGGACAGGGCTGGCGGGCCGCGATGGACGCGGTGCTCGACGAGTACCTCGCCATGAAACGCACCGCCCCGGGCTTCTCCCTCGTCGACTTCGGGAACCAGATCCCGGTGGGCGCCTCCCACGCCGAGCCCAACACCCGGGTCGCCGACCGCCTGACCGAGCTGCTCTCCGGCTATCTCGGCCGCACCCCGGACGAGAACCTCCGCCGCTGCTTCCTGGTCGCCGTGGAGAGCGCCGACAGCCTGGTGCACCTGGCCTTCCGGGTCGCGCCCGAGGGCGACGAGGGGATCATCGCCGAGACGCGCGAACTGCTGCGCGCCTACCT
Organism: Streptomyces sp. M41(2017); assembly: GCF_002078175.1. Classification (GTDB taxonomy): domain Bacteria; phylum Actinomycetota; class Actinomycetes; order Streptomycetales; family Streptomycetaceae; genus Streptomyces. The sequence continues at coordinate 2,011,699 of NZ_MWFK01000002.1, read as the reverse complement.
GGGCCGCGTCCTCGACTGAGCCCGACCGTCCCTCCCCACCGTGCGTACCGGTCGGTATGCTCGGCGGTGTCCGCGTGCCATCGACGTCACCGCCCTCCGGGAGGACCCGTGTCCCGCACCGCCGGCAGTACCCCCGACGCCCGTACCGCCGTACGCGTCTGCCCCCTCTGCGAGGCCACCTGCGGGCTCACGCTGACGATCGAGGGCACCCGGGTCACCGGCGCCCGCGGCGACCGCGACGACGTGTTCAGCAAGGGCTTCATCTGCCCGAAGGGCGCCTCCTTCGGAGCGGCCGACGGCGACCCCGACCGGCTGCGCACCCCGCTCCTCCGCGAGGACGGCGAGCTGCGCGAGGCCACCTGGGAGGAGGCCTTCGACGCGGTCGCCGCCGGGCTGCGCCCCGTGATCGAGCGATACGGGCCGGACGCGGTCGGTGTCGTCCTCGGCAACCCGAACGTGCACACCATGGCCGGCGCCCTCTATCCGCCGGTCCTGCTCGGAGCGCTGCGCACCCGCAGCGTGTTCACCGCCTCCACCGTCGACCAGATGCCCAAGCACGTGTCGAGCGGCCTGCTGTACGGCGACGCCAACGCGATCCCCGTCCCGGACCTGGACCACACCGACCACCTGCTCCTCATCGGCGCCAACCCACTGGAGTCCAACGGGAGTCTCTGCACCGCCCCCGACTTCCCCGGCCGGCTCCGGGCACTGCGGGCCCGCGGCGGCACGCTCACCGTCATCGACCCGCGCCGGACCCGAACGGCCAAGCTCGCCGACCGCCATGTGGCCATCCGCCCCGGCACCGACGCGACCCTCCTCGCGGCGATGGCGTACGTCCTCTTCGAGGAGAAGCTGGTCGACCTCGGCGCACTGGCGCCGCACGTCCAGGGAGCCGACGAACTCCCCGACGCGCTACGGGACTTCACTCCCGAGGCGGCGAGCGCGGCCTGCGACGTGGACGCCGGCACCATTCGTGCACTGGCGCGCGAGCTGGCCGCCGCGCCCACCGCCGCCGTCTACGCCCGGATCGGCAGCTGCACCGTCCCGCACGGCACCCTCGCCAGCTGGCTCGTGGACGTGCTCAACATCCTCACCGGCAACCTCGACCGGCCCGGCGGTGCCCTCTTCCCGCTGGCCGCCACCGACCGGGCACCGCGCCCCGCGGGACCCGGCCACGGCTTCGCGCTCGGCCGCTGGCACAGCCGGGTCAGCCGGCACCCCGAGGCCAAGGGCGAACTGCCGCTGGCCTCCCTCGCGGAGGAGATCGACACCGCCACGCCGGAGGGCAGTCCGGTCCGAGCCGTCATCGCCGTCGCCGCCAACCCCGTCCTGTCCGCGCCCGACGGCCTCCGGCTCGACAAGGCGCTCGGCTCCCTGGACTTCATGGTCAGCGTCGACCCCTACCTGAACGAGACCTCGCGCCACGCCCACGTCGTTCTGCCGCCGCCCCCGCCCTCCCAGGGCGCGCACCACGACTTCGCGTTCAACACCCTCGCGGTCCGCAACCAGGTCCGCTACAACCGGCCCGCCGTCCCGCTGGAGGAGGGCCGCATGGCGGAGACCGAGATCCTCGCCCGGCTCGTCCTCGCCGCGACCGGCATGCACGGCGCCGACCCGACCGCCGTCGACACGATGGTCATCGACAGCACCCTGGGCAAGGCGGTCGGCGACACCGCCTCTCCGGTGCACGGCCGCGACCCGCTGGAACTCGCCGCCGCGCTGACCGGCGAGAACGGCCCAGAACGCCGGCTCGACATGATGCTGCGCCTCGGCCCGTACGGCGACGGCTTCGGCGCGCGGGAGGACGGTCTGACCCTGGACAGGCTGCTCGCGCACCCGCACGGCATCGACCTCGGCCCCCTCGCGTCCCGCGTGCCGCAGCGGCTGAAGACCCGCAGCGGAAGGATCGAGCTGCTGCCCGGACCGATCGCCGCCGACCTGCCGCGCCTGCGCGCGGCGCTTCGCGAACGTCCGGCCGGAGTCGTGCTCGTCGGCCGCCGCCATCTGCGCTCCAACAACAGCTGGATGCACAACGTGCCCGCCCTGACCGGCGGTTCGAACCGCTGCACGCTGCACATCCACCCGGACGACGCCGCCCGGCTCGGACTGGCCGACGGCGCCGCGGTCCGCGTCAAGGGTGCCGGGGGAGAGGTGACCGCCCCCGCGGAGATCACCGACACAGTCCGGCGCGGCGTCGTGAGCCTTCCGCACGGCTGGGGCCACGACCGGCCCGGCACCCGGATGAGCCACGCGGCGCTCGACCCCGGTGTGAACGTCAACCAGTTGCTCGACGGCTCGCTGCTCGACCCCCTGTCCGGCACGGCGGTGCTCAACGGCGTCCCCGTCGAACTCGCGGCCGGTCCATCGCTGTGACCTGGAGTTCTGCGCTTATTGCTCGCGTGTCAACATCTTGTTAACGCTTTCGGGCGCGACCTAACGTCGTCGGACCGCCGGCCCTGGTGGGAGTTCAAGGGCGAACGTTAGGTGTCCATTCCATGCTGACCATTCTCGGCTTCGGCATGATCGCGACCTTCCTGGTCCTGATCATGCTGAAGAAGATGTCGCCGATCGCGGCGCTCGTGCTGATCCCGGCACTCTTCTGTGTCCTCGTCGGGAAGGGCGCCCACCTCGGCGACTACGTCCTCGACGGCGTCACCGACCTCGCGCCCACCGCGGCGATGCTGATGTTCGCGATCGTCTACTTCGGCGTGATGATCGACGTCGGCCTCTTCGACCCGATCGTCCGGGGCATCCTCAGGTTCTGCAGGGCGGACCCGCTGCGCATCGTGATCGGCACCGCGCTCCTCGCCGCCATCGTCTCGCTGGACGGCGACGGCTCCACCACCTTCATGATCACCGTCTCGGCGATGTACCCGCTCTACAAGCGGCTGAAGATGAGCCTCGTCGTGATGACCGGTGTCGCGGCCATGGCCAACGGCGTGATGAACACGCTGCCCTGGGGCGGCCCGACCGCCCGCGCCGCGACCGCGCTCAAGGTCGACGCGAGCGACATCTTCGTCCCCATGATCCCCGCCCTCGCCACCGGCCTCCTGGGCGTCCTCGTGCTGGCGTACGTCCTCGGCCGCCGCGAGCGCACCCGGCTCGGCGTGCTGACGCTGGACGAGGTGCTGGAGCCCCACGCGGCGCACAGCGAGACGGTGCTCGTCGCGACGGCGGGCTCCGGCGCCGTGCCGGGCGCGGCGAAGGGACGCTCCGGAACAGCCAAGGCAGCCGTGCGCGGAGGGAGTTCGGGCCCCGGAGGCGACAAGGCGGGCGGTCCCGGGGGAGACACGGGCACGCGGACCGGCGTGGACGCCGAACACCCCGACGAGGACGACGAGTTCCAGGGGCTCGACCCCCACCGTGCCACCCTGCGACCGCGGCTCTACTGGTTCAACGCGCTGCTGACGATCGTCCTGCTCACCGCCATGATCATGGAGTGGCTGCCGATCCCGGTTCTTTTCCTGCTCGGCGCGGCCCTCGCCCTCACCGTCAACTTCCCCCACATGCCCGACCAGAAGGCCCGCGTCGGCGCCCACGCCGAGAACGTCCTCAACGTCTCCGGCATGGTCTTCGCCGCCGCCGTCTTCACCGGCGTCCTCCAGGGCACCGGCATGGTCGACCACATGGCGTCCTGGCTGGTCGGCAACATCCCCGACGGCATGGGCCCCCACATGGCGCTGGTCACCGGCGTCCTGAGCATCCCGCTCACGTACTTCATGTCCAACGACGGCTTCTACTTCGGCATCCTCCCGGTGCTCGCCGAGGCCGGCCACGCCCACGGCGTCACCACCCTGGAGATCGCCCGCGCCTCGATCGTCGGCCAGCCCCTGCACATGTCGAGCCCGCTCGTGCCCGCCGTGTACGTCCTGGTCGGCATGGCCAAGGTCGAGTTCGGCGACCACACCCGCTTCGTGGTCAAGTGGGCGGCGCTCGTCTCGCTCGTGGTGCTCGGCGCCGGAATCCTCTTCGGCACCGTCTGACCCACCCGCACACCACGGCCTCCCGCGCGCGTGCTCCCGCGAGGCCCGGAAGGACGTCACCATGAGGCCCGGCGGGAACCGCGGCTGGCTGCTCCGCCTCGTCATCGCCTTCGCCTTCACCCAGGGCGCGGTGTCGATGGCGCGGCCCGCCGTCTCCTACCGGGCCCTCGCGCTCGGCGCCGACGAGCGGGCGATCGGCGTCATCGCGGGCGCCTTCGCGCTGCTGCCGCTGTTCGCGGCCGTACCCCTCGGACGCCGTACCGATCACGGTCGGTGCGCGCCCCTCCTCCCCGCCGGAGTCGTCCTCATCGCCGCCGGCTGCGCCCTGAGCGGCACCGCGGACGGCCTGACCGCGATGGCCGCCTGGAGCGGCGTGATGGGCCTCGGCCACCTCTGCTTCGTCATCGGCGGGCAGTCGATCGTCGCCCGCCAGTCCGCCCCGCACGAACAGGACCGCAACTTCGGGCACTTCACCATCGGTGTCTCGCTCGGCCAGCTGATCGGACCGGTCGCCGCGGGCGCGCTGATCGGCGGCCACGACCGGTCGGACGGCAGCGCCGTCGCCCTGCTCGTCGCCGGCGCGGTGGCCGCCGTCTCCTTCACCGCGCTGTGGCGCATCGAGCACCGTACGGGGGACACGGTCCCCGGGGCGGGCGGCGACCGTGTGCCCGTGCACCGCATCCTGCGCACCCGAGGCGTCCCGGCGGGCATCTTCGTCAGCGCCGCCGTCCTGTCCGCCACGGACATCCTCACCGCCTACCTGCCGGTCGTCGGCGAACACCGGGGCATCGCCCCCGCGGCGATCGGCGTGCTGCTGAGCCTGCGCGCCGCGGCGACCGTCGCCTGCAGGCTGGTGATGACGCCCATGCTGCGACTGCTCGGCCGGACCGCGCTGCTCACCGTGACCTGCCTGCTGGGCGGCGTGCTGTGCGCGGGCATCGCGCTGCCCGTGCCCGTGTGGGGGCTCGCCCTGCTGCTCGTCGTCCTCGGCTTCTGCCTCGGCGTGGGCCAGCCGCTCTCGATGACCACGGTCGTCCGGGCCGCCCCCGGCGACGCCCGCTCGACAGCGCTCGCGCTGCGGCTGACCGGCAACCGGCTCGGCCAGGTCGCCGCACCCGCCGCCGCGGGCCTGGTCGCGGGAGCGGCGGGCGTCGCGGCGCCGTTCGTGATGCTGGGCGGGCTGCTGCTGGTGTCGTCGGGCATCGCGCTGCGCGCACCCGCGAGCGCCGAACCGGACCACGGACCAGCGCGGCTTCCGCGACGTCCCGCTCGCCGCCGCAGCCGCATCTGAGTGGCCGATACGGGCACGACCGGCGGCCCCGCACGGACCTGGCCTGGTGGCCGCGGCGGCACCGGACGCCGCTCCGGCACCGGCCCCGACCTGCGGTCCTACACGGAACCCCATCGTTCGCCCGGCGCCGTACGCACGTGTCCGGTGGCCCCTGAGAGGGTGTCCGGATCCGACCGGTAGACGATCGTCCGTTTCCGCCCGGACCGAACCGGCCCGTCCGATACCGGTAGGTGTCTTCCCTCAGGCATGCGCGGTCCGTTAGCTTCCGTGACTCATACGTCCCGTACGACTCCGGCGGGACGACCGACCGCGGAGCACCAGCGCCTTGCACGCCCCCGGGGGCACCTGTCATGACACGCGCCATCTCCCTGCACCACGTCAGCAAGTCGTACACGCGCGGCGTCCGCGTGGTGGAACGGCTCTCGCTGGACATCCGGCCCGGCGAGTTCCTCGTCCTGCTCGGCCCCTCCGGCTGCGGCAAGTCGACCGTGCTGCGGATGATCGCCGGCCTGGAAGAGGTCACCGAGGGCGAGATCCGGCTCGACGGGGAGTACGCCAACGAACTCGCCCCGTCCGGACGCGACATGGCGATGGTGTTCCAGAACTTCGCGCTCTACCCGAGCATGACGAGCCGCGACAACATCGGCTTCCCGCTGCGCATCGAGTCACCCGGCGAGGACCCCAGGGCCCGCGTGGACGCCACGGCCCGCATGCTCGGCATCCAGGACCTCCTCCACCGCTTCCCCAGCCAGCTCTCCGGCGGCGAGCGGCAGCGGGTCGCGATGGGACGGGCCATCGCGCGGCACCCCTCCGCCTTCCTGATGGACGAGCCGCTGTCCAACCTCGACGCCAAGCTCCGCAACCACCTGCGCGCCGAGATCGCCCGGCTCACCCGGGAGTTGGGCGCCACCACCGTGTACGTCACGCACGACCAGGCCGAGGCGATGTCGCTCGGCGACCGGGTCGCCGTGCTGCGCGGCGGGGTCCTCCAGCAGGTCGGCACGCCCCGCACGGTCTACGGACTGCCCGCCAACGTCTTCGTGGCCGCCTTCATCGGCACCCCCCGGATCAACCTGCTGCGCGGTGTCGTCCGGGCCCCGCTCGACGGGGCGATGACGATCAGCCTCGGCAAGCAGTTCCTCCGGCTGCCCGAACCCCTCTCCCTCGACCACCAGTTGCTCCGGGTGCAGCAGGGCCGCGAGGTGATCGTCGGGCTGCGCTCCGAGGCCGTCCGGCTCGCCAGGGCGTCCGACGCGCGGGCGGGAGAGGTGGCGATCACCGGCTTGGTCGAGCACGTGGAGTTCCAGGGGCACGAGGTCCTGGTCCACTTCAACACCGGGTCGCGGCCCGCCCTCGTACCGGATCTGGAGTCGCCGCGGCCGGCCCGCGGAGCCCGGAGGCGACGCCGTGACGGCACCGTCCTGGACCGGCTGCGGGAACGCGCCGGTGCCCTGCGGGCCGGACCGGTCGTGGTCCTCGACCCGCCCGGCGAGGGGGACGCGGACCCCGACCTGCCGGGGCGGACCCCGCCCGAGGGACGGCTCCCCGGTGACCTCGTCGTGCGCACCACACCCGACATCGACCTCCGGTACGGGATGCAGGTCCCGCTCCTCGTCGACCTCGCCCATCTCTTCGTCTTCGACCAGGGCGGCGAGCGGATCTGCCCGGCACCGGCGCGCCTGCCGGATCTGGACGAGTGAGAGGCGTGCGGCGGCCGCCGACGAGCCGCCCCGCACCCCGCCCGGACCGGAGGAGCGCCGTGCTCGTGGCCGTTTCGGAGTGATGCCCCGTCCTCCCGGGTGCCTCCTTGCCGCGGGTCCCCCTGGCGCCGCAAAACTATCATCGCTAGTTTAGGGCGCGGACGACGCTGCCCCGCCCGGGAGGAACACGATGAAGGCACACGACGGCATGTACATCGACGGGGCGTGGCGCCCCGCCGCCGGACGGGACACGATCGAGGTCGTGAACCCGGTCGACGAGCAGGTGATCGGCCACGTCCCGGCCGGCACGGTCGAGGACGTCGACGCCGCCGTGCGCGCCGCCCGCGCCGCGTTCCCCGGCTGGGCCGCGACCCCGCCCGCCGAGCGGGCCGCCCGGCTGGCCGCCCTGCGGGACGTCCTGGCCGCCCGCAAGGACGAGATCGCCGAGACGGTCACCGCGGAGCTCGGCTCACCGCTCGCCTTCTCGCAGGCCGTGCACGCGGCCGTGCCCGTCCTGGTCGCCGGTTCCTACGCCGAGCTGGCGGCGACGTACGCCTTCGAGGAGAAGGTCGGCAACTCGACCGTCCACCAGGAGCCCGTCGGCGTCGTGGGCGCGATCACGCCCTGGAACTACCCGCTCCACCAGATCGTCGCCAAGGTCGCCCCGGCGCTCGCCGCGGGCTGCACGGTGGTGCTGAAGCCCGCCGAGGACACCCCGCTGACCGCCCAGCTCTTCGCGGAGGCCGTCGCCGAGGCGGGCGTCCCGGCCGGTGTCTTCAACCTCGTCACCGGCCTCGGCCCCGTCGCGGGACAGGCCCTCGCCGAGCACCCGGACGTGGACCTGGTCTCCTTCACCGGCTCGACGGCGGTCGGCCGGCGGATCGGCGCCACCGCGGGCGCCGCCGTCAAGCGCGTCGCCCTGGAACTCGGCGGCAAGTCCGCCAACGTCATCCTGCCGAGCGCCGACCTCGCGAAGGCCGTCAACGTCGGGGTCGCCAACGTGATGTCCAACTCCGGCCAGACGTGCAATGCCTGGACCCGCATGCTGGTGCCTGCCGAGCGCTACGACGAGGCGGTCGAACTGGCGGCGGCCGCCGCCGCGAAGTACGGCGAGCGCATCGGTCCCGTCGTCAACGCCAAGCAGCAGGAGAGGGTGCGGGGATACATCGAGAAGGGCGTCGCCGAGGGTGCCCGGCTCGTCGCGGGCGGCCCCGAATCCCCGCGCGAGCAGGGCTACTTCGTGAGCCCCACCGTCTTCGCCGACGTGACGCCGCAGATGACGATCGCGCAGGAGGAGATCTTCGGCCCGGTCCTGTCGATCCTCCGGTACGAGGACGAGGAGGACGCGCTGCGCATCGCCAACGGCACCGTGTACGGGCTCGCGGGCGCAGTGTGGGCGGGTGAGGAGGCCGAGGCCGTCGCCTTCGCGCGCAGGCTCGACACCGGCCAGGTCGACATCAACGGCGGCCGCTTCAATCCGCTGGCCCCCTTCGGGGGGTACAAGCAGTCGGGCGTGGGACGCGAACTCGGCGCCCACGGCCTCTCCGAGTACCTCCAGACCAAGTCCCTCCAGTTCTAGGAGCGTTCACGTGGTTCGCGCCGCAGTCCTTCCCGCCGTGGGTGCCCCGCTGGAGATCGCCGAGATCGAACTCCCCGAGCCCGGGCCGGGTCAGGTCCGGGTCCGGCTGGCCGCCGCCGGTGTCTGCCACTCCGACCTCTCCCTCTCCGACGGCACCATGCGGGTGCCGGTGCCCGCCGTCCTCGGCCACGAGGGCGCCGGCACGGTCGTCGCCGTCGGTGAGGGCGTCACCGAGGTCGCACCCGGCGCCGAGGTCGTCCTCAACTGGGCCCCCTCGTGCGGCCGTTGCCACGCCTGCTCGCTGGGCGAGGTGTGGTTGTGCGCCGACGCGCTCACCGGCGCCGGGAACGTCTACGCCCGTCGCGCCTCCGACGGCAGCGACCTGCACCCCGGTCTGAACGTCGCCGCCTTCGCCGAGGAGACCGTGGTCCCGGTCTCCTGCCTGCTGCCGGTCCCCGAGGGCATCCCCGTCACCGACGCGGCCCTGCTCGGCTGCGCCGTCCTCACCGGATACGGCGCCGTGCACCACTCCGCCCGCGTCCGCGAGGGCGAGACCGTCGCGGTGTTCGGGGTCGGCGGGGTCGGACTCGTCGCGCTCCAGGCCGCCAGGATCGCGGGCGCCTCGAAGATCGTCGCCGTGGACGTCTCGCCCGAGAAGGAGGCGCTCGCGCGCGCGGCGGGCGCCACCGACTACGTCGTCGCCTCCGAGACCACCGCCCGCGAGATCCGGGCCCTCACCGGCAAGCAGGGTGTCGACGTCGCCGTCGAGTGCGTCGGCCGGGCGGTCACCATCCGCACCGCCTGGGAGTCCACCCGGCGCGGCGGCCGCACCACCGTCGTCGGCATCGGCGGCAAGGACCAGCAGGTCACCTTCAACGCGCTGGAGATCTTCCACTGGGGCAGGACCCTCGCGGGCTGCGTGTACGGCAACTCCGACCCGGCTCGTGATCTCCCGGTGCTCGCCGACCACGTCCGCGCGGGCCGCCTGGACCTCGCGGGTCTGGTCACCGACCGCATCGGCCTGGACGACATCCCGGCGGCCTTCGACAACATGATCGCCGGCAAGGGCGGCCGGGCCCTGGTCGTCTTCTAGACGGCGCCCCACCACGCTCCGTTGAATCGCCGGAGGGGCTGGATCCAGCCCCTCCGGCGTTTGAGGACGAGGCCGTTCACGGCCGAACGGGGGGTCTGGGGGCGGCAGCCCCCAGGTACGGGACGGGAAGGGGCGGAGGGGACGAAGAACGACCTGTGGTGCGCCGGGGCGTCACGCCTCGTCGGCGTGGCACTCCGCCGACCGCTTCCCGCCGGCCGGCGCGGGCCCCGACACCGCGGCCCCTTCCCGCACGGCCGCCGCGGCCGCCGCCGTCCGCGGACGGGACCGGGACACCGCCACGCCCGCGAGGCACAGCACGCCGCCCGCCAGCGTCAGCAGCCCCGGCACCTCGTCGAGGAGCAGCCAGGACATCAGCACCACCAGGGCGGGCACCGCGTACGTGGTCGCGCCCATCCGGCTCGCGCTCGTGCGCGCCAGTGCGTACGCCCAGGTCGTGAAGGCCAGGGCGGTCGGGAAGACACCCAGGTAGACCATGTTGAGCGTCGCCGAGACGGGCGCGTCCGCCGCGTCGTGGACCAGCTGACCGGCGAAGGGCAGGCATACCACGGCCCCGATCAGACAGCCGTACGTCGTCACCTGGAGCGCGCTCGCCCGCCCCAGCGCCGGCTTCTGCGCGACCACCCCGCCCGCGTACGCGACGGCGGCGAGCAGACACAGCACGACACCGAGCACCGAGGAACCCCCGCCGCCCGACATCGACAGGCCCACCGCGACCGCGCCCGCGAACGACACCGCCATGCCCGCCAGCAGCCGGGGCGGCATCGCGTCCCCCAGCAGCCGCGAGCCGAGCAGCGCGATCAGGATCGGGCCGATGTTCACCACCAGGGCGGCCGTGCCGGCGTCCACCTGCTGCTCGCCCCAGTTCAGGGCCACCATGTAGAAGCCGAACCACAGCACGCCGGACACCGCGATCCCGCGCCAGGCGCCGCGCGGCGGCAGTCCCTCGCGCCGCACCGCGCAGACGGCCCCGAGCACCAGCACTCCCGAGAGCAGCCGCCCGAGGGCCAGCGCGCCCGGTGCGTACGCGGCGCCCGCGCTGCGGATCGAGACGAAGGCGGAGGCCCACAGCCCGACGGTGACGACCGCCGCGGCCGCGGCGAGCAGCCCCTCACGGCGGTGGTTCGAGCCGGACGATCCGGCGGGGGAGTCGTTCATCATGCTCCTGAGACTAGGGGCGGCGCGGCCGTCGGGCTCGCGGATATCGGACGGGGACGCCGGTGAGGGGAGCCGGTACCAGCGGTACGCCGGAGGGAACGATCCGGCGAGGATCGGTGCAGCTCAGTGGAGTGCGGTGGCCTCGATGCCGAGGAGGTCGGCGAAGGCGCGCTCGCCGACCGCTGTCACCCCGACCGCCCGGTCCGAGCCGATCCGGACGCACCAGCCGGCGTCCAGGGCGTGCCGGCACAGCGCCGCGCCCGCGGTGCCCGCGAGGTGCGGCCGGCGCTCCGTCCAGTCGAGGCAGGCGCGGGCCAGGGGCCGTCGGCCGGTGCGTTCGAGGGGGATGCCCGCGCCGCCGAACCAGCGCACACCGGCGTCGGTGAGCGCGAACCCCGTGTCCTGGCGCAGTAGTCCACGTCCGGTCAGCGCGTCGGTGAGGGCGATGCCGAGCCGCCCCGCCAGATGGTCGTAGCACGTACGGCCGCGGGCCATCGCCGAGCCGGTGCCCGACTCCCGCAGGGTGCGCGGCCGTTCGGCGGGGCGCGGCCCCACGTGCGCCGCGAGGTCCTCGACGAGCTGGGCGACGCGGGCGTCGGCGAGCCGCACATAGCGGTGCCTCCCCTGCCGTTCCTCGGTGAGGAGGCCGCCCACGACCAGTTTGCCGAGGTGTTCGCTCGCGGTCGACGGCGCGACGCCCGCGTGCCGCGCCAGTTCACCGGCGGTCCACGCCCGCCCGTCGAGCAGCGCGAGCAGGAACGCGGCCCGCGTCTCGTCCGCCAGCAGCCCGGCCAGTGCCGCGAGCCCCGGGCCCACCGGATCCTTCGACCTCGTCATGCGGTCCAGCATGCGACAGGGACCGTTCGGTGGCGGCCGAAGGGTCGGGGGAACCGGTGCCGGAGCGGTGGCGCACCGCTCGGAGCGGGCCGGGGGGGCGCCCCGGCACGGTGTCCGGTCAGGAGTCCTGCGTCCGTCGCGCGTACTGCACCGCGAGGCCGTCCAGCAGCGCACCGAGCCCGGTCTCGAAGGCCCGCTCGTCGATCTTGTCCTGCTGGTCCGCGAGGAGGTGCGCCTGACCGAGGTGCGGGTAGTCGGCGGGGTCGTACGCGCTCTCGTCGTCGACGAAGCCCCCGGCGAACGACCCCAGCGCGGAGCCCATGATGAAGTACCGCATCAGCGCGCCGATCGAGGTGGCCTGCGCGGGCGGCCACCCGGCGTCGACCATCGCCCCGAAGACGGCGTCGGCGAGCCGGAGTCCGGCGGGACGCCGGCCAGGCCCGCGCGCGAGCACGGGGACGATGTTCGGATGGTCGCGCAGGGCCGTCCGGTAGGAGACGGCCCAGTCGTGCAGCGCCGTCCGCCAGTCCCGGCCGTCCTCGAACATCGACAGGTCGACCTGAGCGCTCACCGAGTCCGCGACCGCCTCCAGGATCTGGTCCTTGGTGCGGAAGTGGTTGTAGAGCGAGGGACCGCTGACCCCCAGCTCCGCGGCGAGCCGGCGCGTCGAGACGGCCGCCAGGCCCTCGGCGTCCACCAGGGCCCGTGCCGTCTCGACGATGCGGTCGGTGCTGAGGAGGGGCTTGCGCGGTCGGGCCATGGCGCACATAGTAGGGCTGCGTCAGGAAACTAGCAGTGCTAATTTAAATGTACTGCTTTCAAGGGCCGCTATCTGTGGGGTGACTCGGCATGAACCTAGGTCTCAGCGAGGAGCAGACCGCCGTCCGGCAGCTCGCCAGGGACTTCGTGCAGCGCGAGATCGCCCCGCACGTCGTCGCGTGGGACCGTGCCGAGGAGGTCGACCGTTCGATCGTGAAGAAGCTCGGCGACATCGGCTTCCTCGGCCTGACCGTCGACGAGGAGTACGGCGGCAGCGGCGGTGACCATCTCGCGTACTGCCTGGTCACCGAGGAGCTGGGGCGCGGCGACTCCTCCGTGCGCGGCATCGTCTCCGTCTCGCTCGGGCTCGTCGCCAAGACGATCGCCTCCTGGGGGAACGAGGAGCAGAAGCGGCGGTGGCTGCCGGGACTCACCTCCGGCGAGTTCGTCGGCTGCTTCGGCCTCACCGAGCCGGGCACCGGTTCCGACGCCGGACAGCTGTCGACCCGGGCCGTGCGTGACGGCGACGACTACGTCATCAACGGCAGCAAGATGTTCATCACGAACGGCACCTGGGCCGACGTGGTGCTGCTGTTCGCCCGCTCCACCGACGCCCCCGGCCACAAGGGCGTCTCCGCCTTCCTGGTGCCGACCGACACCCCCGGTCTGACCCGCCGCACGATCCACGGCAAGCTCGGGCTGCGCGGCCAGGCCACCGCCGAACTCGCCTTCGAGGACGTGCGGGTGCCGGCGAGCGCCATGCTGGCGCCCGAGGGCAAGGGCTTCGCGGTCGCCATGTCCGCGCTGGCCAAGGGGCGGATGTCGGTGGCCGCGGGCTGCGTCGGGATCGCCCAGGCCGCACTGGACGCGGCGGTGACGTACGCGACCGAGCGCGAGCAGTTCGGCAGGACCATCGCACACCACCAGCTCGTCCAGGAACTGCTCAGCGACATCGCCGTCGACGTGGACGCGGCACGGCTGCTGACCTGGCGGGTCGCCGATCTCATCGACCGCGGGCAGCCCTTCGCGACCGAGTCCTCGAAGGCCAAGCTCTTCGCCTCCGAGGCCGCCGTGCGCGCCGCCAACAACGCCCTCCAGGTCTTCGGAGGCTACGGCTACATCGACGAGTACCCGGCGGGCAAACTCCTGCGCGACGCCCGCGTGATGACCCTCTACGAGGGCACCAGCCAGATCCAGAAACTGGTCATCGGACGTGCTCTGACCGGAGTCTCCGCCTTCTGACCCCGCCCCGGCCCACTCCGGCCCGCCCTCGGTCCTCCGCCGACGGCGGGCCGCCGTCGTCCCCGGTCTGAGTACGCCTCTGAGTACGACGGCGGATGTGGCCCCGGCCGGGTCCGTCGATCCTTCTCCCATGAGTGAGACACCGGTCAAACAGCAGAACACCGCCGCCTTCTACGGGCAGGCCGTGGCGTCCTTCTCCGTCGCCATGGCCGCCACCGCCCTCGGCATCTTCAAGCTCCAGGCCGACGCCTGGGTGCGGGCCTTCCTGGCCGTCGCCGTCCTCTACCTCGTGACGTCCGCCTTCACCCTCGCCAAGGTCATCCGGGACCGCCAGGACGGCCAGCGCGCGGGCGGCCGGGTGTACGACCCCTTCGAGAAGCTCTGACCTCCCAAATCCGGGACGGGGCGCAGGTACTAAGCGCTCGCTCAGGTTCGGGGGTATGGTGTTCACCCTGGCAGTGGAGAAGGGGCGAACAGCGATGAGTACGGCGCAGGAGACGCCCGGCGGCGAGACGCAGCCGTGGGCCGAGGTCACCCCGGATGCGGCACGGCGGCTGCTCGTCGCCGCCGTGGAGGCCTTCGCCGAGCGCGGGTACCACGCGACCACGACCCGCGACATCGCGGGCCGCGCCGGGATGAGCCCGGCCGCGCTCTACATCCACTACAAGACCAAGGAAGAGCTGCTCCACCGGATCAGCCGGATCGGCCACGACAAGGCGCTCGACATCGTGCGCTCCGCGGCCGAGGGGCGGGGCACCGCCGCCGAGCGGCTCTCCGACGCCGTGCGGTCCTTCGTGCGGTGGCACGCCGGCCAGCACACGACGGCGCGCGTCGTGCAGTACGAGCTGGACGCCCTCGGGCCCGACGCGCGCGCCGAGATCATCGCGCTGCGCCGCCAGGTGGACGCCGAGGTCCGCGGCATCATCGAGGACGGCGTCGCCGCGGGCGACTTCGACGTCCCGGACGTGCCCGGCACCACGCTCGCGGTGCTGTCCCTGTGCATCGACGTGGCGCGCTGGTTCAGCGTCGACGGGCCCCGGACACCGGACGAGGTCGGCGCGCTCTACGCCGACCTCGTCCTGCGGATGGTCGGGGCCAAGGCGTAGGGCCCGGCGGACGCGTGTCCACCGGGCCCCGAGTTCGTTCCTCGGCCCGCGGCTGACCGGCCCTTTCCGCGGGCCGGTCCCTTCCGGGGCGCGGACCGTCCTCCCGGATCCGGGGCGGTCCGGCGGTCTCAGAGGTAGTAGCGCGAGACGGACTCCGCCACGCAGACCGGCTTGTCGCCGCCCTCGCGCTCGACGGTGAACGCCACGGTCACCTGGACGCCACCGGGCACGTCGTCCACGGCGGTGATCGTCGCGGTGGAGCGCAGCCGCGAGCCGACCGGCACGGGAGCGGGGAAACGGACCTTGTTCGTCCCGTAGTTGACGCCCATCTTCACGCCCTCGACCGCGATCAGCTGCGGGCCGAAGAGCGGCAGCAGCGACAGGGTGAGGTAGCCGTGCGCGATCGTGGTGCCGAACGGACCCGACGCGGCCTTCTCGGGGTGGACATGGATCCACTGGTGGTCGCCGGTCGCCTCCGCGAAGAGGTCGATCCGCTTCTGCTCGATCTCGACCCAGTCGGTGTATCCCAGCTGCTCGCCCACCGCGCTGCGCAGTTCGTCGACCGTCGCGAACGTCCTCGGCTCTGCCATGTCCCTGGCCTCCCGCATCTCATAGTCTAAGCGACTGCTTAGCATGCTCGGGCGGGCGGCGCATGTCAACGGACCCGGCGTGTGACGCGGTGGGTAGGTTGGGAGCGTGCCCCAGATCCCTGAGAAGATCCACGAGCTGACCGTCGGCCAGTTGTCGGCCCGCAGCGGCGCCGCCGTCTCCGCCCTGCACTTCTACGAGTCGAAGGGCCTGATCAGCAGCCGCCGGACCTCGGGAAACCAACGCCGCTACCATCGCGACGCGCTCCGCAGGGTCGCCTTCGTGCGGGCCGCCCAGCGGGTCGGCATCCCGCTCGCCACCATCCGCGAGGCGCTCGCCGAACTGCCCGAGGAGCGCACCCCGACCCGGGAGGACTGGGCCCGCCTCTCCGAGGCCTGGCGCTCCGAGCTCGACGAGCGCATCAAACAGCTCGGCCGGCTGCGCGACCACCTCACCGACTGCATCGGCTGTGGCTGCCTCTCGCTGGAGAACTGCGTGCTCTCCAACCCCGACGACGTCTTCGGCGAGCGCCGGACCGGCTCGCGCCTCATGGTGGAGCGCCCCGACGGCCAGGAGGTCGTGAGCACGCGCGACCGGGCGGCGGACGGCGGATCCGGGCAGCGGGAGGAGCCGGTGGGGGACTGCCGCTGAACGC
Source organism: Streptomyces sp. M41(2017) (assembly GCF_002078175.1). Lineage (GTDB taxonomy): Bacteria > Actinomycetota > Actinomycetes > Streptomycetales > Streptomycetaceae > Streptomyces. The sequence continues at coordinate 1,995,690 of NZ_MWFK01000002.1, read as the reverse complement.
GCGTCCCCCACCTCGGTCCGCCTCGCCTACTCGTACTCCGTCCCGCCCTTGCGGGTCAGGTAGGCCGGGCTGACGGCCTTCGCCACCGCCCGGCCGCCCGTCACCGGGCTGTACCGCTCGACGGCCGGGCGGATCACGACCCCCTCGCGCAGGTGCAGCCCACGGCCGGACACCGTCTCCCGGCCGGAGGCGGTCTCCAGGACGCGGCCGATGGCGTACGGGCCCTCGTACAGCCTTGGTACGAGCGGGAGTTCACCGGTGAGCAGCTCCGCCGCGTCCAGCCAGCGGACCTCGCCGTCGATCTCCGCCGACACGTCGAACACGGCGTAACCGATGGCCTCGCGGCGGCCGTCGGCACCGTACGTCAGGTCCTGTACGCCCGCTCCGTAGACCTCGCCGAAGATGCCGACCCGGCGCGCGCCGAGGCGTTCGGCGAGCCGGGCGGCCGCCTCCGGGACACCGTGAGCGTGTACGGCGCGCCAGTACAGATTGCGCGGATTCTCCTTCAGGGCGAGGGACTTGGAGCCGAAGCCCTTCGAGGAGACGTGCACGCGGTCCCCGTCCGCGAGGTAGGTGAGCAGGCAGGCCGAGCCGTGCAGCTTCTCCGTCAGGACGACGGGCTCGCCCTCGGTGAAGATGTCCGGGTACCGCTGGATGTTCTCGATGTCGACCCAGGGCAGCAGACCGGGTGCCGACTCGACGTCGCCGTCCATGGTGGGCGGGATCGGGGGCACCCATTTCACGATGCCGAGCGTCTCCGCGAAGTCCGTGCCCTCCTCGGCGGCGCGCGCCAGGTCCACGTCCGCCAGAGCCTTGGGACGGCACACGATGCCCTGGGACAGCTCGCCCCGCAGCCGGACCGCCCTGACCCGGTCCGCGGCCGACCCCGCGAGCCGCCCGGTCAGGCCCAGTTCCTCGATCAGGGGAGCGGGCAGCACGGACTGCTCCGGGATGTAGACGGCGTGCTCGCCGGTGCGGAACGCGCCCTTCGCGACGACGGCCCGGTACAGGCCCACCTGGGCCAGTTCGAGCGCGTCGGCGTTCGGGTGGTCGTGCACGGTCAGCGTCTCGGCGGTGACGCGCAGCGTCGACATCGGGGCTCCTCGGATCGCTCAGCCGGGTTTCATCGCCCCCAACTGTCCGCGGGGGAAAGGGCTGGAACCACCGGATTCACGGCTGCTACGGTCGTCCGCCGCCCCCTTCGCGACGACGCCTCCCGCTCCCGGGGCGGGCCGCGGCCGAGGGCGGCCCTACCGTCGGGCTCGGGCCGACTCGTACTGCCGGAGCCCCTCCGCCACGAGCCGGCCGTTGGACTCCGCCCGCTCCCCGCCGGGGAGTTCGAGGGTGTCCTCCAGGCCGATCCGGGTCGCGAGCCCGAGGTGGCCCGCCAGACGCAGCACCGGCCAGGCGCCGCCGTCCTCGCCGTGCAGCAGGACGGGCCGATCGGGTGTGCCGAGCGTCGCGAGCAGTTCACGGGCCGATGCCTCGGCCGTGTGCCCGCAGGTGTCCGTCACCTCGGCCAGCACCCGTAGGACCCGGGGCGCGAGCGGCGACGCGGCGAACCGGGCGGCGCCGTCCGTGCCGGACCAGATCCCCGCCTCCACGCCGATCCCGCGGTCCAGGAGGGCTGCGGCGATCGCCTCGGCACCCGGCTCGTGCCAGTTGACCGACGCGTGGTCGGGCAGCACCGTCCACGAGCGGACCCGCGCGGCGCGGTCCGCGGGGTCGGGCTCGGCCCATGCCCCGGTGGTGACGCCGACGGTGACGCCGACCCGGGACCGGATCGCGTCGAGTGTCATCGCCAGCACCCTCGGGGACAACGTATCCTGCCCGCACGGGGTCTTGGGGTGGACATGGATGTCGCGGGCGCCGGCCGCCACCGCCTCGGCGGCCGAGCGGGCCATGGCCTCCGGGTACAGGGGCACGACGGCACCGGCGGCGGGACCGCGTGCTCCGTTCAGACAGACCTGCACCATGCGTCCGATGATGCCGGACGGCACGCGCCGGGGGTGGATCGTGCGGCGGAACTCCGGTGACACCGGCGATATCCGGACACCGGTGCCCCCGGAGGCACCGGACGCCCCACCGCCGGCACCGGACACGGCGGCGCACCGGCCGACAGCACGGCCGATGTCCGCGGCGGCGGACCCGGCCGGGCGTCGTCACCGGTGAACGGTCACCGGGGTCGCGGACGATGGCGTTGTCAGGACAGGGGGTTGCCCGGGCCGTGCGGCGGCCGGCTCTCCCGGCGCCGGGAACCGCGCGCCCGGCCACGGACCGTCCGCGGCCGCGCAGCCCCCGCACCCGCCGTTCGGCCCGGCGAGGGACTCACGCCGACACGAGCAGTCGGCCGCGCCGGGCGCCGGCCAGGGCTTCCGGGGTCAGGACGGGCCGGGGCACCACGATGCCGCAGCTCGTGCAGACGGGGCCCGACGAGGGTTCGTGGGCCAGGTCGTACATCCACTGGAGGTTGCCTCCGGCGCACACCGGGCACACGGCGCCCGGCTCGCGCTCCAGCGCGGCGATCAGCCGGCGCAGCACCTCGGCGAGGGACTCATGCGGGTGGACACGGGGGTTGTCGCACCAGGCGACTCCGAAGCCGCCCCAGGTCAGCCGGTGCCAGTCGTCGACACTGCCCGGCCTGCGCAGCCCGTCGTGCTTCTCCTTCTTGCGACGCTGCGCGAACTCGACCTCGTAGGCGAGCCAGACGGACCGGGCCTCCTCCAGCTCCTCCAATGCGGCCACGAGCCGCACCGGGTCGGGGGAGCGGTCCTCGGGACCGAAACCGGCCCGGGAACTCAGATGGTCCCAGGTCGCCCGATGCCCGTAAGGGGCGAACCTTTCCAGACACTTGCGCAGTGAGTACCGCCGCAGTGCCAGATCACACCTCGGATCTCGCACCTGTCTCGCCAGACTCCGGAAACCGGCCATCGTCCTGCACCTCCGTCACACCTGCACCTGTACTCCGGTCACTTCGGCGCCGTCTCGTACGGACCTCGCCGAATAGACGTATCGACACGCGATTCGGCTCCATCCGTTTTTCGATGACTGCCATAAGCCACCGGCCGAGCGCCCTCGGCCTGCCTCCCGTTGCCGTCAACCGCCCGTGGGCGGCGCCCATGGTCGCGATGAATCCTCAAAACTGACGCATGTTCATCTTCACTCCCGGGGATACCGGCGGTAACGTCCGGCCCACCCCAGTCGGTAGGAGCTGACATGCCACCGAGCACCCCACGCACCACCCTGGACAGACTGAGAACTCCCCGCAGATTCCCCAAGTTCCTCAAGGCCGCTTCCCTATGCGTGCTCATTGCCGGTCTTTTGTCGCCGCTTTCCCCGGCGGTCGCCGCCGACACCTCGGCGGCCGCGACGAACGACTACTGCGGCGGTCAGTGTTCGGACATCCTGCCGCCGGGCGAGAACGGCAACGCGACCCTGGCGCAGATCCTGCTCAACCAGGCCTTCGGCACCCAGCCCGGCCACGCGGAGGACCAGCTCACCCCGTACGGCAACCTGGCCTCCGGCTACCCCGCACTCACCGACACGAAGATCAACGACTTCTTCAACGACGCGTCCTTCGGCGTCGCCCCGGGTCAGGTCGCCTCGACCACGAAGCCCGGCGGACGCAGTGACGTGACGATCGTGCGGGACAAGAAAACGGGCGTTCCGCACATCACGGGCACCACGCGGTACGGCACCGAGTACGGCGCCGGGTTCGCCGCCGCCCAGGACCGGCTGTGGCTGATGGACGTCTTCCGGCACGTCGGACGCGGCCAGCTGACCGGCTTCGCCGGCGGGGCCCCCTCCAACCAGGGCCTGGAGCAGGAGTTCTGGCGCAACGCGCCCTACACCGAGGCCGACCTGCAGGCCCAGATCGACAGCGCGACCAGCAACGCCGGAGCGCGCGGCGTCCAGGCCCTCGCCGACGCGAAGGCCTACCTGGACGGCATCAACGCCTACATCGACGCCTCCGACAGTGGCCGCTACTTCCCCGGTGAGTACGTCCTGACCGGCCACAAGGACGCCATCACCAACGCCGGCACCATCGACCACTTCCAGCTCACCGACCTGGTGGCGCTGGCCTCCGTCATCGGATCGCTGTTCGGCTCCGGAGGCGGCGGCGAGGTCAACAACGCCCTCTCGCTGCTCGCCGCCCAGTCCAAGTACGGCGTCACCGAGGGCACCAAGGTCTGGGAGTCCTTCCGCGAGCGCAACGACCCGGAGGCGGCCCTCACCGTGCACAACGGCGAGAGCTTCCCGTACGGCGGCAAGCCGGACAGCGCGCAGGGCCAGGCCCTGCCCGACCCCGGCTCGGTCACCCAGGAGCCGCTCGTCTACGACCGCACCGGCAGCGCGACGGCCGCGAGCGCGACCGGCGCCTCCGCCACCGCGGCGAAGACCTCGCTCACCTCGGCGAAGCGCGGGATGTCCAACGCCCTGGTGGTCAGCGGCAAGCACACCGCGAGCGGGCACCCGATCGCCGTCTTCGGCCCCCAGACCGGCTACTTCGCGCCACAGCTGCTCATGCTCCAGGAGATACAGGGCCCGGGCCTGAGCGCCCGCGGCGCCTCCTTCGCGGGCCTGAGCATGTACGTCGAGCTGGGCCGGGGCCAGGACTACTCCTGGAGCGCGACGACCTCCGGCCAGGACATCATCGACACCTACGCCGTCGAGCTGTGCCAGGACGACTACCACTACCTCTACCACGGCACCTGCACGGCGATGGACAAGGTCGAGCGGACCAACTCCTGGAAGCCGACCGTCGCGGACGGCACCGCGGCCGGCTCGTACCGGATGCAGGTCTACCGGACCAAGTACGGCCCCGTGGAGTACCGCGCGACCGTCGGCGGCAAGAAGGTCGCGTACACCACCCTGCGCTCGTCCTTCCTGCACGAGGCCGACTCGATCATCGGGTTCCAGATGCTCAACGACCCGGACTACGTGAAGAGCCCGGCGACCTTCCAGAGCGCGGTGCAGCACATCAACTACACCTTCAACTGGTTCTACGCCGACTCCGCGCACACCGCGTACTACAACAGCGGGGACAACCCGGTGCGGGCCGGCGGGGTCGACGCCGAGTTCCCGGTGTGGGCGCGGGCCGCCTACGACTGGCAGGGCTGGGACCCGGCCACCAACACCGCGGCCTACACCCCGGCCTCCCAGCACCCCAACTCCGTGGACCAGGACTACTACATCTCCTGGAACAACAAACAGGCCAAGGACTACACCACGGCCTCCTGGGGCGACGGCTCGGTGCACCGCGGCGACCTGCTGGACGACCGGGTCTCGAAGCTCGTCCGGGCGGGCGGGGTGACCCGGACCGCGCTGGTGAAGGCCATGGCCGACGCGGCCCTCGCCGACCTGCGGGCCGAGGACGTGCTCCCCGACCTGCTGAAGGTCGTGAACAGTTCCCCGGTCACCGACCCCACGGCCGCGGCGGCGGTGGGAAAGCTGAACGCCTGGCTGACCGCGGGCGCCCGGCGCACGGAGACCTCGGCCGGCTCGCACACCTACGCCGACGCCGACGCGATCCGCATCCTGGACGCCTGGTGGCCGCTGCTGGTCAAGGCGGAGTTCCAGCCGGGGCTCGGCAACGACCTGTACGCCGCCTTCGGCAACAACCTGCCCATCGACGAGGCCCCGTCCGCCGGGCACGGGCCGACCGGCTCGCACGCCGGAAGCTCCTTCCAGTACGGCTGGTGGAGCTATGTCGACAAGGACATCCGGGCGGTACTGGGGGAGTCCGTGCAGGGCGGTCTGTCGCAGAAGTACTGCGGTGGCGGCAGCCTCAGCGCCTGCCGGGACGCGCTCGTCGGCTCGCTGAAGGAGGCGGCGGGCAAGACCGCGGCCACCGTCTACCCCGGCGACGACCAGTGCTCCGCCGGCGACCAGTGGTGTGCCGACTCGATCGTCCAGCGGGCGCTCGGCGGCATCAAGCACGGCAGGATCACCTGGCAGAACCGGCCGACCTACCAGCAGGTCGTCGAGTTCACCGGACACAGGTGAGCACCCGGCCGCGCCCGTAGGCGCGGCCGCACCGGACCGGGGGCGGACCGTGGACACGGCCCGCCCCCGGGCGCCGTGCCGCGCCCGTCGCCGGATCGGCACGGCGGTCGGATCGGCACGGCGTTCGACCGTCCCGGCCGCGGTCACCTGTAGAGCAGGTACTCCTTGCGGGTCCGGCGGAACGCGCCGAGTTCGTCCTGCCAGGCCGCCACGACCTCGTCCGTGCCCGCGCCCGCGTCGATCATCGTGCGCACCTGCGTGGAGCCCGTCAGCTTGTCGATCCAGTTGTCGGAACGCCAGGCGAAACCGCTCCACACCTTCCGGGCGGTCACCAGGAGCGCGATTCCCGTGCGGACCGGGTCGTACGCCGCCCGGTCGTGCACATGGATCTGCACGCCCCCGACGGTCTTCCCCTCGAACTTGGAGAACGTCGGGGCGAAGTAGGCCTCTCTGAAGTACACGCCGGGCAGCCCCAGTCCGTTCGCCGCCGCGGCCCAGCGTCCGTCGACGCCCTCCGCGCCCAGCAACTCGAAGGGCCGGGTCGTGCCGCGCCCCTCCGACAGGTTCGTCCCCTCGAAGAGACACGTCCCTGAGTACACGAGGGCGGTGTCGGCCGTCGGCATGTTCGGACTCGGCGGCACCCAGGGCAGCCCCGAGGCGTCGTAGAAGTCGCTCCGCCGCCAGCCCGACATCAGGACGGTGTCCAGCTCGACGGGCCGGGTGAGGAACTCCCCGTTGAACAGCCGGGCCAGCTCCGCCACCGTCATCCCGTGCGCCTGCGCGATCGGCTGCCGGCCGACGAAGGTCGCGAACTCCTTGTGCAGGACCGGCCCGAGGGCCGCCCGGCCGGTGACCGGGTTCGGCCGGTCGAGCACCACGAACCGCTTCCCGGCGAGCCGGGCCGCCTCCATGCAGTCGTACAGCGTCCAGATGTACGTGTAGAACCGGGCCCCCGCGTCCTGGATGTCGAACACGACGGTGTCCACGCCGGAAGCCGTGAAGACGTCGGCGAGGGGCTGCCCGCTCTTCAAGTACGTGTCGTAGACGGGAAGTCCGGTCGCCGGGTCGTCGTAGCGGCCCTCGGACCCGCCGGCCTGCGCGGTGCCCCGGAAGCCGTGCTCCGGACCGAAGACGGCGGTCAGATCCACCCGTTGGTCGGCGTGCATGACGTCCACGATGTGCCGGACGTCCCGCGTGACGCCGGTCGGGTTGGTGACCACGCCGACGCGGCCGCCGCGCAGCGAGGCGTACCCGGAGGCGGCGAGCCGCTCGAACCCGGTGCGGAACCGGTGGCCGGATGCGGCGGCCGGCACCGCCGCCGCGGGCAGCGGGGTCAGGGCCGCGGCGGCGGTGCCGGCCGCGAGCAGTGACCGTCGGGACATGCGCATGGTGTGACCTCCGTGATCGCGGAAGGTTGGCACGTGCACGCTAAGGGCTCACGGCGGAAGTTCGTAGACCGCCGTTCCGTTTCTCCCGTCGTGGCTCGTCACGCGGCCCCCGGCGCGCGCCCGGGCCCCTTCCCTAGGCACATACCGACTGGTTAGTCTGGCGTGGCAGCAGAGCCGTGTCGCGTCGAAGGAGACCGATGGTGGGAGCCGTGCAGAGTGCGGGAGTGGTCGTCACCGGAGCGGGAGGTGGCATCGGAGCCGCGCTGGCCCGACGCTTCGCCGCCGAGGGGGCGCGGGTCGTCGTCAACGACCTCGACGCCGCGAAGGCGAAGGCCGTCGCGGACGAGATCGGCGGGATCGCGGTCCCCGGGGACGCGTCCCTGATCATCGAGGAGGCGCGCGACGCCCTCGACGGCATCGTGGACGTCTACTGCGCGAACGCCGGTGTCGGCTCGGGCGGTTCCGAAGCGGCCGACGAGGATGTCTGGGCGCTCGCGTGGGACGTCAACGTGATGGCGCACGTGCGCGCCGCCCACGCCCTCCTTCCGGACTGGCTGGAGCGCGGCAGCGGCCGGTTCGTCTCCACCGTCTCCGCCGCGGGCCTGCTCACCATGATCGGCGCCGCGCCGTACAGCGTCACCAAGCACGGCGCGTACGCCTTCGCCGAGTGGCTCTCCCTCACCTACCGCCACCGCGGGGTGAACGTGCACGCGATCTGCCCGCAGGGCGTCCGCACCGACATGCTCGCCGCCACCGGCAGCGCGGGCGACCTGGTGCTCCGGCCGACCGCCATCGACCCCGAGGACGTCGCCGACGCGCTCATGAAGGGGATCGAGGAGAACCGCTTCCTCATCCTTCCGCACCCCGAGGTCGCCGGGTACTACCAGGCCCGCGCCGCGGACCCCGACCGCTGGATGACGAACATGAACCACCTCCAGCAGAAGTGGGAGACCGCCGAGTGACCAGCTATGCCGACCGGCCCTGGGTGGCCCTGCTCAGCGACGCCCAGCGCGCGCCGGTGCACCCCGCCGACACCCTGGTGCACGCGCTCCGGGACGCCGTCGCGCACACCCCGGACCGCACCGCCCTCGCCTACTTCGACGGGAAACTGAGCTACCGCGAGGTCGACGAGCTGAGCGACTCCGTCGCCGGACACCTCGCCGGGCGCGGCCTCGGACGGGGAGACCGGGTGGCCGTCCTGCTCCAGAACTCCCCGCAGTTCGTCCTCGCCCTGCTCGGCGCCTGGAAGGCCGGAGCGACGGTCGTACCGGTCAACCCGATGTACAAGGCGGGGGAGGTCCGGCACGTCCTGCACGACGCCGAGGTGACCGCCCTCGTCTGCTCCGACCGCGCGTGGGACGGCTATCTGCGTGAGACGGCCGCAGACTCCCCCGTTCGGATCGTGCTGACCGCCTGCGAACTGGACCTCCAGACGCGGGGCGACACCCGGGTGCTGTCCTTCGAGCGGCTGCCGCTCGACGCGGGCGCCGACGACCTCGTGGCCGTCGCCCGGCAGGGGCACACCGCCCCGCAGGACCGCGACCTCGGGCCGTCCGACATCGCCCTCATCAGTTACACCTCGGGCACCAGCGGCACCCCCAAGGGAGCCACCAACACGCACGGCAACATCATGTACAACGCGGAGCGGCAGCGGACCGGGCTCGCCCTGCCCGAGGCGCCCGTGTACTTCGCGATGGCGCCGCTGTTCCACATCACCGGCATGGTCTGCCAGCTCGCGGCCTGTCTCAACAGCGAGGGCACGCTGGTCCTGGCCTACCGCTTCGAGGCGGGTGTCGTCCTCGACGCGTTCGCCGAGCACCGGCCGCTCTACACCGTCGGGCCGTCCACCGCCTTCATGGCGCTGGCCGCCCATCCGGCGGTCACCCCGGACCACTTCTCCTCGTTCGTGAACATCTCCTCCGGCGGCGCCCCGCTGCCGCCCGCCCTCGTCGAGAAGTTCCGCGCCGGCTTCGGCCCGTACATCCGCAACGGCTACGGGCTCACCGAGTGCACCGCGCCCTGCGCCTCCGTGCCGCCACAGCTGGAGGCGCCGGTCGACCCGGTCTCCGGAACGCTCGCTGTCGGCGTGCCGGGCCCCGACTCGGTCGTGCGTATCGTCGACGACCTGGGCCAGGACGTCCCCTTCGGGGAACAGGGCGAGATCCTCGTGCGCGGCCCCCAGGTCGTGCCGGGCTACTGGCGACGCCCCGAGGCCACCGCCGAGACCTTCCCGGACGGCGAACTGCGCACCGGAGACATCGGCTTCATGGACACCGCCGGCTGGCTCTACGTCGTCGACCGCAAGAAGGACATGATCAACGCCTCCGGGTTCAAGGTCTGGCCGCGCGAGGTCGAGGACGTCCTCTACACCCACCCCTCGGTCCGTGAGGCCGCCGTCGTCGGGATCCCCGACGGCTACCGCGGCGAGACCGTCAAGGCCTACATCAGCCTGCGTCCGGGCACCTCCGAGGACCCCGACGCGCTCGCCGCCTGGTGCAAGGAGAGACTGGCCGCCTACAAATATCCGCGGCAGGTGGTGATCCTGCCCGAACTGCCGAAGACGGCGAGTGGGAAGATCCTGCGGCGGGAACTGCGTTCCCGCACGGAGGACTCCCCGTAGTTCCCGGGGCCGACGGTTCCCGGGGAACACGGCGCTCCCCGGGAACGCCCCGAGAACGACAACGATCGATGTGAACGCACGGAAGGCAGGTGGCGGCAGTGCCCAGGACGACGGACGGTGACGGTACGCCCGTCCCGCAGCGGCTGCTGGCCGCCGCCACCCGGCTCTTCGCCGAGCAGGGCTACGACCGGACCTCCGTGCAGGAGATCGTCGAGGCGGCGGGCGTCACCAAGGGGGCGCTGTACCACTACTTCGGCTCCAAGGACGACCTGCTGCACGAGGTCTACGCGCGCGTGCTGCGCCTCCAGCAGGAGCGGCTGGACGCCTTCGCCGACTCGGACGCGCCGGTGGAGGAGCGGCTGCGGGGCGCGGCGGCCGACGTGGTCGTCACCACCATCGACAACCTCGACGACGCCTCGATCTTCTTCCGCTCCATGCATCAGCTCGGCCCCGAGAAGCTCAAGCAGGTGCGTTCGGAGCGGCGGCGGTATCACGAGCGGTTCCGCGCGCTGATCGAGGAGGGCCAGAAGAAGGGCGTCTTCTCCACGGCGACCCCGGCCGACCTCGTCGTCGACTACCACTTCGGCTCGGTCCACCACCTGTCCACGTGGTATCGCCCGGACGGCCCCCTCGCCCGCCAGGAGGTCGCCGACCACCTGGCCGACCTCCTGCTGCGCGCGCTGCGCCCGTAACCAGCCTCCCAGCCGCCGGACGGGTCACATACAGCCCGTCCGGCGCTTGGCGAGCGGGGGTCCAGGGGCGCGCCCCTGGTTACGGGACGGGCAGGGGCGGAGGGGGCGAGACACCCCCCCCGCCCACGGGCGTCACCCGTACTTCTTGATCTCCCGGTACGCCAGCGACCGCTGGTGGACCTCGTCCGGTCCGTCGGCGAGCTTCAGCGTCCGCGCACTCGCCCAGAGCTCGGCCAGCGGGAAGTCCTGGCTCACCCCACCCGCACCGTGCAGCTGCACGGCCTTGTCGAGGATGTCGACGACCGTGCGCGGAGTGGCGATCTTGATGGCCTGGATCTCCGTGTGGGCCCCCTTGTTGCCGACGGTGTCCATCATCCAGGCGGTCTTCAGGACCAGCAGCCGGAGCTGCTCGACGGCGACCCGCGCGTCGGCGATCCAGTTCTGCACGACACCCTGCTGGGCCAGCGGCTTGCCGAACGCCGTACGGGTCACGGCCCGCCTGCACATCAGCTCGATGGCCCGCTCGGCCATGCCGATCAGCCGCATGCAGTGGTGGATCCGGCCCGGACCGAGCCGCGCCTGCGCGATGCCGAACCCGCCGCCCTCCTCGCCCACCAGGTTGGTCACCGGCACCCGGACGTGGTCGAAGACGACCTCGGCGTGCCCGCCGTGCGAGTGGTCCTCGTAGCCGTACACCTGCATGGCCCGGCGGACCTCCAGGCCCGGTGTGTCCCGGGGGACCAGGACCATCGACTGCTGGCGGCGGATGTCCGGGCCGTCCGGGTCCGTCTTGCCCATCACGATGAAGATCCTGCAGTCGGGGTTCATCGCCCCGGAGATGTACCACTTGCGGCCGGTGATGACGTACTCGTCGCCGTCCCGCTCGATCAGCGTGGTGATGTTCGTGGCGTCGGAGGACGCGACCTCGGGCTCGGTCATCGCGAACGCGGAGCGGATCTCGCCGGCCAGCAGCGGCTCCAGCCACTGCTTCCGCTGCTGCTCGTCACCGAACTGGGTGAGCACCTCCATGTTGCCGGTGTCCGGCGCGGCGCAGTTCAGCGCCGTGGGCGCCAGGTGCGGGCTGCGGCCCGTGATCTCCGCGAGCGGCGCGTACTGCAGGTTGGTGAGGCCGGCGCCGTACTCGGAGTCCGGCAGGAAGAGGTTCCACAGGCCCTGCCTGCGGGCCTCGGCCTTCAACTCGCCGACCACGGCCGGAGTGTCCCACGGCGAGGCCAGCAGGGCGCGCTGCTCCTCGGCGACGGCCTCCGCCGGATAGACGTGCTCGTCCATGAAGGCGAGCAGCTTCTGGCGCAGCTCTTCGGTGCGCGCGTCGAATCCGAAGTCCATGGCGGATCAGCCTTCCTGAAGGGTGGTCAGACCGTGCTCGATGAAGACGGGTGTCAGTTCGCCGATGCGGTCGAAGCCCGCGCCGACGGTCTGGCCCTTCGTGTAGCGGTAGTGGATGCCTTCGAGGATCACCGCGAGCTTGAACCAGGCGAACGCCGTGTACCAGGAGACCGCGGACACGTCGCGCCCCGAGCGCGCGGCGTACCGCTCGACGATCTCGGAGGCTTCCGGGTGACCGGCGGCCGAAGCCGTCGTGCTGATGGGGGAGTTCGGAAGGTCCAGGCGCGTGCTGTACATGACGAGCAGGCCCAGGTCGGTGAGCGGATCGCCGAGGGTGGACATCTCCCAGTCCAGGATCGCCCTGATCCGGTCGTCGGGGCCGATCAGCACGTTGTCGAGCCGGTAGTCGCCGTGCACGACCGTGGCCGCGGGGGAGTGGGGCAGTTCGCGCCCGAGGGCGGCGTGCAGTTCGTCGATGCCCGGCAGCTCGCGGTTGCGGGACGCGTCCAACTGCTTGCCCCAGCGCCGCAGTTGCCGGTCGAGGAACCCCTCGGGCCGGCCGAAGTCCGCGAGGCCCACCTCGGCCGGGTCCACCGCGTGCAGTTCCACCAGGGTGTCCACCAGGCCGAGCACCGCCTCGCGCGTGCGCTCCGGGCCGAGCGGGGCGAGCTGGTCGGCGGTGCGGAAGGGCGTGCCCTCCACGAACTCCATGACGTAGAAGGGCGCGCCGAGCACGGAGTCGTCCTCGCAGAGCAGAACGGGGTCCGGGACCGGTACGGCCGTCGGGTGCAGCGCGCTGATCACCCGGTGCTCGCGCTTCATGTCGTGCGCGGTCGCCAGCACATGGCCGAGCGGGGGCCGCCGCACGACCCATCGCGCGGTGCCGTCGGAGACCGCGTAGGTGAGATTGGACCGTCCGCCCTCGATCAGCCGGCCGGTCAGCGGGCCGTTCACCAGCCCGGGCCGCTCGCGGTCGAGCAGGTCACGCAACCGGTCGAGATCGAGACCTGGCGGGTGATCCGGACTCATCTTTGCTCCTCAGCGCACGGAAACAGGTGGTGACCATGATGCCGACCAGTCGGTATGTCGTCCAGCGGCTGTGCGAAACGTGATCGGCGTCTCCCCCGGTGAGTCCGTGACCGGGGGAGACGCCGAGACGCCTGCGGAGCGTGGGAGGTCAGTGGTCGTCCCAGTGCCCCTCGTGCTCGGCGTGCCGGTGCCCCTCGTGCAGGTAGTCGACGTGGTCGCCGTGCGGGACCGCGGGGTGTCCGCAGCCCTCGCCGTGCTGGTGGGAGTGGGCTTCGTGCGCGACGTGCCCGCTCTGCTCGCACTCGTCCCAGTGGCCCGCGTGCTCGCGGTGCAGGTGCCCGTCGTGCGCGTAGTCGACGTGGTCCCCGTGCCGCACCTGGGCGTGACCGCAGTCCGGGCCGTGGGTGTGCTGGTGGGTGGGGTGCTCCTGGTGAAGGGTGGTCATCGTGCTCACCTTCGGGCGGCGTGGAGTGGACGGTCCGTCCGCCTCCGGAGCGGGGCGGAACGCCACCTCAGGCTAGCGCCGTGAACAGGCGGATATCGGGTCATTCATCAGCAATTCGCCCTGCGTGACGTCCGGGGACGGCAGGAACACCAGCGCCGCATCGCCCATGAACGCGTCCCGTGTGCGCGTACCGCCGTGGGACGGGCGACCGCCCCACGGGCTCGAAGGGCGCTCAGACCCGGGAACCGGATACCGCGGACTCCCCGGGCCCGATCCGGATCGGCGGGCCTAGAACACCAAGGCGACCGCGCACACCGCCAGGACGAGCGTGCACGCCGCGGTGGCCACCGCGTGCCGGGGGCTGAGGACGTCAGGACCGGCCGGTCCGGCGAGGGCCAGCGCGCGGATGCGCTGGTGGGCGAGCGCGAGGAAGCACAGCCACAGCACGCAGGCGACCGCGCACGCCGCGATCCCCGCCACCGAGTCCCTGTCCTGCAGTGCCGCCTTCGCGGCCAGCACGGCGACGACGGTGCTGGAGAGGGTGGTGCGCCGCCAGGCGAGCCGGGTGCGCTCCGGCTGGAGGCCGGGATCCCGTTCCTCGCGTGCCGGCGGGGTCATCCGGCCCAGCCGGCGAGGACCACCACGATCATCGCGACCGCGACGACCGCCACGGCGATGCTCAGCACCGCCGGGAACCCCGACACCGGCAGGTCCTCGCCGCGCCGCATCGCCCGCTCGCAGCGCACCCAGTGGTTGACGGCCCGCAGGGAGCAGAGCACACCCGCCGCCAGCAGCGCGAGGGCGAGCCCGGCACGCCAGGCCCAGCGCAGGTCCGGCAGGAACTGGTCCACCGCGAAGCCGCCGCCGATCAGCGCGAGCGCGGTGCGCAGCCAGGCCAGGAAGGTCCGCTCGTTGGCCAGGGAGAACCGGTAGTCCGGCGTCCCGCCCTCCTCCCGGATCTGCCGGGGCGCGAACCACAGCCGGACATTACGCACGAGTTCGATCACGTCCAGGACCCTACCGGGAGCCCGCCACGCGCCGGTGTCCGTGCCGCCCGCCACCGTCCGGGGCCGCCGACGCGCTCACCGCGGCCGGAATGGCCGCCGAGGCGGCACCGGGTGCCGCCGTGCGCCTCCTGGACCACCCTTCTGGGACGGCCCCACCTGGACACCCCAGGGCCCCAGCCCGCTCAGCGGCAGCACCGGGGAGCCGAGCCCGCTCCCGCTGTGCGACGGGCCGTACAGCCCGCGCACCGTCCGGCTCGCCCAGGGCATCACCGCGGACCAGGAGCGCGCACTGGCCGCCGCGCTCACCGTCCGGCACCCCGTGGCGGCCCCGGAAGGGTGGAACCTCAGCCCATCGCCCGGTAGTCCCTGAGCCGCTCGTGGGCCGCGAGGCCGTCGGGGACCCAGGTCCAGTCCGCCAGCCTGGCCTCCACCTCCTCGTCGGTGAGGAAGTCGTGCCAGGCGACCTCCTCCACCTGCGGGTCCACCGGAAGGTCGCAGCGCACCTCGTAGACCGCGGACCACCACGTCCGGCCGGCCCCGTCGTCGTACAGGAAGCGGAAGAGAGGGGTCGGCCGGGGGAGCCCGGAGACGCCGAGTTCCTCCTCGGCCTCGCGCAGCGCGGCGTCGTCGTAGGACTCGCCGGTGCCGACGACCCCGCCGACGAACATGTCGTAGAAGGAGGGGAACACCAGCTTGGTCGCGGTACGCCGGTGGACGAAGACCCGGCCCTCGGCGTCCCGAGCCTGGATGAACACGCACCGGTGACGCAGCCCGCGCTCGTACGCCTCCCCGCGCGGGGACTGCCCGATGACCTGGTCGTTCTCGTCCACGATGTCGAGGATCTCGTCAGCGGCACTCATGGCCCCATCCAAGCAGCCGGGGGCGGCCGAGGGGGGCCGTGGACGGGGAGCCCGTGTCGTCGGCGGGTCGCGTCAGTGCGGCTGGAGGTCCCGCGAGTGCTCCGGCTCCGCCGTGCCCGAGGGCATCGCCGGGTGCATCCCGAGCAGGATGATCCCCGCCACGACCCCCGCGAGCCCCGCCGCCTGCCAGGCGAGGGCGCCCACGTCGGTGCGGAGCTGGTCGCCGAGGAAACCCACCCCGCAGGCGATGCCGGCCAGCGGCTGGGCGGCGGTGAGCGCGGGCAGCGACATCCGCAGCGGAGCGGTCTCGAAGGCGCTCTGGACCAGGATCAGGCCGGTCACACCGAGGACGAGGACCGTGTACGGCTGCCAGCCGGTGAGCAGCTCGGACCAGCCGCCGTCGCCGAACCGCTGGCCGCTCACCCGGGTGAGCGCGTCCTGCAGGCCGTACAGCAGGCCGGCGGCGGTGGCGAGGAGCACGGGTCCCGCGCTCAGCCGGGAGCGTTTCGCGTAGGCGGTGAGCAGCAGGGCGAGCCCGACCACGATCCCGATGATCAGCCAGTGCCGCAGCGGATCGTCGATGGCCTCGCCGCCCTGCGGCTGCCCGGCGACGATGAACGCCGAGACGCCGCCCGCGAGCAGGACGAGCCCCGCCCAGCCCTGCCGCCCGAGCGGCTGTTTGGTCTGGTGGCGGGAGAGGGCCAGCGCGAAGAGGAGGTTCGTGGCGAGGAGCGGCTCCACGAGGGAGACCTCGCCCTTGCCGAGCGCGACCGCGCCGAGCACCATGCCGCAGACCATGAGCCCGATGCCGCCCAGCCAGCGCGGGACCCGGACGAGGTCCAGCAGGATGCGCGGGGAGAGGAAGTCGCTCAGCGGGGCGTGCGAGGCGGCGTTCTGCTGGAGCACGAAGCCGAAGCCCAGGCAGCAGGCCGCGCTCACTGCGAGGACCAGAACGAGAACCGACACGCTGGGTACCTCGATACATCGGGGTCGGGGGCCACGGTGCGTTTCCCGCCGACTTTAGTGCCAAGGGCCGGGGCCTGCTCCGGGAGTCCCGAGAGTCAGGCGGTTGACTCGGTCACCTTTCTTGCCGAAGGATCTGACCGATCAGTAACAACGGCTGGTCGCCCGTCGTGGCCGACCACCACATCTCCAATGTCTCATCAACCAGCGACGCTGCCGATCGGTTCGTGACAAACGTCATCACGTCGCCCCCTCGGGCGCCGATCCGATCCGACCAGTCGGAATGCCGAGAGGACGGGCCCATGGCCTACGACGCAGATGTGATCGTCATCGGAGCGGGCCTTGCGGGGCTCGCGGCGACCGCCGAGCTCGTCGACGCGGGCCGCAAGGTGATCCTCCTCGACCAGGAGCCCGAACAGTCGATCGGCGGGCAGGCGCACTGGTCCTTCGGCGGGCTCTTCTTCGTCGACTCCCCGGAACAGCGCCGCCTGCGGATCAAGGACAGTCACGCCCTGGCCCTCCAGGACTGGATGGGTACGGCCGGCTTCGACCGTCCGGAGGACCACTGGCCGCGCCGCTGGGCCGAGGCGTACGTCGACTTCGCGGCCGGTGAGAAGAGGTCCTGGCTGCACGGCCAGGGCGTGCGCTTCTTCCCGGTGGTCGGCTGGGCCGAACGCGGGGGCTACGACGCCACCGGGCACGGCAACTCCGTACCGCGCTTCCACATCACCTGGGGGACCGGCCCCGGCCTGGTCGCGCCCTTCGAACGCCGGGTGCGCGAGGGCGTCGCCCGCGGCCTCGTCGAGCTGCGGTTCCGCCACCGGGTGACCGGCCTGTCCCGCAGCGCCGGCTCGGTCGACACCGTCACCGGCGAGATCCTGGAACCGTCCGGCATCGAGCGCGGCCAGGCCAGCAGCCGCGAGGTCACCGGCGCCTTCGAGCTCCGGGCCCAGGCCGTGATCGTCACCTCGGGCGGCATCGGCGGCAACCACGACCTCGTCCGCGCCAACTGGCCGGAGCGCCTCGGCACCCCGCCCGAACGGATGATCTCCGGCGTGCCCGCGCACGTCGACGGGGCCATGCTCGGGATCGCCGAGGAGGCGGGCGCCCGGCTCATCAACCGTGACCGCATGTGGCACTACACCGAGGGCATCCAGAACTGGAACCCCATCTGGGACAAGCACGGCATCCGCATCCTGCCCGGACCGTCCTCCCTCTGGCTGGACGCGCGCGGCAACCGGCTGCCCGTCCCGCTCTTCCCCGGCTTCGACACCCTCGGCACCCTCGAACACATCATGAGCACCGGGTACGACTACACGTGGTTCGTGCTCGACCAGAAGATCATCGGCAAGGAGTTCGCGCTCTCCGGCTCGGAGCAGAACCCCGACCTGACCGGCAAGTCGGTCCGCGACGTCATCGGACGCGCCCGCGCCGACGTGCCCGCCCCGGTGAAGGCCTTCATGGACCACGGCGCCGACTTCGTCGTGGAGAAGGACCTCGCCGCCCTGGTGCGCGGCATGAACGCGCTCAGCAAGGAGCCGCTCATCGACGAGGCCGCGCTGCACCGCGAGATCGTGGCGCGCGACCGGGAGATCGCCAACCCGTTCACCAAGGACCTCCAGGTCATGTCCATCCGCGGAGCCCGCAAGTACCTCGGTGACAAGCTGATCCGCACCGCGAGCCCGCACCGCATCCTCGACCCCAAGGCGGGCCCGCTGATCGCCGTCCGCCTCAACATCCTCACCCGCAAGACCCTCGGCGGCCTGGAGACCGACCTCTCCTCGCGCGTGCTGACCGAGGGCGGCGAGGCGCTGGAGGGCGTGTACGCGGCCGGTGAGGCCGCCGGGTTCGGCGGCGGCGGTGTGCACGGTTACCGGTCCCTGGAAGGCACCTTCCTCGGCGGCTGCCTCTTCTCCGGCCGGACGGCGGGCCGCGCGGCGGCCGGGGCGGTCGGCTGAGCCCAGGCCTCCGTGGCGGGCCGGGTACGGGCAGATCCGCGCGGAGGCCGTACCTCGGTGGAGGTCGGACGTCGAGGGACGTCCGACCTTCCGGGGACGCTTCGGGACGATGAGGGCGGTGCGGGTCAACTTCACCACAAGCCCCGCCAGTTGACACGTGTAGCGACTTGGCCGGCTCTTGACGTGACCTCTGGCTGAGGGTTTGCTGTCCGTGATCACTCTCTGACGAACCGCGCCTGTGAGGTTGAGCAGCGGTGTCACCACCCCCGCCACCCCTGGGCCGCGGCCGCAAGCGTGCGGCCCAGTCGTTCGACGCCGCCCTCGACGACGCCGAACTCGTCGCCGCCCGCACCTCGTTGAGCCAGGGGCGGTGGACCGCCGTCCGCGCCCTGCTCGCCGGGACCGGCGAGGACTGGGACCGCCGCGGACACCGCCTCACCGTTCTCGCGCAGGAGTCCGCCACCCTCGCCTGGGCCCGTGACTGGCAGCTCGCCGAACCCGAGTCCCCCGACGCGGCCGTACTGCTCGGCTGTGCCGCCGTCGAGCGCGCCCTGAACGGCAAGGAACGCCCCGAACGCGCCCGCGACGCCTGCCGGTCCGCGGCGGCGCTCGTCCCCGCCGACCCCACGCCCTGGCTCTCCCTGCTCCTCCTGGAGCGCTCGCTCGGCGCGGAGGAGGACGTCGTCCGGCTCTTCGACGAGGTGCGCCACCGGCACCCCGACCACCACCACGCGCACCACCTGATGGTCGCCCGGCTCGCCGAACGCCGCGCCACCGCGGGCCAGGACCCGCTGCACGAGGTCTACGACTTCGCCAACTGGGCCGCCGAGCAGGCCCCCGCCGATTCGCCGCTCGCGATCCTCCCCGTGGTCGCGCACGCCGAACGCTTCCGGGTGCTCGCCGCCGCCGGGAGCGAACCCGCGGATCCGGTCGCCTCCGGACACTGGGTCGGACGGCGGGCCCGGCAGGTGATGAAGGCCGCCTTCGACTGGTGGCTGGAGTGGGAGCGCGACGACCATCCGCGGCGCCTCGTCGACCTCAACTTCCTTGCCCACGCCAAGTTCTGCGAGGGCCGGGGTGCCGAGGCGGCCGCCCTGTTCCACCGCATCGGCGAGCACCCCACCCCGGCTCCCTGGTCCTATCCGGACCGCGATCCGTACACAGCCTTCCGTACCGCACGCGCCAGCGCGCTCGGCACGGTGTGAACGCCCCCCGACGACCAGACATCCGAAAGGACGACCCGCGATGACGACGGGCAGTTCGAGCACATCGAGTACGTCGAGCACGGGAAGACCGGCCGCCGACGAGGCCGGCATCAGCACCTTCAAGGGGCAGGACCGCGCCCTGCGCGCCGGCCGCCTCGGCACGGGGGGCCTGCTGCTGTCCGTCCTCGCGGCGACCGCCCCCCTCATGGTGGTCGCAGGTGTCATGCCCACCACATTCGCGGTGATGGGCATCGTCGGGCAGCCGCTGCTCTTCGTCATCCTCGGTGTCGTCCTCGTGCTCTTCAGCGTCGGGTACGCCGAGATGAGCCGGCACGTCCACAACGCCGGCGCCTTCTACGCGTACATCTCCCGCGGACTCGGCGGCACCCCCGGCGCCGCCGCGGCGGCGGTCGCCCTGGTCGCCTACAGCGCGCTCCAGGTCGGCATCTACGGACTCTTCGGCTTCGAGGTCTCCGGGCTGTTCGCCACCTACCTCGACACCGAACTCGTATGGTGGATACCGGCGCTCGCCGCCGTGCTCGTCGTCGGCGCGCTGGCCTGGCTGAAGATCGACGTCAACGCCTGGGTACTCGGCGTGCTGCTGGTCATCGAGGTCGTCCTCGTCGTCGTCTTCGACGTCGCGGCCGTCGCGGATCCCGCCCGGCAGGGCCTGTCGCTGCACGCGTTCAACCCGGACACCCTCACCGGAGCAGGCGTCGGCACCGCGCTGTGCTTCTGCATCGCGGCCTTCACCGGCTTCGAACAGGCCCCGGTCTACGCGGAGGAGACCAGCCGCCCGCACATCCTGGTCCCGCGCGTCATGTTCCTCGCGATCGGCTTCGTCGCCGTCTTCTTCGCGATCAGCTCCTGGGCGCTGACGGTGGCCACCGGGCCCTCCGCGATCATCGGGACGTCCCAGAAGCAGAGCGCCGGACTGCTGTTCTTCCTCACCGAGTCACGGCTCGGCACCACGTTCACCGACGTCCTGCACGTCCTCTTCGTGACCGGCATGTTCGCCGCGCTGCTCAGCTTCCACAACGTCGTCTCGCGCTACGCCTTCGCCATGGGCCGTGAGGGACTGCTGCCCGCCGCCTTCGGCCGGACCACGGAGTCCAGCGGCGCCCCCGGCACCGGCTCCCTGCTGCACACCGTCGTCTCCCTGGTCGTCGTCGGCGGCTTCGCACTCGCCGACGACAAGCCGACCGGCGACCCGACCGCACCCGTGCTGCACCTCTTCACCTGGGGCGGCAACGTCGGAGCGCTCGGGGTCATCCTCCTGATGGCGGCCGCCTCGCTGTCGGTCATCGTGTTCTTCGTCCGCCGCGGCGCCGCCCGTGCCCAGGCCTGGCGCCTGGCCACCTCCGCCGTCGCCGGCGCCGCCCTCCTCGTCATCGTGGTCTACACCGTCAAGGACTTCGACGTCCTCGTCGGCGCCGGTCCGGGCTCCACCCTCAGCTGGCTGCTGCCCGCCGTCATCGGGGCCGCCGCGGTCGTCGGACTGGTCCAGGGACTCGTGCTGCGCTCCCGCAAGCCCGAGGCGCACGCCCGGATCGGTCTCGGGAACGAGGCGTTCCAGTTGGACAAGGCGGCCGAGTCCACCTCCTGAAGCGGCCCGCACGTCCTGTTCGGAGACCCGCGCTTCGAACAGGACGTGAGAAGAGATGACGGAACGCTGACGAGCACCCGCCACCGCTGGCCTTTTGGGGGTCGCGGGTGCTCGAATCAATGAGTGAACACTGAACGGCCCGGCGAACCGGACCCCGAGCGGCCCGACGAGCCCGCCCGTCCCGAGGAACGCGGCAAGCCCATCGGCCGACGCGTCCTGCTCGGCACCCTCGGACTCGGCGCCCTCGGCGTGCTGACGGCGCCGACCCTCCAGCGCACCATGGAGTCCTTCCTGGCCGGCGCGTCCGAGAAGGACCCCACGGGACTGACCGGGCTGCTGCCCAACGGCGGCGGCTTCCGCTACTACTCGGTGACCTCCTCCGTCCCGCACAAGGACGAGAAGACCTACCGGCTCACCGTCGACGGCCTGGTCGACCACCCCGCCTCGTACACGCTCGCCGACCTGCGTGCCCTGCCGCAGACCCGGCTGGTCCACGACGTCCAGTGCGTCACCGGCTGGCGGGTCCCCGGCACCCCCTTCGAGGGCGTCCGGCTGTCCGACCTGCTCGACGCCGCGGGAGTCCACCACACGGCCGGGGCGGTCCGCTTCACCTGTTTCGACGGGGCGTACTCGGAGAGCCTGACGCTCCGCCAGGCCCGCCGCGCGGACGTCCTGGTGGCCCTGCGCATGCAGGACAAGCCCCTCGGCCACAACCACGGCGGCCCCGCACGCCTCTACGTCGCGCCGATGTACTTCTACAAATCCGCCAAGTGGCTCTCCGGCATCACCGTCACCGAGGACGTCCGTCCCGGGTACTGGGAGGACCGGGGGTACGACGTCGACGCCTGGGTCGGCCGTTCGAACGGACGCGACGATGAACCCACGAGCTGACGGCGCCCCCGACGTGTCCGCCGCCCCCGCCCCGTCCCGCCAGGTCCACCGCTTCACCCGGGCCGAACACTGGGTGCACCGCGTCACGGCCCTGCTGATGGGCGTGTGCGTGGTCACCGCGGCCTGCCTCTATGTGCCCGAGCTGGCCGAACTCGTCGGCCGCCGCGAACTCGTCGTCCGCGTCCACGAGTGGGCCGGTCTGATGCTCCCGGTGCCGGTCGTCGCGGGCCTCGCCTCCCGCGCGTTCCGCCGCGACCTCGGTCACCTGAACCGCTTCGGCCCGCACGACCGCGTCTGGCTGCGGGCGGCGCTGCGCCGCGACAAGGACCGGGACTCCCGCCCCGCGGCCAAGTTCAACGCGGGGCAGAAGGTCTACGCCGCCTGGATCGCCGGCGCCACCCTGGTCATGGTGGGCACCGGGCTGCTGATGTGGTTCACCCACCTCACACCTCTGATGTGGCGCACCTCGGCGACCTTCGTGCACGACTGGCTGGCCCTGACGATCGGCATCGTCCTCGCGGGCCACATCGGCATGGCGCTGGGCGACCCGGAGGCGAGGCGGGGTCTGCGCACCGGGTCGGTGAGCCGTGAGTGGGCCGAGCGGGAGCACCCGTTGTGGCGGCCGTGAGCCGCGGCACCGCCTGAGCCCGCGGAACGGTGAAGCGGGTCCGGAGACCCCGGACCCGCTTCCGACCGGCGTGATCCGGTCCCGTCCTGAAGAGCCGTCAGGCCCTAGACGACGAGCGACAGCAGCAGCACCAGTGCGCCCGCCACCACCGAGATGATCGTCTCCATGACGGACCACGTCTTGATGGTCTGGCCGACGTCCAGGCCGAAGTACTCCTTCACCAGCCAGAAGCCCGCGTCGTTGACATGGCTGAAGAAGAGGGAGCCCGCGCCGATCGCCAGGACGAGCAGCGCCGTGTGCGTGCTCGACATGTCGGCCGCCAGCGGCGCCACCAGCCCCGCCGCCGAGATGGTGGCCACGGTCGCTGAGCCCGTCGCCAGCCGGATGATCACGGCGATCAGCCAGGCGAGCAGCAGCGCGGGGATCGACCAGTCCTTGGAGATCTCCAGGATCATCCGGCCCACACCGGAGTCGATCAGGGTCTGCTTGAAGCCGCCGCCCGCGCCCACGATCAGCAGGACACCGGCGATGGGCGCGAGCGACTTCTCGACGGTCGTCGAGATGCGGTCCCGGGTGAAGCCGGCCGCGCGGCCGAGGGTGAACATGCCCACGATCACGGCGGCGAGCAGCGCGATCAGCGGCGCTCCGACGACGTCGAAGACGCGCTGTGTCATGTTCTCGGGGTCGTCGACGACGATGTCCACCAGCGCCTTGGCCAGCATCAGCACGACGGGCAGCAGCATCGTGGCGAGCGTGGCACCGAAGCTGGGGCGCCGGTCCAGGTCCTCGGAGGCGCGCTGCGGGATCATGCGGTCGGGCGCCTGGACGTCCACCCAGCGGGCGGCGTAGCGGGAGAACACCGGACCGGCGATGATCACGGTCGGGATGGCGACCAGGACACCGAGGGCGAGGGTGATGCCGAGGTTCGCCTTGACCGCGTCGATCGCGACCAGCGGACCGGGGTGCGGCGGAATGAGACCGTGCATCACCGACAGGCCCGCGAGGGCCGGGATGCCGATCCGCATCAACGTGTAGTTGCCGCGCCGCGCGACCATCAGCACCACCGGGATCAGCAGCACGATGCCGACCTCGAAGAACAGCGGCAGGCCGATCACGGAGGCGATGAGCACCATCGCCCAGGGCATGGCGCGACCGCCCGCCTTCGCCAGGATGGTGTCGACGATCTGGTCGGCGCCGCCCGAGTCGGCGAGCAGCCGGCCGAGTATCGCGCCGAGGGCGATCAGCACACCCACGCCGGCCACGGTCGACCCGAGCCCGTTGGAGAAGCTGACGATGACCTTGTCGAGCGGGGCTCCGGCGAACGCGCCGAGGGCGAGCGAGCCGATGGTCAGGGCCAGGAAGGCGTGCAGTTTGAACTTGGTGATGAGCAGGACGATGACGGCGATGCCCGCCAGCACGGCTGTGCCCAGTTGAGCGTGGCCCGCCGAGGTGATCGGTTCGACGGTGTCCGCTGCCAGCATCTCGACACTGAGTCTGGTCACGGTGATTCCCTTGCTTGTGGAAGGTCGCGGGGGAAGGTGGTGCGGGGTGGCCGCTCCCGGGAGGAGGCAGCGCTGAACCCGGCGCGGGCGCTGCGCCCGCGAGGTGACGCGGCGAGGCGCCCGAGGTGAGGGGTGCGGTTACTGCGGCGGTGCGAGGTGCGCGAGGGCGGCCACGGCCCGCTCGGTGATCTCGGCGGGCTCGCCGGAGACGTCCACCTCGACTCCCGCCTCGTCCGCCGCCAGCGGCTGGAGCGTGGCGAACTGGGAGTCCAGGAGGGCGGTG
This sequence comes from Streptomyces sp. M41(2017), assembly GCF_002078175.1. Lineage (GTDB taxonomy): Bacteria > Actinomycetota > Actinomycetes > Streptomycetales > Streptomycetaceae > Streptomyces. The sequence continues at coordinate 1,971,260 of NZ_MWFK01000002.1, read as the reverse complement.
GGCATGAAGTGGCCCTTGCGGTGCGACATCCGGTCCTCGATGAGCTGTCGGTCACCGGTGAGATGCACGAAGGCGATGCCCGGGGCGGCGGCACGCAGCCGGTCCCGGTAGCCGCGCTTGAGAGCCGAGCAGCTGACCACGCCGCCGAGGCCGGCCCGGTCGTGCGCCCATCGGCCGATGGCGTCCAGCCAGGGCGCGCGGTCGTCGTCGGTCAGCGGCGTCCCGGCCGACATCTTGGTGATGTTGGCCTGCGGATGGAAGTCGTCGCCCTCGGCGTACGGAACACCGAGCCGGGCCGCGAGCAGCGGTCCGATGGTGGTCTTGCCGGTACCGGCGACGCCCATGACCACAAGGACATGAGGGGTGGGACTGTGCTGCATCGGGCTCTCGCTGTCTTCGTCGACATCTGATGTCGACGCCACTGAAACGCATTAGGTACGACAAATTCAAGAGTGTGTGACGTATAAGTCTGACTTTTTGATTGTGGCGTCCGCCTCGTACGCTGACGTCATGACCACACGGGGCCGGGGGCTGCACGGACGAGTACTGGAATCCCTCGGACCGGCCATCACGGCGGGCGACTACCCGCCGGGAAGCGTCCTACGCACCGACGAACTCGCCCAGCGCTTCGAGGTGTCCCGCTCCGTGATGCGCGAGGCGGTCCGGGTCCTCGAATCCATGTACCTGGTCGAGTCCCGCCGCCGCGTGGGCGTGACGGTCCGCCCCAAGTCCGAATGGAACGTCTACGACCCCCAGGTCATCCGCTGGAGACTGGCCGGCTCCGACCGCCCCCACCAGCTGCGTTCCCTCACCGTGCTGCGCTCCGCCCTCGAACCGGTCGCCGCCGGACTCGCCGCCCGGTACGCCACCGCCGCCCAGTGCGCGGAACTCACCGAGTGCGCGCTGGGCATGGTCGCCACCTCACGCGGGCACCAGCTGGAGGGCTATCTCGTCCACGACGTCGCCTTCCACCGCGTGATCCTCAACGCGTCCGGCAACGAGATGTTCGCCCGCCTCGGGGACGTCGTCGCGGAGGTCCTGTCCGGCCGGACCCACCACGAGGTCATGTTCGCGGACCCCGACCCCGCCGCCGTCACCCTGCACGTCAAGGTCGCCGAGGCCGTCCGCGAGGGCGACGCCGCGCTCGCCGAGCGGCTCACCCGGGAGATCACGGTCGGCGCACTCCAGGAACTGGACATCCTGGCGCCCTGACCTGAGGACTCGGACGGTCAGTCGAGGAAGTCGCCGTCCACGTAGACCCAGGCGCCGTCGACCCGCTCGAACCGGCTGCGCTCGTGCAGCGAACCGCCCCGGTACCCGGCGCGGAAGGTGACGGTCCCGGTCGTGTGGAACGCCGAGCCCTGCTCCGTGCCGAGGATCTCCAGGCCCGTCCACCGCATCCCGGGGTCGAACTCCACCCGGGCGGGACGCGTCCGCGGATGCCAGGTCCGCAGCAGATAGGCCTCGTCCTCCTGGACGAAGGCGCAGTACCGCGACCGCATGAGGGCCTCGGCGCTCGGCGCCGCGGACTCACCGCGGTGGAAGCGCCCGCAGCACCGCGCGTACGGCTCGGCGAGCCCACAGGGACAGGAACGGCTGGTCATCGCGTCATTCTCCCCGTACTCGGGCCGAGTCGGCGTTCGTGGGCGGATAACCGGGCCGGGCCGGCAGCACCTGCGCGGCGGGGGAGGGCAGCGGCGGGAGCGCCGTCTCGTACAGCCAGGCCGTGAAGAGGTCGTCCAGCGGCTCGGCGGTGTGGCGCGCGACGTGCGTGGTGAACACGGACGTGGTGACCACACCGCTCCGGTGCAGCACCGTCCAGCCGCGCAGCATACGGAAGAACGCCTCGTCGCCCAGCGCGCAGCGGATCGCGTGCACCGCCAGCCCGCCGCGCTCGTAGAGCCGGTCGTCGAACATCAGCTTGCGGCCCGGGTCGGACAGCAGCAGATCCTGCGGCAGCGCCGACAGCTTCCGGTGCGCGGCCGAGGCCAGCCGGTGGGCCGTCCGTCCGCCGGAACGCTCCGACCACAGCCACTCCGCGTACTTCGCGAGGCCCTCGTTCAGCCAGATGTGCCGCCAGTCGGCGATCGACACGCTGTTGCCGAACCACTGGTGCGCCAGCTCGTGCGCGATCAGCCGCTCCGAACCCCGCGCACCGTCCACGTGGTTGGCGCCGAACAGCGACAACCCCTGCGCCTCGACCGGGACGTCGAGCTCCTCCTCGGTCACCACCACCGCGTACTCACCGAACGGATACGGCCCGAAGAGATCCTGGAAGAGCTCCATCATCGCGGGCTGCCGCGCGAAGTCCCGGGAGAACTCGGGGAGCAGCCGCGCGGGCAGATGCCCGGACTGCGGCACGCCGACCAGACCCGGATCGCCGAGCAGCACCGTCTGGTACTTGCCGATCGACAGGCCGACCAGATAGCTGGAGGTCGGCGCCGACTGCTCGTACACCCAGGTCGTCGTGGACGCCTTCGTCGTCCGCGTCAGCAGACGCCCGCCCGCCACCACCGCGTACGCGGAGGGCGTGGTGATCGAGATCTGGTACGCCGCCTTGTCGGCCGGCCGGTCGTTGCACGGGTACCAGGACGGCGAACCGACCGGCTGGCTCGCCACCAGCGCGCCGTCCTCCAGTTCCTCCCAGCCGATCCCGCCCCACGGACTGTTCACCGGCCTGGGGTTGCCCGACCACTGCACCTCGACCGTGAACGCGGCACCGGCCCGGACCGGCTTCGGCGGACGGATCCGCAGCCGGCCCCCGCGGTGCGTGTAGTGCGCCGCCTTCCCGTCGACCCGGATGCGGCCGATCCGGAAGTCCGCCAGGTTCAGCTGGAACTCGGCGAGCGCCGACCGGCCCGCTATGGCGTTGAGCCGTGCGGTGCCGGAGAGCCGGTTCGGGGCGGGGCGGTAGTCCAGCGCGAGTTCGTACCGGTGCACCCGGTAACGGGGATCGCCGTTGGCCGGGAAATAGGGGTCCGGTCCCGCTGTCTGCTGAACGCTCACTGCTGCGACTGCTCCCTGCCCTGTGCTCGGCGTACCGCTGTACCGCCCTTCGTTGCCGACCGGCCGACGTCTTCTACGAGCGCCACGCCTCGATCGGGTTGCCCAGCCAGCGGGTGTCGTCGGGAACGGACTCCGCCGCCATCACGAGCGACGCGGGACCCAGGGTCGAGCGGGCCCCGACGGTGCTGCCGGGCAGGACGATTCCGCCCGGGCCCAGGGTGGCGCCCTCACGGAGCACCACAGTATCCGTCCGCAAGATCCGGTCGTGGAAGAGGTGGGTCTGCAGGACACAGCCCCGGTTCACCGTGGTCGCGTCCTCCAGTGTCACCAGGTCCGTCTCGGGAAGCCAGTAGCTCTCCACCCACGTACCCCGCCCGATGCGCGCACCGAGTCCGCGCAGCCACGCCGTCATCAGCGGAGTGCCCGGCACCGAACCCGCCAGCCACGGCACGGCGACGACCTCCACGAAGGTGTCGGCCAGCTCGTTGCGCCACACGAAGCCGCTCCACAGCGGATGTTCACCGGCACGGTGCCGGCCCACCAGCAGCCACTTCGCCACCACCGACACCAGGCACCCGAGCACCCCGGCGGCCGGCAGCACCGCTCCCGGGAACACCCACGCCCAGGGACCCAGCGCACACAGCGCGGCGACGGTCAGGACCGCCAGCGCGGCCGAGCAGAACACCGGCACGATCCGGCACGCCTCCACCAGACCGCGCGCCCACAGCAGCCGGGCCGGCGGGTCGTACGTACGGCTCTGGTCGCCGTCCTGCGTCGAGCGCGGCAGCTTCACCGGCGGCAGACCCAGGTACGAGCTGCCCTTCTTCGCCTTCTTCGGCGTCGCCGACAGCACGCCCACCAGACCCCCGTCCGGCACGCTGCGGCCCGGCGCCGTCATCCCGGAGTTGCCGAGGAACGCCCGGCGGCCGATCTCGGCCCGCCCGATGCGCATCCAGCCGCCGCCGAGCTCGTACGGCGCGGTCAGCGTGTCGTCGGCGAGGAAGGCACCCTCGCCGACCGTCGTCAGACTCGGCAGCGCGAGGACCGTCGAGATCTCGGCGCCCCGCCCGATCCTCATCCCGAGCAGCCGCAGCCACACCGGCGTGATCAGCCCCGCGTACAGCGGGAACAGCGTCTCCCGCGAGCGGTCCATCAGCTGCGTGACCGACCACGCCTGCCAGCCGATCCGGCTGTGCGTGGGATGCGTGCCCTCTCGCAGCCCGAGACTCAGCAGCCGCACGAGGACCAGGAGCACCAGCGCGTACGCCAGACCGAAGGCGAGCGTCGCCGGCACCAGCGCGATCGCCGCACCGCGCAGCGCCGTACCCAACCCGGCGTCCGCGCTCACGAAGACCCGCGCCACGAGCAGCGCCGCGACGGCGGCCAGCACCGGAAGCGCCGTGAGCGCGAAGCCGCTCACGCCGTACATGACCCGCCAGTACGTGCCGCGCCGCGGCCGGTCCTTCGGCCACGCCCGCTTCGCCTTGCCCAGCTTGCCCGCCGGGGCACCCGCCCAGCGCTGCCCGGTCGGGATCTGCCCGACGACCGCCGAGCCGGGCGCCACCTCGGCACGCTTGCCGACCCGGGCCCCCGGGAACAGGATGCTGCGCGTCCCGACGACGGCACCGGCGCCCACCTTCACCGCGCCGATCTCCAGCCGGTCACCGTCCAGCCAGTACCCCGACAGGTCCACCTCGGACTCCACGGCGGCACCCCGGCCCAGCTTGAGCATGCCGGTCACCGGCGGCAGCGAGTGCAGGTCCACGTCCGGGCCCACCCGGGCGCCCAACGCGCGGGCGTACCGCTCCAGCCAGGAACCCGTCAGGGAGGTCGCGCCACTGAACTCGGCGAGCCGCTCCGCCGTCCACAGCCGCAGATGGACGGAGCCACCCCGCGGATACCGGCCGGCCTTCAGCCCGCGCAGCAGCAGCCGCGCCCCGCCGGCCGCGATCGCGAGGCGTCCCGGCGGGCTGAACAGCACGAGAGCGCCGACGCCCACCAGCCACCACGACGTGCTCGGTGCCCACGGGTACGGGCCGAACCAGTGCAGGACGTTCCCGAGCGCGGCGAGCGCCACGGTCCAGCGCAGGCCGAGCAGCGTGAACAACGGCATCAGCACGAGGAGCTGGATCACCTTCGCGCGCATCGGTACCGGCGCGACCGTACGGCCGGCGCCGTCGTCCTGGACGGACTTCTCCAGATGACGGGCCAGCTTGCGCAGAACGGGCTGCTGGTAGATGTCGAGCACCGCGGCGCTCGGGTAGCGGGTCCGCAGCCGGGTGGTGAGCTGGGCGGCGGCGAGACTGCTGCCGCCGATCGAGAAGAAGTCGTCGGCCGAACCGCCGACGGGGATACCGAGCACCTCGCTCCACTGCTCGGCCAGCCACGCCTCGGTGCCGTAGAGCTGCTCCTTCGCGCCGCCGGACTCCAGCCCCTCCAGCGGCCAGGGCAGCGCGTTCCGGTCGACCTTGCCGGACGTCCGGGTGGGCAGGTCCTCGACCGGCGCGAGCAGCGGTACGAGTGCGGCGGGCAGTTCGGCCCGCAGCTTCTCGACCGCGGTCGCGTGGTCCCAGCCGTCCTGCGTCACGACATAGCCCACCAGGAGCTGGTTGCCGCCGCGGGCCCTCCGTACGGCGGCGGCGGCGCCCGCGACGCCGGGCAGCCCCTGGAGAGCCGCGTCCACCTCACCCAGTTCGATCCGGCGCCCGCCGAGCTTGATCTGCTCGTCCGCACGCCCGAGGAAGACCAGCCCCTCCGGTTCGGCCCGGACCAGGTCACCGCTGCGGTACGCCCGCTCCCAGCCCAGGGAGGCGAGCGGCGCGTACTTCTCCGCGTCCTTCTCGGCGTCGAGGTAGCGGGCGAGCCCGGCCCCGCCGATCACCAACTGGCCGCTCGCGCCCATCGGCACCAGCTCGCCGGCCTCGTCGACGACGGCCAGCTCCCAGCCGTTCAGCGGCAGCCCGATCCGGATGGGCTCCTCACCGGTCAACAGCGAGGCACAGGCCACCACGGTCGCCTCGGTCGGCCCGTACGTGTTCCACACCTCGCGGCCCTCGGTCACCAGGCGCTGGGTCAGCTCGGGCGGGCAGGCCTCACCGCCGAAGATCAGCAGCCGGACCTCGTTGAGGGCCTCCGGCTCCCACAACGCGGCGAGAGTGGGCACGGTGGAGACCACGGTGATCTCCTGCTCGACCAGCCAGGGTCCCAGATCGGCGCCGCTGCGCACCTGGGAGCGGGGCACCGGCACCAGGCAGGCGCCGTACCGCCAGGCGAGCCACATCTCCTCGCAGGAGGCGTCGAAGGCGACGGACAGGCCCGCCATGACCCGGTCACCGGGGCCGATCGGCTCCTCGGTCAGGAAGAGGTCCGCCTCGGCGTCGACGAACGCGGCGGCGCTGCGGTGGCTGACGGCCACGCCCTTGGGCTTGCCCGTGGAGCCGGAGGTGAAGATGATCCACGCGTCGTGCTCGACGCCGGGGCGTGCGGCGGGCACCTCGGAGCGGCTCCCGGCCGTCAGCTCGTGCCCGGCCCCGACGACCGCGCGCACGCCCGCCTCGCCGAAGACCAGCTCGGCCCGCTCGTCCGGGTCCTCCGCGTCCACCGGGACGTAGGCGGCACCGGCCGCGAGGACGCCCAGAATCGCGACGTACAGCTCGTTCGTGCCGGACGGGACCCGTACACCGACCCGGTCGCCGAGCCCGACCCCCGCCTGCGCGAGCCGCCACCGCATGGCCTCGACCTCCGCGGCCAGCTCACGGTAGGTGAGGGCGCGCCGCCCGTCGTCGAGAGCGGGCTCGTCGGGGTACGCCCGGACGGAGGCGTCGAGGATGTCGACGAGGGTGCGCGGCGATGCGGCCGGGGCGGCGGAGAAGCGCGCCCGGTCACCGAACTCCGCGCGCACCTCGTCGTCGGACAACGCGACTGCGGGGCCTTGCTGGAGGGCTGCCATCGGGTCCTCACGTGTTGTTCCCGGGAGACTCCGGGGCGCTGGTGGGCCCGCAGGTACGCCTGGGGATATTCCGGTCCAGCTCCGAGCAAGCCTGGAATTTTAGTACGACGCTAGCCCCGGGCCTGGTCATCAGCCATGCGAGGGCCTCTCCCGGGTCAGCGGAACGTCTGATTCCGGTGTCCTGACGTGGAGGTATGTCAGCGTGACGAGATCTGCCCCACATCTGTCCGTGACGCCGCGGACACACGGAGCGAGGGCTCTCTCCCGGCGGCCCGGCATCACGAGTGAGGGCCCCGACCTGACGGTCGGGGCCCTCACTCTTCTGTGTGTCCGAGGGGGGACTTGAACCCCCACGCCCGTTAAAGGGCACTAGCACCTCAAGCTAGCGCGTCTGCCATTCCGCCACCCGGACAAGGTGTCTGTCGCGCGGGGTTTCCCTCGCGGCGACAGAGAAAACATTACCAGGCTTTCCAGGAGCCCCGATCACCCCCCGTCGCGGCGTGAACGGCGTGTGACGGGCCGGGACCTGCCTTGGGGAGAGCGGGGTGGGAGAGGGAGGATGAGGGGGACCACCAGCGGCGACAGCGGGAGGAAGCAGCGTGAGCGACACCGGCACGACCAGCAGCGTCACGGGCCAGGACGAGGTCGTGGACCTCTGCCGCGAGCTGATCCGGATCGACACCAGCAACTACGGAGACCACTCCGGCCCGGGTGAGCGCAAGGCCGCGGAATACGTCGCCGAGAAGCTCGCCGAGGTCGGACTGGAGCCGCGGATCTTCGAGTCCCACCCGGGCCGCGCCTCCACGGTGGTCCGCATCGAGGGCGAGGACCGCTCGCGGCCCGGACTTCTGATCCACGGCCACACCGACGTCGTCCCCGCCAACGCGGCGGACTGGACCCACGACCCCTTCTCCGGCGAGATCGCCGACGGCATGGTGTGGGGCCGCGGAGCGGTCGACATGAAGGACATGGACGCGATGACGCTGGCGGTGGTGCGCGAGCGGATGCGCACCGGCCGCAAGCCCCCGCGCGACATCGTCCTCGCCTTCCTCGCCGACGAGGAGGCGGGCGGGACGTGGGGCGCCCGGCACCTCGTCGACAAGCACCCGGACCTCTTCGAGGGCGTCACGGAGGCGATCGGCGAGGTCGGCGGCTTCTCCTTCACGGTCAACGAGAAGCTCCGGCTCTACCTGATCGAGACCGCCCAGAAGGGCATGCACTGGATGAAGCTGACCGTGGACGGCACCGCCGGCCACGGTTCGATGATCCACAAGGACAACGCGATCACCGAGCTGTCCGAGGCCGTCGGTCGGCTCGGCCGGCACAAGTTCCCGGTGCGTGTGACGAAGACGCTGCGGCACTTCCTCGACGAGCTGGGCGACGCCCTCGGCACCGAGCTCGACCCCGAGAACATGGACGAGACGCTCGCCAAGCTCGGCGGCATGGCCAAGCTCATCGGCGCCTCCCTGCAGAACACCGCCAACCCGACCCAGCTCGGCGCCGGCTACAAGGTGAACGTGATCCCCGGGCAGGCCACCGCCCACGTCGACGCCCGCTACCTGCCGGGATACGAGGAGGAGTTCCTCGCCGACCTCGACCGCATCCTCGGTCCGCGCGTGAAGCGCGAGGACGTGCACGCGGACAAGGCCCTGGAGACGAGCTTCGACGGCGCCCTCGTCGACGCGATGCAGACCGCTCTCTCCGCCGAGGACCCGATCGCCCGCGCGGTGCCCTACATGCTCTCGGCCGGCACGGACGCCAAGTCGTTCGACGACCTCGGCATCCGCTGCTTCGGCTTCGCCCCGCTGAAGCTGCCGCCGGAGCTGGACTTCGCGGGCATGTTCCACGGTGTGGACGAGCGGGTGCCGGTCGACGCGCTGCAGTTCGGCGTGCGCGTACTGGACCGCTTCATCGACGCGTCGTGACGTTGACGCCGACATTCGCCCGCCCGTACGAAGATCGCCCGGCACGGGTGAATGTGCTCATCAGCTCGTAGCTCTACTACTCCTTCCTCGTTACAGGTGTTGCGATCAGCTACTTGGGATCGCATTTGCCTACAAGGAGGAATAATGATCAAGAAGGTCGTCGCCGCTGCGGCTGCCACTGGTGGTCTGGTTCTCGCGGGTGCGGGCCTGGCTGTCGCCGACTCCGGTGCTCAGGGTGCCGCCGTGCACTCCCCGGGCGTCGTCTCCGGCAACGTCATCCAGGTGCCCGTTCACATCCCCGTGAACGTCTGCGGCAACACGGTCTCCGTGATCGGGCTGCTGAACCCCGCCTTCGGCAACACCTGCTTCAACAAGTGACGTCGTGCCCCGTCTCCCGACGGGGCACCCCATGGGGTCACCTCATGAGGGTCACTTCGTGAAGGTCTGAGCTCGTCGGCCCCGGAGTGCGCGCCATGCGCTCCGGGGCCGACCTGCTTTCCGCGTACACGTCTCGTGGGCGTGCGCGCGTTCTGGATGGTCCACGTCCCAAGGACTGAGGCAGGGATACAGCTATGCGACAGGTCACCCGCAAAGGCCTGATGACCGTGGCCGCGGCGAGTGGTGTGATCGCCGTGACCGGCGTGTCCGCGCACGCCGACACGGGAGCGAACGGCTCGGCGTCGGACTCGCCCGGCGTGCTCTCGGGCAACACGGTTCAGGTACCGGTGCACGTACCGGTCAACGTCTGCGGCAACACGGTGAGTGTGGTCGGGGTGCTCAACCCGGCCGTCGGCAACAAGTGCGCGAACCAGAGCGGCCGGGGCGGCCCGTCCGGTGGCTACGGCGGATCCCACTCCGCCGGTGGCTCCCGGGCCGGCGGCCACGCGACCCGCTCACCCGGCGTCGGCTCCGGCAACCACGTACAGGTGCCGATCGACGCCCCCGTCAACGTGTGCGGCAACAGCGTCAACGTCATCGGGATCGGCAACGCGACAGCCGCCAACGGCTGCGCCGACGACTCGACCGGCGGCCACTCCACCACCCCGCCGGGAGGCGGCCACCCGGGGACACCCGGCCACCCGGGCCACCCCGGACATCCGGGCACGCCCGGTCACCCCGGCAACCCGGGCACCCCCGGCCACCCCGGTCACGGGGGTCATCCGGGCCAGCCGGGTCACCCCGGTCAGCCGGGTCACCCGGGCCATGGCGGTCACCCCGGTCACCCCGGTCAGCCGGGTCACCCGGGTCAGCCCGGACACCCGGGGCACCCGGGGCACCCAGGGCACCCGGGCCATGGAGGTCACCCGGGTCAGCCCGGACATCCGGGTACGCCGGGTCAGCCCGGACACCCGGGCCAGCCCGGTCAGCCCGGGCACGGACATCACGGCCACCACGGCCACTCGGGTCACCCCGGTCAGCCGGGCAACCCCGGAACGCCTGGTCAGCCGGGTACTCCGGGACAGGCCGGCGGCACGTCAGGGTCGGGCGGCGGCAAGCACCGGGCCGGCGTCTCGCAGGTGACGCACCTGGGCGCGCGGTCCACGGTCCGGACGCCGCAGGCAGCGCAGAACGGCCCCGCGCAGCTCGCGCACACGGGCAGCGAGCTGCCCATCGGTGCCGTCGTCCCGGCCGGAGCGGCCGCGCTGCTCGCAGGCGCCGTGCTCTTCCGCCGGGCGCGCTCGGCACGGGTGTGATCCCGCACGGCACAGATGTGATCACGACGCCACGGCTTCCCCGGTGGCGTCGTGCCGGAGTGGGCCCCGCGAAGGCGGGGCTCCTCCCGTTCCAGCGCCCTTACGTCACCACGTCGCCCGCACCTGGCGGATGATCCGCCGGCGCAGCCGCACCCTGCGGCTGCCGTCGCGGAGCAGACTCAGGCGGTCCAACTCCCAGTGTCCGTACTCGGCATGGTCCGTCAGCAGACGTGTCGTCTCCTTGCGGGAAACCCCGCGAGGCACGTACACGTCGACAAATTCGTATTCCGGCATCGCATCTATTGTGCGGGCAGAGGCCCGGTACGGATAGCGTCTGCACTATGTCTGATGCTGTGCAGCCCACCGCTGCCGAGGTACGAGCCGCCGCCGAGGCGGTCAAGACCGCTCTCGACCGTCACCTGGCCGCGGTCGAGCGCAGGACGGGCGACGACGACCCGGCCGTATACGAAGCGTTCAACGAGCTCGCCGCCGCGGCCGAGGAGTACGACGAGCTCCTCTATGACCGCTACGACGAGGTCACCCCCTTCGAGATCCCCGGCGGCGACGACACGCTGCCTCCGTACACCGGCCCGGAGGAGCCGAACGCGCTGAGTGTGGTGATCCGCCGGGACTACTCGGTGGTGGAGCCGCAGCGACTGCTGGCGCAGGCCCAGCGCGTGGAGGCCGTCGAGGAGGACGGTGCCACCGCCACCGAGGGCTTCGACGCGGCGTCCGGCACCTTGCACGGGGCGCTCGGGGTCCTGTTCGGCGAGTTCGAACCGGACGAGATCGCCTCCCGGCACAAGGAGTTCGGGCTGGAGGAGGGCGACTCCACCCTGTGGGTGACCGCGGCCGACGAGTCCGCCGAGCCCGGCGAATGGCTGGAGGCCCCCTTCGAGGCGATCGACCCGCAGCGCGTCGTGTGCCGCTTCGACGTCAGCGCGGTGTTCGACGACGAGTCGGACGACGAGGACCTCGAGGACGACCTCGACGCCGACGCGGAGCTGGTGGACCCGCTGGACGCGGACCGCTGAGGCGCGGTCCGGTACAGATCTGAGGCGTCACCTCGCCGGCAGGTACGGGGGTGGCGGTCACCGGGACACGGTGACCGCCACCCCCGTTTCCGTCGGCCAGGTCGAGTCGACCGGACCGGACCGGACCGGAGCCGAAGGTCGCTGGCGCGGTGGCTTCCGGTGCGACGGCCCTGCTGAGCGGGGAGCCCCGGTCAGCTCGCCGTCGCCGCCGGTGTCTGGGCCTTCAGCAGGGCCGGCAGACGGGTGGTGCGGGGCTTCTGCGGGACCTCCGCCACGGCGTGCTGCAACGCCTGCTCCACGCCGTGCACGACGGACAGATGCCGCTCCGCCCGTCCGAAGGCCGTGTACACCCACGGGCGGGTCAGGGCCGCCGCCGCGTCGCCCGGGAGCACCACGACCACGGCGGGCCGGCGCAGTCCCACCGCTTGGTGCGCGGTGAGTGCCCAGGCGTGTCGCACGGTCTGCTCGACCCGCTCCTTCGCCACGACGACGGGTTCGCCGGCGCACTCCAGGTGCAGTCCGTCGGCGTCGGCCTTCACCACCCGGCCCAGCAGGACGCGGCCCGGCGCGGGGGAGTAGGCGATCCGGTCGTCCGGGTCGAACCCCCCGAAGCGACCGGGGCCGGGATTCAGCCGCTCCTTGAGAGCGGTGTTCAGCGCGCGGGTGCCGACCGCGCCGCCGTGCCCGGGCGTGATCACCTGGGTCTGCTCCGCGGGAATGCCGATCGCCCGCGGCACCGAGTCGGCGACGAGCTGCACCGTGCGGTGCACCGCCTCCCCGGCGTCGCGCACCGGAACGATCACGACCTCCTTGCCGGGCGCCTCCACCTGGTTGAGCTCGCCGATGCCGATGCCCGAGACCAGCTCTCCGACGGGTCCGGGGTCGGGTGTCCGGGAGGCCACCTGCGGGCAGGCGCGGGCGGCGATCAGGTCGGCGAAGACCCGCCCCGGGCCCGCCGACCACAGCACTCCTGGGTCACCGCTCAGCACGAGGCGGGCCCCGTCCGGCAGGGACTCGGCGAGCACGGCGGCCGTCTCGACGTCGAGCTGCGGCGCGTCGAGGACGACCAGGACGTCCAGGTCCAGAGCCCCGTCGGCGTCGCGGCCCGGACCCTCCGCACCGGAGAGCAGCCCTTCGACGGTGGCGGTGCCGGTGGCTTCGCCGTGGCCCGCGGTGTCCTGGGCGGGTCCGGCCAGCAGCTGTGTGAGACGGTCACGGCCGTCGGCGGTGTGGGCGGCGGCCCAGCCGCGCAGACCGAGGCCGCGGGTCACGTGCAGCAGCGCCGCCACCTCGGACCGGGAGGCGTCACCACCGGTGTGCAGCACCAGGCCGTGGGCGGCCGCCGCGCGGATCAGCTCGCCCGCGGAACGGGGCGCGGCACCGGCGGCCTCCTCCCAGTCGGCGGCCGAACCGTCCGCCTTGGGCACCGAGTTCATGATCCGGCCCAGTCCGTCGGAGAGGCTCTCCTCGGCCAGCGCGTACCGCTCCAGGCCGATGAGGATGCGCACCGGGCGCTCCTGCGGCTCCTCCGAGTCGTCCTGCGGCGCCGCCGGCGCCGGGTCCAGGGCGTCCTGGAAGACCAGGGCGTCGCCCTCCGCGAGCGCGGCCTGCACGGCGGCGTCCGGATCGGGCACGGCGCGCTGCGCGAGCGCCGCGACGAGCGCGGGAGCGTCCAGGGCGGTGTGCCCCGCCACGGCGGCCTGTTCCAGGAGCCACACGGTCAGCGCCCGGCCCCGACGCTCGTCGTCCGGACCGCACCCGTCGCCGAGCAGCGCCCGCGCGAACCCGTCCGCCGGCTCGGGCCGCACCCCGGCCACCCGCAGCAACTGCCAGGGGTCCTCACGCAGTTGACTGTCGGCGCCCTCGCCCAGCGTGGCGACGACCTGGGGCGCGAGCGTCTCCGGCGCGCCTCCCTCGGTCAGCACGGCCCGGACGGCGTCGACGGCCTCCGGCGCGGCGGCACTCGGTGAGGCGGCCTGGGCTGCGACGGGCCCCGGCCGCCGCGCCGGCTCCTCGACGACCCGGCGCGGCGGGGGCGTCGGCTCACGGAAGGCGGTGGCCACGGGCTTCTCGCCGCTCTCCACGGCCCGTACGGCCGCGAGCAGGTCCGCGGCCGTGCCGCTGAGCTTGGTCCCGGCCGCGATCGGCGTCTGCTTCTCCGCCTTCCGCCGCTTGATCCGCTCGCGCTCCAGCCGCTGGGCCGCCAGCTCCGCCGCCGCCTCGGACACCTGGGCGGCGGCCTCGGCCTCCGTGGCGGTCCCCGTCCCGGCTGTTGCCTCGGCGTCGGTATCGCCGCCGCCTGCGCCGTCCCCGGCTTCGGCGCCGGTGCCGGCCTCCGCGGCCGGGCGCGTCCCGTCGTCCGTCCCCGCTCCTTCCGGCGCGGTCCCGTCCCCGTCCCCGGAGAACGTGCCCGACGCACCCGCGTCCGCGCCCGTGTCCTGCGGGTCGCCCGCGGTCGAGTCCGCGCCCGGCGCCCCCGGCTCCGCTTCCTCCGTGGTCTCGGGCTCCGTGCTCACAGCGTGCTCCAGTCGTGATCGGGATAGTGGTGCACCGGGGCCGACACGTCGTCGAGGGCCCGGCAGATCTCGTCAGGAAGACTAAGGGTCTCCACTGACAACGCGGCCGTGAGCTGCTGCGCGTTGCGCGCGCCGACGATCGGTGCGGCGACGCCGGGTCGGTCGCGGATCCACGCGAGCGCGACCTGCAGGGGCGTCACGGCAAGCCCGTCCGCCGCGATCGACACCGCCTCCACGATGCTGCTCGCCGTCTCGTCGAGATACGGCGCCACGAACGGCGCGAGGTGCTCCGACCCGCCCCGCGAGTCGGTCGGCGTTCCGGCCCGGTACTTGCCGGTGAGCACGCCCCGCCCGAGCGGCGAGGAGGGCAGCAGGCCGACACCCAGGTCGAGGGCGGCCGGCAGCACCTCCCGCTCGATGCCCCGCTGGAGCAGGGAGTACTCCATCTGCGTGCTGGCCAGACGCGTGCGTATGCCGGGCGCGGCGAGCTGCCAGGTGGCCGCCTTGGCGAGTTGCCAGCCGCAGAAGTTGGACACGCCCGCGTACCGGGCGCGGCCACTGCTGACCGCCAGGTCGAGGGCCTGGAGGGTCTCGTCCAGGGGCGTGTGGGGGTCGTAGGCGTGGACGTGCCACAGGTCCACGTAGTCGGTGCCCAGGCGGGCCAGTGAGGCGTCCAGGGCCGACAGCAGATGGCTGCGCGAACCGTCGAAGCGGCGCTCGGGGTCCGGCACGCTTCCGGCCTTCGTCGAGATGACCAGGTCGCGGCGCGGCACGAGCCCCTCGACCAGGCGTCCCAGCAGGTACTCGGCCTCCCCGTCGCCGTACACGTCCGCCGTGTCGACGAGGGTCCCGCCCGCTTCCCAGAACGCCTTCAACAGGTCCGCCGCGTCGTGCTCGTCGGTGTCCCGGCCCCAGGTGAGGGTGCCGAGTCCGATCCGGGACACGCGCAGGCCGGTACGGCCGAGATGCCTCTGCTCCATGAACGCCGAGATTACTGTCCGGAACCGGCCGCGTGGGGGCCTGTGGACAACCGAAATCCCACCGATCGCCGCACGTGACGGCCCGCGGTCCGGAACCGGGGCGGCCACCGGCGTACGCGGGCGCACGGACCTCGCGTCGACAGGGGCTCAGCGAGGCCCCGGGCCCAGTTCACCGAGGAGTTCGGCGAGGAGGCCCGGACCGTGCGACGGGCAGGCGCCGACAAGGCCGAAGGTGCCGCTCCCCGGCCGTGGCGTCCGCACGCTAGGGTCTCGGCCAAGGGACGTTACTGATCGGTAAGGGGAATCGGCCATGCAGCTCGGCATCAACCTCGGCTACTGGGGCGCGGGAATGGACGCGGACAATCTCGCCGTGGCCCAGGAGGCCGACCGGCTCGGGTACGCCGTCTGCTGGGCCGCCGAGGCCTACGGCTCCGACGCCGCCACCGTGCTCAGCTGGGTCGCCGCCCAGACCGAGCGCATCGACATCGGCTCGGCCATCTTCCAGATCCCGGCCCGCCAGCCGGCCATGACCGCGATGACCGCCGCGACCCTCGACTCCCTGTCGGGCGGCCGCTTCCGCCTCGGGCTCGGCGTCTCGGGACCGCAGGTCTCCGAGGGCTGGTACGGCGTCAAGTTCGACAAGCCGCTGGCCCGCACCCGCGAGTACGTGGAGATCGTCCGCAAGGCCATGACCCGCGAGCGGCTGTCGTTCGAGGGCGAGCACTGGACCCTGCCGCTGCCGGGCGGCCCGGGCAAGCCGCTCAAGCTCACCGTGCACCCCGAACGCGAGCACATCCCGCTGTACGTCGCCGCGATCGGCCCCAAGAACCTGGAGCAGACCGGCGAGATCGCGGACGGCGCGCTGCTCATCTTCCCCTCGGCCGAGCACCTGGAGGAGACCGCGGTCAAGCACCTGCGCGCGGGCCGGGAGAAGGCGGGCAGGACGATGGACGGCTTCGACGTCTGCCCGACCCTGCCGCTCGCCCTCGGCGACGACAAGGACGTCAGCGCGCTCGCCGACATGTTCCGCCCGTACACCGCCCTGTACGTCGGCGGCATGGGCAGCCGGAAGCAGAACTTCTACAACCAGCTCGCCCAGCGCATGGGCTACGAGAAGGAAGCCGCCGAGATCCAGGACAAGTACCTGTCCGGCGACAAGGAGGGCGCGGCGGCCGCCATCCCGCACGCGCTGATCGACCAGACGACCCTGCTGGGCTCGGTCGACCGCATCGCCGACCGGATGACGGCGTACGCCGCCGCCGGTGTCACCACGCTCACGCTGGCTCCGGCGGGCTTCACCCTGGAGGACCGGATCGCCTCGCTGCGGGCCGGTTCCGACGCCCTGGAGCGCGCCGGACTGGCGTAACCGCGCCGGAACGGATCCGGTGGAAGTCTGCGGCCGTGGTGGGGGCTCGGGGGTCTTCCCCGCCACGGCCGTCACGGGGAACAACGCGCCGGCGGCCCCTTGGTTACGCGCCCGGGCCCGGTTCTGCGTCCGTCGTTCGGCGGATTTGTCCGACACATCGGTTGCCGGTCGCCCGACATCCCATTTGACTCGTTTTCTGCGGAACCCTGCGGAGAGGTGTCAGAGATGCTTTCGGCCAAGAGTCTGTTCCAGGAGATCCTCGACAACGACGAGTCGTACCGGCTCTTCTGCTCCATCGCGGCCAGCGGGGAGTCGCAGGGCGGCTGGGAGAACGCCAGGATCGCCGCCCTGGTCCCGGCGGGCGAACGCGACCTCGCCCCCAAGATCGCCCGCCACGGCGCCGACGAGGACAAGCACGGGCGGATCTTCAACGCCCTCATGAGGAAGCGCGGGCTGGAACCCGTCGAGGTCCCGGCCGACACCGACTACACGATGCTCCTGGAGCGGCACGGCATCGGCCTGGCGCACGAGCAGCTCAAGGGCGACCGGCCGCTCACCGTGCAGGACGTCGTCACCTACCTGGCCCACAGCCGGGTCACCGAACAGCGCGCCTCCGAACAGATGGACCTGTTGCGCAAGCACTTCGCCGACCACCCCGACCTCGGGCGCGCGGTGAAGATGATCTCCAACGACGAGGACAACCACCTCGCCTACTGCCACGAGGAACTGCTGCGCTTCGCCCACGCCGGCCACGGCCGCGCGATCCAGCGGACCCTGCGGACCTGCGCGCACGCCGAGATCCGCGTCTACCGGGACGTGAGCCTCGCCGTGATGGCCCACATGGGACACATCCTCGGCTGGTCCCGCGCGAAGGCGGCCGTCCTCGCCGCGGGCATCCACGCCGTGTACGCGTACGAGCGGGCCGTGGGCTGGCGCCGGATGGTCTCGCTGGAGATGCCGGAGCGGCGCGGCGCCCTCGACGGCCCCGCCACCACCGCGCCCGAGTTCGCCTGACGGCGGCGGGCCGCCGCTACAGCCAGCCCCGCCGCTTGAACTGCCGGTACAGCAGGACCTCCAGCACGACCATGATCCCCACCACGGCCGGATACGACCACACCCAGTGCAGCTCGGGCATGTGGTCGAAGTTCATGCCGTAGATCCCCGCGATCATTGTGGGGACCGCCGCCATCGCGGCCCAGGCGGAGATCTTCCGCATGTCGTCGTTCTGCCGCACGCTCATCTGAGCGAGATGCGCGGAAAGGATGTCGGACACCAGCCGGTCCAGACCCTCCACCGACTCGTTGACCCGCATCAGGTGGTCGTTGACGTCCCGGAAGAAGGGCTGCGCGTCGGCGTTCACGAACGGCAGCGGCGCCGTCGCGAGCCCCGCGCCCGAGAGCCGGGTCAGCGGCGCCGCCAGCGGCACCGTGGCCCTGCGGAACTCCTGGACCTGCCGCTTGAAGCCGTAGATCCGCGATGCCGTGTTCCGTGAACCGCCGAGCTGCGGCGAGAACACCTCCGCCTCCAGCTCCTCCAGGTCGGTGCCGAGTTCGGTGGACACCTCCAGGTAGTGGTCCACCGTGGCGTCCGCGATCGAGTACAGCACCGCCGTCGGCCCGTGCCGCAGCATCTCGGGATCCGCCTCCAGACGACGCCGTACGGCCGCGAGCGGCGACTCCTCGCCGTGCCGCACGGTCACCACGAACGAGTCCCCGAGGAAGACCATCACCTCGCCGGAGGAGACGGCGTCGCTCTCCGGTTCGTACGCCACCGGCTTCAGGACCATGAAGAGCGAGTCCTCGTACAGCTCCAGCTTCGGCCGCTGATGGGCCTTGAGGGCGTCCTCGACGGCCAGCGGATGCAGCCCGAACTCCTCGGTGACCAGGCCGAACTCCCTCTCGGTGGGCTCGTACAGGCCGATCCACACGAAGGCGTCGCCCTCGGCACGGCACTGTGCGAGGGCGTCGGAGAGGTCGTCCGGGCCCTCCGTCCGTTTACCGTCCCGGTAGATGGCGCAGTCGACGATCACGGAGCGTATTCTCCTGTCCTTGGGGCCCTGTCGCACTCCGGCCGCCGCTGTCCACAGCGCCCACCGGGTCCGCGAGCCGTCCGTCTACCCTGGGCCGCATGCCCACCCTGATCCTCGTCCGGCACGGACGTTCCACCGCCAACACCGCGGGCCTGCTCGCCGGCTGGACCCCCGGCGTCGCCCTCGACGAGCGCGGGACCCAGCAGGCCGCGGCACTGCCCGGGAGGCTCGCCGGGCTGTCGATCGCCGAGATCGTCGCCAGCCCCCTCCAGCGCTGCCAGGAGACCGTCCGGCCGTTGCGGGAGGCCCGCCCCGAGGTGCCCGCGCACAGCGACGAGCGCATCGGCGAGGCCCACTACGGCGACTGGTCGGGCCGCAAGCTCGCCGAGCTCAAGGACGAGCCGCTGATGGAGGTCGTCCAGGCGCATCCGTCCGCGGCCGCGTTCCCGGGCGGCGAGTCGATGCGGGCCATGCAGACGCGGGCCGCCGAGGCGGTGCGCGAGTGGAACGCGCGCGTGGAGCGCGACCACGGCAGCGACGCGGTCTACCTCATGTGCTCGCACGGCGACATCATCAAGGCGCTCGTCGCCGACGCACTCGGACTTCATCTCGACCTCTTCCAGCGGATCTCTGTTGAACCGTGTTCCATCACAGCGATCCGTTACACCCGCCTGAGGCCATTTCTCGTGCGGCTCGGGGACACCGGCGACTTCGCTTCCCTGGCGCCGCGTGAGGAACCCCCGAGCGGCGACGCCCCGGTCGGGGGCGGCGCGGGCGCACCGTGATCGTCGGCCGCAGTAGGGTGAAGCGGTCGAAGCAGCGCAGTAGTTGTCAGCAAGTTCTCAGCAGCCGATGCGGGGCGGCGCGGTCAGCCGTCCCTCATGCCGATCCAATGGAGACAGGACGTGTCCCGTCAGGTGTTCCTCTACGACCCCCCGGACCGCTTCGTGGCCGGTACGGTCGGGTTGCCCGGGCGCCGTACCTTCTTCCTGCAGGCCACCTCGGGGCCCCGGGTGACGAGCGTGGCCCTGGAGAAGACCCAGGTCGCCGCACTCGCCGAGCGGATGGAAGAACTCCTCGACGAGGTCGTCCGGCGCACCGGCGGCAGCGCCCCGGTCCCGGCGATGGCCCCCACCGAGGTGTCCGACACCGCCCCCCTCGACACACCCGTCGAGGAGGAGTTCCGCGTCGGCACCATGGCGCTGGCCTGGGACGGTGACGAGCAGCGCATGATCGTCGAGGCACAGGCCCTCGTGGAACTGGAGGCGGAGTCCGACGAGGACCTCGCCGAGGCCGAGGAGCGTCTCCTCCAGGACGAGGAGAACGGCCCGCCGATGCTCCGGGTCCGCCTCACCGGAGCCCAGGCCCGCGCCTTCGCCAAGCGGGCCCTCGACGTCGTCAACGCGGGCCGCCCGCCCTGCCCGCTGTGCAGCCTCCCGCTCGACCCGGAAGGACACGTATGTCCGCGCCAGAACGGATACCGCCGCGGAGCGTGACGACCGCCGAGCTGCTTGCCCGGGGCGAGCTGAAAGTACGCGGACAGATCCGTGAGGCCTCGAACGCGGTGCTCTACTGCTCCGTGTCGTACGAGGGCCGCGAGGCGTTCTGCGTCTACAAACCCGTCGCCGGCGAGCGTCCCCTGTGGGACTTCCCCGACGGCACGCTCGCCCAGCGCGAGGTCGCCGCGTACGAGGTGTCCGAGGCGACCGGATGGGGGCTCGTGCCCACCACCGTGCTGCGCGACGGACCCTACGGCGAGGGCATGTGCCAGCTGTGGATCGAGCCCTCGGGCGGCGAGGACGGGGAAGGCCTGCTCGCGCTCGTGGAGGGCGAGGAGCCGGCCGAGGGGTGGAAGGCGATCGGCTTCGCCGAGGTCGGCGAGGGCGAGACGGCTCTGCTCGTGCACGCCGACGACGCCCGGCTGAGGCGGCTCGCCGTCCTCGACGCGGTGATCAACAACGCCGACCGCAAGGGCGGCCACCTGCTGCCCACCGGCGAGGGCCGCCTCTACGGCATCGACCACGGGGTCACCTTCAACGCCGAGAACAAACTGCGCACGCTGCTGTGGGGCTGGGCCGGCGAGCCGCTCACGGCCGAGGCGGTGGGGGTTCTCACCTCCCTGCGGGACGCCCTGGCCCCGGGGGAGCCACTGGCCACCCGGTTGGCCGAACTCGTCACCGCCGCCGAGATCGAGGCCACGCGCGGGCGCATCGCGGCCATGCTCACGTCCGGCAGGCACCCCGAGCCCAGCGGCGAGTGGCCCGCCATCCCCTGGCCGCCGGTGTAGCGCGCGAGCGCCGCTCCGGCCGGGGCGGCGCACCGCGCAAGAGGGCCTTCCCGGCCATCTCGGGCTGGCCGGTTCGTATACGGAAGTTCCGTCCGGTTAGTCTCATGACATGTATGCCTGGCCCGCTTCCGACGTCCCCGCCCTGCCCGGTGAGGGCCGCGACCTCCGGATCCACGACACCGCGACGGGTGGGCTCGTCACCCTCGACCCCGGTCCCGTCGCCCGTATCTACGTCTGCGGCATCACGCCGTACGACGCGACCCACATGGGGCACGCGGCGACCTACAACGCGTTCGACCTCGTGCAGCGCGTGTGGCTCGACACCAAGCGGCAGGTTCACTACGTCCAGAACGTGACGGACGTCGACGATCCGCTGCTGGAGCGGGCCGAGCGCGACGGCGTCGACTGGGTGGGCCTCGCCGAGAAGGAGACCGCCCTCTTCCGCGAGGACATGACCGCCCTGCGGATGCTGCCGCCGCAGCACTACATAGGCGCCGTCGAGGCCATACCCGGCATCGTGCCGCTCGTCGAGCGGCTGCGGGACGCGGGGGCGGCCTACGAGCTCGAGGGCGACGTCTACTTCTCCGTCGAGTCCGACCCCGACTTCGGCAAGGTGTCCAACCTGGACGCCGCGACGATGCGTCTGCTCTCCGCCGAGCGCGGCGGCGACCCGGACCGGGCCGGCAAGAAGAACCCCCTCGACCCGATGCTGTGGATGGCCGCCCGTGAGGGCGAGCCGAGCTGGGACGGCGGTTCGCTGGGCCGCGGGCGCCCCGGCTGGCACATCGAGTGCGTCGCCATCGCCCTCGACCACCTGGGCATGGGCTTCGACGTCCAGGGCGGCGGTTCCGACCTCGCCTTCCCGCACCACGAGATGGGCGCCTCGCACGCGCAGGTGCTGACGGGCGAGTTCCCGATGGCCAAGGCGTACGTCCACGCCGGCATGGTCGGTCTGAACGGCGAGAAGATGTCGAAGTCGAAGGGCAACCTCGTCTTCGTGTCCCAGCTCCGGCGCGACGGCGTCGACCCGGCCGCCATCCGCCTCGCGCTCCTCGCGCACCACTACCGGGCCGACTGGGAGTGGACGGACGCGGTCCTCGCCGAGGCGGTCGCCCGCCTGGAGGACTGGCGGGCCGCTGTGTCCCGCCCCGACGGACCGCCGGCCGAGGCGCTGGTCGAGGAGATCCGCGCCGCGCTCACCGACGACCTGGACGCTCCGGCCGCGCTCGCCGCGGTCGACCGCTGGGCCGCGCTCCAGCACGGCACGGGCGGTACGGACGAAGGCGCCCCCGGCGTCGTCTCGCGTGCCGTGGACGCCCTCCTGGGCGTGGCGCTGTAACGGTTCCCCCTACGATCGGGCGCCGGGCGGAGTGATCCGCCCGGCGCCCTGTGCGTGCCGCCGTCCGCCGCCCCACTGTTCAAGCACTGGCGAGACGGGTGTCATGTGCCGGGAGGGCAGCGGTCGTTGACGACATGGCGGAGGGGCGGGGCGCGTCGTGCGCGCCCCGCCCCTCCGCCGTACTGCTCTCCTGCTCAGCCGGTCGACTCGTGGTCCCGCCGCTCCGCTCAGTCCTCGGAGGGGTCCGACGTGTCGGAGGGTTCGGAGGGGTCCGAGGTCTCCGGGTCCGGCGCTCCCGACGGACGCGGGGAGTCCCGGGAGCCGGGCGCGCGTCCCCGGGGGTCCGAGCGGGTCCCGCCGGCCGTCTCGTCCGTCCCCTTGCGCGGGTCGGTGTCCGAGCCGCCGTCCTGTCCCGCGTCGGACTCGGGTCGTTGCGGCATCGGCGGACGCCCCCGCTCGCCGGGCATGCCCGGGGTGTCGCGGAGGTACGACTCGCCACTCTCCGTCGCGTGGCCGCCCGGCCCTGCGGCCGGGCCGCCGCCGTCCCTGCGGCGCAGGTAGCGCTCGAACTCGCGCGCGATCGCCTCGCCGGACGCCTCGGGGAGCTCGGCGGTGTCCCGGGCCTCCTCCAGCGTCTGTACGTACTCGGCGACCTCGCTGTCCTCGGCGGCCAGTTGGTCGACCCCGAGCTGCCAGGCCCGCGCGTCCTCGGGCAGCTCGCCCAGCGGGATCCGCAGGTCGATGAGGTCCTCCAGGCGGTTGAGGAGGGCCAGGGTCGCCTTCGGGTTGGGCGGTTGCGACACGTAGTGCGGTACGGCGGCCCACAGCGACACCGCCGGGACACCGGCGTGGGTGCACGCCTCCTGGAGGATGCCGACGATGCCCGTGGGGCCCTCGTACTTGGTCTCCTCCAGGTCCATCGTGCGGGCCAGGTCGGCGTCCGAGGTGACGCCGCTGACCGGCACCGGACGGGTGTGCGGGGTGTCACCGAGCAGCGCGCCCATGATCACCACCAGCTCGACGCCCAGCTCGTGCGCGAAGCCGAGCAGTTCGTTGCAGAACGAGCGCCAGCGCATCGACGGCTCGATCCCGCGGACCAGCACCAGGTCGCGGGGCTTGTCGCCGCCGACCCGGACCACCGACAGGCGCGTCGTGGGCCAGGTGATCTTGCGGACGCCGCCGTCCAGCCAGACGGTGGGCCGGTTGACCTGGAAGTCGTAGTAGTCCTCGGCGTCGAGCGCCGCGAACACCTCGCCCTTCCATTCCTTGTCCAGGTGCGCGACCGCCGTGGAGGCGGCGTCGCCGGCGTCGTTCCAGCCCTCGAACGCGGCCACCATGACTGGGTCGATCAGCTCGGGAACCCCCTCCAGCTCGATCACCCAGCGCCTCCTTCCGATGTGCCCTCGCGTACGCACCAACCTTACGGCGTGCCGAGGGGCCCGCTGCAGCCCCCTCGCACGGGGGAGTGAACGGATCACTGCCCCGTCCGGGGCCCTGAAACACGCCGGACCACCGTCCCGGACGACCCGTCAGTCATCCGAGCTGTACACGATCAACTCGCCCGAGCGGCCGGACCCTTGCCCTCTGGCCGTCCCATAGGTCGGATGACGGCGAGAGGTCGGATGTCCCCGCGGCGCCCCGCCCCGGCGCCGGGGCGAGGGGAACGTCGGGCCGAGCGGTGCCTACAGCGTGGACCTGAGCCACTGCTCCACACTGGCGATGTGCACGGTCGCCCAGGACCGCGCCGCCTCCGCGTCCCGGTCCCGCAGGGCGGCCAGGATGGCCCGGTGTTCGTGCAGGGTGCGGCTGACGGCGTCCTCCTGGGTCAGCCCCCGCCAGACCCGCGCCCGGGTGGTGGGCCCGGACAGCCCGTCGAGGAGCGAACAGAGCACCGAGTTGCCCGAGGCCCGCACGATGCCCCGGTGGAAGTCCAGGTCCGCGGCGACGAGTTCCTCCACGGACGGCTCCGGACCCAGCTTGGCCAACTGATCCGCGAGGGCGTCCAGTTCCGCCTCGCCGATGAGCGTGGCCGCCATCGCGGTGGCCGCGGGCTCCAGGATGCGGCGCACCGCGAGGAACTCCAGGACCGTGTCGTCGCGGTGGAAGTCCACGACGAAACTCAGGGCCTCCAGCAGCAGTTGCGGGTCGAGGCTCGTGACGTACGTGCCGTCGCCCTGGCGCACGTCCAGGATGCGGATGAGAGACAGGGCCCGGACGGCCTCCCGCAGGGAGTTGCGGGACAGCCCCAGGTCGGCCGCCAGCTCGCTCTCCTTGGGGAGCCGGTCGCCGGGACGCAGCGCGCCGGAGACGATCATTGCCTTGATCTTCTCGATCGCCTCGTCGGTGACTGCCATGGCGGGGCCTCCTGGTGGCTCAGGATGTCCCCTCAGACATCCGATGTCTCAGCCGTCATTATGCGGGGTGCGCCGGCCCGCACAGGGAGCATCCGGAGGCGGGACGCCCCACGCGCCCGCCGAGGGCCGGGACCGCGGGTCCGACCCGGAGGAACCCCGGGCGCGGGTGAGGGGCGGCACCCCCCGTGGGAGCCGCCCCTCACACCGCCGCGATTGCCTACTTCCGGTCGAGCAGGTCCTGCACGCGAGCACGGACGTCGTCCGTGGCCAGGCCGCGGATCGTCAGGGTGGTGCGGCGGCGCAGCACGTCGTCCGCCGTCTCGGCCCACTCGTTGTCGCGCGCGTAGACGACCTGCGCCCAGATCTCCGGGGCGTCCGGGTGGACGCGCTCGGCGAGTTCGGGGTTCTCGTTCGCCAGGCGCGCGATGTCGAAGGCCAGCGAGCCGTAGTGGGTGGACAGGTGCCGCGCGGTGTCGGCGGCCATACGGGGGCCGGGCGCGGGCCCGTCCACCAGGAGGCGGTGCGCGACGGCGCGCGGGTTGGCGACGCCGGGCAGCGGCATCTTCTTCGGCAGCTCGGAGATCGGTTCGAAGTCCTCACCCAGCGGGTGGCCGGGCAGCGACTCCAGCTTCTTCATGACGGTGCGGCCGATGTGCCGGAAGGTGGTCCACTTGCCGCCCGCGACGGACAGCATGCCGCCGCGGCCCTCGGTGACGACCGTCTCCCGCTTGGCCTTGGAGGTGTCGCCGGGACCGCCCGGCAGCACCCGCAGACCGGCGAAGGAGTACGTGATCAGGTCCCGGTCGAGCTGCTGGTCGCGGATGGAGAACGCGGCCTCGTCGAGGATCTGGGTTATGTCCTTGTCGTTGACCGCGACATCGCCCGGGTCGCCCTCGTACTCCTCGTCGGTGGTGCCGAGCAGGAGCATGTCCTCCCAGGGGAGGGCGAAGGTGATGCGGTACTTGTCGATCGGGGTCGCGAGCGCGGCCTTCCACGGCGCGGTCCGCTTGAGCACCAGGTGCGCGCCCTTGGACAGCCGGATCGACGGAGCCGCGTTCGGGTCCTCCAGCTTGCGCAGGTGGTCGACCCACGGCCCGGTCGCGTTCAGCACCAGACGGGCGTCCACACCGAACTCGTCCCCGGAGAGACGGTCCCGCAGCTCGGCGCCGGTGACCCGGCCCCGGGTGAAGCGCAGCCCGGTGACCTCGGCGTGGTTGAGGACCGCGGCGCCGGACTCGACGGCCGCGCGGACCGTCATGAGCGCCATGCGGGAGTCGTTCATCTGGTCGTCGCCGTAGACGGCGACGGCCTTGAGGTTGTCGGTGCGCAGCTCGGGCACGTCCTGCGCGGCCTTGGCGGGGCTGAGCAGGTGGCCGACGCCGTCGCCGAAGGCGGAGAGGGCGGAGTAGGCGAAGACGCCCGCTCCGAGCTTCGCCGCGCCGTGCGGCCCGCCCTTGTACACGGGGAGGTAGAAGGTGAGCGGATTCGCCAGGTGGGGGGCTACCTGACGGGAGACCGCACGGCGCTCGAAGTGGTTCTCCGCCACCAGCTTCACCGCGCCGGTCTGCAGGTAGCGCAGGCCGCCGTGCAGAAGCTTGGAGGAGGCGGAGGAGGTGGCGCCGGCGAAGTCACCGGCGTCGACCAGGGCCACCCGCAACCCGGACTGCGCGGCGTGCCAGGCGGTGGAGATGCCCAGGATGCCGCCGCCGATCACGAGAAGGTCGTACGTCGCCTTGGAAAGCTGCTCCCGGGTCTCGGCGCGGCTCGGGTTGGAGCCGGAGGCCGGGTGCGTACCGAGGGCAGGCACGGACTGCAGGGTGGACTGGCTGGTCATTGCGGGTTCTTACTCCTCGTCAGTTCTCGTCTTCGATCCAGCCCATGGTCCGTTCCACGGCCTTGAGCCAGCTCTTGTACTCACGGTCGCGGACGTCCGCGGCCATGTTCGGGGTCCATTCCGCGGCCCGGCGCCAGTTGGCGCGCAGGTCCTCGGTGTTGGTCCAGAAGCCGACGGCCAGACCGGCGGCGTAGGCGGCGCCGAGGCAGGTGGTCTCGGCGACCATCGGACGCACCACGGGGGCGTCCAGGACGTCGGCCAGGGTCTGCATCAGCAGGTTGTTGGAGGTCATGCCGCCGTCGACCTTGAGCGCCGTGAGTTCGACGCCGGAGTCCTTGGTCATGGCGTCGCTGATCTCACGGGTCTGCCAGGCGGTGGCCTCCAGGACGGCGCGCGCGATGTGCGCCTTGGTGACGTACCGGGTGAGGCCGGCGATCACACCGCGGGCGTCGGGACGCCAGTACGGGGCGAACAGGCCGGAGAAGGCCGGCACGAAGTAGGCGCCGCCGTTGTCCTCGACCGAGGAGGCGAGCGTCTCGATCTCGGCGGCGGACTTGATCAGGCCCATCTGGTCGCGCATCCACTGCACCAGGGAGCCGGTGACCGCGATGGAGCCTTCGAGCGCGTAGACCGGCTGCTGGTCGCCGATCCGGTAGCCGACCGTGGTCAGCAGGCCCGAGTACGAGTTGATGATCTTGTCGCCGGTGTTCATCAGCATGAACGTGCCGGTGCCGTACGTGGACTTGGCCTCACCCTCGGCGAAACAGGTCTGGCCGAACAGGGCCGCCTGCTGGTCTCCGAGCGCGGAGGCGACCGGGATGCCGCCGAGCAGCTCGCCGAGCGGGCCGCCGGTGACCTCGCCGTACACCTCGGCGGAGGAGCGGATCTCGGGCAGCATCGCCAGCGGGACGCCGATCGACTCGGCGATCTGCTCGTCCCAGGCCAGGGTGTGCAGGTTCATCAGCATGGTGCGCGACGCGTTCGTCACGTCGGTGACGTGCTTTCCGCCGTTCACTCCGCCGGTCAGGTTCCAGATGACCCAGCTGTCCATGGTGCCGAAGAGGATGTCGCCGGCCTCGGCGCGCTCCCGCAGGCCCTCGACGTTGTCCAGCAGCCAGCGGGCCTTGGGGCCGGCGAAGTACGAGGCGAGGGGCAGCCCGGTCTGGCGGCGGAAGCGGTCCTGGCCGACGTTGCGGCCCAGTTCCCGGCAGAGGGCGTCGGTGCGGGTGTCCTGCCAGACGAGGGCGTTGTGGACGGGCTCGCCGGTGTTCTTGTCCCAGAGCAGCGTGGTCTCGCGCTGGTTGGTGATGCCGATGGCCTTGATGTCGTCGCGGGTGATGCCGGCCTTCGAGATGGCTCCGGCGACGACCTCCTGGACGTTGGTCCAGATCTCGGCGGCGTCGTGCTCGACCCAGCCCGGCTTCGGGAAGATCTGCTCGTGCTCCTTCTGGTCGACGGAGACGATGCGTCCGTCGCGGTCGAAGACGATGCAGCGGGAGGAGGTGGTGCCCTGGTCGATCGCGGCGATGAAGGGCCCGGCGGTGTGGGCGTCGGTCACGGTGTGCTCCGTAGCTCTCGGGTGTCGTTCTCAGGCGTGATGACGAGTGACGGCCGTCGTGTCACTTGAAGGCGATGTTGTACAGGCCGCCGGCTATGGCGCCGCCGATGAGCGGGCCGGCCACCGGTATCCAGGCGTAGCTCCAGTCCGAGCCGCCCTTGTTGGGCAGCGGCAGCAGGGCGTGGACGATGCGCGGCCCCAGGTCGCGGACCGGGTTGATGGCGTAGCCGGTCGGTCCACCGAGCGAGAGACCGATCCCCACGACGACCAGCGCGGTCACCATGGCGCCGAGGACGCCGAGTCCGTTGCCGTTGTCGTTCAGACCCTGGGTGAGGATCGCGAGGACCAGGACGACGGTGGCGATGATCTCCGTCGCGAGGTTCTGCACCGCGTTGCGGATCTCGGGGCCGGTGGAGAAGATCCCGAGCACCGGACCGGCCTTCGGCGCGGTCTTCTGGTCGACCAGGCCTTCCTCGGCCGGCTGCTCGGCGAGGATCTCCGGGTCGGTGAGGTGCGCCTGGAACTGTCCGTAGTACGTGATCCAGACCAGGACGGCGCCGATCATCGCGCCGAGGAGCTGGGAGCCGAGGTAGAGCGGGACATCGCTCCACTTGGTGCCGCCCTCGATCGCGAGACCGATGGTCACCGCCGGGTTCAGATGGGCGCCGGAGACTCCGCCCGCGAGATACGCACCGGTCAGGACCGCGAAGCCCCAGCCGAACGTGATCGCGAGCCAGCCGGCGTTCTGCGCCTTCGAGCGCTTGAGAGTGACGGCGGCGCACACGCCGCCGCCGAGCAGGATGAGTACGGCGGTACCGATGGTCTCGCCGATGAAGATGTCGGAGCTGGACACCCGCGACTCCTTTGTCCTTCGTCCAGGGGAAGCCGAACCCCGGGTCCCACCGGTGGTTCGTGCTCTCGGGAAGTGAGAGCGGTGTCGGCCCTGGCATTGCCACACTGTAACTCTTATTGCCGGTAACTGTTCGACAATGCCGACCGATGGACGGGAGTCTTGCTCTCGCGTTACCAGCTCGTCAAGAGTCCTGTTATCGAAAACACGATCGTTATTGATTGCCGTGTGCTATCGATCGAGGCCGGCCGGTCGCGCTCCGGCGAGCGCCCGGCCCGGGGCACGGCGAAGGCCGGGAAGCGGAACGCTTCCCGGCCTCGTGCCGTACGAACCTCCCCGCGACGCCCGGCGCCCGGCGCCCCGCGTCCGGGACGACCCGGCGCCCCGCGCCTCAGAAGCGCCCGGCGCCCAGGTCCCGCGACACCGCGCGGGCGCAGTCGCGGACCGCGGCGATCAGGTCCGGGCGTAGCTCCCCGTCCTGGCAGACCCGCTCCACGGCCCCCGTGATGCCCACCGCGCCCACCGGCATCCGCCGCCGGTTGTGGATGGGGGCGGCGACGGAGGCCACGCCCGTCCAGGTCTCCTCGACGTCGGCCGCGTACCCGCGTGCGCGGGTGATGTCCAGGACGCCCTCGAACTGGTCGAGCGCGCTGACCGTCCGCGGTGTGAACGCCGTGCGTTCGACCTCCAGGACCTCGCTGTGCGCCACCGGGTCGTAGGCCGACAGCACCTTGCCGAGGGCGGTCGAGTGCAGCGGCTGCATCGCCCCCACCTCCAGGACCTGGCGGCTGTCGTCGGGCCGGAAGACGTGGTGCACGATCAGGACGCCCTGCTGGTGCAGCACGCCCAGATAGACGCTCTCGCCGCTGGAGCGCGCCAGGTCGTCGGTCCACACCAGGGCGCGCGCCCGGAGTTCGTGGACGTCGAGATAGGTGGTGCCGAGGCGCAGCAGTTCGGCGCCCAGTTGGTAGCGGCCGGAGGCCGGGTCCTGCTCCACGAACCCCTCCTGCTGGAGGGTGCGCAGGATGCCGTGGGCCGTACCCTTGGCCAGGCCCAGCGAGGAGGCGATGTCCGACAGGCCGAGCTGGCGCTCGCCGCCCGCGAGCAGCCGCAGCATCGCCGCCGCCCGTTCGAGCGACTGGATGTTCCGTGCCATCGCCGTGCTGCCTCCGTCCCCTTCGACCGTCGGCATGCGCCTGACCGCCACCGTTCGGCAATGTCGAACACTACCGGTCGTAGCCGGGCTCTCGCCAATGGGTGGTCGCCACATGTTTCGCCGTTCTCCACACCTTCGTCACCCGCGCCACGCCCGTCCGTCCCGTGGACGCCCACGACCGTTCCCCGGTGCTCCGGGCTACCCTGACGGCGTGCGCCTTCCACGGGAAGCGCAAAGCCGACAGCCGTCGCACTCCAGGGAGCACCTTCATGGCCTCGTTGCCGACCCCGTCCCTTTCGTCCGGTCCCGAGGAGGGCCGCAGGCGAACCGACGCACTCCGAGAGGCGCTCGCCACCCGTGTGGTGGTGGCCGACGGCGCCATGGGCACGATGCTGCAGGCGCAGGACCCGACGCTCGAGGACTTCGAGAACCTCGAAGGCTGCAACGAGATCCTGAACGTCACCCGTCCGGACATCGTCCGCTCCGTCCACGAGGCCTACTTCGAGGTCGGCGTCGACTGCGTGGAGACGAACACCTTCGGCGCGAACCACTCCGCGCTGGCCGAGTACGACATCCCCGAGCGGGTTCACGAGCTCTCCGAGGCGGGGGCCCGGCTGGCCCGCGAGGTCGCCGACGCGTTCGGCGCCCGTGACGGCCGCCAGCGCTGGGTCCTCGGCTCCATCGGTCCCGGCACCAAGCTGCCGACCCTCGGCCACGTCGCGTACGGCACGCTCCGCGACGGCTTCCAGGCCAACGTCGAGGGCCTGCTCGCCGGCGGCGCCGACGCCCTGATCGTCGAGACCACCCAGGACCTCCTGCAGACGAAGTCGTCCATCCTCGGGGCGCACCGCGCGATGGAGGCGACCGGCGTCCAGGTGCCCCTGCTCGTCTCCATGGCCTTCGAGACCACCGGCACCATGCTGCTGGGCTCCGAGATCGGCGCCGCGCTGACCGCGCTGGAGCCGCTCGGCATCGACATGATCGGCCTCAACTGCTCGACCGGCCCCGCCGAGATGAGCGAGCACCTGCGCTACCTCACCCGGCACTCCCGCATCCCGCTGCTCTGCATGCCGAACGCCGGCCTGCCCGTCCTCACGAAGGACGGCGCCCACTTCCCGCTCGACGCGGAGGGGCTCGCCGACGCCCAGGAGAACTTCGTCCGCGACTACGGCCTGTCCCTGGTCGGCGGCTGCTGCGGTACGACGCCGGAGCACCTGCGCCAGTTGGTGGAGCGCGTCAACGGAGTGGCGCCCGGCGAGCGCGACCCGCGCCCCGAGCCCGGTGCCGCCTCGCTCTACCAGACCGTCCCGTTCCGCCAGGACACCGCCTACATGGCGATCGGGGAGCGCACCAACGCCAACGGCTCGAAGAAGTTCCGCGAGGCCATGCTGGAAGCCCGCTGGGACGACTGCGTGGAGATGGCCCGCGACCAGATCCGCGAGGGCGCGCACATGCTCGACCTGTGCGTCGACTACGTCGGCCGCGACGGCGTCGCCGACATGGACGAACTGGCGGGACGCTTCGCCACCGCCTCGACGCTGCCGATCGTCCTCGACTCCACCGAGGTCCCCGTGATCCGCGCGGGCCTGGAGCGGCTCGGCGGCCGCGCGGTCATCAACTCGGTCAACTACGAGGACGGCGACGGCCCCGAGTCCCGGTTCGCGAAGGTCACGCGGCTCGCCCAGGAACACGGCGCCGCGCTGATCGCGCTGACCATCGACGAGGAGGGCCAGGCCCGTACCGTCGAGACCAAGGTCGCCATCGCCGAACGGCTCATCGAGGACCTGACGGGCAACTGGGGCATCCACGAGTCCGACATCCTCATCGACACCCTCACCTTCACCATCTGCACCGGCCAGGAGGAGTCCCGCAAGGACGGCATCGCGACGATCGAGGCGATCCGCGAACTCAAGCGCCGCCGCCCGGACGTCCAGACCACGCTGGGCCTCTCCAACATCTCCTTCGGCCTCAACCCGGCCGCCCGCATCCTGCTCAACTCGGTGTTCCTGGACGAGTGCGTCAAGGCCGGCCTCGACTCGGCGATCGTGCACGCGTCCAAGATCCTGCCGATCGCCCGCTTCAGTGAGGAAGAGGTCACCACCGCCCTCGACCTCATCCACGACCGCCGCGCCGAGGGCTACGACCCGCTCCAGAAGCTGATGGCGCTGTTCGAGGGCGCCACCACCAAGTCCCTCAAGGCCGGCAAGGCCGAGGAACTGGCCGCGCTGCCCCTGGACGAGCGCCTCAAGCGACGGATCATCGACGGTGAGAAGAACGGCCTGGAGGCCGACCTGGAAGCCGCGCTCCAGGACCGCCCCGCCCTCGACATCGTCAACGCGACCCTCCTGGACGGCATGAAGGTCGTCGGCGAGCTGTTCGGTTCCGGCCAGATGCAGCTGCCGTTCGTGCTCCAGTCCGCCGAGGTCATGAAGTCGGCCGTGGCCTTCCTCGAACCGCACATGGAGAAGTCGGACGCCGAGGGCAAGGGCACCATCGTCCTCGCGACCGTGCGCGGCGACGTCCACGACATCGGCAAGAACCTCGTCGACATCATCCTGTCGAACAACGGCTACAACGTCGTCAACCTCGGGATCAAGCAGCCGGTCTCCGCGATCCTGGACGCCGCCCAGGAGCACCGGGCCGACGTCATCGGCATGTCCGGCCTCCTGGTCAAGTCCACGGTGATCATGAAGGAGAACCTGGAGGAGCTGAACCAGCGCGGCCTGTCCGCCGACTACCCGGTGATCCTCGGCGGCGCCGCCCTGACCCGGGCCTACGTCGAACAGGACCTGTACGAGATCTACCAGGGCGAGGTCCGCTACGCCCGGGACGCCTTCGAGGGCCTGCGCCTGATGGACGCGCTGATCGGCGTCAAGCGCGGCGTGCCCGGCGCGGTGCTCCCGGAGCTGAAGCAGCGCCGGGTACGGGCCGCGGTGGACACGGTGGTCGAGGAGCGCCCCGAAGAGGGCCACGTCCGCTCCGACGTCTCCACCGACAACCCGGTGCCGACCCCGCCCTTCGCGGGCACCCGCGTCATCAAGGGCATCCAGCTCAAGGAGTACGCCTCCTGGCTGGACGAGGGCGCCCTGTTCAAGGGCCAGTGGGGCCTCAAGCAGGCCCGCGCGGGCGACGGCCCCACGTACGACGACCTCGTCGAGACCGAGGGCCGGCCGCGGCTGCGCGGTCTGCTGGACCGGCTCCAGACCGACAACCTGCTGGAGGCGGCCGTCGTCTACGGCTACTTCCCGTGCGTGTCCAAGGACGACGACCTGATCATCCTGGACGAGCGGGGCAACGAGCGGACCCGCTTCAGCTTCCCTCGCCAGCGCCGCGGGCGTCGGCTGTGTCTGGCCGACTTCTTCCGCCCGGAGGAGTCGGGGGAGACCGACGTGGTCGGCTTCCAGGTCGTCACGGTCGGCTCCCGCATCGGCGAGGAGACCGCCAAGCTCTTCGAGGCCAACGCCTACCGCGACTACCTCGAACTCCACGGCCTGTCCGTGCAGCTGGCCGAGGCGCTCGCCGAGTACTGGCACGCGCGCGTGCGTTCCGAACTGGGCTTCGCGGGGGAGGACCCCGCCGGGATCGAGGACATGTTCGCGCTGAAGTACCGCGGCGCGCGCTTCTCGCTCGGCTACGGGGCCTGCCCCAACCTGGAGGACCGCGCCAAGATCGCGGACCTGCTGCAGCCCGAGCGGATCGGCGTCCACCTCTCCGAGGAGTTCCAGCTCCACCCGGAGCAGTCCACCGACGCCATCGTGATCCACCACCCGGAGGCGAAGTACTTCAACGCACGGTGACCGCTCCGACGCGCTCCGCCGCGCGCCGCTCAGCACACTGATCGGATAAGTCGTACACTGGTCGGTCCACCGCAGGCCGGTTGTCCCTTGCACGAAAAAAGGGGCGACCGGCCTGATCGTCCCTCAAGGAGGTGCGCCAGGATGACCAGTACGGTCCCCGCGCTCGGAACCCGTACGGCCGAAGGCTCCGCCCTGCAGGCCGTTCTCCTCGACATGGACGGAACCCTGGTCGACACCGAGGGATTCTGGTGGGACGTGGAGGTCGAGGTCTTCAAGGCCCTCGGGCACACCCTGGACGAGTCCTGGCGGCACGTGGTGGTCGGCGGCCCCATGACCCGCAGCGCGGGTTTCCTCATCGAGGCCACCGGCGCCGACATCACCCTCGCCGAGCTGTCCGTGCTGCTCAACGACGGTTTCGAGGCCCTGATCGGGCAGTCGTTGCCCCTGATGCCGGGCGCGACCAGACTCCTGGCCGAACTGGCCGCCCACGAGATCCCCACGGCCCTGGTCTCCGCCTCGCACCGGCGGATCATCGACCGCGTCCTCGGCTCCATCGGCCCCCACTTCTTCACCCTGACCGTCGCGGGCGACGAGGTGGAACGGACCAAGCCGTTCCCCGACCCCTATCTCCTCGCCGCCTCCCGGCTCGGCGCGCAACCCGGTCGCTGCGCCGTCATCGAGGACACCGCGACGGGTGTCGCCGCGGCCGAGGCCGCCGGATGCCATGTGGTCGCCGTCCCCTCCGTCGCCCCCATCGAGCCCGCGTGGCGCCGCACGGTGGTCACCTCGCTGGAAGAAGTCGACCTGCCTTTCCTGCACGGGCTGATGACGGAAATGAACTGACCCTTCACCGAGGGTGCGCCGTCGAATCACTCCCTGTGCGGAGTCGAATACCGGAATTCGACCCGGGGGTTCCCTGTGGTAACCGCGGGCGAGGGCTCCCCGGGAACGCGCAATCGGGCGGATGGCTGAATTCCGGTACTCTCCAACCGAGTTGACACTGTGATGTTCGTCACTTAACGGGGGGTCGACAGGGGGACCGACTTGTGTGTTGACCCCCCATTCGTGAAGGCCCGGCACGCCCTTGTGTCCCGATTGATGGAACGCTGCACGAATCCTTCCCGTGTCGGGTTATCGGTGCGTCCGCGCCCGGTTTCGCAGCGTGAGCGCACCACAACTCCAGTGCCTGCGGGCCGTCCTGGCGGCGCGGACTAATGTCATCGCGAGAACGTCGCCGTAACCCCGTGACCCGCCGCGCCACCCCTGCATGCCGGCTCGCGGAAACTACAGCTCTGGAGAAACTCGAGCATGAACCGCAAGACTTTGGTGCTGCCGGCCGTGGTCGGTCTGCTCGCCCCGGTGCTCGCTGCGTGTGGTGGGTCCGACAGCGGCAGCAGCAGTGGCGATGCCATCGTTGTCGGCACCACGGACCGGTTCACCGCGTCGAAGGACGCCCCGGCTCCGTTCGACCCCGCCTACGCGTACGACGTCGGCACCTGGAACGTGCTGCGCCAGACCGTGCAGACGCTGATGATCCAGCCGCGCGGCGACGGTGAGCCCGAGCCCGAGGCCGCGGAGAAGTGCGGGTTCAGCGACAGCGGCAACGAGCGTTACTCGTGCACGCTGCGCGAGGGTCTGAAGTTCTCCAACGGCGACGCGGTCACCGCGAAGGACGTCAAGTTCTCCATCGACCGTGCGCGCGCCATCAAGGCCGACAGTGGTGTGTTCGCCCTGCTGTCCACCATCGACACGGTCGAGACCCAGGGCGACCGCCAGGTGATCTTCCACCTCAAGAGCGCGGACGCGACCTTCCCGTTCAAGCTGTCGACCCCCGTCGCCGGCATCGTGAACCCGAAGGACTACGACAAGGGCAAGCTGCGCGACGGCTTCTCCGTCGACGGCTCCGGTCCCTACACCCTGGAGTCCGAGGTCAAGGACGACGCGGTCGTCAAGGCCGTCTTCAGCAAGAACCCGAACTACAAGGGTCAGCTGAAGGTGAAGAACTCCAAGGTCGAGATGCGGTCCTTCGCGGACGCCGACACCATGGGAACCGCCCTCGAAAAGGGCGACATCGACCTGATGACCCGCTCGATGACGCCCACGCAGATCACCAAGCTGTCGAACGCCGCGGGCGGCAACGTCAACCTGAACGAGATGCCCGGTCTCGAGATCCGCTACCTGGCCTTCAACACCAACGCCCCGTCGGTGAAGAACAAGGCCGTCCGCCAGGCCATGGCACAGGTCATCGACCGCGGTGAACTCGTCGCCAAGGTCTACGGAACGCAGGCCGAGCCGCTCTACTCGATGGTCCCCGCGACCATCACCGGCCACTCCAACGCCTTCTTCAACAAGTACGGCGACCCGAGCGTCACCCGCGCCCGGACCGCGCTGAACAAGGCCGGCATCACCTCTCCGGTCAAGGTCACCCTGCACTACACGACCGACCACTACGGCTCGATCACCAAGCAGGAGTTCGAGATCCTGAAGAAGCAGCTCAACGCGAGCGGCCTCTTCGACGTCAGCATCCAGGGCACCGCCTGGGACAAGTTCGTCCCGGCCGAGCGCGCCAACGACTACGACGTGTGGGGCATGGGCTGGTTCCCCGACTTCCCCGACGCCGACAACTACCTGGCGCCGTTCCTCGACAAGGACAACTTCCTCAAGTCGCCCTACTCGAACAGCAACATCATCAACAACCTGATCCCGGAGTCCCGCCGCGAGGCCGACCGCCTCAGCGCGTCGAAGAGCCTCACGCAGATCCAGGACATCGTCGCCGACGACGTGCCGCTGATCCCGCTCTGGCAGGGCAAGCAGTACATCGCCGCGCGCGACGACATCACGGGTTCGGAGTGGGCGCTCAACTCCTCCTCCACCCTTCAGCTGTGGGAGCTCGGCCGCGGTGTGAGCGGCTGACCGACCGATCCGACCCGGGGCCCCTCGCGGGCCCCGGGTGCACCAGTTCCAACGACAAGGCACTTGCACGTGAACATGCGCAACCAGTGGCCAGTCCTGCCGATCGTGGCGGGGCTGGCCTCCGGCCTGTTGACCGGATGCGGCTCGGAGACGGGCGATTCCGGGAGCGACGGCTCCTCCGTGGTGATGGGGATGTCCGACGACGTCCTCGCCACCGACCCCGCCTCCGGCTACGACCCAGGATCGTGGCTGCTGTTCAACAACGTCTTCCAGTCGCTGTTGAGCTTCCCCAAGGGCGGCACCGAGCCCGAGCCCGAGGCGGCCAAGGAGTGCGCGTTCACCGACACCGGGACCAAGGTGTACAAGTGCACGCTCCAGGACGGTCTGAAGTTCAGCAACGGTGACGCGCTCACCTCCGCGGACGTGAAGTACTCCTTCGACCGCACCATGAAGATCGACGACTCCGCCGGTCCGGCCATCATGTTCCCCATGCTCGACTCGGTCGCGACGCCCGACTCCAAGACCGTCGTCTTCCGGCTCAAGTACGCCGACGCCACCTTCCCGAGCAAGATCGCCTCCGGTGCCGGCTCGATCGTGGACCACCGTGAGTACGCCACCAACGGCCTCCGCAAGGACCACACCGCCGTCGGCTCCGGGCCGTACCAGCTCGACTCGTTCGGCGACGACCAGGCCGTCTTCTCGGTCAACCCGCACTACAAGGGCACCGCGGAGGTCCAGAACTCCGGCGTCACGCTGAAGTTCTTCCACGGCGACCAGAAGGCGCTGAAGAACGCCGTCCTGAAGAAGCAGGTCGACCTCGCCTACCGAGGCCTCGCCGCCGACGACATCGCGGAGATCCAGAACGACTCCGCGAACAGCGGCATCAGCGTCATCGAGGGCAACAGCGCCGAGGTCCAGCACCTGGTCTTCAACATGAACGACCCGGTCGCCGGCAAGCTCGGCGTCCGCAAGGCCATCGCCTACCTCCTGGACCGCGACGCCCTCGTCGACGACGTCTATGAGGACACCGCCACCCCGCTGTACTCGATCATCCCGACCGGCATCACCGGCCACAGCACGTCCTTCTTCGACACCTACGGCGCCCGCCCCTCGCCGTCGAAGGCCGAGGCCGCCCTGCGCGACGAGGGCATCACCGGCAAGGTGAAGATCACCCTCTGGTCGACCCCCTCGCGCTACGGTCCCTCCACGGACCAGGAGTTCAAGGCGATCGCCAAGCAGCTCAACGCCAGCGGACTGTTCGACGCGACCGTGAAGTCCGTCGCCTACGACCAGTACGAGAAGGACATCGCCCACGGCAAGTACGGCGTGTACGTGAAGGGCTGGGTCCCCGACTACCCGGACCCGGACAACTTCACGGCCCCGTTCTTCGGCAAGGGCAACGTGCTGAGCAACAACTTCAGCAACAGCACGATCACCGGCAGCCTCATCCCGAAGACGGCCGCCGAGAGCGACCGCTCCTCCACCGACGGCTCCTACGGCAAGCTCCAGGACCTGGTCGCCGAGGACCTCCCGATCATCCCGATCTGGCAGGCCAAGCAGTACGCCGTGGCGCGCGACAACGTCTACGGCCTCGAATACTGCCTCGACGCCTCGACGGTGTTCCGCTTCTGGGAGATCAAGAAGGACTGACCTCGGCCCGACGCCGTACGCGAAGGGCGCCCGTTCCGCCAGGGAACGGGCGCCCTCCGCGTTGTCCGGGCCGTCCCGTCCGCCGCCGGGCCGATGCGGGCGCGCGAGCGGTCGGGCCCGGAGAGGTCACTGCGCCCCGGGACGCACCAGCCCGCTCTCGTACGCGTACACCGCCGCCTGCACGCGGTCGCGGAGCCCCAGCTTCGTCAGGACGTGCCCCACATGCGTCTTGACCGTGGTCTCGCTGACGAAGAGGTCGGCCGCGATCTCCGCGTTCGACAGGCCGCGCGCGACCAGCTTCAGCACCTCGACCTCACGGTCCGTCAGCGTGTGCAGGGTGTCCGGCACCGGCTCGTCACCGGACGGCAGATGGCCCGCGTACTTGTCGAGCAGCCGGCGCGTGATGCTCGGCGCGAGCATCGCCTCGCCCCCCGCCACCACCCGGATCGCCTGCACCAGCTCGTTGGCGGGCGCGTCCTTGAGGAGGAAACCGCTGGCGCCCGCGCGCAGCGCCTCCACCACGTACTCGTCGAGGTCGAACGTCGTCAGGACGAGCACCTTCGCCGGACCGTCCCGGCCGGGGCCGGTGATCTGCCGGGTCGCCTCGACACCGTCCATCCGCGGCATGCGGATGTCCATGAGAACCACATCGGGCTGCAGCGCCCGCACCTGATCCAGTGCCTGGAGACCGTCACCGGCCTCGCCGACGACCGCGAGATCCGGCTCCGCCTCCAGAATCATCCGGAAGCCGGTGCGCAGCAGCGGCTGGTCGTCGACCAGTAGGACGCGGATGGCCACGTAAGTCTCCTTCGCTAGTCCGGCCCCATTCTGCCCTGCTCGCGGGGACCCGACCCGGGCGCCCTGACCGCGAGCGGATACGGCGGGGGAGTACCGCCGAATTCCGGACACACCGCCTGGTGGTCGCACCAGCCGCAGAGCTTGGTGGGACGCGGCCGCCACTCGCCCGTCTCCGTCGCCAGCCGGATCGCCTCCCACAGCGCCAGCAACTTGCGCTCCACCCGCTCCAGGTCGGCGATCACCGGGTCGTACGTCAGCACGTCACCGCTTCCCAGATACACGAGCTGAAGACGGCGCGGGACCACCTGCTTCAGCCGCCACACCACCAGCGCGTAGAACTTCATCTGGAACAGGGCGCCCTCGGCGTACTCCGGACGGGGAGCCTTGCCCGTCTTGTAGTCGACGATCCGGACCTCGCCCGTCGGCGCGACATCGACCCGGTCGATGATGCCGCGCAGGGTGAGACCGGAATCCAGCCGCGCCTCGACGAACAGCTCCCGCTCCGCCGGCTCCAGCCGGGACGGGTCCTCCAGCGTGAACCACCGCTCCACGAGCTGCTCGGCCTCGGTCAGCCAGCGCGCCAGCCGCTCGCCCTCCGGGTCGTCGGCGAACAGCTCCACGACCTCCGGACGCGTCTCGCGCAACCGGTCCCACTG
The DNA here is from genome assembly GCF_002078175.1 of Streptomyces sp. M41(2017). GTDB lineage: Bacteria > Actinomycetota > Actinomycetes > Streptomycetales > Streptomycetaceae > Streptomyces. The sequence goes on along the minus strand of NZ_MWFK01000002.1, from coordinate 1,931,569 downwards.
ACCGGGGATCAGCGACTTGGCCCGCGGCGCGGTCCGGTCCGCGGCCGGGGCGTCGAACAACCGCTCCAGCACCGCGTGCACCAGCGTGCCTCGGGTCGCCGCCGCGCTCGGCTTCTCGGGCAGCTTGTCGATCACCCGGAAGCGGTACAGCAGCGGACACTGCATGAAGTCACTGGCACGCGAGGGCGACAGCGACGCGGGCGCACGCGCGACCGCCGGGGCCGGTCCGTCCGCGACAGGCACGACAACGGCCTCGCCGACCGCGGCCACTTCTTCGGGCGCGGCGCCCTCGGTGCTCGTTTCCATGACGACAGACCTTACGGCCCGCCACTGACACCCGGTGATCCCGTTCGGATCGGTCCATCCCGAATGCGCACACCACCCCGCCGGGCGTCGCGCCGCACACCGCGACCCGGGCCCGCACGGCCCCGGCACCCCTCCGCTATCCGTGCCGGCGTCCGACCGCCCCCGACACGGGCGACGGCACGGAAAACAGAGGGGGTGCCGGGGCGGAACGCGCCGCGACGGACGCATACCATCGACCACAGACCCTCCTGCTCCGCATGATCGGGGCGGGGAGACGCTTCGAACGAGGGGACATCGTGGACGAGAGCGGCGGGAGCGGGCAGCCGCGGTCCGGCACCGGCGAGGCGACCGAGGGCCCCGAGAGGCCCGGAGCCTCCGCCGGCCCGGCCGCCGACGCCCAGCGCCCCGGACCGGCCGGACCCGAGACCTCCACCGGGCCGGCGCCCACAGCCCCCGGACACGACGGCAGGACCGAGCCGGCCGACAGCGGCACGACACCGGCCCGGCCCGAGACCTCCACCCCCCGCCCCGCTCCGGGACAGAGCCCCGCACCCTCCACGCGCGAGACGCCGATCACCGCCTCGGCCCCCGACGCCCCCGGACCCACGCCGCACGACAGCTCCGCGACGCACACCCGGTCACGTTCCGAGGCGGACGACGACCCCGCCGCGCGCACCCGCTCCACGGCCGAGACCGCCGACGGAGACGACTCCCCGACCCCGCCGCACCAGGACCACGGGCACCACGACCCCACCGGTACCGGAAACACCCCCGGAACACCGCCCGAGCACCACGACGCCCACCGGACCCTCGCCCACAGCGGCAACACAGGCGGCGGAACCGGCGGCGACAGCGGTGGCGGCAAGGGCGGTCGCCCGCCCCGCCGCCCCAAGGAGCCCGGTGGCGGCCTTCTCATGGGACGGCCGTTCGGCGTCCCCGTGTACGTCGCACCCAGCTGGTTCCTCGTCGCCGCCCTGATCACCTGGGTGTTCGGCGGGCAGCTCGACCGCGTCCTGCCCGAACTCGGCGCCGCCCGCTACCTGGTCTCACTGTTCTTCGCGGTCGCCTTCTACGCCTCCGTACTCGTCCACGAACTCGCCCACACCGTCGCCGCCCTGCGCTTCAAACTGCCGGTGCGCCGCATCCAGCTCCAGTTCTTCGGCGGCGTCTCCGAGATCGAGAAGGAAGCCGAGACCCCCGGCCGCGAGTTCGTGCTGGCCTTCGTCGGCCCCCTGCTCTCCCTCGTCCTGTCCGGCGTCTTCTACCTCGCCATGCTCCCCGTCGAGCCCGGCACCGTCCCCGGCGTCCTGCTGGCAGGCCTGATGATCTCCAACCTCATCGTCGCCGCGTTCAACCTGCTGCCCGGCCTCCCCCTCGACGGCGGCCGGATGCTCCGCGCCGTCGTCTGGAAGATCACCGGCAGGCCGATGAGCGGAACCGTCGCCGCCGCCTGGGTCGGCCGCGCCCTCGCCGTGTCCGTCCTGATCGGACTGCCCCTGCTCACCCAGTCCTCCGTCCTCGGCGCCGCCCCCGAGGACATCAGCGGCATGGACACCGTCACCGACGCCCTGCTCGCCGCCATCCTCGCGGCGATCATCTGGACCGGCGCCGGCAACAGCCTGCGCATGGCCCGCCTCCGCGAACACCTCCCGGATCTGCGCGCCCGCTCCCTCACCCGGCGCGCCGTCCCCGTCGAGACCAGCACCCCGCTCTCCGAGGCCCTGCGCCGCGCCAACGACGCCGGAGCCCGCGCCCTGGTCGTCGTCGACGCCGACGGCGAACCCCTCTCCCTGGTCCGCGAAGCGGCCATCGTCGGCGTCCCCGAACACCGGCGCCCCTGGGTCGCCGTCAGCGGCCTCGCCCAGGACCTCACCGACGGCATGCGCGTCTCCGCCGAACTCGCCGGCGAGGAGCTCCTCGACGTCCTGCGCGCCACCCCCGCCACCGAGTACCTGGTGGTGGAGGACTCGGGCGACATCTACGGCGTCCTGTCCGCCGCCGACGTCGAGCGCGCCTTCGTGAAGGCCATGGCCCGGCCCTCCTGACCCTCCACCGTGGTCGGCGGCCCCGCCCCGGACCGGTAGGCTGTTCACATGTCCGAACCGACCGGTGCCGCCCGCAGGCGCGGGCCCTTCAAGGTCGGGGACCAGGTTCAGCTGACCGACCCCAAGGGCCGCCACTACACGTTCACGCTCGAGGCCGGGAAGAACTTCCACACCCACAAGGGTTCCTTCCCGCACGACGAGCTGATCGGCGCACCCGAGGGCAGCGTTGTCCGCACCACCGGAAACGTCGCCTACCTCGCGCTGCGCCCCCTGCTCCCCGACTACGTCCTGTCCATGCCCCGCGGCGCCGCCGTGGTCTACCCCAAGGACGCGGGGCAGATCCTGGCCTTCGCCGACATCTTCCCCGGCGCCCGCGTCGTGGAAGCGGGAGTCGGCTCCGGCTCGCTCAGCAGCTTCCTGCTGCGCGCCATCGGGGACCAGGGCATGCTGCACTCGTACGAGCGCCGCGAGGACTTCGCCGAGATCGCCCAGCAGAACGTCGAGCGCTACTTCGGGGGCCCGCACCCCGCCTGGCAGCTCACGGTCGGCGACCTCCAGGACAACCTGAGCGACGCCGACGTGGACCGCGTCATCCTCGACATGCTCGCCCCCTGGGAGTGCCTGGAGGCCGTCTCCAAGGCGCTCGTCCCCGGCGGCATCCTCTGCTGCTACGTGGCGACCACCACCCAGCTCGCGCGGACCGTCGAATCGATCCGTGAGATCGGCTCCTTCAACGAGCCGACCGCCTGGGAATCGATGATCCGCAACTGGCACATCGAGGGCCTGGCCGTCCGCCCGGACCACCGGATGATCGGCCACACCGGCTTCCTGCTCACCGCCCGCCGCCTCGCGGACGGCGTCGAGCCGCCCATGCGCCGCCGACGCCCCTCCAAGGGCGCCTACGGCGACGACTACACCGGCCCGAACGCCGACGGCGGCTCCGGCCGCTGAGCCACCCAACGCACCACGGCCGTGGCCGAGTTCCCGAATGTCCCGGGGAACTCGGCCACGGTGCTTTTCCGTTGACCCCGCTCAAGGACACCATCGGCGGCCCTCTTCACGACCCTTGTCAGGGGCGCCGGCCTTAGAAGCGTCGGGCCGGCCGGTCCGCGCGCCCCGGGCCCCCTCCACGAGCCGTTGGAGGCCGGCGCGGCCCCTCGGTCCGCCGTGGTCCACCCCCGCACCCCGGCTGCCGCCCGACCGTCGAGGGGACGCCTTCCCCGACAGGCTGAGAACTCGCTCAGAAGTCCGGACCCCGCCGTTCCCCAGGGCTGTGACGTGTGGCACCATGCGGGACACCCCACCCCCACCGGCACAGCCCCTCACGGGAGACACTCCTAGTGCAGCAATCCGCCGTCCCGGAACTGGCACACACGCACACCAGCCCCCTCCAGTGGGTCGCCACGGCCACCGCCATCGCCGGAGTCGTCGCGTTCTCCTCCGTCCTCCAGCCCGGTCCCGCTCGAGCCGCCCAGCCCGCCACCGGAGCGAAGGCGGCCGCGGCCCCCGTCACCGCCCCGGACCCGTCCGGTGTCGAGTTCCCGATCACCTGCGGGCCCGCCAAGGCACTCGTGACGAAGAAGGCCTCGGGCGACCTCGACGGCGACGGCCGCCCCGAGACCGTGGCCGTCGTCCGCTGCGACGCCGGCTCCGGAACCCCGCCCAGCGGCGTCTACGTCCTCACCCAGGGTGAGGACGCGAAGAAGCCCCGCGTCGTCGCGACCCTGGTCGACCCCAAGGACCGCCTCAGCGTCACGGACTTCGCGGTCCGCGACGGAGCCGTCACCGCCACCCTGCTCGGCTACTCCTCCGCCGACGTCCCGAGTTGCTGCCCGGACGTCAAGGACGAAGCCAAGTGGCAGTGGAAGAACGGCGCGTTCGTGCGCTCCACCCCCTCGGGCGCCCGGAGCGTCTGAGCCCGGACCCGGCTCCGGCACCTCCGCCGGGCCCGGCAGGCACGCACGGAAAAGACACCCCCCGCCGCGGCGGAGGGTGTCTGGAAGCGGACAACGGTGACACGGGGTGCCCCACGCGTCACTCCGCGTCGGGCCCGTACACCTCGACCTTGTCCGAAACCCTACGGACGTGGATGCAGTCGCCCGGACATTCCTTCGCCGAGTCCGCCACGTCACGCAGAAGCGTCAGCGGTACGGCCGTTGTGGCACCCACGGCCTGCAACAGCTCGTCGTCACCGCTCTTCACATAGGCCAGGCCGTCGATGTCCAGCTCAAAGACCTCGGGGGCGTACTGGGCACAGATCCCGTCGCCCGTACACAGATCCTGGTCGATCCAGACCTCGAGCGCCTCGCCGTCGGTTCCGGCCTCCTGCTGCACGGTCATTTCTCCTGCCGTTTTCTGCGTCGAGCGAACCGAAGATTGGGGAATCGGGCCAGCTCTGACGGGTGTTGAACACTTCGACCCTACCTCCGCCCGCTTCCCAATCATGTTCGGTGGGTATTCCCCTGGCGTGAGGGAGAGCGCAAGGGTGAAGATCGGACACACCCCGACAGTCTTTGTGATCTAGGGGTTTCAATCGACACCCACCCAGGTAGGGTCTGGAAGCGTCCAGCTCCCCTTGGAGGAGGTGAGGACCGTGGCAGCCCACGACGACGACATGAACCGCGGCATCCGCCCGGGAAGAGGGTCCGATGACCCCGCCGGGCAGATTGCCTACCTTGAGCAGGAGATCGCCGTCCTGCGACGCAAGCTCGCCGACTCTCCGCGGCACACGAGGATTCTCGAAGAGCGGATCGTCGAGCTGCAGACCAACCTGGCCGGCGTGTCCGCGCAGAACGAACGGCTGGCGAACACGCTCCGTGAGGCCCGCGACCAGATCGTGGCCCTCAAGGAAGAGGTCGACCGGCTGGCGCAGCCTCCGGCAGGCTTCGGTGTCTTCCTCGTGGCGAACGAGGACGGCACGGCGGACATCTTCACCGGGGGCCGCAAGCTCCGGGTGAACGTCAGCCCCAGCGTGGAGCTCCCAGAGCTCCGGCGCGGCCAGGAAGTGATGCTGAACGAAGCTCTCAACGTGGTCGAGGCCATGGAATACGAGAGCGTGGGCGACATCGTCACCCTCAAGGAGATCCTCGAGGACGGCGAGCGAGCCCTGGTGGTGGGGCACACCGACGAGGAACGGGTGGTGCGGCTCGCCGAGCCGCTCCTGGACGTCACCATCCGTCCCGGCGACGCCCTCCTCCTGGAACCCCGATCCGGCTATGTCTACGAAATCGTTCCCAAGAGCGAGGTCGAGGAGCTCGTCCTCGAAGAGGTCCCGGACATCGGCTACGAGCAGATCGGCGGTCTGGGCGGCCAGATCGAGATGATCCGCGACGCGGTCGAGCTCCCGTACCTCTACCCCGACCTCTTCAAGGAGCACGAACTGCGGCCGCCCAAGGGCGTCCTGCTGTACGGGCCCCCCGGATGCGGAAAGACGCTCATCGCCAAGGCCGTGGCCAACTCGCTGGCCAAGAAGGTCGCGGAAGTGACCGGACAGGCCACCGGCAAGAGCTTCTTCCTCAACATCAAGGGCCCCGAGCTCCTGAACAAGTACGTCGGCGAGACCGAGCGGCAGATCCGCCTCGTCTTCCAGCGCGCACGCGAGAAGGCCAGCGAGGGCACACCCGTCATCGTCTTCTTCGACGAGATGGAATCCCTCTTCCGCACCCGCGGATCCGGCGTCAGCTCGGACGTGGAGAACACCATCGTCCCGCAGCTGCTCGCCGAGATCGACGGCGTGGAGGGCCTGCAGAACGTCGTGGTCATCGGCGCCTCGAACCGCGAGGACATGATCGACCCCGCCATCCTGCGGCCCGGCCGGCTCGACGTGAAGATCAAGATCGAGCGTCCGGACGCCGAAGCGGCGAAGGACATCTTCCAGAAGTACCTCACCGAGCGTCTCCCCCTGCACCCCGAGGACGTCGGAGAGCACGGCGGCGACAGGGCGGCCACCGTCCACGGCATGATCCAGACCGCCGTGGAGCAGATGTACGCCGAATCGGAGGAGAACCGCTTCCTGGAGGTCACCTACGCCAACGGTGACAAGGAAGTCCTGTACTTCAAGGACTTCAATTCCGGCGCAATGATCGAGAACATCGTCGGCCGCGCCAAGAAGATGGCCATCAAGGACTTCTTGGAGCACAGCCAGAAGGGCCTTCGCGTCTCCCATCTCCTCCAGGCCTGCGTGGACGAGTTCAAGGAGAACGAGGACCTGCCGAACACCACCAACCCGGACGACTGGGCCAGGATCTCCGGAAAGAAGGGTGAACGGATCGTCTACATCCGTACGCTCATCACCGGAAAGCAGGGCGCGGACACCGGACGCTCCATCGACACCGTGGCCAACACCGGCCAGTACCTGTAAAAAGCAGGCCGGCTGCGGGTGCCCGACGCGGGTACCCGCAGCCGACTGCTTTTCGGGCCACGGCCGGAGTACAGCAATGACGCAAATGATCTCCCCACCACCGCAAAGGCGTTCTAGGCTCTTTCGTACCGCCGAATCGCGCAGTGCGGGGACGGGCACCGCACACGCACCGGAGCGCCAGCGGTACTTGAGCAGCGCCCCCGACCGAGGGCGCCGCCGGGCAAGGAGGGCCGCATGACCGTACGGCGAGTAATGGGCATCGAGACGGAGTACGGAATCTCCGTCCCCGGTCACCCCAACGCCAATGCCATGCTCACCTCGTCCCAGATCGTCAACGCCTACGCGGCGGCGATGCACCGGGCGCGCCGCGCCCGCTGGGATTTCGAGGAGGAGAACCCGCTGCGGGACGCGCGAGGCTTCGACCTCGCCCGGGAGACCGCCGACTCCACCCAGCTCACCGACGAGGACATCGGCCTGGCCAATGTCATCCTCACCAACGGAGCACGGCTCTACGTCGACCACGCACACCCCGAATACAGCGCCCCCGAGGTCACCAACCCGCGGGACGCGGTCCTGTGGGACAAGGCCGGCGAGCGCATCATGGCCGAGGCGGCCGAGCGCGCGGCCCAGCTCCCCGGAGCCCAGCCCATCCATCTGTACAAGAACAACACCGACAACAAGGGCGCCTCCTACGGCACGCACGAGAACTACCTGATGAAGCGGGAGACCCCCTTCTCGGACATCGTGCGCCACCTGACGCCGTTCTTCGTCTCCCGCCAGGTCGTCACCGGAGCGGGCCGCGTCGGCATCGGCCAGGACGGGCACGAGCACGGCTTCCAGCTCAGCCAGCGTGCCGACTACTTCGAGGTCGAGGTGGGCCTGGAGACCACGCTCAAGCGCCCCATCATCAACACCCGCGACGAGCCGCACGCCGACGCCGAGAAGTACCGCCGCCTGCACGTGATCATCGGGGACGCCAACCTCTCCGAGATCTCGACGTACCTCAAGCTCGGCACCACGGCCCTCGTCCTCTCGATGATCGAGGACGGCTTCATCGCCGTCGACCTGGCCGTCGACCAGCCGGTCCGCACGCTCCACCAGGTCTCCCACGACCCGACCCTCAAGCACCTCGTCACGCTCCGCAGCGGACGCACACTCACCGCGGTCCAGCTCCAGATGGAGTACTTCGAGCTGTCCCGCAAGTACGTCGAGGAACGCTACGGCGCGGACGCCGACGAACAGACCAAGGACGTCCTGCTGCGCTGGGAGGACACCCTGAACCGTCTGGAGAACGACCCGATGAGCCTCTCCGGAGAGCTCGACTGGGTCGCGAAGAAGGAGCTCATGGAGGGCTACCGCCGCCGCGACGACCTCGACTGGGACGCCGCCAAGCTGCACCTCCTGGACCTCCAGTACGCCGACGTACGGGCCGACAAGGGCCTCTACAACCGCCTCGCGGCCCGCGGCCGGATCAAGCGCCTGCTGGACGAGAACGAGGTCGAGCGGGCCCGTACGAAGCCGCCGGAGGACACACGCGCGTACTTCCGCGGCCGCTGCCTGGAGCAGTACGCGGACGACGTCGCGGCGGCCTCCTGGGACTCGGTGATCTTCGATCTGCCGGGCCGGGACTCGCTCCAGCGCGTCCCAACCCTGGAGCCGCTTCGCGGAACGCGTAATCACGTCAAGGAGCTCCTGGACCGCTGTCGCACGGCGGAAGACCTGGTCAAGGTCCTTTCGGGCAATTGAGCCCCCGCCCGGCCGGCACAGGACGGGCGGGCGCGACAGGGTGGAACACGTGGCGGACGGGAATCATCGAGATGGCCCCCGTACGTTGGTGAAACTGCGGGGCCGATGTCGGACCCTGCTTGTAGGGTCTGATCAAGAACGTCGAACCGAGCGGGGTGAGGGTTATGGCGACCAAGGACACCGGCGGCGGACAGCAGAAGGCGACGCATTCCACCGAGGAGGTCGAGGAGCAGGCGCAGGACGCGCAGGCGACCGACGACCTCAAGGAACGCCAGGAGAAGCTGAGCGACGACGTCGACTCGGTTCTGGATGAGATCGACGATGTCCTCGAAGAGAATGCCGAGGATTTCGTGAGGTCCTTCGTTCAGAAGGGCGGGCAGTAAGCCGCCTTTTCCTTCGAATCGTAGGTTCGAGTCGAGTATGACCGCCGAGGCGGAAATGCGGGGCTGCTCGCGGTGCAAGCAGAACAAGCCGCGGGCAGCCTTTGCCCGTCACACGTCGAGGCCTGATGGCCTTCAGGCGTACTGCCGAGAATGCTCCGCGGAGTACTACCGACAGCGTCAGGAGGCCAAAGGGCGGACCGTGCGGGTAAAAGTGCCCGTACCGAGAGGTCACAAGCGCTGCCCGCGGTGCCACGTCGTGAGACCGCACTCCGAGTGGGAGCGCAACAAGTCGTCGTCGGACGGCTGGGCGAGTTACTGCCGCGAGTGTCGGGCGGAGCGGAATCGCATCAGCTATTTCCGACGCAAGTACGGCCTCTCACCGGCCGAGTTGGATGCGATGGTCGCGGAGCAACGGGGAATCTGTTGCATCTGCCTCACTGCCCCCGCCGAGCATGTGGATCACTGCCATGAGACGGGTAGGGTCCGAGGCGTACTGTGCTTCAGCTGCAACGCCGCACTGGGGCAGTTCAAGGATCGGCCCGATGTCATCAGGCGGGCTGCGACATACCTGGAAGGAAACGCGTGGAAGCCAACACTCGTAGCACCGGGCGTCTACCGGCTGCCTTCCTGACGCCCGGGTCGTCGTCCTTCATGGACTTCCTCTCCGAGCAGCAGCCGGAGATGCTCCCCGGCAAGCGCCAGTTGCCGCCCGTCCAGGGCGTGATCGAGGCGCCGCACGGGACGACCATCGTCGCCGTCACGTTCGCGGGCGGTGTCGTCCTCGCCGGTGACCGGCGGGCCACGATGGGCAATGTCATCGCGCAGCGCGACATCGAGAAGGTCTTCCCGGCCGACGAGTACTCGGCGGTGGGCATCGCCGGTACGGCGGGTCTGGCCGTGGAGATGGTGAAGCTGTTCCAGCTGGAGCTGGAGCACTTCGAGAAGGTGGAGGGCGCGCAGCTCTCCCTGGAGGGCAAGGCGAACCGCCTGTCCACGATGATCCGTTCGAACCTCGGCATGGCCATGCAGGGACTCGCGGTGGTTCCTCTCTTCGCGGGCTACGACGTGGACCGCGAGAGGGGCCGCATCTTCTCGTACGACGTCACCGGCGGTCGCTCCGAGGAGCACGGGTACGCGGCCACGGGCTCCGGCTCGATCTTCGCGCGCGGCGCCATGAAGAAGCTCTACGCCAAGGGTATGACGGAGGATCAGGCCACGACGCTGGTCGTCCAGGCCCTGTACGACGCCGCCGACGACGACTCGGCGACCGGTGGTCCCGACGTGGCCCGCAGGATCTACCCGATCGTCACCGTGATCACCGAGGACGGCTTCCGCCGGCTCACGGACGATGAGTCCTCCGAGATCGCCCGCGCGATTCTGGAGCGACGTCTGGAGCAGCCCGACGGTCCGCGCGCCGCGCTGCTCTGAGCCCGGCTTCTTCAGCCCTGTGATCCAGTGACCTCGACAGAAAGGGACGGGTAGCCGGTGTCGACTCCGTTCTATGTCTCACCCCAGCAGGCCATGGCGGACCGGGCGGAGTATGCCCGCAAGGGCATCGCCCGCGGCCGGAGCCTGGTCGTGCTGCAGTACGCCGACGGCATCGTGTTCGTCGGGGAGAACCCGTCCCGCGCGCTGCACAAGTTCAGCGAGATCTACGACCGGATCGGCTTCGCGGCCGCCGGCAAGTACAACGAGTACGAGAACCTCCGGATCGGTGGCGTGCGCTACGCCGACCTGCGGGGCTACACGTACGACCGCGACGACGTGACCGCCCGAGGTCTCGCCAACGTGTACGCCCAGACGCTGGGCACGATCTTCTCGTCGGCGGCGGAGAAGCCGTACGAGGTGGAGCTGGTGGTCGCCGAGGTCGGTGACACGCCCGAGGGCGACCAGATCTACCGGCTGCCGCACGACGGTTCGATCGTGGACGAGCACGGTTCGGTCGCCGTCGGTGGCAGTTCCGAGCAGATCAGCACCTATCTGGACACCGAGCACCGTGAGGGCATGTCGCTGGCGGAGGCGCTGAAGCTGGCCGTCCGCTCGCTGTCCCGCGAGGCCAACGGCGGGGAGCGGGAGATCCCCGCGGAGCGTCTGGAGGTCGCGGTGCTGGACCGTACGCGTCCGCAGAAGCGCAAGTTCAAGCGGATCGTGGGGCGTCAGCTGGCCCGGCTCCTGGAGGCCGGGGGAGCGGAGACCGCGACCGAGGCGGAGGACGCCGACGACGAGGAGTGAGGTCCCGGCAGGGGCCTGAGGCGAGGGGTCGTTCCGGTGTACGCCGGGGCGGCCCCTTCCGTGTCGGCGCGGTCCGCCGTCACAGCCTGGTCTGTGCCGGGGCGGGGCGTGGCGGGGCCGTGGAGCCCCGTACGACGAGGTGGACCGGGATGTCCTCCTCGGGGGGTGTGCGGCCGTCCAGGACGGCCAGGAGGGCCTTCATCCCCTGTTCGCCGAAGAGTTCGGCGTCCAGGCGCACGGTCGTGAGTTCGGGGTCGAGCGCCTGGGCCAGGGCGAGGTCGTCGAGGCCGGTGATGGAGATGTCGTCCGGGATGCGCAGGCCGAGGCGCCGGGCCGCCTTGTAGACGCCCGCCGCCAGTTTGTCGTCGTCGCAGATGACGGCGGTGGGGCGCGGTCCGGCGGGGTCGGAGAGGGCGGCGTGCGCGGCGGCCAGGGCGTCCTCGAAGGAGATGGGGGCGCGGGCGGTGCGCAGATCGGTCCCGGGGGCGTCGGCGAGTCGGGCGGCGAGTGCGCGGGCGCGGACCTCGAAGGTCCAGGAGGGGATGTCGGCGGCGAGGTGCAGGAAGCGCCGGTGGCCCAGCGCGAGGAGGTGGTCGGTGACCTGGCGTACGCCGTCCTTGATGTCGAGGTTGACGGTGGCGGCGCCCTGGCTGCCGTGCGGGTCGCTGTCGAGCATCACGAGGGGGAGCTGGTCGCCGCGGATGGCGGTGAGGGCGTCGGCGGCCATCGAGGAGGCGATGACGCCGTCCAGGGCGGCCTGGGCGGAGCCGAAGGGGTCGCGGGCGGGTCCGATGCCCTCGGGGGAGGGGTACAGGACGACGCCGAAGCCGTGTTCGGCGGCCACCCGGGCCGCGCCGGTGTAGACGCCGGCGAAGAACTCCGTGGTGAGTGCCGGGACGACCAGGAGGACGGTGCGGGTGCGGCCGAGGCGGAGGTTGCGGGCGGCCAGGTTGGGCCGGTAGCCGAGCTCCTGGGCCGCCTCTCGAACCCGTTCGGCGGTCGTCTCGGAGACGCGGCCGCGCCATTTGTCGCCGAGCACCAGCGAGACGGCGGCCTGGGAGACCCCGGCGGCCTGGGCGACGTCCCTGCTCGTGGGGCGCGTACTACCTCGTGCCACCGTCGGCCTGCTCCTTCGTCTGGACTCCCGGACTGCGCACATGGTACGTATGAAAGACGACGTTATACGTAAAACTTGAGACGTCACGCGCTACGAGAAGGGCTCGACATGGCCGCGGGATACCTGGAGATCCTCAGGGCGAGGCATGCCGCCCGGCTCCTCGTCGGCACGCTCGTGGGGCGGCTGCCGAACGCCACCGCGGCCATCGCCGTCGTGCTGTTCGTGCGGGCCGAGGGCGGCACGTACAGCCTGGCCGGCGCGCTCGCCGCCGTGTACGGGGTGGCCAACGCGGTGGGGCAGCCGCTGCTCGGACGGCTCGTGGACCTCTACGGACAGCCCCGCGTGCAACTGCCCGCCGCGCTCGTCTCGGCCCTCGGGATGGCCGCCTTCGCCTTCCTCGGGTCGGATCCGGTACTGCTCGGCTGCGCCGCGATGGCCGTGGCGGGCCTGTTCACGCCGCCGCTGGAGGGCGGCCTGCGGGCGCTGTGGCCCTCCGTGCTCCGCAAGGAGGAGCAGGTGCACACCGCGTACGCGATGGACGCGGTGGCCCAGGAAGTCATGTTCACCGTCGGGCCGTTGCTCGTGACGCTGTGCGCGGCGCTCTGGTCCCCGCGGGCCGCGCTCCTGATCCTCGGTGTGATCGGCGTCCTGGGCGCCCTCTCGGTGGTGATCTCGCCGCCCTCGCGCGCGTGGCGCTCGGCTCCGCGTGAGGCGCACTGGCTCGGCGCGTTGCGTTCCCCGGGGCTGCTGGCCCTGCTCGGCGCGTTCCTGTTCGTCGGGATCGCGCTCGGCTCGATCACCGTCGCCGCGGTGTCCTACGCCGACGACCACGGCGGGGACGCCGTGTACGGCTGGCTCATGGCGGGCATCGGGCTGGGCGCGCTGCTCGGGGGAGTGGTCTACGGGGCGCGGCAGTGGGCGGGGGCGCCGGAGCGGCGACTGCGGGTGCTGGTGGCCCTTCTGGCGCTGTGTTACCTCCCGCTGACGCTCGCGCCCGGTCCGGTCGCGATGACCGCCCTCGCCACGCTCGCCGGTGTGTTCCTGGCGCCGTGCATCGCGTGCGCCTTCGTGCTGGTGGACCGGCACGCCCCGGTGGGTACGGTCACGGAGGCGTTCTCCTGGCTCGTGACGACGTTCACCGTGGGCGCGTCGGTCGGGACGGGCCTCGCGGGGCCCGTGGTGGAGTGGGGCGGGGCGGCCCGTGGTTTCGCCGTCCCGGGGGCCGCGGGTGCCGCCGCGCTGGTGGTTCTGCTGGCCACGGGGCGGGTCCTCGCAGCTACCGGCAGGGGCGCGGTTGTTGCGGTCTCATCGGAAAATGATCCAAACCGTGCCGTCGAACCCCGTTTCAGCTCAGGGGATCGGGCGTAATGTTCAGTCATGGACCGCCGCATTTTCGGGCTGGAGAACGAGTACGGCGTCACGTGTACGTTCAGGGGACAGCGGCGCCTGTCTCCCGACGAGGTGGCGCGGTACCTCTTCCGCCGTGTCGTGTCATGGGGCCGCAGCAGCAATGTCTTTCTGCGGAACGGCGCCCGCCTCTATCTCGACGTGGGATCACATCCGGAATACGCAACACCGGAATGTGACAACGTGACGGAACTCGTCACCCACGACAAGGCCGGCGAGCGCATTCTCGAAGGACTCCTGGTGGACGCCGAACGACGCCTGCACGAGGAAGGAATCGCGGGCGACGTCTACCTGTTCAAGAACAACACCGACTCGGCGGGCAACTCCTATGGTTGTCACGAGAACTATCTGGTGGCCCGGCACGGGGAGTTCTCCCGGCTCGCGGACATCCTCATCCCGTTCCTCGTGACGAGGCAGTTGCTGTGCGGTGCCGGCAAGGTGCTGCAGACACCGCGGGGCGCCGTCTACTGCGTCAGTCAGCGGGCCGAGCACATCTGGGAGGGCGTCAGCTCCGCGACGACCCGCTCCCGGCCCATCATCAACACCCGCGACGAGCCGCACGCGGACGCCGAGCGCTACCGCCGGCTGCACGTCATCGTCGGCGACTCGAACATGTCCGAGACGACCATGCTCCTCAAGGTCGGTGCCACCGACCTCGTGCTGCGCATGATCGAGGCGGGCACCGTCATGCGCGACCTCACCCTGGAGAACCCCATTCGGGCGATCCGTGAGGTGAGCCACGACATCACCGGCCGCCGCAAGGTGCGGCTCGCCAGCGGCCGCGAGGCCTCCGCGCTCGAGGTGCAGCGCGAGTACTACGAGAAGGCCGTGGACTTCGTCGACCGCCGCGGCATTCGCACCGGCACCGTCGAACAGGTCCTCGAACTGTGGGGCCGGGTGCTCGACTCGATCGAGGCCGAGGACCTCGACCGGATCGGCACCGAGATCGACTGGGTCATGAAGTACCAGCTCATCGAGCGGTACCGGGCCAAGCACAACATGACCATGTCCCACCCGCGGGTCGCGCAGATAGACCTCGCCTACCACGACATCCACCGCCGTCGTGGCCTCTACTACCTGCTGGAGAGGAAGGGGCAAGCCGCGCGGATCTGCAACGACTTGAAGATCTTCGAAGGCAAGTCGGTGCCGCCGCAGACCACTCGCGCGCGGTTGCGCGGTGACTTCATCCGCCGGGCCCAGGAACAGCGACGGGACTTCACCGTCGACTGGGTCCATCTGAAGCTCAACGACCAGGCACAGCGCACCGTGTTGTGCAAGGACCCCTTCCGATCCGTGGACGACCGGGTGGAGAAGCTCATCGCCGGAATGTGAGCCGGGTGTTCCGCGAGGGACGCGGAACGCAACGCGGGGCGCCGTACGTTTTCCGTACGGCGCCCTTCTCACGTCGTAGAGTTGCGCGCACGCCATCAACCAAGATCGACCGATACGAGGCCCCCACCGTGCGCCGACGCTCACTCCTCATCGCCGTTCCCGCCGGACTGGTCACACTCGCCGGATGCGGTGACGACGACAAGTCCGACACGGCCAAGTCCAGCAGCAGTCCGTCACCTTCGGCCTCCGCGTCGGCCCCGCCCCCGCCGAAGATCGTCGACGGACCGCTGCCGGCGATCACGGCCGGTACGAAGTTCGGGGAGAAGCCGACCGTCGCGAAGGGGTCCGGGGACCCCTCGAAGGACCTCGCGGTCAAGACGGTCATCGCGGGTGGCGGGAAGACGGTCGCGGAGAACGACTACATCCAGGCCAACTACCTCGGCCAGGTGTGGTCCACGGCGAAGGTCTTCGACAACTCCTACGACCGCAAGACGCCGCTGGTCATCCAGCTGGCGCAGGGCGGCATCATCGACGGCTGGCGCTACGGCCTGGTGGGCAAGAAGGCCGGCAGCCGCGTCGAGATGTCCGTCCCGCCGACCTGGGGCTACGGCACGCAGGGCAATGCGCAGGCGGGCATCAAGGGCACCGACACGCTGGTGTTCGTCGTCGACATCGAGAACACGTTCAACTCGAAGAGCTCCGCCAAGGGCAAGGACGTCCCGCAGAGCGACGCCGCGCTGCCCAAGGTCGGGACCAACACCGACGGCAAGGCCCCCTCCATCGACGTCCCGAAGACGGACGCGCCCACCAAGCTCGTCGCGGAGTACGTGATCGAGGGCGACGGCGAGACGGTCGCGGCCGACAGCAGCGTCCTCGTGCAGTACAAGGGCGTGCTGTGGGACGGCGGCAAGGAGTTCGACTCCACCTACAGCCGGGGACAGTTGACGTCGTTCTCGCTCCAGCAGGTCGTCAAGGGCTGGGCGCAGGGCCTCACCGGCAAGAAGGTCGGCAGCCGCGTCCTCATCGTCATCCCGCCGAAGCTGGGCTACGGGGACAAGCCGCCGGCCGGCAGCGGCATCAAGAAGGACTCCACCCTCGTCTTCTCGGTCGACATCCTGGCGAAGATGTGACCTCGGGGATGTAAGACTGTCAGCGTCGCCTTTACGTAGACAAGCAGGAGCAAAGACGTGAGCATCGAGAAGCCCGAGATCGACTTCCCGGGTGGCGAGCCCCCGGCGGACCTCGAGATCAAGGACATCTGGGAGGGCGACGGCGAGGTGGCCGAGGCGGGACAGACCGTCACGGTGCACTACGTCGGCGTGGCCTTCAGCACGGGCGAGGAGTTCGACGCCAGCTGGAACCGGAACTCTCCGTTCCGCTTCCCGCTCGGTGGCGGCCGCGTCATCAAGGGCTGGGACCAGGGTGTGCAGGGCATGAAGGTCGGCGGCCGTCGCCAGCTGACCATCCCCGCCCACCTCGCCTACGGCAACCAGAGCCCGACCCCGTTGATCCAGCCCGGTGAGACGCTGATCTTCGTGGTCGACCTGCTCGGAGTCTGATCACAGCGGACCGGACCCGATCATCCGGGGCCCATGCCTGTCCGGGCATGGGCCCTCGGCTTTTGTCCGGACACGTCGGAGCGGTACGGTCATCGGTCGGAAGCACCATAGGGAAGGGCGTCGATGGCCATTGCCAAGGCCGAGCGGCTGATGAACCTCGCGCTGTGTCTGCTCGGGACGCGGCGACCGCTCAGCAAGCGCGAACTCCGCGAGTCCATCGAGGCCTACCTGGAAGCCGGATCGGACGACTCCTTCAACCGGATGTTCGAGCGCGACAAGGACGACCTGCGCGAACTCGGTCTGGTCATCGAGACCGTCGAGAACCTCGACGGTGAGGTCGGCTACCTCGCCCGTCGCGACAGCAACCGCCTGCCGCCGATCACCCTCGACGCCGAGGAGGCCGCCGCCCTGGGCCTCGCCGCCAAGGTGTGGCAGCAGGCCCGGCTGGCCGGGGCGGCGAGCGGGGCCCTCCAGAAGCTGCGCGCCGCCGGACTGCCCGAGGACGTCGACCCCTACGGCTCGTTCGGCGCGCTGGAACCGCACATCCCCGTCCACGAAGCGGCCTTCGAACCCCTCATGCTGGCCTGCCGCGACCGTCGCCCGGTCGTCTTCGACTACCGCAAGGCCACCGCCGCGCACCCGGAGACCCGGCACGTCGAGCCGTGGGCCCTGGAGTGCTGGCGCGGCCACTGGTACCTCGCGGGCTGGGACCGCGACCGCGGCGCCGAGCGGGTCTTCAGGCTCTCCCGGATCACGGGCAAGGTCCGCGCGCGGGCCGGCCGGTACACCGCCGAGGTGCCCGACGTGGTCACCGTGCGCGAGACCGTCGCCGGCTGGGCCGGGGAGATCGCCGACCGCTCCGCGCTGATCCGGCTGCGCTCCGGCTCGGGCTACCCGCTGCGCGCCAAGGCCGTCTCCGTCCGGGAACTGGGAGAGGGCTGGGACGAGTTGGAGATTCCGTACGGGCACGGGCTGGACGCCTGGCTCGTCGAGTTCGGGCCGGACGTGGTGGTCCTGGAGCCCGCCGAACTGCGGGCCGAAGTGGTCGACCGGCTGCGCGCCGTGGCCAAGGGCTGAGGGGGAACGTAGGAAAGTGGCAGGAAAACCGGCCAGGCCCACGAACGCGATCGACCAGACCCGGCGCATGCTCTCCCTGGTGACGTATCTGCGTGAGCGCCCCGGCGCCCGCGTCGGCGACGTCGCCCGGGCCTTCGGGATCACCGAGGACGAGCTGATCTCCGACCTCGACGTGCTGCCGCTGTGCGGTACCAGCTTCCGCGGCGGCGACCTGCTCGACATCGACACCGACGGCGACCGGATCTGGTGGCACAACCCCGACGACGTGGCCGAACCGCTGCGGATCGCCGCCGACGAGGCGACCGCGCTCCTGGTGGCCGCCCGCGCCGTCTCCACCCTGCCCGGCCTGCGCGAGGGCGACCGGCAGGCACTGCTGCGCGCCACCGCCAAGGTCGAGGCGGCCTCGGGCGAGGCCGCCGGCGCCAGCGCCCGGCTGTCGGTGACCTTCGAGTCCGAGGGCGGTGTCTTCGCCGACGTGGACCGGGCCATCGCCGAGCGGCGCCGGCTCTGGATCCGCTACTACTCGCCGTCGCGGGACGAGCTGAGCGAGCGCGAGATCGACCCGATCCGCCTGGTCACCGTCGGCCACACGTACGTCGAGGCCTGGTGCCGCCGCTCCGAGGCGCGCCGCACCTTCCGGCTCGACCGGGTCGCCGAGATCCGCATCCTCGACGAGCCCTCCGCCCCGCCCGAGATCGAACTGCGCGACCTCTCCGAAGGACTGGTGCAGCCCGCCGCCGAGGACCCCGAGGTGGTCGTCGAGGTCGGTCCCGCCGGGCGCTGGGTCGCCGAGTACTACCCGCACGACAGCGCCGTTGAACTGCCCGACGGCGGATTGCGTATCACTCTGCGGACCCCCGACCCGACGTCGCTGCGGCGCCTCGCCCTGCGGCTCGGCGGTGACGGCCGGATCGTCGCACCGCAGGACCTCGCGGACAGCGCCCGCGGCGCGGCCCGCGAGGCGCTCGCCGCCTACGACGTGCCGGACGGGCCCACGGGGGCACAGTACGAACCGTACGAGAGGCGGGAGCGGGCGCTTTGAGCACGTTGTCGAGGTCGGACGCGCCGGGCGGGCCGGGCACCTCGGAGCGAACGGGTGCCGTGCGCCGGGCCGGGTCCCTCCCGGGCGCCGCCGAGATGTCGGTCGGGACCGCGTTCGCCGGGATGAGGAGGGCGGTCGACGTGATGTTCAAGGCCGCCTGTCCCGACTGCCGTGCCGGCTTCGAGCTCACCCCGGGCGCCCTGCGGCTGGCCATCGGCGCCAGCAGCCGGACCACGTTCTACTCGTTCACCTGTCCCGAGTGCGGCTCCGCCGTGCGCAAGCCGGCGGGGGAGCGGATCGTCGAGCTGCTCACCGGCGGTGGGGTGCGCACCCTGCGGCTGCACTCCACCCTCTAGGGTCGTCGTCATGTTCTGGCCGATGTTTGCCATCGCTGTGGGCTTCCTGGGCATCACCGTGCTCGGCGTGCTCGCCGTCCGTGTCTTCCTGGAAGCGGAGCGTCTCGGGAAGCAGGTCACCGAGGCGGCGCGCCGCATCGACCGCGCCGCCGCTGACCTGGAACAGGCCGCGGAGGGGGCCGCGCGCTCCATGGATGCGGTATGAGTCGTTCCATGGTTGCGCAATGAGTCACTTCGCCCTGTCAACTTCATGCTGCGGCCAGGTACGCTCAAGGTCGCGGGTCCGGATAACGAGGCGCGGACCGCGAACTGGGAGTACGCACAGGGATTGCCCCGCGTTCACCCCTGAGCGTTACGATCGCTGTCACCACGACGATCGGACACAAGTCCGACCGTTCGGACAGCACCCCGACCATGCAGCCTCGGTGAGAAGGTAAAGACTTATGTTCGGAAGGCTCGGCGCTCCCGAGATCATTCTCATCCTCGTCGTCATCATCCTGCTGTTCGGCGCGAAGAAGCTTCCGGACATGGCGCGGTCGCTCGGCAAGTCCGCCCGCATCCTCAAGAGCGAGGCGAAGGCGATGAAGGACGAGGGCAGCAACCCCGCCCCGGCCGGCCCGCCGAACACCGACGAGCAGCCCCCGGCGCAGCGCACCATCCAGGCCGCCCCCGGCGACGTGACCAGCTCGCGGCCGGTCAGCGAACCGACGGACACGACCAAGCGCTGACGCAGGGCCGGCGACGTCCGGCTCGCCGCATGAGATGAGGATGTGGGTTGCCCAAGCCTGCCCGCAACATGGAGAAGGATCCCGAGGGGCGCATGCCCCTCGCGGACCACCTTCGCGAGCTCCGCAACCGGCTCGCGAAGGCGATGCTGGCCATCGTCCTCGTGACGATCGTCGCCGCCTTCTACTACAACGACATCATCAACTTCTTCACCAAGCCGGTCCTGGACTCCGTCGGATGCCCGGAGACGTTCGCGGAGCTGGCGAAGCAGCCCAAGAACCACCAGTGCGCGCAGATCACCATCAACGGCCTGCTCGCACCGTTCACCCTGGCGCTGAAGGTCTCCCTGATGGCGGGCGTCGTGCTCGCCTCCCCGGTCTGGCTGTACCAGCTCTGGGCGTTCGTCGCGCCCGGCCTGCACAAGAACGAGAAGAAGTACGCGTACGCGTTCGTCGGAACCGGCGTGCCGCTGTTCCTCGGCGGTGCCTTCTTCGCCTACAAGGTGCTCCCCACCACGGCGAAGGTCCTGATGGAGTTCACTCCGCAGGGCGTCGACAACCTCCTGCCGCTCGACGACCTGCTCGACCTCGTCACGCGCATGGTGGTCGTGTTCGGCCTTTCCTTCGAGCTGCCGCTGCTCCTGGTGATGCTCAACCTCACGGGGATCCTCACCGGTCGGCGCATGCTCGGCTGGTGGCGCGGCATGATCATGGGCATCACGGTCTTCGCCGCCGTCGCCACCCCCAGTACCGACCCGCTGACCATGCTGGCGCTGGCCGGACCGATCTGGATCCTGTACTTCGGCGCGGTCGCCTTCTCGCTGTTCAACGACCGGCGCAAGCGTCGGCGCGACGAGGCGGGACCGGCCGACGACGAGGCGTCCGAGCTGGACCTCACGCCCGAGGACGTCGGCGCGATCGAGCCCGTCTCGGCGAGCCGGGCCCTGCCCGAGCAGGCGACCTCCGAGCGGGTCAACGGTTATGACGACGTGACCTGACGGAGGTCCGGACCTCGTAGGGTCAGCCTGTGACCAGCGAGATCACCCTCTTCGTCAACCCCACCGCGGGCCGCGGCCGGGGCGCCCACGCGGCGCAGCCGGCCGCTTCCGCGTTCCGGGCCGCCGGGTTCTCCGTACGGATCCTGCGGGGCGAGGACGCCGCGGACGGCCTCGCCCGTGCGCGGGCCGCCGTCGCGGACGGGACCGGGGCGCTGGTGGCCGTCGGCGGGGACGGCATGGCGAACCTCGCGCTCCAGGCCGTGGCCGGCACCGGCACGCCGTTCGGTCTGGTCCCCGTCGGCACCGGGAACGACTTCGCGCGCGCCCTGGGCCTGCCGCTCAACGCCCCGGCCGCCGCGGCGCGCCTGACGGCCGACGCGCTCAAGGAGGACCGGCTGCGCGCCGTCGACCTCGGGCGCGTCGACGGCACCTGGTTCGGCACCGTCCTCGCCTCCGGCTTCGACTCCCGGGTCAACGACCGGGGCAACCGCATGCGGCTGCCGGTCGGGCGGTTCAGGTACGACCTCGCCATGCTCGCCGAACTGGCGGCCTTCCGTCCCTTCGCGTACCGCCTGACCCTCGACGGCGGCGAGACCCGCGAGATCGAGGCGACCCTCGTGGCCGTCGGCAACGGATCCTCGTACGGCGGCGGCATGAGGATCTGCCCCGGCGCCGATCTCGGCGACGGGCTGTTCGACGTCACCGTGGTCGGGAACTGCGGCCGTGCCACGCTGCTCACGGTGTTCCCGAAGGTCTACCGCGGCACCCACGTCGACCATCCCGTGGTCACCGTGCACCGGGCCGCCCGCGTCGAGCTCGTCGCCCAGGGAGTCACCGGGTACGCGGACGGCGAGCCGCTGGGCGCGCTGCCGCTGACCGCGGAGTGCATACCCGGGGCCGTGCGCGTCGCACTTCCCTGAGCTGCGGGGATCCGAGGTTTCACAGGATCCGATCCGGATAATGATCGTCCCCATGTCAGTGGCTCCCGGTAGTCTCGAAAGCACGATGACAGAGGACCTCTCACCGGCCGAGCGGTACGCGGCAGCACGCAGGCGCGCTGTCGAGCAGGCCACCGCACTCGCACCCTTCCGCGAGATGTACGACTTCGGTCTCGACCCCTTCCAGATCGAGGCCTGCCAGGCGCTTGAGGCGGGCAAGGGGGTGCTGGTGGCGGCGCCCACCGGCTCGGGCAAGACGATCGTCGGCGAGTTCGCCGTCCACCTCGCCCTCCAGCAGGGCAAGAAGTGCTTCTACACCACGCCGATCAAGGCGCTCTCCAACCAGAAGTACGCCGACCTGTGCCGTCGCTACGGCGCGGACAAGGTCGGCCTCCTCACCGGTGACAACAGCGTCAACTCCGAGGCACCGGTGGTGGTCATGACCACCGAGGTCCTTCGGAACATGCTGTACGCGGGATCGCAGACCCTCCTCGGCCTCGGGTACGTGGTGATGGACGAGGTGCACTACCTCTCCGACCGCTTCCGGGGCGCCGTCTGGGAGGAAGTGATCATCCACCTCCCCGAGTCGGTGACCTTGGTGTCGCTCTCGGCGACCGTGTCGAACGCGGAGGAGTTCGGCGACTGGCTGGACACCGTCCGCGGCGACACCCAGGTGATCGTCTCCGAGCACCGGCCCGTCCCGCTGTTCCAGCACGTGCTGGCCGGGCGCCGGATGTACGACCTCTTCGAGGAGGGCGAGGGCCAGAAGAAGGCCGTCAACCCCGACCTCACGCGCATGGCGCGCATGGAGGCCAGCCGCCCGTCGTACCAGGACCGCAAGCGCGGCCGGGCGATGCGCGAGGCCGACCGGGAGCGGGAGCGCCGACAGCGCTCGCGGATCTGGACCCCGGGCCGCCCCGAGGTCATCGAGCGGCTCGACTCCGAGGGCCTGCTCCCCGCCATCACCTTCATCTTCAGCCGCGCGGCCTGCGAGGCCGCCGTCCAGCAGTGCCTGCACGCGGGCCTTCGGCTGAACGACGACGCGGCGCGGGCACGGGTCCGTGAGATCGTCGAGGAGCGCACCGCCTCCATCCCGGACGAGGACCTCCACGTCCTCGGCTACTACGAATGGCTGGAGGGCCTGGAGCGCGGCATCGCCGCCCACCACGCGGGCATGCTCCCCACCTTCAAGGAGGTCGTCGAGGAACTCTTCGTCCGCGGCCTGGTGAAGGCCGTCTTCGCGACGGAGACCCTCGCGCTCGGCATCAACATGCCCGCCCGCTCGGTCGTGCTGGAGAAGCTCGTCAAGTGGAACGGCGAGCAGCACGCCGACATCACCCCCGGCGAGTACACGCAGCTCACCGGCCGCGCCGGACGCCGGGGCATCGACGTCGAGGGCCACGCGGTCGTGCTGTGGCAGCGCGGGTTCAGTCCCGAGCACCTCGCCGGCCTCGCGGGCACCCGCACGTATCCGCTGCGCTCCAGCTTCAAGCCGTCGTACAACATGGCGGTGAACCTGGTGGAGCAGTTCGGGCGGCACCGCTCGCGCGAGCTGCTGGAGACGTCCTTCGCGCAGTTCCAGGCCGACAAGTCGGTCGTCGGGATCTCCCGGCAGGTGCAGCGCAACGAGGAGGGTCTCGAGGGCTACAAGGAGTCCATGACCTGCCACCTCGGGGACTTCGACGAGTACATGGCGCTGCGCCGCCAGCTCAAGGACCGTGAGAGCGAGCTGGCCCGGCAGGGTGTCTCCCTGCGCCGCGCGGAGGCCGCCGTCGCCCTGGAGAAGCTGAAGCCGGGCGACGTGATCCACGTGCCGACGGGGAAATACGCCGGGCTCGCGCTGGTCCTCGACCCCGGACTGCCCGCGGGCCGGTCGAACGGCCACCGGGGCTTCGAACAGCACGACGGCCCGCGCCCGTTGGTCCTCACCGCCGAGCGTCAGGTCAAGCGGCTCGCCTCGATGGACTTCCCCGTGCCGGTCGAGGCCCTGGACCGCATGCGGATCCCCAAGTCGTTCAACGCGCGCTCGCCGCAGTCCCGTCGTGACCTGGCGTCCGCGCTGCGCACCAAGGCCGGGCACATCGTCCCGGACCGGCACCGCAAGAAGCGCGCCGAGGCGGCCGACGACCGGGAGATCGCCCGGCTCCGCACGGCGATCCGCGCGCACCCCTGCCACGGGTGCAACGACCGCGAGGACCACGCCCGTTGGGCCGAGCGCTACCACCGGCTGCAGCGCGACACCTCGCAGCTGGAGCGCCGGATCGAGGGCCGGACGAACACCATCGCCCGTACCTTCGACCGGATCGTCGCGCTGCTCACCGAGCTGGACTACCTGCGCGGTGACGAGGTCACCGAGCACGGCAAGCGGCTCGCCCGGCTCTACGGCGAACTCGACCTGCTGGCCAGCGAATGCCTGCGCGCCGGCGTCTGGGACGGTCTGAGCCCCGCCGAACTGGCCGCCTGCGTCTCGGCGTTGGTGTACGAGTCTCGGGTCGCCGACGACGCGATGGCGCCGAAGGTCCCGTCCGGCCAGGCCAAGGCCGCACTCGGTGAGATGGTCCGCATCTGGGGCCGTCTCGACGCGCTGGAGGAGGACTTCGGGATCAGCCAGACCGAGGGTGTCGGCCAGCGCGAGCCGGATCTCGGCTTCGCCTGGGCGGCCCACGAGTGGGCGTCCGGCAAGGGCCTCGACGAGGTGCTTCGCGAGGCGGAGATGCCCGCGGGCGACTTCGTGCGCTGGTGCAAGCAGGTCATCGACGTGCTCGGCCAGATCGCGGCCGCCGCCCCCGTCTCGGGCGGCGGGAACTCGACGGTCGCGAAGAACGCGCGCAAGGCGGTCGACGGCCTGCTGCGCGGAGTGGTCGCGTACTCGTCGGTGGGCTGAGGATGCTCCCGGGTCCGGCGGTCGCGTCCCGCGGCCGCCGGACCTTTCCCGTACCGCGGATCAGGTCGTCCGGGGACCGGCCGCCCGCGCGTCCGCGTCCGTCCGGCTCACATAGGCGCGCCATCCGCCGTACGCGGTGATGTCGGGCGCGCCCTCCAGCGCGCCGGGCTCGCACAGGAAGCCGGTGACGTGGCCGCCGTCGGCCAGTTCGACGCTGCCCAGGGTCATCGGCCGGGGAAGCGCCGCGAGCAGGCGCCCGAGTCCCTCCGCCGGGAGGGACCACACCTCCGTCTCCACGGCGGCACCGCCCTCGCCGACGTGGACGAGCCCCGGCTTCGGCGGAGTGGTGGCCAGGGCGTGCAGCCGGTACTCCGGCGCGGTCGTGGTCGTGCGGTCGAGGCGTGCGCCCAGCGACAGCAGGTGCGGGTTGAGCGGCTGGCCGGACAGATGCGCTCCCACCACGGCGAGGCGGGTCTCCGGTTCCAGGGACCGGGCGATCCGCGCGAGCCGTTCGTCGGTGAAGGCGGGGCCGATCAGCATCACGCCGAACGGGAGCCCCGCCGGCGTGCGGCCGGCCGGTACCGCGACGGCCGCCAGGTCGAAGAGGTTCGTGGAGTTGGTGAACCGGCCCAGCCGCGCGTTGCTGCCGAGCGGGTCGGCGGCGACCTCGGCGAGCGTGGGATGGCCGGGCGCGGTCGGCAGCAACAGGGCGTCGGCGTCGCCCAGTTCGGCGAGTGCGCGAGTCCGCAGGCCGGCCAGCCGTTCCTGGTCCGTGTAGAGCCGGTGGGCCGGGATGTCGCGGGCGCGGGAGACGATGCCGGCGACGGTCGGGTCGAGGCCGGAGCCACCCTCGGCCATCAATGTGTCGACAAAGCTCCCCACCGCCGTGTAGCGCTCGGCGACGAACGCGCCGTCGTAGAGCATCGCGGCGGCCTCGGTGAACGGGGTGAGGTCGAGGGTGCGCACCTCGGCCCCGGCGGCCACGAGTCGCTCGACGGCCTCCTCGTAGGCCTCTGCCCATCCCTCGTCCAGCTCGCCGAGCTGCGCCGTCGGCGGCACCGCGACGCGCCAGGGGCCCGGCGCGCGCTGTGCGAGGGGCGGCAGCGCGCGGGCGGAGGGGGAGGCGAGGTGGGCGAGGGCCTGTTCGGCCTCGGGGAGGGTCCGGGCGAACACGGTCACACAGTCCAGGGACGCGCAGGCCGGGACGACGCCCGTCGTGGGGACCAGGCCACGGGTCGGCTTCAGCCCGACGATGCCGTTGAACGCGGCGGGGACGCGGCCGGAGCCCGCGGTGTCCGTGCCGAGCGCGAGGTCGACGATGCCGAGGGCGACCGCGACCGCCGATCCCGAGCTGGAGCCGCCGCTGATCAGAGTCGGGTCCAGGGCGCCCCGGACCGCGCCGTAGGGGGAGCGGGTGCCGACCAGGCCGGTGGCGAACTGGTCGAGGTTCGTGGTCCCGAGGGGGACGGCGCCGGCCGCCCGGAGCCGTCCGACCGCGGGGGCGTCGGTCCCCGGCGTGTAGGCGTAGGACGGACAGCCCGCGGTGGTCGGCAGACCCGCCACGTCGATGTTGCCCTTGGCGGCGAAGACCCTGCCCGCGAGCGGGAGGCGCTCGCCCGCGGCGACGCGGGCGTCCACGGCCCGGGCCTCCTCCTCGACCTCGGGCCGAGGGCGCAGGGCGATCCAGACCTCGGGCCGGTCGACTGCCTCGATCCGGGCGAGGGCCGCGCGGACTCGGACGAGAGCGGACATCGGAACTCCTTGTGCGGGCTGAGGGCCACGGTCCCCGGGGCCGCGGCGGCCCCGGGGACCCGGGGTGGACAGGGGTCGGGCAGGATGTGTGCGGCGGTTCGGGCCTCAGGCGGCCGGGGGCGTTGCCGGTGCCAGGACGAGCAGCGCCGTGCCGGCCTCGACCTGGTCGCCCGGTGAGACGAGGATCCGCTCGACGACCGCGTCCGTCGGCGCGGGCACCCTCGACTCCATCTTCATGGCCTCCAGGGCGAGGAGCGGCTGCCCCGCCGTCACGCGGGCGCCCGGCTCCACGTTCACCTGCCAGACGGACGCGGCGAACTCCGCCTCGACCAGACGACCGCCCACGGGCACGCTGAGGTCGGCGGCCGGGGACGCCGGTGCCGTCGCGGCCTCCGCGCGGGTGAACTCGCCGGCCGCCTCCCAGGCGTCGCGCTCCGCCGAGAAGGCGCCGCCCTGCCGGGACCGGAACTCCGCTATGGACGCCGCGTTCTCGACGAGGAAGGACTCGTACGCGGCCAGGGAGAAGGTGCCCTCCTCGATCCGCGGCACGAAGCGGCCGGAGATGATGTCGGCCCGCAGCTCCAGGAGTTCGTCCGCCCCGACCGGATACCACTTGACGCGGTCGAAGAAGCGCAGCAGCCAGGGCGACCCCGGCTCGAACGCGCCGCGCTGCTGCCAGCCCGACCACACCTGGGTCGTCCGCCCGACGAACTGGTAGCCGCCGGGGCCCTCCATGCCGTACACGCACAGATAGGCGCCGCCGATGCCGACCGAGTTCTCCGCGGTCCAGGTGCGCGCCGGGTTGTACTTCGTGGTGACCAGGCGGTGGCGGGGGTCGAGCGGGGTGGCGACCGGGGCGCCGAGGTAGACGTCGCCCAGCCCGAGGACGAGGTACTCCGCGTCGAAGACCGTGCGGTACACGTCGTCCACCGAGTCCAGGCCGTTCACCCGGCGGATGAACTCGATGTTCCACGGGCACCAGGGCGCGTCGTCGCGCACGCCCGCCATGTAGCGGGCGATCGCCTCGCGGGTGGCCGGGTCGTCCCAGGAGAGCGGCAGATGGACCGTCCGGGAGGGGACGACGAGCTGGTCGCTCGGGGGGAGGGCGCGGACCGTCTCCCGTACCGCTTCCAGGAGTTGCCGCTGGGGGAGCCGGGCCGGGTCGGTGCGGATCTGGAGGGAGCGGATGCCCGGGGTCAGGTCGGCCACCCCGTCGAGTCCGGCCTCCGCCACCGCCTCCATCAGTGCGTGGACCCGCATGCGCAGCGCGAGGTCCAGCTGCATGGGCCCGAACTCCACCAGCAGGTTGTCGTCGCCGCTGCGGCGGTACGTCACGTCGCCGTCCCGCGCGAGCACCCCGCCGTCGACGATCGCGGGGCGCGGCGAGCCGTCGTCGGCCAGTGGCCCGAACCGCACGGTGTCGCCGGGGCGGAGCTGGCCGAGCTTCCAGCGCTCCGTGCTGACCACGGTCGCCGGGCAGACGAAGCCGCCGAGTGAGGGGCCGTCCGGGCCGAGGAGCACCGGCATGTCCCCGGTGTAGTCGACCGCGCCGACCGAGTAGGGCGTGTCGTGGATGTTCGACGGGTGCAGTCCCGCCTCGCCGCCGTCGCTGCGGGCCCAGCGCGGCTTCGGTCCGACGAGCCGCACCCCGGTGCGGGCCGAGTTGAAGTGGACCTTCCAGTCGGCGGCGTAGAAGTCTTCGATGTCGTCCTCGGTGAAGAACTCCGGTGCCGCGTGCGGGCCTTCGAGGGCGCCGATCCGCCACACGTCCGTGAAAACGGGCCGGTCGCCGGGCGCCACGGGTGTGCCCGCGCCGGTGACGGTTCCGCCGTGCAGCACGTCGCCGGTGCGCAGGGCCCGGCCGCCGTGGCCGCCGAACCGGCCGAGGGTGAAGGTGGCGGCGCTGCCGAGGAAGGCGGGCACGTCCAGGCCGCCGCCCGCGAACAGCACGTAGGTGCGCAGGCCGTGCCCGGTGGGCGCGCCGATCTCCAGGACCGATCCGGCCGGTACGGTCACCGGCTCCCAGCGGCCGACCTCCGTGCCGTCCACCGTGACCGGTGCGGGTGCACCGGTGACGCACACCGTCGTCGTGCGGGTGAACCGCAACGCCGGTCCCTGCAGGGTGCATTCGAGGCCCGGCGCGCCCTCGGTGTTGCCGAGCGCCCGGTTGCCGAGCCGGAAGGAGAGGTCGTCCATCGGGCCGCAGGGCGGGACGCCGACCTGCCAGTAGCCGGTGCGGCCCGGCCAGTCCTGCACAGTGGTGAGCGTGCCGCCGGACACGACCTCGATCCGCGGGGTGGGGTCGCTCACGGCGGCCAGGGTCGCGGTGGAGTGGGCCGCCCGCCGGAAGGCGGGCTCGGCGAGCGCGGCCCGCACCAGCCCGAGGTTGGTCTCGATGCCGTCCACCCGGGTCCTGGCCAGCGCCTCGTCGAGCCGCTCCAGGGCGTGGGCGCGGTCGGTGCCGTACGCGACGACCTTGGCGAGCATCGGGTCGTACGAGGTGGTGACCTCGGTGCCGGCCTCGATCCAGCCGTCCACGCGGACACCGCCGGGGAACTCGACCCGGGTCAGCAGGCCCGCGCTCGGCCGGTGTTCACGGGAGGGGTCCTCGGCGTACAGCCGTGCCTCGACCGCGTGCCCACGCGGTGTCCCCGGATCCCGGACGACGGAGGACTCGCCGCGGGCCAGCCGCAGCATCCAGCCGACGAGGTCGACGCCGTAGATCTCCTCGGTGACCGGATGTTCCACCTGGAGCCGGGTGTTGACCTCCAGGAAGTAGGCCTCCTCGCGGGCGGCGTCGTACACGAACTCGACGGTGCCGGCCGAGCGGTAGTCGACCGAGGCGCACAGTTCGCGTGCGGCGGTGGCGAGGCGTGTCCGCACCGCTTCCGGGAGGCCCGGCGCGGGTGCCTCCTCCAGGACCTTCTGGTTGCGGCGCTGGAGCGAGCAGTCGCGGTCGCCGAGGGTGACGACCCGGCCGAGGCCGTCGCCGAAGACCTGCACCTCGATGTGGCGCGCGTCCTCGACGAGGCGCTCCAGGAACACGCCGGACGAGGAGAACGAAGCCGCCGCGACCCGCTGGACCCGCTCCCAGGCCTCGGCCAGTTCGGTGTCCGAGCGACATGCCGACATACCGATTCCGCCACCCCCGCCCGTGGCCTTGAGCATCACGGGATAGCCGATGCGTCCGGCGGCCTCCCGTGCCTCGGGGAGCCCGGCCAGCAGATCCGTGCCCGGGGCCAGCGGCACGCCCGCCGCCAGGGCCGCCGCCCGCGCCGTGTGCTTGGCGCCGAACAGTTCGAGCTGCTCCGGCGTCGGACCGACGAACACGATGCCGGCGTCCTCGCAGCGCCGCGCGAACGCCGCGTCCTCGGAGAGGAATCCGTACCCCGGGTGGATCGCCCCCGCCCCGGTGTCCTTGGCCGCCTTCAGGACGAGGTCGGCGTCGAGGTACGACTCCTTGGCGGGCGCGGGACCGAGCCGTACGGCCTCGTCGGCGAGCCGGACGTGCGGGGCGGCCCGGTCCGCGTCGGAGTACACGGCGACCGTGCGCAGGCCGAGTTCGCGGGCGCTGCGGATGATCCGGACCGCGATCTCGCCCCGGTTGGCGACGAGCAGCGTGTCGAACGTCATGCCGGCGCTCCGATCGTCATCGCGACCGCGGTCGGTTCGAAGCCGTTGCACGGGTTGTTGATCTGGGGGCAGTTGGACACCAGGACGATCACGTCGCGCTCGGCGCGCAGCGTCAGCCGCAGTCCGGGGGAGGAGATGCCGTCGACGATGCCGAGGGTGCCGTCCTTCTCGACCGGCACGTTCATGTACCAGTTGATGTTCGAGACGAGGTCGCGCTTGCCGAGGCCGTACCGGGCGCCCTCCGCGAGGAAGTTCTCGACGCAGGCGTGCTGGGACCAGGTGTGGTGCCCGTACCGCAGGGTGTTCGACTCCTTGGAGCAGGCGCCGCCGACCGTGTCGTGCCGGCCGACCTCGTCCGCCGTGACGGTCATCAACGGGGTGTGCTCGTTCGACATCAGGACACTTCCCGTGGTCAGGAAGATGCCGCCCTGCGCCTGGACGGTGTCGGGCGCGCTGTAGCGGACGGCGGTGTCCCCGGCGTCGTACACCAGGAAGTCGACGGCCTGATTGCCGTGCAGATCGGTGACGATGAGCGTCTCGCCGGTGCGGACGACCGCCGACCAGGCGGCCCGGGCCGGGACGGTGACGTGGGTCATGCGAGCCCCCTCGTGGCAAGGAATTCGGCGGTGTTGAGGAACGCGCGACGGCCCTCGGGCGTGGCCTCCCACAGCGGGTCGCCCGGAGCGGTCGCCGCGGAGCGCCAGGCCAGTACCTCCAGCGGGGTGCTCGTGTAGGCGGAGCGCGGGTCGGCCGGGTGCGGCACGTTCGCGACGAGCACGGTGACGTCCTGTTCGGCGCGGAGGGTGACGCTCCCGCCGGGGCCTGCCGAGCCGGTGAAGTCCAGCGAGCCGTCCTCGCGCACCTCGACGCCCTGGAAGAAGGAGAGCGACGGGGGCAGGTCGCGGGGCCCGAGCCCGTTCTTGGCGGCGGCCAGCTTGAACAGCTCCCGTCCGGCCGGGGAAGCGGACTGCGGTGTCCCGTCCCCGTACCGCCGTGTGTTGCGTACGAGCGTGGAGGTGCCGCACAGGGCGTCGTGCCGGCCGGAGGAGTCGCTGACCACCGAGGCCAGGACACGGCCCTGGTCGGAGAGGAGGAGCCGTCCCTCGCCCAGGTAGGCGTTCCACTGGACCTTGACGGTGTCCGCGACGTTCAGGCGCTCCCACGGGCGGTCCGCGACGTACAGCAGCAGATGCGCGCAGGCGTCGCCCACGAGGTCGGTCAGCCGCAGCTCCGTGCCCCGGGCCAGCACCCTGTGCGTGTAGCCGCCGCCCGCCACCGTCTCCGCCCATACCAGGTGGCCCGCCTCGCAGGGGGGCGTGGGCCAGTCGCCCGCGGGGACCACGGGCATGGCCTCGGCGCGGGTCCCCTCCTGGGCACGGGCGTGGTCGCGTGCTCCGTGCGTGGTCGCTGTCGCCATCGCGGGTCCTCCGGCTCCTGGGTCATTTCTGTCGCCCGACAGAAATTAGGGGCGGGGTGGGTCGGCGCCATGTCCCGTGTGTTGCCGCGCCGTTACCGGTCCCTCACGCGTAACGCCCGCGAAGGACCGGTGCCCGGAGGGCCGCCTCGCGGAGTCGGCCGCGGGGCTCCCGGCGCCCGTCCGGTGCGCGCCGTGTGTGCGAGGATCGAACGCATGGGAACGGACGGCGGGCGACGGGTCGGCAGGCCGCGCGCCGCGCAGCGGCCGGACAGCGGTCTCACCCCGCGGGCCGAACTGCTCGACGCGGCAGCCGAGTTGTTCACCGCCCGGGGTTACGCCGCCACCACCACCCGCGCGGTCGCCGAACGGGCCGGTATGCGCCAGGCGTCCATGTACCACTACGTGTCCGGCAAGGAGGAGCTGCTCGCCGAGCTCCTGGAGTCCACGGTCACCCCCTCGCTGGCGCTCGCCCGCCGGCTCCTCGCCGAGGACGCGGAGCCCGCCGGGCGGAGGCTGTGGCGGCTGTGCCGCACCGACGTGGAACTGCTGTGCGGCGGCCCGCACAACCTCGGCGGCCTCTACCTGCTGCCCGAGGTGCGCGCCGAACGCTTCGCCGGGTTCCATGCCGTGCGTGCGGAACTGAAGGACACCTACCGTCAGTTGCTGGCGGCCACCCCGGCGGGCGGCGCGCTCGCCAAGAGCGACCTGGACCTGCGGACGGACCTCGTGTTCGGGCTCATCGAGGGCGTCATCCTCGTGCACCGCTCCGATCCGGACCGCCCGGTGTCCGCCTTCGCCGAGGCGACCGCCGACGCGGCGCTGCGCATCGCCGGAGTCTGAGACTCCGAGCCGCCGTCACCCCTGCGAGCTGCGGTTTTCGTATGCCCGCACATGGTCACGCAGTGTGTTCGAATGGAGGCTCAGCGTACAAATGGGGCTGAGGGTACTCCAGTCGCGAGGGCGATTTCAGGTGCTTGCTGAATATGACACAGCGATGATCCGGTCGGACTAAGCTCGCCCGCAGCGCACCGAGTTGAGATGTATTCGTGCGCTTGTTCCCAAAGGTTCCGAAGATTCAGTTTGATCCATGCCGATCCATGCCGTTTCCCCACAAACATCCCCCACCCCCCCAGCCGACCTGTCTCAGAGGGCATACATGGTGAGTGTTCAATCGCCTCCCGGTGGCCGTGAACTTCCCTACGCGCGGGTGCTGTTGCTGCCCGCGATACTGATGGCCGTGGCCACCGGCGCCGCAGTCGCCCTGGTGACGGAGCCGGCCCGGACCGCGGTCGCCCTGTGCGGCGGCTTCGCCACCCTGTTGGTCATCACGATCGCCGGTGAGGCCGTCCGCCGCGGCCGGGTCGCCCGGGAACTGCGGGCCGACTTCGCACGCCGCACCGCATACCTGGAGCAGCGCATCGCCGCGCACGATCAGGAGATCGTGCACTTCACCGAGGAGATCGTCCCGCTCGCGCTCGACCGGCTGCACGGCGGCGACTCCCCCTCGGAGGTCGTGCGCACGCTCGGCCGCGACGACCCCGGCCATCGCGAACTGCCCGAGTCCCAGAAGGACCTGCTGAAGAAGCTCCTCAAGATCGTCGACACCGAGGAGTCGATGCGCGACGCCGCGCAGCGCTCCTTCGTCAACATCGCCCGGCGCGTGCAGGCCATCGTCCACCAGCAGAACAACGAACTCCGCGAGATGGAGGAGGACCACGGGCGCAACCCCGAGGTCTTCGACGACCTGCTGCGCATCGACCACGGCACCGCGCTGATCGGCCGGCTCGCCGACTCCATCGCCGTGCTCGGCGGCGGCCGCCCCGGCCGCCAGTGGCCCGAGCCCGTACCGCTGTTCAGCGTGCTGCGCGGCGCGATGTCCCGCATCCTGGAGTACCGGCGCATCGAGCTGCACAACATCGTCGACGTCGCCGTCACGGGTGTCTCCGTCGAACCGCTCATCCACGCGCTGGCCGAACTCCTCGACAACGCCACCCGCTACTCGCCGCCGCACACCAAGGTGCACGTCACCGCCATCGAGGTGCAGACCGGCGTCGCCATCGAGATCGAGGACGGCGGCGTCAGCCTCAGCGACGAGTCCCGCGGCAAGATCGAGGAGCTCCTCCGGCTGGCCGCCGCGGGCGTCGACCCGAACGTGATGGGTCAGGCACCCCGCCTCGGGATGGCGGTCGTCGGCCGACTCGCGCAGATGTACAGCATGCAGATCTCGCTGCGGCAGTCCGCGTACGGCGGTGTCCGCGCCGTCCTCGTCGCCCCGCGCGACATGCTCACCACCGACTTCGCGCCCGGTCTCGCGCACGGCATCGGGGCCACCTCCGTGACGGGCATCGACACCGGCGGGGTCGAGGCTCCCGCCCGCAAGCCCAAGAAGCGCCGTCCCACCACCGGCCCCCGCGTCCCCTCGTCGAGCGGCGACCCCCGCGACCCCCGCGAGGACGACGTCCCGGTCGTCACCGAATGGGCGCCGAACGGCCTGCCGCAGCGCCGCAGCCGGGTCAAGGTGCCACTCAGCCAGCGGATCGCCGAGGCGCGGGCCCTGGAGGCCGCGGAGGCCGCCGGCACCGGACCCTCGTGGGCGCCCGCGCCCCGACCGGAGCCGAAGGACGAACCCGAACCCGGCCTGTGGGTCGAGGCGTTCATGAACGGCCTCAAGGGCGACCCGGACCCGACCGCATCCAGCACGGACAACCAGCCGGCCCCTGCCGAGGGCGACGACGAGGGGGACCTCAAGTGATCCAGCAGCGAGCCAACTTCGACTGGATGCTCAAGGATCTCGCCGACGGGGTACCGGGCATCCGGCAGATCGTCGTGCTCTCCGCCGACGGACTGCGCATCGCCCGCTACGGCGGCGACCCGGACGCCGCCGACCGTGTCGCCGCCGCCTGCGCCGGCCTGCAGAGCCTCGCCGGAGCCGTCGCGGGCGAGATCCCCAACAGCGACGGCCGGATGCGCATGGTGATCATCGAGATCAACGGCGGCTACTTCTACCTGATGTCGGCGGGCCCCAACGCCTACCTCGCGGTGCTCGCCAACCAGACCGCGGAACCCGGCCTGATGAGCAACCGCATGCGCGACCTCGTCGTCCGCATCGGCGCCCATCTCACGAGCCCGCCGCGGCGCAACGGGCAGACCGTATGACTCCTCCGCAACGCCGGCGGCGCCAACCCGAGGAAGGGCCCCCCGAACCCGTCACGACGGACGTCCCCCTCGCGGGCCCCGAAGGCCCCGAGGGGGAAGGCCCCGAGGAAGAGGGCGGTGCGGGCAAGCCGAAGAACCCCGAGCGCCTCTACGTGCTCACGGGCGGCGCCGAGAACGGCGACCGGGCCGAACTCGACCTCGTCACCCTCGTCGTGGCGCGCGCCGAGTCACCGCCCCCCGCCACCCAGCCCGAGCAGTCCGCCCTGCTGCGGCTGTGCAGGGCGCCTCTGTCCGTGGCCGAGATCTCGGCCTATCTCAACCTGCCGTTCAGCGTGGTGACCGTCCTGCTCACCGAGCTGCTGGCGGCAGAACTGGTGAAGGCGCGCGCCCCGATCGTCCGTCAGGCGCTCCCCGACCGTTCCCTCCTCGAAGCGGTGATGCATGGACTTCAAAAGCTCTGACACCATCACGGGCCCTCGCGCCGAGGACCACCTCCCGCACACCACGCAGGCGGCGGTCAAGATCGTGATCGTGGGCGGCTTCGGAGTCGGCAAGACGACCATGGTGGGCTCCGTCAGCGAGATCAAGCCGCTGACGACCGAGGAGACCATGACGCAGGCCGGCATCGGAATCGACGACAACTACGGGTCCGAGACCAAGACGGCGACCACGGTGGCCATGGACTTCGGCCGGATCTCCATCACCGACCAGCTGGTGCTCTACCTGTTCGGCACCCCGGGCCAGGAACGCTTCTGGTTCCTGTGGAACGGCCTGTTCGAGGGTGCCCTCGGCGCCGTGGTGCTGATCGACACCCGCAGGCTGGAGGTCAGCTTCGACGTCATCGGCCGCCTGGAGGAACGCGGCGTGCCGTTCGTCGTCGCCATGAACGACTTCCCCGACGCACCGCGGTACCCCGTCGAGGAACTGCGGGCCGCGCTCGACCTGCCCGACGAGATCCCGATCGTGAAGTGCGACGCCCGGCGCAGAGCGTCGAGCCGGGACACCCTGATGACGCTGATGCGGTTCCTGCACTCGCTGGCGATGACCTCGTCACCCGCCTGAGATCCGCACGCGACGGACCCCGCACGACAACTCCCCCTCACAAGCTCTCATTTCAGCTTCGGAGCGATCATCGTGACGCCTGAATCCCCTTCCCCGACCGGCACCCAGGACCCCACGCTCGGCCCGCCGCCGGGCTGCCCCGCCCACAGCACCGGCCCGGGCGGCCTGCGCCGCCTCTACGGCCCCGAGGCGGAGGACCTCGGTGCCCTCTACGAGAAACTCCGCGCCGAACACGGCGCCGTCGCCCCCGTGCTGCTCCACAACGACGTGCCGATCTGGGTCGTCCTCGGGCACGGCGAGAACCTCCACATGGTCAGCACGCCCTCGCACTTCGCCCGTGACAGCCGGCTCTGGACGGCCGTCCAGGACGGCACCGCGGGCGACGACCATCCGCTGGCGCCCCACATCGCCTGGCAGCCCATCTGCTCCCACGTCGAGGGCGACGAACACCTGCGGCTGCGCGGAGCGGTCACCGGCGCCATGTCCACCATCGACTTCCGCAGCCTGCGCCGCTACATCAACCGCGCCACCCAGCGCCTGGTCAACGAGTTCTGCGAGCTCGGCGAGGCCGACCTGGTCGGACAGTTCGCCGAGCACCTGCCGATGTCCGTGCTCTGCGAGATCATCGGCATGCCCGAGGACTACAACGACCGTATGGTGCAGGCCACCCGCGACCTGCTCAAGGGCACCGACACCGCCATCGCCAGCAACGAGTACGTGATGGGCGTCCTCACCCAGCACACCGCGCGGCGCCGCACGATGCCCGAGGACGACTTCACCAGTCACCTCATCAACCACCCCGCCGGGCTGACCGACGACGAGGTCGCCCAGCACCTTCGCCTCGTCCTCCTCGCCGCCTACGAGGCCACCGCCAACCTCATCGCCAACGTGCTGCGCATGGTCCTCACCGACCCGCGCTTCCGCGCCCAGCTCAACGGCGGGCAGATGACGGTGCCCGAGGCGGTCGAGCAGTCCCTGTGGAACGAACCGCCGTTCAGCGCCGTCCTCGGCTACTTCGCGAAGCAGGAGACGGAACTGGGCGGTCAGCGCATCCGCAAGGGCGACGGACTCCTCTTCGGGATCGCGCCGGGCAACGTCGACCCCCGCGTCCGCCCCGACCTGGCCGCCAACATGCAGGGCAACCGCTCCCACCTCGCCTTCGGCGGAGGGCCCCACGAGTGCCCCGGCCAGGACATCGGCCGGGCCATCGCCGACGTCGGCGTCGACGCGCTGCTGCTCCGCCTGCCGGACGTCGAACTCGACTGCCCCGAGAGCGACCTGCGCTGGCGCGGGTCCATGTCGTCACGCCACCTCGTGGACCTGCCCGTGCGGTTCCAGCCCCGGCCGCCACAGGACGTCATGCAGCGACCCTCGGTCCGCGCGCTGCCCGTGCAGCGGCCCGGCTGGCAGGTCACCAGCGAGGGCGCGGCGCCGGCCGCGCCCGCACCGCACCCGGCACCCACCCCGCCGCCCCGGGCACCCGAGCCCGCCCACCGGCTCGGCGCCTGGCAGCGTCTCGTGCGCTGGTGGCGCGGCTACTGATCCCCGACCGGGCCCGCCGACCAGGCGTCGTACGCGGCCCACGCCTCTAACTCCCGCCCACTGACGAACCGATGGGCCCGTCCGGTGACCGGATCGGTGAACTCCAGCGCCCGCGCCAGCAGTTGCAGCGGACGCCGGAAGTCACCGGCCGGCACCGGCCCGGTCACCTCCGGGTAGAGCGGATCACCCAGCAGCGGCACACCCAACGCCGTCATGTGGACGCGGAGTTGGTGGGTCTGCCCGGTGCTCGGCGTGAGCCGGTAACGCCCGAGTCCGCCTCGGTGCTCCGCCAGTTCCACCCGGGTGACGGCGTTCGGCTCGCCCGCCACCTCGCGGGCGGCCATCACGCCGCGCTCCTTGAGAATGCGGCTGCGCACCGTGCGGGGGAGGACGAGACCGGGATCGTACGGAGCCACGGCCTCGTACTCCTTGGCGATCAGCCGGTCCCGGAACAGCGACTGGTAGGCGCCGCGTTCCCCGGGCAGCACGGTGAACAGCACCAGGCCCGCGGTCAGCCGGTCCAGACGGTGTGCCGCGCCCAGCTCCGGCAGCTCCAGCTCCCGCCGCAGCCGCGCCAGGGCCGTTTCGGCCACGTGGCTGCCGCGCGGGGTGGTGGCGAGGAAGTGCGGCTTGTCGGCGACCACGATGTGCTCGTCGCGGTACACCACCTCCACCGGGAACGGCACCCGCTCCTCGTCCGGCAGCTCCCGGTGGAACCACACGAACATCCCCGGCACGTAGGCCGTCGTGGCCGTCACCGGCCGGCCGTCCTCGCCGACGAACAGCCCGTCGCCGAGCATCGCGTCGACGACCCCGTCCCCGGCCGCGAGCCGCTCCACGAGGTGCTCCCGCACGGTGGCCCGGCTCCCCTCCCGCGGCAGCCTGATCCGCACGGGGTCGACCCCGTGGCGCTGCGGGAGGGGAGAGGGCGGGATCCGGGGCTTGCGTCTCACCTGGTCAAGCGTACGAGGCCGGGACCGCCGCGGCCGCCTCCGGTGCCGCCGCCCGCGCCCGGTACGCGCGGTACGCCGCACCGGCGACCAGGGTGACGCCGAGGAAGAGCAGGGTGAACCACTGGAAGTACCAGTGCCCGCCCGCCGGGTCGTACACCGTGGCGCGCGGCCAGGCGAGGTTGACGGTCATGAAGAGGCCGTAGAGAAGGGCGAGCGCGTTGACCGGGACGCCCCAGCGGCCGAGGGAGAAGAGCGGGGCGCCCGTCTCGTCCGTGCCGTCGGCGGTGAACTGTCCGCGCAGCCTGCGCACCAGCAGGGGGCCGGTGACCATCGCGTAGGCGAGGTACAGCATCACGATGCAGGTGGTGCCGATGGCGAGGAACGCGTCCGGCGAGGCGAAGTTCAGGAGGAGCAGCGCGGCCGCGAGGACGCCGACGACCAGGGCGGGCGCGCTCGGCATGCCGGTGCGCGGGTCGACCTTCGCGAGCCGCCCCGAGAAGGGGAGCTGCCGGTCGCGCGCCATCGAGAACAGCATCCGGCAGGCGGCGGTCTGGATCGCCAGGGTGGCCACCGCGACGGCCACCACCACGTCGGCGAGCAGCGCGCGGCCCACGCCGTCGCCCAGGCTGCTCGTGAGGACGTAGCTGAGGCCGTCGACGCCGAGGCGGCCGTCGGTGAGGCTCGGGGCGGCGAGCAGCCCGCCGAGCACGATCAGCCCGCCGAGCAGGCCGGCCGCGCCGAGGGCGGTGAGGATCGTACGGGGCGCGGTGCGGCGGGGGTTGTGGGTCTCCTCGCTCATCTCACCGGCACTGTCGAAGCCGATCATCACGTACGCGGCCATGAACGAGCCCACCATCAGCGCGCCGAGCAGACCCGTCCCGCCCGCGCCGGTGTGGAAGGTGATGCCCGGGGAGCGCTCGGAGTGGGTGAGCAGCAGCACGATGATGAGGACGGCGCCGATGATCTCGGCGGTGACGCCGATCCGGTTGACCAGGGACATCACGCGGTTGTCGAGGACGTTGACCAAAGTGGTGAGGACGAGCAGGACGACGCCGAGCACCGCCGCGTTGGCCGCGCCGTCCGGGCTGGTCGGGGCGGGGTCGTCGCCCACGAGCTGGAAACCGGACCAGATCGCGGGCAGCACCATCTGCAGCGCCAGCGCGGCGGCGGCCACCACCACGACCTGTCCGATCACCATGATCCAGCCCGCGAACCAGCCGAAGGAGAGGTTCGACAGGCGCGAGGACCACTGGTAGATCGCGCCGGAGATCGGGTAGCGCGCGGCGAGTTCGGCGAAGCAGGCCGCCACCGCGAGCTGGCCGATCAGGACGGCCGGCCAGGTCCAGAAGAAGACGGGACCGCCGAAGGCGTAGCCGAACGCGAAGAACTGGAAGACCGTCGTGAGGACGGAGATGAAGGAGAAACCGGCGGCGAACGAGGCGTACCGGCCGAGGCTGCGGTGCAGCTCCTGGCGGTAGCCGAACGCGTTCAGGGAGCGGTCGTCGGGGGACTGCGGCGGGTCGGGGCGTACGTCGGAGGGAGCGGTGGTGGTCACGGCGGCACCTGCCTTCGGCGCGGAAGGGCGAACGGGATTCCTGTCGGGTGACAGAAATTAGGGAGGCCCTGTTTCGCTCGCGTGACGCGGCCGTGTCGGCGACGGGCCGAAGTCCTCACGGGACCGCCGGGAGGTCGGAGTCGCCCGGCGCCCGCGCCCGTGGCCGTGCGTGAGGCGGCTGCGGCCCGCAGCCGGGTGCGCGGTATGGCGCGGCGTCAACTCTCCGTGGGGGCAGGCCGGTTCATCGCTTCAGCATGGTCGCGGGGGGTGGTCCGACCCCCGCGCATACGTCAGGAGGCGGCCCGCGTCGCGGTCGCCGCCTCCTGGGTGCTGCCTGCTGGGGTGCCGGGTGTCAGGCCGACGTCTCCTGCTCCGCCTCCACCTGGGCGTTCCACTCCCGCTTCGACGCCTGCCAGCCGTCCTCGTTGTGGCCGAGGCGCCAGTAGCCCGAGATGGACAGGTCGTCGCGCGGGATCTCCCGTTCGACGCGCAGCAGTTTGCGCAGTTCCTTGACGAAGCCCGCCTCGCCGTGGACGAACGCGTGCACCCGGCCCGCCGGGAACTCCAGCCCGCGTACGGCCTCCACCAGGGCCCTGCCGACCGGCCGGTCCCCGCGGTGCAGCCAGACGACGTCCACGTCGGAGTCGATCTTCTGCTCCTCCTCGGCGTCCGAGACCTCGACGAAGGCGCGGACGACGGAGCCGTCGGGCAGCGACTCCAGCGCGGCGGCGATGGCCGGCAGCGCGCTCTCGTCACCGGCGAGCAGATGCCAGTCGGCCTCGGTGTCCGGAGCGTAGGCGCCACCGGGGCCCATGAAATGGACGACCTCGCCCGGCTGCACCTTCAACGCCCAGGGGCCGGCGAGTCCTTCGTCGCCGTGCACCACGAAGTCCAGGGTCAGCTCGCGAACCGCGGGGTCCCAGGCGCGCACGGTGTACGTGCGGGTCACCGGCCAGTGCTCGCGGGGGAACTCCTCCCGGATGCGCTGTGGGTCGAAGGGCTCCGGATAGGTCACGCCCTCGGCGCCGAAGAGCAGCTTCACGTAATGGTCCGTGCTGGTGCCCGCGGCGAAGTCGGCGAGGCCCTCGCCGCCCAGCACGACCCGCTGCATGTGCGGGGTCAGCCGCTCGGTGCGGACGACCGTCGCGGAGTGCGGCTTCCTGGGCTTGCGTTCCGGGCGCTCTGCCATCACTGCCTCCTGGTCAACATAGTTAGGCTTACCTAAGTTAGCACTCCCTCCTTGGTGGCACCTATGCGTGAGCGCCACCAGTTATGCCGGAAGGGTTCCGCTATGTCTCCAGTGTGGCAAGGAGTCGGTTCAGCGATCCACCAAGGCCCCAGCGCGCCGCGAGTTCGTCCAGCGCCGCGGGGTCGCGCGGGGCGCGGGGCAGTGCGGTGTCCACCTCGGGCAGCGGGACGTCGCCGGCCACCTTGACCACGGTGGGCGCCACGGCGACGTAGGGCCGCGACTCCGTGAGGCGTTTGCGCTGCGAAGGGGTCAGCTTCGCCTTCGGGTCGTCGACCGCGGCCATGATCCCGGCCAGGTCACCGAACTCCGCGAGCAGTTTCGCCGCCGTCTTCTCCCCGATGCCCGGCACCCCGGGCAGTCCGTCGCTCGGGTCGCCGCGCAGTGTCGCCAGATCCGCGTACCCCGCGCCGTCCACGCCGTACTTCTCGCGCAGCCAGGCCTCGTCCGTGAGCTGGAGCGTGCCGACGCCCTTGAGGGGATACAGGACGCGCACACCGCGCGCGTCGTCGACGAGCTGATAGAGGTCGCGGTCGCCGGTGACGATGTCGACCGGGCCGGTGGCGCGCCCGGTGAACGTGCCGATCACGTCGTCCGCCTCGTACCCCGCGACGCCCACGCGGGCGATGCCCAGCGCGTCCAGGACGTCCTCGATGACGGGCACCTGCGGCGAGAGGGTGTCCGGCACCTCCTCCTCGTCCGGGCCGGTCTCGGTCTCGACCGCCACGCGGTGCGCCTTGTACGACGGGATCAGGTCGACCCGCCACTGCGGACGCCAGTCCGCGTCCATGCAGGCCACCAGGTCGTCCGGGTGGTGGTCCCTGACCAGGCGGTCGATGAACTCCAGCAGCCCGCGCACGGCGTTCACCGGTGTGCCGTCCGGGGCCCGCACGGATTCCGGCACGCCGAAATAGGCGCGGAAGTACAGCGAGGCGGTGTCGAGGAGCATGAGTCGTCGAGTCTGCTGTGTCACGAACCGCATCATGCCGTACGCCACTGACAGTGACCTGGACCACTCCTGTGTTTGCTTTGTGTAAGCGTGGGCAGGCGCGGCCTCTGAGCGGCTCGGTTGTTCATTCAACCGTCACCAGTTGTCGGGAACGCCGTGGGTGTTCGTTCAGCCCGTTCCCCTGTCCGACCGAGAGGCACCACGTGTCATCCAGGCTTGAGGCCGACCATCTGTACAAGGTGTTCGGAAGACGACCAGAAGCGGCCGTGGAGCGGCTCCGTGACGGAGTCGACCGTGAGGAACTGCGCGCCGACGGCACCACCGCCGCCGTGATCGACGCGTCCTTTACCGTCGAGCCGGGCCAGATCTTCGTCGTCATGGGCCTGTCCGGATCCGGCAAGTCCACGCTGCTGCGCATGCTCAACGGACTGCTGGAGCCCACCGCCGGGCACGTGCGCTTCGACGGCCAGGACCTGACCGGACTGAGCGACCGCGACCTGCGCGAGGTCCGCTCCCGCAAGATCAGCATGGTCTTCCAGCACTTCGCGCTGTTCCCGCACCGCAGTGTGCTGGAGAACGCCGCCTACGGCCTGGAGGTCCAGGGCGTCCCGGCCGCCGAGCGCAAGGAGCGGGCGACCAAGGCCCTCGAACTGGCCGGGCTCGCCGGCTGGGAGAAGTCCTGGCCCGACGAGCTGTCCGGCGGTATGCAGCAGCGCGTGGGTCTCGCCCGCGCCCTCGCCACCGACGCCGACCTGCTGCTCATGGACGAGTCGTTCAGCGCCCTCGACCCGCTGATCCGCCGCGACATG
Organism: Streptomyces sp. M41(2017); assembly: GCF_002078175.1. Lineage (GTDB taxonomy): Bacteria > Actinomycetota > Actinomycetes > Streptomycetales > Streptomycetaceae > Streptomyces. The sequence continues at coordinate 1,888,988 of NZ_MWFK01000002.1, read as the reverse complement.
CAGGACCAGCTGATCGAGCTCCAGAAGAAGCTGAAGAAGACCATCGTCTTCATCACCCACGACCTGAACGAGGCCATGCGCCTGGGCGACCGGATCGCCGTCATGCGCGACGGCCGCATCGTCCAGATAGGCAGCGCCGAGGACATCCTCGTGCGCCCCGCCGACGACTACGTCGCCTCCTTCACCCAGGACGTGGACCGCTCGCGTGTCCTGACCGCGGGCGCCGTCATGGACACCGCGATACGCGGCGACGAGGCCGACTGCGCCTGCGAGACAGCCGCGCCGGACACCTCCTTCGTGGACCTCTGCGCGATCAGCGCCCGCCTCACCCACCCGGTCGCGGTCGTCGACAAGAAGCACACCCTCGTCGGGGTCGTCCCCCGGCAGCGACTCGTCGGCTTCCTCGGCGACGAGCAGGGCACGCCCGAGCCGTGTCCCAGCCCGCGGAACGAGGAGGTGAAGGCCGGTGCCTAGGATCCCCTTCGGCGACTGGGTCAACGACGCGGTCGACTGGCTGCTGAACCACATGGCGTGGCTCTTCGACTTCCTCAAGACCGTCTTCTCCGGCACCTACGACGGCATCGACGCCGTCCTCCAGGCGCCCCAGCCCCTCCTCCTCGCCGGCATCTTCGCCGTCATCGCCTTCTGGCTGCGCGGCACCTCGGCCGGTGTCCTCACCTTCGTGGGCTTCGCCTTCATCGACTCCCTCGAACTGTGGGAGGACGCGATGGTGACCCTCTCGCTGGTCCTCGTCGCGACGCTCATCGCCCTCGTCATCTCGGTGCCCGTCGGCATCTGGGCGGCCCGCTCCGACCGGGTCAGCGGCATCGTCCGGCCGGTGCTGGACTTCATGCAGACGCTGCCCGCGATGATCTACCTCATCCCGGCGATCCTGTTCTTCGGCACCGGTGCCCCCGCCGGCATCGTCGCCACCCTGATCTTCGCGCTGGCCCCCGGTGTCCGCATGACCGAGCTGGGCATCCGTCAGGTCGACAAGGAACTGGTCGAGGCCGCCGACGCGTTCGGCACCACCCCGCGCAACACCCTGCTGCGCATCCAGCTTCCGCTGGCGCTCCCCACCGTCATGGCGGGCGTCAACCAGGTCATCATGCTGGGCCTGTCCATGGCCGCCATCGCGGGCATGGTCGGCACCGGCGGTCTCGGCGGCGACGTCAACGAGGCCATCGGCCAGCTGAACGTCGGCCTCGGCTCCGAAGCCGGCGTCGCCATCGTCATCCTCGCCATCTACCTCGACCGCATGACCAGCGCGCTGGGCACCCAGGTCTCCCCGCTCGGCCGTCGCGCCGCCGCCAAGGCGCGTGCCGCACAGGGCCTGAAGATCTGGTCGTACCGCCCGCGTCCCGTCGTGGCCATGGCGGGTGTCGTCGTCCTCGCCCTGGTCGCGGGCGGCATGGGTGTCTTCGGCGGCACGGGCTCGACCTCCACCGCCGCCGACGGCGAGAACGTCGGCCAGGGCAAGAAGGTCACCATCGGCTACATCCCCTGGGACGAGGGCGTCGCCTCCACCTTCCTCTGGAAGGAGCTCCTGGAGGAGCGCGGCTACCAGGTCGACGTCAAGCAGTTCGACGCCGGCCCGCTCTACACGTCGCTCGCCCAGGGCGACGTCGACTTCGAGACCGACTCCTGGCTGCCGACCACGCACGCGCAGTACTGGAAGAAGTACGGCAAGCAGCTCGACGACCTGGGCTCCTGGTACGGCCCGACGTCCCTGGAGCTGTCGGTGCCCGCCTACATGAAGGGCATCGACTCCCTGGAGGACCTCAAGGGCAAGTCCGGCACCTTCGGCGGCAAGATCACCGGCATCGAGTCCAGCGCCGGAATGATGGGCCTGCTCAAGACCAAGGTCCTCAAGGCGTACGGCCTCGACAAGGAGTACAAGGTCGTCGACAGCTCCACGCCGGCGATGCTGGCCGAGCTGAAGCGCGACTACGCCGCGAAGAAGCCGATCGTCGCCACCCTCTGGTCGCCGCACTGGGCCTACAGCGACTACAAGCTGAAGAAGCTCAAGGACCCGAAGGGCGCCTGGGGCAAGGGCGACGGCGTGCACACGCTGTCCCGCAAGGGCTTCGCGCAGGACAACCCGGTCGTCGGCCAGTGGCTGAAGAACTTCAAGATGACCGAGAAGCAGCTCACCGGCCTCGAAGCCGAGATCAACAAGGTCGGCAAGGGCAAGCAGCAGGACGCCGTGCGCGCCTGGCTGAAGAAGAACCCCGGTGTCGTCGACAAGCTGGCCCCGGTCAAGAGCGCTTCCGCCGCCGCCCCGGCCGAGGCCAAGCGCGCGGTGGACGTCGCCTGGTTCCCCTGGGACGAGGACGTCGCCGTCACCTACCTCTGGAAGAACGTGCTGGCCCGTCGCGGCTACACGCTCAACCTCAAGCAGATGGACGTCGGCCCGGTGTACACCGGCCTGGCCTCCGGCGACCTCGACCTCAACTTCGACGCCTGGCTGCCGTACGCCCAGTCCAATTACTGGAACCAGCACAAGAACGACCTCAAGGACCTCGGCACCTGGTACAAGCCGACCTCCCTGGAGATCGCGGTGCCCTCGTACGTGAAGGACGTCAAGTCCCTCGCCGACCTCAAGGGCAAGTCGAAGACCTTCGGCGGGAAGATCATCGGGATCGAGCCGGGCACCGGTGAGATGAACCTCCTGAAGAAGAAGGTCCTTCCGGGCTACGGCCTCGACAAGGAGTACAAGGTCGTCGACGGCTCGACGCCCGCGATGCTCGCCGAGCTGAAGCGCGCGTATGCCAAGAAGGAGCCGATCGCGGTCGTGCTGTGGTCGCCGCACTGGGCCTACAGCGAGTACAAGCTCACCAAGCTCGCCGACGACAAGAAGCTGTTCGGCGAGGGCAACACGATCCGCACCATCTCCAGCAAGAAGTTCCCGGGCCAGTACCCGAAGCTCACCGAGTGGATCAAGAACTTCAGGATGAGCGAGGCCGAACTCGGCAGCCTGGAGAGCGAGATCAAGCAGCGGGGCCAGGGGCACGAGGAGGACGCCGTCTCCGCCTGGCTCAAGGAGCACCCGGACATGGTGCAGCGGATGACTCCGCAGTAGTCGCCGAGCGGTTCACCCCCAAGGGTGGTGGGCGGTTCACTCCGAGGGGTGGTCCTCGTCGTACGGGTCCTTCGACCCGTGGGGCGGGGGCCACCCCTCGTCGTGGTCCCGTCGCCCGCCTCCGCCCGTCCGGGCCGCCGCGGGTCCGCACATCCGGACGACACGGCCTGTGATGCCGTACTGACGTACGGGAGGGATCCGGACAACCGCGCCGGCGACGGACGACCCCGTGATGTCCGTCGAACTCCCGGCCCACGGCCGCCGGTCACCGTCGTGCGGACCCGGCACGCCCGCCGCTCCGGCACCGCGCCCCGAGGGGCGGGCGGGCGCTCGTTCTGGCGCGAACTGTAACCCTCGCACTCCCTCGATGTGACAGCGATGTGACGGGTCCATGAAACGGTTTGCCGAACATGCGTAGGGTGCAGACAACTCATCAGAAGGAGCGGGCCGGAAACCGGGCGGTTCGCGGACCGACGAGACGAGGGAGGGAGCCGGAGCGATGGGCGACCACAAAGAACAACCGCTTCGCGTGGGCGCTGCCGTGCGCCGAAGGCGCCGGGCGCTGCGACTCACTCTCGCCGTCGTGGCCGAACGCAGTGGCCTGTCGGTTCCCTTCCTCAGCCAGGTGGAGAACGAGCGGGCGCGGCCCAGCAGAAGCTCCCTGGAGAGAGTCGCCGGGGCCCTCGACACCTCCGCCGCCGAACTGCTCGCCGCGGCCGACCCGGCGTGCAGCGTGGACGTCGTGCGCGCCGACGCGGGCGCCGAGTTCACTCCCGAGGCCCATGTGCGTCCCCTGGTGCGCGGCCACCACCAGCTGCACGCCACCGAGTTCACCGGCGACCACGACGAGGGACGCGAACTCCAGCACCGCAACGACAAGTTGATGTACGTGTGCGACGGCGCGGTCGAGGTCGAGGCGGAGGGCCGCGCCCATCGCCTCGGACGCGGCGACACGCTCTATCTGACGGGCGGGGTCCGGCACCGGTGGCGCGCCACCGTTCCGGACACCCGTGTCATCGTCGTGGAGGTCGCCGACCACATCGACGCGGTGGAGGACCGGCACCGCTTCGGCAGGCGCTGACCGGTGGCTGCGGACCCGACGGGCGACGACCCGACGCCGGGGGAGAGGCGGCCGAAGGGTCCGCGCGTGGTGTCGCTCGTACCCTCGCTCACCGAGGCCGTCGCGGTGACCCTGCCCGGCGCCCTCGTGGCCGCCACCGACTGGTGCACCCACCCCGCGGGTCTCGACGTGCGACGCGTCGGCGGCACCAAGAACCCCGATGTCGACGCCGTCCTGCGGCTCGCGCCCGACCTCGTCCTCGCCAACGAGGAGGAGAACCGCGAGCCCGACCTGACCGCCCTGCGCCGGGCCGGAGTCGAGGTCCTGGTCACCGAGGTGCGGGACGTGCCGGGCGCCCTGCGCGAACTCGACCGGGTGCTCCGGGCCTGCGGTGCGCGCGGCCGTCCCCGGTGGCTGGACGAGGCCGAGGCCGCGTGGGCCGGGCCGCCGGCGCCGGACCGCCGCCGCAGCGCGGTCGTGCCCGTCTGGCGGCGGCCCTGGATGGTGCTCGGCCGCGACACGTTCGCCGGTGACGTGCTCGCGCGGCTCGGCGTCGACAACCTGTACGCCGGCCACGCGGACCGCTATCCGCGCATCCCGCTCGCCGAACTGACCGCCGCGTCCCCCGACCTGGCCGTCCTGCCCGACGAGCCGTACCGTTTCACCGCCGACGACGGTCCCGAGTCCTTCCCGGACATCCCCTGCGCCCTGGTCGACGGCCGGATGCTGACCTGGTACGGGCCCTCGATGGCCGAGGCACCGGGGAGGCTCAGCGCGGCGCTGCGGGCAGCCGGCCGCTGATCAGGCCCCGGGCGGTGCCGACGGCGGCCACCGACCAGGCCGCCACCAGCAGGGCGTAGAGCGCGACCGCCAGGATGTCGAAGGCGGCCGCCCCGGTGTGGCGCGCCAGGCTCTCCGCGCCGGTCGCGCAGGTGCCGAGCGGGAAGGTGAACGCCCACCAGGTCATCGCGAAGCCCATGCCCCGGCGGCGGGCCCGGACGACCAGGGCGATTGCCAATGCGAGCCACAGCAGGGCGAACCCCATGACGGGGACTCCGTAGAGGACGGCGAAGAAGGCGAAACCGTGGGCGTACGGGGCGGACAGCGCGCCCGGAGCGACGTCGGCGAACTTGCCGGCCGCCGTCGTCGACTGGCCCAGCGGACCGAGGACCAGGAACAGCGTCGGGGTCAGCACGAGCGGCGGCGGACCCGAGGTGACGAGCCGCGCGAACACCATCGGCAGCATCATCAGGACGGCCAGCAGGCTCAGCCCGAACAGCGCGACGCAGCCGAGGAGAAGCGTCTCCCGGGGCGGGCCGGCCGGCAGATGCGGCACCAGCAGCGGACCGAGGGCGGCCGACACCATCGGGGCGACGAGCGGCAGCAGCCACACCGGGGACGCCTGCCCCGGCTCGATCCGGTGGTGGACGACCATGAGGTACGGGACGGCCACCGCGGCGGCCAGTCCGAGCGCGGTCCCGGCCGTGAACAGGACGGTGTCCGCGGTGACCGCGGCCCCCGTTCCGATCCAGTCCGCGCCGACCACCAGGGTCCCGCCGCCGACGGCGAGCAGCGCCATCGCGAGACACCCGTAGAACGGGGCCGTCGCCGGGTCCAGGAGATGGGCGCGGGCCTGGTCGGCGTGGTACCTCCAGTGCGCGGCCCGGGCGACGAGCAACGTCACCAGCATCATGAGCGACAGCGCCCACACCACCGCGCAGGCCGTACGCAGCCCCGGCACGTGGACCGGCAGTCCCGCGCCCGCCGTCGCCACGATCGCCGTGCCCATCACCGACGCGTACCAGTTCGGGCCGAGATGACGGACCGCGGCGACGGCCCGGTCCCGTGTCGTGCGCGGGGACCGCGCGCCACGGACGGCGCCCGCCGGGTCGGCGGAGAAGGGCTGGGCTGCGGTGACCATGACTCCACGGTCGCGCGTGCCCGGGCTCCCCACCAGGGAGCTTGCGCCTATGAGGACATAAGCTGAGTTTATGAGTAGCAGTGCTGAGGAACGGACCGGACCCGGGATCGCCCACCGGGTCCCCGATCTGGGCGCGCTGGAACTGCTGCTCGCGGTGGCGCGGCTCGGGAGCCTCGGGCGCGCCGCGCGCGAGCTGGGGATCACGCAGCCGGCCGCGAGCAGCCGGATCCGCTCCATGGAACGCCAGCTCGGCGTGGCGCTCGTGGACCGCTCACCGCGCGGTTCCCGGCTCACCCACGAGGGGGCCCTCGTCACGGACTGGGCGCGCCGGGTGGTCGACGCGGCCGAGGCGTTCGACGCCGGGGCGCAGGCGCTGCGGGACCGGCGGGACTCGCGGCTGCGGGTGGCCGCGAGTATGACGATCGCCGAGTACCTGCTGCCCGGCTGGCTGATCGCGCTGCGCGCGCAGCGGCCCGACACGGCGGTCTCGTTGCGGGCCGGGAACTCGGCCGCCGTCGCCGAGCGGCTCCTGGCCGGGGAGGCGGACCTCGGATTCGTGGAGGGCCTCACCGTGCCGACCGGGCTCGACGCCGCGGTCATCGCCCGCGACCGGCTGATCGTGGTCACGGCACCCGGGCATCCCTGGGCGCGCCGCCGGGCACCGCTCGCCGCGGCCGAGCTGGCGGACACGCCGCTGATCCTCCGTGAGGAGGGGTCGGGGACGCGGCAGGTGCTCGACGCGGCGCTCGGGGGGCTCGCGCGTCCCCTCATCGAGCTGTCGTCCACCACCGCGGTGAAGGCGGCGGCCGTGAGCGGGGCGGGGCCCGCCGTGCTGAGTGAACTCGCCCTCGGGGAGGAGCTGTCGGGGCGGCGGCTCGTGAGCATCCCGCTCGCGGATGTCCGGCTGGCGCGCGACCTCCGCGCCGTCTGGCCCACCGGCCACCGCCCCACGGGCCCGGCCCGCGACCTGCTGTCCCTGACCCGGGGCGCGTAGCCGTACCCAGGGGGGCGGAGAGGGTGGAGGGGGCGAAGAACCGTGTGACCGACGTCCGTTCAGCCCGCCGCCGCGACCAGCCCCCGCATCACCCGCAGGTCCTCGCCCATCTCCGGATGCCACTGGACCCCCAGGACCCAGCCCCGGCCGGGGAGTTCGATCGCCTCCACGGTGCCGTCCGCGGCGTACGCGGAGATCACCAGGTCCTCCCCGAGGCGGTCCACCGCCTGGTGGTGGTGGGTCGGGACCTCGCAGGGTTCCGGTGCGAGCCCGCCGTACAGCGTCCCCGCCACGGGTGTCACCTCGTGGTACCCGAAGACGCCGGGTTCCTTCACATGCCCGTCGAGGTGCTGGACGAGCGTGCCGCCGCGGGCGACGTTCAGGAGCTGCTGGCCCCGGCAGATGCCCAGAAGCGGAGTGCCGGACTCCAACGCGGCCCGGATCAGGGCGAGTTCCCAGGCGTCCCGCTCGTGGGCGGGCGGGCCCGTCCGCGGGGAGCGCTCGGCGCCGTAGCGGGCGGGGTCGATGTCGGCGCCGCCCGCCACGACCAGCCCGTCGAGCCGGGCGACCGTGTCGGCGGCCAGCGCGGGATCGTCCGGCGGCAGCATCGCGGCGAGCCCGCCCGCCCGCTGCACGAGCCGCGGATAGGCGGCCGGAAGCAGCGCCGCCTCCAGGTGCCACACGCCCCAGCGCGCCCCGGTCTCCAGATACGTACTCACACCGATCAGCGGCCTGCCCACGCGGTTCTCCCTCGGATCCGGGTCGCCACGACGCCCGTGGAGCCGACCGGAGCCGGCCGAGGCCGACGGAGGCCGGGGCGACGGACGTCAATGGAACGGTCTCATACCTTTTGCTGCCGGTGGAGGGAAACCCGCGGGTCCCTCGCGTCCCGGCGCGCTCACGTCAGGAACCCGCGCAGCAGCGCCGCCGTGCCCGCGCAGTGCTCGCGCATCATCTCCCGCGCTCCGTCCGCGTCCCCGTCGAGAACCGCCTCGACGAGGGCGGTGTGCTGGCGCTGGGAGTGCTCCAGGTTGCGGACGAGGAGCGGGATGCAGTCCAGCAGGTCGTTCACGGAGGCGCGCACGGCCGCGTAGCGGGCGGCGAGGGAGGGGGAGCCGCTCAGCTCGGCCAGCGTGAGGTGCAGCAGGGTGTCCGCGCGCCGGTAGTCGGCGAGCGGCGCGTCGGCGGTGCGGGCGAGCGCGGCGCGCAGCCGGCCCGCCTGCCCGATGCCGAGGCCGTGCGCCGCGCACAGACCGGCCGCTCCCACCTCCAGCACCTCGCGGAAGCGCAGGACGTCCTCGACGTCGACCGAGGCGACCCGGCGGCGCAGCTCGTGCTCGTCCGGCGCGTCCGCGCGCGCCAGCACGAACGTTCCGCCGTACCGCCCGCGCCGCGACTCCACCAGACCCTGGTCCTGCAGCACCTTCAGGACCTCGCGCAGCGTGACCCGGCTGATCCCGAGCCGCTCCGCCAGCTCCCGCTCGGCGGGCAGCCGTTCACCGCCCGGCACCAGGCCCAGCCGGACGATCTGGAGGATCTGCTCCAGCGCCTCCTCGAAACCGTTGCCGGCCCGCACCGGCCGCAGCACCGGCGTCAGCCGGTCCTCCGGCCCACGGCCGGCTTCCGCCCCTGTCATCCGGTCGCGCCCCCTTCCCAAGCAATGGTTCTCGGCAATACCTTATGGCTCTCGGCTGACCCAAGGAGGCTTTTCCGGTGGCAGACCGCACACCCCCGCTCGCCGTCGAGGAACTGCGCGCCCTCGTGGCGGCCGGTGAGATCGACACCGTCGTCCTGGCCTTCCCCGACATGCAGGGCCGGCTCCAGGGCAAGCGGTTCGCCGCACCCTTCTTCCTCGACGAGGTCCTGGAACACGGCACGGAGGGCTGCAACTACCTCCTCGCCGTCGACACCGACATGAACACCGTCGACGGCTACGCCATGTCGTCCTGGGACCGGGGCTACGGCGACTTCGCCATGCACCCCGACCTCGGCACCCTGCGGCGCGTCCCGTGGAACGAGGGCACGGCCCTGCTCATCGCCGACCTCGCCTGGAACGACGGCTCCCCGGTGGTCGCCGCACCCCGGCAGATCCTGCGCCGCCAGCTCGACCGCCTCGCCGGCCTCGGCTACACCGCCCAGGTCGGCACCGAGCTGGAGTTCATCGTCTTCAAGGACACCTACGAACACGCCTGGGACACCGGCTACCGCGGACTCACCCCGGCCAACCAGTACAACATCGACTACTCCGTCCTCGGCACCGGCCGCATCGAGCCGCTGCTGCGCCGCATCCGCAACGAGATGCAGGCCGCCGGGCTCACCGTCGAGTCCGCCAAGGGCGAGTGCAACCCGGGCCAGCACGAGATCGCCTTCAAGTACGACGAGGCCCTCGTCACCTGCGACCAGCACGCCGTCTACAAGACGGGCGCCAAGGAGATCGCCAGTCAGGAAGGCGTCTCGCTCACCTTCATGGCGAAGTACAACGAGCGCGAGGGCAACTCCTGCCACATCCACCTCTCGCTCGCCGACGCCGACGGCACCAACGCGATGGCCGGCTCCGCCCAGGACCCCGGCGGCATGTCCGAGGTCATGCGCCGCTTCCTCGCCGGACAACTGGCCGCGCTGCGCGACTTCTCCCTGCTGTACGCGCCCAACATCAACTCGTACAAGCGCTTCCAGCCCGGCTCCTTCGCGCCGACCGCCGTCGCCTGGGGCTACGACAACCGCACCTGCTCCCTGCGCGTCGTCGGCCACGGCCGGTCGATGCGCTTCGAGAACCGGCTGCCCGGCGGCGACGTCAACCCGCACCTCGCCGTCGCCGGACTCGTCGCGGCCGGCCTGTACGGGATCGAGCACAAGCTGGAGCTGCCCGAGGCCTGCGCCGGCAACGCCTACACCTCCGAGTACGACCACGTCCCCACCACCCTGCGCGAGGCCGCCGAGCTCTGGGAGAACAGCCCCATCGCCCGCGCCGCCTTCGGCGACGAGGTGGTCGCGCACTACCGCAACATGGCGCGCGTCGAGCTGGAAGCCTTCGACGCCGCGGTGACCGACTGGGAGCTGCGCCGCTCCTTCGAACGCATGTGAGGACCGCCGTGCCGTACCCGTACACCTCGCCCCCGTACGACCACCAGCTCCAGGTGCTGAACCCGGCCACCGAGGAGGTCCTCGCCACCGTCCCGGCCGCCTCCGCCCAGGACGTCGACGCCGCCGTCGCGCGGGCCACGAGGGCACAGACCCGCTGGGCCGCCCTCGCACCCGACGACCGTGCCCGGCTGCTGCGCCGCTTCGCCGCCGTCGTCGACACCCACGTCGAGGAACTGGCCCGCCTGGAGGTCCGCGAGGCCGGCCACACCCTCGGCAACGCCCGCTGGGAGGCGGGCAACGTCCGCGACCTGTTCGACTACGCGGCAGGCGGTGTCGAACGGCTGACCGGACGGCAGATCCCGGTCGCCGGCGGACTCGACATCACCCTCCTCGAACCGCTCGGCGTCGTCGCGGTCATCGCACCCTGGAACTTCCCGCTGCCCATCGCCGCCTGGGGCACCGCACCCGCGCTCGCCGCCGCCAACGCGGTCATCCTGAAGCCCGCCGAGACCACCCCGCTCACCGCCCTGCGCCTCGCCGAACTCGCCCTGGAGGCAGGGCTGCCCGAGCACCTCCTCCAGGTGCTGCCGGGCGCCGGGCCGGTGGCGGGCGACGCACTCGTCGAACACCCCGGCGTCGCGAAGATCGTCTTCACCGGATCGACGACGGTGGGCAGACAGGTCCTCGCCAAGGGGTCCGCCCTCCTCAAGCGCGTCACCCTCGAACTCGGCGGCAAGAGCCCCAACATCGTCTTCGCGGACGCCGACATCGAGGCCGCGGCGGCGGCCACCCCCATGTCCTTCCTCGACAACTCCGGCCAGGACTGCTGCGCCCGCACCCGCATTCTCGTCCAGCGCTCCGTCCACGACCGCTTCCTCGAACTCCTCGCGCCCGCCGTCGAGTCCGTCGTCGTCGGCGATCCCTCCGACGAGCGGACCCAGATGGGCCCGCTGATCTCCAAGGTCCAGCTGGAGCGCGTCCGGTCCTACGTCGACGCCGACGCGCCCGGCATCCGCGGCAAGGCCCCCGAGGGTCCCGGATTCTGGTTCGCGCCCACCGTCCTCACCGGAGTCGACGCCCACGCGCGCGTGGCCGTCGAGGAGGTCTTCGGACCCGTCGCCGTGGTCCTGCCCTTCGAGGACGAGGCCGACGCCGTGCGGCTCGCCAACGCCACCGACTACGGCCTGTCCGGCTCGATCTGGACCCGCGACGTCGGCCGCGCCCTGCGCGTCTCCCAGGCCGTGCGGGCCGGCAACCTGTCCGTCAACTCGCACTCCAGCGTCCGCTACTGGACCCCCTTCGGAGGGTTCAAGCAGTCGGGGATCGGCCGCGAACTCGGCCCGGACGCCCTCACCGCCTTCACCGAAACCAAGAACGTCTTCATCAGCACGGAGGGCCCCGCACTGTGACCGAAGCGACCGAAGCAAACATCTGCCGCCGACTGGTCGGCCGTACCGCCGTCATCACCGGCGCCGGCAGCGGCATCGGCCTCGCCACCGCCCGCCGGCTCGCCTCCGAGGGCGCCCGGGTGGTCTGCGGCGACATCGACGAGCGCAGCGGCAAGGCGGTGGCCGAACAGGTCGGCGGGACCTTCGTCCAGGTCGACGTCACCGACCCCGAGCAGGTCGAGACGCTGTTCAGGACGGCGTACGACACCTACGGCTCGGTCGACATCGCCTTCAACAACGCGGGCATCTCGCCGCCCGACGACGACTCCATCCTCGACACCGGGCTGGAGGCCTGGAAGCGCGTCCAGGACGTCAACCTCACCTCCGTCTACCTGTGCTGCAAGGCCGCCATCCCCTACATGCGCCGCCAGGGCAGGGGCTCCATCATCAACACGGCGTCCTTCGTGGCCCGGATGGGCGCGGCGACCTCGCAGATCTCGTACACGGCCTCCAAGGGCGGCGTCCTCGCCATGTCCCGCGAACTGGGCGTCCAGTTCGCCCGGGAGGGCATCCGGGTCAACGCGCTGTGCCCCGGCCCGGTCAACACCCCGCTCCTCCAGGAACTGTTCGCCAAGGACCCCGAGCGGGCCGCGCGCCGCCTGGTGCACATCCCGGTCGGACGGTTCGCCGAGGCGGACGAGATCGCGGCGGCCGTCGCCTTCCTCGCCAGCGACGACTCCTCCTTCGTGAACGCCACCGACTTCCTGGTGGACGGAGGCATCTCGGGCGCGTACGTCACGCCTCTGTAGGTCCGGGCCGGTACGGTCCACTGGTCATGCGACACCGACAGAACCGACGAAACCCACGCATCCTCGCGTGGACCCTGGCCGCGGCCGCCCTGCTGGCGGCCGCGCCCCCCACCACGGCTCCCGCACCCTCGAACTGCCCCCGGCTGTCCGGTGGCTGGTACGGCGACAACCGCGCTCACCTTCAGGAGGTCATCGACGCCCGCGGCACCTGCGCGGGCGGCACGGGCCACGGACGGCACCCCGTCGCGGCGTTCGACTGGGACAACACGATCACCAAGAACGACGTCACCGACGCCACGATCTCCTGGGCCCTGCGGCACGACAAGATCCTGCGCCCGGCACGCTGGAAGGCCACCAGTGCCTGGCTCACCGACGCCGCCGACCAGGCGCTCACCACGGCCTGCGGCACCGCCGTCCCCGTCGGCGCACCCCTGCCGACCGCCACGAACACCCGCTGCACGGACGAGATCTTCGAGATCCGTGACACCGGCCGCACCATGAGCGGCGCCGCCGCGTTCGCCGGCACGTGGAACCACCGGCGCACCGTCCCGCAGTACGCCTGGGTGCCCCAGCTGTTCGCCGGACACACCGTCCCCGAACTGTCCTCGTACGCCCGACAGGCCCGCGCCGAGGCCCTCGCCGCGCCCGTCGGCTCGACCCGCGTGCTCGGCACCCACACGATCCCGGCCTACGTCCGCTACTACGCCCAGCAGCGCGACCTGATCCGCACCCTCCACCGCGCCGGATTCGACGTGTACATCGTCTCGGCGGGCTCCGAACCCGTCACCGAGGTCTGGTCGCGCGGAGTCGGCATCGACGCCGCCCACACCATCGCGATCCGCTCCGTGCTCGACCGGCGCGGCCGGATCACCACCCTCAACCAGGGCTGCGGCGGCGTCCCCGCGAACCGCGGCGCGGTCATCCCGTACATCGACGGCAAGCGCTGCTGGATCAACCAGGAGATCTACGGCGTGCGCGGCGGGGCGGCCTGGCAACGGCAGGACGCCCGCCACAGGACCGCGATCGCGGGCGGCGACGCCGACACCGACGTCACCTTCGTCGGCGACGCCACCGGCGCGCACCTCGTCGTCAACCGCAACAAGAACGAACTCATGTGCCGGGCGTACGACGACGCCGACGGCCGCTGGGTGATCAACCCGATGTTCATCGAGCCGCTGCCCCGCAAACCGGGCCTCTACCCGTGCTCCACGAGCGCCCGCACCGCCCCCGACGGCACCCTCGGCCCCCTCCGCAGGCCGGACGGCTCGATCGTGCCCGACCTCGCCGACACCGTGTACTGAGGTTCGGAGCACGTTTTAGAGTGCCGGGATGAGCATGACGCCCCCTCCCGGCTGGTACCGCGATCCCTCGTACCCGCTCGTCGAGCGCTGGTGGGACGGGGCCGCCTGGACCGACCACCGGCGTACGCCCGAGACCGTCCGACAGCCCCTCCCGGCACCGCCGGAGGCCCGCCCGCCCGGCGGTGCCTCCGGTCGCGCCAAGGCCGTCGCGCTCGGCGCCGCCGCCGCGGTCCTCGTCGCCGCCATCGTCACCGGCGCCGTCCTGCTGCGCCTCGACCACGGCGACGGGGACACCGCCGCGCAGACCACCCCGGCGGTCGCTTCCCCCGACGGCACCGACGGACCGTCGCCCACACCGTCCGGACCCTCGCCCTCCGCCGGCGATCCGTCCGTCGTCGTGGACCAGCTCAACGGCATCACCCTGCCGTTGCGGGCCGGCTGGACCCGGCCGAAGTACATCGCCGACCACGACGTCGTGATGACCACCCCGGGCACCTACGACTGTCCGGGCGACCCCGGCCTGTGCCGGCACGGCCAGGTCAGCTCACGGACGGCCACGGCCACCGACGTGACCTCCCCGAAAGCCCTCGCCGAGGGCGACATCAAGGACGCGATGGACAGCGTGTACGACCGCGACGCGCTCGGCAGCAGACCCTTCCGGGGCGTCACCTCGCACACCCTGGTCAAGACGGGCTCGGTCGCCGTCGCCGGACGCGCCGGGTACTTCGTGCGCTGGAAGGTCAAGACCCGTGTGGGCCCCGGGGGTTACGTCGAGTCGCTGGCCTTCCCGTCCAGCGTCGGCACCCAGGCCCTGGTCATCGTCCGGTTCGCCTTCGACGCGGGCCCGGACGGGCCGCCGCTGTCCGACATGGACCGGATCACCAAGGGGATCCGGTCCGTCGGCGGCACGGACGCGGGCGGCGGGGTGGGCAGCAGCATCGGCCCGTCGAACTGAGCGGGCGGCTCACCCGTCGAACCGAGCGGGCGGCTCAGAGGAACGTGTGCCCCTCACCGCGGTACGTCGGCACGGTCGCCGTCACCGCGTCGCCCTCGACCAGGCGCAACGCGTCGAACCGCTCGCACAGTTCACCTGCCTTGGCGTGGCGGAACCACACCTTGTCGCCGATGAGCAGATCGTCCGCCGGGGATCCCAGCAGCGGGGTCTGCACCTCGCCCGGCCCCTCCTGCGGGTCGTACGCCAGCCCCTCCGGGAGGTAGGGCACCGGCAGCCGGTCCGGGCCGGCCGCACCGGACGCCGGATAGCCGCCGCCCAGCACGGTCACGATCCCCACGCCCGGCCGCCGCACGACGGGCTGCGCGAACAGGGCCGCCGGACGGCCGCTGAACGAGGTGTAGTTGTCGAAGAGCCGCGGCACATAGAGCCCCGACCCCGCGGCGATCTCGGTCACCGCGTCCTCGGCGGCCGTGTGCTGGACGCTGCCGGTGCCCCCGCCGTTGACGAACTCGAGGTCGGGCTCGACGGCACGCACCGCGCGGACCACCTCCGCGCGCCGCTGGATCAGCTCCTTGCGGGCGGTGGCCTGCATCAGCCGCACGGCCCGTGAGCGCAGCGGCCGCCCCGCCACGGAGTCGCCGACGCCCGCGATGTGCCCCTCGTAGGCCATGATCCCCACGAGCTTGAAGCCGGGCGCGCGCTTGATCGCCCGGGCCAGGTCCGCGACCTGGGCGGGGGAGTGCAGCGGAGAGCGCAGCGCCCCGACCCTGACCCGGCCCCCGAACCGCTTCAGCGCGGTGTCCAACTCCAGGCAGACCCGCACCACTTCGGTGCCGCCCTGGCGCGCGTCGTCGATGAGCCGCAGCTGGGCCGGGTCGTCGACCATGACGGTCACCGCGGCGGCGAGCTTGGGGTCGGAGGTCAGCTCGGCGTAGCCCTTGCGGTCGGCCGAGGGGTAGGCGAGCAGGACGTCGTCGAAACCCGACCTGGCCAGCCACAGCGACTCGGCGAGTGTGAAGGACATGATCCCGGCGAAGCCGTCCCGGTCCAGGACGCGTTCCAGGAGGGCGCGGCAGCGCACGGACTTGCTGGCGACACGGATCGGCTTGCCGCCGGCCCTGCGGACGAGATCGTCCGCGTTCGCGTCGAAGGCCTCCAGGTCCACGATCGCGACGGGGGCGTCGAGGTGAGCGGTGGCCCGGTCGTAGCGGGCCCTGTCGGCGGCACGGGCAGTCATGCACGCAGCCTGCCAGACTCGATTACCGCAGGGTAGGGGGACGTTCCGGGCAGATGCCGCAGGGCTTCGGACTGCTTCCCTCCGGACGCGCGTCAACCCGTAGAGTGACGCGGACGCAGGGAGGGACGACCTTGCCCGACGGGCCCTGCCCGGGGTGACGGTCCACCGGTACGGGTATGCGTGCTCGTGGCGGTCCCCTTCCGCGCAGGAACGGTCCGGGTGGACTCCGCAGGTGGACTCCGCGAGGGCCGGCAAGCCCGGTACGAGGAAACGGGGGGTGCATGAGCACGGAAGCGCGTCGCGCCGCCCCTCCGCCGCGTCCCTCCGGCCCACCGCCGTCCGGACACCGGCCGGCCGCGCACCCGGACGGCGGCCCGGAGCCCACGGACACTCCGGCACCCGGCGAGACGCCGGCGCCCCCGCGGTCCTCGCCGCCTCCGCCGTACCCACCCCCCTCGACGACACCCGCCGCGCCCTCCTGCGCGCCGCCGGTGCCGCCCTCCACGCCTCCTCGCACGCGCCCCGCCGCGTCCGCCCAGCCCTCGACCTCGTTCGCGCCGCCTGCGGCGACCCCGCCGGTCCCGCCACGTCCGGCGGCCCCGCCGACCCCGGCGGCCTCGGGGGACGGGACGCCTCCGCCGAGGCCGGCCGGTCCTCCGCCCGTGCCGGGCGCCCGTCGTCCGGAGGCACCGCCCGCTCCGACGTCCGCTCCCGGTCCGCCGGCCCCGCCGCGTCCGGAACGGCTCCCGTCGGGCGGCGAAGCGTGGGAGTCCGGGGGCGGTTCGCCGACGGCCGGGACCACCGCGTCCGGACGCGGCTACGCGCCTCCGATCGAGGGGGAGTCGTGGTCCGACGAACCCCCGCCGCGGCCGGCGCAGGAACGGTCCCCCGTACACCCCTCCTCACGCGACCGGGACGCCACGCCCCGAACCCCCGCCACCCCGGAACAGGGCACCGAGCCCCGCCCTCCGTCCGCCCCGGAACAGGGCGCGGCATCCCGTCACCCGTCCGCGCCGTACGGGAGCACCGCACCCCAGGGCTTCTCGTCGGCCCGGCAGGACACCGAACCGGGCAACCGTCCGGCGGCCGGCGAGGGCGTGGCCTCCCGCAACGCCTCGGCCCCCGGCCGGGGCGCGGCATCGAGGAACCCTTCCTCTCCCGGCCGGGGCGCGGCATCCCGGTACCCGTCCACGCCGGACGGGAGCACCGCACCCCGGGACCGCTCCTCGTCCCGGCCGGACGCCGACTCCGGGAACCGGTCGGCTCCGGGGCAGGGCGCGGCCTCCCGCAATGCCTCGACCCCCGGCCGGGGCGCCGTGTCCGGGGACGCCTCCCCGACCGGCCGGAGCGCGTCCCCGCACCCCTCCTCACCCGGCCAGGGCGCCGCGTCCCGGTCGCGCCAGGCCGCGCCGTACTCCGGAGCGGGGGTTCCGCCCCGGCCGGAAGGCCCGCCCCGGGGTGCGGATCCGTCCGTGCCGCCGCAGTCCGAGGCGCCGACGGCGGAACGGGCCGCTGCGGAACGTCAACAGGAGCTGTACCGGCGGGAGTTCGGTGCCTCGGGTGCCGCGCCCACCGCGTCCGGCCAGGAGGCCCCGCGCTTCCCGCGGCTGCGCCCGGGCGCGATGACGCCGCCGCCGCCCGCCGCCACCGCACGCTTCCCCGACACGCCCCCCGCCACCGAGGACTCCCCGCGCGGCGACCGGGTGCCCCACCCGTCCCCGCCGTCGCAGCCCGGGAGGCCGGGGCGTTCCGCCGTTCCCGGTGAGCGGCCGGCGGAGACGACCCGACGACTGCGGCCCGTCCGTACGGAGGATCCCTCCACGCCCGCCGCAGCGGACCCGTTCCCGCCGCAGCCGACGACCCCGGCCCCGCCCGCGGGAGTCCCGGCTCCGGAGCGGCCCTTCGTGTCGTTCGCCGAGCCCGAGACCTACGGGAACAGCCCCGCACCGACCCGTCCGTTCTTCGGGCGGCCGCGAACCCGTACCGCCGCCGCTGCGGCCTGCGTCGTCCTCGGCCTCGGCCTCATCGGCGGTGCCGTGACGGGAAGTTGGCTCACCGGCGACGACACGGACACCCCCGGTTCCCGCGGCGCCTTCGCCGCGGCCGGGGAACTCTGGCACAGCGTGCCCGTGGACCGGCTCTTCCCGCCGAGCGTGCGCGGCGACGGAGCGGGCCCCGGCGGCTCCGACCGCACCTGGACACGGATCGCCGTCGCCCCGGACACCGGCTGCGCGAACGCCTTCGACCCGCTGCTGCGCAAGGCACTCGCCCCCGTCGGCTGCCTGCGGCTGCTGCGCGCCACCTACGTGGACGCGACCCTGAGCCACGTCACCACCGTCGGCCTGCTGTTCACCAAGGGGGACGCGGCGGCGATGACCGCGCTCAAGGCCCGTTTCGGCAAAGAGGACTTGGACCGGCGCACCGACCTGATGCCGCGCACCTACCCGGCCAAGGGCACCCCGGCGGCGGACTTCGGCGACGCCCAGCGCGCGTCCTGGACCGAGTCGGTCCTCACGGACGCCCCGGTCGTCGTGTTCGCCGTCTCCGGGTTCGCCGACGGGCGTACGGTCACCGCGCCGCAGCCCGCCGCCGACGCCATGAAGCCCGGGGCGACGACCGCCCCGGCCCAGGCCGGACTCGGCCACGAGGCACAGGGCCTCGCCGACCGGGTGGAGCGGAGCCTCCGCAAGACCGTCACCCCGGCCACGGAGAAGCCGTCATGAGCCGCGAGCCCGCTGCCGTCCACCCCGTCACCGCACCCGCGCGGACCGCAGCGGGCCGCGCCCGGCGTCTCCGCGCCGCCCCGGCCACCCGCGCCCCCCGGCTCTCCCGCCGGTCCGCCGCGCTCAGCGCCCTGCTCGCGGTCTCCCTCGCCCTGGTGCCCACGGCCGCCGCCCACGCCGACGGCATACGGGCCCAGCAGTGGGGCCTCGACGCGATGCACACGCAGCAGGCGTGGCGGACGACCAAGGGCAAGGGCATCACCGTCGCCGTCCTCGACACCGGCGTCGACGCCCGGCACCCCGACCTCACGGGCAACGTGCTCACCGGCAAGGACATGGTCGGTTTCGGCGCGAGCCGGGGCGACCGGGCCTGGGCCCGGCACGGCACCGCCATGGCGGGCATCATCGCCGGCCACGGCCACGGGGCCGGCGACGCCGACGGAGTCATGGGCATCGCGCCCGAAGCCAGGATCCTGCCCGTCCGCGTCATCCTCGAAGACGCCGACCCCGCCCGCTCCAAGGCCCGCACCACCCGGGGCAACGCCCTCGCCGAGGGCATCCGGTGGGCCACCGACCAGGGCGCGGACGTCATCAACCTCTCCCTCGGCGACGACTCCAAGTCCGCGCACCCCGAGCCCGCCGAGGACGCGGCCGTCCAGTACGCGCTGAAGAAGGGCGTCGCCGTCGTGGCCTCCGCCGGGAACGGCGGAGAGAAGGGCGACCACATCTCCTACCCGGCCGCGTACCCCGGCGTGATCGCCGCGACCGCCGTCGACCGTTACGGAACGCGCGCCTCGTTCTCCACCCGCCGCTGGTACGCCACCGTCAGCGCCCCGGGCGTCGACGTCGTCATCGCCGACCCGGACGACCGGTACTACGAAGGCTGGGGAACCAGCGCCGCGTCCGCGTTCGTTTCCGGAGCGGTCGCGCTCATCCGGGCCGCCCACCCGGGTCTCGCCCCCGCGCAGATCAAGCAGCTCCTGGAGGACACCGCGCGCAACGTGCCCTCGGGAGGCCGCGACGACGCGCGCGGCTTCGGCTTCATCGACCCGGCCGCGGCCATCGAGGCCGGCGGCCGGCTCAAGCCCGAGGGCCTCGCCTCGGCCGCGTACGGCCGGAAGTACTTCGGCCCCGGACCCGAGACCCCGGACGACGACGGCGGATCGGCCGACTGGGCCGGCCCGCTCGCGGGTGCCCTCGGCGTGAGCCTGCTGGCGGCGGCCGTCGTCCTGTGGCGCGGACGCAGGGGCGCGCCCCTGTTCGGCCGGCGCTAGACCAGGTCCCCTGCCGGCGACCGCTGTCCGGTCCGAGGCGCTGCCGGCCCCTCACTTCTCCCCGGCGGCACGGAACGCGGCGACCGCGGCCTCGGACGCCGCCTCCACCAGTGAAATCCCCTGAGCCTGCGTGGAGTTGCCGTCCGACAGTGCCGCCACCAGGTAGTCGTGGCCGTCGACGGTCACACGGCCGATGCTGTTGATGTCCCACAGCCCGGTCGCGGTCCGCGGCAGCCACCCGTTCTTCAGGGCCCACCGCCCGCCGTCCGCCGCGGCCGACACGCCCCACCGCTGGCCGGTCGCTATCTTCCCCATGAGCCCCTGGAGATAGGTGCGGGAGGCCGCGCCGAGTTCCGAGTCGTCCCCGAACACCTGCCGCAACAGGGTCAGTTGATCGCCCGCCGTGGTCCGGGTCAGCCCCCACAGCTCACCGTCGCCGCCCTTCGTGCCCGTGAGGCCGAAGCGCTTGTTCGCGGCGTCGAGGCCGTCCGCCCGGCCGATCGCCGCCCACAGCGCGGTCGCCGAGGCGTTGTCGCTGTTCTCGATCATCGTGGTGGCGTACGCCTTCTCCTGGACGGTGAGCCGCCGGTCCGCGTCCTGCGCCCGCAGCAGCAGGGCGGCCAGGATGTCCACCTTGACGATGCTCGCGGTGTCGAAGGTGCCGTCGCCGTACGAGGCGCTCTCACCGGAGTCGACGTCCAGGACGGCGACCGACACCCTCGCGCCGGCCGCAGGCGTCACCGACCTCATCGCCTTCGCGAGCAGCGCGTCCCGGTCCACCGACGGCTCCACCACGGGTTCCACCGATGCCTCCTCGCCGGCCGACGGCGACGCCGAGGGGAGTGCCGACGCCGACGACGCCGACGATACGAGGGTCTTGCCGTCGTGCGCATGCGCCTGGACGTAGACGGTCCCGGCTCCCGTGACGCCGACGAGCACGGCGGAGGCCACCAGGGTGCAGAGAATCGACGTGCGCCGGACGGGCCGGGCGCGGCGCCCGCGGGATCTGTGACGGTCCATGCCGCGATGCTGGACGGCCCGACTGTGCCTCCGGTTAGACGCGTGTTAGAGCTGTGTCAGCGAAGACTGAGAAACCCGTGAATCCCGTCACCGCCGGGTTTCGGGGCCCGCACAAGCGCAACAGCATCCCCCCGATAGGGTCAGGGACCGTGGCGAACAAGAACATTCCCGACTCCGGCTTTCCCGACGACGACGGCTCCGCCGATCCCCGGCTGAGCGCGGCGCTCGCCGCCTGGTCGGCGGACCGTTCCGCCGTGCCGCCGGTCCTGGAGGCCCTCAAGGACGCCCGGCTGCTCGTGCCGGTCGTGGCGGTCCTCGGCGAGGTCGAGGAGGACGAGAACGGGCTGCGCCACGAGAAGACCAGCGACATGGCGGTGCCCACCCTCAAGGCAGGGGACCGCACGGCGCTGCCCGCCTTCACCTCCACGGACTCGCTGGCCCGCTGGGACCCCGCGGCCCGCCCCGTCGCCGTACCCCTGCGCCAGGTGCTGGAGGCCGCCGCGCACGAGAAGGCGGACACGGTCGTGCTGGACCTCGCCGGTCCCGTCGCCTTCCAGCTGACCGGCTCCGCCCTGCTGGCACTGGCCGAGGGGCGGACGACCGCCGAACCGCTGGCCGATCCCGCCGTCGTCGAGGCGGTACGGGCCGCGGTGGCCGCCGAGCCCCTGGTGGTCCGGGCCCATCTCGGTCCGGGTCAGGCCGACGGCACGTTGGCCCTCGTGCTCGACCCGTCGGCAGCCCCCGCCGAGGCCGCCCGCGCGGTCGCCGAGCGGCTCGCGGCCGACGAGACACTGCGGGCCCGCCTGGTCCGCGGCCTCGACCTGGCACTCCTGCCGGCCGAGGCGACACCACCGGGCGAGCCCCTGTACGTGCGCCGCTGAGCGGGACGGTTCAGCCGTAGACCGGACCCGTGTACTTCTCGCCCGGGCCCTGGCCCGGCTCGTCCGGGACGAGGGAGGCCTCGCGGAAGGCGAGCTGGAGCGACTTCAGGCCGTCGCGCAGCGGCGCCGCGTGGAAGGAGCTGATCTCGGTCGTGCTCGCGTCGAGGAGCCCGGCGAGCGCGGTGACGAGCTTGCGGGCCTCGTCCAGGTCCTTGTGCTCGTCACCCTCCTCGGTGAGACCGAGCTTCACCGCGGCGGCGCTCATCAGGTTGACGGCGACCGTCACGATGACCTCGACCGCGGGGACCTCGGCGATGTCGCGGGTCATGGTGTCGAAGTCGGGGTTAGGGGGAGGGGTGTCACTCATGCCCCACACGATAGGCCCCGGCGCGCACGCCCCCGCCCGCGGGAGCGTTCCCCCTGGTGGGGGACGGTCCCGAGGCCGTCGGTTAGCGCGTACCCGGCGAAACTGCTAACCTTGTGTAACGACCGGCCGGACACGTATGTGCTCGGCCCACAAGTGGAGGCTCCGATCTCCCACCTGACCGTCCCCCGGGACGGCGGGTCACCCGGTCAGGCGGCCGCCACCGTTCCGTACGGACGGTGGAGTCGCCCGAATGTGCGCCCCGCGGTTGACCGCGGCGGTGCTCCGGTAATCCATGGAGCCCCGCCTGTGTCCCGTCAGGGGCATTTTTCATGCCCCGCAGCGGTTGGTCCCAGTGTCAGCAGAGACATACGCGGCTGTCCGCCAGACCGCCGTGTGGTGCTACCTAGGAGGATCCATCAGCGCCGAGCCCCGCATCAACGACCGGATTCGCGTTCCCGAAGTGCGACTTGTCGGTCCCAGCGGCGAGCAGGTCGGGATTGTTCCGCTTGCCAAGGCCCTTGAGCTTGCTCAGGAGTACGACCTCGACCTGGTCGAGGTGGCGGCGAGCGCTCGCCCGCCCGTCTGCAAGCTCATGGACTACGGCAAGTTCAAGTATGAATCGGCCATGAAGGCCCGCGAGGCGCGCAAGAACCAGGCGCACACGGTCATCAAGGAGATGAAGCTCCGGCCGAAGATCGACCCGCACGACTATGACACCAAGAAGGGTCACGTCGTCCGGTTCCTCAAGCAGGGCGACAAGGTCAAGATCACGATCATGTTCCGTGGTCGTGAGCAGTCCCGGCCGGAGCTCGGCTACCGACTGCTCCAGCGTCTCGCTTCGGACGTCGAGGACCTCGGGTTCATCGAGTCGAACCCGAAGCAGGACGGCCGAAACATGATCATGGTTCTCGGCCCGCACAAGAAGAAGACCGAGGCGATGGCCGAGGCCCGTGAGGCCCAGGCCGCTCGCAAGGCGGAAGCGAAGGCCAACCCCGGTCGCTCGCAGAACGCCGCCGACGGTGACCTGGCCGAAGGCGAGATCGCCGAGGGTGGGACCACCGAGGCCGAGTCCGCCGAGGCTCCGGCCGAGGCGTCCGCCGAGGCGTGATCCCAGGGCTCACGCCCCAGGATGTCAATCGATACATATGACGTTCCACCGTGCCCGGTCCCGCGACCGGGCACCGGAACGCCACTGACGAGGAGAGAACGGCGCTATGCCGAAGAACAAGTCGCACAGCGGTGCCAGCAAGCGCTTCAAGATCACCGGCTCCGGCAAGGTGCTCCGCGAGCGTGCCGGCAAGCGCCACCTGCTCGAGCACAAGTCGTCGCGCCTGACGCGCCGCCTCACCGGCAACGCCGAGATGGCCCCGGGCGACGCCAAGAAGATCAAGAAGCTTCTCGGCAAGTGACGTACCGGCGCCCAGGCGCCGCACGTCAGGACCGGGACCCCATCGATTTCGGGCCGTGTGACTCCCACCACGGCCCCGCTACAAGGAGTTAAAAAGTGGCACGCGTCAAGCGGGCAGTCAACGCCCACAAGAAGCGCCGGGCAATCCTCGAGGCGGCCTCCGGCTACCGCGGTCAGCGTTCGCGCCTGTACCGCAAGGCCAAGGAGCAGGTCACCCACTCGCTGGTCTACAACTACAACGACCGCAAGAAGCGCAAGGGCGACTTCCGTCGGCTGTGGATCCAGCGCATCAACGCTGCGGCCCGCCAGAACGGCATGACGTACAACCGCCTCATCCAGGGTCTGAACGCCGCCAACATCGAGGTGGACCGCAAGATCCTCGCGGAGCTGGCCGTCAACGACGCCAACGCGTTCGCCGCGCTCGTCGAGGTCGCGCAGAAGGCCCTGCCGTCGGACGTCAACGCGCCGAAGGCCGCCTGACACCGACGCCGGCCCTCGCCGGAAGTCACCGGACCCGCAGGTTTTCGCCTGCGGGTCCGTCGTGTTCCGTGCGGCAGAAACTCCCCCTGCAACGTGAAGGTGACCCCATGCCCCCCGCCGCCCCCGAGCTGATCTCCCCGCGCTCGCCGCGCGTCGCCGCCGCCCGTCGGCTCGCCAGGCGGAACTTCCGGGGCAAGGAGCGGCTCTTCCTCGCCGAGGGGCCGCAGGCCGTACGGGAGGCCGCCGCGCACCGCGTCGACGGCGACGCCACCCTCGTCGAACTGTTCGCCACCGTCGAGGCGGCCGAGCGGTACGCCGACATCGTCGGCGACGCCCGCGCCGCGGGCGCCCGCGTGCACCTCGCCGAGGAGGAGGTCATCGCGGACATCTCCACCACCGTCACCCCGCAGGGCGTCGTCGGGATCTGCCGCTTCCTCGACACCCCCTTCGAGGACGTCCTCAAGGCCCGGCCCCGCCTCGTCGCCGTACTCGCGCACGTCCGCGACCCCGGGAACGCCGGCACCGTGCTGCGCTGCGCGGACGCCGCGGGCGCCGAGGCCGTCGTCCTCACCGACGCCTCCGTCGACCTCTACAACCCCAAGGCCGTCCGCGCCTCCGTCGGGTCCCTGTTCCACCTGCCCGTCGCCGTCGGCGTCCCCGTCGAGCAGGCCGTCGCGGGCCTCAAGGACGCGGGCGTCCGGATCGTCGCCGCCGACGGAGCGGGCGAGGACGACCTCGACGACGAGCTCGACAAGGGGACCATGGGCGGACCCACCGCCTGGGTGTTCGGCAACGAGGCCTGGGGACTCCCGGAGGAGACCCGGGCGCTGGCCGACGCCGTCGTGCGCGTCCCGATCCACGGAAAGGCCGAGAGCCTGAACCTCGCCACCGCCGCGGCCGTATGTCTCTACGCGTCGGCCCGTGCACAGCGCGCCTCCACAGGGTGCCGCTCCGTCACCGACAGCTAGTAGGGTGACGGGCTCGGGGGCCCTCTGCGCCAGACGAGAGGTGGGGTACGGGGATGAGTGTCGGCACGGGCGGTGCGCACAGCGCGCTGCGAGCACGCGACGTGCGCGGCACCCCCGCGTCCCGGCCGGATGAAGGCACCGACCCGCAGGCCGGCACGGGTGTCGACCCCGACGACCTGCCCGACGGACTCGTCGTCGCCGACGAGCACGGCCGGGTCATCTGCTTCAACGCCGCCGCGGCGCGGATCACCGCCGTCCCCGCCGACCGGGCCCTCGGCCGCCGTCTGGAGACGGCACTGCCCCTGGAGGACCTGGAGGGCCGCCGCTGGTGGCAGCTGACCGACCCCTACGGCGGACTCACCATCCGCAACGGCCAGCCCGAGCGCAACCTGCTGCTCCCCGGCGGCCGTGAGGTCCTGGTCGCCGCCCGCTACGTACGGACCCGGCCCACCGGACCCGTCCGCCGCGTCGTCGTCTCCCTGCGCGACACCGAGGCCCGCCGCCGCACCGAGCGCAGCCACGCCGAGCTGATCGCCACCGTCGCCCACGAACTGCGCTCGCCGCTGACCTCCGTCAAGGGCTTCACCGCGACCCTGCTCGCCAAGTGGGAACGCTTCACGGACGACCAGAAGAAGCTGATGCTGGAGACCGTCGACGCCGACGCCGACCGCGTCACCCGGCTCATCGCCGAACTGCTCGACATCTCCCGCATCGACTCCGGCCGCCTGGAGGTCCGCCGCCAGCCCGTCGACATGGGGGTGGCCGTCGGCCGCCACATCCAGGCCTACGTCGCCTCCGGCCAGCCCGCCGACCGTTTCCTGCTGCGCATCGAGCAGCCGTTGCCCGCCCTGTGGGCCGACCCCGACAAGGTCGACCAGGTGCTGAGCAACCTGATCGAAAATGCGGTGCGACACGGCGAGGGAACCGTCACCATTGACGTGGCACCCTCGGTCTCCCCGCGCGAGCGGGCGGACGAGGAGGGCCCGGCGAGTGCCGTCACGTCGGTCACCGTGAGCGACGAGGGCACCGGAATCCCGGAGGAGTCCATGAACCGCGTCTTCACCCGCTTCTGGCGGGGCAGCAAGCGCGGTGGCACGGGCCTCGGGCTGTACATCGTCAAGGGCATCGTCGAAGCCCACGGCGGCACGATCACGGTCGGCCGCGCCCCCGGTGGAGGGGCAGAGTTCCGATTTACGTTGCCCGTGGGCACCCCGGCGTATCTCCTCTGACGCCGCGACGCACCCCACGGGCGCATCCGCACGGGAGCACCGCCAGGTCCTGGGCAGGCCCCCACCCCCGTTAGACTCGGCCTTTGGCACCTTTGCGTCCTCTCATCTGCGGACGATTCGTCTCCGAGTCGGTGACGGGGACCCTCAGCCAGCCAACCGGAAGCACGGGAAGAGATGTCGGCACCTAATAAGTCGTACGACCCTGTAGAGGTCGAGGCCTTGAAACCGGAAGAGATCGAGCGCATGCGGGACGAGGCGCTCGCCGCCTTCGCGGCCGCCGGCGACCTCGACGCGCTCCAGGAGGCCAAGGTCGCCCACACCGGCGGCACCTCTCCGCTGGCCCTCGCCAACCGCGAGATCGGCGCACTGCCCCCGCAGGCCAAGGCCGCGGCCGGCAAGCTCGTCGGCCAGGCCCGGGGCGCCGTGAACAAGGCCCTCGGTGCCCGCCAGGCCGAGCTGGAGGCCGAGCGCGACGCGCGCGTACTCGTCGAGGAGGCGGTGGACGTCACACTGCCCTACGACCGTGTACCCGCCGGCGCCCGGCACCCGCTGACCACCATGATGGAGCGCGTCGCCGACGTCTTCGTGTCCATGGGATACGAGATCGCCGAGGGCCCCGAGGTCGAGGCGGAGTGGTTCAACTTCGACGCCCTGAACTTCGGCCCGGACCACCCGGCCCGGCAGATGCAGGACACCTTCTTCGTCCAGGGCCCCGAGGGCGTGGAGGGCGACGAGTCCGGTGTCGTGCTGCGCACCCACACCTCCCCGGTGCAGGCCCGCGCCCTGCTCGACCGGGAGCCGCCCGTCTACGTCGTGTGCCCCGGCCGCGTCTACCGCACGGACGAGCTCGACGCCACGCACACCCCGGTCTTCCACCAGATCGAGCTGCTCGCCGTCGACGAGGGCCTGACCATGGCCGACCTCAAGGGCACCCTCGACCACATGGTCCAGTCGCTCTTCGGCTCGGACATGAAGACCCGGCTGCGCCCGAACTACTTCCCCTTCACCGAGCCGTCCGCCGAGATGGACATGCTCTGCTACGTCTGCAAGGGCGAGTCCGTCGGCAACCCCGACCGCCCCTGCCGGACCTGCTCGTCCGAGGGCTGGATCGAGCTGGGCGGCTGCGGCATGGTCAACCCGCGGGTGCTCGTCGCCTGCGGCGTCGACCCGGAGAAGTACAGCGGGTTCGCCTTCGGGTTCGGTATCGAGCGGATGCTGATGTTCCGCCACAACGTCGAAGACATGCGAGACATGGTCGAGGGTGACGTCCGGTTCACCCGGCCGTTCGGGATGGAGATCTGATGCGGGTCCCGCTTTCTTGGCTGCGGGAGTACGTCGACCTGCCGGCGACGGAGACCGGGCGCGACGTCCAGGCCAAGCTCATCTCGGCAGGCCTCGAGGTCGAGACCGTCGAGCCGCTCGGCGCCGACCTCAAGGGCCCCCTGGTCGTCGGCCAGGTGCTGACCATCGAGGAACTGACGGAGTTCAAGAAGCCCATCCGCTTCTGCACCGTCGCCGTCGGCACGGCCAACGGCACCGGTGAGCCCCAGGAGATCGTCTGCGGCGCCCGCAACTTCGCCGTCGGCGACAAGGTCGTCGTGGTCCTGCCCGGCGCCGTCCTGCCCGGCAACTTCGCCATCGCCGCGCGCAAGACGTACGGCAAGACCTCGCACGGCATGATCTGCTCGGGCGACGAGCTCGGCATGGGCGACGACGGCAGCGGCGGCATCATCGTGCTGCCGCCCGAGGTCGAGGTCGGCACCGACGCCATCGAGCTGCTCCAGCTCGTCGACGAGGTCCTCGACATCGCCGTCACGCCCGACCGCGGCTACGCCCTGTCGATGCGCGGCGTCGCCCGCGAGACCGCCATCGCGTACGGCCTGCCGCTGCGCGACCCGGCCCTGCTCGACGTACCGGCCCCGAACGCGTTCGGCTACCCGGTGCAGGTCTCCGACCCGATGGGCTGCGACCGCTTCACCGCCCGTACGGTGACCGGCCTCGACCCCGACGCCCAGTCCCCGATCTGGCTCCGCCGCCGCCTCCAGAAGGCCGGCATGCGCCCGATCTCGCTGGCCGTCGACATCACCAACTACGTGATGCTGGAGCTCGGTCAGCCGCTGCACGCGTACGACCGCGGCCGCGTCCAGGGCACCATCGGTGTGCGCCGGGCCGAGCAGGGGGAGAAGCTCACCACCCTCGACGGCGTCAAGCGCACGCTGAACGCCGAGGACCTGGTGATCACCGACGACCGCGGTCCCATCGGCCTCGCGGGCGTCATGGGCGGCGCCAACACCGAGATCGACGACACCGAGGGCACCACCACCGAGGTCGTCGTCGAGGCCGCGCACTTCGACGCCATCTCGATCGCCCGCACGGCCCGCCGTCACAAGCTGGCCTCCGAGGCGTCCAAGCGCTTCGAGCGCGGCGTCGACCCGCAGGCCGCCTCCGCGGCGGCCCAGCGGACCGTCGACCTCCTCGTCCTCCTCGCCGGCGGCACCGCCGACGCGGGGGTCACCGAGGTGATCACGCCGTCCGCGCCGCACACCATCACCATCCCGGCGAACCACCCGGACAAGGTGGCCGGTGTCGACTACGGCCGTGAGACCGTCGTCCGCCGTCTCCAGCAGGTCGGCTGCGACGTCTACGGCCAGGACGAACTGATCGTCACCGTGCCGTCCTGGCGTCCCGACCTGACGGACCCGAACGACCTGGCCGAAGAGGTCATCCGGCTCGAGGGCTACGAGAACCTGCCCTCGACGCTGCCCAAGCCTCCGGCCGGCCTCGGCCTCACGGACCGGCAGCGCCTGCACCGCCGTGTCGGCCGCGCCCTCGCCGGCGCCGGATACGTCGAGTCGCCGAACTACCCGTTCATGGGCGAGCAGGTCCTCGACCAGTTCGGCCTGGCGGACGACGACCCGAACCGCAAGGTCGTCAAGCTCGTCAACCCGCTCTCCGACGAGGAGCCCGCGCTCCGCACGACGCTGCTCCCGGGCCTGCTCCAGGCCCTGCGCCGCAACGACGGACGCGGCAGCCACGACCTGGCGCTCTTCGAGACGGGCCTGGTCTTCCACCCGCGGGCGGAACTGCGGATCGCCGGGCGGCTGCCCGTCGACCGCCGTCCCACCGACGAGGAGATCGCGTCCCTGACCGCCGCGCTGCCCGTCCAGCCCCGGCACGCCGCCGTCGTCCTCGCGGGCGCCCGCGAGCAGGCCGGCTGGTGGGGCAAGGGCCGCCCGGCCGACTGGGCCGACGCGATCGAGGCCGCGCGCATCCTGGCCCGTGAGGCGGGGACCGAACTCCTCGTCCGCTCAGGCCAGTACGGTCCGTGGCACCCCGGCCGCTGCGCCGAGCTCTCGGTCGTCGTGGACGGCACGCGGCGGGTCGTCGGACACGCCGGTGAACTCCACCCCCGTGTGCTGAAGGCGCTGGGCCTGCCCGCGCGCACCTGCGCGATGGAACTGGACCTGGACGCGCTGGAGGAGGCGAGTTCCGGCCACCCCAAGGGGCCGAAGATCTCGACCTTCCCGGTCGCCACGCAGGATGTCGCGCTGGTCGTCGACAAGGCCGTACCGCACGCCGACGTCGAGGCGGCGCTGCGCGAGGGCGCGGGTGAACTCCTGGAGTCCATCCGGCTGTTCGACGAGTACGAGAGCGAGCAGCTCGGCGGGGACCGCAAGTCCCTCGCGTACGCGCTGCGCTTCCGTGCCGACGACCGCACGCTCACCGTCGACGAGGCCTCCGCGGCCCGCGACGCCGCGGTGGCCCTCGCCACCGAGCGCACGGGAGCGGTACTGCGCGGGGCCTGACGGACCGGCAGGTCGTACCGGGGAGCTGTGAGCCGGACCGCGGATCGTTCCGCGGCCGGGCGCACGGCTCCCCGCCCGCTTTCCAGGGGCTCCGCCCGTCCTCGCCACGAGGTCGGGCGGAGCCCCTGCCTGCGTGGATGCAGGGGCGCGGGTGTCCGAAGACACCTCACTCATTCGGGTGACATGTCCGGACGATCTGGCCCGATCGGGCGGGTGGTCGACAGAATCGGACCGGTCTCGCCGAGGCCGTCTGCGCTGTCGGGGCCTATTGGGGGGCCAATCGGCATGATCCGTATCAAGGCTGGGGTTCCCCGCGGGGCGACGCCCCGGACGCATGCACGGGAGCCGGTCCGGGCGGGCCCGCCACCGGGGCGCCGGGGCCGGCTGAGGCTGGGCTTCGCCCGGGTGCTGCGCGGGGCCGGACCTCGCCCCGGACTCACCCGCAGGCTCCGCCGCCGCGGCAGGGAAGCGGGCCTCGGCCCGGTCGACCCCGCCCACGGGTCAGACCGGCCGCCGCTCCGCCGGGCCCTGACCCTCGGGCTGCCCACGGCCTGGGGTGCGCTCGCCATCTCGTACCGGATGGTCTGTCCGCTCGCGCAGCAGGACGGTCTCGGGGCCCGCATCGCCACCAGTGCCGTCTTCTTCGCCGTCGGCACGGGACTGGTGGTCCATGTCCGAGGGGCGCTGCTGCGGGAACTCCGGCAGATCCGCAAGGTCGCCGGAGCCGCCCAGAGCGTCCTCCTGCGACCGCTGCCCCCACGCGTCGACGGGATCGGCCTCGCGGCGACGCAGCTCTCCGCCGATCGCGGTGCGACCGTCGGCGGCGATCTGTACGAGGTGATCGCCACCGAACACGGCGTGCGGGTCGTGATGGGCGACGTCCGCGGGCACGGACTCGGCGCCATCGGGACCGTCGCCGCCGTCCTCGGCAGCTTCCGCGAGGCCGCGCACGACGAACCCGAACTCGGCGGTGTCCTCAGGCGGCTCGACCGCGCCCTGGCACGGCACCTGCGCGAACGGGCCCGTGGCGAACACCCCTCGTCCGGGCTGGACACCGACCACCCGGTCGCCGAGGACTTCGTCACCGTCCTCCTCCTGGAGATCCATCCCGACGGTGAGGTGTACGCCCTCAACTGCGGTCATCCCTGGCCGTATCTGCTCGGCACGGGCCGGGTCGCCCCGCTGGCGAGCGCCGACCCCCTGCCTCCGCTCGGGCCGTTCCCGCTGCCGGCCGCTCTCCTGGCCGAGGACTGCGGTCAACTCCTGCCGGGCGAGGGGCTCTTCCTGCACACCGACGGTGCCGAGGACGCGCGCGACTCCCGCGGGCGGTTCTTCCCGCTGCTGCCCGCCCTCGCGGAGGCCGTGCACGAGCGGCCCGTGGTGCCGGAGGCCGTCCTGCGGGCGGTCCTGGCGGGGCTGCTGCGCCACACCGGCGGCCGGCCCGTCGACGACGTCGCCCTGCTGGTGCTGCACAACGACCGCCGGCGCGTGCCTCTGCACCAGGGGCACGGTGTCTCCCGACACCTGCCGTACGGTCGGTGACCGACCGCACCACGGGCCGGCTCCGACGCCGTCCCGCACGCGACGACGCCGTCAACGGAGCCCGGCAGCAAGGAACTTCGCGGCCAGGGCCGTGCCGACGGCGGCCGTCCGCCCCGCCACGGAGTGTCGGGCAGGCAGCCGGGCGGACGGCGCGAAACGGGCCGCCGCACTGTACGAGGGGGAGCCGGCGGCCCGGCCGGCCTCTTGCGAGACAGCTCAGTCAACCGGCCCGCGACGCTCCGCGACAGCGCGCGCACCCGACGG
The DNA here is from genome assembly GCF_002078175.1 of Streptomyces sp. M41(2017). Taxonomy (GTDB): domain Bacteria; phylum Actinomycetota; class Actinomycetes; order Streptomycetales; family Streptomycetaceae; genus Streptomyces. The sequence goes on along the minus strand of NZ_MWFK01000002.1, from coordinate 1,857,195 downwards.
ATACGGGTATTCGCTTCACACCCCGTGTGAAAGGGACCCGCTACGCTGACTGGCGCTGTCGGGCGCGGAAGAGGACCATCGGCGCCGTCGGCCACGAGCCACCCGGGGGGCCCACCATGCAGCCCAACACTCTGCTCGACGCGATCCTCGACGAGGCGGGCATCTCGCACGCGGGACTCGCCGCGCACGTCAACCAGGCGGGACGGGCGCGCGGCCTCGCCCTGCGCTATGAACACACCGCCGTGGCACGGTGGTTGAAGGGGCAGCGTCCGCGCGGCCAGGTGCCCGACCTGATCTGCGAGGTCCTCGCGGGACGACTGCACCGGCCCGTCACGCTCGACGACATCGGCCTCGGACTGCCCGGCGAACCGTCCGCCCCGCACGCCACCTCGCTCTCGGGCTTCGTCGAGCGCGCCACCGCCCTGTGGCGGTCCGACGAGCAGCAGCGCCCGCACATCCTCGGCGCCCCGGCCGTCACCGGCACACCCGCCGTGATGCCCGTCTGGGAGTGGGAGAACCCCCCGGAGGACGTAGACGTCTCCCGCGGCGGCCGCCAGCAGGTCAGCATGGCCGACATCGAGATGCTCCGGGCGGCGCGGGCCCACTACGAGCAGATGTACCGCAAGGCCGGGGGCATCGCGACCCGCACCCGGATCGTCGGCTTCCTCAACTCCGAGACCGCGCCCCTGCTGCGCGGCAGTTACACCGACGCCACCGGCCGCCAACTCCACCGCGCCACCGGTGGGCTGGTGGCCATCGCGGGCATCTGCGCCTACGACTCCGACGCGCACGGGCTCGCCCAGCGCTACTTCCACCAGGCGCTGCGTCTGGCCAAGGCCAGCGGGGACAGGGGACTCGGCGCGTACGTGATAGCGCTGCTCGTCAACCAGTCGCTGTTCATGCGGGAGTACCGGCAGGCGGTCGCCTTCGCCGAGGCGGCGCTGCGCGCCGCGGGGCGCCACATCACGCCGGCGCTCGCCTCCGACCTCTACGCGATGCAGGCCAAGGCGTACGCGCACCTCGGAGACGGCAGCAGTGCGCTGTCCTGCATTCGGCGTGCGGAGCAGGCCGCCGAGCGTATCCGGCGTGGTTACGAGCCGGACGAGACCGGCTATGTCCAGCCGGGACTGGTCAACGTACAGGTGGCGGAGGCGCTGCTCAGCCTCGGTGACCTGGTGGCGGCGGCCGAGCACGCCGCGGCGGCCGTCGACACCCCGGCGCACGACCGGGGGCGGGTGCACCGGCTCGCCATGCTCAGCCAGATCGAGCTGCGCCAGGGCAACGCCGACAAGGCCGTGGAGACCGCGGTCCAAATGGCCGAACAGGCACGCGGGATGGAGTCCCAGCGGCTGCGCGACAGACTCCGCGCGGTACGCCGGCATCTCGTGAGCAGCGGCTGCGCGGGGACGGCCGAGGCCGCGGAACTCATCGACGGGGCCCTGCGCGTCCCGCTGTAGAGGCGCCTCGGCGGGCCGTGTCCGCCGCCCGCGCCGCCCCGGGCCGCTCTGTCGGCACACCGTCTTCACCTTCACCGCACCGTGCCCCGACCGCCGTGAGCCTGCTGCCGGAACGCTCCTGCTGCGATATTGCCCCTTACCTAGCGGAAGGTGGCAGAACTGTGCAGTGGACGAAACAGAACGAACAAACTGTGTACGCAAACCGCTGGTTCAGCGTCAACCTCGCGGATGTGCGGCTGCCGGACGGACGGCATCTCGATCACTTCCTGATACGGCTGCGGCCCGTCGCCGTGGCCACGGTGGTGAACGACTCCAACGAGGTCCTGCTCCTGTGGCGGCACCGCTTCATCACGGACAGCTGGGGGTGGGAGCTGCCGGCGGGCGTGGTCGAGGACGGCGAGGACATCGCCGTCGCGGCGGCCCGGGAACTGGAGGAGGAGACCGGCTGGCGGCCGGGGCCCCTGCGGCATCTGATGAGCGTCGAGCCCTCGAACGGACTCACCGATGCCCGGCACCACATCTACTGGGCCGACGAGGGGGAGTACATCGGGCACCCCGTGGACGACTTCGAGTCCGACCGCCGGGAGTGGGTGTCCCTGAAGCTCGTCCCCGACATGGTCGCCCGCGGCGAGGTCCCGGCCGCCAACATGGCTGCCGCGCTGCTGCTCCTGCACCATCTCAGGCTCGGGCAGGACGCGTTGCCCTGACGGGGCACCCCTAGTGGCCCAGAGCCTGCCAGAGCGTCACGGCCACCGCTCCGACGGCCGCGACGACGGAGACGGTGGGCAGGGGCCAGCGGGTGTGTTCGAGCGCGACGATCCGGGTGCTGAGGTCGTCGAGATCCTTGGCCGTCTGGTCGTCGCGCTGGGTGAGCAGCGCCAGTCCTCCCTCGATGCGGGTGAGCCCCACTTCGAGGGACCGGCGTAACTCCGCGAGTTCCTTCGGTGCCGCGGGATGCTCGGAGTCGGCGGTCACGAGTCCGCTCCTTTCCGTAGTCGCAGATCCCTTGTCTGCGCACGGAAAGTCAACTCGCCTGGTGGACACGTGGGGAGCGTGTGCGCGCGGCATATGCGGGCCCGGCGCGCACACTCCGTGTGAACGGCGCGGGCCCGGCACCCCGGAGGGTGCCGGGCCCGCGCCCGTCGTGCTCGACCCGGAGGTCAGCGGCCGGTCGTCACTGGCCGTAGGTGTAGAACCCCGAGTTGGTCTTCCGGCCGAGGCGGCCGGCGTCGACCATGCGCTGGAGCAGCGGGGGAGCGGCGTACAGCGGTTCCTTGTACTCCTCGTACATGCTGGACGCGACCGAGGCCACCGTGTCCAGGCCGATCAGGTCGGACAGCTTGAGCGGGCCCATCGGGTGGGCGCAGCCCATCTCCATGCCGTTGTCGATGTCCTCGCGGCTGGCGATTCCCGACTCGAACATCCGGATCGCGGACAGGAGATAGGGGATCAGCAGCGCGTTGACGACGAAGCCGGAGCGGTCCTGGGCGCGGATCGTGTGCTTGCCGAGCGACTTCTCGGCGAACAGCTGGGCCCGGCCGATCGTGCCCTCGGAGGTCGTCAGCGCCGGGATCAGCTCCACGAGCTGCTGGACCGGCGCCGGGTTGAAGAAGTGGATGCCGATGACCTGGTCGGGACGCGAGGTGGCGACGGCCAGCTTGACCAGCGGGATCGAGGAGGTGTTGGAGGCGAGGATCGCGTCCGGCCGGGTCACCACCTGGTCCAGCACCTGGAAGATCTCGGTCTTCACCTGCTCGTTCTCGACGACGGCCTCGATCACCAGGTCGCGGTCGGCGAACTCGCCGAGGTCCGTGGTGAAGCTGAGCCGGTTCTGGGTGGCCTCCAGCTCGTCCTCGGAGATCTTGCCGCGCCCGGCGGCCTTGGACAGGGAGTTGAACAGCCGGGTCCGGCCGATCTCCAGGGCCTCGCCGGTGGTCTCGGCGACCTTCACGTCCAGACCGGCGCGGGCGCACACCTCGGCAATGCCCGCTCCCATCTGGCCGCAGCCCACCACTCCGACGCGTTCGATGTCGGTCACATCGTCCCCTTCGCTGATCCGCACGGCTCGGCAGGATCTCCGTTGTTCGGCGCCTGCTCCGAACGTGCACGTTACCGCCAAGTATCGATGATCGATCGCGGGGGTCGTGCATGCTGGGCGGCGGGACGATCCGTGACCGGGCGGATCCACTGCGTAGGGGGTACGGCGATGGGGCGACTGCCACGCCGGGCGTTCGCGGCGGCGGCGCTGGCCACGCTCACGGGACTCGGTACGGCGGGGGACGCGGCGGCCGATCCCGTCCCGCCCCGCGGCGGGCGGGCGTCCCGCGTCGTACGCGGCATGTGGCTCGCGACCGCCTCCCACCGCGACTGGCCCTCGCGCACCGGACTCGACGCCGCCGAACAGCGCGCCGAACTCATCGCCCATCTCGACACGGCGGTCCGGCGGCGGCTGAACACCGTGTTCTTCCAGGTCCGCCCGTCCGCCGACGCGTTGTGGCCCTCGCCGTACGAGCCCTGGTCGCAGTACCTGACCGGGGTCCAGGGCCGGGATCCCGGCTGGGACCCGCTGGGCACCGCCGTACGGGAGGCCCACGCGCGCGGTCTCGAGCTGCACGCCTGGTTCAACCCGTACCGCGTCTCGGGGCAAGCGGATCCGGAGCAGCTCGCGGCGACCCACCCGGCCCGCGTCCACCCGGACTGGATCGTCCCGTACGGCGGGAAGCTCTACTACAACCCCGGGCTGCCGCAGGTGCGGACGTTCGTCCGGGCGGCGATGCTCGACGCGGTCGGCCGGTACGCGGTCGACGGGGTGCACTGGGACGACTACTTCTATCCCTATCCGGTGGCCGGCGAGGAGTTCGACGACGCCGCGGCCTACGCGGAGCACGGCGCCGACTTCCCGGACAGGGCTGCCTGGCGGCGCCACAACATCGACAAGCTCGTGCTGGAGATGGCGGCGGGCGTCCGGCGGACCCGCCCCGGAGTCAGCTTCGGGATCAGCCCCTTCGGGGTCTGGCGCAACGCCGCGACCGACCCCCTCGGCTCCCGGACCCGGGCAGGCGTCCAGACGTACGACGACCTGTACGCCGACACCCGGAAGTGGGTCCGGGAACACTGGATCGACTACGTCTGCCCGCAGTTGTACTGGCACATCGGCTTCGACGCCGCCGACTACGCCGAGCTGCTGCCCTGGTGGGCGCGGGTCGCCCGGGGCAGCGGTGTGCGGTTGTACGTCGGGGAGGCGTTGTACAAGGCGGGTGCCCCCGGGCAGCCCCCGCGCTGGCAGGACCCGGCCGAGCTCTCCCGCCATCTCACCCTCGCCGCCGGACACCCCGAGGTGGGCGGGCACGTCTTCTTCTCGGCGACGGAGGTCGCCGAGGACCGCGTCGGCGCGCTCGCCCGGGTGGTCGCCGACCACTACGGGCAGGCGACCCCCGCGGACCGGAGGGCGGGGCGCCCGCGCTGACCCCCACCCACCGGTGGGCCGTCGGCGCCGACCGTGGCCCGCGACCCGTCGGCCGTCAGCGCTGCCCCTGACTCGGTCGGCACTCGGTCGGCCGTCCACGCAGACCGCAGCCCCCGAACCCGGACGGCGCCGCCCCGACCGCGGCTCCCCGGGCGGGTCAGCCGCGCGCCCGCTGGGTGAGCGCGATGCAGACCAGGACGGCGGCCGCCGTCAGCGGAGCCGCGGGCGTCAGCCGCTCGCCCAGCAGCAGCACGGACCACACCAACGTCAGCAGCGGCTGGGCGAGCTGCAGCTGGCTCGCCTTGGGGATGCCGATCGCCGCCATTCCCCGGTACCAGACGACCAGGCCGAGGAACTGCGAACCGGCCGCGACCCACAGCACTCCGGTCACGCTGTGCGCGGTGAGGTGAACCGGCTCGTACGACAGCGCGACCAGCGCGCCCGGCACGCTGAGCGGCAGACACAGGACGAGGGCCCAGCCGATGACCTGCCAGCCCGGCATCAGACGGGCGAGCCTGCCGCCCTCCGTGTAGCCCGCCGCGCAGATCAGCAGTGCGCCGAAGAGAAAGGCGTCCGCCCCGGTCAGGGCCCCTCCGCTCTGCTGCACGGTGAACGCGATGACGGCGGCCGCGCCCGTGCAGGCCGCCAGCCAGAACATCCGGGAGGGGCGGGCGCCGGTGCGCAGCGCCGAGAAGAGGGCCGTCGTCAGCGGCAGCAGCCCGACGACCACCGCCGCGTGCGCGGTGGTCGAGGTCTGCAGCGCGAGCGTCGTCAGCAGCGGGAAGCCGACGACGACACCGGCCGCGACGACGGCCAGACCCGCCAGATGCCGACGTGCCGGGACGGGGACCCGCAGCGCGAGGAGAGCGCCGCCCGCGATGACCGCGGCGAGGACGCAGCGCACGGACACCAGGGACCAGGGGCCGAAGCCCTCCAGACCCCAGGCCGTGGCGGGGAAGGTGAGGGAGAAGGCGGTGACGCCGAGGGCCGCCTGCAAGGTGCCGGCGCGGCGGTCCGCACGGGAGGGGCCGGACGCGCGGCCTCCTGCGCCGGCCCCGGTGCCCTCGGCTCCGTGTCCGACGGTCGCGGAGCCGGTCCCCTGGTGGCACGGTGCGGCGTCGGTGGTCCCGTCGGCCGACGCGGGCGCTGCTTCGGCGGGCGTCCCGCCCCGGTGCCGGTGGGCACCCGCGACGGCGGTGGATCCCGGGGCCGACGCTGTCGCCCCTGGCTCGGTGTCGCCGTCGACCGCTATCCCGCCGGACTCGATAGCGCTACTCTCTGCTCTCATGCAAGAGCGTAGCAGCGTAGGAGATCTGGCGAACAGGCTGCGACAGGAGCTGAACCGCTACTCACCCGGAGGAAAGCTGCCGTCGAGCCGGGCGCTCGTCGACCGCTACCGTGTGAGCCCGGTGACCGTGACCCGGGCGCTCGCCCAGCTGGCCGCCGAGGGCCTCGTGGTCACCCGGCCCGGAGCGGGCGCTTTCCGTGCGGAGCCCCGGACCACCGCCCGCCCCGGTGGGGACACCTCCTGGCAGGAGGTGACGCTCAGCGCGGACGCAGCCGCGGAACCCGTCCCCCGCACCGTCGACGCGTCCGGCGTCCTCGCCTCGCTGGCCGCCCCGCCGCCCGGTGTCGTCGAGTTCAACGGCGGCTACCTCCATCCCTCGCTCCAGCCCGAGCGGGCCATGGGCGCCGCCCTCTCCCGGGCGGGCCGGCGCCCCGGCGCGTGGTCCCGGCCGCCCATGGAGGGACTGCCGGAACTGCGCGAGTGGTTCGCGCGGGGGATCGGCGGAGCGGTCGGCGCGGCCGAGGTGCTCGTCACGGCGGGCGGCCAGTCCGGCCTGACGACCGCGCTGCGCGCGCTCGCGCCGCCCGGCGCCCCCGTCCTGGTCGAGTCACCCACGTATCCGGGCATGCTGGCGATCGCGCGGGCCGCGGGCCTGCGTCCCGTGCCGGTCCCGGTGGATCCCGACGGGGTGAAACCCGAGCTGCTCGCCGACGCCTTCCGGGCCACCGGGGCCCGGGTCTTCGTCTGCCAGCCGTTGTTCCAGAACCCGACCGGCGCCGTGCTCGCCCCCGCGCGGCGCGGCGAGGTGCTGCGGATCGCCCGGGACGCCGGAGCCTTCGTGATCGAGGACGACTTCGTCCGCCGGCTGGTGCACACGGACGCGGGCCCGTTGCCGCGTCCGCTCGCCGCCGAGGACCAGGACGGGGTCGTCGTGCACGTGGGTTCCCTGACCAAGGCGACCTCCCCGAGTTTCCGGGTGAGCGCGCTGGCCGCACGCGGCCCGGTCCTCGAACGGCTCCGCGCCATCCAGGTCGTCGACACCTTCTTCGTGCCCCGCCCGCTCCAGGAAGCCGCGCTCGAACTCGTCGGTTCGCCCGCCTGGCCGCGCCATCTGCGCACTGTTTCGGCCGAGTTGAAGGCGCGACGCGACGCCATGACCGCCGCGCTGCGCCTGCGCCTGCCCGAACTCGCCCTGCCGCACGTCCCGTTCGGCGGCTACCACCTGTGGGCCCGGCTGCCCGACGGCACCGACGAGTCCGCGCTGGTCGCCGCCGCGCTCCGGGCCGGCGTGGCCGTCGCTCCCGGCCGCCCCTACTTCAGCGCCGAACCCCCCGCCGCGCACCTCCGGTTGAGCTTCGCGGCGGTGGCCGGAACGGAGGAGATCGCGGAAGGGGTGCGCCGGCTGAGGACGGCGTACGACGAGGTCCGGATCTGAACCCTGCCCGGACCGCCCTCCTACCTGCGCGACCCGGCCCGGACCCGGCGGGCCACCCCGTCCCGACCGGGTCTCCGAGCCCGCGGACAGCGGGCCCACAGGCTGCGGCGGGGAGGTCCGGTGAACTTTCGGACACCCTGAGTAACCCCTATTGACCTGCGGAGTCCCGCGTTCCACCATCTGGCCATGCATCTTCGGGTCACGTTCGTCGCCGCCGCGCGCAGCTCCTCGCTGCTGGCGGAACGCTTCGAGGACGACCGGCCGCTGGACCAGGCCGGCTGGGAAGAAGTGCTGCGGGCCGCCAACGAACTGACACCCCTGGCGGCGGCGGAGTTGCGCTACTGCTCGCCGACCCCCCGCAGCAGGGCGACCGGCGACGCGCTCGGCTACGCGCCCCTGGTCCAGCTCGCCCTGCGCGACTGCGACATGGGCCGGTGGCGGGGTTTCACGCTGGGGGAGGCGATGGCCCGTGAGCCCGAGGCGGTGGACGCCTGGCTGGCCGACCCGCGCTCGACGCCCCACGGCGGGGAGTCCCTGCTGTCCTTCATCGGCCGGGTCGGTTCCTGGCTCGACACCCGGCCCGCCGACGACGGGGGCAGCATCGTCGCGGTAGCCGAACCGGCCGTGGTGCGCGCCGCACTGGTCTACGCCCTGAAGGCGCCGCCCTCCACCTACTGGAACATCGACGTCCGGCCGCTGTCGGCGATCTCCGTGACGGGCCGGGCGGGCCGCTGGAGCCTGCGCTTCGACGGCTCCTCCACCCAGCCCACGCGCACCTAGGGCCTGTTCCGTCGGCCGTCCGGGGCGGAGCGGTCGCGTGTGTAGTCGGTGGTGAGCACGAGATCCTTCGCCGGCCCCCGGACGCGCCACACGGTCCGCCAGTGGTCCTGGTCCCCGACCGTGAACTCCCCGCGGTACAGGTCCGCCGAACAAGGATGGTCGGCGACGTACCGCCCGGTCGCGAGGTCCAGGTCGTGGAACGGGCGGCCGTCGGAGAACCGTACGAGAGCGGTGCCCGGGTCCGCGCCCGGCAGGAACCGCAGGGTCCGCTCGGCGGGCCGGGCGACGCCCTGCCACACGAACGTGCCGGTCTCGTGATGCAGCAGTCCGCGGCCCCGGAGCCGCCCCCCGCTCTCCGGAGGCGACGGCTCCGCGTCGGAAGGCCGCACGTCACCGTCCTGGAGCGGTCCGAAGTGCGTGGCACCGGTGAACCGTCCCTCGCCGTCTCCCGCGAGGTCCCGGACCGTGCGCCGCACCTGCCAGTTCCCGGCCAGATACGCCAGCGCGTCCCGCACCGGCCAGAACTCGCCCATACCGTCCCGCTCTCCGTCCCGTGCGTCGCCGCGCGCCCCGTCGGCGCGTCTTCTGTCGTCCCCCATCCTGCCTTCGTCCCGCGGCTCAGGCGGCGGCGGTGCCGGTCTCGGGCCGCCCGCCGACGGGGAGCAGCCCGCGCTCGCCGAAGACCTTCTTCGCGACCAGGCTCGCGTTCATCGCCTTCGGGATGCCGCAGTAGACGGCCGAGTGCAGGAGCGCCTCGACGATCTGGTCCGGGGACAGGCCGACGTTCAGCGACGCGTTGACGTGCACCTCCAGCTGGGTCTCGCAGCCGCCGAGCGCGGTGAGCATGCCGAGGGTCACCAACTGCCGGTCCCGCGCGGCGAGTCCGGGCCGGTCGTAGATGTCGCCGAAGGCCCAGGCGATGATCTGGTGCCCCAGTTCGGGGTTGATGTCGGACAGTGCGTCGACGACCCGGTGGCCGGCCTCGCCGTCCACCTGGTCCAGGATCTTCAGGCCGTGCTCGAACCGCTCCTCGCGCGTGGTGGAGGCGGGGTTCTTCGTCGTGTCGCTCATGAGAGGTCGTCCGATCCCGGCCCGTCGAGGAGCCGTTCGTAGTGGCGGATCTTGTCGTCGAGCGCGGCCGCGTTCCGGCGCAGGGCGCGCATCCGGTCCGCGAGGTCGGCGCGGTGCTCGCGGAGCATCGCCAGCCGGTCGGGGACCGAGCCGTCGCCCCGCGAGCGCAGCTCGGCGAACGTCTGCATGTCCGCGATCGACATGCCCGTCCCGCGCAGCCGGATCAGGAACTCCAGCCAGGCGAGGTCCGCCGCCGCGTAACGCCGCTGGTTGCCGGTGGTCCGGCCGACCCGTTCGATGAGGCCGGCCTTCTCGTAGTACCGCAGCGTGTCGTGCGAGAGGCCGGTGCGCTCGACGACCTGGGCGATCGTGAGGGTGGGTTCCGCCGCTCGCGGGAGGGGCTGTCCGCTGGTCATGAGAAGACCGTAGAACCTGGAGCGTGCTCCAGGTCAAGCGCTGATCGCGGGCATCGGGAGAATGAGGCTCCGTCGGGAGGTCGGCCGCGCGCACCTGGGGTGGCGCCCGGTCGCGCCCGGCGCAGGAGGGTGCGTCGGCAGGCCGAGGTGCCGGCGCCTCGCGGGAGGGGCGGTCCGCGTGACCGTCCGTGCTGAGGGGGCGGGAACCGGCGGCAGCCGACGGGCCGGCCGACCGGGGTGCGGCCGGTGCGGGACCGCCGTCGTCGGGAGGGCCGTGGCGCGCGGACCGTTGGGCGGTCCGGGACGCGGCGTCCCGGAGCCCCTGACCGGAGGGGCCGGGGTGGGATCAGCCGTTGCGGCGCGGCTTGCCGCGCTTCGCGCCGCCCTTGGCGCCGCCACCGCCGCGAGGGTTCTTGCCCGCGGTCCTGCCGCCCGCCTTCCCGGCGGCGGGCTTGCGCCGCGCGCCGCCCCCCGCGTCGCCCTTGCGGGGCGCGGACTTGGCGCCGCTCCTGGACTTCTGCTGATCGGCGGCCGGCGCCGGAGCGCGTCCGCGCGTGCTGTTGACCGTCCGGCCGCGCACGATGCCGATGAAGTCCTCGACCAGATCCGTGGTCCGGTCCTCCGGCCAGGCCAGTGCCACGCGGGACTCGGGAGTGTCCGTGACCGTGCGGTAGGTGAGGTCCTTGCGGTGGTGGAGCCGCGCCAGGGACTGCGGGACCAGCACGACGCCGATGCCCGCGGCGACCAGCTCGACCGCGTCCGCGGTGGTCGCGGGCCGCTCCAGCGCGGGCCTGCCCGGCAGCTTCTCCCAGTCCAGCGGGTCGTCGAGGGGGTGCAGCACGATGTCGTCGTCGAGGTCCCCGGGGGAGATCTGCTCGACCGCGGCGACGATGTGGTCCTTGGGGACCACGACCACCGTCGTCTCGGTGTAGAGCGGGATCGCGCTCAGGTCGTCCTGGTCGACGGGGAGCCGGACGAAGCCCGCGTCGACGTCGCCGTCGCGCAGCAGCGCGTAGATCTCGTCGGGGGACGCCGGGACGAGGGACAGGGGTACGTCGGGCAGCCGCTCGTGCCAGATCCGCACCCACTTCGAGGGCGTCACCCCCGGAACGTAGGCGAGCCTGAAGGAAGGGGATGCGTCGGAGCCGGTCACCCGGCCAGGTTACCCGGCGTGGCCCGGCGGCCTCACCTGCGATGGTCGGCGGTCGCTCGCGCGCTCGATACCCTGGACCCATGAGTTCGCACCAGACCACCCAGACGATGAAGCCCGCCACGGCGGCCAAGAAGCTGGGTGTGTACCTCGAGGCCACCCCCGCCGAGTTCCAGGAGGGTGTCGTCTCCCGTGCCGAGCTGAACGCCCTCCAGGCCGACCCGCCCGAGTGGCTCCAGGAGCTGCGCCGCAACGGTCCGCACCCGCGGCCGGTCGTGGCGTCCCGCCTCGGCGTCTCCATCGCGGGTCTCGCCCGCGGCGGCGTCAGCGAGGCACTCACCACCGAGCAGATCGACGCGCTCAGGGACGAGGACCCCGAGTGGCTGCGCCGTGAGCGCGCCACCCAGGCCGAGGTCCGCAAGGAAGCCGCCCGCATCAAGGAGAAGCACGCCGAGCAGGCCGCCAAGCGCTCCTGACCCGCGCCCGACCGGTCCGGCCGCCCTCGCGGGGCGGTCGAGCCCCGGACGACGACCGCCCCCCAGCCGTTGACGGCCGGGGGGCGGTCGTCGTATGCCGGTCATTGATCGCACCAGGATTGCATAAACGTGCATGGAAACGTATAGTCATGCCATCTAGGAGGAGGGTTCCATGACGGTACGCGCGGCAGTGGCGGGAGCGAGTGGATACGCGGGCGGGGAACTGCTGCGCTTGCTCCTGACACACCCCGAGATCGAGATCGGCGCCCTGACCGGCGGCTCCAACGCGGGCCGCCGGCTCGGGGAGCTCCAGCCGCACCTGCTGCCCCTCGCCGGCCGCGTCCTCGCGGAGACCACCCCCGAGGTCCTCGCCGGCCACGAGGTGGTGTTCCTCGCGCTGCCCCACGGGCAGTCCGCCGCGGTCGCCGAGCAGCTCGGCCCCGACGTCCTCGTGGTCGACATGGGCGCCGACTTCCGGCTGAGGAACCCGGCCGACTGGGAGCGGTTCTACGCCTCCCCGCACGCCGGGACCTGGCCCTACGGCCTCCCCGAACTGCCGGGTGCCCGCGCCGCGCTGGAGGGGTCCAGGCGCATCGCGGTGCCCGGTTGCTACCCGACGGCCGCCTCCCTGGCCCTCTTCCCGGCGTACGCGGACGGACTCGCGGAGAACGAGGCCGTGATCGTCGCCGCCTCCGGCACCTCGGGAGCCGGCAAGTCGCCCAAGGCGCACCTCCTCGGCAGCGAGGTCATGGGGTCGATGACCCCGTACGGCGTCGGAGGCGTCCACCGGCACACCCCCGAGATGATCCAGAACCTGAGCGCCGCCGCCGGGGAGGCCGTCACCGTCTCCTTCACGCCCACGCTCGCGCCGATGCCCCGCGGCATCCTCGCGACGTGCAGCGCCAAGGCGAAGCCCGGGGTCACCGCCGACGCCGTGCGCGCCGCCTACGAGAAGGCCTTCGCCGACGAGCCGTTCGTCCATCTCCTCCCCGAGGGCCAGTGGCCCGCCACCGCGTCCGTCTACGGTTCCAACGCCGTTCAGGTCCAGGTCGCGTACGACGCCGCCGCGCACCGCATCATCGCGGTCAGCGCCATCGACAACCTGACCAAGGGCACCGCGGGCGGTGCCGTCCAGAGCATGAACCTCGCGCTCGGCCTGCCCGAGGAGCTGGGGCTTTCCACGATCGGAGTCGCACCGTGAGTGTCACGGCAGCACAGGGATTCACGGCGGCGGGAATCGCCGCCGGAATCAAGGAGAACGGCAACCCGGACCTGGCCCTCGTGGTCAACACCGGGCCCCGCCGCGCCGCCGCGGGCGTCTTCACCTCCAACCGCGTCAAGGCCGCCCCGGTCCTCTGGTCGGAGCAGGTGCTCAGGTCCGGCGAGCTGACCGCCGTCGTCCTCAACTCCGGCGGTGCCAACGCCTGTACGGGGCCGAAGGGCTTCCAGGACACCCACGCCACCGCCGAGAAGGTCGCCGAGGCCCTCGGTGACACGGGCGCCGGGAGCGTCGCCGTGTGCTCGACCGGCCTCATCGGTGTCCTGCTGCCCATGGACCGGCTGCTCCCCGGCGTCGACCGGGCGGTCGCCGCGCTCAGCCCGCACGGCGGCGAGAGGGCCGCCATCGCCATCAAGACCACGGACACCGTGCACAAGACGTCCGTCGCGACGCGGGCCGGCTGGACCGTCGGCGGCATGGCCAAGGGCGCCGGCATGCTCGCGCCGGGCCTCGCCACCATGCTCGTCGTGATCACCACCGACGCGGACGTGCCCGCCGAGTCCCTCGACCTGGCCCTGCGCGACGCCACCCGCACGACCTTCGACCGCGTCGACTCCGACGGCTGCATGTCGACCAACGACACCGTGCTGCTGCTCGCCTCCGGAGCCAGTGGGGTCACCCCGGAGCACGCGGAGTTCGCCGAGGCCGTGCGCGAGGTCTGCGACGACCTCGGACAGCAGCTCATCCGCGACGCCGAGGGCGCGACCAAGGACATCAGGATCGAGGTCGTGGGCGCCGCGACCGAGGACGACGCCGTCGAGGTGGGCCGCTCCGTCGCCCGCAACAACCTCCTCAAGTGCGCCCTCCACGGCGAGGACCCCAACTGGGGGCGGGTGCTGTCCGCGATCGGCACCACGAAGGCCGCCTTCGAGCCGGACCGGCTGAACGTCGCCATCAACGGCGTCTGGGTCTGCAAGAACGGCGGTGTCGGCGAGGACCGCGACCGGGTCGACATGCGCTACCGCGAGGTCCACGTCGTCGCCGACCTCGCCGCGGGCGACGCCACGGCCACGATCTGGACCAACGACCTCACCGCCGACTACGTCCACGAGAACAGCGCGTACTCCTCATGAGCAATGTGACCCGCAAACACACCGCTCTGCCCAAGGCGCAGATCCTCATCGAGGCGCTGCCGTGGCTGACCCGGCACCGGGGCAAGACCGTCGTCGTCAAGTTCGGCGGCAACGCCATGATCGACGACGGCCTCAAGGCCGCCTTCGCGCAGGACATCGTCTTCCTGCACCACGCGGGCCTCAAGCCCGTCGTCGTGCACGGCGGCGGCCCGCAGATCAGCGCCGCCCTCGACCGGCACGGCATCGTCAGCGAGTTCAAGGCCGGCCTGCGCGTCACCACCGAGGACGCGATGGACGTCGTCCGCATGGTGCTCGCCGGGCAGGTCCAGCGCGAGCTGGTCGGCCTGCTCAACGAACACGGACCGCTCGCCGTCGGCCTCACCGGCGAGGACGCGCACACCATCACCGCAACCAAGCACCTGCCGACGATCGACGGCCGGTCGGTCGACATCGGGCGGGTGGGCGAGATCACCGCGATCGACACGGGCGCGATCGAGGCGCTGCTCGCCGACGGCCGTATCCCGGTCGTCTCCTCGATCGCCCGGAGCCAGGACGACGGACATGTCTACAACGTCAATGCTGATACGGCGGCTGCGGCACTCGCTGCTGCTCTGGGGGCCGAGACCCTCATGGTCCTCACGGACGTCGAGGGCCTCTACGAGGACTGGCCGAACAGCGACGAGGTGATCAGCCGCCTCACCGCTTCCCAGCTGGAGAAACTCCTTCCCGAGCTGGCCAGCGGCATGGTGCCGAAGATGGAGGGCTGCCTGCACGCCGTACGCAACGGCGTGACGACCGCCCGGGTCATCGACGGCCGGGTCCAGCACTCGATCCTGCTGGAGATCTTCACCGACGAGGGCATCGGCACGATGGTCGTGCCGGACGACGAGGAAGCGGGGGACGCAGCATGACCGGCAGCGCCACGAACGCAGAGCTCACCGAGCGGTGGCAGGGCTCACTGATGGACAACTACGGCACCCCGCGCCTGCCGCTCGTCCGCGGTGCCGGCACGAAGCTGTGGGACGCCGACGGCACGCGGTACCTCGACTTCGTCGGCGGCATCGCGGTCAACGCGCTCGGCCACGGCCACCCCGCGATCGTCGAGGCCGTCAGCCGGCAGATCGCCGAACTCGGCCATGTCTCCAACCTGTTCGTCGCCGAACCGCCCGTCACCCTCGCCGAACGGCTGCTCCAGCTCTTCGGCCGCGACGGCCGGGTGTACTTCTGCAACTCCGGCGCCGAGGCCAACGAGGGTGCCTTCAAGATCGGCCGGCTCACCGGCCGGACCCACATGGTCGCCACCACCGGCGGTTTCCACGGCCGCACCATGGGCGCCCTCGCCCTCACCGGACAGCCCGGCAAGCAGGAGCCCTTCCTGCCGCTGCCCGGCGACGTCACGCACGTCCCCTACGGCGATCCGCAGGCCCTCGCCGAAGCGGTCACCCCGGACACCGCCCTGGTGATCATCGAGCCCATCCAGGGCGAGAACGGCGTGGTCGTGCCGCCCCCCGGCTATCTGAAGGCGGCCCGCGCGATCACGGCGGCCAACGGCGCGCTGCTCGTCCTGGACGAGGTGCAGACCGGCATCGGCCGCACCGGCCACTGGTTCGAGTACCAGGCCCACGAAGGTGTCCTGCCCGACATCGTCACGCTCGCCAAGGGCCTCGGCGGCGGACTCCCGCTCGGCGCCACCGTCGCGTTCGGCCGTGCCGCCACCCTGCTGAAGCCCGGTCACCACGGCACGACCTTCGGCGGCAACCCGGTCGTCTGCGCCGCCGGACTCGCCGTCCTCGACACGATCGAGTCCGAGGGCCTGCTGGAGAACGTGAAGCGCGCCGGCGAGAAGCTGCGCGACGGAATCGAGGGCGCCGACGGCGGAGCCCGCCACCCGCTCGTCGACCATGTCCGGGGTGCGGGCCTGCTCCTGGGTATCGTGCTCACCGAGCCGCTCGCGCCCCAGGTGCAGCAGGCGGCTCAGGACGCCGGTTTCCTGGTGAACGCGCCCGCCCCCGATGTCGTACGGCTGATGCCGCCGCTGAACCTGGGCGATGACGAGGTGGACGCGTTCCTCCAGGCGCTTCCCGGCATCCTCGACGCAGCCAACGGGGACGGATGATCCCGGGAAATGGGACGACGACGATGAGCCAGGCGCAGGACCACGAGCCAGCAGGGCCTGCCGTGCCGCAGACCCGCACCGCACGCCACCGCCGGATCGTGGACATCCTCAACCGGCAGCCGGTGCGCTCGCAGAGCCAGTTGGCGAAGCTCCTCGCCGACGACGGGCTGAACGTCACGCAGGCGACGCTCTCCCGGGACCTCGACGAGCTGAACGCGGTGAAGATCCGCAACAACGACGGCGACCTCATCTACGCGGTGCCGAGCGAGGGCGGTTTCCGTACGCCCCGCGCGCCGCTCGGGGAGTCGGCGAAGGAGGAGCGGATGCGGCGGCTCTCCTCGGAGCTGCTGATCTCCGCGGAGGCCTCGGCGAATCTCGTGGTCCTGCGCACCCCGCCGGGGGCCGCGCAGTTCCTCGCCTCGGCGATCGACCAGGCCGAACTGCACGACATCCTCGGCACGATCGCCGGGGACGACACGCTGCTGCTGATCAGCCGGGGCCCGACCGGTGGCCAGGCGCTCGCCGACCACCTGCTGAGGCTCGCGCAGAACGCCCACTGAGGCGGGCGCGGGACCGGCCGGCACGGACACGCGCGAGGAGGCGCGCCCCGCTGGGGGCGCGCCTCCTCGCGCGTGGGTCCCTCGGTCACCCCAGGCGCCGGGCCAGCCCGCCCGTGCACCGGACCTCGTCGCCCGCCGTGACCAGCAGGCCCTCCACGTCCGGCAGGGATTCCAGCCAGTCCAGACCCGCCCGCGATCCCATCGCGAAAGCGGCGGTCGCCCAGGCGTCCACCCAGGTCAGGCGGGGGCCCACCACCGTCACGGCCAGCAGGTCGGTGACCGCGGGCCTGCCGGTGCGGGGGTCCACGATGTGCGCGCCGCGCTCGGCCGTCCCGGAGGTCGCCACGGCCAGTTCGTCGGCCCCGGCCGCGGAGACGACCGCGGCCAGCGCACCCGGGCGGAGCGGGTCCGACACGCCGATCCGCCACGGCCGGTGCGACCCCGGGACACCGCACAGCTGGACGTCACCGCCGCCGTTGACGCTCACCCCGCTCGCCCCGGCCTCGGTGAGCCGCAGGGCCGCGCGTTCGGCCGCCCAGCCCTTGACGATCCCCGTCGGGTCCAGCCGGCCCTCGTACCGTGTGCTGAACCAGCCGTCGCTGATCCGCTGTGCCTCGGCGCCCAGGCCGAGCACCTCGGCGACCTCCTCGTCGCACTCCTCGACGGTCAGTTCGCCGCGCGCCAGGCGCGAGATCTGGCTGTCCTCCCGGTAGGTGCTGAACACCGCGTCCACCCGGTGCAGTTGGGCGACGGCCTCCTCCAGTGCGGTCCGGACCGCGTCCGGGTCCCCACCGCGCACGTCGAAGGAGAACACCGTGCCCATGACCTCCTCGGCGTGCCGCAGAGCGGCCGGTGCCTCCTCGGCCGGCTCAGCCACCGGCCTTGTCCAGCGCCGACTGGAGGGACTTCTTGTAGCCCCCGGAGGTGTAGGTCGCCCCCGACACGGCGTCGATGTCGGCACTGCCCGCCGCGACGGTCTCCTGGTTCAGCTTCGGCACGGCGTCGGCGGTGACCTGCGTGCTGCGCCCGCCGCTCGGCGCCTGCACCGTCTCCGCCTTCGTGATCTTCGTCCCGGCGAGCACGAGGCGGACCTGGACCGGGCCGTACTCGGTCCGCGCGACGTCTCCGGTGATGACGCGGGTCTGGGCGGCGGGCGCCTCGGCGGCCGGCGCCTTCGGCGAGGCGGACGTCCCCGACGCTCCCGCGGAACCCGAACCGCCGCCGGCCGCCCTGGCCTTGTCCAGGGCCGACTGAAGGGACTTCTTGTAGCCGCCGGAGGTGTAGGTCGCCCCCGACACGGCGTCGATGTCGGCGCTCTGCGCGGCGACGGCCGCCTTGTTGAGCCGGGGAACGGCCAGGGCGGTCTTCTGGTCGCTGGTCCCGCCCCGCGGGGCCTGGACCGCGTCGGCCTTGACGATCCTGCCGTCGCTCAGCGACAGCCGGACCTGGACCGGGCCGTACTCGGTCTTCACCACGTCGCCGGTGACCGTCCGGGTGCCGGTCTGCTGAGCGCTGCCGCCCTGCGGCGACTCCTGCCCGGCCGCCGTCCGCTGGGGTGCCGCGCCGCCCTGCGCCGACGCGGCGGCCGGATCGCCCGCCGGTTTGAGCGAGAGCAGCAGCACGATCCCGGACACGGTGGCTGCGGCGGCGAGCATGGTGCGCCGTATGGGATGACTCTTCTTCATCGCTCCTGACTCCCGTCGCTCACATCTCGAACGACTCGTGATGGATGCGGCGGGCGGGAACCCCCGCGCCGCGCAGTGCGTCGTACACCTGCTGCGCGAAACCGGGCGGCCCGCACATGAAGACGTCGTGGCGTTCGATGTCCGGCAGCTTGCGGCGCAGGGTGTCCGCCGAGATGTCCGGGCGTTCGCCCTCGGGGCTGTTCACCGCGTACATCAGCCGGGCCCCGCGCTCCTTGGAGATGGAGGCCAGTTCGTCCCACAGAGCCAGGTCCTGGGTGCTGTTGGCGCGGTAGAGGAGCGTGATGTCGCCGGACGCGCCGGGGAGGGTCTCGAACAGGGCCCGCATCGGGGTGATGCCCACGCCGCCCGCCACCAGGAGGACCTTGCCGCGGCTGCGCTTGCCCGCGGTCAGCGCGCCGTAGGGGCCCTCGGCCCAGACCCGGGTGCCCGGCTCCAGGTCGCGCAGCGCGGAGCTGTGGTCGCCGATCGCCTTGACGGTGATGCGCAGCATGTTCGGGCGGGGCGCCGCCGACAGTGAGTACGGGTGGGAGCTGAGCCGCATCCCGGGCGCCAGGAACCGCCAGCGGAAGAACTGCCCCGCCTCGGCGCCCATCCGGTGCAGCTTGCGCCCGCTGATGAGCACGGACACGATGCCGGGCGTCTCCTCGATGACCGCCTCGACGCGCATCCGGTGCTTCAGGTTCAGCCGGATCGGCGAGAGGATCCGGTACCAGAGGACGAGCGCGGTCACCGAGCCGTACAGCCCGTACCAGACGGTCTTGGCGACCGGTTCGACGGCGAAGTCGTTCCCGGTGGACAGCTGGTGCCAGAACGTCAGGAACACCGCGGCGTACGTCAGCAGATGGACGTGGTACCAGGTGTCGTACGGGATCAGCCGGCGGACCGGGCCGACGGAGATGAACCCGATGAGCACGAGCAGACCGGTGCCGATCGCCGCCTTGCCCATGTCGGGGAGCTGGTCGACCGAGTCGATCGTCTGCTGCACGATCGCGCCGAGCCCCTTCCCGGACTGCAGGGCGTAGCCCCACATGGTCAGGAAGAGGTGGGCGAGGACCAGGGAGATCGTGTAGCGGCCGGTCATCGCGTGCCAGCGCGCCACGCGGTCGGATCCCACCCGGCGTTCGAGTGCGGGGACGCGGGCCATCTGCAGCACCACGAGCGCCATCAGGTATCCGGCGAGCAGGCCGGTGATCCGGCCCGCGTTGAGGATCCTGCTGTTGTCGTCGGCGATGGACGGAGTGTTGTTCCACCACAGCCAGATCACCCCGGCGGCGCCCGCCCAGACGGCGAGCAGCAGGGGGACGGCGGGCGAGCGTCGTGGGCGGATGCGGCGCATGGTCTGGCGCCGCGCGGCGCGGCCACCGGCGATCGTGGACACGGTTCCTCCGTGTTCGTCCGTGGGGACGGGGCGAGGGGAGTGGCCCCCTGGCCCAGAGATACGGTCCACGACGCCCGTGCGTTCACCCGTCGCACGGACTCTCCCGCCGAACTTCAGTACCGGGTCAGGGCGGTGGGCCCGCTCGCGGTGCCGATGGCGATGTGCGGGTCACGTGCCGGGTCCGCCCAGGTGAGCAGGCGCCGCATGGTGTCCGCCGGCACGGACACGCAACCGGCCGTCGGCCCGCTCCCGTTGACGTGCAGGAAGATCCCGGCGCCGCGTCCGCGCACCGGGCGGGCGTAGTTGAACCCGATGACGAAGGCGTGCGCGTACTGCTTCTCGTAGGCGACCAGGTGTTCGGACTCGGCGGCCCGGCAGTCCGCGGGGCGCGGCTCGGTCCAGCGGTTGTACGACCGGGACGCGTTGTCCTGGCACCACCACGAGTCCTGCCGCACCGGCCGGTAGGGCACCGAGGTCCCGCCCGGCGCGGGGCTGGTCCCGAACGCGTACGGCAGGTCGTACAGGCCGGTGGGTGTCGTGTTCGTGCCCTGGCGCCGCGCCCCGCCCTCGACGAGTCCGTTCGCCCCGAAGCGCGCGGTGACGGAGCCCGCCCGCACCCAGCGTCCGTCCCGCCGGTCCCACCAGCTGAGGGTTCCCGACGTGGCGCTCCCGCGCGGGGCCTGTGCGGTGATCAGCTGGGTGCCGCCGCCGGTGTCGCTCATCAGCTCGGGCAGTTCGCGCGGCGGCGGCCCGCCCGGGGCCAGGGCGAGCAGGGACGCGGACGCGAGGGCGACGGCTCCGAGGCGCATGGCTCAGACCGTACTGGGGGGCAACGGCAGCGGCAGCCCGGGAAGGCCGTCCAGGCTCGTCGCGATGTGCTCCTTCTTGGTGAAGTACGCGTCCAGGGAGGCGTCGTCCTCCCGGGCGAACCGCCTGCCGTGCAGATCGCGGTCCTCCTCGTACGCCATGAAGGGGACGGCGTAGCCGCAGGAGTCGCGGACGGTCTCGGCGGTGACGACGATGACCGCGCGCAGCCCGTGCTGCGCCGGGTCGATGGCGGGGAAGCGGCCGACGAGTTCCTTGAAGCGCGGGTCGTCCCGGAAGACGGGTTCGCCGCGGCCGTGCACCCGCACGATGGTGGGCGGCCCCTGGAACGCGCACCACATGAGGGTGATGCGGCCGTTCTCGCGCAGGTGCGCGATGGTCTCGGCGGTGCTGCCCGCGAAGTCCAGATAGGCGACGGTCAGCTCGTCGAGCACGACGAAGGAGCCGGCGAGGCCCTTGGGGGACAGGTTGACGGTGCCGTCCCCCGACAGCGGTGCGGTGGCGGTGAAGAAGAGGGGCTGTGCCTCGATGAACGTACGGAGGCGGCCGTCGATGCGCTCATAGGTCTTTCCCATGGCTAACGATTATGGCGGAAAATCTTTCGTTCGCCTAAGGAATTTCCCGTTCCGTGCGCGGGGTCGCGGGTGGCGGCGTTGACGAATCATGCAGACTCCTGCATACTCATGCATGTCAGCGAACGCACTGTGAGGAGAAACCCGTGACCGAGCGCGTCGTACTCGCCTACTCGGGCGGCCTGGACACCTCCGTCGCCATCGGCTGGATCGCCGAGGAGACGGGTGCCGAGGTCATCGCGGTCGCGGTCGACGTCGGCCAGGGTGGCGAGGACCTGGACGTCATCCGCAAGCGCGCCCTCGCGTGCGGCGCCGTCGAGGCCGAGGTCGCGGACGCCAAGGACGAGTTCGCCGACGAGTACTGCCTTCCGGCGATCAAGGCCAACGCCCTCTACATGGACCGCTACCCGCTGGTCTCCGCCCTCTCCCGGCCGACGATCGTCAAGCACCTCGTCGCCGCCGCGCAGAAGCACGGCGCGACCACGGTCGCCCACGGCTGCACCGGCAAGGGCAACGACCAGGTGCGGTTCGAGGCCGGCATCGTCGCCCTCGCCCCGGACCTCAGGTGCATCGCCCCGGTCCGCGACTACGCGATGACCCGGGACAAGGCGATCGCCTTCTGCGAGGAGAAGCAGCTCCCGATCGCCACCTCCAAGAAGTCCCCGTACTCCATCGACCAGAACGTCTTCGGACGCGCGGTCGAGACGGGCTTCCTGGAGGACATCTGGAACGCGCCGATCGAGGACATCTACGAGTACACCTCGAACCCCGCCGAGCAGCGCGAGGCCGACGAGGTCGTCATCTCCTTCAAGGAAGGCGTGCCGGTCGCGATCGACGGCAGGCCCGTCAGCGTCCTCCAGGCCATCCAGCAGCTCAACGAGCGCGCCGGCGCCCAGGGCGTCGGCCGGATCGACATGGTCGAGGACCGGCTCGTGGGCATCAAGTCCCGCGAGGTGTACGAGGCTCCGGGCGCGATCGCACTGATCACCGCCCACCAGGAGCTGGAGAACGTCACCGTCGAGCGTGAACTCGCCCGCTACAAGCGGCAGGTCGAGCAGCGCTGGGGCGAGCTGGTCTACGACGGCCAGTGGTTCTCCCCGCTCAAGCGCGCCCTGGACGGCTTCATCACCGAGGCCAACCAGCACGTCAACGGCGACATCCGGATGGTCCTGCACGGCGGCCGCGCGGTCGTCACCGGCCGGCGCTCCGACACGTCGCTCTACGACTTCGACCTCGCCACGTACGACACGGGCGACACCTTCGACCAGGCCGCGGCCAAGGGCTTCATCGACATCTACAGCCTGTCGTCGAAGATCGCCGCCAAGCGGGACCTGGCGTAAGGCGCGAGGGACTCGGCGGTCCGGTCGTGTCCGCCGTCCCCGGGCACCCCACCCACTAGCCTGACAGCCGCCTCCTCACCCGCGTGAGGGGGCGGTGGCACATCCAACCCCCGCGAGGAGCAACGCAAGTGAGCAGCAACAGCGGTGACGTCCGGCTCTGGGGCGGACGGTTCGCCGACGGTCCCGCCGAGGCCCTGGCCAAGCTGTCCGCGTCGGTCCATTTCGATTGGCGCCTCGCGCCGTACGACATCGCCGGATCGCGTGCCCACGCGCGCGTTCTGCACGGTGCGGGCCTGCTCACCGAGGACGAGCTCACCCGCATGACCGAGGGGCTCGACCGGCTGGAGGCCGACGTAGCCGACGGCTCGTTCGTCGGGACCATCGCCGACGAGGACGTCCACACCGCCCTGGAGCGCGGTCTGCTGGAGCGCCTCGGCGCGGACCTGGGAGGCAAGCTGCGCGCCGGCCGCTCCCGCAACGACCAGGTCGCCACGCTCTTCCGGATGTACCTGCGCGACCACGCCCGGATCGTCGGCGGCCTGATCGCCGACCTCCAGGAGGCGCTCATCGGGCTCGCGGAGGCCCACCCGGACGTGGCGATGCCCGGCCGGACCCATCTCCAGCACGCGCAGCCGGTGCTCTTCGCCCACCACGTCCTCGCCCACGTCCAGTCCCTGTCCCGGGACGCCGAGCGGCTGCGCCAGTGGGACGAGCGGACCGCCGTCTCGCCGTACGGCTCCGGCGCCCTGGCCGGTTCCTCCCTCGGCCTCGACCCGCAGGCGGTCGCGAAGGACCTCGGCTTCGAGCACGGCAGCGTCGCCAACTCCATCGACGGCACGGCCTCCCGCGACTTCGTGGCGGAGTTCGCCTTCATCACCGCGATGATCGGCGTGAACCTCTCCCGGATCGCCGAGGAGGTCATCATCTGGAACACGAAGGAGTTCTCCTTCGTCACCCTCCACGACGCGTTCTCCACCGGCTCCTCGATCATGCCGCAGAAGAAGAACCCGGACATCGCCGAGCTCGCGCGCGGCAAGTCGGGCCGGCTGATCGGCAATCTCACCGGACTGATGGCCACCCTCAAGGCGCTGCCCCTCGCCTACAACCGCGACCTCCAGGAGGACAAGGAACCCGTCTTCGACTCCTGCGACCAGCTGGAGGTCCTGCTCCCCGCCTTCACCGGCATGATGGCGACGCTCACCGTGCACCGCGAGCGCATGGAGGAGCTGGCCCCGGCGGGCTTCTCGCTCGCCACCGACATCGCCGAGTGGCTGGTCAAGCAGGGCGTGCCGTTCCGTGTCGCGCACGAGGTGGCCGGCGAGTGCGTGAAGGTCGCCGAGGCGGACGGCAAGGAGCTCGACGAACTGACCGACGAGCAGTTCGCCAAGATCTCCCCGCACCTGACCCCGCAGGTGCGGTCCGTCCTGAACGTGCCCGGCGCCCTCGCCTCCCGCGACGGCCGCGGCGGCACGGCCCCCGTCGCGGTCGCCGCCCAGCTCGCCGACATCAAGGCGGACGTGGCGGACCAGCAGCACTGGGCGCGGGCCAAGCGGAAGCAGTAGCCCGGGCGCGGGCGCGCGGCACGGCGGGTGCCGCGTCCCGGAGCGGGTGCCGTACGACGGAGGGCGTCGCGGGTTACGTTGGTCGGGAACCGTAGAGGAGCCGACCGGAACGGAGCCGCGATGCCCTTCGCACGCCTGGCCTCAGCCACGACGCCCACCGCCCGCATCGGTCTGGGCCTCGCCGCCGTCGGCCGCCCCGGCTACATCAACCTCGGGCGTGAGGAGGACCTCCCGGCCGACCGCAGTGTCGACGCCCTGCGCGAGCGCACCCACGAACTCCTCGACGCCGCCTACGCCCAGGGCGTCCGCTACTTCGACGTGGCCCGCTCCTACGGCCGCTCCGAGGAGTTCCTCGCCGACTGGCTGCGCGACCGCCCCGGCGTCGACGACGTCGTCGTCGGCAGCAAGTGGGGCTACACGTACACCGCGGACTGGCGCACCGACGCCGAGGCCCACGAGGTCAAGGACCACGGCCTCGCCACGTACGAGCGGCAGCGCGCCGAGACCGCCGGGCTGCTCGGCGACCGCCTCGACCTCTACCAGATCCACTCGGTGACCCCGGACAGCCCGGCCCTCACCGACAAGGAACTGCACGCCGCGCTCGCCGAGGCGGCCGCCGGGGGACTGTCGATCGGCTTCTCCACCAGCGGGCCCGCGCAGGCCGACGCGATCCGTGCCGCCCTCGCCGTGACCGTCGACGGCGAACCCCTCTTCCGTACGGTCCAGTCCACGTACAACGTCCTGGAGACCTCGGCCGGGCCCGCGCTCGCCGAGGCCCACGACGCCGGACTGACCGTGATCGTCAAGGAGGGCATGGCCAACGGCCGGCTCGCCGGGCCCCACGCGCCCGAGGCGCTGCGCGCCGTCGCCGACGGGACGGGCCTCGGCTGCGACGCGGTCGCCCTCGCGCTCGTCCTGCGGCAGCCCTGGGCCGGCGTGGTGCTCTCGGGCGCCGCCACCGCGAACCAGCTCGCCTCGAACCTGCACGCGGCCGTCGTCGACCTCGGCGACGAACAGCTGCACCGGCTCGCCGCCCTCGCGGAGACGCCCCGCGCGTACTGGGAGCGGCGCGGGCAGCTCCCCTGGCACTGACCTTCCGCTCCGCCCTCCGGGGTCCGCGTCCTCAGCCCTCTCACGCGCCGCGCATGCGGCATCGGTGAGACACATACGCCCCAGATGAGACATGACTGTCTCATCTGGGGTACTCTTGTCTCATGGCTGTCGATCGTGACCACGTGCTGCGCAGCGCAGCCGCCCTGCTGACCAGGAAATCCACCGCGACCATGGACGAGGTCGCGAAGGCCGCCGGGATCAGCCGGGCCACGCTGCACCGCCAGTTCGCCGGGCGCGACGCGCTCGTACGGGCGCTGGAGGCCCTCGGCATCGAGGAGTGCGAGGCGGCCCTGGACGCCGCCCGCCTGGACGAGGGCACCGCCCAGGAGGCCGTGCGCCGCCTGGTGAAGGAGCTGGAGAAGGCGGCCGGACTGCTCGCCTTCCTCTACACGGAGAACCAGCTGTTCGAGGGCGACGGGCAGCACGAGGGCTGGGCCCGGCTCGACGCCCGGATGTCCGCGCTGTTCCGGCGCGGCCAGGAGAGCGGCGAGTTCCGCATCGACCTCACACCCCCCTGGCTCACCGAGGCGCTCTACGGCCTGATGGCCTCCGCGTCCTGGGCCGTCACCGAGGGCCGGATCGCCGCCAACGACTTCCACCACATGATCGTCGAGCTGCTGCTCGGCGGAGCGCTACGGAGAGAGGAACCATGACCAGCACCCTGCAGCCGGCCGTCGCGGCGGAGGTGGAGAAGCGCCCGGGCCGCTGGCTCGCGCTCTCCGTCCTCGTCCTCGCCGTGCTGTTGGTGGCCGTCGACGCGACCGTCCTCGGCCTCGCGACCCCGTACATCAGCGAGGACCTGAAGCCCTCGGGCACCCAGCTCCTGTGGATCGGGGACGTCTACTCCTTCGTCATCGCCGGACTGCTCGTCTCGATGGGCAGCCTCGGTGACCGCATCGGCCGCAAGAAGCTGCTGCTCGTCGGCGCGACGGCGTTCGGGCTCATATCCGTGCTCAACGCGTACGCGACGACACCCGAGATGATGATCCTGGCGCGGGCGCTGCTCGGCGTCGCGGGCGCGACCCTGATGCCCGCCACCCTCGCCCTGATCCGCAACATCTTCCACGACCCGCGCGAGCGCAGCCTCGCCATCGGCATCTGGGGCGCGACGGCCTCCGCCGGCACCGCCGTCGGTCCGGTGGTCGGCGGTTTCCTGCTCGAACACTTCTGGTGGGGCTCGGTCTTCCTCATCAACCTTCCGGTGATGGTGGTCCTCGTCCTCGTCGGCATCAAGCTGCTGCCCGAGTCGAAGAGCCCCAGCCACGGGCCCTGGGACCTGATCAGCGTGACGCTGTCCCTCGTCGGCGTGATCGGCGTGGTCTACGCGGTGAAGGAGGCCGCCGCGCACGGCCCGAGCGGCGCGGTGTTCGCCACCGGACTGCTCGGCGTCGCCGCGCTCGTCTGGTTCGTGCGCCGCCAGCTCACGCTGCCCGCGCCCCTGCTGGACGTCCGCCTCTTCCGCCACCGGGGCTTCTCCGGTGCCGTGCTCGCCGACCTGTTCACCGTCCTCGGCCTGTCCGGGCTGGTGTTCTTCCTCTCCCAGTACCTGCAACTCGTGCAGGGACGCGGCCCGTTCGAAGCCGGGCTCGCCGAGATCCCGGCCGCGGTCGGCGCCGTCGCCGCCGGTCTGGTCGCGGGCCGCTACGCCCGCCGGTTCTCCGTGCGCGTCGTCGTCTCCGGTGGCCTCGCCGCGGTGGGCCTCGCGCTCGGCACGCTCACCGTGCTCGGCCAGTCGACGGGCTACCCGGTCCTCGGCGCCGCCCTGCTGGTCGTCGGCATCGGTGCCGGCTTCTCGTTCACGGTGACGGCCGACGTGATCCTGTCGACCGTGCCCAAGGACCAGGCCGGCGCCGCGTCCGCGGTCTCCGAGACGGCGTACGAACTCGGCGCGGCCCTCGGCATCGCCCTGCTCGGCTCCGTCGTGACCGGCGTCTACGCCGGCTTCACCGGCCCGGCGGGCACCCCCGCCGCGGCGCACGACTCCCTGGGCGGAGCGGTGGAGGCGGCCGCGAGCCTGCCCGCACCGGCCGCCGAGGCGATGCTGAACGCCGCCCGCGAGTCCTTCGTGGACGGGCTGGCCCTGGCGTCCGGCGCGGGAGCCGTCGTGCTGCTCGCCACCGCGGTCGCGGCCTGGTTCCTGCTGCGCGGCCAGAAGCTGGAGGCCTAGGACCGCGAACGCGAAACGGGGTGGGCCCCGACCGGTATCCCCCGGTCGGGGCCCACCCCGTTTCGCGTGTCGTGCGGGCGAAGCCCTACGCGGCCTTCGCCTTCGTCGCGTACATGTCCACGTACTCCTGGCCGGACAGCCGCATGACCTCGGTCATCACCGAGTCGGTCACGGCGCGCAGCACGTACCGGTCGCGGTCCATGCCCTCGTACCGGGAGAACTCCATGGCGGGGCCGAAGCGGACGGTGACCTTGCCCGGGCGCGGGATGCCCGCGCCGCCCGGCTGGAGCTTGTCGGTGCCGATCATCGCGAACGGCACGACCGGGGCCCCGGTCATCAGGGTGAGGCGGGCGATGCCGGTGCGGCCGCGGTACAGCCGGCCGTCGGGGGAGCGGGTGCCCTCGGGGTAGATGCCGAAGACCTTGCCCTCCTCCAGGATGCGGCGGCCGGTCATCAGCGCCGCGACACCGCCGTTGGCGCCGTCGCGGTCCACCGGGATCATGCCGACGCCGGTGAAGAACCACGCCATCAGCCGGCCCTTGAAGCCCTTGCCCGTGACGTACTCGTCCTTGCCGATGAACAGCACCTGCCGGTCGCAGACCAGCGGAAGGATCATCGAGTCGATGAACGTGAGGTGATTGCCGGCCAGGATCACCGGACCGTCGCCCGGAATGTGCTCCACGCCCTCCACCCGAGGACGGAACATCAGGCGCATGATCGGTCCGAGCGCTGCCTTGATGAGCGCGAAGCGGGACAACAGGCCCTCCGGTGTCAAGGGATCGGTATGGAGTCTGTGCAGGTGAGGACGATACTCGCGGTTCCCGGGTGATTGCACATCGGGTTCACCGACCGGATACGCGGTGTTGACGCACGTTTACCTGCGGTGGCACGCCTGTGGGCGGCCGACATCGGGGCGACACGATGTGACGGACATCGCGCGCCGCACCGGCGAACGGGTGACCCCGCCAAGGTTCGCCGCCCACTCGCCGCTGCCCCCCGGGTACCCCGCCGCCCCGGACCGAAGCGGACGGACCGTCAGGTTCCGTATCCCGGGCACCCGCCCGGAGTCATCGACTGTTCCGCCGCAGGCCTCCCTCCCGTCACACGGGGACACCTACGATCGTCCCGCTCGACAGGCAGGGCACCTACGGCGGGAGGAACGCTCATGGGAGTGCAGGAGTCGAACGGTCAGGAGCGGGGCACGGCGCGGCGGACGCTGCTCGGGGCGGCGGTGCTCGGCGCCGGGGGAGCGGTCCTCGGACTGCCCGGCGCCGCGAGCGCCGGCGAGCGCCACGGGGGCGGCGGCTACCGGAGCCTGCCCAAGCCGACGATCATCGGACATCGCGGCGCCAGCGGCTACCGGCCGGAGCACACCTTCGGCTCGTACCAGCTCGCCCTGGACCTCGGCGCCGACGTCGTCGAGGCGGGTGACCTCGTCCCGACCAAGGACGGTCACCTCGTCTGCCGCCACGAACCGGAGATCGGCGGGACCACCGACGTCGCCGCGCACCCCGAGTTCGCCGCGCGCAGAACGACCAAGACCCTGGACGGCATCCCCACCACCGGCTGGTTCACCGAGGACTTCACCCTCGCCGAGCTGAAGACGCTGCGGGCCGTCGAGCGCATCCCCGCCAACCGTCCGCACAACACCCTCTACAACGGGCGCTGGGAGATCCCCACCTTCGAGGAGGTGCTCCGCTGGCAGGACGAGCAGACCCGCAAGCGCGGCAAGCAGGTCTGGATCTACCCCGAGACCAAGCACCCCACCTACTTCCGGGCGCTCGGCCTCGGCCTGGAGGAGCGCGTGGCCAAGCTCCTGCGCAGGTACGGAAAGGACAAGAAGGACTCGCCGGTCATCCTGCAGTCCTTCGAGCCGACCAGCATCCAGCGACTGAACAAGCTCGTCGGCAACCCGCTCGCCGTACTGCTCTCGGGCGCGGACACCCGCCCCTGGGACTTCGTCGCGACGGGAGACCCGCGCACCGTCGCCGACCTGGTCACGCCCCAGGGCCTGAAGTGGATCGCCTCGTTCGCCCAGGGCATCGGCCCCACGCTCGACCTCGTCATTCCCAAGGACGCGGCCGGCAACCTCACCACGCCGACCACGCTCGTCGCCGACGCGCACCACGCGGGTCTCGTCCTGCACCCCTACACCATGCGCAACGAGAACCCCTTCCTGCCGGCCGACTTCCGCAAGGGCACGGACCCGACCGCGTACGGGGACGCCTTCGGCGCGTTCAAGGCGTACTTCGAGACGGGCATCGACGGCGTCTTCTCCGACAACGCCGACACGGCGCTGCTGGCCCGCGCGGACTTCCTCGCCCGCTGAACCGCCGGCCCGCAGGCACACCGCACCGTACGCCGGACCGTCAACCGGCGCCCGCGTCACCCCGGATGGGGTGACAACCGGCCGTCCCGGCAACCTCCTGCCGGGGCGGCCGCGTCGTGCCGCACATGACCCACGAGATGGTTTCCGCGCTCCGGCCGCTGCTCGCCGCCGAGGCGTCGGCCGAGGCCCACGCGTCCGGCACCGAGCAGAACGATCTGGAACAGGCCGTCTGGCTCCGCCTCCTGGAGCGGCTGGACACCGCGGGCCCGCCCGCCGACCCGCCGGGATGGCTGCGCCGCGCGGTGCGCTCCGAGGCCCGCCGCAGCCGCCGTACGGCACGCGCCGAGCAGCCGTACGCCGTCGAACCCGCGGACGACCGGCGGCACGGCCCCGAACAGCAGGCGATGACCGCCGACCGGCGCCGCGAACTGCACGCGGCCGTGCGCCGGCTGCCCCGCCGGTGCCGTGGCCTGATGGCCGCGCTGCTCTCCCCGGAAGACCTCACGTACCGGGAGATCGCAGGCGAGTTGGGTATCTCACAGGGCAGTCTGGGTCCGGAACGTTCCAGATGCCTGGGATGTCTGCGGCGATTGCTCGCGGTGGAGGTTGCGGCCCACTGACGACGGGGATAGGAGTGGGGGACGACCGGTGAACAGGTGAGCGGGAGGCATGCACACATGGGCATGAGCGTGACCATCTCGGCGGCGACCGAGCAGGACGCAGAACAGATCCTGAAGCTGCAGTACCTCTGCTACCAGAGCGAGGCCGAGCTGTACGGCGACTACGGCATCGAGCCGCTCACCCAGCCGCTCGACTCCCTCAGGGCGGAACTCGCGGGCGGCACGGTCCTGGTGGCCCGGCTCGGCGACGAGGTGGTGGCCTCCGTGCGGGGCGCCGTCGACGCCGACGGGACGGCCCGGATCAACAAGCTCATCGTGCACCCGCGCATGCAGCGGCACGGCCTCGGCGGACGGCTGCTCGCCGCGATCGAGACCCG
Organism: Streptomyces sp. M41(2017); assembly: GCF_002078175.1. Lineage (GTDB taxonomy): Bacteria > Actinomycetota > Actinomycetes > Streptomycetales > Streptomycetaceae > Streptomyces. The sequence goes on along the minus strand of NZ_MWFK01000002.1, from coordinate 1,826,639 downwards.
GCTGGGCGCGGACGGCGCGGCCACGTCCTTCCAGCTCTTCACCGGCCACCGCAGCGAGCACAACCTGCGCCTGTACCGCAAGCACGGCTACGCGCCCGTCTCCCGGGAGCAGGTCGACGATCGGCTGACCCTGGTGACCCTCGCCAAGGGCGCCGACACCGCCGCGTACGCCACCAGCGCCTGACGGCCCCGGCCGTCGGCCGGCACCCCGCCGAGAGGCGGGAGCGGTCCGGCGGCCGCAGCGGTCGCTATCGGGCGGTGGTACGCGCGGTGCGCAGCCAGTACATCGCCGACAGCGGCAGCAGGACCGGGATGAAGAGATAGCCCATGCCGTAGTCCGACCACACCGTGGCGTCGGGGAAGGCCGACGGCTCCACCAGCGTCCAGGTCCCGACGACCAGCACGCCCGCGAGCTCGGCGGCGCAGCACACCAGCGCCGCCCTGCGCGCCGTCTCCCCGCCCCGCACGAGCGAGTACGTGATGAAGCCGTAGACGAGACCGGCGACCGCGGACAGCGAGTAGGCGAGCGGAGCCTTGTCGAACTCCGTGGAGATCTGTACGGCCGACCGCGAGACCGCGCCGACCACCATCACCCCGTACAGCCAGACCAGCAGCATGCCCGGGCCGCTGATCAGCCGGGTGCGCCCGGTGGCCGCGGGCTCCCCGCCCACCGTGTCGTCCCGCCCGTCCCGAGGCACGCTCGTGTTCTCCTCCGTGGCCGTCATCTCAGCCTCCCCAGATGTCGTAGAGCCGCACCTCGAGCACGGCGAGGACGATGCCGCCCGCCGCCACCGTGACCGAACCCCAGCGAGTCCGCTCCGCCAGCGACATGAACGCCACGGCCGGGACGCACGCGAAGGCGCCGAGCAGATACGCCACGAAGATCGTCGTGCCCTGCTCCGGCTTCTCGCCGCGCGCCAGCTGGACCACGCCGACCACCAGCTGGACCGCGGCGAGCAGCGACACCACGGCCATGCCGATGAAGTGCCAGTCCTTCGTCGGCTGATCACGGTAGGCGGCCCAGCCGCACCAGGCGGCGAGCGCGAGCGCGGCGACGGCCGTCGCGACCGTCAGGGCATCAAGCATGCCGCGACCCTATTACGGGCCAAAAGGCCCGATGCGCTCGCCCCCGGGGTGGCCCGTAGGGTCGAGGGCATGAAGATCCACGCTGAGGCCCTCCTGTTCGACAACGACGGCACCCTCGTCTCGTCCCTGGACTCGGTGAACCGCTGCTGGACCCGCTGGGCGCAGGAGTACGGCATCACCGCCGAGGACTTCGCCCGCATCGAACTGCACGGCCGCCCCGCCGCCGAGATCGTCGCCGACCTGCTGCCCCCCGAGACCGCACCCGAGGCCCTCGCCAGGGTCGAGCAACTGGAGATCGAGGACGTCGCGGGCGGGGTCGTCCCGCTGCCCGGCACCCTCGCGCTGCTCGCCGCCCTGCCCGCCGAGCGCTGGGCCGTCGTCACCTCGGCGACCCGCCGGCTCGCCGAGGCCCGGCTCGCCGAGGTCGGCATCCTCCCCAAGACGCTGATCGCCGCCGACGACATCACCCGCGGCAAGCCCGACCCGGAGCCCTACCTGCTCGCCGCCCGCCGGCTCGGCGTCGACCCGGCCCGCTGCGTCGTCTTCGAGGACGCCCCGGCCGGCCTCCAGTCGGGCCGCGCCGCAGGGATGACCACCGTGGCGTTGGCCACAACGCACCAGGCCCACGAGCTGGACGCCGACCACGTCGTCGAGGACCTCTCCGCCCTGTCGGTCCTGGTCACCGACGGGGGCGTGGAGCTCTCCGCCCGGGACTGAACCGTGTCCACCGCTGTCCGCTATACGGACAGCGGTGGCGGCTCCCCGCTTGGCGTCTGCTTTACTTCATCCCATGACCACGACGAGCAGCCGCATCCTTGCGACCGAGGCGACCATGACGCCCGGTGCTCGCTGTATGTGTCGAATGTGCGCCTTCTAGAGGGCCCCCGCACCACCGCCTGATCCCGCGCCCCGAAGCGGGATCGCCGCGCCCTGTGTCCGTACCGCGTACGTGACCGGGTTGCCCCGCGCACCTGTTCTCCCTCCGGTTCATCGCCATCGCGAGAATCCGTGTCGCGTTCCCGCCCGCATGCACCCGTGCCCCGGCGTACACCCACGCCCGCACTCGACAGTGACGGAATCCCCCCAGTGATCACGACAACGGGCCTCACCAAGGTCTACCGCTCGCGCGGCCGTGAAGTGACCGCCCTCGACGGCGTCGATCTGCATGTCCGCGAAGGCGAGGTGTACGGCGTCATCGGTCAGTCCGGCGCCGGCAAGTCCTCCCTCATCCGCTGCGTCAACCTGCTGGAGCGCCCCACCGCCGGCACGGTCACCGTCGCCGGACAGGACCTCACGGCGCTCGCCGGGCGCGGCCCGCGCGCGGGCCGCGAGCTCCGCCAGGCGCGCAGCCGGATCGGCATGGTCTTCCAGCACTTCAACCTGCTGTCTTCGCGCACGGTCCAGGACAACGTCGAGCTGCCGCTGGAGATCCTCGGCGTCTCGGGCAGGCGGCGGTCCTCCAAGGCACTCGAACTCCTGGAGCTGGTCGGCCTCTCCGACAAGGCCAAGGCCTACCCGGCGCAGCTCTCCGGCGGTCAGAAGCAGCGCGTCGGCATCGCCCGCGCCCTGGCCGGCGACCCCAAGGTGCTGCTCTCCGACGAGGCGACCAGCGCCCTCGACCCGGAGACCACCCGCTCCATCCTCCAGCTGCTGCGCGACCTGAACCGCCAGCTGGGCCTGACCGTCCTGCTGATCACGCACGAGATGGACGTGGTCAAGTCGATCTGCGACTCGGCCGCGCTGATGGACCGGGGCCGCGTCGTGGAGTCCGGCACCGTCAGCGAACTCCTCGCGACGCCCGGCTCCGAACTGGCCTCCGCGCTCTTCCCGGTCAGCGGCGACGTGTCCGGCGACGACCGCACCGTCATCGACGTCACCTTCGTCGGTGAGGCGGCCACCCGGCCGGTCATCTCGCAGCTCTCGCGCACCTACAACATCGACATCTCGATCCTCGGTGCCGCGATGGACACCGTCGCGGGACGCCAGGTCGGCCGCATGCGCATCGAACTGCCCGGCGGCTACGAGGAGAACGTCGTGCCCATCGGCTTCCTCCGCGAGCAGGGCCTGCAGATCGACGTCGTGGAACGGGCCGCCTCGGAGTCCGTACTGGTGAAGGAAGGTGCCAAGTGACCTGGTCCGAGATGCAGCCCCTGCTGTCCCAGGCGTGTTGGGACACCCTCTACATGGTCGGCTGGTCCACGCTCATAGCCATCGTCGGCGGTCTCCCGCTCGGAGTCCTGCTCGTCCTCACCGACCGCGGCGGACTCCTGCAGAACGTCGTCGTGAACAAGATCGTCGGGCAGGTCGTGAACGTCGCCCGCTCACTGCCGTTCATCATCCTGATGGTCGCGCTGATGAGCTTCACGCGCACGATCACCGGGACCACCATCGGACGCGAGGCGGCCATCGTGCCGCTCGCCGTCGGCGCGATCCCGTTCTTCGCCCGCCTGGTCGAGACGGCGGTCCGCGAGGTGGACGGCGGACTCGTCGAGGCCGTGCAGGCGATGGGCGGCAACACCTGGACGGTCGTCCGCCGGGTCCTCGTGCCCGAGTCGCTGCCCTCGCTGATCTCCTCGGCGACCACCACGATCGTCGCCCTCATCGGCTACTCGGCGATGGCCGGCACCGTCGGCGCGGGCGGCCTCGGCGACATCGCGATCCGGTACGGCTACCAGCGCTTCGAGACCACCATGATGTGGATCACCGTCGCCATCCTCGCGGTCGTCATCTCCCTCATCCAGTTCGCCGGCGACTACGCGGCCCGCGGCCTGCACCGCCGCGGCGGTGGGTCGGGCGCCGCCCCGAAGCTGCGGTTCCTGAAGTCCCGGGAGACCTCCGCCGCCGACGTCGGCACGGTCGCCTGACACCCCGGCGGCCCGTCCTCCGGGCGCCGGCATCCACCCCCCTCGGTTTCCCCGTCCACCTCATGACGGGGCGGCACCACCCATAAGGAAAGGCACTTTTCGTGCGTAACACCGCCAAGATCACCACCGCTGTCCTCGCCGCCGGAGCCCTCACCCTCGGTCTCTCCGCCTGCGGCTCCGACAAGGACTCCGCGTCCTCCTCCGACACGAGCGGCCCGCTCGTCGTCGCCGCCAGTCCCGTCCCGCACGCCGAGATCCTGAACTTCGTCAAGAAGAACCTGGCGAAGAAGGCGGGCCTGGACCTGGAGGTCAAGGAGTTCCAGGACTACATCGTCCCGAACACGGCGACCGAGGACGGCTCGGTGGACGCCAACTACTTCCAGAACCAGCCGTACCTCGACGACTTCAACAAGAAGCGCGGCACCCACATCGTGCCCGTCGTCACCGTGCACCTGGAGCCGCTCGGCCTCTACTCCCACAAGGTGAAGAGCTCCGACGCCCTGAAGAGCGGTGCGACCGTCGCCGTCCCCAACGACGCGGTGAACGAGGCGCGCGCCCTGAAGCTGCTCGCCTCCAAGGGGCTCATCACCCTCAAGGACGGCGTCGGCAACGAGGCGACCCCGCAGGACATCTCCAAGAACCCGAAGAACCTGAAGTTCAAGGAGGTCGAGGCGGCCCAGACCCCGCGCTCCCTGGACGACGTGGACGCCGCGGTGATCAACGGCAACTACGCCATCTCCGCCGGTCTCAAGCCCGCCAAGGACGCCCTCGTCCTGGAGTCCGCGACGAACAACCCCTACGGCAACTTCCTCGCCGTCAAGAAGGGCAACGAGAACGACCCGCGCGTGAAGAAGCTCGCGAAGCTCCTCACCTCGCCCGAGGTCAAGAAGTTCATAGAGGACAAGTACGCCGGCTCCGTCATCCCCTCCTTCAAGTAGGCGGAAAGCGGCAGTTCACCGACCGAGGGGCCGCACGGCCCCGCCGGTCACCGCACGGGGTCCACTCCATTACCGGGAGTGGACCCCGTTGTGCGGTTCGGTGGTTTCATGCTGCATGCTGGGCAGTTCAGCGAACCTGGCGGTACATCAGGTCCGAAGTCCCCGACGGTTACGGAGCGTCGCATGACGAGCACCTTCCCCGACATCTCCATCAGCACGGAGCGGTTGGTCCTGCGTGCGCTCGACGAGGACGACGTCGCTCCGCTGGCCGAGATGATGAACGACGAGATGGTGGCGGCCTGGACGTCGATCCCGCAGCCGTTCTCCGAGGACGGCGCCCGCCACTGGATCACCGACTACGCGCCCACGGAACGCGCCGAGGGGCGTGGACTCGACCTCGCCGTCACCGAGTTCCTCACCCAGCGCCTGGTCGGCGTCATCCAGCTCGGCAAGACGAACTGGCGCGTGCGCTCCACCGAGCTCTCCTACATCATCGCCCCCTGGGCGCGCGGTGAGGGCTACGCCTCCGAGGCGGCGCTCGCGACCGCCCGATGGCTCTTCGGGGACCAGAAGTTCGAACGGCTCGAATTGCGTACGGCCGCCGACAACACCGCCTCCCAGCAGGTCGCCCAGAAGATCGGCTGCATCAGCGAGGGCGTGCTGCGCAACGCCTGCATAGCGCGTACCCGGACCGAGGACGGCACCTGGGCCGACCTGCGCACCGACTTCATCGTGTGGAGCCTGCTCCCCGAGGACCTGGAGGACGTCGGCGAGCACCGCGCCGACGCCGGCGGCTACACCTCGTACAACGACTGGAACTGAGCGGGGCGGGCAGAGGGAGGGCGGTCCACGCGCCGGAAGCGCCGGCGCACCGGAGCCCGCGCGTCGCGCCGTCCGGACCGGCAGGGCACCGCCCGGGCCCACCAGGTACCCTCACGGAGCCCGCTCGGGCAGTACCTGAGGACCCGCGACGACCTTCTGGAGACTGACGACGATGGCCGACCGGGTCACGGTGATCGGCTGGGACGGTTCGCCCCTGACCGCCGCGGCGCGCTCCGCTCTCGGCGCCGCCACTCTGGTGGCGGGCGCGGCCCACCATCTCGCGCTCCCCGAGGTGCCCGAGCGCGCCGAACGCATCCGCCTCGGCAGCGTCGGGCTCGCCGCCCGCCGCATCGCCGGCCACCGCGGCACCGCCGTCGTCTTCGCCGACGGGGACCCCGGGTTCTTCGGAGTCGTGCGCACCCTGCGCGCTCCCGAGTTCGGCCTGGAGGTCGAGGTCGTCCCCGCCGTCTCCGCGGTGGCCGCCGCCTTCGCCCGCGCGGGGATGCCCTGGGACGACGCGCAGGTGGTCGTCGCCCACGGCCGTACGCTGCGCCGCGCGGTGAACGTGTGCCGTGCCCACACCAAGGTCGCCGTCCTCACCTCGCCCGGCGCCGGCCCCGCCGAACTGGGGTTGTTGCTGGACGGCGTGCACCGCACCTTCGTCATCTGCGAGGAACTCGGCACCTCCGCCGAACAGGTCACGATGCTGACCTCGGACAAGGCGGCCGACCACACCTGGCGCGACCCCAACGTCGTGATCGTCATCGGCGGATTCGTGGCCACCGCCGAAGGGGGCGGCTGGATCGCGGGCAGGGAGCCCGGCGCCGGACCGCGCGGCTGGGCGCTGCCCGCCGAGGCGTACGGCGGAGCGCTCGGCGAGGGCGAGACGGATCTGCTGCGAGCCGCCCAACTCGCCCGCCTGGGGCCGCGCGTCGGCGACCTCGTCTGGGACATCGGCTGCGGCAGCGGGGCGTTCGCCACCGAGGCCGCCCGCACCGGTGCCGCCGTCATAGCGGTCGACCGCAGCCCGGGCTCCTGCGCCCGCACCGAGCACGCGGCCCGGCGCTTCGGCGTCCAGATGCAGGTCGTGCACGGAACCGCCCCGCACATCCTCGAAGACCTGCCCGAACCGGACGTCGTCCGCATCGGCGGCGGGGGAGCGGCGGTCGTCTCCGCCGTCGCCGACCGCCGTCCCCAGCGCATCGTCGCGCACGCGTCCACCCGTGACGCCGCCGAACTGATCGGCCGCGACCTGACCGAACACGGTTACGACGTCGAGTGCGCCCTCATCCAGTCCGTCGAACTCGACACGAAGGCCTGGACGGAGAAGGAGCGGAGCGTCGCGTTCCTGCTCAGCGGCCGTCTGCCGGATCGCGCCCCGTGATCCTGTTGTCGTACTGCGCGCGGTAGGCTGGCCGATCGTTGTACCGCTCCCGTGGGGTCGGCCTTTCGTAGGCCAATGTCCGGAAAACCCGCCCGTTTTGAGGCGTGTGTGGTACGGCAGAACCGGAGGACGCGCAACGTGGCGCAGTCCACAGCGGGCGCTCGCGGATCATGCCGCCGCGAGGGCGGGACGACCGGGACAATGCCAGTTAATGGCTTTGTCGTCTTTGTTGGCCGGTCGTTCGTGCCGCTGGGCACGCACGCTCGTTCTTGACTACGGGGCGGTCGGTGCGCCGTTCCGGGCGAGCTGGACTTGGAAGCACTAACCGATGGGCGAGGGGTACGCATGACCGACACCGGCCAGGTCCCGGGCGAGGGAATGCCGGAGAGCGCAGGCATGGTGGAGCAGCCGGGCGTCGCCGCGCCGGGCGCGTACACCTACCTCGACCCCTCCGTGAGCTCCGCCGAGGACGACGACCTGCTTCTGCTGCCGGGCGCCCCCGGTGCCCAGGGCGCCTGGGGCAACGAGGTGCCGCCGCCGGCCCCGATGCCCTTCGCCCCCGAGCCGGGCCCGCACGAGCCCGGTCCGCACGAGCCGGGCCCGCACGAGACGGCCGGACGCGACACCGGCTCGGTCGATCTGGGCGCCGTCCGCGCGGTCGGCCAGGTCCCCGCGCCGCAGCCCGTGCCGCCGCGGCGCCCGCTGCACCTCGGCCCGCCCACGCCCGACGGCTCCTCCAGCCCCGTGCGCTCGCTGGCCGACCGCGGGCCCGCGGGCTCCCGGCCCGGTTCCCTGGCCGCGCCGGTCACCCCGATGCGGCACGCGGGCCCGCCGACCGTGGGACCCGAGTACCTCGACGTTCCGCCGGCGGGGGACACCTCGCCGCAGGGCGCCGTGCCCTGGGGCGCACCGCAGCCGGTCCCCGAGGCCCCGGCTGCAGAAACGGTCGTCCCGGAGCCGGCCGCGATCCCCGAGACCGTGATCCCCGACACCGGGATTCCCGGAACCGCTCCCGACGCCGAGGCGCACGACGACGCGGGCGCCGGGCAGCAGCCGGAGTTCCCCGCCGCCCCCTTCGACCACGGCCAGGAACCGGAGCCCGCACAGGCACCCGAGCCCCAGGCCGCGGAAGCGGCCCTCGACCTCCAGGACGCCGAGCCCCAGGACGTCGGCCCGCAGCACGTCGATTCCCTGGACGTCGCCCAGGCCCAGGCCGAGGTGGAAGGCCCCGCACCCGAGGCGGCGCCCGCGGTGGACGTCCCGTCGGCCCCGCAGGTCTCCGACGCCCCGCAGTTCCCGGACACCCCGCTGACCCTCGGCGCTCCGGACGACGTCCAGGCGGCCGAGCAGCCGGCGCCCACGGACACCGCTCCCGCCCTGTACGCGACGGACGCCCCCGCGCAGGGGGACGCCGAAGCCGTCGTCGCCGAGCCGTATCCGGCGCCGGTCGAGGAGCCCGTAGCCGAGCAGGCCCCCCAGGAGACCGGCGAGCAGGACGTGTACGAGGCACAGCCCGCCCCGTTCGCCGAAGAGAACGGCCATCTGCCGGACCCGGCCGCCCCGTTCGCGGAAGAGACGCCCCTCGCGGACGTCGAACAGCCCCCCGCCCAGCACACCTTCGACGCCTCCGAGTCCGCGCTGTCCGCCCTCACCGCGCACACCGACGGCTCCCACGGCCGTCCCGTCGACGGTCTCGACGACTTCCGGGCGCAGCAGTTCACGGAGCCGGTCGCGTTCGCCGACGCCTCCTTCATCTCGAACGGCGCCGCCCTCCCCGTGGACGGAGCCTTCGCACCCGACGGCATCGCCTTCGCCGAGGACGCCGCGCCGCCCGCCCCGCACGGCGTCCCGGTCGGCGTGGCGGCGCACGCCGCCTCCCACCCGGCGCAGGGCCACCCGCACGGCGAGCAGCACCACCAGGACCTGTCGGCCGCCCCCGGTTTCGCCGGAGCCGCCCCGGAGCCCTCGGAGGACCACTCCTTCGGCCAGTTCGTGCCGGTGGAGGGCCAGGTCCCGACCACACCGCACCTGGCTCCCACCCCGCCGCACGCCATGGTCGTGCCGCCGCTTCCCGCGGAGGAGGAGCAGCCGGTCCAGGAGCCCGAGTTCGTCGCGGCGCCCGTGCCCGCGCAGGAGCCGGCCGGCGAGACCGTGGACGCCGATCCCCTCGCCCAGGCGGCCGTTCCCGCGCCGCGCGAGGCCGAGGCCGCGCCCGGGACGACCGCCGAACCCGGCCCGCTCGACGTGGAGCCGGAACCCGTCGCCGCACAGCTCGCGGACGACCTGGACACCCGGGTCGCCGACCAGGAGGAGAGCACGGCCGCAGTGGAAGACGTACGAGAGTCCAGCGGCCCCGCTGCCCCCGGCTACGACGACGCCGAGCGCGAGGCGGTGCTGCGCGTGATGCGCGAGCGCCGCGACATCCGCAACGGCTTCCGCAGCGACCCGATCCCGCACGACGTGCTGCTGCGGGTCCTGGAGGCCGCGCACACCGCGCCGTCGGTCGGCCACTCCCAGCCCTGGGACTTCGTCGTCATCCGCTCCGCCGACACCCGGCGCAGCATGCACGAACTCGCCCAGCGCCAGCGCGAGGCCTACGCCAAGTCGCTGCCCAAGGGCCGCGCCAAGCAGTTCAAGGAACTGAAGATCGAGGCCATCCTCGACACCCCGGTGAACATCGTCGTGACCGCCGACCCGACCCGCGGCGGCCGGCACACCCTGGGCCGGCACACCCAGCCGCAGATGGCCCCGTACTCTTCCGCCCTCGCGGTCGAGAACCTGTGGCTCGCGGCCCGCGCCGAGGGCCTCGGCGTCGGCTGGGTCAGCTTCTTCGACGAGCGCGAGATGGTCCGCGCCCTCGGACTCCCCGACCACCTGGAGGTCGTCGCCTACCTGTGCGTCGGGTACGTCGACGAGTTCCCCGACGAGCCCGAGCTGATGCAGGCCGGCTGGTCCAAGCGCCGCCCGCTGTCCTGGGTCGTGCACGAGGAGACGTACGGCCGACGCGCGCTGCCCGGCGAGGAGCCGCACGACCTGCTCGCCGAGACCGTCTCCAACATCCGCCCCCTGGACGCCAAGGCGCTCGGCGAGGCGTGGGAACGCCAGAAGCGGATGACCAAGCCCGCGGGCGCCCTCGGCATGCTGGAGATCATCTCCGCGCAGCTGTCGGGCCTGTCGCGGATGTGCCCGCCGCCGATCCCCGAGCCGGCCGCCGTCGCGATCTTCGCCGGCGACCACGGGGTGCACGCCCAGGGCGTCACCCCCTGGCCGCAGGAGGTCACCGGTCAGATGGTGGCCAACTTCCTGGGCGGCGGAGCGGTCTGCAACGCCTTCGCCAACCAGGTGGGCGCCGAGGTCTGCGTCATCGACGTGGGCGTCGCCTCCGACCTGCCGGCCACTCCGGGACTGCTGCCGCGCAAGGTCCGCGCGGGCACCGCCGACATGACGACGGGTCCCGCCATGACCCGCGAGGAGGTCGTGGCGGCGCTGGAGGTGGGCATCGAGACGGCCCGCGACCTGGTGGCCGCCGGCAACAAGGCGCTGCTCACCGGTGAGATGGGCATCGCCAACACCACGGCGTCGGCCGCCCTGATCGCCGTCTACACCGGCGCCGACCCCTCCGAGGTCACGGGACGCGGCACCGGGATCAACGACGAGACCCTGGCCCGCAAGACCGAGGTCGTCCGTCGTGCCGTCGAACTCCACCAGCCGGACCCCGCGGACCCCATCAGCGTCCTCGCGGCCGTCGGCGGACTCGAACACGCCGCCATGGTGGGCCTCCTCCTCGGCGGCGCGTCCCTGCGCACGCCGGTGATCCTGGACGGCGTCAGCGCCGGCGCCGCCGCCCTGGTGGCCCGCGCGATCGCCCCCGAGGTCCTGGCCGCCTGCATCGCGGGCCACCGCAGCGCCGAGCCCGGTCACGTGGCCGCCCTGAACAAGCTGGGCCTGCGCCCGCTGATCGACCTCGACCTGCGCCTCGGCGAGGGAACCGGCGCCCTGCTGGCCCTCCCCGTCGTGCAGAGCGCGGCCCGCGCCATGCACGAGGTGGCGACGTTCGACTCGGCCGGGGTGACCGAGAAGTAGGTCCGCCGCCGGCGGACCGGGTGGGCAGGCGTTCCGCGCCCCCCACCCGGCTCCGCCGTACGCTGGACGCGCACCTAAGATCCCCACGTCAGGGCAGCTCCGATGTCGCAGCGCGCCCGCCCGCACCGCCTGCCCGTACGAGGAGCCGCACCTCCATGGCCGAACACCCCGCCTACCCCGTGGGCCTCCGCCTGACCGGACGTCGCGTCGTCGTCCTCGGCGGCGGCCAGGTGGCCCAGCGACGGCTCCCGGCGCTCATCGCGGCAGGCGCGGACGTCCACCTCGTGTCCCCGGGGGCGACCCCGTCGGTCGAGGCGATGGCCGACGCCGGCGAGATCACCTGGACCCGGCGCCCGTACCAGGAGGGCGACCTCGCCGACGCCTGGTACGCGCTGATCGCCACGACCGACGAGGACGCCAACACCGCCGCGTCCGCCGAGGCGGAACGCCACCGCGTCTGGTGCGTCCGCGCGGACGACGCCGACCGGGCGACCGCCTGGACGCCGGCCACCGGGCACAGCGAGGGCGTGACCGTCGCCGTTCTCACCACGAACGCCAAGGGCCGCGACCCCCGCCACACCGCCGCGATCCGTGACGCCGTGGTCGAGGGACTGCGCGACGGCACCCTCGTCGCGCCGCACCACCGCACCCGCACCGCCGGCGTCGCCCTGGTCGGCGGCGGACCCGGCGACCCCGACCTCATCACGGTCCGCGGCCGCCGCCTGCTCGCCGAGGCCGACGTGGTCATCGCCGACCGGCTCGGCCCCCGCGACCTGCTCGCCGAACTCCCGCCGCACGTCGAGGTGATCGACGCGGCGAAGATCCCGTACGGCCGGTACATGGCCCAGGAGGCCATCAACAACGCGCTCATCGAGCACGCGAAGCAGGGCAGGTCCGTGGTCCGGCTGAAGGGCGGCGACCCGTTCGTCTTCGGCCGCGGCATGGAGGAGGCCCAGGCCCTCGCCGAAGCGGGCATCCCCTGCACGATCGTCCCCGGCATCTCCAGCTCGATCTCGGTCCCGGGCGCGGCGGGCATCCCCGTCACCCACCGGGGTGTCGCACACGAGTTCACCGTGGTCAGCGGCCATGTCGCCCCCGACGACGAGCGCTCCCTCGTCGACTGGCCCGCCCTCGCGCGGCTCCGCGGCACCCTCGTCGTCCTCATGGGCGTCGACAAGATCGGCAGGATCGCCGACACCCTCGTCGCGCACGGCAAGCCGGCCGACACCCCCGTCGCACTCGTCCAGGAGGGCACGACCGCCGCACAGCGCCGCGTCGACGCGACCCTGGCCACCGTCGCCGAGACCGTCCGCGCCGAGGACGTCCGCCCGCCCGCGGTCATCGTCATCGGCGAGGTCGTGAACGCCGGCCCCGGAACCCTGAAGTAACCACGGGTAACCAACCCGTTCCCAGCCGTTGGCACCACACCCAGGACAAGGCAGTATCACCCTGTGGCCGATCTCATCACCGTCGACAACCCCGACGACCCCCGTCTGAGCGACTACACGGGCCTGACCGACGTGGAACTGCGCCGCAAGCGCGAACCCGCGGAGGGCCTGTTCATCGCCGAGGGCGAAAAGGTCATCAGACGTGCCAAGGACGCCGGGTACGAGATGCGCTCCATGCTCCTGTCGGCCAAGTGGGTCGACGTCATGCGCGACGTCATCGACGAACTCCCCGCGCCCGTCTACGCGGTCAGCCCGGAGCTCGCCGAGCAGGTCACCGGCTACCACGTGCACCGCGGAGCCCTCGCCTCGATGCAGCGCAAACCGCTCCCGACGTCCGACGAACTCCTGCGCACCGCGCGCCGGGTGGTCGTCATGGAGTCGGTCAACGACCACACCAACATCGGCGCCATCTTCCGCTCCGCCGCGGCGCTCGGCATGGACGCGGTCCTGCTCTCACCTGACTGCGCCGACCCGCTCTACCGTCGCTCCGTGAAGGTCTCGATGGGCGCCGTCTTCTCCGTCCCGTACGCCCGGCTGGACGCCTGGCCGAGGAGCCTGGACTCGGTCCGCGACGCCGGATTCAACCTGCTCGCCCTCACCCCGGACGAGAAGGCCAGGTCCCTCGACGAGGCGGCCCCGCACCGCATGGACCGGGTCGCGCTGATGCTCGGTGCCGAGGGCGGAGGTCTGTCCACCCGGGCCCTGATGGCGGCCGACGAGTGGGTCCGCATCCCCATGGCCCACGGCGTCGACTCCCTGAACGTGGGCGCGGCGGCGGCGGTCGCCTTCTACGCCGTGGCCACGGGCCGCCCCGAGAGCTGACGAGCCCGCGCGGACGGCCACCGGCCGCCCGCGCGCTCAGTCGTCCAGGCGCGTGTCGCCGCGGTACGGGTCGGCCATCAGGTCGTCCCCGGGCGGCGGCGTGGCCGACGGCTGCTCCCGGCCCACCTCCCTGCGCCGGTCCCCGCCGTCCAGCCCCCGGGCCGGACCCTGGCACCCCTGGGCGACCGCGATCCCCAGCGCGACCAGCAGCGTCACCACGACGAAGACGAAGAGCCGCTGACGCAGCAGCCGCGGATTGGCGGGCCGCCGGCCCGTGCCGGTCGTCCGCGGGCCCGGCCGTCCGGCGCCACTGCGGGGCGCCGGCCTGCTGCCGGAACGCCCGGTGTTGCGGGCCGGAGCGGGGCGCGTCCCCGAGCGCGATCCACCGCTCGTGCCGCCGGTGCGCGGCGGGGGAGTGCCCTGCGGTCGTCGCTGGGTGCGCTGCTCGGCGTACTGCTCGGCCAGCCGGCCCGAGGGGCGGTCCGGGTCGTTGCGCGGCGCGGGCGGACGTACGTCCGGCATGCCCTGTGCCTCGCGTGCGGCGATCTCCTTGAGCCGCAGCGACAGTTGGAGCGTGCTGGGCCGCTCCTCGGGGTCCTTCGCCAGGCAGGCGCGGACGAGCGGCGCGAGCGCGTCCGGCACACCCTGCAACTGGGGCTCCTCGTGGACCACGCGGTAGAGCATGACCTCGGAACTGCCCTGTCCGAAGGGCGAGTCCTGGGTCGCGGCGTACGCCAGGGTGGCCCCGAGCGCGAAGACGTCCGTGGCCGGCGTGACGGCCGCGCCGCGCACCTGCTCGGGCGCCAGGAAGCCGGGTGAGCCGACGGCCGTGCCGACGTGGGTGAGCGTGCTGGCACCGGTCGCCCAGGCGATGCCGAAGTCGATGATCCGCGGGCCCTTCGGGGACAGCAGAATGTTCGAGGGCTTCAGATCACGGTGGACCACCCCCGCCTCGTGCACCGCGACCAGACCCTCGGAGAGGGCGGCGCCGACGGCGGCCACGTCGGCGGCCGACAGGGGCCCCTCCTCCGCGACCTTGTCGTGCAGGGAGGGGCCGGGCACGTACTGGGTGGCGAACCAGGGCCGGTCGGCCTCCAGGTCGGCGGCGACGAGCCGCGCCGTGCAGCCGCCCCTGATCCGCCGGGCGGCCGAGACCTCGCGGGCGAACCGGGAGCGGAACTCCTGATCCTCCGCCAGATCGGGCCGGATCACCTTCAGGGCGACCCGCTGTCCACGCCGGTCGGAGCCCAGGTAGACAACGCCCATCCCGCCCGCGCCGAGCCGTCGGTGAAGCCTGAACGAGCCGACGACACGCGGGTCCTCGCGCCTCAGGCGCATCATCGCCATGTCCATCCCCGCTGCCCGGTCCGTTTGACGAGCCACAGCTTACGTTTCCGCGGCCGGGTGCGCGCAGAGGCCGCGCCCTCTCGTTCCGATCGATTGTCAGTGCCGGGTGGGAAACTTGAAAGGTGGTCAGGGAGCGTGCGCCCAGGACCTCTTTGGGGAGCTCGTGATCCCAACCACCCGTCGCAGAAGGGGGATTGAGCCCGTGAAGGGTGACCGCGTGGAGATAGTCGTGGACGCAGGGGACACGACGCGTACGTACGAGGTGGTGGCGAGCAGGGCGGGTCGCCGGGTGGAGACGGCGGTGCGCCGAGGGGTGGTGGAAGTGAGCGAAGTCACCCGAAGCGGATCAGTGGTGCGGACCGCCCGCTTCATGGCGACCCGGGTGCTGGCGCTCGTCGAGCAGCCGGTCCCCCGCGAGGACAGCTCGGAACAGTAGGGGCACATCGGACACCCTCTCCGGGAAGACCCTGAGACCCAGGTCCCCGTCTCCACCCAGGGGAGTAGTCCGCAGGTCATCGCTCATCCTCCGGGAGGCCCGGCAATCGGTACGAGGGCATGACGACCCGCCCTCGCCGCGCACCTAGATTTGAGGTCAAGCGGCGGGTGCAGCACTCGTCCCCCGAGGTCAAGCACCCGCCGCTGCCAACCACAACAGAAGCTCGGTCAGGAGAGGGACCATGGCCCAGACGGCACCGCGGACAGCGCTCCGCACGCAGGGACGCAGGGCGTACAGCGCGGCGTTCGGCACCCGCCGTCAGGGGCAGCGCCACCCCTTGGTGGCGACAGCGATGGTCCTTCCTCTGGCGGCCCTGCTCGTGGTCGTCTTCGGCGGCTGGGACGCAGTGGTCACACAGGCGTCGTCCGTGGGCGTGATGCTGGGGCGCTGAGCGGCGCCCCAGGCCCGGAAGAGCGGTCCGGGCGGGGACATCCGGCCATGAAACCCCGTGGGGACGGGGGTGCGGCGGACGGCACGAGGAATGCCCGCGCAGCTGGGGAGCTGCGCGGGCATTCCTCATTCCCGCCGCAGGCGTGACGCCCGGCATCTCCGGGCAGGGTGCCGCGAGGCGAGAGCCGGGCCCCGGGCCCGTTCCCCGCCTGCGTACGCTCACCGGCAGACGTCGAACCACCCCAGGGGGACCCGTGACCGCAGACACCCTGCTGCCCGCGCTCACCGCCAGCGCCCGCCACGCGGTCCACCCCGCGGCGGACACGGACTGTTCCTGCGCCACCGAGGACGCGCTGCTCGCGGACCGGGACGACGGCACCGTGGTCCGGCACGGCGACACCGTCGCCAAGGCCCACGCCCCGGACACCGACCCCGCGGCCCTCGCCCGCCGCCTGTCCGTGGCCGCGGACCTCCCCGGCGTTCTCCTGCCTCCCCTGGACCGCGCCCCCGCCGCCCTCCTCGGCCGCCAGGTGACCCTCTGGCCCTACGGCAGCCCCGTGGACCCCGACACCCCCGACGCGGCCCCCTGGGAGGCGGCCGCGACCCTGCTGGCCCGGCTGCACCGGGCGCCCGTCCCCGTCGGTCTGCCGCCCATGCGGGGGCCGCTCAAGGCCGCCCGGGCGATCGGGCGGCTGCGCGCGGCCGGCCCGCACCCGGGCGCCGCCGCCGTGCTGCGGGCCTGGGCCGGCCTGCCGGACTGGGCCCGGGCGCAGGCACCGATGGACGCCAGGGCGCTCTGCCACGGCGACCTGCACCTCGGACAGCTCGTCCGCCATCCCGTGCCGGACGGCCCCTGGCTCCTCATCGACGTCGACGATCTCGGTGCCGGTGACCCCGCCTGGGACCTGGCCCGACCGGCCGCCTGGTACGCCTGCGGGCTGCTCCCGCCCGACGCGTGGCTCCGCTTCCTGACCGCGTACCAGGACGCCGGCGGCCCGGCCGTCCCCGCCGAGGGCGATCCCTGGCCCGCCCTGGACGTCGCCGCCCGCGCCCTCACCGTGCAGACGGCGGCTCTGGCCGTCGCCAAGTCCGCAGCGGCGGACCGGCCGTTGGACGAGGTGCAGCAGGCCGTGGTCGACGCCTGTGACCGAATGAGTGGCGAATCACCCGAGTTGGGTCAAGGTTTCGCGACGTAGGGTGCAACCGACCGAAGCAGGGCAGTGTCTGTCCTGGCGGAAGCAGTACCGACCGGCGAGGAGTTGAGCCGAGCATGCAGTGTCCGAAATGCCATGCGCCGATGCACACGTACAACCGCAATGGCGTCCAGATCGAGCAGTGCAGCGGCTGCCGCGGGATATTTCTCGACTACGGCGAGCTGGAGGCGCTGACGCGCGTGGAGTCGCAGTGGTCGCAGCCCGCGCCGCCGCCCCAGGGCGCCCCGCAGGCGTACCCGTCCGCTCCCGCGCCCGCGTGGGGAGCCCCGCAGCACGGCGGCCACGGCGGTGGTCACTACGGCGGGCACGGCGGCCACCACCGCCACAAGAGCTTCGGCCACATGCTCTTCTCGTCCTGAACGACCGAAGGGGGCCCCTCCGTTCCGGAGGGGCCCCCTTCGCCGTCCGCGCCCGGCCACGCGCTCACCGGGGCACGACGAAGCCCCCGACCGTACGAGACGGCCGGGGGCTTCGGGTGGTGCGCGATACTGGGATTGAACCAGTGACCTCTTCCGTGTCAGGGAAGCGCTCTCCCGCTGAGCTAATCGCGCAGGTCACGCGGCCAGAAGCCACGCTTGCTGCTGTTCCTGCGTGCGCGATACTGGGATTGAACCAGTGACCTCTTCCGTGTCAGGGAAGCGCTCTCCCGCTGAGCTAATCGCGCGGGGATCCTTGCGGACCAGTGGACGATACTGGGATTGAACCAGTGACCTCTTCCGTGTCAGGGAAGCGCTCTCCCGCTGAGCTAATCGTCCTTGGAGGTGGAGACGGGATTTGAACCCGTGTAGACGGCTTTGCAGGCCGTTGCCTCGCCTCTCGGCCACTCCACCAGGAGTGCGGGGGTTCGGGAAGATCCCCCACTTCCTGCGAGCGGACGACCAGGTTCGAACTGGCGACCTCAACCTTGGCAAGGTTGCGCTCTACCAACTGAGCTACGTCCGCTTGTCGTTTCCGTTCCGCTTGCGCGGCCCGGCGACGAGTTGAACTCTAGCGGATTCCCGGGCCAGCACAAAAACGCGTTTGTGCAGCGTGCTGCGTTCTGTCCGCCCGAGGACATGGTCAGGGCACCCGCAGGACACCCGCTCTAGACTCGGCTGCGTGCTCGACCTCCCACCTCTCGCCCGCTTCGGCGGTCTCGTCGCGACCGGTCTCCTCGACGTCACCAGTGATCCCGCCGCCCTGGACTCGGCCGGCTTCTGGGCCGTCGCGGCCGACTTCGAGGGGCGTCTGACCTGCGCCCGCTTCCGCGACGTACGCCCGGAACCGGTGCCCGCGCCGGTGCCCGGCCGATGGCACGGACCCGCGGCCGGTGACTGGACGTCGTCCCTCGACCGCGCCGCGTACACCGCGGGCGTACGCCGGATCCGCGAGCACATCGCCGCCGGCGAGGTCTATCAGGCGAACCTCTGCCGGGTCCTGTCCGCGCCCGTCCCGCCCGACGCGGACGTGGACGCGCTGACCGCCCTGCTGGCCCGCGGCAACCCGGCCCCGTACGCCGGAACGATCCGGCTGCCCGCCCACGGCGTCGAGATAGCCACGGCCTCGCCGGAACTCTTCCTGCGCCGCGCGGGCCGCGTGGTGGAGTCGGGGCCGATCAAGGGCACCGGACGCACCGAGGCCGACCTCCTGGAGAAGGACTACGCCGAGAACGTCATGATCGTGGACCTCGTCCGCAACGACATCGGCCAGGTCTGCGTCCCCGGCAGCGTGACCGTGCCGGACCTGTGCGTCGTCGAGAAGCACCCGGGACTCGTCCACCTCGTGTCCTCCGTCCACGGCGAACTGCGCGCGGACGCGGGCTGGCCGGAACTCCTCGGCGCCGCCTTCCCGCCCGGCTCCGTCACCGGGGCGCCGAAGTCCAGCGCCCTGCGGATCATCGACACCCTGGAGACCGCGCCGCGCGGCCCGTACTGCGGCGGCATCGGCTGGGTCGACGCCGACCGCGGCACCGGCGAGCTGGCCGTGGGCATCCGTACCTTCTGGATCGACCGCGCCGACGCCGTCCTGCGCTTCGGCACGGGAGCCGGCATCACCTGGGGTTCCGACCCCGAGGGGGAGTGGCGGGAGACCGAACTGAAGGCCTCCCGGCTGCTCGCGGTAGCGTCGGGAGAGTACGAGGCGGGTGACGGGACTCCCACCCCCTGAGCCGGGTCCGGGGCACCGCACACACCACCGGGGCGACGACGCCATGCCGGACGACGTGTCCGGCACTCTCATGCGAGGTAACAGTGAAGCTTTGGCTCGACGGCGGGCTCCAGGACATCGACACCGCCCGCGTCTCCGTCTTCGATCACGGACTGACCGTGGGTGACGGCATCTTCGAGACCGTGAAGGCCGTCGACGGCAGGCCGTTCGCGCTGACCCGCCACCTCGACCGGCTGGCCCGCTCGGCGCGTGGTCTCGGGCTGCCCGAACCCGACGCCGACGAGGTGCGCCGCGCCTGCGCCGCCGTCATCGACGCCAATCCGATGCCGCTCGGCCGCCTGCGCATCACCTACACCGGCGGTCACGGCCCGCTCGGCTCCGACCGCGGCGATCAGGGACCGACCCTCGTCGTCGCCCTCGGCGCCTCCGACCGGCGGCCCGACGCGACCGCCGTCGTCACCGTCCCCTGGACCCGCAACGAACGCGGCGCCCTGACCGGCCTCAAGACCACCTCGTACGCGGAGAACGTCGTCGCTTTGGCCCGCGCGCGTGAACACGGCGCGTCCGAGGCGCTGTTCGCGAACACGGTGGGCCAACTCTGCGAGGGCACCGGGTCGAACGTCTTCGTCGTGCTCGACGGTGAGATCCACACCCCGCCCGTCTCCTCCGGCTGCCTCGCCGGCATCACGCGCGCCCTCGCCGTCGAATGGACCGGCGCCCGGGAGACCGACCTGCCGCTGGACGTGCTGGAGCGTGCCGACGAGGTCTTCCTCACGTCCACGCTGCGCGACGTGCAGGCCGTGCACCGGGTCGACGGGCGTGAACTGCCGGGCGCACCGGGCCCGGTGACCGCCAAGGCGATGCGGGTCTTCGACGAGCGCGCCGGCGACGACCTGGATCCCTGACGGGTCCGCGGTGGCCGTTCCACCGCTGATCGTGGGGTAATTCGGCTGACCTCGCCCGCCGCAGGGGGTACAACTCCTCTGATGACCACCACCCTGCGGCCGACCGAGCCGCTTCAGCTCGCCGACGACGGGACGCGTTCACGCCGCTACCAGGTGTGCGTGAACAGCCGCCCGGTCGGTGCGGTGCACCTCGCGACGAGTCCCGAACTCGGGCCGGCCTTCGCCAAGATCCATGCCCTCCGGATCGAGGAGCCCGACCGGGGCCGCGGCCGGGGCACCGTGGCCGCGCTGGCCGCCGAGGAGGTGGCGCGCGGCTGGGGCTGCCGGCAGATCGAGGTGACCGTCCCCGGCGACGCGCCCCGGGCGCTCGGGCTGACCCGGGCACTCGGTTACGTCCTCCGCAACCGTGCCATGGAGAAGGCCCTGGACGGCGCGGTGCCCGCTCTGCCGCCGGGCAGCGCCGAACGGCCCATGAACCGCGCCGAGTACGAGGTCTGGGACCGGACCGGCCGACAGGAGTACGCGGCGGACTGGGTGAAACGGGGCCTGCCCGAGAGCGAGGCGCGCACCAAGGCCGACCGGGACTTCGGCCGGGCGTTGCCGCAGGGGCCGGACACCGACGGCGCGCGGCTGACCGTCCTGGAGCACGAGGGCGTCCCGGTGGGCGAACTGTGGCTGGGCCACCGGGGCGACCGCGCCTTCGTGTACGACGTCGCGGTCCGTGAGGCGCACCGCGGTCACGGCCACGGCCGTACGCTCATGCTCCTCGCGGAGGCTCAGGCGGCGGCCGCCGGATTCCGCCGCCTCGCGCTCAACGTCTTCGCGGGCAACCTCCCCGCCGAGCGGCTCTACGAGTCCCTCGGCTACGCGGTGACCGAGGCCCATCTCTACAAGGACCTGCTCTAGCCGACGGGGCGGCGGTCGGCCACGAGAGCTGTCGGACCGTCGGCCGGTACGCCAAGTCGCCCTCGGCGTAGGCCCGTCGGGTGGTCCGGTGCGGCGTCAGGCCTGTTCGGCGAGCAGCCGGTCGGTGATCTCCTGGATGCGCTCGAGCAGCCCGTCCTGGCTCTTGCCGCCGTCCAGGCGCTGACCGTCGACGACGTACGTCGGTGTCCCGGTGACGCCGATCGCCTTGCCCTCGGCCTGGTCCGCGTCGACGATCAGGATGTGCCGGCCGTCGATCAGGGCCGTGTCGAACTCCTCGGCGTCCAGGCCGAGTTCCCCCGCGATCTCGATCAGGAGGGGTTCGCCCTCACGGTCCAGCTCCGCCACGCGGTCGAGCACGGCCTCCACGTACGGCCACGCGCTGCCCTGCTCGGCGGCCTCCTCGGCGGCCTGCGCCGCGGCGAACGCGTACTTGTGCTTCTCCAGCGGGAAGTGCCGCAGCCGCAGCTCCAGACGGTCGCCGTAGCGGGCGCGCAGGGCGCGCAGATCGGCGAGGGCGTCACGGCAGTCGGCGCACTGCAGCTCGCACCACACGTCCAGGACGACGGGGGCCGGACGCTGGGTGGAGGAGGCGGGGGAGTCGTTCATGGGTCCAGTCTCCCAGTCCCGGAAGGGGGCGGACCAACCGGGACCTGGGGAGGAGGGCATCCCCGAGATGTCCCTGAGGTTGGCCCGGGGCGTGGCCCCCGGGGTGGGTGACGGTGCAGGATGGAAGGGACGAACCGCCCGTTCGACCGAGCCCTGCCTGGAGGACCGGATGATTGCAGAGACCGTCTGTTCAGCCGTCTCCGTCGCAGGCCTCGGCATCGCCGCGGTCACGGCCTACCGCAAGCGTTTCCTGTCGGCGGCCCGGATCGCCGCGTACTCCCTGGTGCCGATCGGCCTGGTCATGACCGGTGTGGTCGGGTGGCTGGCCGACACCGCGTTCAGCCCGACAGCGTGGGCCGGCTTCGTGGTGCTCGGCGGCGCCTGGGTCCTGTTCATGATCACCCGGGCCGTGGAGCGGCGCGGTGGTGGGACGCGCAAGGAGCGCAAGGCGGCGAAGGCGGCCGCGGAGCGCGACGCGGTCGCCCCGGCGGCGTCGGCCCCGTCCCTGGGCCAGGCCTCCCGGCCGGCGGCCCGGCCCGCGGACCGGCCCGCCGCACAGCCGCGGCGGTCCGAGGGCTCCGGCGACGACTTCAGCGACATCGAGGCGATCCTGAAGAAGCACGGCATCTGAGAGCGCGGAAACGGGCGCGGCCGCCCGTCCGGGCAGCCGGGCCTGTGATCTCTCCGAGCCGAGAATCCCCGCAGCGGAGCGGTGCGGCTTCCGGGGGCCGACCTGCCACAAGATCGCACGCGGGGCGCACGGAACGTACGGAACCGTTCAGGTTCGGGCACGCCCGTCACATGATCCAGCGAACTCCCGTATATTCCGTGCGTGTTGATCGCGCAGAGGGTGCTGCCTGCGTCATCATCGCCCGCGAGATGCTGGACACAACACCGAGCGACACCGCCGCCCCGCCCAAGGAGCGGCGAGGTTGTCTCTTCGCGCTCTCCCAGCCGCCACTGATGATCTTCCTGACAGTGATCGGCTGCCTGCTACTCATGGCTTCGCTGCACGACCTGCTGCTGCTCTGAGCTGTACACGGAGCCCCTGGCGTCACCCGCCGAGGGCTCCGTCGGTCCGGTTCCCCGAGAGGATGACCGGCCGTCGTACCCGTGTCCGTGTCCATGGTTTCGCGGCATTCCGCCGTTCAGCCCGCGGCTTCCTTGCGGCGTGCCCGGTACGCGGCGACGTGGAGCCGGTTCCCGCAGGTCCGGCTGTCGCAGTAGCGGCGCGACCGGTTGCGGGAGAGATCCACGAAAGCCCGCCGGCAGTCCGGCGCCTCGCAGCGGCGCAGCCGCTCCTGCTCCCCGGCGACCACGAAGAAGGCCAGCGCCATCCCGCAGTCGGCCGCGAGGTGGTCCGCGACCGAGGCCCCCGGCGCGAAGTAGTGGACATGCCAGTCGTAGCCGTCGTGGTCCGTCAGCCGGGGCGTGGTGCCGGCGGTGGCGATCAGCTCGTTGATGAGGGAGGCCGACGTCCGGGGATCGTCGGAGGCGAAGATCGCGGCGAACCGGCCACGGATCCGGTGCACGGCGGCGAGATCGTCCGCCGACAGCACCCCGACATCGCTGATCTCGTGCTTTCGTACGAAATCCGCGAGGGCGGCGACGTCCACGAGCCCGTCGGTCGTCTCGTCCTCCGGCGCGGTGTTCACCAGATCCACCACGGTGTCGAGTGAGCACCGGGTGTCGTGGGTGATCAGCACGATTCGCTCCCTGGCCTGTGGCCGGGCGAGGGCGCCCGTCCGATGCTGGCCGATCGTAGTGCTTCCCGGCCGGACGGAGGCGGGCGTGGGGCCCCGGGAACGCACCGGCGCCGCCGCCGCGGACTTTCCGCGACGCCGGCGCCGGTGTCATCCCTATGCGGTTGTCTAGGCCCGAGCCGTCTCCCCGAGTGGACGGCGCCGGGCGGCTCTGTGGAGACGCGTCAGCTCTCGGCCAGGATGTGTGAGAGCTCCGTGTCGAGGTCGAAGTGCCGGTGTTCCGTACCCGGGGGCACGGCTGCGTCCGTTCGCTTCAGGAAGGATTCCAGGGCCCTCGCGGGGGCTTCGAGCAGGGCTTCACCCTCCGGGGAGCTCAGGGCGATGCATACGACGCCCTGGCCGTGGCTCCGGGACGGCCAGACTCGGACGTCGCCGGTACCGGTGGGCCGGTGCAGGCCCTCGGCGAGGAGGTCGCGGGCGAACACCCACTCGACGGTTTCCTCGGCTCCGGTGTGGAAGGTGGCGTGCACGGCGTAGGGATCGGCCGTGTCATACCGCAGTCCTGCGGGTACAGGCAGTGAGGACTCGCTCGACACAACGAGGCGCAGGTGCAGCTCGCAGCTGACCGTGGTGTTCATAAGCGCCAGGGCCTTTCGCTCAGTGTGCGCTCGGGGATTCGCACGTCGGCGAAATCGACATGCCACCTACGGTGGCGTTGTAAACCCCTCTGAGGGTTTTGCGTGTCTTTATGTAACTCATCCGGCCGAGGGTGCCTTCGCCGGATAGGGCCATTCCGGTGACCGGTTTCTCTCGGGTAGGGTTTGGTCGTATGAATACGGGGAGTGACGAGCCGGGCGAGGTCGCCATGGCGGACGACGAGGCGGACAATGAACGAGCGCTCGGTTCGCGGGCGCCGGAATTCGTCAAGGCGCGGCGTGCGCTGCACGTGAGCTGGCAGGTCGGCGTTTTCGTCGTGGGGCTCGCGGTGGTGGGCGCGGGCGTGGTCATGCTGCCGCTGCCGGGCCCCGGCTGGCTGGTGATCTTCGGGGGCATGGCGATCTGGGCGACCGAGTTCGTCTGGGCCCAGTTGGTGCTCCGCTGGACGAAGCGCAAGGTCACGGAGGCGACCCAGCGCGCACTCGACCCCAGGGTCCGGCGCCGCAACATCATCCTGACGTCGATCGGCCTCGTGATCGTGGCCGTTCTCGTCGGCGTGTACGTCTGGAAGTTCGGCTTCGAGATGCCCTGGAACATCAAGGAGTGACCGGGCGGACCTGGCCTCGCGAGCCGTCCGAGCTGGTCGAAGCCATCCCCTGACATGGGGTAATGTTCTCTCTGCGCCCGGGCGATTAGCTCAGCGGGAGAGCGCTTCGTTCACACCGAAGAGGTCACTGGTTCGAACCCAGTATCGCCCACTTGTACGAATCGGCTCCGGTCCACGACCTCGTGGACCGGAGCCGTTCGCGTTGTCGTGTGAGAGGGCTCGTCGGGCATGCGGGCCGCGACCCGCTTCGGAGCCGACGGGTGCGCATGTGCCCTGGTCATCTGCTTCCGGACTGCCTCGGGTCGGGCCCCTGGCGCCGGGCGGCCGGCCCGTGAGGCCGACGAGGGAGCCCTCGGGGAGCCGCAGGTTCGAGGTCGGTTCACGCGACACGCGGTGATCGGGAACTGCCGGTGCGGGCGCCGCGCGGGCCGGTGTCGGTCCGCTCCCGACCCGAGGGCGTCGCCCGGTCGGATCGCGTCGGCGGTTCCGCGCCGGGTCTCCCGCCGCCTCCTTGTACGCGGCTTCCGCCGAGCCTCGCGTCGTCACCCCTCACGCTCCGTTCCGTGCCCCGTCGCCCGCGCCTCCGGCAGCCGCACGTTTTCGGCCGCGCCCCCCTTCACCCGGCGATGCGAAACATGTTCGATCAATCGATCGTGTGCGCCCGACCTGCGGAGTCCCGTCCACGGATGCGGCCCTCGTGGCACCGTCGTCGGAACGCGCGCGTGGAGGGGCGCGACCGGTACCTGTCCGGATCACGGGTGCGCCGCACGGTGAGGCCACGGGCGATGCCCGTGCCAGGAACGGACGGTGACGGTCCGTCGCGTGCGGGACCCGTCGAGCGGGACGGAGTTCGTCGAGGTGGGTGGGGACGGTGGCAGGTTCGGAACCCGTTCTTCCGGGAACAAGCGGAAGTTTCGGAAGGGTTGGCGAAGCACACTTCCCGGATTATGTGGACTTCTGAGGGAAGTTCTTGTGCCCGGATCTCCCTGGAAATGTGGCGCGGGTATTTCGGAACGCCATCCGATTTCTGCGGAAGTACGACAAGAGCGGGACTCCGTTCGGCCCAAGTCGCGGATAGGCGCGGAGAATATTGTGCGGCGCGGAAATCGTCGAACCAGAGTTGGGAAAATGAGGCGGGTCGGCGGAAAGAGGCCGGTATTCCGAGCCGACCCGACGCCGTGTCACTTCCCCGTGGCGGGGCGGTGCTTGGGGACCCGCCGCCTTCGTGCGGGCGAGGAGCTGAGCGGTGGCCTTTGCCGGCGACGCACCCGAGGCGATCCCTGGCCCGCGCGTCAAGCACGCTTTGCGCGACGCGCCGGAGATACGCCCGGTCGGCCCCGGTGCGGAAATGCGCGGGGGCCCGGAACGGGGCCCAGGACATCTCTCCCCGGCGCTGTGGACCGGCGGCTTCCGCCCGTCGGCGGGGGCTGCGACGGCCGCGCCGCGCCGCCGTTCCCATACCGGTGGCGGCCGTCCGAATTTCCGGAAGCGGTACGCGACGGGGTTCCGTCCCGGCGGCGTCCCGAGATGCACGGCGGCGCCGGTGGCGGAGGCCGACCGGCGCCGTCGTGGGACGCGACCCGTCCGTTCAGTCCATCCGTCCCAGCACATCCCGCACGCGCCGCGCGTCGCGGATCCGCTGCTCGTACGTGGCGCCCAGAGCGAGCAGCAGCACCCCGGCGAGCGCGGGCGCCACCCAACGGGGGAGTGCGTCGACCACCTGCACGATGTACGGCGCGAGTTCGTGCAGCGCGTCCAGGGCGAGCACCGTGCCGCCCAGCAGCAGCGGCGCCTGGAGGCGGTGCCGCGCGCCCAGCAGGGTCACGGCGAGCGCCGCCGCGCCGAGGACGAGGGGGCGCGGCGCCTGCGGGTCGGCCCACGCCGCCAGCAGGCTCGGGAAGAGGCTCACGGACAGGCCCGGCGCGTACGCGGTCCAGGACGAGACCGCCGGGTCCTTGCGACGCCGGTACAGACCCACGAGCAGCGCGGGGACGGTCACCGGCAGCGTGTAAGCCTCTGGCGACGTCACGTCCCAGGCCACCAGGCGCACCCAGGCGGCCAGCACGAACAGGACGGCCGCCGCGTATCCGGCGGACCGACGGTCCTCCCGTACGGCCGTGCCCGCGGCGATGACTCCGCACAGCGCGAGGACCGTTGCCAGCATCGGCGGGTCCGTGGCGGCGAGCGCGACGGCGAGCAGCGCCGCGACGGCACCGGTGATCTCGACGGACACCGTCGTCGGCGCGTCGTCGAGGCGCGCCGCGAGGAGGGCGGCCAGGAGAGGGACCGCCAGCACGAGCAGGGCCGTGTGCTGGGGCTGCCAGCCGAGGGACGCGCCCACCGCGCAGGCCGTGGCGGCGAGGTGGCCGAGGGCGGCGGGCGCCCCGACCGGGCCGAGGCCGGGCTGCCGGGCGGTGACCGCGAACAGGGCCGTCAGCGCGGCGAACACGATCAGGGTGGCGGTCTGCGACGCCAGCGCCAGGAACGCGAGATCGATGGAGGTGACCAGGGCCAGGACCACGGGAACCACCGGGGGACGCGTGCGGCGGGCGAGCGCCGGCAGAGCCACCGCCGTCAGCGCGTGGACGGAAAGGCCCGCAGCGTAGGGGAGTTCGAGGGCGGCCGGGAGCGAGAGGGCCGTCGACCACGCCAGAACGAGCGCGCCGGTCAGAGCCCGCGGACGCCAGGCGGCGGAGCGGACCCCGACCGCCAGGACCGCTGCGACGAGGCCGAGGACGAGCGGTGCCGTGAACGCGCCGGGCGGCCAGGGCAGCTCGCTCGTCACCGCGTCCCGCGCGGTCGCCGGAGCGCCGGACCAGACCGAGCCCACCTGCGCGAGCGGGCCCACGAGCGAGACCACGACCACGGGCAGCGCCCAGACCACGGCCAGCCCCTGAACGGAGCCGGAAGCCGCGGCGATCCCGCGGCGCACCGGTTCCGGCAGCCCGGGCCGAACGGCCGCCAACAGGGCCAGCCCGCACACCAGATGGCCGGGAACGGTCCACGCGCCGGGCAGCACCGTACGCAGCACACCCCCGAAAGCGACGACCGTGACCAGCCCGCCGGCCGCGGCGATGCCGGTCGCGAGGGCAGGCTTCTCGGCGGCCCACGCCGCCGAGAAGGCGATCGAGGCGGCGAGGAGCAGCAGTGCCCCCGCCCGGGCCGCGGCGCCCGGTCCGGCGGCGGTCCAGGACAGGTAGCAGCCGGCGAACGTGCCCCAGCCGCCCAGGCCGAACGCGCCGACGGCGGCGACGACCCGGACGGCCGTCGAGGACGCGCGCAGAGCGATCACGGCGTCGAACGCGGCCGTCACCAGCAGCGCGGCCGTGACGGCGTGCGCTCCCGCCCCGGCCGCGCCCGCCCACAGGACGAGCGGGAACTGGGCGGCGACCACGGCGGCCGGGACAGGGAGCCGCAGACCGAGGACGGCCGCTTGTCGTACCGCTCCGAACACGGGGTGCGGGGCACGGCCGCCGGTCGCGGCCTCCCCGGTGGTCCGGTCGTCGCCGGACACCTGCCGGCCCGCGGCACCGGGCCGCCCGCCGACCGTGAGCCCGTACGCGGCCCACCCGACGGCCAGGGTCGCCGAGGCGAGCGCCGCGTACCCGACGCCGTCGGTGTCCGGCAGCGCGACCGTGTGCAGGGCGTACGCGTCCAGCACCGTCAGGACGAGACCGAGGCCGGCCAGCGACTCGGCGGTCGACCGCAGGCCCCGCCGCAGGAGGAGCACGGGTGAGCCGAGCGCGGCCAGCGTCACCGCGCCGAGCACGGCGGACCGCCCCACGATCCCCAGACGGCCCCAGCTCACGAGCGTGAACGCGACGGCGGCGACGGTGAGCAGGAGACCGCCGAGGATCAGGAGCACGTTCTGCACCCCCGGCGCCGTGGCCTCGGGCCGCCGGGCGGGCGGCGACGGAGGCGCTGTCGGGGTGGGCCGCGGCTGGAGCAGATGGACCAGCCAGGCACGGCGGTGCAGCAACACGGCCCGGCGTGCGTCCAGTTGCCGCAGTTCGGCGTCCAGGAGCCGCAGCTCTTCGACCGGTGGCGGGAGAGGGGTCATGTAGCGGAGTGTGGTTCCGGCCACGTGTCCGGGACATGAGTCCGCGTACTCACCCCGTACTCAGAACCGCAGGCGAGTCCGTGCGGACGGGAGCCCGGCCGCCCGCGAACAAGGCAGCGGACGCGAGGACATGGGCACCGCCCGAACGTGGGCACACTCGTTCCATGGACTGGAGTCACTACCGCTTCCACAGCGAGTGGGAGCTGCCCGCGCCCCCCGCCGCCGTGTACGCGGCCCTGGAACGCGCCGAGAACTACCCGCTCTGGTGGCCCCAGGTGCGCGCGGTGACACCGGTCGACGACCGCAGCGGTGTCATCCGGATCCGCTCCACGCTGCCGTACGACATCACCTTCACCGCTCGCGCGGCACGCCGGGACCCGGCGGCCTGCGTCCTGGAGATCGCGATGACGGGCGACCTGGACGGCTGGGCGCGCTGGACCCTCGACGTGACCGGACCCGGCACACGCGCGCGGTACGACCAGGAAGTGCGCGTGACCACGGCGCTGCTGCGCCGGCTGGCGGTGCCCGGACGGCCCTTCTTCCGCGCCAACCACGCCCTGATGATGCGCGCGGGGCGACGCGGTCTGAGGACCTACCTCGAAGCGGTTTGAACCCCACCCGCCCGGACCTGTATGGTTCAGTCCGTTCCCGGGCGATTAGCTCAGTGGGAGAGCGCTTCGTTCACACCGAAGAGGTCACTGGTTCGAACCCAGTATCGCCCACCCGGAAAAGACCGGTCCGTCACCGACGGACCGGTTTTTCGTTGCGCCCGTCTGCCCGTCTGCCCGTCTGCCCGTCTGCCCGTCTGCCCGTCTGCCCGTCTGCCCGTCTGCCCGTCTGCCCGTCTGCCCGTTCAGGCCGCGGCCGCCGGCAGATCGGGTCGCAGCGGCCACGCCGGATCTACCGCCTCCTCCGAACCGCTGCGCGCGAACCACGCCTGCAGCCCGCGCGCCTGCGCCGCGTGCCACACCGCCTGGAGCGTGTGCAGTTCGGCCGGCGACAGCCGTTCGAGCCGCGAGGCGAACCGCCGTCCCACCGCCCGCACCAGCTCCAGCGACGCCAGCGCGTCCGCCGCCGCGTCGTGCGCGCCCTCCAGCACCACGTCGTAGTGCGCGCACAGATCGGTCAGGGTGCGGCGGCCCTTGCGATAGCGGTCCAGATGTTTGTCCAGAACCCGCGGGTCGAGCACCCGCAGCGCCGCCGGGTCGAACCAGCGGTCCAGCGACGACGCCCGGTGCCGGCGCAACTCCCGGTCCAGGAGCGTCAGATCGAACGGGGCGTTCATCACCACCAGCGGCCGGCCCGCCGCGGCCTGTTCGCCCAGCTCGCGCACTATCTCCTCCAGCACCGGCGACGGCCAGCGGCCGTTGCGCTGCAGATGTTCGTCCGTGAGCCCGTGCACCGCCGTCGCCCCCGCGGGCACCGGCACTCCGGGGTTCACCAGCCAGCGGGTCACCCTGGGGCGGGTCCCCGCGGCGTCCTGGACGACGACGGCGGCCGACACGATCCTGTCGGTCTCGACGTCCACGCCCGTCGTCTCCGTGTCGAACGCGGCCAGAGGGCCCTCGTACCAGCACGTCATACCAATACAACTCCTCGTTCACCCACGGCAGCTGACGCACCGTCTTCTGCCCGTTTGGTGATACCCGGGCTGTTTGCGCCGTACGCCGGAAGGAGACAACTGAGGTACGGGTCTTTGCAGTTCAGCGACCCGAAGCGCGGACACACCAAGCCTGGAAGGCTGTTGGACTCATGGCACTCGCCCAGCCCGAACGGGGCGGGCTGCTGCCCCAGCGGACGGCACCCCATCGCGGCTCCCTCGCCACCACCGCCTGCATGGAGACCCTGCAGGTGGGCTACCTGCACGCCGTGGCGGCGGCGGCCGGCTGCTCGCTCTCCCAGCCGTTCCCCGACAACGGCATCGACTGGCACGTCAGCCACAGCGCCCCCGGGCACACGGTCGACGACGAAGTCACCATCAAGGTGCAGCTCAAGTGCACCTACCAGATACCGCCGGACCCACCGGGGCCCGCGTTCTCCTTCCCGCTCGACAACGCCCACCTGGCGAAGCTCGCGCGCACCCCGGTCTCCGTGCACAAGATCCTGGTCGTGATGCTCGTGCCCAGATCCCAGGACGACTGGCTGCGCGCCGGTCACGACCGCCTCGACCTGCGGCACTGCTGCTACTGGATCAACCTCGCCGGGCACGCCGTCACGGGCCGGCACCGGACCACCGTCCGTATCCCGACGACCCGGATCTTCGACGACCGTGCCCTCTGCGAGATCATGACGAGGGTCGGGACGGGAGGCAGACCATGACACACCGCCCGATCGACGAGCCCCTTCGGCCCGTGCGGCCGCACCCCGCCGAAACGCCCTGGGACGCCCCTCCGGCCCCCGACCAGGTCGACCCGGCCGTCCTCGGCGCCCTCCTGCACCGCCACGGCTGGCAGCGGCGCGGGGGAGCCCCGGGACGGTACGGCCGGTGGACACCACCCGGGCCCGGGGGCAACGGCACCAGCCTGCTGGTGCCCGAGAACCGGGCCTTCCCCGACAGCGACGACCTGCTCGGCGAAGCTCTCGTCGCGCTCGCCCGCAGCGGCTCGTCGTCCGCACGCGACGTGCTGCTCGCGCTCGCCGTCCCCAGCGACGAGATCCGCTGGTGGCGGGACGTGCCCACCGGACCCGCGGGCGCCGCGCCCTGGACCGTCGAGGAACAGCTGCGCGGTGCCGCCCGCCGGATGCTGCTCGCCGCCGCGCTCGCCACCCGCGCGCGGGCCGGCTACTACGGCGCCCGGCACCGCAGGGCCGCCGCCGCCTCCCTCGATGACGTGCTGGTCGGAGCCGAACCGGGCGGCCGCCGCCTCACCGCGTTCGTGCCCGTCGCCGCCGGCAGGCCCCTCGCCGTCCGCCTGCACCAGGCGCTGTACGCGGCCCGCGAGGCGATCGACTACCAGCGGGCCACCGGCGGCATGGACGCGTTCGACGCGGCCGTCGAGGCCGGCGTCAGCCACGAGCTGATGGAAGCCCTGGTGGCCCTCGTGCGCGGGACGGAGGGCGCCCGGATCGCCGTCGAGTGGTCGCCCGCAGAAGGCGTCCCCGAGGGCGGGGCGAACCCCGCCGAGGCCGTCGAGTTCTCGCCCGGCGACCTTCCCGTGCTCCGTGAGGCCGGCGCCCGGTACCTGCGCGAGGAACCGTCCGTCCCCGTGCGCATCACCGGCGCGGTCGTCAGGATGCGCCGCTCTGGCCCGCGCGGCGCGGGCACCGTACGGCTGCGGGTCATCGCCGGTGCGGAGGTCCCGCACGTACGGGTCACCCTGGACGAGGAGGCCTACCGGATCGCGGGCCAGGCCCATCTGGTGGGGCTGCCCGTGCGCGTGCACGGACGGCTGGAGAGCCGCGGCGGCTTCCGGCGGCTCACCGACGCCTCCGGAGTCGTCCCCGTACAGGTCGACGAGGCGGAGCGGGACCGGCTGATGAAGTCGCTCCAGGAGAACCTGGACTTCTTCGAGGAGGCCTGCAGCGGCGACTGAGGCGGCCCGGTGAGGGGACCTTGGCGGGGGCCCGTCCACAACCCTTTCGCGGAGGGGTCCCCGGGCTCGGTAGGATTCGGGGCATTGCCATGCCATGCCGTATGTGGTGTGGAGTCGCCTTCAGTCAGGAGAGTCCGGTGTCAGACGTCCGTGTGGTCATCCAACGCGATTCCGAGCGGGAAGAGCGCGTGGTGACGACGGGCACTACGGCCGCCGAGCTCTTCGCCGGCCAGCGCACCATCATCGCGGCCCGCGTGGCCGGCGAGCTGAAGGACCTCGCCTACGAGGTGCGGGACGGCGAGGAGGTCGAGCCCGTCGAGATCTCCTCCGAGGACGGCCTGAACATCCTGCGCCACTCCACCGCGCACGTCATGGCCCAGGCCGTGCAGGAGCTCTTCCCCGAGGCCAAGCTCGGCATCGGCCCCCCGGTCAAGGACGGCTTCTACTACGACTTCGACGTCGCGAGGCCCTTCACCCCCGAGGACCTCAAGGCCGTCGAGAAGAAGATGCAGGAGATCCAGAAGCGCGGCCAGCGCTTCTCCCGTCGCGTCGTCACCGACGAGGACGCCCGCGAGGAGCTCGCCGCCGAGCCGTACAAGCTGGAGCTCATCGGCATCAAGGGCTCCGCGTCCTCGGACGACGGCGCGGACGTCGAGGTGGGCGGCGGCGAGCTGACCATCTACGACAACCTCGACGCCAAGACCGGCGACCTGTGCTGGAAGGACCTCTGCCGCGGTCCCCACCTGCCCACCACCCGGAACATCCCGGCGTTCAAGCTCATGCGCAACGCCGCCGCGTACTGGCGCGGCAGCGAGAAGAACCCCATGCTGCAGCGCATCTACGGCACCGCCTGGCCCTCCAAGGAGGAGCTGAAGGCCCACCTCGACTTCCTCGCCGAGGCCGAGAAGCGCGACCACCGCAAGCTGGGCAACGAACTGGACCTGTTCTCCATCCCGGACCAGATCGGCTCCGGCCTCGCCGTCTTCCACCCCAAGGGCGGCATCATCCGCCGGGTCATGGAGGACTACTCGCGCCGCCGGCACGAGGAGGAGGGCTACGAGTTCGTCTACACCCCGCACGCCACCAAGGGGAAGCTCTTCGAGACCTCGGGCCATCTGGACTGGTACGCCGACGGCATGTACCCGCCCATGCAGCTCGACGAGGGCGTGGACTACTACCTCAAGCCCATGAACTGCCCGATGCACAACCTGATCTTCGACGCGCGCGGCCGTTCGTACCGTGAACTGCCCCTGCGCCTCTTCGAGTTCGGCACCGTGTACCGGTACGAGAAGTCCGGCGTCGTGCACGGCCTGACCCGTGCGCGCGGTTTCACCCAGGACGACGCGCACATCTACTGCACCAAGGAGCAGATGGCGGAGGAGCTCGACAAGACGCTCACCTTCGTCCTGAACCTGCTGCGCGACTACGGCCTCACCGACTTCTACCTGGAGCTGTCCACGAAGGACCCGGAGAAGTTCGTCGGCTCGGACGAGGTCTGGGAAGAAGCCACCGAGACGCTGCGCCAGGTCGCCGAGAAGCAGGGCCTCCCGCTGGTCCCGGACCCGGGCGGCGCCGCCTTCTACGGCCCGAAGATCTCCGTGCAGGCCAAGGACGCCATCGGCCGCACCTGGCAGATGTCGACCGTGCAGCTCGACTTCAACCTGCCCGAGCGCTTCGACCTGGAGTACACCGGCCCGGACGGCACCAAGCAGCGCCCGGTCATGATCCACCGCGCGCTCTTCGGTTCCATCGAGCGCTTCTTCGCCGTACTCCTCGAGCACTACGCGGGCGCGTTCCCGGCATGGCTGGCGCCCGTCCAGGCGATCGGCATCCCGATCGGTGACGCGCACGTCGAGTACCTGCAGAAGTTCGCCGCGCAGGCCAAGAAGCAGGGGCTGCGCGTCGAGGTGGACTCGTCCTCGGACCGGATGCAGAAGAAGATCCGCAACGCGCAGAAGCAGAAGGTGCCCTTCATGGTCATCGCGGGCGACGAGGACATGGCGGCCGGCGCCGTCTCGTTCCGCTACCGCGACGGCTCGCAGGAGAACGGCATCCCGCTCGACGAGGCCATCGCCAAGATCGCCCGTGTCGTCGAGGAGCGCGCGCAGATCTGATCCGCCGCACCTGACGAGAGGCCTCCGCGAAGCTCAGCTCCGCGGAGGCCTCTCGTCGTCGCCCTCACGCGAGAACACCTGCAGCAGCCACGACGAGAACGAGCCCGTGACCGCGCCGAGCAGGGCCAGACCGCACGCCATCATGGCGACCGCGATCACGCGTCCCCGTGCCGTCACCGGCGTCACGTCTCCGTAGCCCACCGTCGCCAGCGTGGAGGACGCCCACCAGACGGAGTCCCCGAAGGTACGGATCGTCGCGCCCGGCGCCTCGTACTCCGCCTGGTAGACGGCGAGGGCCCCGGCGAAGCCGAGCAGCAGGACGGCGATGCTCGCGTAGAACATCACCCGCGCGTACAGCGGCAACCGGGGCTCGCCCCGCCGGCGCAGCACGGCGTCGTAGAGCCGGACGACCCGCAGCGGCCGCAGCAGCGGCAGGACGAGGACCACCGTGTCCAGGACATGGGTCCGCACGAACGCGAGGCCTCGTCCGCTCAGCCGCCACAGGACCAGGTAGTCGACGAGGAACATCGCCCAGGCGACCGCGATGACGATGAGGCAGACCCGGCGCCCCCAGTCGGGCATCCCGTGCGCCAGCACGTGCACCGCGTAGGCGGTCAGGAAGAGCAGCGACGCGATCCCCAGCGGTACCTCGGTGCGCTGCGCCCAGCGGCTCGTCGGGCTGTCGTCGTCCATGGCCCCAGCTTGGCCGCAGGCACCTTTCCCGGGCACCCGCCGACACGCCGCGAACGGGCGAAGCAATATGCTGCATCACATGACGAGTGAGCCGGAGCAGCAGATCGGAGTGGGAACGCAGGACGCGTTCCAGCGCCTTTGGACGCCCCACCGGATGGCTTACATCCAGGGCGAGAACAAGCCCACCGGCCCGGGGGCCGACGACGGCTGTCCCTTCTGCTCGATCCCGGCCAAGTCCGACGAGGACGGGCTGATCGTGAAGCGCGGCGAGCAGGTGTACGCGGTGCTGAACCTCTACCCGTACAACGGCGGGCACCTGATGGTCGTGCCCTACCGGCACGTCGCCGACTACACGGATCTCACCGGTCCCGAGACGGTGGAACTGGGCGAGCTGACCAAGCAGGCCATGACCGCCCTGCGGACGGCCTCCGGCGCGCACGGCTTCAACATCGGCATGAACCAGGGCACGGTCGCGGGCGCCGGCATCGCCGCCCACCTGCACCAGCACATCGTGCCCCGCTGGGGCGGCGACACCAACTTCATGCCGGTCGTCGGCCACACCAAGGTCCTGCCCCAGCTCCTCGCGGACACCCGCAAGATGCTCGCGGACGCCTGGCCCGCCGCCTAGAACCCGTCTTCCCGGGCCTCGGCCGTCTCGTCGCGGGGACGTCATCCGTACGAGGGGAACGCGGTGGGGGCGCGATTGCGCGGGGGGCCGTGGCGGACAGGTCGGAGGTGCTCGCCCGGATCCGCCGGGACCACAGGAGGGGGATGCTCGTGCATCGTCGCAGCGCCCTGATCGCAGCCACCGCCACCCTGCTCGTCGGCGCGGCAGGAATCGGAACGGCGCAGGCGTCGTCACCGTCGGCCCTCGCCGCCGGTGCGGCTCCGTCCGCGTGCCGTCCGGCGAACCACACCGCCAGGATCACCGCGGGCCCCGCCACCGCGGGGCACCGCCACTACCGGGTCACCCTGACCGCCGCGCGGGGGTACGAACCCTGCCGGCTGGCCGGTTCACCCGCGGACGTCCGCTTCCACCAGCACGGTTCCCTCCGAGGAGTCACCCCCGGCCGGTACGGCTCGCAGCGCGCCGTGGTGACGTTCGGCCCGGGGCGTCCGGTCCACTTCGACATCCAGGTGCCGGTCGGCCCCGGCGGTGTCCGGGCCGACCGGGCCACCTTCACGCTGAGGGCCCCGGACGGGGTGATCCCCGGTGAGTCCAGCGCCTCCGGCCGGTTGGTCGTGGCGGCCGGCACCGCCGTCGGTCCGGTGCGGCCCGGAGCCTGACTGCTCGGGGCGGGCGGGCCGTCCCCGGCCCGCCGTCCCGTCCTACGCGTCGTACAGGTCGGCCTTGCGCGGCGCGGCGTCCTGCACCGCGGTGCTGAGGAACGACGAGCGGTTGCCGAACTTCTCGGTGTCCACGCCGTTCTCCTCCAGGACCTTGATCGCGGCCGCGTGCACCACCCGCAGCACGGGCGTCGCGGCCCGCAGCGCGTCGTCCGCCATGAAGCGGTGCCGCCACGGCTGGTCGGCCCAGGCGTGCCGCAGCCCGAACGGCTCGGGCAGCGCCAGCGAGCCGCCCAGCCAGTCCAGAAGCGGCGGATACCAGCTGAGGGGGGCCCGCGCGGCCAGCCGTACGACCTCGTCGGCGGTGACCAGCGGCAGGCTCACCTTGCGGGTCTCCCAGAACCGGACGGTCTTCGCGACCTCCTTGGTCGGGGCCTCCGGCTTGGTGGTGAACAGGGAGTTCACCGGGCCGAGCGCGTGCCCGGTGACCTCGATGCGCAGCGTCTCGTGGAGCACGGTCACCGTGATCAGCATCGTGATGACCAACTGGCCGTCCCAGAGCGTCCACTGGACCCCCAGGTAGTGCCGGTCGCCGCTGCCGAACTGCTGCTTGTTGCAGATGTCCTGGATGGCGTGGTTCCTGACCGTGTACGCGTCCACGTCCGTGCCGCCCGGCCGGGACACCGCCTTCGCGTTCTCCCCGATCGGCGTGACCACCCAGTGCTTGAGCGAAGGCGCGGGGAAACCACCGGTGTTGAGCGGACCGCGCTCCAGCATGCGCAACTGGTCGTGGATGCTGCGGATCACGTCCCAGCTGCGGAACGGGTGGATCTCCTTGGCCGCGTCCCGGGGCACCAGGTCCTCGGCGAGCTGCCAGCTGCCCCAGCGCGTCCCCATGCCGAGGATGCCCTTGGGGCCCGCGTAGAACACGGAGTTGGACTGCTGCTCGGCGCTGAGGCGGGCGAGGGACTGGCGCAGGCGCTCGGCGGCCGTCTCACCCGGGCTGCCGGGGACCGCCTCCGGGATCTTCGCGCCGAGACCGCCGCCGGACAGGAGGCTGTCCCAGCGGGCGCGCAGGTCCTTGGCCGTGCGCTCGCAGATCTGCTTGGCCCAGAGCCAGCCGACGACGGGCAGGACCACCGACGCGCGTCCGTACCAGCCCCAGAAACCCGTGAACGGCATCTTCAGGAGGAACAGGACGGCGAGGGCGCCGGCCGCGAACAGGAGCGTGGTGCCGAGGGCCGAGGCGCGCTTGTTCTCGCTCTTGGCGATCTGCGTGCGGATCGTGAAGACGAGCAGCCACACCACGAGGCCCGGCAGGAACAGCAGCCCGCAGAGCACCATGACGGCCGACAGCCAATTGTCCCGGTCCCGGCGGATGTTGGTCGCCGCCAGGCAGTGCTCCACGACGACCTGCGGCTCGGTGCCGAAGGACTGGATGAGCGGTTTGCGGCCGACACCCAGCATGCGGCCGGTGACCGCCGTCGAGAAGGCCTCGCCGAGGTTCGGCGCGAGCAGCTTGAACCGCGGCGCCTTGACGGTCGACTGGTGCCATTCGTTGTCGGCCTTGAGGATCTCCGTGACCGGACTGTCGCGATACGCCGCCGAGGCCAGGGCGAAGGTGGCCGCCGTCTGTCCCGCGGAGCCCGTGAGCGGCACCTGCGCCCCGGGAGTGAAATCGAACCCCTCGAACGTCACTTCCGCCCCCATCGCCGCCGCACCCGCTCCTGCGGCTTTCCCGACTTCGGTGCTCCGCACACCTGTTGATCAGGTCATCGTCTTGATCAGGTTCTCAGAGTAACGGGCATGACCGACATTCGTCGGCGGACGGCCGAAGCCGTCCGCCGCCTCACGACGCCCCGAACCCTCAGGAGTCGGCGGGCCGTTCGCGGATCCGTTCGGCGATCTGCTGCGGCATCGGTTCGTGCCGCGCGTAGTGCCGGTCGAACCGCGCGGTGCCGTGCGAGATGGACCGCAGATCGACGGCGTACCGTCCGATCTCGATCTCCGGCACCTCCGCCCGTACGAGCGTGCGCCCGCCGCCTGCCTGCTCGGTGCCCACCACCCGGCCGCGCCGCCCCGACAGGTCGCTCATCACGGCGCCCACGTAGTCGTCGCCGACCAGCACACTCACCTCGGCCACCGGCTCCAGGAGGTGGATCCTGGCGTCGGCCGCCGCCTCGCGCAGCGCCAGCGCCCCCGCCGTCTGGAAGGCGGCGTCGGAGGAGTCGACCGAGTGCGCCTTGCCGTCGCGCAGCGTGACCCGGACGTCGATGAGCGGATAGCCGGCGGCCACCCCCTTGGCCGCCTGGGCGCGCACGCCCTTCTCGACGGACGGGATGAACTGACGGGGTACGGCGCCTCCGATGACCTTGTCCACGAACTCGATGCCCGAGCCGTTCGGCAGCGGTTCCACCTCGATCTCGCAGATCGCGAACTGACCGTGTCCGCCGGACTGCTTCACGTGCCGGCCCCGCCCGCTGGACGTGCCGGCGAACGTCTCGCGCAACGACACCTTGTGCGGGACGACGTCGACCTGCACGCCGTACCGGTTGCGCAGCCGCTCCAGCGCGACGTCCGCGTGCGCCTCGCCCAGGCACCACAGGACGACCTGGTGGGTGGCCGGATTCTGCTCCAGCCGCATGGTGGGGTCCTCGGCGACCAGCCGGCCGAGCCCCTGGGAGAGCTTGTCCTCGTCCGCCTTGCTGTGCGCCTCGATGGCGAGCGGGAGCAGCGGGTCGGGCATCCGCCAGGGCTCCATGAGAAGCGGGTCGTCCTTGGCCGAGAGGGTGTCGCCGGTCTCGGCGCGGTTCAGCTTCGCCACGCTCGCGAGATCGCCGGCGATGCAGTGGGTGAGGGCCCGCTGCTGTTTGCCGAACGGCGCGGACAGGGTGCCGATGCGCTCGTCGACGTCGTGGTCCTCGTGGCCGCGGTCGGTGAGTCCGTGCCCCGAGACGTGCACGGTCGCGTCCGGGCGCAGCGTCCCCGAGAAGACCCTGACCAGGGACACGCGGCCGACGTACGGGTCGGACGCCGTCTTCACCACCTCGGCGAGCAGCGGGCCGTCCGGGTCGCACGCCTCGACCGCGCGCGCGGTGCCGTCCGGGGTGGTCACCGAGGGCGCCGGGCGTTCCAGCGGGGTGGGGAAGCCGCCCGTGACCAGTTCGAGGAGCTCGACCGTGCCGAGACCCTGCCGGGCGCCCTCGGCGGCCGGGGCGGCGGCCAGCACCGGGAAGAAGGTGCCGCGGGCCACGGCCCGTTCCAGGTCCTGCACGAGCGTCTTGAGGTCGATCTCCTCGCCGCCGAGGTAGCGGTCCATGAGGGTCTCGTCCTCGCTCTCGGCGATGATTCCCTCGATCAGCCGGTTGCGGGCGTCCTCGATGAGCTGCCGCTGCTCGGGGCCCGGTTCCGCCTCCTTGCGCTCCCCGGAGGCGTAGTCGAACAGCCGCTGGGTCAGCAGGCCGATCAGGCCGGTCACGGGAGCGTGCCCGTCCGGTGCCTCGGGCCCCCGCAGCGGCAGGTACAGCGGCAGGACGGCGTCCGGGTCGTCCCCGCCGAAAGCCTCCGCGCAGATCCTGGTCATCTCCTCGAAGTCCGCCCTGGCCGATTCGAGGTGGGTCACCACGATGGCGCGCGGCATCCCGACCGCCGCGCACTCCTCCCACACCATCCGGGTCGAACCGTCCACGCCGTCCGAGGCCGAGACGACGAAGAGGGCCGCGTCCGCAGCACGCAGACCGGCCCTCAGTTCCCCGACGAAATCCGCGTACCCCGGGGTGTCCAGAATGTTGATCTTGTATCCGTCCCAGTCGACGGGGACCAGGGAGAGCTGCACCGAGCGCTGCTGCCGGTG
The DNA here is from genome assembly GCF_002078175.1 of Streptomyces sp. M41(2017). Lineage (GTDB taxonomy): Bacteria > Actinomycetota > Actinomycetes > Streptomycetales > Streptomycetaceae > Streptomyces. The sequence continues at coordinate 1,786,655 of NZ_MWFK01000002.1, read as the reverse complement.
CTCGATCTCGTCGTAGTCCGAGACGGTGCCGCCGTCCTCCACGCGGCCCGCCCGGTTCACCGCTCCCGCGGTCAGCGCGAGAGCCTCCACCAATGTCGTCTTGCCCGATCCGCTGTGGCCGACCAGCACCACGTTCCTTACGGACGCGGGGTGGTCGGCCGCCGTAGCCCTGCCGGCGGCTCCGGGGTGTGCGTGCGCCTTGTCGCCCATGGCCTTGCCTCCCGTGCACGGTGAGGTCTCTGTGGGCGCGGACATGCTCAGGCCGCGTGCGGTGGCGGCACCGGTGACGCCCGCGGTGTCTTCGAGCTTCGCACTCGCGTCACGGCGCGTCCATACAGTGGACGCGACGGCGCCGCGACACCGACGGCATCGCGTCGTGACACGGGGGTGCGGGTGCCCGGCCGTCGCACAGGCGCACGCGTGACTACGATGGGGCGGCCGGTGGCCAGCAGGGGCCGCGCGGCGACACCGACCCTCGGGAAGGCCATGCTGAACAAGTACGCGCGTGCATTCTTCACGCGTGTCCTCACACCGTTCGCCGCGTTTCTCATCCGCCGGGGGGTAAGCCCCGACACGGTCACCTTCCTGGGCACGGCCGGAGTGATGGCGGGCGCACTGGTCTTCTTCCCGCGGGGAGAGTTCTTCTGGGGCACGATCGTCATCACGCTGTTCGTGTTCTCCGACCTCGTCGACGGGAACATGGCGCGCCAGCTCGGCCGCTCCAGCCGCTGGGGGGCCTTCCTGGACTCCACGCTCGACCGGGTGGCCGACGGCGCGATCTTCGGCGGCTTCGCGCTCTGGTACGCGGGTGACGGCGACAACAACGTCCTGTGCGCCGTCTCGATCTTCTGCCTGGCCAGCGGCCAGGTGGTCTCCTACACCAAGGCGCGCGGCGAGGCGATCGGCCTGCCGGTCGCCGTCAACGGCCTGGTGGAGCGCGCCGAGCGACTGGTGATCTCCCTGGTCGCGGCCGGGCTCGCGGGCCTGCACGCGTTCGGCGTGCCCGGCATCCAGGTGCTGCTGCCGATCGCGCTGTGGATCGTCGCCGTCGGCAGCCTCGTCACGCTGGTCCAGCGCGTCGTCACCGTCCGCCGGGAGTCCGCCGAGGCGGACGCCGCCGCTGCCGCCGCGAACAGCGAGGCCACCTCGTGACCAGCCTCCAGGACCGGCTGGCGGACGGCGCGTACGCCCTCGGCTGGAGCACCGTCAAGAAGCTCCCCGAGCCCGTCGCCGTGCGCCTCGGCCGGACGATCGCGGACCTCGCCTGGAAGAAGCGCGGCAAGGGCGTGCTGCGTCTGGAGAGCAACTACGCGCGCGTGCTGCCCGACGCGACACCGGAGCGCCTGGCCGAACTCTCCAAGGCGGGCATGCGCTCGTACCTGCGCTACTGGATGGAGTCGTTCCGGCTCCCCGCGTGGAGCGCGGACCGGGTGCGGGGCGGCTTCGAACCGAAGGACCTGCACCACCTCACCGACGGCCTCGCCGCGGGCAAGGGCGTCGTCCTCGCCCTGCCGCACATGGCCAACTGGGACCTCGCCGGCGCCTGGGTCACCACCAAGCTGGAGACGCCCTTCACGACCGTCGCCGAGCGCCTCAAGCCCGAGTCGCTGTACGACCGTTTCGTCGCCTACCGCGAGGGTCTCGGCATGGAGGTCCTGCCGCACAGCGGCGGCACCGCCTTCGGCACGCTCGCCCGGCGGCTGCGCGACGGCGGACTGGTCTGCCTGGTCGCCGAACGCGACCTGTCCTCGTCGGGTGTCGAGGTGCGGTTCTTCGGCGAGGCGACCCGGATGCCCGCCGGACCGGCCCTCCTCGCGCAGCAGACCGGCGCCGCGCTGCTGCCGGTGACGCTCTGGTACGACGACTCGACCGTCATGCAGGGCCGCGTCCATCCGCCCGTCGAGGTTCCCGTGTCAGGCACCCGTGCCGAGAAGACGTCCGTCATGACACAGGCGATGGCCGACGCCTTCGCCACCGGAATCGCCGACCACCCGGAGGACTGGCACATGCTGCAGCGGCTGTGGCTCAAGGACCTCGACGCCGGGAAGGCTCCGCGGGAGCCCCGCCCGCAGGAATCCGTGACCCCCGGGCCTCCGGTCGAGCCCGGGACCTCCCTGGCCTCCGAGACTCCCGAGAAGAGGACCCCGTGAGGATCGGCATCGTCTGCCCGTACTCCTGGGACGTCCCGGGCGGCGTCCAGTTCCACATCCGGGACCTGGCCGAGCACCTCATCGCCCTGGGACACGACGTCTCCGTGCTCGCCCCCTCGGACGACGACACCCCGCTGCCCCCGTACGTCGTCTCGGCGGGCCGCGCCGTCCCGGTGCCCTACAACGGCTCGGTGGCGCGGCTGAACTTCGGCTTCCTGTCGGCCGCGCGGGTACGGCGCTGGCTGCACGACGGCACCTTCGACGTGGTCCACATCCACGAACCGTCCTCGCCGTCCCTCGGCCTGCTGACCTGCTGGGCCGCGCAGGGCCCGATCGTCGCGACCTTCCACACCTCCAACCCGCGCTCCCGGGCGATGGTCGCCGCGTACTCGATCCTCCAGGCCGCCCTGGAGAAGATCAGCGCGCGCATCGCGGTGAGCGAGTACGCGCGCCGGACCCTCGTCGAGCACCTCGGCGGCGACGCCGTCGTCATCCCGAACGGCGTCGACGTCGACTTCTTCGCCCGTGCCAAGCCCAAGCCGGAGTGGCAGGGCGACACGATCGGCTTCATCGGCCGCATCGACGAGCCCCGCAAGGGACTGCCGGTGCTCATGAAGGCCCTGCCGAAGATCCTCGCCGAGCGCCCGCAGACGCGGCTCCTGGTCGCCGGACGCGGGGACGAGAAGGAGGCCGTCGAGTCGCTGCCCGCGGAGATGCGGTCGCGCGTCGAGTTCCTCGGCATGGTCAGCGACGAGGACAAGGCCCGCTTCCTGCGCAGCGTCGACCTGTACATCGCGCCCAACACGGGCGGCGAGAGTTTCGGGATCATCCTGGTCGAGGCGATGTCCGCCGGCGCGCCCGTGCTCGCCGCGGACCTCGACGCGTTCGCCCAGGTCCTCGACCAGGGCGCGGCCGGCGAGCTGTTCGCGAACGAGGACGCGGACGCCCTCGCCGCCGCCGCGCTGCGGCTGCTCGCCGACCCGGAGCGCCGCGCCGAACTGCGGAAGCGGGGGAGCGCCCACGTGCGGCGCTTCGACTGGTCGACGGTCGGCGCGGACATCCTCGCCGTCTACGAGACGGTGACGGACGGCGCGGCGGCGGTGGCCACGGACGAACGCACGGGCCTGCGCGCACGGTTCGGGATGGCCCGGGACTGATGTCGGGGCCGGCGCCCGGTCCGCCCAGGGGCCGGGCCCCCGGCGGCGGGCCGACCCGGCGACCGGCCGACCGGGCACCGGACCGACGGGCGGACCCGGCACCGAGTGCGAAGGGGGGCCCGGTGCCCGACGGGGCCACGGGTCCGCACGGGTAGCCTTGCCGCCCGTGACCGCAACCCTCATCTGGATCCTCGTCGCGCTCGTGGCGATCGGCCTCTACCTGAGCTGGACCGCCGGACGGCTCGACCGGCTGCACGCCCGGATCGACGCCACCCGTGCCGGCCTCGACGCCCAGCTGCTGCGCCGGGCCTCCGTCGCGCAGGAACTGGCCACCTCCGGAGTGCTCGACCCGGCCGCCTCGATCGTCCTCTACGAAGCCGCCCACGCGGCCCGGCAGGCCGAGGAGGAGCAGCGGGAGGTGGCCGAGAGCGAACTGAGCCAGGCCCTTCGCGCGGTGTTCGGGGAGGCCCAGCAGGTCGAGGCGGTCCGCGAGGTACCCGGCGGCGAGGAGGCCGCGGGCGAACTGGCCCAGGCCGTCCGGCGCGTGCCGATGGCCCGGCGCTTCCACAACGACGCCGTACGGGCCGCCCGCGCCCTGCGCCGCCACCGCAAGGTCCGCTGGTTCCGGCTCGCCGGCCACGCCCCCTTCCCGATGGCCTTCGAGATGGACGACGAGCCCCCGACCGCTCTGGCGGACCGCCCCACCGGCTGAGACCGCCACCCGGACCGGCGGGAGGAGAGCCGGGGGAGGAGTCCGGTCGCGGGAAAACGATCCACCGCCTCCTCATTGGCCCTTGCAGTGGACTGGTCGCTTCGCGTTTCCTCGAAAGCGCACAAACCCTCTTTCACCCAGCGAGGTCACCCGTGTCCAGCACGCTTCCCAGCACCGCCCCGTCCGAGAACACCGCGATCGGCACCGCCCGCGTCAAGCGCGGCATGGCCGAGCAGCTCAAGGGCGGCGTGATCATGGACGTGGTCAACGCCGAGCAGGCGAAGATCGCCGAGGACGCCGGCGCCGTGGCCGTCATGGCCCTGGAGCGGGTCCCCGCCGACATCCGCAAGGACGGCGGCGTGGCCCGTATGTCGGACCCGAACATGATCGAGGAGATCATCGACGCGGTCTCCATCCCGGTGATGGCCAAGTCCCGCATCGGCCACTTCGTCGAGGCCCAGGTCCTGCAGTCCCTCGGCGTCGACTACATCGACGAGTCCGAGGTCCTCACCCCGGCCGACGAGGTCAACCACTCCGACAAGTGGGCCTTCACGACCCCCTTCGTCTGCGGTGCCACCAACCTGGGCGAGGCCCTGCGCCGTATCGCCGAGGGCGCGGCCATGATCCGCTCCAAGGGCGAGGCCGGCACCGGCAACGTCGTCGAGGCCGTCCGCCACCTGCGCCAGATCAAGAACGAGATCGCCAGGCTGCGCGGCTTCGACAACAACGAGCTGTACGCCGCCGCCAAGGAGCTGCGCGCCCCGTACGAGATCGTCAAGGAGGTCGCCGAGCTCGGCAAGCTCCCGGTCGTCCTGTTCTCCGCCGGTGGTGTCGCCACCCCCGCCGACGCCGCGCTCATGCGCCAGCTCGGCGCCGAGGGCGTCTTCGTCGGGTCCGGCATCTTCAAGTCCGGCGACCCGGCCAAGCGCGCCGCCGCCATCGTGAAGGCCACCACCTTCTTCGACGACCCGAAGATCATCGCGGACGCGTCCCGCAACCTCGGCGAGGCCATGGTCGGCATCAACTGCGACACCCTCCCCGAGACCGAGCGCTACGCCAACCGCGGCTGGTAGTCACCCATGAACACTCCTGTGATCGGTGTCCTGGCACTCCAGGGCGACGTACGGGAGCACCTCATCGCCCTGGCCGCGGCGGACGCCGTGGCCAGGCCGGTGCGGCGCCCCGAGGAGCTCGCCGAGATCGACGGCCTGGTCATCCCCGGCGGCGAGTCCACCACCATCTCCAAGCTGGCCGTCCTCTTCGGAGTGATGGACCCGCTCCGCGCCCGCGTCCGTGACGGCATGCCCGTCTACGGCACCTGCGCCGGCATGATCATGCTCGCCGACAAGATCCTCGACCCGCGCTCGGGCCAGGAGACCATCGGCGGGATCGACATGATCGTCCGCCGCAACGCCTTCGGACGTCAGAACGAGTCCTTCGAGGCAGCGGTCGACGTCCGCGGCGTCGAGGGGGATCCTGTGGAGGGCGTCTTCATCCGTGCCCCCTGGGTCGAGTCCGTGGGCGCCGAGGCGGAGGTGCTGGCCGAGCACGAGGGCCACATCGTCGCCGTCCGCCAGGGCAACGCGCTCGCCACGTCGTTCCACCCGGAGCTGACCGGCGACCACCGGGTGCACGGTCTGTTCGTCGACATGGTGCGCGCGAACCGGACAGCGACGTCCTTGTAGGATCTGGGGGTCCCCTCAGGCTCCGCAAGCCCGGGGGAGTTCGTCCAGGTTGGGTTACGCGAGGGAGACAGGCAGATGTCCGGCCACTCTAAATGGGCTACGACGAAGCACAAGAAGGCCGTGATCGACGCCAAGCGCGGCAAGCTCTTCGCGAAGATGATCAAGAACATCGAAGTCGCGGCCCGTACCGGTGGCGCGGACGTGTCCGGCAACCCGACGCTGTTCGACGCCATCCAGAAGGCCAAGAAGAGCTCGGTCCCGAACAAGAACATCGACTCCGCGGTCAAGCGCGGAGCCGGTCTCGAAGCCGGCGGCGCCGACTACGAGACGATCATGTACGAGGGTTACGGCCCGAACGGTGTCGCGGTGCTCATCGAGTGCCTCACCGACAACCGCAACCGCGCCGCCTCGGACGTCCGCGTCGCCATGACCCGCAACGGCGGGAACATGGCCGACCCGGGCTCCGTGTCGTACCTCTTCAACCGCAAGGGCGTCGTCATCGTCCCCAAGGGCGAGCTGAGCGAGGACGACGTCCTCGGCGCCGTCCTCGACGCGGGTGCCGAAGAGGTCAACGACCTCGGCGAGACCTTCGAGGTCCTCTCCGAGGCCACCGACCTGGTCGCGGTGCGCACCGCGCTCCAGGACGCCGGCATCGACTACGACTCCGCCGACGCCAACTTCGTCCCGACCATGCAGGTCGAGCTCGACGAGGACGGCGCCCGGAAGATCTTCAAGCTGATCGACGCCCTGGAGGACAGCGACGACGTGCAGAACGTCTTCGCCAACTTCGACGTCAGCGACGAGGTCATGGAGAAGGTCGACGCCTGAGGGCTCGTACCGAACGACGGGCCGACGGGACACACCCGTCGGCCCGTCGCTTTGTCGGTGCCACCCGATAGCCTGCACGAACAGGCGAACCGAGGAGGGGCCGGCGTGCGGGTGCTGGGGGTTGACCCGGGGTTGACCCGGTGCGGTGTCGGGGTGGTCGAGGGAGTCGCGGGCCGGCCCCTGACCATGTGCGGCGTCGGCGTCGTCCGCACCCCGGCCGACGCCGAGCTGGGCCTGCGTCTGGTCGCCGTCGAGCAGGGCATCGAGCAGTGGCTCGACGAGTACCGGCCCGAATTCGTCGCCGTGGAGCGGGTGTTCAGCCAGCACAACGTGCGTACGGTGATGGGCACCGCCCAGGCCAGTGCCGTCGCGATGCTCTGCGCGGCCCGGCGCGGCATCCCGGTCGCCCTGCACACACCGAGCGAGGTCAAGGCCGCCGTCACCGGCAGCGGACGCGCGGACAAGGCGCAGGTCGGCGCGATGGTCACCCGGCTGCTCCGGCTCGACGCGCCCCCGAAGCCCGCCGACGCCGCCGACGCCCTCGCGCTCGCCATCTGCCACATCTGGCGGGGCCCCGCCAAGAACCGCCTCCAGCAGGCCGCCGCCACGAACGGACAGCACCAGGCCGTAGCGCAGAACCGCCTGCAGCAGGCCGTCGCCGCACACGCCTCACGTCAAGCCTCGAAAGGCCGTACCGCATGATCGCCTTCGTCAGCGGCCCGGTGGCCGCCCTCGCCCCCGACTCCGCCGTGGTCGAGGTCGGCGGTATCGGCATCGCCGTCCAGTGCTCGCCCAACACGCTGTCCGGGCTCCGCATGGGCCGCGAGACCAAGCTCGCCACCTCCCTCGTGGTCCGCGAGGACTCCCTCACGCTCTACGGCTTCGTCGACGACGACGAGCGCCAGGTCTTCGAGCTGCTCCAGACCGCGAGCGGGGTCGGTCCGCGTCTCGCCCAGGCGATGCTCGCCGTGCACAGCCCGGACGCCCTGCGCCGCGCCGTCTCCACCGGCGACGAGAAGGCGCTCGTCGCCGTCCCCGGCATCGGCAAGAAGGGCGCGCAGAAGCTCCTGCTGGAGCTGAAGGACCGGCTCGGCGAACCCCTCGGCCCCGGTGGCCCGGCCATCGGCACGGCGGTCACCGCCGGCTGGCGCGAACAGCTGCACGCCGCGCTCATCGGTCTCGGGTACGCGACCCGCGAGGCCGACGAGGCGGTCTCCGCCGTCGCCCCGCAGGCCGAGGCCGCCGAAGGCACCCCGCAGGTCGGCCCCCTCCTCCGGGCGGCCCTTCAGACACTGAACCGGGCGCGCTGAGGCCCCGGGCCGCCCTGTCAGGCCGCCGAGGCGCGACTGACCCGCGTCCGCCGAACCGCCGACCGCCCCACCACCACGAGACCGCGAGGCACCACCGATGAACTGGGACGACACGACCGACGAAACCGCCGCGGAGCGGTTGGTGGGCTCTGTCGCCGACCGTGAGGACCAGGCCGTCGAGGCCGCCCTGCGCCCCAAGGACCTGGACGAGTTCATCGGACAGGAGAAGGTCCGCGAACAGCTCGACCTGGTCCTGCGGGCCGCCCGCGCGCGGGGTGCCACCGCGGACCACGTGCTCCTGTCCGGCGCCCCCGGACTCGGCAAGACCACCCTCTCCATGATCATCGCGGCCGAGATGGGCGCGCCCATCCGCATCACCAGCGGCCCCGCCATCCAGCACGCGGGCGACCTCGCCGCGATCCTCTCCTCCCTCCAGGAGGGCGAGGTCCTGTTCCTGGACGAGATCCACCGCATGTCCCGGCCCGCCGAGGAGATGCTCTACATGGCGATGGAGGACTTCCGGGTCGACGTCATCGTCGGCAAGGGTCCCGGCGCCACCGCCATCCCCCTTGAACTGCCGCCCTTCACCCTGGTGGGCGCCACCACGCGCGCGGGACTGCTCCCGCCGCCCCTGCGCGACCGCTTCGGCTTCACCGCGCACATGGAGTTCTACGGACCCGGCGAGCTGGAACGCGTCATCCACCGCTCCGCCGGCCTCCTCGACCTGGAGATCGGCACGGAGGGCGCCGCCGAGATCGCCGGCCGCTCCCGCGGCACGCCCCGTATCGCGAACCGCCTGCTGCGCCGCGTGCGCGACTACGCCCAGGTCAAGGCCGACGGGATCATCACCCGGGAGATCGCCGCGGCGGCCCTCAAGGTGTACGAGGTCGACGCGCGGGGCCTGGACCGGCTCGACCGCGGTGTCCTCGAGGCGCTCCTCAAGCTGTTCGGCGGCGGTCCGGTCGGCCTGTCCACACTCGCCGTCGCCGTGGGGGAGGAGCGTGAGACCGTGGAGGAGGTCGCCGAGCCCTTCCTCGTACGGGAGGGACTCCTCGCCCGTACTCCCCGTGGCCGGGTGGCGACACCCGCGGCATGGGCGCATCTCGGCCTCACGCCACCCCGCCGGTCCGCGGGCGGAAAGGGACAACAGGACCTGTTCGGGGCGTGACGGCGCGCACAGGGGCCGGGCCAGGAACCCCGGTGCCATGCCGAGCGTTGTTCCCTGAGCGCGGACTCGCTTAGACTCCGCCGATGCCGCCCTTGCCGACGGCAGACATACCCCCATCCAGCAGGCCGCTCACCATGTGCGGTCGAAGAAGGAAGTTCCGACCCGTGAGTCTCGTGACCCTCCTCCCGTTCATCGTGCTCATCGGGGCCATGTTCCTGATGACCCGGTCGGCCAAGAAGAAGCAGCAGCAGGCGGCTTCCATGCGCAACGAGCTGCAGCCCGGCTCCGGCGTGCGCACGATCGGTGGTATGTACGCCACCGTCAAGGAGGTCAACGAGGAGACGGTCCTCCTCGACGCGGCCCCGGGCGTGGACCTGCTCTTCGCGAAGAACTCGATCGGCGCCGTCCTCACGGACGACGAGTACAACCGCATCGTGCACGGCATCGAGCACGACCTGAAGGCCGACGGCAGCTACGTGCCGGACGACGCCTCCTCCCTCACCGAGACCGACGAGCCCGCCGCCGACGCCTCTTCCGACGCCTCCGACGACAAGCCCCTCGACCTCGGCAAGAAGGACGCGCCCGTCGCGCCCGCCGACGAGGTCACCGAGGCGAAGGCCGACCAGGCCGCCGACGTCGACGCGATCGAGCCGAAGAAGACCGACGGCGAGGCCGACGCGAAGTAGCCACGAACCGGGAGCGCGGTGCGACCCGCTCGCACTCCGCACCTCCCGGGACGTGCTGTTCTCGCACGGAGTCCCGACACCATGGCATGGCCGTCCACGCGCTCACCCGGCGCGGAGCGGCCCGAGAGGGAGTACGAGAAGGTGGCAGCACCGAAGAAGGGCCGGAGCGCCAGCGCCCAGAGCAGGCCGGGGCGCGCGCTGGTCCTGATCCTGATCGCCATCGCGGCGCTCACCGGGGGGATGTTCGCCTCCGGACACACCACTCCGCGTCTCGGCATCGACCTCGCCGGCGGCACGAGCATCACGCTCACGGCGAAGAACGAGCCCGGCCAGCCCAACGCGATCAACAAGACCAACATGGACACCGCGGTCGACATCATGAACCGCCGTGTCAACGGTCTCGGTGTGTCCGAGGCCGAGGTGCAGACCCAGGGATCCGACAACATCATTGTCAACATCCCCAAGGGCACGAACTCCAAGCAGGCCCGTGAGCAGGTCGGCACCACGGCCAAGCTCTACTTCCGTCCCGTGCTGACCACCGAGGTCTCCGGCGCCGACAAGTCGGCCACCCCCTCGCCGAGCACGTCGAGCAGCTCCAAGGCCACGGACAAGTCCACCGACAAGGCGACCGCGTCCCCGTCGTCGTCCTCGTCGTCCTCCGTGACGCCCTCGGCGACCGCCACCTCCCAGGGCCGCGCGGTCACCGACGCCCTGAAGGCGGACTCCAGCCCGTCGGCCGGCTCCTCCGCCTCGTCGAGCCCCACGCCGACCCCGAGCGGCAGCGTGGACCCGGCGACCGCGAAGCTCCAGGCCGCGTACACCGCGCTCGACTGCTCGAACAAGGCCGACCGCGCCACGGCCGGTGACGGCGCCAAGCCCGCCGACCCGACCGTGGCCTGCGGCCAGAACGGTTCGGGCCAGTGGCAGAAGTACGTGCTCGGCCCGGCCGAGGTGGCCGGTACGGACATCAAGAAGGCCGGCGCCGTCTTCGACACCCAGAGCGCGGCGGGCTGGAAGGTCACCATGGACTTCACGTCCGGTGGCTCCAAGAAGTTCGCCGCCATCACCGGCAAGCTCGCCCAGCAGCAGCCCCCGCAGAACCAGTTCGCCATCGTCCTCGACGGTGAGGTCGTCTCCGACCCGTCCGTGGCCCAGTCGCTCAGCGGCAGCGCGGAGATCTCCGGCAGCTTCACGCAGACCGAGGCGCAGGACCTGGCCAACATGCTGAAGTACGGCGCCCTGCCGCTCAGCTTCAAGGAGTCCAGCGTCACCACGGTGACCGCCGCGCTCGGTGGCGAGCAGCTGCACGCCGGTCTGATCGCCGGCGCCATCGGCCTCGCCCTGGTGATCCTCTACCTGGTGATCTACTACCGAGGTCTGTCGGCCATCGCCATCGCCTCGCTGCTCGTCTCCGCCGTCCTCACGTACGTGCTGATGGCGCTGCTCGGCCCGGCCATCGGCTTCGCGCTGAACCTTCCGGCCGTCTGCGGAGCGATCGTCGCGATCGGTATCACAGCGGACTCGTTCATCGTGTTCTTCGAACGCATCCGGGACGAGATCCGCGAGGGACGCTCCCTGCGGCCCGCCGTCGAGCGGGCCTGGCCGCGCGCCCGGCGCACCATCCTGGTCTCCGACTTCGTGTCGTTCCTCGCCGCCGCGGTGCTCTTCATCGTCACCGTCGGCAAGGTCCAGGGCTTCGCGTTCACCCTCGGTCTGACCACCGTGCTGGACGTCGTCGTGGTCTTCTTCTTCACGAAGCCGCTCATGACGATCCTCGCCCGCAAGAAGTTCTTCGCGAGCGGCCACCCCTGGTCCGGCCTCGACCCGAAGCGACTGGGCGCCAAGCCGCCGCTGCGCCGTACCCGTCGCCCCTCCGCCCCCGTCGACACGAAGGAGGCGTGAGATGTCGAAACTCGGCACCCTCGGCGCCCGACTGCACCGCGGCGAGATCGGCTACGACTTCGTCGGCAAGCGCAAGATCTGGTACGGCATCTCGATCCTGATCACCATCACGGCCATCCTCGGCCTGACGGTGCGGGGCCTGAACATGGGCATCGAGTTCCAGGGCGGCGCCGTCTTCACCACCGAGAAGAGCAGCATCTCGGTCAGCCAGGCGGAGACCTTCGCGGAGGACGCCTCCGGCCACGACGCGGTCGTCCAGAAGCTGGGCAACGGCGGACTGCGCGTCCAGATCGCCGGCATCGACACCGACAAGTCGGACACGATCAAGGACCAGCTCGCCAAGGACCTCGGCGTCGACTCGGAGAAGATCAACGCCGACCTGGTCGGCCCCAGCTGGGGTGACCAGATCGCCAACAAGGCCTGGGAGGGCCTGGCGATCTTCATGGTCCTGGTCGTGATCTACCTGGCCATCGCGTTCGAGTGGCGCATGGCCATCGCCGCCCTGGTGGCCCTGATCCACGACATCACCATCACGGTCGGCATCTACGCCCTGGTGGGCTTCGAGGTCACCCCGGGCACGGTGATCGGTCTGCTCACGATCCTCGGTTACTCGCTCTACGACACGGTCGTCGTCTTCGACAGCCTCAAGGAGCAGACGAAGGACATCACCAAGCAGACCCGCTGGACCTACAGCGACGTCGCCGACCGCTCGATCAACAGCACCCTGGTGCGCTCCATCAACACCACGGTGGTCGCGCTGCTGCCGGTCGCCGGTCTGCTGTTCATCGGCGGCGGCGTGCTCGGCGCGGGCATGCTCAACGACATCTCGCTGTCGCTGTTCGTCGGCCTCGCGGCCGGCGCGTACTCCTCGATCTTCATCGCCACGCCGCTCGTCGCCGACCTCAAGGAGCGCGAGCCGCAGATGAAGGCGCTGCGCAAGCGCGTCCTCGCCAAGCGGGCGCAGGCCGCGGCCAAGGGCGAGTCCCTGGAGCCGCAGGCCGCCGAGGCGTCGTACGACGACGAGGAGCCCGAGGACGTCGCCCCCGCCGTCGTCGGTCCCCGCAACCAGCCCGCGTCGCGTGCCCGCGGCCGTGGCCGTCCGTCGGGGAAGCGCCGATGACCGGTATCGAGGAGTTGCTGTCCAGCCGCATCCGTGACGTGGCGGACTACCCGGAGCCGGGCGTGATGTTCAAGGACATCACCCCGCTCCTGGCCGACCCGGCCGCGTTCGGCGCGCTGACCGACGCCCTGGCGGACGTCGCCACCCGCACCGGTGCCACCAAGATCGTCGGGCTGGAGGCGCGGGGGTTCATCCTCGGCGCCCCGGTCGCGGTGCGCGCCGGGCTGGGCTTCATCCCCGTGCGCAAGGCGGGCAAGCTCCCCGGAGCGACCCTGTCCCAGACGTACGACCTGGAGTACGGCTCCGCCGAGATCGAGGTGCACGCCGAGGACCTGAGCGCGGGCGACCGTGTGCTGGTCGTCGACGACGTCCTCGCCACCGGCGGCACCGCCGAGGCCTCGCTGCAGCTCATCCGCCGCGCGGGCGCCGAGGTCGCGGGCGTCGCCGTCCTGATGGAGCTGGGCTTCCTGGGCGGTCGCGGCCGCCTGGAGCCGGCGCTGGCCGGAGCTCCGCTGGACGCGCTGCTCACGATCTGAGAGCCCTTCGCGGGTTCCGGGAGGAAAGTCCCGGGCAAGCCCGCCGAAAGGCCCGAGACACCCGCAGGACACCCTGGAGGCGGGCCCCGGAGGAATCCGGAGCCCGCCTTCGGCGTTCCCGCTGTACGAGGCGGTCCCGGCGGCCGGCAGAGAGTCCGGCGCCCGGGATCGCTACCATGGGGTTTCCGGAGCCTGACCGGGGGACCCGGAACGCGCACGAGGAGCCCTCTTGCCAGACGAGGCCCAGCCACTCGCCCCCAGTGCGGAACGCCTGGGAGGAACCGCCTCCACCAAGCCCGAGCCCGTCTCGGGTCCCGTGGAGAAGCCCGCCGAGAACGCCGCGAGCGGGCCGGTGGAGCACGCCCAGTCCGCACCGGACGGCACGGCGGCCGAGCAGCCACGTCCCAAGCCGGCTCCTCCCGAGCGCACCGAGAACACCCCGGCGGTCCGCCCCGCGGCCGGCCAGCCCGCCCGCACGGGCGGCTCCTCCAACCGCGTCCGCGCCCGCCTGGCCCGGCTCGGCGTCCAGCGCTCGAACCCGTACAACCCGGTTCTGGAGCCGCTGCTGCGGACGGTGCGCAGCAACGACCCCAAGATCGAGACGGCCACGCTGCGGCAGATCGAGAACGCCTATCAGGTCGCCGAGCGCTGGCACCGCGGCCAGAAGCGCAAGAGCGGCGACCCGTACATCACGCACCCGCTCGCCGTCACCACCATCCTCGCCGAGCTGGGCATGGACCCGGCCACCCTGATGGCCGGTCTGCTGCACGACACCGTCGAGGACACCGAGTACGGCCTGGACACCCTCAAGCGGGACTTCGGCGACCAGGTCGCGCTGCTCGTCGACGGCGTCACCAAGCTCGACAAGGTCAAGTTCGGTGAGGCCGCGCAGGCCGAGACCGTGCGCAAGATGGTCGTCGCCATGGCCAAGGACCCCCGCGTCCTGGTCATCAAGCTCGCCGACCGCCTGCACAACATGCGCACCATGCGTTATCTCAAGCGCGAGAAGCAGGAGAAGAAGGCGCGCGAGACCCTGGAGATCTACGCGCCGCTCGCCCACCGCCTGGGCATGAACACCATCAAGTGGGAGCTGGAGGACCTCGCCTTCGCGATCCTCTACCCCAAGATGTACGACGAGATCGTCCGGCTGGTCGCCGAGCGCGCCCCCAAGCGCGACGAATACCTCGCCATAGTGACCGACGAGGTCCAGTCCGACCTGCGCGCGGCCCGCATCAAGGCGACCGTCACCGGCCGCCCGAAGCACTACTACAGCGTCTACCAGAAGATGATCGTCCGCGGCCGTGACTTCGCGGAGATCTACGACCTGGTGGGCATCCGCGTCCTCGTGGACACCGTCCGCGACTGCTACGCGGCACTCGGCACCGTGCACGCGCGATGGAACCCGGTCCCCGGCCGGTTCAAGGACTACATCGCGATGCCCAAGTTCAACATGTACCAGTCGCTGCACACGACGGTCATCGGTCCGAACGGCAAGCCCGTCGAGCTGCAGATCCGCACCTTCGACATGCACCGCCGCGCCGAGTACGGCATCGCGGCGCACTGGAAGTACAAGCAGGAGACCGTCGCCGGATCCTCCAAGATCCGTACCGACGTGCCCCGTGCCGCCAAGGGCAGCGCGGGCCAGGACACCGTCAACGACATGGCGTGGCTGCGTCAGTTGCTCGACTGGCAGAAGGAGACCGAGGACCCCAGCGAGTTCCTGGAGTCCCTGCGCTTCGACCTGTCGCGCAACGAGGTCTTCGTCTTCACGCCCAAGGGCGACGTGATAGCGCTTCCGGCCGGTGCCACACCGGTGGACTTCGCGTACGCGGTCCACACGGAGGTCGGCCACCGGACCATAGGAGCACGGGTCAACGGCCGGCTCGTGCCCCTCGAGTCGACCCTGGACAACGGCGATCTCGTCGAGGTCTTCACCTCCAAGGCGGCCGGCGCGGGCCCGTCCCGCGACTGGCTCGGCTTCGTGAAGTCGCCGCGCGCCCGCAACAAGATCCGCGCGTGGTTCTCCAAGGAGCGCCGCGACGAGGCGATCGAGCACGGCAAGGACGCCATCGCGCGCGCGATGCGCAAGCAGAACCTGCCGATCCAGCGCATCTTCACCGGCGACTCACTGGTCACCCTCGCGCACGAGATGCGCTACCCGGACATCTCGTCGCTGTACGCGGCGATCGGCGAGGGACACGTCACCGCGCAGAGCGTCGTCCAGAAGCTCGTCCAGGCACTCGGCGGCGACGAGGCCGCCACCGAGGAGATCGACGAGTCCGTACCGCCCGCCCGGGGCCGCGGCCGCAAGCGGCGCAGCAACAACGACCCCGGTGTGGTCGTCAAGGGCGTCGACGACGTCTGGGTCAAGCTCGCCCGGTGCTGCACCCCGGTGCCCGGCGACCCGATCATCGGCTTCGTCACCCGCGGCAGCGGCGTCTCCGTCCACCGCAGCGACTGCGTCAACGTCGACTCGCTGTCCCGTGAGCCCGAGCGCATCCTCGAGGTCGAGTGGGCGCCCACCCAGTCCTCGGTCTTCCTCGTCGCCATACAGGTCGAGGCGCTGGACCGCTCCCGGCTCCTCTCGGACGTCACACGCGTCCTGTCCGACCAGCACGTCAACATCCTGTCGGCGGCCGTCCAGACCTCCCGCGACCGGGTGGCCACCTCCCGCTTCACCTTCGAGATGGGCGACCCCAAGCACCTGGGGCACGTCCTGAAGGCGGTCAGGGGCGTGGAGGGCGTGTACGACGTGTACCGCGTGACCTCGGCCCGCAGGCCCTCGGAGGCCTGACCTCCGGGCCGCCCGGCCGGCGGCGCGGACACCACGCGAAAAGGGGCTCCCGTACGGTGCGTACGGGAGCCCCTTTTCGCGTCGAGCGTTGCGGCCGAAGCCTCAGCCGCCGAACTCCTGAAGACCCTTCAGGGCCTGGTCCAGCAGCGCCTGACGGCCGTCGAGCTCCTTCTGGAGCTTGTCGGCCCTCGCGGTGTTGCCCGCGGTGCGCGCGGCCTCGATCTGGCCCTGGAGCTTGTCCACGGCGGACTGCAGCTGACCGGTCAGACCCTCGGCACGCGCGCGTGCCTCCGGGTTCGTCCGGCGCCACTCGGTCTCCTCGGACTCCTGGAGAGCACGCTCCACCGCGTGCATCCGGCCCTCGACCTTCGGGCGGGCGTCCCGCGGCACATGGCCGATGGCCTCCCAGCGCTCGTTGATCGAACGGAAGGCCGCACGGGCCGCCTTCAGGTCCTGCACCGGGACGAGCTTCTCGGCCTCCTCGGCCAGCTCCTCCTTGAGCTTGAGGTTCTCCGTCTGCTCCGCGTCCCGCTCGGCGAAGACCGAACCACGGGCCGCGAAGAACACGTCCTGGGCGCCGCGGAAGCGGTTCCACAGGTCGTCCTCGTGCTCGCGCTGAGCGCGGCCCGCCGCCTTCCAGTCCGCCATCAGCTCGCGGTAACGGGCGGCCGTCGGGCCCCAGTCCGTGGAACCGGACAGCGACTCGGCCTCCGTGACCAGCTTCTCCTTGGTCTTGCGGGCCTCCTCGCGCTGCGCGTCCAACGAGGCGAAGTGCGCCTTGCGCCGCTTGGAGAACGCCGAGCGGGCGTGCGAGAAGCGGTGCCACAGCTCGTCGTCCGACTTGCGGTCGAGCCGGGGCAGCCCCTTCCACGTGTCCACCAGGGCACGCAGCCGCTCGCCCGCGGCACGCCACTGGTCGCTCTGCGCCAGCTCCTCGGCCTCGACGACCAGCGCCTCCTTGGAGTGCCGGGCCTCGTCGGACTGCTTGGCCCGCTGGACCTTGCGCTCCTCACGACGCGCGTCGACCGTCTCCACGAGCTTGTCGAGCCGGACCTTCAGGGCGTCCAGGTCACCCACCGCGTGGTGGGCCACCACCTGCTCGCGGATGTGATCGATGGCGGCCTGGGCGTCCTTCGCCGACAGGTCGGTGGTCTTCACTCGCTTCTCGAGGAGGCCGATCTCGACAACCAGGCCTTCGTACTTGCGCTCGAAGTAGGCCAGCGCCTCATCGGGGGAGCCGGCCTGCCAGGAACCGACGACCTGCTCGCCGTCGGCCGTACGCACGTACACGGTCCCCGTCTCGTCGACGCGTCCCCACGGGTCGCTGCTCACAGCGCCTCCTCCACATGATGCCTGCGAGGGGCGTCAGCGCCCCCGGGCATCGTCCACAGTTTCGTCACGGCCAACATAGGCGACCGGCGGGGCGGCTGTCCGCATCCCGCGCGACCGAAATTAAGCAGGCGGCGGTCAGGATTTCGTCACGGTCATCTTGTTGATCACGACGGTCGCGTTGGGGGCGCCGTCGCCCTGGCCCGTGCTCTCGCCGGCCGCCGCGATCTTCTTCAGGACCGTCATGCCGGACTTGGAAATAGTTCCGAACGGTGTGTAGCTGGGCGGCAACTGACTGTCCTGGTAGACGAGGAAGTACTGGCTGCCGCCGGTGTGCTTCTGGCCGGTGTTGGCCATGGCGATCGTGCCCGCCGGATACACCCCGCCCTTGAGCGTCTTGTCCTTCAGGTTCTCGTCCGGGATCGTGTAGCCGGGACCGCCGGAGCCCTGGGCGGTCGGGTCGCCGCACTGCAGGACGTAGATGCCGTTGGTGGTGAGCCGGTGGCACTTGGTGTGGTCGAAGAAGCCCTTGCCGGCGAGGTACGAGAACGAGTTCACCGTGTGCGGGGCCGCGGACGCCTTGAGGGCGATGTCTATGTCGCCACACGTCGTCGCCATCTTCATCGTGTAGGCGGCGGACTTGTCGATGGTGACCGCCGGCTCCTTCTTCCAGCTGAGCGACTTCACCTTGCCCGCCGCCGGCTTCTCGCACGGGTCGGACGCCTTGCTCGGGGTGGCGCTCGGCGACACCTCCGAACCGGCGCTGGTCTTCTTGTCGTCCTTCTTGAAGACCCCGGTCGCGAACGACAGCGCACCGCCGGCGACGAGCACGCCGACGACCGACGCGATCACCGCGTTGCGTGTATGGGTCTTGCGTCGCGCGGCCGTGCGGCGCTGCTGCTGTCGCAAGAACTTCTCCCGGGCGAGCTGACGCCGCCGCTGTTCCTGGCTGACCACCGGGTTTCTCCTCGTGCGTCTCGTACGTCGATGGGACGCGTGCGTCTTGTGAGCCGACCGCCTGCGTGTGCCCCGTACCGTATATGGGTTCGCTGAGGAATCGGCAGCGCCGGTAGGCTCTGATCCACAGCCACCCGCCCCGTACGACACCAGCGCGTACGCCACCACGAAGGACGATCGTGCTCATTGCCGGGTTCCCCGCCGGGGCCTGGGGGACCAACTGTTACCTGGTCGCCCCCGCCGCGGGTGAGGAGTGCGTGATCATCGACCCGGGCCATCAGGCCGCCCAGGGCGTCGAGGAAGCACTCGCCAAGCATCGGCTCAAGCCCGTCGCGGTCATCCTCACCCATGGCCACATCGACCACGTCGCCTCGGTCGTTCCCGTGTGCGGGGCGCACGACGTGCCCGCCTGGATCCACCCCGAGGACCGGTACATGATGAGCGACCCCGAGCGGGCGCTCGGCCGTTCCATCGGGATGCCGCTGATGGGCGAACTGACCGTGGGGGAGCCGGACGACGTGCGGACGCTGACCGACGGCACGGAGCTGAAGCTGGCGGGCCTCGACCTGTCCGTCGCGCACGCGCCGGGCCATACGAAGGGGTCGGTGACGTTCCGGATGCCCGAGAGCGCGGACATCCCGTCCGTGTTCTTCTCCGGGGATCTGCTCTTCGCCGGCTCCGTCGGACGCACCGACCTGCCCGGCGGCGACATGGACGAGATGCTCGACTCGCTGGGCCGTGTGTGCCTGCCGCTCGACGACTCGACCGTGGTGCTGTCCGGCCACGGCCCCCAGACGACCATCGGCCAGGAGCGCGCCGCCAACCCGTATCTGCGGCAGGTGGCGGCGAACCGCCAGGAACGCGGAGCGGACCCGACCTCCGCTCCTCGACGAGGAATGTGACGAGACTTCCGTGAGCACCTTCAAGGCCCCCAAGGGCACGTACGACCTGATCCCGCCGGAGAGCGCCAAGTACCTCGCGGTCCGCGAGGCCATCTCCGCGCCGCTGCGCAACTCCGGTTACGGCTACATCGAGACACCCGGTTTCGAGAACGTCGAGCTCTTCGCCCGCGGAGTCGGCGAGTCCACCGACATCGTGACCAAGGAGATGTACGCCTTCGAGACCAAGGGCGGCGACCGCCTGGCCCTGCGTCCCGAGGGGACCGCCTCCGTCCTGCGCGCGGCCCTCGAGGCGAACCTGCACAAGGCGGGCAACCTCCCCGTCAAGCTCTGGTACTCCGGCTCCTACTACCGCTACGAGCGTCCCCAGAAGGGCCGTTACCGCCACTTCTCCCAGGTGGGCGCCGAGGCGATCGGCGCCGAGGACCCGGCGCTCGACGCCGAGCTGATCATCCTGGCGGACCAGGCGTACCGCTCGCTGGGCCTGCGGAACTTCCGCATCCTGCTGAACAGCCTGGGCGACAAGGAGTGCCGCCCCGTCTACCGTGCCGCGCTGCAGGAGTTCCTGCGCGGCCTGGACCTCGACGAGGAGACGCTGCGCCGCGCGGAGATCAACCCGCTGCGCGTGCTCGACGACAAGCGGGACGACGTCCAGAAGCAGCTGACCGGCGCGCCGTTGCTGCGGGACTACCTCTGTGACGCGTGCAAGGCGTACCACGAGGAGGTGCGCGACCTGATCACCGCCGCGGGCGTCACCTTCGAGGACGATCCGAAGCTGGTGCGCGGCCTGGACTACTACACGCGCACCACGTTCGAGTTCGTGCACGACGGTCTCGGCTCGCAGTCCGCGGTGGGCGGCGGCGGCCGCTACGACGGGCTGTCCGAGATGATCGGCGGCCCCGCGCTGCCGTCCGTCGGCTGGGCCCTCGGCGTCGACCGTACGGTGCTGGCCCTGGAGGCGGAGGGCGTCGAGCTCGAAATCCCCGCGTCCACCAGCGTGTTCGCGGTGCCGCTCGGGGAGGAGGCGCGCCGGGTGCTGTTCGGCGTGGTCACCGAACTGCGCAAGCTCGGTGTCCCCGCCGACTTCTCGTACGGAGCCAAGGGCCTGAAGGGCGCGATGAAGAACGCCAACAGGTCGGGCGCGCGGTACACCGTCGTGGCCGGCGAGCGCGACCTCGCCGAGGGCGTCGTGCAGCTCAAGGACATGGAGTCCGGTGAGCAGGCGGCGGTCGGCGTCGGCGAGATCGTGGCCGAACTGCGGTCGCGCCTCGGCTGACCGGCCGTTCCCGTCCCCTTCGCCGTGCGGAGGGGACGGGGCGTCGGAGCGCCGGGTACCGGGGTGTGAGCAACAGGGGCACCGGCCCCGCCCGCGAGGCCGGAACGGTCATCCGTCGCGCCGGTTCTTCCAGCGGAACGTCAGCAGGCACAGCAGCAGTCCTCCGACGCACCACGCCCCCAGCACCAGGGCGACCCGCCCGAACTCCCAGCCACCGGTCTGCTCCAGGACCTGAGCCGACTCGGGCAGGAACACCCCGCGCAGCCCCTGGCACATCCACTTGAGGGGGAACAGCGCGCCGATGTTCAGCATCCAGTCCGGGATGGTGTCGATGGCGATGTAGACGCCGGAGATGAACTGGAGGACCAGGAACGGCAGGACGACCACCGAGGTGGCGCTCTTGCCCGACTTCGGGACCGAGCTGACCGCGATGCCGAGGAGCGCGCAGGCCGTCAGGCCGAGGACGAAGATCCAGGCGAAGTCCGCCCACTTGCCGGCGTCCGCGGGCAGGTCGACGTCGTACAGCGTGGTGCCGGCGAGGAGCAGGATCGCCGTCTCCAGCGCGCCGGTGACCAGGACCAGCCAGATCTTGCCGAGGAAATACGCGGCCGGCGGCATCGGCGTGCCCCGCAGCCGGCGCAGCACCTTCTCGTCCCGTTCGATCGTGATCGATATGCCCAGGGACTGGAAGCTGGTGGACATGATGCCCGCGGCCATCATCGCCGGTACGTACAACTGGGAGGCCGTGATGCCCGCTCCCTTCACGTCGTCGCTGAAGATCGACGCGAACAGGAAGAGGAAGACGACCGGGAAGGCGAAGGTGAACACCACCTGGTCGCGCTGCCGGAAGAACTGCTTGATCTCCAGGGCGCCGCGCCTCAGCCCGAGTCCCCAGGCGCCGGGCAGTCTTCCGGTCGCCGTCGCGGTGCGTTCGCGTACGTCGGTCGTGGTCATCGCGCGTCCTCCTGGCCGGTCAGTCGCAGATAGACGTCCTCCAGGGTCGGCCGGCTGATCCGGAGCCCCGGGATCTCCCCGTCGAAGCGGTGGACGAGTTCGGAGACGGTCCTGGTGGGCTTGTCCGTGCGCTCGCTGCGCGCCGTGCCGTCGGTCTCGGTCCACGCGACCGTCGCCTCCGTGCCGAAGCGCTCCCGCAGCGCGTCCGGTTCGCCCTCGGCGACGACCCTGCCCCGCGCGACCACCGCCAGCCGGTCGGCGAGGGCCTCCGCCTCCTCCAGGTAGTGCGTGGTCAGCAGGATCGTCGTGCCCTCGTCGGCGAGCCCCCGGATCAGCTCCCAGAACTGCCGTCGCGCCGCCGGGTCGAAGCCCGTGGTCGGCTCGTCCAGGAGCAGCAGTTCGGGGCCGCCGATGACGCCCAGGGCGACGTCGAGCCGCCTGCGCTGTCCGCCCGACAGCGACTTGATCCGGCTGCCCGCCTTCTGCTCCAGACCGACGAGCCCGATGACCTCCTCGGGATCACGTGGATTCGGGTAATACCGGGCGAAATGCCGCACCGTCTCGCTCACCGTCAACTCGGCGGGCGCCGATTCGTCCTGCCAGACGATGCCGACGCGTGAGCGCCACGCGCGTGTGCCCGAGGCCGGGTCCGAGCCCAGCACCGACACCTCGCCCGCGTCCCGGCGCCGGTTGCCCTGAAGGATCTCCACCGTGGTGCTCTTGCCCGCTCCGTTCGGCCCGAGCAGGCCGAACACCTCACCCCGCCGGATCCCGAGATCGATGCCGTCGACGGCGGTCACGTCCCCGTACTGCTTGCGCAGTCCCCGTACGTCCACCGCGAGTTGCTCCGCCTGTGTCGTCATGGCGACGAGCATCCCCCCGAACCGAACGCTCCGGGGAGAGTGCGCGTACTTTCTTATGTCCACCGAACGGTGGACAAGGGGGCTCGTGCGGCACAATGAGCCTGCCCGCAGGCCCCTTCGAAGCAACGGAAACGGCGTGATGAGCAAGACGACAGTCAAGGACGTCCCGACCGAGCGGGAACGCACCGCGGCTCCCCGGACGGCCGGCGGCAGTCGCGCCCTCGCCCTGCTGCTCGTGATCACGGGCGCGGCCGGTCTCCTTGCCGCGTGGGTCATCACGATCGACAAGTTCAAGCTCCTGGAGAACCCGAACTTCGTGCCCGGGTGCAGCCTGAACCCGGTGGTCTCCTGCGGCAACATCATGAAGAGCGACCAGGCCTCCGCCTTCGGCTTCCCGAATCCGATGCTCGGTCTCGTCGCCTACGGCATCGTGATCTGCGTCGGCATGAGCCTGCTCGCCCGGGCCACCTTCCCCCGCTGGTACTGGCTCACCTTCAACTTCGGCACGCTCTTCGGCGTCGCGTTCTGCACCTGGCTGCAGTTCCAGTCGCTGTACCGGATCAACTCGCTGTGCCTCTGGTGCAGCCTCGCCTGGGTCGCCACGATCACCATGTTCTGGTACGTGACGTCCTTCAACGTCCGCAACGGCTTCCTGCCCGCCCCGCGCTGGGCGAAGGGCTTCTTCGGCGAGTTCACCTGGGTCCTGCCCGTGCTGCACATCGGCATCATCGGCATGCTGATCCTGACCCGCTGGTGGGACTTCTGGACCAGCTGACCGCCCCGCGGGGATTGTCAGTGGCGTGACATAGGGTTTTGGACGTGGAGCCCGACCTGTTCACCGCCGCAGCAGAAGAACGCCAGGAGAAGGACCCGTCCAGCAGTCCCCTGGCGGTGCGGATGCGCCCGCGCACCCTCGACGACGTCGTGGGCCAGCAGCATCTGCTGAAGCCGGGCTCACCCCTGCGCAGACTCGTCGCCGAGGGCGGCGGCGGTCCGGCCGGGCCGTCCTCGGTGATCCTCTGGGGCCCGCCCGGCACCGGAAAGACGACCCTCGCGTACGTCGTCTCCAAAGCCACCGAGAAGCGATTCGTCGAGCTCTCCGCGATCACCGCCGGCGTCAAGGAGGTGCGCGCCGTCATCGACGGCGCCCGCCGGGCCACCGGCGGCTTCGGCAAGGAGACCGTCCTCTTCCTCGACGAGATCCACCGCTTCAGCAAGGCCCAGCAGGACTCCCTGCTGCCCGCCGTCGAGAACCGCTGGGTCACCCTGATCGCCGCCACCACCGAGAACCCGTACTTCTCGGTGATCTCCCCCCTGCTCTCCCGCTCCCTGCTCCTCACCCTGGAACCGCTCACCGACGACGACCTGCGCGCGCTGCTGCGCCGGGCCCTTGATGACGAGCGCGGCCTCAAGGGCGCCGTCGGCCTCCCCGAGGACACCGAGGAGCACCTGCTGCGGATCGCCGGCGGAGACGCCCGCCGGGCCCTGACCGCGCTGGAGGCCGCCGCCGGCGCGGCTCTCGACAAGGGCGAGCCGGAGATCACCCTCCAGACCCTGGAGGAGACGGTCGACCGCGCCGCCGTGACGTACGACCGCGACGGCGACCAGCACTACGACGTGGCGAGCGCGCTCATCAAGTCCATCCGCGGCTCCGACGTGGACGCCGCCCTGCACTACCTCGCCCGGATGATCGACGCCGGCGAGGACCCCCGCTTCATCGCCCGCCGCCTGATGATCTCCGCCAGCGAGGACATCGGCCTCGCCGACCCGAACGCGCTGCCGACGGCCGTCGCCGCCGCCCAGGCGGTCGCGATGATCGGCTTCCCCGAGGCCGCGCTCACCCTGAGCCACGCGACGATCGCCCTCGCCCTCGCCCCGAAGTCCAACGCGGCGACGACCGCCATCGGCGCCGCCCTGGAGGACGTCCGCAAGGGCCACGCGGGACCCGTGCCGACCCATCTGCGCGACGGGCACTACAAGGGCGCGGCCAAGCTCGGCCACGCCCAGGGCTACGTGTACCCGCACGACCTGCCCGAAGGCATCGCCGCCCAGCAGTACGCGCCGGAGGAGCTCAAGGACCGGGAGTACTACACCCCGACCCGCCACGGATCCGAGGCGCGCTACGCGGACGCCGTGGAGTGGACGAGGAAGCACCTCGGTCGAGGGCGCTCCTGAGCACCCTGTACGATGTCTCGAAGCGCTGCGTCCCGTGTCCGGCTCCGGTCGGCACCACCAGAACGGGACATTCAGCCGGAGCCCCTGCCGTCATGGAGGGATTCCAGGAGCGTCGCGCACCGTCGAAGGTGTCGCGGGCAACCCACCACCACCCGGATCTCCGGGACCGGTCGGTGGGTCACTCGCGTGCTGCACGTATGTGCCCAGACCCAGGAGCGGCTGCCCGCCCCGCCCACGTGGATCCTCACGTCGACGGGAAGGGTTTCCCGGGCTGCGGATTGCGACCTCCCCTAACCCTGGTGAAGCCGTATTCGCATCCGAAACATGAGGTGTTTGGTTCATGCCGAACCAGTCCCGCCCCAAGGTCAAGAAGTCGCGTGCCCTCGGCATCGCGCTGACCCCGAAGGCCGTCAAGTACTTCGAGGCCCGCCCCTACCCGCCGGGCGAGCACGGCCGAGGCCGCAAGCAGAACTCGGACTACAAGGTCCGTCTGCTGGAGAAGCAGCGTCTGCGCGCGCAGTACGACGTGTCCGAGCGTCAGCTCGTCCGCGCCTACGAGCGTGCCGCCAAGACGCAGGGCAAGACCGGTGAGGCCCTGGTCATCGAGCTCGAGCGCCGTCTCGACGCGCTGGTGCTGCGTTCGGGCATCGCCCGCACGATCTACCAGGCCCGCCAGATGGTCGTCCACGGCCACATCGAGGTCAACGGCGGCAAGGTCGACAAGCCGTCGTTCCGTGTCCGTCCCGACGACGTCGTGATGGTCCGCGAGCGCAGCCGCAGCAAGACCCTGTTCGAGGTCGCCCGTGCCGGTGGGTTCGCCCCCGACGGTGAGACCCCGCGCTACCTCCAGGTGAACCTCCCGGCCCTGGCGTTCCGCCTGGACCGCGAGCCGAACCGCAAGGAGATCCCGGTGATCTGCGACGAGCAGCTCGTCGTCGAGTACTACGCCCGCTGATCTTCTTCCGGCGGACGTGGCACCACCTGCGCGTCAGTGTCAGCCCGTCGTCTCCCCGCCCTTCGCGGTGGGGGAGACGGCGGGCTTTCGCATGTCCGGGGGCAGTCTGCGCGGCGACGGCACCACCCCGAGGGGCGGCGTTCCCGCCCCGCCGAGCGCCCGGGCGACGGCGGCCTCCTGCCCGAGCAGCTCCCCCTCCCGCACGCACGCCTCGTACCGCTCGTCGCCCAGCAGCTGCCGGGCCAGCGACGCGCAGCGCTCGTGCGGCGCGTTGTAGTACGCCGAGCCGAACAGCGGCAGGCCCACCGACGGCCACATCCGCGACGCGGCCCCCTGGAGCAGCGCGGCCTCGGCCGGATCGCCCTCCACCACCGTGATCAGCGCGAGCAGCTCCACCGCGAGGACGGCGCCGAGCAGATCGTGGAAGGCGTGCGCGATACCGAGCCCGCGTCGCAGGAGGTCCCGGGCGCGCCCGGGGTCGCCGCCCGCCTGGGCCTCGTACGCCAGGACGTAGAGCGCGTACCCGAGCGCCCAGCGCTCTCCGTGGTCCTCGCAGACCCTGCGGACGTCCTCGCAGAGTTTCACCGCGCCCGGCAGATCGCCCTGGAAGGCGAGCGCCATCGCCAGTTCGACCTGCCCCATCAGCACGTTGCTGTTGAGCTCGCCGATCTCGTGATAGCGGTCGAGGGCCGAGCGCAGCAGCGTCTCGGCGCGCGTCATGTCGTCCGTGACCAGGGCCAGACAGCCGGTGCGGTGCTCGGCGTACGCGATCGCCACGGCGTTCTCGGCGCGCTCCGCCTCCTCACGGCATTCGTGGAGCGCCGACAGCGCGGGCACCGAGTCGCCCTGGAGGACCGCCACATAGCCGAGCACCCACAGGGCCTTCAGCCGCGACTGGTCCCGGTCGCCGTCCAGTTCGACACTGCGCTCCAGCCAGTGCCGGCCCTCGGAGAGCCGGCCGCAGCCCACCCAGTAGAACCAGAGGGCGCCCGCCAGGTACTGGCCGAGATGGGCGTCGTCCGGCTCGGTCAGCGAGAACTCCAGCGCACAGCGCAGATTCGGCAGTTCCGTCTCGACCCGCGCCGCGACCTCGCCCTGGCGCGGGGAGAACCAGTCGAGCTCGCACCAGGTGGCGAGCCCCATGTACCAGTCGCGGTGCCGGCGGCGCAGCCGCTCCGCGTCCCCCGTCGCCTCCAGCCACTCGGCGCCGTACGCCCGGACCGTGTCGAGCATCCGGTAGCGCACCCCGGCCGCCGTCTCCTCGCGGGACAGCACGGACTGCGCGAGCAGCGCGTCCAGTACGTCGAGGACATCGTCGGCGTGCAGCCCGTCCCCGCTGCACACGTACTCGGCGGCCTCCAGGTCGAACCGGCCGGCGAACACCGACAGGCGCGACCACAGCAGGCGCTCCTCCGGGGTGCACAGCTCATGGCTCCAGCCGATCGCGGTCCGCAGCGTCTGATGCCGGGGCAGCGCGTCCCGCCCGCCCCCGGTCAGCAGCCGGAACCGGTCCTCCAGCCGCGCGAGCAACTGACCGGGGGAGAGGGCGCTGAGGCGTCCGGCCGCCAGCTCCACCGCCAGCGGGATCCCGTCCAGGCGACGGCACAGCTCCCGGACGTCGGACCGGTTCCCCTCGTCCAGCGTGAACCCGGGGACCCGCGCCGCCGCCCGGTCCACGAACAGCTCCGCCGCCTCCGCCTCGGCCAGCGGGGCCAGCGGGAAGACCCGCTCGCCCGCGAGATCCAGCGGCCGGCGCCCCACGGCCAGCACCCGCAGTTCCGGCGCTCTGCGCAGCAGCTCGGCCACCAGCGAGGCGGTCACCTCCACCAGGTGCTCGAAGCCGTCCAGCACGAGCAGGAGGCGCCGGTCGGCGAGATGGCCGAGCAGCACCTGACGCGGTGGCTTCGCGGTGTGGTCCGTCAGGCCGAGGGCCTCCAGTACCGCGTACTCGACGAGTCCCGGATCGTGCACGGCGGACAGATCCACGCGGTGCACCGCGTCCGGGCGTTCCGCGCTCGCCGCCGCGTGCACCGCGAAACGGGACTTTCCGACGCCACCGACCCCGGTCACCGTGACCAGCCTGACCGTTTCCAGCAGCTCGGCCAGCCGCGCCAGTTCGGCCGAACGCCCCACGAACGCGTCGAGTTCCAGGGGCAGATTGCCGGATGTCGCGGGAGCGGAGCGCCGGGCGGGCTGAGAACGCTGCATGGGATACGGAGCGTACTGACCTGTGAGCACTCCGTACAATCGCTTCGCGCAACTCCGGGTGCGGCAGCCGGTAATGCGGTACGGAGCCGCGGCGTCGGCGCGATAGGCTCGGGTGACGACTTTTCGATGATCAGGCACGCAGTCAGGGAGCGGGTGCAACAGTGACCGGTGGTGAGGTGGCCGGGATCCTGGTGGCCGTGTTCTGGGCGATCCTGGTGTCCTTCCTCGCCGTCGCGCTGGCGAGGCTGGCCCAGACGCTCCGGGCGACCACCAAGCTCGTGGCGGACGTGACTGAACAGGCCGTCCCGCTCCTGGCGGACGCGTCGGCGGCCGTGCGCTCCGCGCAGACCCAGATCGACCGCGTCGACGCCATCGCGTCGGACGTCCAGGAGGTCACGTCGAACGCGTCGGCCCTGTCGACGACCGTCGCCTCCACCTTCGGCGGCCCCCTGGTCAAGGTCGCGGCGTTCGGTTACGGCGTGCGCCGGGCCATCGGAGGCCGTCGAGAGAACGAGCCCCACAAGGCGTCCCGGCGAACCGTGATCGTGGGTCGCACCGTCCCGTCGTCGCGGCGGGGAAAGCGGAAGAAGGACTGACGCAGCGATGTTCCGCCGTACGTTCTGGTTCACCGCAGGCGCAGCCGCGGGTGTATGGGCCACCACCAAGGTCAACCGCAAGATCCGGGCGCTGACCCCCGAGAGCCTCGCGGCGCAGGCCGCCAACAAGGCGATCGACGCGGGTCACCGCCTCAAGGACTTCGCCCTCGACGTCCGGGACGGGATGGCCCAGCGGGAGGCCGAACTCGGCGAGGTGCTCGGCCTGAACGGCCGCACCGACCCCGAACTCCCCACGCAGCGCAGGATCGCCGCGATCGGCGAAGCCGGGCAGCCCGGCATCGACAAGCAGATCAAGTACATCGAGAACACGACGTACACGTACAACCGGAATGAGGACCACTGATGGAGTCGGCTGAAATCCGCCGCCGCTGGTTGAGCTTCTACGAGGAGCGCGGTCACACCGTCGTCCCTTCGGCGTCGCTCATCGCGGACGACCCGACTCTGCTCCTGGTCCCCGCCGGCATGGTCCCCTTCAAGCCGTACTTCCTCGGTGAGGTCAAGCCGCCGTGGTCGCGCGCCACCAGCGTGCAGAAGTGCGTGCGCACGCCCGACATCGAAGAGGTCGGCAAGACCACCCGGCACGGCACGTTCTTCCAGATGTGCGGCAACTTCTCCTTCGGCGACTACTTCAAGGAAGGCGCCATCACCTACGCCTGGGAGCTGCTCACGCTGCCCCGGGACAAGGGTGGTTACGGGCTCGACCCCGAGCGCCTGTGGATCACGGTCTACCTGGAGGACGACGAGGCCGAGGCCATCTGGCGCGACAAGATCGGCGTCCCGGCCGAGCGCATCCAGCGCCTCGGCAAGAAGGACAACTACTGGTCCATGGGCGTCCCCGGACCCTGCGGCCCGTGCTCCGAGATCAACTACGACCGCGGCCCCGAGTTCGGTGTCGAGGGCGGCCCGGCCGTCAACGACGAGCGCTATGTGGAGATCTGGAACCTGGTCTTCATGCAGTACGAGCGCGGCGAGGGCATCTCGAAGGAGGACTTCGAGATCCTCGGCGAGCTGCCCAGCAAGAACATCGACACCGGCCTCGGCCTGGAACGTCTCGCGATGATCCTGCAGGACGTGCAGAACCTGTACGAGATCGACACCTCCATGGCGGTCATCAAGAAGGCCACCGAGCTGACCGGTGTCGAGTACGGGGCGGCCCCCGACTCCGACGTCTCGCTGCGCGTGGTCACCGACCACATGCGCACCTCCGTCATGCTCATCGGCGACGGCGTGAGCCCCGGCAACGAGGGCCGCGGCTACGTGCTGCGCCGCATCATGCGCCGCGCCATCCGCAACATGCGCCTGCTCGGTGCCACGGGTCTCGTCGTCAAGGACCTCGTCGACGTCGTGATCGAGATGATGGGCCAGCAGTACCCCGAGCTGGTCAGCGACCGGCAGCGCATCGAGACCGTGGCCCTCGCCGAGGAGGCCGCCTTCGTCAAGACGCTGAAGGCCGGCACGAACATCCTCGACACCGCGATCTCCGACACCAAGGAGTCCGGCGGCACGGTCCTCGCCGGCGACAAGGCGTTCCTGCTCCACGACACCTGGGGCTTCCCCATCGACCTCACCCTGGAGATGGCCGCCGAACAGGGCCTCTCGGTGGACGAGGACGGGTTCCGCCGCCTGATGAAGGAGCAGCGGGACAAGGCCAAGGCCGACGCCCGCGCCAAGAAGACCGGTCACGCCGACCTCGGCGCCTACCGCCAGATCGCGGACGCCGCCGGCGAGACGGACTTCATCGGGTACGACCGCACCGAGGGCGAGTCGACCATCGTCGGCATCCTGGTCGACGGCGTCTCCTCCCCGGCCGCCACCGAGGGCGACGAGGTCGAGATCGTCCTCGACCGGACCCCCTTCTACGCCGAGGGCGGCGGCCAGATCGGCGACACCGGCCGCATCCGGGTCGAGTCCGGCGCGATCATCGAGATCCGCGACTGCCAGAAGCCCGTTCCCGGTGTGTACGTCCACAAGGGCGTCGTGCAGGTCGGCGAGGCCACCGTCGGCGCCAAGGCCCAGGCCGTCATCGACGTGCGCCGCCGCACCGCCATCGCCCGCGCCCACTCGGCGACCCACCTCACGCACCAGGCGCTGCGGGACGCGCTGGGCCCGACGGCCGCCCAGGCCGGCTCCGAGAACCAGCCCGGCCGCTTCCGCTTCGACTTCGGTTCCCCGTCGGCCGTCCCCACGGCCGTCATGACCGACGTCGAGCAGCAGATCAACGAGGTGCTCGCCCGCGACCTGGACGTCGAGGCCGAGGTCATGAGCATCGACGAGGCCAAGAAGCAGGGCGCCATCGCCGAGTTCGGCGAGAAGTACGGCGAGCGCGTCCGCGTCGTGACCATCGGCGACTTCTCCAAGGAGCTGTGCGGCGGCACGCACGTGCACAACACCGCGCAGCTCGGCCTGGTCAAGCTGCTCGGTGAGTCGTCCATCGGCTCCGGCGTGCGCCGCATCGAGGCCCTCGTCGGCGTCGACGCGTACAACTTCCTCGCCCGTGAGCACACGGTCGTCGCCCAGCTCCAGGAACTGGTCAAGGGCCGCGCCGAGGAGCTTCCGGAGAAGGTGTCCGCCATGCTCGGCAAGCTGAAGGACGCCGAGAAGGAGATCGAGAAGTTCCGCGCGGAGAAGGTCCTCCAGGCCGCCGCCGGTCTCGTCGAGTCCGCCCAGGACGTCAACGGCGTCGCCCTGGTCACCGGCCAGGTACCGGACGGCACCGGCGCCGACGACCTGCGCAAGCTGGTGCTCGACGTGCGCGGCCGCATCCAGGGCGGACGGGCCGCCGTCGTGGCCCTGTTCACCGTGGCCGGCGGCAAGCCGCTGACGGTCATCGCCACCAACGAGGCCGCCCGTGAGCGCGGGCTCAAGGCCGGCGAGCTGGTGCGGGCCGCGGCCAAGACCCTCGGCGGTGGCGGCGGCGGCAAGCCGGACGTCGCCCAGGGCGGCGGCCAGAACCCGGCCGCCGTCGGCGACGCCGTCGCCGCGGTCCAGCGCCTCGTCGCCGAGACGGCCAAGTAAGAAGACCGTGGAGATGCGCAGAGGACGACGGCTCGCGATCGACGTCGGGGACGCCCGGATCGGGGTCGCCTCGTGCGATCCCGACGGGATCCTCGCGACACCGGTGGAGACGGTCCCGGGACGTGACGTCCCGGCCGCCCACCGCCGGCTGAAGCAGCTCGTCGAGGAGTACGAGCCGATCGAGGTCGTCGTCGGTCTCCCTCGCTCCCTCAAGGGGGGCGAGGGGCCCGCCGCCGTCAAGGTCCGCGCCTTCACCCAGGAGCTCGCGCGGGGGATCGCGCCCGTTCCGGTGCGGCTCGTGGACGAGCGGATGACCACGGTGACGGCCAGTCAGGGTTTGCGCGCCTCGGGCGTGAAGTCGAAGAAGGGCCGGTCGGTCATCGACCAGGCGGCCGCCGTCGTCATTCTCCAGCAGGCCCTGGAATCCGAACGGGTGTCAGGTAAATCTCCCGGCGAGGGCGTCGAAGTGGTCATGTGATCGCGATACGGTAACGTTCCGCGCGATGCGGTGGTGTTCGAACAGCCCCCGCACAGCAAAGAGGCGGACGGGAGCCGAGCCACTGGAGCCGGCAGCTGCCGGCTCGCGGCTCGTAGGGGATCGATGACTGAGTATGGCCGGGGCCCAGGCTCCGAACCGTGGCATCCGGAGGACCCGTTGTACGGGGACAGCGGATGGGGCGGACAGGCCGCCGACGGCCGGTCCGCCTACGACGGCGGCCAGCCGCAGCACTATCCGCAGGCCCAGCCGCACCAGGCCCAGCAGGGCGACTGGGGCACCGGCGGGCAGGCGTACGGCCAAGGGCAGCAGCAGTACCAGCAGCCTCAGGGCGGTCCCGGCCAGTACCAGGACCAGGGGCAGCCGCAGTACCAGGGCCAGCAGCAGTTCCACGGGCAGCAGCAGTACCCCGGCCAGGGGCACCCCCCGTACACGGACCAGGCGCAGCAGCACTACAACGGCCAGGGCCAGCAGCAGTACCCCGATCAGGGGCAGCAGCAGTACGGCGGTCAGGGCGGGCAGCAGTACGAGTCGGGCGAATGGCAGACCGGGGGTCATCCCCAGGTGACCTACGGCGCCGACCCGACCGACCCCTACGCGGGCCAGTACACCGGCGAGCAGCCCGACTTCTACAACACCCCCGAGGCCTACCCGCCGCCCGAGCCCCCCGCCCGGCGCCGTGCCGAGCCCGAGCCGAAGACGGACTGGGACCCGGGGCCCGACCAGGGCGAGCACGCCTTCTTCGCCGGCGGCGACGATGACGACGACCTCGACGACGATGACGACCCCAAGGGCCGCCGGGGCCGCGGCGACCGCAAGGGCCGGGGCGGCGGCAAGGGCAAGAAGCGGCGCAGCGGCTGCGCGTGCCTGGTGGTCGTCGCGGTCTTCGGCGGCGGCCTCGCCGGTGTCGGCTACTTCGGCTACCACTACTACCAGAACCGTTTCGGCTCGGCCCCCGACTACGCGGGCGACGGCTCGGGCCAGGTGACCGTCGAGATCAACAAGGGCGCCGGCGGCTACGAGATCGGCCAGAAGCTCAAGGAGCTCGGGGTCGTCAAGAGCGTGGACGCCTTCGTCTCCGCCCAACAGGAGAATCCGCAGGGGCAGAAGATCCAGGCGGGCGCCTATCTGCTGCGCAAGGGCATGTCCGCGGCGAGTGCCGTCGAATTGATGCTCGACCCCAAGAGCCAGAACAACGTGGTCGTCGCCCCGGGGAACCGGAACGCCACGGTCTACGCGTCGATCGACAGACAGCTCGGCCTCTCCAAGGGCACGACGAGTGGTGTCGCGAAGAAGGACTACAAGAGCCTCGGTCTGCCGAGCTGGGCGAACAGCGACAAGGACATAAAGGATCCCCTCGAAGGATTCCTCTGGCCCGCCACCTACCCCGCGGCCAAGGGGATGAAGCCGGAGAGCGTGCTCAAGGGCATGGTGAAGCAGGCGTCCAGCAACTACGCGGCCATGGGGCTCGCGGAGAAGGCGAAGTCCCTCAAGCTCGCCGACCCGTTGCAGGTCGTCACGGTCGCCAGTCTCGTCGAGGCCGAGGGCAAGACGCACGACGACTACCGGAAGATGGCCGAGGTCGTCTACAACCGTCTCAAGTCCACCAACACCGAGACGAACCAATTGCTGCAGTTCGACTCGACCTTCAATTATCTGAAGGGCCAGAGCAACATCCACATCAGCGAGTCCGAGATCAACAGCAACAAGGACCCGTACAACACGTACACGCAGAGGGGACTTCCGCCCGGCCCGATCGGCAATCCGGGCGTCGAGGCCCTGAAAGCGACGCTCAATCCGACGAGCGACGGCTGGATGTATTTCGTGGCGACCGACGGTCACAGCAAGACCGAATTCGCCAAGACGAACGCCGACTTCGAGAAGCTCAAGGAAAAGTTCAATGACAGTTCGGGCAATTGATGCCCGCCGGGCCGCCGTGCTCGGGTCGCCGATCGCCCACTCCCTCTCGCCGGTGCTGCACCGCGCCGCGTACCGGGAGCTGGGCCTCGCCGACTGGTCGTACGACCGTTTCGAGGTCGACGAGGAGTCGCTGACCGGCTTCTTCGACGGGCTCGGCCCCGAGTGGGCCGGGCTGTCGCTGACCATGCCGCTCAAGCGGGCCGTCCTTCCGCTGCTCGACGGGGTCACCGAGACGGCCGCCTCCGTCGAGGCCGTCAACACCGTGGTGTTCTCCGAGGACGGGCGGCGCACCGGGGACAACACCGACATCCCGGGGATGGTCGCGGCGCTGCGCGAGCGCGGGATCGAGCAGGTCGACTCGGCCGCGATCCTCGGTGCCGGGGCCACGGCCTCCTCCGCTCTGGCCGCGCTCGCGCGGATCTGCACCGGCGAGGTCGTCGCCTACGTCCGCAGCGCGGAGCGGGCCGCCGAGATGCGGCAGTGGGGCGAGCGGCTCGGCGTCGAGGTGCGGACCGCCGACTGGGCGGACGCCGCCGAGGCGCTGCGGGCACCGCTGGTGATCGCCACGACCCCGGCGGGCACCACGGACGCCCTGGCCGGGGCCGTCCCGGAACGCCCGGCGACCCTGTTCGACGTGCTCTACGACCCGTGGCCCACGGACCTCGCGGCCCGCTGGTCGGCGTACGGCGGTGCCGTCGTCGGCGGACTCGACCTGCTCGTCCACCAGGCGGTGCTGCAGGTGGAGCAGATGACCGGGCGCGCCCCCGCCCCGCTCGACGCCATGCGCAAGGCCGGCGAACACGCCCTCGCGGCCCGCTAGAGCCCGGCGACAGGACGCTCCGCACACCGTCCGGGCCCGCCCCGGCGCGCCGCTCAGGAGCCGCCGCGCCCCGGCCGGCCGCGTCCGCCTGATGGACCTGCGGCCGGTTCCCCCCGTCGGACGTGGGAGGATCGGGGGTGGCGGGCCAGGGCCGCGCACCCGGTCGCGCCGTCGCCGTACGCGAGGACGCGCGTACGCAGCAGCAGCACCAGGGCGCGAGCATGAGGAGCACCGTTGAGCAGGTTGCGCTGGCTGACCGCGGGGGAGTCCCACGGTCCCGCACTCGTGGCCACGCTGGAGGGACTTCCCGCCGGCGTGCCGATCACCACGGACATGGTGGCGGACCACCTGGCCCGGCGGCGCCTCGGCTATGGACGCGGTGCCCGGATGAAGTTCGAGCGTGACGAGGTCACCTTCCTCGGTGGCGTCCGGCACGGACTCACCCTCGGCTCCCCGATCGCCGTCATGGTCGGCAACACCGAGTGGCCCAAGTGGGAGCAGGTCATGGCGGCCGACCCGGTCGCCCCGGAGATCCTCGCCGACCTCGCCCGCAACGCCCCGCTGACCCGCCCCCGGCCCGGCCACGCCGACCTCGCCGGCATGCAGAAGTACGGCTTCGACGAGGCCCGGCCGATCCTGGAGCGCGCCTCCGCCCGCGAGACCGCGGCCCGCGTCGCGCTCGGCGCGGTCGCCCGCTCGTACCTCAAGGAGACGGCCGGGATCGAGATCGTCTCCCACGTCGTCGAGCTGGCCGCCGCCAAGGCGCCCTACGGCGTCCTGCCCAAGCCCTCCGACGTCGAGAAGCTCGACGCCGACCCGGTGCGCTGCCTCGACGCCGACGCGTCGAAGGCGATGGTCGCGGAGATCGACCAGGCCCACAAGGACGGCGACACCCTCGGCGGCGTCGTCGAGGTGCTCGCGTACGGCGTGCCGGTGGGCCTCGGCTCGCACGTGCACTGGGACCGGCGCCTCGACGCCCGGCTCGCGGCCGCGCTCATGGGCATCCAGGCGATCAAGGGCGTCGAGGTCGGCGACGGCTTCGACCTGGCCCGCGTCCCCGGCTCGCAGGCGCACGACGAGATCGTCCACACCGCGGACGGCATCCGGCGTTCCACCGGCCGCTCCGGCGGCACCGAGGGCGGCCTCACCACCGGCGAACTGCTGCGCGTCCGCGCCGCGATGAAGCCGATCGCCACCGTGCCGCGCGCGCTGGCCACCATCGACGTCGCCACCGGCGAGGCCGCCAAGGCCCACCACCAGCGCTCGGACGTCTGTGCCGTCCCGGCCGCCGGCATCGTCGCCGAGGCCATGGTCGCGCTCGTCCTCGCCGACGCCGTGGCGGAGAAGTTCGGTGGCGACAGCGTCACCGAGACCCGCCGCAACGTGACCGGCTACCTCGAGAACCTGGCCATCCGGTGACCGCCCCACGACTGGTCCTCGTCGGCCCCATGGGGGTCGGCAAGTCCACGGTGGGCGCGCTCGTCGCCGAGCGGCTCGGCTGCGCCTACCGGGACACGGACGACGACATCGTCACCGCGCAGGGCCGCACCATCGCCGACATCTTCGTCGACGAGGGCGAGGCCGCCTTCCGCGCGATCGAGAAGCGTGCCGTGCACGACGCGCTCGCCGGACACGACGGCGTCCTCGCGCTCGGCGGCGGCTCGATCCTCGACGAGGACACCCGCGCGCTGCTCGCCGGCCACCAGGTCGTCTACCTCTCCATGGACGTGGAGGAGGCGGTCCAGCGCACCGGCCTGAACGCGGCCCGGCCACTGCTCGCCGTCAACCCGCGCCGGCAGTGGCGCGAGCTGATGGAAGCCCGCCGCCCCCTGTACACCGAAGTCGCCCGCGCGGTCGTGGCGACCGACGGCCGCACCCCCGATGAGGTCGCCCGAGCGGTCCTCGACGCACTGGAGTTGAAGGAAGCATGAGCGAGGCAGTGACCCGCATCCAGGTCGGTGGCACCGCGGGCACCGATCCCTACGAGGTCCTGGTCGGCCGTCAACTCCTCGGCGAGCTGGCCGGGTTGATCGGCGAGAAGGCCAAGCGGGTCGCCGTGGTCCACCCCGAGGCACTCGCCGGGACGGGTGAGGCGCTCCGCGCCGACCTCGCGGACCAGGGCTACGAGGCCATCGCCATCCAGGTGCCGAACGCCGAGGAGGCCAAGACCGTCGAGGTCGCCGCCTACTGCTGGAAGGCGCTCGGCCAGTCCGGCTTCACCCGCACCGACGTGATCGTCGGCGTGGGCGGGGGAGCCACCACCGACCTGGCCGGATTCGTCGCCGCCAGCTGGCTGCGCGGGGTGCGCTGGATCGCCGTCCCCACCACCGTGCTCGGCATGGTCGACGCGGCGGTCGGCGGCAAGACCGGCATCAACACCGCCGAGGGGAAGAACCTCGTCGGCGCTTTCCACCCGCCCGCCGGCGTCCTCTGCGACCTGGCCGCGCTCGACTCGCTGCCGGTCAACGACTTCGTCTCCGGACTTGCCGAGGTCATCAAGGCCGGCTTCATCGCCGACCCGGCGATCCTCGAACTCATCGAGTCCGACCCGGAGGCCGCACGGACGCCCGCGGGCCCGCACACCGCCGAGCTGATCGAGCGTTCCATCAAGGTCAAGGCGGAGGTCGTCTCCGGCGACCTCAAGGAGTCGGGGCTCCGCGAGATCCTCAACTACGGCCACACGCTCGCGCACGCCATCGAGAAGAACGAGCGCTACAAGTGGCGGCACGGCGCGGCCGTCTCCGTCGGCATGCACTTCGCCGCCGAACTCGGCCGTCTCGCGGGCCGGTTGGACGACGCGACCGCCGACCGCCACCGCGCGGTCCTGGAGTCCGTCGGTCTTCCGCTGACCTACCGCTACGACCAGTGGCCGAAGCTCCTGGAGAACATGAAGGTCGACAAGAAGTCCCGCGGCGACCTGCTGCGCTTCATCGTCCTCGACGGACTCGCCAAGCCCACCGTCCTGGAGGGCCCCGACCCGGCCGTCCTCCTGGCCGCGTACGGCGAGGTCGCCGAGTAGCAGCGGCGGCCCGGCGCACGTATGCACCGGGAACACCCTGCTCAACCCGTTCTGCCCCTCCCCACCGGGCACTTCGCACGTTCCCCGGCCGTTCACACAACGACGGCCGGGGAAGGTACCGTTCGGTAGCGGCGGGACCGATGTCCCGTCCGCCAGCGCCCATTGCCTGTACGAGACGGAGTGGCACCGGATGCAGCACGCAGTGGGGGCTCCGCTGCCGCCGCCCCATCAGCCGGGGCACGGACCGGCCGCGAGCTGGTCACCGGCCGGACATCACCCGGGGCAGCCGGGTCCGGCACCCGCTCCCGGATTCGCCGGAGGACCGGTTCCTCCGGGTGCCCCTCCCGCCCAACCCCCGCAGCACCCCATGGCGCCGCACCACGCGCCCGGGCCGCCTCCGCAGCACCCCTCCGCGCCGCCCCCGCAGCACCTCCCCGGGCCGCCGCCGGAGACCACCGGGCACGTCCAGCTGCCGCCGGGCGGCCCGGTCGCCATGCCGAGCCCGCCGCCGGCGCCCGGCACCCCCGACCCGGCCGCCACCACCCTCGCGGTGCTGCTCATCGGCCCCGCGGGCGCCGGCAAGACCAGCGTCGCCAAGTACTGGGCCGACCACCGCCGCGTGCCCACCGCCCACATCAGCCTCGACGACGTACGCGAGTGGGTGCGCTCCGGCTTCGCCGACCCGCAGACGGGGTGGAACGACCACTCCGAGGCGCAGTACCGCCTGGCCCGCCGCACCTGCGGCTTCGCCGCGCGGAACTTCCTGGCCAACGGCATCTCCTGCATCCTCGACGACGCGGTCTTCCCGGACCGTCCCGTCGTCGGCCTCGGCGGATGGAAGCGGCACGTGGGCCCCGGTCTGCTGCCGGTCGTGCTCCTGCCGGGCCTGGAGGTCGTCCTGGAGCGCAACGCGGAGCGCTCGGGAAACCGCCGCCTCA
Organism: Streptomyces sp. M41(2017); assembly: GCF_002078175.1. Lineage (GTDB taxonomy): Bacteria > Actinomycetota > Actinomycetes > Streptomycetales > Streptomycetaceae > Streptomyces. The sequence continues at coordinate 1,748,166 of NZ_MWFK01000002.1, read as the reverse complement.
GCGACGAGGAGGTCGCCCGCATCCACGGCCGGATGGCCGGCTGGTACGGCTCGGGCCTGCCCATCATCGACAACTCCCAGCTCGACGTGGCGGCCACGGCCCGCGTCCTGGACGACGTCCTCGCCCGGTCGATCGCCAGCCCGCCCCAGTGGTGACGCACCCCTGACGCCGGGTACGACACCGTCCGGCCCGCCCGCCACGGACCCGTCCGGCCTCACCGGCGGACCCGTCCGGCCCTCTGGAACGGCGCCATCCGCCCGCCGCTCGTACGCTCGGTCTCATGTCAGAGGTGTACGCGACCCGCAGAGAGCGGCTCCGGGAGCGCTGTGCGGCGAGCGGCAGCGCGACCGCGCTGGTGACCCGCCCCGCCAACGTGAGGTATCTCGCCGGCGCGGCCCCGCACGGCTCCGTCCTGCTGCTGCTCGGCCGCGGCGAGGACGTGCTGCTGTGCGGCGGACCGCCGACCGGTGACGCCGTCGAGGGACGCCCGGACGAGGCGGTGGACGTCAGGGTGCTGCCGCGGGCCGGCGGAGATCCGGCCGTCGCCGCGGCCGGCATGGCCGCGGGACAGGGCGCCGAGTCCCTCGCCGTCGAGGAGCACCACCTGACCGTGACCCGTCACCGCGCCCTCGGCTCGGTGGCACCCCGGCTGCGCCTCGCGGACCTGGGCGGCGCGGTCGAGCAGCTGCGTGTCATCAAGGACGAGGAGGAGATCTCCTCCCTGCGGATCGGTGCGGAGATCGCCGACCAGGCACTCGGTGAACTCCTCGAATCCATCCTCGTCGGCCGGACGGAACGTCATCTCGCGCTGGAACTGGAGCGCAGGCTCGTCGACCACGGAGCGGACGGCCCGGCCTTCGCGACCTCGGTCGGCACCGGCCCGAATTCGGGCAGGCGGGGCCACCGGCCCACCGACCGGCGGGTGGAGGAGGGCGACTTCCTCTCCGTCTGTCTCGGCGCGACCTACCGGGGCTACCGCTGTGAGGTCGGCCGTACGTTCGTGATCGGGACCTCGCCCGCCGACTGGCAGATCGAGCTGTACGACCTCGTCTTCGCCGCTCAGCGCGCCGGACGGGAGGCGCTGCTGCCCGGCGCCGCCTACCGCGACGTGGACCGCGCGGCCCGTCAGGTGCTCGACTCCGCGGGACACACGGAAGGCGTCTCCTCCCTCACCGGGCACGGCGTCGGGCTCGAAATCGACGAGGACCCGCAGCTTGCCCCCGCGGCCATGGGTAAACTGGACGCTTGCGTGCCGGTCACCGTCGAACCGGGGGTCCACCTCCCGGGACGGGGCGGCGTCCGGATCGATGACACGCTCGTCGTACGCCCTGAGGCGGACGGCGGACCCGAGCTACTCACCATCACGACCAAGGAGCTGCTCGCGCTCTAGCTCTCCGAGCTGTGCGCCTGCGCCGGGGTCGTCCACGTCAGTCCAGGAGATTCCGCAACCGTGGCTTCCACGAACGACCTCAAGAACGGCCTGGTGCTCAAGCTCGACGGAGGCCAGCTCTGGTCCGTCGTCGAGTTCCAGCACGTCAAGCCCGGCAAGGGCCCGGCCTTCGTGCGCACCAAGCTGAAGAACGTGCTCTCCGGCAAGGTCGTCGACAAGACGTTCAACGCCGGCGTCAAGGTCGAGACGGCCACGATCGACAAGCGCGACATGCAGTTCTCGTACATGGACGGCGAGTACTTCGTCTTCATGGACATGGACACGTACGACCAGCTCATGGTCGACCGCAAGTCCGTCGGCGACGCCGCCAACTTCCTGATCGAGGGCTTCACCGCCACCGTCGCCCAGCACGAGGGCGAGGTGCTCTTCGTCGAGCTTCCCGCCGCCGTCGAGCTGGTCATCCAGGAGACCGAGCCCGGCGTCCAGGGCGACCGCTCCACCGGTGGCACCAAGCCCGCCACCCTGGAGACCGGCCACCAGATCCAGGTCCCGCTCTTCATCACCACCGGTGAGAAGATCAAGGTCGACACCCGCTCGAGCGACTACCTCGGCCGGGTGAACAGCTAACCGTGGCTGCCCGCAACACGGCCCGCAAGCGCGCTTTCCAGATCCTCTTCGAGAGCGACCAGCGCGGCGTGGACGTCCTGACGGTCCTCGCGGACTGGATCCGGCACTCCCGGTCCGACACCCGGCAGCCGCCGGTCAGCGAGTACACGATGCAGCTGGTCGAGGGGTACGCCACCAAGGTGCGCCGGATCGACGACCTCATCGCGCAGTACGCCGTCGGCTGGACGCTGGACCGGATGCCGGTCGTCGACCGCAACATCCTGCGTCTCGGCGCCTACGAGCTGATCTGGGTCGACGAGACCCCCGACGCCGTGGTGCTCGACGAGTCGGTGCAGCTGGCCAAGGAGTTCTCCACGGACGAGTCGCCCTCGTTCGTGAACGGCCTGCTCGGCCGTTTCAAGGAGCTGAAGCCGTCGCTGCGCCGCGACGAGGACTAGCCGCGACCAGCGCGAGAACGACAGACGCGTACGGCCCGCAGGGGACGTAGGCATCGCCGGAGGGCCCGCAGCCGACCGCTGTGGGCCCTCCGGCGTTCCTCCCGGGGCCCTCGGGGGCGCAGGAGGTCTCCCGCCTCTCGTGGTGCCTCTGGTGCCTTTGAGGCCGTCGAGGACGCAGAAAGCCGCCGGGGTGGCCGGAACCATCAGGTTCCGGCCACCCCGGCGGCACGTTTCTGCTGCGCTGTACTGCGGGATCAGCCCTCGTCGTGGGCGACCGCGCGGCGCGCGTCGGCGTCCAGGACGCCCCAGCTGATCAGCTGCTCGGTCAGGACCGAGGGGGACTGGTCGTAGATCACGGCGAGCGTGCGCAGGTCGTCCTGGCGGATCGACAGCACCTTGCCGTTGTAGTCACCGCGCTGCGACTGGATCGTCGCCGCGTACCGCTGGAGGGGGCCCGCCTTCTCGGCCGGCACGTGGGCCAGCCGCTCCAGGTCGAGGACCAGCTTCGGCGGCGGCTCGGCGGCACCGCCGGGCGTCGTGCCGGGCAGCAGCTCCTGCACCGGGACCCCGTAGAAATCGGCCAGCTCGGCGAGGCGCTGGACGGTCACGGCGCGGTCGCCGCGCTCGTACGAACCGACCACGACGGCCTTCCAGCGTCCCTGGGACTTCTCCTCGACGCCGTGGAGGGAAAGGCCCTGCTGGGTGCGGATGGCGCGGAGCTTGGCCCCGAGCTGTTTGGCGTATTCGCTGGACATATAGCTCCCCGGACGCTGTATCAACGTGCGGCTCCGCCGCGCGGCTGGTGACTCTGGTGACTCACTGTGAGGTTACGCAGCGTTACTCTCCCCCGTCAAGCGGAAGGGGTCGGACCCGGTCCCCGCGCAGGAGTCACCGGGGGTGGCTCAAAGGGGGGTGATCAGGCGCGTTGCCGGGCTGGTACCGTGGATGGCGCAATTCCGACGTCCTTTAATGATCCGTCCCGTGAGGCGGAGAAGGAGGTCCGTTTCCTATGGACTCAGAGCAGGACAAGCAGCAGTACGAAGCCGATGCGCGGCCCGTTCTGGAGGCACCCGACATCGCCCGGGTGCTGACCCGCATCGCCCACGAGATCGTCGAGCGCGCCAAGGGCGCCGACGACGTCGTGCTCCTCGGCATCCCGACCCGGGGCGTCTTCCTCGCCCGTCGGCTGGCCGACAAGCTCGAGGAGATCACCGACCGCAAGATCCCCGTCGGCTCCCTCGACATCACGATGTACCGCGACGACCTGCGCATGCACCCGCCGCGTGCGCTGGCCCGCACCGAGATCCCCGGTGACGGCATCGACGGCCGCCTCGTCGTCCTCGTCGACGACGTGCTCTTCTCCGGCCGCACCATCCGCGCCGCGCTCGACGCCCTGAACGACATCGGGCGCCCGCGCGCCGTGCAGCTCGCGGTCCTGGTCGACCGGGGCCACCGCGAACTGCCCATCCGCGCCGACTACGTCGGCAAGAACCTCCCCACGTCGTTGCGGGAGACGGTCAAGGTCCAGCTCGCCGAGGAGGACGGTCGCGACACCGTGCTGCTCGGTGCCAAGCGGACCGCCCCGGACGCGCAGCAGTAGCACTCCGGCCCACGCCGCGCAGTGCGCGCCCGCGCGCCCGCATGCCCGAATCCTCCCTGAACTTCCCTACGGAGCCTGACAGATGCAGCGTCATCTCATCTCGGCCGCCGACCTCACCCGCGACGACGCCGTCCTGATCCTCGACACCGCCGAGGAGATGGCCCGGGTCGCCGACCGGCCGATCAAGAAACTGCCGACCCTGCGCGGCCGGACCGTCGTCAACCTCTTCTTCGAGGACTCGACCCGGACCCGGATCTCCTTCGAGGCCGCCGAGAAGCGCCTCTCCGCCGACGTCATCAACTTCACCGCCAAGGGGTCGAGCGTCTCCAAGGGCGAGTCCCTCAAGGACACCGCCCAGACCCTGGAGGCCATGGGGGTCGACGCCGTCGTCATCCGGCACGGCGCCTCCGGAGCCCCCTACCGCCTCGCCACCTCGGGATGGATCGACGCCGCGGTGATCAACGCGGGCGACGGCACCCACCAGCACCCCACGCAGGCCCTGCTCGACGCCTTCACCATGCGCCGCCGCCTGGTCGGCCGGGACGCCGGGATCGGCCAGGACCTGGCCGGCCGGCGCATCACGATCGTCGGTGACGTCCTGCACAGCCGGGTCGCCCGCTCGAACGTCGACCTGCTGCACACCCTCGGCGCCGAGGTCACGCTCGTCGCGCCGCCCACGCTGGTCCCGGTCGGCGTCGAGTCCTGGCCCTGCGAGATCTCCTACGACCTCGACAGCACGCTCTCCAAGTCCGACGCGGTGATGATGCTCCGCGTCCAGCGCGAGCGGATGAACGCCGCGTTCTTCCCGACCGAGCGCGAGTACTCGCGGCGCTACGGCCTGGACGGCGAGCGCATGGCGAAGATGCCCGAGCACGCCATCGTGATGCACCCCGGTCCGATGGTCCGCGGCATGGAGATCACCGCCGAGGTCGCCGACTCCGACCGCTGCACCGTCGTCGAGCAGGTCGCCAACGGCGTCTCGATCCGCATGGCGGTGCTCTACCTGCTGCTGGGCGGCAACGAGCCCGCCGTCACCCACACCCGTACCGAGGAGAAGTAAGAACCATGAGCAAGATCCTTATTCGTGGTGCGAAGGTGCTCGGCGGCGAGCCGCAGGACGTCCTCATCGACGGCGACACGATCGCCGCGGTCGGCACCGGACTGCCGGCGGAGGGCGCCGAGGTCGTCGAGGCCGACGGCAAGGTGCTCCTGCCGGGCCTGGTCGACCTGCACACCCACCTGCGCGAGCCCGGCCGCGAGGACTCCGAGACCGTGCTGACCGGCACGCGCGCGGCGGCGAGCGGCGGTTTCACGGCCGTGTTCGCCATGGCCAACACCTTCCCCGTCGCCGACACCGCCGGCGTCGTCGAGCAGGTCTACCGGCTCGGCCAGCAGCACGGCTACTGCGACGTGCAGCCCATCGGCGCCGTCACCGTCGGCCTGGAGGGCAAGAAGCTCGCCGAGCTGGGCGCCATGCACGAGTCCGCCGCCGGCGTCACGATCTTCTCCGACGACGGCAAGTGCGTGGACGACGCGGTCATCATGCGCCGCGCCCTGGAGTACGTGAAGGCCTTCGGCGGTGTCGTCGCCCAGCACGCCCAGGAGCCCCGCCTCACCGAGGGCGCCCAGATGAACGAGGGCGTCGTCTCCGCCGAGCTGGGTCTCGGCGGCTGGCCCGCGGTGGCCGAGGAGTCGATCATCGCCCGCGACGTCCTGCTCGCCGAGCACGTCGGCTCCCGCGTCCACATCTGCCACCTGTCGACCGCCGGATCCGTCGAGATCGTCCGCTGGGCCAAGTCCCGCGGCATCGACGTCACCGCCGAGGTCACCCCGCACCACCTCCTGCTCACCGACGAGCTGGTGCGCACCTACAACCCGGTCTTCAAGGTCAACCCCCCGCTGCGTACCGAGAAGGACGTCATGGCGCTGCGCGAGGCGCTCGCCGACGGAACGATCGACATCGTCGCCACCGACCACGCGCCGCACCCGCACGAGGACAAGGACTGCGAGTGGGCCGCCGCCGCCATGGGCATGGTCGGCCTGGAGACGGCGCTGTCCGTCGTCCAGCAGACGATGGTCGAGACCGGCCTGCTCGACTGGGCCGGCGTCGCCGACCGCATGTCCGCCAAGCCCGCGCGGATCGGCGGGGCCACCGGCCACGGACGCCCCGTCTCGGAGGGTGAGCCCGCCAACCTCACGCTGGTCGACACCGCATACCGTGGGGACGTGGACCCCGCGGGCTTCGCCTCGCGCAGCCGCAACACCCCCTACGAGGGCCGCGAGCTGCCGGGCAGGGTCACCCACACCTGGCTGCGGGGCAAGGCCACCCTCGTCGACGGGAAGCTCGCGTGACACCTCTCCTCCCCCTGGCCGCCGAACAGAAGTCGGCGGAAGTGACCGACTGGGCCGCCCGTATCGGCTGGCTCGTCGGCATCGTCCTCTTCATCGCGCTCGTCTACTGGCTGATGCGCGAGGGCTGGAAGTGGCGCGGCACCCTCCAGGGCGACCTGCCCGAGCTCCTCACCGCGCCGGAAGACACCGGCCCGGTGAGACTGGGCATGAGCGGTCGCTACCACGGCTCCACCACCGCCGGGCAGTGGCTCGACCGGATCGTGGCGCACGGCCTCGGCACCCGCAGCCGGGCCGAGCTCACGCTGACGGACGCGGGACTGGACGTCGTACGCCCCGGTGCGCGCGACTTCTTCGTCCCGGCCGGGCAACTGCGTGAGGCCCGGCTCGACAAGGGCATCGCGGGCAAGGTCCTCACCGAGGGCGGACTGCTCGTCGTCACCTGGCAGCACGGCGACCGGCTGCTCGACTCCGGCTTCCGCTCGGACCGCGCGGACGAGCACGCGGCCTGGGTCGAGACCCTGAACAACATGATCAAGACGACGGAAACGGAAGGCGCACGATGACGACCTCCACCCAGGGGAACGCCTCGCAGAGGAAAAAGGCGCTTCCCGCCGTACTCGTCCTGGAGGACGGCCGGGTCTTCCACGGCCGCTCCTACGGGGCCGTGGGGGAGACCTTCGGCGAAGCGGTGTTCTCCACCGGCATGACCGGCTACCAGGAGACCCTCACCGACCCGTCCTACCACCGCCAGGTCGTCGTGATGACCGCCCCGCACGTCGGCAACACCGGCGTGAACGACGAGGACCCCGAGTCGCAGCGGATCTGGGTCGCCGGCTACGTCGTCCGCGACCCCGCGCGCGTCCCGTCCAACTGGCGCTCCCGCCGCTCCCTCGACGAGGAACTGCGCACGCAGGGCGTCGTCGGCATCAGCGGCATCGACACCCGCGCCCTCACCCGCCACCTCCGTGAGCGCGGCGCCATGCGCGTCGGCATCTTCTCCGGCAACGCGCTGCCCGACGAGGGCACCATGCTGGCCGAGGTCCGCCAGGCGCCCGAGATGAAGGGCGCGAACCTCGCCGCCGAGGTCGCCACCAAGGAGACCTACGTCGTCCCCGCGATCGGTGAGAAGAAGTTCACCGTCGCCGCAGTCGACCTGGGCATCAAGGGCATGACCCCGCACCGGATGGCCGAGCGCGGCATCGAGGTGCACGTGCTGCCCGCGACCGCCACCGCCGAGGACGTCTACGCCGTGAACCCGGACGGCGTCTTCTTCTCCAACGGCCCCGGCGACCCGGCGACCGCCGACGGACCCGTCTCCGTCATGCGGGAGGTCCTGGCCCGCAAGACGCCGCTCTTCGGCATCTGCTTCGGCAACCAGATCCTCGGCCGCGCCCTCGGCTTCGGCACCTACAAGCTGAAGTACGGCCACCGCGGCATCAACCAGCCGGTGCAGGACCGTACGACCGACAAGGTCGAGGTCACCGCGCACAACCACGGCTTCGCCGTCGACGCCCCGCTCGACAAGGTCTCCGAGACCCCCTACGGCCGCGCCGAGGTCTCCCACGTCTGCCTCAACGACGACGTGGTGGAGGGTCTCCAGCTGCTCGACCAGCCGGCCTTCAGCGTCCAGTACCACCCCGAAGCGGCGGCAGGACCGCACGACGCCGCCTACCTGTTCGACCGCTTCGTTTCTCTGATGGAGGGCCAGCGTGCCTAAGCGCACCGATATCCAGTCCGTCCTGGTCATCGGCTCCGGCCCGATCGTCATCGGCCAGGCCGCCGAGTTCGACTACTCCGGCACCCAGGCGTGCCGCGTCCTGCGGGCGGAGGGCCTGCGGGTCATCCTCGTCAACTCCAACCCCGCGACGATCATGACCGACCCGGAGATCGCCGACGCCACGTACGTCGAGCCGATCACCCCCGAGTTCGTCGAGAAGATCATCGCCAAGGAGCGCCCGGACGTCCTGCTGCCGACCCTCGGCGGCCAGACGGCCCTCAACACCGCGATCTCCATGCACGAGCAGGGTGTGCTGGAGAAGTACGGCGTCGAGCTGATCGGCGCCAACGTCGAGGCCATCAACAAGGGCGAGGACCGCGACCTCTTCAAGGGAGTCGTCGAGGCCGTCCGCGAGAAGATCGGCCACGGCGAGTCCGCCCGGTCCGTGATCTGCCACACCATGGACGACGTGATCGCGGGTGTGGACACGCTCGGCGGCTACCCCGTCGTCGTCCGCCCCTCCTTCACCATGGGCGGCGCCGGCTCCGGCTTCGCCCACGACGAGGAGGAGCTGCGCCGCATCGCCGGCCAGGGCCTGACGCTCTCCCCGACCACCGAGGTGCTCCTGGAGGAGTCCATCCTCGGCTGGAAGGAGTACGAGCTGGAGCTGATGCGCGACAAGAACGACAACGTCGTGGTCGTCTGCTCCATCGAGAACTTCGACCCCATGGGCGTCCACACCGGTGACTCGATCACCGTCGCCCCGGCGATGACGCTCACCGACCGCGAGTACCAGCGGCTGCGCGACATCGGCATCGCGATCATCCGCGAGGTCGGCGTCGACACCGGCGGCTGCAACATCCAGTTCGCGGTCAACCCCGAGGACGGCCGCATCATCGTCATCGAGATGAACCCGCGCGTCTCACGTTCCTCGGCGCTCGCCTCCAAGGCCACCGGCTTCCCGATCGCCAAGATCGCCGCCAAGCTGGCCGTCGGCTACACGCTCGACGAGATCCCGAACGACATCACCGAGAAGACCCCGGCGTCCTTCGAGCCGACCCTCGACTACGTCGTCGTGAAGGCGCCCCGCTTCGCCTTCGAGAAGTTCCCGTCCGCCGACTCCACCCTCACGACCACCATGAAGTCGGTCGGCGAGGCCATGGCGATCGGCCGCAACTTCACCGAGGCCCTCCAGAAGGCACTGCGCTCGCTGGAGAAGAAGGGCAGCCAGTTCACCTTCGTCGGCGAGCCCGGAGACAAGGCCGAGCTGCTGCGCGAGGCCGTCCGGCCCACCGACGGCCGCATCAACTCCGTCATGCAGGCCATCCGGGCCGGCGCCACCCCCGAGGAGGTCTTCGAGTCCACGAAGATCGACCCGTGGTTCGTCGACCAGATGTTCCTGATCAAGGAGATCGCGGACGAGCTGGCCGCCGCCGACAAGCTCGACCCCGAGCTGCTCGCCGAGGCCAAGCGGCACGGCTTCTCCGACACGCAGATCGCCGAGATCCGCGGCCTGCGCGAGGACGTCGTGCGCGAGGTCCGGCACGCGCTCGGTGTGCGCCCGGTCTACAAGACGGTCGACACCTGTGCCGCCGAGTTCGCCGCGAAGACGCCGTACTTCTACTCCTCCTACGACGAGGAGAGCGAGGTGGCGCCCCGCGAGAAGCCCGCGGTGATCATCCTCGGCTCCGGCCCCAACCGCATCGGCCAGGGCATCGAGTTCGACTACTCCTGCGTCCACGCCTCCTTCGCGCTCAGCGACGCGGGGTACGAGACCGTGATGGTCAACTGCAACCCCGAGACCGTCTCCACGGACTACGACACCTCCGACCGCCTGTACTTCGAGCCGCTGACGCTCGAGGACGTGCTGGAGATCGTGCACGCCGAGACGCTGGCCGGGCCCGTCGCCGGGGTGATCGTGCAGCTCGGCGGTCAGACCCCGCTCGGTCTCGCGCAGGCACTCAAGGACAACGGCGTGCCGGTCGTGGGCACCTCGCCCGAGGCGATCCACGCCGCCGAGGACCGCGGCGCCTTCGGCCAGGTCCTCGCGGAGGCGGGGCTCCCCGCGCCCAAGCACGGCACCGCCACCACCTTCACCCAGGCCAAGGCCATCGCCGACGAGATCGGCTACCCGGTCCTCGTCCGCCCGTCGTACGTCCTCGGCGGCCGCGGCATGGAGATCGTGTACGACGAGACGCGGCTCTCCTCGTACATCGCCGAGTCGACCGAGATCAGCCCCTCCCGGCCGGTCCTCGTCGACCGGTTCCTCGACGACGCGATCGAGATCGACGTCGACGCGCTGTACGACGGCGAGGAGCTGTACCTCGGCGGCGTCATGGAGCACATCGAGGAGGCCGGCATCCACTCCGGCGACTCGGCGTGCGCGCTCCCGCCGATCACCCTCGGCGGGTTCGACATCAAGCGGCTGCGCGCCTCGACGGAGGCCATCGCCAAGGGTGTCGGCGTCCGCGGCCTGATCAACATCCAGTTCGCGATGGCCGGTGACATCCTCTACGTCCTGGAGGCCAACCCGCGCGCGTCGCGCACCGTCCCCTTCACCTCGAAGGCGACCGCGGTGCCGCTCGCGAAGGCCGCCGCCCGCATCTCGCTGGGCGCGACCGTCGCCGAACTGCGCGCCGAGGGCCTGCTCCCGGCCGAGGGCGACGGCGGCACCCTGCCGCTCGACGCGCCGATCTCCGTCAAGGAGGCCGTCATGCCGTGGTCGCGCTTCCGCGACATCCACGGCCGCGGCGTCGACACGGTGCTCGGCCCGGAGATGCGCTCCACCGGTGAAGTCATGGGCATCGACTCGGTGTTCGGCACCGCCTACGCCAAGTCCCAGGCCGGGGCCTACGGTCCGCTGCCGACCAAGGGCCGCGCCTTCATCTCGGTCGCGAACCGGGACAAGCGCTCGATGATCTTCCCTGCGCGTGAACTCGTCGCCCACGGCTTCGAGCTGCTCGCCACGTCCGGCACGGCCGAGGTGCTCAAGCGCAACGGCATCAACGCCGTCGTCGTGCGCAAGCAGAGCGAGGGCACCGGCCCGAACGGCGAGAAGACCATCGTCCAGCTCATCCACGACGGCGAGGTCGACCTCATCGTCAACACGCCGTACGGCACCGGCGGCCGCCTCGACGGCTACGAGATCCGCACCGCGGCCGTCGCCCGGGCCGTCCCGTGCCTGACGACCGTGCAGGCGCTCGCCGCGGCCGTCCAGGGCATCGACGCGCTCAACCACGGAGACGTGGGCGTGCGCTCGCTCCAGGAACACGCCGAGCATCTGACCGCCGCGCGCGACTAGCGGCCCAGAGGGGGACACCGGGAACGGTGTCCCCCTCTTCATGAGGCCCCCAGACCGCCCGAGGCCCGCATCGGGCTCTTCCGAGGACACGATCATGTACAAGCCCTTCTTCCACCTCGTCTTCAAGCGGATGGACCCGGAGCAGGCCCACCACCTCGCCTTCCGCTGGATCCGGCTCACCGCCCGCGTCCCCGTCCTGCGCACCTTCGTCGCCGCCGCGCTCGCCCCCCGCCACAAGGAACTGCGCACCGAGGCGTTCGGACTGCGGATGCACGGCCCCTTCGGACTCGCCGCCGGGTTCGACAAGAACGCCGTGGCCATCGACGGCATGGCCATGCTCGGCTTCGACCACATCGAGATCGGCACCGTCACCGGGGAGCCGCAGCCCGGCAACCCCAAGCAGCGCCTGTTCCGCCTCGTCCAGGACCGTGCGCTGATCAACCGCATGGGCTTCAACAACGAGGGCTCCGCGGCCGTCGCCGAGCGCCTGGCGGCCCGCACACCCGTCTTCAGGACCGTGGTGGGCGTCAACATCGGCAAGACCAAGGTCGTCCCCGAGGAGGAGGCCGCCGGCGACTACGTGAAGTCCACCGAGCGGCTCGCCCGGCACGCCGACTACCTCGTCGTCAACGTGTCCTCCCCGAACACGCCCGGCCTGCGCAACCTCCAGGCCACCGAGGCGCTGCGCCCGCTGCTGAGCGCGGTGCGCGAGGCCGCGGACCGCTCGGTCACCGGCCGGCGCGTCCCGCTCCTGGTCAAGATCGCCCCCGACCTCGCCGACGAGGACGTCGACGCGGTCGCCGACCTCGCCGTGGAACTCGGCCTCGACGGGATCATCGCGACGAACACCACCATCGCGCGCGAGGGCCTCGGCCTGTCGTCCGACCCGGCGCTGGTGGGGGAGACCGGCGGACTGTCGGGCGCGCCGCTCAAGGCGCGCTCGCTGGAGGTGCTCCGCCGCCTCTACGCGCGCGTGGGCGACCGCATCACCCTGGTGGGCGTCGGCGGCATCGAGAACGCCGAGGACGCCTGGCAGCGCATCCTGGCCGGCGCCACGCTGGTGCAGGGCTACAGCGCCTTCATCTACGAGGGGCCCTTCTGGGCCCGCGCCCTCCACAAGGGGCTCGCCGCCCGTCTGCGGACGAGCCCGTACGCCACCCTCGCCGACGCGGTCGGCGCCGACGTGAGGAAGTCCGTATGAGCCTGGAACCCTTCGGCGCCCGCCTGCGCCGCGCCATGGACGAGCGGGGCCCGCTGTGCGTGGGCATCGACCCGCACGCCTCCCTCCTCGCCGACTGGGGCCTGGCCGACGACATCGCGGGCCTGGAGCGCTTCAGCCGCACGGTCGTCGAGGCGCTCGCCGACCGGGTCGCCGTCCTCAAGCCGCAGAGCGCCTTCTTCGAGCGGTTCGGCTCGCGCGGGATCGCCGTCCTGGAGAAGTCGGTCGAGGAGGCCCGCGCGGCCGGGGCGCTGGTCGTGATGGACGCCAAGCGCGGCGACATCGGCTCGACCATGGCCGCGTACGCCGAGACCTTCCTGCGCAAGGACGCGCCCCTCTTCTCGGACGCGCTGACCGTGTCGCCCTTCCTCGGCTACGGCTCGCTGCGGCCCGCGGTCGAGCTGGCGCGCGAGAGCGGGGCCGGGCTCTTCGTCCTCGCGCTCACCTCCAACCCGGAGGGCGGCGAGGTCCAGCACGCCCTGCGCGAGGACGGCCGGAACGTCGGGGCGACGATGCTCGCGCACCTGGCCGTCGAGAACGCGGGCGAGGCGCCGCTCGGCTCCTTCGGCGCGGTCGTCGGCGCCACGCTGGGCGATCTGTCCTCCTACGACCTCGACATCAACGGTCCGCTCCTCGCGCCCGGTATCGGCGCCCAGGGAGCGACGGCGGCCGATCTGGCGGGCGTCTTCGGCCCCGCGGTGCGCAACGTCGTCCCGAACGTGAGCCGGGGCGTCCTGCGGTTCGGTCCGGACGTGGTCGCGCTGCGTTCCTCCGCGGACCGCTTCGCGGAGGAGATCAGGGCCGCCGTGACCGCCGCCTGAGCCCTTCACGACACTCCGGAACGGCCTCGGCGAGGGTCTTCCGGGCGCCCCGAGTCTGAATACATTCTCAAATCCGGGGAGTTATGTCGGAAATGTCGGGCTCCAGGGAGGCTGACCAGGACTTTTCCGCTGTTCTCGCTGACTCTGGCGCACTTGCCCGCTAGTCTCCGTCGAGAGAACGGGCAAGCGTGTTGCTCGTACCTCCCCAGGTGTGGGGCGAACAGGTTCCTCACCGGTCCGTATCCGACAGTTCGACATCCGAGGTGACGTAGGCGTGGCTCTTCCGCCCCTTACCCCTGAACAGCGCGCAGCCGCGCTCGAAAAGGCCGCCGCGGCTCGCCGGGAGCGGGCCGAGGTCAAGAATCGACTCAAGCACTCCGGTGCTTCTCTCCATGAGGTCATCAAGCAGGGCCAGGAGAACGACGTCGTCGGCAAGATGAAGGTCTCCGCCCTTCTGGAGTCCCTGCCGGGCGTGGGCAAGGTCCGCGCCAAGCAGATCATGGAGCGACTCGGGATCTCCGAGAGCCGCCGCGTTCGCGGTCTCGGCTCGAACCAGATCGCCTCTTTGGAGCGCGAGTTCGGCGGTTCCGGCGCCTGAGTCCTGGGCACCCCGGGATTGCTGGAATAATCGCTGCATGAGTGAACGTCCGCGGCTGACCGTGCTCTCCGGCCCCTCAGGGGTCGGCAAGAGCACGGTCGTCGCTCATATGCGCAAGGAACACCCCGAGGTCTGGCTCTCGGTGTCGGCGACGACCCGCAAGCCCCGCCCCGGTGAGAAGCACGGGGTGCACTACTTCTTCGTCTCCGACGAGGAGATGGACAAGCTGATCGCCAACGGCGAACTGCTGGAGTGGGCCGAGTTCGCGGGCAACCGCTACGGGACCCCGCGCGCCGCCGTCCTGGAGCACCTGGAGTCGGGTGTGCCCGTCCTCCTGGAGATCGACCTCCAGGGTGCGCGCCAGGTGCGCGAGTCGATGCCCGATGCGCTGCTCGTCTTCCTGGCCCCGCCCTCGTGGGAGGAGCTGGTCCGCCGGCTCACCGGTCGTGGCACCGAATCCCCCGAGGTGATCGAGCGTCGCCTCGCGGCGGCGAAGATCGAACTGGCGGCCGAGCCGGAGTTCGATGTCACCCTGGTCAACACCTCCGTCGAGGACGTGGCGCGTGAGCTGCTAGCCTTGGTGGAAGTTGTTTGATCTTTCAGGTCTTTTTCCACCATTCGGAAGGCAGAGCGTGTCCTCTTCCATCACCGCTCCCGAGGGCATCATCAACCCTCCGATCGACGAGCTTCTCGAGGCCACCGACTCGAAGTACAGCCTGGTGATCTACGCGGCCAAGCGTGCCCGCCAGATCAACGCGTACTACTCGCAGCTCGGCGAGGGCCTCCTCGAGTACGTCGGTCCGCTCGTCGACACCCACGTCCACGAGAAGCCGCTGTCGATCGCCCTGCGCGAGATCAACGCGGGACTGCTGACGTCCGAGGCCGTCGAGGGCCCCGCCCAGTAGTCGTTCACCTCCTCATCCCGGGCCCGGCGGCGCGACCGCCGGGCCTGTGGTGTGTCATGGAGTCGTACGTTTCCTAGTGCGGGGAGAGACGGTGGACAAGCCGAGGGTCGTCCTGGGGGTCAGCGGTGGCATCGCCGCCTACAAGGCCTGTGAGCTGCTGCGACGGCTGACGGAGTCGGGCCACGACGTACGGGTCGTGCCCACCGCGTCCGCCCTGCACTTCGTCGGCGCCGCCACCTGGTCCGCGCTCTCGGGCCACCCCGTCTCCACCGAGGTCTGGTCGGACGTCCACGAGGTCCCGCACGTACGCATCGGACAGCACGCCGACCTCGTGGTGGTGGCCCCCGCGACGGCGGACATGCTGGCCAAGGCCGCCCACGGCCTCGCCGACGACCTGCTCACCAACACGCTGCTCACCGCCCGCTGCCCGGTCGTCCTCGCGCCCGCCATGCACACCGAGATGTGGGAGCACCCGGCCACCCGGGAGAACGTGGCGACCCTGCGGCGCCGCGGAGCCGTCGTCATCGAGCCCGCCGTGGGCCGACTGACCGGCGTCGACACCGGCAAGGGCCGGCTGCCCGACCCGGGGGAGATCTTCGAGGTCTGCCGCCGCGTCCTCGCCCGGGGGGTCACCGAGCCGGATCTCGCCGGACGGCACGTCGTCGTCAGCGCCGGCGGCACCCGCGAGCCCCTCGACCCCGTCCGCTTCCTCGGCAACCGCTCCTCCGGAAAGCAGGGGTACGCGCTGGCCCGTACCGCCGCCGCGCGGGGCGCCCGCGTCACCCTGATCGCCGCGAACACCGGCCTCCCGGACCCGGCAGGGGTCGACGTGATCCAGGTCGGGACCGCCGTGCAGCTGCGGGAAGCCGTGCTGAAGGCGACGCCCGACGCCGACGCCGTGGTGATGGCGGCCGCGGTGGCGGACTTCCGCCCTCAGACGTACGCGGCCGGAAAGATCAAGAAGAAGGACGGCCAGGAGCCGGAGCCGGTCGTGCTCGTCCGCAATCCGGACATCCTCGCCGAGATCTCCGCCGAACGGGCGCGCCCCGGCCAGGTGGTCGTCGGCTTCGCGGCGGAGACGGACGACGTCCTCGCCAACGGACGGACGAAGCTGGCGCGCAAGGGCTGCGATCTGCTGGTGGTGAACGAGGTGGGCGAGAGCCGCACGTTCGGCTCCGAGGAGAACGAGGCCGTGGTGCTCGGGGCCGACGGAAGCGAGACGCCGGTGGCCCACGGACCCAAGGAAGCGCTGGCCGACACGGTGTGGGACCTCGTGACACGCCGACTGGGGTGAATGTCTCATCCACCCCTCCGGAAGCCGCGAAGTCCGTGAAATCGGGCGTGGCGACCCTGGCGGACCCCCCTGGACATGGCGCAGAATGCCCGTGCCGCAGGTCACAGGCTTCCCGAGAGGCGAGACAGGCGTCCCGCGGCTGAGCGCGACCGATAAACTGTTCTCGGACGACGCCGGGCGCAGCCCCCGGCCCGTCCACCCATGATCAGCCAGCAGCCGCTGCAACCACAGGGAGCGTTGTGTCCCGTCGCCTGTTCACCTCGGAGTCCGTGACCGAGGGTCACCCCGACAAGATCGCTGACCAGATCAGCGACACCATTCTCGACGCGCTTCTGCGAGAGGACCCGACGTCCCGGGTCGCCGTGGAGACGCTCATCACCACCGGCCTGGTGCACGTGGCCGGAGAGGTCACCACCAAGGCGTACGCGCCGATCGCGCAGCTCGTCCGGGACAAGATCCTGGAGATCGGCTACGACTCGTCGAAGAAGGGCTTCGACGGAGCGTCCTGTGGCGTGTCGGTGTCGATCGGCTCCCAGTCCCCGGACATCGCGCAGGGTGTCGACACGGCGTACGAGTCCCGTGTCGAGGGTGATGAGGACGAGCTGGACAAGCAGGGTGCGGGCGACCAGGGCCTGATGTTCGGGTACGCGACGGACGAGACCCCGAACCTGATGCCGCTCCCGATCCACCTCGCGCACAAGCTCTCGCGCCGGCTGTCCGAGGTCCGCAAGAACGGGACCATCCCGTACCTGCGCCCCGACGGCAAGACCCAGGTCACCATCGAGTACGACGGCGACAAGGCGGTCCGTCTGGACACCGTCGTCGTCTCCTCGCAGCACGCGTCGGACATCGACCTGGAGTCGCTGCTCGCCCCCGACATCCGCGAGTTCGTGGTGGAGCCGGAGCTGAAGGCCCTCCTCGACGACGGCATCAAGCTGGAGACCGAGGGCTACCGCCTGCTGGTGAACCCGACCGGCCGCTTCGAGATCGGCGGCCCGATGGGCGACGCCGGCCTCACCGGCCGCAAGATCATCATCGACACGTACGGCGGCATGGCCCGCCACGGCGGCGGCGCCTTCTCCGGCAAGGACCCGTCCAAGGTCGACCGCTCCGCCGCGTACGCGATGCGCTGGGTCGCCAAGAACGTCGTCGCCGCGGGCCTCGCCTCCCGCTGCGAGGTCCAGGTCGCGTACGCCATCGGCAAGGCCGAGCCGGTCGGTCTGTTCGTCGAGACCTTCGGCACCGCCAAGGTCGACGCCGAGAAGATCGAGACCGCCATCTCCGAGGTCTTCGACCTCCGCCCGGCGGCCATCATCCGTGACCTCGACCTGCTCCGCCCGATCTACTCCCAGACCGCCGCCTACGGCCACTTCGGCCGTGAGCTGCCGGACTTCACGTGGGAGCGGACCGACCGGGTGGACGCGCTCCGCCAGGCCGCGGGCCTGTAGCCCCCGCCTTCTCCGGCTGATCCGTGAGGCCCGGCACCCCAGGGTGCCGGGCCTCACGGCTGCCCGGAGCCCGGTGGCGGGGAAACCGGTGGCCCGGGCGGCCCCCGATTCGTACGCTGGTGATCTCCCGGTGCGCCGGTCGCGGTTCCTTCGGTGGAGTACGCCCCTGGGGCGTGCGGTGAATCTGAGTCAGGTCAAGCCGCTGCCACCCTGATCTCGGGAGAGCCCCCGGCACCGCCGTGCCCGGTGCGACGGCCGCGGATACTTCCGGGTGATGTCCCCTCGCAGGTTCGAATCCTGCTGCCGGTCCTGGACCGGCATGGCCGAGCGGCCCATGGCAGAAGCGCCCTCGTGGCGTTCGTGATCCGCGGCCGGCCTGATCTCGGGCCCACGGCGGTGTCGGTGCGGTCTGGTAGGAATACTGCTGTGAGCAGCAGGAACGGGCAATCCGAGGGTGACGGAGCTGACGGGGCTGACGGCGCCGAGGCGGCGGACACGGGCGGCGCGGACGGCGGGCCGCCCGAGCAGCTTGCGCTGATCCGGGAGACGGTCCGCCGGTCGAAGGAACCGAGGGCGCCCAAGGCCAGGCCGCGGACCTGGCGCGGGGCGGCGGTGGCGAAGGAGCTTCCGGTCGCGCGGGTCCTCGTCGACAAAGGGGTGCTGCACCTCGACCGCTACTTCGACTACGCCGTGCCCGAGGATCTCGACGAAGCCGCTCAGCCGGGCGTGCGGGTACGGGTGCGGTTCGGCGCGGGGGGACGCAACGTCCGGGGCGGCCGGCGCGAGGGCGGCGGTCTGATCGACGGTTACCTCGTCGAGCGGGTCGCCGAGTCCGACTACGCGGGGCCGCTCGCCGCCCTCGCCCAGGTCGTCTCGCCCGAGCCCGTCCTCGGGCCCGAACTGCTGGGCCTCGCCCGCGCCGTCGCCGACCGGTACGCGGGATCGCTCGCCGACGTCCTACAACTGGCCGTTCCGCCACGGCACGCCCGCGCCGAGGCCCGCGAATCGCCCCCGCCCCCGCCGCCGCCCGCCGCTCCCGACCCCGGGACCTGGCGGCGGTACGGGCGGGGCGCCGACCTCCTCGCCTCACTCGCCTCCGGCGGCGCCCCGCGCGCCGTGTGGACGGCGCTGCCCGGGCCGGAGTGGGCCGAGGAGATCGCCCGGGCCGTGCAGGCGACGCTCGCCTCGGGGCGCGGCGCCCTCGTCGTCGTGCCGGCCGGACGTCCCACCGCCCGCGTGGACGCGGCGCTCCGGGCCCTGCTGGGGGAGGGGCGGCACGCGGTGCTGACCGCCGACGCCGGACCCGAGCGGCGCTACCGCGAGTGGCTGGCCGTGCGACGCGGTGCGGTGCGGGCGGTCGTCGGCACCCGCGCCGCGATGTTCGCGCCCGTACGGGACCTCGGACTCGTCGTCGTGTGGGACGACGGCGACGCCGGACACAGCGACGACAACGCCCCCTTCCCCCATGTCCGCGAAGTGCTGGAGCTGCGCGCTTCGCGGGACAAGTGCGGCTTCCTGCTGGGTAGTTGGACATGCACCGTGGAGGCCGCGCAGCTGGTCGAGAGCGGCTGGGCGCTGCCGCTGGCCGCCGACCGGGAACAGGTGCGCGCCGCCGCGCCCCTGGTACGGACCGTCGGGGACGGCGATCTCGCGCGCGACGAGGCGGCCCGCGCCGCGCGCCTGCCCACGATCGCCTGGCAGATCGTGCGGGAGGGGCTCCGTAAGGGCCCCGTGCTGGTCCAGGTGCCCCGGCGGGGTTATGTGCCGCGGATGGCGTGCGCCCAGTGCCGGACGCCCGCCCGGTGCCGGCACTGCGCGGGCCCGCTGGAGGCACAGGACGCGCAGGCCCTGCGGTGCGCCTGGTGCGGGCGCGACGAGACGGCCTGGCACTGCCAGGAGTGCGGCGGGTTCCGGCTGCGGGCGCAGATCGTCGGCGCGCGCCGGACCGCCGAGGAACTGGGACGCGCGTTCCCGGCCGTGCCGGTCCGCACGTCAGGGCGCGAGCAGGTGCTGGACACGGTGTCCGGGACCCCTGCCCTGGTGGTGAGCACTCCGGGCGCCGAACCGGTCGCCGAGGGCGGCTACGCGGCGGCCCTGCTGCTCGACGGCTGGGCCATGCTCGGCCGCCCCGACCTGCGGGCCGGGGAGGACGCGCTGCGCCGCTGGATCGGCGCGGCGGCCCTGGTCCGCCCGCAGGGCGACGGCGGCACGGTCGTGGTGGTGGCCGAACCGACCCTGCGGCCCGTGCAGGCGCTCGTGCGGTGGGATCCCGTCGGCCACGCGGTGCGTGAACTCGCAGAGCGGGCCGAGCTGGGCTTCCCGCCGGTCTCCCGGATGGCGGCCGTGTCCGGTACCCCGGAGGCGCTCGCCGGTTTCCTGTCCGGCGTCGAACTGCCCGGCGACGCCGAGGTGTTGGGGCCCGTACCGATCCCGGCCGCCGAGGGCGCCCGCGGACGTCGGCCCGGAGGCCCGGCCACCGGGGAGCCGGCGGAGCGCGTGCTGGTGCGGGTGCCACCGGGCAGCGGCGCCGCGCTGGCGGCGGCCCTGAAGCACGCGCAGGCGGCCCGCACGGCCCGCGGCGGAACCGAGCCCGTACGGATCCGGATCGATCCCCTCGACATCGGCTGACGCACCGGCCCGCCCAGGGGCGTTCCACCGGCCCGACGGGTGAGGGACGGGTGTCCGTGTCCGGCGGGGGCAGACGCGCGACTGCCTCCCGGGGCCCTGGCCGGGAGGCAGTTCTGGTCTCTGGTGGGGGAGTGGGTCAGCCGTTGCGCGGACCGGGGAAGGCCGTGGGCCGGACCTCGTCGCGGAAGGGGCTGCCCGCGGTCGGCTGGGTGGGCATGGAGCGGGCGGCGGGGACCGTGGGCACCGCGGGGAGGCCGGCGCCGACGGAGACCGTGCGGGTGCTCGCCGTCTCCGTGGCCCGCTCCGCCTCGGCGGCGGCCTGGGCGGCGGCGCGGCGGGCGCCGTACCGACGGTGCACCGCCTGCTTGGTGACCCCGAGGGCCGATCCCACCGCGTCCCACGAGAATCCGAGAGAGCGGTCGAAGTCCACGGCGGCCGTCACCAGGGTCTCGACGCTGTCCCGCAGCTCCTGCGCGAGGCGGACGGTCGGGGCGGGGGCACGCCCGTAGACGACGAAGCCCGTGGAGGGGCCGGAGCGGCGCGGGCGGTAGACGTTGCCCAACTGGGCGGTGAGCGTGCGCAGTGCGTCCACCTGCCGGCGGACCCGCTCGATGTCCCGCACCAGCAAGTGCAGGCTGGCCCGAGCCTGGGCGTCGTGGGTTGCGTGGTCGGCCATGAACAAGCCTCTCGAACCGGCGTTGAAAAGGATCGGGCCGCTCGTGCAGCCCGCTGTGGTCAACTCTTTCTTGACCAACGCGTGGACGGGTGAGTGGTCACGCTGCGGGGGCGTGAGGGCATACGCACGGGGCGCGTCGCGGGACGTACGCCCCCTGTCCTGAGGTTGACGCGCCCCCCGGCCCGGCACTCGGACGCGGTCCCGCCCGGGCCCGCCGGACGGCGGCTGGAGAACCCCCGAGCCGCGGTGCCGCAGGCGGCATAGACTGGTGCGCTGCCCCGCGCTCCGCCCTTCCCGGCGCGCGCGTGGGCGTCGAAGTGCTCCCGCCCGAGAGGCCAACCGCCACCCATGAAGCTCGTCTTCGCAGGTACCCCCGAGGTCGCCGTTCCCGCCCTGGACGCCCTGATCGCCTCCGGGCGGCACGAGGTGGCCGCCGTCGTGACCCGGCCGGACGCCCCGGCCGGCCGAGGACGGCGGCTCGTCGCGAGCCCGGTCGCCGTACGGGCGGAGGAGGCCGGGATCGAGGTGCTCAAGCCCGCGAAGCCCCGTGACGAGGAGTTCCTGGCCCGGCTGCGCGAGATCGGCCCCGACTGCTGTCCCGTCGTCGCCTACGGCGCGCTGCTGCCCCGCGTAGCCCTCGACGTCCCCGTGCACGGCTGGGTCAACCTGCACTTCTCGCTGCTGCCCGCCTGGCGCGGCGCCGCCCCCGTGCAGCACGCGATCATGGCCGGCGACGAGATCACCGGTGCCTCCACCTTCCTGATCGAGGAGGGCCTCGACTCGGGCCCCGTCTACGGGACGGTCACCGAGGAGATCCGGCACACCGACACCAGCGGCGACCTGCTGACGCGACTCGCGTTCGCCGGTTCGGGACTGCTCGCCGCCACGATGGACGGCATCGAGGACGGCACCCTCAAGGCCGTGCCGCAGCCCGCCGACGGTGTCAGCACCGCGCCGAAGATCTCCGTCGAGAACGCCCACGTCGACTGGGCCGCCCCGGCCCTGCGGGTCGACCGCGTGGTGCGCGGGTGCACCCCCGCCCCCGGCGCCTGGACCGTCTTCCGGGACGAGCGGCTCAAGCTCGTCCAGGTCGCCACCGTGCCCGACCGTACGGACCTCGCCCCGGGCGAGCTGTCCGTCGCCAAGAACAACGTGTACGTGGGCACCGGCTCCCACGCCGTCGAGCTGCTCTGGGTGCAGGCCCAGGGCAAGAAACCGATGCGCGCGGCGGACTGGGCCCGCGGGGTGCGGATCCCCTCCGGTGAGCGGCTCGGGGTCTGACGGCCGCCCCACGGCCGGCCTGTGCCGCGCGGCGTAGGCTGATGAACGCACCCTTTCCTGGATCCGGAGCACCTTTTTCGTGAGTGAGCAGTCCCGTCGGCCGGCCAAGCCCGGCAAGCCCTACCGTCGCCCCCAGAAGGACCCGGTCCGCATGCTCGCCTTCGAGGCGCTGCGGGCCGTGGACGAGCGCGACGCGTACGCCAACCTCGTCCTGCCGCCGCTGCTGCGCAAGGCGCGGGAGAAGGGCGACTTCGACGGCCGGGACGCCGCACTCGCCACGGAACTGGTCTACGGCACGCTGCGCCGGCAGGGCACGTACGACGCCGTCATCGGGGCCTGTGTCGACCGGCCGCTGCGCGAGGTCGATCCGCCGGTCCTCGACGTGCTCAGCCTCGGCGTCCACCAGCTGCTGGGCACGCGCATCCCGACCCACGCCGCCGTCTCCGCCTCGGTGGAGCTGGCCCGGGTGGTGCTCGGCGACGGGCGGGCCAAGTTCGTCAACGCCGTCCTGCGCAAGGTCGCGCGGCAGGACCTCGACGCCTGGGTCGAACAGGTCGCGCCGCCCTACGACGAGGACCCCGAGGACCACCTCGCCGTCGTGCACTCGCACCCCCGCTGGATCGTCTCCGCCCTGTGGGACTCCCTCGGCGGCGGCCGGGCCGGCATCGAGGACCTGCTGGAGGCGGACAACGAAAGGCCCGAGGTGACGCTCGTCGCCCGGCCCGGACGCACCACCGCCGACGAGATCCTCGGCGCGCTCGACGAGGACTCGGCCCTGCCGGGCCGCTGGTCGCCGTACGCCGTGCGCCTCTCCGAGGGCGGCGAACCCGGTGCGATCGACGCCGTCCGCGAGGGGCGTGCGGGCGTCCAGGACGAGGGCAGCCAGCTCGTCGCCGTCGCCCTCGCGAACGCGCCGCTCGACGGGCCCGACCGGGTCTGGCTGGACGGCTGCGCCGGACCCGGCGGCAAGGCCGCGATGCTGGCGGGGCTCGCGGCCCGGCGCGGTGCCACGCTGCTCGCCTCCGAGAAGCAGCCCCACCGCGCGGGACTGGTCGCCAAGGCACTCGCCGGGAACCCCGGCCCCTACCAGGTCATCACGGCGGACGGCACACGTCCGCCGTGGCGTCCCGGCACCTTCGACCGGGTGCTCATGGACGTGCCCTGCACCGGTCTGGGCGCCCTGCGGCGTCGTCCCGAGGCCCGCTGGCGGCGCCGCCCCGAGGACCTCGACGGCTTCGCCCCGCTCCAGCGCGGGCTGCTGCGCACGGCCCTCGACTCGGTGCGGATCGGCGGTGTCGTCGGCTACGCGACCTGCTCGCCGCACCTCGCGGAGACCCGCGCGGTCGTCGACGACGTCCTCAAGCACTACGACGGCGGCTCCGCCGAACTCCTCGACGCCCGCCCGCTGCTGCCCGGCGTCCCGGCCCTCGGCGATGGCCCCGACGTCCAGCTGTGGCCGCATCTGCACGGCACCGACGCGATGTACCTGGCACTGATCCGCCGGACGGGCTGACCGCCGCTCCGCTCTCCCCCGTACTGCTGCGCCATCAGCCCGGGGGAGCGGCCGGTCCCGGAGTCCTGTCCGGACCCGGAGAGGCGGGGTCCGGCGGAGGCCGGGTGCCGCCGTCCTCGTGCGCCAGCCGGTTCGGCCACCACACCTTCGGGCCCACGTCCAGGAAGAGCGAGGTCACGAGGACCGAGCGCACGATGAAGGTGTCCAGCAGCACGCCGAAGGCGACCGCGAACCCGATCTCGGCGAAGCCCACCACCGGAAGCGTGCCGAGCGCGGCGAACGTGCCCGCGAGGACCAGACCGGCCGAGGTGATCACCGCCCCGGTGGTGGCCAGTCCGGTGACCACTCCGCGCCGGGTGCCCTGATGGGCCGCCTCCTCGCGGATACGGGTGGTCAGGAAGATGTTGTAGTCGATGCCGAGCGCCACCAGGAACACGAAGACGAACAGCGGGAAGGAAACGTCCTCGCCCGCGTAGTCGAAGACGTGCCGGAAGACCAGCGCGCTCACCCCGAGCGCGGCGGCCAGCGAGAGCACCACGGTCCCGATCAGCAGCAGTGGGGCCACCAGGGCCCGTAGCAGCACGCTCAGCACGAGCAGGACCACGATCAGGACGAGCGGGATCACCAGGTAGTTGTCGTGCGTCTGGGCGTCCTCCATGTCCAGCAGGGCCGCGGTGCCGCCGCCGACCTTCGCGTCGGCGTCGGGCAGCGCGTGCACGGAGTCCCGTACGCGGTCCACCGTGGCCTTCGCCGCGTCGCTGTCGGACGGATCGCGCAGCGTGGCCTCGAACAGCACCTTGCCGTCGTGCTCCGGCGCCGTGCCCGGTGGCACCCCGATGCTCGCGGGCACCACGCCCGGATCCGCCGCCACGGTCCGGCGCACCTGCCCGGCCGCCGCCGCGTCCGAGACCACCACCAGCGGATCGCCGGCGCCCGCAGGGAAGTACTGCTCGGAGATCTCCTGGCCCACGATCGAGTCCGGCTTCCCGGTGAACTGATCGGCGGCCGGGATGCCCGCGGCCCGCAGTTCGACGAGCCCGACGGAGAGGGCGGCGAGGACCAGCGCCGTCCCGATCCAGGTGGTCCGGGGACGGCGGGCGATGCGGTGGCCGACGCGCGACCAGAAGCCGCTGCGGGTCGGGTCGGACGAGCCGACGTGCGGCACGGCGGGCCAGAAGATCCAGCGCCCGAACACGAGGAGCAGGGCGGGGAACAGGGTGAGCATGGCGAGCAGGGCGACGGCCACGCCGATCGCCGCGACCGGGCCGAGACCCCGTGTCGAGTTCATCTCGGCGACCAGCAGTACCAGCATGCTCAGGACGACCGTCGCGCCCGAGGCGAGGACCGCCGGGCCCGCCCGGTTCATGGCGCGCGCCATCGCCTCGTGCCGGTCCTCGTGACGGCGCAGCTCCTCCCGGTAGCGGGCGACGAGCAGCAGGGCGTAGTCGGTGCCCGCGCCGAACACGAGCACCGTGAGGATGCCGGCGCTCTGCCCGTTGACGGTCAGCCCGGCATGGGTCGCCAGCAGATAGATCAGCGCCTGGGCCGTGAACAGGGCGACGATCACCCCGAGCAACGGCACGAAGAGCAGGGTCGGACTGCGGAAGGTGATCAGCAGCATCACGATGACGACGGCCATCGCCGCGTAGAGCAGCGTGGAGTCGATGCCCTCGAAGGCCTTCGAGGAATCGGCCGAGGTGCCGCCGGGCCCGGTGATGTGCACGGCGAGCCCGTCGCCGCCCTTGCCCACCTGGTCGCGGATGGAGTCGACGGCGGGAGCGATCCGCTGCCAGCCGGCCGCGTCCATGGTGATGGGCACGTAGATCTGCGCGGCGCGCGGATCGGCCGGCCGGTCGAAGACCGGGCCCCGGGTCTCCGCCCCGCGGATGCCGTGGTCCCGCAGCTTCTCGATCTGCCGGACGTCCTCGGCGATCTGCCGCCGGTCCTGCACCGTCAGGCCGCCCTCCCGGGCGTAGACGACGACCGCGGGGATCTGTTCGGGACGGAACTCGTTGGACACGTCGAGGACTTGGGTCGACTCCGCCGAGCCGGGCAGCCAGGACTGCGCGTCGTTGTCCTGGGCGTCGCTGAGCTTCATGCCGAGCGGTGCCACGAAGAGCAGCACCAGCAGCCACAGGGCCAGCACCAGCCACTTGGACCGGCGTCCGCACACGACGCCGACGCCCGCCCGCTTCCAGGCGTCGAGCCGCTTCATGCCCGCCCCCGTGACCGGACGCGGCGCCGCTGGGCCGCTGGGCACGGCACGCGGGACGCCCGCCGCACGTCGGCGGAGAGACCGAGGTCCGGACCGAGGAGAGCAACCGGCCCGGGACATGGCAGGCTTGGGGCATGGCCGCGCAGATCAACCCCAGCATCCTGTCCGCCGACTTCGCCCGTCTTGCCGAGGAGGCAACAGCGGTGCAGGGGGCGGACTGGCTCCATGTGGACGTGATGGACAACCATTTCGTACCGAACCTCACGCTCGGTGTTCCGGTCGTGGAGTCCCTGGCGCGGGCGACCGACACTCCGCTGGACTGCCATCTGATGATCGAGGACGCCGATCGGTGGGCGCCCCAGTACGTGGAGGCGGGGGCCGGCTCGGTCACCTTCCACGTGGAGGCGGCCGCGGCACCGATCAGGCTCGCCCGCGAGATCCGGGCCAAGGGTGCCCGTGCCTCGATGGCACTCAAGCCGGCGACGCCCATCGAGCCGTACGAGGATCTGCTTCCCGAGCTCGACATGCTGCTGATCATGACCGTCGAGCCCGGGTTCGGGGGTCAGGCCTTTCTCGACATCATGCTCCCGAAGATCCGCCGCACCCGCGAGTTGATCAAAAAGCACGGCCTCGAACTGTGGCTCCAGGTCGACGGCGGCGTCTCGGCGTCCACCATCGAGCGGTGCGCCGAGGCGGGGGCCGACGTCTTCGTCGCCGGATCGGCCGTCTACGGGGCCGCGGACCCGGCCCAGGCGGTACGTGCACTGCGCACCCAGGCCGAGGAGGCGACGGCCCGCGCCTCGTGGGCGTGCGGCCACTGAACCAAGGGAACGTGAACGCCGCCCTTCGGGGCGGATCAAGTGCGCCGGATCTGCGAGGATGAACGGCGAATCCAGAGTGTGAACAGCAGTGAGGAGATCGCCGTGTCGGGTATGTCGGCGGGCCGGTCAGCCATGCGGATGGGACCCGCTGAGCTGGTGCAGGCGGCGGCCATGGCCCGCCGCTTCTACCTCGAGGGCAAGTCCAAGATCCAGATCGCCGAGGAGTTCGGCGTCAGCCGCTTCAAGGTGGCCCGGGTCCTGGAGACCGCTCTCGAACGGGATCTCGTGAGGATCGAGATCCGCGTCCCCGCCGAGCTGGACGCGGAGCGCTCGGACGCGCTGCGCGCCCGCTACGGCCTTCGGCACGCCGTGGTCGTCGAGTCCCCGGCGGACGCCGAGGAGTCGCCCGACCCGGAGAACCTCGGTGAGGTGGCCGCGGACCTGCTCGGCGAACTGGTCAACGAGGGCGATGTGCTCGGACTCGCCTGGGGCCGCTCCACGATCCACATGGCGGCGGCGCTGGACCGGCTCCCGCCGTGCACCGTGGTGCAGCTGACGGGTGTCTACGACGCCGGGACCGCCGAGCGCGGCTCCGTCGAGGCCGTACGGCGTGCGGCGCAGGTGTCGGGCGGCGACGCCCACCCCATCTACGCGCCGATGCTGCTGCCCGACGAGGCCACCGCGGCGGCGCTGCGCAACCAGACGGGGATCGCCCGCGCCTTCGAGTACTTCGACAAGGTCACGGTCGCCTGCGTCTCCATCGGCTCCTGGGAGCCCGGCATCTCGACGGTGCACGACATGCTCAGCGACGAGGAGCGCGCCCACTACGCGTCCCTCGGTGTCGCCGCGGAGATGTCCGCCCACCTCTTCGACGCCGAGGGCCGGCGGGTCGGGCGCGATCTGGGCGAGCGCTGCATCACGGTCGAGGCCGACCGGCTGCGCCGTATCCCCGAGGTGGTGGCGATCGCGGGCGGCCAGCGCAAGGCGGCCGCCATCGACGCGGTGCTGCGCTCCGGGCTGGTCACCAGCCTGGTGACGGACACCTCCGCCGCGGACTACCTGATGACGGCGGGCACGACCCCGCGTCCGGCGCTGAACCGGGCGGACCCGGACGGCCCCTGAGGGCGCCTCAACGCGTGCCTGGAGGGGACGGCCGTGGCAGCATCGACTCATGCTGCTACGGCCGTCCCCTCGCGCGTTCGCGGGCCCTTTGACGGCCGTTCTGCTGGCCTGTCTCGCGCTGCTGCTCACGGGGTGCTCGTCCACGGACACCGCCGCCCCGGGCGACCGCGGGACCACCACCGCGAGCGGGTCCGCGGCCCTGCCCTCCTGGGTGGGCGACCGGCCGACCGTCAGCGCCGCCGAACTGCCGGCCGAGGGCCGCGCGACGCTCGCCCTCATCGACCGGGGCGGCCCGTACCCGTACGCCAAGGACGGAGCCGTCTTCGGCAACTTCGAGCGGGAGCTGCCGCAGCGTCCCCGGGGGTACTACCACGAGTACACCGTGCGGACGCCCGGCGAGGGCGACCGGGGCGCCCGGCGCATCGTCACGGGGCAGGGCGGGGAGATCTACTACACCGATGATCACTACGACTCGTTCAAGGCGGTGCTGAGATGACCCGTGGGCCGCTCGCGGAGGTGTGCCACTCGGCCGGGTGGCAGGTCAGCGAGCTCGACCTCTCCGGCGTTCTCGACAAGGCCGGCTTCATGGCCCGCTGCGTCCGCGCCCTCGACCTGCCCGAGTGGTTCGGCCGGAACTGGGACGCGCTCGCCGACGTCCTGGGCGACCCCGACTGGGGACCCGCCACCCCGGGCAGGCTCCTCGTGGTGAGCGGCTGGCGCCCGTACGCGCGGGCACGGCCCGCCGAGTGGGAGACCGCCCAGGAGATCCTGGAGGCGGCCTCCGGCCACTACCAGCAGTTCGACGCCACGCTGTCGGTCGCCCTCGTTCTTGGAGGATCCGACCAATTGCTCCCTGACCTGCCTGGATGATCTGTCCGGGCACCGCACACCAGCCGTCATGGGACAATGAAGTACGTGCTCTTCCCCCTGGCTGACCTGTCCGGGGGCCACCTCTGATCGACTGGGATGTGCAGCACGTGCGTTTCCTCAACGACATCCAGCCCCCGTACGACCTGACGTACGACGACGTGTTCATGGTGCCCAGCCGCTCCGCGGTCGGCTCGCGTCAGGGCGTGGACCTCAGCTCTCCGGACGGCACGGGCACCACCATCCCGCTCGTCGTCGCCAACATGACGGCGATCGCCGGCCGGCGGATGGCGGAGACCGTCGCCCGCCGCGGTGGCCTCGTCGTCATCCCGCAGGACATCCCGATCGAGGTCATCACCGAGGTCGTCTCCTGGGTCAAGGGGCGCCCCCTGGTGCTCGACACCCCGATCGTCCTCGCACCCCACCAGACCGTCGCCGACGCGCTGGCGCTGCTGCCCAAGCGTGCCCACAACGCCGGCGTCGTCGTGGACGAGGACGGCCGCCCGGTCGGCGTGGTCACCGACGCCGACCTCACCGGCGTGGACCGCTTCACACAGCTGTCCGAGGTCATGTCCAAGGACCTGCTGCTCCTCGACGCGGACATCGAGCCCCGCGAGGCGTTCAACCGGCTCGACGGCGCCAACCGCCGCTACGCCCCCGCCGTGGACGCCGACGGCCGCCTCGCCGGCATCCTCACCCGCAAGGGCGCCCTGCGCGCCACGCTGTACACCCCGGCCACCGACGCCGACGGAAAGCTGCGCATCGCCGCCGCCGTGGGCATCAACGGCGACGTGGCCGGCAAGGCCAAGCAGCTCCTCGACGCGGGCGTCGACACGCTCGTCATCGACACCGCGCACGGCCACCAGGAGTCGATGATCAGCGCCGTGCGCACCGTGCGCGCGCTCGACCCGCAGGTGCCGATCGTCGCGGGCAACATCGTCGCCGCCGAGGGTGTCAAGGACCTCATCGACGCGGGCGCCGACATCATCAAGGTCGGCGTCGGCCCCGGTGCCATGTGCACCACCCGCATGATGACCGGCGTCGGCCGGCCGCAGTTCTCCGCCGTCCTGGAGTGCGCCGCCGAGGCACGGAAGTACGGCAAGCACGTGTGGGCCGACGGCGGTGTCCGCCACCCGCGCGACGTCGCGATGGCGCTGGCCGCCGGCGCGTCCAACGTCATGATCGGCTCCTGGTTCGCCGGGACGTACGAGTCCCCGGGCGACCTCCAGCAGGATGCCGACGGACGCCTGTACAAGGAGTCGTTCGGCATGGCGTCGGCGCGCGCCGTCAAGAACCGCACCAGCGAGGAGTCGGCGTACGACCGGGCCCGCAAGGCACTGTTCGAGGAGGGCATCTCCACCTCGCGCATGTTCCTCGACCCGTCCCGCCCGGGCGTCGAGGACCTGATCGACTCGATCATCGCGGGCGTCCGGTCCTCCTGCACCTACGCGGGCGCCAACTCCCTGGAGGAGTTCGCCGAGAACGCGATCGTCGGCATCCAGAGCGCCGCCGGCTACGCCGAGGGCAAGCCGCTGCACGCCAGCTGGAGCTAGCCCCGCGCAAGGTTCGGAGCCGCCGCACGCCGACCGCCGCGGCTCCGTCCGTCGCCTCCACGGCCCCTGTCCCCCTCGTGGGAACAGGGGCCGTGCGCGTGCCCGGGCGCCCCCGCGACGGGCGGACGGGTGCCTCGCCGACGGCGGACAGGTCTCCCGCGAGGAGCGGACGGGCGTCCTGGGAGCGGGAATTGACGCACCGTCGGTTCAGCGGTCGGCGAACCCCTTTCACCAGCGAAAAGGCGCTGTGCGCAACCATCGAAAGGCCCCGCGCAACGAACATCCGCACCACCGCGATGAACGCAACGATCTTGCGGAGACGCGCAAGGTTGCTGCATTACGCCCGCGAAGCCCTGGCTCATAGGGTCAAGCGCTGTACACAGGCGTGGCGGGGACCCCGCTCGGTGGGTCCCTCCTGTCAGGGGTGCCGCCGGTCTCCGCCCTTTTCGACCGGCAGCGATGAAGGAGCCACCCGCGTGCTCGACCACGGCGCACCCCCGCAGTCCCGAACCACCTCGTCCCCACCGTCCCCGGGGTTCGGCGCGCGCCTGATGCGCCGCAAGCCCGTGGAACGCCTGGTCGCGGAGGGTGGCCAGGGCGAGGGAGGCTCACTGCGCCGCTCCCTCGGGCTGTGGCAGCTCACGATGATCAGCATCGGTGCCACGCTCGGCACCGGCATCTTCGTCGTCCTCGGCGAGGCCGTCCCCAAGGCCGGTCCCGCGGTCACCCTTTCCTTCGTGATCGCCGGCCTCACCGCGCTCTTCTCCGCCCTCTCCTACGCCGAACTGGCGGGCACCATCCCGGTCGCCGGGTCGTCGTACTCGTACGCGTACGCAACGATGGGCGAACTGATCGCCTGGATCTGCGGCTGGTGTCTCGTCCTGGAGTACGGCGTCTCGGTCGCGGCCGTCGCGGTCGGCTGGGGCGAGTACCTGAACGAACTGCTCGACGGCACCATCGGCGTCACCATCCCGGACGCGCTGTCAGCGCCGCCCGGCGACGGAGGCGTCTTCAACCTGCCGGCCCTCATCGTCGTCCTGCTCGCCATGGCATTCCTGCTCGGCGGAGCCAAGGAGTCGGCGCGCGCCAACACCGTCATGGTGACCGTGAAGATCGCCGCGCTGGTGATGTTCTGCGCGATCGGCATCCAGGGCTTCCGCTCGGGCAACTACGAGCACTTCATGCCGCTCGGCATGGCGGGCGTCAGCGCCGCCGGCGCCACGCTGTTCTTCTCCTACATCGGCTTCGACGCGGCCTCCACGGCCGGCGAGGAGGCCAAGAACGCGCAGCGCGACCTGCCGCGCGCGATCATGCTGTCGCTGGTGATCGTGACCGCCCTGTACGTCCTCGTCGCGGCCGTCGCCGTCGGCGCGAAGCCCTGGCGCCGCTTCAACGACTCCGAGGCCGCGCTCGCCGAGATCATGAAGGACGTCACCGGTCAGACCTTCTGGGGGACGCTGCTGGCGGCCTGTGCGGTCATCGCCATCGCCAGCGTCGTGCTCACCGTGCTGTACGGCCAGACCCGCATCCTGTTCGCGATGTCCCGGGACGGTCTCGTCCCCAAGGTCTTCGCCCGCGTCGACCCGAAGACCGGCACGCCGCGTGCCAACACGGTGATCGTCTCGCTGTTCTGCGGTGTCCTCGCCGCCGCCATCCCGCTCGGCCAGCTCGCCGACGCCACCAGCATCGGTACGCTCTTCGCCTTCGCGCTGGTCAACATCGCCGTCGTGGTGCTGCGCCGGACGCGCCCGGGCATGCGCCGCACTTTCCGGGTCCCGCTCGCGCCGGTGCTGCCCGCGATCGGCTTCCTGCTGTGCCTGTGGATGATGGCCAGTCTCTCCGCCGTCACCTGGGTGGTCTTCGGTGTCTGGATGGCCGTCGGGCTCGTGTTCTACTTCAGTTACGGCTATCGCCGGTCCCGTATGGCGACCGCGGAGACCGTCTCCGAGCGACCGTAGAACCCCCGCAGGCACCTCGCAGAAAAGTGAACCACCCGCAGTGCTGAACGATCTCGACGAACGCATCGTGCACGCCCTCGCCGAGGACGCCCGCCGCTCCTACGCCGACATCGGGCAACAGGTCGGCCTGTCCGCGCCCGCGGTGAAGCGGCGGGTCGACCGGCTGCGGGCCACCGGCGCCATCACCGGGTTCACCGTCCGGGTGGACCCGGCGGCGCTCGGCTGGGAGACCGAGGGGTTCGTCGAGATCTACTGCCGCCGCAACACCTCGCCGGAGACGATCCAGCGTGGTCTCGAGCGGTACCAGGAAGTCGTGGCCGCCTCCACCGTCACCGGGGAGGCGGACGCGGTCGTGCAGGTCTTCGCCTCGGACATGCGGCACTTCGAGCGGGTGCTGGAGCGGATCGCGGGGGAGTCGTTCGTGGAACGGACGAAGTCCGTTCTCGTGCTGTCGCCGCTGCTGCGGAGGTTTTCCTCGGGGTCACCCACGTAGAGGCCCCCATCGACGCCGTTGCGCCCGGCAGGGTGGGGGGTTCCCCGCTGCGCGGACGACCGCGGCTGGGTTGTGGCTGGTCGCGTAGTTCCCCGCGCCCCTGAAGGGCGCTATTCGGCCGTCTGTCGTGCCAGGGAGTTGTTGTCCATCGAGTTGTGGACGCTGAAGCTGACCGCGTCCGAGCGGTAGCGGTCGTCCGACCATTCGACCGGGCGGCCCTCCCGGGTGGTGGTGACGCGGCGGACCCGCAGCAGGGGGCTGGTGCGGCGGACGCCGAGGAGGTCGGCGTCCTGTGCGCCCGCGGCGACGGCGTCGATGACGTGCTCGCCGTACGCGAAGACCAGCCCGGTGTCCTCGAAGAGGCGCTGTGTGACGGACGGGCACTCGGGCTCGATGGCCGCCACGGCGGGCGAGATCCAGTCCGCGTACACCGTGCGCTCCAGCAGGACCGGCTCGCCGTCCAGTCCGCGGACCCGCAGCACGTGCAACACCGGTGTCCTTTCCCGCAGTTGCAGCCGGACGGCGTCCGCCGCCGTCGCCGGAAGGTACTCCTGCGACACCACGTGCCCGGTCGCCTCGCGGCCCATCGCGCGCGCCCACTGGGCGAAACTGCGCAGCTCGGCGAAGCTCTGGCTGCGGCGGCTGGCCAGGACCACGCGGCGGGCGCCCTGGCGGGAACCGATCAGCCCCTCGGCGGTCAGGGCCGCGACCGCCTGGCGGACCGTGCCGCGCGAGACGCCGTACTGGGCGGCGAGGTCGGTCTCCGCGGGCAGCAGGCTGCCCACGGTGTACTCCTCGCGGTCGATCGCCCGCCGCAGCTCATCGGCGATCTCCTCGTGTCGCGCCGGCATGCTTCCCCTCAGCCTGGACCACTGTGCACAGCGTGATCACCCTAATCGACCGCGCGGCGCGATCCGCGTCTGCCGGAATTGTGCAGGGAACCAGGGGTCACGGTTTGGCCAAAGTTTACGAACAGGACACCAACGCCGGGCCTACTTGGGCCAACTTGTTCAGACAAGTTCTCCGTACCACCACGCCCTCGTGCGTCATCCTGGAGAGACCGTGACCGTGTTCCTGCCGAGGACCGCCCTCCTCACCGGCGGCCTCGCCGTCGCCGCAGCCCTCACCCTGAGCGCCTGCGGCGCCGCCCCCGACGACAAGGCGACCACCGCCGACGGCAAGAGCGGGGCCACCGCGACCTCCGCCGCGGACCTCGGCGGCCTCGACGCCCTGGTCAAGGCCGCGAAGAAGGAGGGCACGCTGCACGCGATCGCCCTCCCTCGTGACTGGGCCAACTACGGCGCCCTGATCGACGGCTTCACCAAGAAGTACGGCATCAAGATCGACGTCGAGAGCCCCGACGGCTCCAGCCAGGACGAGATCACCGCTGTCACCTCGCGCAAGGGCCAGGACCGCGCCCCGGACGTCCTCGACCTCGGCAGCTCCTTCGCCCTGAGCGCCGCCCAGCAGGGCCTGCTCGCCCCCTACAAGGTGGCCGCCTTCGGTGACATCCCCGAGGGCCAGAAGGACGCCACCGGCCGCTGGTTCAACGACTACGGCGGCTACATCTCTATCGGCTGCGACGCCAAGAAGGTCAAGGAGTGCCCGACGACCTTCAAGGACCTGCTCAAGCCGCAGTACAAGGGCCAGGTCGCCCTCAACGGCAACCCCACCAAGTCCGGTTCGGCGTTCGGCGGCGTGTACGCGGCCTCGCTCGCGAACGGCGGCTCCTTCGACGACATCCAGCCCGGCCTCGACTTCTTCGCCAAGCTGAAGAAGAACGGCAACTACACGCCCGTCGAGTCGACCCCGGCCACCGTCGAGAAGGGCGAGACGCCCATCAGCATCGACTGGGACTACCTGAACGCCGGTTACGCCGACGAGTTCAAGTCCAAGGGCGTCGACTGGAAGGTCGCCATCCCCTCCGACGGCCAGTTCGCCCAGTACTACTCCCAGGCCGTCAACAAGGACGCGCCGCACCCCGCGGCCGCCCGCCTGTGGCAGGAGTACCTCTACAGCGCCGAGGGCCAGAACCTCTGGCTCAAGGGCTACGCCCGCCCGGTCCTGATGCCCGCGATGGACAAGGCCGGCACCCTCGACAAGACGGCCGCCGCGAAGCTCCCCGCGGTCACCGGGACGCCGAGCTTCCCGACCGAGGACCAGCAGAGCAAGGCCAAGACCGTCCTCGGTCAGGGCTGGGGCAAGGCCGTCTCCGGATGACCACCGCTCTCACCGAGGCCCCGGCCGACGTGGCACCCGCCGCTGCCCCCCGGCAGCGGCGGCGCCGCCGCGCGCCCGGCTGGCTCGCCGTCGCCCCCCTGCTCGTCTTCGTGGCGATCGCCTTCGGCATCCCCGCCCTCGCCATGCTCAACGGCGCCTTCACCGTCAAGGACCAGACGACCGGCGCCGGTTCGTACACCACGGACAACCTGACCGGCTCGTTCCAGGGCGCCTACCTGACCGCCCTGATCGGCAGCGTCAAACTGTCCGCGGTCTCCGCGGGCATCGCGACCGTCCTCGGACTGCCCCTCGCCCAGGCCGTGGTGACCTCCCGCTTCCGCGCGCTGCGCGAGGCCGTGCTCACCGCCTCCGGCGTCCTCGCCAACTTCGGCGGCGTCCCCCTGGCCTTCGCCTTCGTCGCCACCCTCGGCAACTCCGGTGTCCTGACCCGGCATCTCGGCCTGGCCGACAAGGGCTGGAGCCTCTACAGCTTCTGGGGCCTGGTCATCGTCTACCTGTACTTCCTGATCCCGCTCATGGTCCTCACCATCACGCCCGCCCTCGACGGACTGCGCGCGCAGTGGCGCGAGGCGGCACAGAACAACGGCGCGACCTCCGTCCAGTACTGGCGGCACGTGGCCCTGCCCGTGCTCGCTCCCTCGCTGCTCGGCGGCCTGGTGCTCCTGTTCGGCAGCGCCTTCGCCGCGTACGCCACCGCCGCCGCCATGGTCGGCAGCGCCGTCCCGCTGGTCACCCTCCAGATCGCCGACGCCATCTCCGGCAACGTGCTGGTCGGCCAGGAGAACGTGGCGCTCGCCCTCAGCCTCGACATGGTCCTCATCGCGGGCCTGGTCATGGCCGTGTACCTGCCCCTGCAACGACGGAGCGCGCGATGGCTCGCCTGAACCTGTGGCGCTGGGTGGTCCTCGCCCTCGCCGCGCTGTACTTCCTGGTGCCCATGGCCGCGTCCGTGATCTTCACGGTCGACGTGCCCGGCCAGGGCGTCACCTTCGACGCCTACACCCGGATCGTCTCCGCCGACGGCTTCCTCTCCAGCCTGCTGCTCTCGCTGGAACTCGCCGTCGCCACCATCGTCGTGGTGCTGCTCCTCATGGTGCCGGCCACCGTCGCGCTGCGCCTCGGCTCGCCCCGGCTGCGGCCGGTCGTCGAGGTGGTGTGCTCGCTGCCCCTGGTCGTCCCGCCGATCGCCTTCGTCGCCGGCATGGCCACCGTCCTCAAGTGGGGTCCCGAACACCTCTCGCGCACCCCGCTGTTCCAGACCTTCGTGGCCATCCAGAACCCGGACTTCCCGGTGGTGCTCGTCCTCGCGTACGTCGTGATGGCGCTCCCGTTCGTCCACCGGGCCCTGGACGCCGGACTGCGCGCCGTCGACGTGCGCACCCTCGTCGAGGCCGCCCGCAGCTGCGGCGCGAGCTGGCCGCAGGCGCTCGTCCGGGCGGTGCTGCCCAATCTGCGCGGCGCACTGCTCAACTCCTCCTTCCTCACCCTCGCCCTGGTGCTCGGCGAGTTCACGGTCGCCCGGCTCCTCGGCTACCAGCCGTTCGCCGTGTGGATCTACAACGTCGGCGGCTCGCAGGCCCAGATGTCCGTCGCCGTCTCCGTGCTCAGCCTGTTCGTCACCTGGGCCCTGCTCCTCGCGCTCGCCGGATTCGGCGGCCGCTCCCGTACCGCTTCCGCCTCCCGGGGATGACCATGACCCTCGCCACGCTCGAAAAGGCCGCCACCGTCGAATTCCGCGGACTGCGGCGGGAGTTCGGTCCGACCGTCGCCCTCGACGGCCTGGACCTCACCGTCCGGCCCGGCGAACTCCTCGCCCTGCTCGGCCCCTCCGGCTGCGGCAAGACCACCGCCCTGCGCATGCTCGCCGGCTTCGAACACCCCGACTCCGGCGAGGTGCTGGTCGACGGCGAGGACGTCACCCGGGTCCCGGCGCACCGCCGCGACGCCGGGATGGTCTTCCAGTCGTACAGCCTCTTCCCGCATCTGAGCGCCGTCGACAACGTCGCCTTCGGGCTGCGGATGCGCAAGGTCCGTACGGCCGAACGGCGCGCCCGGGCAGCCGAGTTGCTCGACCTCGTCGGCCTCGCGGACAAGGGGGAGCAGTACCCGCACCAGCTCTCCGGCGGTCAGCAGCAGCGCGTCGCACTGGCCCGCGCGCTCGCCCTGCGGCCCCGCGTGCTGCTGCTCGACGAACCGCTGTCGGCCCTGGACGCCAAGGTGCGCCTCTCCCTGCGCGAGGAGATCAGCCGCCTCCAGAAGGAACTCGGGATCACCACCCTGTTCGTGACGCACGACCAGGAAGAGGCGCTGTCCATGGCGGACCGGGTCGCGGTGATGCGGTCCGGGAGGCTCGAACAGTGCGCGGCACCCGCCGAGTTGTACGGGCGTCCCGCCACCGCCTTCGTCGCCGAGTTCGTGGGCACGATGAGCCGGATACCCGGGACGCTCGACGGCGCGTCGGTCGAGGTCCTCGGCCGGCGCCTGCCGGTGGACGGGGAGGCGCCCGCCGTACGGGAGGTGGACGTGCTGGTCCGGCCGGAGGCGGTACGGGTGAGCGCCGACGAGTCGGGTGACGCGCGCCTCGTGGCCACCGCGTTCCTCGGCGCGGCCACCCGGGTCACCGTGCGGCTCGCCGACGGCACCGAGGTCAAGGCGGACCTGCCCACGCACGAGGCCGCGGCCCTCGCGCCGGGCGCGCCCGTCACGGTCACCCTGCCGGAGCGACCCGTGCTCGTCGCCGCCCGGACGAGCTGACGAGCGGCCGCCTCCCGGGCCCGGTGCCGTCCGGCACCGGCATCCGGCGGGGCGGCCCGCCCCGAGACCGCGCCGGGCCGCGCGTCCGCCGACCTCCCGGCGGACCGGCCCGGCCTCCGTGGCCGGGCGAGGGCCGCGGCGCGGCAGCGGCCCTCGCCCCGAGCCGTGCCACGGCCCGGCGACCACCCGGCCGGCGGCCTCCTGGCCGGCGGCCGCCTGCCGGGCGGCCGCCTGCCGGGAGCCTCCGATCGGGCCTTCTGCCGGGAGTCCTCCGATCTGGGGTCCTCCCGGCCGGCAGCCGTCCGGTCGGGAGACCACTTGATCGGGAGCCCTCCGGTCGGGAGGCCACTTGGTCGGGAGACCACCTGGTCGGGAGCCCTCCGGCCGCGGGCCACTTGATCGGGAGGCCACCTGGTCGGGAGCCGTCCGGTTGGGAGGCCACCTGGTCGGGAGCCGTCCGGTCGGGAGGCCACCTGGTCGGGAGCCGTCCGGTCGGGAGACCACTTGATCGGGAGCCCTCCGGTTGGGAGCCCACCTTGCCGGAAGCCGTCCGATCGGAAGCCCTCCGGCCGGGCGGCCGGTCGTCAAGCGGCCCTCTGCCGGAGGCGACCTGACCGGACGGCCCGCCGAGCGTGAGGGCCTCCGGCCGTGCGGCCTCCTGGCAGGCGGCTGTCGAACCGGCGGTCACCTGACCGGGAGGTCTCCTGTCGGCCGGACTTCTGCCGGGGGAACCTGACCGGGTGGCCTTCCGACCGGGCGGGCCACCGGATCAGACGCCCTTCCGGCCGGGAGGGTCCCCTCTCCGGGGTGGCCTTCCGACCGGACGGCCGGCTGAACGGGCAGCCTTCAGCCGGGCGCCCCCCAACGGGGTGGTCTTCCGGACCGGGCGGCCTTCTGCCGGGAGCGTTCCGATCAGGAGCCTTCCGGCCGCGCGGTCGGGGACGCCCCGTCCCTGACCGCCCCCCTCGCATCCCCCCACCGACGAAAGAGACCACCGTGAGCCACCGCACCACCGCCCGACTCCCGCTCCAGGCCGTCCTGTTCGACATGGACGGCACGCTCGTGGACACCGAGCGACTGTGGTGGGAGGCGGTGGAACAGGTGGCCGACCGGCTCGGACACGCGCTCACGGTGGCCGACCAGCCCGAGGTCCTCGGCCGGCCCGTCGAGCACACCGCCTCCTGGCTGGCCGGCGTCACCGCGTCCCCGGCGGAGGCGATCGCCACCGAACTCCACCGTGAGTTCGCGGACCGCGTCCGCACCGGCATCGTGCCCCGCCCCGGGGCGACCGAACTGCTCGACGCGCTCGCCCGCGAAGGCGTCCCGACCGCCCTCGTCACCGCCTCCCCGCGCGCGGTCGCCGACACCGTGCTGGCGGCGCTCGGCGCCGAGCGCTTCGCCGTCTCCGTCACCGCAGACGACACCGAACGCACCAAGCCCGCCCCCGATCCCTACCTCGCCGCCTGCCGCGTCCTCGGCGTCGAACCCGCCGCCTGCGTCGCCGTCGAGGACACCCAGACCGGCGTCACCTCCGCGGAGTCCGCGGGCTGCGCCGTCCTCGCCGTGCCCTCGCTCGCGCCCATCGGCCCCGCCGCCGGACGCACTGTGCTCGGCACCCTGGAGGAGGTGTCCCCGGCGCTGCTGCGCGCCATGGTCGCCCCGGCCGAGCTGCGGGTGCTGAGCTGGAACCTCTGGTACGGCGGCACCAAGGTCGACGACCACCGCGCGAAGCAGCTCAAGGTCATCGCCGAGACGGGCGCGGACGTGGTCGGCCTCCAGGAGACGTACGGGGACGCGGCCCGCGAACTCGCCGAGGCCCTCGGGTGGCACCACCACCGGGCGGGCGACAACCTCGGCGTCATCAGCCGCCACCCGATCGTCGCCCGGCTGGGCGATCCGGACGTCGGCTTCTACGGCGGCACCGGCGTCCGCGTCGAGCTGCCCGGCGGCCGGCGGGTGGACGTGTGGAGCGCCCACCTCGACTGCGCGCCGTACGGACCCTACGAGGCCCGCTTCGAGGGGCTCCCGGCCGCCGAGCTGATCGCGCGCGAGAGCGGGCGACTCGCCCGGATGCGGGAGATCCTGCGGATGATCGCCGACTCCACGGAGCCGGCCACGCCGGTCGTCCTCGTCGGCGACTTCAACACCCCCTCGCACCGGGACTGGCCGGAGGTCGTGTGGCCGGTGACGCAGGCGGCCGAGGAGGCGGGCCTGCGCGACTCCTACCGCGAGATCCACCCCGACCCGGTGCGCGACCCGGGACACACCTGGTCGCCGGTCCACACCGACCACGAGGACGGCAGCGGGCGCCCCGAACCGCAGGACCGCATCGACTTCGTCCTGCACCGCGGGCTGACCGCCCTCGACGCCCGCACCGTCGTCAGCGGCACCCCGCGCTCCTGGCCCGATGTGGCGGACAACGAGTGGCCCTCCGACCACGCGGCGGTCCTCACCGTCTTCGGAGTGCCCCGCGGGGAGTGACGGGAGGGGGCCGGCGGCCGGGGCGAGCCGCCCCGAGCCGAAGCCCGGCCGGTCGCGGAACGCCCGGCCGGCTCCGGCACCGCCCGCGGCAGGGGCGGCGCGTGAAGGGAGCCGCGCGTCACCGTGCAGTGACACAGAATCCGGCCTGTGACCTGCGTCTCCCGGGGTTCTCCGGGTGTATCGGGGCCCCCGGGCGGACGCGCAACGAATCGCCGCCGGGGACCCGGCGCACGCAACGATTCGTTCGGTGGCGCGCAACGGGTCCCGCTTGTCCGGCCGCGGCCGCCGACCGTACCGTCTAACAGGCCCCCCAAACCCTCCGTACCGGTGGAGAACACGCATGCGCACAGCCCTGCTCCAGAGCTCCGGCCGCCCCGGCTCGGTCGCCGAGAACCTCAAGGTGCTCGACGACGCCGCGGGCCGCGCCGCCGCAGCGGGCGCAGGGCTCCTCGTGACCGCCGAGATGTTCCTCACCGGCTACGCCATCGGCGACGACATCGGCCGCCTCGCCGAATCCGCCGACGGCGACTCGGCCGACGCGGTCGCCGAGATCGCCGGGCGGCACGGCGTGGCCGTCGCCTACGGCTACCCCGAGCGCGGGCACGGCGAGGACTCCCCGGCCGGCGGCGACACGGCCGAGGTGTACAACTCCGTCCAGCTGATCTCCGCCGACGGGACCCGGCTCGCGAACTACCGCAAGACCCATCTCTTCGGCTGCTTCGAGCGTGACCACTTCACGCCCGGCGACCGGCCCGTCGTGCAGGCGGAGCTCAACGGCCTCCGGGTCGGCCTCATGATCTGCTACGACGTCGAGTTCCCGGAGAACGTCCGCGCGCACGCCCTCGCCGGCACCGACCTGCTGCTCGTCCCGACCGCGCAGATGCACCCCTTCCAGTTCGTCGCGGAGTCCGTCGTGCCCGTCCGCGCCTTCGAGAACCAGATGTACGTCGCGTACGTCAACCGCACCGGCCCGGAAGGGGAGTTCGAGTTCGTCGGGCTCTCCACGCTGGCCGGCCCCGACGGAGTCGCCCGATCCCGCGCAGGCCGTGGCGAGGAACTGGTCCTCGGCGACGCCGACCCCGTCCTGCTCGCGGCCTCGCGCGAGACGAACCCGTACCTCCAGGACCGCCGCCCCGGCCTCTACGGGTCCCTCGTCTGACCCCGCCCGCCCGGACCCCCCGATCCGGCCCGGACGAACCAGCCTTCCCCTCACCAGCTTTCGCGCAAGGAGTCCGTACCCCATGACGTCCACCGTGCCCAACGCCGTCCAGCACGCCGACGTGCAGCAGCCGCCGATCACCATGTTCGGCCCGGACTTCCCCTACGCCTACGACGACTTCCTCGAGCACCCCGCGGGCCTCGGACAGATACCCGCGACCGAGCACGGCACCGAGGTCGCCGTCATCGGCGGCGGACTCTCCGGCATCGTGGCCGCGTACGAGCTGATGAAGATGGGCCTCAAGCCCGTCGTGTACGAGGCCGACGAGATCGGCGGCCGGCTGCGCACCGTCGGCTTCGAGGGCTGTGACCCCTCGCTGACCGCCGAGATGGGCGCGATGCGCTTCCCGCCGTCCTCCACGGCCCTCCAGCACTACATCGACCTGGTGGGTCTCGAGACCCGGCCGTTCCCCAACCCTCTCGCCGAGTCCACGCCCTCGACGGTCGTCGACCTCAAGGGCGAGTCCCACTACGCGACCTCCGTCGACGACCTGCCGCAGGTCTACCGCGACGTGATGAACGCCTGGAACGCCTGCCTGGAGGACGGCGCCGACTTCTCCGACATGAACCAGGCGATGCGGGAGCGCGACGTGCCGCGCATCCGGGAGATCTGGGCGAAGCTCGTCGAGAAGCTCGACAACCAGACCTTCTACGGGTTCCTCTGCGACTCGGAGTCCTTCAAGTCCTTCCGGCACCGGGAGATCTTCGGCCAGGTCGGCTTCGGCACCGGCGGCTGGGACACCGACTTCCCGAACTCCATCCTGGAGATCCTGCGCGTCGTCTACACCGAGGCCGACGACCACCACCGCGGTATCGTCGGCGGCTCCCAGCAGCTCCCGCTGCGCCTGTGGGAGCGCGAGCCGGAGAAGATCGTCCACTGGGCGTACGGCACCTCGCTGTCGTCGCTGCACGACGGCGCCCCGCGCCCGGCCGTGACCCGGCTGCACCGCACCGCGGGCAACGGCATCACCGTCACCGACGCGAACGGCGACATCCGGACCTTCAAGGCCGCGATCTTCACCGCCCAGTCCTGGATGCTGCTCTCCAAGATCGCCTGTGACGACTCGCTCTTCCCGATCGACCACTGGACCGCGATCGAGCGCACCCACTACATGGAGAGCTCCAAGCTCTTCGTCCCCGTCGACAGGCCGTTCTGGCTGGACAAGGCCGTCGACGACAAGGGAAATCCGACCGGCCGGGACGTCATGTCGATGACGCTCACCGACCGCATGACGCGTGGCACCTACCTCCTGGACGAGGGCCCGGACAAGCCCGCCGTCATCTGCCTCTCGTACACGTGGTGCGACGACAGCCTCAAGTGGCTGCCGCTGTCCGCGAGCGAGCGGATGGAGGTCATGCTGAAGTCGCTCGGCGAGATCTATCCGAAGGTCGACATCCGGGGGCACATCATCGGCAACCCGGTGACCGTGTCCTGGGAGAACGAGCCCTATTTCATGGGCGCCTTCAAGGCCAACCTGCCGGGCCACTACCGCTACCAGCGCCGTCTGTTCACGCACTTCATGCAGGACGGACTGCCCGAGGACAAGCGGGGCATCTTCCTCGCCGGCGACGACATCTCCTGGACGGCCGGCTGGGCCGAGGGCGCCGTCCAGACCGCGCTGAACGCGGTCTGGGGCGTCATGCACCAGCTCGGCGGCACGACCGACCCGACCAACCCCGGGCCCGGTGACGTGTACGACGAGATCGCGCCCGTCGAACTCCCCGAGGACTAGAGGGAACCGGCCGCGGGCCGGCGCCCGGGGGCGGGCGGCTCAGACGCCGGCCGCCCGCGCCGCCTCGTACACGGCGGCGGCCACGTCCTTGAGCTCCTCGGCGTCACGGACCGTGCTCTGCAGGTCGAGGAAGATCTCGTCCAGGCCGATCGCGGCGTGCGCGACGAGGTCCTCCACGATCTGCTCGACCCCGCCGTGGAAGGGCTGACGGTCCTCGCCCTCGTGGCCCTTCGCGGTGTACCGCACGTTCGTCCGCAGGACCGTACGGAGCGGCTCGGTGCGCCCGCGTTCGGCGGCCAGGTCCTGCAACGCGCGCCACTGCGCGGTCAGTTGGTCCACGCCCATGCCGATCGGCATCCACCCGTCGGCGTGGTCCACCAGCCGGCGCCGCGCCCTGCCGGTGTTGGCCGCGAGCAGGACGGGGATCGGCCGGGCGGGCTTGGGGCCGACCACGGCCGACGCGATCCGGGTGAGGTCGCCCTCGTAGACCACCGGATCGGGGCCCCAGACCGCGCGGCACACCTCGATCACCTCGTCGAGGACCCGGCCGCGGTCCTCGAAGGGGCGCGGTGACGCCGCCGCGTACTCGTCGTGCGACCAGCCCGTGCCCAGGCCGGCGACGACCCGCCCGCCGCTCGCCGCGTCGAGCGTGGCGAGGGACTTGGCGAGCTGGAAGGGGAGGTGCAGCGGGGCGACCAGGACACTGGTGCCGAGCAGGGCGCGCTCGGTGACGGCGGCCGCGAGCGCCAGGGTGACCAGCGGGTCGGCGACCCCGCGGTAGGTGTCCGGCCAGGGCAGCCCCTCGACGCCGTACAGCCCCTGGGTGGCGGGCTCCGGGAACAGGGCGCGTTCGAAGACCCACAGGCTGTCGTAGCCGATCGTCTCGGCGGTGCGTGCCACGTCGGGTACGTCCCGTCCGATGTCGTACTGCCTCATCTGGGGGAGGGCCAGACCGAGTCGCGTCGCCATGCCTGTTCGCTCCTTGGTGTCGGGGGTGCCGACCGGTCAACGTACAGCGGGGGCCCGTGAGTTTCGCAGCGGCCCGCGAAGGCATGGCCGGATCAGTCCGGCAGCGGAGTGAGCAGCATCCGCCCGGCCAGGCCGACCAGGGCGTCGAGGCGCTCGGCGAACTCCTCGGCCAGATCGGGCAGTCCGCGCAGCGCCCACAGGGCCCGGGCCGCGGACCAGGTCGCGTCGCGGGCCCGTTCCAGGCTCCAGGAGCCGAGCAGATGGGTGAGCGGGTCGGCGATCTGGAGCAGGTCGGGGCCCGGCATCAGATCCTCGCGGATGTGTTCCTCCAGCGAGGTGAGAACGTCGCCCACCCGGTCGAACTCGTCCTCCAGATCGGCCGGTTCGCAGCCGAGCGTACGGCAGGTGTCCACGAGGGCGAGCGCGAGGTCGTGCCCGATGTGCGCGTTGATGCCCGCGACCGCGAACTGCAGC
Organism: Streptomyces sp. M41(2017); assembly: GCF_002078175.1. GTDB lineage: Bacteria > Actinomycetota > Actinomycetes > Streptomycetales > Streptomycetaceae > Streptomyces. The sequence goes on along the minus strand of NZ_MWFK01000002.1, from coordinate 1,703,460 downwards.
GGACGTACTCCCGGATGGCGCCGGAACTGGAGCAACGGGCGCCAGCAGGCGGGTGCCCTGCCGTCCTCCGCCACCGCCAGATAGCGTTCCGCGAACCGCACGTCCAGGACGGTCGCCGCCCGGCGGTCCGGGAAGAACCCGGAGTCCAGGCGCCGGTCGAACTCCTCGGTGACGGTGAGGTAGACACGGTTGAAGACCGCGACACCGTCCCGCTCCGGCAGCGTCGCGTCCAGGATCCGCATCCGCGCGACGACCGCGTCTACGGGAGTGGTGAGGTGTGCCGACTGGGCCATGGGGGCAGCGTCCCAGTCCTAGGGTGGCCGCGGTGCCACCGGGCCGGAGGCTTCCCCAGAACGGGGGAACGCGCCCGGGGCGCAGTGGGGGGAACAGGACGTGCCAGGCTTACGTGCCCAGCGGCTGTCCGAGCGCAGGACGGAGCGCAGGCGGTCCGCCGGACGGGGGTTCATGGTCGCGGCGGCCTCGGCCGTGGTGGCGATCGCGACGGTGACGGGGATGGTCGCCGCGCTGGGTGACGGCCGCGCGTCCGACGAGGCGAGGCCGCGGCCCGTAGGGGGCCCCAGCTTCCGCCCGCCGCCCGCCGTGCCGACGTCGTCCCCGAGCCGGGCGACCCCGTCCCCGTCGGCCTCGGTGAGGAAGTCCACCCCGAGCCCGTCGGCGCGTGCCGGCAGGACACGGGCGGCGGCCGCTCCGGCGCGCCTCTACGGCCATCCCGACTCGCAGGTCCAGGAATGGGTCGACGCCCATCCCGGTGACGCGCGGCGCGAGGTGATCGAGTCCCGGATCGCGGACCGGCCGGCCGCGGTGTGGTTCGCGGACTTCACACCGTCCACCGTCACCGCGCGGGTCAGGGCGGTGACGTCGGCGGCCGCCATGGAGGGCCGGGTCCCGGTGGTCGTGCCGTACGCCGTGCCCCAGCGCGACTGCGGCGGCGCCTCGGAGGGCGGGGCGCCCGACCTCGCCGCGTACGACGCCTGGATCGACGACTTCGCGGCGGGGCTCGGCTCCGGCGAGGTCGTCGTCGTCCTGGAGCCCGACTCGATCGCCCAGACCGACTGCCTCACCGCGGACCAGCGGGCCGGCCGTTTCGCCTCCCTCGCCCGCGCGGGCCGGGTCCTCAAGGCGGCGGACCCACGCGCCCGGGTCTACTACGACGCCGGTCACTCCGACTGGAACCCGGCGGCCCGTCAGGCCGAACCGCTCCGGCAGGCGGGGGCCGCGTCGGCGGCCTCCTCCGACGGTGTCTTCACCAACGTGTCCAACTTCAACCGGACGAGCGACGAGACCGCCTACGCCCGCAGCGTGCTGTCCGCGCTCGGCGGGCCGCCCGGGCTCGGCGCCGTCATCGACACCAGCCGCAACGGCAACGGCGCCCCGGCCGACGGGGAGTGGTGCGACCCGTCGGGCCGCAGTATCGGGCAGGCGCCGACCCTCGCCACCGGGGTGGCCGGGATCGACGCCTATCTCTGGGTGAAGCTGCCCGGCGAGTCGGACGGCTGCAAGGGCTCACCGGGCACCTTCTCGCCGGAGTACGCCTATGAGCTGGCGCGCTGATCGCCGGGCTCGTCGTACGAGGACGTCCCCGAGTCGAGGAGCGGCTCCCGCCCCTTGAGGTGGGCCGGGGCCATCGCCCGCAGCGCGTGGTAGCCGGTGATGACGACGATGGTGCCGAGGGCGATGCCGTTCAGTGAGAAGTTGTCGGTGAACTTCAGGCTCACGCCGCCGATCCCGATGATGATGCCCGCGGCGGCCGGCACCAGGTTCAGCGGATTGCGCAGGTCCACCCGGGCGTTGAGCCAGATCTGCGCGCCGAGCAGGCCGATCATTCCGTACAGGATGACGGTGATGCCGCCGAGGACACCGCCCGGGATCGCCGCCACCACCGCGCCGAACTTGGGGCAGAGGCCGAAGAGCAGGGCGAAGCCGGCGGCGGCCCAGTAGGCGGCCGTGGAGTAGACGCGGGTCGCGGCCATCACGCCGATGTTCTCGGAGTACGTGGTGTTGGGCGGGCCGCCGACCGCGGTGGAGAGCATCGAGGCGACGCCGTCCGCCGAGATGGCGGTCCCCAGCTTGTCGTCCAGCGGGTCGCCGGTCATCTCGCCGACGGCCTTGACGTGTCCGGCGTTCTCCGCGACGAGCGCGATGACGACCGGGAGGGCCACGAGGATGGCAGACCACTGGAACGTGGGCCCGTGGAACGTCGGGAGCCCGACCCAGTCGGCGTTCCCGACGGCGGAGAAGTCGAGGCGCCAGTGGTCGGTGACCTTGCCGCTCGCGTCCATCGAGTGGATGCGGCCGAAGATCCGGTCGAAGACCCAGGAGATCACGTAGCCGAAGACGAGGCCGAGGAAGATCGCGATGCGTGACCAGAAGCCGCGCAGACACACCACGGCCGCGCCGGTGAGCAGCATGGTGAGCAGGGCCGTCCACTGGTCCTGCGGCCAGTAGGTGGACGCGGTCACCGGCGCCAGGTTGAAGCCGATCAGCATGACGACCGCGCCGGTCACGATCGGCGGCATCGCGGCGTGGATGATCCGTGCTCCGAAGCGCTGCACGGCGAGTCCCACCAGGAACAGCGCGACCCCGACGACGAAGACCGCGCCGGTCACCGTCGCGCTGGTGCCGCCCTGCGCGCGGATCACGGCGGCGACGCCCACGAAGGAGAGCGAGCAGCCCAGGTAGCTGGGCACCCGGCCTCGGGTGGCGAGCAGGAAGATGACCGTCGCCACGCCGGACATCATGATCGCGAGGTTCGGGTCGAGTCCCATCAGGACGGGTGCCACGAACGACGCTCCGAACATGGCCACCACGTGCTGGGCGCCGAGCCCCAACGTGCGGGGCCAGGAGAGGCGTTCATCGGGGCGGACGACCGCTCCGGGGGCGGGGGTCCGCCCGTCGCCGTGCAGTTTCCAGCGCACGCCGAGGTCCATGGTGAGGGTTCGCTTTCTCTGTACGTGAATCTGTCCGGACCATTGTCAGGGGTAACCAGCGGCCCTACGCTCACACGGTCCTACTCATGAACGTCGTTCATATGTCTGATCGGAGTGTTCTGTGAGTGCACGTTCCCGACTGGGCCTGCTCGCGGCCGCCGCCGTCGCGCTCGCGTCCGTCGTCGTCCCCTCGGCGTCCGCGGCACCCTCGGCGTCCGCCCACGCGGTGCCACCCGTGCCGAGAACCGCCGTCCTCGACGGTCACCGCCTTCAGCTGACCCGGATCCGCCTCGACCACGGCGACCGCCGACTCGGCCGCTCATTGCGGGACTTGACCGCCCGCGCCGACACCTGGCTGGACCAGGGGCCCTGGACGGTGGTCGACAAGCCGAAGCCCGCGCCCGGCGGCGACGTCCACGACTACCTGAGCCAGGCGCCCTATTGGTGGCCCTCGCAGCCCGCCACCGCCGACAACCCCTGGGGCTGCCCCTACGTCCAGCGCGACGGGCAGCGGAACCCCGAGGTCGACACCGGAACCGACCGCCAGGACGTCGAGAAGGTCTTCGACTCCACGTACGACCTCGCGCTCGCCTGGTACTACACCGGACGACGGCAGTACGCCGAGAAGGCCTCCCAGGTCCTGCGCACCTGGTTCCTCGACCCGGCGACCCGGATGAACCCGAACCTGGACCACGGCCAGTTCATCCCCTGCAAGTACGACGGCCGCGCCATCGGCATCATCGACTTCTCGCAGTCCTACACCAGCGTCCTCGACGCGATCGCCCTGCTGGACACCGGGGCACCCGGCTGGTCCCGGCACGACCACGCGGCGATGCTCGACTGGAACACCGGCTTCCGTGACTGGCTGGCGGACGGCGCCTTCGGCAAGGAGGAGGGCGCCGCGCAGAACAACCACGGCACCTTCTACGACCTGCAGCTCGCCGCCCTCGCGTACGCCACCGGCGACACCGGCCTCGCCCGGCGGACCGTCCTCGCCGCCCGGACCCTGCGGATCGCCCCGCAGATCGCCGCCGACGGCAGCCAGCCCCAGGAACTCGCCCGGACCCGCAGCTGGCACTACTCGACCTTCGACCTCGTGGCCTACACCCGGCTCGCGGCCATCGGCCGGCATGTCGGCGTGGACCTCTGGTCGTACCGGGGGCCGGACGGGCAGAGCCTGTTCAAGGCCGTGGACTACCTGCTGCCCGCGGCGGCCGGTGCCGAGCCGTGGCCGCATCCCGAGCTGGAGTTCCACCGGTTCGCGGCGAGCGACGTCGTGCACGCGGCGGCCGACGCGGGGGACCGGGCGGCGCGTTCGGCCGTCCCGCGGCTCGAAACCCCGCCCGGCGGCGACCTCTGGGCCCTGCGTCCGGCCGCCGAACAGCTCGACTCGATCGCGGGCTGATCCCGGGCCGGGGGATCTCTGAGCGTTTGCTTAGGATGGGACACGTTTTCGGCCAGGGGATGCTGCTCGGAGCGGTCCGGATCGGACCGCTCCGAGCGCGTCCTCACCCGGCCGTCCCGTCCGAACGCCGCACGACAGCACCTCCAGGAGAGTTCCGCCCGTGACCGCCGAAGCCCCCGCCGCCCCCGTACTCACCCACGGCCGGCTGCTGCCCGTCGCCGTGCACTTCGACGACCTCGACGCGCTCGGCCTGCTGCACAACGCCCGCTACCCGGTCCTGGTCGAGCGCGCCTGGACCGCGCTCTGGAGCGGGCTCGGCTTCGGCTTCGACGGCGACTGGGAGGCGGCGGGCGACGCCTGCAACGCGGTCAAGGAACTGCGGATCACCTACGACGCCCCGGTCGCTCGCCCCGGGGCGTACGCCGTCCACCTGTGGCTGGAACGACTCGGTACCACCGGACTCACGTACGGGTTCCGTTTCTGCTCGGACGACGGCGCGGTGACCTACGCCCACGGCACCCGTGTCCTCGTCCGGCTGGACGCGACGACGCTGCGCCCCACGCCGTGGAGCGAGTCCTTCAGGAGCGCGGGTCGGGGACTGCTGCGCTCGGCGGACTGACCTTCGGGCGGTCGCGGTCGCCCGCGCGCAGCACTCCGGCGAGCACGGTGAGCCCGCAGACCAGCACGGTGACCAGCGTGAACGACACGACCAGGCTCGTCGCCTGCGCCACCGAGCCGATCAGGCTCGGCGCGACGAGCCCCGAGGTGTACGTGATGGTCGCGACACCCGCGATCGCCTGACTCGGATGGGGGCCGCTGTGCCCGGCCGCCGCGAAACAGAGGGGGACGACGACCGCGATGCCGAGACCGAGCAGCGCGAAGCCGCCCATCGCCGGCGCCGGACTGTCCGCGACGACGATCAGTACTCCGCCCAGCGCGGCGAGGACGCCGCCGGCCCGCACGGTGCGTACCGCGCCGAGGCGGTTCACCACGGTGTCGCCGACCAGTCGGGCCACCGCCATCGTCAGCATGAAACCGGTGGTCGTCGCGGCCGCGAGACCGGCCGAACTGCCCATCTGGTCGCGCAGGTAGACCGCCGACCAGTCCAGGCTCGCGCCCTCCGCGAACACCGCGCAGAAGCCGACCGCGCCGATCAGCAGAGCCGACCGCGGCGGCAGCGCGAACCGCGGGGGCGGCTCCTCGTCCTCGGTGGGCTGCAGGTCGAGCACCCAGTGGCAGGCGATCAGCCCGAGGACCGTGAGGGTCGCCGCGGCCAGCGCGTGATGCACCCGCGCGTCCGAGCCCAGATGGGCGGCGAGCGTGCCGGCCGCCGAGCCGATCAGGGCACCGGCGCTCCACATGCCGTGCAGCCCCGACATGATCGACTTGTCGAGCCGTTGTTCGACCTCGACCCCCAGCGCGTTCATGGCGACGTCCGCCATGCCCGCCGTCGCGCCGTACACGAACATCGCCACGCACAGGGTGAGCAGGTTCGGCGCGACGGACGGGAGGATCAGCGCCAGCGTCCACAGGGCCAGCAGGCCGCGCAGCGCCGTCCTGCTCCCGAAGTGATGGGTGATCCGCCCGGCCAGCGGCATCGAGCAGGAGGCTCCGAGGGCCGTGAAGGCGAGGGCGAAGCCCAACTGCCCCGCGCCGACGGAGGCATGGTCCTGGATCCACGGCACCCGGGTCGCGAACGATCCGGTGACGGCTCCGTGCACGGCGAACACGGCCGCCACGGCGTACCGCGCGCGCTTCACCGTGCGCCGGTCGTACAGCACTTCACTCATGTTCGGGCCCCTCCCCGGGTCGCACTTCCCCGCTCTGCCGCCGTAAACTATCAGGAACCCTGCCTGATAGATAGACGATCGTTCGCCACCCCGTCCGGGGCGGTCCCGCCGATCTGGGAGGATTCCCGGCATGCCCGCATCCCCGAGCACCGCCCGGGCCATCAACGACCGGCTCGCCCTGCGCCTGCTGCAGCAGGAAGGCCCTTTGACGGCAAGCCGGCTGAAACAGCTCACCGGACTGTCCCGGCCCACCGTCGCCGACCTCGTCGAACGCCTCACGGACTCCGGTCTCATCACGGTCGTCGGGGAGTCGGGGGAGCAGCGGCGCGGCCCGAACGCCCGGGTGTACGGGATCGTCGCGGACCGCGCGCACCTGGCCGCGCTGGACATCCGCACCGAGGGCGTCTCCGTGGTCGTCTCGGACCTGCTCGGCGACGTCCTGGCCGAGGCGTCGGTGCCCATCGGCGGAGACACGGGCACCGGTCCGGCGGTGGAACGGGCGGTCGCGCTGGTCGAGCGGGCGGTGAAGGAGGCGGGAGCGCTCGGCGCCGCGCCCCCGCCCGGACTCGTCCGGGGCTGGGGCCGGTTGCACACCGTCGGCATCGGCGCGCCCGGGCTGATCGACCCCGCCACCGGCGAACTCCGGGACTCCTCGGGCCTGCCCGCATGGCATCGCAGCCTGGTCGCCGCCCTCCAGGAACGGCTGCCCGAGGCCCGCCTCCTCGTCGAGAACGAGACCAACCTCGCCGCCCTCGCCGAGCAGCGCGACGGTGTCGCGAGCGACCGCGACACCTTTGTCCTGCTCTGGCTCGGCCACGGCACCGGCGCCGCCGTCGTCCTCGACGGCGCGCTGCGTCGCGGTGCCTCCGGAGGCACCGGCGAGATCGGCTTCCTACCCGTCCCGGGAACCACAACCCTCCCCTCGGCGACCGACTGCGAGGGCGGCTTCCACTCCCTCGCCGGTGCCGCGGCGGTCGCGGCCCTCGCCGCGGAACTCGGCGTCGCGGCGGAGCCCGAGGGGCACGAACCGCACGCCGCCGCGCTCGTACGCCGGGCGGTGGCCGCCGGTCCCGACTCCCCGGAGGCGACGGCCTTCCTCGACGTGCTCGCCGACCGCCTCGCCATCGGCGCCGCCTCCGTCATCGCTGTCCTGGACCCCGGGTGCGTGGTCCTCGGGGGAGAGGTCGGCCAGGCCGGCGGGAGCGTTCTCGCCGAGCGGGTCGAGCGGCGGCTCGTGCGGATGTCGCCGCTGCCGACGGAGGTGCGCGCGAGCACGCTGGGCGGCCGAGCGGTGCTGCGCGGCGCCCTGCTGACCGCCCGCGACGGCGCCCAGGACGAACTGTTCGCACCGCCGCCGGGGCGGTAGGCCGCTCCTGGACCTCCGGTCACCGGGCCGTCGGGTACCGCACCTTCAGGTAGTCCTCGAACGTTCCCTTGCCCACGGCGTGTTCCGGGGTGAGGTGGTGGCCGTCACGGAAGGCGCGGTAGGCGCCGCCCCAGAGCCGTACGTCGACGACGGGACGCCGTTTTCCGGTGGCACGGAGGTGTGCGGCGGCCAGCGATCGGAACGTCCGCACCTCGGGGCCGCCCATGTCCACGACACGCCCGGCGGGTGCTCCGACCGCCAGTTCCGCCAGCCGGTCGGCGACCTCGGTGACCTCGATCGGCTGGTCGGACGCGCCGGCCGGAAGGAGCAGCAGCGGCGGCTTGGCGAGTCCGGCGAGGACCTGGTCGACCAGCTCGTGGAACTGTGTGGCCCGCAGGATCGTCCACCCGAGGCCCGACTCCTCGATCTGCCGCTCGACCGCCAGCTTGGCCTTGTAGTAGCCCATCGGCACGGCGTCGACGCCGACGATCGAGATGTAGACCAGATGTGGGACGGCGGCCCGTCGCGCCGCCGCGACGAGATGCCCGGCCGCCCGTTCGTCGCCGCCCCGCGGGCTCGACGCGCAGTGCACGATCGCGTCCGCCCCGGAGACGGCGGCGTCCAGCGCGCCGCCTCCCTCGCGCAGATCGACGGCGTACGGCTGCGTGCGCCGGCTGAGCACGCGCACCTCGTGGCCGTCCGCCCGCAGCCGCTCGCAGACGTGCCGGCCCAGGGTTCCGGTCCCGCCGGTCACCAGGATCGTGGTCATGCCGTTCAGCCCCTTTCGACGCGGGACGCTCCGGTGCGGAGCCTCCTCGTCGGATGAGACCGGACAGCCCGCCGAAATGTGACACCGAGCCGTCCCCGGTCGTCTCCGGGCACCGGCTCCCGAGTACCCGTCGCGCCGTCCGACCCGCCCGGACCGTCAGGACGGTGACGGTGACGGTGAGGGCCGTAGCGCTCAGGAGCCGTCCCGAAGCGTTGCCGGCTGGCGCCCCACGAACTCCAGTTTGTCGGGGTTCAGCACCGCCCGCACCCCCGTGAACACGCCGTCGTGCACCTCGAACGCCACCACCCCGATGAGTGGGCCGGCCGCGGAACCGGCCGGGGAGCCTTCGTCCGCGCCCCCGGGGCCGCGCGCGACCAGACCGGCGGCGCCGTTGACCTCGACGACCGACAGCCGGACGCCGTCCGCCGCGGACCGGCCGAGGAGACCCGCCAGGAGCCGCAGCACCTTGTCGCGTCCCTCGACGGGCCGCCGCGCGGCGGAGACCTTGCCGCCGCCGTCGGACCACCAGACGACCTCGGCGGCGAACAGCCGCTCCAGACCCGCGAGGTCGCCCTCACGGGCGGCGGTGAGGAACGAGGCGACGAGCTTCGCCTGCTGACCCGGAGGGGCCTGGAAACGGGCCTCGGGAGCGGCGATCCGCTGGACCGCCCGCCGGTACAGCTGGCGGCAGTTGGTCTCACTGAGCTCCAGGACCCCCGCGATCTCCCGGTGGCCGTACGCGAACGCCTCACGCAGGACGTAGACGGCCCGTTCGGTCGGGGTGAGCCGTTCCAGGAGGACGAGCAGGGCCAGCGACACGGCGTCCCGCTGCTCCGCCGACTCCAGCGGTCCGAGCGTGCCGTCCGCGGTGGCCACCGGCTCCGGCAGCCAGGATCCCGGGTACCGCTCACGTCGGGCACGGGCGGAGGTGAGCCGGTTGAGGCAGAGGTTGGTGACGACCTTGGCGAGCCAGGCACCGGGCCGGCCGATCCCCGGCCGGTCGGCCTCGCTGAAGCGCAGATAGGCGTCCTGCACGGCGTCCTCCGCGTCGCCGGCGGACCCGAGCAGCCGGTAGGCGAGCCCGAACAGCCGGGGGCGGTGGATCTCGAACTCGTCGGCGGGGCTGGTCGTCACGCCGTCAGCCTCCCAGAGGCCGGGCTGCGGCAGCGGGGGAGGGGCCGGACAGGCGTGGGGGAAGGAGCGGTGGTGCGGGTCCCCACCGTGCCGGCTGGGGAGACCCGGCGGCGGGGCAAGGGCCTTCGTCACCGCCGCCGGGTCGATCGTGGGGGGACCGGCGCTGGTTGATCACGCAGTCTTGGTCGAGGACACTAAGAGGACTAGACCATAGCGTCAATAGGTATGGACCAATACTGTGGGCGCGCGCTGTGCGCCCAAGGCCCGTCGCCCCGGCGGGGGTTGACCGGAGGTCGACCGGAGAAACGGTCGAGCAGAAGTCCATGGCGGCCTGCTGTGAGCCACCCCACAGAGGATCGCCCGCATGATCGCCGAGCGGGCGTGGCACACTGGCCGTGTACCAGAAGCAGCGCACTCCGGGGTCGGTGAAATTCCGAACCGGCGGTTACAGTCCGCGACCCGGTCGCTTCCAGCGGCCGGTTGACCAGGTGAAATTCCTGGACCGACGGTTAAAGTCCGGATGGGAGGCAGTGCGCGGCGGGCGGGCCTTCGTGCGCGCCGCCGTTTGTCGTCGTTCGTCCTGCGGGACGGGTGTCCCTTTCGGCGTCGCTTCCGATGTGCCGTCGTCCGTTCGTTCTGTCGTCATCGACAGGCCCCGGAGTCCGTGCCCCATGAGGCAGGAGGACCCGGGAAGTGTTCACCGGAATCGTCGAAGAGCTGGGTGAAGTCACCGCCGTCGAGACCCTCGACGACGCCTCGCGTTTCCGTCTGCGTGGCCCCGTCGTCACGCAGGGCGCACAGCACGGGGACTCCATCGCCGTCAACGGCGTCTGTCTCACCGTCGTCGAGCACGAGGGCGACGAGTTCACCGCCGACGTCATGGCGGAAACCCTCAGCCGTTCCAGCCTCGGCGCGCTCGCCGTCGGCTCGCGCGTCAACCTCGAACGGCCCATGGCCGTGGGCGACCGCCTCGGCGGCCACATCGTGCAGGGACACGTGGACGGCACCGGCACCGTTCTCGAACGCAAGCCGTCCGAGAACTGGGAGATCGTGAAGGTCTCGCTGCCCGCGGACCTCTCGCGCTACGTGGTCGAGAAGGGCTCCGTCACGGTCGACGGCATCAGCCTGACCGTCGTGGACGCGGGCCCGGACTTCTTCACCGTCAGCCTCATCCCCACCACCCTCGACCTGACCACGCTCGGCCACAAGCAGCCCGGCGACCCGGTCAACCTCGAGGTCGACGTCATCGCCAAGTACGTCGAGCGGCTGCTCGGCGCACGCGGCGAGCAGCCCGCCGGTCTGCCCGGCGTCCAGGGGGCCGGACAGTGAACTGGCTCAACTCCGAGGCCTTCGTCCTGCTCGACCAGCACATCAAGTGGTCGGACATGATCGGCAACGTGATCGGCCTGCTCGCCCTCGCGCTCGGCTGGCGCCGCTCCCTGTGGAGCTGGCCCGCCCAGTTCGTCTCCGGCGTCATCCTCTTCGCCGCCTTCGCCACCGCCCACCTCTCCGGCAGCGCCGGCAAGCAGGTCGTCGTCATGGTCGTCGCGGTGTACGGCTGGTGGCAGTGGAACCGCGGCAAGGAGCGCGACGGATCCGTCGCCGTACGGTTCGCCACCTGGCGGGAGCGCGCCGTGATGGCCGCCGCCGCCGGACTCGGCACCCTCGCCGTCGCGGGTCTCTTCACCGCGTACCCGTCGCTGTCCTGGGACCCCTGGCCCGACGCCTACATCTTCGTCGGCACGATCGTCGCCATGTACGCCCAGGCACGCGGCATGGTCGAGTTCTGGATCGCCTGGCTGCTCGTCGACCTGGTGGGCGTCCCGCTGAACTTCGCCAACGGATTCGCCTTCTCCGGTTTCGTCTACGTCCTGTACGGCGCGCTCGTCCTGTGGGGCCTGCGCGACTGGTGGCTGCGTTCCCGCAAGGCCGGGCAGCCCGTCCTGGAAGGAGCCCCGGCATGACAACGACGCCGGTTTGGTACAGCACCGGGCACGATCAAGACGCCTCGGACTTCGCGCTCGACCCCGTCGAGCAGGCCGTCGCCGACATCGCCGCGGGCCGCCCCGTCGTGGTCGTCGACGACGAGGACCGGGAGAACGAGGGCGACCTCGTCATCGCCGCCGAGAAGGCCACCCCCGAGATCGTCGCCTTCATGATGAGCGAGTGCCGCGGGCTGATCTGCGCCCCCATGGAGGGTGACGAACTCGACCGGCTGCGGCTGCCGCAGATGGTCGACGACAACACCGAGTCCATGAAGACGGCGTTCACGGTGTCGGTGGACGCCTCCGCCGCGCACGGCGTGACCACCGGGATCTCCGCGTCCGACCGCGCCGCCACCCTGCGGCTCCTCGCGGACGGTACGTCGGGAGCCGACGACTTCGTGCGCCCCGGCCACATCTTCCCGCTGCGCGCACGGCCCGGCGGCGTCCTGGCCCGCAACGGCCACACCGAGGCGGCCGTCGACCTGGCCCGGCTCGCCGGACTGCGCCCGGCCGGGGCGATCGTCGAGATCGCCGGCGAGGACGGCCGGATGCTCCGGCTGCCCGAGCTCATCCCCTTCGCCCGCAAGCACGGCCTGACGATCATCTCCATCGAGGACCTGATCGCCTACCGCCGTGCCGCCGAGAGCACGCCGTCCGCCGCCCACGGGGCGCCGCTCGCCGCGCCCTCCGTCCGCCGCGAGGCCGAGGTCCACCTGCCCACGGCGTTCGGAGAGTTCACCGCGTACGGCTACCGCTCGACCGCCGACGGCGTCGAGCACGTCGCCCTCGTCCACGGCGAGATCGGCGACGGCGAGGACGTCCTGGTCCGCGTCCACTCCGAGTGCCTCACCGGCGACGTCTTCCACTCGCAGCGCTGCGACTGCGGCCCCCAGCTCCAGACCTCCATGGAGCGCATCCAGGCCGAGGGACGCGGCATCGTCGTCTACCTGCGCGGCCACGAGGGGCGCGGCATCGGACTGCTCTCCAAGCTCCGCGCCTACGAACTCCAGGAGCGCGGCCGGGACACCCTGGACGCCAACCTGGAACTGGGCCTGCCCGCCGACGCCCGGGACTACGGGGCGAGCGCGCAGATCCTGGAGGATCTCGGCGTGCGCAGCCTGCGCCTGATGACCAACAACCCCGACAAGACCGACGCGCTCGCCGCACACGGCCTGCGGGTCTCCGCCCGCGAGCCGATGCCCGTCCAGGCCGGCGAGCACAACCTGCGCTACCTGCGCACCAAGCGGGACCGGATGGGACACGACCTGCCCTGGCTGGACGCGGCGACCGTGTCCGCCTGCGGGAGCCAGTGACACCGCCCGACCGGGCACCACGGCACCACCGGCAACACACCAGCACTATCGGCAACGCAGCACAGTGGGACTGAGGAGAGACGTGAGCGGCAAGGGTGCACCTGAACTGTCCGTACGCAACTGCGGCGACCTGCGGGTCGCGGTCATCGCGGCGCAGTGGCACGACAAGGTGATGGACGGACTCGTCGACGGCGCCCTGCGCGCCCTGCACGAGCTGGGGATCGACGAGCCGACCCTGCTGCGGGTCCCCGGCAGCTTCGAGCTGCCGGTCGTCGCCAAGGTCCTCGCGGGCCGCGGCTACGACGCGATCGTCGCGCTCGGCGTCGTCATCCGCGGCGGAACCCCCCACTTCGAGTACGTGTGCCAGGGCGTCACCCAGGGCCTCACGCAGGTCTCCATCGACACCGGGGTCCCCATCGGCTTCGGTGTCCTGACCTGCGACACCGAGGAGCAGGCACTGGACCGCGCCGGTCTGGAGGGCTCCAACGAGGACAAGGGGCACGAGGCGGTCACCGCCGCCGTCGCGACCGCGGCCACCCTGCGCTCAGTATCCGAACCCTGGCGCTGAGGTACGGCAGCGACCGCGTAGGCTGAGGACCACCATGTCCAAGAAGACGTTCGAGGAGCTGTTCACCGAGCTCCAGCAGAAGGCCGCCACCGGCGACCCCGCCACTTCGCGCACCGCCGAGCTGGTCGGCAAGGGCGTCCATGCCATCGGCAAGAAGGTCGTCGAAGAGGCCGCAGAGGTCTGGATGGCCGCCGAGTACGAGGGCAAGGACGCCGCCGCCGAGGAGATCTCGCAGCTGCTCTACCACGTCCAGGTGATGATGGTCGCGCGCGGGATCTCCCTCGACGACGTGTACGCGCATCTGTAGGGGCAGACCCCCGTATCGCCCCGCAGTGCCCGTCCGTCCGTCCCCGCCCCAGCCCCGCACCACCTCACGCAAAGGAAGCCGACCTCATGCTGCGCATCGCCGTCCCCAACAAGGGTTCCCTCTCAGGACCTGCGGCGGACATGCTGCATGAGGCCGGCTACCAGCAGCGGCGCGAGTCCAAGGAACTGCGGATCGTCGACCCGGTCAACGAGGTCGAGTTCTTCTACCTCCGCCCCCGCGACATCGCGATCTACGTCTCCTCCGGCCGCCTCGACATCGGCGTCACCGGCCGCGACCTGCTGATCGACTCCGGGGCCAGCGCGGAGGAGATCCTCCCGCTCGGCTTCGCCCGCTCCACCTTCCGCTTCGCCTCCAAGCCCGGCACCGCGAGCGGCGTCGCCGACCTGAACGGCAAGACGGTCGCCACCTCCTACGAGGGCATCGTCGCCAAGTACCTCGCCGACAGCGGCATCGACGCCTCCGTCGTGCACCTCGACGGCGCCGTCGAGACGGCCATCGAACTCGGTGTCGCCGAGGTCATCGCGGACGTCGTCGAGACCGGCACCTCGCTGCGCAACGCGGGCCTTGAGGTGTTCGGCGACCCCATCATGAAGTCCGAGGCCGTCGTCATCCGCCGTGTCGGGGCCGACCTCACCGAGGACGCCGAGCCCAAGGTCCAGCAGTTCCTGCGCCGGCTCCAGGGCGTCCTCGTCGCACGGACGTACGTGATGATGGACTACGACTGCCGCGCCGAGCACCTGGAGAAGGCCATCGCCCTCACCCCGGGCCTGGAGTCGCCGACCATCTCCCCGCTGCACAACGAGGGCTGGGTCGCCGTCCGCGCCATGGTGCCCTCCAAGGAGGCCCAGCGGATCATGGACGACCTGTACGCCGTCGGCGCGCGGGCCATCCTGACCACGGCCATCCACGCCTGCCGGCTCTGACGGGACCTCTGGACATGTCGGACCTCCCCGCTCTTCCGGTCACCTTCCGCCCGGCCCGCACCCGCGCCGTGCTGCTCGGCGCGGGCGCCGCGATCCTGGTGGTCATCACCACGGTCGCGATGCTCCTGGAGCAGCTCGGACCGGGGGAGCGACTCAGCTTCATCCTCACCGCCGCCCTGCTCTTCGGTGTCCTGCTGCTGCTCTCGCGGCCCAAGGTCGTCGCCGACGAGACCGGCGTCACCGTGGTCAACATCGCGGGCCGGCGCCGCCTGGACTGGGCGGAGATCCTGCGGGTCAACCTGCGCCCCGGCGACCCGTGGGTGTTCCTGGACCTCAGTGACGGCACCAGCCTGCCGGTGCTCGGCATCCAGCCGGGCATCGCCAGACGGCGTGCCATCGAGGACGCGCGGACCCTGCGCGCCCTCGTCGAAGCCCGCTCCGTCCGTGAACCGGGCGGGCAACGTGACGAACATCAGGGCTGACTCTCGCCCTTCCACCCTGCCCTGAGGGCCCATGTCTTGATTAATCTGGTGGCGGAGGCGTTTCATCGCGCCTCCGCCTCCGATGTGGCCCCCGCCCTCAGAGGCTCCCTGCTACCCGAGGAGTGACTCCCTCCAGCGATGGACGGATCGTCCTGTAGTACCTGCGCCGCCCCCTGTCGACATAGCGAGGCGGCGGCATGACCATCCCCCTGTTGCTCCTTGGCGCGGCGTTCCTGCTGATTCTCGCCAACGGATTCTTCGTGGCCGCCGAGTTCGGTCTCGTGACCGTCGAGCGCCCCGAGGCCGAGAAGGCCGCGGCCGACGGCGACAAGCGCGCCGCCACGGTCGTCGAGTCGCTCAAGGAGCTCTCGTTCCAGCTCTCCGGAACACAGCTCGGCATCACCATCACCTCGCTCGTCGTCGGCATGCTCGCCGAACCGGCGCTCGCCCGGCTGCTGCACGGCCCGTTCACCGCGATCGGCCTGCCCGAAGGGGCGGTGCCCGGTATCGCCGTGGTGGTCGGCATGCTGCTGGCCTCCGCCGTGCAGATGGTGATCGGTGAACTCGTGCCGAAGAACTGGGCGGTCTCCAAGCCGCTCCAGGTCGCGCGGTTCGTGGCCGGCCCGCAGCACGTCTTCTCCCGCCTGTTCCGGCCGGTGATCGCCGCGCTCAACACGGTCGCCAACCGGCTCGTCCGGGCCCTCGGCGTCGAACCCGCCGAGGAACTGGCCTCCGCCCGGACCCCCGGCGAACTCGTCTCCCTGGCTCGTCACTCGGCCCAGGCCGGTGCCCTGGAGCAGGACACCGCGGACCTCTTCGTCCGCACCATGTCCCTCGCCGATCTCACCGCGCAGCACGTCATGACGCCGCGCGTCCGGGTCAGCGCCCTGCAGTCCTCGGCGACCGCCGAGGACGTGGTCAACCTCACCCGTGCCACCGGCCTCTCCCGCTTCCCGGTCTACCGGGAGCGGATCGACGAGATCGTGGGCATGGTGCACCTCAAGGACGCCCTCGCGATCCCCTCCCACGACCGGCTGCGCACCCCCGTCGGCCGGATCGCGCAGGCTCCGCTGCTCGTCCCGGAGACGCTGCCCGTGCAGCCGCTCCTGGAGCAGTTGCGCAGCGAGCAGCCGATCGCCGTGGTCGTCGACGAGTACGGCGGCACCGCCGGGGTGGTCACCCTGGAGGACATCGTCGAGGAACTCGTCGGCGAGGTCCGTGACGAGCACGACGACGTGCTCGGCGAACCGCCCGAGCTCGCCGCCGCCCCGCCGGAGGACGGCAGGCCCGCCTGGGACGCCGACGGCAGCTGCCGGGTGGACGTCCTGCAGCGCATAGGCCTGGACGTGCCCGAGGGACCGTACGAGACCGTGGCGGGCCTCGTCGCCGACCTGCTCGGCAGGATCCCTGCACCCGGCGACAAGGCCGAACTCCCCGGCTGGCGTCTGTCGGTCCGGCAGGTCGGCCACTACCGCGCCGAACGGGTCCGCCTGGTGCGGACCGCGCTCGCCCCGGAGGCCGTCCGATGAGCATGCTCCAACTTCTTCTCGCCGTTCTGCTGGTCCTCGCCAACGGCTTCTTCGTCGGCGCCGAGTTCGCCCTCGTCTCGGTGCGGCGCAGCCAGATCGAGCCGCTGGGCACCACCCGCTCCCGGCAGGTCCTGTACGGCCTGGAGCGGCTTCCGCAGATGATGGCGGCGGCCCAGTTCGGCATCACCGTCTGCTCGCTGACGCTCGGCGCGGTCGCCGAACCGACGGTCGCCCATCTGCTGGAACCCCTCTTCGAGGCCGTCCACCTGCCCGACGGGGTGATCCACCCCCTCGGCTATGTGATCGCGCTCGCCCTCGTCGTCTTCTTCCACCTCGTGATCGGCGAGATGGTCCCGAAGAACCTCGCGATGGCGGCGCCGGAGAAGACGGCTCTGTGGCTCAGCCCCGGTCTCGTCGCCTTCGCCCGGCTGTGCCGGCCGGTCACCCTTGCCCTCGGTGCCTGCGCCCGGCTCATCCTCAAGCTGTTCGGGGTGGAGCCCCGGGACGAGGTCGAGGCGGTCTTCACCAGCGAGCAGCTCAACCGCCTGGTGGAGGACTCGGGGCAGGCCGGCCTGCTCGACCCCGAGGAGCAGGAGCGGCTGGAGGACGCGCTGGAGCTGGGCTCCCGCCCGGTCACCGACGTCCTGCTCGACAGCGACTCGCTGATCACCGTGGACCCCTCGGTGACGCCGGGCCAGGTCGTGGCGCTCACCGCGCGCACGGGCTACTCCCGGTTCCCCGTGGTCGCGGAGAACGGCGCCTTCATGGGCTGCTACCTCCATGTGAAGGACGTCCTCGACCTGGAGGAGTCCGAGCGCGCGGTCCCGCAGCAGATGTGGCGCCCGATGACCACGCTGCGGGCCGAACTCCCGCTGGACGACGCCCTCACCGTGATGCGGCGTGCCGCCACCCACCTCGCCCAGGTCGCCGACGCGGCCGGCAAGGTCCTCGGCCTGGTGGCGCTGGAGGACGTGCTGGAGCTGCTCGTCGGCGAGGTGCGTGACCCGGCGCACCGCGACGTCACACCGGTGCGGGTCACGGAGGTCCGCCCGAGTCCGAGTCCGGCCCCGGCCGCTTCGGAGGAGGCGCTGGCCAGCTGACCGTGCGCGTGGGCCCCGGTTCTCCACGGGCCGTGCGACCGCCCCGGTGGTCGCACGGCCCGTGGAGGCCGGGGCCTTCTCACATCCCCGAGGGATCGTGCGGGCCCCGGCCCGACAGGACTTCCCCGTAGGCCTGCATGAGGTCGGGCAGCCGCAGCGTCGAGAGGTCGTCCCGGGAGGGCGTGGAGGTGTAGCCCGTCAGCCGCAGATCGCGGTAGGCGCAGCTCTTCTCGTACAGCGTGCGCAGGAAGCGGCCGTTGCCCAGCTCGTCGATCCAGCCCTGGTCGACGACATGGCCGGCGATGGAGCGCAGTTCGTCGAGCGCCTCCTCGTCCCAGACGTCGCCGTTCTCGGCGGCCAGCACCTCGCCTATCGAGGTCAGTTCGAGGGGACGGTAGGAGGGGAAGTCCACCCGGCTGGTGAAGCGGGAGGAGAGGCCGGGGTTGGCGGCCAGCAGGCGGTCCATGCCCTCGGGGTAGCCGGCCAGGATGACGACGAGATGGTCGCGGTTGTCCTCGGCCCGCTTCAGCAGGACCTGGAGGGCCTCGTCGCCGTACGCGTCGCCCTTGCCGTAGCCGGAGTTGGACAGGGAGTACGCCTCGTCCACGAAGAGGACGCCGCCGATCGCCGAGTCGATCAGCTCGTTGGCCTTGACGGCGGTCTGGCCCAGATACTCACCGACCAGGTCGGCCCGCTGCGCCTCCACCAGATGGTCGCCGCCGAGCAGCCCGAGCGCGTAGAAGACCCGGCCGAGGATGCGGGCCACCGTGGTCTTGCCGGTACCGGAGGGGCCGGAGAAGACGAAGTGACGTTTGGGCGGCTGTACCGGGAGGCCCTGCCCGGCGCGCAGCCGAGCCATGTTCAACTGCGCCGACAGCGCCTTTACCTGGCGTTTCACCGGCTCCAGGCCGACCATGCGCTCCAGTTCGGCGAGCGCCTCCTCAAGTAAGGCCGGGTCGGTCGGGCCGGTCGGCAGCGGTTGCACCGGCACCATCGCCTTCTCCCGGAAGACGTCGGTGTCCGGCTGGAGGCCCCCCGACGGCGGATCGGGCTCCGAGAGCTTCAGGTCCCGCCCCTCGGAGCCGAAGAGCGGATCCACGCCGTCCGGGCCCTCCAGGACGTCCTGGCCCACTCCGGCGAGGGTGATCGCCGCGAGGTCGGCGGCGGCGTCGTCGTACCCGTCGCCCTCGGAGATGGCGGCGAGGCGGGCCGAGGTGTCCATGAACGACGGGTCGACCCGGTGCACCGCCCGGTACAGCGGGAGGGCCGCCGCGGAACGGCCGGTTCCCTCGTGGGCGCGGGCCAGCCAGTAGCGCAGTTCCTTGCGCTGCGGCTGCTCGCTGCGGCAGCGCATCAGCGCCGACGACAACAGCGGCTCGGCGTGCCCGAACATCTCCAGCCTGACCCGTGCCATGCCGCCGAACAGACCGGCCTCTATGCCGAGCATCGGATCGTCGATCAGCGGGTCCGTGTGGCGGACCAGTTGCTCCCAGTCCTTGACGAGATAGGCGCGGCACGCGTGCAGGAACCGCACCTGGTGGTCCGCGTCGACCGGTGGCAGCCCGGCCAACGCCCGGTCCAGT
This sequence comes from Streptomyces sp. M41(2017), assembly GCF_002078175.1. Classification (GTDB taxonomy): domain Bacteria; phylum Actinomycetota; class Actinomycetes; order Streptomycetales; family Streptomycetaceae; genus Streptomyces. The sequence continues at coordinate 1,684,237 of NZ_MWFK01000002.1, read as the reverse complement.
TCCGGGACATGGCGTCCGTCGAGCCAGTGCGAGGCGTGCGCGAGCAGCAGGTCCCGCGGGCTCTCCAGCACCGGCTGCACCCACCAGCCCAGCCAGTACCAGGAGTTGATGGTGCGCCGGTGGCGGGCGCGTTGTTCGCCGAAGCGGTCCCGGTGCCGGAACATCCGCAACAGCGCGGTCGTCGTGTCCACCCGTAGCGCGTGCAGTCCGAGCCAGCCGTCCGCCATGCCGGGGTCCATCCGGACCGCGGCGCGGAACTCCTCCTCCGCCTGCGGGTAGGCGCCCATCGTGTAGGCGTCCACACCTCGCAGCCAGGCGAGGTCGGCCGGGGCCTCGGGGCCCTGCGTGCCGAAGTCCATCACGTCCCCCACAAACCGTGCCCCCGATGGTCGGGAAGTGTCTCGTGGATGCAGGACACCTCCCTTGCCGCCGGGCAGGTGCCCGCCGGCATCTCTGGTCGAACGACTGTGCCGCGGACGGGAGTTGCAGTGGTGCGCAGAGCAGCCGTCCGAAGGTCGCACCGAGAGGCATCGTACCTGCGGTTCATGGGCGTGCCGAAGGGTGCCGCACAGCCCGTTCCACGAGGTGGGAGCAGACGGGGCGCACAACGGATGGTGACCCTGGGTGAGCGGAACGCGGCGCAGGGCGTCCGGAAAAGGGGGGTGTGGGCAGAACGAAGCCCCCGATCACGGGGGAACAACCGGGGGCTTCGCGACTGCGGGGGCGGCTCCCGAAGGCCGCTCATTCAGAACGTAAGACCTGTACGGCCCCTCGGTCAAGGAGAGTTGAGGCACTGGGGGAACTTCTCCGGGGCCGCTCTTCACAAGTTCAGCACACTGCGGATGGTCCGTCACCGTGCGTGATGAACCCGTCCTGTCCGGGCGTCCCAACAGGCCCCGGCAGCACCTCGTACCCCTCGGAACTCTGCCGCACCACATGCTGCGCGAAGGGCCGTGAGGGGTCCTCCGTGAAGTGCCGGCGCTCCGCGTGGACCCAGCCGGCCCAGAACTCGCTCTGCGCCGCGCCGTCCCGTCGCATCCCGCGCGCCCAGGCCTCGTCGTGCGGCAACTCCATCCACAGCAGCCGCGCGAGCCACGGACGCACCGCGCGGCGCCCGGCTCCGACGCCCTCCAGGATCACCACGGGCTTGGCGGGCAGTTCACGGACCGGCCCGAACTCCCGGGCCGTCCAGTCGTAGGGGGCGTACCGGCCGCTCTCGCCCCGCCGCAGCGGCTCGATCACCTGGCTCAGCAGGCGCCCGGTCCAGCCGAAGAGTTCCTCGTGGGTGGCGACGTCGTCGAGGTGCAGGACGGGTGCGCCGCCGAGGGCCGCCGCCAACTCCCCGGCGAACGTGGTCTTTCCGGAGCCCGCGTGGCCGTCGACGCCGATGAGGCGCACGGGCCCGCAGGAGGGCGGCAGCCGGCGGAGCCGGGCGGCGAGGGCTTCGATGGGGCATCCCGGGATGAGAGGAGGGAGGAGCGGGGGAGGGGCGAGCCGGGGTGGAGCATATTCCTGAGGAACATTCTATCGAGGGAGTGCGGGCGACGGATCCGTGGGTGCTGAATGGTGTTGTGTTGAACTACTGATTGAACATTCCTCAAGAAATCCCGTCGCCCGCTCCAAAGGTCCAGGTCCAGGCGGAAGCAGGTATTTCGGATACGGCGTTCCGGTTCTCCGGGAAGCTGAGTAGGGTGCCTGGTGCGCAACGGTGGGATGTCGCACGGGGATGGACAGGGGAAGATGGCCGCGGGGTTATTCGAGGGGCAGTACGTGTGGCATCCGGCGGCCGACGACCGCAGACTCGCGAGCGTCTGCATGGATGTCCGGGCCGGCCGTTATCTGAGCGCGCACGAGGCTCTGACCGAGACCCGTGCCGACTTCCCGCTCCGCGCCCACCGCTCCCTTGTTCTCGCCTCCGAGGCGGCCGACTCCGACCTCGCCGAGCGCTGGCTGGCCGAGGAGGGGTCGCCCGAGTCCGCGCTCCTGTGGGCCCGCGTCGCCGTCCTGCGGGCGCTGCGCGCGGCCGACGCGAAGGACGACCGGGCCGAGGCGCTGGAGCGGATAGCGCTGACCGCCTGCGACCGGGCCGCCGTCATGGACCGTGCCGATCCGACGCCCTGGGTGGCCCGGCTGTCCATGGCCCGGCTGCACGATCTGCGGGACGCCGCACCGCACGGACTGCTCACCCAGCCGCCCGGCCCCTGGCAGCTGTTCTCGCACATCCTGCGCCTCGACCCCTGGCACCGCGAGGGCCACCACCGGTTTCTGGCCTTCTTCTTCACGCGGTACGGCGGATCGGTGAACGCGGCCTGGGACGTCGCCGCCTTTCTGAGCCAGCGCGCCCCCGCCACCTCGCCGCTGCGGCTGCTGCCGCTGGTCGCCCTGGTGGAGAGTTACGACCCCTCGCAGCTGCTGGTCGACCGCACCTGGGAGCAGCCGCAGTGGCGCTCGACGGCGCTCGCGATCTACCGGCACTGGCTGCCGGAGGCGTCCGGATACCGCTTCACGCCGGTGCTCGACCTGGCGTACCTGGCGCACGCGCTCTTCATGGCGCAGTGCGAGTTCGAGGCGCGCGCGGTGCTCACGGCCATGGGGCCGTACGCGAGCCGCATGCCGTGGAGCGTGTTCGGCGAACCCGAGGAGCAGCTCTCCCGGGCCCGCCGCGCCTGCGGCTTGGCCGTACCCGGAGGACCCTGACCGCCGGCGCCCGCCGGGCGTCCGGGCGGCCTCGCGAGACCGCCCGACCACGCCGGGGCGCCGTCCGGAACACCCCGAGAGACCCCACGACACCTCCGAGAGAAAGGTCAGTTGTGTCAGAACGGATATCGGCCCCCCACGCGCGAGCCCGTGCCGGACAGGATTCCGCCACGCTCGACGACGACGCGACACTGCACGCGATGGGATATCCGCGAAAACTCACCCGCCGATTCAAGGCGTTCGACAATTTCGCGATCTCCTTCACGATCATCAACATCGTCTCGGGAATCTTCTCGTCCTTCGGATTCGGGATGAACGCGGGCGGGCCCCGCATTCTCGTGTTCGGCTGGATCGGCGTGTCCGTGATGGTTCTCTTCATCGGCGCCGCCATGGGTGAGGTGGCGTCCGCCTATCCCACCAGCGGGGCCCTCTATTTCTCCGCCGGAAAGCTCGCCAAGCGGCACAAGGGTGCCTGGTCCTGGTACACGGGCTGGCTGAATTTCGTGGGTCAGGTGGGTGGCACGGCCGCGACCGGATACGCGGCCGCCACCTTCATCCAGGCCTTCGTTGCCCTCCAGCGGCACACCTACGAGCCGACCGCGCAGCAGACCGTCCTGATCACCGCGCTGATCATCGTGCTCCAGGGTCTGGCCAATACCTACACGGTCCAGCTGGTCGCCCTGCTCAACCGGATCTCCGTCTGGTGGCTGCTGATCGGGCTCGTCGTGATCGTGAGCACCCTCGTCGTCATGCCCGACGACCACCAGTCGCCCTCCTTCGTCACGCATTTCGCGAACAACACCGGTTTCACGAACGGGCTTTACGGCGGGATGCTCGGCCTGCTCGTCACCAGCTGGACCTTCACGGGCTTCGACGGCAGCTTCCACATGTCCGAGGAAACGGTCCGGGCGACGGTCAACGCGCCCAAGGGGATCATGCGGGCCATCGGCTATTCCGCGATCACCGGTCTGGTCCTGATGCTGGCCCTCGTCTACAGCATTCACGACTACGACAAGGTGGCCGCGTCCTCGGCGCCGCCCGTCCGGATTCTCATCGACGGGCTTGGCATGGGCATGGCTAAGATCATCCTGCTCGTCGTGATCGGCGCGATGCTGTTCTGCGGACTGGCCAACCTGACCAGCAACACCCGCCAGATCTTCGCCTTCTCCCGGGACGGGGCGATGCCGGGCTCGCGCTGGTGGCACTCCGTCTCGCCCCGCACCCGGACGCCCGTCAAGGCCGTGTGGCTGGCCGTCGGCTGCTCGCTGGTGCTCGTCCTGCCCGGCTGGTGGTCGCACACCGCCTTCACCGCGATCGTCAGCGTCAACGTCGTCGGCCTCTTCCTCGCCTACGCCGTGCCGATCTTCCTGCGGCTGCGGCTCGGGGACGAGTTCCGGCCCGGGCCCTGGAACCTGGGCCGCTGGAGCAGGCCGGTCGGCTGGGTGGCCGTGATCTGGATCCTCGCCAGCAGCGTGCTGTTCATGCTGCCGCAGGGCTCGCCCATCACCGGCGCCACCTTCAACTACGCCTCGATCGCGCTCGCCGCGGTCCTGATCGTGGCCACGGTGTGGTGGTTCGCCACCGCGCGCCGCCGCTTCCAGGGGCCCGTGAGCTACGGCCGCCCCGACGAGGTCGCGGCCATGGACCTCGTCTGATCGGCCCGCCCCGGTCCCGGCACCCCGCCGGGGCCGGGGGCGCCGCAGGTCATGCCAGTGGTCCCGACCAATATTGGTGGGCGTGGCATGGCCGAAAGTGCTGGCAGAAGTCGGCCCCCGGCGTCCATAGTTGGCCCACGACCGAGCTTGGGCCCGCCCGTTCCGGACACCTGGGGGTCAACCACCCATGAGCAGAGCCGAACAGCCGTCCCGCAGAACAGTCCTCGCCGCCGCGGTAGCCGCGGCGGCGGCGGTGGGGGCCACCGGCCCCGCCGCCGCCGTCCCGGACCGCCCGGCCAGGGCTCGCGGCGCACTCGTGGACAACCGCGCCTGGACCTCGTACACCGACTGGCGCAGCGGTGCCGCTCGGGGTACGCGCGCCGTGCCGGGCGTGCGCCCCGGTCTGGTGATCGTCGCCCGGGCCGGCACCACGGACTACACCGACCCGCACACCGGCAGGACGGCCACCTGGGAGTACGCGACCTGGACCAGCCCGGTCCACCGGCTCGGCGTGCCCGCCACGGAGGTCATCGCCTCCTGGAACGCGCACACCCCGGCCGGCACCTGGCTCCAGGTGGAGCTGGCCGGCACGTACTCCGACGGCACGGCCACCCCCTGGTACGTGATGGGCCGCTGGGCCTCCGGCGAGGAGGACATCCGGCGGACCTCCGTCGACGACCAGAGCGACGGCCGCAGCAGCATCTGGACGGACACCTTCGCCATCGACGACGCGGCCTCCGGACTGCGCCTCGTCTCCTACCGGCTGCGCCTCACCCTGTACCGCACCCCGGGCTCCCGGCTGACGCCGACCGTGTGGCGGCTCGGCGCGATGGGCTCGGACATCCCGGACCGCTTCAGCGTCCCCGCCTCCACCCCGGGGCTCGCGCAGGAGCTGCGGGTGCCGCGCTACTCGCAGGAGATCCACGCCGGGCAGTACCCGGAGTACGACAACGGCGGCGAGGCCTGGTGCAGTCCGACCTCCTCGCAGATGATCATCGAGTACTGGGGCCGGAAGCCGACGGCGGAGCAGCTCGCCTGGGTCGACCCGTCCTACGCCGACCCGCAGGTGTGCCTCGCGGCCCGCTCCACCTTCGACTACCAGTACGACGGATGCGGCAACTGGCCCTTCAACGCGGCCTACGCGGCGACGTACAAGGACCTCCAGGGTGTGGTGACCCGGCTCGGTTCGCTCACCGATCTGGAGACGCTGATCGCCGCCGGCATCCCGGCCATAACGTCCCAGTCGTTCCTCAAGACCGAGCTGACGGGCGCCGGGTACGGCACCTCGGGTCACCTCATGACGGTCATCGGCTTCACCGCCGACGGCGACGTGATCGCCAACGACCCGGCGTCCCCGGGCGACGACGCGGTGCGCCGGGTCTACAAGCGTTCCGAGTGGGAAAATATCTGGCTCCGGACCAAGCGCTACAACGCCTCCGGCGGTGTCTCCTCCGGGACCGGCGGTGTCTGCTACCTGTACTTCCCGGCCCACCCCTCCCCGCGCCAGCTCAAGGCGCTCGCGGCGGTGGGCATCCGCTGAGCCGACCGGCGGCCCCCGCGCCGGGGGCCGCCCCTCGGGCCTCAGCCCTGGACCGGATCGACCGTCCAGTCGGGGTGGTTCGGCATCGGCGGCGTCTTCGCGCCGTACAGCCACGGGTGCAGGAATCCGCCGAGATCCTGGCCGGCGGTCTTCGAGGCCAGGTCGACGTAGTCGCGTGTCCGCGCGCTCCGGCCGCGGTAGGTGCTGACCCAGGCCCGTTCGATCTTCCGGAACACGGCGTCGCCGACCTTCTCCCGCAGCGCGTACAGCACGAGCGCCGAGCCGTCGTAGCGCATGCGCTTGAAGAGGCTGGGTTCGGTCGGCTCGGCCGGGGCCCCGTAGTCGTGCCGCCACTGGTCGTGGCTCGCGTACGCCGTCCTCATGGCCTCCGCGAAGCTCCCCCCGCCGTGCTCCTCGGAATACAGGCGCTCGTAGAACCGCGCGTGGCCCTCGCTCAGCCACAGGTCGGACCAGGTGCTGATGCCGACGCTGTCGCCGGTCCACTGGTGGGCCAGTTCGTGCACCTGATTCCGTTCGGCGCTCACCCGGTCGCCCAGCAGGTCGGCCTTCGGAACCAGCGACAGCGTCTGCGTCTCGAGCGCCACCCCGAGATCGGTGTCGCCGACGAGCAGTCCGTACCGGTCGAACGGGTACGGACCGAGCCGGTCCTCCAGCCACGCGAGGTGCTCGGCGGTGAGAGCGCGGTACTGCGCGGTCGGGGCGACCAGGTCGTCCGGGACGACGTCACGGATCGGCAGTCCGTGCGGGCCGGTGCTCTCGACCGACGTGAACCGGCCGATCGCCAGCTGGACGAGCTGGGTGGCGACGGGCTGTTCGGAGTCGTACGTCCACTTCACGCGGCCGCCGGGCAGTTCGGTGCGGTCGGTGAGCCTGCCGTTCGCCACGGCGGTGAGCCCGGCCGGGGTGGTGACGTGGAAGGTGACCGGAGCCCGCCGGCTCGGATGGTCGTTCGACGGGAAGATCATCTTGGCGCCGTCGGGCTGCGGGTAGAGCACCGTGCCGTCCGGCGTCGGGATCCACCCGTAGTCCTCGATCGCGTCGTCGCGGTGGCGTATGAGCGTCGGGTCCGCGGTGTAGGTGACCTTGACGGTGAAGGCCCTGCCGCGGGGCAGGGGAGTGCGCGGGGTGATCACCAGCTCGTCGCCCTCGCGCACGGCGGCGGCCGTCGTGCCGTTCACGGTCACGGTGTGCAGGGCGTTGCCGGCGAAGTCCAGGTCGAAGCGGGAGAGGGCCTGGGTGGCGGTCGCCCTGATCGAGGTGGACGCCTCGAAGGGCGTGGCGGGAGCCTGCCAGTCGAAGCCGAGGGTGTACCGGCTCACCTCGTAGCCGCCGTTGCCGTCGAGCGGGAACACCGGGTCGCCGAGCCCCGCCGCACCGGGGGACGGGACATCGGCACGGGGAGAGGGGGCCGGGGCCGCCTGCGAGACCGGACCCGTGAAGGCGGCCGTCGCGGCGACCGCCACGGCCAGGGTGAGACGGGCGCGGCGGCGGGGCGTCCGGAACGTGCTCATCGAGGACCTTTCGGTTGACCGAGCGCGGATGTGTGACGAGACCCACACCCTTCGCCTGCCGTCGCGGCATTCCCAGGCTTTCGACGCTGGTCGAAGCGTCGGCGTGAGCAAGCTCTCTACCGCCGGGGCCGGCTCCGGTGGCAAGGTGGTCGGGCCGGTGGGGAGCCGGCGGGGGCGGGTGATTCGACCGCACCACTACGTCAGCGAGATGCCATGACCGCGAGCTCCGCCACCGCCTCCCGTCTCCGTGCCCGCACCGGCGGCCCCCGGGAGGACGGCCCGAAGATCCTCGAACACGTGCTGGGCTGGACCCTGGTGATGGTCGTGGCGATGCTGGTGACCCAGCTCGGACTGTTCTGAGCCCAGGGCGGAGGCCGCCGAGCGCGCAGGCCGTCGATGCCACCCGCGCCCGCCCCCGCACTGCCGGCCGAGCGCCGGTCCGGGTGCCGCACGCAGCGTTGATCGCGCGCGACTGAACGGTCGGCACGGTTCTGCCATACTGCGGATGTTCCGTCGGCAGTCGGAGACCAGGGCCGGAATTGAATAATAGTCAACAGCACGATGTCGAGCGCCCACGCGCGCGCGGCACCGACCGCTCACTGGCGCGTCGCGCCGAACTCATCGCCATCGGGCGGAGATTGTTCGCCGACACGTCCTACGACGCACTCTCCATGGACGACATCGCGCGGCAGGCACACGTCGCCAAGGGGCTGATCTACTACTACTTCAAGTCCAAGCGCGGCTACTACCTCGCCATCGTCGAGGACTCGGTCGCGGACCTCGTCTCACGCGCCGCGAGCGGCCTCGAACTCCCCCCGGTGGAGCGGGTCCACCGCACCATCGACGGCTACCTCCGCTATGCCGAGCACAATCAGGCCGCCTACCGCACCATCATCGCGGGCGGTGTCGGCTTCGACGCCGAGGTGCAGGCGATCCGGGAGGGCGTGCGCGAGGTGATCGTCGAGACGATCGCCGAAGGGGCGTACGGCCGGGGCGGGATCGGGCCGTTGCCGCGCATCGCGCTCCTCGGCTGGCTGCACGGCGTCGAGGGGGCCACCCTCGACTGGATCGGCCACCAGACGGTGTCGCGCGACATCATGCGCGAGCTGCTGGTCAAGATGCTCGGCGGCACGATGCGCGCGGTCGAGGAGATCGACCCCTCGTACGCCGCGCCGCCGGATGCCCGCAGGGACGGCTGAAGCGCACGCGACGCCCCACGCGGCCCGCTCGGCCCACGTGGTTCATGCGGCTCATGCGGAAGGGGCGGACACCATGACCGGTGTCCGCCCCGACTCGCATGCTGTGAAGGCTAGTTGATCGACTTGATCAGCTCACCGTTCGAGGTGTCACCGCTCAGCTCCCAGAAGAACGTGCCTCCCAGGCCCTGCGCGTTCTTGTAGCTCATCTTGCCGGCGATGGTCGACGGGGTGTCGTAGCTCCACCAGTTGGTGCCGCACTTGGCGTACGCGGTGCCCGCCACCGTGCCGGTCGCCGGGCACTTCGTCTTGAGCACCTTGTAGTCGTCGATGCCCTGCTCGTACGTGCCCGCCGCCGGGCCGGTCGCCGTGCCGCCCGGTGCCGCCTGGGTGACGCCGGTCCAGCCGCGCCCGTAGAAGCCGATGCCGAGCAGCAGCTTCGAGGCCGGGATGCCGAGGCCCTTGAGCTTCGCGATGGTCGCCGAGGTGTAGTAGTTCGCCTTCGGAATGCCGGTGTACGAGTTCAGCGGCGAGTGCGGGGCCGTGGGGCCGGTCGCGTCCCAGGCGCCGAAGAAGTCGTACGTCATCGGGTTGTACCAGTCGACGTACTGCGCCGCGCCCGCGTAGTCCGTGGCGTCGATCTTGCCGCCGGTGGTGGCGTCGGCCGTGATCGCCGCGGTGACCAGGTTGCCGCTGCCGAACTTCGCGCGCAGCGCGGCCATCACGTTCTTGAACGCCGCCCTGCCGCTGGTGTCGCAGGACAGACCGCAGGAGTTGGGGTACTCCCAGTCGATGTCGATGCCGTCGAAGACGTCCGCCCACTTGGAGTTCTCGACCAGGTCGTAGCAGGACTGGGCGAACGCGGCCGGGTTCTTGGCGGCCTCCGTGAAGCCGCCCGACCAGGTCCAGCCGCCGAAGGACCAGAGGACCTTGAGGTTCGGGTGCTTCTTCTTCAGTTCGCGCAGCTGGTTGAAGTTGCCGCGCAGCGGCTGGTCCCAGGTGTCGGCGGTGCCGTCGACCGACTGGTCGGCGGTGTAGGCCTTGTCGGTCGCCGCGTAGGAGTCGCCCATGGCGCACTTGCCGCCGGTGACGTTGCCGAACGCGTAGTTGATGTGGGTCAGCTTGGCGGCCGAGCCGGACGTCTCGACGTTCTTGACGTGGTAGTTCCGGTCGTAGACCCCCCACTCGGTGAAGTAGCCGACGACCTTGGAGCCCGCTGCCGCGGCGTTCGCGGACCCTACGGTGCTCGTGGTGGTCCTGCCGGATGCGCCCGCGTCGGCCGTCGCGGTGCCGGCGCCGGCCAGCAGTCCCGCGCCGAGGACGGCGCAACACGCGGCGGAGACGAGGGCGCGGACCGATGTGCTTCTGGCGCGGAGGGAACGCCTGACGGGGGAGAGGGCGCGGGGGAGGTGCGGTCGGAGCATCGGTTCTCCTCGTGGGGGAGGGGAGCGTGGGGTGTTCGTGCCGGGACCTGCCGACGGCCGTGAGGGGCCGTCCCATGCCGATGGGCATGAACGCGGTGAGGCGTTGGGGGAACCCTAGGAGGACTAGACCACTGCGTCAATGGTTCGGACCAATTCGCCGTCGCGCAGGCCCGGACCGCCAACTCCCCCTGCCGAGCGGCGGAATTGGATGCGTCGCTGTCCACACAGGGTCGGCCCGGCGCACGGGAGGGGAGGTCGGTCGTGCTGCCGGGCGGGCCCGTCGGGGTTCGGTGTCAGGCGCCGGGACGCGTTCTCGGGCGGGCGGCCACGGGCGGCCCGGTGTCGCCGCCCGGGCGGAGTCCTCCCTGTGCGCCCGGGCCCGGGAGCAGAGCTCTCACGCACGGGGCGGGCGGCAGGGCTCTCCCCGCGCGCTCCGGTGCGGGGGCGGTCGCCATGACGGCGAACGGGCCTGCCGGATCCGCCTCCGTGTGGTCGGCGGTCCGGCTCCCGGCGATGTCACCGACGCGCGTCCGTGGTCCGGGATTCGGGCGCTCGGTCAGCGAGCGGCGCCCTGCGGGTCCCGGCCCGCGCCCGCGCCGAGATCACCGCGCGGGCCCCGATGCGCCCCGAAACCGCCCTGCGGGTCCGGCCCCACGCCGAACTCGCCGCGCCGGTCCGGCGTCACACCGAACTCGTTGCGCGGATCCCTGGACGCGTTGAACTGCCCCTCGTTCCGCGCGTCGCGGACCGGGACGAAACGCGGTTCACCGCGCGGGTCCTGGCCCGCGCCGAAAGCGCTGTACCCGTACATCGCCGACGGCGCCGAGAGGCGCACCCACTCCGGGTCGTGGCGCCCCGGGAGCGTGCGGCCGCGGTCGGCCCACGCCCGCATCAGGGCGCGGTAGATGGGCGGATCCGGCACGGGCGGAGCCTGGGGCGGAGGTGCACGGTGAACCGATTCTGCCGGAACCGGGACGAGAATCCGGCGTCGACGCCCGGTCGCAGCCTGGGTGGGGTTCATACCGGGGCAACGGTGCGGCGGGCGGACAGGTCACCCGCCCGCGGATTCGGGTGTGCGTTCGCGACGGACCCCGTGCGGGGTGCCGGCCGCGTACACGGTGTCTGGCCCCCGACCTTCATCTGACGTACCGTCAACTCTGCCGCCGGGGGCCGTACCCCTCCGGGCGACGTCAACTGCCGCGCGCCCAGGGAGGCATGCCGTGACCGACGACCGCCCCGTCCCCCTCGACGAATACCCCGTGCACCAGGTCCCGCTGTCCATGAAACACGTGGCCGGCGGCGACCGGAACGCCTACGACCGCTGCATCTTCCACGTCCTCGACCACGCGGGCCGCGCCCTGCTCATCCTCGGCCTCGGCGTCTACCCGAACGTCGGGGTGATCGACGCGTACGCCACCCTGCGGCGCGGCGACCGTCTGCACGCCGTCCGTGCCTCGGACGCGCTCGGCGACGACCGTATGGACCTCGCCGTCGGCCCCTTCCGGATCACCGTCGAGGAGCCGCTGCGCCGGTTCCGCCTGCGGTCCGACGACGCGTCCCTCGCGTACGACCTCACCTGGACGGCCGACTTCCCCGCCCTCTGGGAGCCGCACCACGTCCAGCGCCGCGGCGGCAGGCTCACCCTGGAAGGCCGCCGCTTCGTCCAGGCGGGCGGCGTCGAGGGCGTCATCCGGGTCGACGGCGACGAGATCCCGGTCGGCGCGGGGGAGTGGACCGGCACCCGGGACCGCAGTTGGGGGGTGCGGCCGATCCCGGGTGAGGAGGGCGGCCGGCTCGCCGCCGAGAACCCGGCCGAGGGGTTCCACTGGATCTGGTGCCCGGTGCGGTTCGAGGACCGCTTCCTGATGGTCGTCGTCCAGGAGGACGCCGACGGGTACCGCACCCTGAACGACGCGACCCTCGTGCGCGACGGTCACCGCGACCGCCAACTCGGCTGGCCCCAGGCCGACATCACCTACGTCACCGGCACTCGTCGGCCCACCTCCGCGGTCCTCCACCTCACCGACCCGCGGGACCGCGAACCGCTGGAGCTGGACGTCGAGGTGCTCTGCTCGTCGCCGCTCGCGATCGGCGCGGGATATCCGCCCGCCGACGACTGGCAGCACGGCACCTGGCGGGGCCGCGGGTGGACCGACCGGCGCGTCCACGACCTCGCCGACCCGGACGCCCATCCCCTCGCCGGCTACGGGGTGACCGACCACGCCGCCCGCTTCACCCTCGACGGGCAGGTGGGACACGGGATCTTCGAACACGGCTCGTTCGGCCGCCACGACCCGAGCGGCTTCACCGGGTTCGACTCGGTCGCACCCTGAGAGGAGTGGCGCGATGGCCACGGCACCCCGCCCGCGCACGACCACCCGCGACCCCGGGGACCTCGCCCGGCGCCTGACGACCTGGCTCGACGCCCGTCTCCCGGGCGCCAGAGCGGTGGACGTGCGGGTCCCCGAGTCCAACGGCATGTCCAGCGAGACCCTGCTCTTCGACATCGACCACCCCGAACCACCCCTGAGAGCCTGCGCGTTGAGGGCAGCCGCCGACCCCGCCGCCTACAGCGTGTTCCCGGTGTACGACATGGCCCGGCAGTACCGCACGATGCGCCTGGTCGCCGAACACAGCGACCTGCCGGTCCCCCAGGTGCGCTGGCTGGAGGAGGACCCCGGCCCGCTCGGGGTGCCCTTCTTCGTGATGGAGCGCATCGCCGGACGCGTCCCTCCGGACGTCATGCCCTACACGTACGCGGGGAACTGGCTGCACGCGGCGAGCGATTCCGAACGCGAGCACCTGGAGGCGGCGTCCGTCGCGCTGATCGCCCGACTCCACGACCAAGTCCCCGTGCGGGAAGCGGACTTCCTGCACCTGCCCGGTGACGGAAGCCCGCTGCGCCGCCATGTGGCAGCCCAACGCGCCTACTACGCCTGGGTGATCCACGGGCTGGCACCCTCACCACTCGTCGAGAGCGCCTTCGACCGGATCGAGGAGCTGTGGCCGCGCGACGAGGGCGAGGCGGTGCTCAACTGGGGCGACGCACGCATCGGCAACGTCATCTACGACGGGTTCGACCCGGTCGCGGTGCTGGACTGGGAGATGGCGGCACCCGCCCCGCGCGAGGTCGACCTCGGCTGGACCGTCTACCTGCACCGCTTCTTCCAGGACCTGACCGAGGGCTTCGGGCAGCCGGGGCTGCCCGCGTTCCTGCGCCGCGACCGCGTCGAGGCCCGCTACGCCCGGCTCACCGGACACACGCCCCGCGACATGGACTTCTACACGCTCTACGCCGCGCTGCGGCACGCGATCGTCATGCTGCGCATCGCCTACCGCCAGGTGCACTTCGGTGAGGTGGCCGTCCCCCGGGACCCGGACACGCTGATCCTGCACCACGACAGCCTGCGGGCCATGGTGCAGGGCAGCTACTGGGACGGGCCGGGCATCGACCGGTGAACGAGCCTGCCGTTCAGGCGGCCTGATCTCGCATCAGCGGGAGGACACGGACCGGGCGCGAGCCGGGTCCACCCACGTGGGAGAACGGCTGCGTCCGCCAGTCGAGGCCCTGAGGGAGCGTCAACAGCAGGGCCGTGTCCTGCTCCTGGGGCTCCACGGACTCGTCGGCCGGCCGCGCGTCGGCGGCCGTGCGGCCCGTGCCCGAGCAGACCGTGAGCCCGAACGGGTTCCACGGAGAGGCACACAGCGCGTGCTCCGGCAGGACCTCCTCGTCCGCCAGGAGCGCGATCGGCTGCGCGCAGTCCGGGCAGATCACCCGGTACATCTCGAAAGTGTCGTACGCGTCGAACTCGTCACCGTCCAGAGCGTCGGATTCGACACCCTCCGGCTCGGGTTCGAGTGCGGGCTGCTGCCGCTTGGGCGCGGTACGACCAGGGCGCTTAAGACTCTGCATGGGATTCTCCCCCTCGGGTGGGCCGACAAGGCGCTGCGACCTCGACCACAGCAAGCACTTCCCGCCCCGTCTCTGCGGTAATCACGAGAACATCACGGACCCGGTTGCATCCATGTGGCGTTCGTCACATGCCGCCCGCAGGTGCCTGGCCGGGCGGATCTGTCCGCCCGGTGGCGCAGACGTGACTCTAAGCCACATCACAAACCGGCTATGACCTGCGCCGCCGAGTACCCCGGGGATCAAGGGCCCTGTAGGTTCTTGCGCCATGGAGGAGCTGGACCGACAGATCGTGCAGCTGCTCGTCGCAGACGGGCGGATGAGTTACACCGACTTGGGCAAGGCCACGGGCCTGTCCACGTCCGCCGTGCACCAGCGGGTGCGCCGGCTGGAGCAGCGTGGCGTCATCCGCGGCTATGCCGCCGTCGTCGACCCGGAGTCCGTCGGGCTGCCCCTGACCGCCTTCATCTCGGTGAAGCCGTTCGACCCGAGCGCGCCGGACGACATCGCCGAACGCCTCGCGGGCGTACCGGAGATCGAGGCCTGCCACAGTGTCGCGGGCGACGAGAACTACATCCTCAAGGTGCGGGTCTCCACCCCGCACGAGCTGGAGGAACTCCTGGCGAGGCTGCGCAGCCTCGCCGGCGTGTCGACCCGCACGACGGTCGTCCTGTCGACCCCGTACGAAGCGCGCCCCCCGCGCATCTGACCCCTCACGACGGACCGGACGTGAGCGCGGGCCGGGAGTGAGTGCCGGTATGGGTCGGCCGCGACCCTGACTCGTTCCTTTGTCTCCGCGCCTGCCCGCGTCATGCGCCCGTGCGCGCCTGCACGCGCACGCGCGCGTACAGGCGCACCGCGGACCGGGCGAGGCCACTCCGGGCGCCTCCAGGGCCCTCCTCGGGCCCCGTGGGCGGCGCGGGGGCCGTGCGCCACCGCCGTGGCGGTGGCAGGGCAGTGGCAGGGAATGAGGGGGCGGACCGCCCGCGGGCGACCACCCGGGCGAGAGCCGGTGCCGGGGAGGCGGGAGACTGGTCCCATGAGTGAGAGCACCGCCCCGTCGGTCACCGTGCTGCTGCGCGGTGGAGAAGTCCACAGTCCCGCAGACCCCTTCGCCACCGCCATGGTCGTCGAGCGCGGCCAAGTCGCCTGGGTCGGCTCGGAGGGAGCCGCCGACGCCTTCGCCTCCGGGGTCGACGAGGTCGTGGACCTGGAAGGCGCCCTGGTGACCCCGGCGTTCACCGACGCCCACGTGCACACCACCGCCACCGGACTCGCGCTCACCGGCCTCGACCTGTCCGACGCGCCGTCCCTCGACGCCGCGCTCGCCCGGGTCCGGGAGTTCGCCGCCTCACGTCCCGCCGACCGGGTGCTCCTCGGCCACGGCTGGGACGCGGCCCGCTGGCCCGGCGGCCGGCCCCCGACCCGCGCCGAACTCGACGAGGCCGCCGGCGGACGACCGCTCTACCTCTCCCGCATCGACGTGCACTCCGCCGTCGCCACGACCGCGCTCCTGGACCTGGTCGGCGGCGTCACGGCGAGCACCGGGTACACGCCGGACGGCCCGCTGACCGGCGACGCCCACCACGCGGTGCGTGCCGCCGCCCTCGGCGCGATCGGCGGCGTCCAGCGCGCCGAGGCCCAGCGGGCCGCGCTCGCCCACGCCGCCTCGCTCGGCATCGGTTCCGTGCACGAGTGCGGCGGGCCCGAGATCTCCTCCGAGGACGACTTCACGGGCCTGCTGCGGCTCGCCGCCGAGGAGCCCGGCCCGCGCGTGGTCGGCTACTGGGCCGAGCGCGACGTCGACAAGGTGCGGGCCCTCGGCGCCGCCGGCGCGGCCGGCGACCTCTTCGTGGACGGCTCCCTCGGATCGCACACCGCTTGTCTGCACCAGCCCTACCTCGACGGGAACCACACCGGCGTCGCCCACCTCGACACGGACGCCGTCGCCGCGCACGTCGTGGCCTGTACCGAGGCGGGCCTCCAGGCAGGCTTCCACGCCATCGGGGACGCCGCCGTGGCCTCCGTCGTCGACGGCGTCCGCGCCGCCGCGGAGAAGGTCGGCCTGGCCCGGGTCCGCGCCGCACGGCACCGGGTCGAACACGCCGAGATGCTCACGCCGGAGACCGTCGCGGGCTTCGCCGAACTGGGCCTCACCGCCTCCGTCCAGCCCGCCTTCGACGCGCTCTGGGGCGGCGAGGACGGCATGTACGCCCAGCGACTCGGCGCCGAACGCGCGCGCACGCTCAACCCCTTCGCCTCCCTGCTCCGCGCCGGCGTACCGCTGGCCTTCGGCTCCGACAGCCCCGTGACCCCGCTCGACCCCTGGGGCACCGTCCGAGCCGCTGCCTTCCACCGCACCCCCGAGCACCGGGTGTCGGTCCGCGCCGCCTTCACGGCCCACACCCGGGGCGGCTGGCGGGCCGTCGGTCGCGACGACGCCGGCGTGCTGGTGCCGGGCGCGCCCGCCGACTACGCCGTGTGGCGCACCGCCGAACTGGTCGTGCAGGCCCCCGACGACCGGGTCGCGCGCTGGTCCACCGACCCGCGTTCGGGCACCCCGGGACTGCCCGATCTGACCCCCGGGAACGACCTGCCCGTCTGTCTGCGCACCGTGGTCGGCGGACGGACGGTATTCGTACGGCCTAACGAGTGATGTCCCGGGGCCCCGCGGGCGCGATCACCGGCCGTCACGCCGTCGCGCGACCTGCGCATCCTCCGGGCCCACCAGGGGTGCTACGGAGAACGCTCAGCTCACAGGGCGGTTGACAGCCGCCCGCAGCGTGCCGGTAGGTTCGGCCGCGTCCACCACCGGACGTCCGACCGGGGAGCTTCCGCGCTGCCTCGCAGTGCCGCTGGGTCAGGGGTGGTGCGCCGCACCGGCGCACGGCCACTGGCAGCCAGGCCCAGCGCCCGCGCAGCGAGGCGAGGGAACGTTCCGACAAGTCGGCAGGTGCGACCCGGGTGGGGCCCGGACGTTCAGTAGACAACGGCTTTCGGTCGACCCGCAGCCAGCGGGTCCCTGGTCGGCCCGAAGGGCGCCGGGCCCCGATCCGCAGACGCGATGTCGCCTCCGCGCGACCCCTCTCCTCGAGCTCACCCGCATTCGACACCCCCGGCCGAACGCTGCGTCACAGCAGTGCAGGCCGGGCGCATTATGGTGGTCCCCTGCGTACGGACGAAGGGGCAGCAGTGAACGACGGCGACGGGACCCTCGCGGCGGAAGCCCAGGGGAGGCGGTTCGGCCCGCTCGGCACGGCCTTGGTGATCATTCCGACCTACAACGAGGCGGAGAACATCAAGAAGATCGTCAGCCGGGTGCGAGCGGCCGTGCCCGAGGCGCACGTGCTGGTGGCGGACGACAACAGCCCCGACGGCACCGGCAAACTGGCCGACGAACTGGCCGCCGCGGACGAGAACGTCCAGGTGCTGCACCGCAAGGGCAAGGAGGGCCTCGGCGCCGCCTACCTGGCGGGCTTCCGCTGGGGCATCGAGCACGACTACGGCGTGCTCATCGAGATGGACGCCGACGGCTCCCACCAGCCCGAGGAGCTTCCCCGCCTGCTGACCGCCCTCAAGGGCGCCGACCTGGTGCTCGGCTCGCGCTGGGTGCCGGGCGGGCGGGTCGTGAACTGGCCGAAGTCCCGTGAGTTCATCTCGCGCGGCGGCAGCCTCTACTCCCGCGTCCTGCTCGACGTACCGATCCGCGACGTGACGGGCGGCTACCGCGCCTTCCGCCGGGAGACGCTCGAAGGACTCGGCCTCGGCGAGGTCGCCTCCCAGGGCTACTGCTTCCAGGTCGACCTGGCCCGCCGAGCGGTGAAGGCCGGCTATCACGTCGTCGAGGTCCCCATCACGTTCGTGGAGCGGGAACTCGGTGACTCCAAGATGAGCCGCGACATCCTGGTGGAGGCGCTGTGGCGCGTCACCACGTGGGGTGTGGGCGAGCGCGTCGGACGGATCACGGGCCGCAAACAGCCCTGAGGGATCCGAACGGGTCGCACAGCGGGGATTGATCATCCGCTTATCCCGTACTGAGCCCGGCCCAGGCACACTGGGAGCATGACGACTGGCGCTCCCACCCCCACCCGCTCCGCACGACCGCGGCGCTCGCGGCTGCGCACGTTCCTGCCGCTCGGCGTCGCGGTGTGGCTGGTGCTGGAGATCTGGCTCCTGGTGATGGTCGCCCGGGCGACCAGCGGCCTGCTCGTGTTCCTGCTGCTGGTCGGCGGCATCGTGCTCGGATCCGTGGTGATCAAGCGGGCCGGCCGCCGAGCCTTCAGGAACCTCAGCCAGACCCTGCAACAGCAGCAGAGCGGTGTCGCGCCCACGACCGAGGGCGGCGGGGGCAACGGCATGATGATGCTCGGCGGCCTGCTCCTGATGATCCCGGGGCTGATCTCCGACGCGTTCGGTCTCCTCCTGCTGATCCCCCCGGTCCAGAAGCTCCTCAGCCGGTACGCGCAGCGCGCTCTCGACCGCACGATGGGCGCGGCCCCGGCCGGCACCGTCGGCGGTGCCTTCCAGCAGGCCCGGATGCACCGCCCCGACGGCAAGGTGGTCCAGGGCGAGGTCATCCACCACGACGAGCCGCGCGAGCCCGGCGAGCAGTACCCGCCGCTGAACCGCTAGCGCGACCACAGCACCACCGCTGAGCCGCGCGATGCCAATGTTGACCGCCGGGGAGCCGCCCGCTTCCCGGCGGAGGCCTGTCCCATCCGGTGCCGCACCGGCGCGACGACGGGCGGAATGCCGAGCGGGCCGTCATCGTGCCGAGCACAACGCACGAGGCCGCGGACCCCGTACATGACGTACGGTGTCCGCGGCCTCGGCGTGTGCGGTATGCCGCTCGACCCCGGGGGGTCAGGCGGACTTGCGGCTGTCGCGCGGATGCACCGCGATGTTCATCGCGCCGGAACGCAGAACGGCCAGGCGCTCCTCGAGGACCTCTTCGAGCTCCTCGCGAGTGCGCCGCTCCATCAGCATGTCCCAGTGCGTGCGCGCGGGCTTGGCCTTCTTTTCCTCAGGGCCGTCGCCGTCGACCAGGAGTGCCTGGGCCCCGCAGACCTTGCACTCCCACTCCGCCGGAATTTCGGCCTCCACCGAGAAGGGCATCTCAAAACGATGTCCCTTCTCGCATGCGTACTCCACGGCCTGGCGCGGAGCCAGGTCGATGCCGCGGTCCGTCTCATAGCTGGTCACTACGAGGCGTGTGCCGCGAAGAGCTCGCTCACTCATGAATCGTGCCTCCCGGGCTTGTCGCCCACAGGACAGGTGTCGCTGTCGTCGTCATCCGGTCAACGTCCGGTCGGCGGTAAAGATTCCCGTTAACGGGTCATGCGTCGCCGTCGTAGCCGCCCCTTGTTGTACCCACCGTCGCCCGGTTTGTCACATCTGGCATCAGATGTCACCCAACGCTTCAGTATCATTGACGCGCAGTAACGGTACGCCAGGCAGGCCAAACGCGTACACTACCGCTCTTTGGGCCCGGACGCTAAATCCTCTCGGGTACGGGATTGCCCGCGTCGCGGACCGCCTGCCGCACCTGGACCCTCGCGAGCAGCACGAAGCCGATGACGAAGAACGCCACGAGCGAGATGATCGCGTCCCGGTAGCTACCCGTCAGCTGGTACGTCAACCCGAACAGCAGCGGGCCGAGCCAGCTCATTCCGCGGTCGCTCATCTCGTACGCGGAGAAGTACTCGGCCTCCTTGCCCCGCGGCACCAGGTGCGAGAACAGGGAGCGGGACAGGGCCTGGCTGCCGCCCAGGACGAGACCGATGGCGGACGCGAGGACGAAGAACCACACCGGCGCCCCGGCGGGCAGGAAGTACCCGGCGCCGAGCGTGAGCGTCCAGGCGACGAGCGAGCCCAGGATGGTGCGTTTCGCGCCGTACGTGCGGGCGAGCCGGCCCATGCCCAGGGCGCCTCCCACGGCGAGCACCTGCACCAGCAGGACGGCCACGATCAGGGTCGACTGGCTGAGGCCGAGTTCCTCGGAGCCGTAGACCGAGGCCTGCGAGATGACCGTCTGGATGCCGTCGTTGTAGATGAGATAGGCGAGCAGGAACGACAGGGTCAGCGGCTTGCCGCGCATGTCGCGCACCGTGGCCGCCAGCTGCCGCCATCCGTGGGCGGACGGCTGTCCGGCCGACGCGGCCGGCGCTCGGCGGTCCCGCAGCCGTTTCAGCGGGACGAGGGTGAAGGCACCCCACCAGACGCCGGCCGAGGCCAGGCAGATGCGGACGGCCGTCGACTCGGAGACGCCGAAGCTGTCGTGGGCCGTGAACAGGACGAGGTTCGCGATCAGGACCAGAGAGCCGGCCGCGTACCCGAAGGCCCAGCCGCGGGACGAGACGGCGTCGCGCTCCTCCGGCGGGGCGATCTGCGGCAGGTAGGAGTTGTAGAGGACCATCGACACGGCCAGCGAGGCGTTCGCGACGATCAGCAGCAGGCCGCCCAGCAGGTAGCGGTCGCCGTCCAGGAAGAACATGCCCGTGGTGGCCGCGGCGCCCAGGTAGGCGGCCACCGCGAGCAGGGGCTTCTTGCGGCCGCTGCGGTCGGCGGCCGCCCCGGCGAGCGGCATCACGAAGATCGACACGATGACGGACGCGGAGACCGCGTAGGCGAAGAAGGAACCGGCGCGGACCGGGATCCCCAGGGGATGCACGAATCCGTCCGCGTCCGCCGCGTGCTTGGCCACCGCGGTCAGATAGGGGCCGAGGAACACGGTCAGCACGCTCGTCGAGTAGACGGAGCACGCCCAGTCGTAGAAGTACCAGCCGTGTTGTTCGCGTCGGCGCTCGGCGGCCTCCCCGGCCGCCCCCGCCCGCACGGTGTCCGTGCTCACCCGTGCCCTCGTTTCCCCGTGAACGGACCGCGCGAACAGGCTCAGAACCAGCTGCCCCGGTCTTCCAGGACCTTGCGCAGTGTGTCGATGTGATCGGTCATGATGCCATCGACCCCCAGGTCCAGGAGCCGGTGCATGCGTTGCGGTTCGTTCACGGTCCAGACGTGCACCTGGAGCCCGCGCGCGTGGGCGGCGCGCACGAAGCGACGGTCGACGACCGGCACACCGGACTGGGCCTCGGGGACCTGTGCCGCGATCGCCGAGCGGCGGACCGCGGCCGGGACGCCCCATGAGCGCAGCCGCAGGTTCAGTACCCCCCGAGTGCCGAAGGAGGTCGCGAGCCGGGGGCCGGCCAGGTGCTGGGCGCGGACGACGCGCGCCTCGGAGAACGAGCCGACGCAGACCCGGTCCCAGGCGTCCGTGCGGCCGATCAGGTCCAGCAGCGGCAGGAGGGCGGGTTCGGCCTTCACGTCGACGTTCCAGTGCACCTCGGGGAACGTCTCGAGCAGTTCCTCGAAGAGGGGCACCGGCTCGGTGCCCGCCACGCGCGCGTGGCGTACGTCCTCCCAGGGGAGGTCGGAGATCCGGCCCGCGCCGTCCGTGACCCGGTCGAGGGTCACGTCGTGGAAGGCGACGAGCCTGCCGTCCGCCGTCGCGTGCACGTCGGTCTCGATGTAGCGGTACCCGGCGTCCACCGCCCGCCGGAACTGGGTCAGCGTGTTCTCCAGACCGTCCGCCGAACCGCCCCGGTGGGCGAAGGGGATCGGGCCGGGGTGGTCGAGGTACGGGTGGCGTATGCGCGTGCTCACCCGGGCAGTATGGCGCCCTCCGGTTGACCGGTGGCAACGGAGGCGCTGCCGGCCGGTGCCGGCCGGGCGGCGAACACCCGCAGGAAGAGCTGTGCGAGCGGTCCGATGGCGACGGCGTACAGGACCGTGCCGACGCCCACCGTGCCGCCCAGCGCGAAGCCGGTCGCGACGACGGCCACTTCGAGGACCGTACGGACGAGACGCACCGAGCGGCCCGTGCGCCGGTGCAGTCCGGTCATCAGACCGTCCCGGGGTCCCGGACCGAAGGCCGCCGTGATGTAGAGACCGGTCGCCATGCCGTTCAGCACCACACCCGCCAGCAGCAGCGGGACACGTACGGCCAGGGAGTGCGTGTCGGGAACGACGGCGAGCGTGCCGTCCATGGCGATGCCGACCACGAAGACGTTGGACACCGTGCCGAGCCCGGGGCGTTGGCGCAGCGGGATCCACAGCAGCAGCACGGCCGCGCCCACGATGATCGACACCACGCCGATCGTCAGACCGGTCAGCTCGGCCAGCCCCTGGTGCAGCACGTTCCACGGCTCCAGGCCCAGTCCCGCCTCCACGAGCAGGGCCGAACTCCCGCCGTACAGGGCCAGGCCGGCGTAGAGCTGGACGAGACGGCGGGGGAGTCGCCGCGGGCCGGAGGGCACGGCGGGGTCGGGCGCCGAGTCCGGGACGGGTGCGGACTCGGAACGTGCGGTCATGGGATGCCCCCCGGTGGTGATAGTGGCCTGACCCATGACACTCTGTGGCGTGGGAAGTGGCCGTAACCATGGCCAATTCGGGGAAGGTGGACTGGAATCATGGCGCAGTGGACTTCGGCGGTGGGGGCCGCTCAGCTCGCCCGGCTCCTCAACTCCCAGCAGGAGCGCCCCGCGGGGCCCGGGACCCGGCGCCCGCCCGCGTACCGCGCGCTCGCCGACGGCGTCCGCCTGCTCGTGCTCGAAGGACGCGTTCCGGTCGCCGCGCGGCTGCCCGCCGAGCGCGAACTGGCGCTGGCCCTGTCCGTCAGCCGTACGACCGTCGCCGCCGCCTACGAGGCGCTGCGCGCGGAGGGTTTCCTGGAGTCCCGGCGCGGAGCCGGCAGCTGGACCGCCGTGCCCGCCGGGAACCCGCTGCCCGCACGCGGGCTGGAGCCCCTGCCGCCCGAGACCCTCGGGTCGATGATCGACCTGGGCTGCGCCGCGCTGCCCGCCCCCGAGCCGTGGCTGACGCGCGCCGTGCAGGGCGCGCTGGAGGAGCTGCCGCCGTACGCGCACACGCATGGCGACTACCCCGCCGGGCTGCCCGCCCTGCGCGCCATGCTGGCCGAGCGGTACACCGCGCGCGGGATCCCGACCATGCCCGAGCAGATCATGGTGACCACCGGCGCGATGGGCGCCATCGACGCGATCTGCCATCTGTTCGGGGGCCGGGGTGAGCGCATCGCGGTCGAGTCGCCCTCCTACGCCAACATCCTCCAGCTGATGCGCGAGGCGGGGGCTCGGCTGGTACCCGTCGCGATGGCCGAGGGGCTCTCCGGCTGGGACATGGACCGCTGGCGGCAGGTCCTGCGCGAGGCCGCGCCCCGGCTCGCCTACGTGGTGGCCGACTTCCACAACCCGACCGGGGCGCTCGCGAGCGAGGAGCAGCGGCGGGGACTGGTGGACGCGGCCCGCTCGGCGGGGACCGTGCTGGTCGTCGACGAGACGATGAGCGAACTCCACCTGGACGACGGGGTCGAGATGCCCCGGCCGGTGTGCGGGTTCGATCCGGCCGGTTCGACCGTGATCACCGTCGGTTCGGCGAGCAAGGCCTTCTGGGCGGGCATGCGGATCGGGTGGGTGAGGGCCGCTCCGGACGTCATCCGCTCCCTGGTCGCCGCGCGCGCGTATGCCGACCTCGGCACGCCCGTGCTGGAACAGCTGGCCGTGAACTGGCTGCTCAGCACCGGGGGCTGGGAGGAGGCGGTGGGCATTCGCCGGTCGCAGGCCCGGGAGAACCGCGACGCTCTCGTCACGGCGGTCCGCAGGGAACTGCCCGGGTGGGAGTTCTCGGTTCCGCGCGGCGGTCTGACGTTGTGGGTGCGGACGGGCGGGCTGTCCGGCTCGCGGCTCGCCGAGGTCGGCGAGCGGGTGGGCGTCCGGGTCCCGTCCGGGCCCCGCTTCGGGGTGGACGGTGCCTTCGAAGGCTATGTGCGGCTGCCCTTCACCGTGGGCGGCGCGGTCGCGGACGAGGCGGCGATGCGGCTCGCCGCGGCGGCCCGCCTCGTGGAGACGGGTGTCAGCGGGGGCGACGACAGCCCGCGCACGTTCGTGGCCTAGAAGCGTTCGTGGCCCGGACGGCGCAGGCGGCGTCCGGCCGCCTGTCCGGTCGGTGAAAGGACAGGCGGCATGACACAGGGGCGGAGACCCGGCTCGGGTCTCCGCCCCTGTGTCGTACGCGTCAAGCTCTCGGGCGAGTCGTCCGCCGTGGGACGCGGTGGACGACTCGCCCGGGGAGGCTCTATCCCTCCGCGACCGCGACCCCGGCGACCTCCGAGGGGACCGGCTCCGAGGGGACCGGTTCCGAGGGGACCGGCTCCGCGTCCGCCGGAGTGGTCCGCTCCGGGAGGAGGTCGAGCACTGCCCGCCGTTGCGTCTCGCTCGTCGCGTCGTCGTACGGGTCGGGCGTGGCCGGGACCTGGAGGCGCAGGACGGGTCCCGTGCCCAGCCGGGCGTAGCCGCGACCGGGCGGCACGTCGCGGGTCGGCGTGGTGTGCGGCGGCGCCCCGAGGATCATCTCCAGCTGGCCCGCGGAGGCCGGTCCGAGCACCACGCGCGCGCGGGTGTGCTGCCGTACCGCGTCGCTGAGGAAGTCGAGGTGCTCGAAGTGCTCGGCCACCACGACCGTGACACCGGCCGCCCGGCCGTGCCGCAGGGGCACCTGGAGCAGCGACTGCGGGTCCGTGCGGCCGTCGGCGGTGGCCAGGTGGGCCAGCGCGGTCGGCCGGTCGACCAGGATCCACAGCGGGTTCTTGATGTCGTCCGGAGTGGGATGCCCCGACTGGAGAGCGCGGTTCGCGGCGATCAGCCGCCGCTCCGTCTCGTTCGCCGCCCACTCCAGGCTGCCGAGCGCGCCGGCCGTTCCGCACTCGACGGCCAGGACGCCGTCCCGCCCGGTCAGGCACGCGTACTCGCCGGTGCCGCCGCCGTCGACGATGACGACGTCGCCGTACTGAAGGGCCTGGAGAGCGATGGAACGCACGAGTGTGGTCGTGCCGGTGCCCGGTTCGCCCGCGATGAGCAGGTGCGGTTCCGTCGAGCGGACGCCGGTGCGCCAGACGACCGGCGGGACGTCCCGCTGCTCCTCGCCGTAGGTGAGGGGGAGCGTGCGCTGGACGTCGGTGGGGTCGGTGAAGCCGAGGACCGTCTCACCGGGCGCGGTGACGAAGCGCTGGGCGGTGATGTCGGTGGGCAGCGGCGGCAGGACGGTGACCGTGAGTTCGTTGCCCTCCTCGTCCCACTCGAAGTGGTACTCGCGGCCGCGGCCCGACTTGGCGTACAGCAGCTGTTCGATCCGAGCGCGGGCGTCCGGCTCGCCGTCGGTGAAGTACGCCGGGTAGCGGACGAGGAGACGGGAGACCCGGCCGTCGTCGTCGAAGTCGTACGAGGCGAAGGCCTTCTCCCAGTCGCCGCCGTGGGCGTAGAGGGGAGCGGGGTCCTCGGCCGCGGAGAAGTACGGCACGAGGGCCTCGTAGAGCGACTGGAGGCGTCCGGTCTGTGCCTCGTCGGGACCGGTCGGGGGCGGCGGGGTGCGTTCCCGGCCGGTCCAGGCTGCCGCCGCCATCAGGCTGATGACGGCGAGCAGCGGTCCGTACGGCACCAGAGCCACCACCAGGATCACGGAGGCCACCAGGAACAGCAGTGGTCCGCGCCGGTCCTTGGGCGTGGCGGCCCACTTGCGCCGTCCGGCGGCTGCCAGCCGGCGCAGTCCACGAGTGACCGTGATCAGTGGATGGAGGACGTCGGTGGCGCTGTCGGCTGCCGTCCGGGCCAGCTCCCGGCTCTTGGCGATGTGTGCGTTGCCGTTGACGAGGATGCGGGGGAGAGGGCGCCGAGCCACTGCTGTCTCCTGAAGGTGCGTACGAAGTGGGGGGACGTCGTCAGAACTTGATCCCGCCGAGGAGGCCCGCCAGGCTCTCCCCGCCGGCCTTGATGCTCGGTGCGATGGCCGTGCTCGCGAGGTAGAAGCCGAAGAGTGCGGCCACCAGAGCGTGCGACGCCTTCAGCCCGTCCTTCTTGAAGAACAGGAAGACGATGATGCCGAGAAGGACGACGCCTGACATGGACAGAATCATTTGAGCTCTCCTGGTTCGTGGGGACAGTCACCATGAGTTGTTCCAGGATCACAGAATGTATCCATACGATAAAAGGTGCAACTGGGTGAAATTCGGCTGTTTTCACTCGTGCGATGGAGCTCTCTTGGGCCGCCTGAGCTGGTCTGTTGCGCCTTGCGCGCCTTTTGTGATCTTTGCCGCAGGCGATGCCGGTCATGTGCCCGTGGAGCCAGTACCCTGTCGATTCACCCGAACGGTTGCACTGAGAGGCGGTCCGCCCCGATGAGTGAAGTCCCCGACCCCGAGGTCGTGGAGCTCGCGACGAAGATCTTCGATCTGGCGCGGCGCGGCGAGACGGAGACGCTCGTGGCGTACGTGGACGCGGGCGTTCCGGCGAATCTCACCAACGACCGCGGCGACTCGCTCGTGATGCTCGCGGCGTATCACGGCCACGCGGAGGCGGTCCGCGCCCTGCTGGACCGCGGCGCCGAGGCCGACCGGGTCAACGACCGCGGCCAGACCCCGCTCGCGGGGGCCGTCTTCAAGGGCGAGGACGCGGTCGTCCGGGTTCTCCTGGCCGCCGGTGCCGATCCGGCCGCGGGCACGCCCTCGGCGGTCGACACGGCCCGCATGTTCGCCAAGACCGACGTGCTCGAACTGTTCGGCGCGCTCTGACGTCGGCGCTCTGACCAGGCGCGACGCAAGAAAAAGGGGAGGCGGAACGGGGCCGCCGGAAATACGGTCGCGGCAGGAAGAACTGCCGAGTCATCATGACGACGTGATTCACGGACGTGATGGCCGGGCAGATGTTGCCGCACCGCGCGGACCGTGACGCGGCCCGTATGGGCCACCGACGAGAGGCAGAGGAAGATGGTCTACAGCAAGCAAGAGACGGCGGGCGCCCCGACGTGTTGTCACGCGGCCAGGTAATGCAGGATCCCGGTTGCGTCGACGCTTGATGTGAGGCTGTTTCCCATGTTCGATCCGGTCATAGCGCCCAGCGGTACGCTGCTCGGCCTGCTCCAGAGGGGCCGCGGCGACGGCACGCTGCACGCGCTCACCGCACCGCGCGCCGAAGCGCTCGCGGCGCTGAACCACTGTGTGCTGCGGGATCCCCGCCACGACTGGCAGGTGGAGAACCGCTCCCTGTACTACGCCCGTCTCTACCTCGATCTGGCCGGCGGGCTGGACGAGATCGAGCGGCACCTCTTCGACGCCGAGGACGTCCTCGACGACTGCGAGTCCCGCACGGGGCTGTCCCTCGCGGTCCTCGGACACCTCGCCTCCTACGGCAGGCAGGACGCCCTCGCGCTGCTGCGCAGGTACGCCGCCACCGGCACCAATTGGGCCTGGGCCCTCGACGAACTCGCCCTGCGGGACGACGACGCCGGGCTGCGGGCGCTCGCCGTCCCGACCCTCGCCCGGTTCCCGGCCGACCCCGAGGGCGAGGCCGCCCTCACCGCCGCCGTGCGCGACGCGTTCGAACCACGGCCCTGGCGGCTGTGGGCCGACGACCCGCGCCCCTCCGTCGCCGCACGCGTGCGTGCCGCCCAGGAGGCAGGGTCCTTCGACCGCTGGCAGCGCCAGATGCGCCCGTCCGGGCCTCGCCCCGGCTGGAGCGTGCAGGCCGTCTTCGACTGGGCCCAGCAGGGCATCGACCGCGGAGCCGCGCTGTATGTGCCGGCCGCCCGCTGCCTGACCGCCGTCGCCGGCCCCGAGGACCGGCCCGAGATCGTCGAGGCGGCGCGCGACGGCGCCGAGGGAGCGCGCTGCACGGCCCTGCGCTACCTCGCCGACGGCAACGACCCCGACGCCCTCGATCTGATCGAGGCGGCCGTGGCGAACGGCTCGACCGGTGTCACCGAGGCCGCCGTCGACGCCTTCGAGCGGATGCGCGGCGCCGCCGCGGTCGACCGGGCCCGCGGATGGGCGCACCGGCCCGACGCCCTCGGCGCCGCCGCCGGACGCGTCCTCGCCTGCCGCGGCGGAGCACAGGACCGCGACCTCGTGCTGGGCGCCCTGCGCGAGGCCGTACGGGGCGAAGGACCCGACGCGCCGACGCTGTGGACCCTCGTCGACGGCACCGGACGGCTCGGCATCGCCTGCGCCGCACCCGTCCTGCGCCACATCTACCGGGAGACCGCCTCCTCGCACCTGCGCCAGCGGGCCGCGCGGGCCCTGGCCGTCACCGACCCCTCCTTTCCCGCCGGCTTCGCCGTCGAGTGCCTGTGGGACTGCGAGGAGACCACCCGCGAGACCGCCGCACGGCACGCCGAGACCGGCGACGCGCGCGTGGTGGACCAACTGCGCCGACTGGCGGCGGATCCGGCCGAGGAGGCCGAGGTCCAGACAGCGGTCAGGAGCCGGATCGGGCCCGACATGCCCGCCGTGTGAACGGGCGGTGGCCCGTGGGCCGGAGTCGCGTGGACAGGGGCTGACCTGGCCGGGTGCGGTGCGCAACGCTCACGGGACGTTCACCGTCGGCAAAGATCGACGTTGACGCGGGCACGTCCAGTACGGCGAGAACACCCGTATGCGTGTCGTCATCGTGACCGAATCCTTTCCCCCCGATGTGAACGGCGTGGCCCACTGCGCGCTCCAGACCGCCCGGCACCTCGTCGATCGCGGTCACGCTCCCCTCGTCGTCGCCCCGGCCACCTCCGCCGGGAACGGACCCGACGTCCTCGCGCCGTGTCCCGTCGTCCGTGTCCCCTCCCTCCCGCTCCCGGGCTACCCCCAGGTCCGCGTCGCCCTCCCCAGCCGACGCGTCGCCGCGGCCATCACCGAACACCGCGCGGACCTCGTCCACCTGGCCAGCCCCTTCATCCTCGGCGTCCGCGGCATGGCGGCCGCCTCCCGTCTCGGCATCCCCGCCGTCGCCGTCTACCAGACCGACCTCGCCGGATACGCCCGTACGTACATCAGCGCCGGTGAGGCGACCGCGTGGCGGCGCATCCGCTCCGTGCACGCAGCCGCCGACCTGACGCTCGCTCCGTCCACCGCGGCCCTGTCCGACCTGGAGACCCACGGCGTGCCCCGTGTCCGGCTCTGGGCGCGCGGTGTCGACACGGCGCGCTTCCGGCCCGCTCTCCGGGACGAGGCGCTCCGCCGCGAGCTGGCCCCGAACGGCGAGCTGATCGTCGGCTACGTCGGCCGGCTCGCCCCGGAGAAGCACGTCGAACTGCTCTCCGGGGTCTGCGGACTCGACGGCGTCCGCGTCGTCGTGGTCGGCGACGGACCCAGCGAGACCACCCTGCGGGCCGCCCTCCCCGGCGCCGCCTTCCTCGGCCGGCGCACCGGTGACGAACTCGCGCGGATCTTCGCCTCCCTGGACGTCTTCGCGCACACCGGCCCCTTCGAGACCTTCTGCCAGACCGTCCAGGAGGCCATGGCCAGCGGGGTACCCGTCGTGGCGCCCGCCGCCGGCGGACCGCTCGACCTCGTGGACCACGGCCGCACCGGGCTCCTCGTACCGCCCCGCGACCCCGACGCCCTGCGGGACGCGGTGCTGACTCTGGCCGCCGACCCCGCCGTGCGGGCCGCCTGTGGGGCCGCCGGTCACGCCATGGTCGAGGGCCGCACCTGGGCCGCGGTGGGCGACCAGCTCATCGGCCACTACGACGACGTCCTGTCGGCACGGAAGCTGGTGGCGGCATGAGCCTCAGGATCGTACGGCTGGCCAACTTCGTCGCCCCCGCGTCCGGGGGCCTGCGCACCGCCCTGCGGGAACTGGGCGCCGGCTACCTGGCGGCGGGCCACGACCCGGTGCTGGTCGTTCCCGGCGAGCGCGCCGGCGACCACGAGACCGAGCAGGGGCGCGTGATCACCCTGCCCGGCCCGCTGCTGCCCGGGACCGGTGGCTACCGCGTGCTGACCGACCGACGGAGAGTGGCCCGGCTCCTGGAATCGCTCGCCCCCGACCGCCTGGAGGTCTCGGACCGCACCACCCTGCGCTGGACCGGAGTCTGGGCCCGGCGAGCCCGGGTCCCCGCCGTGATGGTCTCCCACGAGACCGCCGACGGTGTCCTGCGGACCTGGGGACTGCCGGAGGCGATGGCCCGGCGGACCGCCGACGCCCTCAACGTCCGTACCGCCCACTCCTACGCGCGCGTGGTGTGCACCACCGAGTTCGCCGAGCGCGAGTTCGTCCGTATCGGCGCCCGCAACGTCGTACGCGCCCCGCTCGGCGTCGACCTGGAGAGCAGCCGTCCCGCCCTGCGCGACCCGGCGCTGCGGGCCCGCCACGCGCGCGTCGACCAGATCCTGCTCGTCATGTGCTCGCGGCTCTCGGTGGAGAAGCGGCCCGGCACGGCGCTCGACGCCCTCGAAGCGCTGCTGCGGCGCGGGCGGCCCGCCGTGCTCGTCGTCGCCGGCGACGGGCCGCTCAGGGCCCGGCTCGAACAGCGGGCGCGGGAACGGAGGCTGCCCGTCACCTTCCTCGGGCACGTCGCCGACCGCAGTCTGCTCGGTTCGCTCCAGGCCTCGGCCGACGTGTGCCTGGCCCCGGGGCCGGCCGAGACGTTCGGGCTCGCCGCGCTGGAGGCCATGGCCTGCGGCACCCCGGTCGTCGCCAGCTCGCTCTCCGCCCTGCCCGAGGTCCTCGGGTCCGCAGGAGCCACCGCCGCCGACAGCGGAGACTCCTTCGCGGACGCGGTCGGGCTGGTGCTCGGCCGTCCCGAGAGCGAGCGGCGCGGCGCGGCACGCGCGCGTGCCGAGTGCTTCGGCTGGGACGCCGCCGTCGCGGGCTTCCTCGCCGCGCACGACGCGGTCGCGGTCCCGCCCCGGATCCAGGAAGTCCAGGAGGGCGTGGCATGAGACCGCTTCGCTTCGTGGTCCTCGGGGACTCGCTCACGGAAGGCGTGGGCGACCCCTTGGGGGACCGGTGGCGGGGTTGGGCCGAACTGCTCGCCCGCGGCCTCGCCCCGGTGGACGCGGCCGTGGAGTTCACCAACCTCGCGGTCAGCGGGGCGCAGACCCGGGACGTCCTGGAGCGGCAGACCCCCGAGGCGCTGGCGCTGCGGCCCGACGTCGTGTCCGTCGTCATCGGCGTCAACGACACCCTCCGGTGCACGTTCGACATCCGCTCCGTCGCCGAACGGCTGGACACCGTCTACGCGGCGTTCCGCGCGGGGGACACTCTGCTGATGACGGCCTGCCTGCCGGATCCGGGCTCGATGCTCGGACTGCCCGGGGCCCTCGCCCGCCCGCTGGCCCGCAGGCAGCGCGCGGTCAACGCCGTCGTGCACGCGCTCTCAGAACGGCACGGGGCGCTGCATCTGCACGCCGCCGAGGAGGAGTGGCTGACCGACCGCGCCATGTGGAGCGCCGACCGGCTGCACCCGGGGGAGCGCGGGCACCGCCAACTCGCCCTGCGTTTCCACGCCCTGCTCGCCGACCGGGGCATCGCCACCGGGGCCGCGCCGTCGGGGGAACCCGAGTTCGCTGCCCCCACCCGCTCGGCGAGCCTCTGGTGGCTCGCCACCGCGGGAACGGGCTGGGTCGCCCGCCGGTGCACGGACCTGCTGCCCCAACTGCTCACCCTCGCCGTGTCAGAGGTGCGCCACCGGACGCGGGGCACCAGCTCCCGCCTCGACATCGGCGCGGCGCACGCCGTCTCCGCCGCGCTCGCCGCCCTGTCCGCGGCCGAACGGCCCGACGCGGCATGACGGTCGGGCGCCCGGGACGCCCGGGACGCCTGGGACGCGCGGGCCGTCACGGTCCCGCTTCCCGTCCCGGGCCCACGACCCGAGGCCGGGCTCAGCGGCGACGGACCGCCAGGAAACGGACGGGAATGCCCGGGACGGCCTGAGCGGCCGCGGGGAGGTCCGTCTCGCGGACGACCGCGATCACCGGATAGCCGCCGGTCGTCGGATGGTCGGCGAGGAACACCACCGGCCGCCCGTCGGGCGGCACCTGCACCGCGCCCAGCACCATTCCCTCACTGGGCAGTTCACCGGAAACGGCCCTCTCCAGGGCGGGCCCCTCCGTGCGCAGCCCGATCCGGTTGCTCGCCGACGACACCCGGTAGGTGCGGGTCGTCAGCGTCCGGACCGCCGATGCCGTGAACCAGTCCTCGCGCGGGCCGGGCGTCACCCGCAGGACGAGTTCGTCGGGCGGGGCGGGGTGCGGAACGACGTCCACACGCGCGTGCCCGGCGCCCGGGCACCCCAGCGGAAGCACCGTTCCGTCCGTCAGGGGCGCGGGGCCCAGCCCCGACAGCAGATCGGTGGACCGGCTGCCGAGCACCGGATCGACCGCCACACCACCGGCCACGGCCACATAGGAACGCACCCCCGCGCGAGCGGGGCCGATGTCAAGGAGAGCGCCGGCGGGCACCCGGACGGGTGCTCCCCAGGCCGCGGGCCGCCCGTCGACCGAGACCGGACAGGGCGCTCCCGTCACGACCGCGACGACCGCCGAACGAGGGCGCAGGGAGCAGCCGTCGAGGGTCGTCTCCAGCACGGCCGCCCCGGTGGCGTTGCCGACGAGCCGGTTGGCCAGCGCCGCCGCGGGGGCGTCGAGCGCCCCGGAGCGCGGCACGCCGAGGTGCGCGTGCCCGGGGCGCCCCTGGTCCTGGACGGTGGTCAGGGCGCCCGCCCGTACCACCGACAGGGCCCGATCACTCATGAGCCGTCCACCGGGACGAAGCGGACCCGTGTGCCCGGCGCCAACAGCGCGGCCGGCACGCGCGCGTGGTCCCACAGCACCGCGTCCGTGCTGCCGATCAGCTGCCAGCCGCCCGGCGAACTGCGCGGATACACCCCCGTGTACGGGCCCGCCAGCGCCACGGAGCCCGCCGGAACCGCGGTCCGGGGAGTCGCCCGGCGCGGCACGTCGTACCGTTCCGGCAGCCCGGTCAGATAACCGAAGCCGGGCGCGAACCCGCAGAACGCCACCCGGAACTCGGCCGCCGCGTGGATCGCCCGCACCTCGTGCACCCGCACCCCCCACAGGGCCGCCACGTCCGCCAGATCGGGACCGTCGTAGCGCACGGGGATCTCGACGGCCTCGTCCGCGCGCGTGCCCAGTGGGGGGATCACCCAGCCGGGCAGCCGTTCGGCCACCCTCGCCGGGTCGTCCAGGCCGTCCAGCAGCACCGTGCGCGCCGCCGGGACGATCTCCCGCACCGTCAGTGAGCCCTCGGCGCGGCGCCGCAGCAGTTCGGCGTGCAGCGCCTGGGCCGCCTCGACGGAGAAGACCTCGACGAGCAGCGCCCGGTCGCCGACGGGAAGCACCCTCGTACGGGTGGGCGTGGTCGCCGGTGCCGTGCGGTGACCCGCGGGGGTGTCGTCCCCCGAGGGCGTCCGGGCCGCCCCGTGGTCGGCCCGGACGCCGGTACCGGGGGACACCGACGGTGTCGCGTCGCCCGTCGTGCGAGCCGTCATACGAACGCCTCCACACGGACGCCCGAGGATTCCAGCCGCTCGCGGACCCGGCGGGCGAGGCCGACCGCGCCGGGAGTGTCCCCGTGCAGGCACAGGGAGCGGGCGCGGACCGGGACGCGCTCCCCGGAGCGGGCCGTGACCGTCCCGGACCGGGCCAGTCCCAGCGAGCGTTCGACGACCGCCTCGGCGTCCGTGATCACCGCGCCCTCCTCGGTGCGCGGCACGAGCGTGCCCTCCTGCGTGTAGGCGCGGTCCGCGAACGCCTCGGTGACGACGGGCAGTCCGGCCCGCTCGGCCACCTTCAGGAACCGCGAGGAGGGCAGTCCGAGGACGGGCAGACCGGCACCCGCGAGCACGACACCTTCCACGACGGCGGCGGCCTGCTCCTCGTCGTGCACGACCCGGTTGTAGAGCGCGCCGTGCGGCTTCACGTAGGCGACACGCGAGCCCGCCGCGCGCGCGAAGACCTCCAGGGCGCCGATCTGGTAGGCGACTTCGGCCGCCAGTTCGTCGGACGGCACGTCCATCGCGCGCCGCCCGAACCCCGCCAGGTCCCGGTAGGAGACCTGGGCGCCGATCCGTACCCCGCGCTCCGCGGCCAGCTCGCACACCCGCCGCATGGTGGGCGCGTCCCCGGCGTGGAAGCCGCAGGCCACGTTGGCGCTGGTGACGACGGACAGCAGTTGTTCGTCGTCCGTCAGCCGCCAGCGGCCGAAGCCCTCGCCGAGATCGGCGTTGAGATCGATCCGGGTCATGGGTTGCCGTGTCTCCTCTCCCGGCCTCTTCAGGCCACTCGGTACTGCTCGTCGCGGGCGTCCGTGAGGAACATCCGCCCCGGCGCGTGGGTGATCGCGAACGGCGGCCGGGACGCCATCACGGCCGCCTGGGGCGTCACCCCGCATGCCCAGAACACCGGGATGTCGTCCGGCGCCGCGATCACCGGATCCCCGAAGTCCGGGCGCGAGAGATCCTCGATGCCCAGCCCCGACGGCTCACCGCAGTGCACCGGGCTGCCGTGCACGGCCGGCAGCAGACTGCTCTCCCGGATCGCCGCCGCCAGGTGCTGCGGTGGCACCGGGCGCATGGACACCACCATCGGCCCGTGCAGCCGCCCGGCCGGACGGCACTGCCGCGCCGTCACGTACATCGAGACGTTCCGGCCCTGCTCGATGTGGCGCATCGGTACGCCCGCCGCGCCCAGCGCCCACTCGAAGGTGAAGCTGCAGCCGATCAGGAAGGACACCAGATCGGGGCGCCAGTGCTCCACCACGTCCGTGGGTTCGGCGACCAACTCGCCGTGCTCCCACACGCGGTAGCGCGGCAGGTCGGTGCGCAGGTCCGCGCCCGCGGCGAGCGGCGTGGTCCAGGAACCGGCGTCGGTGACGTCGAGGACCGGGCACGGCTTCGGGTTGCGCTGGCAGAACAGCAGCGTCTCGTACGCCCAGTCTGCGGG
Source organism: Streptomyces sp. M41(2017) (assembly GCF_002078175.1). Lineage (GTDB taxonomy): Bacteria > Actinomycetota > Actinomycetes > Streptomycetales > Streptomycetaceae > Streptomyces. The sequence goes on along the minus strand of NZ_MWFK01000002.1, from coordinate 1,649,486 downwards.
GACCGAGACGAGGTTCGCCTGGGTGTGGCCCGCGGCGATCCCGGCGGTGGGCAGCGACAGTCCCGCACGGAAGCGGCGGCGTGCCTCGCCGGGGCTCCACGCGTGCGCGTGGGGCTCGGCTTCCCGCACACCGGGGGAGGGGACGTGGTCTCGGGCGGTGGTCTCGGCGGGGTTCCGCGGGAGGACCCTGACGGTGTCGGTCACAGCAACTCCTTGCCACGCGTCTCGGGCAGTCCGAGCAGGGCCACGGCGGCCAGGGCGTAGCCGATCGCGCCGAAGACCAGCGCGCCGCCCACGCCCCAGCTGTCGGCCAGGAAGCCGACCGTGGTGGGGAAGACGGCGCCGACGGCCCGTCCCGTGTTGTACGTGAAGCCCTGTCCGGTGCCGCGTACCGCCGCCGGGTACAGCTCGCTGAGGAAGGAGCCGAAGCCGCTGAAGATGGCCGACATGCAGAAGCCGAGCGGGAAACCGAGCACCAGGAGAAGGGTGTTGGCCCCGCTCGGGATGTTCGCGTACGTGAGGATGCAGGCGGCGGAGAGGACCGCGAACAGCAGGATGTTGCGCTTGCGGCCCAGCCGGTCGGTGAGGTGTCCGCCGGTCAGGTAGCCCAGGAAGGCACCCGAGATCAGGAACGTCAGGTAGCCGCCGGTGCCGACGACGGACAGCCCGCGCTCCGACTTCAGATAGGTGGGCACCCAGGTGGCCAGCGTGTAGTAACCGCCCTGGACACCGGTGGAGAGCAGGACCGCGAAGCAGGTGGTGCGCAGCAGACCCGGTGCTCCGGCCGTGCCGCGCTGGAAGATGGCCGTGAACCGCCCCTTGTCGGCGCTCTTCTCGCGCACCGCGGTCGCCCCGGGCGCGTCCTGCACCCGTCGCCGCACCCACACCACCAGCAGCGCAGGCAGTGCCCCGGTCCAGAACATCACGCGCCAGGCGAGATCGTCGCCGAGGAACTGGAAGACCAGCGTGTAGACCACCACGGCGAGACCCCAGCCGACGGCCCACGCGCTCTGGACCGCGCCGAGTGTCCGTCCCCGGTGCCGGGGACTCGCGTACTCCGCGACGAGGATGGCGCCGACGGCCCACTCGCCGCCGAACCCGAGGCCCTGGAGGGCACGGAACACCAGCAGCGTCTCGTAGTTGGGCGCGAAGCCGCAGGCGACCGTGAACAGCGCGTACGTGACGACGGTGATCATCAGCGCTCTCACGCGGCCGATCCGGTCCGCGACCACGCCGGCGACGGCGCCGCCGATCGCGGAGACGATCAGGGTGACGGTGGTGAACAGGCCCGTCTGGCCGCTGTCGAGGCCGAAGTAGGCGGCCAGGGCGACCATGCTGAGCGGCAGGGTGAAGTAGTCGTACGAGTCGAGGCCGTAGCCGCCGAACGCGCCGCCGAAGGCACGTCGGCCGCGCGGGCCGAGAGCGCGCAGCCAGCCGAACGCGCCTTCCTGGACGATGGGTTCACCCGTGTCGGGTGGAGTGTCCTTGGTCAGGGACGGGGGCGGAGGGGTCGTGCTCATGGGCACCTCGCAGGGAGGGACGGAGGGTGCTTGAGGACTGAGCCGTGCCGTGCGGAAGCGATGGGCGCCGGGGCGGTGCGAAGGGGTCGGTCCGTGGGCCGGGTCTGCCGGCGCCTGTTCGACAAGGTAGAGGATCGTTGAACGATCCCTCAATACCCCTGTTGTCTCGTTCCTGGGTCTGCGGTTGAATTCCGGGCATGGCAGAGCTGACGGAACTGGCCGACGACCGAGCCCTGTTGGGCCGCACCAGCACCGCCGAGCGGGTCGCGGACATCCTCAGGTCCCGCATCGCCGAGGGCTTCTTCCCGCCCGGGACGCGGTTGTCCGAGGACAGCATCGGCGGCGCGCTCGGCGTCTCGCGGAACACGCTGCGGGAGGCGTTCCGGCTGCTCACGCACGAACGGCTGCTGGTGCACGAGCTCAATCGCGGGGTCTTCGTGCGGGTGCTCACCGTGGAGGACGTAGAGGACATCTACCGCACCCGCGCCCTCGTCGAGTGCGCCGTCGTCCGCGGGCTCGGCGACCCCCCGTACGCCGTGGAGGGGCTCGCGGCGGCCGTCGCGGAGGGGCGGCGGGCAGCGGCTGAAAGTGACTGGAAAGGGGTGTCCACGGCCAACATCCACTTCCACCGCGAACTGGTCGCCCTGGCCGGCAGCGCCCGCACCGACGAGGTGATGCGCAGCGTCTTCGCCGAACTCCGCCTCGCCTTCCACGTCGTGGACGACCCGCGTCGGCTCCACGAGCCCTATCTGGCCCGCAACCACGAGATCCTCCGAACCCTCCAGGAGGGTGCCGGAGACTCCGCCGAACACCTCCTCGCGGCCTACCTCGACGACTCCCTGAAGGGCCTCGTCGAGGTGTACGCGCGCCGGGTGGCGGACGGGGGACAGGGGGCCGTCTGACCGGCGGGACCGCGGAAGGAGTCCGTGAGCCCGCAAGCGGCTCGGCCGGGCGGTGCCCGGAGGACCTTGACCTGTCGCGAGCCGCGCCCGGCCCTGGGAGCGCGCCCGGCCCTGTGAGCGGCCGGGCTCTCACCGCCGGTTGGGTGGCCGGGAGGCCGATCCGGACGAGGCCGGAACCTGGGGCTCGATCCGGCACCCCACCGGGACCGTCGGCCTTGATCCGGCACTCCCTCCAGGACCGGTCGGTCTCGATCCGGCACTCCCTCCGTGACCGGTGGGTCTCGACTTGGCACTCCCTCCGGGACCGGTCGGTCTCGAACCGGAACGCCACCGGGACCGGTCGGTCTCGAACCGGAACGCCACCGGGACCGGTCGGTCTCGAACCGGCACGCCACCGGGACGGTCAGCCTCGATCCGGCACTCCTTCCGGGACGGTCGGCCGGGAAGGTGGTCCCGGCCGTGCCGGTCGGGTAGCCGTCCCGGCCGCACCGGTCAGGCCGGCCGGGTCGGGCAGAGTGAAGGCGGGGACGACTGCGACGAACGCCGGGGTCGGAGGGAACATGCGGCGACAGCGAGGGCGAGGAGAGGGGCGGGCCGGGGGCGCCGGTCGCTTCTGCGTCGTTTCGACCGTTGTCGGACCGAGGACCTAGTCTGTGCACCGTGACTTCGCCTGCAACGACGGACAGCGTTCCGCCCCAGCTCAGCGCGGGGCCGCGCCCGGCTCCGGGTCCGGCCGCCGACGAGGGCCTGGCGCGGCGGCTGCGCGCGCTCGCCTGCACCGCGCCGCTGCACGACCTGGACGTGCGCAAGGCGAACCTCGCGGGCGAGTACACGGTGTACGGCATGGCCGAGGTCGCCCTCGCCGCCATCGACCTCGTCACACTGAACATGGACTTCGACACGGGTGCCGACCACGACCAGATAGTGGCCAGGCTCATCCCGCGCATCGCCGCCCAGGCCCCCCGCCGCCCCGTCGTCGAGCACGAGCGCGTGGCCCGCTGGGTCCTGGAGAACCTGATCAACGTCGGCAGCGTCGACCGGGGTTTCCGTGCCGTGTACGGCACCTTCGCCCCGGACGGCTCGTACGTCCGGCGTGACTACGACTTCAAGCTGATCGAGGAGGTCCCCGGTTACGGGGGCAGCGTCTACCTCCGGACGACCGACGAAGCGGTCAACGTCCTGGTCGGTGCCCTCGACACGGACGTCACGAGCGCGCAGATCGCCGCCGAGGTCAAGCTGGAGGTCCTGATCAGCCGCGGCCGGCTCGCCGACGCGCAGCTCGCCGCCGAGCAGGCCCGCTACCGCACCGTGCAGTACGCGGAGACCCTCCGCAGAGCCCTCGACGCGACCCGGCGCAACGTACGGGCCGTCGACTGGCTCCAGGCCGTCCCCGACATGATCGCCGAGGCCCTGGACCACGTCGCCGACCGGTACCGCCACGAGAACGCGATCCTCACCAACATCCGCAAGGCCCGCGACGAGTCGGAGGACCCCGAGCAGAAGCGCCGCGCCGCCGAGCTGGTCGACATCGTCAAGGACTGCATCCGCCGGCACACCCAGCTCCAGTCCCGCCTCCTGGAGGCGGGACCGCTGTTCCGCGCCGAGCAGGACCGGCAGGCCTTCGGCACGCCCATGACCACCTCGGGCATCGACCTGTACGGACACCTCGTCGCACCCGTGCTGCCGCTCCCGGTCGAGAGCGCGCTGCGCGTCACCGACGCCTTCTTCGCCCGGGGCACGGGCCTGCGCACCCCTGTCGCCGTCCGCGTCGGAGATCTCGTCGACATCCTGCTGACCCCGCCGCAGGAGCGCGAGCACCTCGGCGCGGAGATGCCCGAGCCCGACCTGATCGCCACACCGGACGACAGCCGTTTCAGCGAGGAGCAGCTGGCCTCCGCCATGGACCTGCTGAACCTCCCCGCCGACGCCCCCCGCCGGTTGTCGGGCCTGCTGGCCGACGCCCGCCGCCGCGACCCCGAACTGCCCTATCTGGTCGCCCTGTTGGCCGTGCACGCCGCCAGCCCGCCGGTCGGTACCGCCTACCGCCAGGGCGAGGAGCGCCTGCTGTTCGCCGTGGACGACGGGACCGAGCTGGACGACCCGGAGTTCGGCGGCGCCGACCTGATCGTGGGCATGGCGCTCCTCGACGCGGCGGGGATGAAGGCGGACCGCGCGTGAACGCCCCGCCGGACCACCCGGCCCCTCCCGGCCGACGAGCCCTGCCGGGCGCCACGGCCCACGTCCCCGTACCGGCCCATGGCCGGCCGAACCCCGTACCCCGCCGCCCCGACCCGGTACGTCCGAACAAGGAGTCCCAGCCGTGACCGAGCACGTCGAGTGGAGTGAACCGGAGGCCGTCGCCGCTCCGGCGAACGCCCCCGTCACCCCTGCCGACGCCGCCGACGCGGCGCGGCTCGTCGCCTTCGGACTCCAGCCCAAGCTGCAGCCCGCACGCGACCAGGAGTACACCGAACTGCTGCGCCGCTACCGCGAGGACCCGCCGTTCGCGCGGCTCGCCGACGCGGTCGCGGCCGGCCTCGGGCTCATCGTCCTGGAGGTGTCCCCGCGCGCGGGGATGGCGGTGACCGCCGCCGAGGACTCGGTCTTCGCCGTCCGCATGGGCGACTACGCGCGCCGCGCCTCGGCGGACTCCGGAGACCGCTTCCTGCACGGCCTCGCCCACCTCGCCGTCGCCGCGATGGCCTTCCCGCGCCCCGAGGACCTCGCGGACGACGGATACATCGGGCGTGTCTCGGTCAACGGCGTCGACGCGTTCGTCCGGCAGGCCTGCCGCCGCCTGGAGGAACGGGCCGAGGAGACGGGCGAGAACACCGACCCGGCGACGGACGCGCCGGGCCTGGAGGCGGCCTGGCGGATCTGGGCCCGGCGCAGTTCCACCGGCGCGACCAAGGACGCCCGAAGACTGGCCGGCTCGACGACCGGCATCATCGCGAAGGCCGTCGCGTTCCTCACCGAATCGGGCTTCCTCCAGCGCACCGGGGACGACGCCGGCGGCACCTACCGGACGACGGCGCGCTACCAGCTCCAGGTCCGCGACATGGCGGGCACCGCCGCGATGGGCGAACTGCTGGAGCTGGGCGTCGTCCCGGTGACCGACGGCACCGCGACCCTGCTGCCCGCCGAGGACACCGACGACCTGGAGCTGGCGGCCGGCGCCGGACTGCCCTTCCACTCCTGACGCGGCCCGCCCCGGCCCCCGACCACGCCCCACCTCCCCTCACGACGACGAGAGTCCGCCGCCATGTACGAGTTGTCCCGGGTCCGCCTCTACTCCATCGGGCCTGCCGGTGCGCGCTACGCCGACACCGTGCTGGACCTGCGCGGAGTCGGCGAGCCCGTGCCCGACCCCGCGCCCACCCAGGCGGAGTTCTTCGCGGAGGAGCCGGTCGGGCCGCCGCGTCGTCCCGCCCCCGCCGGAGTGCTCTTCCTGGAGAACGGCGGCGGCAAGTCGGTCCTGCTCAAGCTGATCTTCTCGGTGATGCTCCCCGGCCACCGCAACACCCTGGGCGGCGCCAGTTCCGGTGTGCTGCGCAAGTTCCTCCTCGCCGACGACTGCGGACACGTCGCACTGGAGTGGCAGCACACGATCACCGGCGAGTGCGTGGTCGTCGGCAAGGCGAGCGAATGGCGCGGACGCCAGGTCTCCAACGACCCGAGGAAGTTCGCCGAGGCCTGGTACTCGTTCCGGCCCGGCCCCGGACTCAGCCTCGACAACCTGCCCGTCGCCGAGGCCACCGCCGTACGACCCCTCGCCGAGGGAGCCTCCGGCGCGCAGGGCAGACGCCGCACCATGAAGGGCTTCCGGGACGCGATCACCGAGGCGGGCAAGGCGTACCCCCACCTGGAAGTCCACTGGGAGGAGATCCACGACCGCTGGAACGAACACCTCGGCGACCTCGGACTGGACCCCGAACTCTTCCGCTACCAGCGGGAGATGAACGCCGACGAGGGTGAGGCCGCCGGTCTCTTCGCGGTCAAGAAGGACTCCGACTTCACCGATCTGCTGCTGCGCGCCGTCACCGACACCCGCGACACCGACGGACTCGCCGACCTCGTCGGCGGCTTCGGCAACAAGCTCGGACGGCGGGCCGAGCTCATCGCCGAACGCGACTTCACCGCCGGGTCCGTCGACCTGCTGGGACGCATCGTCGACGCCGGCGAAGCACGGGCACGCGCGCGGGACATCCACTCCGGCGCGGAGCGGCGGACCCGGACCCTCGCCCGCAGACTGTCGGCACGCGCCGTACAGGAACGGGTGCGCGCGGGAGAGCTCGCCCAGCGGGTCACCGCCGCCGCGTACGCCGTCACCCATGCCGAGGGCGCCCGTGAGCGCAGCGCGCTGATCGCCGCCGAACTCGCCTACCGGCACGCCTCCCTGGCCCTCGCCGGAGCGGAGAAGTCGGCCGCCGCGCAGAAGCGGGAGCTGGCCGACGCGCGCACCCTCCACTCCGCCTGGCAGGCCGCCGAGGCCGTGCTGCGGCACCGCGCCGCCGCCGACCGCTCCACCCGCGTGGCCGCCGCGATCCGCGAGGCCGAGCGGGACGCCGCACCCGCCCTCGCGGCTCGCGCCCGGGCCGCCGTCGACCTCGTACGCGCCCTGCACCGGGCCGCCGACGGCGCCGAGTCGCTGGCCAACGAGCAGGAGGAGCGGTCCGCGGGCCTCCAGGAGATCGGTGAGCGCTCGCACGCCGACGCGACGGCCGCCGCCACCGGGGCCCAGCGCGCCCGCAGCGAGGTCGGCCATCTGAAGCAACGCCTGGCCGAGGTCGAGCAGGAGACCGCCGAGGCGGTCCGCGCCGGCTGGCTGGACGACACCGCCCCCGACGCCGACCCGGCCCGCGCCGCCCTCGCCGCCAGCGACGCCGAGAAGACCGCCGTCGCCGGCTGGGACACCGCCCGCGAGGCCTCCCGGCGTGCCGCCGACCACGCGCGCGAGGCGGCCTCCGCCGAGTCCCGTGCCGAACTGACGGCCGCCCGCGCGGCGGACGCGGCGACGGCCGCCGAGGGCTCGTACGCCGGGGAGCGCCGCACGGCCGAAGCCCTCGCGGAGGAGGAGCGGCTCGTGGAGCTGCTCGGCCTGCCGGGCACCGACACCCGAGGCGCCGGCGCCGTGCCCCGGCCCCGCCGCGACGAGGAGACCGACGGCACCGCCGCCCTCACCGACGGCGCGCCCCTGACACCCGAACAGCTCGACCGGTACGCCGACGACCTGCGCGCACTCCTCGACGACGGTGTCGCCTCCGCCGAACGCCACCTCTTCGAACTGCGCACCGCCGCGGCCGACGACGCGCGCATCCTCGGAGCACTCGGCGACGGCGGCCTGCTGCCCCCCGGGCCGGACGTCCTCGCCACCGTCGAGTACCTCGGCGAACACGGCATTCCCGCGCTCCCCGGCTGGCGCTACCTCGCCCAGGCCGTCGACCCCGTCGACCACGCGCGCGTGCTCGCCGCCCGCCCCGAACTCGTCGACGGCGTGATCATCACCGACCCGGACACGCACGCCCGGGCACGCGAGACGCTCGGGGACGCCGCCCTGCTGCCGCGCTCGGCGGTCGCCGTCGGTACGGCCGCCGCCCTGCTCGCCCCGACCCCGGCCGAGGACGCGGGAGACGCCGGCGTCTTCCTCGTACCGCCGAACCCGGCCATGCACGACGAGCACGCGGCCGACGAGGAGCGCCAGACGCTGCGGGCCCGCGCGGGCCTGCGCGACGAGGAGATCCGGACGCTCGCCGCCCGCCTCGGCAAGGACCGGGAACTGGCGGCACGGCTCGCGTCCTGGCGCACCGGCTGTCCGGCCGGACGGCTCGTCGAACTCGCCGCGACCGCCCGGGACGCGCGGGCCTTCGCCGAGGAGGCCGAGGCCGAGCTGACCGAGGCACGCACCGTCCGGGCCGAGGCCGACGAGACCGCGGCCGGCGCCGCCCACGTACGCGACGAGCGACAGGAGGCCGCGCAGAAGGCCCGGCGCGCCGCCGACGCTCTCGCCGGACTCGCCTTCCGACTCCGTGAACGCGCCGGATGGCAGGTCCGGCTCCGTGAACTCGCCGACGAGGCAGCCGAGTCCGAGGCCCGCGCCCAGGAGTGCCTGGAGCGCGCCCGCGCCGCCGACGAGGACCGCCGCGCCACCCAGCGCGCCGCCGACGACGCCCGCCGCACGGCCCGCGCCCTGCGGGCGGAGCGCGCGGAGATCGCCGGCGCACCGGACGACGTGGCGCAGGACGACACGGCCGCGCAGTCCTCGCTGCCCGCCCTGCGGGAGGCCTACCGGGCCGCGTCCCAGCTGTACGAGAAGGTCGGCGTCGGCGCCGACCTGCGGGCCGAGCAGGCACGCGCCGAGAGCGACGAGAGCGCGGCCCTCGCCGATCTCGACCGCCTCAGCAACAAGGTCCGTACCCGGGCTGCCCAGCTTCTGGAGTCGCCCGACGGATCCGACGGCCCCTCCCGGCAGGCCGCCGTCGCGCGCGCCGACGAGCTGGTGCAGCTCCTGGAGACCCGGATGTCCACCGCGAGCGAGCAGCTCGGGCGGCTGCGCGGCGAGGCGGAGCGGCACGCGCCCGAGGAGGGCGGCGCGCACACCGAGCTGGCCGATGATCTCGTGCCGCGCGACGCCGAGCACGCCCAGGCCCTGCTCCGCACCGCCACCACCGAACTCGCCACCCGGGCCGAGGCGTTGGAGCGGGCGCGGGAGTCACACGGCGAGTTCCTCGGCGCCCACCGGTCCGCCGAGGACGCGGCCGGCGGCTTCGACGAGACGTCCGCCCTGCTCAGGGACCTGCTCCGCGAGCACTCCGACGAGGAGCAGGAGGAGCCCGAGCCGTATCCCGGAAGCCTCGAGGAGGCACGGCACTCCGCCGCCGAGAGCCGCCGCTCGCTGCGCGGCTGCGCCGCCGACCTCAGCGCGTCCGAGGGTGCCGTCCGTGAGGCCTGCGACATCCTCGTACGGCACGCCAACTCCACCCGCTACGAGCAGGTGCGGACCCCCGCGCGGCAGCAGATCCGTGAGCTGCCCGCCTCCTCGCTGCCGGAGCACGCGCACAAGTGGGCGGACGCGTTCGCGCCCCGACTGCGCGTGCTGACCGACGAGTTGGAGCAGCTGGAGCGCAACCGCGACTCGATCGTGGACCGGCTGCGGGGACTCGTGGAGTCCTCCCTCGCCACCCTGCGGTCGGCGCAGCGCCTGTCCCGGCTCCCGGAAGGCCTCGGCGAGTGGTCCGGGCAGGAGTTCCTGCGCATCCGCTTCGAGGAGCCCGACCAGGCCACCCTCACCGAGCGGCTCGGCGAGGTCGTCGACGAGGCGACCCGCGCCGCCGTCAAGAAGAACTCCGACATGCGGCGCGACGGCATGTCCCTGCTGCTGCGCGGCGTCGGCGCCGCACTCCAGCCCCGGGGCGTCGCCGTCGAGATCCTCAAGCCGGACGCCGTCCTGCGCGCCGAACGCGTCCCCGTCGGACAGATGGGCGACGTGTTCTCCGGCGGACAGCTGCTCACCGCCGCCATCGCGCTGTACTGCACGATGGCCGCCCTGCGGAGCAACGACCGCGGCCGGGACAAGCACCGGCACGCGGGCACCCTCTTCCTCGACAACCCCATCGGCCGCGCCAACGCGACCTACCTGCTGGAGCTCCAGCGGGCCGTGTCGGACGCGCTCGGCGTCCAACTCCTCTACACCACCGGCCTGTTCGACACGACCGCGCTCGCCGAGTTCCCGCTCGTCATCCGCCTGCGCAACGACGCGGACCTGCGCGCCGGGCTGAAGTACATCAGCGTGGAGGAACACCTCCGGCCGGGACTGCCGAAGGAGGCCCCGGCGGGCGAGGCCGCGCACACCGAGATCACCGCGACGCGCATGTACAAGCGCCCGGCGCCGGTGACCCCCTAGGGACCCGGCCGGGGAGCCGCGCACCGGTCACGGTCTTGCGCGCGGCTCCTCGGGCACCCGTCGGGGCCGGGGCTTCAGGGGCCCGTCCGCCCGTCCTCCTTCACCAGGTCGGCGCACTTCTCGCCGATCATCATCGTGGTGATGCACGGGTTAACGGAGATCAGATCCGGCATCGCCGAGCCGTCCGCGACCCGCAGGCCCCCGACCCCCTTGACCCGCAGCCGGGCGTCGAGCGGGGCCGACGGGTCGTCGTCCGCACCCATCTTCACGGTGCAGGAAGGGTGGTAGACGGTGTTGTGCGTCTTGTGGATGTAGTCCAGCAGCTCGTCGTCGGACCGGACGTCGGGGCCGGGCGCCAGCTCCGCACCCGCCCAGCCGCTCAGCGCCGGCTGCGCGGCGATCCGCCGGGCCAGCCTCAGCCCGTACGTCATGACCCGCACGTCGTGCTCGTGCGTGAAATAGCGCGGGTCGACCATCGGCTTGTCCCGGTAGTCCCGGGTGCGCAGCCGCACCGTGCCGCGCGACTTCGCGCGCGTCACGTTCGGAGTGAGGCAGAACGCGTTCTCCGACGTGGGGAAGCCGTACCGCGCGGTGTTCATGTCGAACGGCACCGAGCCGTAGTGGAACATCAGGTCCGGCCGGTCCAGGCCCGGTTCGGTGTCGTAGAAGATCCCCGCCTCCCACCACTGGCTCGACGTGGTGGGCATGGGCTGCCGGGCCTCCCACATGATGACGCCCTCGGGATGGTCCTGGAGGTTCTCGCCGACCCCCGCCGCGTCGACGACCACCTCCACACCGACCTCGCGGAGATGCGCCGCGGGGCCGATCCCCGACAGCATCAGCAGCTTCGGAGTGTCGACGGAACCGCAGGAGACGATCACCTCGCGACGGGCGCGGACCGTCCGGGTGTGGACGAGATCCGGGTCGAGGTACCGCGCGCCCACGCACCTCCGCCCCTCCAGGACCAGCTTCTTCGCCCGCACTCCCGTCCGCACCGAGAGGTTCGGCCGCTTGCCCATGACCGGGTGGAGGTACGCCACGGACGAGGACTGCCGGATGTTGTTCTCGTCGGAGTTGATCTGGAACCAGTTGGCTCCCCGGACCACCGTCGTCCCGCTGTTGAACGGCGTCGTCGGGATGCCTTCCTGGGCGCACGCCTCCAACAGGGCCGCGCCGCACGGGTCCTCGCCCTTGAGCGTGCGCAGCTTCACCGGCCCGGTGCGGCCGTGGTGATCGCCGGGGGCGTCGTTCGACTCCAGCCTCCGGTACAGCGGGAAGAGATCGGCGGAGCCCCAGCCCGTACAGCCGGCGGCGGCCCAGTCGTCCAGGTCCTCCGCCGGAGCCCAGAAGGCGATGCACGAGTTGTGCGACGAACAGCCGCCGAGCACCTTGGCCCGGGCGTGCCGCATGAAGCTGTTGCCGCTGGCCTGCGGCTCGACCGGATAGTCCCAGTCGTAACCGGATTCCAGCAGACCCATCCAGCGGTCCAGTCTGAGGACGTCCTCGTCTCCGACGTCGCTGGGACCGGCCTCCAGGACGCACACGGTGACGGACGGATCCTCGGAGAGCCGGGCGGCGACCACATTGCCCGCGGTGCCACCGCCCACCACGACATAGTCGAACTCATCGATGCTCATGCGCTGTTGCCCTCCATTACTCGGCTGCCGGGGCGGTGAGCGGGGGCGTCGGGGCGGGATCCGGCCGGTGCGAGTCGAGCACACCGGTGCGGTGCCGCTGGACGAACCAGTAGTAGGCGAAGCCGCCTCCGGCGATGACCGCGACGAACAGCACCGCGCCCCAGCGCAGGTACCAGTGGAACGGCGCCGCCGCGTTGTACACCTCGGCGCGCGGCCAGATCAGGTTGACCGTCATGGCCGCGCCCCACACCACGGCCACGAGGTTCACCGGCAGGCCCCACCGGCCCAGCGAGAACCTGCCCTCGCCCGCCGGCTGCCACCGGCCGCGCAGCCGGGCCACCAGCATCGGCGCCGTCACCCCCAGGTAGGCGAGGTAGATCATGATGATGCCGATGCTCGTCACCACGGTGAAGATCTGCGGCTGGCGGATGTTCACGACGAGGATCGCCACCGCCAGGATCCCGATGACCACCGCGGGCAGCACCGGGGTCCGGAACCGCGGACTGACCCGGGCCATCAGGGACGACGCGGGCAGGTTGTTGTCCCGGGACATCGCGAAGGCCAGCCGGATCGCCGCCGTGTGCACCGCGAGGGCGCACACCGTGACCGCGATCAGCACGCACCACAGCATCGCCTTGCCTGCCGTCGGACCGAGCACGTCCAGCACCACGAACTGCAGGCCGTCCGTGGACAGTCTGCCGCCGTTCAGGCTGGACACGCTCATCAGCGCCAGCAGCAGGACCAGACCGCCGAGGACGAACGACGCCACGATGGCACGGATGATGGCCCGCGGCGCGTTGCGCGAGGGATCGAGCGACTCCTCGCCGAGCGAGGCCGCCGTGTCGAACCCGTACATGACGTACGCCGAGGCCAGCGAGGCCACCAGGAACGCGCCCAGGTACCCCGTCGCATGACCGGCTCCCGTGCCCGCCGTCTCCGTGACCACCTGCGGACCCCGGGTGATGTGGACGGCGAACAGCACGATGAGGACGACGGTGGCGATCAGCTCGATGAACACACCCGCGCTGTTGATGGTGGCCATCAGCTTCACACCGAAGGCGTTCACCAGGGTCGTGAACAGGATGAGCACCGTGGCCAGCACCACCGCGTTGGTCGCGACGTCGTACTTGCCCGTCCCGTCCCCGACGAACTGGAAGACGTCCGAGATCTGCGGGAGCGTCAGCTGGTAGGCCAGCGCCACCGCCGAGATCGACACGATGGAGGCGACGAGCATCATCCAGCCGGCCAGCCAGCCGAGATGCGGATTGCCTATCTTCTTCGACCAGTTGTAGACGGAACCGGCGACGGGATAGCGCGCGGCCAGCTCCGCGAAGCAGAGCGCGACCATGAACTGGCCGACGAAGACCATCGGCCAGGACCACCAGTAGGCGGGACCGCCACTGCCGTAACCGAAGTAGAAGAGCTGGAAGGTGCCGGTGAGGATGGAGATGTAGCTGATGCCGGCGGCGAAGGTGTGGAAGCTGCCGAGGGTGCGCTTCAGTTCGGGCCTGTACCCGAACTCGGCGAGTTCGGCGTCGTCGTGCTGTGGTCCTGTCGGGTGCTCGGTGGTGGACATGAGCGGACTCCAGGTGGTCCTGGGGGCGGGGTGAGGGAGCGGCCTGAGCGGGTGCCGGGTTCCTTGAGGGGCTGGTTCGCGCGGGCGCCGTGTCCGCGGGGTGCGCCGGGGCCGGTCGGGCCCGCCCCGGCGGTCGGGTCAGTCGAACCAGCCTTGCGGGGAGGGATCGGTGTTGCGCCAGATGTGCTTCGTCTCGCGGTACTCGGCCAGACCCGACGGGCCGAGTTCGCGCCCGGATCCGGACTGTTTGTACCCTCCCCATTCGGCCTGCGGGACATACGGGTGGAAGTCGTTGATCCACACCGTGCCGATCCGCAGCCGGGCCGCGACCCGCTGCGCCTTGGCCTCGTCGGTGCTGAACACCGCGCCGGCGAGACCGTAGATCGTGTCGTTGGCGAGGCGTACCGCCTCGGCCTCGCCGCTGAAACGCTCCACGGTGAGGACGGGCCCGAACGACTCCTCCCGCACCACGGACATGTCGTCGCTGCACTCGTCCAGCACCGTCGGCGGATAGTAGAAGCCGTCGTCCAGGCCGGGACCCGTGGGACGCTCGCCTCCGCAGCGCAGCACCGCTCCCTCGGCCAGCCCCCGGGCGACGTACGCCTCGACCTTCTCGCGGTGCGCCGCCGAGATCAGCGGCCCCGTCTGCGCCCGCTCGTCGAACGGCCCGCCCAGTCTGATCCGGGAGGCACGCCGGACGATCTCGTCGACGAGCCGGTCGTGCAGCCCGTCCTCGACCAGCAGCCGCGCGCCGGCCGAGCACACCTGCCCCGAGTGCAGGAAGACCGCCGTCAGTGCCATGTCGACGGCCGTCTCGAAGTCGGCGTCGGCGAAGACGATGTTGGGGTTCTTCCCGCCGAGTTCGAGCGCGACCTTCTTGACCGTCCCGGCCGCCGCGGCCATCAGCGCCCTCCCGGTCGCCAGGCCCCCGGTGAAGGAGACGAGGTCGACGTCCGGGTGGTCGGCGAGCGGGGCGCCCGCCTCGGGGCCCGCGCCCAGCACCAGATTGGCGACGCCCGGAGGCACGCCCGCCTCCTCCAGGAGCCGCATCAGACGGATCGCCGTGTGCGGGGTCAGTTCGCTCGGCTTGAGCACGAAGGTGTTGCCCGCGGCGAGCGCCGGAGCGACCTTCCAGGCCGTCTGCAGGAGGGGGTAGTTCCAGGGCGTGATCAGTGCGCAGACCCCGACCGGTTCGTACACGACACGGCTGTCGACACTCGGCGTGCCCGTCTCGACGACCCGGCCGGCCTCGGCGGTCGCCTGCCGGCCGAAGTAGCGGAAGCAGTTGGCGATGTCGTCGATGTCGTACTCGCTCTCGACGAGTCGCTTGCCGGTGTCCAGCGACTCGGCACGGGCGAGCGCGTCCTTGTCCCGGACGAGGAGGTCGGCCACGCGCAGCAGCAGATCCCCGCGGTCCGCCGCCGGAGTCGTCGGCCAGGGTCCCTCGTCGAAGGCGCGACGTGCGGCGGCGATCGCCTCCACCGTGTCCTTGCCGCCCGCCTCGTCGACGACGCCGACCCGGGAGCCGTCCGCGGGACAGCGGATCTCCCGGGTGCGCTCGTCGAGTGCGCCGCGCCAGCTTCCGTCGATGTACAGGTCAGGCACGTGGGCCTCCCAGTCGGGCGATCAACCACGCGTGGAAGATCCCGATGTGATGCTCGGTCGGGACCAGCACACCACCGTTGCGATAGGCCCGCGACGCCATGGCCGGCTGGGTCCGCTCGCACGCTTCGAAATCCTGCTCGTTCACCCGGTGAAACAGCTCCACGGACTTGGACAGGTCCGCGCCGGACGCGACGACCTCGGGGGCGTAGAGCCAGTCGCACTCGACGACCGTACGGTCCTCGGCCAGCGGGAACATGCGGTGCAGGATGACATGGTCCGGGACCAGATTGACGAAGACCGTCGGTTTCACCGTGATCGCGTAGTAGCGGCGGTCCTGCTCGTCCGCGACAGCGGGAAGTCTGGCGAACCCCTCGCTGCCGTCGACCGTGAACCCCCTGATCTCCTCCCCGAACGCGGCGCCGTGTCCCACGTAGTACTGGGCGGCGTACCCCTCGGCGAACTCCGGGAGTACTTCGGTCAGTTCCGGATGGATCGTCGCGCAGTGGTAGCACTCCATGAAGTTCTCGACGATCAGCTTCCAGTTCGCCCGCACGTCGTAGGTGACCCGCCGCCCGAGCGCGAGGTGCTCGGTGCCGTAGTGCTCGATGGCCGCCGCGGTGCCGAGGCGCTCCACGGCCGCGCCCATCACCGTCTCCTCGAAGGAGGGCGGTTCGGCGGCCAGGCACACCCAGGCGTAACCCAGCCACTCGCGCAGGGCGACCGTGACCAGGCCGTACGCGACGCGGTCGACGTCCGGCATCTTCACCAGGTTCGGGGCGGCCACCAGCCGGCCGTCGAGGTCGTACGTCCAGGCGTGGTACGGGCATTGGAGGTTGCGCCGCACCTCGCCCGACTCCTCGGTGCACAACCGGGCGCCGCGGTGCCGGCAGACGTTGAGGAACGCGCGCAGTTCTCCCGTGCGGGAGCGGGTCACGAGTACGCTCTCCCGGCCGATCTGCACGGTGCGGAAGGCTCCCGGCCGGGCGAGGTCCCCGGAGCGGACCGCGCAGAACCACATCGACTCGAAGAGCCGCTCCTGCTCCTGGCGGAAGATCTCCGGGTCCGTGTAGTACCGCCCGGGGAGGGTCGCGATGAGGCTGGGGGAGAGCGGGGAAGGGGAGGCGGGGATCGTCGTCACGGGGGCTCCTCAGGCGGGCGCGGCGGCGAGGCGGTGGGGGTCGAACAGGCCGATGGGGTGCTCGGTCGAGCCGTCCAGGGCGAGGTCGGCGAGGATCTCGCCGACGACCGGCACGAACTTGAATCCGTGCCCGGAGAAGCCGCAGGCCACGGTGACCGACTCCGGATGCGCGGGATGACGGGCCATGACGAAGTGCTCGTCGGGGGTGTTGGAGTACATGCAGGTCGACGCCTTGAGGAAGGTGCCCGGCAGATCGGGGATGCAGCGCGCCATCTGGTCCGCCATGGCCCGGATCTCGTCCTCGTGCACCGTCCGGTCGATGTTCTCGGGGGTGCATTCCACACCGCCCCTGCGGAAGAAGGCGACCTTGGCGCCCAGGTCCGGTCCGTCGATGGCGGGGAAGCCATACACCTGGACGCCGGCCGCGTCCTCCCAGATGTAGATCGGATGCCGCTCCGGCACGAACGGGGCGGTTCCGCCGCGCGGCTGGAACCAGTACATGATCTGCCGCTCGATCCTGAACGGCACCCCGAGATCGGTGAGCAGCCCCGGAGCCCACGCGCCGGGGCAGATGACGAGTTGGCCGGCCGTGTAGGTGTTCTCCGCCGTATGGACGCGCACGCCGTCCCGGTACGGCTCCCAGCGGGTCATCGGCTCTTCGAAGTGCAGGTCGGCGCCCTGCCGGGTGGCGAGCTGGAGGTGTGCGGCGACCGTGTTCTCGGGGCGGATCAGTCCGGCCCGGGCCTCGAACAGCGCCACCTCGTCGTCGCGTGGGTTCAGGGTGGGGAAGCGGCGCCTGATCTCCGCCGCGTCCAGCATGTCGTGGGGCAGGTCCCACTGCCGGGCCGAGAGGACGGATCCCGCGACGGTCCGCGACTCGGGCCGCCCCACCATGACGCCGCCGCAGAGGGTGGCGATGTCACGGCCGGTGGCCCGCTCCAGGTCGTCGTACAGCTCGTAGGCGCGCAGCAGCAGCGGGACGTACGCCGGGTCCTCGAAGTAGGACTGGCGGGTGACGCGCGAACCGCCGTGGCTGGAGCCCCGGTTGTGCACGGGGCCGAACTTCTCCAGCCCGAGCACGCGGGACCCGCGCGCGGAGAGGTGGTGGGCGGCGGCGCTGCCCATACCGCCGAGACCGATCACGATCACGTCGTACGTGGGGGACACGGGGCCTCCTCGACCTTTTGTCCGGCTCTTGCCTCTTCATCGGATTCAACGGCGGATTCGGTTCATCTCCGGGTCGAAGAGCGGTTCGTCGCAGACGGTGGCGGGGATCTTCTCGCCGAAGTAGTCGACGTGGACGCCCGTTCCGGCGGGGAGCGCGGGCAGCCAGGCGTAGGCCACGCAGCGGCCGAGCGTGTAGCCGTACGCGGCGCTCGTGACATGGCCGGCGGGGGTGCCGTCGACGTGGACCGGTTCCTTGCCGAGGACGACGGCGGCCGGATCGTCGAGGAGGAGCGCGGTGAGCCGGCGCGCCGGTGTCCGCGCGGCCGGTCCCCGGAGGGCGTCCCGGCCGACGAAGCCGTCCTTGTCCATGCGGACGGCGAAACCGAGTCCCGCCTCGTAGGGATCGTGCTCGTCGGTCATGTCGGTGCCCCAGGACCGGTAGCCCTTCTCCAGGCGGAGCGAGTTGAAGGCGGACCGCCCGGCGGCGATCACACCGTGGGCCCGGCCGGCCTCCCAGAGGGTGTCCCAGAGCCGGAGTCCCAGGTCCGCCGTGGTGTACAGCTCCCAGCCCAGCTCTCCGACATAGCTCAACCGCATCGCGGTGACGGGGACATGGCCGATGTACGTCTCCTTCGCGCGGAAGTAGCCGAAGCCCTCGTGCGAGAAGTCGTCGCGGGTCAGCGGCTGGACGAGATCGCGGGCGAGCGGACCCCACACCCCGATGCAGCAGGTGCCGGACGTGATGTCCCTGATGTGCACGTCGCGCGGGGCGTACCGCAGGAACCGGTCGAGGTCGGCGGGGGAGTTGGCGCCGACCTGGAACCGTTCGGGGGCCAGCCGGGCGACGGTGAGGTCGGAGCGCACACCGCCCGCCTCGTCGAGGAGCAGGGTGTAGGTGACCGCGCCCGGCTTCTTGCGGAGGTTGTTGGAGGTCATGCGCTGGAGGAAGGAAAGGGCACCGGCGCCGGTGACCTCGAGACGGCGCAGCGGGGTCATGTCGTAGAGGGCGACCCTCTCCCGGGTCGCCCTCGCCTCCGCCGCGACGACGGGTGACCAGTGGCGGGCCGACCAGGCGTCGCGCTCGGGCAGCGGACCGAGTGAGTCGACGAGAGGGGCGTTCGCCTCGTACCAGTGCGGGCGTTCCCAGCCGCCGCCCTCCAGGAAGTAGGCGCCGAGCCGCTCCTGCCGGGCGTGGAACGGACTGACGCGCAGCGGGCGCGGGTGTTCCATCGGCTGGAGGGGATGCAGCACGTCGTACACCTCGACGAACTGCTGTGAACCGCGTTCACGGACGTACGCCGGTGAACGCTGCGCGTCCTCGAATCGCGTGAGGTCGCACTCGTGCAGGTCGACGGAGGCACGTCCGTCGACCATCCACTCGGCGACCGCCTTGGCCACCCCCGCCGAATGC
Organism: Streptomyces sp. M41(2017); assembly: GCF_002078175.1. Taxonomy (GTDB): domain Bacteria; phylum Actinomycetota; class Actinomycetes; order Streptomycetales; family Streptomycetaceae; genus Streptomyces. The sequence continues at coordinate 1,630,630 of NZ_MWFK01000002.1, read as the reverse complement.
GTGACCCACACGGCCTCCGCCAGCCAGAATCCGCGGAGTTGCCGTGACTCGCCGAGGACGGGCATGCCGTCCGGGGTGAAGGAGAAGACGCCGTTGAATCCCTCCTCGATCTCCGTCGCGCGCAGTGCGGGCAGCAGCCGGCGGCAGTCCTCCCAGCTCGGCGCCCAGTCCTCCTCGGTGAACGGGTACGAGGACGGCATCTCCATCCCGCGCGCGCGTGCCGCGTCGTACGGGAGCACCGTGAACGGGTCGACCGGCAGCGGCCGATGGGCGTAGCTGCCGATGCCGATGCGGTCATGGTGCTCGCGGAAGTAGAGGTCGCGGTCCTGGAACCGGAGGATGGGCATCGAGGCCTCCGCCTCCGCTCCCGCCAGATCGGGGAGCGGCCGCGTCCTGGCGTACTGGTGCGCGAGCGGCTGCAGGGGCACGTCGACGCCGGCCATGCGGCCGATGACGGGGCCCCAGAAGCCGGCCGCGGACACCACATGGTCGGCGGGGAACGTGCCCCGGTCGGTGACGACCCCGGTGACCCTGCCCTCCGCCTGCTCGATTCCGGTGACCGTGTGACGGTCGAGGAAGCGGGCTCCTCTTCCTGTGGCGCGGTCCAGTTGGGCGCGGGCCGCGAGGACGGCGCGGGCGAGTCCGTCGTCCGGGGTGTGGAAGCCGCCGAGGACGACCGACCGGTCGATGAGCGGCCAGAGCTCCGTGCACCGGTCGGCGCCGACGATCTCACCGCGGATGCCCCAGGCGGTGGCGTAGCCGGCCCTGCGGTGCAGTTCGGCCAGACGCTCGGGGGTCGTGGCGAGTTCCAGGCCGCCCACCCGGTCGAAGCAGGAGACGCCGTCGACCTGGAGTGAGGAGAACTTCTCGACCGTGTACCGCGCGAACGCGGCGAGCGTCCTGGAGGGGCTGGTCTGGAACACCAGGCCCGGCGCGTGCGAGGTGGAGCCGCCCGGGGCGGGCAGCGGGCCCTGTTCGAGAACGGTGACGTCGGTCCAGCCGCGGGCGGTCAGTTCGTCCGCGAGGGAGCAGCCGACGATACCGGCGCCGATGACGACGACACGGGGACGGAGTGCGGGAGTGCTGGACATGCCCCTCCTTGCAGGGTGGGGGAGTGAGCGCTCAGTGGGCGGGGGAGCCGAACCGCCCAGGAGCGAAGTCGGGTTCGCCGTGCACGCGGGTCGAGGGCGACCGCTCCGATCCCGTCACAGGACCACGACGGAACGGAGCACCTCACCGCGGCGCATCTTCGTGAAGGCCTCCTCGACCTGGTCGAGGGCGATCGTCTCGCTCACGAACGCGTTCAGGTCGAGCAACCCGTACAGGTACTGGTCGATGAGGAACGGGAAGTCCCGGCTCGGCAGGCAGTCCCCGTACCAGGAGGACTTCAGGGCGCCGCCGCGCGAGAACAGGTCGATCAGCGGGAGGTCGACCGTCATCCCGGGGTCGGGGACGCCGACCTGGACGAGCACACCGGCGTGGTCGCGCATGTTGAAGGCCTGTTTGTACGTCTCCGGTCGGCCCACCGCGTCGATGGCGACGTCGACCCCGAAACCGTCGGTCAGTGCCCGGACCGCCTCGACGGGGTCGGTTCCGCGCGAGTTGACCGTGTGGGTGGCGCCGAACCGCTCCGCCAGGTCGAGCTTCCTGTCGTCGATGTCCACCGCGATGACCTTCATCGCGCCGTTCAGGCAGGCGCCGGCGATGGCCGCGTTGCCCACGCCGCCGCAGCCGATGACGGCGACGGTGTCACCGCGCCCGACGTTGCCGGTGTTGACCGCGGCGCCGTATCCGGCCATCACCCCGCACCCGATCAGCCCCGCCGCCTCGGGCCGTGCGGCCGGGTCGACCTTCACCGCCTGTCCTGCGGCGACCAGGGTCTTCTCGGCGAAGGCCCCGATCCCGAGAGCGCTGCTGAGCGGGGTGCCGTCGAGGAGGGTCATCGGCTGGGTGGCGTTGCGCGAGTCGAAGCAGTACCAGGGGCGGCCGCGGCGACAGGAACGGCACGTGCCGCAGGGCGCGCGCCACGCGAGGATCACGTAGTCGCCCGGTGCGAGGTCGACGACACCCGGGCCGACCGCCGCGACGGTTCCCGCGGCCTCGTGGCCCAGCAGGAACGGGAACTCGTCGTTGATCGCGCCCTCCCGGTAGTGCAGATCCGTGTGGCAGACCCCGCACGCCTGGACATCGACGAGCACCTCGCCCGGCCCCGGGTCCGGAACGACGATCGTCTGCACCTCGACCGGTGCGCCCTTCTTCACAGCGACTACGGCACGGACCTCGTGGGGCACGACAAGCTCCTCTGCTGTTGCGCATTGCACGATGGGTTGCGTGATGAGGAACATCTTGAGAATGCCCTCAGGGAGCCGTCAAGGGGTGGGAGTTAACCCTTGGCAAAAGGAACGGGAGCCCCGAAACGCGGTGGACACACAACGACGCGGGGCCGGATCACCCGGCCCCGCGTCACCGACGAACGGGCCTGCTCGCGCGGGGGAGCGGACCTCGACCGCCGTGGACGGCACTCCTGTCGGCCGGCCGGCTGCAGCGCATCGCGCCGCCCGGCACCGCCGGGCGGGCACTCACCGCCTCAGAAGCCGTATCCCATCCGCCGGGACAACTCCGCTCCCGCCGCCACCGTCCGCTTCGCCAGCTCCGGAAGCCGGTCCGCGTTCATCCGGTACACCGGTCCGGACACGCTGATCGCGGCGATCACCTTGCCGTCGTGGGCCCGCACCGGTGCCGCGACGGCGGCGAGCCCCAACTCCAGTTCCTCCAGGGTGAGCCCGTACCCCTGCTCGATCACGGCCTCCAACTCCCCGCGCAGCGTGGACGGCCCGGTGACCGTGCGCTCCGTGAAGCGGGGCAGGGTCCGCGCCAGCAGACCTTCCCGCAGGGTGGGCGGCATGTGGGCGAGCAGGACCTTCCCGCTGGACGTCGCGTGCAGCGGGGTGCGTCTTCCCAGCCAGTTCTGCGCGGTGACGGACGCGGTGCCGCGGGCCTGCATGATGTTGACCGCCGCGTCGTCGTCGAGCACCGCGATGTTGACGGTCTCACCCAGCTCGTCGGCGAGTTCGCGGCAGACCGGTACCCCCTCCTGGGAGATGTCGAGGCGCACCGCCGCCGCCCCCGCGAGCCGCAGCACGGCGGCTCCCAGGTAGTACTTGCCCCTGTCCTTGGCCTGCGCGACCAGGCCGCGGTTCTCCAGGACCCCGAGCAGGCGGAAGGCCGTGGACTTGTGCACGTCCAGTTCCTCGGCGATCTCGGTGACGCCCGCCTCGCCGACCCGGGCGAGGATCTCCAGCACGCTCACGGCGCGGTCCACCGACTGGACGGCGCTGCCCGCGCCCCGGCCGCTCTGCTTCTCGGAGGTGTCCTCGGTCCGTTCGGCCTGCTTCTGCGTGCGGGTCATAGGTCAACTCTCACCACCTGACGGCCCGGTTTGGGCCGCATCTGCGGGAAGCCCTTGACGTGACGGGACACCCGCGCGGATTCTGTTGCGCATAGCGCTCCCTCGTGCGCCATGCGAAACATCATGTTACCGAAGCGTCCGGAACCGGGAAGGTTCCCGACGCCCCTGGACCTGAGAGGTCGCGGACGAACCGTCCGGACCGAGAGGGGGGCCCATGATTCCCGTCTGCCGCCTTGAAGACCTCCCCGTCGGCGAATCCGTCCGCGTCGGGACCACACCACCGGTCGCCGTGTTCAACGCCGACGGTGAGCTGTACGCCATCGACGACACCTGCACCCACCAGGACGCCTCCCTCTCGGAGGGCTGGCTGGAGGGCTGCCTCATCGAATGCCCGCTGCACGCGGCCTCGTTCGACCTCCGCACCGGTTCGCCGACGTGCCTTCCCGCGCGCCGCCCCGTCCGTACGCACCGCGTCACCGTCGACGACGGGATCATCCACGTCCACCTCGCCGTGGAGGAGGGCACCGCCGCATGAAGGCCGTATCTCCCGCCCGCACCTGCCGCGCCCGGCCCAGGAGCGGCGTCGAAGCCGGCACCCTCCCTCCTGAACTCCCCGGACCTCTACGGCCCGAGCATGCACCGCGCGCAGTCGAAGCACCCGGGGACAGGTGACCCGGATGAGGACCGTGACCGTCGTGGGCGCCTCCCTCTCCGGCCTGTACGCCGCCCGAGAGCTGCGCGCTCAGGGCTTCGACGGGCGGCTGGTGATCGTCGGCGCCGAACCCCACCTCCCCTACGACAGACCTCCCCTCTCCAAGGACTTCCTCACCGGCCACGCCGGCGAGGACCAACTCGCCCTCACCGACGCAGAAGAGAGCGCGCAGCTCGACGCCACATGGCTCCTCGGCGTCGGCGCCGGCGGCCTCGACACCCGGGGCCGCGCCGTCGTCCTCGGCGACGGCCGTACCGTTCCCACGGACGGCGTGGTCGTCGCCACGGGAGCCTCTGCCCGACGTCTTCCCGGCGACGGGCTCCCCGGCGTGCACACCCTGCGGACCCTCGACGACGCCCGCGCCCTGCGTGCCGAACTCACCGCAGGGCCGCGCCGTGTGGTGGTCGTCGGCGGAGGCTTCGTCGGCGCCGAGACCGCGTCCTCCTGCACCGTCCTCGGCCATGACGTCACCGTCGTCGAGGCCGCCGCGCTCCCCCTTGTGCCTCAACTCGGCCCGGAGATGGCCGCCGTGTGCGCGGCACTCCACCGTCGGGCAGGCACCCGTCTCGTGACCGGGGCGGCGGTCGCCGGGTTCCGGGTGGGCGAAGCAACTCCCGGCGCCGTCACCGGAGTCGAACTCCGTGACGGTCGCGTGCTGCCCGCAGATGTCGTGATCGTCGGGATCGGGGCGGTTCCGAACACCGGCTGGCTGGTCGGCTCGGGGCTCCGTCTGCAGGACGGAGTGGTCTGCGATGCCGGCTGTGCGACCGCTCTGCCGAACGTGGTCGCCGCGGGCGACGTCGCGCGCGTGGGCGGCAGCCGTGCGGAGCATTGGACCTCCGCCACCGAACAACCTCGCATCGCCGTGGCCAGCCTGCTCGCCGGACACACGGTCGAGTCCGCGCGGCCGCTGCCCTACTTCTGGTCCGACCAGTACGGGGCGCGCATCCAGTTCGCCGGGCGACGTCATCCGGCGGACACGGTGCGGATCGTCGAGGGCGATCTCGACGGCGGCGCACCGACGGCGGACGGTGTCCTCGCCCTGTACGAGCGAGAAGACCGCACGACCGCAGTGCTCTCCGTGAACCGGCCCCGCCCTTTCCTGCGTGTCCGGCGTGAACTGGCGCGCACCGCCGGCCCGGTGGAGCCGGCGCCTCTGTGAGGACCGGGCTCAGGGCCGCTACGAGTGCGACAGCTGTCCGGCCGCGCCCCGCCTGCGTATCCGCTCCTGCGTCCGCGCCGAGACCCGGGCGTGACGCCGGGCCTTGCGACGCTCGCGCCGCAGCGCCCGCGCGGTGCTGCTCGGTTCCGACACCACACCGTGCCGCTGGTTCCACACCTGCCGGGTCACCCAGACGTCCAGGGCCGCCCAGGTGGCCACGACCGTGCTCGCCACACTGCTCAGAACCATCGGGAAGGCCAGCCACGACCCCGTCACCGTGCACAGGAAGGCGACGACCGCCTGGGTCAGCGTCACCGAGATGATGACCACCGCCCGCACCGCCGACGTACGCACCGGATCGGGCAACCGCCGTTTGCGCGCGGGCTCCTCGATCCACAGCGGCCGGTAGTAGGCCCGTACCTCGTCCTCTTCGTATGCGTACGCGTCCGTGACGGTGCCCTTCTCGTCGGCCCGGCCCCGGCTGTCCCGGGCCGACCGCCGGGCTCCCGCCCGGTCGCGCTCTTCCGTCACCGCTCGCGGCCGGTCACGCGGATCGCGCCCGACTGCCGGTATGTCGCGATCCGGTGCCTGCGGGGCCTGTTGTGCCGCCTCGCGCGGCGCAACCCGTGCCTCGAGTGTCCCGCTCCGCTCCGCCGTGCCCATCAACTCGTCACTCCCCACCGCCCAGCAGCCATCTCGCACGAGTGTCTTGCAACACCCGCTCCCCAGTGGCTGCCCGGCTTGCGCTCTTTTACGCCGCCTGAGTGCGTCATGCGGCGCCTGTGGCCGATTCCGCCCTCAACTCCCGTACATAAAGACGAACGACCAGCGTCGAAGATTCCCGGCGAGCGAAGAATTCCGGCCAACTGACCAAGTTTATTCCTTCGTTGGGATCCGGCCCCGGAAGGCGGATTCAGGGAGGCAATCTCCCCCAATGAACGGACAACTCCCCATGTCTTGTTCCCCGTCGGGGCCGGAGTGGGTGCGGACAGGCCTTCGAGTTACCTGTGTGTCAGTAGTAGGCTCACGCCGTTTGTTGACGCACAGGTGTACCCCCCCGAACCGGAGGGGTCGAGCTGGGGGAGGCCATGCGCTTTCGCGGGAAGTCCATCCGCCGGAAGATCGTGGCGCTGCTCCTCGTGCCTCTGGTGTCCTTGACCGCGATCTGGGCCTTCGCCACCGTGATCACGGGGCGTGAGGCCAGCCGGTTGTTCAGCGTGTCCGACATCGTGAAGAAGATCGGATATCCGACCGAGGACACCGTCAGGGTCCTCCAGCAGGAACGCCGCCAGACTCTCGTCTACCTGGCCGACCCGCGGGCCTCCGACGGCCTCGCCGCGCTCAAGCGGAGCCGCGCCGCCACGGACCGCATCGTGGCCAAGGTGCGCGAGAACTCGCGCGACAAGGACGTGCGCGAGGAGATGAACGAGGGCACCACCGAGCGGCTCACGTCCATCCTCGACGCCGTCGACGGGATCGACTCGCTGCGCCGCAGCGTCGAAGAGGGCACGGTGAACCGGTCCCAGGCCCTCGACCTGTACGACCGGCTGATCGACCCCTGCTACGTCCTGATGGCCAACCTTCACGTGGTGGACGACGTGGAGGTGGACAAGGAGGGCCGTGCCCTGGTCAACGTGGCCCGAGCACGTGAACTGCTCTCCCGTGAGGACGCGCTTCTCGGCTCCGCGCTGGTCGCCGGGCGAACCACCCGTGACGAGCTGCGCGACATCTCCGACCTCATCGCCCAGCGCACCCTCCTCTACGACGTCAGCCTGCCGCTCCTGCCCTCCTCGGAGCGCGAACGCTACGAGCGCTATTGGAAGAACGCCGACACGGCACCCCTGCGAGTGGCCGAGCAGGCCGTCGTCACCTCCCCCGCAGGCTCCCCGCGGGGCGTCACCGCGAGGAGCTGGGACACCGCCGCGGGTCATGTGCTCGACGACCTGGGCACGCTCGACGACCAGGCCGGCGACCGCTACCAGGACCGCGTCAGGCCCGTGGCCATGACCGTCATCCTCAAGGCGGTCGTCGCCGGCGTGATCGGCCTCATCGCCCTGCTCGTCTCCCTGGTCATGTCCGTACGCATCGGCCGCAGCCTCATCCGCGACCTGCGACGGCTGCGCCTGGAGGCCCACGAGGCGTCCGGCGTCCGGCTGCCCAGCGTCATGCGCCGCCTCTCCGCGGGTGAACAGGTCGACGTCGAGACCGAAGTGCCCCGACTGGAGTACGACCGCAACGAGATCGGTGACGTGGGCCAGGCCCTCAACACCCTTCAGCGCGCCGCCGTCGAGGCGGCCGTCAAACAGTCCGAACTGCGCGAGGGCGTCTCCGAGGTCTTCGTCAACCTCGCACGCCGTAGTCAAGTGCTCCTCCACAAACAGCTCACCCTGCTCGACACCATGGAGCGCAGGACCGAGGACACCGACGAGCTGGCCGACCTGTTCCGCCTCGACCACCTGACCACCCGTATGCGCCGGCACGCCGAGGGCCTGGTCATCCTCTCCGGCGCCGCGCCGTCCCGGCAGTGGCGCAAGCCGGTCCAGCTCATGGACATCGTCCGGGCCGCCGTCGCCGAGGTGGAGGACTACGAGCGCATCGAGGTGCGCCGGCTGCCCCGCGTCGCCGTCACGGGACCCGCCGTCGCCGACCTCACCCATCTCGTCGCCGAGCTGCTGGAGAACGCCACGGTGTTCTCGCCCCCGCACACGGCCGTCCAGGTCGTCGGCGAGCGCGTCGCCAACGGCTTCACCCTGGAGATCCATGACCGCGGCCTCGGCATGGCCGCCGAAGCGCTGCTCGACGCGAACCTGCGCCTCGCCGAGACCCCCGAGTTCGAGCTCTCCGACACCGACCGGCTCGGACTCTTCGTGGTGAGCCGGCTCGCCCAGCGGCAGAACGTCCGCGTCTCCCTCCAGCCGTCCCCGTACGGCGGGACCACCGCGGTCGTCTTCATCGCCGACGCCCTGCTCACCGACGACGTACCGGACACCAACGGCATCGGATTCCGTCTCGACCGCACCCTGCCCACCAAGGAAGGCGCGACGGAGGAGAGCCGCACCGCGGCACTCTCCCAGACACCGGTGCGACTGCCGGGACTGCCGCCCTCGATCCTGGACGGCCCCGTCGAGCTGGAGGCACCCGTCGAACTCGACGCGATCACCGGGTTCCCCGGCGCGCTCGGCGACGACGACAGCGGACGCGGCGGCCTCTTCCGCCCGCGCACCTCCATCGCCGGAGTCCCCGCCGAACACCACCAGCAGGCCCGGGACGGCAGCGACGAACCCGCCCGGTCCGCGGACGCCGACCGGCCGGACGCCGGGCCGGTCCCCCTGCCGCGTCGCCGCACGCCCAAGCTCGTCAGCTCCCACGGCCGTCCCGTCTCCCCGACGCGATCGCGACGGGGAGAGACGCAGGACGAGGTGTCCGACGACATCGAGCCGGCGCAGCACCTGGAGCCCGTGCGGGGTCGCGGCACGCCCTCCGGCCAGGGAACCCGGCAGGGCACGGATCGCCCGGAGCGCCGAACGGCGCAGTTCGATGGAGCCAAGCCGCTGCCCCAGCGACGCGGTGAGCGTTCCTCGGGTTCCGCCCGGCGCGGCGACGACCGCTCCGGCACCCCCGGACTGCGCACCGCCCCCGGCCCTGGTGAGGCCTCCGAACGCGGTACGGCCGCGTTCCGCGATGCGCCCGCACTGCCACAACGCACTCGCGGCTCCGCCGCGCCAACGGGCCCGGACGACACCCTCCCGCGCTCCGACAGGGACATGGAGGAGTCGGACACGAACGCCACTCCACTGCCCCGACGGGTCCGACAGGCCAGCCTGGCACCGCAGTTGAAGGACGGACCCGCGCGCCTCGCCGAACGGGACATGACCCGCGACGGTGCGGGACCCGATCCCGCCGAACGGGACGCGGACGAAGTACGCAGCCGGATGGCCTCGCTCCAGCGCGGCTGGCAGCGCGGCCGCGAGGAGAACGCCGTGGGCGACCAGGCCCAGGACGGCTCAGCACCACGAACGACAGAGGGGGACGGTCGATGACCGCACCGAAGGCCGCAGAACCCACCGCGACCGGCAGCCGGACCGGTGATCTGAACTGGCTGCTCGACGAACTCGTCGATCGCGTCGCCAGCATCCGCAAAGCCATCGTGCTCTCCGGCGACGGCCTTCCCACCGGGGCCTCCAAGGACCTCACCCGGGAGGACAGCGAGCACCTCGCCGCCGTCGCGTCCGGCTTCCACAGCCTCGCCAAGGGCGTGGGAAGGCACTTCGAGGCGGGCAGCGTCCGGCAGACCGTCGTGGAACTCGACGAGGCGTTCCTCTTCGTCACGGCCGCCGGCGACGGCAGCTGCCTCGCCGTCCTCGCCGACGCCGACTCGGACGTGGGCCAGGTCGCGTACGAGATGACGCTCCTCGTCAAGCGGGTGGGCGCACATCTGGCCGCCGCTCCGCGCACCGATCTGCCCGCCGGTGGGTAGTGGGATGACATGAGCGGAGACGGTCAGGGAAACGGCCAGGACGCACGCCACTGGTTCGACGACGACGCCGGACCGGTGGTCCGTCCGTACGCCATGACACGCGGCCGCACCACCAGTGCGGGTCAGCACCGCCTCGACCTGATCGCGGTGGTGGTCACCGAACAGCACGCCGACGACCCCGAGGCGGACCACTCGCTGTCCCCGGAACACGTGGACATCGTCGAGCTCTGCCGCGACGCGCCCCAGTCCGTCGCCGAACTCGCCGCAGAGCTCGACCTGCCCGTCGGCGTGGTGAGGGTGCTCATCGGCGACCTCGTCGCCGACGACATGGTGCATGTGACACGCCCCGTACCCCCGGCCGAGCTGCCCGACGAGAGTATTCTGCGCGACGTGATCAGCGGCCTCCGGGCGCTCTGAGCTGGGCGGAAGCGGGGAACAGACGTGACAGGCTGGCAGTTCTGGGTCGACCGTGGAGGCACCTTCACCGACATCGTCGCGCGGCGCCCCGACGGTCGACTGCTCACCCACAAACTCCTGTCGGACAACCCCACCCGCTACGCCGACGCGGCCGTCGCGGGCGTCCGCGAACTCCTCGGTGCCGACGGTGCCGATGGCGGTGTCGGGGGCGAGAGCGCCTCGATCGACGCCGTCCGCATGGGCACCACCGTCGCCACCAACGCCCTGCTCGAACGCAAAGGCGAGCGCACACTGCTCATCACGACCAGGGGATTCCGCGACGCCCTGCGCATCGCCTACCAGAACCGGCCCCACATCTTCGCGCGCGCCATCGACCTTCCCGAGCTCCTCCACGAACGGGTCGTCGAGGTCGACGAACGGATCGCCGCCGACGGCACCGTCCTGCGCGCCCCCGACCTGGACGCGCTCGCCGGACCTCTTCAAGAGGCCTACGACGACGGGATCCGCGCCGTCGCCGTCGTCTGCATGCACAGCCACCTCCATCCGGGCCACGAAGAGGCCGTGGGCGCCCTGGCGAGCACGATCGGCTTCCCGCAGATCTCGCTCTCCAGCGAGGTCAGCCCCCTGATGAAGCTGGTACCGCGCGGGGACACAGCGGTCGTCGACGCCTACCTCTCGCCCGTACTCCGCCGCTACGTCCAGCAGGTCGCCGACGAACTGCGCGACGTGCGGCTGATGTTCATGCAGTCCAACGGCGGCCTCACCGAGGCCGGTCAGTTCCGTGGCAAGGACGCCGTCCTGTCCGGGCCCGCCGGTGGCATCGTCGGCATGGCGCGGATGTCGCAGCTGGCCGGCTTCGACCGCGTCATCGGATTCGACATGGGCGGCACCTCCACGGACGTCTCCCACTTCGCCGGCGAGTACGAGCGGGTCTTCACCACCCGGATCGCCGGGGTCCGGCTGCGCGCCCCCATGCTGGACATCCACACCGTGGCCGCCGGCGGAGGCTCCGTGCTCCACTTCGACGGTTCCCGCTACCGCGTGGGTCCGGACTCGGCGGGCGCCGACCCGGGTCCCGCCTGCTACCGGAACGGCGGGCCGCTGACCGTCACCGACGCCAACGTCGCACTCGGCCGCATCCAACCCGGCCATTTCCCCGGCGTGTTCGGCCCCGACGGGAACCAGCCCCTGGACGCCGACGTCGTCCGGGACCGCTTCGCCACGCTCGCGCGGGAGATCCGCGAGGCGACCGGCGACGCACGCACCCCGGAGCAGGTGGCCGAGGGCTTCCTCCGGATCGCCGTCGCCAACATCGCCAACGCCGTCAAGCGGATCTCCGTCCAGAAGGGCCACGATGTCACCCGCTACACGCTGACCACCTTCGGCGGCGCCGGTGGCCAGCACGCGTGCCGGGTGGCCGACTCCCTCGGTATCCGTACGGTCCTCGTCCCGCCCCTGTCCGGCGTGCTCTCCGCCCTCGGCATCGGACTCGCCGACACGACCGCGATGCGGGAACAGTCCGTGGAAGCACCCCTGGAAGCCGCCTCCATGCCCGGCATCCTCAAGACCGCCGACGACCTGGAGAGTGCCGCCCGCGCCGAACTTCTGGCCGAGGACATTCCCGAGGCCGGCGTCCGGATCACCCGCAGGGCCCAGCTCCGCTACGACGGCACCGACACCGCACTGACCGTCGAGCTCACCGAACCCGACACCATGACCCGCGCCTTCGAAGAGCGTCATCGCGCCACCTACTCCTTCACCCTCGACCGCCCGGTCGTCGTCGAAGCCCTCTCCGTGGAAGCCACCGGTCTCACCGAAGCCCCCGATCTCTCCGCCCTCGCTCCCCACGAGGCCGAACCCGGCTCCATCCCGACAGGACCGGCCACCGTCAGCCTTCACACGGACGGTGCCTGGCGTGATGTACCGCTGCACCGCCGCGAACAGCTCCCGCCCGGGGAGGGCGTGACCGGACCCGCGCTCATCACCGAAGCAGGGGCGACAACCGTCGTCGACGGCGGCTGGCGGGCCGCGACGACCGACGACGGGCATCTGATCATGGAACGCGTGTCGGTCACGGAGAGTTCCGACGTGAGCACGGAAGCGGACCCCGTCCTCCTCGAAGTCTTCAACAACCTCTTCATGTCCATCGCGGAGCAGATGGGCGCCCGGCTGGAGTCGACCGCCCAGTCCGTCAACATCAAGGAGCGTCTGGACTTCTCCTGCGCCCTCTTCGACCCGGACGGCAACCTGGTCGCCAACGCCCCCCACATCCCCGTCCACCTCGGCTCGATGGGGACGAGCGTTCAGGAGGTCGTCCGGCGGCGCGGCGACAGCATGCGCCCCGGGGACACCTACGCCGTGAACGATCCCTACCACGGTGGCACCCATCTCCCCGACGTCACCGTGATCACCCCGGTGTTCGACACGGAGGGTGACCACATCCTGTTCTACGTCGCCTCGCGCGGCCACCACGCCGAGATCGGAGGCATCGCCCCGGGCTCGATGCCCGCCGACAGCCGGACCATCGACGAGGAGGGCATCCTCTTCGACAACTGGCTCCTCGCCGAGAACGGCCGCTTCCGTGGGGCGGAGACCCTCGCCCTGCTGACCGCTCCACCGCACCCCTCACGGAACCCGGGCACGAACCTCGCCGACCTGCGGGCCCAGATCGCCGCCAACCGGAAGGGCGTCGACGAGGTCGCCCGCATGATCGAGGACTTCGGACTCGACGTCGTCCAGGCGTACATGAAGCATGTCCAGGACAACGCCGAAGAAGCGGTACGCCGCGTCATCGACACCCTCCAGGACGGCGAGTTCGCCTACGAGACCGACTCCGGAGCGGTCATCCGCGTCCGCGTCACCGTGGACCGCGAGGAGCGAGCCGCCACGGTCGACTTCACCGGCACCGCAGCGCAGCTCGCCACCAACTTCAACGCGCCCTTCGCCGTGGTCAACGCCGCCGTCCTGTACGTCTTCCGGACGCTGGTGGACGACGACATCCCGCTCAACGAAGGATGCCTGCGCCCGCTGCGCATCGTGGTGCCACCCGGGTCGATGCTCGCCCCCGAGCCACCCGCCGCCGTCGTCGCCGGCAACGTCGAGACCTCGCAGGCGATCACCGGAGCCCTGTACGCGGCCCTCGGAGTGCAGGCCGAGGGATCCGGCACGATGAACAACGTCACCTTCGGCAACGAGCGGAACCAGTACTACGAGACCGTGGCGTCCGGATCGGGCGCGGGGAACGGCTTCCCGGGCGCCCCCGTCGTACAGACCCACATGACCAACTCGCGGCTCACCGACCCCGAGGTCCTGGAGTGGCGACTGCCCGTCCGGCTGGACGAGTTCGCGCTCAGGCACGGCAGCGGTGGAGCCGGACAATGGCAGGGTGGCGACGGCGCCGTCCGTCGCGTCCGCTTCCTCGAGACGATGACCGTCTCCACGCTCTCCCAGCACCGCAGGGTCCCGCCCTACGGCATGGCGGGCGGCGAGCCGGGCGCCCTCGGCACCAACCGCGTGGAGCACGCCGACGGCACCGTCACCGACCTCGGCGGAAGCGGTTCGGCCGAGGTCGCCCCCGACGACGTCCTCGTCATCGAAACCCCCGGCGGCGGAGGCTACGGGCCACCGCCGCGCGACCACCACCAAGCAGGAGAAGAGAACGATGATCTTCGGGCGTACTGAGCGCGGCAAGCCCCCGGTCGAGCCCGTCACGCTCAAGATCCTGGTGGCCGGCGGCTTCGGCGTCGGCAAGACGACCCTCGTCGGCGCGGTCAGCGAGATCAAGCCGCTGCGCACGGAGGAGCTCCTCACCGAGGCGGGCCGGCCCGTCGACGACATCAGCGGCGTGGAGGGCAAGAACACCACCACCGTTGCCATGGACTTCGGCCGCATCACCCTCCGCGAGGATCTGGTCCTCTACCTGTTCGGAACCCCGGGTCAGGACCGTTTCTGGTTCCTCTGGGACGAGCTCGCCACCGGGGCCCTGGGCGCCGTCGTCCTGGCGGACACCCGACGCCTCGAGGACTGCTTCGCCGCGGTCGACTACTTCGAAAGGCGCTCCATACCCTTCGTGGTGGGGGTCAACTGCTTCGACGAAGCGGTCCGTTACCCCACCGACGCGGTCCGGCAGGCACTCGACCTCGATCCCGGCGTTCCCGTCGTCCTGTGCGACGCGCGGGACCGCGAGACCGTCAAGGAAGTCCTCATCCGCGTCGTCCAGCACGCCATGGCCCGCGCCGCCGACCGTCGCGAGGCCCTGACCACCTGACGCGTACAGCAAGGCCGCCGCACGCAGGTACGGCCCGTACCCCCGCCGACAGGGGTACGGGCCGCAGTCGTGCACGCGCGCGTGGTTCGTTCGAGGGGCACGCACGCGTGGAGCCTTGTTTCGCGCCGACATCGCGGAGCGTCGGGCGTCGTTCTCAGTCGATCGCGTCGTCGTGCCAGCCGAAGCTCTTCTCCACAGCCTTGCGCCAGTTCTGGTACTCGCGGTCACGCACCGACGTCTCCATGGACGGGGTCCACTCGACGTCCTTCTGCCAGTGCGACTTCAGTTCGTCGAGGTCGCCCCACACGCCGGTGGCGAGTCCGGCGGCGTACGCGGCTCCCAGACAGGTCGTCTCGGACACCTTGGGGCGGATCACCGGCACCCCGAGAACGTCCGCCTGGTGCTGCATCAGCAGATTGTTCTTCGTCATGCCTCCGTCCACCTTCAGGGTGGTGATCTGCACTCCGGAGTCCTGGTACATGGCATCCACGACCTCGCGCGTCTGCCAGCTGGTGGCCTCCAGCACCGCGCGCGCGAGGTGGGCCTTCGTGACGTACCGCGTCAGGCCGGTGACCACGCCCCGCGCGTCCGACCGCCAGTAGGGCGCGAACAGGCCCGAGAAGGCCGGCACGATGTACGCGCCGCCGTTGTCCTCGACGCTCGCCGCCAGAGTCTCGATCTCGTCCGCGTTGCGGATGATGCCGAGCTGGTCACGGAACCACTGGACCAGAGCGCCCGTGATCGCGATCGATCCCTCCAGGCAGTAGACCGGCGCCTCGGAACCGATCTTGTACCCCATGGTCGTCAGCAGCCCGTTCTTCGAGGGGACGGGCCGGTTGCCGGTGTTCAGCAGCAGGAAGCTGCCCGTGCCGTAGGTGTTCTTGGCGGTACCGACGTCGTAACAGGCCTGGCCGAATACCGCGGCCTGCTGGTCGCCGAGGGCCGATGCCACGGGGACACCCGAGAGCTGGCCCACGGCGGTGCCGTACACCTCGGCGGAGGACCTGATCTCCGGGAGCACCGCTTCGGGGATGTTCATCGCGGAGAGGATCGACGGATCCCACTGGAGGGTCTCCAGATTCATCAGCATGGTCCGGCCCGCGTTGGTCACGTCGGTGACGTGCTGCCCGCCGTCGGTGCCACCCGTCAGGTTCCAGATGAGCCACGAGTCGATGGTGCCGAAGGCGATCTCACCGCGCTCGGCCCGCGTCCGCAGGCCGGGGACGTTGTCCAGCAGCCAGGCCGCCTTGGGCCCGGAGAAGTAGCTGGCGAGTGGCAGACCGGTCTGCTCACGGAAACGGTCCTGGCCGTCAGTGCCACCCAACTCCGTACAGAGCGCCGACGTACGGGTGTCCTGCCAGACGATCGCGTTGTGGACGGGCTTTCCGGTGGCGCGATCCCACAGCACGGTCGTCTCGCGCTGGTTGGTGATCCCGAGAGCGCTCACCTGGTCGGCGCGCAGTCCGGCCTTGGCGATCGCTCCCGCGACCACGGCCTGGACCTTGGACCAGATCTCGGTGGCGTCGTGCTCCACCCAGCCGGGCTTCGGGAAGATCTGGCGGTGTTCACGCTGGTCGACGGCGACGATCGCGCCGTTCCGGTCGAAGATGATGCAGCGGCTCGACGTGGTGCCCTGGTCGATTGCGGCGACGTATTTCTCGGCGTTGTCCGTCATGGCGTCCCCTTACGTGTTCTTCGTCAGGAGCTGCGTGCGGGTCAGAAGGCTGCGTTGTAGATCAGGGCACCGATCGCGGCACCGGCGATCGGGCCCACGACCGGGATCCAGGAGTAACTCCACTCGGATGTGCCCTTGTTGGGTATCGGCAGCAGTGCGTGCGTGAGGCGCGGCCCCAGGTCGCGGGCCGGGTTGATCGCGTACCCGGTCGGCCCGCCGAGCGAGAGGCCGATACCGACGACGAGGAACGAGATGAGCAGGACCGGCAGCCCCGCGTCACCGATGCCCGCGACGTGCTTGCCTCCGCCGGCCAGCGCGAGGATGGGCAGCATCAGCGCGGCGGTGCCGATGACCTCGGTGATCAGGTTCTGCACCGGGTTGTTGATCTCGGGCCGTGTCGAGAAGATGCCCAGCGTCTCGATGGCCGTGTCCTCCTCGGCGTTGAGATGGAACTGTCCGAGGTAGAGAAGCCAGCACAGGACCGCCCCGACGATCGCTCCGGCGAACTGCCCGAGGATGTAGAAGGGCACGTCCCCCCACTTCGTGGAGCCCTCGATCGCGAATCCGATCGTGACCGCCGGGTTGATCTGCCCGCCCGACAGCGGTGCCGCGGTGTACGCCCCGGCGAGCACGCCGAAACCCCATCCGAAGGCGATGACGATCCAGCCCGCCCCCTGGGCCTTGGACTTGTTGAGGGTGACAGCGGCGCACACACCCGCGCCGAACAGAATCAGAATCGCGGTGCCGATCAACTCGCCGACAAAGATGTCCCCGTTGGTCATGGCGGCTCCTAGGCCCTCGCCCGGGGCGAACCGCTCCGGGCCACCGATCAGGGTGCGTTTCCCATGGCTACTTCAGCCGAAGGCAGGGAGGTCCCGAGCCCCGCCCGGCGTCCGTGACGAGCGTGCCGTCGTGGCGGAATCGCCCGTGGGGGGACGGCCCTGGGTGCAGGTCGGAGACTCGAGCGGTGCGGTGCCCGAACACGCTCGAATGCGGCGATGCCGACTGACACCCGGAAGTGTTCACCGGTGCCCAGGGGGCGTCAAGGTCGTGGACCGCAACGGTTCGAGGGGTGCAAAGGGGACGTGGCGTGGGACCGGCGGCGGAGCGGCCGACACGCCCGAGCTGTCCGGCCCGTGGTCGAACGACGCCCTGCCGACACTCGGGCACCACGCCACGCGGTCGAACACCGGCGACGTCGTCGGACGTACGGTCCCGGTCTCCGTCCGCGACGACATCCAGAACCTCCCAGGCCGTCGCGTCCACACCGACCGTGCGCGGCGGATCACCGAGTCGAGCGGCCGGCCGGTCGGCGTACAGCGCGTGCCCGTACCGCCCGGACATCGACAGCAGGAACCGTGAGCGGTGGACCGACCGGAGGCGGAATCCCGGACGGGGCGACCAGAAGGACCCCGGACACTTCGGGCAACCCCGTGAGCAGGGCGCATACCTGACTCGCCGATGCGGTGGCGGGGAGCAACGCGGCCGGACGTACGAACTGCCTTACGGGCGGCCCTGTTCCGGGGGGGGGGGGGGGGCACCGACGCTCCGGGACAGGGCCGGAACGTATACGTCCGCCGAAGGGAGCCGGGAGGGCGGCGCGAACAGTTCGCCCTGTGCGAGTTGCAGCCCCGGCGGGCACTGCGGCGGCGCAGTGCAGTTCCGTCTCGACGCCCTCCACGGACAGGAGCGCGCCCAATTGCTCGCAGAGGGTCCGCATGGCCCGCACCGCGGCGGGCCACGACAGCAAGGACACGTCGAGCTTCATCAGTTCAGGCGCCAGGTCCGTCGGCAGGCGGCGGTGGCAGGTGGCCCTTGGCGCTGAGCCGCCGCTCCGTCTCCCCTTCGTGCACCGCGACTGCCGGACCCGGCTACCGGATCGCCACCACCGACGAGCCGTGCCCGAACAGCCCCTGGTTGGCGGTGATCCCGACGCGCGCTCCGGCGACCTGCCGGTCACCTGCCGTGCCGCGCAACTGCCACGTCAGTTCACAGACCTGAGCGATGGCCTGAGCCGGAACGGCCTCGCCGAAGGAGGCGAGCCCGCCGCTCACGTTCACGGGTATGCGTCCGCCGAGCGTCGTGGCACCTTCACCCAGCAGCTTCGCGGCCTCGCCCTGCGCGCAGAGACCCAGGTCCTCGTACCACTGCAACTCCAGTGCGGTGGAGAGGTCGTAGACCTCGGCGAGGGAGAGGTCCTCGGGGCCGATGCCCGCTTCCTCGTAGGCCGCGCGGGTGATCGACGCACGGAAGGTGTCGGCCGGCGGCTCCACCGCGACGGAGGAGTCCGTAGCGATGTCCGGCAGATCCAGCACGGTGTTGGGATAGCGGGGCGTGACCGTGGACACCGCGCGGATGCGCACCGGCGTCGACGCGCCGTGCCGGCGGGCGAACTCCATGCTGGAGAGCACCACCGCCGCTCCGCCGTCCGAGGTCGCGCAGATGTCGAGGAGCCGCAGCGGATCGGCCACCACGGCGGAGCCGGCGACCTCCTCGGCGGAGACGCGCTTGCGGTAGCGCGCGTTGGGATTGAGCGCGCCCACGGCCGCGTTCTTCACCTTGACCTGGGCGAAGTCGTCCAGTGTGTCGCCGTGCAGGAACATCCGGCGCCGCGCGTACAGCCCGAAGTACGTCGGGTTTGTCGCCCCGAGGGCGCGGAACCGCAGCCAGTCCGGATCGTCGGGCCGGTCCCCGCCCGCGGGGCGGAAGAACCCCTTGGGCGCCGCGTCCGCGCCCACCACCAGCACCACGTCCGCCAGGCCCGAGAGGATCTGGGCCCGTGCCGTGGCGAGAGCCTGCGCGCCTGACGCGCACGCCGCGTACACGCTCGCCACGCGGGCCCCCTGCCATCCGAGAGCCTTCGCGAAGGTCGCGCCCGCGACATACCCGGGATAGCCACCGCGGACGGTGTCGGCTCCCACGATCGACCCGACATCGCGCCAGTCGATGCCCGCGTCCGACAATGCGGCGCGCGCGGCCGCGACCCCGTACTCGACGAACCCGCGCCCCCATTTGCCCCACGGGTGCATCCCGGCGCCGAGCACCGCCACTTCGCCCGTCATGCCGCCGCCTCCGTCCGCCCCATGTTCCTCACGACGCCTCCGTCGGCCGCCAGTGCCATGTCGTCCAGGTCGTCTCCGCGTCCTCGTTCAGCACACCGGGGACGACCTCTACCTCCATACCCACCGCCAGGTCGGCGACGGTGATCCCGGGAGCCGCCTGACCGAGAACCACGATGCGCTCGGATTCCAGCTCCACGGCGATCAACACGTAGGGGCTCCAGGGGAGTTCCGGATCACTCACATAGGGTGACGGAGGACGGTACCGGCTGTCGGTGTACGACCAGACGCGGCCACGGTGGGACAGCGGAACCTCGGCCAGTTCGCCTCCCGGGCAGTCCGGGTTGCGGCAGAAGGCGTCCTCGCGGGGAAAGAACACCGAGG
This sequence comes from Streptomyces sp. M41(2017), assembly GCF_002078175.1. Lineage (GTDB taxonomy): Bacteria > Actinomycetota > Actinomycetes > Streptomycetales > Streptomycetaceae > Streptomyces. The sequence goes on along the minus strand of NZ_MWFK01000002.1, from coordinate 1,611,068 downwards.
CGCACGCCGAGCAGCGTGTGCCCAGCAGGCGGAAGTCGCGGCCCTCCCCGGCGAACCACCCGGCGACCACCGGTGTGCGTGTGCGCGTCACAGTCCCTCCCGGCACCGAATCCAAATCTGACGGAACGTCAGAAGTGTGGCACGGGCTGCCGGAATTGGGCAGGGCGAGGGGTGAACCAGGGGCGGGCCCCGGGCGTCGGAGTACCTGTGGGGGCGGCCGGGGCCCACGGGGGTGGTTCCGGCCGCTCCCTCGCGAACCACGATGAAGACGTGTGTTCGGTGATCCGCTACAGTCCGCGTCGTGTCCGAGACCCCTCACCCGCCCGCCGATTTCGCGCCGGGCTCCCACTGTTCGAGCTGTGGTGCCCCCTATGGAGACGGCGTCTCCGACTGGCCCCGCACCTGCCCCTCCTGCGGCACGGTGGCCTACCGCAACCCGCTGCCGGTCGCCGTCGCCCTGCAGCCCGCCTACGACGACAAGGGCACCGCGCTTGTCGTCATCACCCGGACCATCACTCCCGCGCGCGGGGGCATCGCGTTGCCCGGAGGGTTCATCGACCACCGGGAGGAATGGCGGCACGCCGTCGTGCGCGAACTCAAGGAGGAGACGGGCATCGACGCGGCGGTGAGAGACGTCCGGCTCGCCGACGTCCTGAGCTCACCGGCAGGCCATCTGCTGCTCTTCGGTCTCCTTCCGGAACGCCCCGCCGCCGAACTGCCTCCGTCCGCCCCGACCGACGAGACGGAAGGGTGGCATCTGCTGCGCCGACCGACCGAACTGGCCTTCCCGCTGCACACGCTGGTGGTCCGGGCCTGGTTCGAGGGACGGTACATCTGAGGGTCAGCTCGTTCCGAGCCCTCGTATCCGCACCGGATACGAGGGCTCGCTGAGGCCGCCCTTGCCATCGGCGCGGCGCACCACCACCTCGCCCTCGTCCCAGCGGGTCACGAAGCGTTCGATCTCCGGTTCCGCCCACCCGTCACCCGCGTCCGGCACGACGAGCCCGCTGCCGCCCCGCCCGCGCGCGGGTGCCCACGCCTCCAGCTCCAGCCCACCGTCGACACCCCGCACGGGAACCACCGAGCCGGCCCTCGCCAGCACCGGAATCCGCGACAAGGGAGCGTCGATCAGAACCTGCCCGGGCCCCTCGTACGCCTCCTCGGTCACCGTGTCGTACCAGCGCCCGCGTGGCAGCTGCACCGCCCGCCGGTCCGCCCCGTGATCGAGGACCGGGGCCACGAGCAGACAGTCCCCGAGCAGGAAGGCGTCCTCGCAGTCGCGCAGTGCCCGATCCTCCGGCGCGTCCCACCACACCGGCCGGACGTACGGCGCACCCGTACGGCGTGCCAGATGCGCCAGCGTCATGAAGTACGGGAACAGGCGCCGCCGTTCGACGAGCGCCACGCGCGCGTGCTCCAGCACCTCGTCACCGAACGCCCAGGGCTCCCTGCGCCCCGCGCGCAGACTCGCGTGGGTGCGGAACAACGGGAGATACGCGCCCAGCTGGAACCAGCGCAGGTAGAGCTCCCCTGACGGGCTGCCGTCGAATCCACCCACGTCGGGCCCCGAGTAGGGCACTCCGCACAGCCCGAGCCCCATCACCAGGGACAGTGACGCCCGCAACCCCGGCCAGCCGGTGGCCACGTCCCCGGACCAGGTCCCTCCGTAGCGCTGCATGCCGGCCCAGCCCGAGCGTGAAATCAGGAACGGCCGCTCCTGGGGGAGGAGTTCACGGACGCCCTCGTAGCCTGCCCGTGCCATGCCCAGCGCGTACACGTTGTGCGCCTCGCGGTGGTCGCCGCCGCGTCCCTCCAGGGAGTGCCGCGCCGAGCGCGGCAGCGTCGACTCCCCGAAGGCCGTGAACGAGGTCGGCTCGTTCATGCCGTGCCAGAAACCGGCGAACCCCTGCTCCAGCCTCTCCTCGTAGAGCCCGCCCCACCAGGCACGCGTACGTGCGCGCGTGAAGTCCGGATAGACGGACTCGCCGGGCCACACGACCCCCGGCACCAGATGCCCCGCGGCGTCCCGGACGAACGCGTCCTCCGCGAGCCCGCTGTCGAACACCCCGTCGCCCGCCTCGGCCTTGACCGCGGCGTGCACGATCGACACCAGCCGGATCCCGTCCCGGCGCAGTTCCTCGGCCAGCACAGGAAGCTTCGGGAACCGCTCCCGGTCCACCGTGAACACCCGGTGCCCGTCGTGGTGGTCGATGTCCAGATGGACGGCGTCCAGGGGGAGACCGCGCTCCCGGTATCCCGCGACGACCCGGCGCACCTCCTGCTCACCGCCGAGACCCCACCGCGCGTGATGATGTCCCAACGCCCACGCCGGCGGCAGCGCGGCCGCCCCGGTCAGTGATGCCCACGCGGTCAGCACGCGCGCGGGGGAGCCGACGATCACCCAGCAGCGCAACGGACCGCCGTCCATCCGCAGCTCGCACGAACCGGTCCGGTCGTGCCCCGAGCCGGCCCCCTCCTCGCCCTCACGCAAGGACACCGTCCCGTCCCAGGTGGTGTCGTGGAACACCAGGTGCGTGGCCGCGTCCGCGACGACCATCTGCACCGGCATGGTGATGTACAGCGGATCGTCACCCGGCCCGAAGGGACGCCCGGGGTCCGTGTTCCACAGCCGGTACCTGCCGTTCCGCAGCCGCGGTCCACCCGCTCGCCCGCCCAGGCCGAAGATCCGGGCGTCGGCCGCCACTTCGGAACGCTGCATCCAACGGGCCGTGCCGCCGCCGACCGGCTCCCACCAGCGGGGCGGCAGATCGCGTCGCAGCATCACCCCACCAGGGGTACGCACCTCGACCGCTCCGTGCCGTGAGACGACGACCGTGACCCGCTCGGCGACGACCCGCCACCCCTCGTCCTTGTCCGGCTCCAGGACGGCCCGCGGGTCCGGCTCGGGACAGGGGCCGGCGAGCGCGTAGGACGGCTCAGGGGCCGCCCCGTCCCAGCCCCAGAACACGGCACCGCTCGCCGCGACGGTGATCCGCAACTCGGAGCGCGTGAAACGGACGACCCCGCCGCCGGGCTCCGGCTCCACGCCGAGCACGGGTCCGGGCACCCGGGCCCGCTCGGGGCCCCGCTGCGGCAGACCGATGGCGTCGGCCCGCCTCCTGCGCCACGCCGCCCGCACCGTGCGCAACCCCTGAGTGGCACCCCCCGAGCCGACCGCCTTCACCGAACGCACCAGGTCACGACCGTCCATGCTGCTCACCCTGCCACTACCGGCGCCATGCGAGTGAGTCGTTCAACTGCCGTTCACCCGCGGCGACGCCACTTCTTCACGTCGCCGCCCCTGTGTGGCGCGCCCTGGTGCAGAAGTCGATCACATGGCATCGTCCGTGTCAGCCGCGTGACGCGCACACCCCTGCCCGTGCGCGACCCACGCCCACGAAGCGCACAGTCCGGGAGCCGCCCCATGTCCACCGCGAACCCCTCACCGCTCTGGGAGCCCACCGACGAGGTGGTGGCCCAGGCACAGGTCACGAAGTTCCAGGCCTGGGCGGCCGAGGAGCACGGAGCCCCGTCCGACGGCGGCTACGCGGCCCTCCACCGCTGGTCGGTCGACGAACTGGACACCTTCTGGAAAGCCGTCACCGAATGGTTCGACGTACGGTTCCCGACCCCCTACGCGCGCGTGCTCGGCGACCGGTCGATGCCCGGTGCGCAGTGGTTCCCCGGAGCGACGGTCAACTACGCGGAGCACGCGCTGCGCGCCACCGAGACCCGGGCGGACGAACCGGCCCTCCTGTATGTGGACGAGACGCACGAGGCCGTCCCGGTGACGTGGTTCGACCTGCGCCGGCAGGTCGGCTCCCTGGCCGCGGAACTACGAGACCTCGGCGTCCGACCGGGAGACCGCGTCAGCGGCTATCTCCCGAACATCCCCCAGGCCGTCGTGGCCCTCCTCGCCACCGCCGCGGTGGGCGGGGTCTGGACGTCCTGCGCCCCCGACTTCGGAGCCCGTAGCGTCCTCGACCGGTTCCAGCAGGTCGAACCGGTCGTCCTGTTCACCGTCGACGGGTACCGCTACGGCGGCAAGGAACACGACCGCCGAGACGCCGTCGCCGAGCTGCGCCGGGAACTGCCGACACTGCGTGCCGTCGTCCACATCCCCCTGCTGGGCACCGACGCTCCCGAGGGTGCCCTGGAGTGGTCCTCCCTCACCTCCGCCGACGTCGAGCCCGTCTACGAGGAGGTCCCCTTCGACCACCCCCTGTGGGTGCTCTACTCCTCCGGCACGACCGGCCTCCCCAAGGCCATCGTCCAGTCCCAGGGCGGCATCCTCGTCGAGCACCTCAAACAGCTCGGCCTGCACTGCGACCTCGGGCCCGAAGACCGCTTCTTCTGGTACACGTCCACCGGCTGGATGATGTGGAACTTCCTCGTCTCGGGCCTGCTCACGGGAACCACGATCGTCCTCTACGACGGCAGCCCCGGGTACCCCGACACAGGTGCCCAGTGGCGTATCGCCGAACGCACCGGAGCGACGCTCTACGGCACGTCCGCCGCATACGTCATGGCGTGCCGAAAGGCGGGCGTCCACCCCTCCCGCGACTTCGACCTCGCGCGCGTGCGGTGCGTCGCCACCACCGGCTCGCCCCTGCCGCCCGACGGATTCCGCTGGCTGCACGACGAGGTCCGCGACGACCTCTGGATCGCCTCCGTCAGCGGAGGCACCGACGTCTGCTCCTGCTTCGCGGGAGCCGTTCCGACACTCCCCGTGTACATCGGCGAACTCCAGGCACCGGGCCTCGGCACCGACCTGCAGTCCTGGGACCCCAGCGGAAAGCCCCTCGTCGACGAGGTCGGCGAGCTCGTCGTCACCAACCCGATGCCCTCGATGCCGATCCGCTTCTGGAACGACCCCGACGGCAGCCGCTACCACGACAGCTACTTCGACACGTACCCCGGAGTATGGCGGCACGGCGACTGGATCACCGTCACGTCCCGGGGCTCGGTCGTCATCCACGGCCGCTCCGACTCGACGCTCAACCGGCAGGGCGTCCGCATGGGTTCGGCCGACATCTATGAAGCCGTCGAACGGCTTCCCGAGATCAGGGAATCCCTCGTCATCGGCGTCGAACAGCCCGACGGCGGCTACTGGATGCCCCTGTTCGTCCACCTCGCCCCGGGAGCCGTCCTCGACGAGGCACTCCTGGGCCGCATCAAGCGGACCATCCGCGAGCAGCTCTCCCCACGCCACGTCCCCGACGAGGTCATCGAGGTGCCCGGCGTGCCCCACACCCTGACCGGCAAGCGCATCGAGGTGCCGGTCAAGCGCCTCCTCCAAGGCACCCCCATGGACAGGGCGGTCAACATCGGCTCCGTGGACAACGTCGAACTCCTGCGCTTCTACGAGGAGCTGGCCCGCCAACGCGGATGACCGGAACGCGAAGGCAGCCCCGGACCTCATCGAGCACGGCGCCGAGATCCAGGGGCTGCCCGCACCGCGTCGACCCGCGCCCCGAGCCACGGACCGTCACCGCACCCCCCGTGCCGGCCGTGCCCGGCTGGATACCTTCCCCTCAGGAAAGCCGGCTGAACTGCAGTTTCCGCCACGTGGGCGGGCGGGAGCGGCTCTCCCCGCCAGCGTTGTCAGTGCCCCCGATTACTGTGAGTGAGCATTGATCGACTGTGCACTGGGGGAGAAATGGCAGACATCCAGCACCACACCCTGCGCCGTGTCCTGCGGCGTGAGATCGCGGGCACCATCGGCCTGCTGACCGATGAACAGGACTTCCGGACGATGCGGAACTACCGCAGCTTCGCCTTCGACGACCACACCACCTATCTCCAACAGGTGGAGTCCCTGCTGCGGAGCCTCGCGGCCCAGGGCAGCCACACCACGGTGGCCCTCTTCGACCCCGTGGAGTACGCCGAGTACTGCGCCGAGAGCGGCCTGGAACCCGACACCCCGTCCAGCCGCACCCGCTTCACCGCGCACCTGGCCGCGACCGGCCCCACCGTCCCCTACGACGGGCAGCCGCTGGCCGAACTCGTCCCGGATCTCGTCGACGAGGCCGTCCGCCAGGCCACCTGGGAGTACGCGACGACACTCCTGGCCCGCATCGGCACCTGCGCCACCTGCGGAGAGGACATCGGCCGCGCCTCCTTCATCCGCGCGGCCCACCTGCTCACCCGCGTCGTCGACACCGCCGGCCCCGGAAGTCTCCATCTGGTCTGCAGCGTCTCGACGGCGCCCGACACACTCGTCGCCGTCCTCCGCGTGGAAGAGCGCACCGACGACGCGATTCGCCTGGACGAATCCGAAGCCCTCGAATTCACCACCGTGCTCGCCCTCGGCATCGCCACCCGGAGCGCCGGCGGACTCGTCATGCGCACCACCACCCCCGACACCACCGACCGCGTCTACGGATGGCGACTGCGCGGCGAGAACCTCGACCCGCTCACCGCCTCCGAAGTGTTCGACGCCTACTGCACCGACATCGAGTCCGGCGACCTGGTCTCGCCGGAATCAGGCGTCGACTACGGCACACCCCCCGACCTCGGCGACACCGGAGAGGGGACGCACCACACGCACTGAACGTGGAAGGGGCGCCCCATCCGGCGATGGAGCGCCCCCCGTCCCGCTTCCTCCGCCGCCCCTCGGCGACGGTGCCACGGTTACTCGCCGGACAACACCGCCTGCGCGGCGCCGCGCGCCTCTTCCGCCGTGTCCGCCGCACGTGCGGCCGCGGCCGCACGCTCGCACTGGGCCAGCGTGTACTTCGCCAGAGTCGACCGCACGTAGGGGATCGACGCGGCACCCATCGACAAGGAGGTGACACCCAGACCGGTCAGCACACACGCGAGCAGCGGATCCGACGCGGCCTCGCCGCAGACCCCGCAACTCTTGCCCTCGGCCCTGGCCGCATCCGCGGACAGCGCGACCAGGTCGAGGAGCGCGGGCTGCCACGGATCCTGCAGACGGGACACAGCGCCCACCTGCCGGTCGGCCGCGAACGTGTACTGCGCGAGGTCATTGGTGCCGAGCGACAGGAACTCGACCTCCTGCAGGACCGAACGGGCCCGCAGCGCGGCGGACGGAATCTCCACCATCGCGCCGAACTTCGCGTGCAGTCCGGCGGCCCGGCACGCGTCCGCGAACGCCTTGGCGTCCGTACGGTCCGCGACCATGGGGGCCATGACCTCGAGATGGACCGGCAGACCCTCCGAAGCCTTCGCGAGGGCGGTGAGCTGCGTGCGCAGCACATCGGGGTGATCGAGCAGCGAACGAAGCCCGCGCACACCGAGGGCGGGGTTCGGTTCGTCGGCCGGAGTCAGGAACTCCAGCGGCTTGTCCGCACCGGCGTCCAGCACGCGCACCACGACCCGGCCCTCCGGGAAGGCCTCCAGGACCTGCCGGTACGCCTCGACCTGCTTCTCCTCGGACGGCGCGTTCTTGCTGTCGTCGAGGAAGAGGAACTCGGTGCGGAACAGGCCGACGCCCTCGGCACCGGCCTCCAGCGCCGCCGGTACGTCCGCGGGACCGCCGACGTTGGCCAGGAGCGGCACCTTGTGGCCGTCGGAAGTGGCACCTGGACCCGTCGAAGCGGACAGCGCGGCTTTGCGCTCGGCCGCAGAGGATTCCAGTTGCGCCTTCTTCTCGGCCGTCGGCTCCACGAAGATCTCGCCGGTGCTGCCGTCGACAGCCACCACCGTGCCTTCGGCGAGCTCGCCGGCGCCGGGAAGAGCGACGACCGCCGGCACACCCAGCGCACGCGCGAGGATCGCACTGTGGCTGGTCGGCCCGCCCTCCTCGGTGACGAATCCGAGGACGAGCGTCGGGTCCAACAGCGCCGTGTCGGCGGGCGCGAGGTCACGTGCGATGAGGACGTAGGGCTCGTCACTGTCCGGGACGCCCGGCATCGGCACTCCGAGGAGGCGCGCGACGATGCGGTTCCGTACGTCGTCGAGGTCGGCCACGCGTCCGGCGAGATACTCACCGGCTCCCGCGAGCAGCGCACGGTACGCGGCGAACGCGTCGTAGACCGCCCGCTCGGCCGTGCTGCCGACGGCGATGCGCCGTTCCACGTCGGCCATCAGCTCGGGGTCCTGGGCCATCATGGCCTGGGCCTCGAGGACCCCTTGGGCTTCGCCCCCCGCCAGATTGCCGCGCGCAATCAGGTCGGCTGCCACAGCCTCCACGGCCTTGCGGGCACGCCCCTGTTCGCGCTCCGCGTCCTCCGCAGGGATCTGCTTGGCCGGCGGTTCGAGAACCGCCGTTCCCATGTGCCGAACCTCGCCGATCGCCACACCGTGGCTCACGCCGACGCCTCGCAGCGTTGTCTCCATCTCACCCGTCTCCGATAGTGCGGCGGGTCCCGCCGCCGCGTGGTTTGTCGAACGTGCCGTCCAGGACAGCGTTGATGTCACCGCCAGCCGAAGAGCGCGTCGCCCGCCTTCACATCGCCGTCCTCGCGAACGTCGGAGAGGGAGTCCGCCGTGGCCTCGAGAGCCACGATCGGGCACACAGGGGACTTGCCGGCTGCCTCTACGGCGGCCGGGTTCCACCGGACGACGGCCTGGCCGCGCGTCACGGTGTCCCCCTTGTTGACGAGCAGCTCGAAGCCCTCGCCGTTGAGCTGCACGGTGTCGATGCCCAGGTGGGTGAGGACTCCGTGGCCCTCGCCGTCGACGACGACGAACGCGTGCGGGTGGAGCGAGACGATCACTCCGTCCACGGGGGCGACAGCCTCCGAGGGCTCACGCACGGGGTCGATCGCCGTGCCGGGGCCGACCATCGCCCCGGAGAACACGGGGTCCGGTACTGCTGCGAGTCCGATGGCGCGTCCTGCAAGAGGGGACGTCACGGTGGTCATGGGAAGCCTCCCAGGGGTGGAGATGTATATGGGCCGTCACTGCCTGTCCCTGACGGCGCACTGTTTCAGCAGGGTATGTCATATGAAGTGCCGGTTCCGCACGAGAGGTCCCGGTTGGAGGCCGTAGAGCACGGGCGAAACGATTTGCGCCCGCTCCCGGCCCCCGTGTACTGTCGTACCCCTGCTTGAGGCTGAGCGGCGTCACCAAGCGTCGTTGCCCGGCAGCACCCAACTTGTCAGATCCTATCTCGGGGTCCCGTTCTGCATGTTTGCGGGACGGTGGTCAGAGAGACGGGAAATCGCTGATAGAGTCGGACTCGCCGGAAAGGGAAACGCGAAAGCGAAAACCTGGAAAGCACCGAGGAAATCGGATACGGAAACGGTCTGATAGAGTCGGAAACGCAAGACCGAAGGGAAGCGCCCGGAGGAAAGCCCGAGAGGGTGAGTACAAAGGAAGCGTCCGTTCCTTGAGAACTCAACAGCGTGCCAAAAATCAACGCCAGATATGTTGATACCCCGTCTCCGGCCGTTCGGTCGGGACGAGGTTCCTTTGAAAAAGTCCTGCCCCTCGGGGTAGGCGCACAGCGAGGACGCTGTGAACGACCGGTCTTATTCCGACCGATTGTTCCGCTCTCGTGGTGTCGTCCCGATTACGGGAAAACATTCACGGAGAGTTTGATCCTGGCTCAGGACGAACGCTGGCGGCGTGCTTAACACATGCAAGTCGAACGATGAAGCCCTTCGGGGTGGATTAGTGGCGAACGGGTGAGTAACACGTGGGCAATCTGCCCTTCACTCTGGGACAAGCCCTGGAAACGGGGTCTAATACCGGATAACACTCCTGCCTGCATGGGTGGGGGTTAAAAGCTCCGGCGGTGAAGGATGAGCCCGCGGCCTATCAGCTTGTTGGTGAGGTAGTGGCTCACCAAGGCGACGACGGGTAGCCGGCCTGAGAGGGCGACCGGCCACACTGGGACTGAGACACGGCCCAGACTCCTACGGGAGGCAGCAGTGGGGAATATTGCACAATGGGCGAAAGCCTGATGCAGCGACGCCGCGTGAGGGATGACGGCCTTCGGGTTGTAAACCTCTTTCAGCAGGGAAGAAGCGAAAGTGACGGTACCTGCAGAAGAAGCGCCGGCTAACTACGTGCCAGCAGCCGCGGTAATACGTAGGGCGCAAGCGTTGTCCGGAATTATTGGGCGTAAAGAGCTCGTAGGCGGCTTGTCACGTCGGTTGTGAAAGCCCGGGGCTTAACCCCGGGTCTGCAGTCGATACGGGCAGGCTAGAGTGTGGTAGGGGAGATCGGAATTCCTGGTGTAGCGGTGAAATGCGCAGATATCAGGAGGAACACCGGTGGCGAAGGCGGATCTCTGGGCCATTACTGACGCTGAGGAGCGAAAGCGTGGGGAGCGAACAGGATTAGATACCCTGGTAGTCCACGCCGTAAACGGTGGGAACTAGGTGTTGGCGACATTCCACGTCGTCGGTGCCGCAGCTAACGCATTAAGTTCCCCGCCTGGGGAGTACGGCCGCAAGGCTAAAACTCAAAGGAATTGACGGGGGCCCGCACAAGCAGCGGAGCATGTGGCTTAATTCGACGCAACGCGAAGAACCTTACCAAGGCTTGACATACACCGGAAAGCATTAGAGATAGTGCCCCCCTTGTGGTCGGTGTACAGGTGGTGCATGGCTGTCGTCAGCTCGTGTCGTGAGATGTTGGGTTAAGTCCCGCAACGAGCGCAACCCTTGTTCTGTGTTGCCAGCATGCCCTTCGGGGTGATGGGGACTCACAGGAGACTGCCGGGGTCAACTCGGAGGAAGGTGGGGACGACGTCAAGTCATCATGCCCCTTATGTCTTGGGCTGCACACGTGCTACAATGGCAGGTACAAAGAGCTGCGAAGCCGTGAGGCGGAGCGAATCTCAAAAAGCCTGTCTCAGTTCGGATTGGGGTCTGCAACTCGACCCCATGAAGTCGGAGTTGCTAGTAATCGCAGATCAGCATTGCTGCGGTGAATACGTTCCCGGGCCTTGTACACACCGCCCGTCACGTCACGAAAGTCGGTAACACCCGAAGCCGGTGGCCCAACCCCTTGTGGGAGGGAGCTGTCGAAGGTGGGACTGGCGATTGGGACGAAGTCGTAACAAGGTAGCCGTACCGGAAGGTGCGGCTGGATCACCTCCTTTCTAAGGAGCATCTAGGCCGCCAAGCTTGCTTGGTGGTCCAGGGCCATTACGTCGGCATACGTTCGACGGTGGTTGCTCATGGGTGGAACGTTGATTATTCGGCACTCAAGTCATCTCGGGCTGCAAGTACTGTTCTTCGGAGCGTGGAAAGCTGATCACGAGTGGTGAGGGTGTCGGGCACGCTGTTGGGTGTCTGAAGGTACGGCCGATGGTTGGCTGCCTTCAGTGCCGGCCCCAGTGAACTCCGGTGGTAACCGGGGGTGATGGGTGGTTGGTCGTTGTTTGAGAACTGCACAGTGGACGCGAGCATCTGTGGCCAAGTTTTTAAGGGCGCACGGTGGATGCCTTGGCACCAGGAACCGATGAAGGACGTGGGAGGCCACGATAGTCCCCGGGGAGCCGTCAACCAGGCTTTGATCCGGGGGTTTCCGAATGGGGAAACCCGGCAGTCGTCATGGGCTGTCACCCACTGCTGAACACATAGGCAGTGTGGAGGGAACGCGGGGAAGTGAAACATCTCAGTACCCGCAGGAAGAGAAAACAACCGTGATTCCGGGAGTAGTGGCGAGCGAAACCGGATGAGGCCAAACCTTGTATGTGTGAGACCCGGCAGGGGTTGCATGCAGGGGGTTGTGGGATCTCTCTTTCACAGTCTGCCGGCTGTGAGGCGAGTCAGAAACCGTTGATGTAGGCGAAGGACATGCGAAAGGTCCGGCGTAGAGGGTAAGACCCCCGTAGTCGAAACATCAACGGCTCGTTTGAGAGACACCCAAGTAGCACGGGGCCCGAGAAATCCCGTGTGAATCTGGCGGGACCACCCGCTAAGCCTAAATATTCCCTGGTGACCGATAGCGGATAGTACCGTGAGGGAATGGTGAAAAGTACCGCGGGAGCGGAGTGAAATAGTACCTGAAACCGTGTGCCTACAAGCCGTGGGAGCGTCGGATATGTGCTTGCACATATCTCGTGACTGCGTGCCTTTTGAAGAATGAGCCTGCGAGTTTGCGGTGCGTTGCGAGGTTAACCCGTGTGGGGAAGCCGTAGCGAAAGCGAGTCCGAATAGGGCGATTCAGTAGCGCGCTCAAGACCCGAAGCGGAGTGATCTAGCCATGGGCAGGTTGAAGCGGCTGTAAGAGGTCGTGGAGGACCGAACCCACCAGGGTTGAAAACCTGGGGGATGACCTGTGGTTAGGGGTGAAAGGCCAATCAAACTCCGTGATAGCTGGTTCTCCCCGAAATGCATTTAGGTGCAGCGTCGTGTGTTTCTTGCCGGAGGTAGAGCACTGGATAGGCGATGGGCCCTACCGGGTTACTGACCTTAGCCAAACTCCGAATGCCGGTAAGTGAGAGCGCGGCAGTGAGACTGTGGGGGATAAGCTCCATGGTCGAGAGGGAAACAGCCCAGAGCATCGACTAAGGCCCCTAAGCGTACGCTAAGTGGGAAAGGATGTGGAGTCGCACAGACAACCAGGAGGTTGGCTTAGAAGCAGCCACCCTTGAAAGAGTGCGTAATAGCTCACTGGTCTAGTGATTCCGCGCCGACAATGTAGCGGGGCTCAAGCGTACCGCCGAAGTCGTGTCATTGCAGCAATAGGGCCAACGCCTGCTGTGATGGGTAGGGGAGCGTCGTGTGCCGGGTGAAGCCGCGCCGGAAGGCAGTGGTGGACGGTTCACGAGTGAGAATGCAGGCATGAGTAGCGATACACACGTGAGAAACGTGTGCGCCGATTGACTAAGGGTTCCTGGGTCAAGCTGATCTGCCCAGGGTAAGTCGGGACCTAAGGCGAGGCCGACAGGCGTAGTCGATGGATAACCGGTTGATATTCCGGTACCCGCTGTGAAGCGTCAAACATCGAGCCCATTAATGCTAAGGCCGTGAAGCCGCCCTGATCTCTTCGGAGTTGAGGGGAGTGGTGGAGCCGCCGGCCCAAGGTGGTAGTAGGTGAGTGATGGGGTGACGCAGGAAGGTAGTCCATCCCGGGCGGTGGTTGTCCCGGGGTAAGGGTGTAGGCCGTGTGATAGGTAAATCCGTCACACATTGAGGCTGAGACCTGATGCCGAGCCGATTGTGGTGAAGTGGATGATCCTATGCTGTCGAGAAAAGCCTCTAGCGAGTTTCATGGCGGCCCGTACCCTAAACCGACTCAGGTGGTCAGGTAGAGAATACCGAGGCGTTCGGGTGAACTATGGTTAAGGAACTCGGCAAAATGCCCCCGTAACTTCGGGAGAAGGGGGGCCATCACTGGTGATCCGATTTACTCGGTGAGCTGGGGGTGGCCGCAGAGACCAGCGAGAAGCGACTGTTTACTAAAAACACAGGTCCGTGCGAAGCCGTAAGGCGATGTATACGGACTGACGCCTGCCCGGTGCTGGAACGTTAAGGGGACCGGTTAGTCACTCTTCGGGGTGGCGAAGCTGAGAACTTAAGCGCCAGTAAACGGCGGTGGTAACTATAACCATCCTAAGGTAGCGAAATTCCTTGTCGGGTAAGTTCCGACCTGCACGAATGGCGTAACGACTTCTCGACTGTCTCAACCATAGGCCCGGTGAAATTGCACTACGAGTAAAGATGCTCGTTTCGCGCAGCAGGACGGAAAGACCCCGGGACCTTTACTACAGTTTGATATTGGTGTTCGGTTCGGCTTGTGTAGGATAGCTGGGAGACTTTGAAGTCATGGCGCCAGCCATGGTGGAGTCGTCGTTGAAATACCAGTCTGGTCGTGCTGGATGTCTAACCTGGGTCCGTGATCCGGATCAGGGACAGTGTCTGATGGGTAGTTTAACTGGGGCGGTTGCCTCCTAAAGAGTAACGGAGGCGCCCAAAGGTTCCCTCAGCCTGGTTGGTAATCAGGTGTTGAGTGTAAGTGCACAAGGGAGCTTGACTGTGAGACCGACGGGTCGAGCAGGGACGAAAGTCGGGACTAGTGATCCGGCGGTGGCTTGTGGAAGCGCCGTCGCTCAACGGATAAAAGGTACCCCGGGGATAACAGGCTGATCTTCCCCAAGAGTCCATATCGACGGGATGGTTTGGCACCTCGATGTCGGCTCGTCGCATCCTGGGGCTGGAGTCGGTCCCAAGGGTTGGGCTGTTCGCCCATTAAAGCGGTACGCGAGCTGGGTTTAGAACGTCGTGAGACAGTTCGGTCCCTATCCGCTGTGCGCGTAGGAATATTGAGAAGGGCTGTCCCTAGTACGAGAGGACCGGGACGGACGAACCTCTGGTGTGCCAGTTGTCCTGCCAAGGGCATGGCTGGTTGGCTACGTTCGGGAGGGATAACCGCTGAAAGCATCTAAGCGGGAAGCCTGCTTCGAGATGAGTATTCCCACCCCCTTGAGGGGTTAAGGCTCCCAGTAGACGACTGGGTTGATAGGCCAGATCTGGAAGGCGGGTAACCGCTGGAGGTGACTGGTACTAATAGGCCGAGGGCTTGTCCTCAGTTGCTCGCGTCCACTGTGTTGGTTCTGAAACCACGAACAACCGTCGTAGCTATGCCACGGCTCCGGTTGACAGTTTCATAGTGTTTCGGTGGTCATAGCGTGAGGGAAACGCCCGGTTACATTCCGAACCCGGAAGCTAAGCCTCACAGCGCCGATGGTACTGCAGGGGGGACCCTGTGGGAGAGTAGGACGCCGCCGAACTCGTATTAGAGCTCCGGCTCCCAGGATTTCGATCCTGGGAGCCGGAGCTTTTTTGTTTTTCGGGGGAGTTTCCCCTGACGCCGCGACCCCTCTGCGCTGGTGCGAGGAGCCTGCGGGTAAGGTCAGGGGGCATCGTTGGCTCGTTTCCCACAGGAGGCCCCCGGGTGGAGGTCCAGGAGACCCGCGTTCAGACGGACCGGGTCCTCACCATCCCGAACATCCTCAGCATGGCGCGCCTCGCCGGCGTCCCCATCTTCCTGTGGTTGATCCTCAGGCCGGAGTTCGGTGGCCCCAAGAGCGACGGATGGGCCCTGCTCGTCCTCATGCTCAGCGGTATCAGCGACTACCTGGACGGAAAGCTCGCCCGGCGCTGGAACCAGATCAGCAGCCTCGGCCGGCTGTTGGACCCCGCGGCCGACCGGCTGTACATCCTGTCGACGCTCGTCGGTCTCACCTGGCGCGAGATTCTCCCGCTCTGGCTGACGGCCGCCCTGCTGGCACGTGAGCTGGTCCTGCTCGTCATGGTGGGCATCCTCCGACGCCACGGCTATCCGCCGCCGCAGGTGAACTTCCTCGGCAAGGCGGCCACCTTCAACCTGATGTACGCCTTCCCGTTGTTGCTGCTCAGCGACGCGGGCGGCTGGATCGGGACAGTCGGCGCTATTTTCGGATGGGCGTTCGCCGGATGGGGTACAACCCTCTATTGGTGGGCAGGAGTCCTCTACGTGGTGCAGGTCCGCCGGCTGATCCGAGCGGACACCTTGACCGATTGAGCTCGGCCCCCGTTGGGGCGGCTTCTGAAGTGCCCCGATGGCCCCCGCTCGAGAACTGCGGGACAATCAGGACGGGTGAAGTCGGCTGTACCGTCGTCTCTTAGAGGAGGACGCTTCCGACATGAAGGCCGTCGTGATGGCCGGAGGCGAAGGCACACGCCTTCGCCCAATGACCTCAAGCATGCCCAAGCCGCTCCTGCCCGTGGTGAACCGCCCGATCATGGAGCACGTGCTCAGGCTGCTCAAAAGGCATGGGCTCAACGAGACCGTCGTCACCGTGCAGTTCCTGGCCTCTCTGGTCAAGAACTACTTCGGTGACGGTGAAGAGCTCGGCATGGAGCTGACCTATGCCAATGAGGAGAAGCCACTCGGTACTGCCGGGAGCGTCAAGAACGCCGAAGAGGCGTTGAAGGACGACGCCTTCCTCGTCATTTCCGGTGATGCACTCACCGACTTCGACCTCACCGAACTCATCGCCTTCCACAAGGAAAAGGGCGCGCTCGTCACCGTCTGTCTGACGCGTGTTCCCAATCCGCTGGAATTCGGCATCACCATCGTGGACGAGGAAGGCAAGGTAGAGCGCTTCCTGGAGAAGCCGACCTGGGGCCAGGTCTTCTCGGACACGGTCAACACCGGCATCTACGTCATGGAACCCGAAGTCTTCGACTACGTCGAGGCCGACGTGTCCGTGGACTGGTCCGGCGACGTCTTCCCCCAGCTGATGAAGGAAGGCAAGCCGATCTACGGCTATGTCGCCGAGGGCTACTGGGAGGACGTGGGCACCCACGAGAGCTACGTGAAGGCCCAGGCCGACGTCCTCGAGGGCAAGGTCGATGTCGAGATCGACGGATTCGAGATATCGCCGGGTGTCTGGGTGGCCGAGGGTGCCGACGTGCACCCCGACGCCGAGCTCCGTGGACCGCTGTACATCGGTGACTACGCCAAGGTCGAGGCCAACGCCGAGATCCGCGAGCACACGGTCATCGGCTCCAACGTCGTCGTCAAGAGCGGCGCGTTCGTGCACCGCGCCGTCGTGCACGACAACGTGTACATCGGACAGCAGAGCAATCTGCGTGGCTGCGTGATCGGCAAGAACACCGACATCATGCGTGCCGCCCGGATCGAGGACGGCGCGGTGATCGGCGACGAGTGCCTCGTCGGCGAGGAATCGATCATCCAGGGCAACGTCCGTGTCTATCCGTTCAAGACCATCGAGGCCGGCGCGTTCGTCAACACCTCGGTGATCTGGGAGTCCCGCAGCCAGGCGAACCTGTTCGGCGCGCGCGGTGTATCCGGCATCCTGAACGTCGAGATCACGCCCGAGCTCGCCGTGCGCCTCGCCGGCGCCTACGCCACGACCCTGAAGAAGGGGTCCACGGTCACCACGGCCCGTGACCACTCCCGAGGTGCCCGCGCCCTGAAGAGGGCGGTCATCTCCGCTCTGCAGGCCAGCGCCATCGACGTACGCGACCTGGAGAACGTACCGCTGCCGGTGGCACGGCAGCAGACGGCCCGGGGCAGCGCGGGCGGCATCATGATCCGGACGACACCCGGAGTGCCCGACTCCGTCGACATCATGTTCTTCGACGAACAGGGCGCCGACCTCTCCCAGGGCGGGCAGCGGAAGCTGGACCGGGTGTTCTCGCGCCAGGAGTACCGGCGTGCGTTCCCCGGCGAGATCGGCGACCTGCACTTCCCAGCGAGTGTCTTCGACTCGTACACGGGGTCGCTGCTGCGCAACGTCGACACCACTGGGATCAGGGAGTCCGGCCTCAAGGTCGTGGTGGACGCCTCCAACGGCAGCGCGGGACTCGTGCTGCCGAGCCTGTTGGGCAAGCTCGGTGTCGACTCGCTCACCATCAACCCCGGCCTGGACGAGTCCAGGCCGACGGAGACGGCGGAGTCGCGGCGGGCCGGTCTCGTGCGGCTCGGCGAGATCGTCGCGTCGGCGCGGGCCGCGTTCGGCATCCGTTTCGACCCGGTCGGTGAGCGGCTGTCGCTCGTCGACGAGAAGGGGCGGATCGTCGAGGACGACCGTGCCCTGCTGGTCATGCTCGACCTGGTGGCGGCGGAGCGCCGCAGTGGCCGGGTCGCGCTGCCGGTGACGACCACACGGATCGCCGAGCAGGTGGCGGCGTACCACGGCACGCAGGTCGAGTGGACGACGACGTCCCCGGACGACCTGACCCGGGTCGGTCGTGAGGAAGCCACGATCTTCGGTGGTGACGGGCGCGGCGGGTTCATCATTCCCGAGTTCAGCGGCGTCTTCGACGGTGCGGCCGCGTTCGTACGGCTCATCGGTCTCGTGGCGCGGACCCAGCTCACGCTCAGCCAGATCGACGCCCGGATTCCGCGGGCGCACGTCCTCAAGCGGGACCTCGCGACACCGTGGGCCGTCAAGGGTCTGGTCATGCGGCGGGTCGTCGAGGAGGCGGGAGACCGCTCCGTGGACACGACGGACGGCGTACGCGTCGTGGAGGCCGACGGACGCTGGGTCATGGTGCTGCCCGACCCCGCGGAGGCGGTCACGCATCTGTGGGCCGAGGGCCCGGACGACGCCTCCGCGGAGGCTCTGCTCGACGAGTGGGCGGCCGTGGTGGACAGCGCCGGCCGCTGAAACATCCTTCACCCGTGCGTGTCGGACAAGTGCCCCCAAGGGGGCCTGTCCGGCACGCCGGTGGGGCCATTCGGAGGTAGCACCCGCGACGTGCGACGATGTGCGGCATGCCGCAGCAGCCCCCCGTTCGGAGCAGCGCTCCGCGCCCCTCGCGCCCGGACGCCTCCATGTCGCTGCTCACCAATGTCATGGACCACAGCCTCGACGACGGATACGCCGAGGCGGCCGCCCGTAAGCAGGCCGAGGGCGACGGTGGTCTGCCGAAGACTTTGCGGGCGAAGCTCGGACTCGCGGCGGGCCTGGTGCTCGCGGCGCTGGTGGTCACCGTGGGAGCGGCGAACGCGCGGATAGCGGCCCCGGTCGTCGCCAAGGAGCGCCAGGAACTCATCGACCGCATCGAGCGAGAGTCCTCGACCGCGGACAAGCTGGAGAAGAACGTCGACACGCTGCGCTCCGACGTGAGCGCGCGCCAGCGCGAGGCCCTCAAGAAGACCGGCGGCGGGCAGGCCGACCTGGTCAGCATCCTGTCGGGCGCCACCGATGTCCACGGGCCGGGCGTGAAGCTCGTCGTGAACGACGCCAAGGAAGCCAGTACCGGCGGCGACGGGACCAACCCGCGGGAGACGTCCGGATTCTCCGACACCGGACGCGTGCGGGACCGCGACATGCAGCGCGTGGTCAACGGGCTCTGGGAGTCGGGCGCCGAGGCCGTCTCCGTCAACGGACAGCGGCTGACCGCCCTGTCGGCCATCCGGGCCGCCGGTGACGCGATACTGGTCGACAACAAGCCGCTGGTGCCGCCGTACACGGTGCTCGCGGTGGGGGACGGCCAGCGACTCAGCACCAGGTTCCAGGACAGCGCCGACGGGCTGTACCTGCACGCCCTGCAGGAGAACTACGGCATCCGGACCAGCATTTCCGCCGAGGACGACGTCCGGTTGTCCGCGGCACCGAGTGTGATCGTACGTACAGCAGAGCCGAGCACAGAGAAGGGCACATCGTGATCGCCGTACTGGGCCTCGTCGTGGGAGTCGTGGCTGGATTGTTGGTCCGGCCCGAGGTTCCGGCGGTCGTCGAGCCGTACCTTCCGATCGCCGTCGTCGCGGCGCTCGACGCCGTGTTCGGCGGCCTGCGCGCGATGCTCGACGGCATCTTCGACGACAAGGTCTTCGTGGTCTCGTTCCTGTCGAACGTGGTCGTCGCCGCACTGATCGTCTTCCTGGGCGACAAGTTGGGCGTGGGCGCCCAGCTCTCCACGGGCGTCGTCGTCGTCCTCGGTATCCGCATCTTCTCCAACGCCGCCGCGATCCGCCGGCACGTCTTCCGGGCGTGAGGCCGATGAGCAACGAGGACGAGACCCCCGAGAACCCGCTCCGCAGAGAGCTGCCGGACGAGGTCCCCGCCGCCGCGGAGGGCCCCGGTCCCGTACAGCCGGAGCCGGTCGCCCGTCCGTCGTCCGCCGGTCGGCAGCGGCTGGTCAGCGGACTGTGGCCGCCGCGCGTCTCACGTGCCCAACTCATCGTCGCCGTGCTGCTGTTCGGCCTCGGCTTCGGCCTGGCCGTCCAGGTGGCCTCCAACAGCGACGGGGACAGCGCCCTGCGCGGGGCCCGCCAGGAGGATCTCGTACGCATCCTCGATGAACTCGACAACCGCACTCAGCGTCTTGAAGACGAGAAGCAGGGACTCGAGGACCAGCGCACCGAACTGGAGAACAGCTCGGACCAGGCCGAGGAGGCCCGCAAGCAGACGGTCGAGAAGGAGAAGCAACTCGGCATCCTCGCGGGCACCGTGGCCGCCCAGGGCCCCGGCATCACGCTGACGATCGACGACACGAAGGGGACGGTCAAGGCCGACATGCTGCTCGACGCGATCCAGGAGCTGCGCGCCGCGGGCGCGGAGGCGATCCAGGTGAACGGAGTGCGTGTGGTCGCCGGTACCTATCTGGCCGACTCCGGGAGCGGAGTGAAGGTCGACGGGAACAAGATCACCCAGCCGTATCGTTTCAAGGTCATCGGCAAGCCGCAGGATCTGGAGCCGGCGCTGAACATTCCGGGGGGTGTGGTGCAGACGCTGGAGAAGGAGCAGGCCACCGTCACGGTGGAGCGTTCGACGAAGATCGTCGTGGATGCCTTGCGACCGGCGGAGCGGCCTGACTACGCTCGGTCGTCCTCCCCGTGAGGTGGGTCGCATGAGGTCCGCCGGGCGAGGGCATGAGGTTGCGGGGGGTCGGCGCACCGAATGGGTGGTGCGTGGTGGAAACTGTCTGGTGGATACGGACGTTGTGAGGATGTCCGGGTCGACCGGTGTGTTCATTCAGTGTTCGTCCTGCCCCACGGGCGGGTCTGTTTCGGTCAAGGGGAATCGCCCGTGAAGTTGTTTGCGAAGTTGTTCGGCAAGAGCACGCGAGAGGCCAGCGGTGACAACGCGACGGCCCGCCACCGTGCACCGCGCCAGGGAGACGCGGCGGACGCCCAGAGCGGCGACCGCCCGCTGTTCCGTGACCAGGTCGGCGGTGCCGGTGGTCCCGGCGCGCCGTCTGTTGACCCTGCCCAGTCCGGCCGCATAGGTTTCGGGGAACCGTCAGCCTCAAGCTCGGGTGGAGGGTTCGCCTCCGATCCGTATGCGTCCCAAGCCCCTGGTGGGCAGCCGCGGCAGGAGGATCCGTCCATGTCGGCCCTGGTGTGTACGAGGTGCGGGAACCGGAACGCGGAGAACAGCCGGTTCTGCTCCAACTGCGGTGCCCCGCTGCGGGGCGGCGCGGAGC
Organism: Streptomyces sp. M41(2017); assembly: GCF_002078175.1. GTDB lineage: Bacteria > Actinomycetota > Actinomycetes > Streptomycetales > Streptomycetaceae > Streptomyces. Next base: position 1,590,255 of record NZ_MWFK01000002.1, on the reverse strand, counting down.
GCCCCTCCGAGACGACGTCCACGATCTCCATCTCGGGGATCGAGGCCTACGACGCAGAGGTGACGGGCCAGACGCCCTCGCCGATGCTCTCCCCGGAGGCGCAGGCGGCGGTCGACGCGCTGCCGCTCGGCTCGGCGCTCCTGGTGGTGCGCCGCGGCCCGAACTCGGGCAGTCGCTTCCTGCTGGACAGCGATCTGACCACGGCCGGGCGTCATCCGCAGAGCGACATCTTCCTCGACGACGTGACCGTGTCGCGTCGCCATGTGGAGTTCCGTCGCGTGGCGGACGGATCGTTCACCGTCGCCGACGTCGGCAGCCTGAACGGGACGTACGTCAACCGGGAGCGGATCGACCAGGTCGCCCTGTCGAACGGTGACGAGGTGCAGATCGGCAAGTACCGGCTGGTGTTCTACGCGAGCCAGCGGGGCGTCTGACCCTCCCCCAACTCCGTCCGGGGGGACACCGAGGGATGTCCATGCTTCAAACACCGAGCGGCGGTGCCGGCAGCGGCACCGCCGCGGACAGTGGTCTGATGAGCATCGGCGCGGTGCTGAGCCAGCTGCGCGACGAGTTTCCCGAAGTAACCATCTCCAAGATCAGATTTCTGGAGTCGGAGGGGCTCGTCGAGCCGCGGAGGACCCCTTCGGGGTATCGCAAGTTCAGCGCGAACGACGTCGAGCGCCTCGGTCACGTCCTGCGCATGCAGCGCGACCACTATCTCCCGCTCAAGGTGATCCGCGAGCACCTGGACGCCCTGGAGCGCGGTGAGCAGGTACGTCTGCCCGCGGTGGGGCGCCAGCGCGACTCCGGTGACGGAGAACCCCTCGGAGAGCTCTACGGCGAGCCCGAGGGGCCGACGGCGGCCCGGGTGGGCCGTGCGGAGCTGCTGGCCGCCGCGGAGATCGGTGAGCAGGAACTCGAGGAGTGGGAGTCGTACGGCCTGATCGGCCCCCTTCCGGACGGTGTGTACGACGCCGAGGCGGTGACCGTGGCCGCACTCGTCGTGGAGCTGGGCCGCTTCGGAATCGAACCGCGGCATCTCAGGGCGATGAAGGCGGCGGCGGAGCGGGACGCGGGCCTGGTGGACCAGGTGGTGGCCCCGCTGCGGCGCCACCGCAATCCGCAGACCCGGGCGCACGCGGAGGCCCGGGCGAAGGAGCTGGCGGGGCTCACGGTGAAGCTCCACGCGGCCCTCGTACAGACCGCGCTGGGCGTGCGACTTCCCTGATCGGGGCACCGGCGCCGCCGGTGGATCGGCCACCCGTTCTGTGCCCGACTACCCAAACGTCCCGAGCACGGCCTAGGGTTGCTGTGTGAACGAGCTCGATGTCGTAGGTGTCCGGGTGGAAATGCCCTCCAACCAACCGATCGTGCTTCTGCGTGAAGTGGGAGGCGACCGCTACCTCCCCATCTGGATCGGACCGGGGGAGGCGACGGCGATCGCCTTCGCCCAGCAGGGCATGGCCCCCGCACGACCGCTGACCCACGACCTGTTCAAGGACGTGCTGGAGGCTGTCGGCCAGGAGCTCACCGAAGTACGGATCACGGACCTTCGTGAGGGTGTGTTCTACGCGGAGCTCGTCTTCGCGAGCGGGGTCGAGGTCAGCGCGCGTCCCTCGGACGCCATAGCGCTCGCCCTGCGCACCGGCACGCCGATCTACGGCAGTGACGGGGTGCTGGACGACGCGGGCATCGCCATCCCGGACGAGCAGGAGGACGAGGTGGAGAAGTTCCGCGAGTTCCTCGACCAGATCTCACCCGAGGACTTCGGCACCAACAGCCAGTGAGGCCGGCGGCGCGGGAGTCACTTCGGCGGCATTTGCCCCTGGCGCGTGTGGTGTGCCGCGGCCCGCGCCGACCGCATTCGGCTAGCCTTTCCCCGCGGTAGGACACGGCAAACCACTCCTTGGGTGATTAGCACTCGGCGTGCCGAGTGTGGCGATCGTTGACGAGCCCCTGGTGACTGCCTACCGTCGTGAAGGCAGGTCTAGGACGGAGGTCGGCGTGAGAAGCAGCGGCGACGGTACGGCTGGGGGTGCTCCCGGACGCGGTCTGGGAGAGAGCGGCCCGTACCCTCCCCCAAGCTCTCGGCTCGACTCGAGCAGGGGGCACCCTCAGCACGGCGGCGCGGCCGATCACGGTCCGCGGCGGCCGACGGCAGTGTCCGACGACGAGGGAGGGACAGTTCCCGAGGAGGTCGGCTACCGGGGACCCACGGCGTGTGCCGCCGCGGGCATCACCTACCGCCAACTGGACTACTGGGCGCGGACCGGTCTGGTCGAGCCCAGTGTGCGCCCGGCCTACGGGTCGGGGACACAGCGGCTCTACAGCTTCCGTGACGTGGTGGTTCTGAAGATCGTCAAGCGCTTCCTGGACACCGGGGTGTCGCTGCAGAACATCCGCACCACGGTTCAGCACCTCAGGGAGCGCGGTTTCCAGGACCTGGAACGCATGACGCTGATGAGCGACGGCGCGACGGTCTACGAGTGCACCTCCCCGGACGAGGTCCACGCCCTGTTGCAGGGTGGTCAGGGTGTCTTCGGCATCGCCGTGGGCGTGGTGTGGCGGGACGTCGAGAGCGCCCTGTCGCAGCTCCACGGGGAGCGGGTGGACACCGGGGAGACGCTCCTCGCCAACAATCCCGCCGACGAACTGGCCCGCAGACGGAACCGGGCCGTGTGACCGAAGCGCGCTTCCGATGACCTGATGCCCCGGCGTTGCCGGGGCATTGTCAGTGGCGTAGGGCAGCATCGGACATGTGAGAACCGCGCCCACGATCCTGCATCTCGACATGGATGCCTTCTTCGCCTCGGCGGAGCAGGCGTCCAAGCCGAGTCTGCGCGGGAAGGCCGTCGTCGTGGGCGGCCTCGGGCCCCGCGGGGTCGTCTCCACCGCTTCGTACGAGGCACGGGTTTTCGGGGTGAACTCGGCGATGCCGATGGCACAGGCGCGCCGCCGGGCGCCGAACGCCGCGTATCTGGTGCCGCGCTTCGCTCTCTACAAAGAGGTCAGCGAGCAGGTGATGGGCCTGCTGAGGGCCCTGTCGCCGCTGGTGGAGCCGCTGAGCCTGGACGAGGCGTTCGTGGACCTGGAGGCGGGCGGAACGGCGTGGGACGAGCGCTCGGCGCGGCTGGCCGGGGTGAAGCTGCGGGCGGACATCAGAGCTGTCACGGGGCTCACGGGATCGGTGGGACTCGCCGCCTCCAAGATGCTGGCCAAGATCGCCTCGGAGCAGGCGAAACCCGATGGTCTGGTGCTGATCGATCCGGGCACCGAGCGGGAGCTTCTGGGGCCGATGTCCGTGCGGACCCTGCCGGGCGTCGGACCGGCGACGGGGGACCATCTGCGCCGGGCCGGGATCACCACGGTCGAGGAGATCGCCGAGGCGGGCGAGGACGAGCTCGTGCGGCTGCTGGGGAAGGCCCACGGGCACGCGCTGTTCGCGATGGCGCTGGCGCGCGACGACCGGCCCGTGGTGTCCGACCGGGAGACGAAGTCGGTGTCGGTGGAGGACACGTACGACGTGGACATCCACGACCGCGTCCGGGTGGGCCTCGAGGTGGCGCGGCTCGCGGACCGCTGTGTGCGGCGGCTGCGCGGGGCGGGCCTGTCGGGCCGGACCATCGTGCTGAAGGTGCGCCGGTACGACTTCTCCACGCTGACCCGGTCCGAGACGCTGCGCGGGCCCACGGACGACCCCGGGGTCGTCCAGGAGGCCGCCGCACGGCTGCTGGAGGGCGTGGACACGACCGGGGGCGTGCGGCTGCTCGGGGTGGGTGTCTCCGGGCTCGCCGACTACACGCAGGAGGACCTGTTCGCCCAGGCCCAGGCGCAGGCGCACGCGGAGGCCGTCGCCGCGGCGGAGCCGTCGGCGCAGGAGCAGGCGGAGGCGGAGCCGGACGGGCCCGCGGGCGGGAAGGAGCCGGCCGCGGAGCGGCGGTGGTCCGCGGGGCACGACGTCCGGCATGCCGAGTTCGGGCACGGATGGGTGCAGGGGAGCGGTCTGGGGCGGGTGACGGTGCGGTTCGAGACGCCGTATTCGGAGCCGGGCCGGGTGCGCACCTTCCGGACGGACGATCCTCGGCTGGAACCCGCGGATCCGCTTCCCCTGGTGGAGCGGAGACCGGAAGGGCCGGGGCGGACGCCCGCGGACGTGGAGCCGGGAGCCTCGGGAGCCGGAGCGCCGGACGCGGAACCGACGGCACCTGCGGTCTCGAGCGCAGGGGGCCAGGGCGCCGGGGGCCAGGTGCCCTCGGGCACCGGGGATCAGGTGTCCTCGGATCCCGCGAGCCGGCCGAAGTCACGGTCCGGCGGCGGCGGAGGGGCCGCCACGTCGAGTCCGTAGTGGTGGTAGAGCTGCAGTTCCTGCTCGGGGGAGAGGTGCCGGCCGACGCCGAAGTCGGGGGCGTCCTTGATCAGGGCCCGGTCGAAGGGGATGCGCAAGGTCCCCTCGACGACCTCACTGGGCTCCAGGGGGACGAACGCGTCCCGGCTGAACAGGCCGGTGCGTATGGCCGCCCATTCCGGTACGCCGGTCGCGTCGTCGAGATAGACCTCGTCGATGGTGCCGATCTTGGTGCCCTTGCGGTCGAACGCCTTGCGGCCGATCAGGTTGCGCGGATCGATGTCGGTCTGCACGTTCCCTCCACGTGGTCGCAAACTCATCCGTAAGCACTACATCCGTAAGCACTACAAAAGAGCACTTTCGGGCGGGCGGCCACTCGAAGGCAGGTGTCTTGTCCCCGCTGGTAGGCTGGCCAACGGCTGCTGATCCCGTGCGGGAGAGTCCTCCAGACTTCACCGGAGGCGCCGAAGGAGCAAATCCTCCCCGGAATCTCTCAGGCTCACGTACCGCACGGACGAGGTCACTCTGGAAAGCAGGGCGGGTGCCGATGGCCTCCGCCCTCACCGACGGTGAAAGCCGGGACGTCAGCGGACGGACCGGTGAAGCTCTCAGGTTGAGATGACAGAGGGGGAGGCCGTCGGGGTACCCGTGCCGGGGTACCCCTCGAAGGTCGCGTCAGACCAGGAGGCCTCCGCAATGACCGCCCCTCGCATTCCGCTCTCCGAGCTCGAACAGGGAATCCCCTTCGAGCAGCGCCACATCGGGCCCGACTCCGAAGCCCGGGCCAAGATGCTCGCGCAGGTCGGATACGGCTCGCTCGACGAGCTGACGGCCGCCGCGGTGCCGGACGTGATCAAGAACGCCGAGGCCCTGAAGCTGCCGGCCGCGCGCACCGAGGCCGACGTGCTGGCCGAGCTGCGTTCCCTCGCGGACCGCAACCAGGTGCTCGGCTCGATGATCGGTCTCGGTTACTACGGCACGTTCACGCCGCCGGTGATCCTGCGCAACGTCATGGAGAACCCGGCCTGGTACACGGCGTACACGCCGTACCAGCCGGAGATCTCGCAGGGCCGGCTCGAGGCGCTGCTGAACTTCCAGACCGTCGTCGCCGAGCTGACCGGTCTGCCCACCTCGGGCGCCTCGCTGCTCGACGAGGGCACCGCCGCCGCCGAGGCGATGGCGCTGTCCCGCCGGATGGGCAAGAACAAGAGGGGCCTCTTCCTGGTCGACGCGGACGCGCTGCCGCAGACCATCGCGGTCATCCAGACCCGCGCCGAGCCGACCGGCGTCGAGGTCGTCGTCGCCGACCTCGCCGAGGGCATCCCGGCCGACCTGGACGGGCGCGAGATCAACGGCGTGCTGGTCCAGTACCCGGGTGCCTCCGGTGCCGTACGTGACATCAAGCCGCTCATCGAGCAGGCGCACGCGCTGGGCGCGGTCGTCACGGTCGCCGCCGACCTGCTCGCCCTCACGCTGCTCACCTCGCCCGGCGAGCTCGACGCGGACATCGCCGTCGGCACGACGCAGCGCTTCGGTGTCCCGATGGGCTTCGGCGGACCGCACGCCGGCTACATGGCGGTGCGCGAGAGGTTCGCCCGCAGTCTCCCCGGCCGCCTGGTCGGCGTGTCCGTGGACGCCGACGGGCACAAGGCGTACCGCCTCGCCCTCCAGACGCGCGAGCAGCACATTCGTCGCGAGAAGGCGACCAGCAACATCTGCACGGCCCAGGTGCTCCTCGCCGTGATGGCCGGCATGTACGCCGTCTACCACGGCCCCGACGGGCTGCGGACCATCGCGCGCCGCACGCACCGCTACGCCACGGTTCTGGCCGCCGGGCTCACCGCCGGCGGAGTCGAGGTCGTGCACGGCGCGTACTTCGACACGCTCACCGTGCGGCTCCCGGGCCGCGCCGCCGCCGTCGTGGAGCGCGCCCGCGACCTCGGCGTCAACGTCCACGGGGCGGACGCCGACCATGTGTCGGTCTCCTGCGACGAGACGACCACGCGCGCGCAGCTCGCCGCCGTGTGGACCGCGTTCGGCGTCGAGGGCGATGTCGAGGCGCTGGACGCGAGCGCGCAGGACACACTGCCGGCCGCGCTGCTGCGCACCGACGACTACCTCACGCACCCCGTGTTCCACCAGCACCGCTCCGAGACCGCGATGCTGCGCTACCTGCGCAGGCTCTCCGACCGCGACTACGCGCTCGACCGCGGCATGATCCCGCTGGGCTCCTGCACGATGAAGCTCAACGCGACCACGGAGATGGAGCCGGTCACCTGGCCCGAGTTCGGGCAGATGCACCCCTTCGCCCCCGCCGAGCAGGCCCAGGGCTACCTCACGCTCATCCACGAGCTGGAGGACCAGCTCGCCGAGGTCACCGGGTACGACAAGGTGTCGCTGCAGCCCAACGCCGGTTCGCAGGGCGAGCTGGCCGGTCTGCTGGCCGTCCGCGGCTACCACCGTGCCAACGGCGACGACCAGCGCACCATCTGTCTCATCCCGTCCTCCGCCCACGGCACCAACGCCGCGAGCGCCGTGATGGCCGGAATGAAGGTCGTCGTCGTGAAGACGGCCGACGACGGCGAGATCGACGTCGAGGATCTGCGCGCCAAGATCGAGCAGTACCGCGACGAGCTGTCAGTGCTGATGATCACCTACCCGTCGACGCACGGTGTGTTCGAGGAGCACGTCGCCGACATCTGCGCCCAGGTGCACGAGGCCGGCGGCCAGGTCTACGTCGACGGCGCCAACCTGAACGCCCTGGTGGGTCTCGCCAAGCCGGGCCACTTCGGCGGCGACGTCTCCCACCTCAACCTGCACAAGACGTTCTGCATCCCGCACGGCGGCGGCGGTCCCGGCGTCGGCCCGGTCGGCGTGCGGGCGCACCTGGCGCCGTACCTGCCGAACCACCCGCTGCAGCCCGAGGCCGGCCCCGAGACGGGCGTCGGTCCGATCTCCGCCGCGCCCTGGGGTTCCGCGGGCATCCTGCCCATCTCCTGGTCGTATGTCCGGCTGATGGGTGGCGAGGGTCTCAAGCGCGCCACGCAGGTGGCCGTGCTGTCCGCGAACTACGTGGCCAAGCGCCTGGAGCCGCACTACCCGGTGCTGTACACAGGCCCCGGCGGACTGGTCGCGCACGAGTGCATCATCGACCTGCGCCCGCTGACCAAGGCGACCGGCGTCAGCGTGGACGACATCGCCAAGCGCCTGATCGACTACGGCTTCCACGCGCCGACGATGTCGTTCCCGGTGGCCGGCACTCTGATGATCGAGCCGACCGAGTCCGAGGACCTCGGCGAGCTGGACCGGTTCTGCGACGCGATGATCGCGATCCGCGCGGAGATCGAGAAGGTCGGCTCCGGCGAGTGGGCCGTCGACGACAACCCACTGCGGGGGGCGCCGCACACGGCCGCCGCGCTCGGCGGTGACTGGGAGCACGCGTACAGCCGCGAGGAGGCCGTGTTCCCCGCCGGTGTCTCGGCAGCGGACAAGTACTGGCCGCCGGTCCGCCGGATCGACCAGGCCTACGGCGACCGGAACCTCGTCTGCTCCTGCCCGCCGCTGGACGCCTACGAGGACTGATCGGCACGCCGAACGCGGATGGTCACACGCAGTGACCATCCGCGGAGATGCGTCGGGGCCGGTTCGGAGAGTGCGTCTCCGGGCCGGCCCCTCGTCTGTCTGGGCGGCCCTGTGGGGGCCGCCCGGGTGTGCGGGTCAGGCAGCGGTCATCACCGCGGCGCCGCCCAGCGGGCGGTGCGGGGCGATGATCCGGCCGTCCGGCAGGAGCTCACCGGTGTCCTCGAAGAGGAGAACGCCGTTGCACAGCAGGCTCCATCCCTGTTCCGGGTGATGCGCCACGAGACGGGCGGACTCCCGGTCGGCGGACGCGGCTGACGGGCACGGTGGCTGGTGCTGGCACATGGGTGGGATCTTTCGCTGGGTCGAGAGGTCAGTGATGGATGTGGTGTCTGTCCCGCGGCTCGAAGTACTCATGGCCGCCCCCCGTTGGTGTGTGGTCTGGAACCCAGTGTTGCCCCACGGGCGTCGATCCGCAGGGATTTGACGGCACCGCTTCTCACAGGTTGATGACGCATCACCCGTGCGGACGGTTCATCCCAACTGCAGTACCTCTTCGGGTGGTTCGAGGTGACCGAATAGGGCTAGTCCGGTCGGGTCGGGAAGGCGTCCTCCCTCGTACGAGCGCTGTGGAGCCCCGATGAGCGGGCCGGTGGTCCGGGGTGGTGACAGCGCTGTGCCCCGCGGCCGGTCGTCGGCCGCGGGGCACGGTGGTCGTCGGGTCAGGCGGGTGAGCCGAGCAACGGTCCGGGAGTGACGGGGGTGACCCGGTGGGTGAGTACCGGGAGGAGTTCGGCGACGCGGTGCGGGCGGTGCGCGGCGATGCCGGGAGGGGCGGGTGCCAGGGGGACGAGGAGGTCGGTGGCGGCCGGATGGCCGTCGGCGCCGTCAGCAGTGACGTCGCCGTGCAGCCAGAGGGTCAGCATGTACAGCTCGGGTACGGACAACAGGCGTGCCTGGTAGGGCTGGTGCATGGCTTCCGCCTGCCGCAGGGCGTGTTCCGTGGCGGCGATGTAGGGCCCCTCGAAGAAGCGCGAGAAGGCCCAGCCGTCCGGCGTGAGCATGGTGTCGGCGGCCGCCACCGCGCGGTCCCCGCTGCGGAGCAGGAACCGCCACCCCGCGAGCCGGGTGGTGGACGCGCCGGCGGGCGTGATGCGGTCCAGGACATGGACGGGCAACGGGAGTTCGGGCGTGATCGGTCCCTGCGCCAGGCGCAGGGAGGGCGTTCGGGCTTCGCGGACGGCGGTGGGAGAACCGAGTGCCGTGAGGACGGTGCGCAGGGCGGGCGCGGGAGCCGGAGGTACGTGCAGCGGCATGGTGGGTCGCCTCTCGTTCGACAGGCACAGTGGCGCGAGGGAGGGGGCGGACGGCGCTGTCAGCTCTCGGGTCAGAGGGGCGTGGGGTCTGGATCCGCCGGCAGGAATGCCGCCTGTCGTCGTCACCGTGACGACAGGACCTAGGACCGCGAGCGCAAACTCTCTGCCTCGGTAGCGGAGTTTATACGACACGTGTTCATACAGTGTTTCGGCTAGTCGTCCCGAATATGAAGAACAAGGCACTATTCGGTCGCGAAAACGCGCGCTTCATCCCGGTTCTGCGGGGCCGCATCGCGGTGACCTCGGAATATTTCACCGGAGCGGTCGGCCGATACTCGTCGGCGTTTTTCACGAGATCACGCCGCCCGTAAACTTGCTTATTGCCGCATGCCTCGTGAATGTGCCCGCGGAATCGGACCCCAGCGTAGCGGCCGAAGGGCGCGCGCGGGACGTTATGGATCGCGTTGCCGGGGCATCATCCTCCGTACCCGGGACACCAAGGCCGCCGGATCGTCGGCCTGCCCAGTCGAGGAAGGACATCGCGATGGGGGAGAAGGTCGTTGCAGGGCCGTTCGACCTGAGCGACCGACAGCGCCACCGCGACAAGCTCCGGCAGTGTCTGACGGTGCTGGAGAGGCTGCTGGAGGAGAAGAGGTTCGACCGGCCGAAGAACCTGATGGGCCTGGAGATCGAATTGAATCTCGCGGGGCCCGACGGCATGCCGCGCATGATGAATGCCGAAGTACTGGAGCGGATTGCGAGCAAGGATTTCCAGACAGAACTCGCCATGTTCAACCTGGAAGTCAACATAGCCCCACACCGCTTGGACGGCCGGGTATTCGACCGGCTAGCCGAGGAGTTGCGCACCTCGCTCGCGTACGCCCATCGAAAGGCGAGCGAGGTCGACGCGGGAATCGTGATGATCGGCATCCTGCCGACGCTCGGACAGGACGACCTGGTCTCCGCGAACCTGTCGGACGTCGACCGGTACGCGCTGCTCAACGACCAGATCGTCGCGGCGCGCGGCGAGGACTTCGTGCTCGACATCGACGGGGTGGAACGCCTCGTGTGCCGCTCGGGATCCATCGCGCCCGAAGCCGCCTGCACCTCCGTGCAGTTGCACCTCCAGGTCACCCCGGGCCGCTTCGCGGACGTGTGGAACGCGGCGCAGGTCGTCGCCGCCCCGCAGGTCGCCGTCGGCGCCAACTCGCCCTTCCTGTTCGGCCACGAGCTGTGGCGGGAGTCGCGGCCCCCGCTCTTCCAGCAGTCCACCGACACCCGCCCGCCCGAACTGATGGAACAGGGCGTCCGGCCCCGGACGTGGTTCGGCGAACGCTGGGTCACCTCCGCCTACGACCTCTTCGAGGAGAACCTGCGGTTCTTCCCGCCGCTGCTGCCCATCTGCGACGACGAGGACCCGCTGGAGGTGCTGAACGCCGGCGGAGTGCCGAAACTCGCCGAACTCGTGCTGCACAACGGAACGGTGTACCGGTGGAACCGGCCCGTGTACGACATCGCCGACGGCGTTCCGCATCTGCGGGTCGAGAACCGGGTGCTGCCCGCCGGTCCGACCGTCACCGACGTCGTCGCCAACGCCGCGTTCTACTACGGGCTGGTGCGCGCGCTGGCCGAGGAGTCCCGGCCGGTGTGGACGCGGCTTCCCTTCGAGGCCGCCGCCGCCAACTTCGACGCGGCCTGCAAGCACGGCATCGAGGCGCGCCTGGAGTGGCCGCGGCGCGGACGCCACAGCGGCACCGTCCAGGTGGACGCCGCGCAGCTGATCAGCGACGAACTGCTCCCGCTGGCAGCCGCCGGACTGGACGCGTGGGGCATCGAACCCGCCGACCGGGACCTGTACCTGGGTGTGATCGAGGACCGCTGCCGGCTGCGCACGAACGGCGCGACCTGGCAGGCCGCCACCTTCCACCGGGCACTGGAGAAGGGCCTCGGACGGGATGCCGCCCTGGCCGCGACGACCAGGCGCTACGGCGAACTCATGCACCTCGGGGACCCGGTGCACACCTGGCCGGTCGGGCTGCCGGAGCCGGCTCCGCTGGCGTGAGGTGACGGGGTGGCGGTCGGCCCGTGCTGCCGGGGGCTCAGCCGGTGATGCCGGAGCCGGCCGCCACGATCGCCTTGAGCATCACGGCGTGGATCTGTGCCGGGTCGTTGACCTGCTGACCCGATCCACCGGTCGCCCTGGCGATCTGGTCGACCTCCTCCTTGTCGGCGTCGGGACCCACCGCGATCGCGATCAGCGGCACCGGGTGCTCCGGGTCGGTCAGCTTCTGCAACTCGGCGACGAGGTTGGAGCGGGAGATGCTGCCCGGGTCCTGGTTGGCGCCGTCCGTCAGGACGACGAGCGCGTTGAACTTGCCCTTCGCGTAGGACGCGACGGCCGCCTTGTACGCGGCGAGCGTGGTGTCGTACAGGCCGGTGGCCCCGTCGGGGACCGGCTCCAGGGAGCTGAACGCGGCCGACAGTTTCTCGCGCTGGGTTCCCGCGCCCTTCGAGTCGCCGAGCCGGGCGGTGGGCACGAGCACGCGGTAGTCCTTGTCGCCGTCGAGCTTCGTGGAGAACTTCCACAGCCCGATCTCGTCCTCGGGCGTGAAGGTGGCGAGGGCCTGGAGCAGGGACGACTTGGTGACGTCCATGCGGGACTGGTCGGTCCCGGCCACCGGTTCGCTCATGGACGCGGAGGCGTCGACGACCGTGGTGATCCGGGCGCTCTGCACGGTGATCGTCCACATGCCGAGGGCTTCCTTGACCGCGGAGGGCGACTCGGGTTCCGTGGCGGTCCGGGTGTACGGCTGCGGGGAGCTGCCGCCGGCCGCGGTGACCAGCGCCCTGGACGGGCTCTGCGCGTCCGTTCGGAAGCCGTACTTCCGCAGGATCCTCTGTGGTGCGGGTTCTCCCAGCAGAGTCATGAACCGCAGGGCGGCGCGGCTCTCGTCGGTGCTCTGCCCTGCCTCGTCGACCAGGGTGTAGGGGTAGTCGAGCAGCGGAGTGCCGTCCTTCGGGTAGAACAGGTCGAGGTCCTGCCCGCCCTCGTCCGAGGCGTTGTGCGCGAACGCCGCCTGCTCGGAGAGGATCAGTGCCTGGTTCCGCTTCGGGTTGCCCCGCTCGGTGCCGGAGTCGTCGCGGGGGAGTGTGTCGAGGACCTGGGTGTCGCTGTCCGAGGTGCGCTGCGAGAGGGCCTTGGCCATGGCGGCGGCCTGGGTGTCACCACCCTTGACGCGGGACGCGGCCGCGCTGATCCGGGTGAGGGCGAGCAGACCCGTCGAGCTGCGGGTCGGGTCGGCCGCGCCCAGCTTGAGCTTGTCGTCCTGCATCGTCGCGCCGACCAGTTCGGTCCACGCGTAGGTCTTCTCGGGCCAGCCGAGCGTTTTCGCGGCCGCCGGGACCATGGCGACGCCCACGGGGGTGGAGGCAATGTTGCCGGCGCCGGTGACCTGGGTCGCGGTGGTGGCCCCGGTGACGCGCTCCACCCACAGCCCCGAGTCGGGCACCCAGACCTGAATGCCGGTCGGCTTGCCGGTCTGGAGCGAGTCGGTGACCTTGTAGGACTCGCGAGCGGTCACCCGGACGTCGAGGCAGCGGCCGTCCGAGGTGATGTTCTTCTCGCGTGCGTACGCCGCGGCGGCCGTGAGGGCGGGCGTGATGTCCGGCGATGCGGCCACCGCGAGCTGCACGGCGTCGTCCTTGCAGGAGCCGCCGAAGGAGAACAGACCGCCGCGGACCGCGACGGCCGTGCCGCCGGCGACGGTGAGGACGAGCACGGTCGCGACAGCCACCGTGCGGCGGCGTGCGCGGATCCGGGGGTCGGCGGTGCCCGCCCGGCGCTCGTCGGGCAAGCTGTGACGTCCCATGACGGTGTGGTCCCTCCGAGGTGAGCCTGAGCCGTGGGACAGCCGTAAAACAGGCAAAGGGGGAAGTACACCCCGTACGGAGCCCGTGTCCCCCAACGGCCTGTCGCGCACGATCTTCGTAACTTCTTTCGAGACCCTAGCGGGGCGAAGATGGGGATGAGGCGCGATTACTCAACTGGAGGCGGGAGTGCAGGTGGAGGCGGGCTCGGTGGCCGATTCTTTTCCCGAAGCGGGGCTGACACGACGGATTTTCCGGGATGAGACGCTGCTCGTCCTGGCGCTGTCGCTCGGTGCGAGCGGAGTGTCCGCCCTGATCAGCTTTGTCGGATCGGTCACCAAACCAGGGGGCTTGAAGGATCAGGCGGCCACGCTCAACGCCTCGGCCGCACCGGGGCGTCCGTGGCTCGATCTGGCCTGGCAGCTCTTCGGTATCGCGTCCGCTCTGGTGCCGGTCGCGCTCGTCGCGCACCTGCTGATGCGCGAGGGCAAGGGCCTGCGCGTGATCGGCTTCGACCGTACGCGGCCGGGGCCGGACCTCGGGCGGGGTGCCCTCGTCGCGGCCGTGATCGGCAGTACGGGGATCGCCTTCTATCTCGGGGCCCGCGCGTTCGGCGCCAACCTCACGGTGGTGCCGGAGGCGTTGCCCGACGTCTGGTGGAAGTTCCCGGTGCTGATCCTCTCGGCGGTGCAGAACGCCGTACTGGAGGAGGTCATCGTCGTCGGCTACCTGCTGCGCCGGCTCGGACAGTTGGGCTGGACGCCGGGGACGGCCCTGGTGGCGAGCGCGGTGCTGCGCGGCTCGTACCACCTCTATCAGGGCATCGGCGGGTTCGTCGGCAACATGGCGATGGGCGTCGTCTTCGTCTACCTGTACCGGCGTTGGGGCCGGGTCGGGCCGCTCGTGGTGGCGCACTCGCTGCTCGACATCGGCGCGTTCGTCGGGTACGCCCTGCTCGCAGGCAAGGTGGGGTGGCTCCCGACGGCATGAGCGCGGGAAGCGGACCACGAAGGGGCGTACGGCATCGGCGTACGCCCCTTCGCATGCCGGGACGCGGGGTGCGGCCGGCCCCACGTCCCGGGCGGCGTCACGCCAGCAGCTCGCCGTCGACGACGGTGACCGCTTGCCCGGTGAGGAGGGTGCGCTCGCCGCGCAGTTCCGTGCGGACCAGGCCGGAACGGGGTGAGGCCTGCAGTCCCGTCAGAGTGGTCCGGCCGAGGCGCTCGGACCAGAAGGGGGCGAGGGCGGTGTGCGCGCTGCCGGTCACCGGGTCCTCGTCGATGCCCACGTTGGGGAAGAAGCAGCGCGAGACGAAGTCGTAGCCCCGGGAGGGGTCCTCGGCGCGAGCGGTCGTGATGATGCCCCGCTTCGAGTAGCGGGCCAGCGCCTTGTGGTCCGGGGCGAGTCCGAGCACCGTCCTCTCGTCGGTGACCTCGATGAGCAGGTCCCCGGTGTTGGGGCCGGTGTCGAAGGTGGCCAGCGGTTCGGCGCCGAGGGCCTCGGCGACGCCGTTCGGGGCTGCCACCGGGGTGAGCGGAGCGGTCGGGAAGTCCAGCGTGATCGAGCCGTCGTCGCCGGGGGTCGCGACGAGAACGCCGCTGCGCGTGGTGAACCGCACCGGACCCCGATGCGCGCCCGTCGTGTGCAGGACGTGCGCGGCGGCGAGCGTCGCGTGCCCGCACAGGGCGACCTCGGTGGTGGGGGTGAACCAGCGCAGCGCCCAGTCGGCCTCACCGCCGGCGGGGAGCGGGTGGGTGAACGCCGTCTCCGCGTGGTTCACCTCCACGGCCACGTTCTGGAGCCAGGCGTCGTCCGGGAACGAGTCGAGGAGGAGGACCCCGGCCGGGTTGCCGGCGAAGGGGCGGTCGGTGAAGGCGTCGACGATACGAATGCGCATGGTCCGAAGCTAGCCGCCGTGCGAGGCGGCGGGCCAAGGCCAATCCGGTGCGGCTGGACCCAAGACGGCGCGGCGGTGACCGCGTCCCGTGAACACCCGCCCGGCAGAAGGAAGACGGCGAAGCTCGCGCGAGCCGCGAGCCGCGAGCCGCGAGCCGCGAGCCGCGAGCCGCGAGCCGCGAGCCGCGAGCCGGGGCCGGGACGCCGTCGCGCCGACGGGGAGACCGGGTGGTCGCGGCGAGGGCCGGTGGCCGCGCGGCCGGCGCGGGGAATGACGGTGTGGCTGAGCGGATCCCGCTAGGACTCCGTGACGGCGGTACCGGCGTCGCGTGCGCGCGCCGCGGCCGCCGCGTCCAGCAGCGACCAGCCGTCGATCTCCACCGACCGCCGCTCCTCGGGGCGCCACCCGCGGGCCAGAGCCACGTCCAACAGGGCCCGGACCGCTCCCGGCTCGTGCAGGTTCAGGTCGGCGCCCCGGGTGAAGCCGACGTCCCCGGAGCCCAGCGGTGCCCCTCCCGGGATGTACCTGCCGGGCCCCTCGGTGAACACGACACGCAGCACGCCGCCGGTGCCGGACGGCTGCGGGGTCAAGGTGAGGACCTCGCGGCAGTCGACCGGACGTCCGCCGGGATCCGGCCGGTGGCTGTGGCGCAGCCCCCACAGATACACGCGCCCGTCGGCGACGAGCCGACGGGGCTGGTTCGCACGGCGTGGCATGCGAGCGAGGCTACGGGGTCCCACCGACACGCGCGACGACGAACCGTCATCGCCCGCCCCCTGTCCGCCAGGTGGTCGAGGTCTGGCCACGGCCCCCTGGTCGACTCCTGCCGGGCCGCGAGGTGTGATCAGGGGCGGTCGGGTGCGGCCCGAGCAGGGGCTCAAGCGGATCGCCCTGGCGCCGGGGCGGGCGATCGGGGCGGTTGGTGCGTCGCATCCGTTCCCCCGGCTCACCGTATGCGGAGCCTCCGACAGTGCCCGAGGCGGACGTCCGGGCCGGGGCGGTGTGTGGCGGGCCGGGTCGACGGTCGACGGTCGGGGTGGAGGTCGGACACGGTCCGCTCGGTGCGGGGTTGTCTTCCGAGTGGTTCCGATATATCGTTGACGCATCGCGACCGATCAACGATGGAATGGAGTGATTGCGATGCGTTCCCGTGGAGAAGACTTCGGATACGAGCACGAACACGGACATGGACACCACGGCGGACCCGGCCATCGAGGTCGGGGCGGCTTCGAGGGGCGACGCGGGGCTTTCGGGCCCTTCGGGCCGGGCGGACCCGGTGGCCCCGGCTTCGGTGGACCGGGCTTCGGCGCCGGCCCCTGGGGCGGGCGTGGCGGTCGGGGCGGACCGCGGGGGAGGGCGCGGCGCGGCGACGTGCGCGCGTCGATCCTCGCTCTGCTCAAGGACCGGCCCATGCACGGTTACGAGATGATCCAGGAGATCGCCGAGCGCAGCGGCGGGGCGTGGAAGCCCAGCCCGGGTTCGGTGTACCCGACCCTCCAACTGCTGGAGGACGAGGGCCTGATCACCAGTGAGGCGGAGGGCGGCAAGAAGCTGTTCTCGCTCACCGAGTCCGGCCGCACCGCGGCCGACGAGGGACCCGACGCGCCCTGGGAAGAGGCCGGGCGCGGGGTCGACTGGGAAACGCTGCACGAGATCCGGCAGGCCGGATTCGGCCTCATGGAGGCCTTCGGCCAGGTCTGGAAGACCGGCAGCAAGGATCAGCGCGAGAAGGCGCTGAAGGTCATCAACGAAGCCCGCAAGAAGCTGTACCTGATCCTCGCCGACGAGGACTGACGGCATGCTGTGGTACCTGCCGGCGCCCCGTGGAAGTGTTTCCGCGGGGCGCCTTTCCGCTTACGGGGTGCCGGATCCCGCCGTGCGCGAGGCGGAACCGCGCGGGACTCAGGCCACCAGTCCGGACAGCTTGCGCAACGACTCGTCGAGCGCGGCCGTCGCCGAGTCCTTGAGTTTGCCGGCCATGAGGGAGACCGCGGCACCCGTGAACTCGCCGTCGATCCGCACCGACGTGGCGTCCCGTTCGGGGGTGAGCGTGTAGCGGGTGGTGACGTTCACCGCCATCGGGCCCTTGCCGCGGATGGCCAGGACGCGGCCGGGCTCCAGTTCCTCGATCGTCCAGATGACCTCGGCCGGGAAGCCCATGAGCTTCATGTTCTCCGCGAAGGTGCCGCCCACTTCGAACTTCTCGGGTCCGCCGTTCGGGAAGTTCGTGTGCGTCGCGTTCCACTCCCCGTATCCCGGCCAGTCCGTGAGCCGGTCCCAGATCTTCTCGGCGGGCGCCTCGATGCGTGCTTCCGCGCTGACTTCGGCCATGCGACCACCCCTTCGTGTCGGCGGCTGCGCCCGGCGCAGCTCCGGTGTCGCGGAACGTAGCCGCAGGCCCGGCAACATTCAATACTGATGAACCGTCAGAATCGCGGGACGTGGCGGAGGGGCGCGGAGCGAGGGGGCAAGGCGGCGCGCCCCCTCGGGGAGAATCGGCGCGAAGTCATCCGCAGGGAGGAGAATCCGCACCGGGTTGCCCACCCTGTGTCGGACGCCAAGATGCTGCCCGCCGGGGATGCCCCGGCTCCGCGGGGCTGATGAGGTGGGAGATGTGTCGTCCCTCATCCCCCAGCAGTCCGCCGCCGCGAGCGGCCCGAGCCTTCCTGACAACGATGCCGGTCTCAGCGCGGAGCTGGCCTCGGTGGTCTCCGGTGCGCGAAGACGGGCGCTGCGGGACGGCGACCGGCAGATCGACACGGCTCATCTGCTGCACTCGCTGCTGGAGTCCGACCCCGAGGTGCGCGCCGCGTTCGACGGGGGAGCACAGCTCGCCCGGCTCCTCGGCTACCTCGTGCAGCGCAGCATCGGTTACGGGCTGCGCTGGCAGGGCACCGTCGAGGATTCCGGCGCCGTCCCGGTCGTCACCGAGGCGGGCTGGTCGCCCGCGGCGGCCGGCGCGATGGAGCGGGCGCAGGAGAGTGCCCTGGTGCGCGGGGACGAACGCGCCCGAGGCCTCGACCTGCTCGCCGCGCTCGTCGCCGATCCCCGGTCGAGGGCGGTCGAGGTCCTCGCGCACGCCGGGGTCGACGTCCCGGTGCTGCCGGAAGGGGCGGCGACGGAGTCCAGTCGTTGAGACAGGTGTCATCGGGGATGACGGTCATGTCATCGCCTGTCATCATGTGCCCGTGCATACGTCTCAGGGGAGTCAGGGCAGTGGTGGCAGAGGGGTGGGGCTGGGGCTCGCGCTCGTGTCGGCGGTCGCCTTCGGCGGATCGGGTGTCGCGGCCAAGCCGCTGATCGAGGCGGGGCTCGACCCACTCCACGTCGTGTGGCTGAGGGTCGCGGGCGCGGCGCTGGTCATGCTGCCGTGGGCGGTCCGGCACCGGGCGCTGGTCAGGCGCCGTCCCGCGCTGCTCGCCGGCTTCGGGCTCCTCGGCGTGGCCGGTGTCCAGGCCTGCTACTTCGCCGCCATCTCCCGTATCCCCGTGGGTGTCGCCCTGCTCGTGGAGTACCTCGCTCCCGCTCTGGTCCTCGGCTGGGTGCGGTTCGTGCAGCGCAGGCCCGTCACCCGTGCCGCCGCGCTCGGCGTCGTCCTCGCCGCCGGCGGACTGGCCTGCGTGGTCGAGGTGTGGTCGGGGCTGAGCTTCGACCTCCTGGGGCTCCTGCTCGCGCTCGGCGCCGCCTGCTGCCAGGTCGGCTACTTCGTGCTGTCCGACCAGGGCGGCGACGCCGGCGACGAGGCACCCGAACCGCTCGGTGTCATCGCGTACGGGCTGCTCGTCGGCACGGTCGTGCTGACCGCCGTCGCCCGCCCGTGGACGATGGACTGGTCCGTCCTCGGCGGCAGCGCGGACATGAACGGCACGTCCGTCCTCGCCTCGCTGCTCCTCGGCTGGATCGTGCTGATCGCCACCGTCGTCGCCTACGTCACCGGGGTGCTCTCGGTGCGCAGGCTCTCCCCGCAGGTCGCGGGCGTGGTCGCCTGCCTCGAAGCGGTGATCGCCACCGTCCTCGCCTGGGTGCTGCTCGGCGAGCATCTCTCGGCTCCGCAGATCGTCGGCGGAGCGGTCGTCCTGCTCGGCGCCTTCATCGCGCAGTCGTCGGCTCCGGCGAAGCCCTCCGACGGACCGGTGGCCGGTGGGCCGGGCGACGCCGAAAGGGAGTTGTCGGCCCACGGAACCGCCGTCTAGGCTGCGGATCATGCCAGCGACGCTCGTTCTTCCGCCTCCGGCCGCCTGAGGCGGGCGTACCGAAGACCCGCCCGGCCCGCGCCGGGCGGAACGGCGCTGCCCGCAGAAGAAGCCCGAGGACCTTTCCGTACGTCCCTGCCGCCACGGCCGGGACGGCGACGTGGTCCCTTCCCGAACTTCTGCGGAACTGCGGAGAGAACACGTGTCGAACGCGAACACTTCTTCCGGCCTGCCCATCGGGCGAGGTCTGCTCTTTCTGATCGTCGCCGGTGCCGCCTGGGGCACCGCGGGCGCGGCCGCGTCATTGGTCTACCGGGCCGGTGACATGGGGCCGGTCGCCCTCTCCTTCTGGCGTTGCGCGGGCGGGCTCGCCCTGCTGCTCGCCGCGCGGGTGCGGCCGGGGCGGCGCCCGGTCCGTCCCGTCATCAGGGAGCCGCTCGGCGGCAGGGCGCTGCGGATCGGTCTCACGGGGATCGGCCTCGCGGTCTTCCAGACCGCCTACTTCGCCGCTGTCGAGGCGACCGGGCTCGCGGTGGCGACCGTCGTCACGCTGGGCGCGGGGCCGGTGCTCATCGCGCTCGGCGCGCGGGTCACCATGGGGGAGCGGCTCGGGCGTGGCGGGAGCGCGGCCGTCGTCGGGGCGCTCGCCGGGCTCGGGGTGCTGGTCCTGGGGGGTGAGGGCGCGACCGTACGGCCCTGGGGCGTCCTGCTCGCCCTGCTCTCGGCGGCCGGATACTCGGCGATGACGCTGCTCACCCGCTGGTGGGGTCGCGACGGCCGGGCCGACGGGTCCGCCACGACGGTGGGGGCGTTCGCCGTCACCACCGTGTGCCTGCTGCCCTTCGCGCTCGCCGAGGGACTGACGCCGCACACCGCGCACCCGGTCCGGACGCTGGTCCTGCTCGCGTACATCGCAGCGGTTCCCACGGCGCTGGCCTACGCCCTCTTCTTCGCGGGTGCCGCCGTCGTCCGCTCGGCGACGGTGTCCGTGATCATGCTGCTGGAACCGGTCAGCGCGGCGGTGCTCGCCGTCTGCCTGCTCGGCGAGCGGCTGACCCTGCCGACCGTGGTCGGCACGCTCGTCATGCTCGGCTCGGTCGGGGGACTCGCGGTGGCGGAGGCGCGCGCCGCGGGGGCCGACCGGCGTTCGACGGCGGAGCCGGAGGCGGCGCTCGTGTGAGGACGTCGGGGTGGTGGTGGGGGCCGACCGGCCCGCACCGCCACCCGGCTCCATGGTCCGGCCGCGCCGGCGGCGGGTGATGCGCGACCGGTGAGCCGTCAGCCGGCCAGGTAGTCAGGCAGCTCGATGCCCGGGGCCAGGTCGTCCGCCGGGACGGGGGTGCCGTGTCCCCTGGTCACGGGGATCACGCCGGTCCAGTACGGAAGCCCGAGGTCCTCCTCGTCGTCGTTCGGACCGCCGGTGCGCAGCTTGGCGGAGACCTCGTTCAGGTCGAGGCTGATCACGGCGGTGGCCGCGAGTTCCTTGGCGTTCGCGGGCCGGGAGTCGGCCGAGCGTCCGGCGACGACGTGGTCGACCAGCGCGTCCAGGGCCAGGCGCTTCTCCTCGGGGTCCGTCACCTGGTGGGCGATGCCGTGCACCACCACGGAGCGGTAGTTGATCGAGTGGTGGAAGGCGGAGCGGGCGAGGACGAGTCCGTCCACGTGCGTCACGGTGAGGCACACGGCCAGACCGGGATCGGCCTGGCCGGTCATCCGCAGCGGGCGGGACCCGGTGGAACCGTGGACGTAGAGACGCTCACCGGCCCGCGCGTACAGCGTCGGCAGCACGACCGGGGCGCCGTCGCGGACGAAGCCGAGGTGGCAGACGTATCCCTCGTCGAGTATCGCGTGCACCATCTCGTGGTCGTACGCGGCACGCTCCTTGGAGCGGGTCGGGACGGTGCGGTCGGTCGGGGTGTAGGCAGCGGACTGCGTCGTCCTCGGCTGGGTGCTCGTCTCCGGCATTGCCTTCTCCATTGCACTGGTGCATAATCTTGTTTGTGCTAGGAGAGTATCGGATCGAAGGGCGCCGCGCAGCCGACATCGCTGCCAGTGTCGAGCGCGCGGTGGGGTCGGGGGAGCTGGAGCCGGGGCAACTGCTCCCGCCGATGAGGGAGTTGGCGGAGCGGCTCGGGGTCAATCCCAATACGGTCGCGGCCGCCTATCGCACGCTGCGGGAACGCGGGGTGATCGAGACCGCGGGCCGGCGGGGCAGCCGGGTGCGGTCGAAGCCGGTCACCACGGGACGGGAGTACCTCCGGGTGGAGGTCCCCGAGGGCGTTCGGGACCTCGCCCACGGCAACCCCGACCGGGCGCTGCTGCCCGGCCTCGCCTCAGCCTTCGCCGTGGCGGGCCGGGAGTCCGACCTGCACCCCGTGCAGTACGGGGAGGACGCCGTGGAGCCGGAGTTGGGGCGGATCGCCCGCGCCGACCTCGACGCGGACGGGGTGCCCGAGGGCCCCGTGGTCGTGACCTCCGGATCGCTCGACGCCATCGAGCGGGTCCTGGCCGCGCACCTCAAGCCCGGCGACGCGGTGGCGGTCGAGGACCCCGGCTGGGGCAGTGTGTTCGACCTCGCTCCGGTCCTCGGCCTGCGGACGGTCGGGGTCGGTGTCGACGACGAGGGCCCGCTGCCCGACGACGTACGGCGCGCGCTGGCCGGCGGGGCGCGGGCCCTGATCGTCACCGACCGGGCGCAGAACCCCACCGGCGCCGCGGTGACCGCCGCACGCGCGCGTGCCCTGCGCTCCGTGCTCGCCGAGTACCCCGAGACCCTGCTCGTCGAGGACGACCACGGTCACCGGATCGTCGATGTGCCCCTGCATCCACTCGCCGGGGTCACCCGCCACTGGGCGTTCGTGCGCTCCGCCGCGAAGGCCTACGGGCCCGACCTGCGGCTCGCCGTGCTCACCGGGGACGCCGTCACGGTCGACCGCGTGCACGGCCGGCAGCGGCTCGGCCCCGGCTGGGTGAGCCGGCTGCTGCAGAAGGCCGTGGTCCATCTGTGGACCTCCGGCGCGGTGGACGTGGTCGCCGTGTCGGACGCCTACGGAAAGCGCCGCGACGCCCTGATCTCCGCCCTGGAGGCGCGTGGCGTCGCGGCGCACGGGCGGAGCGGCATGAACGTCTGGATCCCCGTCCCGGACGAGACCGGCGCCGTCGCCCGTCTGTTGCACGCCGGCTGGGCGGTCGCCCCCGGCGCCCGGTTCCGGATGAGCGCGCCGCCCGGCATCCGGATCACCGTCTCTCCCCTCGGGTTCGACGACATGGAACCGCTCGCGGACGCCGTGGCCGCGGCCGTGGGTCCCGGTCCCGCCCGCCGCTACGTCTGAGATGCGCGGGCCACGTCGACGCCGGGGTGCCTGAGGTTGGCGCCCTGGACGCACCGGACGCCCCGGGATCAGCGGCGCGGCTTCGCCTGGGTCAGGGCCGCGCCCGCCAGGACGATCACCGCGCCGACCGGGGTCGACCAGGCCAGCGACTCGCCGAGGATCGCGACACCGGCGGCGGTGGCGATGACCGGGATGAAGTACGTGACCATCTGCGCCGTCGTCGGGCCGACCTCGGCGACGATGCCGTACTGCAGGAAGATCGCGAAGCCGGTGCCGAGTGCGCCCAGAGCGACGATCGCGAGCAAGGGAACCACCGGGAATCGGCTCGGCAGCGAAGTGAACAGCGGTGTGACGACGGCGAGTTGTACGGTCGCCAGGAGCAACTGGGCGCCGGTCATGGACAGGTGCGAGGCGCCGGTGCCGGCCAGGGTGCGGCGGACGTAGATCCAGCCGACCGGGTAGCTGAGCGAGGCGAGCAGGGCCATCGCGGTGCCGGTGGCGTCGAGACCGTGGAAGCCCTGCCAGACGCCGAGGACGGTCAGGACGCCGAGGAAGCCGATGCCGAGGCCGGCGACCCTGCGCCGGGTGGGCCGGTCCTCGGAGAGGGCGACCAGGGAGAGCGCCATGCCCCACAGCGGTGACGTCGCGTTGCAGATGCCGGCGAGCGTGGACGGGATGGTCAGCTCGGAGTAGGCGAACAGGGAGAACGGCAGCGCGTTCAGCAGCAGGGCGGCGACCGTGAGATGGCCCCAGGTGCGCGCCCCGCGCGGCAGCCGCTCCCGCTTCACCGCCATCGCGGCCACCAGCACCGCCGTCCCGAACAGCAGCCGGCCGAAGGTGACCTGGAAGGGCGCGTAGCCGTCCGTGCCGACCTTGATGAGCAGGAAGCTGAACCCCCAGACCAGGGACAGGACACCGAACCGGATCCGCCAGTCCAGGGCGGTACGGGGGCGGGCCGGGGCGCCGGTCGGCGATGCGGTGCGGGGCGTGGCGACGGTGGTCATGAGGCCACGATGCGGCACCGCGATGTCGTAGCACAAGCGAGAAATTTCGAGCGGTATCTCGTAGCATCGCTTACATGTTGAATCTCGAGCGCCTGCGCACCCTTGACGCCCTCGCGCGGCACGGCTCGGTGAGCGCGGCGGCCGAGGGGCTGCACGTGACGACATCGGCCGTCTCGCAGCAGATGTCCAAGCTGGAGCGCGAGGTGGGCCAGCAACTGCTCGCCAAGAACGGCCGGGGGGTGCGCCTCACCGACGCGGGACGGCTGCTCGCCGAGCACGCGGCGCGGATCCTGTCCCAGGTCGAGCTGGCGCGGTCGGACCTGGAGGCGCATCGCGGGCAGGTGGTGGGCGAGCTGCGGCTGTCGGCGTTCCCGACGGCGGCGCGCGGACTGTTCCCGGCCGCGCTCGCCGCGCTGCGGGCCGACCACCCGGGACTGCGGGTGCGCTCCAGCGAGTTGGAGCCGGAGGCCGGGGTCGCGGGAGTGGTCCGCGGTGACCTCGACCTCGCGGTGGTGCTCGACTGGTACAACAAGCCGATGCCGCTGCCCGACGGCCTGGTGAAGGCGTCGATCCTCGACGACCCCGCCGATGTGGCGATGCCCGCCGGGCACCGGCTCGCGGGCAGGGACGAGGTGGACCTGGGGGAGTTCGCGGACGACGAGTGGATCACCTGGAACGAGGGCGAGTTCTGCCACGAGTGGCTGATGTTCACCCTGCGCTCCAAGGGCGTCGAACCGCACGTCGGACACCGTGCCGCGGAGACGCACACCCAGCTCGGGCTGGTCGCCGCCGGCCTCGGCGTGTGCGTGGCCCCCCTCCTCGGACGCCATCCGATGCCCGAGGGTGTCGTCACGGTCCCCGTCCGCCAGCGGGTGCGTCGGCACGTCTACGTGGTGTGGCGGGCCGACGCCGACCGGAGGCCGTCGATCAGGGCGGCGGTGGACGCCCTGCGCAGAGCGGGCGAGGCGGTCAAGTGAGCCGTCGGTGCGGCGGTTCGGCTACATCGGGGGCAGCTTGCGGAAGTCCCACGAGGCGATGGCGTCCGGGGTCAGCCGCATCCAGGCGTGCCGGCCGTCGTGCGGCATCTCCTCCAGCCCGAAGTTCTTCCGGGCGAACAGGGTCTCGGGGACGTCGAGTTCGGCGCACAGCTCCCCGGTCCGCGGGAACTCGCCCACGAACTCGACGGTGCCGGACAGCTCGACACCGCGCAACTCCCCGTACTCCTCACCCGAGTCGATCACGACGGCGACGCGCGGATCGTTGCGCAGCTGCACCCAGCGCTTGCTGCGCACCACCGAGTAGAGCCACAGCGAGGTGCCGTCCCAGGTGAACCAGAGAGCGCTGACGTGCGGGACGCCGTCCTTCGACACGGACGCGACGCGGCAGGTGCGCTGGGTCGTGAGGAACTCGTCCAGTTCACCGGGAGTCATCATGATCTTCCGGCCTCGGCGCTGAGTGACGGCCATGCGGTCCCCTCGTCCTGTGTCTGTGGGCCCCGCTCCCTGCGGACCGGGGTCTCTGACGTTCCGTCAGAAAAGCATGAGGTGTCTTCCGTCCTCACGCAATGGTCGTTACGCTCGCCCGCCCCGACCCACGACGACAAGGAGAGCCATGCCGTCGTCCGAGCACCTCAGTGAACTCCTCGACCCCGCCGGCACGGTCCTGCTCACCATCGAGTGCCAACAGGGTGTCGTGGGCCAGGACAGCGCGCTACCCGAACTCGCCAAGGAGGCACGCTCCTCCGGAGTGCTGGCCCGGGTGGCCCGCCTGGTCGACGCGGCGCACGAGAACGGTGTGCAGGTCGTGCACGCCGTCGCCGAACGACGCCCGGACGGCCGCGGCGCGAACCGCAACGCCCGGCTGTTCCGCGCGGCCGAACGCCTGCCCGTGCAGCAGCTGACCGGCACCACGGCGGTGCGGGTCGCACCGCCCATCGAGGTCGCCGAGGAGGACTTCGTCGTCCGCCGCCTGCACGGACTGTCGCCGATCGCGGGCACCGACGTCGATCCACTGCTGCGCAATCTCGGCTGCCGCACCCTCGTGGTGACCGGCGTCTCGGCCAATATCGCGGTCCCCAACGCCGTGTTCGACGCCGTGAACCGCGGCTACACCGTCGTCGTGCCGTCGGACGCCATCGCGGGGGTACCCGCCGAGTACACCCCCGCGATGATCCGGAACACCCTCGCGCTGGTCGCCACCATCACGACGACCGACGACGTGCTCGCGTGCTTCAAGGGGCCCCGGCGATGACGCCCCGCACGCTCACGCGAGTTTGATCGATTCGCCCTCGACGGTGATGTTCGCGGCGGCCAGGGCGCTGGTCGCGGGTCCCTTCTTCACGCTGCCGTCGGTGGCCGAGAACTGGCTGCCGTGGCAGGGGCAGGTGATCACGCCGTTCGCGATCCCCTTGACCGCGCAGCCCTGGTGCGTGCACTTCGACGAGAAGGCCTTGAAGGTACCGGCCGCGGGCTGGGTCACGACGACTCCCTGGTCGGCGAAGACCTTGCCGCCGCCCTCCGGGATGTCCGTGGTCTTCGCCAGTTCCGTGCCGCCGCCTGCCCCGCCGCCCGAACTCTTGCCGCCGCTCCCGCCGTCGCCGGAGCCCACACTGTCGGACGCCTTGTCGTCCGCACCGCACGCGGTCAGCGCCACGGCGAGTCCCGCCGCGCCGACCGCCGCCACGACGGTGCGCCGTGCCGGTCCCGGCACGGGGTGAAGCGATTCGCTGGTCATGCTGACGTTCCCTTCGACGGACGGAGATGGTTCTGATCAGAAGTACGGTCGGGCCGTCCGCCCTGTTCAGGGCATGAGGACTTCTTGACCGGATCGACAGCCGGTCGACAGGAGCGGCCGTCCCGATGGGGCGCCGCGGTCCGGGCAACCGGTTCCGGCGAGGCCGCGGGCTGCGTCCGCCGGACGTGAACGCCCCAGTAACCTGGGGCGATGCTCAAGGAAGTCAACGCCACCCGGTACATCACGCCGTTGCGTGAGGGCGGATCGCTGCCGGGACTCGTCGAGGCCGACGACCTCGGGACGTACGTCATGAAGTTCACCGGCGCCGGCCAGGGGCGCAAGACGCTCGTCGCGGAGGTCGTGTGCGGTGAGCTGGCGCGCCGGCTCGGACTGCGGGTGCCCGGCCTCGTGACCATCGGCCTCGACCCGGTCCTCGGCCTCGGCGAACCCGACCAGGAGGTCCAGGAACTGCTGAAGTCGAGCGGCGGACCGAACCTCGGGATGGACTTCCTCTCGCGCGCCCTCGGCTTCGACCCGCTGGCCTTCGAGGTCGGACCCGAGGAGGCCGGCCGGATCGTCTGGTTCGACGCCCTGGTCAACAACGTCGACCGGTCCTGGCGCAACCCCAACCTGCTGATGTGGCACGGCGAGCTGTGGCTCATCGACCACGGCGCCACGATGATCTGGCACCACCACTGGCCCGGAGCGGAGACCTCCGCGGCCAAGCCGTACGACATCGCCGACCACGCTCTCGCGCCCTTCCGCCCGGACATCGCCGCCGCGGCCGCCGAGCTGGCCCCGCTGATCACCGAGGACCTGCTCGCCGAGGTCACCGCCCAGATCCCCGACGCCTGGCTGGCGGACGAACCGGGCTTCGAGTCGGCCGACGCGCTGCGCCGCGCCTACGCGCGACCGCTGCTGGCCCGGGCCGGCGTCATCCACCGGCGGATCAAGGGCGCCGACGGCATCCACGGCACCGAGGGGGACAAGTGAGCGAGCGGGACGTCTTCGAGTACGCGCTGCTGCGGGTGGTGCCGCGTGTCGAACGCGGCGAGTGCTTCAACGCGGGTGTGCTGGTGTACTGCCGCGCCCGGACCTTCGTCGCCGCCCGGACCCATCTGGACGAGGGCAAACTGCTCGCGCTCGACCCGGGCGCGGACGTCGCGGGTGTGCGGGCCGCGCTGCGGGCCGTCGAAGGGGTCTGCGCCGGAGGGAAAGCCGCCGGTCAGGCGGCGGGGGACGATGCCGGGCGGCGTTTCCGCTGGCTGATCGCACCCCGCTCCACGGTCGTCCAGCCGGGCCCCGTGCACACCGGCCTGACCGCCGATCCGGAGGCCGAGACCGAGCGGTTGCTCCAGCTGCTGGTCAGGTAATGGATCACATGCGCGCGGTGTGCCGTTGACACCGGGTGCCAGGGCTTCTAGCGTCACGTCTGCTGAAGGTACTAAGCGGTCGCTCACCGGACGGGCGTACCGTGTGAGCCGCAGGTCCTTCGGGGCTCCCGAAGGCGCCGCAAGGTTGTCGAGACAGCTTGGCCGGGCTTGGGCCGGCTTTTCCAAGGGCGAGGAGAACCAGCAATGTCCACCACTGAGCAGCGCGTCGCCGTAGTCACCGGTGCCGCGCGCGGCATCGGCGCCGCGACCGCCGTACGTCTGGCCGCCGAGGGCCGCGCCGTCGCGGTGATCGACCTCGACGAGGCCGCGTGCAAGGACACCGTGGAGAAGATCACCGCCGCCGGCGGCAAGGCCCTCGCGGTCGGCTGCGACGTCTCCGACGAGGCCCAGGTCGAGGCCGCCGTCGCCCGCATCGCCGAGGAGCTCGGCGCGCCGACCATCCTGGTCAACAACGCGGGCGTCCTGCGCGACAACCTGCTGTTCAAGATGAGCGCGACCGACTGGGACACCGTCATGAACGTGCACCTGCGCGGTGCCTTCCTGATGGCGAAGGCCGTGCAGAAGTACATGGTGGAGGCCAAGTTCGGCCGGATCGTGAACCTGTCGTCCTCGTCGGCGCTGGGCAACCGCGGCCAGGCCAACTACTCCACGGCCAAGGCCGGTCTGCAGGGCTTCACCAAGACCCTCGCCATCGAGCTCGGCAAGTTCGGCGTCACCGCGAACGCCGTCGCGCCCGGCTTCATCGTCACCGACATGACCGCCGCCACCGCCGCCCGCGTCGGCATGGACTTCGACGACTTCCAGGCCGCGGCCGCCACCCAGATCCCCGTGCAGCGCGTCGGCAACCCCGACGACATCGCCAACAGCATCGCGTTCTTCACCGGCGAAGCCGCCGGATTCGTCTCCGGCCAGGTGCTGTACGTGGCCGGCGGACCGCTCAACTGAGGCCGGGGGAAACCGACATGACCACTCTTCCCGAACTCTCGGGCAAGGTCGCGCTCATCACGGGCGCGAGCCGCGGTATCGGCTACGGCGTCGCGGAGGCCCTGGTCGCCCGCGGTGACCGGGTCTGCATCACCGGCCGCAACGAGGACGCCCTCAAGGAGGCCGTCGAGACACTCGGCGCCGACCGTGTCATCGGCGTCGCCGGCAAGGCGCACGACGAGGCCCACCAGGCCGTCGCCGTCGAACGCACCATGGAGGCCTTCGGCCGCGTCGACTACCTGGTCAACAACGCCGGTACGAACCCCGTGTTCGGCCCGATCGCCGAGCTCGACCTCAACGTGGCGCGCAAGGTCTTCGAGACCAACGTCGTCTCCGCGCTCGGCTTCGCCCAGCAGACCTGGAAGGCGTGGCAGAGCGAGAACGGCGGCGCCATCGTCAACATCGCCTCCGTCGCCGGCCTCGCGCCCTCGCCCTTCATCGGCGCGTACGGCATCAGCAAGGCCGCGATGATCAACCTCACCGTGCAGCTGGCACACGAGTTCGCGCCGAAGGTCCGCGTCAACGCGATCGCGCCCGCCGTC
Organism: Streptomyces sp. M41(2017); assembly: GCF_002078175.1. Lineage (GTDB taxonomy): Bacteria > Actinomycetota > Actinomycetes > Streptomycetales > Streptomycetaceae > Streptomyces. Next base: position 1,561,069 of record NZ_MWFK01000002.1, on the reverse strand, counting down.
GTGAAGACGAAGTTTGCGGCCGCACTGTACGAGGGCCGTGAGGCGGAGGCCGCCGCGGCCTACCCGCTCAACCGGCTCGGCGTGCCCACCGACATCGGCGGGGCAGCCGCCTTCCTCACGTCGCAGCAGTCGGACTGGGTCACCGGTCAGACGCTCGTGGTCGACGGCGGTCTCTTCCTGAACGCCGGCGTCGCCTGAGACACCCTCGGGGAACGTTCCCCGAGCCAGGGCCGGTGGCCTCCCGCACCATGGGGGACCACCGGCCCTTGTGTTGTGGGGAGTCGACAGCGTGGGTGCCCGCGCCGGGCGACGCGGAGTCCGATATCCGGAGCACCGGACGGTCCACAGGATCCTGACAACGTAGTCACAAATGTGCTGATCAAGTGCCCTGCCGCGAACCCGGTTCCGATACCGGAATGCTGCGGTATGGTCTGCCGACCCTTGGTACGGCAGATCGAGGAGCGTGCGCGTGTTCAACCGGAGCAGATGCCTGAGACAGCTGGCTGCGATCACGTCCATAACCCTGGTGGCCGGATGCGGCGTCTTCTCCTCGGGCTCGTCCGAAGACAAGGGGCCGATCGTGGTGGGCACCACGAGTGCCCCGAGCACGCTGGATCCCGCGGCCTCCTGGGACGGGTCCTGGGAGCTGTTCCGCAACATCTACCAGACCCTGCTGGGCTACCCGAACGGCTCGGTCAGCCCGCAGCCGGACGCGGCCGAGAAGTGCGCGTTCACGGATGGAACCAACCGCACCTACCGTTGCGAACTGCGGTCGGACCTGACGTTCTCCGACGGAGACCCGCTGGACGCCCGGGCGGTCAAGTACTCCATCGACCGCATCAGGAAGATCAATGTCCGGGGCGGCCCCGCCGGTCTGCTCGGCAGCCTCGAACGCGTCCAGGTGCTCGGCAAGCGCGAGATCGTCTTCCACCTCAACCAGCCCGACGCCACCTTCCCGTTCGTACTGGCCACCCCGGCGATGTCGATCGTCGACCCCGAGGAGTACCCGGCCGGCTCCCTGCGCAAGGGCGACCGGATCTTCGGCTCCGGGCCCTACAGCCTGGAGTCGTACCAGGAGGGCAAGCAGGCCGAGCTCGTCAGGAACAGTCACTACGAGGGCTTCGCCGAGCGCCGGAACGACGCGGTGACCATCCGGTACTTCCCGGACTCGGCCCAGATGGTGGGGGCCCTGAAGGACCGCAAGATCGACCTCACCTACCGCGGTCTCGCCGCCTCCGACATCGTGGACCTGCAGGGCGGAGGCACCGACAAGGACCTCCAGCTCGTCGAGGGCGCGGGCACCGAGATCAGCTACCTGGTCTTCAATCCCAAGGACCCCTGGGCCGGCAAGGCCGCCGTCCGCAGGGCGATCGCGCAGGTCGTCGACCGGCCGGCCATCGCGCACAAGGTCTACCGGGACACCGTCGACCCGCTGTACTCCATGGTCCCGGCCGGCCTGGTCGGTCACACCACCGGCTACTTCGACGCCTACGGCAGCCCCAGCGCGTCCAAGGCCCGCAAGATCCTCCTGGACTCCGGGATCGACCGGCGTGTCCCGCTCACCCTCTGGTACACGACCGACCGCTACGGCTCCGAGACCGCCCCGGAGTTCCGCGAGCTCAAGCGGCAGCTCGACGCCTCCGGCCTGTTCACCGTCACCCTCAAGAGCCGTCCCTGGAAGACCTACGAAGCCGGCTACCGCGACGGCGAGTACCCGGTGTTCGGGCGCGGCTGGTTCCCCGACTTCCCGGACGCCGAGAACTTCATCGCCCCCTTCGTGGGCGAGCAGAACGCGCTCGGAACGCCGTACCCGGCGCCGCGCATCACCGAACACCTGCTGCCCGACTCCCGCGGGGTGAGCAACCGCGCCGCCGTGGTCAAGGAGTTCGAGGAGGCGCAGCAGATCCTCGTCGACGACGCCCGGCTGCTGCCCCTGTGGCAGGGCAAGCAGTACGTGGCCGCGAGCGGGGAGATCTCCGGCGGTGAACGGGCCCTGGATCCGTCGACGATCATGACCATGTGGGAGCTGGACCGCAAGACCAGCTGGTAGCGGGTCCGGACCGGCGGCGGTGACGTCCGCGTGCGGCCGCGCATCCGGGACCTGTCGCCCGGCCGGGCTCCACCGGACGGTGGGCGGTACGGGGCACGGAACCCGTTGTCAGTGGGCGACGGTAGGTTCTGTGGTCTGGAAGTGACCGCACATCGGAGGAAGTTGACGTGACCGATATCGCCATGCTGCCCGAGTCCTGGCGCGGAGTACTGGGCGAGGAGCTGCAGCAGCCCTACTTCAAGGAACTCACCGAGTTCGTCGAGGAGGAGCGTGCGAAAGGCCCCGTCTACCCTCCGCGGGAGGAGGTCTTCGCCGCGCTCGACGCCACACCGTACGAGCGCGTGAAGGTCCTCGTCCTCGGTCAGGACCCGTACCACGGCGAGGGCCAGGGACACGGCCTGTGCTTCTCGGTCCGCCCGGGAGTGAAGACCCCCCCGTCGCTGCGGAACATCTACCAGGAGATGAAGGAGGAGCTCGGCACCCCGATCCCGGACAACGGCTATCTCATGCCGTGGGCCCAACAGGGCGTCCTGCTGCTCAACGCGGTGCTGACGGTGCGTGCCGGTGAGGCCAACTCGCACAAGGGCAAGGGCTGGGAGAAGTTCACCGACGCGGTCATCCGCGCGGTGGACGGGCGTCCCGATCCCGCGGTCTTCGTGCTCTGGGGCAACTACGCGCAGAAGAAGCTCCCGCTCATCGACGAGACACGGCATGTGGTGGTGAAGGGGGCACACCCCTCCCCGCTGTCCGCGAAGAAGTGGTTCGGCTCGCGTCCGTTCACGCAGATCAACGCGGCCGTGGCGGCGCAGGGTCACGACCCGATCGACTGGACCGTTCCGGACCTCGGCTGAGACCGGCGTCCGCCGGCGCCCTCCGATGGGTCAGGACCGTCACCGGCCTGGCCCATCGGTGCACGGGGGCGCCTGAGCGGGATTGTCAGCGGCTCGGGCTAGCGTCGGCTGAGACAGTGACGAGCCTGGAGGACGCGGTGGCGGAGCAACAGGAGCAGGCGGCGCCGGACGCCATGATGACCAGGATCGGACAGGCCGTCATGCTGCACCACGCCGGTGACCGCGAAGAGGCCAGGACCCGTTTCCTGGACCTGTGGGAGGAGATCGGCGAGGACGGCGACGCCCTGCACCGCTGCACCCTGGCGCACTACATGGCCGACACCCAGGACGATCCCGCGGACGAACTCGTGTGGGACCTGCGCGCCCTGTCGGCCGCCGACGAGCTGGCGGACGGCAGGCTCGCCGAGCACCACCAGTCCCTCGCCGTCCGCGCGTTCTACCCCTCGCTCCATCTGAACCTCGCGGCCGACTACGTGAAGCTCGGGCGGTCCGAGGCGGCGCGCACCCATCTGAGCCACGCGCGCGGCGCGACCGGCGCGCTCGCGGACGATCGCTATGGGGACGGCGTCCGGGCCGCGATCGGCCGCCTCGAACTGCGTATCCAGGGTCCCGGCAGCTCGGTGGAGACGGACCGACCCGACCGTTTCGGCGGTCCCGGGGGCGAGACGCTGGGACCGCCGAGACAGCGTCCGTGAGAGCGGGCGGAGTGCCGAAGGCCGGGATCAGTGTCCGTAGGTCCCGGAGCAGATGACCGCCTCCGGGCTGTCCGCCTTCCAGCCGCCGTAGGTCCTTCCCAGGGCGCACACATCCGCGTTCTTCGGCACGTCGGGGGGGACACGCGGGACGGCGGTGCGGGGCTCGGCGTGGTGCGGCGCGGCAGGAGGGGCCGGGCGCGGGTGACGCTGGTGCGGACGCGCGGGCTCCGCCGGTGCGGCCGCCGGTGGGGGAGCGGCCCGCTGCCGGTGCGGCGTGGCGGGCTTCGGCTTCCTGGAAGGGGCGACGCGTTCCAGGGCTTCGCGGGCCGGGGCCTGCACGATCTGCGGTTCCGCCCTGCCGCCCGGCTGCGGCACGGCGGATCCGGACGGGGCGGTCGGCGGTCCGGAGGCGGGGGGCCGCTGGACCGTCATACAGCCGGAGAGGGCGGTGACCGCCACGGTGACCAGGAGTGCCGCGGTCGTCGTCGTTCGATGCACCCCGGCAACTCTGCTGGTTCGCAACGGCTTTGGGGAGCGGGGAGACGCAGGTTGCCCCGCACGGGTGATCCTTCCGCTCCTCCGGCGGGCGCGGGGCCCTGCGGGCTGACGACGGAGGAGGCCCTGAGCCGGGGCGCCACGCTGACGGGGAGCCAGGTCCATCGAGGGCGTTCGCGGTCTCTGGGCCGTCGGCCGGAGGTGTGGCCCGGGCGGTCCGCGATCGCGGCGAGCGGGCGCCGCCGGACTGCTCCGTGCGGGGAGGCGATCGGCGCCGACCACGGCGGACCTGCGCTTTTCCCGCGCCTCTCGGGCGACATCGTCGACGGGCGCCCGACGCGGCGGCCGTATGCTTCCGACGGAGCACGGTCTCCGGCCCCGCCCTCGGAGGGTCGCGCCGGGACAGGTGCGCGCGGACAGGCCCGGACGAACGAAGGAGATCGCTGTGAAGGTCGGCTGCATCGGACTCGGCGACATCGCGCAGAAGGCGTATCTGCCGGTGCTCGGCGTGCAGCCGGGGATCGAGCTGCACCTCCAGACGCGGAACCCCGAGACGCTCGCGCGGGTCGCCGACACCCTCCACCTGCCGGCGCCGCAGCGCCACACGGACCTGGACGACCTCTTGGCGCAGGGCCTCGACGCGGCGTTCGTGCACGCGGCCACGATCGCCCACCCGGAGATCGTCACGCGGCTGCTGGAAGCGGGTGTCCCGACGTACGTCGACAAGCCGCTCGCCTACGAACTGGCCGAGTCGGAGCGGCTCGTGCGGCTCGCGGAGGAGCGGAACGTCAGCCTCGCCGTCGGCTTCAACCGCCGTCTGGCGCCCGGCTACGCGCAGTGCGTCGAGCACCCACGCGAGCTGATCCTGATGCAGAAGAACCGCACCGGGCTGCCCGAGGCCCCTCGGACGATGATCCTCGACGACTTCATCCATGTCGTCGACACCCTGCGGTTCCTGGTACCCGGCCCGGTCGACGACGTGACCGTCCGCGCCCGCACGGAGGGCGGCCTGCTGCACCACATCGTGCTCCAGCTCGCCGGAGACGGCTTCACCGCTCTCGGTGTGATGAACCGGATGAGCGGTTCGAACGAGGAGATCCTCGAGGTGTCGGGTCAGGACACCAAGCGGCAGGTCGTCAATCTCGCCGAGGTGGTGGACCACAAGGGACAGCCGACCGTGCGGCGGCGCGGGGACTGGGTGCCGGTGGCCCGTCAGCGGGGCATCGAGCAGGTGGTCCTGGCGTTCCTCGACGCAGTCCGCGCGGGAAAGGTGCTCAGCGCCCGGGACGCGCTGGCGACTCATGAGCTGTGCGAGCGGGTGGTCCTGGCGGTTCAGGAACGCTCCGCCGCACTCTGAGAGCCCGGGCGCCCTCCGTCAGACACAGCGCCGCCAGGACGAGCAGGGCACCGTGCACCGGCCAGTCCCCGAACCGGACGTACGGGGTGACGCCGGTGGCCAGCGGCACCTCGTACACCGCGGCCTCGCTCGCGTCCGTGCCGAGCCAGGAACCGATCCGCTCGCCGCTCGGGCCGTAGACCGCGGAGACTCCCGTGAGCGTGGCGTGCACCATGGGGCGGCCGGTCTCGGCGGCACGCAGCGCGGCGAGCGAGGCGTGCTGCTCCGGCGCCCAGCTGTGCTGGAAGCTCGACGTCGACGACTGGGCGAGCAGCACCTCGGCACCGTCCTCGGCGAGATGGCGGCTCATGTCGGGGAACGCGGACTCGAAGCACACCATGGGACCGATACGCAGCCCGTGCCCCACGTCCATCACCACCTGCCCGGTGCCCCGCATCCGGTCCTCGCCGGCCGCCTTGCCGACGGAGGTCGCCCAGCCCAGCAGGGAACGCGCCGGTACGTACTCGCCGAACGGGACCAGCCGCATCTTGTCGTAGCGGTCGCCGGTCGGGCCCTGCGGACCCACCAGCACCGAACTCTTGTAGATCCCGGGCCGGTCGGAGCGGCGCGCGTCGACGTTCACCAGGATGTCGGCGCCCACCTCGCGCGACAGGGCCGCGATGCGGTTCGCCAGGTCGGGCCGCCCCGCGAGGTCGTGCCCGACACTGCTCTCGCCCCAGACGACCAGATCGGCTCCCCGGCCCGCGAGTTGCCGGGTGAGGGCCTCCTCCCGGTCGAACCGCCTGTCACCGCCGGCGCCGCCGTCCATGACGCCGGGCTGCACGACGGCGATCCGTATGCGGCCGTCGACGTCCGGGCGCGGCGACCAGACCCAGGCGGCCGAGGTCGCGGCGGCCGTCGCGACCAGTCCGGCCACGGCGGGCAGCCGGGACTCGCGCACCGCGACCAGGACGGCGATCGCGACGTTGACCGCGACGAGCAGGAAGCTGAGCAGCCACACCCCGCCGACCGAGGCCAGCCGCAGCGCGGGTCCGACCTGCCACTGGCTCGAACCGAGCAGACCCCAGGGACCGCCCAGGCCCTGCCAGGAACGGACGAGTTCGACCGCCAGCCACCCCGAGGGCAGGACGAGGAGGGCGGCGCCGACGCGGCCCGCCGAGGGCACTCCCGCCAGGAACCGGCGGACGAGCCAGCCCCACGGGGCCCACAGCGCGCCGAGCAGGGCCGCTATGAGGACCGTGAAGACATGCAGGCTGGGCAGCAGCCAGTGGTGCACGGCCAGCATGAAACCGAGTCCGCCGAGCCAGCCGTCGTACGCGGCACGCCTGCCGGTGGGCGCCGCGCGGGCCAGCAGGATCCAGGGCACCAGCGCGACGTACGCGAACCACCACCAGGACGGGGCCGGGAAGGCGAGCATGGGCAGCGCGCCGGCCAGCGCCGCCACGATGTTCCGCCTCCAGGGGGAGACGAGCCATCGGTCGAGCGGACGATCGGGCCTCTTCACAACGTGCCTCCCTCCCCGGTGGTCCCTCCAGTGTGCGCGCCCCCGACGATCTACGACAGGGGGCACCGAGAGCGGAGCGGGGCGCGCACCGGGTGAAGCGACCCAGTTCGTGACACCTGGCACGTTGGCGGGGAGGAGGGACGGGGTAGTGCGGGCCGGTGGTGCGGTGGTGCGGTGGTGCGGTCGTGCTGACGGGCTTGGAGGGGCGGGACGCGGAGGTGACCGGGAGATGCGGGTGCCGGGACCGCGGGGGGTCCGGTGGATCAGGATGTCGCGGGGGTGTGCCTGCGGGGTTGCGGCATCCGGCGCCACTTCTCGTCGACGACCACCTGACGCAGCCGCCAGCCGTCGTCCGTACGCAGCAGGCCGAAGGCGTAGCGTCCGCCGCACACGAAGTCGGGGGCGGTGGAGGCTGCGTCCTGGCCGGCCAGCCTCATCGGGTTGATGTAGTCCGCCCGGAGCAGGGCGGTGTCGCCCGCGTTCTGGTCCAGGAGATCGAAGCGCACGCGCCGGTTGACGATCAGATGCTGGCGCATCGAGAACAGCTCCAGGCTCGTGGCGAGCCACTCCGCGACCTGACCGGCGTCGCCCTCGATGCCGCCGGCCGTGCGGTAGTCGGCGCGTCCGTCCTTCGTGAACAGCCTTCGGTAGGCGTCCCAGTCGCCGTCGTCCACCGCCACCGCGTACTCGGTCACGAGTCCGTCCACGGCCAACCGGTCCATCACGGTCGCGAGTTCCACGCGCTGCGTCATCGGCTCAGTGTTGGCCACCGGGCGGGCCACGCCAAGGGGGTGGGAGGGGTTATTCGATGTGCGGTCGCTTCGGGTTCCGTTTGCGCCCGCGTCGCAGGGACCGGGGACGCGGGCAGGGACCGGTGACCATGGCCGGTGAGGCGCCCGCGGAACCCGTCTGCCATCGTGGGTGATCCACTTCGACCGCGGACCCGGGGTGCCGCGGTCGGTCGAACCAGGAGGTTGTCATGACGCGTCCCGTCACGATCGTCACGGGCGGCAGCCGGGGCATCGGGGCTGCGACCTGTGTGCGGCTCGCGGCGGACGGGCACGACGTGGTGGTCGGCTACGTCAGTGATGCCGACGCCGCCGAGCGGACGGCCTCCGCCGTTCGTGAGACCGGTGGGCGCTGTGTCACGGTGCGGGTGGACACCTCCGACGAGACGGATGTGGAGCGGCTGTTCGCCACGGCGGAGGAGCGGCTCGGGCCGGTGACGGGACTGGTGAACAACGCCGGGGTGACCGGGCCGCTCGGCCGTCTCGCGGACGCCGATCCCGCCGATCTGCGGCGGGTGCTGGAGGTCAACGTGCTGGGCACGCTGCTGTGTTCGCGCCGTGCCGCCCGCTCGATGACCGCCCTCGGCGTTGGGGTCATCGTCAATGTGTCCTCGGCCGCGGCCACCCTGGGGAGTCCCGGCGAGTTCGTGCACTACGCGGCGAGCAAGGCGGCCGTCGACGCGCTGACCACGGGGCTCGCCAAGGAACTGGGTGCCGACGGCATCCGTGTCAACGCCGTCGCCCCCGGGATGATCGACACCGAGATGCACGCGGCCATGGGCGCCCCGGACCGAGCCCTGCGCGCCGCCGCGTCGATTCCGCTGGGCCGGGCCGGCCGGGCGGAGGAGATCGCCGCCGCTGTCGCGTGGTTGATGTCACCCGACGCGTCGTACGCGACGGGAGCGGTGCTGCGGGTGTCCGGCGGGCGCTGATCCGGGAGAGAGCGACGGGCTTTCGGCGGCGCTGAGCCGGGGGGAAACCGACGTGCCTGATGCCCCCGGGGACACCTGCGGGCCCGCGGTGGGCGGGCTTCAGGCCGCCTCGATGATCTCTCCGCGGATCGCCTCGGCCCACCGCACGACCAACAGCTCGTACTCCGCCCGCTCCTGCGCGGACAGGGATCCGCCCGCCCGCATCCACAGGGCACGGATCTGTTCGTTTAACGCGGCGGCCGAACGCACGGAACCAGAGGGATCGAAGTCGGGGGACATGCGCACCAGCCTAGGGGCAAGGACTGACACTGCGCTACCGGGCGGCTACGCAACTCGTATGCCCTTCGTCACGACGAAACGGAACGACGTCACGCGGCGTGTCGAACTTCCCTTATGGAGGCGCCGGTTGACCTGGCCCTCTGCGCCGTCGCGGGGTCGTGCAGGGAATCAGCCCGCCGACTCGGCCGCGTGCGGGCTCAGTGTGCCCATCGTGACCAGCGCGATGATGACGATGCCGAGGACGATCCGGTACCAGACGAACGGCATGAAGCTCTTGTGCGAGATGAACTTCATGAACCAGGCGATGACCGCGTACCCGACGCCGAAGGCGATGAGCGTGGCGAACATCGTGGGGCCCCAGGCGACATGGCCCTCCGCCGCCGCGTCCTTCAGCTCGAAGGTGCCGGAGGCGAGGACGGCCGGCATGGCGAGGAGGAAGGAGTAACGGGCCGCCGCCGCACGGGTGTACCCCATGAACAGGCCACCGCTGATCGTCGCGCCCGAGCGGGAGACGCCGGGGATCAGGGCCATCGCCTGGCAGAGGCCGTAGATCAGGCCGTCCTTGGTGTTCAGGTCCTCAAGTGCCTTGCGCTGCTTGGCCGCCCGGTGCCGGCCGCCCGTCTCGTCGCGGGCCGCCAGCCGGTCGGCGACGCCTATGACGATGCCCACCACGATCAACATGGTCGCGGTGACCCGCAGATCGCGGAAGGGCCCTTCGATCTGGTCCTTGAGGGTGACGCCGAGCACGCCGATCGGGATCGAGCCGACGATCACCAGCCACCCCATCTGGGCGTCGTGGTCGCTGCGCATCGCCTTGTCGGTGAGCGAGCGGAACCACGCCGACAGAATGCGTCCCACGTCCTTGCGGAAGTAGATCAGCACGGCCGCCTCGGTGCCCAGTTGAGTGATCGCGGTGAAGGCCGCACCGGGGTCCTCCCAGCCCGCGAACGCGGCGGTCAGCCGCAGATGCGCGCTGGAGGAGACGGGAAGGAATTCGGTCAGCCCCTGGACGAGTCCGAGGATGAGGGATTCAAACCAAGACATGAAGTTACGTGGTCCAAGCGCTGATCGAGGAAGGGCGGCGGGCACGCCGTATCGCGGTGCGAGGTGATCACGGGTGTTGAGGGCAGCGTAGCGCCCGCGTCCGCACGTCCCGCCACAGGGGTTTCACCGGCTCCCCACGCGAGATTCGCCCGGGGCGACCGGTACGCCCGTGGGTCGGCCCGGCGGAACCCGGTCGTCCGGCCGCCCCTGTGTCACCGCGGATCGCCCTGCGCCACCGCCGGCCCGGTCACCGTCCACCCGGGGCTCTGGGGGTGCGGCGTCAGGGTGTGGTGGTCGACCTGCTCGCCGCATTCGCGGCAGACCACCTGGGGGACCAGCTCGTGACCACAGGTGTGCTCCAGCACCATGGGCCGCGCACCGTCCTCCTGGAGGTGGCGGTCGCCCCACGCCATGAGGGTCAGCAGGACGGGCTCCAGCTCCCGCCCGGCGGCCGTCGCCCGGTACTCGTAGCGCCTGGGTCGCTCGCTGTACTGCACCTTCTCCAGCACGCCCGCGTCGACGAGGCGCTTCAGCCGGGCGGTCAGCACGTCGCGCGGGGCGCCGGTGTTGCGGACCAGCTGGTCGAAGCGGGTGGCACCGAGCGACACCTCGCGCAGGACCAGCAGGGAGTACTTCTCGCCGACGAGGGCGAGGGTGGCGGCGATGGAACAGGGGCGCGCGTCCTTCATGGGCCCAGTCTACGGGGAGGGTTGGATGTTCCAACTCACTCGGTTACCCTTGGGTCACTTAGTGGGTTGGAAAATCAAATGCACTGGGTCGCGGTGCGTCGCCCCGGCGCATCCCGACGTGGCGGGCCGAGCACGGCGCGCCGAACCCGCCCGGCCGCCGGTCCCCGACCTGGAGACCTCAGAGACCTGAGAGGCATCCCATGCGTGACGCCGTGATCGTCGAAGCCGTACGCACGCCCGTGGGCAAGGGCAGGCCGAGCGGCTCGCTCGCCCACGTCCACCCCGTCGAACTTCTCGCCCACACCCTCCGCGCACTGGTGGAGCGCGCCGGGATCGACCCGGCTCTGATCGACGACGTCGTCGGCGGCACGGTCGACCAGGTCGGCGAGCAGGCCATGAACACCACGCGGTACGCCGTGCTCTCCGCGGGCTTCCCGGAGAGTGTGCCCGCGACCACCGTGGACCGCCAGTGCGGCTCGTCCCAGCAGGCCGTCCACTTCGCCGCGCAGGGCGTCATGTCGGGGGCGTACGACATCGTCGTGGCCTGCGGTGTGGAGTCGATGAGCCGGGTCCCGATGTGGTCGAACGTGCCCGCGGGCAAGGACCCGTTCGGGCCCGGGGTCGCCGAGCGCTACCCCGAGGGGCTGGTGCCCCAGGGCATCAGCGCCGAACTCATCGCCGCCAAGTGGGGCATCTCCCGCGAGCGGATGGACTCCTACGCCGTGGAATCGCACCGCAGGGCGGCCGAGACATGGGACAGCGGCCTCTTCGACGCCGAGGTCGCACCGCTGGACGGCGTCACCCGTGACGAGAGCGTCCGCCCGGGCAGTACACCCGAGACGCTCGCCGGTCTGAAGCCCGCCTACTACGACGCCGGGTTCGGCGACCGCTTCCCGCAGATCGACTGGTCGGTCACGGCGGGCAACGCCAGCCCGATCAACGACGGCGCGTCGGCCGTGCTCATCATGTCCGGCGAGACCGCCGACCGTCTCGGCCTGCGGCCCCTCGCCCGGCTGCACAGCTTCGCCGTCACCGGATCCGACCCGCTGCTCATGCTCACCGGCGTCATCCCGGCCACCGAGAAGGTGCTGCGCAGGGCCGGCCTCGACCTCGGCGACATCGACCTCTTCGAGGTGAACGAGGCCTTCGCGGCCGTCGTCCTCGCCTGGCAGCAGGAGACGGGCGCCGACCTGTCCCGGGTCAACGTGCACGGCGGCGCGATCGCGATCGGCCACCCGCTGGGCGCGAGCGGCACCCGGCTCACCACGACCCTCGTCCACGCCATGCGCGTCCGCGGAGCCCGCTACGCGCTGCAGACGATGTGCGAGGCGGGCGGCCTGGCCAACGCGATGATCCTGGAAGCCGTCCGCCCCTAGGGCGCCGTGCCGCGCAGGTGGTGGCGCTTGCGCCAGGCCACCACGGCGCCGACCAGGGCCGGAACCGCGATGAACCCCATCGCGATGAGGAAGGCCGGAGAGGTCGGCGCCGACGCGCGGGCGCCGGCGACCGCGTACGCGGCGGTGTTAGGGATCGAGCCGAGCGCCGTCGCGAGCAGGAAGGGCAGCCAGCCCATGCGGGAGACGGCGGCGCAGTAGTTGGCGGCCCAGAACGGCACGCCCGGGAAGAGCCGGGCCACCATCATCGAGCGGAAGCCGTGCCGGCTGAGCTGTCCGTCCGCCGCCTTCAGCCAGCGGGCCCGCAACAGGGGGCGCAGCGCGTCCTGCCCGAGGATCCGGCCCAGCCCGAAGGCGACGCCCGCGCCGAGCACGGTGCCCGCCAGCGCCGTGGCGAGGCCCAGCTGGGAGCCGAACAGGGCGCCGGCCGCCAGGTTGAGCAGCGGTCGGGGCACGAACGCGACGGTGCACAGGCCGTACGCGACGCCGAACGCGAGCGCCGCCGCCGCGCCGCCGAGCTGGGGCGGCCAGCCGTCCGCGAGCAGCCGCTGCGGTTCGAAGAGCAGCACGCTCGACGCGGCGCCGGCCAGCAGGACGAGCAGCAGGGACAGCCGTGACCAGGGCGAGAGGAGCACTCTCAGGCAGCGGGCGGCGGTGCCGGTACGTGCGGTGTCGAGGGCGGCGGGGGTTGCGCCGGCGAGCTCGGCGGCGACGACCAGGTCGGTGGTGACGCCGAACTTGTCTGCGATGGCCTGGGGACTGGCCGTGGCGGTGCCCCCAGAGCGGTTGGTGGCATCGAGCATCCGGTGACACTAACCGACGCATGTGTGTGATCGCCGTATGGTTCGTCTCATGGGCGTCACAGCTTCCGGAACGTCAGGTGCTCCGTTCGAGGTGCCGAACAGCACGCTCGCGGACACCCTGATGGAGCGGCTCACGGTCGTCTACCCGGCTGCCGCGGATCCCGAGCGCGCCGCGTCCATGCGCGCGTACATGAAGGACATCGCCCCTTTCCTCGGGTTGAGCACGCCCGATCGCCGAGCCCTCTCGCGGACCGTGCTCCTGGACACCGCCCGCCCCGACGAGAGGGACTGCGCCGCGCTCGCGCTGCGCTGCTGGGAGCTGCCGGAACGCGAGTACCAGTACTTCGCCGTCGACTACCTGCGCCGTCATGTGACGCGTCTGTCCTCGGAGTTCCTGCCGGTGGCCCGGCACCTCGTCGCCACCGTCTCCTGGTGGGACACGGTCGACGCGCTCGCCGCGCACGTCGTGGGCGGTCTCGTGACCGCCGACCCCGGCCTGCGCTCCGATATGGACGCCTGGATCGAGGACGACGACCTGTGGGTCGCCCGGACGGCGCTGCTCCATCAGCTCCGTCACAAGGAGGCCACCGACGTCGAGCGGCTGTTCGCGTACTGCGTCCGCCGGTCCGGGGACACGGACTTCTTCATCCGGAAGGCGATCGGGTGGTGTCTGCGCGAGTACGCGAAGACGGACCCGCAGGCGGTACGGGACTTCGTGGCCGCGGAACGCGAGCGGCTCGCACCGCTCTCCGTGCGTGAGGCCCTCAAGAACGTCGGCCCCTGAACCACGGGCCCGCCCTCTCCGTGAACCCTCGCCTCCTGCACCAGCGTTCACCGTGCGACGCCCCGGTGCGCGCGGAGGGAAAACCATTCGACGGGGGACGACGCGTGGGCGAGTATCAGCTCATGTTCCGGTACGCCTTCCTCTTCGCAGCATCCGCAGTCGCGGATGCGCCGAAGGCTGCCGTCCCGTTCATCGCGGCAGCCGTCGACGGCGCCCGAAGCTGACCCTTCCCGGATCGTCCGGCGGACCCCGCAGGGGGAGGGTCGGCAACTCCTGGGGGTCCCCGCTCCGGCCCGTTCGCGCCGGGGCCACCACTCGGCTTCGCCGACACCGAAGAGGCTTCGAGGTACAGCCATGCCCAAGACGGCTTACGTGCGCACCAAACCGCACCTGAACATCGGCACCATGGGTCACGTCGACCACGGCAAGACCACCCTGACCGCCGCCATCACCAAGGTCCTCGCCGAGCGCGGCTCCGGCACCTTCGTCCCGTTCGACCGCATCGACCGGGCGCCGGAGGAGGCCGCGCGCGGCATCACGATCAACATCGCGCACGTCGAGTACGAGACCGACACCCGGCACTACGCGCACGTCGACATGCCGGGCCACGCCGACTACGTCAAGAACATGGTCACGGGCGCGGCCCAGCTCGACGGGGCGATCCTCGTCGTGTCCGCGCTCGACGGGATCATGCCGCAGACCGCCGAACACGTGCTGCTCGCCCGGCAGGTGGGCGTCGACCACATCGTCGTGGCCCTCAACAAGGCCGACGCCGGGGACGAGGAGCTCACCGACCTCGTGGAGCTGGAGGTCCGCGAACTGCTCTCCGCGCAGGGGTACGGCGGCGACGCGGTACCCGTCGTACGGGTGTCCGGCCTCAAGGCCCTCGAGGGGGACCCGCGCTGGACCGCGGCGATCGACGCGCTGCTCGACGCGGTGGACACCTACGTGCCGATGCCCGAGCGCTATCTCGACGCGCCGTTTCTCATGCCCGTCGAGAACGTGCTCACCATCACCGGACGCGGAACGGTCGTCACCGGTGCCGTGGAGCGCGGCACGATCCGCGTCGGTGACCGCGTCGAGGTGCTGGGCGCCGGCGTCGACACGGTCGTCACCGGCGTGGAGACCTTCGGCAGGCCGATGGAGGAGGCGCAGGCCGGTGACAACGTGGCGCTGCTGCTGCGCGGGGTGCCCCGCGACGCGGTCCGCCGCGGGCACATCGCCGCCGCGCCCGGCAGTGTCGTCCCGAGCCGTCGCTTCACGGCGCAGGTGTACGTCCTGTCCGCCCGCGAGGGCGGCCGGACGACCGCCGTCTCCACCGGATACCGGCCGCAGTTCTACATCCGCACGGCGGACGTGGTCGGCGACGTCGACCTCGGCGAGCGGGCCGTGGCGCGGCCCGGCGACACCGTCACCATGACGGTCGAGCTCGGACGGGACGTCCCGTTGGAGCCGGGGCTCGGCTTCGCGATCCGCGAGGGCGGCCGGACGGTCGGCGCCGGGACGGTCACGTCGATCGTCTGACCGGCTCGGCCGCCCGGCCCGGCCGCCGCGCTCCACCCGTGTCGTCGCCCGGCGGGGCGACGACACGGGTGCCCGCCTGCACGGGCGCCCCCTGCCCGTGCACGCGGGGGCCGCGGGGGCGTGCCGGAGGGGGAGACGGGGGCCGGCGGTCGGGCCGCGTGGCGCAGGCGGGCACCGGTCGCGCTGCCCGGATCCGGCCGCCGGGCTCCCCGGGCGGCGGGACCGGCGGGAGGCCGCACAATGGATCCGTGGACGAGCCGATACCCGTGACACGGGCCGTGGATCACGGCACCGCGAAGCTGATGCCCGACGTGGACCGTAAGCGGGCGTGGCTGCTGACCGTGGACGGCGCACCCCAGTCGTACGTGGACCTGGACGAGCCGGCGCACCTGGAGTTCGAGTACACGCGTCGCCTCGGGCACGTCCTGGACACGGTGGCGGAGCCGGGGCGGGCACTGGACGTCCTGCACCTCGGCGGCGGGGCGCTCACCCTGCCCCGGTACGTCGCGGCCACCCGGCCCGGTTCACGGCAGGACGTGGTGGAGGCGGACCGGGGGCTGCTCGCGCTGATCGACGAGCACCTGCCGCTGCCCCCGGGCTCGGGCGTCACCCTGCACGGCGCCGACGCCCGGCACTGGCTCGAAGCCGCTGCCCCCGACTCCGCGGACATCCTGATCGCCGACGTCTTCGGCGGCTCGCGCATCCCGGCCCATCTGACGTCCACCGCCTACGCGCAGGCGGCCGAACGGGCCCTGCGTCCGGACGGCGTCTACCTCGCCAACCTCGCGGACGCGGCGCCGTTCGCCTTCCTCCGGTCCCAACTCGCCACGTTCTCGACCGTGTTCGAGGAACTCGCCCTCATCGCCGAACCCGGGGTACTGCGCGGCCGGCGCTTCGGGAACGCCGTGCTCGTGGCCTCCCACAGGCCCCTCGACACGGCGGCCCTGGCCCGCCGCACCGCCGCCGACGCCTTCCCGGCGCGTGTCGAACACGGCGCCGCGCTCAGGCGTTTCGTCGCCGGAGCCGCGCCCGTCGGGGACGAGGACGCGGTCCCGTCACCCGAGCCGCCCGGCGGATCCTTCGGCATCGGCTGACGCGAGCGTCCCGCCGGGCACCTGGGCACCCTCCGCGCCGAGCAGCGGGACCCCGTCGGCGGGGGACACCGGCGTCCGCTGCGCCACCTGCCGGGTGCGCCGCGTCAGGTTCCGTACCTCCGGCACGCACAGCACCGCCGCGGTGACCACCACGACCAGCGCCGAGCAGCCCCACAGCGCGGACGTGCGGCCGAAGGCCTGCTCGGCGGGGCCCGCGAGCGCGGTGGCCAGCGGGACCATGGCGACCGAGCCGAACCAGTCGTAGGCCGACACCCGGGAGAGCTTCTCCTCCGGGATCTCCTGGTGCAGCGCGGTCATCCACGAGACACCGAACACCTCTATCGCCAGACCGCTGACGAACATCACCGCGTACAGCGGGCCCACCGGGACAGGGACCGCGAGAGCCGCGGCGGGCGCCGCGAGCGGGAAGACGCAGAGGGTGCCGGCGAGCAGCAGCCGCCGGGGCTTCCACCGGGTCATGAGCAGGGCGCCGCCGACGGTTCCGGCGCCGAACGCGCCGAGGGCCAGCCCCCAGGGCCCCGGCCCGCCGAGGCTGTCGCGGGCGACCAGCGGACCGTAGACCGCGTCCGCGGCGCCGACCACCGCGACGACGACGGAGAACTGCGCGACGATCGTCCACAGCCAGGGGCGGCCGACGAACTCGTGCCAGCCGTCGCGCAGATCGGCGAGCAGACCGGCTCCGGGTGCGCGTGGCGGTATGTGGCCGACGTCCAGGAAGGAACGCAGGCCACCGGCGACGGCGAACGCCACAGCGTCCACCGCGAGCACCCAGCCCGGTCCGATCACGGCCACCAGCGCTCCGCCGAGGGCCGCTCCGCCGAGGCCCGCGCCCTGCATCGCCATCCGGAACACCGCGAACGCGCGGCCGGCCTGTTCACCCTCCACGGAGGACATCAGCATGCCCTCGGCTGCGGGCCCGAAGAACGCCTGTCCGGTGCCGCCGAGCGCGGACAGCAGCATCATCTGCCACAGCTGCGCGTGACCGCCGAGGACCAGGAGCGCGAAGGCGCCCTGCGAGACGCAGTTGAGGACGTTGGCGGCGACCATCACCCGGTGCCGCGGCAGCCGGTCCGCGACCGCACCGCCGATGAGCAGGAACAGGACCAGCGGCAACGTCCGCGCCGCGGCGACCAGACCGACGTCGCCACCGTCGCCACCGGTGGCGAGCACCGCGAACGCCGCCGCGATGAGCGCGCCCTGGCTGCCCAGGTTGGTGACGACCGCGGCGGCGGTCAGCAGGGTGTAGTTCCGTCCCGCCCAGGAAGGGCGTCGGGTGCGGCGGGGGAGGGCGGCGGCTGAGGTCACCCCGTGACTATCGCCGCCCGCCGCTCGACTTGCCAAACCGATTGCATCCGCGTCGAGCGAACGCCCCGCCGGGCGCCCCGCCGGGCCGGACGCCGGGCCTCAGGAGCCGGACCCCGGCCCTCAGGAGCCGGTCGGCGTCCCGTGCAGCCGGACCGTGCTGAGGATCTTCCGCACGGTCGCGTCGGGGACCTCCTCCTTGACACCCTTGGCGCCGTAGAACGTCCACGAGACGAAATCGCCCGCCGAGTTCTTGAAGGCGAACGTGGTCGCCTTGCCGTCGGAGTCGCACTTGCCCTTCTTGGGGACTCCCGTGGAGTAAGTGGTCGCGACGCTGCCCTTGACGCCCGACGCCGTGGTGTACGTCTCCGACTTGCCGACCTTCAGCAGCTTCTTCGAGGCCTCCTTCTGGTCGGTGTACCCGCCGAAGACCCATACGGCGGCGTCGTTGCGCGCCACGTCGGCCGTGTTCTTGGCACCGCTCTGGCCCTTGGTGCCCGCGGCGGCCAGTGACGTGTCACTGTCGTGACCGTCCTTGTCGTCGTCGGACGTGCACCACTTCTCCTTGAGGAACGCGGGCGCGGACATGCCGATGAACGGGGAGCCGTCGCCCTTCTTCTCGTCCTCGAAGCCGATGAAGGTGCCGGGCGTCTCGACCTTCCAGTCCGCCGGAACGTCGAAGGCGGTGCCCCACTTCGGGTTCACCACGACCTTCCAGCCGGCGATCGTCGCCTTCTCCTCGTCGCCGCCGCGCGGGTTGTCGTCGCTTCCGCCGCCGCTCGCGCTCGGCGACGTCGAGGCGGACGCCTTGGGCGACTTGGACGCGTCACCGCCCGCGTCGTCGTCCTTGTCGCCGCCGCCCAGGACGAGGAACGCGGTGACCCCGGCGGCGATCACCACGGCGGAGGCCGCGACGATCGCGGTGACCTTGGTTTTGTTCCCGCCGCCCCCGCCGCCGCTGCCGCCGGACGGCAGGGGTCCGCCGAGCGGCTCGGTCGGAGCCCCCCACTGCGGTCCGCCCTGCGGCTGCCCGTACGGCGCGCCGGGCTGCTGGTACCCCGGTTGCTGCCCCGGCTGCTGGTAGCCGGGCTGCTGGTAGGGATTCGGCTGCTGGTACCCCGGCTGCTGGTACGGGTTCTGGTCCTGCGGGTTCTGCTCGCCCCCGGGCGGCTGCTGTCCTGGCCACATGGCCGGTAACGATAGAGGGGGCGGAGACCCGAGTGCCATGGCGGTCCCCGAAAGGAGCGGGCCACCACCGTACTTGCCCCCTTTGGTCCCGGCTTGCGACCGGCGGCTGCGTCTCCTGGGCCGGCGCACCCGGCGCGCCCGCCCGAACCGGCGACGGGCGGCGGGCTGGTCAATGTTTGCTACCCATGGGTAACATCGAGGCATGAGCGCAGACCAGATGACGATCGGCGAGATGCTCGCCGCGACCGTGCCGATGGCCCGGACCCTGAACCTCGAGTTCGTCGAGACCTCTCCGGAGAAGGCCGTCGTGGCGCTCCCGGACCAGGGCGACTTCCACAACCACGTCGGCGGCCCGCACGCGGGTGCGATGTTCACGCTGGGGGAGTCGGCCAGCGGGGCGATCGTCCTGGCCGCCTTCGGTGACCAGCTCGCGCGCGCCGTGCCGCTCGCCGTGAGCGCCGAGATCGCGTACAAGAAGCTCGCGATGGGCCCCGTCACCGCCACCGCGACGCTCGGCCGGCCCGCCGCCGAGGTCGTGGCCGAACTCGACGCCGGTCAGCGCCCCGAGTTCCCGGTCGCCATCGCGATCCAGCGCGCCGACGGCGCGGTGACCGGCGAGATGACCGTGGTGTGGACGCTCCGCCCCAACAGCTGAGCCGCACGGTGCACGCCGGGCCCTGATCGGGACGTACGAGCCGATCGGGGCCCGCGGTCGTTCCGGGCCCCACTGCGGCTCAGGCCGTCGGCCCGGATCCGGCCGCGGTGACCGGCAGGGCGACCCCGGTGAGTCGTTCGGCCTCGCTCCACAGACGGGCGTTGGTCCCGGAGTCGAGGGCCCGGCGGGTGACGCGTGCCGTGGTCGTCGGACCGACCAGCCCGAACCGGCCGCCCGGACCGTAGTAGCCGCCGGCCACCGCGTCGGGGCTGGTGGCGGCGTACAGGAGCGGCTCGGTGCCCTGTTCGACCTGCTGCTTGGGCAGGAAGTCCAGCGCGTTGAGCAGGGACCGCTTCGGCTTGTCCCGCCCGAGGCTCGCGCCCGCCGTCTGGAGGTTGGTGACCGTGTAGCCGGGGTGGGCGCCGGTGCTCAGCAGGTTCCAGCCGCGCTCGGCGGCGATCGCCGCGAGCTGCCGGGTCAGGATGAGGTCGGCCAGTTTCGACTGGGCGTAGGACAGGTTGGCGCTGTAGCGACGGCTCTCCCACTGGAGGTCCGTGAAGTCGATCCGGCCGTAGTTGGCGGTGCCGCTGCTCATCGTGGCGACGCGCGGGGCGCCCGCGGCGAGCAGGGCCGGCAGCAGCCGCACGGTGAGCGCGAACGGGCCGAGGAAGTTGCTGCCCATCTGGAGCTCGAACCCGTCCGCCGTGGTCATCCGGGTCGGCGGTGCCATCACGCCCGCGTTGTTGACCAGCAGGTCCAGCGGGGTGCCGTCGGCCAGGATCCCGTCCGCGAACGCCTCGACCGTCGCGAGGTCGGCGAGATCGACATGGCGCACGTCGAGCCGGGCCTGCGGATGGCGGGCGAGGATCTCGGCGCGGGCCCGCTCGCCCTTGGCGACCGTACGGACGGCCATGATCACGTGCGCTCCGGCGGCGGCGAGCCGCAGGGTGGCCTCCTTGCCGGTGCCGCTGTTGGCTCCGGTGACCACGACGAGCTTCCCGGTCCGGTCCGGCACGGTGTACATGAGAACTCCCTCGGCAGATTCAAAAGACCAGTGGTCTCTTCTCTCTTCCGAACGTAGCAGACCACTGGTCTGATAACAACAGACCGGGGGTCTGTAGTCTGGGGTGATGAGTACGTCCTTCCAGCGCGCCCGCAGCGAGGAACAGCGCGCCGTGCGCAAGCAGGCCATCCTCGACACGGCCGCCGCGATGCTGGCCGAGATGCCCGTCGCCCGGCTGAGCCTCAACGAGCTGAGCCGTCGCGTCGGGCTCGCGAAGTCGAACGTGCTGCGCTACTTCGAGTCCCGTGAGGCCGTGCTGCTCGAACTCCTCGACGCCGCCGAGCGCGAGTGGCTGGCGGGGCTGGAGGGGCAGCTCGGCGCGGCCGTCGACGACGCCGCGACCGTGGCCGAGCGCGGCGACCGGGTGGCCGAGGTGCTCGCGGTGTCCCTCGCGGCGCGACCCGTCCTGTGCGACCTGATCAGCGCGCAGGCGGCCGTCCTCGAGCGGAACGTCTCGCCCGTCGTCGCCGCCGAGTACAAGCACACCGCGATCGCCAACGTCGGGCTGCTCGCCCGACTGGTGCAGACGCACGTGCCCGAATTGGGCGACGGTGACGCGGGCCGGTTCGCCGCCGCGACGATCATGGTCGCCGGGGCGGCCTGGACGCACTCGCAGCCCTCCGCCGCGATGCTCGCCGCCTACGAGGCCGATCCCCGACTGGCCGCCCTGCGGCTCGACTTCACGGACGTCCTGCGCGAGATGCTCGCGGTCGTCGTCGCGGGTCTGCTCGCCCGTGCGGCACGCGACGACGCCGGGTCCGCACCCGGAGTCTGACGTCCCGGGTCCCGGCCCGCCGGGGACGGGTGCGCTCGGCGACCGCACTCCTTCGGTTCTTGTCCGACTCCCCGCTGTTTCTGTTCACTTCATTGACACGAGTCACCTCGGGTCATAGTTTTCGCGCCGTACCCACGGTGCCTGACGGACGGTCAAGTCGACTTCCACGCAACCGCGTTCGAGGAACGAACGCGAGGGTCGCCGACACCGGTACACGCGGACCACGACGACGTGTCCGCGCACCGAAGGAGTGACGGCTCATGTCCCACACCTTTTCCCGGCGATCGGCCCTGCGACTGGTGGGCGGCGCCGTCGCGGTCGCCGCGGCCGCCACCGCTCCCGGCTTCGTCCCCGGCGCCCACGCGGCACCCGGAACGGCCGCGGGCCCGCGCGTCGAGGGCCTGATCCGCAGACTCACGCTCGACGAGAAGATCTCCCTGCTGCACGGCGCTGCCGACCCGGAGTCCCTCGGCCAGGCCGGCTTCGTCCCCGGCGTCCCCCGGCTCGGCATCCCCTCCCTGCGGCTCGCCGACGGCCCGGCCGGCGTCCGGGTCACCCGGCACGCGACGGCCCTGCCCGCCCCCGTGCTGCTGGCCTCCGCCTTCGATCCCGGACTGGCCCACCGCTACGGCCGGGTCATCGGACACGAAGGACGCGCCCTCGGCCAGGACGTCCTGCTCTCCCCGATGGTCAACCTCATCCGCACCCCGTACGCGGGCCGCAACTTCGAGACGTTCAGCGAGGACCCGCTGCTCGCCGCGGATCTGGTCGCCGCCGAGATCCGCGGCATCCAGGGCGAGGGCCTCGTCGCCACCGTCAAGCACTTCGCCCTGAACAACCAGGAGAAGGACCGCCAGTCCGTCGACGTCGTCGTGGACGAACAGACCCTGCACGAGGTCGAACTCCGCGGCTTCGAAGCCGCCGTCGACGCGGGCACCGGCGCGGTCATGGGCGCCTACAACAAGGTCGACGGCGTCTACGCCTGCGAGAACCGGGCGCTCCTGACCGGCGTCCTGCGCGATCAGTGGGGCTTCGACGGCTGGGTGATGACCGACTGGTTCGCCGCCCACAGCACCGCCGCCGCGATCACCGCGGGCCTCGACATGGAGATGCCCGACGGCACCTACTTCGGAGCGGCTCTGCGGTCGGCGGTCCGGAACGGCACTGTCTCCGAGGCGTACATGGACCGCGCCGTGCGCCGGATCCTCGGAGTCATGGACCGCTTCGGCCTGCTCGACGGAAGCGCTCCGGCCCGCCCCGCCCGCGACGCGAAGGCGGGCGCGGCCGTGGCCCTGGAGGTCGCGAAGGCGGGAGCCACCCTGCTCCGCAACGAGCACCACGCGTTGCCCCTCACCGGCGCCGCGGCACGCGACATCGCCGTCGTCGGCCCCACCGGCATGCTGCCCTTCGTCAGCGGCGGCGGCAGCGCGCACGTGGTGCCCGACCACGCCGACAGCCCCCTCGACGCCATCCGGGCCCGCGCGGGCCGCGGTGCCCGCGTCACCTACTCCCCGGGCGAGGACCTGTTCGGCAAGGCCGTCCCCGCGAGCGCGCTGAGCCCGGCGCTCACCACGGGGGCCCAGCAGGTGCCCGCGGGACAGGCATGGTCGTACGAGGGGACCCTCACCGTCGCCGAGCCCGACGAGTGGACCCTGGTCATCCACTACTCGGGCGAACGGCCCAAGGTCCTGCTCGACGGGCAGGACCTCTTCCCCGTGGCGCCCGGCTACGGGGAGTACTTCTCCGGCGGCCTGGTCTCCGCCGCCCCCGACGGGCTGGCGGTGCGGCGCGCGACCCTGAACCTCGGGAAGGGGGCGCACACGCTGAAGATCACCGCCAACGGCGGAAGCGCCGGGCAGGTCTTCCGGCTGCGGCGCAGCACCGGCGCGACCCGCGCCCAGGACGTCGCCGAGGCGGTCCGCGCCGCCCGGGCCGCGCACAGCGTCGTCCTGTTCGCCTACGAGGACGCCACCGAGGGCCTGGACCGCACGACCATCGCCCTCCCCGGGCACCAGGAACACCTCATCGAGGCGGTGTCCGCGGCGAACCCGCGCACCACCGTCGTCCTCAACACCTCGTCCGCCACCTCCATGCCGTGGCTGCGCCGCACCGCGGCCGTGCTCCAGATGTACTACCCGGGGCAGCAGGGCGCCGCGGCCACCACCGCCGTCCTGTTCGGCGACTGCGATCCCGGAGGCCGGCTCACCCAGTCCTTCGCCGTCGACGACGACCACCACCCCGTGGCCGGGGACCCGCGCCGCTACCCGGGCGTCGACGGCACCGAGGAGTACTCCGAAGGCATCCACGCCGGATACCGCTGGTACGACGCGGAGGGCGTGCGCCCGCTCTTCCCGTTCGGCCACGGACTCTCGTACACCTCCTTCGCCTACGACGACGTCCGGGCCCGACAGGAGCGGCGGGGGCTGCGGGTCGAGTTCACCGTGCGCAACACCGGGCTGCGCGACGGCGTCGAGGTCGCGCAGGTCTACGTCGGACCCTCGCCCCGGCTCGAACTCGACCAGGCGGTCCGGGTGCTGGGCGGCTACCAGCGGCTCGTTCTGCGTGCGGGGGAGCGGCGACGGGTCACCGTGCGGGTGGCCGCACGCACCCTCTCCTCCTGGGACACGAAGAAGCACGGCTGGGTGCTCGGAACGGGGCGCCGGACCGTCTGGGTCGGGGCCTCCTCGCGCGACCTGCGGCTCAGGACCACCGCGGAGGTCCGTGCCTGATCCGGAGCGGGTGCGCCACGCGCCGGCCCCGCGGCCACCGCCTGCCCTTCCCGTGCCGCCCCTCCCTCAGCGCCGATGGGCGGGGGGCGGCTGCCGGGCCCGCGCGACCGGACCCCGGTCCGGAGCGACCAGGTAGGCTTCCGGGCGTGCGCTCCGGGGGAAGCGCGCGCCGGGTGACCGAGCGAGACGCAGCCGCCCGGGTCAGGCACAGCTCAACGGGAGGAACCGGCGTTGCACGTCCAGGAGTGGCTAGAGACGGTGCCCGCGGTCAGTATCTACGCGCTCGTGGCCCTGGTCATCGGCGTGGAGAGCCTGGGCATCCCGTTGCCCGGGGAGATCGTGCTCGTCTCGGCGGCCCTGCTCTCCTCGCAGCACACCGGCATCAACCCCGTCATCCTCGGAGCCTGCGCCAGCCTCGGCGCGATCGTGGGCGACTCCATCGGCTACGCGATCGGACGCAAGGGCGGCCGCCCGCTGCTCGCCTGGCTCGGCGCGAAGTTCCCCCGGCACTTCAGCGAAGGCCATGTGGCCACCGCCGAACGGTCGTTCCAGAAGTGGGGCATGTGGGCCGTGTTCTTCGGCCGGTTCATCGCCCTGCTGCGGATCTTCGCCGGCCCGCTCGCGGGCGTCCTGCACATGCCGTACTGGAAGTTCCTGATCGCCAACGTCCTCGGCGGCATCGTCTGGGCGGGCGGCACCACCGCCGTCATCTACTACGTGGGTGTCGTCGCCGAGGCCTGGCTGAAGCGTTTCTCGTGGCTCGGCCTGATCCTGGCGGTGCTCATCGGTCTCGGCTCGATGCTGATCGTCCGCCGCCGGGCGCAGAAGTCGGCGGCGGAGCACGAGTCGGCGGAGCCGGAGCCCGTCCCCGCCGACTAGCCCTCCGCCTCCCGGGCGGGACCGCTCACGTGTGGATCCCGCGGTGTGCCTTGGCCAGTTCGACGTACAGCGTGCCGTTCAGGGTGATGCCCTCGCGCTCCTCGTCGGTCAGCGAGCGCCTGATCTTGGCGGGCACACCCGCGACGAGCGACCCCGGCGGGACCTGCATGCCCTGCGGTACGAGCGCCTGCGCGGCGACCAGCGAACCGGCCCCGATCACCGCGCCGTTGAGCACCGTGGCGCCCATCCCGATCAGACAGTCGTCCTCGACGGTCGCCCCGTGCAGCACGGCGTTGTGGCCGATGGAGACCCGCTCCCCGACGGTGATGGGGAAACCGGGGTCGACGTGGAGGCTGCAGTTGTCCTGCACGTTGCTGTCCGCGCCGATGACGATCGGCCCGCAGTCGGCCCGCAGCACCGCGCCGTACCAGGCGCTCGCGCCCGCGTGCAACGTGACGTCCCCGATGACGACCGAGGTGGGCGACACGAACGCCTCCTCGTCGACCTGTGGGTCCTTGCCGCCGATTCCCTTGATCAGCGCCTGCTGAGTCGTCACCGTGTCACCGTCTCGTCGTCTCGTCGGTCGTCGTCGCGCGGCCGGTGGTACCGGCCGCACCGGCACCGTATGCCATCGTCGGCGCCCTCGGTGGGGTGAAGATCACAGCGGTGCGACGGCGTTCGCGTATCCCGCGCTGAGTACCGTGAGCGGGTGCCCACGAGCAGGAACACGTTCTCATCATGGCGGCGACGTCTCGCGCAGCGCGCCGTCCACGCGGGCTGGGCCTGGGTGCAGCGCACGGGCGCGGTCACGGCCGAACATCCGGGACGGTTCCGCTTCGGAGCCATCGGGCCGAGCACCCGCCTGGCCTTCCCGCTCGGCACGGTCTTCGGGGAGCCCTGGATCCACCTCGGCTCGCACTGCATCGTCGCCGAACAGGTCACGCTGACCGCGGGGCTGATGCCCGACCTCGACCTCGGCCCCGATCCGATCCTGCGCGTCGGCGACGGCGTCGTGCTCGGCCGCGGCAGCCACGTCATCGCGGACACGACCGTCACGATCGGCAGCGACTGCTACTTCGGGCCCTACGTGTACGTCACGTCCACGAACCACTCGTACGACGATCCGCACCAGCCCATCGGCCGGCAGTGGCCCCGGATGGAGCCCGTGGAGATCGGCGACGGCTGCTGGATCGGGACCGGGGCGGTGATCCTGCCCGGGGCGCGGATCGGCAGGAACGTCGTGGTGGCCGCCGGCGCGGTCGTGCGGGGCACGGTGCCCGACCGGTGTGTGGTGGCCGGAGCCCCCGCGCGCGTCGTCCGGCGCTGGGACCCCGTGGAAGGGTGGCAGCCGCCGCTGCGGACCCCGCCGCCGGTGCCGATCCCCGACGGGGTGACCCCGGACCAGTTGTCGGCGCTCTCCGGGCTGGACGAGGAGACGGCCGCGCGCCTCGCCGCACTGGACCCCGACACGCCGGACGCCTCCGCGGACGTGCCGGTGCAGAGCGGGGACGTCCGCGCCGAGTCCTGAACCGTCCGGTCCCCGCCCGGCCCGGCGGTCATCCCGTCGCCAGCAGAACCGTGCCCACCAGGGCGAGTCCGGCACCGGCGGCCTGCACGGCACGTAGCCGTTCCCGCAGGAGGCCGCGCGCTGCCAGGGCTGTGACCACCGGATAGAGCGAGGCGAGGACGGCGGCCACGGTCACCGGGCCGTGCTGGGCGGCCACCGAGTACGTGCCGTTGGCCGCGACGTCGGCGAGGCCGACGAAGGCGAGCGCGGGCAGGGAGGCCCAGGGGAAGCCGCCCTCGGGAAGCGCGGACGCCCCGCGCCGCACGGAGACGGCCAGCGCCGCGCCGCCGGTGGCGACGTTCGTCACGCGCTGCACGAACAGGGCCAGGAACAGTCCGGTGACCGACGAGGACGCCTCCGCGATGAGCGCGAACACCGTGCCGAACCCGGCGGCCGCGATCAGCGTGAGGAGGATCGCCTGCCGCTGCACGGGCGCTCCGCGCAGCTGGGGCCCGCCCGCGAGCACGACTCCGGACACGGCGACCGCGATGCCCGCGACCTGCAGCAGCCCGGGGCGCTCGCCGAGGAAGAGGCCCACGCCGATCGGGACGGCGACGGCCAGCGAGCCCAGCGGGGAGACCACGCCCATCGGGCCGAGCGCGAGCGCCTTGTAGAAGGAGAGCAGCGCGACCGGACCGACGAGGCCCGCCGCGAACGCGAACCACAGCTGCGGTCCCGCCGCGCTCCAGGCGCCGGTGACGAGCACGATCGCGCCGAGCACCACCGCCGCGATCGACTGGGAGACGACCACCACCGTGAGGGCGGGCGTGCGGCGGGTCAGCAGGCCTCCTCCGAAGTCCGCCAGACCCCACAGGAGGCTGGTGGCCAGGGCGAAGAGTGCTGTCACGGGGGGCCTCGCAGTACAGTTCGGTGGACGATCGGGTGCACCACACGATAGTTCACCTGATTGAACTCTGTCATTCACAATATTGGACGGAATGTGTCGGATCTCGACCTGCTGACTCAGTCCCTGGGGCGCAACGTCAAACGCTGGCGCGCCGAGCGCGGCTTCACCCTGGAAGCGCTCGCCGCCCGTGCCGGAGTCAGCCGCGGCATGCTCATCCAGATCGAGCAGGCCCGGACCAACCCCAGCCTCGGCACCGTCGTCAAGATCGGCGACGCGCTCGGCGTCAGCATCACCACTCTGCTGGACTACGAACAGGGGCCCCGCGTCAGGATCGTCCCCGCCGACCAGGCCGTACGCCTGTGGCACACCGACGCGGGCAGCTACAACCGGCTGCTGGCCGGAACCGAGGCGCCCGGCCCGCTGGAGATGTGGGACTGGCGGCTCATGCCGGGCGACGGCAGCCCCTCCGATCCGCACCCGGCGGGCACCGTCGAGCTGGTGCACGTCCTCGCGGGCGAGATGACGCTGACCGTGGACGGCGTCGAACACCGCGTTCCCGAGGGCGCGAGCGCGTCCTTCGAGGCCAACACGCCGCACACCTACGCCAACAAGGGCGAGGTGCCGGTCGACATGGTGATGGCCGTGTCCGTACCGCTGGTCCACTGACGGCGCGTCCGGGCTGCCGTCCGCCCGGTGGCGAGACGGCTCCCGGCGCCGCCTGCTCGCGTGGTGGACGCCCCCGCCGGGCCGGTGGGCACCGCTGTTAGCGTGCGGTCATGCGCGCACCGATCGGACACTTCGACCACGCCGTCCCCGCCCCCGACTGCCTGGACGAACTCACCCGTCCCGTCGCCGACGCCGTACGCGGCTGGCGCGGGGCCACCCCCGCCGAGCAGATCGTCCACGTCGACACGAACCCCGATTGGGCCGACACCGCCACCTTCGTCGAGCACTACGGCAAGGAACTGCTCGACCGGTCCGCGAACTGCGTGGTCGTCGCCGGAAAACGCGGCGGTGAGACGACGCTGGCCGCCTGTGTCGTCCTGTCCGCCACCCGCGTCGACGTCAACGGCGTGGTGCGCCGCCAACTCGGGGCGCGCAAGGCCTCGTTCGCCCCGATGGACACGGCGACCGGCGAGACCGGCATGGAGTACGGCGGCATCACGCCCGTCGGACTCCCCGCCGACTGGCCGGTGTTGGTCGACGCGGCCGTCGTCGCGCTGCCGTACGTGCTCGTGGGAAGCGGCCGCCGACGCGGCAAGCTCCTGGTGCCGGGAGCGGCGTTCGCCGAACTGCCGAACGCGGTCGTACTGGAGGGGCTGGGCCTCGCCTGACCCCTGCGGCGGGGGAGCGGCGGCCGCGGTCGGCCTCCGCCCCCGCCGGGCCTCGTTCAGGCGGTGACGTGATGGGCCAGCCGCCCGTGCGGGTCCGCCTCGCCGGGCAGCGGCGCCGGGTCGGCGTGCACGAGCGCGGCGGTCAGCTTCGGGACCGCGTGCAGCAGGGCGTGCTCGGCCTCGACGGCGATGGCGTGGGCCCGGCGTACGGTCACCTCGCCGTCCACCACCACGGCGACCTCCCCGCGCAGCCGGTGGCCGATCCAGCGCAGCCGCAGCTCGCCCACGTCCCGCACGCCCGCGACGTCCCGCAGTGCCTGCTCGGCGCGGTCCACCAACTCCGGCTCCACGGCGTCCATCACGCGCCGGAACACCTCGCGGGCCGCATCCCGCAGCACCACCAGGATGGCCACCGTGATGGCCAACCCCACCAGAGGGTCGGCGAGTTGCCGGCCCAGGGCCGAGCCGCCCGCGCCCACGAGCACCGCGAGCGAGGTGAACGCGTCGGTGCGGGCGTGGAGTCCGTCCGCCACCAGCGCGGCGGAGCCGATCTCGCGGCCCACCCGGATCCGGTGCCGGGCTACCCACTCGTTCCCGGCGAAGCCGATGAGCGCGGCGACCGCCACCACCGGAAGATGCCGGACGGGGTGCGGATCGAGGAGGCGGCCGACCGCCGCCCAGGCCGCGAAACAGGCGGACGCGGCGATCGTCAGCACGATCACGACGCCCGCGAGATCCTCCGCCCGACCGTAGCCGTAGGTGAAACGCCGGGTCGCCGCGCGACGGCCCAGCACGAACGCGATCCCGAGCGGTACGGCCGTCAGCGCGTCGGCCGCGTTGTGCACGGTGTCGCCGAGCAGGGCCACCGATCCCGACAGTGCCACGACGACCGCCTGGACCAAGGCCGTTGTCCCGAGGACGGCCAGGGACGCCCACAACGCGCGCATGCCCCGGGCCGACGACTCCAGCGCGGCGTCGACACGGTCGGCCGTGTCGTGGGAGTGCGGGGCGAGTCGATGGCGGAGCCGGCGGATCAGGCCGGGAGGCGGGTCGCCGGCCGGGTGATGGTGGGCGGCGTGCTCGTGATCGCCGTGCGGGTGCGGGTGCGGGTGCGGGTGCGCGTGCGGGTGGGCGGGCGAGGCGGCGTGCTCGGTCCGGCCGTGCTCGCCGTGCGGATGCCGGTGCTCGGCCCGGTCGGGCTCGCCCGGCGCGGGACGATGAAGGCCGGAGCCGTGCTCGTCGTGGTGGCCGTCCTCGTGATGGTGCCGGTCGTGCACGGGCGTCCCCTTCCGGTGCGCGGGAGTGGACGCGCGGGCGCCCACGACGCCATTATGTGCGTATGAGCGCACGCATGCACCTGTCACCTGCGCACGGTACGCATCCGCGCAGTCCCGGCGAGGAGCAGTTCGCGCTCGCGGCCGAACTCCTCGCCCTGCTCGGCGACCGCACCCGCCTGGCGCTGCTGCACGCGCTGGCCGACGGCGAGGCGGACGTCGGCACGCTGACCGAGGGCTGCGGGGCGGCCCGCCCCGCAGTCAGCCAGCACCTGGCCCGGCTCCGTCTCGCCGGGCTGGTGAACACCAGGAAGGACGGCCGCAGGGTGATCTACTCGCTCGGCGACGGCCATCTGCGCCGGGTGGTCGACGAGGCGCTGAGCCTGGCCGACCACCGGCTGTCCGACCGTCCCGCGCACGACTGAGTCCACGCTCCGGCCCGCGACTTCGGACCCCGCGGGACCCGCCGAGCGGGACTCAGGCCCCCGCGGGTCCAGCCGAGGGCATCGTGTCGTCCTCGCCCTCCTCCATCAGGTTGGCCGCCGCGCCCACGATGCTCGGGTCGGGCAGCCCGACGACCTCCTCGTCCTTGTCCGCGTAGGCGAAGCGGGCCAGCACACTGCGCATGGCGTCGACGCGGGCCCGCTTCTTGTCGTTGCTCTTCACCACCGTCCACGGCGCCTGTTCGGTGTCCGTCTCGCGGAACATGGCGACCTTGGCCGCCGTGTAGTCGTCCCAGCGGTCCAGCGAGGCCAGGTCCATCGGACTGAGCTTCCACTGCCGCACCGGGTCGACCTGGCGGATCGTGAAACGGGTGCGCTGCTCGCCCTGCGAGACCGAGAACCAGAACTTGATCAGGTCCACCCCGTCGTCGACGAGCATGCGCTCGAACGCGGGCGCCTGCCGCATGAAGCGCCGGTACTCGTCGTCGCTGCAGAAGCCCATCACCCGCTCCACACCGGCCCGGTTGTACCAGGACCGGTCGAACATCACGATCTCGCCCGCCGTCGGCAGATGCTCGACGTACCGCTGGAAGTACCACTGACCGCGTTCCCGCTCGGTGGGTTTCTCCAGGGCCACGACGCGGGCGCCGCGCGGATTGAGGTGTTCGGTGAAGCGTTTGATCGTGCCGCCCTTGCCGGCCGCGTCACGCCCCTCGAAGACGATGACGAGCCGCCGTCCCGTCTCCTTGATCCAGCTCTGCAGCTTCAGCAGTTCTATCTGCTGGAGCCGCTTGTGCCACTCGTACTCCTTGCGCTCCATCCGCTGTTCGTACGGGTAGTTCTCCCGCCAGGTGTCGACCGTGCTTCCGTCCGGCCGGATCAGCACCGGGTCGTCGTGGTCGGTGTAGTCGACCCGCATGCCTGCCAGCAGTTCCGTCATCCGGCCCTCCCCTTCGCGTCCCGCGCGTTCCCCGTCGACCGGGTTCTTCCCGCCGAGTCAGTGGAACTGCGGCACGATCAGATAGATCCCGTACGCCACCACGGCCGCGCAGGCCAGGAAGCAGAGCCCTGCCTGAGTGATCCCCAGGGCGCCGCCGGAAGCGCCCGTGTCGGCGGCGCCTTCACGGGCCGCCTCGACGCGGGCGAGCCCGAGCACACCGAGGGCGAAGACGACGACCACGGCCACGGTGACTCCCGTGCTCACCGCGGCGACCTCGCCGAGTGCGGTCCAGTCGAGATGCATGTCCGGAACTCTCCCTGACTCAGGCGGCCGAGCCGACGCCGGCCGGCGCGGCCGTGCGGACGGTGACCTGGTGATCGTCGTTCACGTTCGATGCGTGCACCGGATTGCGGCGTGAGGCGGCGACGATGAACGACGCGACGGCCACCGCGACGAGCGCGATCACCACGGTGCCGAACGTTCCGCCGTGCTTCACCACACTCGCCGACACACCGCCGACCAGCGCGGCGGCCGGCAGGGTCACCAGCCAGGCGACCGCCATCCGGCCCGCGGTGCCCCAGCGCACCTCGGCCAGCCGCCTTCCCAGTCCGGCGCCGAGAATGCCCCCCGAGCAGACCTGCGTGGTGGACAGCGCGAAACCGAGGTGGGCCGAGGTCAGGATCACGGTCGTGGAGGCGGCCTCGGCCGCGAAGCCCTGGGGTGACTGGATGTCCGTGAGTCCCTTGCCCATCGTCCGGATGATCCGCCAGCCGCCGATGTAGGTGCCCAGACCGATCGCGAGGCCCGCCGACGCGATGACCCAGACCGGCGGGCCGGCGTCGTGGCCGAGCGCGCCCGACGAGATCAGGGTCAGCGTGACGACGCCCATCGTCTTCTGCGCGTCGTTCGTCCCGTGCGCCAGCGACACCAGCGAGGCGGAGGCGATCTGGCCGAGCCGGAAGCCCTTCGTCACCGACTTCTCGCGGGCCCGGGCGGTGATCCGGTACGCCAGGTAGGTGGCCAGGAGCGCGGCGACGCCCGCGACGACCGGCGAGGCCACCGCCGGGATCAGGATCTTCTCCAGCACCTTGTCGAAGTGGACGCCCTTCGTACCCGCGCCGACCCACACCGCGCCGATGAGCCCGCCGAACAGGGCGTGCGAGGAACTGGACGGAAGCCCGAGCAGCCACGTCAGCAGATTCCAGAGGATCGCCCCGACCAGGCCCGCGAAGATCATGCCGG
Organism: Streptomyces sp. M41(2017); assembly: GCF_002078175.1. GTDB lineage: Bacteria > Actinomycetota > Actinomycetes > Streptomycetales > Streptomycetaceae > Streptomyces. Next base: position 1,528,527 of record NZ_MWFK01000002.1, on the reverse strand, counting down.
GGGTCACGAGGGTGTCGTCGACGATCCCACCGGAGATGGTCCTGGCGACCTCGGTGGACAGGAACGCCCCGCCCACGTTCAGAACACCACTGATGAGGACGGCCGTTCTGGGCCTGAGGGCGCCGGTGGCGATGGACGTGGCCATCGCGTTCGCCGTGTCATGGAACCCGTTGGTGAAATCGAAGGCCAGAGCCGTGACGATGACGACCGCCACGAGGAACGTGATGTGGTCCATCCCTCGATGAAAGCAATCGGAGGCGTACGCCGGGCGAACCGGAGGCAAAGCGCACGCATGGCCGAGTCGAGATGGACGTGTGTTCACGACGTATCGGACGGCGCCCGGCCACACGGACGTCCCTGATGGTCCGTCACAGCGCTTGCCCGGCAGCGGACGAACTGTTCAGGATGACGGCCATGCCGACCTTCGCCGCATCCGACGGAACCCGACTCGCCCACCACGGCAGGGGCGAGGGCCCGCCGCTGCTCTGTCTGCCCGGTGGGCCGATGCGCGCCTCCGCCTACCTCGGCGACCTCGGAGGGCTGGCCCGTCACCGCCGGCTCTGCCTGCTCGACCTGCGGGGCACCGGCGCCTCGGACCGTCCGGCCGACCCGGCGACGTACCGCTGCGACCGCCAGGCCGACGACGTGGAGGCGTTCCGGCAGCACCTCGGACTCGACCGGGTCGATCTGCTCGCCCACTCGGCGGGCGGCGACCTGGCCCTGCTGTACGCCGTCCGGCACCCCGACCGCGTCCGCTCCCTCACCCTCGTCACCGCTCGGGCCCGGGCCCTCGGTGTCGACTTCACGCCGGAGCACCGGGCGGAGGGGGCGGCGCTCCGCGCGGGGGAACCGTGGTTCGAGGGTGCGCACGCTGCCTACGGACGGATCTGGGCCGGCACCGCCGGCGATGCCGACTTCGACGCGGCCGCCCCGTTCTTCTACGGCCGTTGGGACGCGGCCGCACGCGCCCACGCGGCGACCGACCTCGACCAGACGAACGAGGAGGCCGCCGACCGCTACGCGACACCGGACGCCTTCCGGCCCGCGGCGGCCCGGGCCGTCGTGGCCGCCTGGGACGTGCGGGTGCTGCTCGTCGCGGGCGCCCTGGACAGCGGCCCTCTGCCACGCGTCGCCGCGACCGTCGCGGACCTCTTCGCGCGGGCCGAGTCGGCCGTCCTGCCGGGGGCCGGCCACTTCCCCTGGCTCGACGAACCGCGACTCTTCACGGACACGGTCGAGGGTTTCCTCGGCCGCCAGGAGTGAGCGGAAGGGGTCGCATCAGGACGCTCCGGACCTGCCGGACCTGTCTGCGGGAGGAAGGGGCGGGGTGAAGGCGGGGAACGGGCCCTGGGCCAGGCGCAGATCGACCCACTCCGCCGTCTCGCCCGGCAGGACGTACCGGTCGAACTCCACGAACCCGTGGCGTCGGGCGAAGCGCAGGCCCGCCTCGTTGGCCGCGAGCACCACCGTCTCGATCGTCTCGGCACCCAGCGCCCGGGCCTCGGCCAGGCCGTGCGCGTACAGCTCCTCGCCGAAGCCCTGTCCGCGGTGCTCGGCCAGCACGCGCGCGATGACGGTCGCGGTCCCGCCGTCCCCGGCCGGCGGGCGCACGGTCGTGCAGCCCACCAGGACGTCACCCGCGTACGCGACCTCCAGACGGTAGCGCCGGACCCGCTCGCGCACGTCGTCGAGCGACAGGGCGGCGGGCGGCACGATCACGTTGTGGACGTGCTGCCAGTCCGTGAGACGGGCGTCGTCGTCGGGCTTCTCGATACGCAGTGTGGGCACCGGAGCAGGAAACCCGCGCGCGCGGCCCGCCGTCAACGGCGTTTGCGCGCAGGGCCGTCCGGACGGTGCCGGGGCGTCGTGCCCGCCGATTCAGCCGAGACGCGGGATCTCGATCGCGGGGCAGCGGTCCATCACCATGTCGAGCCCCGCGGCGCGCGTCCGTTCGTAGGCGCCCTCGTCGATCACGTCCAGCTGGAACCACACGCCCTTGGCTCCGATGGTGACGGCCTCGTCCGCGACCGGACCGGCCAGCCCGCTGTTGACGAAGACGTCGACGACGTCGACCTCGAAGGGGATGTCCGCCAGCGACGCGTACCCCTTCTCCCCGTGGACCGTCTCCGCCTTGGGGTGCACCGGCACGATCCGCTTGCCGAAGCGCTGGAGGACGTCGGCCACGCCGTAGGCCGCGCGATGCTGGTTCGAGGAGAGCCCGACGATCGCCCAGGTGTCGCCCAGCTCGGTGAGGATCTTGCGGATCGTTGCCTGGTCGCCGTACACGCTCGGCCTCCTCGTGGTCCCTGACATGGATGCTCGGCCATCCGGCCGCCCACCAGGCACAACGGCTCGCGTCACGCGGTGATTCCCGCCGGTTCCGGGTCGTTCGACGGCGTCGCCGCCGGGAGGGCGGAGAACCGGCGAAGTCGGCGCGACCGGGCCACCCGGGGGCGCGCGGGCGGGAGCGCCCGTCCGGAATGGCGCCGACCTCCCCGCGCCCGGCCGCCCACCGGCCTAGGCTCAGCCCGTGCTCCGTATCCTCGACGCCCGTACGGGCGAACTCATCGACGCCGCCCGCGCCCGCCGCGGTCTGGTCCGGGTCCACGCGCGCGTGGACGCGTTCGACGCCACGGCGCTGCGGGTGCTGGTCTGCGCCGACGTCCTGGTGCGGGCCCTGGAGGTCGGCGGCAATCCCGTGTGGTCGACCCTGACGTCGGTCGAGGATCCTGCCCACGCGGACGGACTGAGGGAGAGCGCTGCCGGACTCGGTATCCGGCCCTTCGAGGAGCATCACGACACGGGGACGGGACCGGTGGCCACCCAGACGGTCGAGGTGTGCGCCGCGGGCGGAACGGCGACGGACGCCGTCCGCTTCGAGGTGGCGCCGGTCGACACCGGCGGCGGCCCGGTTCCCGCACCCGCCGACCCCACCGTCCTGCGCCTGGCACTGCTCGCACCTCCCAGGGACCGGCCCCTCCGTCTCGACGCGGCGGCCCTGGCGGACGCCGAGAGCACCCTCGAGCGCCGGCGTGCCGCCGTCGCTCACTGGGCCACCCGGCCGTCCAAGGCCGTCCCCGACGACGTACGCCTGCGGCTGCGCACCGCCTGGGAGGACGACCTGGACGTCCCCGCCGTCCTGGACGTGCTGGGGTGGATCGAGACGTCGGACCTCGCGGAGGGAGCGCGCTTCGAGTCCTACGCCTACGCCGACCGGCTGCTCGGCCTGGAACTCACCCGCGAGATCGGTTCGGCGTGGTGAACCGGCGCGCCCAGGCGGGCCCGCGGCGCAGGCTCGTCGTACTGCGGCACGCGAAGTCCGCCTACCCGGCCGGAGTCCCCGACCACGAGCGCCCTCTCGCGCCGCGCGGACTGCGGGACGCGCCCGCGGCCGGACGCGCGCTGGCCGAAGCCGACTGGATCCCCGACCTCGCGCTCTGCTCCACCGCCGTGCGCGCCCGCCGGACCTGGGAACTCGCGGCCGACCAGTGGGGCACGCCGCCGCCGGTACGGGTCGACGAACGGCTGTACGCGGCGGACGTACCCGAGCTACTCGAAGCGGTACGCGAAGTCCCCGAAGGGGTGCGGACGTTGCTGCTGATCGGACACAACCCCGGGCTGGAGGAACTGATCCTCACACTCGCCGGTGACGGATTCGACGACACACTCGACCAGGTCAGGACGAAGTACCCGACGTCGGCCGTCGCGGTCCTCGTCTGGCACGGCGCGGGGTGGCACGAACTGGCACCCGGCACGGCACTCCTGACGGACGTCACCGTGCCACGCGGCAAGAAGGCCTGATCCGCCGCGCCGGCCGGTCGCCGCCCCCCCGCGCCCCCCCGGTTCCGGTCGGGCGGGCACCGCCGTCGGGCACGCGCGCGTACAGCGCATACGCTGGGACGATGCTGGACGAGTACCGCACCGTGGCCCGCGCGGGTGTGCACGAGACCGAGATCAACCGCTCCCGCTTCCTGTGCGCCCTCGCCCCGGCCGCCACCGAGCAGGAGGCCCAGGACTTCATCGCCGCCGTCCGCAAGCGGCACGCCGACGCGAGCCACAACTGCTCCGCCTACGTCATCGGAGCCGACGCGGCCGTGCAGAAGGCGAGCGACGACGGCGAACCGGGCGGCACCGCGGGCGTCCCCATGCTCCAGATGCTGCTGCGCCGCGACATGCGGTACGTCGTCGCCGTCGTCACCCGCTACTACGGCGGGATCAAGCTCGGCGCCGGTGGACTGATCAGGGCGTACGGCGGCTCGGTGGGCGAGGCGCTGGACGAACTGGGCACCATCACCCGGCGCCGGTTCCGGCTGGCGACCGTCACCGTCGACCACCAGCGGGCCGGCAAGGTAGAGAACGATCTCCGCTCCACCGGGCGCGAGGTGCGTGATGTTCGTTACGGCGAGGCGGTCACCATCGAGATCGGGCTGCCGGACGCCGACGTGGACGCGTTCCGCGCCTGGCTGGCCGACACCACGGCGGGGACGGCCGGGTTCGAGCTGGGCGGAGAGGCCTACGGAGACGTGTGACACGGGCGGAGAGGCCGACCGGGACGTGTGACAGGCGGCGCGAACCGGACGAAACGGTCAACTCCCCTGCGGTCATGACGGGCTGATACGGGAGTAACCGCCCGTGATGTCAGACCCGGCCGTTACCCTTCGGGGATCATGAGGCTCCTGCACACTTCCGACTGGCATCTGGGCCGGGCGTTCCACCGGGTGAACATGCTCGACGCCCAGGCCGGGTTCATCGGCCATCTCGTCGACACCGCCCGCGAGCGCGAGGCGGACGCCGTGGTCGTCTCGGGAGACGTGTACGACCGTGCCGTCCCGCCGCTCGCCGCCGTCCAGCTCTTCGATGACGCGCTGCACCGGCTGGCCGACCTCGGCGTGCCCACGATCATGATCTCCGGCAACCACGACTCCGCGCGACGCCTCGGTGTCGGTGCCGGGCTCATCGACCGGGCGGGCATCCACCTGCGGACCGACGCCACGGCCTGCGGCACACCCGTGGTGCTCACCGACGGCCACGGCGACATCGCCTTCTACGGCCTGCCCTACCTCGAACCGGCCCTCGTGAAGGACGAGTTCGGCGTGGACAAGCCGGGCCACGAAGCCGTGCTGGCCGCCGCCATGGACCGGGTCCGCGCCGACCTCGCCACGCGCCCGCCGGGCACCCGCTCCGTCGTCCTCGCCCACGCCTTTGTCACCGGCGGCGCGGTGAGCGACAGCGAGCGGGACATCACCGTCGGCGGGGTCGCCTCCGTGCCCGCAGGGGTCTTCGACGGCGTCGACTACACCGCCCTCGGCCACCTGCACGGCAGCCAGACCATCAGCGAGCGTGTGCGCTACTCGGGCTCGCCCCTGCCGTACTCCTTCTCGGAGGCCGACCACCGCAAGACCATGTGGCTGGTGGACCTCGGGCCCGACGGCTCCCTGGACGCGGAGCGGATCGACTGCCCCGTGCCACGCGGCCTCGCCCGCGTCCGCGGCCACCTGGAGGACCTGCTCGCCGACCCCGGCCTCGCGCGTCACGAGGACGCCTGGGTCGAGGCCACCCTCACCGACCCGGTGCGGCCCGCCGATCCCATGGCCCGCCTGACCGAGCGCTTCCCGCACACGCTCAGCCTCGTCTTCGACCCCGAGCGCGCTCCACAGGACCCCGACGTCTCGTACGCGCGGCGCCTCGCCGGCCGCAGTGAGCAGGAGATCGCCGAGGACTTCGTCGCGCACGTGCGCGGGGCGGGCCCCGACCCCAGCGAACAGGCCGTGCTGCGGGACGCGTTCGACGCCGTCCGCGCCGACGAGACCGTACGGGAGACCGCCCGGTGACATCCCGCCCGCCGCACCCCCCTGCGACCGCACGCCCGGACACCGAGAGGACCCGATGAGGCTGCACCGCCTGGACATCACCGCCTTCGGCCCCTTCGGCGGCACCCAGCGGGTCGACTTCGACGAGCTGTCCGCCGCCGGACTCTTCCTGCTGCACGGCCCGACGGGCGCCGGCAAGACCTCCGTGCTCGACGCCGTCTGCTTCGCGCTGTACGGCGCGGTCCCCGGCGCCCGGCAGAGCGGTCAGGGCCTCGGCCTGCGCAGCGACCACGCGGCCCCCGCCACCCGCACCGAGGTCCGCGTCGAACTCACCGTCGCCGGAAGGCGCCTGGAGGTCACCCGGCAACCGCCCTGGGCACGCCCCAAGAAGCGCGGCACCGGCACCACGACCGAGAAGGCGCAGAGCTGGCTGCGCGCCTACGACTCCGCCGCCGGCGCGTGGACGGACCTCAGCCGCTCCCACCAGGAGATCGGCGAGGAGATCACCCAACTGCTCGGCATGAGCCGTGAGCAGTTCTGCCAGGTCGTGCTGCTGCCCCAGGGAGACTTCGCGCGTTTCCTGCGTGCCGACGCCGAGGCCCGCGGCAAGCTGCTCGGCCGGCTCTTCGACACCCACCGGTTCGCGGAGGTGGAGAAGCGCCTCGCCGAGCGGCGCCGGGCCACCGAGGCCGAGGTGCGGTCCGGTGACGCCGCGCTGCTCGCCGACGCGCACCGCATGCACCAGGAGGCCGGGGACATCACCGAGATTCCGTTCCCCGACCTGGCCCCGGGGGATCCGGGTCTCGCCGAGTCCGTGCTCGCCTGGGCGGCGGTGGCCCGCAGCGCCGCGCGCGAGCGCTCGACCATCGCCCACTGCGCGCGCCGGGCCGCCGAGTCGGCGCAGGCGGCGGCGGACCGTGCACTGGACGAGGTACGTGAAGTGGACCGGCTGCAGCGCCGGTTCACCGAAGCACGGGAGCGGGCCGCACGCCTGGAGGACCGCGCCGAAGCCCACCGCGACGCCCGGACGCGGATGGAGCGCGCCCGCAAGGCCGAGGCCGTCGCTCCCGCGCTCGACCTGCGCGAGGCGGCCGAGGCCGAGCACCGGCGGGCGGCCGACGCGGAGACCCGCGCGCGGGCGGATCTGCCGGAGACCTTCGCCGGGGCCGGAGCCCCGGGGCTGGCCGCCGCCGCACGCAAGGCCGCCGAGGAGCTCGGCGGCCTCGCGTCGGCACGCCGCGCCGAGCGCCGCCTCACCGAGCTCGGCACGGAGCGCACCGACCTGGACCGCCAGGAGCGGGCCGACGAGGACGTCCTCCAGGACACCGAGAGCTGGCTGGCCGACTGGGAGAACCTGCGCGCGGACATCGAGACGCGGATCGAAGCCGCGCAGGACGCCGCCTCCCGCGCAGAACAGCTCGGCCTGCGGCGCGACCCCGCGATCAAGCGGCTCGGTGCCGCCCGCGCGCGCGACGCGTTCGCCCGGGACACCGAGGACGCCCACGAGCGGACCCTCACCGCGCGCGAGACGGCCACCGAGGCCCGCACCCGGTGGCTCGACCTGAAGGAGCAGCGCCTCCAGGGCATCGCCGCCGAACTCGCGGCCGGCCTCGTCGAGGGGGAGGCCTGCGCCGTCTGCGGTGCCACCGAACACCCCGCCCCCGCGCGGAAGATCGCGGGACACGTCGACCGCGAGACGGAGGAGCGTGCCCTCGCCGCCTACCAGCGCGCCGACGAGGAGCGGGCCGAGGCGGAGCGGCGCCTCGGTGTCGTCCGCGAGGCCCTGGCCGCCGCCACGGCCGAGGCCGGAGACGCGCCGACCGGGCAACTCGCCGAAGAGGCAGAGGAACTGGAGCGGCACCTCGACCAGGCGCGCAGAGCGGCCTCCGGGCTGCACGCGGCTCGCGAGGCGCGCGAACAGGCCGAGCGGGAGCACCGGCAGCGGCTGGCCTCCCAGCAGGAAGCCTCCCGCCGGGTCGCCTCACGCGCCTCGCTCAGGGACGCCCTCGACCGCGAGAAGGTCGCACTGGAAGAGGAGTTGGAGCAGGCGCGTGCTGCCGCCGTGAGCGTGGCCGTGCGGGCCGCCCAGCTGGAGCGGCAGGCCGCGCTCCTCACCGAGGCGGCCGACTGCGCCCGCGCGTTCGAGGACACCGCGCAGCGACTGAAGGACGCCGACGCGCGCCTCGCCGACGCCGCCTTCCGCGTCGGGTTCGAGACCCCTCGGGCCGCAGCCGACGCGCTGCTCGACGACGAGGCCCACCGCGACCTCCAACGAAGGCTCGACGCATGGCAGTTCGAGGAGTCGGCGGTCCGTGCCGTGCTCGCCGAGGCCGACACCGCGGACGCCGCCCGCCGCCCGCCCGCTGAGCTGCCCGCCGCCGAGCGGGCCGCCGAAGCCGCCGACCGCCGCCTGCGGGAGGCAGCCTCGACGCAGGACGCGGCGGCTCGTCGCTGCACGGAGCTGGACGGCCTCTCCGCCCGGGCCCTCAGGGGAGTGGTCCGGCTCGCCCCGCTGCGCGCGGAGTACGACCGGGTGGCCGGGCTGGCCGGTCTCGCCGCGGGCACGTCGGCGGACAACGAACGCAGGATGCGTCTGGAGTCGTACGTCCTCGCCGCCCGCCTGGAGCAGGTCGCCGCCGCCGCGACCGTACGGCTGCAGCGCATGTCCTCCGGGCGCTACACCCTGGTGCACTCCGACGACCGGGCCGGCCGGGGCCGCAGCGGGCTCGGGCTGCACGTCGTGGACGCGTGGACCGGACGCGAGCGTGACACGGCGACCCTGTCGGGCGGCGAGACGTTCTTCGCCTCCCTCGCCCTCGCCCTGGGTCTCGCGGACGTCGTGACCGACGAGGCCGGCGGGGTCCGGCTCGACACGCTCTTCATCGACGAGGGCTTCGGCAGTCTCGACGACCAGACCCTCGACGAGGTCCTCGACGTCCTCGACTCGCTGCGCGAGCGCGACCGCAGCGTCGGCATCGTCAGCCATGTCGCCGACCTGCGCCGGCGGATCCACGCCCAGCTGGAGGTGGTGAAGGGGAGGACGGGGTCGGTCGTACGGCAGCGGGGCGGCGAGGGGTGAGCGGGGCGCTCACCGGGTGGTGAGGCCGGGGACGCCGGGTGCGTCAACCCCAGCGGCCTGCGCCGAGGCGGACACCTGCCCGCCGGCCCGGCGCCTTTCCACGCCCGTTCGCGTCAGCCCGACCGGCCGCGTGCACCGCGTCGGCGTCAGAGGCCCAGCGGGCGGCGGGGCAGCGGCGAGGAGTAGACGACGCTCGTCGTCACCGAGCCCAGCGTGCCGATCCTGCCCGCCACCGTCTCCAGGTGGGTCATCGAACGCGCCGCGACCTTGATGACGAAGCAGTCGTCGCCGGTCACATGATGCGCCTCGAGAATCTCGGGCGTCGCCTCGACGAGGTCGTGGAACGGTTTGTAGTTGCCGTTCGGATACCGGAGCCGCACGAAGGCGAGGATCGGCATCCCCAGACTCTCCGGCGCGACGACGGCCGCGTACCCCTGGATGACGCCCGCCTCCTCCAGGCGCCGCACCCGCTCGGTGACGGCGCTCGCGGACATGGAGACGGCACGGGCCAGGTCGGCGAAGCTGGCCCGGCCCTCCCGCTGGAGGACGTCGAGGATGCGCCAGTCGGTGGCGTCCGGGGAATACGCGGTCACTGTTGATGAATACCAGCCGAATCCCCGGCGGATCAAGAGCGATGCCGTGGATCGCCGCTTCAGGACGGCGATCGACGACCGTAGATTTCTGGTCAGGAAGTCCCGCGGGACCGGTGCGGCACAGGCACCGGGGTGGCGACGGCGGCACCGGGCCGACGGGACACGGGTGGAAGGCCAGACCATGACTGTCACCACTGCCGGCAGCACTGCCGACACGGCAACCGACACCGCTGCGACTCCGGAGGCCGCACCGGCGAACCCCGTTCTGCGCGTCGCGCCCGCCTCGCCGGCCGCCGCGGCGGCCTACTTCGGGACGAGCCTCGCCTTCCACGCGGACGTGTCCGACGTGGCGGCGGCCCTCTCCACCGGCGAGGACCCCGGATTCGTCGTTCTCGACGCCCGCTCCACCGCGTCCTGGGACCAGGGACACGTTCCCGGCGCGGTCCACCTGCCGACCGCTCTCATCCCCGGTCAGGCCGGGCACCTGCTGGACCGGTCCGTACCCGTCGTCACGTACTGCTGGGGCCCCGGCTGCAACGGCGGAACCCGGGCGGCACTCGCTCTCGCCGAACTGGGCTATCAGGTCAAGGAGATGCTCGGTGGCTTCGAGTACTGGGCGCGCGAGGGCTTCGAGTTCGAGACCTGGCAGGGGCGGGAGCGCCGCGCCGCCGACCCGTTGACGTCACCCGTGGACACGGACGACTGCGGTTGCTGAGTGTCCCAACAAGGTTCTGAGGGACGCCAATTGGGAGTTCACGGCCTCACCGGCGCGGTACCGGGCGGCTTCGGGGCGCCTGCCGAACGGGTGCCGGCGCGCGCCGTGTAGCTTCTGCCCATGGTCAGATACGCGGAGCCCGGTGCGGTCGAGTGGGTGGAGTCGGGCGGCGGGCCGCTCATAGCGATCCCGGAAGCGGTCCTGCCGTTCTGGTCGGGGGCGGACGGCGACGAGTCGTCCTCCGACTACGACCGGGCCTGCGATGTCGAGGGCTTCATCGGGCTCGTACCGGTCGGTGACTCCAGGGCCCTGGTCCTCGGCGACGAACCCGCCTCGACCTCCTACCTCCCCGAGCACGGCGTCTTCGTACGGTGGAGCGCCGCCGAGTCCGAGGACGAACTCCTCGCCGTCGTCCCGGCGGCCCTCGCGACGGCCGTGTGGGATCCGGAGGTGCAGTGGAACGTGCCCGGCCCCGTCGTCCTCTTCGACGCCGCGTGGCCGGGCCCGGCCTCCGAGCGCACCGACCACCTGAAGGTGGCCCTCGCGCCGGGCCGGTACGGGGTGCGCGCGGCCCATGTCGAGCCGGGCCCCGAGACGTGGGTGGGGCTCGTCCAGCTGCGTCGGCTCGCGCACTGACGCATGGTGCGGAGCGGCCCTCGCCGGCAGGGCCGCTCCGCACGCCGCGGTCAGAGCCGGGACAGTTCCTCGACCAGATCGTCCAGTCCGAGCGACCCCAGCGACAGGGCGGCCATGTGCCACGCCTTGGCGTCGAAGGCGTCACCGTGGCGCCGCTTCGCGTTCTCGCGGCCCAGCAGCCAGGCGCGCTCGCCGATCTTGTAACCGATGGCCTGCCCGGGCATCGTGAGGTAGCGGGTCAGCTCGCTCTCCACGAAGTCCGCGGGACGACTGCTGTGCGCGCCGAAGAACTCCTGCGCCAGGTCCGGCGTCCAGCGCTCGCCCGGGTGGAACGGCGAGTCGGCCGGGATCTCCAGCCCCAGGTGCATCCCGATGTCGATGATGACGCGGGCGGCCCGCATCATCTGCGCGTCGAGGTAGCCGAGCCGCTGCTCCGCGTCCGTGAGGAACCCCAGTTCGTCCATCAGGCGCTCCGCGTACAGCGCCCAGCCCTCGCAGTTGGCGCTGACCCGGCCGACGCCGGACTGGTAGCGGGACAGGTCATCGACCACGTGCACCCACTGGGCGAGCTGCAGGTGATGGCCGGGCACGCCCTCGTGGTACCAGGTCGACACGAGATCGTAGACCGGGAAGCGGGTCGCTCCCATCGTGGGCAGCCAGGTGCGTCCCGGGCGCGAGAAGTCCTGCGAGGGGGCCGTGTAGTACGGGGCGGCGGCGCTGCCGGGCGGGGCGATGCGCGACTCCACCCGCTTGACCTGCTCGGCCAGTTCGAAGTGGGTGCCGTCCAGGGCCGTGATCGCCTCGTCCATCAGCCCCTGGAGCCAGGCCTGGACCTCGTCGACCCCCTCGATGTGCCGGCCGTGCTCGTCGAGGTGCGCGAGCGCCACCCACGGTGTCGACGCGCCGGGCAGGATCTTCTCGGCCTCCGTCCTCATCTCGGCGAGAAGCCGGTGGTACTCGGCCCAGCCGTACGCGTACGCCTCGTCCAGGTCGAGATCCGTGCCGTTGAAGTAGCGCGCGAGCCGCGCGTACCGTTCGCGGCCCACCGTCTCGGACGCGCCCTCGATCGTCGGCGCGTACACGTCGCGCATCCAGTCCCGCAGGGAGAGCAGCGCCTCCGTCGCGGTCCGCGCCGCCGTGTCCAGCTCCTCGCGCAGCGACGCCGGGCCCGCCGAGACGAAGTCCTCGAACCAGCCGCGCCCCTGCCCGTCCGTGTCCGACCACTCGGTGAGCTGTTCGATGAACGTGGCGGCCGGGCGCGGGGCCGCGTACAGCTTGCGGTCCAGGCCGAGGGCGAGCGACTCGCGGTAGCCGGTGAGCGCGGCCGGTACCGCCCGCAACCGCTGGGCGACGGTGGCCCAGTCCTCGTCCGTCCCGGTCGGGGTCAGTGTGAAGACCTGCCGCACCGAATGCACCGGGGTGTGCAGGTTACCGACCGCCCGCAGGCCCTCGCCGGCGTCGTGGACGGCGAGTTCGGCGGTGAGCCGCTCTCGCAGCAGCCGGCCGCAGCGGCGCTCGATGTCACGCTCCGCTCCGGGCTGCCGCTCGGCCTCGTCGAGCCGGGCGAGTGTGACGCGCGCCAGTTCGGCGACGGCCTCCTGGCCGGCGGGCGAGGTGTCGGGGAGCCTGCCGTAGCTCTCCGGAACCCCGAGATAGGTACCGAGGACCGGATCGAGGGCGGTGAGCTCGTCGACGTACGCGTCGGCGACCTCGCGGGGCAGCGGCTTCTTCGTCTGTGACATGCGGCCATCCTCGTACGGGGACGGCCGCCGCGTCAGCCCCGGTCCGCCGGTCCGGTCACCGCATCAACCGGATTTCGCCGCCGGTGACGACCCTGCCGGAGCCGGGGGCAGCAGCGGTCCGCAGTCCCACTGCTGGAAGATCAACCGCGTCTCGACGCGGGCCACTTCGCGCTGGGAGGTGAACTCGTCGAGCACCAGCCGCTGAAGATCCGCCATGTCCGCGACCGCGACGTGGATGAGGTAGTCGTCCGGGCCGGTGAGGTGGAAGACGGTCCGGGACTCCGGCAGCAGCCTGATCCGGTCCACGAACGGGCCCACCAACTCCCGTCGGTGCGGCCGGACCTGCACGGACAGCAGGGCTTCGAGCCCCCGCCCCAGCTTCGCCGGGTCCAGCCGCAGCTGATGGCCGAGAATCACCCCCGCCCGCCGCAGCCGCGTCACGCGGTCCAGGCAGGTCGAGGGCGCGACACCCACCTGCGCCGCGAGATCCCGGTACGTCGTCCGGGCGTCGTTCTGCAACAGCCGCAGCAGATGAAGATCGACCGGATCGAGTACGACGGAATCGGCCATGGCGCGAACGTAACACGGGATGCGGCGCCCGAACCCCGTCGGGTGTTCAGGCTTCCTCCCATGGACTCCGTTGTGTACGACACCGCAGACGCGTACGACGCCGACGCCCGCGACGACCGGCGGGGAACCGGCGCCGCTTCCGTCGCCCGCCCCCGGGCCCTCGCCACCGAGGCCGTGCACGCCGGCCGGGAGGATCTGGCCGCCCTCGGCCTGCACGCGGCACCGATCGACCTGTCCACCACCTATCCCTCGTACGACAGTCGCGGGGAGGCGGCCCGCATCGACGCGTTCGCCGCCGAGGGCGCAGAACCCGAAGGCCCGCCCGTCTACGGCCGCCTCGGCAACCCGACCGTGGCCCGCTTCGAGACGGCCCTCGCGCGCCTCGAAGGCACCGAGAGCGCGGTCGCGTTCGCGAGCGGCATGGCCGCACTCAGCGCCGTGCTGCTGGTACGGAACGCGATGGGCCTGCGCCATGTCGTCGCCGTCCGGCCTCTGTACGGGTGCAGCGACCACCTGCTCACGGCGGGGCTCCTCGGCTCCGAGGTCACCTGGGTCGACCCGGCCGGAATCGCCGACGCCCTGCGTCCGGACACAGGTCTCGTCATGGTCGAGTCGCCCGCCAACCCGACGCTCGCCGAACTCGACCTCCGGGCCGTCGCGCACGCCTGCGGTTCCGTCCCGCTCCTCGCCGACAACACCTTCGCCACCCCCGTGCTGCAACGCCCCGTCGAATTGGGCGCGCGGCTGGTCCTGCACAGCGCCACCAAGTACCTCGGCGGACACGGCGACGTCATGGCCGGGGTGGTGGCGTGCGACGAGGAGTTCGCCCGGGGGCTGCGCCAGGTGCGGTTCGCGACGGGCGGCGTCCTGCACCCGCTGGCCGGCTATCTGCTGCTCCGCGGCCTGTCGACCCTGCCGGTACGGGTCCGGGCCGCGTCCTCGAACGCCGCCGAACTCGCCCGCCGGCTGGCCGACGACCCGCGCGTGGCCCGCGTCCACTACCCGCGCATCGGCGGCGCCATGATCGCGTTCGAGGTGCACGGCGACCCGCACGACGTCATCGCCGGGGTCAGGCTCATCACCCCGGCCGTGAGCCTCGGCAGTGTGGACAGCCTCATCCAGCACCCGGCATCCATCAGTCACCGCATCGTGCCCACCGAGGACCGCCATGACGCGGGCGTCAGCGACCGGCTGCTGCGCCTGTCGGTGGGCCTGGAGGACGTCGACGACCTGTGGTCCGACCTGGACGGCGCGCTCGGGTTCACGAGCGGCGGCTGAGGGGTTCGGGGGTGCGGGTGGGGCTTGGGCGCGGGGACGGGCGAGGCGGCGGCGAGTCCTCCCGTGGGTGCCGCCCGCCGCCTTCGCCCCGCCGGTGAACGGGCACGCCCGTTCACCGGCTCCCGGGTCAGCCCCGGACCGCTCGCGTCCCCTGCTGCTCCCGGCCCTCGCCGACGCCCTGCTCGTACGGCAGCAGCGACGTCGTCAGCGGCGTCGTCTCCAGACGGGCGGTGATGACGAGGGTGCCCTCCTCGATCTGGTAGTCGAGGGGGAGTCCCAGACTGCGCATCGCGGCGACCATGCCGGTGTTGGAGGCCTGCGTGACGGCGTACACGCTCTCGCAGCCTGCCTCCACCGCCATCGTCACCAGGCGGCCGATCAGTTCGGTCCCGATGCCGCGTCGCTGCCACTCGTCCTCGACGAGGAGGGCGACCTCCGTCTCGTCGCCGTCCCAGAGGAGGTGGCCGAGTCCGACGATCCGGCCCGACGCCGTCTGCACGGCGAGGGTGCGGCCGAAGCTGGGGCTGAGCAGGTGGTTGAGATAGCGGTCGGCGTCACCGACCGGGCCGTGATACCGCATGCCCAGCGTGCGCGGCGAGCAGCGCTCGTGCATCGCCTTGGCCGCCTCGACGTCGGAGATGTCGGCGCGCCGCACGGTGATCGCGTTGCCCTGCGGAAGCGTCAGCAGGTCCCTGCCGCCGGGGACCCGCGGACCGAGCCGCGCGTCCAGTTCCACCAGCGCACGCGCCCGCGCGAACTCGGTGGGGGTGAAGGGCAGGTACGGCCGCTCCACCGTGATGACTCCGCCCTCGGGCGCCCGCAGCCGCATCACCGTGCCCTCCAGCGCCCCCTCGACGGGAGCTCCCTCCGCCGACCGTCCCGAGAGGGGCGACTTGGCGGGCAGGGAGCGGATGGTGCAGCGGCCGAGCAACTGCCGCAGGGCGAGAGGGAGTTCGGAAGTATCGAGAGCGGTACGGGTGGCCAGTCCCAGCACTCGGGTCGGTGCGTCCACGAGGTCGTGGGCGTCCGCGCGCTCGATCCAGGTGGCGGTGCCGCCCGCCCGTGCCACGTCACGGGTGATCTCGGACGCGGCCAGCTCGGCGGGCGCGCGCAGCAGGAGTTCGTCCACCGTGCCGTCCGCCAGGGGGTGCGTCTGCAGGCTCAGGATGTCGACCTGTCGGTGGGCGAGGGCGGCGCACAGCCTGGCCAGCGAACCCGGGGTGTCCTCGACCGTCGTGCGCATGCGCCACAGCACGGTCTCCCCGGCGGCCTCAGGCGTGCCGGGCCCCTCGCGCTGCTCCTGTTCGTCGGACGGCCCGGCCGCTCGCCGTTCGGCGAGCGGCCGGGCGCCGGTATCGCCCGTCGGCGGTGCGTGACCGTGGCGGCGTGCCCACCATGTGTGGAACCCGGCCGTGGCGACCAGGAGCACCGCCGAGATCGCCAGCAGGGCGGGGCCGTCCGGCCCGTGCCCGATCAGGTTGGCCACACCGTCGGCGACCGCCACGGCCGTGAAGAGCGCGGCGAGTTCGACGACATCGCGTCGCCAGTGGTGGACGGGGCGTCCGTGCTTCGCACGCGTCACATCAGACATGTCTGGAGTCATACCGACACTGTGAAGGAACGGTGTTGCGTGATCACGAACGCTTTGTGACTGATCGGTTAAGTGTCACTCTGCCCCTTTTGTAGTTCTTTTTTGAGGATCTTTACCTCGAACGTGCACGCGGGTGTGCGGGCCCGGTCAGCGCGCGCACGCGGTGCAGGGGCGGAGCGGGGGCGGATCCGGGCTCCGGGCGCCCCTCCGTCAGGCGGCGTCCTCCTGCGCCAGCGCCGTCCTCAGGCGGCGCGCCTGCACGACCACTCGGGACGAGCCGCGCCGCTCGGCGGCCCGCGACAGATGGTCGAGAGCGCCGCGCGCCCCGGACCTCTCGGCGCAGTCGGCGGCGACGGCCAGCAGGTCGCCGAGCCCGCGCACCGGACCGGCGCCCGACGACGGGTCCACCGCGAGCCCGGACAGCAGACTCGGCAGCAGGACGCGCAGCACGGACCACACGGTGGAGTGCGCACCCGTGGCCGCCGCCGTCCGTATCGACTCCGCCAGCCGGGACGGCTTCAAGGCACCCCGCTCCACCAGCTCCCCGAGATCCGAGCCGAGCCGCCCCGCGTCCAGGTGTCCCCGCGCGGCGAGGACCAGCAGGGCGTCCACGGCGGCGAGCCGGTCCTCCGGGTGACGGGCCGCGAGGCCGTACGCGACGGCCAGGTGCAGCGCCTCGCCGGCCGTGCCGTCGGCCTCGGCGAGGAGCGGCAGGACCGCGGCCCCGCCACGGCTCTCGTCCACGGCGACGGTGCTGATGTCGTGCAGCAGGCGCGCCGCCAGAAGCTCCCGCCGCCCCGGGACGACGGCCAGCCAGTGCTGTCGGTCCGCTGTGTCCCAGTGCCGGCAGTACCAACGGTGCTTGGACAGGGCGAAGGGGCGGCCCAGCAGCCGGAACTCCGGAGGGAACAGGCCCTGGATCTCCTCCAGTTCACCGATCTCGACGAGGACGCGGGTGCCCGATGTCCGCCGCCGGATCGCGGGCGGCGGGGACGCCTCGGAGGTGAGCCACTGGGCCAGCCGGTATCCCTCCGGACTGCCGAGGGCCCGCGCCCGCGCCGCGGCTGCCGCCGCCGTCGCCGGGTCGTCGCGGCGGACGCGCAGGAGCGCCTGGGCGAAGTCGGCCGCTCCCGGCCGGGTGTCGAGCCTGCGGTACTCGGTGAGGCGGGCGACCAGCTCGTCGGCCTCCAGGAGTCCGGTGCCCCAGGTGGGAGTGGCCAGCAGGAACGGCAGGGGCTCGGTGCGGATGCGGTACGCCACCTCCCACAGGCGCGCCTCGAAAGCCCGGGCAGGGCCGCTGTGCCGGCAGTTCGCCTCCGTGCTGCCCCGCTGGACCGCGGCGTGCAGTGTGTGCATCCCGACCGCCTCGAACACCGCCGCGACGACGACGTCCAGGCCGTGCGGCGACAGGCCGAACGGTCCGTTCCCCGTGGAGTGCCACGATGCGGCGTCCTTCCACCAGCGGCGCGCGACCACCGGGTCGAGCGCCGCCACCAGATCCTCCCGGTCGCGGTGGGCGTGCCGGACCAGTCCGTCCAGGGCGCGCTCGAACGCGGCCACGTCGCCACCGGAGACGAGCAGCGCGCCGACCTCCTCGGCCAGTTCGGCCGCCGATTCCGGCGCCGCCGCCAGCCGTGGCCGCTCGGGAACGGCAGGCAGGATCTCGTCCTCGACAACGGACACGGAGTCCAGCGCCTCGTCGCCCAGGAGCTGCCGGGCCCGAAGCCGCAGCCCCGGGCTCAGATCCGCCGCGAGCTCGCCGAGCCGATCGCGGGCGCCGCCCTTCGGGGGCAGGGCGGAGAGGTGGCGCTCCACCAGCTTCAGGGCGCGCTCCTGCAGGTCCGTGTCCTCCTGCCCGAACGCCTGCGCCACCGCGGGCAGCAGGACCTCCGTCGCGGCGGGATCGCGCCTGAGGACCTTGCCGAGGAGGACGAGTTGAGCCCGGACCAGCTTCTTCTCGGTCCTGAAGAGCACGCCCGAGGACAGCTCCGCCAGCTGCCCGGACGTCAACTCGCCGTCCAGGGCGAGCGAGGCGAGGACCGACTGGGCGTGCCCGGCGACGGCCGGGGTGGCCTCGCAGGCCAGCGCCGTCCAGTCGGCGGTTCGCTCCCGCTCCTCGTCCCGGGTGGGAGCAAGGCACGTCAACAGGCGCAGGAAGACCCGCTGGTCGGCGACCGGGCCGCCGCGCAGCAACCGCGCCACACAGGCGTCCATCATGACCTTCCGGTCGAGGACGCCCTCCCGCGTCACCGTCGCCAGCGCGTTGTACCAGCTGCCCGGGCCGTCGCCGAACCGCCAGGCGATCTCCCCCGCCGCCTGCGGCGACTCGAAGAAGGCCGTGACCATCCTGGCCGTGTCCGGGTCCTGCCGCAGCCGCTCGGCCACGGAGCCGGTGCCCTGCCACCCGGTGCCGATGTTCTCGAACCAGCCCCGGACGTAGGCGTCGGTCGTCGGGGTCGGGCTGCCGGACAGCCTCACCAGCCCCGAGAGCAGCGCGAACGGGAGCCCGGACGCCACCGGCCGGGCGGCCAGCCGGTGGGTGACGTCGGCGAGCCAGTCCGACTCCCGGTCGCCCAGTACGTGCAGGAGGACACCGGGGGACCCCTGGGACCAGCGCATGTCCGCTCCGGCGATCCACGCGGCCGCCGCCGCGGCACCCGTGTGACAGGCCGCCCCCGCCGCGTGCAGCGCGGGATACGCCGTCCGGGATTCGGCGTTCCACGGCGCCGCCCGCAACTCCTTGCGCAGATCCTTCAAGGCGGGCAGAGCGGCCCGGCGTTCACCGTCCGTCATCCCGTCCAGAAGACCGACGGCCTGCGCCGTCGACCCCGCCCGTACCGCCTTCAGCAGTGCTTCGCCGCTCATCGTCCCTCGCCCCCCTCGACCTGGATTCCCGCGAGTCCCTCGCGTCCCGCACCGGCCCGCGCCGGGTCCTCCGCACGGCCACCCCGCGCGCCCCGCCGCACCATCCGTACGGCCAGCGCGTGCTTGCAGGGGCCGCGCCCCCCGCGATACTTCGCCCACCAGAGACAGGAGCAGCTCAGCGTCCCGGCGGTGTCGCGGACGCGGTGCACGTGCCCGTCGTCGGCGGTCACCGTGCCGAGGCCGCCGTCCAGGGCGACCGCGCCCGCGGCGACCAGGGCCCGCGCCGAGCGCAGCCGCGGGTTGTGGCGCTCCACCCGCCCCGCGTCGTACGGCAGTTCCCGGTGGAAGTAGGCCGCTTCCGCGGTGTCGTACCCGACGCGGCCCGACGTGCCCAGCCGGACCAGGGCGGCCCGCACCCGCTCGGCGGTCAGGCCGGACGAGGCGGCCAGGTCGCCCACGTCGACCCGTGGCTCCCAGGCCAGCAGGACGGCGATCAACTCGGCGTCCTCGGCGGCCTCGTCGGTGGCCAGCGCGTCCAGCACCCCGCCCTCCCCGGAGAAACCGCGTGAGGCGTCCGGCGAGAGCGTCAGAGTGAGCCGCATGCCCGGCAGCACCGCTTCCCAGGCGCCCGCCGCGACGGCGTCCCCGGTGACCGGCGGGCCGTACACCCGCAGGGCCATGGCATGGCGCAGCACCCGCTGGAGGGCGATCAACCGCTCCGGACCGGGCAGGCAGACCGCGCCGGGGACCGGACGCGTCGTCGGACGCAGACTCCGGCCGGCCGGGACCACCCATCGCGGTCCGCCGGAGGCCCCGAGTGCGGTGCCGCGCGGCAGGGAACGCAGGAACCGCACCGCCTCCGCGGCAGGCAGCTCGGCGCGCAGATCGAAGCCCGCCGCGATCACCTGGGCCTCGGCGAACCCCCGCAGCCAGCGGTCGGGCAGCGGCACCTTCTTCTCGACGACCGGGCCGTCCAGCGTGGTCACGGCCATCTCGTCGGGGCCGACCCGAAGATGCAGCGGGTCGTCCCCGCCGATCCGGGACAGTGCCTCACGCAGCGGGTTGTTGACGTCGACGTTGGTCGTCCCGTGCCCGACCTCGCCGCCGTCCAGACCCGCGTCCAGCACGTCCAGCCGTGCGTACACCCCGCCGCAGCCGGAGAAGGACTCGAAGCGGAGCCGGTCGCCGTTCCCCGTCACCACCGGGTCCAGTGACGCGCGCAGCTCCCGCTGGTAGTACCGGGCGGACGCGACGTCCGCCACCGCCAGAAGACCCGCCGCCGCCACTTGAGGGGACGTCAGGAAGCCTGCGAAGAACCGTGGATGGTCCTCGATGCCCGCGGGCGTCGCACCCCGCGAGGTCTCAAGTCCCAGGCGCCGCCCGCCCGGTGCGGATTCCAGCGCGGAGGGTCGGGTGTAGGCCACGGCCTGCAAAGATCGCGTCATGGAAAAACCGTAGAGGCGACCACTGACAACAGGTCCTGACCTGCGAGGACTTGGCCGGTCACGGCGGTTTGGGGGGCCTCGTGGAGCCGCGCACCGGGGGATGACTCCGGTGCGCGGCGGACCCTTCGAGGGTACGGGATCCGAACGCCCGGCGCGGTCGCGGCGGGCGCGCACCGCTCGGCCCCGCGGAGGGCGGCCCCGGCAGCCCCTTGGTCCCCTACTGCCCCACGCGACCCGGCTGGAGTCGCTGCGTGAACAACACGGTCCCGTCCTGCTCGCGCAACCGCACCGTCAGCTCACCGCTGCCGCCGTCGATGTCCACCTCGCCGAAGAACTGGTAGCCGCCGGCGGGCGAGACGTTCGAGGCGGTCGGCGCCTTCACGAACACCCGCTCCGGTCCGAACGTGCCGTCCAGAGCGCTCGCCGGGAAGGCGCCGGCGTTGAGCGGGCCGGAGACGAACTCCCAGAACGGCTCGAAGTCCGTGAACGCGGCCCGCGAGGGCTGGTAGTGCTGGGCGGAGGTGTGGTGCACGTCGGCGGTCAGCCAGACCGTGCCCGTGATCCGCCGGTGCTTGACGAACCGCAGCAGTTCCGCGATCTGCAGTTCACGCCCCAGCGGCAGGCCCGGGTCGCCCTGCGCCACAGCCTCGATGTTCGGCTTCCCCTCCGTGGTGTCGGGCACGACGAGACCGATCGGCATGTCCGCGGCGATCACCTTCCACACCGCGCGTGAACGGGACAGTTCGCGCTTCAGCCACTCCAGCTGCTCGGCCCCGAGGATGCCCTGCGGGTCCGTGGTCTGGTCGTCGGGCGAGTTCGCGTTGCGGTAGGTGCGCATGTCGAGCACGAACACGTCCAGCAGCGGTCCGTGCCGCATGACCCGGTACACACGGCCGTCACGGCGGCCCGGCGGCAGCGTCGAGACGGGGAAGTACTCGCTGAACGCCCGACGCGCCCGGCCGGCCAGCACGTCGACGCTCTTCTCGGTGTACCGCGTGTCGGTGCTCGCGATCACCTCGCCCGGGTACCAGTTGTTGCGCACCTCGTGGTCGTCCCACTGGACGATCGACGGCACCTGGGCGTTGAACCGCCGGAGGTTGTCATCCAGCAGGTTGTAGCGGAAGTTGCCGCGGAACTCCGCCAGCGACTCCGCGACCTTGGACTTCTCCTCGGTCGTGATGTTCCGCCAGGTGCTGCCGTCGGGGAGCGCGGCCGTGGCGGCGAGGGGGCCGTCCGCGTAGATGTTGTCGCCGCTGCAGAGGAAGAAGTCCGGGTCGAGTCGGGCCATCGCGTCGTAGATGCGGTAGCCGCCGATGTCGGGGTTGATGCCCCAGCCCTGTCCCGCCAGGTCCCCCGACCACAGGAAGCGGACCCCGCCGCGCCGGCCACGCGGGGTGGTACGGAACGTTCCGGCCACCGGTTCGCCGGTGCGCCGCGGGTCGTCGGGGTCGGCGAGCAGGACGCGGTAGTGGATCTGCTCGCCGGAGGGCAGCCCCCGCAGCCGCGTGGTCCCGGTGAAGTCCGTGTCCGGCCCGAGCAACGGCCCGTGCCAACGGAGCGGACTGCGGAACGACTCGGTCGCCGAGGTCTCGACGATCATCCGGGCCGGCCGGTCGGAGCGGACCCAGACGAGCCCCGAGTCGGCGGTCACGTCACCGGCCTGGACACCCCAGCCCGCTTTCGGCCCTCCCGACCGGGCGAAGGCCGGTGCCGAGCCGAGCGCGGTGGGCAGAGCCAGGGCCGCCGACGCGGCGAGCGAGCCGCGCAGCACGCTGCGTCGGCCGGGGAGGGAACTGTGCGGGCGGTGGGACATGAGGGCGCCTCCGGGGGACGGATTCGGCCGGTGTGGACTGCCACACCTACTGGTGCGCCGCAGCGCACACGGAAACCAGAGGTGAACAACTCTCCCTGAGAGAACGGGAAAGGGCGCGGAGGCGGCGCGGCCGGCCGACACGTTCGACCGACACCTCGGGGCCCTCGGGGGCGGCGCCGGTGCTCACCGTTCCGCCCTGTCGGCACCCGCGTCGCCCTGGGCCTCGGCCATCAGACGCACGCCGTCGCGTATCCGCGCGGGCGGCAGATGCGCGTACCCCAGGACCAGTCGCACACCGTCGCGGACGGCCTCCCCGTAGTGGGCCGCCGGGCGGACCACCACGCCCGCCCGCGCCGCCCGCTCCAGGAAACGGTCCTGGGGCCCGTACCGGGCCGGGAGCGCGGCGACGGCGTGCAGGCCCGCCGCGATGCCGGACACCCGCGTCCCGGGGAAGTGCTCGTCCAAGGCCGTCACCAGCGCGTCCCGCCTCTCCCGGTAGGCGCGTTGGCAGCGGCGCAGCTGTCGGTCGTAGTCGCCCCGCTCGACGAACCGCGCCAGGAGCGCCTGGTCGAGGACCGGGTTGCCGAGGTCCATGGTCCGTTTCCGCTCGACGACCTCCTCGACGTGGGACGCGGGGACCAGCAGCCAGCCGAGCCGCAGCCCCGGAGCGAGCGACTTGCTGACGGAACCGGTGTACGCGACGTGCTCGGGGTCCAGTCCCTGGAGGGCGCCCACCGGTGCGCGGTCGTAGCGGAAGTCGCCGTCGTAGTCGTCCTCGATCACCAGCCCGTCCACCCGGCGGGCCCAGTCGAGGAGTTCGGCGCGGCGCCGCGCCGAGTACGCGATGCCGGTGGGGAACTGATGCGCCGGCGTCGTCACCACGACGCGTACCCCGGAGTTCCGGAGCGGATCCACGGCGAGCCCCTCGCCGTCCAGGGGCAGCGGTACGGTGTCGAGGCCGGCCGAGGCGAACAGTGCTCCGTGCTCCGGACTTCCGGGGTTCTCGACCCCGACACCACGTCCTCCGCGCGCGTGCAGGACGAATCCGAGCAGGGTCATCGCCTGCGCCACGCCGGAGACCACGACGACACGGTCGGGATCGGCGACCACGCCCCGGCGGCGGCCGAGGAGCGCGGCGAGAGCGGTCCGCAGCGCGGGCAGGCCGCGCGGATCCGGATACCCCAGCGCCTCGTGGGGCAGTTCGGCCAGCACACCGCGATGCGCGGCGGCCCACGCGGCACGCGGGAAGAGCAACAGGTCGGGCGTGCCCGCCACGAAGTCGGCCCGCACGCCCGTCGGCCGCGGGGAGTGGTCCCGCGCGCGCGGGGCGACCGCCCGCACCGCGCCGCCGACCCAGGTGCCCGCTCCCCGGCCGCTCCGCAGATACCCCTCCGAGCCCAGCTGCTCGTACGCCTCCGTGACCAGGCCCCGGGACACCCCGAGGTCACTAGCCAGTTCACGGCTGGACGGCAGCCGGGTGTCCGGGGCGAGCCGCCCGGAGCGGACGGCCTCGCGCAGCGCTTCCTGGAGCGCGCGTCCCCGCGCGCGTGCCGGTGCGGCCGCGGCGGGCAGCAGCAGCTCCCAGGCCGCCGCCCACGGTGCCGCACCGGACGGAGCGGGTTCCGGCGGCCCGCCGTGACTGGTCCCCGATGGCGTCATGGAAGTGGACCTTAATCCGGACCACGTCCCCTCATAGCGTCACCGTCATGAACGCCACCACCACCCGCGGCACCCTGCTCGTCGCCCTGGCCTGTGTCCTCGTCGGCGGTTCCTTCACCGCCAACAGCCTCCTCGGCGACTACCCGTACGGGGGCGGCCAGTTCCTCCGCTACGGCCTCGCCTGCCTCCTGCTGCTGCCCCTGCTCGGCGGGCGCGGAACCGCCCCGCTGCGCCTGCTCGGAGCCCGAAGGTGGACACGTCTCGCGCTGGTCGCGGCCGTCGGCATGGTCGGCTTCAACCTCGCCGTGCTCGCCGCCGAGCGCACGGCGGAGCCCGCGGTCCCGGGCGTCCTCGTGGGCTGCGCCCCGGTCGTCGTGGCCGTTCTGGTGCCCCTCCAGGAAGGACGCCGTCCGCTGCGGCGCGTGCTGTACGGGGCCTCGGTCGTCGCCCTGGGGGCCTTCGCGGTCCAGGGCTGGGGACGCACCGACGCCGCCGGAATCGCCTACTCGGCCGGCGCGCTGGCCGGTGAGGTCGGCTTCGCCGTGCTCGCCGTGCCGGTGCTGCGCCCGCTCGGGCCACGACTGCTGTCGGCCACCGTGTGCGGGATCGCCGCCGTCGAGTCGGCGGCGGCCGGGCTGATCGCCGACGGCGGGGACTGGCTGCGGCTGCCGGACGCCACGGAGACGGCCGCGCTGGTGTGGCAGGCGGTGGTGGTCACCGTCGTCGGCTTCGTCTGCTGGTACATGGGCGTGCAGCGGATCGGTGCCGAGCGCGCCACGCTCTTCTCCGGTCTCATCCCCGTCGCGGCGGCCGCCACCGCCCCACTCGTCGGAACCGGCTCCTACGGGTCGCCCCAGGCCGTCGGCAGCGCGCTCGTCGCCGCCGGAGTAGCGCTCGGGTCAGGGGCGTTGGGGCCACTCGCCGCCCGGCGAGCCGCACCCGTCGCCGCGCGGCGGGGCGGAGGTCCGGAGGCCAGGACGGTCGTGCGGGGCGGTGGCGGCGGGCGGCGTCAGGGTGTCGGCAGGGGAGAGGGGCCGAGCACGTCAGCGGCTGCCGTCGAGCAGGACGCGGGCGACGAGCGCCGGGTCGTCGTTCATGGGGACGTGGCCGCAGCCGGGCAGCCGCACCAGCCGCGCGCGCGGAATGATCTGCTTGGCCCGGACGCCCTGGCGGCGCACCAGCAGCCGGTCACGGGTGCCCCAGGCCACGGTGACGGGCAGCGCGGGGATGTCGTCGGTGAACTGGACGGTCGTCCCCGCCCGCAGGGTCTCGGTGA
This sequence comes from Streptomyces sp. M41(2017), assembly GCF_002078175.1. GTDB lineage: Bacteria > Actinomycetota > Actinomycetes > Streptomycetales > Streptomycetaceae > Streptomyces. The sequence continues at coordinate 1,503,455 of NZ_MWFK01000002.1, read as the reverse complement.
ACGCCTCGGCATGGGCCAGCGCGAGGGTCTCGGCGACGACCGCCTCGGGTGAACGGCGGGCGGGGCGGGCGTAGATGCTGCTGGTCAGCACCGTCCGTCCGGCGGCCGAACGGGAGAGCCGCTCGACGACCGGAAGGGGCATGCGCCGTGCCGCCTGACGCATGGCGAGCAGTACTCCGAACGCGTACCTCCGCTCGACCGGCGACCAGAAGCCCGCCGGCGAGAAGGTCGTGACGGACCGTACGAGCTTCTCGCGGCCCAGTTCCAGCGCCAGCAGCCCGCCCAGCGAGTTGCCGGCGACGTGCGGGCGCTCGATCCCCAGTGCCTCGCACAGCGCGCCGAGCACCGGCACCACCGTCGACAGGTCGTGCGTGAGCCCGTCGGGAAGTGCCGGGGACGCGCCGAAACCGGGGAGGTCGACGGCGATGACGTCCCGCTCGCCCGCGATCAGCGGAATGACCGGGTCCCAGGCCTGCCGGTGATGTCCGATCCCGTGCAGCAGGAGCAGCGGTTCACCGGTGCCCACGCGCGTGTAGGACAGCGTGACCGTCCTCGGGCCGTGCGGGGAGGGGACGCTGAAGGAGACCGTGTCGGACATGGTGCTGCTCCTCGTCTGGGACGCGGGGAAGGACTGACTCGTAGACAGCTTGTCAGCAACTGCTACCGACGGGTAGCCCCTACTCGTCATCAACCCCACGAGGCCGCCGAGCGACCCCGCCCGGGCCGATCACGGCGGCGGTTCCGCCTGGACAGGAAGGGGAGCGTCGGGTGGGATGGTCCGGTGGCAACCGACATCGCGACCGACGTGTTCGAAGAGCACCGGCCCGTCCTGACCGGCGTGGCGTACCGCATGCTCGGGCGGGTGGCCGACGCCGAGGACGTGGTCCAGGACGCCTGGCTGCGCTGGTCCGCCGCGGACCGGTCCGACGTGCGTGAACCGCGTGGCTACCTCGTCCGCGTCACCACCCGCCTCGCCATCGACCGGCTCCGCCAGATCCAGTCGCGCCACGAGGCCTACGTCGGACCGTGGCTCCCCGAGCCGTACGTCACCGACTTCGCGGACACCGTGGAGGACGGCGCCGAACGCGCCGTCCTCGCCGACACCGTCTCGCTGGCCGTCCTCGTCGTCCTGGAGTCCCTCTCGCCCCTGGAACGCGCGGTGTTCGTCCTCCGGGAGGCGTTCGGCTACCCCTACGCCGACATCGCGGCCGTCCTCGACCGGGGTGAACCGGCGGTGCGCCAACTCGCCGGGCGGGCCCGCAAGCACGTCGAGGAGCGTCGGCCGCGCTACGAGGTCGACCCGGCCGAACGCAGGGATCTCACCGAACGGTTCCTCGCGGCGGCCGTGGAAGGCGACCTGGAAGGCCTGATGTCCTTGCTGGCGCCGGACGCACGTCTGATCGGCGACAGCGGAGGCCTCTCCAAGGCGCCGCTGCGCGTGCTCGACACCGCCGACAAGATCAGCCGGTTCATCGTCGGCGCCGGCCGCAAGGGTGTGCCCGAGCTCTCGTTCCGCTTCCTCGAACTCAACGGCGGTGTCGCGGCCGTCGCGATGTCCGCCGGGAAACCGGACACCGTCTTCCAACTGGACGTCGCCGACGGGCGCATCAGGTGCGTCTATGTCATCCGCAACCCGGAGAAACTCGTGTCGCTCCCCGGCGGACATCCTGACGAGAGTCCGGCCCCGTCCGCCCGCGACACCGGTTCCGCACCGCCCTCCGCTTGACCGCAGTGCAGCGAAAGCCCCCGCCCATCTGGCCGGGGGCTTTCGGCGTTGTGTCGCGAACGTCGCCCAGCGCGAACGCCCCGTGAACGCTGTGCTGCAACGCGCCTGTGGGTTCCCCAAGGATCGAGGATTGGTCTTGACCAAGGGTGGGGGCGGCCCTATGGTCGCAGGGATAGTGCAGGAACCTTTAATAAACAAGGGCGCTAAAACGCCGCCGGGACACGGCGATTGCGGAGGCACAGGGTGGGGACCACGCAGTTGGAATCGGTGCCGGAACCGAAGTACTGGCATCTCAAGACCGTGCTCAGCGAGGCGCTGGACTCCGAGTTCACCGTGGGCGAGATCCTGCCCAACGAACGTGACCTCGCGGCCCGGTTCGGCGTCGCCCGGGCCACGCTGCGCCAGGCGCTCGAACAGCTCGAACTCGAAGGCCGCCTGCAGCGCCGCCGGGGCGTGGGCACCACGGTCGCCCCGCCGCGCGTGGGCGTGGCCGTCGGCAACGAACAGCACGTGTGGCCGGGGGCGGCGGGGGACGCCTGGCAGGCCGCCGACTGTGTCGTCGCCGCACCGCCCGCGCCGGTGGCCGGCTTCCTGGAGGCCGCCCAGGGCGAGCTCGTGCACACGGTGCGCCGGTCCCGCGTGACGCACGGCCAGCCCGTCGCCGCCGAGCTCCTCTACGTCCCGGCGTCCTCGGTGCCGGACCTGTCCGCCATCGACGCGCCCTCGGGTGCCGCACGGGCGCGTGCGGTGCTGCGCGAACTGCAGCGTCTGGAGCTGGAGGGTCAGGACCGCGCCGTGGAGCTGGGCTCGGCCCGCGCGGACGACGCCCGCGAACTCGACCGCCTGCCCGGCGCGCCGGTCCTCGTCGTCACGACCCGCTTCTTCGCCGGGGGACGCACCGCGGCGGTCTCCGTGGCCACGTACCGTGCGGACACCTGCCGGCTCACGTTCGGCGTCTCCGGCGGCGTGGAGATCCACCACGACCCGGAACGCCGCGCCTCCTGAGCCGCCCGGCCGGGGCCTCGCGCCCCGCCGAACCGCACCGTGTCACCCGCTCCGCGCCCCGGACCCCTCCGGGGCGCGAACCGTTTCCCCGCCGCCGTCCGCACGAGGTGCGCGGCCCCCGGGTCAGCGGCGGGCCGTCACCGTTCCCTCCACGGCGAAGAGCTGCTCCTCGACGTGGTCCAGGGCCAGGCGCAGGGCGCCGGTCGCGACGGCCGCCTCGCCCAGCAGGGAGAGGGCGACCTTGGGCGGGCGCAGGCAGTAGCGCGCCAACTCGCGCCGCAGCGGCTCCAGTACGCCGTCCAGGCCCGCCGCCCAGCCGCCGATGACGACCAGCTCCGGATCGAGGGCGAGGGCGAGCGCGGCCACGTCGTGCACGAGCCGCTGGATGAACCGTTCCATCGCGGCGCGTGCCCGCTGGTCGCCGTCCTTGGCCAGTGCGAAGACCTTGGCGACCGCCTGCTCGTCGAGCGGATGCAGCGGCTCGTCCGTCGTGGACAGCAGGGTCTCGGGCGTGACGTCGCGGCCCAGCAGATGCAGCGCGCCGATCTCACCGGCCGCCCCGCCGTACCCCCGGTGCAGCCGCCCGCCGATCAGCGAACCGGCTCCCGGGCTCAGCCCCGCGAGGACGAACACGACGTCGTCCGTCTCGGTCGCCACACCCTTCCAGTGCTCGGCCACCGCCGCCGCGTTGGCGTCGTTCTCCACGAGTACCGGGCATTTGAACGAACGGCTCAGACGTTCGCCCAGGGGCAGGCCCGTCCACTCGGGCAGCGCGGTGCCGAGCCGCACGGTGCCGTCGGCCTCCACGATGCCGGGGCTGCCGACCCCCACCGCCCGCAGGGAACTGCGGGCCACACCGGCCCGGCGCAGCAGCTCGGCGACCGCGATCCGCAGCCGTTCCAGCCGCTCGTCGGCGGACGCCGTCTCGTCCACGTCCTTGGCCATCGCGCCCATGACACGGCCGTCCAGGTCCGCGAGGAGCGCGGCGACACGGTGCGGGCCGATCTCCAGGCCCAGCAGGTGCCCCGCCTCGGCCCGGAACCGGTACCGACGCGCCGGGCGTCCCTGACGGCGCGTGGCACCCTCCTCGGCCGCCTGCTCGACGACGAGTCCGTTCTCGATGAGTCCCTCGACGACGCCCTCGACCGTGGGCCGGGACAGCCCCGTCACCCGGGTGACCTCGGTGAGGGTCGCGCAGTCCGTGGCACGCAGGGCGTGCAGCACCACCGCGGAATTGATCCGTCGCAGCAGAGAGGGATCCCCGCCGGTCAACTGCCCCAACGTCCATCCTCCCAGCTTGTGCGCGTGTTGGCCGGATCGTACTCGGCGCCGGGGACCCCGGCGAGTGCCGGGGACCATTTCGTCCTCATCAGTCCTCCTCAGCCCGGCGCCACGAAGCCCGACTCGTACGCCGCGATGACCGCCTGCGTACGGTCCCGGGCGCCCAGCTTCGCCAGTACGGCGCTGACGTGGGACTTGACCGTCTCCGTGCCCACGACGAGCCGCGCGGCGATCTCCGCGTTCGACAGACCTCCGGCCATCAGCCGCAGCACCTCGGCCTCCCGCTCGGTGAGCGCGGCCCGCTCCATGGCCGCCCGCGCCGCCGGGTTCCCCGCGGCGTCCCCGTAGGCGGCCGCCAACTGCCGCACGGAGGAGGGAAAGAGCAGGGACTCGCCCTCGGCGACCAGCCGCACGGCGTGCACGATCTCGGCCGGGCGCGCCCGCTTCAGGAGGAACCCGTCGGCGCCCGCGCGGAGCGCCTCGTAGACGTACTCGTCGTTCTCGAAGGTCGTCACCACGAGGATCTTCGGCGGATCGGCGACGGCCCGCAGCACCGCGCGCGTGGCCTCGATGCCGTCGAGCAGCGGCATCCGGACGTCCATGGCGACCACGTCGGGCCGTAACCGCCGGACCAGCGGGATCACCGCGGCACCGTCGGCCGCCTCACCGACGACCTCGATGTCGGACTCCGCCTCCAGCACGGCACGCAGGCCCGCGCGCACGAGGGGTTCGTCATCGACGAGGAGAACGGTGACCGGCATCGGGCCAGCGTAGATCAACTCACCGGCAGCTCGGCGTGCACCTGCCAGTCACCCTCGTGCGGGCCCGTTCTCGCGCGGCCGCCCAGCAGCGCGGCCCGCTCGCGCATGCCCCGCAGGCCGCTGCCCCGCGCGGGCGCGGACAGGCCGGCGGGCAGCGGGTTGCGGACCTCCAGAGCGAGCCTGCCGTCACGCACCTCTATGCGGACCCGCACCGGGACACTCCCCGCGTGCCGGAGCACGTTCGTGAGCGACTCCTGGAGGATGCGGTAGCCCTCCCTGGACACCGGACCGGGCACGGTCTCCAGCGGGCCGCTCACCTCGGCGTGCACCGTCGCTCCCGAGGCCCGGGCCGACTCCAGCAGCCGGTCGGCGTCGGCCAGTGTCGGACGCCCGCCCGCCGGACGCTCCGCCTCGCGCAGCACCCCGAGGACCCGCTCCAGATCCTCCAGGGCCGCGCGCCCCGTCTCCTCGATGGCCACCAGGGCCCGGTCGGTGAAGGCGGGGTCCCTCGCCGCCCGCGCCGCGCCGGCCTGGACGACCGCGACGGTCAGGGCGTGGCCGATGGAGTCGTGGAGTTCGCGGGCGATGCGATTGCGTTCCAGGAGCTGCTCGGTGCGCTCCTCCAGGGCGGCGAGACGCTCGGCGGGGGAGGGCCCCAGGAGCCCGCGCGCGAGGACCGTGACCAGCTCACCGAGTCCGACGACCGCTCCGTACAGCGCGAGCAGCGGCAGCGGGACCAGCAGGGCGCAGCTCCAGTGCGGGTCCAGCAGGGACACCACGGGGTCGCCGGACGACCGGTGACCGGCCGCCGCTCTGCAGAGGTCGAACGCGAGGACGGGCAGCCAGACGGTGGCGGCGCAGGTCGACCAGCCCAGCAGGAGCCGCGCCTCCAGCCACAGCACGGTCCGCCACCGGTCCCGCGGACCGGCCGAGGGGGCCACCGAGAACGCCGGGTCCTCGCCGCCCCGCCGGCCCGGCGCCAGCATGAACCGTGCCTGTACGCCCTCGCCCCGCCGGACGGCCGGGACAAGGCCCAGCGGCACGATCAGAACCGCGGGCACCCAGGGCTTCGACGGGTCGACGAAGAGCCAGACGCTGACGAACAGCATCGGCACCCACAGGTGCAGCAAGCGCGTGTACGTCGTCCCCCACAGCAGCGGGCGCAGAAAGCGGGCCATGCGCACATCGTGTCAGCGGGTACCGACGACGAACCTCCCCCGCCCGGGGGAGACGGTCCCCGCCGACGGGGGAGGCGGTGGCCCGCGTGCCACGGCCACGCTGAACCCATGACCAGCATCGACGTCCACGAACTGACCAAGGAGTACGGCGGCAGGCGCGCCGTGGACCATCTGACCTTCAGCGTCCTCCCGGGCCGTGTCACCGGATTCCTCGGGCCCAACGGCGCCGGGAAGTCCACCACGATGCGGCTCGTGCTGGGCCTGGACCGGCCGACCTCCGGCACCGCCACGGTCGGCGGCCGCGGCTACGCGTCCCTCGACGAACCGCTCCGGCAGGTGGGCGCCCTGCTCGACGCCGGAGCCGCGCACGGATCGCGGACCGCCCGGGACCACCTGCGGGCGCTCGCCGCCACCAACCGCATCCCCGAACGCCGGGTGGACGAGGTGCTGGAGGAGGCCGGGATCGCGTCCGTCGCCCGGCGCCGGGTGAGGACGTACTCCCTGGGGATGCGTCAGCGCCTGGGCATCGCGGCGGCGCTCCTCGGTGACCCGCCGGTGGTGCTCCTCGACGAGCCGTCGAACGGTCTCGACCCGGAAGGGATCATCTGGATCCGGGAGTTGCTGCGCCGCCTCGCCGGGGAGGGGCGCACCGTCCTCGTCTCCAGCCACCTCATGAACGAGACCGCCTCCTTCGCCGACCAGTTGGTCGTCCTCGGCCGGGGACGGCTCCTCGCCGACCTGCCCATGCGGGAGTTCATCCACGCGCGCGTGCGACCACGGGTGCGCGTGCGCAGTACGGACGCCTCCGCCCTCGGAGACCTGCTCGCCCGGCACGGCATCGAGGCCGCCGAGAGCGAGGACGGGCTGTGGACCGCCCTGGACGTGCGGGTGGCCGACATCGGGCACCTCGCCTCGGCCTCCGGCCTCCCGATCCTGGAACTCGCCGCGGAGGAAGGCACCCTGGAACAGGCCTACCTCGATCTGACCGCCGCCGAGACCGAGTTCGGCACCGCTCCGACGCAGCACCAGGAGGCCTGACCATGACGGACACCGCCGCGGCCAAGGGCCTGACCGAACCGGGCGCCACCCCCGCGGGCCGTCCCGGGGGCTTCGCGCCCGCCCTCCGCGCCGAGTGGATCAAGATCCGCACCCTGCGTCCGCTCGTCCTCGCCCTGTTCGCCGTTCCCCTCACCACCGTGGCCTTCTCCGCGCTCGCCGGACTCGACGACTCCAGGGGCCCGGACTTCGACCCGCTGTTCTCGGCTCTCTTCGGAGTGAGCTTCGGGCAGATCGCCGCCATCACCTTCGGCACGCAGGCGATGGCGGCCGAATACCGGTACGGAGCCCTGCGGTTGTCGCTGGCGGCGGTCCCCGACCGAGGGCGCTGGTATCGCGCGAAAGCGGTGGCGATCGCCACCCCCGTCCTCGTCGTCGGCCTGGTCACCGGAGTCACCGGACTGCTCGTGGGGACGTCCGTGCTCGGTGCCGGGGCGGACGGCCTGGGCCTTGCGGAGGAGGTCCGCGCGGTCGTCGGCTGTGCGCTCTACCTGACCCTGATGGCGCTGCTCGCGGCGGGCCTGACAGCCGTACTGCGCAGCGGAGTCGCCACGTTGAGCACGCTGATCCCGTTCCTGCTGATCGTGTCCTTCGTCGTCGGGGGAGCGTCGGGAAGCGTGGCGGACTTCCTCCCCGACAAGGCCGGCCAACTGGTCCTGCACCGGACGCAGGACGGCACGCTCGGCCCCTGGGCCGGTCTCGGGGTGACCGCTCTGTGGACCGCAGCGGCCCTCGGCGCCGGAGCCCGGAGCGTCCGGCGCCGGGACGCCTGACCGCCGACGGTCCCTCTGACGCCCCGCCAATTGTCAGTGCCGGGCGCTTTACTGGAGGCCATGACCATCGCACGGCATCTCGCCACGATCGACCGGCTGTGCTCCGAGGAGTTCCCCGCGGAGCACGGCCGCTCCGCCGACGGAACCGCCGGACCCGGGTACCACGTGGCCGAGTTGGTGACGAGCGAGGACTTCTCGGACACGGACGGCGCGACGCGCGCGGAGACGGAGGAGCAGTTCGAGGCCGAGCGGGAGGGACTGTCGCAGCTGCTCACCCGGCGGTGGGGTCCTCCGCAGTGGGTCAGCCTGGCGAGTGTCCTCGAGCGGTCGACGAGCGGTGAGGACATACCGGAGCCCTGGGGTGACCTGAGCTCTCGCGTGCCGGACCTGCACCTCTGGAGACCGGACGGCTGCGAGCGCTGGATCGCCCTGGGCATAGGGCGGTGGGGCCGCGAACTCCCGTTACAGCTCCTGGCCCTGGTCACCGTGACGGACCCGCCGTGACTCAGGAGGCCTCGGCGGCCGACCGCAGACGGCCGTACTCCTCGGCCATCGTCGCGGCGGTCCAGTGCGCGTTGAGCCCGCTGGGGTTGGGCAGCACCCACACCCGGCTCGATCCGATGGTCCGCTTCTGAGGGCCGATGCGCGCCTTCCGGTCGTCGAAGGCCGCCCGGTACGCGGTCACACCGACCACCGCCAGCCACGCCGGGCGCAGCCGCTCCACCCTCTCGGCGAGCAGCCGGCCGCCCTCGCGGTACTCCTCGGCGCTCAGTTCGTCGGCCCGCGCGGTCGCCCGCGCCACCACATTGGTGATGCCCAGCCCGTAGGAGAGCAGTTCCTCCTGTTCGGCTGGCTTCATGAGCCGCGGCGTGAACCCGGACAGATGCAGCACGGGCCAGAACCGGTTGCCCGGCCGGGCGAAGTGATGACCCGTGGCAGCCGTCATCAGTCCCGGGTTGATGCCGCAGAAAAGCACCGAGAGGCCGTCCGCGACGACATCCGGCACGAGCCGGTCGCGGGCGGCCTTCAGGTCCGCGGGGGTGAGCCGCGTCAGAGGATCGCCCCCGGCGTGTAGCCGGCCGCCTCCGGGTGCTGCTTCAGGATCTCGTCGACGCGGGCCACCACGGCGGCGACCTGGTCGGCGGCGGCGCCCGTGAAGGACAGCTTGTCGGCCATCAGCTCGTCCAGCTGCGCACGGTCCAGCGGGATGCGCTCGTCCGCGGCGAGCTTGTCGAGCAGTTCGTTGCGCTCCGTGCCCTGCTCGCGCATCGCGAGGGCGGAGGCGACCGCGTTCTCCTTGATCGCCTCGTGGGCGACCTCGCGGCCGACACCGGCGCGCACCGCGCCCATCAGGACCTTGGTCGTCGCGAGGAACGGCAGGTAGCGGTCCAGCTCACGGGCGACGACGGCCGGGAACGCGCCGAACTCGTCGAGGACGGTCAGGAAGGTCTCCAGCAGACCGTCCAGCGCGAAGAACGCGTCCGGCAGCGCGACGCGGCGCACCACCGAGCACGACACGTCGCCCTCGTTCCACTGGTCGCCCGCCAGCTCGCCCGTCATCGACGCGTACCCGCGCAGGATGACCATGAGGCCGTTGACGCGCTCGCAGGAGCGGGTGTTCATCTTGTGCGGCATCGCCGAGGAACCGACCTGGCCGGGCTTGAAGCCCTCGGTGACCAGCTCGTGCCCGGCCATCAGCCGGATCGTCTTGGCGGTCGAGGACGGGGCGGCGGCCAGCTGCACCAGCGCGGTCACGACCTCGTAGTCCAGGGAGCGCGGGTAGACCTGGCCGACGGAGGTGAAGGCCTGCGAGAAGCCCAGGTGCCCGGCGATCCGCTGCTCCAGGTCCGCGAGCTTGGCCGCGTCGCCGCCGAGCAGGTCCAGCATGTCCTGCGCCGTGCCGACGGGACCCTTGATGCCGCGCAGCGGGTAGCGGCCGAGGAGCTCCTCGAGGCGGCCGTACGCGACGAGCAGCTCGTCGGCAGCCGTCGCGAAACGCTTGCCCAGGGTGGTGGCCTGCGCGGCCACGTTGTGCGAGCGGCCCGCCATGACCAGCTCGGCGTACTCCCCGGAGAGCCTGCCCAGCCGGGCGAGGACGGCGACCGTGCGGTCGCGCATCAGTTCCAGCGAGAGCCGGATCTGCAGCTGCTCGACGTTCTCCGTGAGGTCGCGGGACGTCATGCCCTTGTGGACGTGCTCGTGCCCGGCGAGGTCGTTGAACTCCTCGATGCGGGCCTTCACGTCGTGCCGGGTGACCTTCTCGCGCTCGGCGATGGAGGCGAGGTCGACCTGGTCGAGGACGCGCTCGTAGTCGGCGACGGCGGCGTCCGGCACCTCGATCCCGAGGTCCTTCTGCGCGCGCAGCACGGCGAGCCAGAGCTGACGCTCCAGCTTCACCTTCTGCTCGGGGGACCAGAGCGTGGCGAGCTCGGCGGAGGCGTAGCGTCCGGCGAGGACGTTGGGGATACGGGGCTTTGCAGGCGCGGCAGTCACGTGTACGGAGCATACCGGCTGAACAGAGCCGCTCCCGTACCGCGGGTCGGCCTCATGATCCCTGGACGGCGACCTCCGGACTCATGATCCCGAGCGCGGTGGTCGGGTCTCGTACCCCGCTCGCGCGTGCGGGTCCGGATGGGACTGATCACTGCCGACCACCGCGCGCAGACCCCCGTACGTCTTGGTGGTGAAACGGTCGCGCGCCAGGCTGAGTTCGGTGGTGATCAGCTGGTTCCGCTCGTCGTTGACCTCCTCGATCTCCTCCATCAGCTGCGCGTTCCTGGCACGCAGCGCCGCGTTCTCGTTGCGCGACTGGTCGACCGCCCTGGCGTGACTCGCGAGCCGCATCGCCGTGAGGGTGGTGCTGCGGGCCAGGGCCCGCTCGCGCCGGGACAGGTCCGTTTCGCGCATCTGCATGTCCAGCTCAAGACGCCTCCGGTGCTCCGCCAGCACCCCGAGGTCCCGCCGTGTGCGGGCCTCGACCTGGCTGAGCGTGTGACGCAGCAGGGCGGCCAGCAGCCCCGCGACGCCGACGGTCAGGAGAGTGCCCCCGACGGCCGCCAGTTCCCACGTACACTGCCAGACGCCCTCGCCCACGAATGTCCCGCCGGCTGTGCAGCTGGCGGTGGACGCGATTGCCAGTCTGTACGCCACGTTTCGTTACCCCCTTGCCGTGGCCCCCCGGTCGTCGCCTGCGTCGAGGTCTTTCTGGAGCTCGATCGCCTGGACGATGTTCCCGTTGAGCATCGTGCGGATTCTGAGATCGGTGATTCCCCACGCGTCCATGGCCTCCTCGGGCGTGAGTGACGCCGAGGCCACCCTCCGGATCGTCGGCTGAGGCCCGTGTTCCGGGGAAAGCATGCCGCTGTTGACCAACATCTCCCGTTGGTCGAGACCGAGCACCGACGCCCATGTCGTCAGTTGTGAGGGGAGGGGAAGCGTCTTCCCCTCCAGGGTTCTGCTGATCGTCGTCAGGCTCACTCCGATCGAGACGGCCAGTTGGGCCCGGCCGCCGGCTCGTGGGCGGACGTCGTACCCGGCCGCGGTCGCGGCTTTCGTGAGGTACTCGCCAACCCTCCTTGCGAGAGCTTGTCGCTCACCGCGGGACTCGTGGGGGGACTCTTCCATGCTCCGCATGCCCGGAGAGTAGCGCGCACGTATGCAACTTGCACACGACTTGCACGCGCTTATCGTCGCAGGTCAGTTGGAGCGATCTCGTCACGACAGGCCAAGGGGCAGTGTTCGTACGCCAGTTCAGGTCAAAAAGTCGTGCGGCTGTACCGCGAAGCAACTTGCGTACGTGTACGCAAGTTGCATATGTTGCATGACTGTGAGTTAGTCGCACGTATGCAAGTCCTGGTCGTGGGGACCTCTGCGCCCCGCCTCGGCGTCCGCTCGATCACGGTGCGGAGCTGCGAGGCGGCGGCGGGGGCACCGCGCGACCGCACGAACCTCGCTCACGAGGCCCGGGCCGCACACGCGCCCGGAGCCGGCCACGGCCGGAACACACCGTCACACCATCCGCCGCCCGGCAGACCGTCAGCGCACCCGCCCACCACAGTTCATCCACTCATGAACGGAGTAGGCCTTGATCGCCGAGGCTAACGCCGCCACACCGCGGTCCGACACCAGAGAACCGGCCCTGATCGCCCGCGCCCTCGCGGGCGACCGGGACGCGTTCGGGGAGCTCTACGCACTGCACCACCCCGCGGTGCTCGCCTATGTACAGCGTCGCGTGCGCAACCGGCAGGTCGCCGAGGACATCACGGGCGAGACCTTCCTCAACGCCTGGATGAAACGGGGCACGTTCACCTACCGCGGTGTCGGGTTCGTGGGGTGGCTGATCACCATCGCGCGCAACAAGGTCATCGACCACTGCAAGAGCGCGCAGCGGCGGGAGTTCGTCGTCGAGGACATGCTCGGCTTCGACGAGGATCTCACCGTCAGCACCGAGGACACCGTGCTGATCGGCCTGGACGAGGAGCTGTTGCGCCAGGCGCTCGGCCAACTCCGGCCGCCCCAGCGCGAAGTCCTCACCCGGCGCTTCCTCATGGAACTGTCGGTCCTGGAGACCGCCCGGCACATGGCGCGGACCGAAGGCGCGGTGAAGACCCTGCAGTTCCGGGCCCTGGCCAAGCTGCGCAGCGAGCTCCTGGGTGTGGCGGCATGACCCCCGCGCCCGGGGGCCGGACGGCGGTGGAAGCGGATCTCGCCGATCAACTCGGCGCTTTCGCGCGGGAGTTCGTCGCCGAACTGGAGGCGCAGGGGCGGCTCGTGGAGGTCGGCGGCGCCGGAGTCCTCGAACGGCTGCGGACCCAGGTCGAGGCCTGGCGCAACGGCCCGGAGTCCTATCGGGTGGCCGTGGACACGATCGTCGAGGACTGCGGATACCCCAGCGAGGTCGCGATGCGGATCGCCACGGCGTTGAACCGCAGGGGGCTGCTGCCGGGCGGCGAGGAACCCGAACCCCGGCCCGACCACGGCCCGGCGGCGCTGCCCCTCGTCCCGGGTGCGCGTGGCGCCATCGTCCTGCACCTCGCCGACCGCGGTGCGGGGCGTCCCTCCGCCGAGGCCGAAGTCGAGGCCGAGGGCGAGGGCGGGCGCGGAGACGATCACGATCACGAGCACCGACAACGGCGCGAATACGGCCATGAATCCGGTGTCGCGGGGGTGCCCGAGATCGGCTGCGGCGGCGGGCACCGTAAGGGCCGCGAGAAATGGATCGGGAACGGGACCGGAAACGGGGTCGGCCAGGGAAGCGCCGGCGGGGACGGGGCCGAGGGCTTCGCCGGACCTGAGGCCGCCCACGGGTACGCGGTGGCCGCCGGATCCGAGGCTCGGCGCGGACACGAGATCGCGGTCGGCGGCGAAGAGGCCGCCGCCCGGGAGGCCCCGTCCGCAGCGGACCGTGTGCACGGACGCGCTGTCGCTCCGGTGCCCGAGCCGGTGCCCGAACCGGTGGACGGACAGGTGCCACGGGTGCGCCCGGCGGCAGCGCGGTCCCGCACCGCCGGATGGGACACCGCCTCCGCCCGCGCGGTCTCCGTCGCCGCGACCCTCCAGTCGGACCACCTCGCACGCCTGGAGGCCATGCGGATCACCGCGGACGGCGAGCGCGTCACCGTGGCCATCAAGGCGACCTGTCTGGCCGACTGGGAGTACTGGCTCGACGCGATCGGCGCGGCCCGCAACGTACGCACCAGGACGGCGGGACACGCGCAGGTGGCCGCCGGGACCCTCGACGGCGTCGCGGTCCACCTCACCGCCCACGGCGTCCCCGAACTTCTCCAGGAGGCCAGCGACGCCGCGGCCGATCCCTTCTATCTGTGGGGGCGGATCTACGACCTCGGCGTGGGACAGACCGATCGGTCCGACCGCGTCTGGCTGTCGCTCGGACGGCGACAGGACGAACGCGGCATGCCGCTGCTGGTCCTGCGCGGCACCGCCGGTCCGCCGTACCCGCTGGCCGCCATCGTCATGGCCCACGGACCGCTGGCTCCCGCCGCCCCGCCCGCCGCGGGCACCGACGGGGGAGACGGGTAGCCGAGCGACGCGATCCAGCCAGCCCAGCCGCGAGGTCTCCGCTTCGGGTGACTGTTTCTCACCCGTGCCCACCGGCACCGCTGCACCAGAGGAAACACGGTCACGCGTCCACCGGGTCGCCGGAACCCCGTACTGCACCTGGCCCAGAACCTCCTCCGAGCGCTGTAGGCGAACGCCTTCGGCGTGGCCGGTTCTCTCCCTCGGCCGCGTGGTGACGAGGTGGCGTCGGTGGGGCACATCGGCCCTGATCCGTCCACGAATGGCGCGACAGGGCGAAAAGGTACGAGTCCGCCGCTCCGCCGTTCGCCCGGGCGGCCCGGCTGCGGCCCGTCGGCCCCGTGGCGCCCGGGGGCGTACTTCTCAGGTCCCCGCATGAGTGCTTGGATGCTGAACCCGGCCGGGTTCCCGGCCGGCCCCGTTGCTCGCCATCCGATCCGGGTGGTGGGACGGCTCCTTTCCATGCTCCGCAAAGCTGAAGGGGTCGTCGGCTGGGCCCGGTGCTCACGCCGGGCCCAGCCGTAGTGCCCGGGAGCGCTTCCCCACGCGCCGTCGGAGGGCGTCGCGCCGTCGAGCGCCCCCCGTGCGCCCTGTGGAGGCCACGGCGCGAGGCGGTAGCTTGCCTGTCATGCGGAGCATGGCCGCCGTGCCGCTCGACAGAGAGGCACGGCGGAAGCCGTCCGCCAACCGCGCGTGACAGGACCGGCCGCAGCGCGGATGCACCGGCGGCGGCGCCTGCCGTTCACGTGCCCGCCCGTGCCGGTTCAGTCCAGCCCGGTGTCCAGTGGATCGACCCCGGGTGCCCGGAGTGCGGATTCAGCCCCCGTGCACGGACTCCGTGCCATGGCTTCCCGTGACAGGAACCTCGTACGGCAGCAGGTCCGGGCGCTTCGCCGGGCGGCCGTCGCCGGACGAGCGGCCCGTCAGGCGCCGGCCGATCCACGGCAGCAGATGCTGCCGGGCGAAGCGGGCGTCCGCGGTGCGACGGGAGACGAAGCCGGGCAGGGTCGTCGGCCCCATCGGGGTGCGCCACTCCTGGTCCTCGCCGTCGTACCCGAGCGTCTGCCACACGGCCTCGGCGACCCGGCGGTGTCCCTCGGCGGTCAGGTGCAGCCGGTCCACGTCCCACATGCGCGGGTCCGCCAGCGAGGGCGCTCCGTACAGGTCGACCACCAGCGCTCCGTGCCGCTTCGCGAGGTCGTCGACGACGACGAACAACTCCTCCATGCGCGGACGGAAGCGTTCGAGCACCGGACCGTTGCGCGCGGGGCTGCGCATCAGGACGAGTTGTTCGCAGGCCGGGGCGAGCCGTTCCACGGCCTCCTCCAGGAGACCCCGGACGCGTCCCATGTCGACCTTGGGCCGCAGGGTGTCGTTCAGGCCGCCCACGAGCGTGATCACGTCGGGACGCATGGCGGCGGCGACATCGACCTGCTCGGCGACGATCTGCCCGATCAGCTTGCCGCGCACCGCGAGGTTGGCGTAGCGGAAACCGGGGGCCCGGGCCGCCATCCGGGCTGCGAGGAGGTCGGCCCAGCCCCGGTAGGAACCGTCGGGCAACAGGTCCGACATGCCCTCGGTGAAGGAGTCGCCGACCGCGACAAGACTGGTGTAGGTGGCATTCGTCTGCATGGCGGGAAAGATGGTAACCCGAACACATACTCAGCGGTCGGTCGGGTCCACCGCCGCGGGAGCCGTTCGCCCGGGCCGGCCCGCCGTACACGCCGGTGCCCGGCGGACGACGACCGTCCACCGGGCACAGGCCTCCGCTCCGGGACCGGAAGCGCGACTCCCGGGCCGGAAGCGTGACTCCCGGGCCGGAAGCGTGACTCCCGGGCCGGAAGCGACTCCTAGACCGGCTGTCCGAACAGCTCCCGCAGGACGTCCTCCATGGTCACCAGGCCGGCGAGGCGTCCGTCGCTGCCCATCACCGCCGCGAGGTGCGTCCGGCTGCGGCGCATGGCCGTCAGGACGTCGTCCAGGGGAGTGCTCTCCCGCACCCGCGCGATGAGCCGCATGTCCTCCACCCGGAACGGTACGTCGCGCGGGGTGGCGTCCAGCGCGTCCTTGACGTGCAGATACCCGAGGATGCGACGGCCGTCGTCGACGACCGGGAAACGGGAGAAGCCCGATTCGGCGGACAGCCGCTCCAGCTCCTCGGGCGTGACGCCCGCATGCGCGTAGACGACCCGTTCCACCGGGAGCACGACGTCGTGCACGGGCCGACGGCCCAGCTCCAGGGCGTCGTGCAGGCGCTCCTGGGCCCGGTCGTCGATGAGCCCGGCGGCGCCGGAGTCCTTCACGAGGCGGGCCAGCTCGTCGTCCGAGAAGGTCGCCACGACCTCGTCCTTGGTCTCCACCCGCAACAGCTTCAGCAGTCCGTTCGCGAAGGCGTTGACGGTGAAGATCACCGGGCGCAGGGCACGCGAGAGGGCGACCAGCGGCGGCCCGAGCAGCAGCGCCGTCCGCACCGGTTCGGCGAGCGCCACGTTCTTCGGCACCATCTCACCGAGCAGCATGTGCAGATACGTCGCCAGGCTGAGCGCGATGACGAAGGAGACGGCGTGGCCCGCGCCGGAGGGCACGCCCACCGCGTGGAACACCGGCTCCAGCAGATGCGCGATCGCGGGTTCGGCCACGATGCCGAGCACCAGGGTGCACAGCGTGATCCCCAGCTGGGCCGTGGCGAGGAGCGCGGAGACGTGTTCGAGACCCCACAGCACGCTGCGGGCGCGTCGGTCTCCCTGCTCCGCGTGCGGCTCGATCTGACTGCGGCGCACCGAGATCAGCGCGAACTCGCCGCCCACGAAGAAGCCGTTCACGACGAGCGTCGCGAGCCCGATCAGCAGTTGTACGGCGGTCATCGCGTGGCCTCCTCGGCGTCGTGCGGCGCGTGCAGCAGCACGCGGGCGGCCCGTCGTCCCGAGGCGTCCACCACGTCGAGCCGCCAGCCGGTGGCCTCGACGGCGTCCCCCTCGGCGGGGATGCGGCCCAGCTCGGCCGCGACGAAACCGGCCAGGGTCTCGTACGGGCCGTCGGGCACCCGCAGTCCCACCCGGGCGAGCTGGTCCGTACGGGCGGACCCGTCGGCCGAGTACAGCGTCCGGCCGGAGTCGTCCGTGCCGACCGGCGCGATGTCCGGCGTCTCGTGCGGATCGTGCTCGTCACGGACCTCGCCGACGACCTCCTCGACGATGTCCTCCAGCGTGGCGACACCGGCGGTACCGCCGTACTCGTCGATGACCACGGCCATCGTGCGCTTGCCGGCCAGCCGGTCCAGCAGGCGGTCGACGGTCAGCGACTCCGGCACGAGCAGCGTCTCCCGCATGATCCGGGCGACGGGTGTCTGGATCCGCTCCTCGGCGGGCACCGTCAGGACGTCCTTGATGTGGGCCACACCGACGACCTCGTCGAGGCTGTCCTGGTAGACGGGGAAGCGGGACAGGCCGGTCGCCCGGGTCGCGTTCGCCACGTCCTCGCAGGTCGCCTGCATGTCCAGGGCGATGACCTGGACGCGCGGCGTCATCACGTTCTCCGCGGTCAGGTCGGCGAGGTTCAGGGTGCGCACGAACAGCTCGGCGGTGTCCGCCTCCAGCGCTCCCTCCTTCGCGGAGTGCCGGGCGAGCGCCACCAGCTCCTGCGGCCCGCGTGCGGAGGCCAGCTCCTCGGCGGGTTCGAGGCCGAAACGCCGTACGACGTGGTTGGCCGTGTTGTTCAGGTGCGCGATGAACGGACGGAAGGCCGCGCTGAACCAGCGCTGCGGCGTCGCCACGCGCTTGGCCACGGCCAGCGGCGTGGAGATCGCCCAGTTCTTCGGCACCAGCTCGCCCACGACCATCAGGAAGACGGTCGAGAGCGCCGTACCGATGACCAGGGCCACCGAACGCGACGCGGAGGCCGGAACGCCGATCGACTCCAGGGGGCCGGCGATCAGCTTGGCGATCGAGGATTCGGAGAGCATGCCGACGACCAGGTTGGTCACGGTGATGCCGAGCTGGGCGCCGGACAGCTGGAAGGTGAGGTTGCGTACGGCCTTGAGGGCGCCCGAGGCGCCCCGCTCGCCGCGCTCCACGGCACGTTCGAGTTCGCTGCGCTCGACCGTGGTCAGCGAGAACTCCGCCGCCACGAAGGCGCCGCAGGCCAGCGAGAGCAGAACGGCCACCAGCAGCAGGAGAACTTCGGTCATCGGGTCACCTCCGTCCCATGATCGGCCAGGGTCGGGGGGATCGCGCGATGTCCGCGGCCACCGTGACGAGCACGGCGCCGGGTACTGGGAGGTTCGCCCATGGGCGGACGCTCACACCTTTCGTAGGAGGACGGAGTGTCCACCAAGGGTAAAGGAAGGGCAAAGCGTTCTCCTCGGTGGCCCCCGTACCTGACAAGGAACCAGGGGAGTGTCGCTGGGACCAGTCCGGTTCCCCCGACCGGTCCGGACGACACCCGCTACGCGCCGAGCGGCTTCACCCAGCGCCGCCAGTGTTCCTCGGGCGCGTACCCGGCCGCGCGCCAGGCGTGGTGGGCCGACTCGTTCCGCCGCAGCACCATCGCGTCCCCGCGCCGCCCGCCGAGCCGTACGAAACGTTCCTCCGCGGCGGCGAGCAGCGCCGAGCCGATGCCGAGCCGTCGTCGGTCCGGACGCACCGCCAGCCGGTACAGATGGCAGCGCCAGCCGTCGAAGCCGGCGATCACCGTGCCGGCCAGTTCCCCGTCCCGTTCCGCGAGGAGCAGGGCCCCGGGGTCCCGGGCGAGCAGCCGCTCCACGCCGTCGCGGTCGTCACTTATGCTCGTGCCCTCGGCGGCCGTCTTCCAGAAGGCGAGCACCGTGTCCAGATCCTCGGGCGCGGCGGCCCGTATCCGCAGGTCGGTCATGGGCCGATCCCATCACGCGGGCCGTGCCGTGGCACCGGATTCCACCATCCGGACGGCCGTCGGCCACCGGTGCGCGAGGAGACCCGGTCGGCCGCCGGCGCGCCGGTCACTCGTGCGCGATCGCCGCGAGGACGTTCATCCGCGACGCCCGCAGCGCCGGGAGCAGTGCGGCGACGACGCCGACGAGCGCCGAGCCGACCACGACCGCCACGATCGTCGTCCAGGGGACGGCCAGCTCCTCCATCCCCTGGAGAGCGAGCACCCGCTGGACGCACACGCCCCAGACGAGCCCCAGCGCCAGACCGAGCACGGCCCCGAACACGGCGATGACCACCGACTCCAGCCGGATCATCCGGCGCAGCTGACGGCGGCCGAGCCCGATGGCCCGCAGCAGCCCGATCTCGCGGGTCCGCTCGACCACCGACAGGGCGAGGGTATTCACGACACCGAGCACCGCGATGACGATGGCGAGCCCGAGCAGCGCGTACACGAGGTAGAGCAGCACGGCGATCTGGTCGTGCACCAGCTTCTTGTAATCGGCCTGGTCGCGGACCTGAACCTGGGGATACGGATCGAGGGTCTTCTCCAGACGTGGGCGCAACCGGTCCGCGTCGGTGCCCGGGCCCGCGTTCACGTACAGCGCGGAGTCCTGCCCGCCGGGCACGTACTTCTCGACCGTGCCGAAGCCGATGACGAGCCCGCCCTGCATCCCGAACCCGCCGCTGCCCGCCTGGTCGGTGAGCGCGCCCACCGTCAGGTCGGCCCTGCGGCCGGCCGGGAACTCGACGGGAATCGTGCTGCCCACCCGGACGCCGTGGTCCTCGGCGAACGTCGCGTCCATGGCGATGCGTCCGTCCGCGAGCGCCGCCGCGGTGTCGCCCCGCGCGTACGTGATGTGGGCGACGTCGTCGAGCCGCCGGTCGTAGGCCGCCGCGGACGTCTCGACGCGCCTGCCGTCCGGCAACCGGACCGCGATCGGCGTGAACCGCTGCCGGACGACGAGCCCCACGCCCTCGGTGGCGCGCACCTTGTCCGTCAACTCCTTGGAGAACGGGACGAAGTTGTCGTTCTGCAGCACGAAGTCGGAGCCGAGCGTCTTGTCGATCTGGCTGTCGAAGGACTTGCTCATGGAGGCGCTGGCCACCGACATCCCGCCGACCAGGGCGAGCCCCACCATGAGCGCGGCGGCGGTGGCGCCGGTGCGGCGCGGATTGCGCAGGGCGTTGCGCTGGCTCATCCGGCCGACCGAGCCGAAGAGCGCCGGGAAGGCGCCTCCGAGGACCCGGATCACCGGCCGGACCAGCAGCGGCCCGGCGATCACCGTGGCGATCAGCGTCAGGACGACACCGAGTCCCAGCAGTGAGGCGGACGTCGACGTCTTCGACGCGGCCGCGCATCCGGCGAGCGCCGCCGCTCCGGCCGCCCCGACGACCAGGCCCACGACGGCCCGCGTCCGCAACGGCTTCCCGACCCCGGCGACTTCGGCGTCGGCGAGGGCCGCCATCGGCGAGACGGTCGCCGCGCGCCGGGCCGGCAGATACGCGGCGACGAACGTGACGCCCACCCCGACGACGTACGCCGCCACCGGCGTCGGCCAGCCGATCACCATCTCCGTGGACTTCAGGTTCATGCCGAACGCGGTCATCAGCTTGATCAGACCGACCGCGAGCCCGATCCCCGCGGCGAGGCCGAGGGTGGAACCGACCAGGCCGAGGAGCAGCGCCTCGGTGAGCACCGACCGGCGCACCTGGCGGCGGTCCGCGCCGAGAGCCCTCAACAGGCCGAGTTCGCGGGTGCGTTGGGCGATCAGCATGGAGAACGTGTTGACGATCAGGAAGATGCCGACGAGCACGGCGATCCCGGCGAAGCCGAGCATCACGTACTTGATGATGTCCAGGAAACCGCCGAGCTGTTCGGCCGACGACTCGGCCTGTTCGTCGGCCGTCTTCACGTCGTACCTGCCGGCGCCCAGCTCGGCGGCGATCCGCTGCTTGACCGTCGCGTCGCCGACGCCCTTCGTCGCGTCCACGGAGATGCTCGTGGCGACGCCGGTGGATCCGAGGAGCTTCGTCTGCGCGGTCGCGGTGTCGAGGTAGACCAGTGCGGCACCGGGGTTCGTGGTGGTGAAGGTCGCGATCCCGACGATCCGCACCTCGAACGACCCGGGCTGCGCCTGCACGGTGAGCGTGTCCCCGATGCCGAGGTGCTTCTTGTCGGCGGTGTCCGCGTCGAGCAGCGCCTCGCCGTCGCCCTCGGGCGCGTGCCCTGAGGTCAGCTTCACCGGACTGCGGTCGGTGACCCGCCAGTCCGTGACGACGGTGGGGGCACCGGTCGTCGGGCCGACGGACCGGTGCGCGCTGTCCACGACGGGGGCGTTCTCCACCGAGGCGTCGACCCGGGCCGCGGCGACGCCCTCGACCTTCGCGATCCGGTCCGCGAGCGAGGCCGGCACGGTCTCGGTGGCGCCGGTCGGCAGCTGCGCGTTCAGGTCGTTCCTCGGCTCCACGGTCACATCCGCGGAGGTGGAGGCGAAGAGCCGGTCGAACGTGCGGCTCACCGTGTCCGAGAAGATGAGGCTGCCCGCGACGAACGCCACGGACAGCACGATGGCGAGCGCCGACAGGAGCAGCCGGCCCTTGTGCGCGAGAAAGCTCCGCAGGGTCGCTCTGAGCACAGCCGCCTCAGTCCTTGTCGAGGGACACGTCGGCGGAGCCGGCCGTGGCGGAGCCGCTGCCCGAGCCGGCCGGGGGAGACCCCTCGGTGGCGCCGCCGGCGCGGGGCGTCCCACCGGGCCCGCCCGGGGCCGGGATGCCGCCGGACCCGCCGGCGTCCGACGCCGTGCCCCCCGGTTCGCGGCCGTCGTAGGTCACGCGGACCGTGTCGAAGCGCTTCATCCGCTCCAGCACCGCCTCGGCGGTCGGCCGCTCCGTCTCGTCCACGATCCGCCCGTCCGCGAGGAAGAGCACCAGGTCGGAGTGGGCGGCCGCGCCCGGGTCGTGCGTGACCATGACGACGGTCTGGCCCAGTTCGTCGACGGCCTCGCGCAGGAAGCCGAGGACCTCGAGTCCGGCACGGGAGTCCAGGTTGCCGGTCGGCTCGTCGGCGAAGATCAGCTCCGGCCGGGAGGCGAGCGCCCGAGCACAGGCCACGCGCTGCTGCTGGCCGCCGGACAACTGGGCGGGCCTGTGCTTCAACCGGTCCCGCAGCCCCAGCGTGTCGATGACCTGGTCCAGCCACTGCCGGTCGGGCTTCTGGCCCGCGATGTCCATGGGCAGCGTGATGTTCTCCGCCGCGTTCAGCGTCGGGATCAGGTTGAACGACTGGAACATGAAGCCGATCCGGTCCCGGCGCAGCCGTGTCAGCTCACGGTCCTTGAGCCCGGTGATCTCCGTGCCGCCCAGCCAGACCTGTCCGGCCGAGACGGTGTCGAGCCCGGCCAGGCAGTGCATGAGGGTGGACTTCCCGGAGCCCGAAGGGCCCATCACGGCGGTGAACCGGCCCCGCGCGATGTCCACGTCGACCGAGTCGAGGGCGAGCACCGCGGTCTCGCCCGAGCCGTACGCCTTCGTCAGACCGCGGGCTCGGGCGGCGATCCCGTCTCCCTCCGCGCGGCCGGGTGCCTGCTCCGCAGCAGCTGTGGACAAGGCCGCCTCCTCCGTGTTCGACGTCCCGAATCCCTCGTCGCGCCCGAGCGTAGTGTGACGGAGGGCACACCCGGTATCCCCCTTGAGTGCCGGATGGTCTCCGCCCCAGGTCGCGCCCCGGGCACGGATGTAAGGGGCACTCTCCACCCGCGTGCGCCCGGCCGGTGGCGGCGACGCCGGCCGTCCCGGGCTGCTGGAGGGGGAGGCCCCCTTGCGGGTGCTAGCGGTTCCGCGCTAGCTTCGAAGGATGGCGAAGACTCAGCTGAACGTCCGGGTGGACGAGGGCACGGCCCGAGCCGCCCGTGAGCGAGCCCTGGAACGGGGGATGAGCGTGAACCGCTACATCGAGGAGCTGGTCCGGCAGGACACCGGGGAGGTCGGCCACACGTTCGTGGACGCCGCCGCCGATTTCATGAAGCAGTACGAGTCCGTGTTCGCCGAGGAGTTCGGCTCGGACCGTGAAGGCACCCGCGAAGGTCGTCGTTGATCCCTTGAGCAGTCTCAGAGTCGATCTTGCCTGGCTCCTCATGATCGCCGAACAGAAAACCCCCGGAGATCCCCAGGTCACCGACTGGGGAGCCCTCGTCGCCGCCGTCAGCCGGCACGAGGCGGAGATCTTCGGCATCCCCGTCTACGACAGTCCGCACACCCGCGCCGCCGCGCTCCTCCAGCTCCTGCTGCATGTCCCGGCGCTCGAGCGTTCCAACGCGATGTTCGCCTCGGCCGTCGCGTACGCCTATCTCGTCGCCAGCGGCCTGAAGGTCGTCACCTCGCCCGAACAGGTGCGGGAGCTGGCCCGCCTGGTGAAGAGCGGTGACGCCACCGTCCACGAGATCGCGCACGAGTTGCGCCGCTGGAGCCTGTAGTCGGGCACCGCCCACCGGCCCTCAGTCCATGGGCCGGTACGCGGTGCCCAGGACGCAGTACGAGGTGGGCAGCCTCATCCCCTTCTCGGGCATGAACAGCCTGCGGTACGGCCCCAGCTCGAAGCCGGCGTCGCGCAGTGCGGAGACCGTGTCGCGGGACAGGTGGCAGCCGCCGGCCAGCCGGGGCCACACCGTGCGGTCCAGGCCCCGCTGCGTCGACCGCATCACCGGTCCGCCGCCGCTGCCGTGCTCGAAGAACCGCACCGTGCCGCCGGGGCGCAGCACCCGCCGCACCTCGGCGAGGGTCCTCGGCACGTCCCGCACGCTGCACAGCACCAGCGACAGCACCGCCGCGTCGTACGCCTCGCTCTTCACCGGCAGGGCCTCCGCCGTACCCGGCGCCACATCGACGGGCACCTCGCAGCGCAGCGCCGCCTCCACCGCCAACTGGCGCAGCAGCCGCTCGGGTTCGATGGCCACGACCTCCGACACGGTCCCCGGATAGTGCGCGAAGTTCAGCCCGTTGCCCGCGCCGATCTCGATGACCCGGCCGGACAGCCCGGCGAGCAGCCGGTCCCGCATCCGGCCCATGCCCATCCGGGTCTCGGCGCCGACGCTGAGGCGAGCGTAGGAACGGGCGAACACCGGATGGTGCACGGCGTCAGCCGTCACCTTGCCGGAGCCGGCCGGACGCAACGGCTTGAACGGCATGACGGACCTCCCGGGAGGACGGGTCTTACCGGGATTGTCCCCCCGCGGGGTCCGCCGCACGCGCCGGACGGCCGGCCCGCTCCCACCGCACCCGCGCGCCGGGACACCGGCCGGGCCGGTGTCCCGGTGGAGGCCGATCTCCGTGGGCGCCCGCGCGTCCCCCCGGCCGGGGGCGGCTCAGGCGCCGCTGGCCGCGGCGAAAACGTCCGCGTTCCACCGTCCGCCCAGTCGCGGATCGAGCCAACCCGGGGCGCCCGTACGGAAGTCGGCGGGCGACAGACCCCCCGCTCCCGCCGGGACCGCGCCCAGCAGCGGCGCACCGCACACCGCCGGCAGGTCGGCGAGGTTGCAGCGCATCGCCAGATCCGGCGCGTCCGGCCAGCTGCCAATGACGACACCGGCGAACTCCAGCTCGCGGCGCCGCAGTTCACGGGCCGTCAGTTCCGTCGCGTTGAGGGTGCCGAGCCCGGCCGGCGTCACGACCAGCACGGGCGCGTCGAGCATCCGGGCCGCGTCCGCCAGCGTGCCGTCCTCGTCGTCGAAGCGGACGAGGAGGCCGCCCGCCCCCTCGACGAGCACCAGGTCGTGCTCAGTGGCCAGTTTGGCGGCGGCCTCGGCGACATCCCGCGGTGGCACCGGCGCGAGGCCGGCCCGCCGGGCGGCGGTCGCCGGCGCCAACGGCTCCGGGTAGCGGCCGAGTTCGAGCGTCGTGACCGCGCCCGCGAGCCGCGCCGCCTCGTCGGCGTCGCCCCGCTCGTGCGGTCCCACACCGGTCTGTGCCGGTTTGAGCACGGCCACCGACCGTCCGGCCGTGAGCGCCGTGGCGGCGACGGCGGCCGTGACGACCGTCTTGCCGACCTCCGTGCCCGTTCCCGTGATCACCAGTACCGGCATCTCAACCCTCCCGCGCCGCCGCGCACACGGCGCGCGCGATCCGTTCGACGTCCCTGTCACCCGTGACGTACGGCGGCATCGTATAGACGAGGTCGCGGAACGGCCGCAGCCACACGCCCTCGCGCACCGCGGCCGCCGTCGCCGCCTTCATGTCCACCTCGTGGTCGAGCTGGACGACTCCGATCGCGCCGAGCACCCGTACGTCCCGCACGCCCGGCAGGGCCGCGGCCTCCGCGAGCCCGTCCCGCAGTCCCGTCCCGATCCGCTTCACCTCGGTCCGCCAGTCCTGGCCGAGCAGCAGGTCGACCGACGCGCACGCCACCGCCGCCGCCAGCGGGTTGCCCATGAACGTCGGGCCGTGGGCGAGTACCGGGACCTCGCCGCGCGAGATGCCCTCGGCCACCCGCGTGGTGCACAGCGTCGCCGCCATCGTCAGATAGCCGCCGGTCAGCGCCTTGCCGACGCACATGACGTCCGGCGTCACCCCCGCGTGGTCCGCCGCGAACAGCTCGCCCGTCCGACCGAAGCCGGTGGCGATCTCGTCGAAGACCAGCAGCACGTCGTGCGCGTCGCACGCCTCTCGCAGCACCCGCAGATACGCGGGGGAGTGGAACCGCATGCCGCCCGCGCCCTGCACCACCGGCTCGACGATCACCGCCGCCAGCTCGTCGGCGTGCGCGCCGATCAGCTCGCGCAGCCGCTCGGCGTACGACGCGTCGTACTCGGCGGGCGGCGCGTCGGCGAACACCTGGCGGTGGAGCACGCCCTGCCACAGCTCGTGCATCCCGCCCTCGGGGTCGCACACCGACATGGGCTGCCAGGTGTCCCCGTGGTAGCCGCCGCGCCAGGTCAGCAGGCGCTGCTTGGCCGGGCGACCGAGCGAACGCCAGTACTGGAGGCACATCTTGACGGCGACCTCGACGGACACGGAACCGGAGTCGGCCAGGAAGACGTGTTCCAGGCCGTCCGGAGAGATGTCGACCAGCCGCTTCGCGAGCCGTACGGCGGGCTCGTGCGTGAGCCCGCCGAACATCACGTGGCTCATCCGGTCCAGCTGGCCGCGCGCCGCCTCGTCGAGCACCGGATGGCCGTAGCCGTGGATCGCCGACCACCAGGACGACATCCCGTCGACCAGCTCACCCGCACCGCCGGCCAGTCGGAGCCGGACTCCGCTCGCCGACTCCACGACCAGCGGTTCCTGGCGGCCGGGCATCGGCCCGTACGGATGCCAGACGTGCCGCCGGTCGAGGTCGAGCAGCTCCCGCACGGACAGGTCAGGCATTGGGCGCGAGATCCGTTCCGGCACCACGGCGGCGGACGGCGACGAGGTCGGTCCTGGCGCCCGCGGGCACCGCTTCCGCGCCCTGTGTCCGCGAGTCCGCCTGCTCCGCACCCGCGGTCTCCGCGCCTGCCGCCTCGACGGAGGGTGCCGGGACCGAGCCGCACGCACCCCCGCCGTCGTGGGACCCGCAGCCGCCGCCCGCGTGGGATCCACAGCCGACCTCGGCGTGCGACCCGCACCCCGCGCCCTCGGACACCGTGTCCCCGGCCGACGCCTGCGCACCGCAGCCTCCCGCCGCCGCACGGTGCTCCGGCAGGGTCACCTCGCCCGCGTTCTCCACCTCGAAGCCCGCGTCCGCGATCATGTCCAGATCCGCCTTGCCCGCCTGGCCCTCGCTGGTGAGGTAGTCACCGAGGAAGATCGAGTTGGCGAGGTGCAGGGCGAGCGGCTGGAGGGTGCGCAGGTGCACCTCGCGGCCGCCGGCGATCCGGACCTCGACGTCCGGGCACACGAACCGGACCATGGCGAGGATGCGCAGGCACCGCTGCGGGGTGAGGTTCCACTCCTTGGCGAGCGGGGTGCCCTCGAACGGGATCAGGAAGTTCACCGGGACGGAGTCGGGGTCGAGAGCGCGCAGCGCGTACACGACGTCGACGAGGTCCTCGTCCGCCTCGCCCATGCCCGCGATCAGACCCGAGCAGGCGGACAATCCCGCCGCGTGTGCCTTCTGGACGGTGTCGACCCGGTCGGCGTACGTGTGCGTGGTCGTGATCTCGCCGTACGTGCCCTCGGACGTGTTCAGGTTGTGGTTGTACGCGTCCGCGCCGGCCTCGCGGAGCCGCTCGGCCTGGCCGTCGGAGAGCAGACCGAGGCAGGCGCACACCTCGACGCCCTCGTTCTGGTCCTTGATGGCCTTGATCGTGTCGGAGACCCGCTCCACGTCACGGTCGGTCGGCCCGCGGCCGCTGGCCACCAGGCACACCCGCTTGGCGCCCCCGGCGAGCCCCGCCGCCGCGGCCCGGGAGGCCTCGTCGGGCTTCAGCCAGCTGTACTTCAGGATCCCGGCCTGGGAACCGAGGCGCTGCGAGCAGTACGAGCAGTCCTCCGGGCACAGGCCCGACTTCAGGTTGACCAGATAGTTCAGTTTCACCCGTCGGCCGAACCAGCGGCGGCGCACCTTGCCGGCCGCGGCCACCACGTCGAGCACGTCGTCGTCGGACGTGGCCAGTACGGCCAGCGCCTCCTCGCGGGTCGGCAGCTCGCGCCGAAGCCCCTTGTCCACCAGCGTGTTCAGCAGGTCCATGAGGTCCGATCCTGGCGTATACGACCGGTCCCGGCCAAGGAGAGATCGGACAACAGAGTGGGTTCGACGTGTGGGTATTGCCACATCCTGGGCGGCTGGTCCGGCCGCTAGGGTCTGTGCACTGCCTACAAAACACCCGCCACGACGGTCCGGAGGACACATGGCGTTCGGCTGGATCGACGAGCAGGCCGCGGCGCGCCGCACCGCCGGGCTCGTACGGACCCTGCGCCCGCGCCCCGCCGACTCGCCGCTGCTCGATCTCGCGAGCAACGACTACCTCGGTCTGGCCCGCCACCCGCGGATCACGGCCGGTGCGGCGCAGGCGGCGAACACCTGGGGCGGCGGCGCGACCGGTTCCCGGCTCGTCACCGGCACCACCGAACTCCACACCGAACTGGAACGCGAACTGGCCGACTTCTGCGGCTTCGAGTCCGCGCTCGTCCTCTCCTCCGGCTACGCGGCCAACCTCGCCGCCGTCACCGCCCTCGCGCCGCACGGCTCGCTCGTCGTCTCGGACGCGGGCAACCACGCCTCACTGATCGACGGCTGCCGGCTCGCCCGCGGCACCACCCAGGTGGTGGGGCACGTGGATCCCGCCGGAGTGCGCAAGGCGCTCGGCACGCACGAGGGCCCGGCCGTCGCCGTCTCCGACACGGTCTTCTCGGTCGACGGGGACGCGGCATCGCTCGCCGAACTCGCCCTCGCCTGCCGGGAGTACGGGGCCGGGCTGATCCTCGACGACGCGCATGGGCTCGGTGTCCTCGGCGACGGGGGCCGGGGTGCCCCGCACGCTGCGGGACTCGCCGGGAACCCGGACGTCGTGGTGACGGTGACGCTGTCGAAGTCGCTGGGCAGCCAGGGCGGAGCCGTCCTCGGTCCGGCGGCGGTCATCGACCATCTCGTCAACGCTGCGCGCACCTTCATCTTCGACACCGGCCTCGCGCCGGCGGCCGTGGGAGCGGCGCTGGCCGCGCTGCGACTGCTGCGCGAGGAACCGGAACGGGCGGCGAGGGCGCGCGCGGTGGCCACGGCGCTGCACACCCGGCTGACGGCCGAGGGGCTGTCGGCGGTACGACCGGACGCCGCCGTCGTCTCCGTCAGGGCACCGTCCCCCGAACGGGCCCTGAGCTGGGCCGCCGACTGTCGCGAGGCGGGCCTCGCCGTCGGCTGCTTCCGTCCCCCGTCGGTGCCCGACGGTGTGTCGAGGCTGCGGCTGACGGCCCGCGCGGACCTCTCCGAGGAGCAGATCGAGCGCGCGGTGGACGTGATCAGCCGCACCCGGTGAACCGGCCCGCGGTCAGGCCAGGCCGGTGATGAACCCCTCCCAGGCGGCAGGGGCGAACAGCAGGGCGGGGCCTGCCGGATTCTTGGAGTCGCGCACCGCGACCGTCCCGGACCACGGTCCGGAGCCGGGGCGCGCCGTCTCGACGCAGTTGTTCATTCCCGTGCTGCGGCTGCTGCGCAGCCATCGCACGTCGCGCAGTGCAGTGCTGGAGGGTACGTACCGAGGCGATGCAGACAATGGGGGTGCCTCCTTACGCGCCGTCACCTATCCCGGCGATGTAGTCCAACGAGTCCTCGGGCGAAAGGGCGTGGAACTGAAGGGTGTTGAAGGCCTCCGTATAGGCCTGGAGGTCTTCTTTCCGTTCGAGGTAGAGGCTACTCGTCAAGTGGTCGAGAACAACCACATCCAGATCAGTTGTGTTCGGAAATGAGAAGATAACGAAAGGCCCGGTGATCCCGATGTGAGCTCCGGCGGCGAACGGCAGCACCTGGAGCCGGACTTGGGGGAGCGCCGCGGCCTCGCACAGCCGGTCCAGCTGGCGGGCCATCACCTCGGGACCGCCCACCTCCCGTCGCAGTACCGCCTCGTCGAGCACCGCGCACAGCTCCAGCGGGGGATCGGCGCGCAGCACGTCCTGCCGGGCCAGCCGCACCTCGACCAGGGTGTCGAGCTTGCTCTCCTCCAGACCGTCCACGGCGGCCCGCGTCACCGCGCGGGCGTAGTCGGGCGTCTGCAACAGCCCCGGTACGACGGACGTCTCCAGGGTGCGCATCCCCCTCGCGCCCGACTCCAGACTGATGAAGTCGCGGTAGGCGGGCGGCAGGACCCCCCGGTACGCGTGCCACCAGTGGTGCCGGCCGTTCCCCTCGGACCCCGCCAACACGACCAGCAGCTCGCGCAGTTCGGGGTCCTCGACCGCGTACACGTCCAGCAGGCGCTCGACGTCGGCCGGTTTCACACCGCTGGTTCCGGTCTCGATGCGGCTCACCTTCGACTGGTGCCAGCCGAGCAGGCGGGCCGCCTGGCCGCTCGTGAGGCCCGTGCCCGCGCGCAGCGCGCGCAGTTCGGCGCCGAGCTTGCGGCGGCGCACCGCGGGACCGTGCTGCATGGCCGTTCTCCTTACTCCTTCCAAGCCGCCCGAATACGTTCCGCGGACGCAGAGTTCACCGCATCGAGCGACAGATATATGCATTACTCGGTGGATCGCACCCGCGACCGGCCCGGTAATGGCAGTCTGGCGCAAGCACCAGTCCGGGACCGTACTCGAACCATCCGCTCCGTGTCGGACTCCGGTCCCGTGGGAAAGGGACGACCTCGCCATGGCAGATCACCAGGAAGCAGCCGTCACTCTGCCGAGCGAAGCCGTCTCGGTTTCCGTGGCCCGTAAATTCGTCGCGGAAGTGCTGGCCGAATGGGGCCTGCCCGGCGACGCCGAAGTCGGTGAGACCGTCCGCCTGATCGTGTCCGAACTGGCCACCAACGCCGTTCAGCACACCTTCGGGCAGTCGCCCACCTTCACGGTCGACGTGTGTCTCGACCGGGAGGAGCGCCTGCGGATCGGCGTCACCGACAGCCATCCGCGCTTCCCGAAGCGGCTCCCCGCGGCGGTCCAGCAGGACAACGGTCGCGGCATGGTGATCATCCGCTGGCTCGCCAACGAGTGCGGCGGCAGGCTCAGCGTCCGCGCCACCCGCGAGGGAGGCAAGACGGTCTCCATCGAACTCCCCTGGACGGCACCGGTCCGGCCGATCACGGCCGGGGCACCGCCCGAGGCGTAGCGACGCCGCGAGGACCCCATCCCCGGCCGGGCGACCGGTCGTTGGAGGAGAGGCCGCTGACCGCGACGCCCGGCGCGGCACGACACCCCGATGCCGCGGTGCGCATGGACCGCGCGGAACTACGCCTCCGGCCGGTTTCCCCAGGGGTGCCCGCGGCCGACGCGGCCGAACGCGCCGCGCAGCAGGGCGCGGAACGCGTCGGCGGCGGGCGTGGCTCCCTCCGCGCGGTGGACGACCGAGATCGTGCGCCGCAGGTCTCCCGGGTCCAGCAGCCGCGTCCCCACCGGAGTCGCGGCGGTCGACGCCACCATCTCCGGCACCACCGCGACCCCGAGCCCGGCACTGACCAGCGCGCACACCAGGGCGTAGCCCGGCGTCTCGACGAGCACGGCAGGGGTGGCTCCGGCGCCGGCGAGCGCGGCCTCCACGGCCTGCCGCGGTGGGTGGTCCGGCGCCATGCTGATCAGCGGCTGGCCCGCGAGGTCCGCGAGGGGCAACCGCCCGGAACCGGCCGCGAGCACGTGCCCCGGCGCCGTCACCAGCACCAACTCCTCGACCAGCACAGCCTCCACGGCGACGGACGAGGGCAGCGGTACACGCGGCGCGGGCTCGTAGGTGTGCGTGAGGGCCAGGTCCACCTCCCCGGCGGCGACCGCCGCGATCCCGTGCGGAGGCTCGTAATCGGCGACCGCCAGCTCCACGTCCGGATGGGCCCGGCGGAACGCGCTGAGCACGGGCGGCAGCAGATGGATGCCCGCCGTCTGGAAGGTGCCGAGCCGCAGCGTCCCGCCCGACAGGCCCGCCAGCCGCGCCAGTTCGTGCCGAGCCAGTTCCATCTCGTCGAGCACCCGCCGCGCTCGCGCCACCAGCAGTTCGCCGGCGCCGGTGAGCCGCGTCCCGCGGTGCGACCGCACCAGCAGTGCCGCCCCCGCCTCCCGCTCCAGCTTCGCCACCTGCTGGGAGAGTGCGGGCGGCGTGTACCCGAGCCGTTCGGCGGCCCGGGTGATCGAGCCCGCCTCGGCGACCGCCACCAGCGCCGCCAGCCGCGTCGGGTCGTACATGTGCCGCTCCTGGATCCAGGGGCCACTACCGGACCTCGTCGAGGGGCCGCCCCGGACGGCCCGGTCCGAGGTGACCCCTCACCGGGGTCTAAACGGATGCTTAAGGAGAACCCAGGATATTCGACATACCTGCTGAAGGCCCCTGCGGGTGAACCTGGTGGCATGGACGCACAGCTCTTCGCCTTCACCGGAGTGGCCGCCGGCATGGTCGCCATGCCCGGAGCCGACTTCACCGTCGTCGTACGCAACGCCCTCGTCTCGCGCCGGGCCGGAGTCGCGTGCGCCCTCGGCATCGCGGGCGGACTGCTCCTGCACACGGCGCTGGCCGTCGCCGGGGTGGCCGCGGTCCTCACCGCCGTCCCCGCGCTGTTCCGGACGCTCCAGCTGCTCGGTGGCGCCTACGTGCTCCACCTGGGCCTGCGGACCGTGCGCGCCCTCGGGCGACCGCGCCCGGCCGACGGGACCGGACCGGGGACGGTCACGGCCTCGGCCGACGACCGGAAGGAGTCCGGAAAGGATGCGCATGGGGCGGCGGGGACGGCGGGGACGGGCACGGCTGCCCGACCGCTGCGTCAGGGCTTCGTCACCAACGCCCTCAACCCGAAGGCGCCGATCACCTTTCTGAGCCTGCTGCCGCAGTTCGTGCCGGCGGGCAGCCCCGCGATGCCGCGGACGCTGCTCCTCGCGCTGATCGTGGTCGTCCTGGCCCTGGTGTGGTTCCCGGCGGTCGCGCTGCTCGTGGACCGGCTGGGACGGTGGCTGCGCCGGCCGCGGGCCGCACGCGCCGTGGAGGCCGTCACCGGCGGAGCGCTCACCGTGCTCGGCCTCGTGCTGCTCCTGGAGCCGCTGAGGGGCTGAGCCGGGCGCTGCCGGCGTGGCGGGGACGGTCGCCGTCCCTGCGGCGCACGGCCGGAC
Source organism: Streptomyces sp. M41(2017) (assembly GCF_002078175.1). GTDB lineage: Bacteria > Actinomycetota > Actinomycetes > Streptomycetales > Streptomycetaceae > Streptomyces. Next base: position 1,471,031 of record NZ_MWFK01000002.1, on the reverse strand, counting down.
GGAGGCGGCGCACCGAAAAGGGCGGCCGGACGGAGGCGGTACACCGAGGGGTGGCAGGACCGCAGTGTCGGTGTTCCCCGGGCGGCGGCCCCCGCCGCCGCCCGGGGTCAGGTCAGCTGACCCGCCCGTACCAGACGCTCCGTGTCCAGATCTTCTGGAGCTTCACCACTTCCCCGGTCTTCGGGGAGTGCCAGATCTTTCCCTTCCCGGCGTAGATGCCGACGTGGTAAACACTCCGGCCCGAGTGGAAGAACACGAGGTCCCCGGCCTTGCGGTGCGAGGCGGAGACATGGTGCGTCTTGTTGTACTGCGCCGCGGCCGTTCGAGGCAGCTTCTTGCCCGCCTTCTTGAACGAGTAGAGCGTGAGCCCGGAGCAGTCGAAGCGGTGCGGTCCCGTGGCGCCGTACTTGTACGGGGCGCCGTGCTTCGAGGCCGCGACCTGGAGTGCCTTCGTCGCGGTCGTGGCCGCCTGGGCGTCGGGTGCGACACCAGGGACCACGAGGCTGCCGCCGACGGCGGCGATGGTGAGGGCCGAGGCCGTACCGGCCCTGGTCCACAGCGACGGGACACGATTGAGCGCAGTCATGCGCAACCCTTCGTCAGCCGCCTGTGAAGGATGACCTGTCGGATTCGGGCTGGCGAAGTTGCCCGGCCGCTGCTGCGGCTTCACCCCAAGGACCGCGCGGAATGCTGCTCCGGCGGACCGTCGTGCTGGGTCCTCCACTCCTGCCGATCCACTTCTGTCGACCGGGCATCCGGGCGGCGGCAGGACTCGGCGTCCGCCCGGACCGCCCCGCCGCTGTGGCGGGGGCTTGTCGTCGGAAGGGATCTTCACCCATGAACGTCCGAAAATCCGAGTGGAACCGATGTTTTGTGGGCTTACTCACCACTCACCCGTTCGGGTGGACACCCCTCTGTTCGAGGGGGTGTTGGGGACGCGGGCGACCCCCGCACCTGCATCGGAACCCCTCATTCCGCCTTTCTGCCCTCCGTGTTGCGCAAGTCGGAGGGGTCCGAGAAAGGACGGATTCCTACGCCATCAGGGGGTACACCATCTGGTGCGTTTGAGTCGCGGTGCGGACGGTCCGGCGGCGCGGTGCGCGCCGGACCCGGGCGTGAGCGCCTCAACTGCCGGACACGGGAGGGATCGTGACCCGCGTGGTGCGCCGCTCGCCGTCCAGCACGCGCAGAGCCTGAGCCAGGGTCGGCGCGTGCACCTCGCTCTCGCCCCGCTGGTGCATGAGCGCGAGGGCGTCCCGCAGGGCCGTCGCCTTGGCGACCAGAGCCTGGGCGGCGCGCAGCCCCCGGTAGGTGTCGCCGGGACGCGCGGGATTGATCCGGCCGACCAGGTCGACCACGTCCAGATAGCGGTCGATCAGCTCGGCCTCCGCGCGGGTCAGCGCGGGCAGCGGCGGCAGGTCGGGGATCATCGGCCGCTCACCTCGCGCCGGGTGCGCCGGGCGAGTCGCCGGACGGCGAGATGTCCCGGTCGGGGGCGCGGTGTTCGAGGTGGGTGAACCGCCCCGTCACGGCGTTCGCCGAGGTGTCGTCGATGGTCGTCCCGAGGAGCACGGTCCGCTCGTCGAGCGGCTGCGCGTACGGATCCGGTGTCCCGTGTCCCGCGCCGGGGTGTCGGGTGAGGCCGGTCGGGACGTGGCGGGTGGACGGGCGGTGCATGGGCACGCCTCCTCGCGATCGGTGGATCGACGTCTGTAAAAAATGTACAGGGCGTACGTCAATCGGGAAGGGCTCCCCGCTGAGAGCGAAGAGCCTTGTCAGGCGGCCGGGGAGCCCTTCCGGGCGCGCCTCGCGCCGCCTTCCGGGCCGGCCCCACGCTCCCCGGACGCCGCCGCGACCGGTCTAAGCTGGGCCCATGGCCTACGAGATTCCGGTGACCCGAGCCAGGGCCGAGCTGGCCGAACTGATCAACCGCGTCGTGTACGGCGGCGAGCGCGTCGTCGTGACACGGCACGGGAAGCCGCTCGTCGCCCTCGTCTCCGCCGCCGACCTCGAACGCCTCGAAGAACTCCACGGTTCCGCCGACGAGCCGGCCATCGGATCCCTGTCCGGCGCCCGTGAGGTGGCCTCCGCGTCCCGCGAGCGCCGGCGGTTCGGCATCGCCGCCGAGCACCGAGGGCCCAACGCCTCCTGACCGCGCGACGGTTGGCCGGCCCCGCGTTGTGAGCCGGGTGCTCCGTGCTTCGGTACGGGGCACCCGGCTCTGTGCGTGGGCCCCGCGGGGCCGGGTTCGGCGCCCCGCCGTATACGGTCCATCGCCCACGGCCTGGTGTCGTACCCCGCGCAGCCGTGGCCCGGCGGCCATGATGGGGGTGCCTGCCGGCCGATCCCTGCCCGGAGGTGACGCCGCCGACGTCGCGTCGCGAACCGGGTATGCGGCCGCCCAGGAGCCGGTCATCAGTGGATCAAGGACTGGTTAACGTAGTTGAAACTCCGTCCAACTAACCTGCCGATCCACGCCGCCAGGGGTTCTTGTGCCCGGATTCGCCAAGAACGCGACAAGTGTCGGTGTGTTACATCTATCTCGTCGCGATGGTTGCGGCACCCCGGGCCCCGCACGGTCCGGAGCGAGGACTGTGAGGTGGGAAGCCGTGCAACTGACCCCGCACGAGCAGGAGAGGCTGCTGATCCACGTGGCCGCCGACGTGGCCGAGAAGCGCCGGGCCCGCGGAGTGAGACTGAACCATCCGGAAGCGATCGCTCTGATCACGTCGCACATCCTGGAAGGCGCCCGGGACGGCCGCACCGTCGCCGAGCTGATGTCCTCCGGACGCAAGATCCTCACCCGTGACGACGTCATGGAGGGCATCCCCGAGATGATCCACGACGTCCAGGTCGAGGCGACGTTCCCCGACGGGACCAAGCTCGTCACCGTCCACGACCCGATCGTCTGACGGGGGAGCACGCGCCATGATTCCCGGAGAGATCCTCTTCGCCGACGGGCCCGTCCTCTACAACGAGGGCCGCGAGGTCACCCGCCTGACCGTCCTGAACGCCGCCGACCGCCCCGTCCAGGTCGGCTCCCACTACCACTTCGCCGAGGCCAACCCCGGACTGGACTTCGATCGCGGCGCCGCACGCGGCAAGCGGCTCAACGTCGCCGCGGGCACCGCCGTGCGCTTCGAGCCCGGAATCCCCGTCGACGTCGAACTCGTCCCGCTCGCCGGCGCCCGCGTGGTGCCCGGCCTGCGCGGCGAGACCGGAGGTGCCCTCGATGCCTGAGATCTCGCGCGCCCAGTACGCCGACCTGTTCGGGCCCACCACCGGCGACCGCATCCGCCTCGCCGACACCGATCTGCTGGTCGAGATCGAGGAGGACCGCTCGGGCGGCCCCGGACTCGCCGGTGACGAGGCGGTGTTCGGCGGCGGAAAGGTCATCCGCGAGTCCATGGGCCAGTCGCGCGCGACGCGCGCCGACGGCACCCCGGACACGGTCGTCACCGGGGCCGTGATCATCGACCACTGGGGGATCGTCAAGGCCGACGTCGGTATCCGCGACGGCCGGATCACCGGCATCGGCAAGGCGGGCAACCCCGACACCATGGACGGGGTCCACCCCGATCTGGTGATCGGCCCGGAGACCGAGATCATCGCGGGCAACGGGCGCATCCTGACCGCGGGCGCCATCGACGCCCACGTCCATCTGATCTGCCCGCAGATCGCCGACGAGGCGCTCGCCTCCGGCATCACCACCCTCGTCGGCGGCGGTACCGGACCCGCGGAGGGCTCCAAGGCCACCACCGTGACGCCCGGCCCCTGGCACCTGGCCCGGATGCTGGAGGCGATGGAGGGCTACCCTCTCAACTTCGGTCTGCTCGGCAAGGGCAACACCGTCTCGCACGACGCGATGCTGTCGCAGATCCGGGGCGGCGCGCTCGGCCTGAAGATCCACGAGGACTGGGGCTCGACGCCCGCCGCGATCGACGCCGCCCTCACGGTGGCCGACCGCACGGGCATCCAGGTCGCCATCCACACCGACACCCTCAACGAGGCGGGGTTCGTCGCCGACACCCTCGCCGCGATCGGCGGGCGCGGCATCCACGCGTACCACACCGAGGGTGCGGGCGGCGGGCACGCGCCGGACATCATGTCCGTGGTCTCCGAGTCGTACGTGCTCCCCAGTTCGACCAACCCGACCCGGCCCTACACCGTCAACACCGCCGAGGAACACCTCGACATGCTGATGGTGTGCCACCATCTCAACCCGGCGGTGCCCGAGGACCTGGCCTTCGCCGAGTCCCGCATCCGGCCGTCGACCATCGGCGCCGAGGACATACTGCACGACCTCGGCGCCATCTCGATCATCTCCTCCGACTCCCAGGCGATGGGACGGGTCGGCGAGGTGATCATGCGAACCTGGCAGACCGCCCACGTGATGAAGCGGCGCCGTGGCGCACTGCCCGGAGACGGCGGCGCGGACAACCACCGAGTGCGTCGCTATGTCGCCAAATACACCATCAACCCGGCGCTCGCGCAGGGCCTCGCACGGGAGATCGGTTCCGTCGAGACCGGCAAGCTCGCCGACCTGGTGCTGTGGGAGCCCGCGTTCTTCGGGGTCAAGCCGCACCTCGTCATCAAGGGCGGAATGATCGCGTACGCGCAGATGGGCGACGCCAACGCGTCGATCCCGACGCCGCAGCCGATCCTGCCCCGCCCGATGTTCGGCGCGATCGGGCGGGCGCCGGCCGCGAACTCGTTCAACTTCGTGGCGCCGCTCGCCATCGAGGACGGGCTGCCGGAACGGCTCTCGCTCGGCAAGCGGTTCGTGGCCATCGACTCCACCCGGGCGGTCACCAAGGCCGACATGCGGGAGAACGACGCACGGCCACAGGTGCGGATCGACCCCGACAGCTTCGCCGTGCACATCGACGGCGAACTCGTCGAGGCGACTCCGGCCGCCGAACTGCCCATGGCCCAGCGTTACTTCCTCTTCTGATGTCCCGCGCAGCACTGCTGGTCCTGGCCGACGGCCGGTTCCCCGCCGGAGGGCACGCGCACTCCGGCGGGGCCGAGGCCGCCGTGAAGGCCGGGCGGATCACCGGGGCGGCGGGCCTGGAGGAGTTCTGCCGGGGCCGGCTGCACACGACCGGACTCGTCGCGGCCTCACTGGCCGCGGCGGCCGCGCTCGGCGGCGACCCCGCGGCGCTGGACGCCGCAGCCGACGCCAGAACCCCCTCCCTCGCCCTGCGGGGCGTCGCGCGCCGGCTGGGGCGGCAGCTCATGAGGGCAGCCCGCGCCACCTGGCCCTGCGCCGAACTCGACCAGCTGGCCAAGGAGTTCCCCAAGGGAGCCCACCAGCCGGTCGTCCTCGGCGTGGCGGCACGGGCGGCCGGACTCGGACCCGAGGACGCCGCGTACTGCTCCGCGTACGAGTGCGTCAGCGGGCCCGCGTCCGCGACGGTACGGCTGCTGAGCCTCGACCCGTTCGAGGCCACGGCTGTCCTGGCCCGGCTGACACCGGAGCTGGACGTCGTCGCGCACGCGGCGGCGAGCGCGGCACGGCGGGTCCTCGACGAAGGGGTCGAGGCACTCCCCGCCACGTCGGCGCCCCTGCTGGAGATCAGCGCGGAGGCGCACGCCGCCTGGCCCGTCCGCCTCTTCGCGTCCTAGCCGAAGGCGTGCCGCACGGAAGCCGCCCTGCGGGGAACGGCCACCACCGGACACGGCCGTTCCCCTCGCCCTGCGGGGGACGGCCACCACCGGACCCGGTCGTCCCCGCACCGCTCCCGGAGACCGGCACCGTCGCCGCCGCCGGAGCCCCGCCCTCGGAAGAAACCCCCATACCAGCACCCCGTCCCGGCCCGACCGGCCGGCGCCGGACAGAACGAACCGAACCCCAGCGGACCGGAAGAAACCGGAGACCTGACATGCATCTCGGCCACTCCCACGACGGCCCCGCCGCGATCAGCGCCGATGCCCACCGGCCCGACGGCCGCCGACGTGCCCTGCGCATCGGACTCGGCGGACCCGTCGGATCGGGCAAGACCGCCACCGTCGCCGCCCTCTGCCGCGCCCTGCGCGACGAACTGTCCCTCGCCGTCGTCACCAACGACATCTACACCCGCGAGGACGCCGCGTTCCTGCTGCGCGAGGCGGTCCTGCCGCCCGAGCGGATCACCGCCGTGGAGACGGGGGCCTGCCCGCACACGGCGATCCGCGACGACATCTCCGCGAACCTCGAAGCGGTCGAGGACCTGGAGGACGAGGTCGGACCGCTGGACCTGATCCTCGTCGAGTCCGGCGGCGACAACCTCACGGCGACCTTCTCGAAGGGACTCGTCGACGCGCAGATCTTCGTGATCGACGTCGCGGGCGGGGACGACATCCCGCGCAAGGGCGGGCCGGGCGTCACCACCGCCGACCTGCTCGTGGTGAACAAGACCGACCTGGCGCCCTACGTCGGCTCCGACCTCGGACGCATGGCCGCCGACGCCAAGGCCCAGCGCGACGAACTCCCTGTGGTCTTCCAGTCGCTGCGGACCGAGGCCGGCGTCGCGGACGTCGCCGGCTGGGTGCGCGGCCGGCTCGCCGCATGGACGGCATGACCACCCAGGGCGTGCGTGCCACCGCACGGATCGAGGCCCGGGCCGACGGCAGGGGCGGAACGGCACTGCCGGTGCTCGACGGCGAGGGCCCCCTTGCCCTGCGCCGCACCCGCAGCAGCGGAGCCGAGGCGCGGGTGACGCTGGTCGGCGCGATGAGCGGACCGCTCGGCGGCGACCACCTCACCGTGGAGGCACGGGTGGGGCCGGACGCGCTCCTGCGGGTCGGGTCGGCCGCAGCCACCATCGCCCTGCCCGGACAGGCCGGGGGTGAGGCCCGCTACGACGTACGCCTCGATGTCGCCGAGGGCGGTGAACTGCACTGGCTCCCCGAGCAGTTGATCTCCGCGGGCGGCAGTGAGCTGTCCGTCGTCTCGCGTATCGAGCTGCGGCGCGGCGCCCGGCTCGTCTTCCGGGAGGAGCAGGTCCTCGGGCGGGTCGGCGAGGACCCGGGGCGCCTCACCAGCAGGCTCACCGTGCGCCACGACGGACGGACCCTGCTGGACCAGGAACTGGCGTGCGGCCCCGGAGCGCCGGGAGGCTGGGACGGGCCCGCCGTCCTCGCGGGGCGCCGGGCTCTTGGCCAGCTCGTCGTCGTACGACCGGAGTTCGAGGAGGAACCGCCGCCCGCGCGCCTGCTGGGGGAGTACGCCGCTCTCACCCCGCTCGCCGGGCCCGCCGTGCTCGTCACCGCGCTCGCCCCGGACGCCCTGCTGCTGCGGCGGATCATGGACGAGGCGCTGTGCGACCTCACGTGACGAGAAACCGCTGGAGAAAGGCGGGTTCGCGCCATCCTCACCGCTCAACGGAGCACCGCGTACCGGCTATCGGAATGGTAAAGAACGCCGGTCACATCTGTTCTCAGGGACCTCACAGCAGCAAGGATCCCCGTACCAATCGCAACGATGTACGGGGAGGTCCCACTTGAGGTCCAAGAGACCGACGAAGCGGGTGACGGCGTTCGGTTCGGCCGGCGTGCTCGTCACGGCGACCCTGATAGCCGGAGCCGTGGCGGCCCCGTCGGCCACCGCCGACTCGCGTCACGGCTGGAGCCACGGGCAGAGCCGCGAGCAGCGCGGTGCCGCCGTCGCCGCGGACCGGGCCGCCAAGGCGGGGATCGACTGGCAGGACTGCCCCGCCGACTGGGGCTTCGTGAAGCCCATCCAGTGCGGCTGGGTCAGCGTGCCGCTGGACTACGCACACCCGCACGGCAAGCAGATCAAGCTCGCCGTCGACCGGATCGGCAGCACCGGGACGAAGGAGGAGCGCCAGGGGGCGCTCGTCTACAACCCGGGCGGCCCCGGTGGCTCGGGCATGCGCTTCCCGACCCGGGTCACCGGCAAGAACCCGCTCTGGGTGAACACCTCGAAGGCCTACGACTTCGTGGGCTTCGACCCCCGCGGTGTCGGCCACTCCGCCCCGATCTCCTGCATCGACCCGCAGGAGTTCGTCAAGGCGCCCAAGGCGGACCCGGTCCCGGACAGCGAGGCCGACAAGCGCGCCCAGCGCAAGCTGGCCGCCGAGTACGCCGACGGCTGCGCCGAGCGCAGCGGCAAGGCCGTGCTCCAGCAGATGACCACCCCCAACACCGCCCGCGACCTGGACGTCATCCGCGCCGCGCTCGGTGAGAAGAAGCTCAACTACCTGGGCGTCTCGTACGGCACCTACCTCGGCGCCGTCTACGGCACCCTCTTCCCGGGCCACGTGCGCCGCATGGTCGTCGACAGCGTCGTCAACCCCGCGCGCGAGAACATCTGGTACGAGGCCAACCTCGGCCAGGACGTGGCCTTCGAGGGCCGCTGGAAGGACTGGGAGGACTGGGTCGCGAAGAACGACGCCGCCTTCCACCTCGGTGACACCCGTGCCAAGGTCCAGAACCAGTGGCTGAAGCTGCGCGCCGCGGCGAAGAAGAGCCCCCTGGGCGGTGTCGTCGGCCCCGCCGAGCTGATCTCCTTCTTCCAGAGCGCCCCGTACTACGACTCCTCGTGGGTACCGGTCGCCACGGTGTTCAGCAAGGTGGTCGCCGGTGACACCCAGGCGATCGTGGACGCCGCCGCGCCCGACCTGTCCGACACCGCGGGCAACGCCTCCGCGGAGAACGGCAACGCTGTCTACACGGCCGTCGAGTGCACCGACGCCAAGTGGCCGACCAGCTGGCGGAAGTGGGACCGGGACAACTCCCGGCTGCACAAGGACTACCCGTTCATGACGTGGGCCAACGCGTGGATGAACCTGCCGTGCGCCACCTGGCCGGTCAAGCAGCAGACGCCCGTCGAGGTCAAGACCGGCAAGGGCCTGCCGGCCGTCCTGATCGTGCAGTCCACGAACGACGCCGCCACGCCGTACGCGGGTGCCGTCGAACTGCACAAGCGCTTCAAGGGCTCCCGCCTCATCACGGAGAAGGGCGCCGGTTCGCACGGTGTGACCGGTCTGCTCAACCCCTGCATCAACGGGCGGGTGGACTCCTACCTGCTCACCGGGAAGACGGACGCGGCCGACGTGACGTGCACGCCGCACGCCACCCCGCAGCCGTAGCACCCGCGACATGAGGGGGCGGCCGGTTCCGACCGGCCGCCCCCTTCACGTACGTCCCGGCCGGTCGCCGGTGCCGCTCAACTCGACGGCGTGCGGCGGAACGGGCGCCGCGACTCCGCCTTCGCGGCGGCCTCCTTCTTGACGTCGGCCGCGTACCGGTCGACGTACTCCTGCTCGGAGAGGGAGAGGATGGCGTACATGATCTCGTCGGTGATGGCGCGCAGGACCGTCTTCTCGTTCTCCATCCCGGCGTAGCGCGAGAAGTCGAGGGGCTCGCCGAAACGGATCGACACCGGGCGGATCCGCGGAAGCTTCCGGCCCGGGGGCTGCGCCTCGAACGTGCCGATCATCGCGCAGGGGATCACGGGCGCCTCGGCGCGCAGCGCCATCACCGCCACGCCGACCTTGCCCTTGTAGAGGCGGCCGTCGTGCGACCGGGTGCCCTCCGGGTAGATGCCGAGCAGCTCGTCCTTGGCGAGGACGCCGAGGCCCTCGCGGATGGCGGCCTGTCCGGCCTCCTTGCCGGAGCGGTCGACCGGGATCTGCCCCGCGCTGCGGAAGAACGCGGCCGTCAGCCGGCCCTTGATCCCCGGCCCCGTGAAGTACTCGGCCTTCGCGAGGAAGGTGATCCGGCGCTTCAGGATCGCGGGCATCAGGAAGTGGTCCGCGAACGACAGATGATTGCCGGCCACGATGGCCGCGCCCGACGACGGTACGTGCTCGAGGCCCTCGATCCGAGGCCGGAAGACCAGTCTCAACAGCGGACCAAGAAGAACGTACTTGAGCACGTAATAGAACACTGGAGCGCTCCTCATTTCCCCGGGGGAGCGATCAGTGTAGGCGCGGCCGTCGCCGGGCGTAACCGCTTCGGGGTCACCCTCTGTGGCCCCGTGGCCGGTATCAGACCCCTTGCGTCAGTACCTTCTCCAGAGCCCCGAGAGCCGTCCCGAGTTCGTCCTCCGTGATGGTGAGAGGCGGTGCCAGACGGATGGTCGAGCCGTGGGTGTCCTTCACGAGGATCCCCTCGCCCATCAGCGCCTGGCTGATCTCACGGCCCGTGCCGATGGACGGGTCGATGTCGACGCCCGCCCACAGACCGCGCGAGCGGAAGCCGACGACCCCCCGGCCCACCAGCGTCGTCAGACCGTCCCGCAGGAGGACGCCCAGCGCGGCCGCCCGGCGCTGGTGTGCCCCGGTCCTCAGCAGGCCGACCACCGCGGAGCCGACCGCGGCGGCGAGCGGGTTGCCGCCGAACGTGGAGCCGTGCTCGCCGGGCCGCAGCACCTCCATGACGTCCCGGCGCCCGACGACCGCGGAGACGGGCACGATGCCGCCGCCCAGGGCCTTGCCGAGCAGCACCAGGTCAGGGACGACGGATTCGTGGTCCACCGCCAGGGTGGTCCCCGTGCGGCCGAGGCCCGACTGGATCTCGTCCGCGATGAAGAGGCAGTCGGTCCGGCGCGTGAGGTCGCGGACACCGGCGAGATAGCCGTCGTCCGGGATGACCACACCGGCCTCGCCCTGGATGGGTTCGATCAGGACCGCGGCGGTGGTCTCGTCGATCGCCGCCTCCAGCGCGGCCAGGTCGTTGTACGGCACGACCCGGAAACCGGGCGTGAAGGGACCGAAGCCGGCCCGCGCCGTCTCGTCCGTCGAGAAGCTGACGATGGTGGTCGTCCGGCCGTGGAAGTTGTCCGCGGCCACCACGATCGTGGCGCGGCCGGGCTCGACACCCTTCACCTCGTACGCCCACTTGCGCGCCAGCTTGATGGCGCTCTCCACCGCCTCCGCGCCGGTGTTCATCGGCAGCACCATGTCCTGGCCGGTCAACTCGGCCAGTGACTCGGCGAATCCGGCCAGCCGGTCGTTGTGGAACGCCCGTGAGGTGAGGGTGAGCCGGTCGAGCTGGCGGTGCGCCGCCTCGATCAGCACCGGATTGCGGTGACCGAAGTTGAGGGCGGAGTAGCCGGCCAGCATGTCGAGGTAGCGACGGCCCTCGACGTCCTCGACCCAGGCGCCCTCGGCGTGCGCGACGACCACGGGCAGCGGGTGGTAGTTGTGCGCCAGGACGGGCGCCTCGGCACGGATCAGTTCGGCGGAGCCGCGCGTACCGTCGACGGCGGGGGTACTCACACGGGCGGGAGCGGTCATGAACGGATCTCCTGAGTGCAGCACTTGATGCCGCCGCCGGCCTTCTGGAACTCCGAGAGGTCGACGGGGACGGGAACGTAGCCGTGCCGGTCGAGCTGACCGGCCAGGGCCTCGGCGCGCGGGGCGATGAAGACGTGGCGGCCGTCGGACACGGAGTTGAGGCCGAAGGCGAAGGCGTCCTCGCGGGTCGCCACCACCGCGTCCGGGAACAGCCGGGCCAGCACCTCGCGGCTGCCCGGCGAGAAGGCCTCCGGGTAGTAGGCGATGTTCTCGTCGTCCAGGACGAACAGCGCGGTGTCCAGGTGGTAGAACCGCGGGTCCGTCAGACGCAGCGTGATCACCGGGACGCCGAAGAACTCCTGGACCTCGCGATGGGCCTCGGGCGTCGTACGGAAGCCGGTGCCCGCCAGGACGTAGTGGCGGGTCGGGACGAGGTCGCCCTCGCCCTCGCAGACCGCCTCGGGACGGTGGACGTCGAACCCGGCCGTCTTGAACCAGGTGTCGTAGGCGGTGGACTCGGGGCGCCGCTCCGGCGCGTGGAAGTACGAGCCGAAGACCCGGCCCGCGATGACGAGCGCGGAGTTCGCCGCGAAGACCATGTCGGGCAGGCCGACGACCGGCTCGACGGAGTCCACGGAGTGGCCGTGCGCGCGGTAGGCGCTGATCAGCGCCTTCCACTGGTCGCGCGCGAGATCCACATCCACGGGGGTGTCGGGATGCATCCAGGGATTGATCGCGTACTGAACGGCGAAGTGTCTGGGTTCGCAGACGAGAAAGCGCCGGGGGCGCGGCACACGGCTGTCGGGCACAGAGGGGTCCCTCCGCTTCCTGCGGTGTCGGCTGGGTGGATACCTCAACGGTAGGAAACGGGGGATACGGGCGACAAGCGATGAGAGCTGCGTGTACGCGCACCATCGCTGCGTGATCGACTGGGTCAGCGCACGTTTCCTGCGTCGTCGGGGGCCGCGTGGGTCGCCCCCGCCTCCGGAGCCTCGGGCAGCAGGTGGGACAGCACCATGTAGCTGATCGTCTTCCGGATGAACGGTTCCACCCGGATGCGCTCCAGCACCTCCTCGAAGTGCTCCACGTCCACCGCCCGCACGTGCAGCAGCGCGTCCGCGCCCCCGGTCACCGTCATCGCCGCGGTGATCTCCGGATGGTTGCGCACCACCTCGGCGAGCCGCCGCGGCGGGGCCGCCCCCTCGCAGTACACCTCGACGTACGCCTCCGTGCGCCAGCCGAGCGCGACCGGTTTCACCGTGGCGGTGAACCCGGTGATCACGCCCGTCTCGCGCAGCCGGTCCACGCGTCGCTTGACCGCCGTGGCGGACAGCCCGATCGCCGCGCCGATCTCCGCGAAACTCGTCCGGGCGTTGGCCATCAGAGCGGTGATGATCTTGCGGTCGAGCTCGTCGAACATCGCGGGCTTGCTGTTCATGGCGGCACTGTATCCAGCGGCGGGCACCACCCCGCCGGGTACGACGGCCCTGTCCGGCACGTGTCCAGCCGCGTGAATCGCTCCTACACTCCACTCTCATGCTGCGCGCCCTCGCCGTCGACGACGAACAACCCTCCCTGGAGGAACTCCTGTACCTCCTCAACGCCGATCCCCGGATCGGCAGCGCCGAGGGAGCCGGCGACGCGACCGAGGCGCTGCGCCGCATCAACCGCGCCCTGGAGTCCGGTCCGGGCGGCCCCGAGGCGATCGACGTCGTCTTCCTCGACATCCACATGCCGGGCCTCGACGGACTCGACCTCGCCCGGCTGCTCGGCGGGTTCGCGCAACCGCCGCTCGTCGTGTTCGTCACCGCCCACGAGGGCTTCGCCGTCCAGGCCTTCGACCTCAAGGCCGTCGACTACGTCCTCAAGCCCGTACGGCGCGAGCGGCTCGCCGAGGCGATCCGCCGGGTGGCCCAACTCCGCGACACCGCACCGCGGATCCCCGTCCACGAACCCGACCCCGACCATCTGTCCGTCGAACTCGGCGGCGTCACCCGCTTCGTGGCCGTCGACGACATCACCCACGTCGAGGCCCACGGCGACTACGCCCGGCTGCACACCGCGCAGGGCAGCCACCTGGTGCGCATCCCGTTGTCCACCCTCGAAGAGCGCTGGCGCTCCCGCGGCTTCGTCCGCATCCACCGCCGCCACCTCGTCGCCCTGCGCCACATAGCCGAACTCCGCCTGGACGCGGGCACCGTCAGCGTCCTCGTCGACTCCGTCGAACTCCAGGTCAGCCGCCGCCACGCGCGACAACTGCGCGATCTGCTGCTGCGCCGGACCACGAGCTGAGGGGGACGGCGTGCCGCAGGATCCCGCCGAACGCCGCGTGGTCGTCACCGGAGCACCCCGGCGTGCCGGGCGGACGTCCGGCTACTACCGGCCACGGACCGAGATCGACGAACAGACCACCCTCGGCCACACCTACGTCCGATCCCTGATGCGCAGTCAACTCCGAGTGGCGCTGGCCGTCTTCACCGTCCTGGTCCTGCTCGTCGCCCCGCTGCCGCTGTTCTTCGCCGCGATGCCCGACCGCGCCGGCCTGGAGTGGGCCGTCCTCGGCTTCTGCGTCTACCCGCCGCTGGTCCTGCTCGCCCGCTGGTACGTCCGGCGCGCCGAACGCAACGAGCGCGACTTCGTGCGGCTCGTCGAGGACCGCTGACCCGTGAACCAGAACTACGCCGTCCCCGCGGTCGCCCTCGTCGTCGTCGCGACCGTCCTCGTCGGCGCCTTCGGCCTGCGCATCTCCCGGACCACCTCCGACTTCTACGTCGCCTCGCGCACCGTCGGCCCCCGCCTCAACGCCGCCGCGATCAGCGGCGAGTACCTCTCCGCCGCCTCCTTCCTCGGCATCGCCGGACTGGTCCTCGTCCAGGGACCCGACATGCTCTGGTACCCCGTGGGCTACACCGCGGGCTACCTCGTCCTGCTCCTGTTCGTCGCGGCACCGCTGCGCCGCTCCGGCGCCTACACGCTCCCCGACTTCGCCGAGGCGCGCCTCGGATCGCAGGCGGTGCGGCGGCTCGCCGGCGCCTTCGTCGTCGGCGTCGGCTGGCTGTACCTGCTGCCCCAACTCCAGGGCGCGGGACTGACGCTGGCCGTGATGACGGACGCGCCCGACTGGTTCGGCGGCGTCCTGGTGGCCGTCGTCGTGGTCGCCACCGTCGCCGCGGGCGGCATGCGCAGCATCACCTTCGTGCAGGCCTTCCAGTACTGGCTCAAGCTCACCGCCCTGCTCGTCCCCGCGCTCTTCCTCGTCCTCGCCTGGCAGGCCCACGGCGCGCCCCGCCACGCCTTCGACGAGCCGCCGGCCTTCCGCGAGCAGCGCCTCGTCCGGATCGACGACACCGTCGACCTGAACCTGTCCCGGCCGCTCACCGTCACCGCGACCGGCACCGTGGACGGCCACCGCCACGACGCCACACGCCTTCGCCTCCCGGCCGGCACCCACCACGTCGAGCGCGGCACCCGGCTGACCTTCGACCGCGGCGCCCCGGTCCCCGCGGCCGACCGCGGCAGCAACGGCGGGATGTCGACCTCGCTCGCGGCCGGACGTGAGGAACGCCCCCTCTACGCGACGTACGGACTGATCCTCGCCACCTTCCTCGGCACCATGGGCCTGCCCCACGTCGTCGTCCGCTTCTACACGAGCCCGCACGGGGTCGCCGCGCGCCGCACCACCGTCGCCGTGCTCGGCCTCATCGGCGCCTTCTACCTGCTGCCGCCCGTCTACGGAGCGCTCGGCCGGCTGTACACCCCCGAACTCAGCCTCAGCGGCGACGCGGACGCCGCGGTACTCCTGCTGCCCGACCGGATGCTCGGCGGAGCCGGCGGGAACCTGCTGGGCGCCCTCGTCGCGGGCGGAGCCTTCGCCGCGTTCCTGTCCACGGCCTCCGGACTGACGATGGCGGTCGCCGGGGTGCTCACCCAGGACGTGCTGCCCTCGCGCGGGGTACGGCACTTCCGGCTGGGCACCGTCCTCGCGATGGCCGTCCCGCTCGCCGCGAGCGTGCTGGTCGGCGGGCTGCCCGTCGCCGACGCGGTCGGCCTCGCGTTCGCCGTGTCCGCGTCCTCGTTCTGCCCGCTCCTCGTCCTCGGCATCTGGTGGCGGCGGCTCACCCCGCCCGGCGCCGCCGCCGGGATGCTCGTCGGCGGCGGCGCCGCCCTCGTCGCCGTCGGCGCCACCATGGCCGGCTATCCGCGCTCCGGCTCGCTGCACGCCCTGCTCGCCTGGCCGGCCCTCTGGTCCGTGCCGCTCGGCTTCGTCACCATGGTGCTCGTGTCCCTGGCCACCGCCGCCCGCGTACCGGCGGGGACGGCCGCCATCCTCGCCCGCTTCCACCTCCCGGAGGAACTCACCGAGGCGGCGGGACGGTGAGCGGGTTCCTCGCCGGCCTCTGCGTCGCGGCGCTGCCGCTCCTCGCCGCGGGGTTCTGGCTCGGCAGACGCACCGCCCGGCCGCAGAACCTCGGCGGCCTCGGCACGCCCGTCGAGCACGCCACCTTCCAGACCCTGCACACCGCCTCGCTCGCCGCGCCGCCGCTGCGCGCCGGTCTCACGGAGGAGACGGCCCGCCGCTCCGCGCGACGGCTGCGCACCCTGCTCGGCACCGACGCGCTCTGCCTCACCGACCAGGAGACGGTGCTCGCCTGGGACGGCGTCGGTTCCCACCACCGCGCCGAGATCATGGAACGGCTCGGCGGCCCGCTGGACACCGGCCGCGGCGAGGCCTTCCGGCTGCACTGCGAGGAACCCGCCTGCACGCTCCGCTGGGCCGTCGTCGCTCCGCTCACCGTCGAGGAACGGGTGCACGGAGCGCTGGTCGTCTGCGCGCCCCGCGAGTCGGCCGTCCTCGTGCGCGCGGCCGGCGAGGTCGCGCGCTGGGTCTCCGTCCAGCTGGAGCTGGCCGACCTCGACCAGTCCCGGACCCGGCTCATCGAGGCCGAGATCAGGGCCCTGCGCGCCCAGATATCACCGCACTTCATCTTCAACTCGCTCGCGGTGATCGCCTCGTTCGTGCGCACCGACCCGGAGCGCGCCCGCGAGCTGCTCCTGGAGTTCGCCGACTTCACCCGCTACTCGTTCCGCCGGCACGGCGACTTCACCACGCTCGCGGACGAACTCCACGCCATCGACCACTACCTGGCGCTCGTCCGGGCCCGCTTCGGCGAGCGGCTCTCCGTCACCCTGCAGATCGCACCCGAGGTGCTGCCGGTGGCGCTGCCCTTCCTCTGTCTCCAGCCACTGGTGGAGAACGCCGTCAAACACGGTCTGGAGGGCAAGACCGACAAGAGCCACATCAGCATCACGGCCCAGGACGCGGGAGCCGAGGCCCTCGTCGTCATCGAGGACAACGGGGTCGGCATGGACCCCGACCGGTTGCGCCGCATCCTGTCCGGCGAGGTCGGGCCCTCCGGCGGGATCGGCCTCTCCAACGTCGACGAGCGGCTGCGGCAGGTCTACGGCGACGACCACGGCCTGGTCATCGAGACCGCCGAGGGCGCGGGCATGAAGATCACCGCGAGGCTGCCCAAGTACCAGCCGGGCGTCCACTCGGCGGCCCGGCGCGCCCGGCAGTGACCGGTTCGCACGGGGGCCGGGCGCGCCGCGCCGGGGTCAGGCGTGGGAGACCACCATCCCCAGCGTGATCAGACCGAGCACGACCCAGCCGAACCACAGCCAGCCGTTGCTGCCCAGTGCCACCGTGTAGGCCGTCACCATGACGAGCCCGCCCACGGTGAGCACCCCCATCGTCTTCGTCGTACCGGGCATCGCGACACCCTCCTCCAGGCGGGTCCGCAGCGCGGACCGTGGCCTTCGGTGCCATTTTCACCCGGAGGGACGCGGTTCGCCAGGGGCGGGAGGCTGTCCCGCGCCCGGCGCCGGTCAGCGACCGCGTGCGTCGAGCGAGGCCAGATAGGCGTTGTACGCCTCCAGCTCCTTGTCACCGTCGCGGTCCGCGGCCCGGTCCTGGCGCTTGGCCTGCCGCTGCTCGGAGCCGTACCACTGGAAGAGCAGGGCGAGCAGCACGAGCACGGAGGGGATCTCGCTGAACGCCCAGGCGATGCCGCCCGCGGCGGTCTGGTCGGCGAGCGCGTCGATACGGAGGGAGGCGGGCGGGTTCTCGTACGTCTCGACCATCGGCTGCGAGGCCATCATCAGCGCGATGCCGAAGAACGCGTGGAAGGGCATGCCCGCGAACAGTTCCAGCATCCGCATCAGATAACCCGGCCGGTGCGGGCCGGGGTCGACGCCCATGATCGGCCAGAAGAACACCAGCCCGACCGCGAGGAAGTGGCACATCATCGCGATGTGGCCCGTCCTGGAGCCCATCAGGAAGTCGAAGATCGGGGAGAAGTACAGCGCGTACAGGCTCGCGATGAACAGCGGGATGGTGAACGCGGGGTGGGTGACGATCCGCATGAACCGGCTGTGGAGGAACATCAGCAGCAGTTCACGCGGCCCCTTGCTGCCGCGCTTCGCCGCCACCGGCAGCGCCCGCAGGGCCAGCGTGATCGGAGCGCCGAGCAGGATCAGGATCGGCGACAGCATGCTGATGACCATGTGCTGCACCATGTGCACGCTGAACATGACCATGCCGTAGTCGTTCAGGCGGGTGCACATCATGAGGAGGACGGTCAGCACACCGATGACGAAGGAGACGGTCCGGCCCCACGACCAGCTGTCGCCGCGCCGTGCGAGTCGCACCACGCCCCAGCCGTACAGCGCGAGCCCGAGCAGACACGCGACGAGGAAGAACGGGTCCGTGGACCATGTGAGCCCCCGTCCCAGCGTGAACGGCGGCAGATCCATGGTCATGCCGTGCCCGCTGTGATCCATCCACCGGCTCCTGTTTCTGGGGGTGCCTCCCAGGGCCCTTTTACGGCACTGCGGGAGGGTTGTGCGCTGTCTGTCCGCACCAGACTAGAACTGCCCCCGGCCGCACTCGCGACCGGGGGCAGTTCCAGACGGGTACGTCTCAGAGCACGCACTCCGCCTCGGCGTAGCGCTCGTCGGGGACCGTCTTGAGGGTCTCCACCGCCTCCGCGAGCGACACCATCACGATGTCGGTCCCGCGCAGCGCGGTCATGTTCCCGAACTCGCCGCGGTGCACGGCCTCCACCGCGTGCCAGCCGAACCGGGTCGCGAGGACGCGGTCGTACGCCGTCGGCGTGCCGCCGCGCTGCACGTGTCCGAGGATGACCGGCCGGGCCTCCTTGCCGAGCCGCTCCTCCAGCTCGATGGAGAGCTGCCGGGCGATACCCGCGAAGCGCTCGTGGCCGTAGACGTCCTTGCCGCCCTCGTCGTACTCCATGGAGCCCTCGCGGGGCTTGGCGCCCTCGGCGGCGACGACGATGGCGAAGCGCTTGCCGGCCGCGAACCGTTCGCCGACCTTCGCGGCCAGCTCCTCGATGTCGAAGGGCCGTTCCGGTACGACGATGGCGTGCGCGCCCGCCGCCATGCCGGAGTGCAGCGCGATCCAGCCGGTGTGGCGGCCCATGACCTCCACGATCAGCACACGCTGGTGCGACTCGGCGGTGGTCTTCAGCCGGTCGAGGGCCTCGGTCGCCACACCGACCGCCGTGTCGAAGCCGAAGGTGACGTCCGTGACGGCGATGTCGTTGTCGATGGTCTTGGGCACACCGACGATCGGCAGACCGGCGTCCGACAGCAGCCGGGCGGCCTTGAGCGTGCCCTCGCCGCCGATCGGGATGATCGCGTCGAGCCCGAGCTCCTCGACGTGCCCGCGGGCGCGCTCCACACCGTCACGCAGATGCGCGGGCTGGACCCGGGAGGAGCCGAGCATGGTGCCGCCGCGAGCCAGGATGCCGCTCACCGCGTCGAGGTCGAGCTTGAGGTAGTCGCACTCCAGCAGTCCCTTCCAGCCGTCGCGGAAGCCGATGACCTCGTCGCCGTGGTCGACGACGGCACGGTGTACGACGGACCGGATGACGGCGTTCAGGCCGGGGCAGTCGCCGCCGGACGTGAGGACACCAATGCGCATAGCCCGAAATACCTTCTCAACGTGGTCCGGGGACCGGACCACGTTGTCCGGCAGGATTCCCGCCACCCTACCGGCGGGAGGGGGCGGAACCGCACCGTGCGTCCGCCAGCTGGACGTGCCCGCTCACCTGTGCGGGAGCCGTGTCAGACGGGCCCCGGGGCGGCGCCCGCCCGACACCCCCGGAAACGCCGAGAGGAACCGTTCCTCCCTGGAACGGTTCCTCTCGGCCGGCCCGCCGCCCGGCGGGCCGGTGCGCCTAGGCGGGCTGGGTGGCCGCCGCGATGCGCTCGGAGCGCAGCGCCTCGTACCAGCGGTCGTCGATCGGCGGCAGCGCGTTCACGTCGAGCGCCAGCTTCAGCAGCAGGTCGGCGATCAGCGGATTGCGCGCGAGGACGGGGCCGTGCATGTACGTACCGAACACGGTGTCGTTGTACGCGCCCTCCGTGCCGTCCCCCGTGCCGTTGCCCTTGCCGAGCCGCACGTTCGCGAACGGGCGGGCCGTGGGGCCGAGGTGGGTGACGCCCTGGTGGTTCTCGAAGCCGGTCAGCTGGGGCAGGCCGAGCCGCGGGTCGATGTCCGCGAGCACGTCGCCGACGCACCGCTCGCCCTCGCCCCGGGTGGAGACCACGTCGAGCAGGCCGAGGCCCGGCTCGCGCTGGCCGAGGTCGTTGATGAACTCGTGCCCGAGGATCTGGTAGCCGGCGCACACCGAGAAGACGATCGCGCCGTTGCCCACCGCGCGGTGCAGACCGCCGTCGCGGCGCAGCCGCTCCGCCGCGAGCCGCTGAGGCCGGTCCTCGCCGCCGCCGATGAGGTAGATGTCGCCGGAGGTGGGGATCGGCTGGTCGCTGCGCACGTCGAGACGGGCCACGTCGAGGCCGCGCTGGCGGGCCCTGCGCTCCACGACGAGGGCGTTGCCCTGGTCGCCGTAGGTGCTCAGCAGGTCCGGATAGATCCACACCAGACGCAGGCTGTTGTCACTCATTCTCTTCGTCCTCCGTGGCTCAGTTGCCGACACGACGCCTCAAGTCCTGGAAAGCGGTGTAGTTGGCGATGACCTCGATGCGTCCGGGCGGAGCCATCTGCACGGCCTGGTCGAGGTTCTCGCATACCTGGAACTGCTGGTTGGCGACTTCGAGGCGTACGGCGAGGTCCAGCTTGCGGTCGCCGAGGACGAAGATCGGGTGCCCGGTCAGGCGGGTGTAGTCGACGTCCCACAGCCAGGACGTGTCCGTGCCGTCGGCGCCGCGCGCGTTCACCGACAGGATGACCGGGGTCGGCGGCGGGTCGATCAGCGAGAACGTCTCCAGCCAGCCCGCCGGGTTCTTGGCGAGCAGCAGACGCAGGTCGCGCTGCATGAACTGCACCACGTCGTAGCGTCCGGCGACGGCCTGCACCTGGTACATGCGCTCCAGGGCCACCTGCGGGGGCACCCCGAAGACGGCGGCGACGGCGGCCGACGAGGCGGCGTTCGCCTTGTTGGCGCGGCCCGGCAGCTGGAGGTGGATCGGCCACGCGGAGCCATGCGGGTCGAGCACGTGGTCCCCGGACAGGGCCCAGGTCGGCGTCGGTCGGCGGAAACCGCAGTCCCCGCAGAACCAGTCGTCGCCGGGGCGCTGCATCACACCGCCGCAGGACGGGCAGGACCAGGCGTCGTCCTTCCACATCTGACCGGCCGCCACCCACATGACGTTCGGCGAGGAGGAGGCGGCCCAGACGACCAGCGGGTCGTCCGCGTTGGCTACCACGACGGCCTTCGAACCAGCGAGCCCCTCGCGCCAGTGCTCGGCCATCATCCGGGTCTCGGCGGCCCGGTCGAGCTGGTCGCGCGAGAGGTTCAGCAGCGCGATGCACTTCGGGTCCGTGTCCCGGGCCACGCCCGAGAGGTACTTCTCGTCGACCTCGATGACCGCGAACTTGGCGTCCGAACCACCGGCGAGCGCCGAGGTGATGCCCGCGGGCATGTTGGCGCCGAGCGCGTTGGACACGACCGGGCCCGCGGCGCCCAGTGCCTCCGCGATCAGCCGGGTCGTGGTGGTCTTGCCGTTGGTCGCCGACACCAGGATCACGTCCAGGTGTGTGGCCAGCCTCGCCAGCAGGTCGGGGTCGAGCTTGAGAGCCACCCGGCCGCCGATCACCGATCCGCTGCCGCGTCCGGCGGCTCGCGAGACGGCCGCCGCCGCCTTGCCCGCCGTCACGGCCAGCTTGGCCCGCGGCGTCAGCGGGTCCGAGTTGCCTGACATCGTTTCTCGATCCTCCTTGCGTACGCGCCGCGCCCCTGCCCCCGGCACCGTGTGGGCCTCAGCCTATCGAGATCCACTCACGTGCCCGAATCGCGGCACCACCTGGGTGCCCGCGCGACATGCGCGCGCCTCCCAGGACCGTACCCTTGCCGCCATGCGACAGAGCTCCATCCCGGGCACCCACGGGCGCGTCCGGCCCCTCACTCTGCTCGGCGACCCCGTGCTGCGCACGGCCTGCGCGGAGGTCACCGACTTCGGTCCCCAACTCGCGTCCCTCGTCGAGGACATGTTCGCCACGATGTACGCGGCCGAGGGCGTCGGTCTCGCCGCGAACCAGATCGGCCGGGGGCTCCGCGTCTTCGTATACGACTGTCCCGACGACGACGATGTCCGCCATGTCGGTCATGTGGTGAATCCACGGCTCGTCGCCGCGGACGGCGAGGTCCTGCGCGGACCCGAGGGCTGTCTCTCGCTGCCGGGCCTGGAGGCCGGCACCGAGCGCTTCGACCGTGCCGTCGTCGAGGGACTCACGGTCACCGGCGAGCCCGTGACCGTCGAGGGCACCGGCTGGTTCGCCCGCTGCCTCCAGCACGAGTGCGACCACCTCGACGGCCTGGTGTACGCCGACCGGCTCACCGGATGGCGCAGGAAGCGGATCCTGCGTCAGGTGGGCCGGGCGTCCTGGAGCGGGTGAGGGGGAGTCAGAAGCCGGGGCCGCCCACGCGGTCGCCCGCGGCGGCGAGCCGGCCCCACAGCAGGTCGGCCAGGCTGCGCACCAACTCGGCGCGCGTGCAGGGCCGTTCGCCGAGCCACCAGTCGCCGGCCGCGTGCATCATGCCGACGATCCCGTGGCCCCAGACCCGCGCGAGCTGCTGGCTGCCGGGACCGAGGTCGACCCGCTCCTCGATGACCTCGGCCAGTTCCTCGCCCATGCGGCGCAGGACCGGGGCGGAGTACTTGCCGACGTCGAACCCCGGGTCGCCCGGCTGACCGCCCTCCGACGGATGCATGAGGAAGCGGTACACCTGGGGGCGGGCCTCGATGGCCGCCAGATAGGTGTCGAGCGTCGCCTCGACGCGCTCGCGCCGGCCGGCCGGCGCGTCCAGAGCCGCCCGCAGTGCTCCGAGGAGCGCGTCCGTGTGCCGCTTGGCGAGCGCGGCGTACAGGCCGCCCTTGTCGCCGAAGTGGCGGTACAGGATGGGCTTGGTGATGCCGGCCTCGGCGGCGATGGCGTTCATGGAGGCCCCTGGGCCGTCGCGGAGCACCACTCTGTCCGCGGCCTCCAGCAGCTCGCGCCGGCGGCGGTCCGCGGACCTCTGCTGGTCGGTCCGCTGTGTGGTGTCCATGTGCTCTCCCCACCCGTGGTGATTCGGTGACGCCTGCGCAAACTAACACTGTTCGGCGCACGGGGATCGAACGGGCTGCCGAGCCGGGCCCGGGAGTTGACTTTTCCTACTGGGCGGTAACAGACTCGGGTTACCGCAAGTAACATATCAGTGCAGCGCTGGAGGGGACATGGCCGAGTTCACCATGGAGCTCAACGACGAACAGAAGGAGGTCCGGGACTGGCTGCACGGCTTCGCCGCCGATGTCATCCGCCCCGCGGCCGCCGAATGGGACGAGCGCGAAGAGACTCCCTGGCCGGTCATCCAGGAGGCCGCGAAGGTCGGCATCTACTCCCTGGACTTCTACGCCCAGCAGTACTTCGACCCCACCGGTCTCGGCATCCCCATGGCGATGGAGGAGCTGTTCTGGGGCGACGCCGGCATCGCCCTGTCCATCGTCGGCACCGGCCTCGCCGCCGTGGGCGTCCTCGCCAACGGCACCGAGGAACAGATCGGCACCTGGATACCCCAGATGTACGGCGACGCCAACGACGTCAAGGTCGCGGCCTTCTGCTCCTCCGAGCCCGACGCGGGCTCCGACGTCGCCTCGCTGCGTACGCGCGCCGTCTACGACGAGGCCAAGGACGAGTGGATCCTGAACGGCACGAAGACCTGGGCGACCAACGGCGGTATCGCCAACGTCCACGTCGTCGTGGCGGCGGTCGACGCCGAGCTCGGCTCCAAGGGCCACGCCTCCTTCATCGTGCCGCCCGGCACCCCCGGTCTCTCCCAGGGCCAGAAGTTCAAGAAGCACGGCATTCGCGCCTCGCACACCGCCGAGGTCGTCCTGGAGAACGTGCGGATCCCCGGCTCCTGTCTGCTCGGCGGCAAGGACAAGCTCGACGAGCGTCTCGCCCGGGCGCGTGAGCGGGCCAGGACGGGCGGCGAGCGGGTGAAGAACGCGGCGATGGCCACCTTCGAGGCCAGCCGTCCCGCCGTCGGCGCGATGGCCGTCGGCACCGCCCGGGCCGCGTACGAGGTCGCCCTCGACTACGCCAGGACACGCGAGCAGTTCGGCCGCCCGATCATCGACAACCAGGGCGTCGCCTTCCAGCTCGCCGACATGCGCACGTCGATCGACGCCGCGCGACTGCTGGTGTGGCGGGCGTCGTGGATGGCGATCAACGGCAAGCGGTTCACCGCCGCCGAGGGCTCGATGTCGAAGCTGTTCGCGAGCGAGACGGCGAAGAAGGTCACCGGTCAGGCGATCCAGATCCTCGGGGGCAACGGCTACACCCGGGAGTACCCGGTGGAGCGCATGCACCGCGACGCCGCGATCTACACGATCTTCGAGGGCACCAGCGAGATCCAGCGTCTGGTGATCGCCCGGACGCTCTCGGGCATGCCGATCCGCTAGGCGGGGGCGAAGGGGCCGGGCGGCCGAGGAACGGCCCGCCCGGCGACGGTCCGGCCGCGGTGCCCGCGTCCGGGCGGGCGGTCAGTCGCCGGTCGGACCGCTGCTGTGCGCGATGCAAGCGACGTCGATCCGGTCGGCCAGCTTGGCCAGCTCGATGGTGAGCGCGGCGACCGTGTCCTCGTCGAGCCCGTCCTGGCCGGCCTCCACCAGGTGCAGCCACCGGCCGCCCACCGTGCGCAGCAGCTTGCTGACGTCGGCGGCCGCCACCTGCAACGTGCCGCGGTCGTCGACGATCAGGGGGAGGGTCACTTCGCGGTTCACAGGGGGGATCGTAGCTGCGGAACGCTCACGCTCCGTGCCATACGGTGGTGATGTTGCAGAACTCGCGGATTCCGTGCTCCGACAGCTCACGTCCGTAGCCGGACCGCTTCTCCCCGCCGAAGGGGAACGCCGGGTGCGAGGCCGTCATCCCGTTGAAGAAGACGCCGCCGGCCTCGATGTCCCGCACGAACCGCTCCACCTCGGCCTCGTCACGCGTCCACACGTTCGAGCTCAGCCCGAACGGGGTGTCGTTGGCGATGGCGACCGCCTCGTCCAGGTCGGCCGCCCGGTAGAGCGTGGCGACCGGGCCGAACGTCTCCTCCTGGTGGATGCGCATCTCGGGGGTGATGTCGGTCAGCACGGTCGGCGCGTAGTACCACCCGTCCGGGAACCCGTCGGGGCGTTCGCCGCCGCACAGTACGGTCGCGCCGTTCTCCACCGCGTCGTCGACGAGCTCCTCCAGGTCGGTGCGGCCCTGCTCGGTCGAGAGCGGTCCCACCTCGGTGTCCTCCTCGAGCGGATCGCCGACCTTGAGGGCCCGCATCCCTTCGGCGAAGTGCTCCGCGAAGGTGTCGAACACGTCGGTGTGCACGATGAACCGCTTGGCGGCGATGCAGGACTGTCCGTTGTTCTGCACCCGGGCGGTCACGGCGGTTCGCGCGGCCCGCTCGACGTCGGCGGACGGCATCACGACGTACGGGTCGCTGCCGCCCAGTTCCAGCACCGTCTTCTTCACCTCGTCGCCGGCCACCGAGGCGACCGCCCGGCCCGCCGGTTCGCTGCCGGTCAGCGTGGCCGCCTTGACGCGCGGGTCGCGCAGGATGTCCTCGACGGCTCCCGAGCCGATCAGCAGGGTCTGGAAGCAGCCCTCGGGGAAGCCCGCCCTGCGGAACAGGTCCTCCAGGTAGAGCGCGGTCTGCGGCACGTTCGACGCGTGCTTGAGCAGGCCCACGTTGCCCGCCATCAGAGCGGGCGCCGCGAACCGGACCACCTGCCAGAGCGGGAAGTTCCACGGCATCACGGCGAGCACCGGGCCGAGCGGCCGGTAGCGCACGAGGACGCGGGACGCGCCGGAGTCCTTCGCGTCCGCCGCGTCCGGGTGTTCGTCGGCGAGCAGTCCCTCGGCGCGGTCGGCGTACCAGTGCATCGCCTTGGCGCACTTGGCCGCCTCCGCGCGCGCCTGCTTGACGGGCTTGCCCATCTCGACCGTCATCACCCGGCCGATCTCGTCCTGGTCCTGCTCCAGAAGTTCGGCGGCCCGGTGCATCAGCCGCGCCCGCTCGGCGAACGAGGTCGTGCGATACGAACGGAACGTGGCCTCGGCGGCGGCGAGCCTGCGCTCGATCTCCTCGGCGCCGAGCGCGTCGTACGTCTTGAGCGTCTCGCCGTTCGCCGGGTTCACCGTCGCGATGGCCATGGGCCGACCTCCTGAGAGCGGGCTGTTGTCCGACCCTCCCGCGCCGCGGGGTCCGGCGCAACGCGGAGGGCTGGTGGGCGAGCCGGCGCACGTGGCCGAACGCCGACTCTCAGGCCGAGTGCTCCACCAGCCGGTCGAGAAACGTCGCCTGGGCGGACACGATGAGGGTCCGGGCCCGGTCCGGGGTCATCCACTCCACCCGGTCCAGTTCGGGAAACTCCTGGTGGCGGCCCGATTTCGGCGGCCATTCCATCGTGAAGGTGCCGGGCACCACGGCCGCCGGATCCAGATCCGCCTCGATCGCCCAGGCCGTGACGACCTTGCCGTTCGTCTGGGTGACCTCACCGAGCGTGACGGCCTCGCCGTCGGGCGGCGGCAGCCCCAGCTCCTCGCGGAACTCGCGGCGGGCCGCGTCCCAGGCGGTCTCGTCGGGTTCGTACTCGCCCTTGGGGACCGTCCAGGCCCCGGCGTCCCGCCGTGCGAAGAAGGGGCCGCCCATGTGGCCGAGGAGGACCTCGATGCCGTGCCCGGTGCGCCGGAACAGAAGCAGGCCCGCACTCCGCCTGGCCCTCCTGCCGCTCACGCCGTCACCTCGGGGTGGGCGGCGAGCAGGGTGTCGACCGTGTCGGCTTCGGCCGGGCGCTTGTCCTCGCGGTAGCGGACGACCCGAGCGAAGCGCAGGGTGACGCCGGCCGGATAGCGCGTGGACCGCTGCAGACCGTCGTAGGCGATCTCCACGACCAGTTCGGGCCGTACGGTCACCACGTGCCCGTCGTCCTCCACCGCCAGTTCCCGGAGCCGCTCGGTCTGCCAGGTGAGCATCGCGTCGGTCATGCCCTTGAAGGTCTTGCCGAGCATGGCGAAGGCGCCGTCGCCGGTGCGGGCGCCCAGGTGCAGGTTGGAGAGCTTGCCGGTGCGCCGGCCGTGCCCCCACTCGGCCGCGAGGACCACCAGGTCGAGGGTGTGCACGGGCTTGACCTTCAGCCAGGACGCACCGCGCCGGCCCGCGCTGTAGGGGGCGTCGAGCGCCTTCACCACGACACCCTCGTGGCCGCGCGCCAGCGAGTCGGCGAGGAAGCGCTCGCCGTCGTCGGCGTCCTCCGGTCCCGCCACGGGCGTCCGCCGGACCCGCATCGGTTCCGGCACGAGACGGGCCAGCTCCATGTGCCGTTCCGCGAACGGGAGGTCCAGCAGGTCCCGGCCGTCCACCGAGAGGGCGTCGAAGAAGACGGGGGAGACGGGCACGGCCTTCGCGGCCGTCGCCACGTCCACGCGGGACCCCACGCGCCCGGCCGTCTCCTGGAAGGAGCGCGGCCGGCCCCGCTCGTCCAGCGCGATCACCTCGCCGTCCAGGATGAACCGCTCGCCGCGCAACTCCCGTGCGGCGGACGTCAGTTCAGGGAGGCGGTCGGTGATGTCGTCGAGCGTCCGGGTGTAGACGCGCACCTCCTCGCCGTCGCGGTGCACCTGCACCCGGATGCCGTCGAGTTTCTCCTCCACCACACAGGCGCCGAGCTTGCCGACCGCCTCGGACACTGACGCGGCGCTGTGCGCCAGCATCGGCAGCACCGGCCGGCCGACCGTGAGCCGGAACCCGGACAACGCCTCCGGGCCGTCGGCGAGCAGGGCGCGCGCGACCGTCCGGAGCGAACCGGCGAGCATCACCGCGCGCCGTACGTCCCCGGCGGGTGTGCCGGTCGCCTGGGCGAGCCCCTCCACGGCGACGGCGTCCAGGGCGCCCTGGCGCACCTCCCCGGTGAGCAGCCCGAACAGGAAACGCTGCTCCTCCTCGGTGGCCGCCCCCATCAACTCTGCCACCAGTCGGGCCCGCTCGGCCTGCGAGCCGGTGCCGGACACCTGGCCGAGAGCGCTGAGACGGGCGTCGACCTCGCGCACGGTGAGGGTGGGCTCGGCGGCCGGCGGGACCCGGTCGCTCAGCACCTTCCAGCCGATGCCGAGCCGGCCCTGCGGCAGCCGGCCCGCCAGATACGGGATCACGATCGGCACGTCGTCCGGCTCGGCGTCCCGGAACAGCTCCGCGAGCAGAGCGGTCTTCCGGGACCGCGCCGAGGTGGCGGCGACCTCCTGGGACACATGGGCGAGCCGGCTCAGCAGCATGCAGCCATGGTGCTACGCGGACGCCGGGTTCACACCCGTACGGGGGCGGGCCGGTGACCTCGCGGTGCCGCGGCCGGGCGTTGTCCGTGCGGCGCGGGCGCCTACCGCCGCCCCCGTGCCACGGCAGCGTCCAGGTCGGTGAAGAGCAGTTCGCCGTTGAGGGTGGCCGCCGCGCGGTAGCCGCCGCTCGCCGCGTTCACGACCTGCTCGGCGAAGCCGGCGGCGTTGCCCGCGGCCCAGACGCCGGGCACGCTCGTCAGGCCGGTCGGATCGGTCACCGGATAGGAGCCGAACGGGGTCTCGGTCAGCTCTGCGCCCAGTCGTGCGAGCAGGCCGGTCCGCGGCACGGCCCGGGGAGCGACGAACAGCGCCGAGCGCGCGTGCGTGGACCCGTCGGTGAGGCGCACGCCGGTGAGCCGGTCGGCGTCCACCACCAGCTCCGCGACCTCGCCCGGCACCACGGCGACCCCGGCGGCGGCCAGCCGGCGCAGGTCCTCGTCACCGAGCTCGTCCTCCGCGACGGTGTGCAGGAACAGCGTGACGTCCTTCGACCACTGGGTCACCATCAGCGCCTGGTGCACGCTCATCGGCGTCGTGGCCAGCACACCGAAGGCCTCGTCGCGAACCTCCCAGCCGTGGCAGTACGGGCAGTGCAGCACATCGCGCCCGAAGCGCTCGGCGACGCCGGGCACGGCGGGCAGCTCGTCGGCCAGGCCCGTGGTGACGATCAGCCGACGCGCGTGGACGGCCCGCCCGGACCCGAGCGTCACGTCGAACTCCCCGGTGCCGTCGCGGACCACGTCCACCGCGTCGTCACGCACGATCTCCACCCCGTAGCCCTCGACCTCCCGGCGGCCCTCGGCGAGGAACGCGGCGGGCGGCATGCCGTCCCGGGTCAGATAGCCCTGCAGGTGCGCGGCGGGCGCGTTGCGCGGTTCGCCCGCGTCGACGACGAGGGTGCGGCGCCGGGCCCGGCCGAGGACCAGGGCGGCCGACAGTCCGGCCGTGCCGCCGCCGACGACGACCACTTCGTATGTCTCGGTCATGGTGACCACCTCCGCCCCGAACGTCGCCGATCGACGACGGATTGACAAACGGCTTTGCCGAATCTGCAATGTGGGGATGAGCGAGGAGACGTCCACGGGGACGAACGACGGGAGCAGGCCGGGCGCGACGGGGGACGCCGGGACGGACGAGGTGCTGGCCGAGGTGGGCCCCCGGCTGCGCCGGATCCGCAAGGACCGCGGGGCCACGCTGGCCGGGCTGTCCGAGGCGACCGGCATCTCGGTGAGCACGCTGTCGCGGCTGGAGTCGGGTCTGCGCAAGCCCAGCCTGGAGCTGCTGCTGCCCATCGCGCGGGCGCACCAGGTCCCGCTCGACGAACTGGTCGGCGCTCCGCCGGTCGGCGACCCGCGGGTGCGGGCCGAGCCCATCGTGCGCGGAGGGCGCACGCACTGGCCGCTGACCCGCCAGCCCGGCGGCCTCCAGGCCTACAAGGTGCTCGAACCGCAGCGGTCCATGACCCCGGACCCGCGGACCCACGAGGGCTACGAGTGGCTGTACGTGATGGCCGGGCGGCTGCGCCTGGTGCTCGGCGAGCACGACGTGGTGCTCGGTCCCGGGGAGGCGGCGGAGTTCGACACACGGGTGCCGCACTGGTTCGGGTCGACGGGGGAGGGGCCCGTCGAGTTCCTGAGCCTGTTCGGGCCGCAGGGGGAGCGGATGCACGTGCGGGCCCGGCCGAAGGTGCGCGGCCAAGAGATCTGACCGCCGGAACGCTCCACCGGGGAGTGGCGAAGACGACGGGCGCCCCCTGTTCCCAGGTGGGCAAGCGACCGCTTAGTATGCGATCGACCCCGGTCAGACGACGCAGTCCCCTGGAGGCCCCGCATGCAGGCATGGCAAGTGCACCAGAACGGCGAGCCCGCGGAGGCGATGCGCCTCCAGGAGGTGGACCGGCCGACGCCCGGTGACGGCCAGGTCCTGCTCACGGTCCGCGCCGCCAACATCAACTTCCCGGACGCGCTGCTGTGCCGCGGCCAGTACCAGGTCAGGCCGCCGCTGCCGTTCACGCCCGGCGTGGAGATCTGCGGCGAGACCGAGGACGGACGCCGGGTGATCGCCAACCCCGTTCTGCCGTACGGCGGCTTCGCCGAGTATGCGCTCGCGGACGCCGCGGCCCTCCTGCCGGCCCCCGACGCCCTCGACGACGCCGAGGCCGCGGCCCTGCACATCGGCTACCAGACGGGCTGGTTCGGCCTGCACCGCCGCGCCCGCCTGGAGGCCGGCGAGACGCTGCTCGTGCACGCCGCGGCCGGCGGGGTCGGCAGCGCGGCCGTACAGCTCGGCAAGGCGGCCGGCGCGACCGTCATCGGCGTCGTCGGCGGCGCCGACAAGGTCGCCGTGGCACGGGAACTGGGCTGTGACGTCGTCATCGACCGGCGCGCCGAGGACGTCATCGGCGCGGTCAAGGAGGCGACCGGCGGACGCGGCGCGGACGTGATCTACGACCCGGTCGGCGGCGACGCCTACACCCAGTCCACCAAGGTCGTCGCCTTCGAGGGCCGGATCGTGGTCGTCGGCTTCGCGAGCGGCAGCATCCCGAGCCCGGCGCTCAACCACGCCCTCGTGAAGAACTACGCGATCCTCGGCCTGCACTGGGGCCTGTACAACACCAAGAACCCGAAGCTCGTCCAGCACTGCCACGAACAGCTCACCGAGCTGGCCACCCGCGGCGCGATCAAGCCGCTGGTGAGCGAGCGGGTCCCGCTGAGCGGGGCCGCCGCCGCCGTGCAGCGGGTCGCCGACGGGGTCACCACCGGACGGATCGCCGTGGTGCCCGCACTGGAGAACGGAGCCGCCGCATGACCGACGCAGCCGAACTGCGCCGCCGCACCCAGGAGTTGCTGGCCGCGCACCCGCCCGCCGAAACAGAACGTCTGGACTTCCTCAAGGCCCGCTTCGACGCCGGACTCGCCTGGGTGCACTACCCCGAGGGCCTCGGCGGACTCGGCGCACCCCGCCGCCTCCAGGCCGTGGTCGACGCCGAACTGGCCGCCGCGGGCGCGCCCGACAACGACCCCCGGCGCATCGGCATCGGCCTGGGCATGGCCGCGCCGACGATCCTCGGCTTCGGCACCGAGGAGCAGAAGCGGCGCTTCCTGAGGCCCCTGTGGGTCGGGGAGGAGGTGTGGTGCCAGCTGTTCAGCGAGCCCGGCGCCGGCTCGGACCTCGCCGCGCTCGGCACCCGCGCCGTCCGCACCGACGCCGACGCACCCGAGGGCGGCGGCGACTGGGTGATCAACGGGCAGAAGGTGTGGACGTCCAGCGCCCACCTCGCCCGCTGGGCCATCCTCATCGCCCGCACCGACCCGGACGTGCCCAAGCACCGGGGCATCACGTACTTCATCTGCGACATGAGCGACCCCGGTGTCGAGGTGCGGCCGCTGCGCCAGATCACCGGCGAGGCCGAGTTCAACGAGGTCTTCCTCACCGACGTCCGCATCCCCGACGCGCACCGCCTCGGCGAGGTCGGTGACGGCTGGCGGGTCGCGCAGACCACGCTGATGAACGAGCGCGTCTCCATCGGCGGCATGCGCATCCCGCGCGAGGGCGGCATGATCGGCCCGGTCTCGAAGACCTGGCGCGAAAGGCCCGAACTGCGCACCCACGACACGCACCAGCGCCTCCTGAAGCTGTGGGTCGAGGCCGAGGTCGCGCGGCTCTCCGGCGAACGCCTGCGCCAGCAGCTCGCCCAGGGCCAGCCGGGACACGAGGGCTCCGGCATGAAGCTCGGCTTCGCCCGGCTCAACCAGGAGATCAGCGGACTGGAGGTCGAACTCCTCGGCGAGGAAGGCCTCCTGTACGAGGACTGGACGATGCGCCGGCCGGAACTGGTCGACTTCACCGGCCGGGACGCCGGCTACCGCTACCTGCGCTCCAAGGGCAACAGCATCGAGGGCGGGACCAGCGAGGTCCTGCTGAACATCGTCGCCGAACGCGTCCTCGGCCTGCCGTCCGAGCCGCGCACCGACAAGGACGTCGCATGGAAGGACCTCGCCCGATGAGCCAGGTGAGCACCGAGCCCGATCTGCTCTACACGGAGGAGGAAGAGGCGCTGCGCGCCGCCGTCCGCGACCTCCTCACCGACCGCTGCGCCGCGGCCGACGTCATCACCCGCGGTGAGTCCGCCACCCCGCACGACCCCGAGTTGTGGAAGGCCCTCGCCGACGGCATGGGCCTGGCCGGACTCCTGGTGCCCGAGGACCAGGGCGGACAGGGCGCCACCCACCGCGAGGCCGCCGTGGTCCTGGAGGAACTGGGCCGCGCGGTCGCCCCCGTTCCCTATCTGACGAGCGCCGTCGTCGCCACCGAGGCGCTGCTGGCCTGCACGGGAGCCGACGCGGCCGAGCTGCTCGCCGCCCTCGCCTCCGGCCGCACGGTCGGTGCCCTCGCCGTCCCGCTCAGCAGCGGGCCCGGAGCCGCCCTTCGCACCGTCCCACTGGAAGGCGGCGCGCTGCACGGCGAGTTGACGGGCGTCGCCGACGCGGCCGCCGCCCACGTCCTGCTCGTCCCGGCCGACGACGGCGGGCTGTACGCGGTCGACGCGGACGCCGTCACGGTCACCCCGCAGGTCTGCCTCGACCCGACCAGGCCGCTCGCCCGCGTCACGTTCGAGGGGGCGCCGGCACGACTGCTCACCGACGACGCGTCGAGCGCGGTCCGGCGCGGGCTGCGGGCCGGTGCCGGACTGCTCGCCTCCGAGCAACTCGGCCTTGCCGACTGGTCGTTGACGGAGACCGTCCGCTACCTCAAGGAGCGCAAGCAGTTCAACCGGCCGGTGGGCGGCTTCCAGGCGCTCAAGCACCGGCTGGCCCAGGTGTGGCTGGAGGTCGTCAACACCCGTGCCGCAGCCAGGAACGCGGCGGACGCGCTGGCCACCGGCAGCTCCGACGGCGACATCGCCGTGGCCGTCGCCCAGGCCTACGCGGCGCCCGCCGCCGTCCACGCGGCGGAGGAGGCGCTCCAGTTGCACGGCGGGATCGGCATGACGTGGGAGCACCCGGCGCACCTGTACCTGAAGCGCGCCAAAGCCGACTCGATCGCGTACGGCACGGCGGGCGCGCACCGCGCCGCACTGGCGGACCTGGTCGACCTCCAGGCCCCCTGAACCGACCTCACCCGGCCCGGCCCTGCCCTCGGCCCGGGTGCCGGTTCCGAGAGGAGTCCGAGAGCAGTCCGGAGAGGCCCGCCCCAGCTCGGGGCGGGCCTCTCCCGTGCGCCCGTCCTCCGTCCGAAGGAACCGGCCGGACGGACGACGGGGCGTCACCGGCCGCGCGGTACGCGGCGGAACGCCCGGATCCGGTCAGGTGAACACCCCACGGCGCTCCGGCCAACTCCCGCACCGGCAGGGTTTCCTGACCACTGCCGGACCGCATACTCCCTGAGGTCCCGTACGGCACCCCTCAAGGGAGGCAGAGCATGGCCCTCACCACCCGCCGCAGAGCCCTCGGCACCCTCGGCGCCGCCCTCGCCGGCTCGGTCGCGTTACCCGCGTCCCGGGCCCTGGCCGCCGACGCGAAGCCGCGCACCCGTCCCCTGTGGCGCGCACACGCCCACAACGACTACGACCACCCACGCCCCCTCCTCGACGCCCTCGACCACCGCTTCGGCAGCGTCGAGGCCGACATCTACCTCGTCGAGGGCCAACTCCTCGTCGCCCACGACCCGGTGGACCTCGACCCCACCCGCACCCTCGAATCCCTCTACCTCGCCCCGCTGGCCGCCCGCGTCCGCGCGCAGCACGGCTCGGTCTACCGGGGACACCGCACCCCGCTGCAACTCCTCGTCGACATCAAGACCGAGGGGGCCTCGACCTATCGCGAACTCGACCGCCAACTGCGCCGCCACCGGCACCTGTTCACGACGTACGCGCACGGCCGGGTGCGTCCCGGGCCCGTCACCGCCGTCGTGTCCGGGGACCGCGCCGCCCGCGCCCCGATGGAGGCGCAGACCGTCCGGCACGCGTTCTACGACGGCAGGCTCGCCGACCTCGGCAGCGCCGCGCCCGCCTCCTTCGTCCCGCTGATCAGCGACAACTGGACACTCGCCTTCAGCTGGCTGGGCGCGGGACCCTTCCCGGCCGTCGAACGGGCCAAGCTGCGCACCATCACGGCCGGCGCGCACCGGAACCGGCAGAAGGTCAGGTTCTGGGCGACTCCCGACGTCGCGGGCCCGGAACGCGAAGCCCTGTGGCGCGAACTGCTCGCCGCCGGCGTCGATTACCTCAACACCGATGACCTGGG
The DNA here is from genome assembly GCF_002078175.1 of Streptomyces sp. M41(2017). GTDB lineage: Bacteria > Actinomycetota > Actinomycetes > Streptomycetales > Streptomycetaceae > Streptomyces. Next base: position 1,436,634 of record NZ_MWFK01000002.1, on the reverse strand, counting down.
CGGTCTCCAGGAGTTCCTGGACGCCCACGACCGCAGGTAGAAGACCACTCGTTCGGCGGACACGTCAGCCGCCCGGACGAACTCCCCGCTGGGCCACACTTGCGGCCGAACGCCGCGAAGCGGACGTGGCGGAGGAGGTTGACGATGGCCATTTCCATCTCTGCGGTGCTGCTGCTCCTGGTGCTGGCGGTGATCTTCCTGCGCAACGGGCTGAAGTTCTCCCACGCACTGGTCTGCGCCCTGCTGGGGTTCCTGCTGGCCAGCACGAGCATGGCGCCGACGATCCACAGCGGACTCACCGCCACCGCGGACATCGTCGGAAGTCTCACGCCGTGACACTCCGGGGCGTGCCCGTGCGGGCAGCCCCGGAGCCACCGGCGGGACGGCGTGTCACGGGCGGGAGAACACCCCGATGCCGTTCGGTACAGGGCGCTCCGCGCCGCCGGTCGGATGGTTGAGGACGCTGACGGTGTCGGAGCCCGGCTGCCGGGCGACCATCGTGGTGGACCCGCCGCCGTCCAGGCTGAAGGCGTCCTCGGATCCCACCCTGCGCATCGCGGCGGTCACTTCGGCGATGGTGAGCCCTCCGCGGAACTCCGGGGCACCGTCGAGGGCGAGGAGTTGCAGCCGGTGCCCGTGGTCGGAGAAGCCCACGGCGGTCCGCACGGCCGAGGTCCTGTCGTCCAGGCCCGGCAGGGGCACACCGCCGGTCATCATCGGATAGCCGCCCACCGCGAAGCGGTACGGCACCCGGGACGACCCGGAGACCAGCCTGTGCCGCACGAGCACGTGCTCGCCGACCGACAGCTTCCGCAACGACCGGGCGCCCGCCTCACGCCCCACCAGGACCGTCGTGCCCGGTGCGATGCCGCCACCGCCCGGAGTGTCGGCGACGGACGCGACCCGACCGTCCCGGACCGTCACCTCGTAGGTGTCGGAGCTGCACGGCGCGGCCCGCTCGGTGTCCGTCCCGCAGGTGGCGCGCAGTCGGGAGACGGAGCCCCAGTCGGAGGTGAACGCGCCCACGGAACCGACCGGGAGCGCGTACTGGTTGAATCCGCCGAGCGGCCAGGTGCCGTCCTCGCTGCGGACCGAACCGTCGAGGTCCAGTCCGTCCAGCCGCGCCCGGCGGTCGACGCCGACCCCGAACACGTCGTTCGTGTGGGTGCCGGGCGGCAGCGCGGGCCCGAACCGCTGGCCGTCCGGGACCGCGGCCTTGAGGGCGTGACCGCTCGCGATCGCGGGCCCGACGGTCGCACCCGTGGCCTCGACGCCCGGGTGCTGGGACTCCTCGATGTTGAAGAAGTCGCCGTTGACACCGGCCACCGCTCCCTGTCCGGCGGCCAGCCGGGACACGGGCTCCCGCGACGCCACGGCTCCGGGGTGCAGCAGGTCGACCCGCACATGGGGATTGCGCAGGTCGACGGTCAGGACGTGCGCGTGGGCCACACCCTTCGCGGCGGGGATGTCCAGCTCGCTGTACTCGACACCGGGCGCGATGGCCCCGGTGTCCTCCGCGCCGCTGGCCGGTGCCGCCCCCACCAGGGCGGCAGCGGCCAGCGCTCCGCATGCCGTGAAGACCGTCAGTGCCGATCCGAACCGTGCGTCGCGACGCGTCACCGTGCCCCCTGATGTCTCGTCAACTTTCCCAGGACTCAGGGGGATTGCACCAGAGGACGGTGCCCGGGCCGGTGGCTAGCGGCCGACGACCCGGGAACGGATCAGAAAACGCACTCCTTCGGGTGCTTCGAGGGAGAAGCCGCTGCCCCGGCCCGGCACGACGTCGACGGTCAGGCGGGTGTGGGCCCACAGGTCGTACTGGCTCTTCGACATCCAGAACGTCACCGGTTCCTCGACGCCCTCGACCTCCAGCTCGGCCAGCAGCACGTCCGAGCCGCCGGTGCGGAACTCGCCGGCCGGGTAGCACATGGGCGCGCTGCCGTCGCAGCAGCCGCCCGACTGGTGGAACATCAGGGGCCCGTGCAGACCGTGCAGGCGTCGCAGCAGATCGGCGGCGGCGGGGGTCAGCCCCACGCGCGCGACGTCGTCGTCCTTGTCGTCGTCCATCGGTACGTCCCGTCGGGTGTCACGGCTCGGGCCTCACGGCCTTCCCGCAGGGTGCGGGACCGCGCGTCGGGCGAGCGCCGGCGCGGGGCGTCGACCAGCACACCACCCGGGACGTTGCGACGGGGTTGCACCCGGGCGCACAAAAGGCCGGCCCCGGTGCGCCCGCGGGAGGCGGGTCGTCACCGGGGCCGGTCAGGTGCGCGGCCGGGGGCCGTCCCGTGCGGGGACGGGGGAGCGGGCGGGTCCGGTCAGCAGATGCGCGGCAGCTGTTCGCCGAGCGGCATGTCGACCACGCGGGTGCCGCCCAGGCCGGTGGCCGCGACGACCATGCCGGGGTGATCGGGAACGCACTGGCCGATCACCACGGACTCCTTGCCCAGCGGATGCGCGCGCATCGCCTCGAGGACGGCGTCGGCGTGCTCGGGCGGCACGAACGCCACCAGCTTGCCCTCGTTGGCCACGTACAGCGGGTCGAGGCCGAGGAAGGCGCAGGCGTTGGCGACCGTGTCCGGGATCGGCAGCGACCGTTCGTCGAGCGCGATGCCGACGCCCGACGCCGCGGCGATCTCGTTCAGGGAGGTGGCCAGACCGCCCCGGGTCGGGTCGCGCAGCACATGGAGGTCACGGCAGGCCGCCAGCATGTCCGCGACGAGCCCGGCCAGCGAGGCGGTGTCGCTCTGGATCTCGACGCCGAACTCCAGCCCCTCCCGCACACTCATGATGGCCACGCCGTGCACCCCGATCGGCCCGCTGACCAGGACCACGTCACCGGGCGCCGCACGCTGCGGGCGGATGTCGACGCCGTCCTGGATCAGGCCGATCCCGGCGGTGTTGATGAAGATGCCGTCGCCGTGCCCCGCGTCGACCACCTTGGTGTCGCCGGTCGCGACGACCACGCCCGCGGTGCGGGCCGCCTCGCCCAGGGCCTCGGCCACCCGGCCCACGACGGACAGCTCGATGCCCTCCTCCAGGATGAACCCGCAGGACAGATAGGCGGGCGCGGCCCCCGCCATGGCCAGGTCGTTCACCGTGCCGTTCACGGCCAGGTCCCCGATGCTGCCTCCGGGGAAGAACAACGGCCGGACGACGAAGGAGTCGGTGGAGAAGGCGAGGCGGGCGCCGCCCAGGTCCAGGTGCGCCGAGTCGCCCAGCTCGGCGAGCACGTCACTGCCGAAGGCGGGCGCGAACAGGTGCTCCACCAGCTCGGCGGAGAGCGTGCCGCCCCCGCCGTGCCCCATGACGATCCTGTCGTGGTCGCGCAGCGGCGCGGGACAGGTCCAGGAGGAGAAGTCGACCGGAGCCGACGCGGAGTCAGCCAACGGAACTCGCCTCCTTGTCCGGGGTCTCCAGCCGCCGGTACAGGTAGTACGCGGCACACGCGCCCTCACTGGAGACCATCGTCGCGCCCAGCGGACTGCGCGGCGTGCACTCCTTGCCGAACGCGGCGCACTCGTTCGGCTTGATGAAGCCCTGGAGCACCTCGCCACTGCGGCAGACGGTCGACTCCTGCGTGTCGATGCCGGTCACCGAGAAGCGGTGCTCGGCGTCGTACGCGCGGTACTTGGGCGAGAGGCGCCAGCCGCTGGCCGGGATCATGCCGATCCCGCGCCAGGCCCGGTCGGTCACCTCGAACACGTCCGCCAGCATGGCCTTGGCCGCGGGACTGCCCTCCGCCTGCACGGCCCGCGGATAGGCGTTCTCCACCGTGTGCTCGCCGGCCTCCAGCTGCCGTACCGCGCGCCGGATGCCCTCCAGGATGTCGAGCGGTTCGAACCCGGTCACCACGATCGGCACCCCGTGCTCCTCGGCGAGTTCGGGATACTCGGCCATGCCCATCACCGTGCAGACGTGCCCGGCGGCGAGGAAGCCCTGGACCCGGCAGTCCGGCGAGCGCATGATCGCGTCGATGGCCGGGGGGACCCGGACGTGCGAGACCAGCAGGCTGAAGTTGGAGATGCCCAGCTTCTTCGCCTGGTAGACGGTCATGGCGTTGGGCGGCGCCGTCGTCTCGAAACCGATGCCGAAGAACACGACCTGCCGGTCGGGGTTCTCCTGCGCGATCTTCAACGCGTCCAGCGGCGAGTAGACGACCCGTACGTCCGCGCCCTCGCTCTTGACCTTGAACAGGTCGCGTCCGCTGCCGGGCACCCGCAGCATGTCGCCGAACGAGCAGAAGATCACGTCGGGCCGGGAGGCGATCTCCAGCGCCTTGTCGATGATCTCCAGCGGGGTCACGCAGACCGGGCAGCCCGGTCCGTGGATCAGCTCGATCTCCTCGGGCAGGAGCTGGTCGATGCCGTGCCGGATGATCGAGTGCGTCTGGCCGCCGCAGACCTCCATGAGCGCCCAGGGCCGCGTGGTGACGGCTCTGATGTCGTCGAAGAGCCGTTTGGCGAGGACCGGGTCGCTGAACTCGTCCAGGTACTTCATGGCCGCGCCTCCTTCTCGACGCCGTCCGTGGGCGGCAGTCCGGTTCCGGCGGGACGTTCGGCGCCCGCGTCCCGGGCCGCCCGGCCCCACGCGTCGCCGAACTCCTCCTCCAGCACCCCGAGGTTCTCGAACAGCTCCAGGGTCTGTTTCGCCGACTCCTCGTCCAGCCGCTGCAGGGCGAACCCGACATGGACGATGGCGTAGTCCCCGACCCGCATGTCCGGCACGTACTCCAGACACACGTCCTTGACGACGCCGCCGAAGTCCACCTTGGCCATCCGCGTCGCGTCGCGTTCCTCGATCTCCAGCACTCGGCCGGGTACGGCCAGACACATGACGCGCTCCTCGCTAGTCCTGTGCTCGGGCGGCGACGATCAGCTGCCCGAGGGCGAGACCGCCGTCGTTGGGGGGAACCCTGCGGTGCCGCAGCACGGTGAAGCCGTCCCGTTCGAGGACGGCGGCACAGCCCTCGGTGAGCAGGGCGTTGCAGAACACCCCGCCGCTCAGGGCCACCGTGCGGATTCCGGTGCGGTCTCGTGCCACCGCGCACACCTCCTGGACCAGGGCGACCACCGCCCGGTGGAACCGCCGCGCCACCGGCCCGGCCGTCACACCGCCGAGGACGTCCGCCGCGGCGGCGGCCAGAACCGGTCCCGGATCGGCGGTCAGCGGCGCCGCGCGGTCCTGGCGGCCCGTTCTCAGGATGAACCGGTACACGTCGTCGCGCTCGTCGTCGGCGAGCGGACCGGTCAGGTCGCCCAGCGCCGCGTTCTCCAGCTCCATCGCCGCCTGCGCCTCGTACTCGACCCGGTGGCAGACCCCGGCGAGCGAGGACACCGCGTCGAACAGGCGGCCCATGCTGGAGGTGGGCACACAGTTGAGCCCACGCTCCAGCTGCCGTGCGAGCAGCCGGCGCTCCTCGGGCGTCGCGGCGGCGACGCACGGCAGCTCGTCCGTCCAGGGCAGGTCGGCCGCCCGCAGATGGGACAGCGCCATCCGGTACGGATTGCGCACCGCCGCGTCGCCGCCCGGCAGCGGCACGTATCCCAGACGGGCGAACCGCCGGTATCCGTCGTAGTCGGCGAGCAGCACCTCACCGCCCCACACCGCGCCGTCGTCCCCGTAACCCGTCCCGTCGAAGGCCACGCCGATCACCGGCGCCGAGCCGTCGAGGCCGTGTTCGGCCATGCAGGAGGCGACATGCGCGTGGTGGTGCTGCACCCGGCGCAGCGGCCGTCCCCGTGCCTCGGCGGTGCGCACGGCCCACTGCGCGGAGCGGTATCCGGGATGCCGGTCGGCGACCAGCAGCCGCGGTGCGACGCCGGTGAGGTCCGTGAGGTGTCCGGTGGCCCGTTCGAAGGCGGTCAGCGTGGCGAGGTCGTCCATGTCCCCGACGTGCGCGGACAGCCAGGCGTAGCGGCCGTCGCCGGCGCAGAAGGTGTTCTTCAGATCGCCGCCGACGGCCAGCGCGGGCAGCACCGGGACCGGCAGCGCGACCGGGAAGGGGGCGTAGCCGCGCGACCGGCGCACCGGCAGCTCGGCGCCCGCGCAGACCCGGACCACCGAGTCGTCGCAGGGCACGTGCACGGGACGGTCGTGCGTGAGCCAGGCGTCGGCCAGCCCCGCCAGCCGGGTCAGCGCCTCCTCGTCGTCGGTCACGATGGGTTCGCCCGCGCGGTTCCCGCTGGTCATGACGAGGACGGCGGGGCCCGGTGGATCACCGGGCAGACCGAGCAGCAGCCGGTGCACCGGCGTGTACGGGAGCAGGAAGCCGAGGTCCGGGCTCCCCGGCGCGACGCCCGGTGCGACGGCGTCGGACGAGGTGTCCCGGCGCCGCAGCAGGACCACCGGTTTGCGCGGCCCGAGCAGCAGTTCCTCCTCGGCGGGGCCGAGGTGGGCGAGGCGCCGCACGGTCTCGGGGGAGTCGGCGAGCACCGCGAAGGGCTTGCCGCCCCGGTTCTTGCGCTTGCGCAGGGCGCGGACGGCCGCGGGGTCGCCCGCGTCGCAGGCCAGGTGGTAGCCGCCGATCCCCTTGACCGCCAGCACGGCCCCGTCGGCGAGCAGCCGACGCGCCTCCGCCAGGGCCTCGGCGTCGCGCGGCGCGCGGAGGTCGCCGGGTCCGGTGCGCAGGGTGAGCCGGGGCCCGCAGGCATGGCAGGCGATCGGCTGGGCGTGGAAGCGCCGGTCGGCCGGGTCGGCGTACTCCCGGGCGCAGTCCGCGCACATCGGGAAGTCCGCCATCGTGGTGTTGGCCCGGTCGTACGGCAGCGCCGTCACGACGGTGAAGCGGGGGCCGCAGTGCGTGCAGGTGATGAACGGGTGCCGGTGACGCCGGTCGGCGGGGTCGGCCAGCTCGCTCATGCAGGCGTCGCAGGTGGCGGTGTCGGGGGAGACCAGCGTGCGCCCCTGGCCGCCGGAGGAGGGGCGGATGGTGAACACGGAGCCGTCGTTCTCCAGGGGCAGGGCACGTTCCTCGACGGACTCCACCACGGCGAGCGGCGGCGGCCGGGTCCCGATCCGGCCGCAGAACGCGGCCACGGCGGCCGCCGGGCCCTCCACCTCGGCCTCGACACCGGCCGCGTTGTTGGTGACCCAGCCGGACAGGCCGTACTCCTCGGCGAGGGTGTAGACGAACGGCCGGAAGCCCACACCCTGCACGACGCCCCTCACGGTGACGTGCCGGCGCTCGCGTCCCGGGATCCCCGTCACGGCGCGTTCCCCCGTGTCCCGGCCGGGACGGGTGCCGCTCCGGGCCCGTCGTCGTGCCGGCGTCGCCCGCCGGACGAGGGTCCCCGCGCGTCGCCGTGATCGTGATCGCCGTCGTCGTGGACATGCGGCCCGGTTCCGTCGCCGTGGTCGTGACTCTCCAGGTACCGCTCGTGCTCCCGGGCCAGGACGGGGACGTGCGCCTCCTCGCCGTCCGCGGCGCGCAATACGTGGGCCAGCAGCGCGTCCACACCCGCACCGGTACGGGCCGAGGTCTCCAGGACCGGTACTCCGGGGTTGACCTGCTCGACCCCGCGCAGGAACGCCTCCCGGTCGAAGCCGACGGCGTCCGCGACGTCCGTCTTGGTGATCACCACCAGCTGTGCGAGGCCGAAGGCCGTCGGGTACTTCACCGGCTTGTCCTCGCCCTCGGTCACCGACGCGAGCGCGATGCGCAGCGTCTCGCCGAGGTCGTAGGAGGCGGGGCAGACGAGGTTGCCGACGTTCTCGACGAACAGCAGCCGGGTGCCCTCGGGCATCCAGCCCTCCAGCCGCCGCCGGAGCATGCCCGCCTCCAGGTGGCACAGCCCGTCGGTGAGGATCTGCCGGACCGGGGCGCCCGATCGGGCCAGCCGGGTCGCGTCGTTCTCCGTCGCCAGGTCGGCGGTCACGGCCGCGGCCGGGACACCGTCCGCCACCGCCCGCGCCAGCAGTTGTTCGAGCAGCGCCGTCTTGCCGCTGCCCGGACTGGACAGCAGATTGACCGCGACCGCGCCGCGGTCACCCAGGTAGCCCCGCAGCGCCAGCGCGTTCTCGTCGTTCCTCGCCAGCACGGCCTGATGCAGATCAACGGTGCGGCACATGGCCCGCCTCCTCGTCGCGTGTCGGCAGCCCGGCCACCGCGGGCCGCGGCCCGGCCCCCGCGCTCTCGGCGCCCGGCGGCCCGTCGGCGAGCACCACCCGGACGATCTCCAGTTCCCGGCCACCGAGCAGGGTCAGCGTCGCCCCGCACCCGGTGCACCAGAGCACCGGCGGCATCCCGGTCGGTGCCTCGCGGCCGCAGCCCTCGCACCGCCCCCGACCCTCGACCGTGTCGATCAGCAACCGGGCCCCCGCCAGCGCGGTCCCCTCCGTCGCCAGGGCGAACGCGAAGTCCAGTGCCTCGGGCACCACCCCGGCGAGCTCACCGATCCGCAAGGTCAGGGACGCCACCGCACGTCCCTGGTCCCGCACGGCCTCCTCGACCTGCTCGACGACGGCCACGGCGATCGACAGCTCATGCACGGCCGTCACCCCCTGTGACCGACGTCCCCCCGAGTGCCGCTCCCGGGTGGGTGGCGAGCGCGCCGCTGGCTACTCTGAGAAGACGATGACTGGCCACGAGGTCGAGCGACGCGCCCTGCTGACCCCGGTGCTGCTCCTGCTGCTGGCCGAACGCCAAGGCCACGGTTACGAGCTCGTTCAGCGCCTGGGCGCGTTCGGCTGCGCCGAGGCCGACCCGGCCCACGTGTACCGGCTGCTGCGGGGCATGGAGAGCAGCGGTGAGGTCACCTCGCACTGGCTCGCCTCGGAGAGCGGTCCCGCCCGCCGGGTCTACGCGATCACCCAGCAGGGCGCCATGAACCTCGCGCTGTGGTTCGTCCGCCTCGGCGACCTCCACGGCACCCTGCACCTCTTCCTGGAGCGGTACGTGCAGCTCGACGGCGTCGCCGGCCGGCCGGGCCGCGAGGGCGGAGGCCCGGGTGTCGCCGGCGGCGGTTCGCCCGATCACGCGCGTACGCCGGATCACATGCGCCGCATGCGCAAGTAGCGGCGGATGTCCGACAGGTTCCGGGCGAGCCCGTAGGCCACCACCAGTCCCGCGGCCACGCCGACCCATTGCCATTCCATGCCTGCCTCCATCGTCGTCAGCCTCTCTGCGGTACGGCGCTGTCGCGGCGCACCAGGTCCAGCACCAGGTCGGCGGCGGCGTCCACGACCGCGGCGACCGGGGGCGTCAGACCCATGCCCTCGTCCGTCGCGCCGGGCTCGCAGCCGATGACGTACACCTCGTCGGGAAGGGTGCCGCCCGCCCCGGCGTGCAGGTCGTGCAGCAGCGCCAGCACGGTGGCCGGGTCCATCGCGTGGGTGTCCAGCGGGCCCGGTGCGGGCCGCTCCGCGGGCACCTCCGGGCCGACGTCGATCGTGTAGAGCGTGCCCGGTGTGCCTCCCCGGCCGACGAGGTCCACCAGGACGAGGGTGCGGTAGCCCTCCAGCAGCCGGTAGGCGAGGTGCACCCCGCGGATGCCGACGTCCATCAGCTCGACGCCGGGCGGGAGTTCGGGCATGCGGGCGGAGAGGCGCCGTACGGTCTCGACGCCGAAACCGTCGTCCTGGAGGAACACGTTGCCGACCCCGGCCACCAGGACCCGCCCGGTGGCGTCGGGCGCGGCCGCGCCGTCCGGTTCCGTGGACCCGGTGCCGCTCATGGCGCCGCCTCCTTCCCGTCCCGCGGCCGGTCCCCGAGGGGAACCACCTCGTCGGGCTTGAAGTAGAGGAAGCGGCCCTGGGCGCGCCGCAGGTCGGTCCCGGGATCGTCGTCCACGACGACGGCCAGGTGGGTCTCGCCGTCGAGGTCGCCGACCACGGCCTCGACCGTGGCGTGCCGGCCGACGAGGAAGGAGTCCTGGGCATCGGAGCGGCGGGCGCCGGGGGTGAGCCGGACCCGGCTGCCGGCCCGGACCGTCGCGCCGTCGATGACCACACCGTCCGGGACCTCCGGGCCGTCGGGGTCCCGCGCCGGGTCCCACCAGGGGGGCCCGGGGCCCTCCGGCAGGGTGAGCCCGCTCTCCGCCCCGGCCGGCGGCTCGCCCGGAGCGTCCTCCCCGGTGATGTCGCGCAGGCCCCGGATCGCCCCGTGCAGGCGCTCCCGCACGGCCTCCGGCATGTCGTCGACGAGGTCGATGACCTCCGCGGCGCGTGCGTCCGTGCCGCGGGCCTCGCGCTTCTCCCGCTCGGTGAGGGCGGCCGTACGCAGGGAGAGGATCTCGTCGATCTCGGTGGCGTCGTAGAGGGGCCCCGGGCTCTCGTCGGCGACGGCGGGGTGGTCCTCCAGGATGATCGGAGAGGAGAGCATGACGTCCTCGGTGCCGGGAGGTCCCGCGAGCACCGGCCAGGTGTGGTCGTTCGAGCAGCCCGCGACGAGCGGCCGGGCCCATTCGGGCGGATCGGTCAGTGACAGGAACCGTCCGCCGGGCACACCGAGCAGCAGATGGGCGCCGATCATGCTGTGGGCGAGGGCCGTCTCCCGGTCGTTCCCGGCGTCGTCCTGCGCGGCGGTGGTGTTGTGCACGCTCACCGTCAGCCGCAGCACCCGGTAGGGGCCGGGCAACTCCTCGGCTTGTGGCCGCAGTTCTCCGGTCAGCCGTTGTCGGTGCCGCACCAGCCGGCCCACCGTCCGGCCCTCGGCGTCGGTCACCGGTTCGTGCTCGACGGCGGCCGGCAGGTCGAACCGCACGGCGTGCGTGGCAGCCTGATCCCCCGTCAGTTCGGCGAAGGTCTCGTGGACCAGGACGCGCTCCTCGTGTCCCTCGTCCCAGGGAACCAACACCCGGTCGGACAGCTCCAGTTCCGGCACCTCGGTGTAGCCGCCGTCCGGGTCGAGCCGCTCGACCGTGCGCCGCCGGACGTGCAGGAAGCGCAGCTCGGCGTGGAGCCGGTCGCCGTCGCGTGGCTCCAGCAGGCATTCGGTGCGCTGGACGGCGTGTTCCCCGGTGGTGGCGGTCCAGGCCGGCGGCACCAGGACGCCGAACTGCCAGCGCAGTTGGTTCTTCGCGGCCGACGCGCGGTACGGGTAGAGGACGTACCCCTCGAACAGCACCGCGTCCGCCACCGCGCGGGCCTGCTCGAACCCGTACTCCAGCGGGTTCCTCATCTCACTCGACCCCCTTCGCCTCGGTGCTCGCGAGGAGTTCCTCGAAGACCCGCTCCCAGGACGGCAACGCCCTCGAGGACCGGTAGCGCCGCAGCGCGTCCAGTACGTCGAGCCGGACGCGCAGCCAGCCCGAGTTGGGGAAGTACTGCTCGATCATGGTCCGCCACACGTCCACCGGCATCCGGTACGCGGTCTCCTTGTGCCAGGGCACCGGCTCGGCCCGGAATCCGTCGCGGCCGGTGAACACCGTGCCGGAGAAGAGCAGCAGCAGGGGAATCTCCCCGCGGGACAGCGCCCGGAAGTACGAGGCCGAGGCCACCTCCGTGTCATAGGTGCAGGGCACCGGGAGGTCGACCTCCGTCGCGCCGGTGAACCCCGGCACGGTGATCGAGGCGTGGGCGAACTGGAGGGGCTTGAGCGTGCTGCTCCAGCGGTCCGGCTCGCCGAACAGGTCGCCCAGCATGCCGACTTCGTCCGGGTCGTACGCGCGGCCCGCCGGCTCGATGCGGATCTGGCAGCGCAGTGCGACGGCGTGCACCGGCTGGTGGTCGGCCTCCTCGATGCGCAGCCCGAAGAGCAGCGTGGGCCCGGCGCCGTAGGGTTCGGGGCGCACACCCGTGCACGTGAAGCGGAGATCGGTCACGGAGTCCCCCCGGAGGGCCTGCCCGTGGTCCCGGACTCCGCCGGGGCCGGCGATCCGGAACCGGCGGCCGTCGAACGGTCGGGCTCCAGGGGCCGGGCGGCCGCCGTGATCCGCTCGAAGAACTCCGCGATGTCGGCGCGTGCCTCCGCGCCGCCGTCGAAGCCCTTCCAGTGCAGCCGCATCCGTCCGACGAGTTCGTAGCAGACGTCGACCGGGACGAGTGTGCACGTCACCGGGGTGCCGCGCTCGTGGTGCAGCAGCAGTGCCTCCACGTCCGGTTCGAGGATGTCGGCGAGCCGGCTGCGCCCGAGGACCGCGTCCCAGGTCCGTGGGTCCAGTTCGCTCTCGGTGGCGCCCGCCGGACTGGGGTAGAAGGCCGCGAGCCGGTCGAGGCCGGAGTTGCGGAAGAAGAAGGCGAGCGCGACGGGGATCTGCAGCCGGTTCCAGTCCGTCTCCTCCAGTTCGAACCCGGGATCGGTGAGGTACCGGGCGGGGACGGCCCGGAAGCGGCCCTGCCCCGCCCCGGGCCGGGTGAACAGCAGGTGGCAGGGCGGACAGGCGCACTTCAGGGACCGTCGCGTGGTGTCGACGAGATGCCGGTGCTCGGCCGGCAGCGGTTCACCGCACAGGTCGCAGCGCTCACCGGCCGGGGGTGGCCGGCGGGTGAACTGCTTCAGCACGTCGGCGGTCACGGTCCCGCCCCCAGCAGCTCGCCGGGCAACGCCACCCGTACCTCGCCGTCCTCCTCCAGCAGCGGCACGGGCTCCAGGTGGGCCCGGTCGCCCCGTCCCGCCCGGTGCACGTCGAACGTGGCGGCGCACTCCGCGCAGCGCAGCGACTCACCGTCCAGCAGCGCGGGGGCGAGGCTCGCGGCACACACCGGGCAGCGGTCGCGGTAGGCGAGCAACCGGCCCGGCAGCCGGACCAGGAGCAGGGCGCGGCCGGACACCTCCGTGACGCCGGTGGACGGTTCGCCCGAGGGCAGGGCGCCGGGACCCAGGAGGTGCCAGCGGGCCTGGCCGTCCGCACGCTCCGGTGGGCCGGCGGCGGCCGGCGCGTCGTCCGGGGGATGCGGGAGGATCTGGAGCAGGGCCGGCTGCGCCTCGTCCTCGGTCACGCCCTCCACCTCGATGTGCGCGACCTCGGGGGCGATCCGGGCGACCGCCTCCTCGATGGTCCAGCGCACGGTCTGGGCGGAGGAGGGACAGCCGTCGCAGCTGCCGCGCAGCCGGAGCCGCAGCGTCGGGCCGTCCGCGGCCTCCAGGTCGAGCCCGGCCACCTCGACGTCGCCCGCGTGCGAGCCGAGATAGGGCCGGACCTTGTCGAGGGCCCGGCCCACCCGGGTCGCGGTGTCCTCGGGATGAAGGTCGTGCAGGATCAGCAGGTCGCTGACCAGTTCGTCGGCGGTGAGCACGGCGATCGGGTCGGCGCCGTGCGGCGCGGCGCCCAGCAGCCGTACCGCACGTTCCAGGCCCTCGCCGTAGAACTCCACCAGAGAGCGCACCAGTTCGTCCGCGGTGTCGCGTGCCTCCGGTCCCGCCCGCTGTGCCAGTTCGTCGAGCAGCGCCTCGATGCGCTCACCCGTCTCCTGTCCGGCCATCGGCAAGCACCTCTCCTGAGGAAGGTCAGACCGCCAGTCCGCTCAGCCCGGTCGGCATGTGCGTCTCCTCGACGGTCCGCCCGCCGCCGACGTACATGTGCACGCCGCACGGCAGACAGGGGTCGAAGCTGCGGACGGCCCGCATGATGTCGATGCCCTTGAAGGTCTCGGGCGGGTTCTCCTCGAAGATGGGGGTGTTCTGCACCGCGTCCTCGTACGGCCCCGGTGTCCCGTAGCTGTCGCGCACGCTGCCGTTCCACGGCGTCGGCGGATACGGGTGGTAGTTGGCGATCTTGCCGTCCCTGATCACCATGTGGTGGGACAGCACGCCCCGCACGGCCTCGGTGAAGCCGCAGCCGATCGACTCGTCCGGCACGTCGAACTTCTCCCAGGTCTGGGTGCGGCCGGCGCGGATCTCCTCCATGGCCTGCTCGGCGAAGTACAGGGCGGCCGCGGCGGCGTACGCCTGGAAGTAGGTGCGGGCCCTGTTGCGTTCCAGGGCGTTGCTCCACCGCGGGATCCTCCACTCCAGGGCCGTCTCCGGCTTGGTCATGGTGCGCGGCAGGTTGATCTGCACGCTGTGCCCGGTGGCCTTGATGTAGCCGATGTCGACGAGCCCGGACAACGCCGTGGACCACAGCCGGGCGATCGGGCCGCCGCCGGTGTCCAGGGCGAGGTGGTCCTTGCCGTCGAACCAGCGCGGTGACATGACCCAGCTGTACTTGTCGTCGAAGTCGCGCTTCTGCGGCGCCGGGATGGTGTGCTGGTTCCACGGGTGCCGCTCGTCCACGGGGTTGCCCAGCGGGTCCCGTTCGACGAACTTCCCCATGCCCGCCCAGTCCTCGTAGTACGAGCTGCCGAGCAGGATGCGGATGCCGAGGTTGATGTCCACCAGGCTGTTGGTGACGAGTTCGCCGTCCACCACGACGCCAGGGGTGACGAACATGCGCCGGCCCCAGTCCTCCATGTGCGCGTACTGGAAGTCGCAGTACTCCGGATCGTTGAGCGCGCCCCAGCAGCCGAGCAGCACCCGGCGCCGGCCGACCTCCTCGTAGCCGGGCAGTGCCTCGTAGAAGAAGTCGAAGAGGTCGTCGTGGAGCGGGACGACGCGCTTCATGAACTCCACGTAGCGGGTGAGCCGGGTCAGGTAGTCGGTGAAGAGCTGGATCGTCGCGACCGTGCCGACCCCGCCCGGGTAGAGCGTGGAGGGGTGCACATGGCGGCCCTCCATCAGGCAGAACATCTCCCGTGTGTAGCGACTCACCTGGAGCGCCTCACGGTAGAACTCGCCCTCCAGCGGGTTGAGCGAGCGCATGATGTCGGCGATCGTCCGGTAGCCGTGGTCGGCGGCGTGCGGGGCCTCGGTGCGTTCGGCGAGTTCGAGCACGCCGGGGTTGGTCTCGCGGACCATCCGCTCGCAGTAGTCCACGCCGACCAGGTTCTCCTGGAAGATGTTGTGGTCGAACATGTACTCCGCGGCCTCGCCGAGGTTGATGATCCACTCGCCGAGGGCCGGGGGCGCCACCCCGTACGCCATGTTCTGCGCGTACACCGAGCAGGTCGCGTGGTTGTCGCCGCAGATCCCGCAGATCCGGCTGGTGATGAAGTGCGCGTCGCGCGGGTCCTTGCCGCGCATGAACACGCTGTACCCACGGAAGACCGACGAGGTGCTGTAGCACTCCGCGACCCGCTTCGCCTTGAAGTCGATCTTGGTGTGGATGCCGAGACTGCCCACGATGCGGGTGATCGGGTCCCACGACATCTCCGTGAGGCCGTCACCGGCCGGCTTGTTCGTCGCCGTCGCCATGGTGCCGCGCCGCCTTCCTGTCGGGTGTCCTGCTCAGCGGATGACCGCGGTCACCACGGGGCCTTGTAGCCGGTCGTGAGCTTCTCGCCCTTCCCACGCCACTTGGGTTCCTTCTCTACGGTCTTCTCGGTGATGTGCCGCAGCCGCCGCACGACCGAGCCGTAGATACCGCTCGCCGTCGCGGACACGTGGCCGCCCGGCGGCTCGTCCATGAACGGCATGAACTTGTCGGGGAAACCCGGCATGGTGCAGGCGATGCAGATCCCGCCGACGTTCGGGCAGCCGCCCACGCCGTTGATCCAGCCGCGCTTGGGCACGTTGCACTTCACCACCGGACCCCAGCAGCCGAGCTTGACCAGGCACTCCGGGGATCCGTACTCGGTGGCGAACTGTCCCTGCTCGTAGTAGCCGGCCCGGTCGCAGCCCTCGTGCACCGTGGCACCGAAGAGCCAGGTCGGGCGCAGTTCCTCGTCCAGCGGGATCATGGGCGCCGCGCCCGCCGCCTGGTAGAGGAGATAGAGCAGGGTCTCCGAGGCGTTGTCCGGGTGCACCGGGCAGCCCGGGATGCAGACGATGGGGATGCCCGCCTTCGACTTCCACTCCCAGCCCAGGTAGTCCGGCACGCCCATCGCCCCGGTCGGGTTGCCGGCCATGGCGTGGATCCCCCCGTACGTCGCGCAGGTGCCGATGGCCACGACGGCGAGCGCCTTCGGCGTGAGGCGGTCCAGCCACTCACTGGTGGTGATCGGCTGACCCGTCTCCGGGTCGTCCCCGAAGCCGCACCAGTAGCCCTCGGGCTTGACCCGTTCGTTCGGGATGGACCCCTCGACGACCAGTACGAAGGGCTCCAGCTCCCCGCGGTCGGCCTTGAAGAACCACTCGACGAAATTGTCGGCGCCCTCCACGGGACCGCACTCGAAGTCGATCAGGGGCCAGTGCACCGCCACCTTGGGCAGTCCCGGCAGGGCGCCGAGCGCCAGCTCCTCGATGCTCGGCTGGGTCGCGGCGGTCAGTGACACGGAGTCCCCGTCGCAGCTCAGCCCGGCGTTGATCCAGAGGATGTGAACGGTGGGGTCGGTCGGGTCCTGCGCGTCGTCCTGTGCGACGGGATCGGTCGTCGTCGCGGTCGGGGCGTCCATGAGCCCTCCTGGGAAAGGGGCTGAACCGGCCAGAAAATGGCCAAACTGCCTTTCCCATGGTGGCCGCCGCGGAGCCCGCAGGTAAGTGCGAACGGGCCCTATCGTCTCCGCGCACCGGCCCGGGGGCAGGTGCGGCGGGCGGGCGCGCGACCGCCCGGTGCGACCGCCCGACGTGACCGCGTCAGGGGGTGCGGGCGCCGGGTGAAGCGAATTCCGCCCACCGCCCGCCGCCCGCCGCCCGCACCCGCCTCCCGACATCCGTCACGCTGGGCTGTGGGCTGTGGGTTGTGGGCTGTGGGCGGCGCCGGGGCGGCGTCCGCCGGACGACCGGCTAGAGCCGGTCGGCGAAGACCGAGGCCAGCTCGCGCCAGGCCGCCCGGGGCAGGCCGGAGCGCCCCTCGCTCGCGGTCAGCACCTGGAACGCGATGTGATCGGCGCCGGCGTCGAAGTACTCCTGGGCGCGGGCCCGCACCCGCTCGGCGTCGCCGAGGGCGAAGAGCGCGTCGAGGAGGCGTGCGCTGCCGCCGTCCTCGAAGTCGCTCTCCGTGAAGCCCAGACGCAGCAGGTTGTTGGTGTAGTTGGGCAGTTGGAGGTACGTCTCCAGCATGCCCCGTGCGGTCGTGCGCGCCCGGTCGAGGTCGGGGTCGAGGACGACGGACAGCTCGGGCGCGAGCAGCGCGCCGGGGCCGAGCGCCTCGCGCGCCTCCGCCGTGTGCTCGGCGGTGACGAGATAGGGGTGGGCTCCCAGCGACCGGTCGGCCGCGAGCCGCAGCATCTTCGGGCCGAGCGCCGCGAGAACCCGGTGTCCACCGTCCACGGGCGGGGCCGCCTCGTCGAGGGCGTCGAGATAGTCCACCATCGCGCTGTACGGCTTCGCGTACTGCGGGGCCAACGTGTCGTGGCTGACGCCCAGGCCGAGGACGAAACGCCCCCGCGCGCTCGCGTCGATCGCCGCGACACGGGCCGCCACCTCCTCGGCTCCGTGTTCCCAGATGCTCAGGATGCCGGTGGCCACGGTCACCCTGCGGGTGGCGGCGACGAGGGCCGCCGCGTCCTCGGGGGAGGGGCTGCCTCCCATCCACAGCGTGCCGTACCCCAGGTCTTCGAGCTCGGCGACGGCTTCGACGATCGCCGCCCTGCCCGCCTCGTCCACCCGCGACGCGTGCAGGGCGCCGCTCCAGATGCCGATCCGTCCGAATGCCTCGCGTGTCCCGGAAGTCATACTGTGATCAACTGCGGCCCCGAGGCCGTTGTTCCCCGTGGCCGAGGACGCGCTCGATCGGCCGACCGGACCACGTACGAGCCGCGGGACGAGACGGCTGACCGCCGTTGTGCCGCGGGCCGTTGATCACAGAGGAAGACATGTTCAAGCGATGTGTGACGGCCGCGGTGGTGGCGGTTCTGATATCCGGCCTCGGCGCGTGCGGCAGCGGCAGTGACGTCCGCGACGCGGGTACGGACCGCCCGGCCGGCGTGGACCAGAGCAGCGGGAGCGGCGTCGAGAAGTCCCGGCCGGACCCGGCGACCACCACGGACGCGATCGTCTTCGGCCTCCGTGACGAGATCCGCCACCTCGCCGCGAGGACGACCCGGGCCACCCGGCCGCACATGACCAGGAAGTGCACCACGGCCACGCGGCGGGTCAAGCACACGAAGAGTTCCGGGTCGGGCACCAAGCGGCGCACCCGCACCTGGTACTCCACCGAGCGGTCCAAGACCTGCCGGCAGATCCGCAGCGGCTCCGAGACCTACACGCGCGTGGTCCGGCCGGAACGGTGGTGCGTGAGCCTGGACGATCTGGGCGGCCACGCGAAGCAGGACGACGTCTGGTACCAGGTCAGCAGGGCCACCTACGACGCCGCCGTCCGCACGGACAAGGCGGTCCGCATGCAGTTCACCCCCGAACGCAGGGGCTGCTGACCCGACGTGCCGGAGCCGGCCGTGCCGCGGGCCGGGATTCCGGACGCCGTCTCCCGGCCGGATCGGCTCAGACGGGTGCGGGTGCGGGTGCTGCGGGCGCGGGATCTTCCAGGCGCTCGTCGACCAGGAGCGTGGCGTCGGTCGCCGCCAGGACCTCCGGCACGGTGACGCCCGGAGCGGTCTCGACCAGTCGCAGTCCCTCGGACGTGATGTCGATGACGGCCAGATCGGTGATGACCCGGTCCACCACCCGACGTCCCGTGGCGGGAAGGCTCAACTCCTCGACCACCTTGGGACTGCCGTCCTTGGCGGTGTGCTCCATCACGACCAGCAGCCGGCGAGCACCGTGGACGAGGTCCATCGCACCGCCCATGCCCTTGACCATCCTCCCCGGGATCATCCAATTCGCCAGGTCGCCGCGGGCCGACACCTGCATCGCGCCGAGCACGGAGACGTCGATCCGGCCGGCCCGGATCATGCCGAAGGAGAGGGCCGAGTCGAAATAGGCGGTACCGGGGAGGGTGGTCACCGTCTCCTTGCCGGCGTTGATCAGGTCGGGGTGCTCCTCGCCGTCGTACGGATAGGGACCCACGCCGAGAATGCCGTTCTCCGAGTGCAGCACCACGTGCACCCCGGCCGGCAGGTGACCGGGGATCAGGGTGGGCAGGCCGATGCCCAGATTGACGTACTGGCCGTCGCGCAACTCCCGGGCGGCGCGGGCGGCGAGCTGGTCGCGGTCGAGCGGCATGGTCACTTCTCCTCGGAGTCGGCGGCCGGGACGACAGCCTCGGCGCCCCGTTCCGCTGCTTCGGCGGGCGGGACGACGGCCAGGGCGTCCCGGTCGTCCGCTTCGGTGCGCGAGACGACTGCCTCGGTGCCCTGGTCGTCTGCTTCGGTGCGTGAGACGACTGTCCCGGCGGCCCGGTCGTCCACTCCGTCGGGGGATCCGGCCGCGACCGCGCGACCGCGCGCAGGGCGCACCGTGCGGCGCTCTACGCGCTTGTCCAGCGAGGCGTCGACGGGGACGACCCGGTCCACGTACACGCCGGGCAGATGGACGGCGTCCGGCGGCAGTTCACCTGCCTCGACGATGCGTTCGGCCTCCACGACGGTCACCCGCCCCGCCATCGCGCACAGCGGGTTGAAGTTGCGGGCCGCCGCGTGGAAAACGCAGTTGCCGTGCCGGTCGGCGACCGCCGCCCTTACCAGCGCGAAGTCGGCGCTGATGGCCTCCTCCAGCAGGTAGCGGCGGCCGCCGAACTCCCGCGTCTCCTTGGGCGGAGAGGCCAGCGCGACGCCGCCGTCCGGGGTGTGCCGCCACGGCAGGCCGCCCACCTCGACCTGGGTCCCCACGCCGGCCGGGGTGTAGAACGCGGGCACTCCGGTACCGCCGGCCCGCAGCCGTTCGGCGAGAGTGCCCTGCGGTGTCAGCTCCACCTCCAGTTCACCGGACAGGTACTGACGGGCGAACTCCTTGTTCTCGCCCACGTAGGAGGAGGTCATCCGGGCGATACGGCCGGCCCGCAGCAGCAGACCGAGTCCCCAGTCGTCCACACCGCAGTTGTTGGACACGATCCGCAGGCCGGACACGCTCGTGGCCGAGAGCGCCGCGATCAGCGTCGACGGGATGCCGCACAGGCCGAAACCGCCGACCGCGAGGGTCGCCCCGTCGGGGATGTCCGCCACTGCCCGCGCGGCAGCGGTCACCACTTTGTCCATGCCGATTCCTTCCTCACAGGGGTCCGTTCCCTTCGTCGGCCCGGCCCGCCCACGACGACGCGGCCGGGACGGGGTGTCCCTCAGCTTTGCCCGCACCGTCGGTCCCGGGCCATGTGGGCCGGCGCCATGACAGGGCGGCAAAGAGCGGTGACGGACGACATGCCGCCCGTCGTACGGCGCTCCTAGGGTTCCGGCCATCACGCAGCGCGTCCGTCGTCGTGGACCGGTCTGCCGCCCTGGACGAGGTCGGCACAACCCCCGCGGAGGCGGCGACATCCCGTCAGGAGCCGATCGTCATGCGTTCCAGCCTCACGGACACCTTCAGCAGCAGATCCCTGCGCGCACTCGCCCTCCTCGCCGTCGGCGCCCTGGCCGCGGGGTGCTCCTCGGCCGGTACCGCCGGTACCGCGTCCGCCGGCTCGGGCGGCAAGGCCGCCGCCGTGAAGGTGGGGCTCGTCTACTCGCGCAGTGGACTCCTCGCCGCCTACGGCAAGCAGTACGAGGAGGGCTTCAAGGCGGGACTGGCCTACGCCACGCACGGGACGAACAAGGCCGGCGGCCATCCCATCGAGGTCACCGAGCGGGACGACGCGGGCGACCCGGCGAAGGCCGTCGCCGCGGCCAAGTCCCTGGTCGGCAAGGGGTACAAGGTCCTCGCCGGAACCACCGACTCGGGTGTGGCGCTGCAGATGGCGCCGCTGGCCGCGCAGAACAAGGTGCTCTACCTCAGCGGTCCGGCCGCCACCGACGCGGTCACCGGCGTCAACGCCTACACCTTCCGCTCGGGCCGGCAGTCGTACCAGGACATCCTCACCGCCGGCACCCTGCTCGGCGACGCCCGGGGCAAGAAGGTCACCGTGCTCGCGCAGAACTCGGCGTTCGGGCAGGCCAACGTGGCCGCGGTGAAGGCGGTCCTCGGCAGGAAGGGCGCGCACGTCGGTTCGGTGCTGGCCCCGCCGAGCGCCACCGACCTGACACCTTTCGCGCGCCGGACCGGAGCAGGGAAGCCCGACCTGGTGTTCGTCGCCTGGGCGGGCTCCAACGCCCCCGCCCTGTGGACCGCGCTGAGCCAGCAGGGTGTGCTCGACGCGAGCAAGGTCGTCACCGGCCTCGCGGGCACCGCCTCCTACCCCGTCTTCGGATCGGCCGGCTCCAAGGTCGCCTTCCTCGCGCACTACTTCCCGGGCGCCGGAGGGGGCAACCCGGTCGAGAAGGCCATGCTCGACGGCATCACGAAGGCGGGCGGCACCCCCGACCTGTTCAGCCCGGACGGCTTCACGGCCGCCCAGATGATCGTCCACGCGATCGAGTCCGGCAGCGCCACCGACACCGCGGCCATGGCCGGGGCGCTGGAGGGCTGGAGTTTCGACGGGCCCAAGGGCAGGGAGCAGGTCCGCGCCGCGGACCACGCCCTGCTGCAGCCGATGTTCACCGCCCGGCTCAAGGGCCACGGCAGCGCCGCCCGGCCCGAACTGACCGACAGCATCCCGAGGACCGAGGTCGCACCCCCGGCCGCCGGCACGGCGGGCTGAGCGGATGTCCTCCTCCTCGAACACGACATCGGCGGGCGCCGCCGACGCCGCGGGCAGCCGAGCGGCCCCCACCGTCGCGGCCCCGGAGGCCCTCACCGGCACGGCCCCGGAGGCCCCCACCGGCGCGGCGCCGGTGCTCCGGCTGCGCGACATCGGGTGGACGGTCGGCGGCGCGACGATCGTCGACTCCGTCTCCTTCGACGTCCGGCCGGGCGAGTTCCTCGCCTTCATCGGGCCCAACGGCGCCGGCAAGACGTCCTTGTTCAACCTGATCAGCGGGATCGGCCCGGTCTCCCGGGGCACGATCGAACTGGACGGCCGCGACGTCACCACGGAAGCCGCCTACGCCCGGGCCCGGCGCGGTCTCGGGCGCACCTTCCAGACCTCCAGCCTGTGGCCGGGGATGACGGTCGCCGACCACGTGCGGCTCGCGGCCCAGGCCGCCGAGGGCCGTTCGTACCGTGTCTGGCGCCGTGCCGGCACCTACCCGGAACTGGTCGACCGGGTCCTCGCCCGCACCCAGCTCGCCCACCGCGCCGACTCCTGCGCCGACGCCCTCTCCCACGGCGAGAAACGCAAGCTCGAACTCGCGGTCCTGCTCGTCGGCGAGCCCCGGCTGATGCTGCTGGACGAACCGATGGCGGGCGTGAGCGCCGAGGAGGTGCCCGCGCTGACCGAGCTCATCCGCTCGCTGCACAAGGAGGAGGGACGCACCGTGCTCATGGTCGAGCACCACATGGACGTCCTGCTGGAACTGGCCGACCGGGTGGCCGTGATGCACCACGGCACGCTCCTCGCGCTGGACACGCCGCAGGCCGTCATGGCCGACCCCACCGTCCAACAGGCCTACCTCGGGGAGGGGTTGTGACCCCTGCACCCCTGCTGACCGTACGTGGCCTGCGGGTCGTGATCGGTGGCGGGCACATTCTGCACGGCGTCGACCTGGAGGTCGCCGCCACGGGCACCACGGCGCTGCTGGGCCGCAACGGTGCCGGCAAGACGACCACGGTGCGCGGCATCCTCGGCCTCGTTCCGCGCACCGGAAGTGTGCTGCTGGCCGGGGAGGAGACCGTGCGCCTGGCCACACACGCCCTGGTGCGCCGGGGCGTCGGTTACGCGCCCGAGGACCGCGGAGTATTCGCCGCTCTCACCGTGGCCGAGAACCTGCGTCTCGCCGAGCGGTCCGGAGCAGGTGAACCGGACTACGGCCTGGTGCACGAACTGTTCCCCGAGCTGAGGCGCCGTGCGCGGCAGGCCGCCGGCACGCTGTCCGGCGGGCAGCAGCAGATGGTCGCCATCGCCCGGACGCTGCTCAACGGCAACCGGCTGATCATCGCCGACGAACCCACCAAGGGGCTGGCGCCCAAGGTGGTCACCGAGGTCGCCCAGGCGATCGAGCGCGCAGCCGAGGCGGTGCCCGTGCTGCTCGTGGAACAGAACCTCGCCGTGGTGCGCCGCCTCGCCCGCACCTGCGTCGTCCTCGCCGACGGGCGCACGGCGCACCGGGGCTCCACCGACGATCTGCTCGCCGACGCCGAGGCGGCCCGTCGGCTGCTCGGTGTCGGCAGCGCGGGCTCCGGTGGCCTCGTCGGCCGTGACGGTCACGGCGACCACAGCGACCACAGCGACCACGGCGGTCACGGCGGCACCGTGAGGGTGCCCGTCCGTCCGTCCGT
The DNA here is from genome assembly GCF_002078175.1 of Streptomyces sp. M41(2017). Taxonomy (GTDB): domain Bacteria; phylum Actinomycetota; class Actinomycetes; order Streptomycetales; family Streptomycetaceae; genus Streptomyces. Next base: position 1,413,482 of record NZ_MWFK01000002.1, on the reverse strand, counting down.
TCACAGCGCGGCGCGTCCCGCCGCCGGACTCCCGGAGGCGGACGCCTGATGCCCACGGTCGTACTGCTCACCTTCACCGGCCTCGGCCTGGGCGCCCTGTACTTCCTGGTCGCCTCCGGACTGTCGCTGATCTTCGGTCTGATGGACGTCCTCAACTTCGCCCACGGCGCGCTGCTGTCCGTCGGCGCCTACGGCACCTGGTGGGCCGCGTCCGGCCACCTGCCCGGAGCCGGACCGGGCGGGGCCGGATTCGGGCTCGCCGTCGCCTTCGGCACCGCGGTGGGCACCGTCGCCGCCGTCCTGCTCGAACTCGCCGTGATCCGCCCGCTGTACACGCGACCGCGCGAACAGATCCTTGCGACGGTCGGCGTGGGTCTGGCCGTCCCGGCGCTGCTGTCCGCGATCTGGGGGTCCGACGCCCGGCCCTTCCCCGGGCCGGAGGCGCTCTCCGGCACCTTCGGCCTGCTCGGCGCCGAAGTACCGCTCAACCGCCTGGTACTGATCGCCGCCGCCCTGCTCGTGCTGACCGCCCTCCGGCTGTTCCTCGGCCGCACCCGGCACGGACTGGTCGTCCGCGCGGGGGTGGAGGACCGGGCGATGGTCACCGCACTCGGCATCGACGTGCGGCGTGCCTTCTCCCTGGTCTTCGCCATCGGCGGAGGGGCGGCGGCCCTCGGGGGCGCCCTCGGCGGCCTCTATTTCGGCTCCGTGGACCCCGAACAGGGCACCTCCCTGCTGATCTTCGCCTTCGTGGTCGTCGTGACCGGCGGCATGGGCTCGCTCACCGGCGCCGCACTCGCCTCGGTGGCCGTGGGGCTCGTCCAGCAGTTCGCCAACTACTACACCACCGCCGGACTCGGCGACCTGGCCGTCGTCGTCCTGCTCGCCGCCCTGCTGCTCGTCCGGCCGCGAGGGCTCACCGGGAGGCTCGCATGACCATCGTCACCCAGCCCCGTGGCCGCCGGGCCCGCGCTGAGGACCGAAGCGGCACCATCGGAACCACCCGACTACGGCGTGCCGTCCGCTGGTGGCCCGCCCTGCTGCTGGCGATCCTCCTGACCGTCCCCTACAGCGCGCTGCCCCTGCCGGTCCTTCTCGAAGGACCGATCGGCAGCCCGGGCAACCTTCAACTGCTCGCCCTGTGCCTGGTGTTCGGCGCGCTGGCCACCGGGTACGACCTGCTGCTCGGGCGTACCGGCCTGCTCTCCTTCGGGCACGCGCTGTACTTCGCCGCCGGCACGTACGTCACCGACATCGTCATGCTCGAAGCGGGCCTGCCGTTCGCCGTGTCGGCGCTGCTCGGACTCCTCGCGGGCACGGCGCTCTCCGTCCTGCTGGGCGCGGTCGGTCTCAGGGTCGGCGGCATCGCGTTCTCCATGGTGACCCTGGCCTTCGCCCAGGCCGGCTCGATTCTCGTGCAGCGCGACCCCGGCGGATTCACCGGCGGTGAGGAGGGCAGGGCGGCTCCTGCCGACGGGCTGCCCGCCTCGCTGGTGGGCATCCAGCACACCGCCGGCCTGTACTGGATCGCCCTGGCCTACCTCGTCCTCGTGCTGGCCGTCGTGCAGTGGGCGGTCCGCTCGCCCGTCGGCAGGGTCTGGGAGGGCATCAAGGAGAACGAACGCCGGGTGGAGGTACTGGGCCTGCGTCCGTACGGCTTCAAGCTGGCCGCCTTCGTCCTGGCCGGCACCCTGGCCGCGCTCGGCGGCATCGTGTACCTGCTGCTGACGGGCGGCGCCACTCCGCAGACGACCACCTCCGACTTCACCCTCTCCCTGCTGGTGATGGTGGTGCTCGGCGGTTCGGGAACCCGATGGGGTCCCATGATCGGCGGCATCCTCTACACCTGGGCCGACCATCGGCTCGGCGACCTGGCCGGCTCGGACACGGTCACCGCCCTGCCCGCCGTGGTGCGGGCGCCGCTCTCACAACCGCTGTTCCTGCTCGGGGCGTTGTTCGTCGCGGCGATCTACCTGTTGCCCGGCGGCGTGGTGCGGCTGCCGGCGCGGCTGCGTGCGGCCCGTACGACCCGTGCCGTCTCCGGCCCGGAGGAGGCGGGCACGGCATGAGCGACGTTCCCCGGAACGACGCCGCCGTCCGGAAGGACGGGGACGCACCGGCGCGCGAGGAACTGCGGGTGCCGGTGCGCGGCGGCGAACTGGCCGTGTCGCGTTGGCCCGCCGGCGATCCCGCCGCGCCGGTGGCTCTCGCGCTCCACGGCATCACGGCGAACGGCCTGAGCTGGGCGCGCGTCGCCCACCATCTGGCCGGCCGGATGACGCTGGTGGCGCCGGACCTGCGGGGGCGGGGTCGCAGCGGGCGCGTGCCCGGCCCGTACGGCATCACCGCGCACGCCGACGACATGGCCGCCGTGGTGGACGAACTGGGCCTGGGACAGGTCGTGTTGACCGGTCACTCGATGGGAGCCTTCACCGCGGCCCTGACCGCGGTGCGGTACCCCCACCTGGCGACGTCCCTGCTGCTGGTGGACGGCGGGGTGGGCTTCCCCGTCCCGGCCGGACTCGACCCCGACGAGCTGCTCACCGCGGTGATCGGCCCTGCAATGCGGAGGCTGTCGGCGACGTTCCCGGACCGGGAGGCCTACCGCGCCTTCTGGCGACGGCACCCCGCCTTCGCCGACCGCTGGTCGCCGTGGGTGGACGCCTACGTCCAGCGCGATCTCGTGGGGGAGGAGCCCGAACTGCGCTCCGCCTGCAGCCTGGAGGCCGTCCGCGTCGACGGTGTCGACCAGTTCCGCGCGGAGGTGTCGGGCGCGGTGCGCCGGCTGCCCCGGCCGGCGGTGCTGCTGTGGGCCGAGCGCGGACTGATGGACGAGCCGCAGGGGCTGTACGACGAGCGGCGGCTCGCCGCGGCGGGCCTCGACCCCGAACGGGTCCGCCCGCGCCTCGTCACCGGGACCAACCACTACACGATCCTCGTCGGTGACGAAGGCCCCCGGGTCGTGGCACAGCACCTGCTGGACGCGGCGGCCGACCCGGGAGCGGACGGGCGGGTCGACATGTCGTCAAGATGACCGTGCGGCTTCCGTCCGCGCGGTGCACGGGAGGGGTGGGGTCGGTCCACGGCCGCTCCGGAGAGCCCCTGCCGCCGGGCGTCAGGCGCCGGACAGGAGGTGCAGACGCAGGGCGAGTTGGAGTTCCAGTGCCTGCTCGGGGGTGTTCCAGTCGGGGCCGAGGAGTGCCTGGACCCGGTCCAGACGCTGCACGACCGTGTTCACGTGCACGTGCAGGTCCTCCTTGGCCCGGGTCAGGGATCCGCCGCAGTCGAAGTAGGCGCGCAGCGTGCGCACCAGCTGGGTCCCGCGCTGGGCGTCGTACTCCAGCAGCGGTCCGAGGGCCGTGGTGACGAAGCCGTCCACGTCGTGATGGTCGCCCAACAGCACGCCGAGGAAGCCGAGTTCGGCGACGCTCGCCCCCTGCCCCGCACGGCCGAGCACGCGCAGGGCCCGCAGGCAGCGCACGCCTTCCGTGTGCGCGTCGGCGATCGCCCGCGGCCCGGCCGCCGGTCCGGCGCCGGCCACCGTGACCGGCGCGCCCACCAGTTGGCCGAGCTGCCCGGCGGCGAGGCGGGCCGCTTCCCCCGGACCGGTCCCACCGCGAGGAAGCAGCAGCACCACGGCCCCCTCGTGTTCCGCGCTGACGCCTCCGCCCCCGAAGAGGTACTGCACGGCCGCGTCGGCGAGCCGGTCCCGTGCCTCACCGTCGGTCCGGGCGGCCAGCAGGATGTGCGGCCGGTCGAGGTCGAACCCGAGGCGCCGGCCCCGGGCCACAAGGCCGGCCGGGTCGCGATCGGGTGCGGTGAGGAGATCGGTGATCAGGTCTCCCCGGACCCGGTTCTCGGTCTCCGCCACCGACCGCCTCAGCAGGAGCAGCAGGGAGGTCACGACACTGCTCCGCTCGAAGAGACGCTGGTCAGGGCCGTCGAGATCCGGACGCCCGTACAGGACCAGACAGCCCAGCAGCTCCCGCCCCGCCAGCATCGCGCACACCCACCGCCCGTCACGGAACACCGCGCGGGCCGCCGCGCGTGAGCGCTTCGCCGCCGCGACCAGTTCCGCCGCCTCCGCCGCGCCACCGCCGTCCTCCCCGCTCCCGGGCGCGCCACCCCCGTCCGCGGACGCGGCGCCGCCGTGCGCGCCGACCGCCGTGAGCGGCCGGCCGGAACCGTCGTGGACCGCGACGTCCCCCTTCAGCAGGCCGGCCACGGCGTCGGCCACGTCGGCCACGTCGCCGCCCCGCAGGACGAGATCGGTGAGCCGGTCATGGGACTCCTCGGCACGCTGGATGGCGGCGGAGTGCTCGCCGATCACGGCGTTGGCCTCGGCCAGTTCGGCCAGCGCGATCCGTGCGTCGGCCATGGCCTTGGCGGTGTCGATGGCGATGGCGGCGTGGTCGGCCAGCGAACAGAGCAGCGCGACCTCGTCCGGTGCGAAGGTGCGGGGCGTGCGGTCCGCCGCGAAGAGCGCCCCGATGACCTGGCCGCCGCTTCCCGACCCCAGCAGCAACGGCACGCCGAGGATCGCGACCAGGCCCTCGTCCAGGACTCCGGCGTCGATGCTGCCGGTGTGCAGGAAGCGGTCGTCGGTGCGGTAGTCCGGCGTGGCGTAGGGGCGGGCGGTCTGCGCGACCAGACCGCCGAGCCCCTCACCCAGTTGCAGGCGGAGGTTCTGGAACAGTTCGGACACCGAGCCGTCGGTGACCCGCATGAAGGTGTCCCCGGCCTCCTCGTCGGGCAGCGTGAGGTAGGCCGTGTCGGTGCCCAGCAGCATCCGGGCCCGCCGGACGATGGAGCGCAGTACCGCGTCGAGGTCACGCAGGGCCGCCAGGTCGCCCGCGGTGTCGAAGAGCGCGGTCAACTCCGCTTCCCGGCGCCGGTGCTGCCTGAGCGTGCTGTGCACGCGCAGCGCCGCCTCGGTGGCCTGTTCCACCTCGGCGAGATCCTCGGCCGTGGCGCCGTTGCGGCGCGCCTCGGCGGCGACGGTCCCGAGTTCTTCGGCGGGGGCGCCCGCGGCGAGGAGTTCGAGGAGCCGGCGCAGATGACGGGCGGGGGACTGGGGCGTGTGCGACATGGGCGGGCAACCGTTGCGAGTCGGTGGGAGGTGGTCGGTGATGGGTGACGGGTGGAGCCGGTTCAGGTGGGGTCGGGGTGCGGCCCGGAACGGAACGCCCGACGAGGGCCAGTGTCCCCCGACGGGAGGACACCGACCCTCGTCGGGTGAGCGGTGCCGGACGGTCAGGCGGACGCGGCCGGTTGCTGTTCCGGGACGGTACGCGCCACGGTGTCGTCCGGCTCGATGGCCGAGAGGTCCCTGCCGCGGGTCTCCCGGGCGGCGACGACGGCGATCACCGTGACCACCGCGGCCAGACCGACGTACACCGAGATCGGGGTGGCGTTGCCGTAGGAGCTCAGCAGCGCGGTCGCGATCAGCGGAGCCGGTGCGCCGGCCGCCACGGAGGACAGCTGCGCCCCGATCGAGGCGCCGGTGTACCGCATCCGGGTGGCGAACAGCTCCGAGAAGAACGCCGCCTGAGGTGCGTACATGGCGCTGTGGAAGATCAGCCCGACGGTGACGGCGAGCACCAGCGCGGGGAAGGACCGGGTGTCCAGCAGGGCGAAGAAGGCCCACGACCACAGTCCCACGCCGACCGCCCCCACCAGGTACACGGGCTTGCGGCCGATCCGGTCCGAGAGCGCGCCGAACAGCGGGATCAGGCAGAACTGCACGGCCGAGCCGATCAGCACGGCGTTGAGCGACGTCTGCTTGTCGATCTCGAGGTGGCTGACGCAGTAGGTCAGGACGAACGCGGTGATCACGTAGTACGAGATGTTCTCGGCCATCCGCGCGCCCATCGCGACCAGGATGTCCCGCCAGTGGTGGCGTACCACCGCGACGAACGGCGGCTGCTCGGCCCGCTGCTCCGCCTTGCGCCGCTCCGCCTTCGCGAGCGCCTCCTTGAACAGCGGGGACTCGTCGACGGACAGCCGGATCCACAGACCGATCATGACCAGGACGGCCGAGAGCAGGAAGGGCACCCGCCAGCCCCAGGAGTTGAACGCCTCGTCGCTCAGCACGGTGGTCATCAGCGAGAGCACCCCGACGGCGACCAGGTTTCCGGCCGGGGCGCCGGCCTGCGGCCACGAGGCCCAGAAACCCCGCCTGTTGGCGTCCCCGTGCTCGGAGACCAGCAGCACGGCGCCGCCCCACTCGCCGCCGAGGGCGAAGCCCTGGACCAGCCGCAGGGTGGTCAGCAGCAGGGGAGCCGCGACGCCGATGGTGTCGTAGCCGGGGACACAGCCGATCAGCGCGGTGGACAGGCCCATCATCAGCAGGCTGACGACCAGGAGCTTCTTGCGTCCGAGGCGGTCGCCGAAGTGACCGAAGACCACGGCGCCGATCGGGCGGGCGGCGAAACCGATGGCGTAGGTGAGGAAGGACAACAGGGTGCCGGTCAGCGGGTCCGACTCCGGGAAGAACACCCGGCCGAAGACCAGGGCGGCGGCCGAGCCGTACAGGAAGTAGTCGTACCACTCGATGGTGGTGCCGATCAGGCTGGCCGCGACGATCTTGCGCAGACCGCCTGGCGTCGCGGATGTGCCTGGGTCGTTCACGGCGTTGTGAGCGCTGGGCATGGTTGTCACCGTTTCGGGATGGGGAGGGGAGCGGAACCACCGGGCCCGGTCGACGCTGGGGACGAAGGGAACGGGTCCGGGGAGTCTGTTCGGTGCGATGCGGCGGCGAGGGAGGTGCCGTTCGCGCCGCCGCCGCGGCGGGAACCGTCATCGGCCGCGGGTGAGCCGATCCGGTGCGCCGTCAGTGGGATGTCAGTGGGCCGTCCAGCCGCCGTCCAGGGGGATCGACGTGCCGGTGATGTAGGCGCTGTGGTCGGTGCACAGCCACAGGGCCGCCTCGGCGACCTCGGGCGGCTCGATGAGGCGCTTGATCGCGGTGCGGTCCAGGAAGACCTGGTCCACCACGTCCGCGGCCGGAATGCCGTGGGCGAGCGCCTGTTGGGCGATCTGCTCCTCGACCAGCGGGGTACGGACATAACCCGGACTGATGCAGTTGCTGGTCACGCCGTGCGGGGCGCCCTCCAGGGCCACCACCTTGCTCAGGCCCTCCAGCGCGTGCTTCGCCGTGACGTACGCCGACTTGTAGGCGCTGGCCCGAAGGCCGTGCACGGACGAGATGTTGACGACCCTGCCCCACCCCCGCGCGTACATGTGGGGCAGCGTGCGGCGCAGGATGCGGAACGGCGCTTCGACCATGACCCGCTGGATCAGCGCGAAGCGCTCGGGGGGGAACTCGTGCAGAGGGGCGACATGTTGCAGGCCCGCGTTGTTGACCACGATGTCGGCGTCGTCCGGCAGCGCGTCCACGGCCTCGGCCTCGGAGAGATCGGCCACGACGGCCGTGCCACCGATCGCCTCCGCCACCTCCTTGGCCGCCTCGCCGGCCCGGTCCACCACGTAGACCTCGGCGCCCGCCGCGGCGAAGCCGTCGGCGCAGGCCCGGCCGATCCCGCTGGCGGCACCGGTGACCAGCACTTTGCGGCCGGTGAGGAAGCCGGTCGACGCCAGGCCGGACGCGGTGGTGTCACCGGGCCCGGGATGCTGAGGTGAGCCCTCGTCGGAGCTCTTGGTGCTGTCCATGGCGGACCACGGTAGGGAGGAACCACGCGGCCAGACATGTGGGTCGCCGACATACTTTCGCGCCGGGGAATGGACCCCACCACCATGGGGTGACGGCGGGCCGTGCTCCGACATCCTCCGACCGCCCGTCTGAACCACCGCAGGGACGCGGGCACTCCGGCCTGTTCGTCCCGCCCGGCCCGGGGCATGTCACAGCGTCACGGCCGACACCATGGGTGGACGAGCCACGCCGGGCACCGCGGTCCTGGCTGTCCCTCACATGTCGCGGCGCCGGGCGCCGGTCGTACGGTCCGCTTCCAGCACGTCGTACGACAGCGGGCCGGCCGCGGACACGTGCCGCGGAGTCCGGCCGAAGGAACGGGTGCGGGGCGCGACCCGGCGGGGTGGGACCACCGCCGCCGCGCCGCGTCCCCGCTCCCACCCACCTGACACCACCCCACCCCAGCCCACCCGACCCCCCATCACTCATCGGAGCCGCATCATGCTTCACTCCCCCTGGCGTGGATTCCTCCGGCGCTGCGCGTCGGCCGCAGCACTGGGCGCCGTCGTCGCCGGCCTGGGCGTCGTCGGCCCTGCCGCGTCGAGCGCGGCGGCCGCGGGCACCCTCCAGCAGGTCACCGGCTTCGGCTCGAACCCCGGCAACCTGGCGATGTACGAGTACGCCCCGTCCGGTCTTCCCGCCGACGCACCGCTGGTGGTCGCCCTGCACGGCTGCACCCAGTCCGCGAGCGACTACCACACCCACTCCGGCTGGCAGAAGTTCGCCGACCAGTGGGGCTTCGCCGTGGTGTACCCGCAGACCGGCTCGGCCAACAACAGCCTGTCCTGCTTCAGTTGGTTCGACGCGGCCAAGGACACCCGGGCGAAGGGCGAGGCGGCCTCGATCAAGCAGATGGTCGACACCGCCGCGGCGCAGTACGGATCGGACCGCAGCCGCGTCTTCGTCACCGGGCTCTCCGCCGGCGGTGGGATGACCGCGAACCTCCTCGCCGACTACCCGGACGTGTTCGCCGGCGGATCGGTCGACTCCGGTCTCCCCGCGCAGTGCGCCACGACGCAGGCCGCCGCCTCGGGCTGCCAGTACAGCAACCAGAACCTCACCCCGAAGCAGTGGGGTGACAAGGTCCGCAACTCCTACCCCGGCTATACGGGTCCGTGGCCGCGGGTCGCCATCTGGCAGGGCTCCTCCGACACCACCGTCGCCCCCGTCAACGGCACCGAACTGCGCGACCAGTGGACCGACGTCTGGGGCATCGGCCAGACCGCGTCCAGCACCCGTAACCTGACCGGCGGCACCACCGAGAGCATCTACGACGACAGCACCGGCAAGCCCGCCGTCGCCCTGTTCTCCGTCTCCGGCATGGCGCACGGCCTCGCCGTGAACCCCGGCTCGGGTGCCGACCAGTGCGGCAGCACGGGGACGTACTACCTCAACTCCATCTGCTCCAGCTACCACACGGCGAAGTTCTGGGGCCTCGACGGCAGCGGTGACCAGGGAGGCACCGGTTCGCTGCCCGCCCCGTCCGGCCTCAAGGTGACCGGCACCACGGACACGGCCGCTTCGCTGTCGTGGACCTCGGTCAGCGGCGCCACCACGTACAACGTCTACCGCGGCGGCACCAAGGTGGCCTCCACGACGGGCACCGCCTACACCGACAACGGTCTGTCGGCCGGGACCTCCTACGGCTACACCGTCGCCGCGGTCGATCCCTCCGGAGCCGTCGGCGCGATCTCCGCGTCCGTCACGGCGACGACGACAGGCTCCGTACCCAGGTGCTACACCGGCAACAACTACCAGCAGGTGCAGGCCGGCCGCGCCCACCAGACCGGCGGCTACACCTACGCCAACGGCTCCGCCCAGAACATGGGCCTGTACAACGTCGCCGTCACTCACACCCTGAAGGAGACCTCTCCGGGCTACTTCGTCATCGCGGACTCGGGCTGCTGACGCGGTTGCGCGAACCGACGGGCGTCAAGGGGACCTGACAGAGAACCATCGGGTCAGGTCCCCTTGTCGCCGCGGGGAAGAAGGTTGTTCGCGGTGTCCGCGACACGCCTGACCGGCGGACGGCGTCGGGTCGTCATGCGCTGGTGGGCGGCCCCGGAATCCGTTGGTTGTAGTGGCGTGCCGCCCGGTCGTTGAGGCCGCTGCCCAACCGCCGGGCCCTTTCCGTCCAGCTAGTGGCTGGGCGATCGATGGTGTGGCCTTGCGCCATGCCGTCGTCCGCGGAGTCGCCGGCCGCGCTTTCCGCGGACGGGGACCGAGGGAGAAGCCGGGCAGCGAGTCCGCTGAGCCGGGTGACCGTGGTAGGCGCCACGCCGTGCGCCACCGACGCGACCCGCGCCGCGGGGGTGAGGACCACGCGGGTCCGGCGCTTCTCCAGGGCCTGGACGATGCGCTCCGCCGCACGTTCGGCGTCCATGGAGATCACGGGCGCTCCGGACAGAGCGGAGAACCAGGCGAACTCCTCGGACGACCGGCCGCCGAATTCGGCCTGCAGATGCGAGCCGGTGCGCATCAGGCCGGGATGGACCGTCGTCACGCTGAGGCCTTGGCCGGCCGTCTCGGCACGCAGTCCCTCGCCCAGAGCGCCGACGGCTGCCTTGGCACATGAGTAGGGGAGCAGGTGCGGAACCGCGAGCAGCCCGCCGACGGAACCGATGAGGCACAGGCGGCCCCCGGCCTCGCTCATGCGCAGGTGCGGAAGGGCCGCCATGGCCGTGTTCACGGTGCCACCGAAGATGGTGGTCATGGCGTCCTCGAAAGCCTCGTTGTCGAGCGATTCCACCGGAGCGACCTGGATGACACCCGCGTTGGCGACGACGACATCCAGCCTGCCGCGCCGCGCCTCGGCCTGCCGCACCATCGACTCCACCGCGTTCCGGTCACGGACGTCGCACACCGCGGTGGAGACGCGTCTCCCGGTCTTCTCTTCGACCCATTCGGCGCCGCGGCGCAGTTCGTCCTCGTCGCGCGCCGCCACGGTGACCTGGCAACCGCGCTGTGCCAGACGTGCGGCCACCAGCAGTCCCAGCCCTCTGGACCCACCGGTGACCAGTGCGGACAGGCCTTCCAGGTTCGATCGCCTTGACGTGTGTGTCACGTGTTCTCACCTCGCTCTTCGAAGGAGCCTCGAGTACCCGCATCGCCTGCGCGCAGACGCGAGGACGCCGCACTCCGGCGAAGCACCCTGGATCGAGGGCGCTTCGCTAGGCCCCGCCGATGGCCCTCCGGTAGGCGACGTGCCCACCCAAGGCGCCGCTGACGGCGACCGCTGCCAGGCCGGCCAGCGACCACAGCTTCCCCTTCGCGGAGCGGCCGCGTAGCCGGGCGGTCAGGGATCCGGTGAAGAAGGCCACCGCCGCCACGTTCGTGACCGCGTGGGCCAGCCCGACCCGGGCCTGTTCGGGCGGCAGATCGGCCCAGTCGGTCCAGCCGGAGACGGCGGCGGGGGCGATGCCCGCGAGGCCGACGGCCGTGAGGATGGTGGGCGCGCTCCGGACGGCGGGCCTCGGCACGACGTCGAGCACGACGGCCGAGAGCCAGCAACCGATCGGCACCTGCACGAGGACGGGATGCACCGGGTGCCCCAGTGGCCTGCCGCGCAGGAGATCACGTACGTCGCCCAGAGGAAGCGAGCGGATTCCTCGCTGAAGAGCCCGGACGGCCGGGTCCGCCACGGGCGAGTTCTCGATACGGCCCAAGGTTTTCAGCCACGCCGCTGACGGCGCGGACGGGATGAGGGGACTTCTGGAATCTTCCGGGACGGGGGAGAGGGGTGGGTTCATGCAGAACGCGTACCCGTTATGACAGCTCCGTCCCGTTGCTGTGCCGACTGGTCTCCCGTGCCGCCCGGCCTGCGGGCGGCCCGCTCGACTGCGGAGTGCGTCCGCTCTCAGCCCCCTCGACGGCCGGTGCCCGACCTCTGTGTGAGCGACGGGATGCGCGTATCGCCTGCCTCCGGCGATGCCTGATGGCCCTTCTCAAGGTGCGGTATGTCGGATATGCACAAGACTTAACCCCATGGCAGAAGAGCGTCGCCCTCGCGCAAAGAAGTCCTCGACGGCCACCGCGCGCCGCCCACGCGCCGTGAAAGGAGCCGAATCGGCTGCTCGTGCTGCCTCCCGGAGCCTCGAGGGCCTGATCGGCCACCCGACCGAGGGCGTCACGGCCGTCGGACGGGAGGACGACGGCTGGCGTGTCGTGGTGGACGTACTGGAGCTGCCGCGCATCCCGGACACGACGAGCCTGCTGGCCTCGTACGAAGTTCGGATCGACCAGGACGGCGAACTCGTGGAGTACCACCGGGTCCGCCGCTACCGGCGGGGATCCGCCGACGACTGACCCAGTCTCCCGACGACCGGAAGGACGCTTCATGTCCGCGACCACCTACTCCGACGAGGTAGTGGCTTGCCCACCTCGCGCGGGCACGTTGTACGACGTGCTCGAGCTCATCCTTGACCGGGGCATGGTGATCGACGTGTTCGTCCGGGTCTCCCTGGTCGGCATCGAGATCCTCAAGATCGACGCACGCATCGTGGTGGCGAGCGTCGACACCTATCTGCGTTTCGCCGAGGCCTGCAACCGCCTCGACCTGGAGCGGGACTCCGGCAGCACGACCATCCCGGAACTGCTGGGCGGGGGTGCGGCCGGCGCCGCCAAGTCCATGGGCAAACGCAAGGTGCGCGAGGCCGCACACAGTGTCGGCGACACGGTCCTCAAGGCCGTCGGAGGCAGGGACGACGACGCCGACGAGTCCGACGAGGACGAGGAAGAACACCGGGAGCACCCGAGGAAGCGTCGCCCTCCGGTCCGCAGCAGCAGTGCCGGCCGCCGCCGCCGCTCCGCGGAGGCGTGAGTCGTGAGCGACGACGCCGGTCTCTACGTCTACGCGATCACTCGTGCGGGAAGGCCGCTGCCGCCTGGTACATCGGGCGTCGGCAGCCCCGCGGCGCCCGTACGGTCGATCCGGCAGGGACGGGTGGCGGCGGTCATCAGTGACGCCCCGTCCAAGTTGCGCGCCAGGCGCCGTGACCTGCTGGCTCACCAGGACCTTCTGCTGCGGCTCTCGGCCCGGGGTCCCGTCCTGCCGATGCGCTTCGGAATGGTCGCCTCGGACGAAGAGACGATCCGCGGCCAACTGGCGGCCCGCGAGGCGGACCACCTGGTGGTGCTGGAGCACCTCTCGAACGCGATCGAGGTGAACGTCAAAGTGCTGTCCGCGCAGGACGCACTGGCGAGCGTCGTTGCCGAGGACAAGAACGTACGCCGCCTGCGGGACACTCTGCGTCGGCAGCCGGGGTACGAGGCCAGTCTGCGGCTGGGGGAAGCCGTGGCGGCGGCCCTGGACAGCCGGGCCCTGGACGCGGGTCGGCACGTTCTGCGGGAGCTCGCCCCCCGGGCCAGAGCGGTGGCTCAGGGCCCCGACGTCCAGGGTTGCGTTCTGAACACCTCGTTCCTCGTGCCCCGAACAGACAGCGACGCCTTCCTGGCGCTGGCGCGAGACATGGCCCACGAACACCGGAACCGGCTGCAACTGCGCCTTTCGGGCCCACTGCCCTGCTACAGCTTCGTCTCCGCCGAACGTGTCCCCGTCCGAACGGCTGGAGTCTGAGATGGGCCTCATCAGTGGACTCCTCACGCTGCCCATCGCACCCGTCCGGGGCGTCGTCTGGGTGGCGGAGAAGCTCAATGACGCAGCGGAGCGTGAGCTGCACGATCCAGGAGTGCTCCGTACGCAGCTGGCCGTCCTGAACCAGGAACTTGAAGACGGCGCCATCAGCCTGGAGGAGTTCGAACGAGAAGAGGAACGGCTGCTCGACCGGCTCCATGCCGCCCGAGCCCGTTCCACGCCGACGGATCGAAGGTGACGCACTCATGGACGAGAAGGACAAGGTGGCTCTTGCCGCCGCTGTAGTGGGCGGCTACGTGCTGGGCCGTACCAAGAAGGGCCGGATGGCCCTCTCCATCGCTACCTACCTGGCCGGCCGTCGATTCGGCCTGGAGCCCCGTCAGTTGGCCGCCGAAGGCATGCGCCGTCTGACAGAGATCCCGCAGGTGGCCGAGTTGCAGGAGCAGTTGCGCGGAGAGGTGCTGGACGCGGGCCGCAAGGCCATGGCCGCCGCGGCCGAACGCAGCATGGGGACGCTTGCCGGTGCCATCAGTGAGCGCACGGCGCTGATCGGCGCGAAGCCGGACGAGGAAGAGGACGAAGAGGAGTACCCGGAGGACGAGGACGCCGAGTACGACGAGGAAGACGAGGAAGAGGAGGACGGCGAACCGGAGGACGGCGAACCGGAGGGGGAGTACGAGGACGAGGAAGAGGAGGAAGAAGAGGAGGACGAGGAGCCGGAGGGCGAGTACGAGGAAGAGGAGGAGCCCGAAGAAGAGGAAGAGGAAGAGGACGAGGAGGAAGAGGAAGAAGAGCCGGAGGAGGAGCCGGAGCCCAAGCCGCGTCGGCGGAGGGCTGCTCCCAAGCGCGGAGAGAGCGACTCCGGGTCGCAGGGGAAGACCGCAGGGCGCAAGTCGGCGCCGGCGAAGAAGTCGGCGGCGAAGAAGACCGCTCCTGCAAAGAAGGCTGCTCCCGCCAAGAAGGCGGCTGCGAAGAAGGCGCCGGCCAAGAAGGCGGCCGCGAAGAAGGCACCGGCCAAGAAGGCACCGGCCAAGAAGGCGCCGGCGAAGAAGACGGCGGCGAAGAAGACCGCTCCCGCGAAGAAGACAGCAGCCAAGAAGACGGCGGCGTCCAAGCGGACCGCATCCAAGAGCGCCAGTCGTCGGAGGTAGACCGCCATGGCCAAGACGGAAAGCGACCAGCCCGCCGAGGCATCGGGAATGGACCAGGTTCGCGAAGAGCTGTCGAAGTTCCTGTCCAAGCAAGTGGAGCACCTTGCCGAGAAGGCCGGGGGGAAACTGACCGACCTCACCGGACAACTGACGGACGCGGCCGACAACGGAGGCTCTCTTCCCGCGATCGGATCACGCATCCTGCAGGGTGACTCGCCGGTGAAGGCCTTTGTCTCGGAGAAGGCCAAGGGCGTCAAGGACAACGTGGTCGACAAAGCGAAAAGCGCCTTCGGGGGAGGTGGAGGCAAGGGGAAACGGAAGTCCAGCGGCGGCAAGGTCATGAACATCGACGAGGTCCTCGACATCGGCGTGCCGCTGCGGGACGCCTATGACTACTGGACGCAGTACGACCAGTTCAGCAGCTTCGCGAAAGGCGTCCAGGACGTCTCGAAGGGCGACGAGCTCGAGAGTGACTGGAAGGTGAAGGTCGGGCCGTCGACACGCAGCTTCAAGGCGACCGTCCAGGAACAGATCCCCGACGACCGCATCGTATGGACCTCCGAAGGCGCCAAGGGCACCACCCGCGGGGCGGTCAGCTTCCACGAACTGACACCCACGCTGACGCGCGTCATCCTCGTCATGGAGTACTACCCGGCCGGGTTCTTCGAGAAGACCGGCAACCTCTGGCGCGCTCAAGGCCGCCGTGTACGCCTCGACTTCAAGAACTTCCAGCGATACGTCACTCTCGCCACCGAGGAACCCGAAGGCTGGCGAGGTGAGATCCGCGACGGGGAAGTCGTGGTCACCCATGAGGACGCCGTCGAGGAGGAAGAGGCGCAGCGGGAGGAGTCGGAAGGCGACGAGCCCGAGGACGAGTCCGAGGAGAGCGCCGACGACGCTTACGAGGACGACGACGAGGACGAGGAAGAGCCCGAGGACGGAGAAGAGCCCGAGGACGAAGAGGAAGAGGACGAAGAAGCGGAGGAGGCCTACGACGGCGAGGACGAGCCCGAGGACGAAGGGGGAGAAGAGGAAGAAGCCGAGGATGAGGACGAGGACGCAGCGCCGCCGAAACGCGGACGGAGGCGACGTCAGTGACTGATGTCGACTTTCGGCAGGAGCACTATCCCGCCCCCGGACCTCAGGCGAACAACCTCGCCGACATCCTCGAACGCGTCCTGGACAAGGGCATCGTGATCGCCGGAGACATCAAGATCGACCTCCTCGACATCGAACTGCTCACCATTCGGCTCCGCCTGTTCGTGGCATCCGTGGATACGGCGAAGAAGGCCGGAATCGACTGGTGGGAGTCCGATCCTGCCCTCAGCTCCCGCGCTTCTCGCGACGCCCTGCACGAGGAGAACCGCGAACTGCGGGAGCGTCTCCGGGCGCTCGAGTCCGGGACGGCGGACGAGTAGGGACGCCGCCGGACGGTGTGCACGGTCTGAAAGATCAACCATCGACGATCGAGGAGAGCCGACGTACATGAGGCAGCACGACGCTGACGTTTCGGACGCCAACGCCACCTATGTGTTCGCCGTCTGCCGCGACCCGGACCCGTCTTCCTGGGCCGGCCTGCCCGGAGTGACGCACGAGGCGCCTGTCAGGCTGCTGGCGCTGGACTCCTTCACAGCGATCGTGCAGACCGTCCGAGCCCGTGACTTCACCGACGAAGCCTGGCAGAGCCGTCTGTCGGACCAGCGGGAACTGGAACGATACGCACGCGCGCACCACGACGTCGTCTCGGTGGTCGCGGCTGCCTGCCCCACCGTTCCGCTGCCGATGGCGACGGTCTATCACGCGGACGAACGGGCCCGGGACGCTCTGACGAAGGAGACGGCTCGGTTCCGCGCCGCGTTGAAGCGGATCGCTCACCACGCCGAATGGGGTGTGAAGGTGTACGCACCCCCGGCTGCAACGGCTGCAACGGCTGCAACGGCTGCAACGGCTGCAACGGCTCCCACGGACGACGCGGACCGGCGCGCCGGTCGGCCGGGCGTCACAACGGGCCGAGGGCGCCCGGCGGCGGGAGCGGGCCTCGCGTACCTCGAGCGCAAGCGCGGTGCGCAACGACTTCGTGAGCGGAGTCAGGAAGATGCCCTGAGGACAGCCGAGACGGTGGATGAGCAGGTCGGGCGGCTCGCCACCGCGTCCCGCAGGCTTCGACCGCACCCTCAGCCGTCGACGGACCGGAGGGTCCAGATCCTCAACGCCACCTATCTCGTGGCGGAACGCCGCTCCGAAGAGCTCGCGCTGCTGACACGAACCCTGCAGGAACGTACCGGAGCACAGATCGAGCTGTCCGGACCCTGGGTGCCCTACTCCTTCGTCGGCGAGGTGTAGACCGTGACGCACGACCCGGTTCCCTGGGACAGCGCAGGTCCGTTGAACGGGCCCATCGGCGTGCCGCTCGTCGACCTGCTGGATCGTGTTCTGGCAACTGGCGTGGTGGTCAGTGGGGACCTGGTCATCGCCATTGCCGACGTGCCCTTGGTACGGATCTCGCTCCATGCCCTGCTGTCATCCGTCAACGAACGCGTCCCGGCCCCCTGGGCAGACAGTGGGCCACTGTGACGACCCCCCGACTGGACCTCGACCGTGACCAGATGGGACGCGATCTGGTGGCGCTGGTGCTCACCGTGGTCGAGCTGCTCCGGCAGCTGATGGAACGGCAGGCGATCCGCCGCATCGAGCAGGGAGACCTGAGCGATGAGCAGGCCGACGAGATCGGGACGACCCTGATGCTGCTCGATCAACGCATGACCGAGCTCTGCGCACAGCACGGTGTGAACCCCGAGGACCTCAATCTCGACCTCGGCCCCCTGGGAACGCTGCTGCCCCGAAACTGAGGGCGCCCCGGCGGGTGGCCCCCAGCGTGTTCGTGGGGGCGCGTCCCGTGTGTGCGCCGGCCCTAGACGAAGCTGTACGGCGGAAGCGGGCCGTGCAGCCGGAAGTCGAAGTCCTCGCCCATCTGATGGGCGAGGCTCATCTCGGAGGCCGTGAACAGTTCGTCCTGGTCGCTCGACACAAGAAACGAGACGCTGAGGAAGTCCTCGCCGCTCGGTGCACCGGGCTTGACCTCCCGGGTGAACGGGCGGAACGCCTCGGTCACGCCGGACGCCAGTGCCTCCAGGCGGGGGCGCGCGTTCTGTACGTCCAACTCGCCCTGCCGGGAACCCGCTTCGGAGTCGGCTTCGGCGTCCCGGAGGTGATCATTGGGCTGTCTGGCTTCCTGGGCCGCTTTGAGGCTGTATTCGACGCACCCGTCCAGCCGGCGCAGCCTCTCCGCGTAGTCATCCGCGTGTTCCTCCACAGCGGAGCGGACGGCATCGTCGTCCGGGGCTGTGGCGCCGAAGCGGAGGGGGAGGACGACACCGCTCTCCATCAAACGTTGCTGGACGTCGTGATGGGCGCCGATGTCCCGTTCCGTGGGATGCGGTTCCTCGGAGACGTCGCTCACCACGGCGCAGAGAGGGCCGGCGGGCACCGTACGCAGAGGGGTCGGTGGGCCGCCCACGCCGTTGAGGCCGTCGAGCCGCAGTGGATGGTCCCTGAGCGTCAGGGCGTACGCGTACACGGTCGCTGCGCGGTCCGCGCGGTCCTCCTCGGGAGAAACGGTTCCCGAGGCGCTTCGTGCCCGGTGCCGACGCGGTCGAATGCCCGCCGCTCCCGCCTCCGCTCCTGCGTTGTCCCTTTCCGAGTCGTTGCTTTCGCCATCCTTCCGGGTGTTCGGCTGGGCCCGGGTGAACGCGTCGATGACAAGTCCGCGGTCGAGAATGAGTTCCAGAACGTCGCAGAGGCTGCCCGTTCCACTACTGGGGGCAACGCTGTATCCGCTCTGTGGCATCACACTCACGATGCTTCCTTTCACTGAAAGTGAGGCCGGCGCCGCTTTCGCCGCGCTGGGAGCGCCGCTTTCGTCACGGAGCGTCAGGCAACCTTGTACGTGGAGCGCTGCTCGGTAGGTGATCGTCACACTGGCGGCTTCCGATATGTGGTGATGCCCGAGTACCTCTGCCTCCGTCTCTCAATCGTCGTCCATCTGGTTGCGATGGCGAAAGCGGAGGGAAACCTGCTGTGTGCCGATGAGAACTGCGCCGGTCGAAGGCTTCGCCGATCTGCAGGAAGTGCTGGCGGACCTCTGTCGTCCATAGGGCCGCCCCGCCCCCGCGGGGATGGTGAACCGGAGTGGACTGCGCACGGGCCGCTGGGACCGGCGGCCTGGCCGGCTGCCCCGGTGGTGCGGTCACTCGGGCCGATGCGTCAACCGGGCGGGACCCGCGCCGTCGTGATCGCACCGGTGAACGTGCCCTGACCTTTAGGTCTCCGGATCTCCTGGGGCGGAGCCCTCGTCGAGGTCCAGGAACATGCGGGTCGAGCGGCGTGGTGTCGGGGCGCCTTCAGGGCCGTATCCGAGCCGGATGAGCATCTGGACATGGTCGAAGGCGGCCGTGGGGTTCCCTAGACGACTGCGCAGGTCGGGCCACTCCATGGCCTGATGCAGGAGCGACGTCCGTAGGCCGTGCGCGGTAGCGACCAGCAGGACGTGTTGCAGCGACTGTCCGGCCCGCAGCCAGTCGGAGCGGCGGTCGTGGCCCGTGGCCAGACAGGCCAGCGTCGGGGTCCGCTCGAACGGGCGTGAGGGCAAGCGCTCCCGGGAGCGTTGAGCCGAGAAGTCACGCATCGGCATGCGTTCGAAAGCGTCCTGCGGTCCGAGGGCGTCGGACGGGATGCCCGAGTCGGAGGTTGCGTCCCGGCCGGTCCACCGGCGGCTTTCGACGCTTCGGTAGGGGTCGTCATGATTGCGGTGTTCGGCCTGTGCCGTGACCCGCAGCAGACGTTCCACCTCGTGCGGCGTGGGGACGGTCAGCTTGGCGCCCTCCAACTGGGCGGCCTCCACCAGATCGAGCAGGACGAGGCCCGGGACCGCTTCCTCGGTGAAGGTGAGCCGACTGCTGTGTCGGCGCCAGATCGCGTCGTACAGATCGGTGGTGTGCGGTGCGCGGGCGTTCGCCTGGCGGGCGATCCGGACGGTGGCGAGGAGGCCGGGGCGGTGAGGATCGGGGAGCAGCCGGGTGACCGGCGTCCAGCCGAGGTGGGTCACTGCCACGCGAAGGTTGAACAGAGCCGCTCCGGCCGCTATGTGCAGGGCCCTGCCGTGAGGGTCCTCGTAGGGCAGAGCCCGCTCGGCGGTCGCGTGAATCTCGAGGGTGGGCGCGTCGGCGGCGAGCCGGAAGCGCCACGGCTGGGTGTTGTGCATCGATGGAGCCGCCACGGCGGCGGACACGAGCTTTTCCAGCGTCGCCGAGTCCGGATAGGTCGAGGGCATGGCGGCCTCCTGCCGGACGAGGTGGACCGCGGACACGCGGCTGTCTTCAGGCTGGGCTTCCGGGGGGCGACGGCCCAGGGGCCGACCGGCCCGGGCCAGGGGGCTGAACGGTCACGTTCTGGTGCGTTCGTCCTTCGACGGCACACCGTCCTGGAGGGAGCAGAAGGCGCACCGGGCTCCTCCTGGACGGACATCCGTGCCGGGTGTCCAGTCGAAGGCTCGGCCCGAGCGAGGCGATTCCGTCGGTGGGGAAAGGCTCGGCCCGAGCGAGGCGATTCCGTCGGTGGGGAAAGGCTCGGCCCGAGCGAGGCGATTCCGTCGGTGGGGAAAGCCTCGGTGGGGAAAGCCCTCGTGGTCCGTCCGATCGGCCCTCGCGTGGCAACGGCGATCGAAGAGATGCTGAGCGGATGACGAAGGGGAGGGAGTTGCATGTCCCTGCACCGTGGTGCTGAGAGCAAGGGACCGTGGCATTGCCTGGTGCCGCGGCTGGCACCGGGCCTCGGAGTCCTGAGGGGGTACCAGCGGTCCTGGCTGCGCGGTGATCTGGTGGCCGGGCTGACGGTGGCCGCCTATCTCGTTCCCCAGGTCATGGCGTACGCGGGCTTGGCGGGACTACCGCCGGTCGCCGGACTGTGGGCGATCCTGCCGGCTCTGCTCCTCTACACGCTGCTGGGTTCGTCGCGGCTCCTGTCCGTGGGGCCTGAGTCGACGACCGCGCTGATGACGGCAACGGTCGTCGGTCCGCTCGCCGCAGGCGATCCCGGACGGTACGCCGTGCTCGCCGCGGGCCTGGCCGTCGTGGTCGGCCTGCTGTTCCTCGTGGCGTGGGCGGCACGCCTCGGCTTCCTCGCCGATCTGCTGTCCCGGCCGATCCTGGTCGGTTATATGACGGGCGTGGCGCTCATCATGATCGTCGACCAGTTGTCCAAGTTGACCGGTGTGCCGACCACGGGAGCGGAGTTCTTCCCCCAGCTGTTTTCCTTCCTGGCCCATCTCGGTGAGGCCCATCTCGCCACGGTGGCTTTCTCCGCTGCGACGATCGCCTTCCTCTTCCTGGTGCCGCACTACTCCCGTGTCCTTCCGGGGCCGTTGATCGCCCTGGTGCTCGGCACGCTGCTCGTGGCCGTCCTCGGTCTGGATCACCACGGCATCACCGTGATCGGTGATGTGCCGTCCGGCTTGCCCACTCCGGTGCTGCCGGCCGTCGACGATCTTGCACGACTGGTCCTTCCGGCGCTCGGGGTCCTCCTCGTCGGCTACACCGACGTCATCCTCACCGCGCGAGCTTTCACCATCGACGACGGCGAACTCGACCCGAACCAGGAGCTCCTGGCACTGGGCGCCGCCAACCTCGGCGCGGGAGTCCTGCACGGACTCCCGGTGAGCAGCAGCGCGAGCCGCACCGCCCTGGCGGCCTCGGCGGGCGGCCGCACTCAGGCGTACTCCCTCGTCGCGGCCGCCGCCGTCCTCGCCGTCCTGCTCCTCCTCAGCCCCCTGCTCTCCCACACCCCGGCGGCGGTGCTGGGCGCACTGGTCGTGTACGCCGCCGTCCGCATCATGGATTTCGCCGGATTCCGGCGGCTGGCCGCCTTCAGACGGCGCGAACTGCTCCTCGCCGTGGGCTGTCTCGCCGGGGTCCTTGCCCTGGACATCCTCTACGGCGTCCTGGTCGCCGTGGGGCTGTCGGTCGCCGAGATGCTCACGCGCGTGGCCCGCCCCCACGACGCCGTCGAGGGACTGGTGCCGGGGCTGGCCGGCATGCACGACGTGGACGACTATCCGCAGGCCCGCACGGTGCCGGGACTGCTGGTCTATCGCTACGACTCGCCTCTCTTCTTCGCCAACGCCGAGAACTTCAGGCGGCGGGCCCTTTCAGCGGTCGACGAACATCCTGGTCCGGTGGGGTGGTTCGTACTGAACACGGAGGCCAACGTCGAGGTCGACATCACCGCTCTCGATGCCGTGGACGAGCTGCGCAAGGAGCTCGGGCGCCGTGGCATCGTCTTCGCGCTCGCGCGCGTCAAGCAGGACCTCCGCCGCGACCTCGACGTCTACGGACTCACCGCATCAGTCGGCCCGGAGCTGATCTTCCCGACGCTTCCGACGGCTGTGGCGGCCTACGAGGACCGGCGGCGAAACCGCCCGGGGTCCTAGCTCCCGAGTCGTGTCAGCGTGCGGCCTTTGGCGACTCTCCGCGTGTCCGACCCCGGGCAACCCGCCCTTCGGGCGGCGCATTGGACCAGAACGCACGGACCTCCGACGGTTCGTGCCGGGCCCTCCGGCCCAACCGGGCTTCCGAGAAGGGCCGTTCAGCCCTGAGGTCGCGGCCGTTCGGCATCCGGTGCGGATCACCCTCGCTCGGGAGAGTGTTCCGTGTCGGGCACCGGGCCCGGCGGTTCCCGAAAGGGTCAGCATCATGGCTGTGCACGAGCATTCTCGTCGGCATGTGGGATTCCGTTGGCCGTCGTTGCGCGGGGCGGGCTCCGCGCGGCCGGCGGAAGGAGCCGAGGCGACGTCCGTCCCGGCGGTTCGGTCGTATGCGTTCGCGGGTCTGCGGCTGGTGACGGGGTTCGTGTTCCTGTGGGCGTTCCTGGACAAGACGTTCGGGTTCGGCTACGCGACGCCGTCCGGCAAGGGCTGGATCGACGGGGGATCGCCCACCAAGGGCTTCCTGAGCGGTGTGGCGGCCGGCCCGATGGAGTCGACGTTCCATTCGTGGGCCGGGGACACGTGGGCGGACTGGCTGTTCATGGCCGGTCTTCTGGGTGTCGGGATCGCTCTCGTCGCGGGTGTGATGCTGCGGCCGGCGGCGGTGGCGGGAACGCTGATGATGGCGTTCATGTGGCTGGCCGAATGGCCGCCGGCCCGGCATCTGTCGGACGGTTCGCCGAGCATGTCGACGAACCCGTTCGCCGACTACCACGTGGTCTACGCGGTGGTTCTGATCGTCCTGGCCGTGGTGGGCGCGGGAGCGACCTGGGGTCTGGGCAAGGTCTGGGAACGGCTGCCGCTCGTGAACCGCAACTCCTGGCTTCGGTGACCGCGGGGGCGGGGCGGTACGCCCACAGGGCCACCGCCCCGCAGGCCGGCCGGCGTCCATGGGGCCGATCGGCCCCCAGCGAGGACCCTGCGGCCCCTGCACCGCGAAGCCGTTCCGCACGACGCTGGAATCAGGCCCCCCGACCCTGGAGGTGGACACCATGCTCCGCACTGTCACCGTAGGTCTCGACGGCTCGTCCGAGAGCCTCGCCGCCACCGAATGGGCCGCACGTGAGGCCCAGCTCCGAGGACTGGAGTTGCGACTGGTCCACGTCTGGGAGCCGGTTCCCACCCCCATGGCACAGGCGCCCCTGCTCGGCGCCGAGACCCACCAGCACTGGAGCGAGCGGATTCCACGCGAGGCGGCCGACGGAGTACGTGCCCGGCACCCCGGGATCGAGGTCGCCGCGGAGCAGCACCACGGACAGCCGGCCGAGGTGTTGGTCAGGGCCGCGAACGACTCCGAACTCCTCGTTCTCGGAACCCGCGGACTGAGTGGCGTGGGGGGCTTCATGGTCGGCTCCGTGGGCCTGGCCGTCGTCGCGCACGCCGAGCGCCCCGTGATCTTCGTGCGTGCCGGTGAGCTGGCTTCGGACGAGCACCTGATGGATCCTTCGGGCATTCCGTCGGCGGCAGCGCCGTTCCGGCCCGTTGCACTCGGCCTCGACCCCCGTAGCCCCCATGACGCGCTGACGGGGTTCGCCTTCGCCGCGGCACAGCAGCGTGCCACGGCGCTTCGGGTGGTGCACGCCTGGAACGAACCGCCCTACATCGCGTACGGCATGCCGCCGGACCTGGAGATGAACGCCCGGCTCGCCGCGCAGGACGCCGCGGCGGTGACGGACGCGCTCCGGACCTGGCGCGAGAAGTACCCGGACGTCGAGATCATCGAGGACTCGCTGTCCGGCAAGGCGGCCAACCATCTCGTGGACGCCTCCCGCGAAGCGTCCCTGGTCGTCGTGGGACGTCGGATCCGGCGCGCGACGCTCGGCGCCCACATCGGACCCGTCACCCACGCCGTGCTGCACCACTCGGTCGCGCCCGTCGCCGTCGTCCCGCACGACTGATTCCGACAGCCCCGGCAACGGTCCGGTCCCACAAGGAGAGAGATCCATGAAGGCAGCAGTCGTCCGAGCGTTCGGTGAGCCGCTGGTCATCGAGGAACGCCCCGAACCCGAGCCGGGTCCCGGGCAGGTCCGGGTCCGTCTTGAGGCCTCCGGGCTGTGCCACACCGACATCCACGCCGCCCGCGGCGACTGGCCGGTCAGGCCGAGCCCGCCGTTCGTGCCCGGACACGAGGGTGTGGGCCTGGTCGAGGCACTGGGCGACGGCGTCACCCACCTCACGCTGGGACAGCGCGTGGCGGTGCCCTGGCTGGGCCGGGCCTGCGGACGCTGCGAGCACTGCCTCTCCGGCTGGGAGACGCTGTGCGAAGAGCAGATCAACACCGGATACGGGTGCGACGGCGGCTACGCCGAGAAGATGCTCGCCCGGGCCGACTTCGCCCAGCCGGTGCCGGACGGGATCGATCCGCTGGACGCTGCGCCGCTGACCTGCGCCGGCGTCACCACCTACAAGGCCCTGAAGGTCGCCGCCGTCAGGCCCGGGCAGTTGGTGGCCGTCTCCGGCGTGGGCGGGCTCGGTCACTTGGCCGTGCAGTACGCGAAGATCGCCGGCGCGACCGTCGCGGCGATCGACGTCACGGACGACAAACTGGACCTCGCCGAGGAACTGGGCGCCGACCTCGTCATCGACGCCCGCAAGGAGGACCCCGGCGAGGTGCTCAAGCGCCATGGTGGCGCGCACGCCGCGATCGCCCTGGCGGTGAACGAGGAGGCCTTCTCCGCCGCGTACTCCGGTCTGCGGCGCGGGGGAAAGCTCGTCATGGTCGCGCTTCCGGCGCACGGAACGATCCCCGTCCCGATCTTCGACACCGTGTTGAACGGGACGTCCGTGATCGGGTCCATCGTCGGCACCCGGCAGGACCTCGCCGAGGTCTTCGACCTGCACGCCGCGGGCCGGACCCGGGTGATCCGTGAGTCCCGCCCCCTCGCATCCGTCAACGACTCCATGGAGGACGTTCTCGCCGGCCGGGTCGCGGCCCGGATCGTCTTCGATCTCCGTCAAGGGAGCTGATCGCCATGGACCTTCCCCTCGTCGTGGGCGTCGACGGATCCGAGTCCAGCATGCGCGCCGTGGACTGGGCCACGGACGAGGCCGCCCTCCGCGGACTGCCGCTGCGCCTGGTGTACGCCTCGCTCTGGGAACGCTACGAGGGTGCCGCCCTCGCCGAGGGCCTCGGACGGTCTTCGGAGCAGATCATGGCCGACACGATCGTCGAGGTCGCCACCCAGCGGGCCCACCGTCGCAACGTCGACGTGAAGATCACCGCCGAGGTGCTCCCCGAAGACGCGGTGAGCCTGCTGCTCACGGAGGGCTTCGGCGCCACCGCGCTCATCCTCGGCTCACGGGGCCGCAGCGGGATCGCCGAAAGGCTGCTCGGGTCGGTGAGCCTCACGGTCGCCGCTCGCGCCCACTGCCCGGTGATCGTGCTGCGTGGCAGCCACGACAACCAGGCCAGGGCCGGGCGACACCAGCGGGTCGTCCTCGGCGTCGCAGATCCGGCGCACGGCGAGGCGGCGACCCGCTTCGCCTTCCAGGAGGCGGCGGAACGCGGGGTCCCCTTGGAGGCGATACGTGCCTGGCGGTGCCCCGCCCACGAGTCGACCGACCACCCGCTGATGTCGGGCGAGCCCGCGCGGTTGCACGAGCAGGCGGCCGTCGACATCCTCGACGCGGCGCTGCACACGGCGGCCGCCGATCACCCCGGGGTGGAGGTGCACCGGCGTACCGCCGAGGGACCGGCCCGCAAGGTGCTGCTGGAGGCCTCCACCGACGCCGACCTGCTCGTGGTCGGCGTCCGGCGACACGAGCCGCACGGACGCGTCGGCATGCAGCTCGGCCGGGTCGCTCACGCGGCCCTGCATCACTCGGCCTGCCCGGTCGCCGTCGTGCCACAACGGGGATGAGCGCCTCAGAGGCCCGCCGCGTGGTCAGGGACAAAGGTCTGCAGGTCGCGCGGCGGGCGCACATAGCCCGTCGACGGCGGCCGGGAGGGCAGTTCCAGGACCGGCGGCGGCACGTCGTGGTAGGGAACGGAGTCGAGCAGGTGAGCGATCATGTTCAGCCGGGCGCGGCGCTTGTCGTCGCTCTCGACCACGAACCACGGCGCCTCGGAGATGTCGGTGTGGACCAGCATCTCGTCCTTCGCCCGGGAGTACGCCTCCCAGCGGGTGATCGACTCCAGGTCCATGGGGGAGAGCTTCCAGCGCTTCGTCGGGTCCTTCAGCCGGCGCCGGAACCGCTTCTGCTGCTCCGCGTCGCTGACGGAGAACCAGTACTTGCGGAGCAGGATTCCCTCCTCCGTCAGCATCCGCTCGAAGATCGGGCACTGCCGCAGGAACAGTTGGTACTCCTCCTTGGTGCAGAAGCCCATGACGTGCTCGACTCCGGCGCGGTTGTACCAGCTCCGGTCGAACAGCACGATCTCCCCGGCGGCCGGCAGATGCTCCACATAGCGCTGGAAGTACCACTGGGTGCGCTCCCGCTCGGTCGGCTTGGGCAGCGCCACCGTGCGCGCGACGCGCGGGTTCAGATGTTCCGCCGCCCGCTTGATCGTGCCGCCCTTGCCCGCGGCGTCACGCCCCTCGAAGATCACCACCACGCGGGCGCCCTCGCTGCGTACCCATTCCTGGAGCTTCACCAGCTCCGTCTGCAGACGCAGCAGCTCCCGCTCGTACGCCGCAAGCGGCACCTTCGCCGTCTTCTTCTCGGCCATGCCGCCTCCTCCGCAGGATGACGCCTCCCGTCGCGAGGCGTTCCGATGCACGGCTTCCTCGTCACACCCCGCTGACTCACGGAGTGATCATGCCCAAGGCCGAACACCAGGACAGCACCGTACTGACGGATGAGGAACTCCGCGCGCTGGACGCCCACTGGCGGGCCGCCAACTACCTTGCCGTGGGCCAGATCTACCTGCTCGCGAACCCGCTCCTCACCGAGCCCCTGGCCCCCCATCACATCAAGCCGCGCCTCCTCGGCCACTGGGGTACGTCCCCCGGCCTCAACCTGGTCCACACCCATCTCAACCGGGTGATCAAGGCGCGCGGGATCGACGCGCTGTGCGTGTGGGGGCCGGGTCACGGGGGGCCGGCGGTGCTGGCGAACTCCTGGCTGGAGGGCACCTACAGTCGGACGTACCCCTCCGTGTCCCGCGACGCCGAGGGCATGGGGAAGCTCTTCCGGCAGTTCTCGTTCCCCGGCGGTGTGCCGAGCCATGTCGCGCCGGAGACGCCGGGCTCGATCCACGAGGGCGGTGAGCTGGGCTACTCCTTGGCCCACGCCTACGGGGCCGCGTTCGACAACCCGGATCTGCTGGTCACGTGTGTCGTCGGTGACGGCGAGGCGGAGACCGGGCCGCTGGCGGCGTCCTGGCACTCCAACAAGTTCCTCGACCCGGTCCACGACGGTGCGGTGCTGCCGATCCTGCACCTCAACGGCTACAAGATCGCCAACCCGACCGTGCTCGCCCGCCTTCCGGAGGCCGAACTGGACGAGCTGCTGCGGGGCTACGGGCATGAGCCCCTCCACGTCTCCGGCGACGACCCCGCCGCGGTGCACCGGGCCATGGCCGCCGCGCTGGACGAGGCGCTCGACCGCATCGCCCTGATGCAGCGGACCGCGCGGGAGGACGGTGTCACCGAGCGCGTGCACTGGCCGATGATCGTGCTGCGTACGCCGAAGGGCTGGACCGGCCCCGCCGAGGTGGACGGCGTGCAGGTCGAGGGCACCTGGCGTGCCCACCAGGTGCCCCTGGCCCGGGTCCGCGAGAATCCCGAACACCTCCGCCAGTTGGAGGAGTGGCTGCGTTCGTACCGGCCCGAGGAGCTCTTCGGTGCCGAGGGCCGGCCCGTCGCCGACGTGCTGGCCTGTGTCCCCGACGGCGTCAAGCGGTTGGGTGCCACTCCCCATGCCAATGGCGGCCTGCTCGTCCAGGACCTTCCCCTTCCGCCTCTCGACGACTTCGCCGTGCCGGTCGACAAGCCGGGCGCGACCCTGCACGAGCCGACCCGGGTGCTCGGTGACCTCCTGGCCCGGGTGATGAAGGACACCGGCGGACGCAGGGACTTCCGGCTGGTGGGTCCCGACGAGACGGCGTCGAACCGGCTCCAGGCGGTCCTCGACGTCAGCGGCAAGGCCTGGCAGGCCGAACACCTGCCGGTGGACGAACACTTGGAGCGCCACGGCCGGGTCATGGAGATCCTCTCGGAGCACACCTGCCAGGGCTGGCTGGAGGGCTACCTCCTCACCGGCCGGCACGGGTTGTTCTCCTGCTACGAGGCGTTCGTGCACATCGTCGACTCGATGGTCAACCAGCACATCAAGTGGCTCAAGACGTCACGTGAGTTGGCCTGGCGTCGTCCCATCGCGTCCCTCAACTATCTGCTGACGTCGCACGTCTGGCGCCAGGACCACAACGGCTTCTCGCACCAGGACCCCGGGTTCGTCGACCACGTCCTGAACAAGAGCCCCGAGGTGGTGCGCGTCTACCTGCCGCCGGACGCCAACACCCTGCTGTCCGTCGCGGACCATGTGCTGCGCAGCCGCGACTACGTGAACGTCGTCGTCGCCGGCAAACAGCCCTGCTTCGACTGGCTGTCCATGGACCAGGCCCGCGACCACTGCGCACGCGGCGCCGGCATCTGGGAGTGGGCGGGCACGGAGCACGGCGGCGAGCCCGACGTCGTCCTCGCCTGCGCCGGTGACGTGCCCACCCTCGAGGTCCTGGCCGCGGCGCAGTTGCTGCGCCGGCACCTGCCCGACCTGGCCGTGCGGGTCGTCAACGTCGTGGACATGACCCGGTTGCTGCCGCGTGAGGAACACCCGCACGGCATGAGCGACTTCGAGTACGACGGGCTGTTCACCGCGGACAAGCCGGTGATCTTCGCCTACCACGGCTATCCCTGGCTCATCCACCGTCTCGCCTACCGGCGCAGCGGCCACGCGAACCTCCATGTGCGCGGTTACAAGGAGATGGGGACCACGACGACGCCGTTCGACATGGTCGTGCGCAACGACCTGGACCGCTACCGGCTCGTCATGGACGTCATCGACCGCGTGCCCGGTCTCGGGGTCCGCGCCGCCACCGTGCGCCAGCGGATGGAGGACGCCCGCTCCCGCCACCACGTCTGGATCCGTGAGCACGGCACCGACCTGCCCGAGGTCGCGGACTGGACCTGGAGCGGCTGAACCCCACCCACTCGCGAAGGAGTACACCGCCATGACCGTACGCGTCGGCATCAACGGCTTCGGCCGGATCGGCCGCACCTACCTGCGCGCGGCACTGGAACGCGCCGAAGCAGGCACTCAGTACGTCGAGGTGGTCGCGATCAACGACATCGCGCCACCCGCCGCGCTCGCTCATCTCCTCGAGTACGACTCCACGTTCGGCCGGATCGGCCGTGAGGTCCTGCACGACGACAACTCCATCACCGTCGACGGCCGACGCATCGCCGTGACCGCCGAGCGCGACCCCGCGTCGCTCCAGTGGTCCGACGAAGGTGCCGACATCGTCATCGAGTCGACCGGCCGGTTCCGCGACAGGGACGCCGCCGCCGCGCATCTCAAGGGCGGAGCCCACACGGTGCTGCTCTCGGCCCCCGGCAGGAACGCGGACGCCACCATCGTGATGGGCGTCAACGACAGCACCTACGACCGCTCCACCGACCGCATCGTGTCCGCCGCCTCCTGCACCACCAACTGCGTCGCGCCGATGGTCAAGGTGCTCCACGACGCCTTCGGGATCGAGCGGGGTGTGATGACCACGATCCACGGCTACACCAATGACCAGTCGCTGCTGGACAGCCCGCACAAGGACCTTCGCCGGGCCCGATCGGCCGCGCTCAGCATCATCCCCACCAGCACGGGTGCCGCCCGCGCCGTGGGCCTCGTCGTGCCCGAACTCGCCGGCGTGCTGGACGGGACAGCGGTCCGGGTGCCCGTCGAGGACGGGTCGCTCACCGACCTGACCCTCGTGCTGCGCGCCGAGGTGTCGGCCGACGAGATCAACTCCGCCTTCTCGGAGGCGGCGGACGGGCGACTGAACGGCATCCTCCGCGTGTCCCGGGCCCCGATCGTCTCCCGGGACGTCATCGGCGACCCCGCCTCCTGCATCTTCGATCCGGCCCTGACCCAGGCCAACGGAACGCTGGTCAAGGTGTTCGGCTGGTACGACAACGAGTGGGGGTACACCAACCGGCTCCTCGACCTCACGGCACTGGTCGCCGACGACTGACGCCGTGAGAGGCGGTCGAGCCGTGCCCCCGCGTGCCGCGGATCACGACTCGACCGCTCATGACACAGGATGGCGCAATGCATGATCGGACCTGGGACTACGAAGGCTACGAACCGGCCGAGGAGCGTCTGCGCGAAGCGCTGTGCACGCTCGGCAACGGCTACTTCGCGACGCGTGGCACCGCCCCGGAGTGCACGGCGGATTCCGTTCATTACCCCGGCACGTACGCTGCGGGC
Organism: Streptomyces sp. M41(2017); assembly: GCF_002078175.1. Taxonomy (GTDB): domain Bacteria; phylum Actinomycetota; class Actinomycetes; order Streptomycetales; family Streptomycetaceae; genus Streptomyces. The sequence continues at coordinate 1,383,069 of NZ_MWFK01000002.1, read as the reverse complement.
GTCTACAACCGCCTCACGTCGAACGTCGGGGGCATCCGTGTCGAGAACGAGGACATGGTCAACCTGCCCAACTGGCTGCCGCTCCGCGTCCGTACCAGCACGGGAACCTGGCTCACCCCCGACACCCATCGCCTCCTGGACCACCGTCTCCGGCTCGACACGAGCGCCGGCACACTGGAGCGCACCGCGCGGTACGAGGACGAGGAAGGCCGGCGCGTCGCCGTACGGCAGGTGCGCCTGGTCCATATGGCCCACCCTCATATGGCCTTGCTGCGCACGGAGCTGACCGCCGAGGGCTGGTCGGGTCCGGTCGACATCGAGTCGGCGCTCGACGGCACGGTCACCAACAGCGGAGTCGCGCGGTACCGCTCTCTCGCATCGCAGCACCTCGTGGACATCCGTACGGGGAACGGCGCGGCGGACACGGTCTGGCTCAGTTGCCGTACCAGCACCTCCGACATCGCCGTCGGGCTGGCCGCGCGGACCGTCACGGACACGCCTGCCGCGACCTCCGACGCCCACACCCCGGGTCGCGCGGCCCAACTGCTGCGACTCGACCTCACCGACGGCCGCACCGTGACCGTCGACAAGACGGTCGCCCTGCACACCTCCCAGGACCCGGCGATCAAGGACCCGGCGGGCGCCGCTCTCGACGGGGCCGCTCAGGCCGCGGACTTCGACGCACTGCTCGACTCCCATCGCACGGCATGGGCGCAGCTGTGGCGCCGTGCCGTACTGGACGTGCCGAACAGCGCAGGACCGATCCTGCGTCTGCATCTGTTCCACGTCCTGCAGACTCTCTCGCCGCACACGGCGGAGCTGGACGTAGGGGTGCCGGCCCGCGGGTTGCACGGCGAGGCCTACCGGGGGCACGTGTTCTGGGACGAGCTGTTCGTGCTGCCGTACCTGAACCTGCACTTCCCGGAGGTCTCCCGCGCCTTGCTGACCTACCGTCACCGGCGGCTGGAGCGGGCCTGCCGGGCAGCGGAGGGCGCCGGCCTCACCGGCGCCATGTATCCGTGGCAGAGCGGCAGCGACGGACGGGAGGAGACCCAGCAGCTCCACCTCAACCCCCGCTCCGGACGCTGGCTGCCCGACCACTCGCGGCTCCAGCACCACGTGGGATCGGCGATCGCCTACAACGTGCTGCAGTACTGCGGGGCGAGCGGTGACACGGAGTTCCTGCACGGCAAGGGCATCGAGATGCTCACGCAGATCGCCCGCTTCTGGGCCGGGCTCGCCGTCCACGACGACTCTCTGGGTCGCTACCGGATCCGTGGTGTGGTCGGCCCCGACGAGTATCACGACGCGTACCCCGGAGCTGCCGGGCCGGGGCTCGACGACAACACGTACACCAACGTCACGGCGGCCTGGGTGCTCGCCCGCACACTCGATGTCCTGCGCGAGATGCCCGAGCTGCCACGCCGGGACCTGATGGAGCGGACGAACCTCGACAAGGCGGAACTCGACCTGTGGCAGGACGTCTCGCGTCGGCTGAACGTGCCCTTCCACAGCGGGGTCATCAGCCAGTTCGAGGGCTACGGAGATCTCGCCGAGCTGGACTGGGAGGGCTACCGGGAACGGTACGGGGACATCCGGCGGCTGGACAGGATCCTGGAGGCCGAGGGGGACAGCGTCAACCGGTACCAGGCGTCGAAGCAGGCGGACACGCTGATGCTCGGCTACCTCTTCTCCCCGGCCGAACTCGGCGGCCTCTTCCGCCGGCTCGGTCACGAGGTCGACGACGTGCTGTGGCGCCGTACCGTTGACCACTACCTGCGCCGGACCAGCCATGGATCGACACTGAGCAGCCTCGTGCACGGCTGGGTCCTGGCCCGGGCGCGGCGGGGCGAAGCGTGGACCTACGTCCATGAAGCCCTGCACGGCGACATCGCCGATCTCCAGGGTGGTACCACCGGGGAGGGCATCCACCTCGGAGCCATGGCCGGCACCCTCGATCTCGTCCAGCGCGGTCTGACGGGACTGGAGACCCGTGGGGGAGTGCTGCGTCTGGACCCCGCACCTCTGCCCGAGCTGTCCGAGTACGGCTTCGCGATCCGGTACCGCGGTCATCAGGGCGTACAACTGCGCCTGAGCGCAGGGCGGGTGAGTGTGGCCGTTCCGGTATCCGACGCCGAGCCGATCGTCGTGGCGCTCGCGGACCGCACGGTCACCGTGGCCCCGGGAGAGTCCTGCAGCCTGACACTGCCGGACTGGTGACGTTCTCCGATGAGCGCGGCCGGTCCCGTCAGTGGGGGACCACCGTCACGGGACACCGGGCGTGGCCGAGAAGATCCGTGAGCGTGGGCCCGAGGGCGGTGCCGGCGCGGCCGACGACCAGGGCGCCCGCCGATTCCGCGGCACGCAGGAGAGCCGTCGCGGGAGTCTGAAGCCTGACGTCCTCGTAGACGCGCACCCTGGGATACTTCTCGCGCCACGGCCGCAGCGCGTCGGACAGCAGCTGAACCTCCTGGTCCTCCCAGGCGCCCCGGTCCTCCTCGGGCACGGCGAACGGCATCGACCACTCGGCGGACGCGGGAAGGCGCCAGGCGTGCACCGCGTGCAGCAGTGCGCCGCGCCGCGCAGCGGCCTCGAAGGCGAACGCCGTGACGGTGCCGCACGGACGGCGGGCATCGATCCCGAGGACCACCGGGCGTGGACCGCCATGCCCGGCCTCGGCGCCAACGGGTCTCTGTTCCATCGCGGTTCGCCCCTCCACGCACGTACAGGATTTCACGCCTTCACGGTCCCTCCTCGCCCCCGCCTGCGCACAGAGGCCGGACGGATCCCGTCGAGGGCATGAGCGGGGCCGACCGGCCCATGCGGTGCACCCGATCAGCCCCTGGGGCGGCGGCGCGGACCGCTGGATGCTCGACGTGTCGACGGGGTTCCGAGGAGGCCAGTGATGACGGACGACGACCGCCCACCGGTGCACGCGCTGCTCCAGGACGGCACCACGGTGTGCATACGCACGCCGCTGCCGGGTGACCACGAGTCGCTGCACGGACTGTACGAGGAGATGTCTCCCGACAACCTCCGGCTGCGGTTCTTCGCCGCGAGTCGTCGTTCAGCCGACATGGCGGCCGACCGGGCATGCGCGACTCCACGCCCCGGCTACGCGTCCCTGCTCGCCGAGGCACAGGGACACGTCGTCGGCCTCGCCGAATACGAGACCGGTGAAGACCCGGACACGGCCGAGATCTCCATCAGCGTCGCCGACGGCCTGCACCACCGGGGCGTCGGGACGCTGCTCGTCGAGCACCTGGTGTCCGCGGCGAGGGCGGCCGGCATCCGTGAATTCACCGCGGACGCCCTGGCCGAGAACCACGAGGTTCTGCGGCTGTTCGCCGACCTCGGACTGCGCACGGACCGGCATGTCGAAGGCCCGGAGGTGCGCTGCACCATCGCCCTGGACGAGGACGAAACCTACCTGACGGCCGTCGAGTCGCGAGGCCGGGGCGCCGACGTGGCCAGCCTGGAGCCGTTGTTGCGCCCCGATGCCGTGGCCGTGGTCGGAGCGGGGCGCCGCCCCGGATCGGTCGGCCGGGCTCTCCTGCGCCATCTGCGCGCCGGAGGTTTCACACGCCGCCTGTTCGCCGTGAATCCCAGCGTCACTTCAGTCCTGGGAGTGCCTTCCTACCCCTCGATCGGCTCCCTCCCCGCCATACCCGACCTCGCCGTGCTCGCCATCCCGGCCGCGGCCCTGCCCGACGCCGCCGAGGAGTGCGGCAAGGCCGGCGTTCGTGCCCTGCTGGTCGTAACTGCGGGGCTGGACCACGAGCAGGCGCGCCGGTTGCTGGACGCGTGCCGCACACACGGCATGCGGCTCGTCGGACCCAACTGTCTGGGCGTCTCCAACACCGACCCCGAGCTCTCGCTCGACGCGACCTTCGCCGCCGACCACCCCCGACCGGGCACGGCGGGTGTCGCCGTCCAGTCGGGCGGCGTCGGAATCGCCCTGCTCGACGGGCTGTCCCGGCTCGGGATCGGCGTCTCCTCCTTCGTGTCGCTCGGAGACAAGTACGACGTCAGCGGCAACGACATGCTCCAGTGGTGGGAGAGCGACGGCATCACCGATCTGGCGCTGCTGCACCTGGAATCGTTCGGCAACCCGCGCGCCTTCTCGCGTACGGCGCGCCGCGTGACCCGCCGTATGCCGGTCCTCACGGTCGACGCGGGACGCACCGACGCGGGCCGCCGCGCGGCCGCCTCGCACACCGCGGCCGCGGCGACCCTGACGATGACCCGCCAGTCCCTCTTCACCCACGCGGGCGTCACCGCCACCCGCTCGGTCGGCGAGCTCCTCGAAACGGCCGCACTTCTGCACGCGCAACCCCTACCTGCCGGCAGCCGCGTCGCGATCGTCACCAACGCCGGCGGTGCCGGCGTCCTCGCCGCGGACGCGTGCGCGGAAGCCGGACTGGTCCTACCGCCTCTGACGCCGCAACTGAGCGACGATCTGCTCGCCGTGCTGCCCGACGGCGCCTCCGTGGCCAATCTCGTGGACGTCACCGCAGCCGTCTCGGAGGAACAGCTCAGGGAGTGCGTGGACCAGGTCGTGCGCCATCCATGCGTCGACGCGGTCCTGGTGGCGCTCGTGCCCACCGCGGTCGCCACGGCGACCGGCGACGATCTGGTCCGGGCGCTGACCGCGGGCCCCGCGCGCAGGGCCCGCCCGGTTGCCGTCATCCGGCTGGAACAGGCCCTGCCGATCGAGCTCTTGCCCGCAGCGGACGGCGGCACGATCCCGTCCTACGCCGAGCCGGACGCAGCGGCGGGGGCGTTGGCCCACGCCGCGCGCAGGGCGGCATGGCTGACCCGGCCGGCCGGAACGGTCCCCGAACTGTCGGACGTCGACACCGAACGCGCCAGGACGGTTGCCGCTGCTTTCCTCACCACCCACCCCGACGGCGGCTGGCTGGACCCGCGCACCTGCGCCGAGCTGCTCGCCTGCTACGGCATACCCCAGTGCGACTGGGCCTGGGCCGAGACCGAGGACGACGCCGTCATCGCCGCCGAACGGCTCCGGGGTCCGGACGGCCGTGTCGTCCTGAAGGCGTACTGGCCCGGCCTGCTCCACAAGACCGAACAGCACGCGATCCACCTCGATCTCCAGGGCGACGCCCAAGTGCGCGCAGCGTTCCGGGACTTCGAGACGCGGTTCGCCGGGCTCCTGACCGGAGTGGTCGTCCAGCCGCTCGCCCCCCGGGGGACCGAACTCTTCGCCGGCGTCGTCCAGGACGAGGTATTCGGCCCGCTCGTGCTGTTCGGGATGGGAGGTACGGCCACAGAGGTCCTGGCCGACCACGCGGCCCGCCTCGCGCCACTGACCGACCACGACGTTCACGACCTGATGACTTCGCCGCGCTGCGCACCGCTGCTCTTCGGAGCGCACGGCAGCGGGGCGGCCGACCTCGAGGGCCTGGAACAGGTTCTGCTGCGTCTCTCCCGGATGGCAGGAGATCTGCCACAGCTCGCCGAGACGGACTTCAACCCCGTCCTCGCGACCCGCGGCGCCGTCAGCGTCCTCGACGCACGGGTCCGGCTGCTGCCGCGCCACATCCAGAACCCCTACCTGCGCCGACTGCGCTGAGGAGGAACGGACATGAAGCACAACAAGGTCGGATCCGTGATGACGACGGACGTGGTCCGCGCACGCTACGGCGTCCCGTTCAAAGAGGTCGCGCGGCTGCTCGCCGCCCACGCCATCAGCGGGCTCCCCGTCGTCGACGAGGACGAGAAGGTCATCGGGGTGATCTCCGAGTCCGACCTCTTGGTCCGGCAGGCACAGACCCCCGACCCGTACGCGCCCAAGCGCCGCTTCCGGTTCAGCCTGCCGGCCCGCGGTGCTCGCCGACAGGCGGTCAAGGCGCGAGCCCGGACGGCCGGGCAGCTGATGTCCGCACCGCCCGTCACGGTCTACGCCGAGAACACCATCGCCGAAGCCGCGCGCATCATGGCGCAGAACACGGTGGAGCGGCTCCCCGTGGTGGACGAGGAGGACCGCCTCGTCGGCATCGTGACCCGGCGTGACCTGCTGCAGGTGTTCCTGCGGCCGGACCGTGAGATCCGCGCCGAGGTGATCGACGAAGTCCTGGTGCGCTCCCTGTGGCTGGTTCCGCAGTCCGTCACCGTCACCGTGTCCGAAGGAGTGGTCACGCTCGACGGCCACGTCGAGCGCCGCAGTGAGGCGGAGATCGCCCTTTCCATGACCCGTCGGATCGATGGCGTCGTGGGCGTCGTCGACAAGCTCAAGTACCGCTTCGACGACGCACATCTGCGCCCCGGCGAGCCGGCTGTCCACGGAGTCGCCGACCAGTTCCTTCGCAAGCTGTGAGAGGAGGCGTGTCCAGATGGTGCACAAGATCCTCGTCGCCTACGGAACGACCAACGGATCGACGGCGCGCATCGCCGAGATCGTTGCGGAGAACCTGCGCAAGGGCGGAGTGTCCGCCGAGACGCTGCCCGCGGGGTCGGTGACGACCCTCGCGCCCTACGACGCCGTGGTGGTGGGGGGCGCCCTGTACGGAGGCCGCTGGCACAAGGACTGCCGCAGCTTCGTGAGCCGGAACCGTCGAGAGCTGGGGACGATGCCCCTGTGGTTCTTCAGCAGCGGTCCGCTCGACTCCTCGGCCTCGGTACGGAACATCCCGCCGGTGTCCGGCGTCAAGCGGGTCATGGCGCGGCTCGACGTCAAAGAGCACGTGACATTCGGAGGGTGCCTCCAGGAGGGGGCGACGGGATACGTCGCCCGGAAGATCGTGTCCTCCGGAAAGGGCGGTGACTTCCGTGATGTCGAGCAGATCGAAGCGTGGGCGGCCGGTATCGGCAGGACGCTGACAGCGGGGGAGGCTCAGCGCTGAGCGCCGGGGGCCTGTGCCTTGACACCGGCCGGAGCCGGCCCGCCTCGTTGGGCCGGGCCTTGTGACCGTCCTCGAACTACCTGCCGCCCTTGCCCTGCAGGCCGGGCCAGGTGGCCGGGAGCGTGGGAGCGGCGTGCGTCGGCTGCGTGATCAGGAGCCGCCGCTCTGCGAGGAGGCCTACTGGGTGATCAGCTGTCCCGGCGGCCGTTCGGGCCCCCGGTCCCCTGGCTGAAGCGGGCGTGCCCCGGCGGAGCCGGCGCGTGACGGGGAAGCGACGAGACGACCCGCGCCAGGGATCCGGGGGCCATTTCGTGGACCATCGACTGACGCCGGAGACCGGCCGTGCCGCGTTCCCGCGGAACGGTACGGTGAAGGCAGGGGCACGGCTGCCCTGTTCGCTGCTGTGCCGGCCGGAGGATGCGATGAGCGGGGACGGGCGCGAGCGCTCACAGGACCACTTGCCGAAACTTCGCCTCGACGAGTTGCTGGGCGAGCTCCAGGTCCGCATCGACGCGGTGCGCGGCACCCGGGACCGGTTGCACAGCCTGCTGGAAGCGGTGCTGTCCGTAGGCCGTGAATTGGATCTGCCACAGGTGCTGCGGAGCATCGTCGAGGCCGCGGTGGTGCTCGTCGACGCCGAGTACGGCGCCCTGGGAGTGATCGGCGGCGACCGCAAGCTCGCCGAATTCCTGACGGTCGGTATCGAGGGCGAGCAGCGGGAGCGGATCGGAGCGCTTCCCAGCGGCCACGGCATCCTCGGCGAACTGATCCGGCACCCTGAACCCCTGCGGCTCCCGGAACTCTCGGAGCACCCGGCCTCCTACGGATTCCCTGCCGATCATCCGCCGATGCATTCGTTTCTCGGCGTCCCCATCCGGGTCCGTGACGAGGTGTTCGGGAACCTCTACCTGACCGAGAAGCGCAGCGCCAAGGAGTTCGACACCGAGGACGAGGCCGTCCTGTCGACCTTGGCCGTGGCAGCCGGTGTGGCCATCGAGAACGCGCGACTGTACGAGGAGACGCGGCTTCGTGAACGGTGGCAACAGGCCAGCGGTGAGGTCACCAGGCTGCTTCTGTCAGGGGCCCCCAGCGCCGAGGTGTTGGAGCAGATCGCCGACGCGGCACGGAAGATCGTCTCCGCCGACGTGGGGATGATCGCCGAGCGGTTGCCGGGGGAAGACAGTCTGCGTCCAGCGCTCGCGGTCGGCCATGGTGCCGAGCAGCGCCAGGGGCTGGTGATGTCCGGCAAGGACGGACTCGTGGCCGCGGCACTGACCTCGTCGGAACCCGTCGTCAGCGACGACGTCGCGCACGACGAGCGCGTGGCCCGGGGCGGCGACCCGCAGTGGGCCGGGCTCGGCCCGGTGGTCGCCGTACCTTTGGGCGCGGGCGGGAAGGCGCGCGGGGTGCTGCTCCTGGGCCGTGCCCCGGGTGCCGCTCCCTTCGGTGAAGCAGCCACCGGCCCGCTGCTCGCGTTCGCCGGCCAGGCCGCGCTGACGCTGGAGCTCGCGGAGCGACGCCGGGATGCCGAGCAGATCGCGTTGCTGCAGGACCGGGATCGGATCGCCCGCGATCTGCACGATCTGGCGATCCAACGGCTCTTCGCCGCCGGGATGACGCTCCAGAGCACCCAGCGTTTCATGGAGCATCCCGAAGGCAGGGAACGCCTGACGCGGACCGTGGACGACCTCGACGACACCATCAAGATCATTCGCTCCACCATCTTCGGCCTCCGCACGCACGGCGGAACCCGGGAGGGCGGAGGCCTGCGTGCGCGGGTGTCCGAGGCGGTGCGGGCCGCCACGCACTCCCTGGGTTTCTCTCCTGGCCTCCAGATCGAAGGACTCGTCGACACGGACGTCCCCGGCGGTATCGCCGACCATGCGATGGCCGTCCTGGGCGAAGCGCTCAGCAACGCCGCACGGCACTCGGGCGCCCAGGCAGTCGATGTCCGGCTGCGTCTCGTCGCGGGGGAGCTCACGCTCACGGTGACGGACGACGGCTGCGGAGTCGCGAGCGACGCACCGCGCAGCGGTCTGAAGAACATGGAGGAGAGGGCCGCCGCACTCGGCGGCACCTTGAGCCTCGCCGAACGCCCGGAAGGCGGTGGCACCCGGCTGGAATGGCGCGTGCCGGTAGCGCTGAACAGCGGTGCGACGGACTGAAGCCGGTCGCGCCGCAGGACCGGTCATCCGTTGGAGGTGCCGGGGCGGCCCGTGGACGACCGAAGCAGGGCGGCGCGCGCCGAATCGCCCGGCGGCCGAGTCCCGCCCGCTTCAGCGTGTGGAGTGATGGCCGGCCGTTTCGGGATTCTCGAGATGGCTGGCCAGTACCGCTGCCTGGACCCGGCGCTGGACGCCGAGCTTGGCGAGCAGTCGGGAGATGTGGTTCTTCACCGTCTTCTCCGAGAGGTACAGCTTCTTTCCGATCTCCCGGTTGGTGAGCCCGTCCCCGATCAGGGCGAGGATGTCCCGTTCGCGAGGCGAGAGACTGGCGAGCTCCGGGGCCAGCGCCGGCTCCTCGGCCGGGTCCGCGCGGAGCCTGCTCATCAGCCGCGCCGTGGTCGCGGGGTCCAGCATCGACTGGCCGGACGCGACGGTACGGACGGCGGAGACCAGGTCGGAGCCCTTGATCTGCTTCAGCACGTATCCCGCGGCTCCGGCCATGATCGCGTCCAGCAGCGCTTCCTCGTCGTCGAACGACGTGAGCATCAGGCAGGCCAGCTCCGGCATCTGGCTGCGGAGCTCCCGGCACACGCTGATGCCGTCGCCGTCCGGCAGGCGGACGTCGAGGACGGCCACGTCCGGGCGCAGGGCCGGGCCGCGCGCGAGCGCGTGCTCCACGTTGCCCGCGTCGCCGACCACGGAGATGTCGGGTTCGGCGTCCAGGAGGTCGGTCAGGCCGCGGCGTACGACTTCGTGGTCATCGAGCAGGAAGACCCGGATGGGGTCCTGGTCGGAGAACGTACGCGTCTGTCCCATGACGACCCCTCGTTCGGACTGGCCGGAAGACGAAAACACGGACAGTGAGCCCGCTGTGACGACGATCATCGTCCCTGAGGCCCGGGCGCACTAGGGCCGACCGGCCCCCATTCGAGCCTATCCGGCCTGCTCCGCCTCCGGCAGGTGCTCCGGGCCCGAGATGTCGAAGCCGACATCGACCACTCCCTCGACGGCGCGCACCAGGCGAGCGGCCACGGGGACGAGGGAGGTGTCGCGGACGCGCCCGGAGAGCGTGACGACACCCTCCTCCACCTTCACGCGAATCGGCGACAGCGGGGCCCGGAAGAGGTAGGAGACGATTTCCCTCTGCACCTCCTCGGCGATGTCCTCGTCGCTGCGCAGGAACACCTTGAGGAGATCGCTGCGGCTGACGACGCCTTCCAGGCCGCCCAGCTCGTCGACGACGGGCAGCCGCTTGACCCCGGCGTGCGCCATGATGCGGGCGGCCTGTGCGAGGGTCGAGCCCGCCGTCACCGTCACAGCGGGCGATGTCATCAGGTCCTCGGCGGTGACCCCGCCGGCCTTGGCCAAGTCGTCCAGCCGCCTCAGCTGGGTGTATCGGTCGGGGTCGCCGTCGCGGAACTCCTCCTTGGGCAACAGGTCCGCCTCCGAGACGACACCGATCACCCGGCTCTCGCCCTCCACCACCGGGAGGGCGCTCACCTTCCACTGCTCCATCAGCTTCACGATCTCCTTGAACCCGGCACCGGGGCCGATGGCGGCGACGGTGTGGGTCATCACGTCGCTCACGATGTGCGGACTGCCGTGCACGGTGACTCCTCGCTGGGTTCCGACAGGTTCCGGTCAGCGGGTGGTGCCGCTGCCGTAGGGGGCGTAGAGGTCGAGCAGCCGTGTCCGGGCGGACTGGAGCCGGTGGGCGACGATGCCGCCCGCCCACTCGGCCACAGCCATGCCCAGGACGGGGTCGGCCCGGCACATCGCGCGGACGGCCTCGGCGTCGAACTCGTAGGCCCGGACCGGGCTCGTCGCCTCGGCGCCCAGATGAAAGGTGTGGGGCGCGAACAGCCAGGACCAGCCGACGAGTTCGTTGTGACCGAGAATCTCGATGACGGCCGCGCGGCGGCCCGGGACGCGCAGGTCGAGGGCCACCGTGCCGGTCCGGATGATCCAGAACCGGTTGGCGCTCCGGCCTTCCTCGAACAGTCGCGTTCCCTCAGGGAACGACACCTCGCGAGCCAGCCGCATGAGCTGATCCCGGTAGTCCACGGGCAGTGCCCGCAGCATGGTGGTGGGGGAAGCGTTCATGATCCTGCCTCTTCCTGGGGCGCGATCCTTCCATCCCCAATCTGTCCTCACGCCCGTCCCGGCACCATGGGCCACCCGGCCCCGGCCGGGGGCCACCCGGCTCGACCGGGGCCGGGTGGCCCCGCGGAAGGGCCTGGGCGGCCCCTGCGCGCCGCACCCGCCCCGCATCAGGCTCGACCACAGAGGAGTTTCCACGGGCGGCGGTCACCCCGCGCCGGCGGCCTCTCCACCGAGCTCACCACGCAGGAGGTGCGGACCATGCTTCGACACGTCGCCGCGGGGATCGACGGATCACCGGAGAGTCTTGCCGCGGCGCACTGGGCGGCCCGTGAGGCCCTGCGCCGGGACGCCACCCTGCACCTGGTGCACGCCTGGGAGTGGCACCCGCGACCGGCCCCGTCCGTGCCGGCCGACATGTCCCAACGGGCCTGGGCCGACGACCTGATGACCCGCGTCTCCGACGGCATCCGGGCGGCACATCCCGCGGTGAAGGTGCTCGATCGCTCCCTCAACGCGGCCCCCGCAGCAGCTCTCCTCGCGGCGGCCGACCAGGCCGACGTGCTCGTCCTCGGATCGCGCGGCCTCAGTGGACTCACGGGATTCATGATGGGGTCGATCTCCCAGCGCGTCGTCTCCCGGTCGCCGGCCCCGGTGGTCCTGGTCCGCGCTGGAGTCGGAACCTGCGCCGAGCACCTCCCGGCGCCGGACGGTGTCGCACCCGACGAGATCTCGCAGACCCCCTACCGTGACGTGGTCCTGGGCCTCGACACCGCCCGCCCCTGCGACGAGCTGATCGACTTCGCCTTCGATGCCGCCCGGCGCCGTGGCGCCGCCCTGCGAGTGATCCACGCGTTCAGCGCCCCAGCTGCCTTCGTGGCCGCGGACCGACTCGTCCGGCCAGATGGCCCGGAGATGCCGGCGGAGCATGAACACCTTGTCGTGGCCACGCTGCGCCCCTGGTGTGAGAAGTATCCCGATGTGCCGGTCGCCGCGACCGTGATGGAAGGCCGGCCGGCCGGTGAACTGATCAGCGCCTCCGCGGACGCCGCGCTGACCGTCGTGGGCCGACGAGAACGCGAAGCCCGGTTCGGCAGTCGCCTCGGGCCGGTCGCGCACGCCGTGCTCCACCACGCCGGCTCTTCCGTCGCCGTGGTCCCTCACGCCTGAACCGACCCGAAGGGTGAAAGTCATGACCCGGTACGTGTACCCGTTCGCCGATGGCGGCCGTGAGATGGCGGACCTGCTCGGCGGCAAGGGGGCGAACCTGGCGGAGATGACCAGGCTGGGGCTGCCCGTGCCGCCCGGATTCACCGTCACCACCTCGGCGTGCCGGGAGTATCTGGCCACGGGCGAGGAGCCGGGCGAGCTTGGAGCCCAAATCGTGCACGCCCTTGCCGAGTTGGAACGGAGTACCGGCCGTGAGCTCGGCGGTCGGGACAACCCCCTCCTCCTCTCCGTCCGGTCCGGCAGCAAGTTCTCGATGCCCGGCATGATGGAGACCATCCTCGACATCGGCCTCGGGGACGAGGCCGTCCTCGGTCTCGCCAAGGCGACCGGCCGCGAGCACTTCGCCTGGGACTCCTATCGCAGACTCCTGCAGATGTACGGCCGCACGGTGCTGGGTATCGCCCCTGAGCTACTCGCCCACGAAGCGACCGAGGACGACCCGGCGGCGCTCGTCGAGCACTTCAAGGGAGTCGTCCGCGAAGCGACCGGAGAGGCGTTCCCCCAGGACCCGGCGGAGCAGCTCCAGAGGGCGATCCGCGCCGTCTTCGACTCGTGGAACGGTGAGCGCGCCCGCCTCTACCGGAGGCGCGAACACATCCCCGACGACCTGGGGACCGCCGTCAACATCCAGGTGATGGTCTTCGGGAACCTCGGGGCGGACTCCGGTACGGGAGTCGCTTTCACCCGTGACCCCGCGACCGGCGCCCGGGGCGTCTACGGCGACTACCTCCCGGACGCCCAGGGCGAGGATGTCGTGGCCGGCATCCGCAACGCCGTACCACTCGCCGACCTGGAGAACCTCGACCCCACGTCGTATCGCCAACTCCTGGGAAACATGGAGACCTTGGAGCGGCATTACCAGGACCTGTGCGACATCGAGTTCACCATCGAACGCGGCCGCCTCTGGATGCTCCAGACCAGGGTCGGCAAACGAACCGCGGAAGCCGCGTTCCGCATCGCCGAGGCGCTCGTCGACGAGAACCTGATCGGAGAGGACGAGGCACTCGCCCGCGTCGGCGGGACACAACTGGCCCGGCTGATGTTCCCCCGCTTCGAGGCACACGCCGGGACCACACCCCTCGCACACGGGGTCGCCGCGTCACCCGGTGCCGCAGTGGGAGCGATCGTCTTCGACTCGGCCGAGGCCGTGCGCCGCTCAGACGCGGGAGAACCCGTCGTCCTGGTACGGCGCGAGACGACACCTGACGACCTCCCCGGGATGGTCGCCGCCGAGGCGGTGCTCACGAGCCGGGGCGGCAAGACGAGCCACGCCGCCGTCGTCGCGCGGGGGATGGGCAAGGTCTGCGTCTGCGGCGCCGAGGAGCTGACGGTGGACGTCGCAGCGCGCGCGCTCACGACACCCGACGGGAGCGTGCTTCGCGAAGGCGTCGTCGTGTCCGTGGACGGAACCGCCGGTACGGTCCATCGCGGGGCGCTGCCGTTGACGGACTCCCCGGTGGGTCGCTTCCTCGAGACAGGCGCAGGCGACGGCCCGCTGATCAACGCGGTGGCCCGCACGCTCGAACATGCCGACCGGACACGGCGGTTGGGGGTCCGAGCCAACGCCGACACCCCGGAGGACGCCGAACGGGCCCGTCGATACGGTGCCGAGGGAATCGGACTGTGCCGCACGGAGCACATGTTCCTCGGTGAACGACGGACCCTGGTGGAGGCGATGATCCTCGCCGACGGGGAAGCCGGACGACGCGCCGCACTCGACGCCCTGCTCCCTCTCCAGCGAGCCGACTTCACCGGCATCCTCGCCGCGATGGACGGCCACCCCGTCACGATCCGGCTCATCGATCCGCCCCTCCACGAATTCCTGCCCGACCGCACGGAGCTCGCGGTCCGTGTGGCGACCTGGCCGACCGAACGTGATCGCCGCCTGCTCGACGCGGTGGAGCGCATGCACGAGTCGAATCCCATGCTGGGCCTCCGTGGTGTCCGTCTCGGACTCGTCGTTCCCGGACTGGTCGAGATGCAGGTGCGCGCGATCGCCGAAGCCGTCGTCGAGCGACTCCGCGCCGGGGGAGACCCCCGGGCCGAGATCATGGTTCCGCTCGTCGGGACGGTCGAGGAGCTACGGATCGTACGAGCGACGGCGGAGCGGGTCCTCGCCGAGGTGTCACAGGCATCCGGGCTCGCCGTCGACTGCCCCATCGGCACGATGATCGAGCTGCCCCGCGCCGCACTGACCGCCGGGCGGATCGCCGAGGAGGCCGACTTCTTCTCCTTCGGCACCAACGACCTGACGCAGACGGCCTGGGGACTGTCCCGCGACGACGTCGAGGCGTCCTTCCTCCCGGCCTACCTGGCGCAGGGCGTTCTCGCCGTGTCGCCCTTCGAGACGCTCGACCGTGACGGAGTGGGACGCCTGGTGCGCATCGCGGTCGACGAAGGCCGAGCGGCCCACCCGGGCCTGAAGATCGGCGTCTGCGGCGAACACGGCGGTGACCCCGACTCCATCCACTTCTTCCACGACATCGGTCTCGACTACGTCTCCTGCTCACCGTTCCGCGTCCCCGCCGCCCGCCTCGAAGCGGGCAGGGCCGCGCTCACCGACAACAAGGGCGCCGCGTCGCCTCCGCAGTAGAGAACACAGAGGCAAGGGGAGGACAGACATGGCACTCCGTCAGGTGCTGGTCGGCGTCGACGGCTCACTCTCCGCCGTCAGGGCACTCGACCGGGCCTCCGAGGAGGCGGTACTGCGAGGCGCCGCCCTGATCATCCTGTACGCCGTCCCCGACGCGGATATCGCCGGCCCGGTCCTGGCATCCGCGGCGTTACGGGTCCGCAACCGTCAACCAGGGCTGGCCTTCACCTCCGTGGCGGTCGTGGACAGCCCCGTCCGGGCACTGCTCCGTCACGGCCGGGATGCGGAACTCACCGTCGTGGGCTCCCGTGGCCTCGGCGGAATCGTGGGACTGGTGGCCGGCTCGGTGAGCCGGCGGCTGGCTGCGCGGATCCAAGGCCCGTTGCTCGTCGTCAGGGGCGGTCGGGCGGACCCGGAGGGCGAGGTGTTGCTCTGGCCGTCGGGCGCCGCCGATCTCGATGCTGCGGCGTTCGCCTTCGCGGAGGCAGCCTCCCGGGGGAAGCGCCTCCACGTCCTGGCCCCTGAGGCCACTCCGCACGTGGTCCCCTGTCGCAGGGAGGGTGTGTCCGACAACGGCCCGGGCTGCCCGGCGGGTCGCGAGGGGGCAGGAGTCCCGGCGGTCGGCCCCCAGCGGGGAATCGGGGGTTCGGCTGCGGAACTCTCAGGGGAACGCGGCCTGTTGGGCAGGACCCGCGGGGCCGCTCTCATCGTGGTGGGTGCCCATCGGGCACGGTATCGGCCCGGTGCAGGTGCCGGCCGCAGGCTTCTCCGTCAGTCCCACTGCCCTGTCGTGATCGTTCCTGGCAGCAGGAGTTGAGCCGGAACACATGGGGGTACACCGCGGGCCGTCGCGAACACGTCACGGTGCGCCCTGTTCCGCGGAGGCGGCCGTCTGTCCGCCTGAGGCGGCAGGGCGGGAGTCCGGCGCGGCGAGGCCGCGGGGATTTACGCGGTGGGCCCCGGAGCGATCTCCTTGATCAGGCCTGCGACAAGAGTTTTGATCTCGTCGCGGATGGGGCGGACGGCTTCGACGCCCTGGCCGGCCGGATCGTCGAGCGTCCAGTCGAGGTAGCGCTTGCCGGGGAAGACGGGGCAGGTGTCGCCGCAACCCATGGTGATGCAGACGTCCGCTTCCTTGACCGCGTCGACGGTGAGGATCTTCGGGGTCTCGGTGGAGATGTCGATGCCGACCTCGGCCATCGCCGCGACGGCGGCCGGGTTGACGGCGTGCCCCGGGGCGGATCCTGCGGAGCGGACCTCGACGCGGTCGCCTGCCAGGTGGGACAGCCACGCGGCCGCCATCTGCGAGCGGCCGGCGTTGTGGACGCACACGAACAGGACGGAGGGCTTGTCGGGCATCGTTCGTTCCTCGGTGAAGTCAGGCCGTGACGAGACCGTCGCGCGACCTCTTGGGCACACCCCAACAGTTCAGCGAGATGTGATATCAGCCTAGAGTGATGTGACAGTATCAGCCCATGATGACGTCAGTCGACACTGATCTGATCCGGGTTCTGGCCGACCCGCTCAGGCTCCGGATCGTGACCCTGCTCGCCCGGGAGACCCTGTGCACCACGCACCTGGTCGAGGAGACCGGCGCCAAGCAGACCAACCTGTCCAACCACATGAAGATCCTGCGCGAGGCGGGCGTGGTGGACACCGAGCCGTGCGGCCGCTTCACCTACTACAAGCTGCGCCCCGAGGTCCTGGCCGGGCTGTCCGAGCGGTTCGGCGCACTGGCCGCATCCGCCCGCACCGCCGCCGAGAACAAGAGGGCCTGCCCGTGACCGCCGCCGAGCCCGCCACCGCCCCCACCGACGGAACCGGCCAGGCCGGGGACGACTCGGTCGTCGACAGGCTCTCCACCCTGGACCGCTACCTCGCGGTGTGGATCCTGCTCGCCATGGCGATCGGCCTGGGCCTCGGCCGTCTCGTCCCGGGGATGAGCGGCGCGCTCGCGAAGGTGGAGATCGGCGGGATCTCCCTGCCGATCGCGCTCGGCCTGCTGGTGATGATGTATCCGGTCCTCGCCAAGGTCCGCTACGACAGGCTCGACACCGTCACCGGCGACAAGAAGCTGATGGTGTCCTCGCTCGTCGTCAACTGGATCGTCGGCCCGGCGGTGATGTTCGCGCTTGCGTGGATCTTCCTGCCCGACCTGCCCGAGTACCGCACCGGCCTGATCGTCGTCGGCCTCGCCCGCTGCATCGCCATGGTCATCATCTGGAACGACCTCGCCTGCGGCGACCGCGAAGCCGCGGCCGTCCTGGTGGCGCTGAACTCGGTGTTCCAGGTCCTGGCGTTCGGCCTGCTGGGCTGGTTCTACCTCGACCTGCTGCCCCGCTGGCTCGACCTCGGTGACGGCCAGGGACTGGACGTGTCCGTCCGGCGCATCGCCCTGAACGTCATCGTCTTCCTCGGTGTCCCCCTCGCGGCCGGCTTCCTCACCCGCCGGATCGGCGAGCGGAGGATGGGCCGCGAGAACTACGAGGCCACGTTCCTGCCGAGGATCGGCCCGTGGGCTCTGTACGGACTGCTGTTCACGATCGTCATCCTCTTCGCCCTGCAGGGGAAGGCGATCACCTCGCAGCCGCTGGACGTCGTGCGAATCGCGCTACCGCTGCTGGTCTACTTCGCGATCATGTTCTTCGGGACCTTCCTCCTCGGCAAGGGGATCGGCCTGGCCTACGACCGCACCGCCACGCTCGCGTTCACCGCGGCGGGG
This sequence comes from Streptomyces sp. M41(2017), assembly GCF_002078175.1. Lineage (GTDB taxonomy): Bacteria > Actinomycetota > Actinomycetes > Streptomycetales > Streptomycetaceae > Streptomyces. The sequence goes on along the minus strand of NZ_MWFK01000002.1, from coordinate 1,365,396 downwards.
AACAACTTCGAGCTGGCCATCGCCGTCGCGATCGCCACCTTCGGCGTCACCTCCGGCCAGGCACTGTCCGGAGTCGTCGGCCCCCTCATCGAAGTCCCTGTCCTGATCGGCCTCGTGCATGTCGCGCTCGCCTGGCGCAGGCGGTTCGCCCCTGACGCGGTGACGACATCTCCGTAGACCGACCTCGTGGACCTGCTGGTGATCTGCCTCACGCCGGTCCATCGCCCGGGTTCGCCGAGTGCCGTTGCGCCGGGTAATCCGAACGCTCGTGGGTACTTGCTCCCGGCGGCGCGCCGTCCGCGGCTCGTCAGGGGCAATCGCCCCCGGATGCGGTGGGAGTGGTGAATGAGGTTTCGTGGTGCGGCTCCGAGGGTCGCCTCTCGTTGGTCCGTCGACATTCTCGGCGGCCGGTACCGATTGGACGGTCTTCTCGGCTCGGGGGGCGCCGCGGACGTCTACCGAGGCTTCGATCTGAGGCTGCGTCGTTCCGTGGCGGTCAAGGTGTTTCGACCGGATACGGGCTTCGACGTCGAGGAAGGAGCCCATGGCGAAGCGGTGATCCTTGCCGGCCTGCACCACCCCGGCCTTGTCACCGCCTACGACGCCGGACAGCACGGGGGACGTGCCTTCCTGGTCATGCACCTGGTCGAGGGCGCGACCCTGAAGCAGCGCATCGCCCGTGGGTTGCTGTCCGCCCGGGAAACCGCCGTCCTGGGTGCCGAAGTGGCCAACGCCCTGGCTCACGCACACGCCGCGAACATCGTGCATCGAGACGTCAAGCCGTCCAACATCCTTCTTGACGCGTGCGAGCGGCCCTATCTGACCGACTTCGGCATTTCGCGCCGGCTCGACGCCACCAATCGGACGGTCAGTGGCACGCTCACCGGGACCGCCGCCTACCTCTCGCCCGAGCAGGTCCTTGGGCGGCCTGTCGGTCGCCCTTGCGACATCTACGCCCTGGGCCTTGTCCTCCTTGAATGCCTCACGGGCAGGCTCGAGTACGAGGGTGGTCCGCTCGAGTCGGCGATCGCGCGACTCCATCGCAAGCCTCAACTGCCCGAGCATCTCCCGGAAGACCTGGCCGACCTCGTGACGGCCATGACAGCCCTCGACGAGGACGAACGTCCGACAGCGAGTGACTGCGCTCTTGCTCTGGCGAGAGCGTCTTCCTCGCGGCGACCCGCAACCATCCTGTCCAGCGCGGCCATTCCTGCGGGGCCTGTCGTCGGGGGTGCGGCGGAAGAGGGCCCCGACCGCACACACGGCAACCCCCCGCGCAGCGACCATCAGGGGCCTTCAGGATTCAGGTCGGTCCGGTGGCGGACCCTGACCGTCGGTGCCTGTGCCGCGGTCACCGCCGCCGCCGCTGTCTTCGCCTGCACCGCCGACTCCCTGCCGCACGGCGACGATCAAAGCGGCACGCCGGTCACCAGCAGCCCCGCTCGACCGTCCAAGTCCTCCGACCACGTGCGGAGCGAGCGGGCCACCGCCGCCGCCGCGAGGAGGACTGCCTCCGATCACGAGGCGGGGGCCGACGGCACCCCGGACAAGCAGGACGAGGCGGCTCCGGGGCCATCGGGGAGCGGGCCGCTCCCGCACCGCTCCGGAACGCCTCAGCGCGCTCATGCCGGATCCGGAGCTCCCCATGGTGCGGGGCCCGCGGGTGACAGCTCGCTCCGGGCGCCCGGGCAGTCGAAGAAGGCAGCGAAGCCCGAGCCCAAGAAGGCCAAGAAGCCCGTCGCCGAACGCTGACAGCGGACGCACGGTGGATCGCCGCCACCTGACAGGCGTGCTCGGGAACCGGCGGCACGACGGCCGTACTCCTCGCGTCGTGCGCGCCGACGCGCCACGGGTCGTGGATCATGCCACCGGCACCGGCACCGGCACCGGCACCGGCACCGGCACCGTCAGCGACTGGCAGGCAGCGTCAGCAACTGGCCCATGCCCGCGAGGACGGACGCCTCGACCCGGTAGTACACCCAGGTCCCACGCCGCTCCGAGGTGAGCAGCCCGGCGTCCTTGAGCTTCTTCAGGTGATGGGAGACGGTCGGCTGGGAAACGCCGACGTCGGAGATGTCACACACGCACGCCTCGCCGCCCGGGTGCGAGGCGACCTTGGAGAACAGGCGCAGCCGCACCGGGTCCGCGAGGGCCTTGAACATGGCGGCCATCTTCTCCGCGTCCTCCTGCGACAGCTCCCCGGCGGTGATCGGCGGGCAGCACGGCGTCACCGCACCCGTGTCCAGTACCGGCAGCTCCGCAACCTCAGACTTCGGCATACGTCTATGTTGACACTCGTCGATACCGAGTGGCAAGGTGCGTATATCGACCGTGATCGAAATAGCGGCCTGTCGGGTCGCGTGTCTCGGAGGACATCACCGCCATGACCACCACCTCAGACCGTCCGGTCGTCGTCATCGGTGCCGGCCCCGCCGGGCTGGCCGCCGCCGCCCATCTCACCGAACGCGGCATCGACGCGCTGGTCCTGGAGGCCGGGCCCACCGCGGCCACCGCGGTCCGTGCCTGGTCGCACGTGCGGCTCTTCTCGACCTGGGGCGAGCTCACCGACCCCGCCGCCGAGAAGCTTCTCGCGCCGACCGGCTGGAGCAGGCCCGACGCGGACACCTACCCGACGGGAGGGGACTGGGCCGAGCGGTATCTGCAGCCGCTCGCCGACGTCCTGGCTGAGAGGGTCCGCTACGGCGCCACGGTCACCGGCGTCTCCCGCCTGGGCCGCGACCGGATCGTCGACGCCGACCGTGACGAGCAGCCCTTCACGGTCCGCATCGCCCTCGCCGACGGCGCCGAGCAGCGCATCCTCGCCCGCGCGGTGATCGACGCGTCCGGCACCTGGTCCACCCCCGGCCCGATCGGCGCCGACGGCCTCCCGGCCCTGGGCGAGCACGCCGCCGCGGCCCGCATCTCGTATCGCATCCCCGACCTCAAGGACCCCGCCGTCCGCGCCCGGTACGCGGGCAGGCGCACCGCCGTCATCGGCTCCGGCGCCTCCGCGTTCACCGCGCTGGCCGGCCTCGCCGCCCTCGCCAAGGCCGAAGAAGGCACCCGGGCGGTGTGGATCCTGCGCCGCGGGATCAGCGGCTCCACCTTCGGCGGCGGCAGCGCCGACCAGCTCCCCGCCCGCGGCGCGCTGGGCCTGGCCGCCAAGGCCGCCGTCGACGACGGATACGCCGACGCCGTCACCGGATTCCGCACGGATGCCGTCGAACCCGACAGGGAGGGACGCCTGGTCCTGGTCGGTGAGGACGGCCGCCGCCTCGAAGCGGTCGACGAGGTCATCGTGCTGACGGGCCTGCGCCCCGACCTGTCCTTCCTGTCCGAACTGCGCCTCCACCTGGACGAGCGCCTCCAGGCGCCCGTGGAGCTGGCCCCGCTCATCGATCCCAACCAGCACTCCTGCGGCACCGTGTACCCGCACGGCCACAAGGAGCTGTCCCACCCCGAACAGGGCGTCTACCTGGTCGGCATGAAGTCCTACGGCCGCGCCCCCACCTTCCTGGCCATGACCGGGTACGAGCAGGTCCGCTCCGTCACCGCCGCCGTCGCCGGCGACCTCGAAGCCGCCGACCGCGTCGAACTCACCCTCCCCGAGACCGGGGTGTGCGGCGGCGCCGGACTCTTCGACGACCCCACCGCCGCACAGGCCGAAGGCGGCGGCTGCTGCGCCCCCGCCCCGGCGCTCGTACAGATCGGCAGCACCACCTCGGCGGCCCCGGCCGCCGAGCACACAGCGCCGGGTGGCTGCTGCGGCTGATGAACCACCGTGCCCCGGCCGACAGACCGGGGCACGTCCGTCCCGTGTCAGGAGGAACGTCATGTCCCGCGTACAACTCGCTCTGCGCGTCCCCGACCTTCCCGCCTCGATCGCCTTCTACAGCAAGCTCTTCGACACCGAGCCCGCCAAACTCCGTGACGGTTACGCCAACTTCGCCATCGCCGACCCGCCGCTCAAACTCGTCCTCGTCCAGGGCACCGCCGACGACGCCACGCGCATGGACCACCTGGGTGTCGAAGTCGGCACCACCGACGCCGTCCACGCCGCCACCACCCGCCTCGCCGACGAAGGGCTCGCTACCGACGTCGAGGACGACACCACCTGCTGTTACGCCGTCCAGGACAAGGTCTGGGTCCACGGCCCGGGCCGGGAACCCTGGGAGATCTATGTCGTCAAGGCCGACACCGAGTCGATGGCCGAGCAGGAGGGCGGCGCGTGCTGTGCGCCCCGGGACACGGCCGAGAGCCCGGACGGGCGGGAGGAGGCCGTCCGCGGCTGCTGACCGGGACCGAACCAGCCTCCATCCGGTCGCGACTGCCGCAGTCCCGGCCCTTCTCGGTGCGACGACGCACGCGGGGTGCTTGACACGCCACATGGGCCGGTCGGTCCCTCAGCGGGACCAGCGGCCCCTCCTCCGGCCCCGGACCGGCGACAAGACTGATCGTGCATCCCCCAAGGAGGTACCCCATGTCCCGCACCATCGTCGTCGGTCTGGACGGTTCGGCCGAGAGCCTCGCCGCGGCAGAGTGGGCAGCCAGTGAAGCCCTGCTCACCGACGCCCATCTCCGTGTCGTCCACTCCTGGTTGTGGCACCCCTACGTGTACGCCCCGCTGGCCGGCGTCACCGTGCTGCCCCCGTCGGAGGACACGCAGCTCGAATGGGCCGAACGCCTGCCCCACGAGACCGCGGACCGGCTCGCCGCCGAACATTCCGGACTGTCGGTCGGCGCCGAGCGTCTCGCCGAGCAGCCCGCGACCGGGCTCCTGGCCGCGGCGGAGGGCGCCGAACTGCTCGTCCTCGGCTCGCGCGGCCTGAGCGGGGTCCGAGGCTTCCTGGTGGGATCCGTGGCCCTGTCCGTCGTGGCCCGCACCCGTACGCCGGTCGTTCTCGTCCGGGCGGCGACGCGGCCCGCGGAAGAGGCTTCGCGGAACGACGTCGTCCTCGGTCTCGACCTGGAGCACCCGGATGCGGCGGTCATCGGCTTCGCCTTCGAGGCGGCGGAGAGGCGGGCCGTGGATCTGCGGGTGGTCCACGGGTGGGGTCTGCCGCCCTACTACGGTTTCACCGGTGCGTCCGATCCGTCGGTGAACGCCGACCTGCTCATCGAGGCCCAGAGCCGTCTCACGGAGGTGCTGCGTCCCTGGCGCGACAAGTTCCCCGAGGTCGACGTGCCGGCCCAGACCGTGATCGGCGGCGCGGCCCCCCACCTGATCGACGCCTCCCGGGAAGCGGGCCTGGTGGTCGTCGGCCGTCGCAACCGGTCTGCGTCGGTCGGGGCGCACATCGGCCCGGTGACCCAAGCGGTCCTGCACCACTCGACAGCTCCGGTCGCCGTGGTTCCGCACGACTGACCACCACGACGTGGCCGTACGAGGTCGCGGGGGTACGCGAAGGGCCCGGGCGGACCGCCCGGGCCCTTCGCCGCGGTCTGCGAGCCGGAACGCTCGTCGACAGCCGGCCGACACATCGCATCACGGTGTCCTGCGTCCCCACTGCGGCCCGACCTGGTCCCACTCACGTCCCCACTGTTCGTAGCGGCGCTCGTCGAGCCGCCACCGCGCGAGGGCGCCGGCACCGACCGTCAGGCCCGCGAGCGCCAGGGCGGCCCCGACACCGAACAGACCCGACTCGACGGCTGCCGAGCCGGCGCTCGGCGGCGCGGTGCTGAGCTGTTCCCTGCCGTTCAGCCAGACCTCGACGTGCGAACCGGCTCGATGTCCGCTCTCCACCAGAGCGCGCCCGGTGTGCGGTGCGCCGTCCGCCGTGGTCCACCGGACCGTCGCCCGCACCTGGTCGTAGCGTGAACCCTCGCCCGAGGGCACCATGGAGCCGGAGCTCTCGAGCAGTACGGCCGAAACCGTGTGGCGGTCGTGTCGGAGCCGGACGAAGGACTCGTCGGCGGCGTGGGACGTCACCAGGCCGACGAGCGTGCCGCCCAGCATGATCACTGTCCAGACGACCAGCACGATCCACGCCTCGACGACGTCGGTACGGCGGCGCAGCGGATTTCTCCGCCAGCGCCGGCACCACTGCCTCGCACCCTGTGCTCCGCGCACGACACCGCACCTCCTCGTACCGACCCTTCCAGCACACCGCGCCGGGCACGGGCGACGGCAGGTGCCGCCCGGTCCCCTGTGAGGGGACCGACCGGCCCAAGCGCCGGACGCGGCGGCGGGTCAGGCTGAAAACGTCAGGAGCCAGCCGAAGGAGCGGTCATGAAGGCACTCGTGTTCCACGGTCCAGGAGAGTCCGCGTGGGAAGAAGTGGCGGACCCGGGCATCCAGGAGGCGACCGACGTCATCGTGCGGGTCGACGCCGTCACCATCTGCGGGACGGACCTGCACATCCTCAAAGGCGATGTCCCGGAGGTGCGCCCGGGTACCGTGCTCGGGCACGAGGCCGTCGGCGAGGTCGTGGAGGTGGGCGACTCCGTCCGCACGGTCAGGCCCGGTGACCGGGTCCTGGTTTCCTGCATCACGGCATGCGGACGTTGCCGCTTCTGCCGGGAGGGCACGTACGGACAGTGCCTGGGTGGGGGTGGCTGGATCCTCGGCCATCTGATCGACGGCACACAGGCCGAGTATGTCCGCGTTCCGCACGCAGATCTGTCCACGCACCTTCTCCCCGGCGCTGTCGACAGCAAGGACGCCGTGCTGCTGGCCGACATCTTCCCGACCGCCTACGAGGTCGGCGTCCTCAACGGGCGCGTTCGTCCCGGAGACACAGTCGTCATCGTCGGAGCGGGCCCCATCGGCCTGGCAGCGATCGCGACAGCTCGTCTCTACTCGCCCGAGAGGATCGTCAGCGTCGACATCGCCCCGGCCCGACTCGACGCGGCCAAGGGACTCGGCGCCGACGCGGTCGCGACGGCGAAGGAGGCCGAACAACTGGTCTCGGACCTCACCGGCGGGCTCGGAGCCGATGTCGTCGTCGAGGCGGTGGGTGTTCCCGAGAGTTTCGAGATGTGCACCCGCATGGTGCGACCCGGCGGACACGTCGCCAACGTGGGCGTGCACGGCAAGCCCGCGACGCTGCATCTCGAGAGCCTCTGGATCAAGAACGTCACGATCACGACCGGTCTCGTCGACACCTGCACCACTCCGACCCTGCTGCGGATGATGGCCGCCGGCCGTCTCCCGGCTGCGTCCTTGGTCACCCATACGTTCCCGCTGGATCAGATGGAGGAGGCGTACGACGTCTTCGCCCGCGCCGGCGACACCGGCGCTCTGAAGGTGGTCCTCGGAGAGGCGCGTCACGACGTCCTGACGGTCAGGACACCCTGACCAGGAAAGGTGCAGATCATGTCCGTCGAAACGCCAGGACCCGGGCCCGTTGGGACCCCCGTGGACAGCGGAGCGAGGATACCGAGGACGGGGGCGCCTCGCGATCTTGTGAACGAGCGCTCCCGTCACGTCGCGGCGTCGTCGGCGATCGCACCGGGGGACATCGGCCGTCGCATCGCTGCTCGACGCAAGGAACTCGGGCTCACCCGAGGTGAGGCGGCCGACCGGGCCGGTACTGCTGCCGGCTACCTCCACTACCTGGAGGAAACAGCCACGGCCATGCCCGGCACGAGCGTCCTGATCCGTTTGGCCGACGCCCTTGGAACGACCGTTGCCGCTCTGCAGGGTGGTGAAGCTGATCTGCCGCCCGGTCTCGGTCAGGCCGCGTCCAGAGCGGAGCTGATCGAACTCGACTTCGAGGAATGCAGGACCCGTCTGTCCACCCATGGGGTCGGCAGGCTCGCCGCGCATACACCCCAGGGTCTCAGCGTCCTTCCCGTCAACTACACCGTCATCGACGGAACCGTCGCCTTCAGGACCGCGCCCGGTGCGGCACCCGCCGCGACCGTGGGAGACCAGGTCGCCTTCGAGGTCGATCAGATCGACGAAGCGCTGAGCCAGGGCTGGAGCGTACTGGTTCGTGGCCGAGCGCGTGCTGTGACCGACCCGGTTGTCGCACGTCGGCTCGATGCACTGGCCTACAGCCGGCCCTGGACCGGTGGGGACGGTCGTGATCTGTGGGTTCGCATCGATGAGGAGGGGATGACAGGCCGCCGGATCGCGGTGCTGTGATCACCCGTTCTCGGCATGGCGTCTGAGGGTTGGTTCCGATGATGTGTCCGCGCGACGGGTTCCGTGAACTCGCGAGGCACGAATGCCTCGACCGGCTGGGCAGCGCGCCCATCGGCCGGGTCGTCCACACGCGTGGCGCACTCCCCGCGGTCCTGCCGGTCACCTTCACCCTGGACGCGGACTCCGCCGTGCTGATGCGTATGCCGGCGGACTCGGAACTGGCCCGGTCGATCAACGGAGTCGTGGTCGCGTTCGAAGCCGATGCGGTGGACGTCGGGACCCAATCCGGGTGGAGTGTCGTCGTGACCGGGTACGCCACCGTGGTCGACGACCCTGTCGCGCACGCCTACCTGACCCACACGGGGCCGCGGTCCTGGGCTGCATCGCCGGAGGACATCTTCATTCGCATCGCGTCCGAGGTGGTCACCGGCCGTGAACTCGTCGGCGGTGGAACGGCCTTTGGAGCAGACGCGTCCGACGAGCTTCCCTGACCGCTGAAAGGGCCGACCGGCCCGGCGGCAGAGCCGGTCGGTGCACCGGCCGGGTCCTGCCCGGCACTCGCCGCGGTCTCCCGAGGAGACAAGCATCGAGAGTGCAGGACCGACCGCACACTGCGAGGGAGACCAGTGATGACCGCGACGGTAACGTCTGTGAGCGGAACCGTGGACGCATGGCTCGGCTTCGCCGGTTCGGCGTGGCGCGACCGCGTCGACGTCCGTGACTTCATCCAGTCCAACTACACCCCGTACGAGGGTGATGCGGCCTTCCTGGCCGGCCCGACGGAGCGCACGCGGGCCGTCTGGAACACGGTCAGCGCGCTCTTCCCGGAAGAGCGGCGCAGGGGAGTGCTCGACGTCGACACCGCGACCCCGTCCACGATCACCTCCCACGCGCCCGGATACATCGACCGCGACCGTGAGTTGATCGTCGGTCTGCAGACCGACGCCCCGCTGAAGCGCGCCATCATGCCCAACGGCGGCCTGCGGACGGTCGAGAACGGGCTGAAGGCGTACGGATACGAGCCCGACGAGTTCGTGACCCGCGTCTTCGGGACCTATCGCAAGACCCACAACGACGGTGTCTTCGACGCCTACACCCCCGCGATGCGCGCCGCTCGCAGGGCGGGCGTCATCACCGGCCTGCCCGACGCCTACGGTCGCGGCCGGATCATCGGTGACTACCGCCGCGTGGCCCTGTACGGCACCGACCGCCTCATCGCCGCCAAGCGCGCGGAGCGAGCCGGCCCGGACGCCGAGCCGTCGACCGAGCACGTCATCCGCGACCGCGAGGAACTGGCCGAACAGCTGCGGGCGTTGGCCGAACTGACCCGTATGGCCGCCACCTACGGCTGCGACGTGTCCCGTCCCGCGCGCACCGCCCACGAAGCCGTGCAGTGGCTCTACCTCGGCTACCTCGCCGCGGTGAAGGAGCAGAACGGCGCCGCCATGTCCCTCGGCCGGACATCGACCTTCCTGGACGTGTACCTCCAACGCGATCTGACGGCCGGCGTCCTCGACGAATCCCGCGCCCAGGAGCTGATCGACGACTTCGTCATCAAGCTGCGGATCGTCCGGTTCCTGCGCACGCCGGAGTACGACGCCCTGTTCTCCGGCGATCCGACGTGGGTCACCGAGTCCATCGGCGGCATCGGCGTCGACGGCCGCCCGCTCGTCACCCGCACGTCGTTCCGCTTCCTCCGGACGCTGTACAACCTCGGCCCGGCTCCGGAGCCGAATCTCACCGTGCTGTGGTCACCTCGACTCCCCGCCGGTTTCAAGGAGTTCTGCGCGCAGGTCTCCATCGACACCAGCGCCGTCCAGTACGAGTCGGACGAACTGACCCGCCCGCGTACCGGGGACGACACCGCGATCGCCTGCTGTGTCTCCGCGATGGCCGTGGGTCGGCAGATGCAGTTCTTCGGCGCGCGGGTCAACCTCGCCAAGGCGCTCCTGTACGCGATCAACGGCGGCCGGGACGAGATCAGCGGCGAACAGATCGCGCCCGAGACCCCTGCCCTGACGGGGGAGTATCTGCGGTACGACGAGTTGTCCAAGGCATTCGACGTGACGCTCGACTGGCTGGCGGAAACGTATGTCAACACGCTCAACGTCATCCACTTCATGCACGACAAGTACGCCTACGAGCGCGTCGAGATGGCGCTCCACGACTATCCCGTCCACCGCTTCATGGCCTGCGGTATCGCCGGCCTCTCCGTCGCCGCCGACAGCCTTTCCGCCGTCAAGTACGGTCGGGTGAAGGTGATCCGGGACGCGACCGGACTCGCCGTGGACTACGAGGTCGAGGGCGACCATCCGGAGTTCGGGAACAACGACGACCGGGTGGACTCCATCGCCGTCGGGCTGGTCGAGTCGTTCATGGCGAAACTGCGCGAGCATCCCACCTACCGGGATGCCGAACACAGCCAGTCGGTGCTGACGATCACCTCGAACGTCGTCTACGGCAAACACACCGGCAACACACCGGACGGCCGACGCGGGGAACAGCCCTTCGCACCCGGGGCCAACCCGATGAACGGCCGGGACCGGCACGGAGTGGCCGCCTCGGCACTGTCCGTGGCCAAGCTCCCCTACGAACAGGCCGGCGACGGCATCTCACTGACGACGACCATCACCCCGGAAGGCCTCGGGCACGTACCGGCCGAGCGCGCCGGACACCTCGTCGGCATCCTCGACGGCTACATGGCCTCCGGCGGATTCCACATGAACGTCAACGTCCTGGACCGGGCCACGCTGGAAGACGCGATGGAACACCCCGAGAAGTACCCGGCCCTGACCATCCGGGTCTCCGGATACGCCGTCAACTTCGTCCGGCTGACCCGGGAACAGCAGCTCGACGTGATCAGCCGCACCTTCCACGGATCGCTGTGACACTGGTGACAAGCGGCCGGATCCACTCCTGGGACCTGTCCACCGGCGTGGACGGTCCCGGGACCCGCTTCGTCCTGTTCGTCAGCGGCTGCCCCCTGCGCTGCCTCTACTGCGCCAACCCGGACACCTGGCACATGCGCGACGGGCGGGACGTCAGCGTCGACGAGGTCATGACGGAGATCGAGAAGTGCCGCACCTTTCTGACCGCGTCAGGCGGTGGAGTGACCATCACCGGAGGGGAACCTCTCCTGCAGCCCGCCTTCACCGCGGAACTGCTGAGCCGGTGCAAGGCAGCCGGACTGCACACGGCCCTCGACACCTCGGGATTCCTCGGCGACCGCGCCGACGACGAGCTCCTCGCCGCCACCGACCTGGTCCTCCTGGACATCAAGTCCTTCGACATCGACACCTACCGGAAGCTGACCGGCGGCCGGCTCGGACCCACGCTGAACTTCGCCACGCGCCTCGACCGCCTGGGCGTCCCGATGTGGATCCGCTATGTGCTCGTCCCCGGCTGGACCGACGATCTCCGGTCGATCGACGGACTGGCCCAATTCGTCGCGCAACTCGGTTCCGTCGACAGGGTCGACGTACTGCCGTTCCACAAGCTGGGCACCGGGAAGTACGACGCCCTAGGGGTCCCCTTCCCCCTGCGGGACACTCCGGTTCCCGAGCCCGCGATGACCGAAACGGTCCGCCAGTGCTTCAGGAACCACGGCGTATCGGCCTATTGAGACGCGCGATCTGGGGGAGGGCAGGACAAGGGGTCCGGTTGGGCTTCGGGGAGGGGGCCGGACGGCCCAAGCGGATCGGCCGGTGCCCGGCCAAGCTGGGAGTGGCAGGCCATGCGGGCAGAAACTGATCAGCCTGGGGACGCGTCCTGGAGGCGCCTCACCCTCTCCGCCCGGTGGCGCAAGGATGTGAGGTTCGACCAGAGGACGTGACAGGTCATGGACGAGCAGGAAAGCATGCACGTGACGGAGGTTGCCGCCGGTGATCTCGGGCGCCGGCTCGCGGCTCGCCGCCTGGAACTCGGACTGACGCGTGAGGAAGTGGCCGGCGCCTCGGGGATGGCCCCCAGATACCTTGCGCACCTGGAAGAGCACTCCGGTGCGGCTCCGGGCCGGGGAACGATGCTGACACTGGCCGCGGTTCTGCGGACCACCGTCTCGGCCCTCACCGGAGGTGACGCCAATCGGGCACCCGGTCCAGGAAAGGCTGCTCGTGCTCCCGAGTTCATCGAGCTGAGCAGGACCGAATGCGGTGATCTGCTCGGCCAGCACGGCGTCGGACGGCTGGGCGTGTCCACGGATCAGGGACCTGTCGTCGTGCCCGTCAACTACAGCGTGATCGACGGCGGGATCGTCTTCAGAACGGCTCGCGGCACGACTCCGTCGCTCGCGGCGGGCTCACTGGTCGCGTTCGAGGTCGACCGCATCGACGACGCTTTCAGCGAAGGGTGGAGCGTTCTCGTCCGTGGTCGTGCTCGGACGGTGACGGATCCGGGGGAGATCCTTCGATTCACGGAGCTCTCGTACAGCGCGCCGTGGGCGGGTGGACGCAAGGACGTGTGGATGCGCATCGAGCCCCGAGCTGTCACGGGCCGTCGGATCGTGGTCTGAGAGCCGTCCCGGGCGGGTGGAGGCGTTGGAGCCCGAAGCGGCCGGACCTGCGGAGTGCTCCCCGGACCATCAGGTCCGCGCCGGTCGTGCCAGGCGACGGACGGTGGGGGAGCCATGAGCTCCCACCCCATCGTCCGGCCCCACCAACGGAACACATCCGCCGCTGCGGAGCGCTGATTCCGCGGGCCCTGCTTCGGCGTGCCTGTCCGCTCCGGCCGAGGAGGGCTACCGTGGAAGGCAGCTTCCGTGTGAGGCCCGCGTGCCTCAGGAATGCCGACAGGGCGGAGGGAGCACGGTGGAGAATCCGGGCGAGATCCGTGGTCCGGGGACTGGCCTGCGACTCGATGAACTCCTGGACGAGCTTCAGGCGCGACTGAGGGCCGGGCGGGACACGCGTGGTCGCGTGCACGGACTCCTCGCCGCGATTCTCTCCGTCGGTCGGGAACTGGACCTCGAACAGGCTCTGCGGTCCATCGTGGAGGCGGCCGCGACCGTGGTCGACGCCCAGTACGCCGCGCTGGGCGTGGTCGGACCCGACGGCAGGTCTCTGTCCGCGTTCCACACCTTCGGCATGAGCGATCAGCAGATCGCCGCGATCGGCTCGCCTCCCGAGGGCCACGGCATCCTGGGTGAACTGATCCGCCACCCGCGGCCCCTGCGCTTGGAGAAGCTCTCCCAGCACTCCGCCTCGCACGGTTTCCCGGTCGGTCACGTCCCGATGAACAGCTTTCTGGGCGTTCCGATTCGCGTACGGGACGAGGTCTTCGGCAACCTGTATCTGACCGAGAAGCGCGGCGGCGGTCAGTTCGACGAGGAGGACGAGGCGTTGCTCTCCACGCTCGCCGTGGCGGCAGGTGTGGCGATCGACAACGCTCGGCTGTACGAGAACTCCCGTCTCCGTGAACGCTGGCTGAAGGCGAGCGCGGAGATCAGCCACAGTCTGATGTCCGGCAGAGCGGTGGCCGAGGCGCTGGCCCAGATCGCTGGACACGCGCGAGCCATCTCCTGCTCCGCCCTGGCTGCCGTAGCCATACCGGTGGAGGGGAGCCCGACGCTCAGTGTGGAGATCGCCGTGGGCATGGACGCGGAGGCCCACCGGGGACTCGTACTGCCCCTGGAGGGAACACTGGTCGGACTGGCGTTCACTGCCGCCGCCCCCGTCTCGAGCGACGACGTCACGGAGGACGAGCGGATCTCTCCCGAGCCGCCACGCTTCCAGGGGCTCGGGCCGGCCATCGCTGTGCCCATCGGCACGGGAGCGGAGGGTGTGCGCGGAGTGGTGCTCCTCGCACGTGAAGCAGGTGACTCGGTCTTCTCCGAGACGGAGAGCGAGATGCTCAGGGGGTTCGCGGCACAGGCCGCGATCGCCATGGAGCTGGCGGAGAGGCGACGAGACGCGGAGAAGGTGGTGGTCTTCCAGGAGCGGGAACGGATTGCTCGTGACCTGCACGACTTGGCCATTCAGCGGTTGTTCGCCACCGGGATGACACTGCAGAGCGCGGGCCGTTTCATCGAGCATCCTGAGGCTTCCGAGCGGGTGCTGCGGGCGGTGGACGACCTGGACGAGACCATCAGGATCATCAGATCGACGATCTTCGGCCTGCGGACGCGTGAGGGCGAGACGGCGGGCACCGGGCTGCGTGGCCGAGCCGCCCGAGCTGCCGCCGACGCCGTCTCCGTGCTCGGGTTCACGCCCAGCGTGCGTATGGAGGGGCTGCTCGACACCGACGTACCGCGCGAGGTCGCCGACCACGTCGTGGCCGTACTCGTCGAGGCGTTGACCAACATCGCCCGCCACGCCCACGCCGACCGAGCCGATGTCGTACTCAGGACGGATGGCCGGGAGCTCCGCCTGACGGTGTCCGACAACGGTGTGGGTATTCCGAGAGACGGCCGCCGCAGCGGGCTGAGCAACATGGCGGAACGGGCCACGCAGTTCGGCGGATCGCTGGAGGTCGGCCGTTCGCCCGGCGGTGGCGCGATGCTCGACTGGCATGTACCGCTGACCACGAGCTAGGGGAGGGGCCGTTGGACGCAGGGCCGGTCGGCCCCCTCCGCCTGGCCCGCTCGGCTCATGACGTGCAGGGGCCGGCCCCGCAGCCTGAAGGTGTCCCGTGACGGCAGCCGAGTCCCTGGAGGACACCATGAGCGGCACTCCGATCGTCGTGAACGATGTGATGACCCGCCGAGTCGTCGCCCTGCGCACCGGAGCGGCCTTCAAAGACATCGTTCGGGTCATGAACCGGTGGCGCGTCAGTGCACTTCCGGTGCTGGACGACACCGGAAGCGTCGTCGGTGTCGTCTCCGAGGCCGATCTCCTGCCCAAGGAGGAGTACGGCGCGGGGGACGCAGGGCGATACGGACAACTGCAGCACCCGGCCGAGTTCCGCAAGGCCGATGCGCTGTGCGCGGGCGAACTCATGAGTGCACCCGCCATCACGGTGTCGCCGGCCACGAGTCTTGCCCACGCCGCCCGCGTCATGGCGCGCAACAGGGTCAAGCGACTGCCGGTCGTCGGCTCCGACGGCGGGCTTCAGGGCGTGGTCAGCCGCTCCGACCTGCTCAAGGTCTTTCTGCGCGAGGACAGCGACATGGCGCGGGAGGTGCGGCGCGATGTCGTCCTGCGTCTCTTCGGCCCGCACACCGATGGGACAAGGGTCGAGGTTCAGGACGGCATCGTCACGCTCGCAGGCCGAGTGCAGGAACCGGAACTGATTCCGCTGGCCGCACGCCTCGCGCGAGCGGTGGCGGGTGTGGTGGATGTACGGTGCGCACTCACCGGACCGCCCAGGCACCCTGATCTCGACCCGGACCTCCCTGATCCCCGCCCAGCAGCGCGGCGTGAGGCGAAGCCGTCGGTGCAGGAGAAGCCGCGGCAGCGGTGACTGGCCCGCAGCCGGAGTCCCCACCCCGTGAGGATGGGGCGCATGCGCCGCAACACGCCGGGATGAAGCAGCGACGTCCGCGAGGGACGGATCGCCATGCTCACCTGGATGCTTGCGATCCAGTGAGCCGGCAGTCCACCTTCACCACTCCCTCGACGCCGCGCGTCATCCGGGCCACGAGGGGGATGAGAGCGACGTCCTCCACCTGCCCCGTCAGTGTCGCGACTCCGTCGTCGACGGTGACGGCCACGGAGCCGGCCGGGGCAGTCGAGCCCACCGCGTCGACGACGCTGTGCCGGATTTCGTCCGCGAGCTCCGTGTCCGGACGCAGGAACACCTTCAGAAGATCGCCGCGGCTGACGATGCCTTCGAGTACCCCCTCGTCGTTCACCACGGGCAGTCGTTTGACGTGGCGAAGGGCCATGACGCGCGCGGCCTCGGCGAGTGTCGCCTCCGCGTGAACGGTGACGGCCGGCGCGCTCATCAAGTCCTCCGCGCTCACCGCCTCCGCCTTGGCCAGCTCGGGCACGGACCGCAGCCGAGTCATCCGGTCGGCGTCGCGGCCCCGGAGCGCCTCCTTGGACAGGAGATCGGCCTCAGAGACCAATCCGATGACCCGCCCGTCGCCCTCCAGCACCGGCAGGCCGCTGACCTGCCACTTCTCCATTCGTTCGAGGATGTCCTTGAACAGGGCTTTCCGGCCCACCGCGACGACGGCATGAGTCATCACGTCGCCCACTCGATACGGATTCCTCTCCATGGCCTTGCTCCTCACGGCCGAGGTGGTGCGTCGGATGGCGCAGGGTTCCCGGGTGCCGCTTCCCGGGACTCTTGAAGGACGCTCCATGCGACCGGTCCGAGCAGGTCGCCGAGTCGCCGGAAGACGTCGAGAAGCAGATCATCGATCGTGAGCACCCCCACCACCTGGCCGGAGGCCAGGACCGGCAGCCGGCGCACGTCTGCGCGACGGAACGTCTGGTAGGCGGTCTGCAGATCGTCGGACGCCTCGACCGTGACGACCCGCGGAGACATCATGTCTCCCACCCGAGTTGTCGACACCAGGCCACAACCCATCCCGCGTACCGCGAGATCTCGGTCGGTGACGATCCCGCGCAGCGTGCCGTCCTCGACCACGAGGACCGATCCGACGGCGCGCTCGTCCATGTCCCTGGCCACCTCTGCCAGGGAGATGTCCGGCGGCACGCACACCGGGGGCGAGGTCATCACATCCGAGACCCTCATGCGCCTGCACCTCACTGTTCGATGAGCCTGCGTCAGATGACGTCGAGCACACCTGCACCGGCCGGCGGGGACTCGCCCCACCTGCGGAATCGTTCTCTCCTCCTCCCAGCGATGGCCAGGAAGTAGCTCCCCACTCCATGGAAGACTCTGGCGGGCCGGCAGCGGCAGGGGCCGTTGGTCCCGGAAGGGGGCCGGATGGCCCGGCCACGGGTTCCCTCTCGACCGTGGACGATGTCGACCAGAACTACGCCCGACCGGACTCGCCGGTGCCGCCGCGCTCACGCGGCACGTCGATGTGGACATCGACCACACCCTCCACCGTCCGCACCAGGCGTGCGATCACAGGGATCAAGGCAGTGTCGTGGACGCGACCGGTCAGGGTGACGACGCCGTCCCACACATCGACCCGAATCGCCGAGGACGGCTGACTGAAGACGGAGGGAAGAACCTCCCGCCGGACTTCCGCGGCGATGTCCTCGTCATCGCGGAGGAAGACCTTCAGCAAGTCGGAACGGCTGGCGATCCCCTTGAGCCGTCCGGTCACGTCGACCACGGGCAGGTGCTTGACGCCCTCCCGCATCATCACGCGTGAGGCCTCCGCCAGGGTCGCGTGCGCGTGGACGGTGACGGGAGGAGAGGACATCAGATCCGCCGCGGTGACAGCCCCGGCCTTCGCCATGTCCACCGGCTGACGCAATTGCAGGAAGGCGACGTCCGGATCGTCTCGTACCTCCTCCTTGGAGAGGAGGTCGGCCTGGGAGATCACACCGACCACGTGTCCCGTGGCCGCGGTGACCGGCACTGCGCTCACGTGCCGGTGCTGCATGAGACGAGCGACCTCCTTGAACCCGGTTTGCTTGTCGACGGCGGCGACCGTGTATGTCATGACGTCCCCGACAGTGAGCGGTGTGCCACGCATGATGACTCCGTGAGTTGAGGATCCGCTCGGCCCCTGCAGCCTGTGACGCTGCGGTGGACCCGGGTCTGTGTCCGTGCGGCAGGTGCCATCTCAAGTCTCGTACTCAGCGAGCCGGGCACCATGGGGCAACCGGCCGTTTGCGACGGGCCACTCGGCCTTGCCCGAGTGCCATGAGGACCCCGTGAAAGGTCGCCCGGACTGCTCTACGCGGCTCGTGTGCTCGGGGAGCGTCTTCTCCAGCACGCCGGCAGCGCACTCTTCGGGCCGGTCGGACCCCCGCGGGGGACGACCGGCCGCTTCCCGCTCGTGGGCCGGGGTGCCACGGTGGAACGACCTTGAACCTTGGAGGGATCATGGATGTCGTGCGCGCGCCCATCGTCGTAGGGGCGGACGGATCCGAGGGCGCCGCGCCCGCAGTGCGGTGGGCCGCCCTCGAAGCCGCCTCCCGCGACGCACCACTGCACATCGTGTGCGCCACCGCTCTGGATACCTGGGGTGCGGACCTGGCCTCGGCCGCTGTGGCACAGCGGGTGCTCGACACCGGTCTGGAAACCGCGGAGACCGCTGTCGAGCGGGCGGAGGAGCAGGCCCCGGGGATTCGTGTCGCCTGTGTGGTCAGCCGAAGGTCGCCCGCAGAAGCACTGCGTGACGCCTCGCGGGAAGGCGGCCTCATGGTCGTGGGTTCCCGTGGCGCCGGCGGGTTCGCCGCTCTCCTGCTCGGGTCGGTCGGACTACGGGTCGCCGCCTGCGCGACCGTTCCCGTCGTCGTGGTCCGCGGCGAGCCCGACCACGTCACCACTGGCGTCGTGGTCGTGGCCGTCCGCGACGAACGCGACCTCGACGTGGTGCGGTTCGCCGCGGAGACCGCCGACCGCCACAAGGCGTCACTTCGCGTGCTGAGCGCCTACACCTACTACCAGTACGCGGGAAGCATGGTGCCGATGCTGGGTGATCTCCCCGAGGTCGCCGAGGAGCAGGCGAGTTCCGTCGGCCGTCTCATGGCACCCGTACGGGAAGAGTTTCCCGATCTGACGGTGACGTGCGATCTGGTCCGTACGCAGTCCCCGGCCGGTGCTCTCGTCGATGCTTCCGGACACGCGGATCTGCTGGTCATCGGGGCGCGTCGGCCCGTGCACGCGCCCGGTACCCCGCTGGGGAGGGTCGCCCACGCCGTTCTGCACCATTCCCACTGCCCGGTGGCCGTGGTTCCCCACGGTGCGTCGCGTCGACCGGGCGACTGAGCGTCAGCGTGCCATCCGTCCGAGGGGAAGCAGCAGCCGGAACGTCGTGTGACCCGGGCTGCTCGTCATCGCCACCGTCCCGCCGTGCGCCGTGACGACCGCGTGGACGATGGCCAGGCCGAGGCCGGAGCTTCCCGTGCTGCGGGAGCGGGCGGGGTCGGCCCGGACGAAGCGGCCGAAGACCGTCTGCTGGAGTTCTTCCGGAATGCCCGGCCCGTTGTCGGTCACGGTGACGCAGGCTCCGCTCAGGCCGGTCGTGAGCGCGATCGTCACGTCGGTCCCCGGCGGCGTGTGCGTCCGGGCGTTGGCCAGGAGATTGCCGATGGCCTGCTGGAGGCGGTGGGCGTCGCCCGGCACGGTCACCGGCGTCTCCGGCAGATCGAGGCGCCAGACATGGTCGGCGCCCGCCGCGCGAGCGTCCGCCGTCGCGTTCAGGATGAGCAGCGTCAGATCGACCGGCTCGTGTTCGAGGTGGCGCCCGGCATCCAGGCGGGCGAGGAGCAGAAGGTCGTCGACGATGCGGCTCATGCGCTGCGACTCGCCGTCGATGCGCTCCAGCGCGTGGCGCACTTCCGGTGCGACGGGCCCGCGGTGGCGGAGGGCCAGTTCCGCGTGTCCTCGGATGTTGGCTACGGGGGTGCGCAGTTCATGGCTGGCGTCGGCGGCGAAACGACGCAGTCCCTCCTCGCTCGCCTGACGGCGGACGAGGGCGTCCTCGACGTGACCGAGCATGTGGTTCATCGCCGTGCCGACCTGGCCGACCTCGGTGCGCGGATCGGTGTCCGACAAGGGTCCGGGCATGGCGATCTCGCCGCTGGCGAGCGGCAGTTCCGACACCTCGGCCGCCCTGGCGGTCACTCGCTGGAGGGGGCGGAGAGAGATCCGTACCCACTGCGCCCCCGCGATGCCCGTGATCACGAGGGCCGCACCGAACAGCACGGCCTCCACCGCTTCGAGCCGGTGCACCGTCTCCTCCACCGGGTGGAGAGGCAGACCCGTGATGAGGACGTCCCCGTCGTCGCCGTGGAAGGCTGTGACGCGATAACTCCCCAGGGTGGAGAGGTGGATGCCGTGCCCCCTGCCGTCCACCGGAACGGCGGCCAGAGCACGTCGGTCGCCGGACGTGAGCGGGACGGGGCGGTCGGTGTCGTCGTCGACGACGGCGGCCTGGGTGGTGGTGCCGTTCAGGAGGCGTGCGCCGAAGGTCGACTCCGCCTGACCCCGGGTGTCGGGGCGGTTGTCCGCGTCGGGTCTGGCCTCGTGTTCCAGGCTGGCGGCGAAACGGCCGCCGGACGCGACGAGTTGTTCGTCGAGGCGCCCCATGAGGAACCCTCGCAGGGCCGGCGCGGTGGTGATCCCGACGGCGAGACAGGCGAGGGCGAGCAGCGTGACGAGGCCGACGGTGAGCTGGCCGCGGAGGGTGCGCGGCGGAAGCCGCTTCACTGGGCTTCCGGCTTGAGGACGTAGCCGACTCCGCGCACGGTGTGGATCATCGGGCTGCGCCCCGCGTCGACCTTCCTGCGCAGATAGCTGATGTAGAGCTCGACGACGTGGGACCGGCCACCGAAGTCGTAGGACCAGACCCGGTCGAGGATCTGTTCCTTGGACAGCACGCGCCGCGGGTTGCGCATGAGGAACCGCAGGAGTTCGAACTCCGTGCGGGAGAGTTCGACGGGCGCGCCGCCGCGGCTGACCTCTCGGGCCTCCTCGTCCATGGTGAGGTCCCCGACCGTGAGCCGGTTCGATCCGGACGCCGCGGTCATGCCGGAGCGTCGGAGCAGGCCCCGCACGCGGGCCAGGACCTCTTCCAGGCTGTAGGGCTTGGTGACGTAGTCGTCCCCGCCGGCGGTGATGCCCGCGATGCGGTCCTCCACCGCGTCACGAGCGGTCAGGAACAGCACACAGACGGTGGGCGCCTCCTGCCTGAGGAGCCGCAGGATCTGGAGCCCGTCGAGATCAGGCAGCATCCAGTCCAGGACCACCGCGTCGGGGTGGAACGCGCGGGCGGTCGCGACAGCGGACCTTCCGTCCGCCGCCGTCCGCACCTGCCATCCCTCCGCGGTCATGACCCTGGAGAGGACATCGGTGACGTCGGCTTCGTCGTCGACGACGAGGATGCGCACCGGCTGCCCGTCGGGGCGCACCAGCGGGGATGTCGTACGTGGCTCGTCCATGGTTCCTTCAGCATCCCCCACCGCGCTCCGCGCCAGGTCGACCGAATGCTCTGAGTTTCCTCTGAATGCGTGCGGAGGGGCGGGTCCGGAGACCGTTTCAGAGGGTCCTCAGAAGTTGGGCTGTGAAGCTGACCGCTCATCGCCGGAGCGAGCCACATCCGGAGGAGCCCATGACCACCACGTTCACGTCCACCACCCACCGGGACCACGGGACACGCCACCGGCGTCCGCGGCGCAGCTGGGTGCCGTTCCTCGCCCCCCTGGCGATCTGGGCCGGTGCCGCGGGAGTGCTGGCCCTGTGGTGGAGCGACACGGCCTCGGTGGTCGGCCCGGCCGGCTGGCTCACCGGGGCAGGACGCATCACGGGCCTGCTCGCCGGCTACGGCTGCGCCGTGCTCCTCGCGCTGATGGCTCGCATGCCCCTCCTGGACCACACGGTCGGAACCGACCGTCTCGCGCGCTGGCACGCCCTGGGCGGCCGTTGCGTGATCTCCCTGGCCCTGGCGCACACCCTGCTGATCATCTGGGGCTACTCCCTGACCTCGCACACCGACGTGATCGGCCAGACGTCCACGCTCGTGCTGAACTACCCCGACCTCCTCAAGGGCACCATCGGCTTCGTCCTCTTCCTCGCCACCGGGATCCTCTCGGCGCGGGCCGCGCGCCGCAGGATGAGTTACGAGACCTGGCACTACCTGCACTTCGCCACGTACCTTGCGGTCTTCCTCACCTTCGGCCACCAGCTCTCCAACGGAGCGGACTTCGTCGGCCACCGGCCCGCCCAGATCGCCTGGTACACGCTCTTCCTCGGCGTCTCCGCACTGCTCGCCTGGTACCGGCTCGCCGTGCCGCTGCGGCGCGGGCTGCGCCACCAGATGCGTGTCGCCGCCGTACACCCCGAGGCACCGGGCGTGGTGTCCGTCCACCTCACCGGCACACACCTCGACGAACTGGGAGGTATGCCCGGGCAGTTCCTGCGCTGGCGCTTCCTGACGCGCGGACTGTGGTGGACCGCGAACCCGTACTCCCTCTCCGCGCCGGCACGGCCCGACCGCCTCCGCATCACCGTCAAGACCGTCGGCGCCCACAGCGCGGCCCTCGCCGGCCTCGCGCCCGGTACCCGTGTCTGGGCCGAGGGACCCTACGGCGGCTTCACCGCGGACCGCCGCACGTCCCACAAGGTCCTGCTCATGGCAGGCGGCGTCGGCATCACCCCGTTGCGCGCGCTCTTCGAGACGCTGCCCGGACAGGTGACCCTCGTCTACCGGGCCGGCCGCCATGTCGACCTCGCCCTGCGCGGTGAGATCGACGCGATCGCCGCCCACCGGCGAGCCGTCGTGCACTACGTCGTCGGTGAGGACGCCCGCCACTCCGCACCCCTGACCGCCCCGGCCCTGAACGCTCTGGTACCGGACCTGGCGGCCCACGACGTCTATCTCTGCGGTCCCCCCGGCATGACGCTCGCCGCGATCGAGTCCCTGCGCGAGGCCGGCGTACCGGCGCGGCGCATCCACCACGAGTCGTTCACGTTCTGAGGAAGTCCGTCATGCGCCGAGCCGTCCTCGCCACCACAGGGATCAGTTCCCTCGTCGTCCTGCTGCTCACCCTGAAACCGCACCAGCTCCCCGCCACCTCCGGCGCGGCCCCCCGCTCCTCGACGCCCTCCTCGTCCGGCACCTCCACGGGAACCGCGTCCGGGGCGGCGACCGGCACGTTCACCGGCGACCCCGTCGACACCCAGTACGGAACCGTGCAGGTCGCGGTCACCCTCGCCAAGGGGAAGCTCACCGCGGTCAAAGTGCTCCAGGCGCCCGACCAGAACGGCCGGGACCAGCAGATCGCCTCCTACTCCCTGCCGCGCCTCACCCAGGAGGCGATCGGAGCCCAGAGCGCGCACATCGACGCCGTCTCCGGGGCCAGCTACACCAGTCAGGGCTACATCCAGTCCCTGCAGAGCGCCCTGGACCAGGCCCGTGCCTGAGACCGCGACAGGCCTCCGCCACGTCGAGCACGTGATGGGCACCGCCTTCTCCTTCGACATCCGCGACCGGCCCACCCCGGCCATCCGCCACGCCCTCGCCGAAGCGGTACGTCACCTCCACCGCGTCGACGCGGTGTTCTCCACGTACCGGGACGACAGCCACATCAGCCGCCTCGACCGGGGTGAAATCCGGCTGAGCGACTGTCCCGACGAGGTCCACGAGGTCTTCTCCCTGTGTGCGAAAGCCACCCACGACACCGAGGGCTGGTTCTGCGTCGTCCCCGGGAACGCCCTCGATCCATCAGGGCTGGTCAAGGGCTGGGCGACCGAAGCCGCGTCCCAGCTCCTGCACGACGCCGGCGCCCACCACACCTGCGTCAACGGCGGCGGCGACCTCCAGCTCCGCGGGCGGCCGAGCGCAGGCACCCCGTGGCGCATCGGGATCGCCCACCCCCTGCGCCCCGCCGAACTGGCCACCGTCGTCACCGCCGGCGACGACCTGGCCATCGCGACCTCCGGGACCGCCGAACGAGGCCTCCACGTACTCGACCCGCACAACGGTGAACCCGTCACCCACCTCGCGTCCCTCACCGTGGTCGGGCCCCGGCTCACCATGACCGACGCCTACGCAACCGCCGGGTTCGCCCGGGGCGAGGGCGCGCAGGAGTGGCTGGAGTCCATGGACGGTTACGAGGCGTTCGCGGTCCTGCCCGACGGCCGATCGTGGCAGACCTCGGGATTCAGCCGACATGGGTCATGAGGCGGGGCGTGCCCGGGAGGCCGCTCTCGGAGCGCGGGCGCCCCCGCCCGTAACCGCCGTGCCGCACGCACACGGCCCACACGATTCCGTCCGTCACCAACCTCCCAGCGAAGGAGTTCCCGACCGTGGGACTCGATCTGATCAACGGCATCCCCGCGCACGTCCTCTTCGTGCACGTGGTGGTGGTCCTCGTGCCGCTCACCGCGCTCGCACTGGTCCTCTGCGCCGCCTTCCCGTCGGTCATGCGCCGGTTCGGGCTCGCGCTGCCGATCCTCGCTCTCGCCTCCTTGATCAGCGTGCCGCTGACGACCAGCGCCGGCGAGTGGCTGGAACGCCACGTGGACAGCAACGCTCTGGTCCGCAAGCACGCCGAGCTGGGAGACCAACTGCTTCCCTGGGCCATCGGACTCTTCGTGGTGGCCGCCGGAGTGTGGTGGGCCTACCGGCGAACCGCCCGCAGTGTGTCCGAGACGGCGGGAGGGGCCGGCGGGACAGTGGGCATGCCACTGCGGGTGACGGCGGCCGTACTCTCCCTCGCCGTCGGCGTGGGAGCGGGCGTGCAGGTGTATCGCATCGGGGACTCCGGCGCCAAAGCCGCCTGGCGGAACGGGTACTCGGCGACGGCGCACGCGGATCGTGACTGAGGCCTGAGTCGCGCGACGGTCCCACAACCGGTCTCGACCGATGGCAGGTTGCGGGGAACTGGGGTGGTGCGGCGTTGCGCTCTCATGACGCTCGATCACGTGCGGCGGGAGTACGGCGCCCGGCCCGCGATGGTCCCGTCGACGGCACCGCAGTGTGCTCTCGGTGTGGGGTTGCCGGGAGCCCAACGATGCCTCCGGGCAACCCCACTTCAGGCTCTAGAAGAAGCCCAGCTTCTTCGGCGAGTAGCTCACCAGCAGGTTCTTCGTCTGCTGGTAGTGCTCCAGCATCATCTTGTGGTTCTCGCGGCCGATGCCCGACTGCTTGTAGCCCCCGAAGGCCGCGTGTGCCGGGTAGGCGTGGTAGCAGTTGGTCCAGACGCGGCCGGCCTGGATCGAACGGCCCGCGCGGTAGGCGGTGTTGATGTCACGGGTCCACACGCCGGCCCCGAGGCCGTACAGCGTGTCGTTCGCGAGCTTGATGGCGTCGTCGAAGTCGTCGAACGACGTCACCGACACGACCGGGCCGAAGATCTCCTCCTGGAAGATCCGCATGCGGTTGTCGCCCTCGAAGATCGTCGGCTGGACGTAGTAACCGCCCTTCAACTCGCCGTCGTGCTCGATGCGCTCCCCGCCCGTGAGCACCTTGGCGCCCTCCTGACGGCCGATGTCCAGGTAGGAGAGGATCTTCTCCAACTGGTCGTTCGACGCCTGGGCGCCGATCATCGTGTCCGTGTCGAGCGGGTTGCCCGGCTTGATGAGTTCGGTGCGGGCGACCGCCGCCTCCATGAACTCCCGGTAGTGGCCGCGCTGGATGAGAGCCCGGGAGGGACAGGTGCAGACCTCGCCCTGGTTGAGCGCGAACATGGTGAAGCCCTCGAGGGCCTTGTCGCGGAAGTCGTCGTTCTCCGCCCAGACGTCGTCGAAGAAGATGTTCGGGGACTTGCCGCCGAGCTCCAGCGTGACCGGCTTGATGTTCTCCGAGGCGTACTGCATGATCAGCCGCCCCGTCGTGGTCTCGCCCGTGAACGCGACCTTCGCCACGCGAGGGCTGGACGCGAGCGGCTTGCCGGCCTCCACGCCGAAGCCGTTCACGATGTTGACCACGCCGGGCGGGAGGAGGTCCGAGATGAGACTCATCCAGTAGTGGATGGACGCCGGCGTCTGTTCGGCCGGCTTGATGACCACCGCGTTGCCCGCCGCCAGCGCCGGCGCGAGCTTCCACACCGCCATCAGGATGGGGAAGTTCCACGGGATGATCTGCGCGACCACACCGAGCGGCTCATGGAAGTGGTACGCGACGGTGTCGTCGTCGACCTCGCCGATCGATCCCTCCTGGGCCCGGGCCGCCCCCGCGAAGTAGCGGAAGTGGTCGATCGCGAGCGGGATGTCCGCCGCCAGGGTCTCGCGGACCGGCTTGCCGTTCTCCCAGCTCTCGGCGACGGCCAGCTTCTCCAGGTTCGCCTCCATCCGGTCGGCGATCTTGAGCAGGATGTCGGCGCGCGCCGTCACCGAGGTGCGGCCCCAGGCCGGGGCTGCCGCGTGTGCCGCGTCCAGCGCGCGTTCCACGTCCTCCGCCGTCCCTCGGGCGACCTCGGTGAACGGCTGCCCGTTCAGCGGACTCGGGTTCTCGAAGTACTGCCCGCGAGCCGGCGGAACGTACTCCCCGCCGATGAAGTGGTCATACCGCGCCTCGTACGAGACGATCGCGCCTTCGCTGCCGGGCGCCGCGTAACGGGTCATGCTGGTCTGCCTCCCGGAGAAGCGCTGCCCGCCGTTGGGCAGCTCTCGCCGCGAGGCTAGAAACCCCGACGTTGCAACGACGTTGCGCGCCCCCGAGAGAGCTTCTCGCCCCGCAGGTGGGGAGGCGGCCGGCCGGTCAGCGCGGCTCCGGTCGCATACGGTCGCCCCGGCGCTGCCGCGCCCAGCCCGCTGGTACGGCCTGCTCCGACTCCAACTCCGCCAGCCGCGACCGCACGACCGGCGCCGGCCGTACCGACGACAGTGCCCGCCAGACGTCGAGGTCGTCCTCCCCCCACGGCGCGCGGGCCCAGTCGGCCAGCAGATCCGGGTCCCGACGGGCGATGAGGGCCGTCCGCAGCCCGTCGGCCAGTCTGCGCCGCAGCCGCACGACCGCCGGGGCCGTGGACCCCGGCAGCAACGGACCGGCATACGCCGCGACGGCTGCCGTGACCGCCCCCGTCCCGAGCCGCCGCTCCACCACCGTCACGTCGGACTCGACCGGGCGGGTCAGCCGGTAGGGCCGGGAATCCAGCAGACCCGGACCGAGGAGGCGGCGCAGCCGGGCCAGCTCCGCGCGCAGCGTCACCGGCGTCACCGACTCGTCCTCGTACAGCGCGCACAGCAGCTCGTCGCCGGTGAGACCCTCCGGATGCCGGGCCAGCAGCACGAGGATCTCGCTGTGTCTGCGGCTCAGCCTGGTCTTGCGCCCGTCCACGACGAGTTGGGCCTCGTCCCGTCCCAGAACGGTCAGTTCGAGAGGGCCGTCCGTCACGGTTCGCGGCGGTGAAAGGAGGGCGAGATGGGACTCCGCGGCGCGCGCCACCGCCTGCACGAAGGCGAGGCTGTGCGGGTGCGCCAGCCCGTCCCCGCCGGTGATGTCGACCGCGCCGATGACCCGCCCGGTCCGCGGATCGTGCACCGGAGCGGCCGCGCAGGTCCAGGGCTGGACCCGCCGGATGAAGTGCTCCGCCGCGAAGACCTGCACGGGGTGGTCGACGGCGACCGCCGTACCCGGCGCGTTCGTCCCCGCGGCCGCCTCCGACCAGAGGGCGCCCGGCACGAAGTTCATCCGGCCGGCCTGCTTGCGCGTTCCCGGGTGGCCCTCGACCCACAGGAGCCGGCCCTGCGCGTCGCACACCGCGAGCAGGTGCTCCCCGTCCGACGCGAACGTGCCCATCAGCTCACGGAACAGGGGCATCACCCGGGCCAGCGGATGCTCGGCCCGGTAGGAACCGAGATCTCCGTCCGTCAGGTCGACGTTCGCCGTGCCGTCCGGGACGACGCCGGCCCGCGCCGACCGACGCCACGAGTCCGCCACCACGGATCGCACGGGCCGCGGCACCGTTCCCGCCTCGGTGAAGGACTCGTAGGCGCGGCGCAGTGACCGAACCCTCTCGACGGGGTCGGCTCCCGGTTCCAGGGCCACCCAAGGATCGATCAACTCGGCCTCCCGGAAGGCGATGCGGCTGGGTCCATCGTCACTCCCCGTGCGGGCATCGACAACCCGTGTGACGTTCCGCTTCCGCCCGCGGCCGCACGGGGACCGCGTCGAGGGGCGCAGCAGGCCCCCGGTCAGGCGAAGTTGACGAGCCTGATGTAGCGCGTCCAGTCCCAGTTGGGCCCTGGATCGGTGTGGTCGGAACCCGGCACCTGGTAGTGGCCGAGGATGTGGGCGCGGTCCTTCGGGATGCCGTACTGATCGCAGATCGCGGCGGTCAGCTTGGCCGACTCCTCGTAGAGCGCGTTCGTGAAGTAGGCGGGCTTGTCCACCCAGCCCTCGTGCTCGATACCGATGCTTCTGGTGTTGTAGTCCCAGTTCCCCGCGTGCCAGGCGACGTTGCGTTCGCGTACGCACTGGGCGACGTGACCGTCGGCGGAGCGCACGACGTAGTGCGCGGACACCTTCTTCGCGGGATTCCGGAAGATGGACAGGGTGTCGGCGTACGTCGCCTGCGTCACGTGGATGATCACGTAGTCGAGGTCGTAGCTCTCCGGTCGGTCGGACGCCGTGTAATTGGAGGAGGTCGCCGCAGTCCACTCCGCACCGGGATAGTCGACGGCCGCGGTCTGGGCGGTCGCCCTCGCCTCGGGGAGTAGCGCGTAAGGGAGGGCGGCGAGGGCTGTGCCCTTGAGCAGCTGCCGCCGGCTCGGGAACGACCGTGCTCTCTCCATGGAGTACTGGCCTTTCGTCGCTGGGGTGTCCGGGGTGTGCGGGGTGTCCGGGGTGCCGGTGGTCCGAGGCCGCTGCCGGGGCCGGCCGGTCGAGGTGGACGCGGGCGGCCTCGGCCGTTCGCCCGGCGTGACGGCGCGGCAGGAAGATCAGTATCACGACACCCACGGCCCGCCGGGCATGCGCGACCCAACGGGTCCGGACACGTCGCCTCTGTGCCGCAGGAGGTGGTCCGAACGGACCGATCGCTTCGCTCCGCTGCCCTGCATTCCTCGCCGGCCTCATGTGAATCCCCCGATTCGCTCCGGTCCCGAGGCGTCGGCCGGACGGCTGCGCCTCGCGTGAATCACCGTACGACGCCTGCCGGTTGGGCAGCAGGGCCGAGGCGTGACTCGGTGGACAACCCGAGAACTGTGGATACGACGATCACTCGTAGGAGGGAACGGAATGCGCACGTGGTCCGCGACGACGCGGACGGGGAACGGGGACCGCCCGGTGGCCTGCTGTACCGCCGGGTGCCGAAGCGGATCCGCTGCGAGAGGCCGACCGCTCCCGTGGGTTGTCGAGTGTGCCGGAGCCGGCCCGCTACGCGCGCCCGACCGCTCCCGCCGGATCGTCGAGCACGGCCCGCACCACGGAATGCGCGGCGCCCAGCAGGGGTCCCTCGGATCCCAGCCGGGACACGGACACGGGGCAGGCCGGTCCCGCGGTGCGCCGTGCCAACTCGCCCTGCAGCGAGGGGAGCAGCCAGGGCGCGAGGCCGGCGAGTGCGCCGCCCAGCACGACCGTCTGCGGGTCCAGCAGGTTCACCGCCCCGGTCAGGGCGATCCCGAGAGCGGTCCCGGCGTCGCTCAGAGCGCGTCGTACGTCCGCATCGCCGGAGGCGGCGCGGTCGGACAGCAGCCCGACCTGGTCCTCGCCCGGTTCCAGGCCGGCGGCGCGCAGGACGGCCTCCTCGCCGGCGTACTGTTCCAGGCACCCGCGCCCACCGCAGGGACACTCGGGCCCCTCCGGGCGCACCGGTACGTGCCCCAGTTCACCCGCGAACCCGCGGGTCCCGCGCAGCAGCCGTCCGTCCACGAGCACCGCCGCACCGATGCCGATCTCCGCCGACACGTGCAGGAAGTCGCGCGGGGTCGTGTCACCGAGCCAGAGTTCCGCGAGACCGCCGAAGTTCGCCTCGTTGTCGACCGTCAGGGGCATGTCGAAAGGGAGCAGGGCGCCGAGGTCCGTGTCGTGCCAGTCCAGGTTGGGGGCGCGGACCACGGTCCGTCCGTCGCGTGCCACGAGTCCGGGGACAGCGACGGCGAGGCCCGCCGCCCACAGCCCGTCCTGTTCGGCCTCGGTGACGACCTGGCGGACCAGCTTCGTCAACTCCCGGGTCACCTGCTCGGCGGCCCGGCCACGGTTCGTGCCGTGGCGCACGGCACGTGCCCGGACGGCGCCGCGCAGGTCGACCGCGCACACGGCGAGGTGGTCGACGCCTACCTCGGCGCCGATGCCGGCCGGGCCGTGCCCGCTGACGGCGAGCGCGGATCCGGGACGCCCCACCCTGCCGGGCCGTTCGGGGCCCAGTTCCTCGAGGAGCCCGGCCCGGATCAGTTCGTCGACCAGCGTCGACACGGCTGCCCGGGTCAGACCGATGTGCGAGGCCACAGCGGCGCGCGACAGCGGCCCCTCGGTGCTGACGGTGTACATGACCCGGGAGAGGTTGCGGCGGCGCATGCCCTGCTGGGTGTCGGGCAGGCGTCGGCCGGAACCGTTCTGACTGGCCTCGTGCAGCGGTGCGGTCATGCCTCCGTCAATCCTCGTCCGGCCGGTCCCGCCGGCCCCTGTCGGTGCCCGCCCCACTGGAGCGCTTTCTCGCCGTACCTGTCACCGGGCGGCGTAGCGGTCCGCGGGTTCCCCCCGGCGCCCGCCCATGTATGCGCTCTCCGGGAGACGCGCACGTGAGAGCGGGTTCCCGTGCGGGCGGCTCGCGTCGGTTCCGGTCAATTACCGTTTCCGTGCGGCCGCCGTTCGAACAGAGGGGCCGCGTCGGAGAGTACCCCGGTGATCCTCGCGAGCGTGTCCTCGTCCCGCTCCATGGCGTCGAGGACGGGGCCCCGGTCGGTGCCCCAGCGCCGCGCGACCGCCGCCGGGTCCTCGCCCGTCAGCAGGCCGGCCGCCTGCGCGGCGGCTCCCAGCGCGACCAGTTCCCTCGCCTCGGGGACCTGCACCGGGCGGCCGGACAGCCGCCGTACGGTCTGCTGCCAGGCCGTCCCCCGTGCTCCGCCGCCGATCAGGAGCAAGGGCGCCGAACGGTCGGCGTCGGCGTCCAGGACCAGGTCCAGGGCGTCCAGCAGGGAGTGCACCGCTCCGTCGTACGCGGCCTGGAGCAGTTGGCCGCCCGTCGTGTCGTGCCGGAGGCCGTGCAGCAGGCCCGACGCGTTCGGCAGGTTGGGTGTGCGCTCGCCGTCCAGATAGGGCAGCAGCGTGACCGCGCCGCCCGGTTCGACCGCCTCGCGGTCGAGGCCGAGCAGAGCGGCGACCCGGTCGACGGCCAGGGTGCAGTTGAGCGTGCAGGCCAACGGAAGCCAGTCGCCGCGGGCGTCCGCGAACCCCGCCACCGTGCCCGTCGGATCGGAGGGCCGGCGGGTCGAGACGGCGTACACCGTGCCCGAGGTGCCGAGGCTCACCACCGGCGCCCCGGGGCGCAGACCCAGACCGAGGGCCGCTGCCGCGTTGTCCCCCGTCCCGGCGGCCACGAGGGTCCCCTTGGAGAACGGGAGATCACCTCCGGCGTGCACCGTGCCGGCGACCTCGCCGGGCCGGACGACGCGGGGGAGCAGAGCCGGGTCGAGTCCGATGTGGGCGAGGACCTCCTCGTCGTACGCCTCGCTGCCCGAGGACCACCAGCCCGTGCCCGACGCGTCACCGCGATCGGTGGTGCCTTCACCCGTGAGGCGTTCGGTGAGGTAGTCGTGCGGCAGACGGACGGCCGTCGTCGCCCGTACGGCCTCCGGTTCGTGCTCGGCGAGCCAGGCCCACTTGGTGGCGGTGAAGGACGCGGCGGGCACACTGCCCGTCCGCTCGGCCCAGGACTTCGGGCCGCCGAGCTCCTCGACCAGCCGACGTGCCTGCGGCGCGGAGCGCACGTCGTTCCAGAGAAGTGCGGGGCGTACCGGTTCGCCGTGGGCGTCGAGGGTCACGAGGCCGTGCTGCTGGCCACCGATCGACACCGCGGCGGCCTCGTGCGCGGCGGTGCCGCACTGGTGCAGAGCCGCACGCAGAGCGTCCCACCACTGGCGGGGGTCGCTCTCGCGTCCCGCCCCGGTGGAGACGGTGTGCGGCGCCTGTCCGCTCGCCACCACCTGTCCGGTCGACGCGTCCACGACCAGGGCCTTGGTGGACTGGGTGGACGTGTCCACCCCGACGACGAGCGGACCCTCGGCTGCTGACATCGGGCTCTCCCTCTTCCGCTGCTCTGCGGGATCTGTCCTGGTTGCGGGGCTGTCCGGGCCGGCGCGGCCCGGTTTCGCACGGTGTCCCGGCCCGCCACGACCAGGGTTTCGTACGTCGTCTCTTCCCAGAGATGCGTTCGCATACTAATTTGTAAACCGCCATGACGAAATAGTCGGAGCCAACAAGGAGCCGAGACATGAACTACCAGCCCACCCCCGACGACAGGTTCACCTTCGGCCTGTGGACCGTCGGCTGGCAGGGAAGGGACCCGTTCGGCGACGCCACCCGGCGCGCCCTCGACCCGGTCGAGTCGGTGCAGCGCCTGGCCGAGCTCGGCGCCTACGGAGTGACCTTCCACGACGACGACCTGATCCCCTTCGGATCCTCGGACAGCGAGCGCGAGTCGCACATCAAGCGCTTCAGGCAGACCCTGGACGCCACCGGCCTCAAGGTCCCGATGGCCACGACCAACCTGTTCACCCACCCCGTCTTCAAGGACGGCGCGTTCACCGCGAACGACCGCGACGTGCGGCGCTACGCCCTGCGCAAGACCATCCGCAACGTCGACCTGGCGGTCGAACTCGGCGCCGAGACGTACGTCGCCTGGGGTGGCCGGGAGGGCGCGGAGTCCGGCGCCGCCAAGGACGTACGTGTGGCGCTCGACCGCATGAAGGAGGCCTTCGACCTCCTCGGCGAGTACGTGACCTCCCAGGGCTACGACATCAAGTTCGCGATCGAACCCAAGCCGAACGAGCCGCGCGGCGACATCCTGCTGCCCACCGTCGGACACGCCCTGGCGTTCATCGAGCGCCTGGAGCGACCCGAGCTGTACGGCGTGAACCCGGAGGTCGGGCACGAGCAGATGGCCGGACTGAACTTCCCGCACGGCATCGCCCAGGCCCTGTGGGCGGGCAAGCTCTTCCACATCGACCTGAACGGTCAGACGGGCATCAAGTACGACCAGGACCTGCGGTTCGGAGCGGGTGACCTGCGATCCGCCTTCTGGCTGGTCGACCTGCTGGAGAGCGCCGGTTACGCCGGTCCGAAGCACTTCGACTTCAAGCCCCCGCGGACCGAGGACCTCGAAGGGGTCTGGGCTTCGGCGGCCGGCTGCATGCGCAACTACCTGATCCTGCGGGAGCGTTCGGCTGCCTTCCGTGCCGACCCCGAGGTCCGGGCGGCCCTGCGTGCCTCGCGCCTGGACGAACTGGCGCAGCCCACCGCGGCGGACGGCCTCCAGGCGCTGCTCGCCGACCGCGGGGCGTTCGAGGACTTCGACGTCGAGGCGGCGGCCGCGCGTGGCATGGCGTTCGAGCAGCTGGACCAGCTCGCGATGGACCATCTCCTGGGCGCGCGTGTCTGATCGGAGTTCCGAGGGGCACGGGTCCACGTCCGGTGGACCCGTGCCGGGACGGCGGAGGCGAGCCGGCCGCGGGCCTCGAATGCGCCGGAATGATGCGGTCCATGGCATGAGTCCGTATCAACTTCCGCGCAGGGGTCGCGCGGTGACCGGTTCGCGGCGACTCTTGACGGTATGGCCATGCCGCCCTTACCCCCTCAGCCCCCACGGTCGCCCGGCGCTGCTCCTCACGGGAGTGATGGGCCGGGCGCGCCGCCAGGGGGCTACGGGCCCCCGGTGTCCGGAGGCTATGGGCCACCCTCCTCGGGCGGATACGGACCGCCGTCCTCAGGCGGATACGGACCGCCTTCCGGCGGTCACGGATCTGCCCCCGGCAGCGCCGGCGGACCTCCTTCGGGAGGCTTCGGACCACCGTCCCAGGGGGATTGGCCGCCCGGGCAAGGAGGCGGGAGCTGGCCGCCACCACCGCCAGGACCGCCCGGCGGCCCCGGAGGCCACCGGGGAGGGCGGCGCCGCAACACGGTGCTCATCGTCATCGCGGTGATCGTCGTCGTCGGGGTCGTCGTCGCTGTCGCCGTGACTGCCGGCGATGGTGGTGGGGACGACAAGAAGGCGCCCACCGAGAGCACGGCGAGTTCGCCGAGTCCGTCCCCGAGTCTCCCGTCCGGGCTCCCCTCGCTCCCCACGAACCTGCCCACGGCGCTGCCCAGCGTCGCGCCGTCGCTTCCCACCGATCTGCCCACGGACCTCGTCCCCAGTGGCCTGGAGTCACTCGTTCCGACCCTCGCGGCCGACGAAGTGCCCTACTACATGCTGCGGAAGGGCGACTGTTTCGACACCAACGCCGCTCTTCCCGGCCAGGCGGCAAAACGCTCGTGCACCGAGCCGCACGACGCCGAAGTGGTGAAGATCGCCGAACTCAACGGCACCTATACGACGGACGCCACGCTCAAGAAGGCCGCGTCGGCCCTGTGCAAGGCGCCGCTGGAGCGCAAGGCGGCGGCTCAGGCGGCGGGTACGGTGCGCAACACACTCGTGCAGTACCCCGACACCGGCAGCTACAAGATCGGTATCGACAACGTGGCCTGCAGCCTGGCCGCGAACGTCGGCAAGGGGCCCGGCAGACTCACCGCCCGGCTCAAGTGAAGCCCTTCACAGCGCCGTTCGGGCGAACGGCACGCGCGCGTGGTCGCTGTCCATCGTCCACACGCGCGTACCGAGATCGAACGACCCGCGATCAGATGCGGCGGGGCAGCCGCACGTAGGTGACCGTCGTCTCGATACCGCTGTCCACGAGCCGGCCCTGCCCGTCGAACGCGCCCGACCCGTCCGTCATGCCGAAGTCGTTGTCGTTGATGAGGGCGAGCGTGTCGCGGTCCACGCGCGCGACGCCCTCGATCTTGCCGGGAACCCCCGCGACCGTCCCCAGGTCGACGACCAGACGCTTGCCCAGCACCGGAACACCCGCGGTGGCCGGATCGTCGAGCTGCTCCAGCGACGGAGACGTGGTGTCACGGTCGTACGGGCCGCCCAGGATGTCCGCGCGACGTGTCAGCCGTACCTCGTGCAGACGAGCGGACTTGTCGGTGCGCTCCTCGACGAGCAGGTGGTCGGGGCCGACCGCCACCACGGAGGAGATCTTCAGCTCGGACGTGTCGTCCTCGCTCGGGTCCACCACGTTCACCGGGTCGAAACGGTACGCGTACTCGGCCGTCACGGAGCGCTTCCCGGGCGAGAAGCGCAGCAGACGGGTCGTGCGGGACGTGTCGCCCGCGTCGCCGTCCGGCAGGGAGAGCGGGCTCTGCAGGGCCATCACCAGATCGCCGCCCGGAAGCTGCGTGAGCCCTTCGAGACCGCGGTTGATCTTCCGGTGCAGCAGAATCGCGGGCAGCGCCTCCACGACGGGGTAGTCCGTGCCGGTCAGGTGCAGTCCCCTGGGGACGTAGCGCGTGAGAACCTTCCCGCGCGCAGAGACGTGGAGCAGCGACGGACCGTACTCGTCGACGAGCCAGAACGCCCCGTCCGCAGCCCGCACGATGCCCTCGGTGTCCACGCCGTTCGGGTTGTACGGCAGCGGCGTCCGCGCGTCGAAGGAGTACGGCGCCTCGTCGCGTCCCGCCTGGTTGGAGAGCCCGGTGACCGGCTTGCCGGACGACGTGGTGATCGGGATCGCGTCGATCACCTTCACCGCCCCGCCGCTCACCCGGATCCTGACGATCGCCGGGTCGAAGCCCGGCACCGGGAACGTCCG
Source organism: Streptomyces sp. M41(2017) (assembly GCF_002078175.1). GTDB lineage: Bacteria > Actinomycetota > Actinomycetes > Streptomycetales > Streptomycetaceae > Streptomyces. Next base: position 1,329,986 of record NZ_MWFK01000002.1, on the reverse strand, counting down.
GCGCTTGGCGCCGTCCACCTTGATCTGGCCGTTGGGCCCGCGGTCGGTGACCGTCCAGAACTCGCCCTTGCGGCCGGTCGGGTAGATGTCACTGCCGATGCCGCCGAGGTCGACGCCCCGGTCGTTGTCCACCGTCCCGGGCAGCAGGCCGTTGCTGAACGTCCCCAGAGGGAGGTCGCCGAGGGTCGCGGTGTGCGTCACCCTCGGCTGCGCCGGCCCTGACGTCGCGTTCGCCGTGCCGGCCACCGTGAAGGCCGCCAGCAGAGCGAGCGGCACGCCGACGGCGACGGAGCGGTGGATGGGGCGTCTGCCGGCGGCGCGCGGGGACATGGAGCCTCCTGGGAAACGGGTTCGTTGACAGCGGCCAGAGTTGGCCCCGGCGTCTAACGAAGTCCGACAGCGAGGTGAACGTCGGGCGTCAACCAGTCGTCGGGTCTTCCTCGGCGATCGCGAGCGCGGTCGCCGGGTCGTGCGTGGCCGGCCCCGCCGGAGCCCAACGGCCGCCTTCCTTGCGGTAGGGCCACCATCTGCCGTCGCGGCCGAGACGAAGTTGCGTGCCCCTGCCGACCGCGGTCCAGCGATTGCGGTCCGCCCGCAGCCGGGGCCGCTCGTCCTCGTCCCAGGCGGTGAGCAGAGCCGCACGCGCGCGTGACAGGGACTCCGCCCGGACGTCCCACGCGTCGTCCAGGACCGAGAGCGCGCAGACACCGCCGTACCGCCAGGCCCGTACCGCGAGAGCCAGTTCCCCGCGTTCCCGACACGAGCCACCGGCCAGCCGCTCCGCGACCCCCTCCGGCGGGTCGCACGCCGCCAGCCGAACGGCATCCTGGACGAGGGACAACGTCTCCGGCGCGGTGCTGCGCCCTACGGGTACGCGGCCGAGCGCCTCGGCGAGCAGCCGGTGCGCCTCCTGAGCCGCCGCGCGAGCGATGAACTCCAGGGCGACGGAATCGACTCCGACAGCAGGTGTGCCCTCGGTCTCCAGGGACGGCGGAGTCCCGGGCTGTTCGGGCCACTCCGGGTCGGCCGGAAGCGGCGGAAGGATGTCACCCGTGGCATAGGCCTCCAGGGCGTCCACTCCTCCGTCCATGTCGCCAGGATCGTCCGAGGGCTGCGCCACGCGTCCCTGGAGGGCTTCCAGGAGCGCCCGCTCACCCCGCCCCCGCAGCAGGAGCAGCACGAAAGGGTCCTCATCGAGCAGCAACGCCACCTGGTAGCAGAGTGCGGCGGTGTGGCCGCAGTGGTCCCAGGCGCCGCACTCGCATTCCGCGTCCAGATCACCCAGCCCCGGCAGGAGTTCGACCCCCGCGGCCGCCGCGTCCTCGACGAGGTGGGGAGGCACGTCGCGGTCGAGCAGCGCGGCGACGTGCCCGGACCGCTCGGCGGCCATGTCCAGGAAGAGATCCCAGTGCTCCTGCGAAAGTTCGTGCAGCAGAACGTCCGCCCGGTGAGCGGTTCCGTCGCGGTCCTCGACGACCGCCGTGACGCGTCCGGGCCGTACCGAGACCGTGCCCACCGCTCCCGCGCGTGCCAGCCTGCGGCCCGTCTTCACCTGCCCGGAGTCCAATGCCGCGTCCTCCAAGGCACTCAGCCAGGCCTTGCCCCACCACGTCTGCGCGAAGCTCCGCCCGCGCGTGGGCGGCAGCGCTCCGAACGTACGCTCCTCGTCCCGATCCGTCATCGTGCGCCCCCTCGCAACTCCACCAGGTCGGCCAGTTCCGCGTCGGTCAGCTCGGTGAGCGCCCCCTCACCCGCGCTCAGGACGGCGTCCGCCAACCGCTGTTTGCGACGCAGCATGTCGGCGATGCGGTCCTCGATGGTCCCCTCGGCGATGATGCGGTGCACCTGCACGGGCCGGTTCTGGCCGATGCGGTACGCGCGGTCCGTGGCCTGTGCCTCGACGGCGGGGTTCCACCAGCGGTCGTAGTGCACGACGTGCTCCGCGCGCGTCAGGTTGAGCCCGGTGCCGGCGGCCTTCAACGACAGCAGGAAGACCGGGATCCCGCCCTCCTGGAAGCGTTCCACCATCGCCTCGCGTTGCGGGACGGGCGTTCCGCCGTGGAGGAACTGAGTCGTCACCCCGCGCTCCGCCAGATGGCGCTCGATGAGGCGTGCCATCCGCACGTACTGGGTGAAGACCAGCACGCTCGCCCTCTCCGAGAGGATGGTGTCGAGGAGTTCGTCCAGCAGCTCCAACTTGCCCGACCGGCCGGGAATCCTGGGCCGCTCCTCCTTGAGGAACTGCGCGGGATGGTTGCAGATCTGCTTGAGCCCGGTGAGCAGCTTCACGATCAGACCGCGCCGGGCCATGCTGTCGGCGGCGGCGATCTCCGCGAGGGTCTCGCGGACCACGGCCTCGTACAGGCCGGCCTGTTCCGGGGTGAGGGACACGGCGCGGTCGGTCTCGGTCTTCGGCGGCAGCTCGGGTGCGATGCCCGGGTCCGACTTGCGACGGCGCAGCAGGAACGGCCGGACCAGCCGGGCGAGCCGGTCGGCGGCCCCGGGGTCCTGACCGCCCTCGACAGCCTGCGCGTAGCGACTGCGGAAGGTGCCGAGCCGGCCGAGCAGACCTGGTGTCGTCCAGTCCAGGATCGCCCACAGCTCGGAGAGGTTGTTCTCCACGGGAGTTCCGGTGAGCGCCACGCGTGCGCGTGCGCCGATGGTGCGCAGCGCCCGCGCGGTCGCCGAGTAGGGGTTCTTGACGTGCTGGGCCTCGTCCGCCACCACCAGACCCCAGGGCGCCTCACCGAGCCGGGGCGCGTCGAGCCGCATCGTGCCGTACGTCGTGAGGACGAACTCGCGGTCGGACAGGCCTTCCAGGCTCCGCCGGGCACCGTGGAAGCGGCGTACCGGGGTGCCGGGGGCGAAGCGCTCGATCTCCCGCTGCCAGTTGCCCAGCAGGGAGGCCGGAGAGACCACGAGTGTGGGGCCCGCGGTCGACGCGTCCGCCTGCCGGTGGAGGTGCAGGGCGATCAGGGTGATCGTCTTGCCGAGACCCATGTCGTCGGCCAGGCAGCCGCCCAGTCCCAGAGAGGTCATCCGGGCCAGCCAGTTGAGGCCGCGCGACTGGTAGTCGCGCAGCGTGGCACGCAGTTCCGCGGGCTGCCCGACCGGCCGCTGCGCCTCGGGGTCGGTCAGCCGCTCCCGCAGGGTCGCCAACCATCCCGTGGGCTCCACGGCGACCCGGTGGCCGTCCACCTCGGCGGAGCCCGTCAGAGCGGCGCTCAGCGCCTCGACGGGCGTGACCTTGCGGTCCCGGCGTTCCCGCGCCCGGCGGACCTCCTCGGGGTCGACGAGAACCCACTGGTCGCGCAGCCGCACCATGGGCCGCTTCGCCTCGGCCAGCCGGTCCAGTTCCTGTCGTGTGAGCTGCTGGTCGCCGAGCGCGAACCGCCAGTCGAACGAGAGCAACGCGTCCGCCGACAGGAAGGACGGCACGTCCGAGACCGTCCTGTCGCGTGATCCCTCGTCGCCGGCCGGCCCCTCGTGCGGGCCGTCCCCGAGAGCGTGAGGGCCGACGACCGCGCGGGCGGTCACCTTCCGCACCAGCTCCTTGGGCCAGTGCACATCGACACCGGCGAGCGCCAGAAGCCGGCCGCCCGCTCCGAGGAGTTCGCCGACCTCCTCGTCGACGAGTTCGACCGCGTCCGGAACCGCGGCCGACAGCAGTGGTGTCAGCGCAGGCCAGCTCTTCGCTGCACGGCGGAGGGCGAGCAGGGCGGTCATCCGCGCACGTGGGCCGAACGGTGAGGAACCGGCCCACACGCTTTCGGCGTCCACCACGAGAGCGGGGTCGTGGGCGCTGTGCAGTTGGACCACGGCCCGGAAGGCCGGCGGAAGATCTTCCGGCCCGGTCGACACGAGGGTCTGCGCCTCGACGCGCAGTGAGATCCGCACGTCGGCCTCGTGCGTCTCCGCGACCTCCGCGGTCCAGGCGCGATGCTGCGGCACCGGCCGGGGTTCAGGCGCCGCGAACGCCGGGCCGCCCGCTGCCAGCGCCGCCGCGGGGGAGCGCGGCAGGGCATCGGCGACGGCGTCCAGGAATGCTCGAACGAGCCCTTCGGGATCGGCCAGTCGCGAGGGTGCCATGAGGCCGTCCCCCGGACCAGGAGCGTCCATGGCCTCCGGGTCCTCGTCCGCCGCCCTGGAAGGGCCCCGCGTCGGCACGGCGTGTGCCTCCGGGGGCATCGCCGCGGCCAGTTCACGGACGCGCTCCAGGTCCCGTGCGCTCAGCGGGCCGGCGCGCCAGGCGTCGTGGTCGTCGGCCGTCACTCCCGGCAGCAGGAGCCCGCGGGCAACGAACTGGAGGGCGAGCACACCGGCAGCGCCCCAGAACGAAATCGACCCGTGCGCCTGCGTCGCGGCACGCGCGCGCGTGAGGACCGGCAGGGCGGCCCGCACCGGCAGCAGCACCGCGGGCACCGAGACGGCCTCGACGCCGTCCCCCACGGGCAGGGCGACCGTCAGGTCGCCGACCGAGCCGGAAGCAACCAACGGGGGCGACTCGCCGTCCGGGCGCCAGAACGCGACGCTGCCCGAGCGCGGCGGATCGGCGGGTACGAACACGGCGCAGCAGCGGGCCAGTTCGGAGATCTCGGCGGCGTCGACCGCGGGAATCCTCTGCACAGCGATGACGCATCCCTCGGATTCATCAAATTTGACTACTGAGTCGAGTCGCCGAGGGTACAGCACGACGGGCACGGACGGGCGCCGGCCTGACCGCGCGAGACCGCAGCCCGGCGAAGAGCGATGCCCCCGGTCCCTAGAGGGGTGCCACCCCCCTGAGAGGCCGGGGGAAACCCCCGCACGGAACGGGGTGGTGGCGCCATGGCTGCCGCAGGCCGTCGATTCGTACGTTTCATCAGGTCAGCCCACTTCCTGAGAGATCAGGTCGGCCCGCCCCGAGAGACCGGAGACCCACCATGGCCCAGACCGCCGCCGTCCTCGCAGAACCCGCCCCCAGGGAGAGCGCGAGGGCTGCACCCGGCAGCGATTTCGCACCCCTCCTGCGCGAGGTCAAGGAACGTGGAATGCTGGACCGGCGTCGTGGCTGGTACGCGCGCGAGATCGTCGTGAACCTGTTGAGCCTGGCCGGCGTGGTCACCGGCGTCGTCCTCGTCGGAGACTCCTGGTGGACCCTGCTCCTCGCGCCGTTGCTCGCTGTACTGGGGGCTCGTACAGCGTTCATAGGCCACGACGCGGGCCACTCCCAGATCACGGGTGACAAGGCGGTCGGCCGTGCCATCGGCCTGGTCCACGGCAACCTGCTCCTCGGCATGAGCTACGCCTGGTGGAACGACAAACACAACCGGCACCACGCCAACCCCAACCACGTCGACAAGGACCCCGACGTCCTCGCCGACGTCCTGGTCTTCACGAGCGGCCAGGCACACGAGCGGACCGGATTCCGGCGCTGGCTCACCCGTAACCAGGCCTGGCTCTTCTTCCCCCTGACCCTCCTCGAAGGCATCGCCCTGAAGATCCACGGATTCCGGGACCTTCGCCGGCAGCCGCCACGCGAGCGTGCAGTGGAGGCCCTGCTGCTCGTCACACATGTCGTCGCCTACGCGACCCTGCTGCTCACCGTCCTGTCCCCGGGCAAGGCCCTGGCCTTCGCGGCCCTTCACCAGGCACTGTTCGGCCTGCACCTCGGGATGTCCTTCGCGCCCAACCACAAGGGCATGGAGATGCCCGACCCGGACGGCGAGCGATGGGGGACATCTGCGCCGACAGGTCCTCACGTCGCGCAACGTCCGGGGCGGCGTCCTCACGGACTGGTTCCTCGGCGGTCTCAACTACCAGATCGAGCACCATCTGTTCCCCAGCATGCCCCGCCCGCACCTGCGCCGAGTCCAGCCTCTGGTGCGCGCGTACTGCGCCGAGGTGGGTATTGCCTACGCTGAGACCGGGCTCGTCGACTCCTACCGGCAGGCCCTGCGCCACATGTACGAGGTCGGGGAGCCCCTCAGGGCCGAGTAAGGGGCGTACCTCAGGGACGTATCAGGGTCGCGGTCCGGAACCGTGGGACGCAGGGACCCGTTCTCACGACAGAGAGCGGCAGCAGCCGCGGAGGAGGCGACACACATGTCGAAGAACGCGAAGATCGCCGCAGGGGGTGTGGCGGTCGGCCTGATCCTGTTGATCTGGCTGCCCTGGTGGGCCGCCTTCCTGATCGTGCTGGGCGTTCCGGCGGCCGCGTACCTGGCCCTGGACCCCTCGCAGCGGCGCAGGCTGCGCCGCGTCACCCGCAAGGAGATCGGCCGCTGAGGGGCGCCGGGACTCCGTTCGACGGCACCGACGAGGGCCGGCGGACCGGGGTGGCGGACAACTGACGAGGACGGCGTCACCAGGTCTCCCGGTGGCGCCGTCGCTCAGCTCGGGCGTACCGCCATCTTGTCGAGGGCCTCAAGGAGGCCGGGCAGCTCCGGTCCGCGCCCCACCGGCAGGACCTCGCCCGGCTCGTCGTCGAGGAGGACGAACGCGATGTCGTCCGTCCTGGCGACCAGAGACCAGCCCGGACCGTCGGCGCGCAGGGTCCGGGCATCTCCCGTGGCGAACGACGAGCGCACGCGGCCCAGCGGGGGAGGGGCGTCCACGTAGGAGCGCGCCTCGGCCAGGACGCGGCGGACCGCCGTGCGTTCCTCGCCGTCGCCGTGCTTCTCCGGCCCGGCCGGATCGTCTTCCGCGGCTCCATTGGCCTCGCCCTGCATCTCGCCGGCGGACCGCTCCGCGCCGTTCGTGGACGCGAATTCGCCGTCGTCGATCTGGTCCCGCCACATCGCCCACTGGAGAGCGATCTCGTCGGCGCCCAGACGCCGCTGCGCGGGCCCCCAGGTGCTGGTGTCCGGAGGGGTCAGCGGAGGGCGTTCCGTGGGGTCGGTCGACGGATCGTGGGGGGCCGGGATGCCCGGGGCCGCGACAGCCACTTCGAGGGGCCAGCCGGGCAGCGCGGCGACCACCGTCCGCTCGTCCGGCGACAGCTCGTGCTCCATCCCGCAGTCCCAGGAGGCGATGGCAACGGCGACCAGGGACACGTCGTCGATGACGACGGTCCATCGCGCGCCCTCCCCGTCCTGGCCGAGCACCAGGCCGTACCCCTCGGCGAGCGGCGCGAGGCCGAGCGTCGCACAGGCCTCGGGATAGTCGTCCCCCAGCATGCTGGGGAACTTCGCCGGTGTCAGCAGCACCGCCGTCAGTACGTACAGCGCGTCGTCGTCCACGGTGGCGACGGCTTCCTCGTCCACGGTGGTGACGGCTTCTTCGTCCGTCCCGGCCATCCCAGCCTCCCGATCGGTCCATCTGTCGGCGCACCCTAATGCGACCGGAAGGCGCTTGTCACGGGCCTGAAACACATGCGGAGCTGCAGTTATCCGTCTGGACAGGGGCGAAACGCCCCCGGCGCGGCCGGCCGCTTCAGGCGGCGGGGAGTCCGAGCAGCGAGCGCGTGACCGTCCCGGGCGACTCGTCGCGTTCCCGGGCGAGGGCGATGACCGCCCGGCAGGCCAGTTCCGTCACCCCGAAGGAGAGCGCCTCGGGCGACACCCAGGAGGCCGCCTCGTCGATGCGCTCCTGATCGTCCTCGGCGCACGCGGAGACATACGCCGAGGCCGCCTCGAAAAGGTTGTGGCCGCGCTTCCCGCCCTCGCGGGCCGTAGCGGGACCGACCCCACCGCGCTGTTCCCGCGCCTTCCTGCCCGCCATCGTGCGGATCCTGTCGAACATGCCTGACATCCGGCCGCCTTCCCGTGCTCGATCGTCGTCGCCAAGCGTTCATCTGCCGCTACTCAACGTAGAGTTGGAGGCGCGGAGACAGAAGGGGTGTGGCCCGGGGAAGCGGGACCTGCCCCGATTCCGGGTGTGCGCCTGCCCGGTCTCACCCGACCGCGGCGTCCAGTGAGTCTCACCCGTCCGCGGCGTCCAGTGAGCCGAGGGTGGCCCGCAGCCACGCCAGTTCGGCATCGCTGGTGGCCCGGGCGATGGTGAGGATCCCTCGCCGGAAAGGGTCGTCCAACTCCTCGGCCCGCACCGGTCGCTCACCGTCGTAGAAGAAGCTCGCCGGCTCCTCCAGGAACGCGAGCCGACGGCGCAGCACCGCCGCCTGCGCCGACGGGTCCTCCAGATGCCTCAGGAAGGCGAGCACCGAGAACCACCTGTTCTCGTCGCTGATGTCCCGCCCGGCGGCTTCCGCGAGCCGGCGGCGCAGCTCGCGACCACCCTCCTCGGTGAGCGTCAGGACGTGACGAGGGGCGGCCACGGAACCGGGCTGCGTGGTGCGTTCCAGCAGGCCCGCGTTCTCCAGTCGCTTGATGGCGGGATACAGCGTGCTCTCCGCCACCGGCTTCACGTGCCCCGTCAGGGCGGTGATGCGCTTGCGCAGCTCGTAGCCGTGCAGCGGGGTGTCACAGAGGAATCCGAGGATGGCCAGCTCCAGCATGACCTCATCCTCTCGCACTCTCGCGGTACATCGCTTCATTGATACATCGGGTCCGATGTATGCTCCGGATGGAAGAATGACAAGCGCTGATGGGGAGGGCCCGATGAGGCAGGCCGAGTTCGACAGCGAGGGAAGCCTGATCCGATGGATCGAGGCGCCGGGGACGGGGCCCGCACGTGTGTACGTGCACGGTCTGGGGGCGGCCTCGACGGTCTACTTCGCCCACATCGCCGCCCGACCCGAACTCGCGGGCCGCAGAACGCTGTTCGTCGACCTGCCGGGGCACGGCATCAGTGACCGGCCGGCGGGCTTCGGCTACACGTTGGAGGATCACGCGGCTGCTCTCGCCGCGGCCTTGGACGGCGCCGACGTCGGCGGGGCGGAACTCGTCGCCCACAGCATGGGGGGCGCGGTCGCCGTCGTGCTCGCACACCGGCGGCCCGACCTCGTCTCCCGGCTCGTCCTCGTCGAGGCCAACCTTGACCCGTACCCGCCGGGCACGACGGGCGACAGCGGTATCGCCGCCTATGAGGAGGACGACTTCGTGCAGAACGGCGGACACGCGCGCGTGCTCGAGAAGGTCGGGGCCTCCTGGGCCGCGACCATGCGCCTCGCCGACCCGCGTGCCCTGCACCGCACCGCGCTGGCGCTCCAGCGCGGCACGGTCCCGACGATGCGTCGGATGCTCACCGGGATGGCCGTCGACCGCGTCTACCTTCAGGGCGAACTCAACGGCGAACTCCTCGGCGCACAGGCGCTGGAGGAGGCAGGCGTGCGGGTCGTGTCCGTGCCGGGCGCGGGTCACAACATCATGTTCGACAACCCTGACGTCTTCGCCGCCGTTCTCGCCGGTACGCACTGACCGCCGGCTGCCGATCCCAGGGCGCCCCTCAGCCTCTGCGCACGGCGAGCGCCAGGAAGCGGGCGTCCTCGTCGGCGTACGAGGTCATGTCCCAGCCCGAATCGACGAGCAGGGGGCCCAGGTTGGACTCCGCGCGCAGGTCCTCCGGGGCGAGCTGCCGACCCTGGCGCGCCGCGAGGGCCGCCCGCCCGATCGGATGGAACAGCGCCAGCGTGCCGCCGGGTCGCACCACCCGCGCCAACTCCCGCAGATTCTCGGCAGGGTTCGGCAGGTGAGCCACGAGTCCGGCCGCGAACACCGCGTCCAGTGACTCCGAACGCAGCGGCAGGGCGGCGACGTCGGTGAGCAGCAGGTGTCCGTCGCGGTCGCGTCCGGCCCGCACGGCGGCCTCCAGCATGGCCCAGGTCAGATCGGCCCCGACAACCACGCCGGAGGCGCCCACGACGGCCTTCAGCGGCGGCAGGGCGCGTCCGGTTCCGCAGCCCGCGTCGAGCACCCGGTCACCCGGGCGCAACCCCATGTCGGACACCGCCGCCTCGTACGCGGGGCCGTCGTCGGGGAACCGCGTGTCCCAGTCGGCCGCGCGGGCGCCGAAGAACTCCTGGACGTGTGTGTGGTCGTCGCTCATGTGCCGCATGATCCCTCACCGACACGAAGGACGACGCGGTGCACACGTTCGAACTCGACGCGATCGCTGAGGCGCACGCCTTCGCCAGATTGCAACAGCTTTCGAAACGCGCCCCCTTCGTGTCCCTGCGCGCCGACTAGCGTCCCTGGGCCATGGGACACCTGGACCACGCCGCCTTCGGATGGCTGACCCCCGTGCTGTCGTACGTGATGGCCTCCATCGGCGCCGCCCTCGGCCTGCGCTGCGCGGTCCGCGCGCTCGCATCCACCGGCTCGTCGCGCCGCAACTGGCTCCTCGCCGCCGCCTCCGCGATCGGCAGCGGCATCTGGACGATGCACTTCGTGGCCATGCTCGGCTTCGGCGTCACCGGCACGGAGATCCGCTACAACGTGCCGTTGACCGTCCTGAGCCTGCTCGTCGCGATGGCGTTCGTGAGCGCCGGACTCTTCGCCGTCGGCTACGGACGCGACCGGCGCCGTGCGTTCGTCATCGGCGGGCTCACCACCGGGCTCGGCGTCGCGAGCATGCACTACCTCGGTATGGCGGCCCTGCGCCTGCACGGCCAGGTGCACTACGACCCCGCACTCGTCGGACTCTCCGTCGCACTGGCGGTCCTGGCGGCGACCGCCGCCCTGTGGGCGGCGCTCTCCACGAGGTCGCCCGTCGCGGTCACCGTCGCCTCCCTCGTCATGGGCGGAGCGGTGAGCAGCATGCACTACACCGGGATGGCGGCGGTGAGCGTGAGCGTCCACCCTGCCGCGGGCACCCTGCCCGGGGCCACGGCCATGCAGTTCATCTTCCCCCTCGCCGTCGGCCTCGGGTCCTACCTCTTCCTCACCGCGGCATTCGTCGCGCTCTCCCCGATGGCCGAACGCCCCGAGGCGTCCGCGTCGGTCCGGCGGCGGGTCGAGAGCATCGCCCGCTGACGGCGGGCTCGGCAGCATCCGGCCGTGAAGGGCCGCCCCGACTCTCCGATCGAGGAGGCCATGCGTACACCCCGCAGATCCACCACAGCCGGTGCCCAGCCGCCACCACGGGCCCGCGGTCGCCGGGCCCACGCGGGCCCGCCGGCGGACGAGCGCCCCGAGTTCGATGTGTCCGCCGTCGACGCTGTGACGCAGACCCGCCCTCCCCTTGAGGGATGGCACCTTCGGCCCCGTACCGTGCGGGCCAAAGTCGTCAGCCTGTTGATGGTGCCGGTCGTCTCGCTGCTCGCGTTGTGGGCGTTCGCCACCGTCGGCACCGCTCAGGACGTCGCACGGCTGCGTCAACTGCAACGCGTGGACACCACCGTGCGTGCTCCCGTCGACGCCGCTGTCGCCGCGCTCCAGGCAGAACGTGCCGCCGCGGTCGGCTACGCGACCGACCCCGCCACGGCGCGGTCCAGCGAGTTCAGGAACCTCTCCCGCCAGACCGACCGCGCCGTCGGGAAACTCCGCCTCGGCGACGACCACACCGTCGCCGACGGCGCAGACCTCCCCGCGGCGGCCACGCGACGGCTCGACGCCTTCGTCACCGACGCGGGGAGCCTGACGTCGCTCCGCACCTCCGTACTGGACCGGCGCACCGGCTGGGACGAGACGTACGACCGCTACACGAAGGCCATCGCGACCGCCTTCGGGGTCGAGGGAGCGCTTTCCGGCGTCGACGAAGCGGGAATGAGTTCCGACGCGCGCGTACTGCTCGAGTTCGCCCGGGCCGGTGAAGCCCTCGCCCAGGAGGACGCCGTCCTCGGCGGGGCCCGGCTCGCCGGAACACTCGACGGTGAGCGGCTCCGCCTCTTCACGGGCGCGGTCGACACACGCCGCGCTCTGACGGATGCCGCCATGGTGGATCTACGAGGACCCGAACTCGCGGCTTGGAAGGACCTGGCCCGGGGGGCCGCCTACCTGGACGTGAGCACGGTCGAGGACAAGGTGCTGGCCGCCCGCCCGGGGATCAAGGCCGTCGAGGCAGCGCCGGAATCGGCCTGGGACATCGCTCACGCACGTGTGCAGGACGGTATGCGGACGATCGCGACCGAAGCGGCCGTCGCGGACCGGGCGGACCCGTTCGGGAGGGCCCTGCTCACGCCCGCGGGCGCGGCGGTCCTCTTCGGACTCGCCGCGGGCATCGCCTCGCTGATCATCTCCGTGCGCATCGGCCGCGACCTCGTCGTCGAACTGGTCAGCCTCCGCGACAGCGCCCTGGACATCGCGCGCAGGAAACTTCCCGAGGCCATGCGCCGCCTCCGGGCCGGTGAAGCGGTCGACGTGCGTGCCGAAGCGCCCCTCGGAAAGCCCTCGGACGACGAGACGGGCCAGGTCGCCGAAGCGCTCAACACCGTGCACCGAGCCGCTCTGCGTGCCGCCGTCGAACGCGCGGAACTAGCTGGCGGTATCTCCGGAGTCTTCGTCAACCTCGCCCGGCGCAGCCAGGTGCTCGTGCACCGTCAGCTGAACCTCCTGGACACCATGGAGCGCAGGTCGGACGACCCCGACGAGCTGAGCGACCTGTTCCGCCTCGACCACCTCACCACCAGGATGAGACGCCACGCGGAGAGCCTGATCATTCTCTCCGGAGCCGCACCCGGCCGCGCCTGGCGGATGCCGGTCTCGCTGACCGACGTGGTCAGGGCGGCCGTCTCGGAAGTCGAGGACTACGCGCGCGTGGAGGTGCGCCAGCTTCCCGACGCTGCCGTGATCGGGACCGCGGTCGCCGACCTGACCCACCTCCTCGCGGAGGTCGTGGAGAACGCCGCCCAGTTCTCGCCGCCCCACACCCGCGTCCGGATCACCGGCGAACCCGTCGGCAACGGCTACGTGATCGAGGTCGAGGACCGGGGCCTCGGCATGGGCAAGGAGACACTCGCCCAGGCCAATCGCCGCATCGAGCAGTCCGAGGCACTCGATCTGTTCGACAGCGACCGGCTCGGCCTCTTCGTGGTCAGCAGACTCTCTGCCCGGCACAACATCAAGGTCCAATTGCGGACCTCGCCCTACGGCGGCACCACCGCGGTGGTCCTGCTGCCCACCGCCCTCCTGGACGGCGGCCCGAGGGAACGATCCACCGCACAGGCCGAGACCGACAGGCCGGTGGAACGGGAGTACGCGCGCGTGGCGTCCGTCCCGGAGCAGGACGCCGTCCGAACAGCAGGCGAACGCCCCGCACTGATACCGCCCGTGGCAGCGGCGCCCGAAGGCCCCGTGAACGGCTCACGGGAGACGCCACCGCCCAATGTCGCGACACTCCGCCTGCACCGCCCGGCCGACGAGACCGAGACCTCCGAAGAACTCCCACGGCGGGTACGCCAGGCACACCTGGCACCTCAACTGCGCGGACAGCGCGCCTCGGAGACGGCGGAACCACCACCGTCCGCGACGGACGACGAGCGCACACCCGAACGCGTACGCGCGCGGATGACCGCCTACCGGGACGGCTGGATACGCGGTGGCGGCACGTCACCCGGCGTCCCCGCGCCCCCCGATGCCACAGCGGGCCGCGACAGCAGCGAAGGAGACTCCGCATGATCCAGGATCCGAGCACGAGATCCGCCCAGCCCTCCGGTGAACTCGACTGGCTGCTGGACGACATGGTGCTGCGTGCGGCCGACGTGCGACACGCCGTGGTGCTGTCGAACGACGGCCTGGCGGTGGGCGCGTCCACCGGTCTGCGGCGCGAGGACGCCGAGCACCTCGCCGCCGTCGCCTCCGGATTCCACAGCTTGGCCAAGGGGGCGGGGCGCCACTTCGGGGTCGGCGGGGTGCGCCAGACGATGGTGGAGATGGACGACGGCTTCCTCTTCGTGGCCGCGGCGGGAGACGGGTCGTGCCTCGCCGTCCTGACCGCGGTCACCGCGGACATCGGCCTGGTGGCCTACGAGATGGCACTCCTGGTCAAACGGGTCGGCGAGCACCTCCGCACGCCCGCGCGCGCCGCCGCACAGCCGCCCGCCGCCGGCTGACCGAGGACGGCAGCAGATGACCGAGGAGACGTCGGGCGCCCCGGCACAGCCCGGGAGCCAGTGGTACGACCAGGAGGCGGGGCCTCTCGTCCGTCCTTACGCGATGACGGGCGGCCGCACCCAGTCGGGCCCCACCGGGGTCCACTTCGATCTGATCGCCCTGGTCTCCCTCGACGAGGGCGCCCCGGGGGCCGACGACGACACCTCCCTGGGACCGGAACACCGGACCCTGATCGAACTGTGCCGTACCGAAACCCAGTCCGTCGCCGAGCTGGCCGCCGACGCCGATCTTCCGCTGGGCGTGGTCAGGGTGCTGCTGGGAGACCTGCTGGACCGCGGCTGTGTCACCGTCAGCCGCCCCGTACCGCCCGCACAACTGCCCGACGAGCGCATCCTCCGCGAGGTGATCGAGGGACTGAGGGCGCTCTAGATGACCCAGAGGTACCGACGTCGACGGTGGTCGACACTCCCGAGAGAAGTGATCGATGGTCTCCGAGAACTCCGACGCCTCGGGTGGCGACACCTCCGCCCTGGCGTTGAAGATACTGGTCGCGGGCGGATTCGGCGTGGGGAAGACCACCCTGGTGGGCGCCGTCAGCGAGATCAGGCCGCTGCGTACCGAGGAACTGCTGAGCGAGGCCGGCCAGTCGGTGGACGACACCGGCGGAGTGGACCAGAAGGTCACCACGACCGTCGCCATGGACTTCGGGCGCATCACCATCAGGTCGGGCCTCTCGCTCTACCTTTTCGGGACGCCCGGCCAGGACCGCTTCTGGTTCCTGTGGGACGAGTTGTCGACGGGCGCCCTGGGCGCGGTCGTCCTGGCGGACACCCGACGGCTGGAGGACTGCTTCCCGGCGGTCGACTACTTCGAGCACCGGCACATCCCGTTCGTGGTGGCCGTCAACTGCTTCGCCGACGCACGCGCGTACGGCGCTCAGGATGTCTCCCGCGCCCTCGACCTCGACCGGGGCACCCCGGTCGTGCTCTGCGACGCCCGTGATCGCGACTCCGGCAAGGAGGTGCTGATCCGGCTCGTCGAGTACGCCGGGCGGGTCCACACCGCCCGGCTCCTCGACTCGGTCGGTTGAGGCCGAGGCCGGCCGCTTCTGTCGTCCGGGTCGTGACCGCTCAGTCGGCCACCGCGGCGAAGGCCAGGACCTTCTCGATCCGCAGGCGGACGAGCAGTTCACCGGGTACGCCGTTGCGCCTGCCGAACTCCTCGGCGCGGTCCTCGCCCATGTAACGGCCGCCGATCCGGGCGGCCCAGTGCCGCAGATCGTCGACATCCTCCGACAACACGGCCCGGCCCTCCAGCACCACGAAGGCGAAGGGCGGCCGGTCGTCGTCCACGCACAGGGCGACCCGGCCGTCCCGCGCCAGGTTCTTCCCCTTCACGCTGTCCTTCGCGGTGTTGAACACCAGGTCCTCGCCGTCCAGCACGAACCAGATCGGTGCCACGTGCGGACTGCCGTCGGCCCGGACGGTGGACAGCTTCCCCGTGCGGGTTCCCTGCGAGACGAACGCTCGCCACTGCTCGTCGGTCATCTTCTCTGCCATGCCGCCCATCCTCCTTGCCCGGAGGGCGGCAGTGGGGAAGGCTTGCTGGGCGAATCCTCCGGTCGGGGGGAAACGACACACGGGGAGACCGGATCATGGCACAGAACACGGGACTTGGCTGGCTGCTGGACGACCTCACCCAGCGGGTCGAACACGTCCGGCACGCCCTCGTGCTCTCGAACGACGGGCTGGTGACCGGCGCGAGCACGGGGCTGCGACGCGAGGACGCCGAACACCTCGCCGCCGTCTCGTCGGGACTGCACAG
The DNA here is from genome assembly GCF_002078175.1 of Streptomyces sp. M41(2017). GTDB lineage: Bacteria > Actinomycetota > Actinomycetes > Streptomycetales > Streptomycetaceae > Streptomyces. The sequence continues at coordinate 1,314,294 of NZ_MWFK01000002.1, read as the reverse complement.
CCTCGCCAAGGGCTCCGGACGCCACTTCGGCGCCGGGCACGTACGGCAGACGATGGTCGAGTTCGACGACGCCGTGCTCTTCGTCACTGCGGCCGGCGCGGGCAGCTGTCTGTGCGTGCTCAGCGGTGCGGAGGCGGACATCGGTCAGGTCGCGTACGAGATGACGTTGCTGGTGAACCGGGTCGGTGAGCACCTCGGCGTGGACGCGCGACTGCCGGGCAGCAGGCCCGCCACAGACCTCTGACCTGCTGCTTCGTCGTCGCGGTCAGAGTTTTCCACAGGCTCGCCGCGATGTCCGTCCGGCCGGATACGGTTTTTTCCGAGGCGAGCGCACACGGCGCGAGCATCCGACTCCACGGGGGAGAACCGTCATGACCGCCGGCAGCACCATCACCCAGTCCGCCACCGCATCGCTCGGCCGCGCCGCGCGAGAACTGGAACTCAGGCGCGGAGAGTTCGACCTGGCCGTGCACCTCGGCTGCGTGCGCACCCTCCCCGACGAGGGAGGCGGGGGACGCAGGGTCGCCCGCGCCGAGATCGACCGGCTGCGTTCCGAGGCCGGCTTCCCCGAGACCCTGCACGAGCGGGTGAAGGCGGTCGGTACCACGGAGGGCGCCGCGCTCATGGGTATGACGACCACGCGGTTCACCCGCCTCGCCCGCCTGGGCCTCGTGGTGCCCGTAAAGTTCTATTTGAACCGATACCGGGCGATTGTCTGGCTGTATCTCGCCGAAGAATTGCGGCAGTTCGCCGCCGACGAGAAGCACGCCCCGTTGATGAAGGGCCGGACGCCCGAAGGACTCCGCGGTCAGCTCGAAGAAGGCGTCGATCTCCGGCCCCGCAACTGGCGCGGACGCCACCTGGGTTTCCAGCTCCGGCAGTCCGAGGATCCCTGGGCTCGTGCCGCTGTCGTGGCGTCGTTGCTCGCCCCCGCTGCGGTCGCCGAGGTCGCACGGGACCCCTACGAGCGCGCGTACCTCAATCGTCTCCGGCCCGACCGGGCTTCCGGCGCGGCTCCGGACTCGCCCTCGGCGCTGATCGCCGAGCGCATCATGACGGCGGACGATCCCGACGAGATCGGGTGGCTCCGGGCCGACCTGCGCCAGACCCTCTCCGAGGCACGGGAAAATCGGCCCGCACCCCGACCCGGTGTGTCCGCGGTCCCGCCGATGCCGGCCACTCGCCAGGACCGGCCACCGGCACCCGCCCGCACGACCGACGCCACCGACGAGCCGGACGTCGCCCGCTCGCGGAGGCTCCTCGGGTGGCTGCGCCGCAGGAACGCGGACGCGAACCTGCCTACAGCGCCCTGAACAGGCCTTCCTGGACGACCGAGACGAGCAGGTGCCCCTCCTGGTCGTAGATGCGGCCGCGGGCCAGCCCACGTCCGCCCGTCGCGATGGGGGACTCCTGGTCGTAGAGGAACCACTCGTCCGCACGGAACGGCCGGTGGAACCACATGGCGTGATCCAGCGACGCCATGTCGAAGCCACGCGGACCCCACAGCGGTTCCACCGGGATCCGGACGGCGTCCAGGAGGGTCATGTCGCTCGCGTAGGTGAGAGCACAGGTGTGCACGAGCGGGTCGTCGCCCAGCGGGCCGACGGCACGCATCCACACCGCGCTGCGCGGCTCGGCGCCCTTCGTCTCCTCGGGCGTCCAGCGCAACCGGTCCACATAGCGGATGTCGAACGGCTGACGCCGCGCCATGCGCTCCAACGCTTCGGGCAGAGCCCCCAGATGCTCCTTGATCTCCTGCGACACCGTCGGCAGGGACTCGGGGTCCGGCACCACACGGGCCGGCGGCAACTGGTGCTCGAAGCTCCCTTCCTCAGGCTTGTGAAAGGAGGCGGTGAGATTGAAGATCGTGCGGCCCTGCTGCACCGCGGTGACCCGGCGGGTCGTGAACGACCGCCCGTCCCGCACCCGTTCGACCTGGTACACGATCGGCACACCCGGCCGGCCGGGGCGCAGGAAGTACGCGTGCAGCGAGTGCACCGGCCGGTCGCCCTCGGTGGTGCGGCCGGCGGCCACCAGCGCCTGGCCCGCCACCTGTCCGCCGAAGACCCGCTGGAGGGACTCCTGCGGACTGCGGCCCCGGAAGATGTTGACCTCGATCTGCTCCAGGTCGAGCAGGTCGACGAGTCTCTCGGCAGGATTCGTCATCGCTGGTTCTCTCCCGTGCTCACAGCTGGCCGACGTCGGTGACCTTGACGATGGCACGGCCTTCCGCGTCGGAGGCCACCAGGTCGACCTCCGCACTGATGCCCCAGTCGTGATCGCCGTTCGGATCGGCGAAGGTCTGGCGGACACGCCACAGACCGTTCTGCGGCTCCTCGACGATCGACAGCAGCTTCGGGCCGCGAGCGTCGGGACCGGTACCGAGGTCCTCGTACTCGTCCCAGTACTTGTCCATCGCGTCGCCCCACGCGTCGGCGTCCCAGCCGGCGTCGGCGTCCAGCTCGCCGAGCTCGCGGACGTGGTCGAGAGCGGCCAGTTCCACCCTGCGGAACATCGCGTTGCGGACGAGGACACGGAAAGCACGGGCGTTCGCGGTGACCGGCTTGACCTGATCGGCCTTCTCCTGCGCCTCCTCCGCCGTCATCACCTCGGGATTGGCGAGCTGCTCCCACTCGTCGAGAAGGCTGGAGTCGACCTGGCGCACCAACTCGCCCAGCCAGGCGATCAGGTCCTCCAGGTCCTCGGACTTCAGGTCGTCCGGGACGGTGTGCTCGAGCGCCTTGTAGGCACTCGCCAGGTAGCGCAGCACGATGCCCTCGGTGCGGGCGAGTTCGTAGAAGGACACGAACTCCGTGAAGGTCATGGCCCGTTCGTACATGTCGCGAATGATGGACTTCGGCGACAGAGGATGGTCACCGACCCACGGGTGGCTCTTGCGGTACACGTTGTACGCGTGGAAGAGCAGTTCTTCCATGGGCTTGGGGTACGACACGTCCTGGAGCCGCTCCATGCGCTCCTCGTACTCCACACCGTCGGCCTTCATCGCGGCCACGGCCTCGCCACGGGCCTTGTTCTGCTGCGCCGCGAGGATCTGTCGCGGGTCGTCCAGCGTGGACTCCACGACCGAGACCATGTCGAGGGCGTAGGACGGCGACTCGGGCTCCAGAAGGTCGAACGCGGCGAGCGCGAACGTCGACAGGGGCTGGTTGAGCGCGAAGTCCTGCTGAAGGTCGACGGTGAGGCGCACGATGCGGCCGGTCGGGTCGGGCTCGTCGAGCTTCTCGACGATGCCGCCGTCGAGAAGCGAGCGGTAGATGGCGATCGCCCGCCGGATATGGCGAAGCTGCTGCTTGCGCGGCTCGTGGTTGTCCTCGAGGAGATGGCGCATGGCGTCGAAGGCGTTGCCGGGCCGGGCGATCACCGACAGCAGCATCGTGTGCGTCACGCGGAAGCGCGAGGTCAGCGGCTCGGGATCGGATGCGATGAGCTTCTCGAAAGTGCTGTCCGTCCACCCGACGAAGCCCTCGGGAGCCTTCTTGCGCACCACCTTGCGGCGCTTCTTCGGGTCGTCGCCCGCCTTCGCGAGCGACTTCTCGTTCTCGATGACGTGCTCCGGCGCCTGCGCCACGACGTAACCCGCCGTGTCGAAGCCCGCCCGCCCGGCGCGTCCGGCGATCTGGTGGAACTCGCGCGCCCGCAGCGTCCGGACCCGGGTGCCGTCGTACTTCGTGAGCGCGGTGAACAGCACGGTGCGGATGGGGACGTTGACGCCCACCCCCAGCGTGTCCGTGCCACAGATGACCTTCAGAAGACCGGCCTGGGCCAGCTTCTCCACCAGGCGCCGGTACTTGGGCAGCATGCCGGCGTGGTGCACACCGATGCCGTGCCGGACGTAACGCGAGAGGTTCTGGCCGAATTTGGTGGTGAAGCGGAAGTTGCCGATCAGTGCCGCGATCTGGTCCTTCTCCTCACGCGTGCACATGTTGATGCTCATCAGCGCCTGCGCCCGCTCCACGGCCTGCGCCTGAGTGAAGTGCACGATGTAGACCGGGGCCTGCTTCGTGGCGAGCAGCTCGGTGAGCGTCTCCGTCAGCGGAGTGAGGACGTACTCGTAGGAGAGCGGGACCGGCCGGGTCGCGGAGCGGACCACCGAGGTGGGACGTCCGGTGCGCCGCGTGAGGTCCTTCTCGAACATCGCGACGTCACCGAGCGTCGCCGACATGAGGATGAACTGCGCCTGGGGGAGTTCCAGGATCGGGATCTGCCAGGCCCAGCCGCGGTCGCCCTCGGCGTAGAAGTGGAACTCGTCCATGACGACCTGGCCCACGTCGGCCTGCTTGCCGTCCCGCAGCGCGATGGAGGCGAGCACCTCGGCCGTGCAGCAGATGACCGGAGCGTCGGCGTTCACGGACGCGTCGCCGGTGAGCATGCCGACGTTCTCGGTGCCGAACATCTTGCACAGCTCGAAGAACTTCTCCGAGACCAGCGCCTTGATCGGCGCCGTGTAGAAGGTGACCTCGTCCCGGGCGAGCGCGGCGAAGTGCGCGCCCGCGGCGATCATGCTCTTGCCCGACCCGGTGGGCGTGGAGACGATCACGTTCGCCCCCGAGACCACCTCGATCAGCGCCTCCTCCTGGTGGGGGTAGAGCGTGAGACCGCGTTCCCCGGCCCACGACTCGAAGGCTTCGTAAAGGGCGTCGGGGTCTGCGGTCTGCGGCAGCTGATCGATGAGGGTCACGCACCCATCTTGCCTGCCGACGCACGCTATGGGGGAATCGGATGCCGGTCCGATGATCACGAACGCTACGCTGTGTCGCCGACGACGCGTCAGCGGGCACGGGCAACTGGGCAGCGGCACAAGAGGAATGGGGCGGGGAACGGCCATGATGGGACCAGCACACTCACTGTCGGGAGCCGCGGCCTGGCTCGGCGTCGGAGCGGCCGCCGCCGCGGCCGGTCACACCATGCCCTGGCCGGTCCTGTTGGTCGGCGCGCTGATCTGCGCCGGTGCCGCGCTCGCCCCGGACCTCGACCACAAGGCGGCCACCATCTCGCGCGCCTTCGGACCCCTGTCGCGGGGCCTGTGCGAGATCGTCGACAAGCTGTCGTACGCCGTCTACAAGGGAACCAGGAAGCAGGGCGATCCCCGGCGCTCCGGCGGCCACCGCACACTGACGCACACCTGGCTGTGGGCCGTGCTCATAGGCGCCGGAGCCTCCGTGCTGGCGATCACCGGCGGCCGCTGGGCGGTCCTCGCCCTCCTCTTCGTCCACATGGTCCTCGCCATCGAGGGCCTGCTGTGGCGGGCCGCCCGCGGGTCGAGCAGCGATGTGCTGGTCTGGCTCCTCGCCGCGACGAGCGCCTGGATCCTCGCCGGAATCCTGGACAAGCCGGGCAACGGCTCGGACTGGCTGTTCACCTCGCCCGGGCAGGAGTACCTGTGGCTCGGCCTGCCGATCGTCCTCGGCGCGCTCGTTCACGACATCGGGGACGCGCTCACGGTGTCCGGCTGCCCGATCCTGTGGCCCATCCCGGTCGGTCGCAAGCGCTGGTACCCGATCGGGCCGCCCAAGGTGATGCGGTTCCGCGCCGGCAGCTGGGTCGAGCTCAAGGTGCTGATGCCCGCCTTCATGCTGCTGGGCGGCGTGGGCTGCGCGGCCGCGATGAACTTCATCTGAGCCGGACTCCCTCGGGAGGCCGGCACGGCTCAGGCGTTCCCGGCTCCGTCGGAGCCCTGTCCGCCGCCTCCGTACCGACGCTCGAACTGGGCGACGCGGCCCTCGGAGTCCACGGTGCGGGCCTTGCCCGTGTAGAACGGGTGGCTCTCCGAGGAGATCTCCACGTCCACGACCGGATAGGTCTCCCCGTCGTCCCACTCGATGGTGCGCTCGCTCGTGGCGGTGGACCGGGTGAGGAAGGCGTAACCGGCGCTGCGGTCGCGGAAGACCACGGCGTGGTAGTCGGGCTGCTTGTCCTGCTGCATGGATGCTCCTTCGGGGCAGTGACCTGGGCCGGGCGCCGGTCAGCCGGACACGGAGTCCTCGTCGACGATGTGCATGGCGGCCTCCTCGGCCGAGGCCGCGGCGCCGTCGATACCGATGTCCGTCGCGATGAGCCCGCTCTCCTCATCCTCGTGCGCCCCCTCGTCCGGTGCCACCAGACGGCCCGAGCGGCGGTCGCCGACCTCGTCGTCGAGAGGCTCGCCGTCGGTGTCCTCGCAGTCACCGATGCCGTCGCCGTCCGACGCGGTGACGTCGGGCAGCTCCTCGGCGAGACGCTCGTCAAGGGTTTCGCCGGCGACGGCCTCCGACGCGGTCACACCCTGGTGTTCCACCGCCCAGGGCCGCTCGGGCGGGGACCAGCCGCGGTCCAGGGGGTCGTCGACGCCGTCGGTGGTGAGAGTGTCCTCCGCGTCGAGCAGCCCCGCGTCGTCCTGTACCTCGGATCCGTCGGGCTGGTAGACCTCGTCTCCCCAACCGTCGGCGCTGTCCACGAGTACCTCCAGGGGGTGCGGACGGGACCGGCGCCGCCGAAACCGACGACGGGCACGCGGGCCACGGGACACGGCTGTCGCCCCACGCGAACCGGGTGGTTCCCGGAGGTCCCCCGAGCGGGTGTCCACATCCAGCCTTCCATCCCCCTTCGGCACCGCGCAACGCCACAGGGGCGGACCTGCGGTGCCGCAGGGGCCGTCGACGCGGTAGGGCGCGGGTCGCAGCAGGGCTCCAGAGGCAGGCGGGGTCCCGCTCCCGCCCTGAATCAGGACGCCGGCCGCCCGGGCGGCCGACGCCAGGAGGATCGCCCCGGTCCGTGGCGCCCGGGCCGTGCACTTCCCTGCCGAGCGTCCCGTCCGTGCCGCACGCCGGTGAGGCAGGCCCACCCCGGGGAGGCCCGCTCCTCCCGACCGCGTCCTGTCGGCGCCGGCCCGCCCCCAGCCACCCCGGGGCGGGCCGGCCCCGAGCCCTGCGGACTGCCCGCGCCCGTCTCACTCACCCCCGACTGGCAAGACCCCGACTCGCCGGCCCCCGACTCACCCGTGCCAGGACCGCCACAGGGCCGCGTAGGCGCCGTCGGCGGCGACCAGCTGGTCGTGGCTGCCCAGCTCGCTGATCCGGCCGTTCTCGACGACGGCGATGACATCCGCGTCATGGGCCGTGTGGAGCCGGTGTGCGATCGCGATGACGGTGCGGCCCTCCAGGACCCGGGCCAGCGAGCGTTCCAGATGGCGCGCCGCACGAGGGTCAAGGAGCGAGGTCGCCTCGTCCAGGACCAGCGTGTGCGGGTCCGCGAGGACCAGCCGGGCGAGGGCGATCTGCTGGGCCTGCGCGGGGGTGAGCGCGAACCCGCCCGACCCCACCTCGGTGTCCAGCCCGTCGTCCAGTGCCTGGGCCCAGCCGTCGGCGTCCACCGCTCCGAGGGCCGCCCACAACCGGGCCTCGACGGAGGCGTCGACGCCGGCGGAGTCGACAGGGGCGTCCGTGGGCGTGCCCGCGGCCGGACCCTGCCGGGCGCGGGGGAGGGCCAGCAGCAGGTTGTCGCGCAGGGAACCCACGAAGACGTGGTGCTCCTGGTTGACGAGGGCCACGTGCGAGCGAACCTCCTCGGCGGGCATCCGGGACAGTTCCGCGCCGCCGAGGGTGATCCGGCCGTCCCGGGGTGCGTAGATCCCGGCGAGCAGCCGGCCCAGCGTGGACTTGCCCGCGCCGGACGGGCCGACGAGCGCCACCCGGGTCCCGGGTGGGACGGCCAGGGTGACGTCACGGAGCACGTCGACGCCGGCCCGGTAGCCGAAGTGGACCCCGTCCGCGTGGACGTCACGTCCGTCCGGTGCCACGCCGGGATCGCCTGCGGCGGGCTCGATGTCCCGGACACCGACGAGACGGGCCAGCGAGACCTGGGCGACCTGCAGCTCGTCGTACCAGCGCAGGATCAGCCCCACCGGGTCGACGAGCATCTGCGCGATGAGCGCACCCGTCGTGAGCTGGCCCACTCCGATCCAGCCGTGGAGGGCGAAGACCCCGCCGACCATCAGGACCGAGCAGAGCACCGTCACATGGGTGATGTTGACGATGGGGAAGAGCACGGACCGCAGCCAGAGCGTGTACCGCTCCCACGCCGTCCATTCCTTCACGCGGCGGTCCGAGAGGTCGATGCGACGTCTGCCCAGCCGGTGGGACTCGACCGTGCGTCCGGCGTCGACGGTCTCGGCGAGGACGGCGGCGACGGCCGCGTAGCCCGCGGCCTCCGACCGGTAGGCGGCCGGTGCCCGCTTGAAGTACCAGCGGCAGCCGACGACCAGCAGGGGGACGGCGATCAGGACCGCGGGTGCGAGCGCCGGTGCCGTGACGGTGAGTCCGCCGAGCAGCAGTGCCGCCCACACCACACCGATGGCCAGCTGCGGAACGGCCTCCCGCATGGCGTTGGCGAGCCGGTCGATGTCGGTGGTGATGCGCGACAGCAGGTCGCCCGTCCCGGCGCGTTCCAGCACGCCGGGCGGCAGTCCGACCGACCGCACGAGGAAGTCCTCGCGCAGGTCGGCCAGCATGCGCTCGCCCAGCACGGCACCGCGCAGGCGCACCTGCCGCACGAACACGGCCTGGACGACGAGCGCGACGACGAACAGGGCGGCGGTGCGCTCCAGATGGAGGTCACGCGTGTGGTCCGTCACCCGTTCGACGACCGCGCCCAGCAGATAGGGCCCGGCCATCGAGGCCACGACGGCCACGGTGTTGACGCCGACGAGCAGGAGGAACGCCGTGCGATGACGTCGGAACAGGTCGGTCACGTAGGCGCGTACGGTGGCGGGCGCGCCGACGGGCAGGGTGGTCGCCGTCGTCGGGGCGGCCGGGTCGTAGGCCGGGGGCGCCACGCCGATCATGCGGTCTCCTCGATTTCTTCCAGTACGCCGTTCAGCACGGCTTCGTCGTCGGGGGTCACAGCGCCCAGGGAGGTCCGTGAAGCCACCTTGGTGGCGGCTTCCTCCTCGGTCTCCCGCGTCACCACGGCCCGGTACAGCGGCTCGTCGCGCACCAGTTGGCGGTGCGCTCCGACCGCGGCGACCCGGCCCTCGTGGACGAGGACCACCCGGTCCGCGTGGTCGAGGAGCAGGGGCGACGAGGTGAACACGACCGTCGTCCGCCCGGCCCGCAGGGACCGCAGCCCCTCGGCGATCCGGGCCTCGGTGTGCGAGTCGACCGCGGACGTCGGTTCGTCCAGGACGAGCACCTCCGGGTCGGTGATCAGCGACCGGGCCAGCGCGAGTCGCTGGCGCTGGCCGCCCGACAGGGAGCGTCCGCGCTCGGTGATGCGTGCGTCCATCGGATCGTCGGTATCCAGCGAACCCTGGGTGAGGGCGTCCAGTACGTCACCGCACTGCGCGGCCTCCAGCGCCGAGGCGGCACTGACGAGCCCCGAGGCGGGCACGTCGAGCAGCTCCCGCAGGGAGCCGGACAGCAGCACCGGGTCCTTGTCCTGGACGAGGACGGCGGTGCGTGCGGAGTCGAGGGGCAGTTCGTCCAGCGGCACGTTCCCGAGAAGCACCGAGCCGTTGGACACGGCCCCCTCGACGCCGGCCTCGGCGGTCCGCTCGGACGGATGGCCGCCGAGGCGCTCGGCGAGCAGGCCCGCGACGTCCGGGTCGCCGCACACCACGGCGGTCAGCCGGCCGGCCGGAGCGAGCAGACCGGTCGCGGGGTCGTACAGATCACCGGACGGCGCCTGCGCCGCCCGTGAGCCGTCACTGTCCATGGCGCGGTCGAGGGCCAGGACGCGTGCGGCCCGCTTGGCGGACGGGCGCGAGAACGACCAGGCCATCGCGATCTCCTCGAAGTGCCGCAGAGGATAGGTGAGCAGCATGACGGCGCTGTACACGGTGACGAGTTCGCCGACCTCGATCCGTCCGTCGCGGGCCAGCAGCACGCCGCGCCAGACGACGGCGATCATCAGCAGACCCGGCAGCAGCACCTGGATCGCGGCGATCAGGGACCACATGCGGGCGCTGCGCACGGCGGCGTGGCGCACTTCCTGGGAGGCGCGGCGGTAGCGGTCGAGGAAGAGCTCCTCGCCGCCGATGCCGCGCAGGACCCGCAGGCCCGCGACGGTGTCGGAGGCCAGTTCGGTGGCGCGCCCCGCCTTCTCCCGCTGGACGTCGGCCCGTCCGGTGGCGCGGGGCAGGAGGGGCAGTACGGCGAGGGCGAGGACCGGCACGCCGACGGCGACGATGACGCCGAGTGCCGGCTGGTAGACGACCAGGCCGACGCAGACCAGCACCACCGTCAGGGCGGCCGCCGTGAACCGGGACACCGCCTCGACGAACCAGCCGATCTTCTCGACGTCGCCGGTCGACACGGCGACGACCTCGCCCGCCGCGACGCGCCGTGTCAACGCCGAGCCCAGCAGGGCGGTCCTGCGGGCCAGCAGTTGCTGGACGCGCGCGGCAGCGGTGATCCAGTTGGTGACCGCGGTGCGGTGCAGCATGGTCTCGCCGAGGGCGATGCAGGCGCCGCACAGCGCCATGAGCCCACCGGTCAGGGCGAGCCGGGTGCCGGAGCGGTCGATGACGGCCTGGACGGCCATCCCCACACAGAACGGCAGGGCGGAGACAGCCACGAAGTGCAGCAGGCCCCACGCCAGCGCCTTGAACTGTCCGCCCAGCTGATTCCGGCCGAGCCACCACAGGAATCGGGGACCCGAGCGGGCGTCCGGCACACCCGGGTCGGGATACGGAAGGTCTTGGATCTGCATGACGTCCCAGTGGCTCGTGTCAGGCGGGCGAGGAGGAGCCGCCGGTCTCCGGCAGCCCGCCGGTCGTGGAGAGCGGCGCACCCCGGTCGTGGAGACCGGTGGCGACCGGTCGCGGAGACCGGCAGCAAACCGTGAAAGGTTCGCGTCGTAACGTGGTGGAAGGCAAACGATTTTCCGGCCGGGAGCATGGATCCGGCCTGATCGGCCGCGACTGGCCGGGGAGCGGGAGAGGACGATTCGTCAGCTACGTGGTGCGAGGATGGACGGCATGCGAATGAACGGTGCGATGCGTACGGGGCTCGCCGCAGTGACCTGCGGGACCCTCGCCGTCGGTCTCGCGGCCTGTGGTGGCTCGGCGGACGGCGGGTCGAAGGACGTGAAGGGGAACGCGGGATCGGCCGGACAGGCGGCCCGCACCAGCGCTCCCCCCGCGGACCCGACCCGCATCCCGGACGTGGGTGACCGGCTCCAGAACAAGATCCCGTCCGACTCCGGGCAGGTTCTGGCGGTCTACGGCGAGGGCAAGGACTCGGCGACGTCCACCGCCGTGCTGTACACGAAGTCCGGCAAGAACTGGAAGAAGACCATCAGCTGGGCCGCGCACAACGGCAAGAAGGGCTGGACGACCGACCACCACGAGGACGACAAGCGCAGTCCCGTGGGTGTGTACACGCTCAGCGACGCGGGCGGGGTGCTCGACGACCCGGGCGCCCGGCTGCCGTACACGCAGTCGGAGGACTTCCAGGCACCGCACTACTGGGCGAAGTCGCACTGGCACGACTTCGACTACGTCATCGCCATCGACTACAACCGCCTCAAGGGCAATCCGCCGGACGACGGCACCCGCCCCTGGGGTGACGAGAAGGGCGGCGGCATCTGGCTGCACCTGGACCACGGCAGTGGCACCTCGGCCTGCGTGAGCCTGCCCAAGTCCGGTATGGAATACCTGCTGCGCACCCTCGACCCCGACCAGCACCCGGTCGTGGTCATGGGCGACAAGGCGGACCTCAAGGCCTGACCGCCGCGCCGCCTTCGTCGGCGGCGCGGTCACGGGTCGCACGCTCCAGTTCCAGCAGCGCGGAGCGGTAGCCGCGGCCCGTCGTGTGGTCCATCCCCACCTCGCACATGCGGTTCGCCGACAGGTGCGCGTCGAACGTGCGGGAGGCCACGAACGCCGCCTCCTCGCGGGTGGCCGACTCGGTGAGTTCCCGGTGGAGCATGCCGCGGTCGCCCGCGAAGGCGCAGCACCCGGCGTCGTCCGGTACGACCACCTCCTCGGCGCAGGCCTCGGCCACCGCACGCAGTTGTTCCTCGTCGCCCAAGTGCCGCATGGAGCAGGTCGGATGGAGCACCGCGGAGCCGACGGTGCGGCGCACGGTGAGGTGGGGGAGCAGTTCCTCCGCCGCCCACACCAGGGAGTCGACCACCGTCAGTGCGGAGTGCAACTCCCTGTTGTCGGCGGTCAGATGAGGCACGACCTCGCGCGCGATGCCGAGCGTGCAGGACGAGGCGTCCACGACGAGCGGCAGCCGCCCGCCCGCGGTCCAGCCCCAGGCGGCCTCGACGATCCGGTTGGCCATGACGGCGTTGCCCGCGTCGTACCCCTTGGAGTGCCAGATCGTCGCGCAGCACGTGCCCTTCACGTCGTCCGGGATCCAGACGGGCCGGCCGGCGCGCCCGGAGACCGCGACGACGGCCTGCGCGAGCGACACGTCTCCGGGGCTGCCGAAGATGCGGTTGACGCAGGCCGGGTAGTAGACGGCGGCGGCCCCCACCCGCGCGGTGTCCGGCAGGGACGCGGGCGCCGCCCCGGGCATCCGGGGCAGCCACTCGGGCACGAGATCCGGCCGTACGGCCCTGCGCGCCATCCGCGTCGCGGCGCCCACCCACCGGTCGCCGACCCGGTCCGCGACGGCGACGGCCAGCCGCGCCGAGGCTTCGAGCGCCCGGAAGTTCCGCGCGGCCAGCGCCGCCACGCGCTCCTCGCGCGGCGAGTGACGCGCGTGCCGGAAGTCCTTCATCAGGGCGCCCGTGTCGATGCCGACGGGACAGGCCAGTGCGCAGGTCGAGTCGCCGGCGCAGGTGTCCACGGCGTCGTACCCGTAGGCGTCCAGGAGACGGTCCTCGACCGGTGAGCCGTCGGGCTGGCGCATCATCTCCCGGCGCAGCACGATCCGTTGGCGGGGTGTGGTCGTCAGGTCCTGGCTGGGGCAGGTCGGCTCGCAGAAGCCGCACTCGATGCACGGGTCGGCGACGGCCTCGATGCGCGGGATGGTCTTCAGGCCCCGCAGGTGCGCCCGCGGATCACGGTCGAGGACGACGCGGGGCGCGAGCACCCCGTCCGGATCGATCAGTTGCTTCGTCCGCCACATCAACTCCGTCGCCACCGACCCCCATTCGAGCTCCAGGAAGGGCGCGATGTTGCGGCCGGTGGCGTGTTCGGCCTTCAGCGAGCCGTCGAAACGCTCGACGGTGAGCCGGCAGAACGCGTCCATGAACGCGGCGTACCGCTCCACGTCGTCCTCGCGGGACGCGTCGAAGGCCAGCAGGAAATGCAGGTTGCCGTGTGCGGCGTGGCCCGCGACCGCCGCGTCGAAACCGTGCCGGGTCTGGAGGTCGAGGAGTGCCTCGCAGGCCTCCGCGAGCCGCTCCGGTGGCACCGCGAAGTCCTCCGTGATCAGGGTCGTACCGGAAGGGCGCGCCCCGCCGACCGCCGTGACGAACGCCTTGCGCGCCTTCCAGTACCCGGCGACGGTCGTCCTGTCGCGGGTGAGGGAGTTCGTCACCGACGCCACCGGGGAGACCGTCGTCAGTCCCTCCAGCACCGCGCCCGCCTTCTCCTCGTACGCCTCCTGCGCGGCCTCGTCCGCGGCGCGGAACTCGACGAGCAGCGCGGTCGTCGGCCCGGGCAGGTCCGCCCAGTCGCCGGGCACGCCCTCGACGCTCACCGAGGCACGCAGCGTGTTGCCGTCCATCAGCTCGACGGCTGAGGCGCCCGCGGCGTTGAACAGGGGAACGGCCGCGGCCGCGTCGGTCAGCGAGCCGAAGAAGAACAGCCCCGCGGTGACCCGTCGCTCCAGAGGCAGGGTGTCGAGGACGACTTCCGAGATGAAGCCGAACGTGCCCTGCGAGCCGACCATCAGGCCCCGCAGGATCTCGACCGGTGTGGAGCCGTCGAGGAAGGCGTCGAGGCGGTAGCCGTTGGTGTTCTTGATCGCGTACTTGGCGCGGATGCGGGCCGTCAGGGCCGCGTCGGACTCGATCTCCGCCTTGAGACGCAGGAGCCCGGCGCACAGGTCCGGTTCGGCGTGCGCGAGCTGCTCGTCCGCATCGGGCTCGGCCGTGTCCACGACGGTGCCCGACGGCAGGACGAACGTGAGCGAGGCAAGGGTGCGGTAGGAGTTGCGATGGATCCCCGCCGTCATGCCGGAGGCGTTGTTCGCGACCACCCCGCCGACCGTGCAGGCGACCGCGCTCGCCGGATCGGGGCCGAGCACGCGGCCGTGGCGGGCGAGCGCCGCGTTGACGCGGGCGATCGTCGTACCCGGTGCGATGCGGGCCCGCGCGCCGCCGTCCAGGACCTCGACGCCGGTCCAGTGGCGGCGCACGTCGACGAGGATGTCCTCGCCCTGCGCCTGACCGTTGAGCGAGGTGCCCGCCGCACGGAACACGACCTCGCGGCCCTTGCCGTGCGCGTACGACAGGACGGCCGAGACGTCGTCGATGTCCTCGGGGACGACGACGACCCGTGGCAGGAAGCGGTAGGGACTGGCGTCGGAGGCGTAGCGCACCAGGTCGGAGATCCCGGTGAGCACCTTGTCGGCGCCGAGCAGGGCGATCAGCTCGCCGCGAAGGGGCTCGGGGGTGCCTGCGGCGCGGTCCTCGGGGACCCGGTCGGGCGCGGGCGCCCCAGGACGCGCGTCGGGGCGCAGGGCCTCGGGGCCGGGCTCCAGCAGGGGCATCGCGCACCACTCCTCACGGGCTCACCGGACGACCGGGTGAGGGCGCCCGTGACGGACTCGCGGCGCCACCGACGTCAGTGTTCCCGCCGGATCGCTCCGCCACCGCTCCGCGCCGGGCCTCCCGGCGGCGACGCCGCGGCCGAACCGTCCCGGCGTCGCACCCGTGCCCGTCGGTTCCGGCGCCCACCTCGGGCGCCGGGCCGCGTCAGCAGGGATGCTCGGCCCTCGGCACTCCGTCCACCAGTGTGTCCAGCAGTCCGCCGAGCACCTCACGCTGCTCGTCCGTCAATGGAGCCAGGATCTCCTCCGCGGCGCCGCGGCGCGCGGCACGCAGCTCCCGCAGGGCGGAGCGGCCCTCGTCCGTGACCTCGATGCGGATCACCCGCCGGTTGGTGGGATCCGGGACCCGGCGCACCTTCCCACCGGACTCCAGGGCGTCCACCAGGGTCGTCACGGCCCGCGGCACCACTTCGAGACGCTCGGCGAGATCGGCCATCCGAGGCGGTGAGCTGTAGTGCGCCAGGGTGCGCAGCAGGCGCGACTGGGCCGGTGTGATGCCCAGCTCGCGCTGCTCCAGATGGCGCTTCTGGATGCGGTGCACGCGCCGTGTGAGGCGCAGCAACTGCTCGGCGAGCAGGCCGTCGGCATCGGGGGTGGTCATGCGGGAACAATATCAGGACGCGGTTCATTGTGAGTATAGGTAACAATGAGCTAGGCTCCGTCAATCGCCGGATCCTCACGGTGCACCCGTGGTCCTCGCGTGCAGCATGGACCCGTGGTCCCGTGCTTCCCACCGTCCCGTTTCCCTAGGAGTCCATTGCCTCCCGAACACATCACCTGGAGCCCGCCACCTGCCGACAAGGAACAGCCCCGGCAGGTGCGGCGCATCCTGAGCCTCTTCCGCCCCTACCGGGGCCGCCTCGCGATCGTCGGCCTGCTGGTCGGTGCCGCGTCCCTCGTGTCCGTCGCCACGCCCTTCCTGCTGAAGGCGATCCTGGACACGGCCATCCCGCAGGGCCGCACGGGCCTGCTGAGCCTTCTCGCGCTCGGCATGATCCTCAGCGCCGTCCTGAGCGGTGTCTTCGGCGTCCTGCAGACCCTGATCTCCACGACCGTCGGCCAGCGCGTGATGCACGACCTGCGCACCGCCGTCTACGGCCGTCTCCAGCGCATGTCGCTGGCCTTCTTCACCAGGACGCGCACGGGCGAGGTCCAGTCCCGCATCGCCAACGACATCGGCGGCATGCAGGCCACCGTCACCTCCACCGCGACCTCCCTGGTCTCGAACCTCACCAGTGTGATCGCGACCATCGTCGCCATGGTCGCCCTGGACTGGCGCCTGACCGTGGTCTCGCTGCTCCTGCTCCCGGTCTTCGTCTGGATCAGCCGCCGCGTCGGCAACGAACGCAAGCGGATCACCACCCAGCGGCAGAAGCAGATGGCCGCGATGGCGGCCACCGTCACCGAGTCGCTCTCCGTCAGCGGCATCCTCCTCGGCCGCACCATGGGCCGGTCGGACTCGCTGACGAAGTCGTTCGCCGACGAGTCCGAGGGACTGGTCGACCTCGAAGTGCGGTCGAACATGGCGGGACGCTGGCGCATGTCCGTCATCGGGATCGTCATGGCCGCCATGCCCGCCTTCATCTACTGGACCGCGGGCGTCGCCCTCCAGCTCGGCGGCCCGACCATCTCGATCGGCACCCTCGTCGCCTTCGTCTCTCTCCAACAGGGCCTGTTCCGGCCGACGGTCAGCCTGCTGTCCACCGGTGTGCAGATCCAGACCTCCCTGGCGCTCTTCCAGCGCATCTTCGAGTATCTCGACCTGCCCATCGACATCACGGAGCCCGAGCGTCCGGTCCACCTCGACCAGGTCAAGGGCGAGATCCGCTTCGAGGACGTCGAGTTCCGCTACGACGACAAGGGCGCCCCGATCCTGGACGCCATCGACGTCACCGTCCCGGCCGGCGGCAGTCTCGCCGTCGTCGGACCGACCGGCTCCGGCAAGTCCACGCTCAGCTACCTGGTGCCGCGCCTGTACGACGTCACCGGCGGCCGCGTGACGCTGGACGGGGTGGACGTGCGCGACCTCGACTTCGACACCCTGGCCCGCGCGGTCGGCGTCGTCTCGCAGGAGACCTACCTCTTCCACGCCTCGGTCGCGGAGAACCTGAGGTTCGCCAAGCCCGACGCCACCGACGATGAGCTGCACGCGGCGGCGCGCGCGGCCCAGATCCACGACCACATCGCCGCACTGCCCGACGGGTACGACACGGTCGTCGGCGAACGGGGCCACCGATTCTCCGGCGGCGAGAAGCAGCGCCTCGCCATCGCCCGCACCATCCTGCGCGACCCGCCCGTGCTCGTTCTCGACGAGGCGACCAGCGCGCTGGACACCCGTACGGAGCACGCCGTGCAGGAGGCCATCGACTCCCTGTCGGCCAACCGCACCACCATAACCATCGCCCACCGGCTGTCCACGATCCGCGGTGCCGACCAGATCGTGGTCCTCGACTCCGGCCGCGCGGTCGAGCGCGGAACCCACGAGGAACTCCTGGATCAGGGCGGCCGCTACGCCGCCCTCGTGGACCGGGACGCCCAACTGGAGCCGACAAGATGACGATATGCCGGGTTTGTGTGCATTAGCGGGTTAACGTGCCCGTTATGCAGATGAACACTCCGCCACGGAGCACGATTCGACTGACGCGCCGGGGCCGGGTCGCCCTCATCGCGACCGGAGCCGTCGTGGCGGCCACCGCCGTGGCGGTGCCGCTGCTCAGCATGGGAAGTGACCAGGACGAGGCCCCCAAGGCCCTGGTCATCCCGGAGGGCTGGCGCTCCGGCCAGGTCTACGCGGCCGTCGACAAGGCCCTGCGGATGCCCGCGGGCACCACGAAGAAGTCCCTCGCCAAGGCGAACCTGAAGCTTCCCAACGACGCCGAGGGCAATCCCGAGGGCTATCTCTTCCCGGCGACGTATCCGCTCGGCAAGAAGTCGACGCCCGAGTCGCTGCTCACCTTCATGGTCGACACCGCGAACAAGAAGTTCAACGGAGCGCCGGTCGCCGCGGGCGCCCAGCGCAACGCGATGAACGTCTACCAGGCCGTCACCATCGCGAGCATCGTCCAGTCGGAGGCGGCGACCCCCGCGGACATGGGCAAGGTGGCCCGGGTCATTTTCAACCGCCTGGAACGCGGCATGCCGCTGCAGATGGACTCCACCATCAACTACGCGATGAACCGCTCCACGCTGAACACCACGCAGAAGGACACCCGGCTCAACAGCCCCTACAACTCCTACCAGCGCATGGGGCTGCCGCCCACGCCGATCGCCAACCCCGGCGAGGAGGCGATGCGCGTCGCGATCAACCCGCCCGCCGGTGACTGGCTGTACTTCGTCACGGTCAAGCCGGGCGACACCCGCTTCACGGCCAGCTACGAGGAACACCAGCGCAACGTCGCCGAGTTCAACCGGAACCAGAGCCGCAAGAGCGCCTCCCCGGCCGCCTCCGCCACCGCGTCGCCCACCCACTGAGCCGAGCGCCGAGCGCTGCGGGAACCGGCGCGCCGCACCGGGCCACGCGGCCCGGCGCACGGGACATCACACGGTGGCCGGCGCCGTCAGCCTCCTGATGTCCCGCACCGCGGCCCGCCCCGCCCGGTTGGCGCCGATCGTGCTCGCGGACGGCCCGTAGCCGACCAGATGGATGCGCGGATCGGCGACCACCCGGGTCCCCTCGACGCGGATGCCGCCGCCCGGCTCCCGCAGGCGCAGCGGAGCCAGATGGTCGATGGCGGCCCGGAAACCGGTCGCCCAGAGGATCACATCGGCCTCCACCCGCTGTCCGTCCGCCCACTCCACCCCGTCCGGGGTGATCCGGTCGAACATCGGACGCCGGTCGAGCACCCCGTCGGCCAGACCCTGCCGGATCGCGTCGTTCAGCGGCAGCCCGGTCACGGAGACCACACTGCGGGGCGGAAGCCCCTGCCGCACGCGTTCGTCCACCAGCGCGACCGCGGCCCGCCCGAACTCCTCCGTGAAGGGACCCTCCCGGAAGACCGGAGGGCGCCGCGTCACCCACGTGGTCGCGGCGGCGTACGCCGCGATCTCCATCAGATGCTGGGTGCCCGACGCGCCACCGCCCACGACGACCACATGCCGCCCGGCGAACTCCTCCGGGCCCGCGTACTGCGCCGTGTGCAACTGCCGCCCGCGGAAGGTCTCCTGGCCCGGATAGCGCGGCCAGAACGGCCGGTCCCAGGTGCCGGTGGCGTTGATCAGGGCCCGCGCGGACCACGTTCCGTCGTCCGTCTCCACGAGCAGCCAGCCGTCGGACCCCTCCCGGACCGCCGTGACGTCCACGGGTCGCCGCACCCGCAGGTCGAAGGTGCGTTCGTAGGCGTCGAAGTACTCCCCGACGACCTCCGCCGACGGGCGGTCCGGGTCGGCGTCCGTGAGCTCCATCCCGGGCAGCTCGTGCATCCCGTGCACCTTGCCGAACGTCAGCGACGGCCACCGGAACTGCCAGGCACCACCCGGGCGCGGCGCGTGGTCGAGGACGACGAAGTCGCGCTCGGGCTCGTAGCCGCTACGCCGCAGGTGGTAGGCGCTGGACAGGCCGGCCTGGCCCGCGCCGACCACGACCACATCGACCTCACGCGCGCGTACCCCTGTGTCGTTCACGCCTCTGCCAACCCGGCCGCGCTCCAGGATCTTCCCGCCGGGCGGCCAGGTGTGAGCCACCCGACGGGAGCGGTGTCACCGGCCGCCGGCCACGAGCAGCGGCGCACCACCGCCCGTGCCGGCCTCCGTCGCGGCCGACAGCAGCCCCCGCGCCGCCAGCTCGGGGATCACGCCCTCCCCGAACCAGTACGCCTCCTCCAGGTGCGGATATCCCGAGAGCACGAAGTGCTCGACACCCAGCGCGTGGTACTCCTCGATCCGGTCGGCGACCTCGGCGTGGCTGCCCACCAGGGCCGTGCCCGCGCCGCCGCGCACCAGGCCGACGCCCGCCCACAGATTCGGCGAGATCTCCAGGCCGTCGCGGGAACCGCCGTGCAGCGCCAGCATCCGCTGCTGGCCCACCGACTCGCTCCGCCCGAGCGCCGCCTGCGCGGCCGCGACCGTGTCCCCGTCGAGATCGTCGAGCAGCCGGTTCGCGGTCGCCCACGCCTCGGCCGACGAGTCCCGCGAGATCGTGTGCAGCCGGATGCCGAACCGGACCGTGCGCCCCTCGCGCTCGGCGAGACCGCGGATCCAGTCCGTCTTCTCCTTCACCTGGGCCGGGGTCTCGCCCCAGGTCAGGTAGACGTCCGCGTGCCGGGCCGCGACCGGTCCCGCCGCGGCCGAGGAGCCGCCGAAGAAGATCTCCGGGAGCGGATCGGGCGGCAGCGCCGTCAGACCGCCCTCGACCTGGTAGTGAACGCCGTCGAAGTCGTACGGCTGCCCGCTCCACACCCCGCGGACGACCGAGAGGAACTCGTCCGTCCGGGCGTACCGCTGGTCGTGCCCGAGGTGGTCCCCGAAACGCCGCTGTTCGGCCGAGTCGCCGCCGGTGACGACGTTCAGGAGCAGCCGCCCGCGCGTCACCCGCTGGTACGTGGCCGCCATCTGGGCCGCGAGCGTCGGCGAGATGACACCCGGCCGGAACGCCACCAGGAACTTCAGCCGCTCGGTGTGCTGGGCGAGGGCCACCGTCGTCAGCCAGGCGTCCTCGCACCAGGTGCCGGTCGGGGTGAGCACCGCCTCGAAGCCCAACTGCTCGGCCGCCTTGGCGATCTGGGCCAGGTACTCGATGTCCGGCGCGCGCACGCCGCTCGGCCGGCGTGACCGGTCGAGGGTGTTGCCGGTGTAGGCGTGCCGGTCCACCAGGGTCCGGCCGTCGCCGCCCGTCGGCAGGAACCAGTGCAGGTGAACGGTCATCAGGACTCCTTGAAGACACGGGGAGCGGTGGTCGACGCCGGCAGGTCACCGTTGAACCGGGGGTCCACGAAACCACTGAAGTCGACCTTGCCCGGCAGCAGCTTCAGACCGGTGAAAGTGTCGGCGATGGCCTGTTCGGAGGCGATCAGCGGCTTGTC
Organism: Streptomyces sp. M41(2017); assembly: GCF_002078175.1. GTDB lineage: Bacteria > Actinomycetota > Actinomycetes > Streptomycetales > Streptomycetaceae > Streptomyces. The sequence continues at coordinate 1,293,551 of NZ_MWFK01000002.1, read as the reverse complement.
GACCGCGACCGCGATGCGGCTCGCGTTGGTCCGCTTCACCGACGCGAGCGCCACCTCGTACGGCAGGCCGGTGTCCTTCGCCCACACCTTCGCCCACGCGTCCGGGTGCTCGTAGACCCAGTCCTGGGCCCGGCGCAGCCGCTGCAGATAGTCCCTGACGGCCGCCGTCTTCTTCTTGTCGCGCAGCGCGCCGGGCGCCGCGACCTGGAAACTGAGCCCGTTGACGACCCCCTCGCCGTCGGCCAGGATCCGCCCCTGCTTCGCCTGCAACACCTGCGAGGTGTACGGGTCCCACACCGCCCACGCGTCCACCCTGCCGCTGGTGAACGCGGCCAGCGCGTCGGCGGGCTGCAGGTACTTCACCTTCACGTCGGCCGGAGTGAGCCCGGCCTTCTTGAGCGAGGCGATCAGCTGGTAGTGCGCGGACGAACCCTGCGCCACGGCGACGGACTTGCCCTTCAGCTCCTCGGGCTTCCGCAGTGTCGAGCCCTTCGGCACGAGGATGGCCTCGCCCTGGGAGTTGCCGTGCCAGGCGGCCACCACCGAGATCTTCGAGTGCGCCCCGGCCGCGAAGACGGGCGGCGTGTTGCCGACGCCGCCGATGTCGACGGCCTTGGCGTTGACGGCCTCCAGGAGCGGTGGGCCGGAGGTGAACGTCGACCATTTGATCGTGTAGTCGAGGTCCTTGAGCTCACCCGCGGCCCGGAGAACCGCCTCGGAACCGCCCTTCTGGTCACCGACGTTGAGCGTGAGGGAGCCCTTGCCGTCGGTGCCGGAACCCGTGCTGGTCTCGGCCGCGGAGTTTCCGCCGCAGGCGGCGAGCAGCAGGGTCAGGGGCAGCAGCAGGGCGGCGGGGACGGGACGTCGTCGCATGGGGTTCCGTTCGTGGAGGTGGGTGAACCGCAGTGGGGTGAAGCCAGGTGAGATGCACGCGCGTGCCGGTGGGTAGGGCGAAGCGACGTGGACCGGCGGACGGGACGGCCGGATTCAGGCGGCCTCGGCGGCGGTGTCGACGCCGAGCCGTTCCAGCAGACCGGCCCGGAGGGCGGCGAACCGGGGATCGGCGATGTCGCGGGGGCGTTCCAGGTCGACGCGGGTCTCGTAGGCGATGACACCGTCGTCCATCACCAGGACACGATCGGCCAGCAGCACGGCCTCCTCGACGTCATGGGTCACCAACAGGACGGCGCAGCCCCTGCGTTGCCACAGCTCGCCGACGAGCCGCTGCGCCTTGATGCGGGTCAGGGCGTCGAGCGCGCCGAACGGCTCGTCGAGCAGCAGCAGGTCGGGTTCGCGGACCAGGGCCCGGGCCAGCGACGCGCGCTGCGCCTCACCGCCGGACAGCGTCTTGGGCCAGGCGTCCGAACGGTGGGTGAGACCGACCTCGGTCAGCGCACGCTCGGCCAGTGCGCGGCCGGGCTTCCCGGGCAGCCCGAGCAGCACGTTGCGCCACACCTTCTTCCACGGCATCAGGCGGGGCGACTGGAACGCCACCGCCTTGCGGCGCGGAACCAGGACGGTGCCCTCGATGTCACGGTCGAGTCCGGCGAGGATCCGCAGCAGCGTCGACTTGCCGCAGCCGCTGCGTCCGAGGAGGGCCACGAACTCGCCCGGCCGCACGTCGAGTCGGAGGTGATCGATGACGGCCCGGCCGTCGAAGGAGCGGGTCAGGCCCTCGACCCGTACGGCCGGGGTCGCCTCGGGGCTCACCGGCCCGTGAACGTCGGTCGCCATTGCAGCAACAGCCTTTCGAGGGTGCGGACGACGAAGTCGGCGAGCAGGCCGAGGAAGGCGTAGACGATCAGGCAGACCACGATCACGTCGGTCCGCAGGAAGTCGCGCGCCTGAACCATCAGGAAGCCGATACCGGCGTCGGCGTTGATCTGCTCCGCGAAGACCAGCGCGAGCCAGGCGATGCCGAGCGAGTAGCGCAGTCCCGTCATCGCGCCGGGCAGCGCACCCGGCAGGATCACGTGCCGCACGAGCCCCCACCGGGACAGGCCGAGGGACTCACCCGCCTCGATGAGCTGGGAGTCGACGCCGCGGATGCCGGCGTAGACGTTCAGATACAGCGGGAACGACACCCCGAGGGTGATGATCGCGACCTTCGGGGTCTCGCCGATGCCGAACCAGATGATGAACAGCGGGATGAGGCCGACGAAGGGCACCGTCCGCAGCATCTGGACGGAGGCGTCCACCAGGTCCTCGCCGATACGGAACAGCCCCGACAACAGGGCGAGTCCGGTGCCCACGAGGGTGCCGAGGAGGAGGCCGACGCCGACGCGTTGCAGGGAGACGCCCATCGCCCCGGGCAGCGAACCGTCCGTGATCAGGTCCCGGCCGACCCGGGCGATGGTGCCCGGGGACGCGAGGACGTCGGGGGTCAACACCCCCGTGCTGCTCCGGAGTTGCCACAGGGCGAGCAGCAGGACAGGTCCGGAGGTGCGACGCAGCCAGCGCGGAACGCGGGCGCGCCGGGTGGAGGCGGGAACGATGGGTTCGAGCTCGGGTGCCGCGTGTGCCGCGTGGCCCGGTCCGCTCGCGGCGTTGCCCGAGGGGCCGTCCTTGGATATGGGCGACATGTCCGGCCCGGGAGAGCCGGGCGGGGCGTGACTGATGCTCATGAAGGCTCCACGGGAGGAGGAGAGCGTCGGGGAAGGGGGTACGCCGGAACCCCGACACGTCGGCGGCTCGGTGTGCGGGCACGGGAGAGCCGTACGTGCGGGTCGGGCGGGGCGCGAGAGCGCTGGGGTGCTAGAGAGCCAAGGTCGTCAGCAGCCGCGGCGACACGCGGCGGAGGCCACCCGCAGCAGGTCGATGTGACCGCGCGTGGTGAGCAGGGCTGAACGCAACATGCGGCAGAAACTAGCCAGCTTGTTGGTGCGCGGTCAACGGTGTCTCGCGGAATGGACCCGGCGTATCACTGCGCGGGCAGTCGGGCGGGTGCGGAATCCGGCGTATGGGAGAGGATTGGAACATGTCCGATGCCTTCACCACGCACGTCCTGAACGTCTCCTCCGGATCGTCCGAGACGGTCGTCGACCTGACCCGCGACTGCGAGGCCTTCCTCCGTGAGGTCGCGGCGGGCCGCGACGGTCTCCTGAACATCTTCGTGCCCCACGCCACCGCCGGGATCGCCGTCATCGAGACCGGCGCGGGCAGCGACGACGACCTCCTCGCCGCGCTGCACACCCTCCTCCCCGCCGACGACCGCTGGCAGCACCGCCACGGCAGCCCCGGCCACGGCCGGGACCACGTCCTTCCGGCGATCGTCCCGCCGCACGCCACCCTGCCGGTGGTGGACGGGAGTCTGGAACTGGGCACGTGGCAGTCGGTGTGTCTCGTCGACACGAACAAGGACAACCCGAACCGTCAGGTCCGGCTGAGTTTCCTCGGCTGAGACCGCACGAGACGACACAGGGCCGTTCCTCCTCACCGGCACGCGTGGAGCCGACGGCCCTCAGGGGCCGCCGGCTCCAACACGCCCGTACGCGACCCCATATGACGTCGCGTCATGCTCGCTCAGCTCGTCGTGCGGTGGCCGCGCTCCGTGGTCCAGTACAGGAGCGCCAGCAGAGGAAGCGCAGCGCCCAGGAGTGTCAGGGCCGTCCAGCCGCCGGCGTGGTAGACGACCGAGCCGAGCTGCGAACCGAGCGCGCCGCCCACGAAGAACGTGGCGATGAAGGCGCTGTTGAGCCGGGCCCGCGCGCCCGCGTCGAGCTGGTAGATCGTGTGCTGGCCGAGGATCAGCGTGGTCTGCACGGCCATGTCGATCAGGATCGCCGCCACGGCGATCAGGACGACGCTGTGCCCGCCGAAGCCCGCCACCGCGAAGGCCAGCGCGGCGGCCACGAACGCGGCGCCCGTCATCGGACGGACCAGGCCCCGGTCGGCCCACCGCCCCGCGAAGGGGGCGACGGCCGCGCCCGCGGCACCGACCAGGGCGAACACACCCACCCCGACAGGGGAGTAGTGGAAGCGGGGACCGGTCAGCACGAAGGAGACCGTCGTCCAGAAGGCGCTGAACGCTCCGAACATTGCCGCCTGGTAGAGCCCCCGGCGCAGCAGCACCGGGTGGGTGCGCACCAGACGGAGCGTGGAGCGCAGGACGTGGTGGTAGGGGATCGTCGTGGTGGGGGCGTGCTCGGGCAGGGCCACCCGCAGTGCTACGGCCAGCAGGGCCATCAGACCGGCGGAGCCGAGGAAGACGACCCGCCAGCCGGCCACGTCGGAGACGAGGCTGCTCAGGGTTCGGGAGAGCAGGATGCCGGTGAGCAGACCGCTCATCACCCGGCCGACGACGCGACCGCGGGCGTGGTCGGACGCGAGGCTCGCGGCGAACGGCACCAGGATCTGGGCGACGACCGAGGTGGCTCCGGCGACCAGTGAGGCGATCAGCAGCATGGGGAAGCTGGTCGCGAGACCCGCCGCCACGAGTGCCAGCGTGGTGACCGTGAGCAGGGCGGTGATCAGGTTCCGCTTCTCCAGGCGGTCGCCGAGCGGGACCAGGAACAGCATGCCGAGGACGTAGCCGACCTGCGTGAGCGTGATGAGCGCTCCGGCCGTCGAGGTGCCGATGTGGAAGACGTCGCTCAGCGAGGAGAGCAGGGGCTGGGCGTAGTACAGGTTGGCGACCGTCATCCCGGAGGCGACGGCCAGCAGTGCGACCAGTCGGCCGGGCACACCGGAGGCGGCCTGTGCCGGTGCGGAGCGGCGGGAGGTCCGGACGTCGGACGATGCGGACATGTGCACCTTCTCGAAAGGCGAGCCGGGAAACCCGGCTCGGGTGGGAACGCCGTGCGGTGACGGCATCCCCTTCGAAGCCGTCACAGGGCACAAGCGCCCGGCCGCCCCTCGGTCTTCCTCACCGGATGCGATGGTTCGGGATGTCAGTCATCTCGAACGGAGATGAGCGTGCGGGCGTGTGGTCACGGGGCGGGGCGCACCGGGTGCCGACTCAGGACGGAGACCCTGTTGAAGGCGTTGATGGTGATCGCCACCCAGATCACGGCGGAGATCTCGTCGTCCGACAGGACACGTCGCGCCGCGGCGTAGGCGGTGTCCTGCGCGCCGCCGTTCGCGGGCTCGGTGGTCGCCTCGGCGAGCGCCAGCGCCGCCCGCTCCCGGTCCGTGAACAGCTCGGTCTCGCGCCACGCGGCCAGGACGCCGAGCCGCCGGGTGGAGTCACCGGCCCGCAGCGCGGCCCTGGTGTGCACGTCCAGGCAGAAGGCGCAGCCGTTGATCTGGGACACCCGCAGGTTGACCAGCTCCACCAGCACCCGGTCCAGGCCCGCTTCGGCGGCGACGGCCCGCACGGCCTCGGACGTCTCGACCAGCGCGTGATAGGCCTTCGGACTCTGCTTGTCGACGAAGACCCGCCGGTCCGTCGCTCCGGCTGCCGTGTCGCTCACCCTCGACTCCTTCGTGGACCGTGCCCGGCCCCGCTGGGCTCCACCGGCACGCTGGTGATCATTGTCCTATGATCCCCGGACGACGATCGGGCGGCCCCCGACGAGCCGTCCGCGACGGGACCCGGGAAGGACACACGGACGCTCCGGTGACGACGTCGGGCGGCGGCGGGACGAGCCGTGGCCGGAACCGGTGACCGTTCACCCCCTCCCGGGAACACGCGGGCGCACGCGGCTACTTCGCGGGGATCTTCTGCTCGAACCAGACGACCTTGCCGCTGCTCACCCTGGTCGCACCCCACCGCAGGGCGAGCTGGTCGACCAGGAACAGACCGCGGCCGCACTCGTCGCCCGGCGCGGCCTGCCGCATCCGGGGCACCAGCGGCGAGTCGTCGGTCACCTCGCAGCGCAGCACCTCGGTGCGCAGCAGCCGCAGCGAGATCGGCCGCGAGGCGAAGCGCACGGCGTTCGTCACGACCTCGCTGACCATCAGCTCCGTCGTGTCGAGCAGGGCGTCCAGACCCCAGCGCCGCAGGGCCCTGCGGATCAGCCGGCGCGCCTGGCCCGCGGTCATCGGATGAGGGGCCAGGTACCAGTAGGCGACGCTGTCCGGCGGGAAGCCCTCGAACCGGGCGGTGAGCAGGGCGATGTCGTCGTCCCGGGTGCCCGGACCGAGCGTCCCGAGGACGTGGTCGCACAGTGTCTCCAGCGAGGCGGGGCCGGCGGCGGTGGTCTGCAGGCGGAGCCGCAGCTCCTCCACACCGCTCCCCACGTCGGTGGTGCGCGACTCGACCAGCCCGTCCGTGTACAGCACCAGGGTCGCCCCGGTGGGCGCGGCCATCTCCACCGACTCGAAGACGACACCTCCGACACCGATCGGGGCGCCGGGCGGGACGTCCAGCACCTGGGCACGGCCGTCCTCGTGCAGCAGCACGGCGGGCGGGTGACCGGCGTTGGCCATCAGCAGGCGATGCGATATCGGGTCGTAGATGGCGTAGAGACAGGTCGCCATGTGATCGCTGCCGAGCCGCTGGGCCTGCTCGTCGAGATGGTGCAGCACCTCGTGGGGCGGCAGGTCGAGGCCGGCGAGGGTCTGCACGATGGTGCGGAGCTGGCCCATGATCGCGGCGGACGTCATGGAGTGCCCCATGACGTCGCCGACGACGAGCGCGACCCGGTTGCCGGGCAGCGGGATCGCGTCGTACCAGTCGCCGCCGACCTGGGCGGTCTTCGAGGCGGGCAGATAGCGGCTGGCCAGCCGCACGCCGGTGGGTTCGGGCAGCGACGACGGGAGCATGGTGTGCTGCAGCGTGTCCGCCACGGCGGCCTCGTGGCCGTACATGACCGCCTTCTGCACCCCGAGCGCCGTGTGGGTGGCCAGTTGGGAGGCGACGAGCAGGTCGTCCGCGGTGAACGCCGGGCGGTCCGCGCACCGGAGCAGCACGACCGTGCCCATGACGTGATGGCTGCCGTGCAGCGGGGCGATGATCAGGCGGTGGCCCGGCGGCAGCGGGCCCGGCGGGTGACCGCCGGATGCGAGCAGTTCGTCGACGGCGGACGCGTTCCCCGGTGCGTCCCCGAAGGCGGGACGCCCGTCCAGCAGCAGTTCCGCGAGACGCCCGCCGCCGGCCGGTTCCACCCGCTCGGCGACCTCCGGCAGGACGGGTGCCGAAGGGCCGTCGGCAGGCCGAGTCCCCGGCGCGTTCCCGGTGGCCGGTGGGCCGGGGACCTCGTCGCCGTGCAGGCGCAGCACGACGGGTGCGGCCGGCCGTTCCGCCCCCACCGGCAGCGGGTCGTCGAGATGGATGTGGATGGCGTCGGCGAACGCGGGGACGGCGGCCCGTCGCAGCTCCCGGAGCGTCTCGTCGAGGTCCATCCCGCGGGCGATCCGCCGTGTCGCCACGTCGAGGTACCGCAGACGGTCGGTCTGCGGCAGGCCGTCCTCGGCCACCGTGGCGAACGGGCCGGTCGCCACGCCGGGCGGACCCGTCGGGGCGACGGGCGTCCCGGCCGCCGCCACGGCAGGTGCGACGGTCACCGCGGCGGACGAGGGAAGGCCGTGCGGCGGGGGAGTTCCCTCATGGGGGATGTGGTGCTCGGTCACGCGATCTGTCCCGTCCGGTGGGTGCGCGGTCCGCGGCTCGGACCGGCCTCCTCAGTCGCTCCGCCGGCAGCAGAGGAAGACCTGCTCCTCCGGCGGGACGTCGGCCACCGAGGGGGCGTACGTGTACGAGGTCTCGTCGACGATCTCGAAACCGGCCGCATCGACGACCTTGTGCAGGTCCTCCCGCAGATAGCCGGACACCCGGATCGTGTTCCCCAGGAACGGGATGGCGAAGTTGTCCACGTCCGCCTCGACCATCGAGAGGGCGAACAGGCCCCCGGGGGCGAGCAGATGACGGATCGTCCGCAGTGCGAGAGGGATCTCGGCGCGGGGCAGCATCAGCAGCGAGAAGAAGGCGGCGACAGCGTCGAAGCGGCCGAGGTCGCGGGGGCCGCCCGGCCGCAGGTCCGCGATGTCGGCCTGGTGGAACGTGCCCTCGGGGACGGCTGCGCCGGCCAGCTTCACCATGCCGGGGGACAGGTCGATGCCGGTGACCTCCAGGCCGGCGTCCGACAACTGGCGCGCGGTCGGTACCCCCGTTCCGCACCCCAGGTCCAGCACGCGCGACCCGGCGGCGAGCGACTCGACCAGCCAGGTGCCGGCCGCGACCTGGCCCTCCTTGTGCGGGAAGGCCTCGTCGTAGCGGTCACCGATGGCGTCGAACGCGTTCGCCTGACCGGTGCGATCGAGCCGCATGCTCTCGTAATCAGTCCCGTGATTGCTGTTGATCACGAAAGTACCTTCCAAGGGGTCGATCGAGTGATTGCGCTATCCGACCGAAAGTGGCCGTGACGAGATCTCCGAGCCGAATCAGACGCTCAGGAGACGTCAATTCGGAACGATAGTCGTTCAATGTTCGGTCGGATGCCAGAGTGGCTGAAGTTGACTCCCGGTCAACGAAGTTGAGGGCCGAGCGCACGGTCAGCCGCGTCTCCGCTCGTCTTCGCGCGCCGCATTCCGTCCCGGGTCCCGGAATCCGCCGAGCGCCGCCTCCCCGTACCGGAACGCGCAATTCGTGGAAGGATCGTGTTCAGTCCCGGACCCGGAGGTTGTCGTGGCCGTACACCGTGTCGGACTGGTCGTCCACCAGGGACGGACGGCGGCCGACGACGCCGCCCGTGCCGTGCACGACTGGTGCGCGGCGCGCGGCATCCGGTGCACCGAGATCGACGTGTGGGCCAAGGACCATCAGCGTCGAGGTGGTCGTGCGGAGGCCGAAGCGGCCGGAAACCCGGACCTCGTCGTCACGCTCGGCGGCGACGGCACCTTCCTCCGTGGCGCCCGCATCGCCCTCAAGAGCGACGCCAGTGTGCTGGGCGTCGACCTCGGCAAGGTCGGCTTCCTCACCGAGGTGCCCGCGGCCGCCGTCACCGAGGCGCTGGACTCCGTCCACGACGGCCACGCGGTGGTCGAGGAGCGCATGACCCTCACCATGCGCGCGTCCCGGGCCCTGGAGATCCCCGCGGGCATGGAGGCCCTGCTCCACTACGGGCGTGGCCCCGCGCTGCCGCCGCCCCTGGTCCGGCCCGAGACGACCGAGGGGGACGGCTGGGGGGTCGCCCTGGACGTCATGGCCCTCAATGACGTCGTCCTCGAGAAGCTGGCCCGGGACCGTCAGGTCAGCGTCGGCGTCTACATGGCCGGACGGCGACTGGCCTCCTACTCCGCGGACGCCTTCGCCGTCGCCACGCCCACCGGCTCGACGGCGTACAGCTTCGCCGCCGGCGGTCCCGTGCTCTCCCCGCACATGGACGCGGTGGTCTTCACGCCGATCGCCCCCCACATGACCTTCAACCGCAGCGTGGTGGCCGCGCCGGACGAGCCCGTCGCCCTGCGGGTGCTGCCCCACTCGGGTCAGGCGGCCGTCAGCATCGACGGCCAACTGCGCGGCGTCGTCGATCCCGGCGACTGGATCGGGGTCTTCCGGGCCCCGCAGCGGGTGCGCCTCATCCGGCTGCGACCGACCGACTTCTACGGCCGGCTGCGGGAGCGGTTCCGGCTGACCGACGCGCCGGCCACCGCCGCCGACGCGGAAGCCGCTCCGTTCTTCCGTCCCGACAGCCCCGTCCCGCCGGACCTCGCCGGGCTGCGGCTGCCGCCGCCCTCGGCGGCGCGCTGACGGAAGCCGCGCACCACCGGCCCGGCCCGGTGATCGCCGCGCACACGACGGGCCGGGCGCCATCGATGTCGAACTTCCCGCATCCGGCCGTCGATCCGCCGCTGACCCGTCCGGGGCGGATGCCCCGGCCCCGGCCCGGCGGGGGAGCGGGACGGACCTCGGCGTACGCCCACCCCGCGGGCGCCGACCGGCAGGCGGCGCCGACCGTGCGCGCGTCGACCGACAGCGCGCACCGACCGTGGGCGTGCCGTGCCCTTCAGTGGGCGCCGACCGTAGGTGTGCCGTCCCGGCCGGCGCTGACCACGCGAGCGCCGGCCCCTGGGCGGGTGTCGACGGACCAGGACCGCGAGATCCCCTCGCGGCGACCTCGGACGGACCGCCGTCCAGGACCGTGCGACCTCGGACGGACCGCCCGCTCAGGACCGCGCGGCCTCGGCCGCGAGCCAGTCGTACGCGGCGCGTGCCGTGAACTCGCTCTGGCCGCCGCGGAACAGGAGGTCGGCCCCGGCGAACGCGGGGTCGCCGGCCTGCGCGGCGACGTAGGGAACGGCGACGCAGCGCATGCCGGCCGCGTGTGCCGCGGTCGCCCCCGGTGCGGCGTCCTCCAGGACCACGCAGCCGGACGGATCGGCGCCGAGCCGGCGTGCCGCCTCCAGGAAGACGTCGGGGGCGGGCTTGCCGTGCGCGACCTCGTCGGCCGAGACGGCGGTCGTCACGAGAGCGGCCAGCCCCGTCCCGGTGAGGATCGCCTCGATCGCCGCGGGAGAGGAACCCGAGGCCACGGCCATCGGGACGCCCTCGGCGGCCAGCAGTTCCACGAACCGGCGCATCTCCGGGTAGACGTGGGTGGAGGCGCGGGCCAGCTCCAGATAGCGGCGGTTCTTCTCGGCGAGCAGGTCGTCGAGCGGTGCCCTCAGCCCGTAGCGCTCCCTCCAGAGCGCAAGGGTCTCCCGGGTGCTGACGCCGACGTACCGCTCGTGGTCGGCCCAGGTGAAGTCCGTGACCCCCTGCCCGGCGAGGGTCTGACGTCCGGCTTCGAAGTAGTTCGGTTCACTGTCCACGAGCGTTCCGTCGAGATCGAAGATGACCGAGATCCTGCCGAGAGTGCTCATGCGCTCCAGGATGCCCACCGCCCCCGGGCCGTCGTGGCCGCCCCCCGCCTCAGCCCCCGGCTTCCCGCCCGATCGACTCGACCAGCGGCAGCAGCCGGTGCGGGACGCGCTCGCGCAGCGTCACCTCGGTACGGGTGCGCACCACGCCGGGCAGGCTGATCAGGGACTGGATCACGTCCTCCAGGTGGGCGTTGTCGCGGGCGGCGACGCGGGTGATCAGATCACCGCCACCGGTGATCGAGAACGCCTCGATGATCTCCGGCACGGTGGCGAGGGCGTCACCCACATCGTCGAGATGGCCCTGCGTGACCTCGATGTGCACGAAGGCGAGCACCGGGTGGCCGAGGGCCGCGGGGGAGAGCGCCGGCGCGGTCCCCGTGATCACGCCATCACGCTCCAGCCGGTCCAGGCGGGCCTGGAGCGTGCCGCGGGCGACGCCGAGGATGCGGGCGTACTCGCGCACGCTGGTGCGTGGCTGCTCCAACAGCAGACGCAGGATGCGGGTGTCCAGTTTGTCCACGGCCATGGTCCGTTGGCCTCTCTGTGGCCGACAACGATCGTGCGCCACTGTACCAATGGCCCAGTCATGGGCGAGCCGGTTGAGCCAGGCGCACGCTCCTGCTTACCGTGTGCGTATTCATGGCGCTGCGCAGCGCCGGACGGCAAGGTCGCCGTACCGGACCCGCGGCGCCTTTCGTATGCGCGGACGTGCCTGTCGAACCGGTGCGGAAGAGCGAAGTGGGGGCGGGCGGCCGACGGTGAAGAAGATGTTCATGGCTCCGGACCCGGGACTGTTCCGGCTGCGGGTCTCGCTCCGGGCGGTCCTCGGGATCGGCCTGGCGGTGACCCTCTGCGAGCTGGCCGGGCTCTCGCTCCCCGCGTCCGTCACCGGCGGACTCGCGGCGCTCCTCGCCCTGTTCACCGTCGGTGACCCGACGGTCCGCGGGCAGGCCGGCACGACCGCCCTGCTCCCCGTGGTCGGCCTGCCGGTCCTGGCGCTCGCCACCGCGCTGCACGGCACGCCGACGCTGCGCGACGCGAGCTGGCTCGCCGTCGTCTTCGCCGGGGTCCACGCCCGCCGCTGGGGACCGCGCGGACACGCGCTCGGCATCTTCGCGTTCATGATGTTCTTCGCCACCCAGTTCCTGCACGCCGTCCCGGGCCAGCTCCCGCAGCTGTACGCGGCCGTCGCGCTGTCGCTCGCGGCGTCCTCGGCGGTGCGCTTCGGCGTCTGGTGCGTGGAGCGGCGCACCGCCCTGCCCGTGGCGCCGGTACCGCTGGACGGACGCGGCCTCGCCCGCCCCGCCACCCGTCAGGCCTTCCAGGCGACGGCGGCCTGCGCCTTCGCGCTCGTCGCCGGTCAGCTGCTCTCGCACGACCGCTGGTACTGGGCCGTCGGCACCGCCTGGTGGATCTTCGTGAACACGGCCTCGCGCGGCGAGACGCTGGTCCGCGGTTTCCGGCGGGTCGTCGGCACCGTCGCCGGGATCGGGGCGGGGCTCCTGGTCGCCGTACCGCTGCACGGCGCGCCGGCGCCCACCGCCGTGCTCGTCGCCGTGTGCGTCTTCGGGATCTTCTACACGGCGGCGCTGTCGTACAGCTGGATGATGTTCTTCGTCACCGTCATGGCCGGTCTGCTGTACGGCCTGCTCGGTGTGCTGCACCCCGGTCTGCTCGGGCTCCGGTTCGCCGAGACCGCCGTCGGCGCGCTCGGCGCTGCCCTCGCCGTGGCCTTCGTCCTGCCGATCACGACCCATGCCGTGACCGACCGGTGGATCGAGCGGGCCCTGCACGCCGTGCACGGGTGCACCGCGGCGGCGGCCCGGCGCCTCGCGGGCGACGCCCAGGCGGACCCCGCGCCGCGCGCGGGGGAGCTCGAAGCACTCCTGGGGCGCGTACGGCTGTCCCTCGCGCCCCTCGTTCACCCGCTCAACCCGATGCGCGAACGCCGGGCACGGGCCCGCGCGGTCCTCGCCCTGCTCGACGACTGTGCCCGCGAGGTGCGCGGTCTCGCCGCCGTCGCCGCCGATCCGGACGCCTCCCACGACGCCCGCCTGACGGCGGCCTGCCGACGGGTCGAGACCGCGATGGAGTCCCTGGTCGGCGCCGTGCCGGGCGGCGCGCTGGACGCCCACCACGGCGCTCCCGGACACCACCCCGGGGCCGAGCAGGCGCTCGCCCATCTCCATGGCCTGGAGCGGGCACTCGTCGACCTGGCGACGCCGTTGCGCGGCTCCCGGCTCGTCGGCGCCTGACGCTCCCTCGCCCGGCGCCGTCCCGCGTTCTGTCCCGTTTCGGTGGACACCGATGCCCGGAATGGGGCAGATTTACCGGCCACGTACAGGGTGGATCAACACTCCCGCCGGGTAACTCCGCGGCCATCGGACGCACGGACACCGCGGGCCGTGCCGGAGTGGCCCCGCGGGCGGATCTCTTGGGGGCGGCACCATGCGCGACTTCCCGCGCGAAACCAGACACGAAGAGCGCGGCGCGGACGGCCCGATCGACGGGGGCGCCGGTGGCGCGGACGGCCGGAGGGGTACGGACACCGGTGGCGCGGACGGCCCGAGGGGCACGGGCGCCGGCGGTGTGGACGGCCCGAGGGGCACGGGCGCCGATGGCGCGGCGGGCGCCGGGGACGTCACGGCCGGGCCGCCGCCGACCGGTGGCGGCGAGGGGCCGGGCGGCTGGCTGGAACGCCTCAGGTACGCCGACGACCCTGGAGTCCCCGCGGACACGCCCCGGACGGAGGGTGCCTCCGTGTCGGTCGTCCCGCTCGACGCCCGCCACCCCGGCGCGGTCACCGGCACCCGCACCCTGCACGCGCGGCTCGACGCCGTGGCACGGTTGCTGACCGGCCCGGGCACCGTGCCGCCGCCTCCGCCGCTTCCCGGGCTCCGGGGGCGCCTGGTCCCCGGACCCCCCGCGCGCGACGGTCGGAGCTGTCCCGTCGCCGGGGACGGCCGGACCGCCCCGGGAACGGGCACGGGCACGCACCGCGTCGATCGGGCTCCCGCTCTGGCTCCCGTTCCGGAGCGGCCGAGCCCCGGCCTCCACGAACTGCTTCGCGCCGCCAATGAGTTCATCGTCCTGCACCACAGCGAGGAGCGTCTCGGCGATCCGGCCGGCCGTCTCGCCGCCGTGCGCGCGGAGATCGCGGACACGGGGACCTACCGGCACACCACGGGCGAACTGGTCTTCGGCGCGCGGGTCGCCTGGCGCAACGCCAACCGCTGCATCGGCCGGCTGTACTGGAACTCGCTGACCGTGCGCGACCGCAGGGACGTGAGGGACGCCCGGGGGGTCGCGGAGGAGTGCGCCGAGCACCTGCGCGAAGCCACTCGCGACGGCCGCATCCGGGCCCTCATCACCGTCTTCGCGCCCGACGCGCCGGACCGGCCGGCCCCCAGGATCTGGAACGAACAGCTCGTCCGGTACGCCGGATACCCGCGTCCCGACGGCGGAGTGACCGGCGACCCGCGCAACACCGGCCTCACCGAAGCCGCCCGCCGGCTCGGCTGGCCCGGCGGCCCCGGCACCCCCTTCGACGTCCTGCCGCTGCTGGTCCAGGACGCCGGCGCCCGGCCGCGCTGGTTCGAGCTGCCCGAGGACGCGGTCCTCGAAGTCGATCTCACGCACCCGGAGCACGCCTGGTGGCCCTCCCTCGGCCTGCGCTGGCACGCGGTGCCCGCCCTCTCCGACATGTGCCTGGAGATCGGCGGCATCTGCTACCCCGCCGCGCCGTTCAACGGCTGGTACATGGGCACCGAGATCGGCGCCCGCAACCTCGCCGACACCGACCGCTACGACCTGTTGCCCGTCGTCGCCGAACGCCTCGGCCTCGACACCCGCACCGACCGCTCCCTGTGGAAGGACCGCGCCCTGGTCGAGCTGAACCGTTCCGTCCTGCACTCCTTCGACAGCGCGGGCGTCACGGTCACCGACCACCACACCGAGTCCCGGCGCTTCCTCACGCACCTGGGCCGCGAGGAACGGAAGGGCCGCCGGGTGGGCGCCGACTGGTCGTGGATCGTGCCGCCGATCTCCGCCAGCGCCACGCCGGTCTTCCATCGCACCTACGAGACCGTCGAACGGAATCCGGCCTACGTCCATCACCCGGAGGCACTCGAACGGGCGCGGGGCGCGGGCGACTTGTGACGAGGGACGTCCGAAGCGCCCCGGGCCCGGGGCGCCCGGACACGGCCGGTCCGTCCGGAGGCGACGGACACCGCCCACCGCGGGAGCGCGGGCCGACGCGTTCCGGCACGCGGCCCGGCGTGAGGCCGGGCGGCCACCCGGTACCCCGTGCACCAGCCCTGGTCTAGACCGCGGAACCCCGGCTGCTACCGTCGCCCCCGAGCACGCGGGACCGAGAGGGGACAGCTGTGACAGGCGGCGGCAAGCGGCAACAGAGGGCGTACATCGGCTCGTTCACGGCGGCGGGAGGCCGCGGTGTCCTCACCGCGGCCGTGGACCCGGACAACGGCGCGCTGACCGTCCTGAGCGCGGTCGACGGAGTCCCCGACCCCTCGTACCTGGCCCTGTCTCCTGCCGGGGACACCCTCTACGCCGTCAGCGAGACGGCCGACGGCGCCGTGGCCGCCTACCGCGTGCACGCCGACAAACCGGAACTGACCGGCCCGCCGACCCGGATCGGCGGCAGCGGTCCCACGCACCTGAGCGTCTTCGACGGACACGTGCTGACCGCCAACTACGGCTCCGGCAGCGTCTCCGTCCTCCCCGTGCGTCCCGGCGGCGGTCTCGCCGGGGCCGCGTCCAGCGTGCTCCGCCACACCGGTTCGGGACCGCACACGCCCCGCCAACAGGGCCCGCACGCCCACCAGGTGCAGCCCGACCCCACCGGCCGCTGGGCGGTCAGCGTGGACCTCGGAACGGACTCCGTCCGCGTCTGCGCCCTCGAAGGCGGCGAACTCACCGTGCACCGCGAGATCGCCCTGCGCCCCGGCTCCGGGCCGCGCCACCTCGCCTTCCACCCCGGCGGCGAACACGCCTACGTCCTCAACGAACTCGCCCCGACCGTCACCGTCTGCCGCTGGGACGCCGCCGAGGGCTCGCTGCGGCCGGTCGGTGAGACGCCGGTGCTGACTGGTGTCCCGGACGGTGACGCGTTCCCGTCGGGCATCGCCGTCTCGCCCGACGGCCGCTTCGTGTGGACCGCCACACGCGGCCAGGACGTCGTCTCCGTCCTCACGCCCGACGCGGTGGGCGAGGGGCTCCGACTGGTCGCCACGGTGCCCTGTGGCGGCGTCTGGCCCCGCGCGCTGACCGTCGATCCCTCGGGCCGCTTCCTGTACGCCGCCAACGAGCGCTCCGGCGACGTGACCTGGTTCGTCGTGGACCCGGACACGGGCGTGCCGCGCCGCGGTGGGTCGGTCGAGGCGCCCGCCGCGTCCTGCGTGGTGTTCGGCTGAGCGACCGCGTCGCCACGGCTCCCGCGGGTGCCGGGCACGGGCACCGACGGAGCGCACGGTCACGGCCCGCGGCGCGGGGACACCGCGACCGTTCCTCCAAGGTGCGCCGACCGGGCGCGCAGGGCACCGAAGGCACCCGGCACCGGACGACGCCAGGCGCCCCGCACACGGAAAGGGCCCGCTCCTGTCACAGGAGCGGGCCCTTTCCGTACGCCTCGGACGCGCCGTCCGGGTCGAGGGGCCCACGGCCGGGGCGGCGGGTCAGCGGACCGGCGCACCCTGGGTCTGCGGCGGGGCGATGCCCAGCGCCGACGTGTACTGGGCCAGCGCGAGCTTGCCGATCGCCGGGTACGGGCCGAGGGCCTCGGCGGCGTGGCAGCCGGCCTCCTTGGCCGCCGCTTCGAGCAGACCGGAATCGAGCTCCGGGCCGATCAGGTACGGGGCCAGCGCGAGCTGCTGCGAACCGGAGTTGCGCAGTTCCTCGGCGACGGCCGCGATCGAGCCCTCCTCGTCGAGGGCCGCCGCCATGACGGGCACCGCGAGCCGCGCGGCGAGCAGCATGCCGGTGATGCCCGCTGCCTGAACGGCCTCCTCGCCGCCCACCGCGGCGAGCACGATGCCGTCCGCGGCGGTCGCCACGGTGAACAGGCGGGCGCGGTCGGCGCGGGCCAGACCGGCCTCGGAGAGCCGCACGTGCAGCGCCTCGGCGAGCAGCGGGTGCGGGCCGAGGACATCGGTCAGTTCGGCCGCGACACGGCTCTCCATGACCGCCTGGCGGACGCGGCGCAGCAGCGCGTTGTCCGGACCGGCGAGCAGCGGCACGACGATGGCGACCGGGCCGTCGGGCTCGGCCACGTCGGAACCGGCGGCACGGGCCTGCTCGAAGCGCGCGGCGCGCTCCTCGGAGGCCCGGACCAGCGCGGACTGCAGCGTGGGGAACTCGTCGTCCCCGTCCAGGTACCCGATACGGGCGTCGAGGCCGGGGAGCTCGGAGCGCGCGATGCTCACGACCTCCTCGGCGAGGCTGCGCGTGGCGGCGCTGGGGGTGCCCGGCACCGCGAGGAGGAGCGCGGGCGCGCCCTCGGGAGCCGCCAGGGGCTCCGGACGGCGGTGCCGTCCGGGCTGGCGGGGTCGCGGCATTCGTACTGGCAGGCCGGACGCGGGCCCAGTGGGGGAGCTCATGGCGCCGCATGTTACTGGCTTCTCGGGTTCCCCTGTTCGGGGAGGGTGCAGGTGAGCGGTATCCGTCCGCTTTTGTCTGATGAGTTACGTACCGATCAGAAGTGATCGGTACTCATCGCCTTGTCGGTCCTACGCCGAATTCAGAGCATCGATTTCCGGATAGGGCTTTTCAGCCACCACGTACAGCATCCGGTCGTCCTGGGGGAGTGCGAGCCTGCCGTCCGCCAGGGCGACGGCGATCCGGAGCGCTCCGTCGAGCGGGTCGCCCGCGGCGGGCACCAGCCGCGCGTGCGGTACCCGCGCGGCCAACTCCTCGCGCAGCGGGGCGAGAAGCGGCTCGCCCATCCTGAACAGGCCTCCGGTGAGCGCGAGGAGCGGCTCGCCGTCGGGCGGGCAGGCGGCCGCCGCCGACTCGGCCATGTGCCGTGCGGCGGTCCGCAGGATGTCCGCGGCCACCGGGTCGCTCCCGGCGCGGGCGGCGACCTGCGGGGCGAAGGAGGCGAGCACGGCAGGCCGGTCGGTGCGCGGGTACAGACGGCCCGGCAGCTCGGACATCGGCCCGAACACCTCCTCGGCCCCCGCCAGCAGCTCCCGCGAACCGCCCTGCCGACCGTCGAAGGCCCGCAGAGCAGCCTCCAGCCCCGCTCGCCCGATCCAGGCGCCCCCGCCGCAGTCGCCGAGCAGATGTCCCCAGCCGTCGGCCCTGCGCCACGACGTGAGGTCGGTCCCGATCGCGATCATGCCGGTGCCCGCGGCGATCACCGCACCGGCCCGCGGACCCAGAGCGCCGGTGTACGCGGTCACCGCGTCGGCCACCAACGCGAGCCGCCGTACGCCGAGTTCACGCTCCAGAGCTGCGGGAAGCTCGTCCCGCAGCTCGTCACCGAGCGTCGCCAGGCCCGCCGCGCCCACGGCCACCGCACCGAGCCGCACGGCACCGGCGTCGTCCATCAACCGGCCCGCCATCGGGAGCAGTTGCTCCATCAGGTGGGCCGCCGAGATGCCCCGCGGCCCGGTGCGGACCGGTTCCCCTGAGGTCAGAGGGTCGCTCAGCGCGACCGGTGCGGCGGCCGTCAGCCCTTCTCGACCTGCGGCGGTCCCGGCGTCGTACGCCGTCCCGTGCGCCGCGAGGACCGCGCGCAGCCCGGAACCGCCCGAGTCCACCGCCAGCACGACGGAGGGGCCCAGGGCGTCCTGTCGCGACTCGCCTCCGGCGCCGGGGGTCACGGCAGGCGCCAGTCCACCGGCTGGGCTCCCTGCCTGACCAGCAGGTCGTTGGCGCGGCTGAAGGGGCGGGACCCGAAGAAGCCGCGGTCGGCCGACATGGGGGAGGGGTGCGAGGACTCCACCGACGGCAGATCACCCAGCAGAGGGCGGAGGTTGCGGGCGTCGCGGCCCCACAGGACCGACACCAGCGGGCGCCCGCGGGCGGCCAGCGCCCGGATCGCCTGCTCGGTGACCTCCTCCCAGCCCTTGCCGCGGTGGGCGGCCGGGCTCCGGGGGGCCGTGGTGAGCGCCCTGTTGAGCAACAGCACGCCCTGCCGCGTCCACGGCGTGAGGTCGCCGTCGGACGGCTGCGGCAGCCCCAGGTCGGTGGTCAGCTCGCGGTAGATGTTGATCAGGCTCGGCGGCAGCGGACGCACGTCCGGGGCCACCGAGAACGACAGGCCCACCGCGTGTCCCGGTGTCGGGTACGGGTCCTGCCCGACGATGAGGACGCGCACCTCGTCGAAGGGCTGCTGGAACGCCCGCAGGACGTTCGCGCCGGCCGGTAGATAGGTGCGTCCCGCGGCGATCTCCGCGCGCAGGAAGTCGCCCATCTCGGCGACCCGTCCGGCGACGGGTTCGAGGGCTTTCGCCCAGCCCGGTTCGACGATCTCATGCAACGGTCGTGGTGCCACGGCGTCACCCTACTGCCGCACCCACGACGGAGATCAACCGGTGCCGTCCGCCGATCACGGATGACCGTTTCACCGGCACATCGGGCCTTCACCGGACAAGATGCCTTTGCCCGGGGGGTGTTGTGGTCCCCCGGAACCGCGGACGGCCCGAGGTCAGGCCAGGACCGCCGCGCGGACGCACAGGACGTCCGGCAGGTGCGAGGCGAGCTGCTCCCAGGAGTCGCCGTCGTCCGCGGAGGCGTAGACCTCGCCGTTGCGATTGCCGAAGTACACACCGGCCGGGTCGGCGTCGTCCGTGCACAGGGCGTCGCGCAGCACCGTGCCGTAGTGGTCCCCCGTGGGCAGGCCCGCCGTGAGCGGCTCCCAGCTCCGTCCCGCGTCCGAGGTCCGGAAGACGCGGCATCTCCGGCCGGCCGGCACTCGGTCGGCGTCCGCGTTGATGGGGAAGACGTACGCCGTGTCGCCCCGGTGCGGATGGGTCGCGGCGGCGAATCCGAACGTCGACGGCAGGCCGGCGCCGATGTCGGTCCACCGTCCGCCCGCGTCGTCACTGCGGTACACACCCCAGTGGTTCTGGAGGTAGAGGCGGTCGGGGTCCGCGGCGTCGCGCGCGACCTTGTGCACACACTGCCCGAACTCCGGATCGGGGTCCGGCAGGAAGACCGCGGAGACACCGGAGTTGGCGGGCTCCCAGCTCGCGCCGCCGTCGCCGGTGCGGAACACGCCGGCCGTCGAGACGGCGACCGTGAGGGCCTTCGGGTCGCGCTCGTCGGTCAGGATCGTGTGCAGCCCCTCACCGCCGCCGCCGGGCACCCACCGGGAACGGGTCGGGTGCTCCCAGAGCGGACGGACGAGTTCGAAGGACTCGCCCCGGTCCGTCGACCGGTACAACGCGGCCGGCTCCGTCCCCGCGTACACCACGTCGGGCTCGGCGGCCGCCGGATGCAGCTGCCAGACGCGCTCCAGGGACGCGCCCGTCTCCTTGGGGAACCGCACCGCCGGACGGGCCGGCTCGGTCCAGCTCCGGCCGAGGTCGTCCGAGTGGAACACGGAGGGACCCCAGTGGGCGCTGTCCCCGCCCGCCAGCAGCCGCAGCCGATTCCCCCGGGTGTCGATCGCGACCGAGTACACGGCCTGCGCGTTGAAGTACGGACTCTCGTCGAACGCCCAGACACCGGAGTGCCGGCGGCCGATGAAGAGGCCCTTACGTGTGCCCACGGTGAGAAGCACGTCGACCATGTCCGGTCACCTCCGCGACCTCGTCGTCTGCGTCACCGGCCAGTCTGCACCGCGCCACTGACAACGACCCGCGGCTCGCTGGTTCGCGCTGGTCGGCGGGTCGCGCCGGCGTCACCGCCGAGGACCCCGGAGGCCGGTC
Organism: Streptomyces sp. M41(2017); assembly: GCF_002078175.1. Taxonomy (GTDB): domain Bacteria; phylum Actinomycetota; class Actinomycetes; order Streptomycetales; family Streptomycetaceae; genus Streptomyces. The sequence continues at coordinate 1,272,915 of NZ_MWFK01000002.1, read as the reverse complement.
CGGAGAAGGTTCTCCGCGCGTCCCGACGGTCCCGGGGCCCACGAGCGGGCGCGAACACGTGAGCACCGGGGGGAGCGGGTCCGTAAGGGAGGGAGATGTGGCGGGTCGGCGTGGCGGTGAGGAGGATGCCCTTGATGGCGGCATTCCGTGGTCCGAAGAGGTGGCTGTGGCGGTGGCGGGGCAACCCGCTGCGGCGGCGCAGCGATGCCCTGGAGGGCTGGGTCCTCCTGGCCGCCTGGGCGTTCACCGTGTTCGGCGGGGCGGTCACCGGTCTTGCCGCCACCCAGGCGGTCGAGGACGGGCTGGCCCGGCAGCGGGCGGCCCGGCACTCCGCGACCGCCCGGCTCACCGAGGACGTGCCACCGGCGAGCGCGACCGGGTCCGGCGCCCGTGTCGTGTGGGCGAAGGCCCGCTGGACGACGGCGGACGGCGCGCCCCGCTCCGGGCAGATCCGCGTCGAGGCGGGCAGCGCGGCGGGCACCCCGGTGGCCGTGTGGACCGATCCCGAGGGCCGTCTGGTCGGCCGACCGGCCACCGTCGCCCAGGCCCGCGTCCGGGCGTCCCTGGTCGGCGCCCTCGTCGGCGTCAGCGCGGCGGGCATCCCCTTCGTCTCCGGTCGGCTGGTCCGCGCCCGCCTGGAACGGCGCCGCATGGAGCAGTGGGACGCCGAATGGCAACGCGTCGGCCCCCTCTGGGGCCGCATGACCAGCTGACCGGGACGGCCGCGTCTTCCCAGGGCACCGCGTCTCGCAGGTCCCGCGGCAACACCCCACGGACAGGATCCGGCGCGCCCCCCACGGTGCCCAGCACGCCGTCCAGCCCCCCCGCGCACACGGCCGCTCCTGGCGCCGGGCCCTGGCCGGCCGCCGACCCGACTGCGGGCTGCCGTCCCCGGCTCACGACGGCCACGGAACGCGCTTCTCTCGCCCCCCGGCGGTTCGCCGCACCCCGACGGCCGCTCACGGGGGCGGGCCGGAGGTCGAAGCCGGCCCGCGGGGCCACCGCCCCGCCGGTCTCCGCGACCACCCCCGCGCGCCGTCGACGCCTGCTCAGCAGGGCTGCCGCACCAGCCGTCCCGCACGCGGTCCGTCGTGCAGCGCGCCCGCGCCTCCGGTCGGCCCTCGTGGGCTGCCACCCACCCGCCCGCGTCCGCACGGTCACCGCGCCGGCGCCCCGTCCGCACGGTGACTGCGCCGACGCACCGAGCCTGCTGCGGCCTACGCGCCCTCCAGCACCCTCCGGCAGTCCCGCAGCAGGGTCTCGTCCTCCAGGACGTCATGGCTGCCGTAGCCGCCGGAGCGGGCCCGGTGGCGGCGTGGGGTGGCCAGTTCCGTGGCGACCAGGTCGTGGGCCGGGCTGCCGGCGTCACCCATGCGGACGAGACAGGCGGTGATGGTGCCACGGGCGTACGGGTTCTGCCGCCAGGCGTCGCGGAACACGGGCAGGACCGGCTCCGGGTCGGCACCGATGTCCCAGACGGCACAGGCCGCCGCCGTCCGCTCCCACAGGTCGGCGGAGTCCGTCAGACTCCGCAGCCGGGGAAGCGCGACGCCTGCATCGGAGCCCATGCGCGCCAGGGCCGAGACGGCCGGCCGGGAGCCACCCGCGGGCCCCGGAAGGTCCAGCGCGCCCAGCAGCGGAGGGAGGACGGCCTCCGCGTCACCCTCGACGGACCAGAGCGCGGCGGCGGCGGCCACCGCGCTCTCGCCGCTCAGCAGCCCCCGCAGCACGGGGACCGCCTCCCGGGCGGCCGGCCCGAACGCCACGAGCGCCTCGGCCAGAGCCTCCACGAGGGAGTCCCGCAGGCGCAGATCGCGGGGTGCGCCCTGCAAGAGCCGCAGCACCTCCGGGACGGCGGCGGCGTAGCGCAGGGCACCGAGGGCGGACAGCAGGGGGGCGGCCCGGCCGAACGTGTCGGCGTCGTCCAGAGGCACGTCGGCCAGTCGCTCCCGCAGCAGCGGTGCCAGGGGGAGGGCGGCCGGGCCGAGGTGCCGGACGGTGTGACCGGTCTCGTTCGGAACGACTCGGTGCCGCAGGACCTCGGTGAGCGGCGGGACCGCGCGCGGGTCCCCCGCCCGGGCGAGCGCCCGGAGCGGGCCGCCCAGCGTGGCCGTGCCGCGCCCCCAGGAGTCCTGGTCCGATGCGACGAGGGCGGCGAGACGGTCGGCCGCCGGTTCCGCCAGGCCGAAGAGGAACTCCAGGACGGACACGGCGGCCTGCCGCAACCGCTCCTCGTCCGAGGCCAGTTGCTCACCGATCAGGGCGACCGGCTCCGCGTAGGCAGCCCGCCATTCGCGGAACAGTCCCGCCGACATCCAGACGGCGTTGCACCGGTCGGCCGTGTCCGTGCTGCTCAACTGCCCCTTGAGCAGGGCGATCCGGTCACCGGTGCGGGCCCCCAGCGCGCTGTGCAGCGTCCGGAGCAGTTGCGCGCCCTCCTCGTCCGCGGGGCGCATGCGGCGCAGCCGGCCGAGGAGCGTGTCCGTGGACGTCCGGGTGGGTTCCCCGGACGGCCGGAAGTGCCGCGACCTCGTGTGGAGCAGCTCCACGACCGTGCTCACGAGGTCGGCCGGCAGCCGGTCGGGGGCGCACAGGGCCAGCTGCCCGAGCGCGGCGAGCCGCAGCCCCGGTTCGTGGGGTGGGGCGCAGAGCGTGGCCAGCAGATCGACGGCCGGGGCGGAGAGCCCGGGGTGCAGACGCGCGAACAGTCCGAGCCCCTCGACCAGAGCGAGACGGACGCCCTCGTCGTGTTCGTCCGTCAACTGCCGTATCAGCAGGGGCAGTAAACGGCCCGGTGCCTCGGAGAACCGTACGAGCGGCGTCGGTACGGAGCGGCGCACCTCGGGGTCCGCGTCCGTCACGAGGTCGAGGAAGACCGCGGCACCCGACCGGATCGCGGCCCGCGCCGCGGTGTAGTTGTCGTCGGGCCGGTCCTCCGTGTCCGGGCCGCCCGGGTGCTCGTCGTCACCGGGACGGCCGGACCCCTCGCCGTCGGGCTCCGCGGGTGCGTCGTCGACGTCCCCGCCGCCGATGCTGGCGAGCAGTTCCACGACACCGCCACGGTCCGGAAGCCCGGGGTGTCGCAGGAGGCCGAAGAGGAAGGGGATGCACGCGAGCGTCGAGTCGTATACATCGCCCTGGTGGTGCACCGCCCCGTACATCCCGTCGAGCGCCGCCTCCCGCTCATGGGGGTGCCGCGAGGCCAGGCCCCGCAGCAGCTCCGGCACGTCCGCGGCGCTTCCGTAGGCATGCTCCATCGAGGCCCAGTCGACCTCGTCGATCCCCCTGAACACGGCGTCCTCCCCAGGCGTACGGCCAATGATCGCGAGTGTGCACCACGGCACTGACAGTGACGCCCGGGCGCCGCCACGTCGACCGTGACAACCCGGCCAACTCCCGCGATAAAGGCCGCTTTACGACGGTCGGCCGGGGCGTTCCGTCCGTCGTGCGGGGAACCGGGGGAGCGCGGGGGGAGCGAGGAAGCCCTCGGCGCGCGCCGCGGCGATGCCGATCCGGGGGAGATCGGCGCTCTTCTCGAAGAGCAGATAGCGGGGTTCCCAGACCGGCCGGTACTTGGCGTTGGCCCGGTAGAGGGACTCGAGCTGCCACCAGCGCGAGAGGAACGTCAGCACCGAGCACCACAGCCGCAGCACGGGTCCCGCGCCCAGCCGTGTCCCGCGCTCGAAGACGGACCGGAACATCGCGAAGTTCAGGGACACCCGGTCGACGCCGATCTCCTCGGCCCGCCGCAGGAGTTCGATCACCATGAACTCCATCAGCCCGTTGTCGGAGTTCCGGTCGCGACGCATCAGGTCGAGGGACAGCCCCCGTACGCCCCAGGGCACGAAGCTCAGAACGGCCCGGGGCACCCCGTCCCCGTCCCGGCACTCCAGCATCACGCACCGTCCGTCGGCGGCGTCCCCCAGCCGGCCGAGCGCCATCGAGAAGCCGCGCTCGGTCTCCCCGTCGCGCCACTGGTCCGCCAGGTCGGTCAGAGCGGCCGTCTCGGCGTCGGGGATGTCCTCGTGGCGCCGGACCCGGACCGTGTGTCCTGCCCGCCGGACCCGGTTGTGCGCCTGCCGGACGCCCCGCATCGCGCGGCCCTCCAGGGTGAAGTCGGCGCGATCCACGACGGCTTCGTCCCCGAGCTCCAGCGCGTCCATGCCGTGCCGGGCGTACATGGTCCCGGCCTCCTCGCTCGCGCCCATCACCGCGGGCGTCCACGCGTGCCGCCGCGCCTCCCGGAGCCACGCCTCGATCGCGCCGGGCCACGCCTCCGGGTCGCCGATCGGATCGCCGGAGGCGAGGGTCACGCCGCCGACGACGCCGTACGCGATCGCCGCCTTGCCGCTCGGTGACCAGATGACCGCCTTGTCGCGCCGCAGCGCGAAGTAGCCGAGCGAGTCCCGCTCACCGTGCCGTGCCAGCAGTTCCCGCAGGCGCGTCTCGTCCTGTTCACCGAGGAGTTCGAGCCCGCGCGGGGAGCGGAAGCAGGCGTAGAGCACCAGCAGGAAGGTGCCGGCCATGAGGGCGTTGACGAGGACGTCCGCCCAGCGCGGCGCGGCGACGGTGTCGAAGCGGTCGGCGAGCGGGCCGACGCTGACGCCGCGCAGCAGGGTGTACGCGATGCGGTCGCTCAGCGGCGTACCCGCCACGCGGTTGGTGGCGCTCACGAGCGCGGTGCCGAGTGCGGCGCTGACGAGGAGCCCACCGGCGCCGACGGCCAGGGCGAGGCGGGGGTTCGAACGGTCCCCCACGGCGTGGAACTCCCTGCGACCCAGCACCAGGGCGCCGACGAAGAGGGCGGTGAGCAGCACCGACAGCCAGTTGAACCAGTGCTGCCGGTAGCGCTCCTGGCTCAGGGCCACCCCGTAGAGCACGAGGAGAGGTCCCGCCAGCAGCATGTTGAAGATCCACGCGGCGCGTTTGCGGCGCCGCATCACGAGCGCGAGGAAGAGGGCGAGCGCCGCCGAGACGAGACCGGCGGTGGCCAGGTACGGAGTGAAGAACTCGCCCGCGTTGTGCTCGTGGACCTCCTCGCCGAACGGCAGCGAGACCACCGCGACCACGTTGAGCAGCGCGAGCAGCCTCAGATACCAGACGGTGGAGGCGGCGGCCCGGCGCCGGAGCAGGGCGCCCGTCCGTCCGGGCGGCGCCACCCCCTGACGCGCGACGGAGTTCCGCTGTTCCTTGACGGGCACTGACTGTTGTACGGACACCGTGGAGCATCACCTTGGGGAGCGGCCGGGCGAACCGGTGCGAGCAGAGGGCGGAACACTACATGGTGTAGGGAAGAGGAAGGTGGTCGCCACGTAGGAGGGGCCCGAGGTGGTAAGGGAGTGGTGTGAATCGCCCCGCCCCGCCGTCCGTCAGCCGCGCCCCGGGTTCTTCAACTGCCCGCCCGGGCACGGATCCCCGCCCTCGGTGAGGGCCGGACGCCCGCGGGTGGTGGCCCACCATACGAGGTCGCCGAGGGCCGCGCCCGCCGCGACGAGGGCCGTGATCACCCCGGCCATGGTCAGGCCGTCGCCGAGGTGAGGGCGTCCGTGCAGGGCGTGCAGGTCGAATCCGCACAGGTGATACACGCCCACCGCGGCGATCCCCAGACTCGGCACGAGCAGTGCCAGCACGGACGCCGGACCACGTCCCGTGCGTCCGGCGTCACGTTCCCTCACAGGTTCCCCCTGACGTACGACGCTTTCCCCGGGGGAACCTACAGCACGTAGGGTCTCCCCGGCGTGGCCTTGCTCCCATTGTGTTCCGCCGGGTACCCGGGGCCGTCCCCGTCACACACCGGCGTGTCGGGCACGGCTTCAACAGGCCCTGTCGCACGGGGAGTTCGCTTCAGGCGGTGTCAGACGGAGCGGTGGTACTGCTCCGGCACGTGGACCTCCGCGCCGAGTTCGCGCGCTGCGAGCCGGGCGAAGGAGGGGTTGCGCAGCAGTTCGCGGCCGAGCAGCACCGCGTCGGCCTCGCCGTTGGCGACGATCTTCTCGGCCTGCTCGACCCCGGTGATGAGGCCGACGGCCGCGACGGCGAGCGGCGTCTCCTTCTTCACCCGGGCGGCGAAAGGCACTTGGTAGCCCGGACCGACGGGGATGCGGACACCCGGCGCGTTCCCGCCCGTCGAGACGTCGAGCAGATCCACGCCGTGCTCGTGCAGTGTGCGTGCGAAGCGAACGGTGTCGTCGGCGCTCCAGCCGGCGTCCTCCAGCCAGTCCGTCGCCGAGATGCGGAAGAACAGCGGTTTGCCGTCGGGCCAGACCTCCCGCACCGCGTCCACGACCTCGAGCGCGAACCGGGTCCGGTTCTCGTACGAGCCGCCGTACGCGTCGGTGCGGTGGTTGGAGTGCGGGGAGAGGAACTCGTTGACGAGGTAGCCGTGGGCGCCGTGGATCTCGACGATCTCGAAACCGGCCGCGAGAGCGCGCCGTGCCGCGTCCGCGAACTGCCCGACGATCTCGTGGATCCCCGCGACCGTCAGCTCGTCCGGGACCGGATGCCCCTCGTCGAAGGGAAGGGGGCTCGGTGCGAGCGCCGTCCAGCCGTGCGCGTCCGGACCGACCGGCGCGCCCCCCTTCCAGGGCCGGTCGGTCGAGGCCTTGCGCCCGCCGTGTCCGAGCTGGATGGCGGGAACCGTGCCCTGGGCCGCGAGGAACCCCGTGATCCGGCGGAACGCCTCGACCTGGGTGTCGTTCCAGAGGCCCAGGTCGTACGGGGAGATCCGCCCCTCGGGCGAGACGGCGGTCGCCTCGACGACGATCAGTCCCGCTCCGCCGGTGGCGCGTGCCGCGTAGTGGGCGAAGTGCCAGTCGTTCGGGGTACCCGTGGAGGGGCCTTCCGGGGCCGCCGAGTACTGGCACATCGGCGGCATCCAGACCCGGTTGGGGAGGGTGACGTCGCGCAGGGTGCAGGGCTCGAAGAGCGCGCTCACGGCGGACTCCATTCGTCGCGGGGCCGGTGTACGACTCGCACGATAGGCCGCGTAGTACGGCGGGTGTCAAACTACGACGACTCTCGTACTATGAGACTCCGGGAACGGAACCCGTACCCGGACCGAGTCCCCGGACGATGTGGAGCCGCCGTGACGACCGCCGCCCCCGCCCCCAGCGGCCGTGATCTGCCGCATCCCGCGTGCGAGGAGATCCGGCTGGAGTCCGTGCTGCACGCGCTCTCCGACCCGATGCGGCTTCAGGTCGTGCGAGAGCTCGCCGCCGACGGCGGCGAGCTCTCCTGTTCGCACTTCGTGCTGCCGGTGACCAAGTCCACGACCACGCATCACTTCCGGGTTCTCCGGGAGAGCGGCGTGATCCGGCAGGTCTACCGCGGCACGGCGAAGATGAACGGACTGCGCGAGGACGACCTGGAGGCCCTGTTCCCCGGACTCCTCGGCCGCGTTCTGGAGGCGGCGGCCCGCCAGTCGGATCGGCTAGGCGGGCGCTGAGGCCGCCTCCGGCTCCGCTTCGGTCTTCGGCCGACTCTCCCTGCCGGGAAGGTGGTTGAACAGCAGGTTCAGGGCGATCGCCGTGAGGCAGCCCGCGCTGATGCCGCTGTTCATGACCGTCTGGAACCAGTCGGGGAACCGGGCGTAGACCCCGGGCACACCGACCGGCAGCATGCCGATCGCGACCGAGACGGCCACCACGGTCAGGTTGTGGTTGTCCTTGAAGTCCACGGCCGCGAGCGTACGCAGTCCGCTCGCGGCGACCGTCCCGAACATCACCAGGCCGGCCCCGCCGAGCACGGGCGCCGGTATCGCGGCGACCACGGCACCCAGCTTCGGCAGCAGGCCGAGCACGACGAGGATGCCGCCCGCCGTGGCGACCACCCACCGGCTGCGCACCCGCGTCATGCCCACCAGGCCCACGTTCTGTGCGAACGCCGTGTAGGGGAACGTGTTGAAGACGCCGCCGGGGACCGTGGACAGGCCGTCGGCCCGGAGACCGTCCGCGAGGGTGCGCGGCACGACGGGCCGTTCGGTCATCTCGCCCACCGCGATGAAGTCACCAGTGGTCTCGGTCATCGTCACCAGCGCCACGACCAGCATCGACACGATCGCGGAGGCGTGGAACGACGGCGCCCCGAAGTGGAACGGTGTGCTGATGCCCAGCCAGTCGGCGTCCCCGACCCCGCCGAAGTCCGTGAACCCGAACGGCACCGCCACCGCGAGGCCCGCGGCGATGCCGACGAGGACGGCTATCCGGCTCAGGAACGCGGGCGCGAACCGCTGAACGCCGAGGACCACGGCCAGGACGAACCCCGCGAGGGCGAGGTTCTTCGGCTCCCCGAAGTCCTTCGCGCCCGCACCGCCCGCCGCCCAGTTGCCCGCGACCGGCAGCAGCGAGACGCCGATGATCAGGATGACCGTGCCGGTGACGAGCGGCGGGAAGAAGCGCAGCAGTCGTCCGAAGACCGGGGCGAGCAGCACGATCGCGAGACCCGCCACGATCACCGACCCGTAGATCGCCGGCAGCCCGCCGCCCGTCGTCCCGATGAGCACCATCGGCGAGACGGCGGCGAAGGTGCAGCCCTGCATGATGGGCAGTCGCACCCCGAAGCGCCAGAAGCCCACGCACTGGATCAGGGTCGCGATACCGCACACGAGCAGGTCCGCGGTGATCAGATACGCCAGGTCGGCGGGCGACAGCTTCATCGCGCCGCCCACGATCAACGGCACGGCCACCGCGCCCGCGTACATCGCGAGCACGTGCTGGAGCCCGAAGGCGGCCAACTGGCGTACGGGTGGGACCTCGTCGACGGGATGCACGGGAGCGGTGGTTGCCATGGGCACTCCAGAAGCTGCGGGGAGAGAGGGCGTCCGCACGACACGCGCACGCCCGGACAACACGGGACCGTAGGCGTCTTGAACAGTTTGTTGATTTCCGGTCTGTTGCCGGTGTGTGTCATGAGTCGCGAACCGGCCGGGACCCGGGCCGGTACGGCCTCCGCGCGGTTGGCGGACCCCGGAGTGGCGGGGCCCGTCAGGTGCTCGCGGTCCGTGCCGCCGCCCACAGCGCGTCCCAGTCGGGCAGCTTCACCACGCCCCGGCCGAGCCGGGCGCCGAGCTCTGCCTCGGCCCGCTCGATCGCCTGCCACCCCGCCCACTCCACCGGCCGTACGCCCGCCGCCCGGAGGGCTTCGAGGGGGTCCTCCGCGACCTTCCGCCGGGCGAGAGCGGGGGCGTCCTCCAGCAGTGAGGTCACCGTCTCCTTGGCGCAGGGCCGGTTCGTTCCGATGACGCCCGTCGGGCCGCGCTTGATCCAGCCCGCCACGTACTCACCCGGAACGACCGCGCCGTCCCGCAGGACCCTTCCGGCCAGGTTCGGCACCGTACCGAGCAGGGGGTCGAAGGGCAGTCCGTCGAGGGGAACGCCCCGGTAGCCCACCGAACGCAGCACCAACTGCGCCTCGATCTCCTCGTACCGGCCCGTTCCGGTGACCCCGCCCGACCCGTCCGGCACCGTCCGTTCGAAGCGCACCGCTGCCACGCGCCCGCCGTCCGCGAGGAGTTCGACGGGACGCAGGAAGAACCGCGGGCGGATGCGACGGGGCCGGCCGAGCGGCGTCGCGTCCGCCCAGCCCCGCAGCACCTCCACGTTGCGCCGCTGCGCCGCGGGCAGACCCGACGGGTCGAGGTAGTCCGGGTCCAGTGCCAACTCCGCCGAATCCACGACCACGTCGGCATCCGGCAGGGTCCCCAGCTCGCGCAGCTCCTTGGTCGTGAACCGGGCCTGCGACGGGCCGCGTCGCCCGACCATGCTGATGTCCGTGACCGCGCCGGCCGCCAGCGCGGCGAGCGCCGCCTCCGGGATGTCCGTGCGGCTCAGTTCGGGTGCGCCGCGCGCCAGGATCCGGGTCACGTCCACGGCGACGTTCCCGACGCCGATGACCACGGCCGAGCGCACGTCGCGGACGAATCCCTCGACCGCCGCGTCCGGGTGCGCGCTGTACCAGGACACGAACTCGGTGGCCGACCAGCTACCGGGAAGATCCTCGCCGGGCACGCCGAGACGCCGGTCGGTGGCGGCGCCGACGCAGTACACGACGGCGTGGTAGAGCTCCCGCAGCCGCGACACGGGGATCCCGCCCGGGCCGATCCGGACACCGCCGAGGAACCGCACCCGCTTGTCCTCCAGGACGCCCCGCAGGCTGTTCTGCAGTGACTTGATCTTCTCGTGGTCGGGGGCGACCCCGTAGCGCACCAGGCCGTAGGGGCAGGGCAGCCGGTCCAGGACGTCGACCCGGACGTCGGGCGGACCGTTCCGCCGGACAAGGCCTTGCGCGCTGTAGACCCCGCTGGGTCCCGAGCCGACGACGGCGACATGGAGCACGGCGGAACTCCTCACCCGAGGGATCAGGAAGATCGCGGACGTGAGAGCGCTGTTCCTTCCAGGATCGCACCGCCGGTGCTCCGCTGACAGGGTGCTGCGCGGGACAGAGGCGCGCGTGTCCGTTCGTATGGAATGTGATGATGCGGTTACGTTCCGTATGTGCTAGAAGCATCGTTCCTTAATCTGTCCGACCGGTGCCGCGCGGACAGCGCGGTGTCGGTGTGGCCCGCCTGGGAGGTCCGGGAGGGCGAGACCGCCACGTCCTGGTTCCACGTCCGCCTGGCGTTCGCCGACGGCGCCGCCGTCGACCTGCTCGCCGTGCTGGCGGAGGGGGGACTGTCGGTCGAGGACGTACGGGCCGAGCCGCCCCTCTCCCTCGACGACCTCGCGACGGTCGCCGACTGGATCGAGGAGCCGCTGTTCGAGGCCTGCGGAAGCAGGCTCGGCGCCGAAGGCGACCCGGAGGAGGAGGGGCAGGCGCGCAGGGCGCGGCCGGCCTGGCCGCGTGGCGCCGAGGGCCGTCAGCTGATCGCCGACGAGTACCGCGCCGCCCAGGAGGAGGGTGTGGACCCCGTGCTGGCGGTGATGGACGCCACCGGTCACAGCCGCCGCAAGTCGCTGCGCCTGATCGCCGGGGCACGGGACGCGGGGCTGTTGACGCCGCGCCACATCCGCCGCTGACACCGGCGGAGCGCAGGGCCGCGGTGATCAGGACATCGCGCGCATCCGGCTGATCTCGCTCGTCTGCTGCGCGATCACGTCGTCGGCCATCTCCTCGATCTGGATGTTGTTGCCCTGTGCCTTCACGTCCGTGGCCATGGTGATCGCGCCGTCGTGATGGCTGATCATCAGCCGGAGGAAGAGCCGGTCGAACGCGCTGCCGTCGGCCGCGCGCAAGTCCGCGAGCTGTGCCTTCGTCGCCATGCCGGGCATGTCCGTGTGATCGTGCCCCGTGTCCGCGCCGGCTCCGTCGTGCGCCTTCAGCCAGCTCTTCATGGTGGCGATCTCCGGGCCCTGCGCCGCGGCGATCCGCCCGGCGATCCGCCGCACGGCGCCCGACCCGGCCCGTTCCGGGGCGAGTTCGGTCATCCGCAGGGCCTGGGTGTGGTGGGTGATCATCATCCGCGCGTAGGCGAGGTCGGCGGCGTTGGGGGTGTCGTCGTCGGAGCGCCGTTCGTCCGCCTCCTTCGCGGACAGGGTCTCCGCCGCCTCGCCCGGCCTGCCCGGTGCGATCACCGAAGGCCCGCCCGCCGAGGCGGACTTGGTGTCGGAGCCGGAGTCGCAGCCGGTGAGCGCGAGCGCGGCGACGGCCAGTGAAGCCACGACCAGGGACGTACGGGGCGCATGACCAGCGAACACGGCGGCCTCCTGGGGCACACGAATCGGCGGACATCTCACGGGTGTTGATGACCGTCCTAACACGCTTCCGAACGTGACTGATCAAAAACGTTCATTACGAGTACGTTGCCATCTGTTGATCTGTACATGGTGAGGACGATACTTCAGGGGTCCGTGAACCGTTCGACTGCGAACGGCTACAAGGGAGAACACAGTGACCCTGTTGAACCACCCCCGAACGCGGCGCAGAAAACTGGGAGTCGCCGCGGCTGCGGCCGGACTCCTGGCCGCGTTGTTCACAGCAGTCCCGGCGTCCGCAACCCCCGACCCCGGGGACACCCCCACCACGCGGGAGCAGGTTTCCGGCGGTGAAGCCGCCGCGGCGCGAGCGGCGATCGCGAGCGGCGAGATACCCGGCACCGACGAGATCGTCCACTCCGACAACATCGAACATCTCGCCAACGTCCCCAAAGAGGCCTTCACCGGCCTCAACTCGGACCTGGCCTTCCAGGGCAAGTACGCCTTCGCCGGCAACTACGACGGGTTCCGCGTCTTCGACATCAGCGACCCGAAGGCGCCGAAGACCGTCGCGCAGGTCCTCTGCCCCGGCTCGCAGAACGACGTGTCCGTCTCGGGTGACCTGCTCTTCCTGTCCACCGACTCCTCGCGCAGCGACAACTCGTGTGCGAGCACGACACAGCCCGCGACCGAGAAGTCGTCGTGGGAGGGCATGAAGATCTTCGACATCAGCGACAAGGCGAACCCCCGGTACGTCGCCGCCGTCGAGACCGCCTGCGGCTCGCACACCCACTCGCTGGTGCCCGAGCGCAAGAACGTCTACGTCTACGTCTCGTCGTACTCCCCGAGCGCCACCTTCCCCGACTGCCAGCCGCCGCACGACGGCATCTCGGTCATCAAGGTCCCGCGCAAGGCGCCCGAGAAGGCGGCCGTGGTGAACTTCCCCGTGCTCTTCCCGGGCGAGGGGCCCGACGGAGGCGGCAACCCGGGCTCGCCCACCAACCCGGGTGTCTCCAAGACGACCGGCTGCCACGACATCACGGTCCTGCCGTCGAAGGACCTGGCCGCGGGCGCGTGCATGGGCGACGGCATCCTGTTCTCCATCGAGGACCCGGAGCATCCGAAGGTCATCGACCGGGTCCAGGACAACGTGAACTTCGCGTTCTGGCACTCGGCGACCTTCAACCAGAAGGCCGACAAGGTCGTGTTCACCGACGAGCTGGGCGGCGGCGGAGCGGCCACCTGCAACGAGGCGACCGGCCCCGACCGCGGCGCCGACGGCATCTACGACATCGTCGGCAGGGGAGACCACCGCAAACTCGTCTTCCGGAGCTACTACAAGATCCCCCGCCACCAGGCCGACACCGAGAACTGCGTGGCCCACAACGGCTCGCTGATCCCGGTCAAGGGCAAGGACCTCATGGTCCAGGCGTGGTACCAGGGAGGCGTCTCCGTCTGGGACTTCACGAACTCCGCGAAGCCGAAGGAGATCGCCTACTTCGAGCGCGGCCCGCTGTCCACCGACACCCTGCAGGTCGGCGGCTCCTGGTCCGCGTACTACTACAACGGCTACATCTACTCGAACGACATCGCCAAGGGCTTCGACGTGCTGAAGCTGAGCGACCGACGGACGGACGCGGCCCGGCGGGTCCACCTGCGCGAGCTCAACGTCCAGACGCAGCCGGACTACTTCGACTGATCGTCCTCCGGCTCCGCACCCGTCTCGAAGAAGCGTGAGAGATCCGTCCCGGGGGTTCCGCCCGATGTCTCGGCGTCGGGCGGGACCCCCAACTCCCACTCCAGCCGGTACCGTTTGAACAACTCCGCCCGCAGTACCGGCACCTGCATCGGCACGCCCGGCACCAGCGCCGCGTAGACCGCGCCCATGAGCAGCGCGCGCAGCATCGGGTAGTCCGCCGTGACCTGCGTCGAGCCGTACGCGGCGACGGTCTCCCCGAGCAGTTCGGAGAGCCGGCGCTGCTCCGGGCACTGGACGAACCCCTCGGCGTGGAGCAGTCCGGCCATGTGCTGGCGCATGAGGACCGGCTGGTCACGGGTGAGGCCGAGGATCGCGTCGATGGCCCGCGCCATCCGCTCCCGGCCGTCCTCGCTGCGCGGCTCCCGTTCGAGTGCCTCCTCCAGCGTGCGGTGCATCAGCCGGTGCACGGCCGACTGGAGGAGCTGTCGCTTGCCGGGGAAGTAGTACGACACCAGTCCGCGGGCCGATCCCGCCCGGTCGGCGATGTCCCCGAGCGTCGTAGCGTCGTAGCCCCGCTCACTGACCAGCTCCACGGCGGCCTGGAGCAGCCGCTCCCGGGAACGCCGCCGCAACTCTTCATTGACCGAGGCGCTTCGCGGGGACATGCTGTAACTCCTGCGTTGACTGGCTGCCAGCCAACTATACTCAACGCGTCCGGACCGAGACCCTCCGCGGGTCGCTTCCGGGCTGTCGCCGACCTGGGGCGACGCGGGGGATCGCCTCAGGTCGGACGCGGCAGCGGCCTGCGCCGTGCCTCGGTGCCCTCATGAACCGACCTCCTGCATCGCGGGAGCGGTCTGCGCCGGGACGGGGGTCGCCTCCTCCTCGGCGGGCCCGGCGCCCCGCGTGGTGCGGAGAACCCGTCGCCAGCTGCCGACCATGTACCAGCCCATGGACAGGCTCAGCAGGACATTGCCGACGAGGGATTCCTTGTCCCGGCTGAGGGCGGTGTTGTGGAGAGCGGCGCCGGTGACGTACGTGAGCAGCCCGGCGAGGAGGATCCAGAGTGCTGTCTTCAAAGGGACCTCATGAGAGTGCGGTGGAGGCGCCAACCTAGCCACGTCTCCCGCATTTAGGGTCATTTGACCCGTGTTGGCGCAAGCTTGACCATCGCTGGCCGATCAAGCCCGAGAGTGATCCATTGCGCGGCGGATCGTCCCAGGTCGGACGCGTGCCGCCCGTGAAGGTCGCCCGAGGCCACCTCTATCGCTCGCCGAGCCCGCGCGTCCTCCATAGAGTGGCCTGGAGTCCTGAGGAGGCGTACGGACATGGATCAAGAGCAGATCCTGAGCAGGATCACGGCGATGGTGGACGACGAGCGACGGCTGCGCGACGCCGTGGCGGCGGGCGAGATCGACAGCTCCACGGAGCACGCGCGCCTCTCGGAGCTGGAGCGCGAGCTCGACCAGTGCTGGGACCTGCTGCGCCAGCGGCGCGCCAAGTCCGAGTTCGGCGAGAACCCGGACGAAGCACAGTCGAGGCCGTCGTCGCAGGTCGAGGGCTATCTGGGCTGAGCCCCGGTTCCCGCGCGGCCCGTCAGTGCGCCGGGCCGAGCACTGCCCGGAGCCCGTCCGGGCGGTCCGCGACGGGCAGATGGTCGACGAAGCGCACCGCGCAGCCCAGCGCCGCCGCACCGCCGTCGGCCCGTCGGTCGTCGCCGACCATCAGGGTGTCCTCGGGGGCGACGCCGAGCGCGGAGCAGGCGACCGCGAAGAGCCGCGGATCCGGCTTCTGGATGCCGTGCTCGTACGACAGCGCATAGGCCGCCACGTACGGGTCGAGGCCGTGCGCACGGAACACCGGGCGCAGATCCCAGCCGATGTTGCTGACCACGCCGACCGGGACGCCTCGCTCGTGCAGCGTGCCCAGCACCTCCGCCGCGTCCGCGTAGGGGGTCCAGGCGGCGGGCGCCATGTGGCGTTCGTACAGGGCGTCGTGCAGATCGGGCCCGGGCAGGGACACCAGCCGGGAGAGACCCGTGAAAGCCGCCCTGTGCTCGGTGGCGCTCCGGTCGCGGGCGGCCCACACGGCGTCGAGGTGGGCCGGCACCGGCACGGTCGGCCTGGAGCCACCGGGGAGCGCGCCCGCCGACTCCAGTTCCCGCGCGGTGCGCGCCAGTTCCTCCTCGGACAGTTCGTGCCCGGCCTCGGCGAGGGCCGCACGCAGCCAGGAGGCCGCGGACTCGATGCGGAAGAGGGTCCCGGAGAAGTCGAACAGCACTCCCTTGAAGGTCATGGGGAGAATCCTTCGGGGCACCGTCCCCGCCGGTCAAGGGGCCCCCGGTCGCCCCACCGCCCGTAGGCGCTCACGGCAAGGGCCACGACGAGGGCTCCGACGAGCCAGCCGCCCGCCACGTCGGAGGGCCAGTGCACCCCGAGCCAGACACGCGTCAGACCGACCCCGACCACGCTGACGAAGGCCAGGGCCAGTGCGGTACGCCGCACGGCGCGTCCGGCGTCGTACCGGTAGAGCAGCCACAGCAGCAGGCCGCACACGACGGTGGCCGTGAGGGCGTGCCCGGAGGGGAAGGCGGCGTAGTGCGCGGAGTCGACCGGGTCGGGCCAGACGGGCCGGGGGCGTCCGACCGCCCACTTGAGCCCCTGCTGCACCAGCGTGCCGAGCGCGCACGTGGCCACCAGCCACAGCGCGAGCCCCCAGGCCGCGTGGCGCCGGACCAGCCAGACCACGGCCACCGCGCACAGCGCCCGCATGGTCCAGGGGTCCCACACCCAGTCCGTCAGGATCCGGCACGCGTGCGTGACGCCCGGTGAGTCGACCGCCCACCGGTGGGTGGTGCGGGCGATGTTCTCGTCCAGGGTCATGAGGGGCCTCCACGAGAGGGCGACCAGGAGGAACAGGGCCACCGTGGGCGGGGTCAGCGCTGCCGCCGTGATCAGTGCTGTGCGGGTCGGAGGGCCGGGCGGGAGGCGCATGCGTCGATCCTCCCCGACGGACACCCCTCGGCCCTCGCCTCGACGCGCGGCGTCGGGCGGAGCCACTCTTCTCCGGGGTGACCGTGCGTGCTGGGCCGGCCACCCCACCCACCGGCCACCCCCACCCCTTCTTCGCCCCCTCCGCCCCTGCCCGTCCTGCACTCGGGGCCCCGCCCCGGACCCCGCTCCTCGAACGCCCGAGGGGCTGAATGCTCCGAGTACGGGAGGGCGGACTACCCCAGCGCCCGAAGACCCGGAACGAACGCCACCAGCACCGGAACCACCGGCACCAACGCGGCGGCCGCCGTCAGCTGGAGGCGACGGGTCGCCGGGAGCCGGTGCCGCGGCGTGAGGAGGCGGTCCACGCGCTGGGGGACATGCGCCCCGGGGGTCGGGCACGGCCCGAACACCCCGCGGTCCTCGTTGAGTTCGACCAGGGCGAGAGCGATCGTCAGGCGCCCGAAGCGGCGCGACGCGACATCGTCCGCGGCGAGCTCCACCAGCCGGTGCATCTCGTCGCGGAACGCCGCGAACACCGGCACCCGCGGGAACCCGTTGGCCAGCGCCCCCGAACAATGCAGCAACCAGTCGTGGCGAGCCCGCGCGTGCCCCTGCTCGTGAGCGAGCACGGCGTCCAGCTGACGCCCCTTCAGGCGACGCAACGCGGCCGTGGTGATGACCAGTTGAGGGGCTGTGCCGGGCAGCCACCAGGCGTCGGGACGCTCTCCCTCCAGCACGACGAGACGATCCGCGCCGGGCTCCTCGCCGGGCAACAGCGGCGCCCGCACGAGGAGTTCACGTCGGCTCTGCCGGCGCCTCCGCCGAGCCCGGAAGATCTCCCGGGCCAGCATCGCCGCGGTCCAGGCGCCACCGCAGGCGAGGGCCACCGCGGTCGTCGCGGCCCAGGGGCTGCCCGCGCCGAGTGCGTAGGCGTCCACGACAGGGGCCGGCGCGCCGTCGAAGACGTGCCCGCGCACGGCGGCCCAGGCGGCGGCCGCGGAGAGGGTCATCGACAGGACGCAGCACAGCAGGACAGCCGCCACCACGCACTGCCAGACCCACAGGGCGACGACGGGTTCTCGGTCCGGCCAGTCCGCCCGGGCAAGCAGTCGCGGAGCGACCGCGGCGACCAGGGCGCCGAGCAGCAACAGTGCCGCGGGGACCATCATGGGCCGAAGCCTATGAGCGGGGCGTAGCCGCTGGATACGGTCGGCGACGGCAAGTGACGTACGCCACGGTTTCGTGCGGCCCCGGCCCGCCCCCAGGACCTGGCGCTCAGAGCGTGACCAGCATCGCCAGCATCGCGATGCCCATCGACAGACGGCAGGCCTGCGAGAGTTCGGGCCGGTCACCCCACCGGACGGCACGCCGCGCGCCCCACACCGCGGCACCCGAACCGCTCCGGGGGCCGCCGACGCCGGGACCGGCACCGCCGCCACCGGCGGCCGTCAGGGGCAGGAGACGAACGCCCGACCGGAGGACGTAGCCGGTGAAGTAGAGGAGGAGCGCTCCGGTGAGGAGCGGGACACCCGCGCCGCCGTGGCCGTGCGCGTGGTGGGCCGGCGCGAAGGTCATCACGGCGGCCATGTAGACCATGGCGACCGCGCCCATCAGATGGTGCAGCTGATGGGGCCTGCTGCGCGCGGTCCAGAGGCCCCGCAGTGCGGCGGTACCGAACACGGTCACGTAGACGAGCCAGGCCCAGCGCGGCGGGGCCACCACCGCGGCCGGTACGGCCATCGCGGCCATGCCGAACCCCATGAGCGCCTCGGCGCCGGCGGTGTGCCGCTGTTCCTCGACGGGGCTGCGCATCCGCAGCAGGCAGTACGCCCCGGTGGCCGCGCACAGGGCGACGAGCAGCCAGCCGGGCGAAGCCGGTTCGTACACCGTGGAGCCTCCCCGCTCGGCGATGCCGACACGCGACGGACGAAGGACACCCGATGCCGGGCGGCGCGACGGCGGACATCGCGGCACGGCGTCGGACGGACGGATGGATGGATGGATGGGTGTGTGGGTGAGGGGATGGATGGAGGGACGGCCCGGTCGGTCGGCCGGGCGCTCGGTCGGTCAGGGCATGCCCAGGCCGGTCGGGGCGCAAGCGAGCGCAAGGGTGTACGAGGGGGAGCGCGCAGGGGGTGCACCGTCCTGCCCCGATCTCCTCGGGGTGGCCCGGAGCGCCGGACGGGCCCGGTGGGAGCAGCGCCGGGAGCAGGGAGGAGGGCGGCCGTCCGCCAGATAATTTACAAGTAAAACACCTGTTAAGGTTATGGCATGAGCAGTGCACCCCGCCCCGCACCGTCGCGCGTCCCCCGCCTTCCGCTCGCCGGTGTCCTGCGTCTCGGCAGACCCTCGGACATCTGGTTCAAGCCCGCCCTCAGCGTCGTCGTCGCGGTCGCTCCGCCGAACCTCACGCTCCTGGCCCTCGGGCGCCTCGATCTCGCGATGTACACGATGGCCGGGTCCCTGTGCGCGCTCTACGCCCACAACCGCCCGTACGCCGCCCGGGCCCGCGTCCTCGCGTGGGTGGTGCTCGGAATGCTCGGCGGGCTGGGAGTCGCGCTCGTCACGGCCTCGCTCACCACGAACACCGTCGTGCTGGTGACCATCGGCGCGCTGCTGGCCGCCGCCCAGAAGGCGCTGTGCGACGCGACCCGCGTCGGCCCGCCCGGGCACGTGGTCCTCGCGTTCGTCTCCTCGGCCTCCCTGTTCGTGCCCCAGCACCTCGGTCAGGTGCCCGGGCACCTCGCGCTGGGAGCGGCCGCGGGAGTCTGGGCCTGGATCGTCGGCATGGCCCCCGGACTCGTGCGCCCGCACGGGCCCGAGCGGCGTGCCACGGCGCACTCGCTGAACGCGGCGGCGGCGTACGCCCAGAGCCCCGGCGACGCCCGGGCCCGCGCCGCCGGCGCCGCCGCCGTGCACGCGGCGTGGCAGTCGCTGCTGTCGACCGGGGCGCGCTCGGCACCCCGCCGCGCCCTCGAACGGCTCGTGGTCCGCGCCGAGGTCGCGCTCGCCGCTCCCGCCGACACCGAGCCCGAGCGGTTGCGTGGCCTCGCCCGCGACCTGTCCGGCACCGGTCCGGTGCCGCGCACGGACGGTCTCGGGGACGCGGCCGACGAACTCCTCGGCGTGGAGGCGGCCCTCGCCCTCGGGGAACGCCCGCTGCGCGACCGCCTCGGCCCGCTCGCCCCGATCGCCCTGCGCACGGCCGTCGGCTGCGCCCTCGCCGGCTACGTCTCGCTCGCCCTCGGTGTCGGCCGCCCCTACTGGGCGCTGGTCACCGCGGCCTCGCTCTACCAGGCCAACGTCACCCTGACCTGGAGCCGGGGTGTACAGCGGGTGGTCGGCAACCTGGTCGGGGTGCTCGCCTTCGCCGCTCTCGTCCCCCTCGCCCACGTCGGCCGGGCGGCCCTGGTGCTGTGCTGTATCGCGCTGAACTTCGGCGCGGAGGCGGTCATCGGCCGGAACTACTGGCTGGGCAGCGTCTGCGTGACGCCCATGGCTCTGCTGATCACCGAGTTCGCCCGGGCTCAGCAGCCCGCCGAGCTGATGACCGACCGGGTCGTGGACACCCTCGTCGGCGCGCTGGTCGGCCTCGCCGCCGCGATCGCCGTCACGAACCGGCGGGCCGGCGACCGGATCGAGGACGCCCTCTCGGCCGTGGAGCGCGCCCGGGAACACGCCGACGGACTGATGACCGCGGAGCGCCCCGGCCCCGGGGCCCTGGAGTCGGCCCGCCGCGGCCTCGCCGCCGCCGTGGTGGACCTGCGGGCCGCGGCCGACGCGGCGGCCGGCGAGTGGTGGCAGCGCGCCCTGCCCGAGGAGCGCGTGATGCGGGCCGAACAGGCCGGACACCGTACGCTCGCCGCGACGGTACGACGCCAGGGACTGCACGGCCGGGAGGGCGCACAGGCATGACGACAGCGGACGGACGGAGCACGGCGGACGGTGACCCGGTGACCGGGCCGCCGCCGGTACCCGTCGACACGGTGGCCGCCGTCGTGCGCCAGTGGCAGACGGTGCGGCCGGAGCTCGACACGGGCCCCATGGAGGTCATCGGGCGCGTCAACCGCTGTGCGGCGCTCCTCCAGCAGGCCGAGGACGCGCCGCTGCGCCGGGCGGGGCTCACCCGCCCCGAGTTCGACGTGCTCGGCACACTGCGCCGCACCGGGCACGAGCTGACCCCCGGTGACATCGCCCGCGAGACGTTCTCCTCGGGTGCCGCCGTCACCAAGCGACTCAAGGCGCTGAGCGAGCGCGGACTGGTCGAGCGTCGCGGCGACACCCGTGACCGCCGGGTCGCGCACGTCAGGCTGACGGACGCGGGGCGCGACCTCGTCGACGGCGTCCTCCCCGACCAGCTCGCCTACGAGACGACGGTCCTGTCCGGCATCGACGCCGAACGCCAACGTGAACTGGCCGCACTCCTCGGGGAGTTGCTGGGTCAGCTCGAAGGACGTCTGGGTCTGCCGCGATCCTGACGCCGCCGCGACAGTCCCCCCGCACGCCTCAGGGGCGGTACCGGAGCGGATGATCGGCCGGTGTCTCGACGAGCACGATCTCCGTTCCGTCCGGATCCGCGATCCACATCTCGATCAGCCCCCACGGCTCACGCACCGGAGGCCGCACCACCTCGACGCCGGCGGCCACCAGCTCCTCGTGGGCCGCCGCCGCGTCGGCGACCTGGAGCCACAGTTTCAGCGCGGGGGAGGGCGGTGTCGCGGACCGCCCGGCGACCTCCAGGAAGCCGCCGCCGAGGAAGTAGACGGTCCCGCGCTCGGGTCCCGTACCGAACTCGCGGTAGACGGCCAGACCGAGGCGTTCGCCGTAGAAGGCGCGTGAGCGCTCGGGGTCGGCGGGGCGCAGAAGGACGCGGCTGCTCAGTACGTGCACCATGCAGCGGGATCATAGGGGCGGGTTACGCTCAGGTGTGCTCGAACCGCGCCACCGAACGGAGAACCACTCCATGGAAACCGTCTCCACCGACCTGACCTTCCGCGACGCCGCGGACGGCGACGTGGACGTCCTGGTCGCGCTGATCGAATCGGCGTACCGGGGCGACTCCAGCCGCGCCGGCTGGACCACGGAGGCCGACATCCTGGAGGGGCAGCGCATCGACCCCGAGGGTGTCCTCGACGTCGTCAAGTCGCCCGACAGCCGCCTCCTGACGGTCGAGCGGGACGGCACGGTCGTCGCCTGCTGCCAGTTGCAGCACCGCGGCGACCACGCCTACTTCGGCATGTTCGCGGTCAGCCCGGCGCTCCAGGGCGGCGGCCTCGGCAAGGTGATCATCGCCGAGGCGGAGCGCACGGCGCGCGAGAACTGGGGCGTCACCGAGATGCACATGACGGTGATCTCCGTGCGCGAGGACCTCATCGCCTGGTACGAGCGGCGCGGCTACCGCCGTACGGGACGGATGACCCCGTTCCCGTACGGCGATGAGCGCTTCGGCGTCCCGAAGCGTGACGACCTGCGCTTCGAACTGCTGGTCAAGCCCCTCGCCTAGGGCGATGCCGTCCGGCTCGGGCGGCGGACCCCGGAAGCCGTCCGACGGCCGGTCCGCCCCCCCCCCCGAGCCTCACGCGGTGAAGCGGCCGGTGCGTTTGATCTCGGGGTAGTCGGTGGTCGCGCCGTCCAGCTCCAGGGCGCGCACCAGCCGCAGGTGGTCCTGGGTGTTGACCACCCAGCCGATGATCCGCAGCTCGGCCTCGCGGGCCTTCTCGACGACCTCCAGGCTCAGCCTGCGGATGTTGAGGCAGACGGTCTCGGAGCCGACCTCCACGGCGCGGTCCACCACGTCGACGCCGTAGCGGCTGGCGATCAGCGCGGTGCGGACGCCCGGCACCAGCCGGGTGATCTCGGCGACCGCCTCGTCGTGGAACGACGACACCTCCACCCGGCCGACCAGGTCGCGCCGCTGCATGACCTCCGCCAGCGCCCGAGCCGCCGCGACATCCTTGATCTCGGCCTGCAACGGCGAGCTGACGGCGTCCAGCACCTCTTCGAAGACCGGTACGCGCTCGCCGTGCCCGGCGTCCAGCGCGCGCAGCTCCGCGAGGGTCTTCTCGGCGATCGGCCCCGAGCCGTCGGTCGTACGGTCCACGTCGGCATCGTGCATGACGACGAGGGCGCCGTCCTTGCTCAGGTGCAGATCGAGTTCGATCAGGTCGAGGCCGGCGTTCTGCGCGGCGGTGAAGGAACGGAGAGTGTTCTCGGGTTCGACGCCCATCACTCCGCGGTGACCGATGGTGAGGAAGTTCAAGATGCGACTCGCTTCCGTCGACGGCGGCTCGGCTCGCGCGTGGTTCCGACGGGGACGCCCACGCGGCAAGGCCGCAGCCTAGTGGCCTGACTGTGCGATGTACCCGTTCCTGCGCCGGGCAATGAGGGTGTCGGACGAGGAGACCCTGCCCCGATCCGCGGACGGCTCACCGGAGCACCGGTCACGTCCTGCCGCGGCCGGCCCCGCGCGCCCCCGGGAGGCCCACCCCGCGGCCCCCGACTCCCGTGCCCCGCCGAAGAGTTCGGCTCGGCGCGCGGTGTCCGGCCGAGGCGCGTCCCGCCGCCGGAAGGCCGAGGCACATGGGGCCGTCTTTGTCGTGTCGGACAGGAAAAAGAGCGGTGAAGGCGGAGCTGCGCAGGATAATCTCTCGGATTCCCTCTTGCGGGAAGGAACCTCGTATACATACGGTGTCCATACGCGAGGTTCTCCTGTGGAGGGTGGGACATGACGGAAATGCTTGTGCAGGTGGGTGTGGAGGATCGGACTCCTCCCGTCGCCAGGGTGGTGGAGCACCCGGCATGGCCCGTGCTCAAGGATGCCGTCGAGGAGATCCGGCCCTGGCAGTCGAAGGACGGCTCCATCGACTTCGACGCGGACGACGCGCCCGACGCCTCGGACGTCGACCTGGCCGTCCGCCGCGCGATAGACGCGATCGAGCGGCTCTCCCCGCTGCTGCCGCACGACGTGGCGTACCACGAGGCCCTCGTGAAGGACCTGCGCCGCTGGGCCGACGCCGGGTTCCACGTGCCCGACTTCCTGGACTCGCTGCTGGCGTTCCAGCCCGCCGCGGCCCGCGAGGACGGTCTGCAGCACCTGGTCGTCTTCCCGATGTACACGCAGAACGGCAACCCGGACCGCAACTTCGAGGCGGTCGTCCTGCGCATGGTGTGGCCGGACTGGCTGGCCGAGCTGGAGCGCACGCGCTACGACAACCCGCTGTTCTGCGGCATCACCTTCGAGGACTTCACCGCGGGGTACGACACGAACTCCGCCGTGCTCTTCCCGGAGACCATCGCGGTCCGTGAGGCGCCCGAGCGCTTCTCCTGGGGCGGCATCTTCTGTGACCGCGAGGCCGCCCGCTTCCGCGCCGTCACCGACGCCGCCGTCGACCTCCTGAGCCTCGAGCTGCCCGAGGACATCGCGGCCATGGTGGACGACCAGCAGCGCTGCGAGCAGGCCTTCGTCCTGTGGGACATGGTCCACGACCGCACCCACAGCCACGGCGACCTGCCGTTCGACCCCTTCATGATCAAGCAGCGCCAGCCGTTCTGGATGTACGGCCTGGAGGAGCTGCGCTGCGACCTCACCGCCTTCAAGGAGGCCGTGAAGCTGGAGGCCGAGGGCAACCAGCACGGCCGTGACGTGCAGTACGCCGTGCTCTTCGACCGGATGTTCCGCTTCCCGGTCACCGGTGACCGCGTCCGCAACTACGACGGGCTCGGCGGCCAGCTCCTCTTCGCCTACCTGCACAAGCACGACGTCGTCCGCTGGACCGACAACAAGCTGCACATCGACTGGCAGCGCGCCCCGCAGGTCACCAACGAGCTGTGCGGCGAGATCGAGGACCTCTACCGGGCCGGCATCGACCGCCCGAAGCTCGTCCACTGGTTCAAGGCCTACGAGCTGGTCTCCACGTACCTCGCACCGCACCCGGGCTCCCGCTGGGCCAAGGGTCCGGACGCCCTGGACCTGTCCCAGCCGCCGCGCAAGCTGGTGGACGACGTGCTTCCGGACGAGTTTCCCCTGAGCATGTTCTATGAGGCGCTCGCCAAGAAGCTGAAGAACGTGATCGCCTCGACCAAGGGCATCACGGCGGCAGACTCCGAGCGGATCGCCGCGTGACCGACCGCGGTACCGAGATCATTGCTCAGGAGGCGAAGACCATGGGGAACGGGGCTCTCAGCGGTGCGGTGATCGCGGTGGCCGGAGCGGGTGGACCCGCCGGCCGTGCGACGCTGCTCCGGCTCGCCGAGGCCGGCGCGACCGTCATCGGCGCGGACAACGACGCGGAGCGGCTGGCCGAGGCCGTCGACGCCGCCAGCTACGCCCACGGCGGCTCCACCGTCGTCGGGGACACCGTGGATCTGCTGGAACTGCAGTCGACCCGTGACTGGGCCACCCGCATCCAGAAGGACTTCGGCCGGGTGGACGGCCTCGTCCACCTCGTCGGCGGCTGGCGGGGCAGCGAGACCTTCACCAAGACGGTCCTCGACGACTGGGACCTGCTCGAACTGCTGCTCATCCGTACCGTGCAGCACACCACCCTCGCCTTCCACGAGGCCCTGCAGAGCAGCGAGCGCGGCCGGTACGTCCTGATCAGCGCCGCCGGCGCGAGCAACCCCACCGCGGGGAACGCCGCGTACTCCGCGGCCAAGGCCGCCGCCGAGGCGTGGACGCTCGCCATGGCGGACTACTTCCGCAAGGCCGGCATCGCCGAGGGCGCCGAGGGCGCGACGTCCGCTGCTGCCATCCTGGTGGTGAAGGCGTTGGTGCACGACGCGATGCGCGCCGAGCGACCGAACGCGAAGTTCGCGGGCTTCACGGACGTCAAGGACCTGGCCGAGTCCATCGTCGACGTCTGGAGCCGGCCCGCCGCCGAAGTGAACGGAAACCGTCTGTGGCTGACCGAGAAGCCGTGAACCCTCCGAAGACCGACGCCCGGCGTCATCACGACCCGGCCGTCCGCGGTTTCGCCAGTGACAACTACGCGGGGGCCCACCCCGAGGTGCTCGCCGCGCTCGCCGTGGCCAACGGCGGGCACCAGGTCGCGTACGGCGAGGACGACTACACGGAGCACTTCCAGGGCATCATCCGCAGCCACTTCGGTGCCGGCGCGGAGGCCTTCCCGGTCTTCAACGGCACCGGGGCCAACGTGGTCGCCCTCCAGGCGGTCACCGATCGCTGGGGTGCGGTGATCTGCGCGGAGAGCGCGCACATCAACGTCGACGAGGGCGGCGCCCCCGAGCGCATGGGCGGTCTCAAGCTGCTCACGGTGCCCACGCCCGACGGCAAGCTCACCCCCGAGCTGATCGACCGGCAGGCGTACGGCTGGGACGACGAGCACCGCGCGATGCCGCAGGTCGTCTCGATCACCCAGAGCACCGAACTGGGCACGCTGTACACGCCCGAGGAGATCCGGGCGATCTGCGACCACGCCCACGCGCACGGCATGCGGGTGCACCTGGACGGTTCCCGGATATCCAACGCGGCGGCCTCCCTGGACGTGCCCATGCGGACGTTCACCAACGCCGTCGGCGTCGACATCCTCTCGCTCGGCGGCACCAAGAACGGCGCGCTGTTCGGTGAGGCGGTCGTCGTCATCGACCACGGCTCGGTCCGTCACATGAAGCACCTGCGCAAGCTGTCGATGCAGCTCGCCTCCAAGATGCGGTTCGTCTCCGTGCAGTTGGAGGCGCTGCTCGCCAAGGACCTGTGGCTGCGCAATGCCCGGCACGCCAACGAGATGGCCCAGCGACTCGCCGAGGGCGTCCGCGCGGTGCACGGGGTGGAGATCCTCCACCCGGTGCAGGCCAACGCGGTCTTCGCCCGCCTGCCGCACGAGGTGACCGAGCGTCTCCAGAAGCGCTTCCGCTTCTACTTCTGGGACGAGGCGGCCGGCGACGTCCGCTGGATGTGCGCCTTCGACACCACCGAGGACGATGTCGACGGCTTCGTCGCCGCGCTCAAGGAGGAGATGGCCCAGCGCTAGACGGGCGATCCCAGTCTCCTTCGAACTGCATAGGTATGCGGTCATCCGGAAAAGCATTGACTCCCGGGTGATCGCTTTCCTATGCTCTGCGGGCATGGAGCTGATCCAGGAAACCAGCGACCTGTCCGCTTATCTGGCCGCTGACGAGGTCGTCGACCATCACCATCCGCTCGTCCGCGCGACGGCGGCGCGGCTCGCCGCCGGGGCGGACGACTCGTATGCCTATGCGCGTTCGGCGTTCGAGTTCGTGCGCGACACCATCCCGCACTCGCAGGACTCGGGCGATCCGCGGGTCACCTGGCGCGCCTCCGACGTCCTGGAGCGCCGCACCGGCATCTGCTACGCCAAGGCTCACGCGCTGGCGGCCCTGCTGCGCGCCGAGGACATCCCGACGGCCTTCTGCTACCAGCGGCTCGGCGAGGTGCACGGACTCGTCGCCGTCCGCTTCCACGGCGCCTGGCACCGTCAGGACCCTCGCGGCAACAAGCCCGGCGTGGACGCCCGCTTCTCCCTGGACGGCGAACGGCTGGCCTTCACGCCCGATCCCGAGTCCAATGAGCTGGACTATCCGGTGTTGTACGCTGAACCTCACCCGGCCGTGCTCGGCGTCCTGAAGGCCGCCCCGGACCGGCCGTCCCTGTGGCGGACCCTTCCCACCGCACTCTGAGGCAAGGCCGACGATGACTCTCACGCTCACCGTGTCCGACGAGGTGCGCGCGCTCGCGCCCGGCTTCACCCACGTCGTCGTGGAGGCGGACGGCCTGGTGAACGGCCCGAGCACGGACGGCACTTCGGCGCTGCTCGACGACGCCGCTCGTCGGCTGGCCGACCGGCTGGGGGGACGGCCCCCGCACGAGGACGCGCACATGGCCGCCTGGCGGCAGACGTACACGGCGTTCGGCTCCAAGCCCTCCCGTACCCGCAACTCCGCCGAGGCGCTGGCCAGACGTGCCCTCTCGGACGCCGGCCTCCCGCGGATCAACGTCCTCGTGGACGTCTACAACGCGATCAGCGTGGCCCACCTGATCCCGGTCGGCGGCGAGGACACCGACCACATCCGGGGTGCGATGCGCCTCGTGCGGGCCACCGGCGACGAGGACTTCGTGACCGTCGCGGGAGGCGAGGAGACCATCGAGCACCCCGACGCGGGCGAAGTGGTCTGGCGCGACGACACCGGCGTCACCTGCCGCCGCTGGAACTGGCGCCAGGGACCGCGCACCCGGCTCACCGAGCGGTCGACCTCGGCCGTCTTCCTGCTGGAGAGCCTCGCTCCGATGCCCGTCGCGGACGTCGGGAGCGCGGGTGCGGAACTCGCCGAACTGCTGGCGAAGTTCAGCCCCGGGGCGCGGATCACCGTCCACGCCCCGGAGTGACGCCTCGGTGCGCGCCGGGCGGGAGGACCGTCAGCGGGCCTCGGCCGCGCGCACCTCTTCGGGGGTCGGCGCGGTCCCGCCGAGATGGGCGGGCATCCACCAGGTGTCGTCCGGCCCCTTGGGGCGTACGGGATAGGCGCGCTGCGCCGCTTCGAGCAACTCCTGGACCCGCTCGCGCAGTCGCCGGGTGATGGCGCCCGCGTACTGGTCCTGCGGGGCTTCCACCGGCTCGCCGACCCGGATGGTGATCGGGGTGTGGCTGCGCTTGAAGTTGCGCGGGTGACCCTTGGTCCACAGGCGCTGCGTGCCCCACAGCGCCATGGGGATGAGGGGGACGCCGGCCTCCTGGGCCATGCGCGCGGCACCCGACTTGAAGCTCTTCAGAGTGAAGGACTGCGAGATGGTCGCCTCGGGGAAGACGCCGATGATCTCACCGGCGCGCAGCGACTCCAGCGCGTGCTGGTAGGCCGTCTCGCCCTTCTCGCGGTCCACGGGGATGTGCTTCATGCCCCGCATCAGCGGTCCGGAGATCCTGTGCCGGAACACCGACTCCTTGGCCATGAAGCGCACCAGGCGCTTCTGCGGCAGGGCGGCCAGGCCGTCGAAGATGAAGTCCAGGTAGCTGATGTGGTTGCTGACCAGCACGGCGCCGCCCGAGCGCGGAATGTTCTCCGATCCCTGGCAGTCGATCTTGAGGTCCCAGGCCTTGAACAGCGTCTGGGCGAAGGCGACGACGGGACGGTAGACAAGCTCTGCCATGGACGGGGTGGACCCTTCTCTCTGCCTGGGAAGGGGTCTCCCGGCGGGAAAGTTACGCAGCCGTAGGTTTACGGCATTGCGCAGATCGTGCCCGAAGAACGGACGGGTGGCCAGTCCTGGTGCCGGAGAACCGCGAGATCCTTGTCACGTCGCGCACTTGATCCACCTCGGGGTTTTAACCTGCCTTTACTCCGCGCGTACCGTCACGCGCCGTACGAGCAGGTACATCTCGCACCCCAGGCAGTACCCGAACGCCGCATTGAGAAACGCCGCCGCGAGCGCGCACCCGGTCGCGGCGAGGCCGAGCCACTGCGGGCCGGCGGTGAAGCCGATCAGTCCGACCACCGCGAAGACGAGTCCGACCGCCTGCGCGAACTGCGGCGGCTCCGGCGCCTCGAACTGTTCCGGCGGTCCGAGTCGCGGCCGCACCACCTTCCGGAAGAGCCAGCCGTACGGCGAGCGCGCCACGCCGCCCGAGGCGCCCAGCGCGAACGCCAGCGTCTGCCACGCCAGCAGCCAGGTGCTCCCGGTGATGAGCGTCGCCGCAAGCACGACCGTCGTCACGACCGCGCCGAAACGCGGTCCCCTCACATCAATGTCCATGATTCAAGGATTCCGTATGCCGGGCAGTGCTCGACGCCGGGAATCAATGCGGTCTCATGAATGCTTGTGCATGTGATGACCGGACTTGTGGTGTGCCTGGCGGTGCTCGCGCTGACGAGCGTGTACGGAGTGCTGCATCGGCGGCGGAGCGGGAGGGTGACAGTGCGCGGGCGTGACGACGGAAAGCTGCTCGGTGCGGCGGAGTTGGGGGAGGGGCTCGGTGAACGGGCCACGCTCGTGCAGTTCTCCAGCGCCTTCTGCTCCCCCTGCCGGGCGACCCGGCGGGTCCTCGGCGAGGTGGCCGAGATGGTCCCCGGCGTGTCGCACGTGGAGATCGACGCCGAGGACCATCTCGATCTCGTCCGCGATCTCGGCATCCTCAAGACGCCCACCGTGCTCGTCCTCGACGCGGACGGCCGGATCGTGCGGCGCGCGACGGGACAGCCCCGCAAGGCGGACGTCATCGCCGCGCTGGGAGAGGCTGTCTGAACGGTGGCGATCATGGTGAGGCATCTCGCAGATACCCGTGCGCACTTGACTGCACGCACCACCTATCGTCAGCCTGACCGTATGCCCCCGGAACTCCTTCTCCACGAGCGCCTCCCAGTGGATCCGGCCCGCACCGCGAGTGGGCGCTGTCCGGGCTGTTGAGCAGCCAAGGACCCCTCCCCGCACCCGGCTCCGCCCGGCTGGTGGGATTTCCACGTCAGCCCTCGCAGAAGGACAACTCCATGTCGGCCACGCCCGGCCTCGGTACCGCCCGCATCGCCTCCCCGGATCTGCTCCGCTCCGTCTTCCGCCGGCACGCCGCCGGAGTGGCGGTGATCACCGCCACCGGTCCGCGGGGTCCCGTCGGCTTCACGGCCACCTCGCTCACCTCTGTCTCCGCCGAACCGCCGGTGGTCTCCTTCGGCATCGGCACCGGTGCCTCCAGCTGGCCCGCGGTGTCGGAGTCCGAGCATGTCGGCGTCCACATACTCGGCGAACACCAGCAGGACCTCGCCGCGACCTTCGCGCTGAGCGGGGCCGACCGGTTCGGCGCGCCCACCCGTTGGCGTAAGGGCCCCGAGGAAGTTCCCGTCCTCGACGACGTGCTGGCCTGGCTGGTGTGCCGGGTCGTGGCGCGGGTGCCCGCCGGGGACCACCGGATCGTGCTGGCGGAGGTCGTGCTCGGCGACGCCTCGGGTGAGGGCGGCCCGCTCCTGTACCACCAGGGGCGTTTCAACGGCCTGCGCGACTGAGGCGGGGCCTGGGCTGCTCGCCGGTTCCCCGCACCGGTTACACAGCGTTGCGAAGGTCACAGTTCAAAGCGCTTGCTTAGTGGGCACCCAATGGATGTACTGGCGAGTAATATTTCGTTCGGAGCGCGGGCCGCCCCGACCGGGATCGCCCGCTTCAGGCGCCTATGCTGCCTGAAAGAAGGCAGCCCAGAAATGACGATGCAGTAGGAGAGCCGGCGTGAGCTTGAGGATCGTTGTCACTGTGAAGTACGTGCCCGACGCCACTGGCGACCGGCACTTCGCCGATGACCTGACCGTCGACCGTGACGACGTGGACGGCCTGCTGTCCGAACTCGACGAGTACGCCGTCGAGCAGGCGCTGCAGATCGCCGACGACGCGGACGACGCCGAGATCACCGTGCTGACCGTCGGCCCCGAGGACGCCAAGGACGCCCTGCGCAAGGCGCTGTCCATGGGTGCCGACA
Organism: Streptomyces sp. M41(2017); assembly: GCF_002078175.1. Taxonomy (GTDB): domain Bacteria; phylum Actinomycetota; class Actinomycetes; order Streptomycetales; family Streptomycetaceae; genus Streptomyces. The sequence continues at coordinate 1,242,107 of NZ_MWFK01000002.1, read as the reverse complement.
AGGCCATCCACGTGGAGGACGACGACCTGCACGGCACCGACGCCGTCGGCACCTCGCTGGTGCTGGCCAAGGCCATCGAGAAGGCCGGCTACGACCTGGTCATCTCCGGCATGGCGTCCACCGACGGCACGATGGGCATCGTGCCGGCGCTGCTGGCCGAGCGTCTCGGTGTCCCGCAGGTCACGCTGCTCTCCGAGGTGACGGTCGAGGACGGCGTGGTCAAGGGCCGCCGTGACGGCGACACCGCCTCCGAGTCGCTGGAGGCCTCCCTCCCCGCGGTCGTGTCGGTGACGGACCAGTCGGGCGAGGCGCGTTACCCGTCCTTCAAGGGCATCATGGCCGCGAAGAAGAAGCCGGTGGAGTCCTGGGACCTGTCGGACCTGGAGATCGAGGCGGACGAGGTCGGTCTCGACGGCGCCTGGACCAAGGTCGACACCGCCACCGCTCGCCCCGCGCGCACCGCGGGCACGATCGTCAAGGACGAGGGCGAGGGCGGCAAGCAGCTCGCCGAGTTCCTCGCGGGCCAGAAGTTCATCTAGTCGCCGTGGGTCCGGGGCGCGTCCCCGGACCGGCACAGCGGCCGAGGCCCACCCCGCTTACCGCCCCTCAGACTTCGTAATCCGCAGGAGAGCATCCCCATGGCTGAAGTTCTCGTCTATGTCGACCACGTGGACGGTGCCGTCCGCAAGCCCACCCTGGAACTGCTGACGCTGGCCCGCCGCATCGGCGAGCCCGTCGCCGTCGCCCTCGGCTCCGGTGCCGAGAACACCGCCGCCGCGCTCGCCGAGCACGGCGCGGTGAAGGTCCTCACGCACGACGCCGCCGAGTACGCCGACTACCTCGTCGTACCGAAGGTCGACGCGCTCCAGGCCGCGTACGAGGCCGTTTCCCCGGCGGCCGTGCTCGTCCCGTCCTCCGCCGAGGGCAAGGAGATCGCGGCCCGCCTCGCGGTCCGCATCGGTTCCGGCATCATCACCGACGCCGTCGACCTGGAGGCCGGCGCCGAGGGCCCGGTCGCCACGCAGTCGGCGTTCGCTGCCTCGTACACCACCAAGTCCCGCATCTCCAAGGGCACCCCGGTCATCACGGTCAAGCCGAACTCGGCCGCCGTGGAGGCCGCCCCGGCCGCCGGCACCGTCGAGGCCCTCGCGGTCTCGTTCTCCGACAAGGCCACCGGCACCAAGGTCACCTCGCGCACCCCGCGCGAGTCGACCGGCCGTCCCGAGCTGACCGAGGCCGCGATCGTCGTCTCCGGCGGCCGTGGCGTCAACGGCGCGGAGAACTTCTCCGTGATCGAGGGCCTCGCCGACTCGCTCGGTGCCGCCGTGGGCGCCTCGCGTGCCGCGGTCGACGCCGGCTGGTACCCGCACACCAACCAGGTGGGCCAGACCGGCAAGTCCGTCTCGCCGCAGCTGTACATCGCCTCCGGCATCTCCGGCGCGATCCAGCACCGGGCGGGCATGCAGACGTCGAAGACGATCGTCGCGATCAACAAGGACGCCGAGGCGCCGATCTTCGACCTCGTCGACTACGGCGTGGTCGGTGACCTCTTCGAGGTCGTCCCGCAGCTCACCGAGGAGATCAAGTCCCGCAAGGGCTGATCGCTCCGTGCTCCACGAGGCCCCCGTGACCGCGCGCCGGTCCCGGGGGCCTCGGTGCATCCTGGGGAGGCCGGGCACGCGGGCCGCGGCCGTGTCCCAGGATCCAAGAGGGTGTTGACCCGCGAGAAGCTCGCCGGATAACTTCGCTCTACGGATTGTTGATTCCGTAGTGCGGAAAACAGGAGGGTGTGGCATGGGTCAGGGCCAGCAGGAGAAGGTGGCGACGAGCCTCGCGGGAGCCGTCAGCGAGGAGATCAGCGCCTCCCTCGCCCCGGTCGACGCCGAACTGGAGCGCCGTTACCCCGGGGACCCCGGCACCCGCCAGCCCGTCCACACCGTGTACGTCCCCGGTGACGCGTTCGCCGCCGACACACTCCGCACCTGGGGCGACCGCGCCCTCGCGGCCCTCGACGAACACGCCCCCGACGCCGCCTCCTTCGCCGCGGTCCTCGGTCTGTCCGACGAACTCGCCGGGTCCGTGTACGACCGCGTCCGCGCCAAGCTCGAGCGGGAGCCCGTCGAGGACCTGCGCGTCGACTTCGAGGACGGCTACGGACCGCGCCCGGACGCCGAGGAGGACGCCACGGCGGCCCGCGCCGCGCGGCTGATCGCCGAGGCCTACGAGAACGGCACCGCCGCCCCGTACATGGGCATCCGCATGAAGTGCATGGAGGCGCCGGTGCGCGACCGGGGCATCCGCACCCTCGACATCTTCCTGACCGGCCTGATGGAGGCCGGCGGCCTGCCCGAGGGGCTGGTCCTCACCCTGCCCAAGGTGACGTACCCCGAGCAGGTCACCGCGATGGTCCGGCTCCTGGAGCAGTTCGAGAAGGCGCGCGGCCTGGAGCCCGGCCGGATCGGCTTCGAGATCCAGATCGAGACCAGCCAGTCCATCCTCGCCACCGACGGCACCGCGACCGTCGCCCGGATGATCCAGGCCGCCGAGGGCCGCGCCACGGGCCTGCACTACGGCACCTTCGACTACAGCGCCTGCCTCGGCGTCTCCGCCGCCTACCAGGCCAGCGACCACCCGGCCGCCGACCACGCCAAGGCGATCATGCAGGTCGCCGCCGCGGGCACCGGCGTCCGCGTCTCCGACGGCTCCACGAACGTGCTGCCCGTCGGCACCACCCAGAAGGTGCACGACGCCTGGCGCCTGCACTACGGCCTCACCCGGCGCGCCCTGGCCCGCGCCTACTACCAGGGCTGGGACATGCACCCCGGCCACATCCCCACCCGCTACGCCGCCGTGTTCGCCTTCTACCGGGAGGGCTTCGAACAGGCCGCCGCCCGCCTGGCCCGCTACGCCAACCACGCGGAGGGTGACGTGATGGACGAGCCCGCCACCGCCAAGGCCCTCAGCGGCTACCTGCTGCGCGGCCTCGACTGCGGCGCCCTCGACATCGCCGAGGTGGCCCGCGCGACCGGCCAGACCCGGGCCGACCTGGAGGCCTTCGCGTCACCGCGGCGGGGGGACCTGACGATCTCGGGTCAGTAGACGACGGGCCCCGGTGAACGGCGCCGGCCGCCCACCCGAGGGCTGTTCACACCGAAGGCGCGCCACCTCCCGGGAGGCGGCGCGCCTTCGGCGTGCCCGGCTCCGCGCCGTCGTCCTCAGCGCCCTGGCCGCAGTTCGCCCGAGCCGCGGGTGATGAGGCGGGTCGGGAGTTCGATCCGCTCCGGGGCGAGCAGGGTGCCGTCGAGCTGGCGGAAGAGGCGTTCCGCCGCGGTGCGGCCGAGGGCGGCGGCGTCCTGGGCGACGACCGTGACGCCCGGTTCCAGCAGGTCGGCGAGCTCGATGTCGTCGAAACCGACGAGTGCCACGGGACGGCCGCGTTCGGCGATCACGCGGACGACGGTCACGGTGACACGGTTGTTGCCGGCGAAGACGGCGGTGACGGGGGAGGGGCCGGAGAGCATCGTCTCGGCCGCCTCGCGCACCCGCTGCGGGTCGGTGACGCCGAGGGACATCCAGTCGTCCTCGACGACTATCCCGGCGTCCTCCATGGCGGCCCGGTAGCCCCGCAGACGCTCGGCGGCCGTGTGGATGCGCGGCATGTCGCCGATGAAGCCGATGCTGCGGTGTCCGTGCGCGATGAGGTGGGCGACGCCGTCCCGTGCGCCGCCGAAGCTGTCGGACAGGACGACGTCGGCGTCGATCCTCCCGGCGGGGCGGTCCACGAAGACCGTGGCGACGCCCGCCTTTATCTCCGGCTCCAGATAACGGTGGTCGTCACCTGCCGGGATGACGACCAGCCCGTCCACGCGTCGCGCGCACAGGGCGAGGACCAGTTCCTGCTCGCGGTCCGGGTCCTCGGCGCTGGAACCGTTGATCAGCAGGGCGCCGTGGGCCCGGGCCACCTCCTCGACCGCGCGGCTCAGCGGCCCGTAGAAGGGGTCGGCGAGGTCCTCCAGGACGAGACCGATGCTGGCGGTGCGGCCCTTGCGGAGCACCCGGGCGCTGTCGTTGCGCCGGAACCCCAGGGCGTCGATGGCCTCCTGGACGCGCCGCTCGGTGTCGGGGGTGACGCCGGGCTCGCCGTTCACCACGCGGGAGACCGTCTTCAGGCCGACTCCCGCACGCGCCGCCACGTCCTTCATGGTCGGACGATTGCCGTAGCGGTTCTCGGATCGGCGGGCGGTCTCGGCCACGATGTGCTGTCCTGTCCTGTCGTCCACGGGGATGCGTAGGTCCATGGGGTTGTATGAGGATGTGGCGTCGAGCATAGAGCCTGGACAACGTTGTCAGATGCGGGAGACACTGTCCACCGCAATCTCCGGCCTGCGTCTTCCCCAGGGCGCACGGTTCCCGTCGTCCGCGGACGCCTGCCGCGCGGCGTACGACGGGGTCCGATCCTGCTCGGTTCTCGGCCGGAAACAGGCACCCGGACCCGCGGCGCGGCGGGCCCGTCACGACACCCCATGGGAGATCTGACTCTGATGCACACCGACCTCGTGGCCGCGCTCGACATCGGCGGCACCAAGATCGCCGGAGCGCTGGTGGACGGCCACGGCCGGATCCTGGTGCGCGCGCAGCGCGCGACACCCGCGCAGGAGGACGGCGACACCGTGATGCGTGCCGTCGAGGACGTGATCGGCGACCTGTCCGACTCCCCGCTGTGGAGCAGGGCCGGCGCCCTCGGTATCGGCAGCGCGGGTCCGGTCGACGCCTCGGCCGGCACGGTGAGCCCCGTGAACGTCCCCGGCTGGCGCGGCTACCCGCTGGTCGAACGGGCCGCCAAGGCCGCCGGAGGGCTGCCCGTCGAGCTGATCGGCGACGGCGTCGCCATCACCGCGGCCGAGCACTGGCAGGGCGCCGCCCGCGGTCACGACAACGCGTTGTGCATGGTGGTGTCCACCGGCGTGGGCGGCGGCCTCGTGCTGAACGGCCGGCTGCACCCCGGTCCCACCGGCAACGCCGGCCACATCGGACACATCAGCGTCGACCTGGACGGAGATCTCTGCCCCTGCGGCTCGCGCGGCTGCGTCGAGCGCATCGCGAGCGGCCCGAACATCGCCCGCCGCGCGACGGAGGGCGGCTGGCGGCCCGGACCCGACGGTGACACCTCGGCCGCGGCGGTGGCCGAGGCGGCCCGTGCGGGCGACCCGGTGGCCGTGGCCTCCTTCGAGCGGGCCGCTCAGGCCCTCGCCGCGGGCATCGCGGCGACCGCGACCCTCGTGGAGATCGACATCGCGGTGATCGGCGGCGGCGTCGGCAAGGCCGGCGACGTGCTGTTCACCCCGCTGCGCAGGGCGCTGGCCGACTACGCGACGCTCTCCTTCGTCCAGCGGCTGACCGTGGCGCCCGCGCTCATGGGCACGGACGCCGGTCTCGTCGGCGCCGCCTCGGCCGCGCTCACCCGGAAGGCGAGCGCGGCCGAGGCCCGCGTCTGACCGTCGTGGTCCCGGTGACCGGGACCACGACACCCGTCCCACAGGGGAATCGGACCGGACAGGGCGACAGGCGTCAGCAACTGAGCTTCGCGTCGGCCCAGTCCGCGTGGTCCGAGTCGATGCCGTCGCCGCCGTCCGTGACGACCAGACGGACCACCTGGGCGCCGGTCACGTCGGCGGTGAGGGCCTGTGCCGGCATCGCGTTGGTCAGGACGCCGGTGGAAGCGACCTTCGTCCCGTCCGCCCAGATCTCGAAGGCGACCGTGCCCTTGGTGCCCTTCTCGTCGTCGAGCCCGACATCGGCGGTGACGCGCTCGCAGGCCGTGCCGGTGTAGTACTCGACCGTGCTCTCGGCGTGCACGCCCAGTCCTCGGGCGTACGGCACGCCGCCGATGGTGAGGGTCCCCCCGTCGCCCGAGCCCTCCTCACCGTTGCTCGTGTCGCGCTCGACCGGTCCCCAGCCGTTGGTCGTCGAGAGCCAGGGCAGGTCGCCGAGCGGGGACGTGCCCGCCGGGGGAGCCACCACCACGGACGCCCGCACCGGGAGTTCGGCCTCGGCGGCGATCCCGGTCGGCGAGCGGTAGACGGCCTTCAGCACGAGGTCGTACGATCCGGCGGCCGTCCCCGCGGGCGCGGTCACCCGCCACGGCGTCCGCAGGGAGCGCCCGGTGGGGAGCGAGGCAGCGGTCGTCGGTCCCGTCGCGGCGACCGCCCAGCCGGCCGGGCCGCGCAGCGTCACCGCCACCCGGGTGGCGGAGGTGCGCCCGAGGTCGGTCACCGCGGACGTCAGGGTGGCCGTCCTGCCCGCCTCGACCAACGGGCTTCCCTCCAGGCCCAGTTCGACGGCGGGCGGGTTCTTGGACCACGCGGGGTCCGCGGAGACCCGGACGAGGACGGTGCCGTGCGCCGGGACGGTGGCCGCGATCGTGCCCGCCGTGTTGGAACTGCGGTGCCGCCACAGATCGCGCAGGGTGTAGGCGTCCGCGCCGGGCAGGCCGACGGCGGCCGCGGTCGTCGCGATGCGCTGCGCGGTGCCCGACTCGTTGAACAGCGCCACCGTGCGGCTGCCGTCCCGCATCTCCTTGGCGACGACCCAGCGCCCGTCCGTCGAGGAGATGACCGAGCCCTGCTTGCCCAGCGGGTCCTGGTCGACCGCGACGACCTCCTTGTTGCCGAGGATGTCGAAGGTCGCGGCGGAGGCGGTGCGCAGGTCGGAGCCGATGAGCAGGGGGGCCGCCATGACCGACCACATCGAGAAGTGCGATCGGTACTCCGTGTCCGTCATCCCGCCGTTGCCGACCTCCAGCATGTCCGGGTCGTTCCAGTGCCCCGGTCCGGCGTACGGGGCGAGCGGCAGGTTCTGCTTGAGGATCGAGAGCATCGAGCCCCAGCTGTCGCTGATGTCACCGGTCGTGCGCCACAGATGCCCGACGTCGGAGGCCCACTCCCAGGGCTTGTTCTCGCCCCATTCGCAGATGCTGTAGACGATGGGCCGGCCCGTGGCCCGCAGTGCGTCCCGCATGGTCGTGTACCGCGATCGCGCGTCCACGCCCTGGTTGTTGCAGTTGTCGTACTTGAGGTAGTCGACGCCCCAGTCCGCGAACTGCCGCGCGTCGCTGTACTCGTGGCCGAGGGCGCCGGGAAACCCGACACTGTCGCAGGTCTTGGTGCCGGCGCTGGTGTAGATGCCCAGCTTGAGGCCCTTGGAGTGCACGTAGTCGGCGACGGCCTTGATCCCGCCCGGGAACCGCTCGGGGTCCGGGACGAGCTTGCCGTCCGCGTCCCGGGACGGCAGCGCCCAGCAGTCGTCGAGGTTGACGTACCGGTAGCCGGCGTCCTTGAGCCCCTTCTCCACGAAGAGGTCGGCGATGCCCTCGACCATGTCCTGGTCGAACTCGGCGCGGCAATGCGTGGAGTTCCAGTTGTTGAAGCCCATCGGCGGGGTGAGCGCGAGCCCATCCGCGGAGGTGGGGGAGGCGGTGCGCGCGGCGGGGACCGCCGCGGTGGCGCCGCCCGGCGCGGCGAGCGCGGGCGTGGTGAGGGCGGGCGTGGTGAGGGCGGCCGCGCACAACAGGCCTGCGGCCAGCGCTCCGGCCACTCTGGTACGGCCCGGGAGCGGCGCGCGTGCGGTGCGGGCTGTGCCGGTTCCGGGGGGTGTGGGGGTGGTGCGGGTGTGAAGGTGACGCATCGTTACGTTCCTCCGAACTCGCGACAGATGGGGTGTCTTCATGTCCGCGACAATGGTGCGCGTTTACGGTAGGACCTGTCGGACTCTGTTGGAAGGTGTGTGATCGCATCACTCGATGAGCCGAAGGCGCGCACCGATCGCCATCGGTTCGGGACGAGGAAGGTGATCCACCCGTGACCCCCTCCCCGCCTTCGGAGTTGAACCGGGCATGAAGAAGCGCAGCATGCTCGCCATCGCCTCCCTCGCCACCGGGTTCGTCGTCGCGGCGATCACCCCGTCGCACGCCGTGGACGCGGACGCCCTGAGCGACCTCAACGTCAACGACACGCTCAGCGCCGTCGACCACACCGTCGGCAGCGACAGCCTGGCGGTCGACGAAGGGGCCCTGGGCGGCACGAACAGCTGAACACCCCGACCCCAGGCGCCGGTGTCCCCAGCACGGGGACACCGGCGCCACGCCGTGGGTGCCCCCTCATCAGCGGCTGGTTTCCGTGGCAGGGTGGAGCGGGCAAGCCTCAGGGGGCCAACAGAAGAGGGGGAATCGTGATCGTCTGGATCAACGGTGCGTTCGGTGCGGGAAAGACCGCCACCGCACGGGAACTGATCGAGCTGATCCCGAACAGCACGCTCTTCGACCCCGAGGTCGTCGGGGGCGCACTCACGCACCTGCTCCCCGCCAAACACCTCGCCGAGGTCGGCGACTTCCAGGACCTGCCGATCTGGCGCCGGCTCGTGGTCGACACGGCCGCCGCGATGCTCGCCGAACTGGGAGGTGTCCTCGTCGTCCCCATGACCCTGCTCCGCCAGGAGTACCGGGACGAGATCTTCGGTGGACTCGCCGCCCGCCGCATTCCGGTGCACCACGTGCTCCTCGCCCCGGCGGAAACGATCCTGCGCGAGCGAATAGCCGGGCGCGAGGTGTCCCCGGAGCCCGACGGCGAGACGCGTGTGCGGCAGTGGTCCTACGACCACATCGAGCCCTACCGGGCCGCGCTCGGCTGGCTCACCGCCGACGCCCACCCCGTGGACACCAGCGCGCTCACCCCGCACGACACCGCCGTCCGCATCGCCGACGCCGTGCGCGGCGGGGACGCGCCCGTGTGCGACATCGTGCAGACCCCGGAACCCACCGCCGAGACGGTCGCCGCCGGGGTGCTCCTCTTCGACGAGCGCGACCGCTTCCTGCTCGTCGATCCCACGTACAAGGCCGGCTGGGAGTTCCCCGGCGGCGTCGTCGAGGCCGGAGAGGCTCCGGCGCGCGCCGGGATGCGCGAGGTCACCGAGGAGACCGGTGTCGTCCTGGACGAGGTGCCCACACTGCTCGTCATCGACTGGGAGTCCCCCGCGCCCCCCGGTTACGGCGGCCTGCGGCTCCTCTTCGACGGTGGTCGCCTCGACGAACACGCCGCGCGGGGACTGCTGTTGCCGGGCCCCGAACTCCGCGAGTGGCGCTTCGTCACCGAACAGGAGGCCGCCGACCTCCTGCCGCCCGTCCGCTACGAACGGCTCCGCTGGGCCCTGCGCGCCCGCGAACGCGGCGCCGCGCTCTACCTGGAGGCCGGCATCCCCCTCGGCTGACACCGCCGCACCGACGGGCCCGGCCGACACCCCGGCCGGGCTGCCGTGAGCGTCCCGCCCCGGAAGCCCCGGAGGGCCCGCACCGTGCGGTGCGGGCCCTCCGGTCTCGGCGCGTGCTCGGCTGCGCCGCGCGGTTCGTGAGGCTCAGCTCGCCGCGTAGTTCTGCAGGAACAGCGCCTCGGAGACCGACAGGCGCTCCAGCTCGTCCGGGGAGACGCTCTCGTTCACCGCGTGGATCTGCGCCTCCGGCTCGCTCAGGCCGATGAGCAGGATCTCCGTCTCCGGATACAGCGAGGCGAGGGTGTTGCACAGCGGGATGGAGCCGCCCATGCCCGACGACTGCATCTCCTGGCCCGGATAGGCGACGGCCATGGCCGCCGCCATCGACGCGTACGCCGGGCTGGAGGTGTCGGCCCGGAACGCCTGGCCCTGGCCGATCTGCTCCGTGGTGACGCGCGCGCCCCACGGCGTGTGCGCCTCGATGTGCGCCCGGAGCAGCTTCGACGCCTCGTCGGCGTCCACGCCCGGCGGCACCCGCAGGCTGACCAGCGCCCGGGCACCCGCCTGCACGGAGGGCGTCGCGCCCACGACCGGCGGGCAGTCGATTCCGAGGACGGTCACGCTCGGACGCGCCCAGACGCGGTCGGCGACGGTGCCGGAGCCGATCAGCTCCACCCCGTCGAGCACCTTGGCGTCCTCACGGAACGCCTGGTCCTCGTACTGCAGGCCGTCCCACACGGACTCGGCGTCCAGACCGTCGACGGTCGTCGAGCCGTCCCGGTCCCGCAGCGAGTCCAGTACGCGGATCAGCGCGGCCAGCGCGTCGGGTGCCGCGCCGCCGAACTGCCCCGAGTGCAGGTTCCCTTCCAGGGTGTCCACCTGAACCCGTACGAGGGTCATGCCGCGCAGCGTCGCCGTCACCGTCGGAAGACCCGCCCGGAAGTTGCCCGCGTCGCCGATGACGATGGTGTCGGCGGTGAGCAGCTCCGGGTGCTCCTCGGCGTAACGCTCCAGACCGCCGGTGCCCTGCTCCTCGGAACCCTCGACGATCACCTTGACGTGCACCGGCACGCCGCCGTTCGCCTTCAGCGCGCGCAGCGCCAGCAGGTGCATGATGACCCCGCCCTTGCAGTCGGCGCTGCCCCGCCCGTACCAACGGCCGTCACGCTCCACCAGGTCGAACGGCGGGGTCGCCCAGGCCGCTTCGTCCAGCGGCGGCTGCACGTCGTAGTGCGCGTACAGCAGAACCGTTTTGGCGCCCTCGGGGCCCGGCAGGAAGCCGTACACGGACTGGGTGCCGTCCGGGGTGTCCAGCAGCGCCACGTCCTCGAAGCCCTCGGCACGCAGCGCGTCGGCGATCCAGTTCGCCGCACCCTCGCTCTCGCTCCTCGGATACTGGTCGAAGTCCGCCACCGACTTGAAGGCCACCAGCTCGGTGAGCTCCGCCTTCGCCCGGGGCATGAGCGAGGCGACGGTCTCGGCGACCGGATTCGACGACATGGGCACGCTCCTCGTAGGTGCGACGTTGTACTTCTGTGTACAAGTGATCGGTGATGCGTGCACACGTCCCGGTGTGCGGGACGGGTGCGCTGCCGATCCTCCCACAGTGGCCTGCGGCGATGCCCGCCGTAGGATGCGGGGGACAGGTGCGGCAGACGGCTGGACTGGGAGCAGTAGACCAACGTGAGCAGCGAGAACTCTTCGGCGGACGACGTGCGGCGTGCGGCGGACGACGGGCAGCAGGTGTGGGACGTCGTAGTCGTCGGCGCGGGGCCCGCGGGCGCTTCGGCCGCCTACGCGGCAGCGGTCGCGGGACGCAGCGTCCTGCTCCTGGAGAAAGCCGAACTGCCCCGCTACAAAACATGCGGCGGCGGCATCATCGGTCCTTCCCGGGACGCCCTGCCACCCGGCTTCGAGCTGCCGTTCAAGGACCGGGTGCACGCGGTCACCTTCTCGATGGACGGCAGGTTCGCCCGTACGCGGCGGTCCCGGCAGATGCTGTTCGGGCTGATCAACCGGCCCGAGTTCGACCAGCAACTCGTCGAGTACGCCCAGAAGGCGGGCGCCGAACTGCGCACCGGGGCCACGGTGTCCCGCGTCGAGCAGCACGGCTCTGCCGTGCCGGACCGGCGCACCGTCGCCGTGGTCCTGCAGGGCGGCGAGACCGTCCTGGCACGCGCGGTGGTCGGCGCCGACGGAAGCGCCAGCCGCATAGGGGCACACGTAGGGGTGAAGCTCGATCAGGTCGACCTCGGCCTGGAGGCCGAGATCCCGGTGCCGGAGACGGTCGCCGAGGACTGGCGGGGCCGCGTCCTGATCGACTGGGGCCCCATGCCCGGAAGCTACGGATGGGTCTTCCCGAAGGGGGACACCCTCACCGTCGGCGTCATCTCCGCCCGCGGTGAAGGAGCTGCCACCAAGCGGTACTTGGAGGACTTCATCGCCCGGCTGGGCCTCGCCGGGTTCGAACCGTCCATCTCCTCCGGCCACTTGACGCGCTGCCGCGCCGACGACTCGCCGCTGTCGCGCGGCCGGGTGCTCGTCTGCGGAGACGCGGCGGGCCTGCTCGAACCGTGGACCCGCGAGGGCATCTCGTTCGCGCTGCGCTCCGGCCGGCTCGCGGGGGAGTGGGCGGTGCGGATCGCCGAGGCGCACGACGCCGTCGACGCCCGGCGGCAGGCCCTGAACTACGCGTTCGCGATCAAGGCGGGTCTCGGCGTCGAGATGAGCGTCGGCAAGCGTCTGCTCGCCGCCTTCGAGCGCCGTCCCGGCATGTTCCACGCGGGTCTCACCGGGATCCGCCCGGTGTGGAAGGCCTTCACGGGAATCACCCGCGGCTCCACGACGCTGGGCGAGATCGTGCGGTCGCGCCCCATGGTCGGGCGTGCCCTGAGCGCTCTCGACCGGGCGCCGCAGGTCACCGAGGCCGAGGACGCGGACCCCAAGGACGCCGACGGCCGGGACGGCGAACCGCAGGGCGTGGAGCCCAAGGGCGCGGAGGGATAGGCGCGCCGGCCGGCGTCAGCTCCCGACCGCGATCCGGAAGACGGGGTGGTCGGGGGCGATGCGGCGCAGCTCCTCGTCGGACGAGTCGGGACCGACGCCGCCGAAGAACACCCCCACCTCGGCCTTCCAGCGCTTGAGGTAGGCGCGCAGCAGCGGGACCTTGTCGTCGTCGCCGACCTCGACGGCCGTGAAGGCCTCCACCTTCTTGCCGAGCCGCAGCTCGCCGCCGCCGGCCGCCCGCATGTTGTGCGTCCACTGGACGTGACCGCGGGGGGCCACGAGGTACTGCTTCCCGTCCACCGTGAGCAGGTTGACCGGCGTCGTGCGCCACTCGCCGCTCTTGCGGCCCCGGACGGCCAGCACCCGCGAACCCCAGACGCTGAGGCCCCGCCTGGTCGTCCAGGCCACGGCGCGGTTGAGGATGTTGACGGTGAACCAGCCGGGCTTCTGGACATGTGTCGACACGGTGACCCCTTGAGATCCGTGGTGGGAGCGCCGCTCTCTTTTGTGAGCACTGCTCTCGCTTGAGGTAAGTCTGCCGGAGGTGGGTGCCCAAAAGCAAGAGCACTGCTCTCGTATTTGGTCACCGCTCTCGTTTTGGAGCGCCTGTTTTGAACGGGAGCGACGCTCTCATAGCGGAGCGCTGCTCTCGTTTGTGTGCACTGCTCTGAAAACGTGGGAGACTGCCCCTCATGAGTACCGCACGAGGGGCACGCGCCCGAGCCAGGATCGAGGTCACGGCGGCCATCAAGGACGAGGCGCGCAGACAGCTCGCCGCGGACGGCGCCGCGAAGCTCTCCCTGCGGGCCGTGGCCCGCGAGCTCGGGATGGTCTCCTCGGCGCTCTACCGCTACTTCCCCAGCCGCGACGACCTGCTCACGGCTCTCATCATCGACGCCTACAACTCCCTCGGCGAGTCCGCCGAGTCCGCGCACACCGCCGTCGCCGAGGCCGGGCCCCGGGCCCGCTGGATCGCCGTGTGTCTGGCGGCCCGCCGGTGGGCGCTGGCACATCCGCACGAGTACGCCCTCATCTACGGCTCGCCCGTCCCCGGCTACGTCGCGCCGCAGGAGACCGTTCCGGCCGCCGCCCGGGTCGGGCTGCTGCTGATCGGCGTGGTGCGCGACGCGTACCGCGGCAAGGGCGTGGCGCGCTCCGAGCTGGCCCCGGACCTGACGGCCGAGGCGCGCCGGATGTCGGCGGATCTCGCGCCCGACCTGCCGCCCGATGTGATCGTGCCGCTGGTGGCCGCGTGGGCGCAGCTCTACGGGCTGATCGGGTTCGAGCTGTTCGGCCAGTTCAACCGGGTCGTCGAGGACCGCGAGCCGTTCTTCCGGCAGGCGGTGGGGAGGCTCGCGCACGACGTGGGGCTCGTCCATCCGGAGCCGGGCGGCGCCGCCTGAACCGCCGGCACGGCGGAACAGCGGAACGGGCGGTCCAGCCCGCACCTGGCACCGCCGTGCCGGCACGCCGGGTTCGCGCCACCGTGCTCCCGTCGGGCTCCGGGTCGTACTCCCGGGGGAGTACGGGTGATCACCTCGCCCGGCGGACGCCGGGCGGGTGCCCGGCCGTCTAGCGTGACGGTCATGGAAGAGCAGCGCACGCCCGTGGCCCCGACGGGGGGCGGTCCGCCGTGGCGGCGGTACGGGCCGCCCGGCTGGGACCGCTGGAGCGAGGAGGCGCACGGCACGCGGTGGCCGTGGCGCTCCACACTGCTGCTGACCGCCTTCGTGCTGCTCGGTTCGACCTTCGCCGCCCACGCCCAGCACGGCGACCGGCTCGGACTCGACGTCTTCGCGCGGGTGCTGCTGGTGGCGGGCTCGGGGCTGCTGCTCTGGCGGCAGCGGTACCCGGTGGCGGTCGCGTTCGGCACGGCGGCGGTCGCCCTGGTGTACGTCGCCGCGGGCTACCCGTACGGGCCGGTCTTCCTGCCGGTCGCCGTGGGCTGCTTCAGCGCGGTCGTCGCGGGTCACCGACGGGCCGCCTGGACCGCGATCGGGCTGCTCTGGGCGGGGCATCTGCTGGTCTCCCACTGGCTCTACCGCCGGCTGCCGCCGACGGGTGACCGTCCGCCGTCCTGGATGCAGGAGGTCGGCGTCGCGACCTGGGTGGTGGCGGTCGTCGCGCTGTCGGAACTGGTCCGGGTACGCCGTGAGCAGTGGTCCCGTGAACGGGCCGAACGGGCACAGGCCGCCCGGCGCCGCGCGGACGAGGAGCGGCTGCGGATCGCCCGGGAACTGCACGACGTCCTCGCCCACAGCATCTCGGTCATCAACGTCCAGGCCGGCGTGGGTCTCGCCCTCCTCGACTCCGACCCCGAGCAGGCGCGGACCGCGCTCACCACCATCAAGGCGGCCAGCAAGGAGGCCCTCGGCGAGGTGCGCCAAGTGCTCGACACCCTGCGCGCGCCGGGCGAGGCACCGCGCACCCCGGCGCCCGGACTCGACCGGCTGCCCGAACTGGTCGCGCAGGCGGCGCGCGCCGGCCTGACGGTCGAGGTCCGTGGGGAGGCCCCCGCGTCGGCACCCGGTGCCGACCTGGCCGCGTTCCGCATCGTCCAGGAGGCGCTCACCAACGTCGTACGGCACTCCGGGTCGCGCCGCGCGCGTGTGCGGCTCGATCACGCCCGGGGCGTGCTGCGGCTCCTGATCGACGACGACGGGCCGGCCACCGGCGTGGACGCGGGCGGCAGCGGCAACGGTCTCGCCGGGATGCGGGAGCGGGCGGCGGCGCTGGGAGGCACGATCGAGGCGGGACCGCGCGACGACGGGGGGTTCCGTGTGCTGGCGGTGCTGCCGTGGAAGGCCAAGGAGGACCGGTGATCCGCGTACTGCTCGCCGACGACCAGTCGTTGGTCCGGGCCGGGTTCAAGGCGCTGCTCGACGCGCAGCCTGACATCGAGGTGGCCGGGGAGGCCGCCGACGGTGCGGAAGCGGTGCGCTCCGTGGGTGAACTGCGCCCCGACGTCGTCCTGATGGACATCCGGATGCCCGTCCTGGACGGCCTCGCCGCGACCCGGCGGATCACCGGTGACGCCGGCCTGCGGGACGTGAGGGTGGTCATGCTGACCACCTTCGAACTCGACGAGTACGTCTTCGAGGCGATCCGTTCCGGTGCCTCCGGCTTCCTCGTCAAGGACACCGAGCCCGAGGAACTCCTGCGCGCCGTACGGGCGGTGGTCGGCGGCGACGCCCTGCTGTCGCCGGGGGTGACGCGGCGGCTGATCGCCGAGTTCGCGGCCCGCTCGAAGGAACCCGAGTCGGCCGCCTCGCTCGCCGAACTCACCGACCGGGAAAGGGAGGTGATGGCGCTCGTGGGCATCGGCCTCTCGAACGACGAGATCGCGCGTCGTCTGGTGGTCAGCCCCCTCACGGCCAAGACCCACGTCAGCCGCACGATGGTGAAGCTGGGTGCCCGTGACCGCGCCCAACTGGTCGTCCTCGCCTACGAGTCGGGCCTGGTGCGCCCGGGCTGGCTCGGCTGAGCGGCCGGGTTCCCGCCGTTGAAGCGGAACAGCACCGTGGCCACCCGGAGGGCGAAGACGGCGGCGGCCAGGCCGCCGCCCGAGGTCACGAGCATGCGGACGGTGTCCCGCGACAGGTCCAGGAAGAGGGCGGGTCCGGCGACGACTCCGAAGGCCACGGCGGCGACGAACGCGGCGCTGGCCAGGGCGTATCCGATCTCGACGGTGACGGCGTCCCGCTCGGCCTGACCGCGCCGCCCGCCCGTGCCGTCCGCGGTGCCGCGGTCGTGGTCCCTGGGATCCCCGTCGTTGTTCATCCCCCGAGTCAACCGTGCGGTGCCCGGTGGGGCAAGGCTCCACCGGGCACCGCGGGACGGACGTTCCCGTCCGTCCTAGTCGCGGACGGGCACGCGCTCCTGCTCCGTCGTGCTCGGCAGGGAGCGGGCGACGACGACGGACTCCCGCGGTCGCCGGGTGCGCAGGCCCGGCAGGGTGATCAGCAGCCCCGCGAGAGCGATGCCGGTCACCACCATCAGGCCGGGACGGTAACTGTCCAGGACCGCCTGGGGCGATGACCCCTCCGAGGAGTTCGCGGTGACGGCCGCCGTCACGACGGCGAGGAAGATCGCGCCGCCGACCTGCACGGAAGTGTTCAGGAGACCGGAGACCATGCCCTGCTCGTGGTCGTCGACCCCGTTGGTCGCCTGGATGTTGAGGGACGGGAAGACCAGGGCGCAGGCGGCGCCGATCAGCAGCATGGTCGGCAGGATGACCGCCGCGTAGACGGGGTGGAGGTCGACGCGGAGGAACAGCGCGTAGCCCGCGACCATCAGGGCGAAGCCCGTCGCGATGAGCCCGGGAGTGCCGAAGCGGTCGACGACCGCGCCCACCTTGGTGGAGGACAGCGCCACCAGAGCCCCGGCCGGCAGGAACGCCAGCGCGGTGTGCAGGGCCGACCAGCCGAGCAGCGACTGCATGTACAGGGTCACCAGGAACTGGAAGCCGACGTACGAGCCGAAGAACGCCATCGCGCCGAGCTGGGCCCGGACCTGGCTGCCGGAACGCAGCACACCCAGCCGGATCAGCGGGCTCGGGCTGCGCCGCTCGACGCCGACGAAGGCGCTGAGCAGGACGGCGACGGCCGCGAAGGAGAGCAGCGTGCGGGCCGAGCCCCAGCCGGCCTCGGGGGCCTGGACGACGGTGAAGACGAGCAGCAGCATCGAGGCCGTGCCGAGGACGGCGCCCGGGATGTCGTAGCCGCCGTGGTTCTTCTCGCGGTCGCTGCGCGGGATGAGCTTCAGGCCCACGACCAGGGCGACGAGGGCGATCGGCGCGGGCAGCAGCATGGTCAGCCGCCAGCTCGCCTCGGTGAGCAGGCCGGACAGGACGAGGCCCATGGAGAAGCCGGTGGCGGCGCAGGTGGTGTAGATGGACAGCGCGCGGTTGCGCAGCGGGCCCTCGGCGAAGGTCGTGGTGATGATCGACAGTCCCGCGGGGGCGGTGAAAGCGGCGCTCAGGCCCTTGATGAAGCGGCTGGCGATGAGCAGCGGTCCCGAGTCGACGAGTCCGCCGAGCACCGACGCGAGCGCGAAGACGGCCAGGGCCACCAGGAAGACCTGGCGGCGGCCGAGCAGGTCGGCGGCGCGTCCGCCGAGGAGGAGCAGTCCGCCGTATCCCAGGATGTAGCCGCTGACGATCCACTGGAGCGTCGAGGTGGAGAGGTGCAGTTCCGAACCGATGGACGGCAGGGCGACGCCGACCATCGACACGTCGAGGGCGTCCAGGAACATCGCCGCGCAGAGCACGAGCAGGGTTCCCCACAGCCTGGGAGTCCAGCGGTCCTGGGGTGTGGGACGGGTGAGCGGAGAGGTCATGAGGTCAGAGATTACATGCACACGCATTCAATGCAAATGCATTTAATGACGATGCAACAAAGTGGATCGTTTGCTACGGTGCGGCCATGGCGGCGACGAATGCCGAGCAAGGGCTCGTGGACCAGTGGCGCGACATCCTGGCGGTGCATGCCCGCACGCTGTGCGAGCTCGACCGCGAACTGCACCGGCACGGTCTGGGTGCCAGTGACTTCGAGGTCCTCGACGTCCTGGCCGGGTGTGCCGCGGCGGACGGCGGTTCCTCCTACCGCGTCCAGGAGATCTCCGAGCGGGTCCACCTGAGCCAGAGCGCGCTGTCGCGCCTGATCGGACGTCTGGAGAAGGACGGCCTCGTGACGCGGGGGACGTGCGCGGAGGACAGGCGGGGCGTGCGCGTCTGCCTCACCGCCCGAGGACGCCGACTCCACGGTGAGGTGCTTCCGTTGCAACGCGCCGTCCTCACGCGCATGCTCGCGGCGGCGCCTGCGGCCGACGTGCGGACCTGTCTCTCCCCCTGACGCGGGGTCGGTACCGATCGCCCGGAGCCGGAGCCGGAAGCGGAACCGGACTACGGAACCCGGGTATCGCCCGACGCCCGGTCTCTGAGCGGCCTCGTACCGGCGTCGTCAGTTCCAGGTGATCCCGGACGTCTCCCGCCAGAGGGCGGCGAGTGAGGCGTCGCCGCTCACGTCCGGGAACGGTGCGCGGTTCCACAGGGCGAGATAGAGGAGGCCGGCCGGTCCCGCCACCTCGCAGTCGGCGGGCGGTGCGTCCGCCGCGGACTCGGCTCGGTCGCTCACCGGTGCCTGATCCGACAGTCGTACGGTCCACACGGCTCCCGGCATGTCGGTGGCCGTCACGCGCAGCACCCGTGGCTCCTCGCTGCGCACCCTGCTCGTCGGGCGCCCGTGGAAGCCGAACAGCAGCTCGTCGATGCCGTCGACCGCGAACTCCGCCGCGACCGGATCCCGTTCACCGCTCCGGGCCGACTCGGCGTCGATCCGGTGCACGGTGGTCTCGTGCGCCTGGCGGCGGGCCCAGAAGGCGGGACCGGAGGGTGCGGGCAGAAAGCTCCAGCACCTGAGATCCGGCGAGGCCCCGGCCAGTGTCTCCACGAGGCGGCCGTGTCCCTCGCGGAACCAGGCCAGGAGATCGTCGCCGTCCAGTTCCGGCAGGCCGCCGTCGGGCCGGTACGAGGTGTGGCCCTCGGCGACGAACGCGGTGGCCCAGCGGTGGACCATGCCGGTGTGCCGCACCAGATCCCTGATCCGCCACCCGGGGCAGGTCACCACCTCCGCGTCGACGCCCGCCGCCTCGGCGGCGGCGCACAGCAACCGGCCCTCCCGGTCCAGGGTTTCCACGTGCTCGGCAGTCTTCATGCGGCGAGTCTGCACGATCGACCGCGGTCCGGGAGGCGGTGGAGGACATGCTGCGGGGTGCCGCGTCGGGAAGGCCCGGCCGCGGGGGTGTTCACCCCGTGGCGGCCCGGCGCGTGGCGAATCCGATCAGCGCGGCCACCGCGGCGAGCACGGCGACACTGGTCAGCGCCGTCGGCAGGGAGTACCAGTCGGCCATGAATCCGATCGCGGGCGGTCCGAGCAGCATGCCCCCGTAGCCGAGGGTGGAGGCGACGGCGATACCGCTCGCCCCGGCGAGGGCACCGGCCCGTTCGATCGCGACGGGGAAGATGTTGGCGAGGCCCAGGCCGGTGACGGCGAAGCCGAGCAACGCCACCCATACGGAAGGGGCGAGCGCGCCGAGCAGCATGCCGAGCGCGGCCGTCGTGCCGCCCGCGACGAGGGTGCGGGTGCGGCCGAGCCGTTCGAGCAGCGTCGTCCCGCTCAGCCGCCCGATCGTCATGGCGAGGGCGAAGCAGGAGTAACCGGCCGCCGCGATCCCCGGGTGGGCCTCCAGGTCCTGCTCCAGGTGGAGCGCGCCCCAGTCCGCGAGCGCGCCCTCGCCGTACGCCGTGCACAGGGCGATGAGGCCGAACACGACGACGAGGCCACGGGTACGGCCTTCCAGCCGCCGGGGTGCCGCCCTGTCGTCGCTCCGGGGCCGGTCCGGGGGTACGGGCATGTCGTGGCGCAGCAGGGCCGGCCCGGCGAGGGCGATCACGAGCAGGCCGATGAGGGCGAGGGCCAGCAGGTGGCGCGTCGGGGACAGATGGGCGGCGACCAGCCCGCCGAGCCCCGCCCCGATCATGCCGCCGAGGCTGAACGCGGCGTGGAAACCGGGCATCACCGGGCGCCGCAGCGCCGCCACGAGATCGACGGCCGCGCTGTTCATGGCGACGTTGATCCCGCCGTAGGCCATGCCGAACACGAGGAGCACGGCGGCCAGTGCGGCGGCCGAGTGGGTCAGTGGCGGCAGGACGACGCTGACGCAGAGCAGGACGGCGCAGGCGAGGGTGACGGGGCGGCTGCCGTAGCGCCGGCAGAGCTGCCCGGTGAAGACCATCGTCACGACGGCCCCGGCGGAGACACCGAGCAGGGCGAGGCCGAGCGCGCTGGCCGAGGCGCCGGTCTGCTCCTTCACGGCCGGAATCCGTACGACCCATCCGGCGAAGACGAATCCGTCGAGGGCGAAGAACGTGGTGATCGCGACGCGGAGGCCGGTGAGAGTGGGATTCGGCACGACACTGTGCGGACGGGTTTTGTTTATTAGCGGCACAAACTCACGTTAGGCCGGTGCTCCGCCGAGAGCAAGGGAGGAAGAGGGGCGGTGACGGAGACGGCACTCCGTGTCGCGGCCGGCGGCGCCGTTCCGCGGATCAGGGGGCCTTGGACGGAGCGCGGTATCCCGCTGCCCGCGCCCGGAAGCCCGCGGTTCGCCGTCCCACCTGCCCGGACGGCGAACCGCGGTCCCGCCGGCGGGGTCAGGCCGCCGGAGCCGGGTACGTCGGGTACTCCACCCCGGACACGTGCTGCACCACGCGGATGACCTGGCAGGAGTAGCCGAACTCGTTGTCGTACCAGAGGTAGAGGATCGCGTTGTCGCCGTCCACCTTGGTGGCGCCCGCGTCGACGATCGAGGCGTGGCGCGAGCCGATGAAGTCGCTCGACACCGCGTCGGGCGCGTTCGTGAAGTCGATCTGGCGCTTGAGCGGCGAGGTCAGCGAGACGTCACGCAGGTGGTCGAGGACCTCCTCGCGGGTCGTCTCGCGGCCCAGGCGCAGGCTCAGGATCGCGATCGACACGTCCGGAACCGGCACGCGGATCGAACTGCCGGTGATCGGGGCGTCGAGGTCGGGCAGCGCCTTGGCGACCGCGGAGGCCGCGCCTGTCTCCGTGATGACCATGTTGAGCGGCGCGGAGCGGCCCCGTCGGTCCGAGCTGTGGTAATTGTCCAGGAGGTTCTGGTCGTTGGTGAACGAGTGGACCGTCTCCACGTGGCCGCGCAGGACGCCGTACTCGTCCGCCATCGCCTTCAGCGGCGGCACGATCGCGTTGGTCGTGCAGGAGGCGCAGGACAGGATCTGCTCGTCCGGCTTGATCATGTCGTGGTTGACGCCGTGCACGATGTTCGGGACGTCGCCCTTGCCGGGCGCGGTCAGCACGACCTTGTCGATGCCGGGGCGCAGGTGGTTCGAGAGGCCCTCGCGGTCGCGCCACTTGCCGGTGTTGTCGATGAGGATGGCGTCGCGGATGCCGTACACCGTGTAGTCCACCTGGGACGGGTCGTCGGCGTAGATGACCTTGATCTCGTTGCCGTTGGCGATGATCGTGCTGTTCGCCTCGTCGACGGTGATCGTGCCCTGGAACTGGCCGTGGATGGAGTCGCGGCGCAGCAGCGAGGCGCGCTTGACGATGTCCTGGGCGCCGCCGCGGCGCACGACGACGGCGCGCAGCCGCAGCCCGTTGCCGGAGCCGGTCTTCTCGATGAGCAGGCGGGCGAGGAGCCGGCCGATCCGGCCGAAGCCGTAGAGGACGACGTCGCGGCCCTCGCGGCGCTCGATCTTGTTGTCGCCCGTGGCGCCGGAGACCGCCTCGGCGGTGAACTCCTCGACGGACAGGCCGCGCTCGTCCGCCCGGTAGGTCGCCGCGAGCATCCCGAGGTCGATCTGCGAGGGGCCGAGGTCGAGCGTGCTGAGCGTCCGCAGGAACGGCAGCGTGTCGGTGACCGAGAGCTCCTCCCCGGCGATCTGCCGGGCGAAGCGGTGGGTCTTGAGAATGCTGACCACTGACTTGTTCACCAGGGAACGGCTGTGCAGGAGGATCGTGACGTCCTGCTCCCGGTGCAGCCGGCCGATGATCGGGATCATCGACTCCGCTATCTCTTCGCGAGTCTTCCAGTTGGTGAACGCGTCGTCGTTGACAGTCACAGAATCATCTTTCGAGCTAGGTGGCGCTCATATGCTAACCCGCCCCCTCGGGGTGATCGTTCACGCGGTGTCCACCCGGGCGGAACCCGGGGCTCCGGTCGGCGTTCGTGAACCCGCCGGCCGGCGCTCGACGGCCGCCGGTGTGCCCGTGACGTCGGGTCGCCGGGGGCGGAAGGTTCTCGCCTTCCGTCCTGGACTCTTTCGTTGTGGTAGGCACCCTTGACAGCGTGCGTACTGTTTCGCGACGTTTGAGCCCTGCCGATCGCATTCGGATATCGGCGCTCGACCGGGGGGCGAGGCGCAGTGCGGCGCGGATCGGCGGACACCGGAAACGTGGCAGGACGCGGACAGCGCGTCATGGGGGGAGCTGTCGCCCATGCGATCCATCAACGAAGATCCACACGCCCGAACGGCCTGTGTTGTGACCGGCACGTCTCTCGCAGCACTCACGGAAGGGCGGTTGATCTGAGGTGGAGATCACGAACCACAGACTCGACGGCCTGAGCGTCCCGCTGCGCGAGGCCTGGCACCGGGCGATGGACGAGTCGCCCGAGTACGCGAATCCTTTCCTGGCACCGGAGTTCGCGACCGGGGTCGGCAGGTTCCGGAAGGGAGCCCAGGTCGCCGTCCTGCACGAGGGAGGGGAGCCCGTCGGCTTCCTGCCCTACGAGCGCAACGTCCTCGGCGCCGGCAGAGCCGTCGGCCTCGGACTCTCCGACTGCCAGGCCCTGGTGCACCGACCGGGGATCACGTGGGACGTCCAAGCGGTGCTGCGCGCCTGCGGGTTGTCCGTCTTCGAGTTCGATCATCTCGTCGAGGAGCAGAGGCCGTTCGGCCGGTTCGTCACGGGAACGTTCGCCTCCCCGGTCGTCGATCTGAAGCCGGGGGACAGCGGTTATCCGGAGTGGCTGCGCAGCGCGTACCCGGGCCAGGCCAAGACGACCTTGAAGAAGGAACGGCGGCTCGCCCGCGACGTGGGTGAGGTGCGGTTCGTCTTCGACGAGCGCGACCCCCGGATGCTGCGCACGCTGATGCGCTGGAAGTCCGCGCAGTACCGCAGGACCGGACGGATGGACCGGTTCGCACGCCCCTGGATCGTGGACCTGGTGGACCACCTCTTCGACGTCCGCGAGGAGCACTTCACCGGCGTGCTGTCCGTCCTCTACGCAGGGGACCGGCCGGTCGCTGCCCACTTCGGGCCGAGGTCCCGCAGTGTCCTCGCGGCCTGGTTCACGGCGTACGACCCCGAGTTCCACCGCTATTCGCCCGGCCTGATGATGCACCTGCGGACCGCCGAGGCGGCCGGCCGGAACGGCGTCAGCGTGCTGGACCTGGGACGCGGGGACAAGGAGTACAAGGACTGGCTCAAGACCCGCGAGCTGCGCGTGGCCGAGGGCTTCGCCCACCGCCCCCACCCGGTGGCGGCGGCGCACCGGCTGTGGCGCCGGCCCGTGCGGGGCCTGCGGAACACGGTTCTCGCCCATCCCGAGCTGCGCGACCCGGCCGACCGGCTGCTCAAGGCGGTGGGCAACCTGCGTGCCTCGGGGCGCGTCCGGCCCGGTGCCGGCCCCCGGGCGGACTGACCGGGCGGCCCGGGAACAGGACCATCGGTGCGGGGGCGCCCAGGCCGTGGTGCCGAGGCCGCCTCCGCACGGAGGCGCGGCGCGGACCGTCCGGGTGCGTGTCCCGTGGCTTTGGAGTGCCGGCGGAGGCCGGGGCGTCGGGTCGTGCGGGGTGGCGGCGGTCCCGTACGTCAGACCGTGACGACCTCGACGCCCGCCTCCTCGAACTGGCGCACCGTCGCCGGAGCCACCGCGGTGTCGGTGACCAGCGTGCCCACCGCCTCGGCCGAGCAGATGCGGGCGAACGCGCGCCGGCCGAGCTTGCTGGAGTCGGCGGCGACGATCACGCGCTCCGCGCGTTCGCACAGCAGGCGGTTGATCGCGGCCTCGGCCTCGTCGTGCGCTGCGGCACCGTGGGCGGCGTCGAACGCGACCACGCCGAGCACCGCGACATCGAGGGTGATCTGCCCGAGCACACCGTCCGCGAGGGGCCCGATGAGTTCGTAGGACTGGGGCCTGGCCACACCGCCCGTGACCACGATCTTGAACTGGGGGCGCACGGCCAGTTCGTTCGCGATGTTCAGGGCGTTCGTGACGACGGTGAGCGCGGGGGAGCCCGAGGCCAGGTCCGGACGCACCGCCAGGGCGCGGGCCACCTCGGTCGTGGTCGTGCCGCCGGTCAGCCCGACCGCCTCGCCCGGAGCGACGAGGCCGGCGACCGCCTTGGCGACACGCTCCTTCTCGGAGGCGTGCCGGGCCGTCTTGTAGCGCAGAGGCAGTTCGTACGAGACCCCGTGGACGACCGCGCCGCCCCGGGTGCGTACGAGCATCTGCTGTTCCGCGAGCTGGTCGAAGTCGCGCCGGATGGTCGCCGCCGACACCTCCAGCCGGGTCGCGGCCTCCTCGACGTCCAGGCGGCCCCGCTCCACCAGCAGGTCCAGCAGCGTCTTCCAACGGGCGTCGCGCGACATCCGCCTCTCCCTTGCTCGTTCCTTCGCGACCCTAGCGCACCCCACCTCACCTCGAATGCTTGATTGTGCTCGAAAACTCGCTATATCTTGCACGAACAATCATCAGTGGGAGGGGTACCGCATGACCCATGTCGAGGACGAGCTGAGCAGTCAGCCCGAGTGCTGGATCCGCGCCGCCGAAGAGGCCGCCGGACACGGGGCCGCGCTGCCCGCGGCGGGGGAGCGGGTCGCGATCGTGGGCTGCGGCACCTCCTTCTTCATGGCGCAGGCCGTCGCCGCGCTGCGCGAGGGGTCCGGGCAGGGCGAGACGGACGCCTTCGCCGCCTCGGAGTACCCGCAGGGCCGCTCGTACGACCGCGTGCTCGCCCTCACCCGTTCCGGGACGACCACCGAGGTGCTGGAGCTCCTCGGACGCCTGCGCGGACACACCCGGACGACCGCCGTCACCGCCGACCCGCGCACCCCGGTGATGGAGGCGGCCGACGACATCGTCGTGCTCGACTTCGCCGACGAGCGGTCCGTCGTGCAGACACGGTTCGCCACCACCGCGCTCACCCTGCTCCGGGCCCACCTCGGTCTGCACACGCAGGCCGTCGTGGCCGACGCGCGCACCGTGCTGGAGACGCCGTTGCCCGAAGGGCTCGTCGACTGCGCCCAGTTCACCTTCCTCGGCCGAGGCTGGACCGTCGGCCTCGCGAACGAGGCCGGGCTCAAGATGCGGGAGGCGTCCCTCGCCTGGACCGAGGCCTATCCCGCCATGGAGTACCGCCACGGCCCCATCAGCGTCACCACCCGCGGCACCGCCACCTGGATGTTCGGCGAAGCCCCCGACGGGCTGGCCGAACAGGTCCGCGAGACCGGCGCACTGTGGGTCGCCGGTGGACTCGACCCGCTCGCCGAACTCGTCCGCGCCCAGCGCCTCGCCGTGGCCGTCGCGGCGGCCAAGGACCTCGACCCCGACCAGCCGCGCCACCTCACCCGCTCGGTGATCCTCGGCAACTGACGCCCGCTCACCCGTTCCCAGAGAAGGAGGAGTTGTGCCCCTCGCAGCAACCGGTGAGCTGGTCGCCCGGGCCGCGGCGGCGCGGACCGCCGTCGCCGCGTTCAACGTCATCACCCTGGAGCACGTCGAGGCCGTCATCGCGGGAGCCGAGTCGGCCGGCGCACCCGTCGTCCTCCAGGTCAGCGAGAACGTCGTCACCTACCGCTACGGCCGGCTGCTCCCGCTGGCCCGGGCGGCCACCGCCGCCGCCGAACGCGCCGCGGTTCCGGTCGCGTTGCACCTCGACCACGTGCAGAGCGACGACCTGCTGCGGCAGGCGGCCGGCGCCGGATTCAGCTCCGTGATGTACGACGCCTCCCGCCTGCCGTACGAGGAGAACCTCACCGCGACCCGCGCCGCCGCCGACTGGGCCCACGCCCAAGGGCTCTGGATCGAGGCCGAGTTGGGTGAGGTCGGCGGCAAGAACGGCGAACCGCCGCGTGACGCTCACGCGCCCGGCGCCCGCACGGAGCCCGGAGAGGCCCGCGCCTTCGTCGGCGACTCGGGGGTGGACGCCCTCGCGGTGGCCATCGGCAGTTCGCACGCGATGACCACCCGCACGGCCGCTCTCGACCACGGCCTGCTCAAGCGGTTGAGCACGTCGCTCGGCGTCCCGCTCGTCCTGCACGGCTCCTCGGGTGTGCCGGACGGCGAACTGCGGGCGGCCGTCGAGGGCGGCATCGCCAAGGTCAACGTCGGCACCGCCCTGAACATCGCGATGACCGCCGCCGTCCGGGAGTTCCTCGCCGCACATCCCGAGGCCGTGGACTCCCGGAAGTACCTCAGTGTGGGGCGGGAGGCCATGGCACGGACGGTGACCGGACTCATCGGCGTGCTGCGAGGCGCCACCGATCGGTAGTCGAAGCACGTCGTCCTGACGGGCGACGACCGCGAAGCAGGGCCTCCCGCCGCTCGGGCGACGATCACCACGAGCCGCGCGGGAGGCCCTTTCCCGTCCCCGGGCCTGACCGAGTTCCGCAGGCGACCGTTCGCACGGGTGACAACGTGGCTAGTGTGAACAAGTATGGGAGAAGGCCGAAAGGGCACGGCAGGCTCGCGCGTGAGGCACCCTCTCGGAGGCCTTCCGGGCAGGCGTCCCGATGCCCCGTTGACGCGAGGAGCAGGAGTTGGCGGTGATTCGTAGAGGTCCGGGCCGACACCGGGCCCGGCGCGTGACCGCGGCGTCGAACGGCGGGCGCGTGGCTGGTTTCCGCACCTCGGAGCGGTGCGCGGGACGCCCGCGGGCCGGTGGCGGCGGTGAACCGGCTCCGGCCGATGGTGCGTTGGACCGCGGGCCGCGCGAAGGTGCCGCACGGCCAGGGTCTGTGGGCTGACGTGAGCGGACTGATCTACTACTTCGCCGCCGCCGTCCTCTGGACGGGACTGGCGGCTCAACTGCCCGACCTGTGGCGTCACAGAGGAGACCCTCTCAAGCAGTCCTTCTGCGCCGTCATCTTCCTGTCGGGACTCTGCTTCGTGCTCGGCGCGCCGCCCACCGTGGCCCTGGTCAACGGACTGACGGGGATACCCAACATCGCCGCGCCGCTGGCCTACGCGACGGTGACCGCCTTCAGCGCGGCGTCCCTCATCCTCATCGTGCACTGGCGGGGTACCGACCCCGTCCGGGTGCGTCGCACCGCCCGGGCCTGGCTGTTCAGCTATCTGGGAGTGATCGCGGCCCAGGGAGTCCTGTTCGCGCTGGGCGACACCCCCGTCGAGCGCCGCGCGGACTTCGACACCTACTACGCCGCCACGCCGTTCATCCGCGAGATGATCGTGCTCTACCTGGCGGCCCATCTGGTGGCCGCGGTGACGACGACCGTGCTGTGCTGGCGCTGGACCCGGCAGGTCACACGGTGGGCCCGCAGGTCGTTGGCCCTGCTCGTCGTGGGCTGGCTCTTCACCAGTGCCTACGGTGTCGTCAAGTTCGTGGCGCTGACGGCGCATTGGCTCGGGCACCGTTGGGACGGACTCAGCACCAGCGTCGCACCCCTGGTCGCGGTCGGCGCGTGCCTGGTGTCGGCCGGCTACATCCTGCCCGTCGTCGGACCGCGCGTGGACTCGGCCATCACCTTCGTGCGGCTGCGCCCCCTGTTCCGGCTGCTGGCCGGACCCACCGGCGGCCGGCGCTTCGTCGCGCCCCTGTCGTGGCGGACCGTCGGCGACGTCGATCTCCGGCTCACCGCCCGGGAGACGGCCATCCGGGACGGTCTCAAGCGGCTCGCCGGTCAGCTCGACGATCAGGTCAGGCGGCGCGCCTACCGGGAGGCGCTCGCCGCCGGATTCCGTGCCGCCGACGCCGAGGTCATCGGCATGGCCGCGATGGTCGCCGTCGCCGCGCTGGCCGAGGCCCCGTCCCGCGCCGCGGAGACCGGCACGGTCGGCATCACGGTCGGCGACATCGACGTGGTGGTGTCCGTGAGCGCGTTCCTGAGGCCTTCCGGCGCGGGGACGGGCGCCCTGGACACGGGGCAGCCGTCGTTGCTGAGCCTGTCCAGGGCGGTGCGCACCCCCATCGTCGACGCGGCGGTCCAGTCACGCAGGACCGCGGTGCGGCAGCCCTGAACCGGCCCGGCCGACAGGTGGTTCGCGGAGGTCCGGGCCGGAGGCGCCGCGTCGGGAACCCGGCACGGCGCCTCGCCGTCAGGCGCCGGAGGTGTCGGCGCCGTCGAGGAAGGCGCTCTCCTCGGGTGTCAGCGGCGGTCCCGAAAGAGGCTCCAGGACCGGTCCCTTGAGGGTGGCGAGCAGCAGTCGCGGATGGACGAGACGGCTCGCGTCGGCCTGCAGCGTGGTGACCGCGCACATGGCGGCGGACACCTCGTACGAGGTGGTGGCCACGCGCGCCATCCGTCCCATGTAGCGGCTGAGGATCCGGTCCACGAACGTCGGAGCCTTGCCCACGACGTCCGGGAACCACTGGTCCTGCGAGGTGCTCAACGCGTAGGCGGCCCCCACGGACCGGGCGGCGTCGCGCTGGACTCCGCGGGCGAACCCCGGCGTGGTGACGTCGGCGTCCCGCAGCCGGTGACTCAGGGCCAGCGCGCCGAGCGCGGCGACGGACATGCCCTGTCCGTAGACGGGGTTGTACGTCGCGACGGCATCGCCGAGAACGACCAGACCCTCGGGCAGCGCAGCCTTCTCGAAACCACGGCGCCGGTTGCGGGTACTGCGGCTGAGGGACACCTCGCTCAGGGGTTCGGCGCGCGAGATGAGCCGCCCGATGAGCGGATGCCGCAGCTCCAGGGCGAAGCGCGTGAACTCCTCCGGATCCGTGGTCGGTTCGCCACCCCGGGTGCCTCCGAGACTGACCAGCCAGCGGTTGTCCTCGATCGGCACGAGGTTCCCCGAGCGTCCCGGCAGATGGTCGACGGGGTCGGCTCCGACCTGTGTCAACGGGATGGTCTCCGCACCCTGCGGGATACGGAAGACACGGCTGGCGTAGACGAGACCCGAGTCGACGTCGTCGCTGGGTGTGCCCGTCACCCCGAGCGACTCGAGCCACTGCTCCGCCCGTGATCCCCGTCCGCTCGCGTCGACGACGAGGTCGGCGTGGAGGTCCTCCTCGTCGGCGCCCGCCACGACGCGTATCCCCGTGACGCGCCCGGCGTCGCCCAGCAGCGCCACCGCTTCGCCCTGGCGCACCGTGACCCCGGTGGTGCTCAGGACGGCGTCGCGGACCGTCCAGTCGAGCAGGTCGCGGCTGCAGCAGGTCAGCAGCAGCTCGTCGGTCACCTGCGGCCAGCGCCGGAACCAGCCCTGCGGGCCGAGGCCCAGCATGCCGGTGAGGGACTGCTCGCGCGCGCCCGCCGCGAGCAGCTGCTTGCGGATGCCGGCTCCGGGAAGGAGTTCCTCGATGGCCGCGCGGCCGCTGGGCAGCAGAATGTGCGCGTGGCGGGCCTGCGGGAGTCGCCTGCGCGGCCGTGGCCCGTCCGGGAGTTCGTCCCGGTCGACGACGATCACCTCGTCCACGGACCTGGCCAGGGCCGCGGCGGCGAGCATCCCGGCCACGCTCCCCCCGATGACGACAGCACGGCGTGACATGGTTCCCCTAGTTGTCATGGACTTTGCAGTGAGTGGGCGAACTCACCCTATGGTCGCGCGAGTCCATGTTCACCGGAGATCGGAAAGTGCACCGGTTCGGTCGGAGAGGAACAGCGTCGACTGCCACCGCGCGATGCGTGATCACCCCTTACGCGGTGAAACGCGAGGTCGTGGCGGTGTGGATGAGGTCCACGCCCGACACCGCCCCGGGCGACCCGGACCGCCCCTGGTACTTTTCCCCCGTGCGCGAGACGGAGCTGTACCTCCGTGAGCCGCCCGGTGTGGCCGGTGTCGGCGTCGGCGTGCATGGTGTCGCGAGTGCCACGGACGTGTTCCGGCTGCCGGAGCTGTGGCAGCTGCACCTCTACCAGTACGAGGCCGAGCTGACCGTCGACGGCACGCCGCACGTCGTCCGGCCCGGCCGGGTGAGCCTCGTGCCGCCCGGCGCCACGGTCCGGTTCCGCTACCGGGGCCGCTCCGAGCACCTTTACGCGCACCTGCGCATCACGCCCACCGGCCCGCCCCGGACCGTTCCCGTCGTGCAGGACGCCGGC
This sequence comes from Streptomyces sp. M41(2017), assembly GCF_002078175.1. Lineage (GTDB taxonomy): Bacteria > Actinomycetota > Actinomycetes > Streptomycetales > Streptomycetaceae > Streptomyces. Next base: position 1,212,012 of record NZ_MWFK01000002.1, on the reverse strand, counting down.
CCCGAACTGCCGCTGCTGTCGGCGTTGTTGCTGAACGCGGTCGCGGCCGCCCCGGCGCAGCCCGACCGGTCCCGGGCGGAGATCTGGGCCGCACTGTGGCGCGTCGCCGACCTCGCACCCGCCGCTGCGGCGCGACCCGGGCCGCACCCCGCCGTCGGCACCGCCATCGCCCACATCGAGGCCCGTCTCGCCGCCCCGCTGACCATCCCGGAGGTCGCGCGCGCGGCAGGGGTCTCCCACAACCACCTCACCCGGCTGTTCCGCGCCGAGACCGGCGGCACCGTCGTGGCGTACATCCGCCGCCGCAGACTCGAGCGCGCCCACCACCTGCTGCGCGCCTCGACCCTCTCCATCCCGGCCGTGGCCGCCGCCGTCGGCATCCCCGACCTGCAGGCCTTCAACAAGGCGTGCAGGCGGGAACTGGGCGCCCCGCCCCGCGTCCTGCGCGGCGCTACCGGCTGACGTCCTTCCTGACGGCCCGCAGGATCACGAACTTCGCGTCCCCGGCCACCAGTTCGCTGTTGCCGAAGAGTCGTCGCAGCTTCAGGTGGTAGTCGAGGTGGCGGTTGCCGATCACCCACAGTTCGCCGCCGGGCCGCAGCGCGTCGCGGGCGTCCGAGAACATCCGCCGGGCGGTCGTGTCCGTCGTCGCCTGGTGGGAGTGGAACGGCGGGTTGTTCACGACGAGATCGACGCTCCCGGCGGGGACGCCCGCCAGACCGTCGGCGACGCGGAACTCGGCGGCTCCCCCGGCGTTCGCCCGGTACGTCGCCTCCGCCGACGCGACCGCCTGGTAGGACTCGTCGACGAAGAGCACGTCGGCGTCCGGGTTGGCCAGCGCCAGCGCCGTACCGACCACCCCGTTCCCGCAGCCCAGGTCGACGACGCGCTCCGGGCCCCGGCTGCGCGGCAGGTGCTGGAGCAGGAAGCGGGTGCCGATGTCGAGGCGGTCGGCGCAGAACACGCCCGCGTGATTGACGACCGTGCGTCCGGAGACGATCCCGATGTCCTCGGGGAGCCGGTAGCTCAACGGCCAGGGGTTCGCCTCCCGGGCGATCCCCGGCAGCGGGGTGCAGAAGATGAGCCGGGCCTTCTTCTCGGCCAGCGAGGTGCGCGTGGGACCGAGGATCCGCTCGAACAGCCGGAGCGTGGAGGTGTGGATCTCCTTGACCATCCCGGTGCCGACGACGACGGTCCCTTCGTGCACCGCGGGTGCCAGCCGGTTCAGCTGGTCCTCCAGCAGGGCGAGGCTCTTCGGCACCCGGACCAGCAGCACGTCGATCCGCCCCGGCGGCGGGTCCTGGGTGGTGAGCAGCCGGACCGGCGACTCGCCGGCACCGGCCCGCGCCAGGTTCGCCCTGGTCGCCTGCTGCGCCAGGTGGGAGTCGGTGATCTGCGTCGGCCCGGCGTCGGACAGCGCGGTGGTGAGCGCGCCCCACCGGTCGCCGACGATCACGACCGAACCGGTCAGGTCGGTCCCGCTCTCCGCGAGGTGCCGGAGCAGATAGGTGTCGGCGGCGTCCCACGCGCGCAGGGGATCGCGGGGGTCCTCGGGAAAGCGGGCGAGCTCGTGGTCGCCCCAGGGGGTGGTCATACGGTCGGTCATCGTGGGTCCAGGCTAAGCGACACAGGTCGGCGGGGGTGCGCGAGGATGGAGGCATGTCGATGGACGCGGAGCTCTTCCCCCGCAGCCGCCGGGAGATCGCGCCCGGCGCGGTCCACCTCCCGGACTGGCTGGGCGCGGACCGACAGCGCCGGCTCCTGGAGGACTGCCGCGCCTGGGCCCGGCCGCCCGCCGGCCTGCGCAGGGTCCGGACCCCCGGGGGCGGCACGATGACCTCCCGGCAGGTCTGCCTCGGCTGGCACTGGTACCCGTACGGCTACGCCCGCACGGTCGTCGACGGTGACGGCTCCCCGGTGAAGCCGTTCCCCGACGAACTCGGCGAGCTGGCCCGCGCGGCGGCCCTGGACGCCCTCGGCGGCGATCCCGGCGCCGGCGGGGCCGCGTACGACATCGCGCTGATCAACTTCTATGACGCCGACGCCCGTATGGGCATGCACCGGGACGGCGACGAGTCGTCCGACGCCCCGGTGGTCTCCCTCAGCCTCGGTGACACCTGCGTCTTCCGGTTCGGGAACACGGCGTCCCGGACGCGGCCCTACACGGACGTCGAGCTGCGCAGTGGTGACCTGTTCGTGTTCGGTGGCCCGTCACGGCTCGCGTACCACGGTGTGCCACGGGTGTACGGCGGCACGGCGCCGCCCGAGTTGGGGCTGACCGGACGGCTGAACGTCACGCTCCGGGCAAGCGGGTTCTGAGCGGTGCTCGCGCCGTGGCGCCGGGCACCCGGCGGACGGGCGGCCCGGCGCGGAGCGGACGCGACGTCCGGCGCGGGCCGGTCCCGCGCACCGCAGGGGCCGACCCGGCCGGCCGGGCCACCGTGGGAGCGGATCATGGGAGACTCACCCTCATGAACGGCAAGGCGGGCCCCCGGACGGCGGGGGACGGGAACACGCGGACACGGCTCGACCGGGGGCGCGGGGCGCTCGGACCGGCCCTGGAGCTCGTGCACACCGGGCGTGCGCCGACGCGTGCCGTGCTCACCGCCGAACTCGGCGTCACGAGGGCGACCGCGGGCGCGGTGGCCGCCGAGCTGGAGGCGCTGGGGCTGATCCGCGTCGACGCCCGGCCCGGTGCCGCCGCCGGCTCCCAGGGTCGCCCCTCGCACCGACTGGAGGTCGCCGAGGACGGGCCCGTCGCGCTCGCCGCCCAGGTGCACGCCGACGGGTTCCGCGCCGCGCTGGTCGGTCTCGGCGGCCGGATCGTCGCCACCGCGCCCGGCTGCGAGGCCGTCGACGCCGACCCGGCCAAGGTGCTCGGCTCGGTCGTCGAGGCCGGCGCCGACCTGCTCCGGGCGACCGGCCGCCGCTGCGTCGGCGCGGGACTCGCCGTGCCCTCCGCGGTCGCCGAACCCGAGGGCCTCGCCCTCAACCCGCTGCACCTGGCGTGGCCCGCCGGAGCCCCGGTCCGGCAGATCTTCGCCGAGCGGGTGCGCGCCGCGGGCATCGAGGGACCCGCCTTCGCCGCCAACGACGTCAACCTCGCCGCGCTCGCCGAGCACCGGCACGGAGCGGGCCGCGGCGCCCGCGACCTGCTGTGCGTGGCCACCGGGCACCGCGGCGTCGGCGGCGCGCTCGTGCTCGACGGCCGCCTGCACACCGGCAGTTCGGGGCTCGCCCTCGAAGTGGGTCACCTCACCGTGAATCCCGAGGGGCGTCCCTGCTACTGCGGAAGCCGCGGCTGTCTCGACGTCGAGGCCGACCCGCTGGCCTTCCTCACCGCCGCGGCACGTGCCCCCGGCCCCGAGGTGTCGCTGCTCCAGCAGTCCAACGAACTGATCCGCGACGAGTACGCCGATCCGTCCGTGCGCCGCGCGACCGAGGCGCTCATCGACCGGCTCGGCCTCGGGCTCGCGGGCCTCGTCAACATCCTCAACCCGGACCGCATCATCCTCGGCGGACTCCACCGCAGCCTGCTGGACGCCGACCCCGACCGGCTGCGTGCCGTCGTCGCCGACCGCAGCCTGTGGGGCCGCAGCGGTGTGGTGCCGATCCTGGCCTGCACCCTGGACCACAACAGCCTGGTGGGCGCGGCCGAGTTGGCGTGGCAGCCCGTCCTCGACGACCCGCTGACCGCTCCGGCCGCCTGACCGCTCCGTCCCGCTCCGGCCTCCCGACGACGCGGACGCCGTCCCGACTCAGGAACGCCAGGCCACGCCGAAGGCGCGGGCCGGATTGCCGGTGAGGATCCGGTCCACCAGGTCGATCCCCAGGGCGTGTTCGAGCCGGGGGCGGACGCGGCGCAGCAGATACGGCAGTCCCGGGCCGCCGTTCACCGACCGGGCTGCCGCGGTCGTGGTGTCGCCCCCGAGCAACAGGCGTTCCCCGAACCCGGCGTCGGCCAGGGCCCGTAGGGCGTCCGGCATGCGCCAGTCGGTGGCGTGGTTGGCGCGGGAGGGACCGTCGAACGCGAGGAAGGCGCCCGCCGCGGCGGCCTCGCGCTGGACCACGAAGTCCGGCGAACGGTTCAGATGCCCCAGGATCACCGCGTCCGGCGGCACCATCAACTCCCCGCACAGCAGGTCGAGTACGTCGAGGGCGGCCGTCCCCAGCTCCAGGTGGACCGCGATCGGCGCACCGGTCGCGTGGTGGGCCTCGGCCGCCGCCGTCATCGTCCAGCGGGCGTGCGCGTCCACCGCGTGGAAAGCGCCCGCCACCTTGATCAGCCCGGCGCGGACACCGGAGGTGCCGATGCCCGAGGTGAGTTCGGAGACGAAGAGAGCCGCCGGGTCGCGGCGCAGCCGCCGCAGCGCCTCCGGTTCGTAGTGGGCGGCTTGGTGGAGGCCGGTCGCCGCCACGACGTGCACCCCGGTGTCGCGCGAGATCAGCGGCAGATCGGCGGCGCGCCTGCCCAGCCCGTACGGCGTCCACTGGATCACGGCCGCGCCGCCCTGTTCGCGGAACGCGGCCAGCTCGGCGCGGGCGGCGGACGCGTCCCGCAGTTCCTGGCCCGGCAGCCGGGGGCTGCCGAAGAAGAGGTGGTCGTGCGCGTCGCACACCCCGAGGGCTTCGGGCGGCAGGTCCCCGAGCACCGTGCGGACGGCGGCGGCCGGGCTCACCACTGCCGGCCCCGGGGGAGCGACTCCCGCTCCGGCAGGGAGAGATGAAGCACCTGGAAGACCTCACCGGCCGCCTCGGGGGAGGCGGCGGCCCAGAGCGACAAGTGGACGATCTCCCAGTGCCGCGGATCGACGGCGGCCGTCGCGCTCACCACCCCGTCCAGGGACGCGAGCCGCGCGGTCTCGCGCCCCGCCTCCGCCATCACCTCCGACAGATCCGTCCCCTCGGCCACGGGCCGACGGCTCCGGACCGCCGCCACGGGCGCCGAGCCGGCGGCGTCGCCCTCCTCGTGGGCGAGGCCGGTCCAGTGCTGGACGACAGGGCGCCCGAAATCGTTCACCAGGCCCTGGAACGCGCCACCCCAGAGGAAGGAGTTCATGCCCGCGGTGGTGTTCCAGAGGTAGAACGGCGCGTACTGGTTCACAGGGGAGCCGTCGACCCCGCGTTCGCGCATCAGATACGCCTTGAACCCGAGGCCGTCCCAGGCGTCGAGCAGATGGCCGACCCGGGCGACGCGGTCGCGGACGACCGTCATGTCGTAGTCGGCGGGAAGCGTGATCTCGTACTGCATCGCGTGCATGGCGGAGTTCCTATCCGTGCGCGGAATCGGGGGCGGCCGGGGCCAGCAGAGCGAGCAGCCCGCGCACCCCGGCGTCGAAGGCGGCCGGGGAACCCGAGGCACGGGCCAGCACATAGCCGCCCTGGACGGTCGCGAGGATCGTCGCGGCGACGTCACCGGCGTCGAGCCCGGCCGCGAACTGCCCCTGCTCCTTGCCCTCTTCGACGAGCGCGGCCAGCCGCCCGCGCAGCCAGTCGAGCGTCTCGTCGACCGGTGCGCGCAGCTGGGCATCGGCGACCACGTCCGGATCCATCGTGAGCCGCCCCACGGGGCAGCCGCGCAGCACGTCGCGTTCACGCCGCAGGTAGGCCTCGACGCGCTCGTACGGGGAGCCGGGCGGGGCGAGCACGGTCTCGGCGGCAGCCCGCATCTCGGCCGCCGTGCGGCGGATCGCAGCGAGCGCCAGGTCGGGCTTGCCGCGGAAGTGGTGATACATGCTGCCCTGCCCGGCGCCCGCGCGCTCCAGGATCGCCTTGGGGCTGGTGCCCACGTAACCGCGCTCCCACAGCAGCTCGCGCGTGGACTCGATCAAACGGTCCGCAGTGTCCATGCCGCCACTGTACATACCAGTAGGTACAGAGATCGAGAGCGGAGCGTGAACCCGCCGGTCCCGGCCCGGGCGGCAGCCGTGCGGAGCAGCGCCCGGCGCCGCGCGTACTCCCGGGGAGGTACGCGGACGGCCGCTGGCCGTACGACGACCGGGACCCCCTCGGGGCGCGAGTCTCGAAGCATCAGCAGATCCCGCGTGACAGCGCGGTCCCACCGAGGAGATGAACCGAGATGCAGACCCTGGCGAACTGGGACGGCGGACCCGGCCCGTGGATCCTGTTCTTCCCGCTGATCTGGGCGGCCGTCGTGATCGGCGCCGTGACCGTCCTGCGACGCACCGCCTGGCGTGGCCGCCGTGGAGCGTGGCGGGCCACGGGCGGCTTCGGCCCCGGTGATCCCCGCCCGACGGGCGACTCACCGATCGCCGTGCTCGGCCGGCGCTTCGCGTCCGGGGAGATCGACGAGGACGAGTACTGGCGCCGGCTGTCCGTCCTCGACGAGCAGTTCGGCCGCACCGGCAAGGGCGGTGCGGCATGACCGCCGGCACCACCGCCCGCGACGCGGCCCGGGTCACCGAGGCCGTGAAGGTCTATGGCAGCGGGGACACGGCCGTACGGGCCCTCGACGGGGTGAGCGTCGGCTTCCCGGCCGGCCGCTTCACCGCGATCATGGGCCCGTCCGGGTCCGGCAAGTCCACCCTCATGCACTGCGCCGCGGGCCTCGACACCCTCACCTCCGGAACCGCCCACATCGGCGACACCGAGATCGGCACGCTCGACGACCGCCGCCTGACCCTGCTGCGCCGCGACCGCGTCGGATTCGTCTTCCAGGCCTTCAACCTGATCCCGACCCTCACCGTCGCGGAGAACATCACCCTGCCCCTGGACCTCGCCGGCACCGGCGGCTCCCGCGAGTGGATCGACTCGCTCGTCGACGTCGTCGGTCTCCGCGACCGGCTGCACCACCACCCGAGCCGGCTCTCCGGCGGACAGCAGCAACGGGTGGCCGTGGCACGGGCGTTCGCCGGCCGGCCCGACGTCGTCTTCGCCGACGAACCCACCGGCAACCTCGACTCCCGCTCCGGCGGCGAGGTCCTGAACCTCCTCGGCCGCACGGTGCGCCGCACCGGCCGCACGGTCGTCATGGTCACCCACGACCCGGTCGCCGCCGCGCACGCCGACGAGGTGGTCTTCCTCGCCGACGGACGCCTGGTCGACCGGATGGAGAACCCGACGGCCGACCGGGTCCTCGACCGGATGAAGGCCCTCGACGGAACGGCGGCGTCGGTATGAACGCCGCCCTGCGCCTCAGCGTCTCGTCGCTGCGCGCCCACCGGCGTCGCTTCGCCGGCACGTTCTTCGCGGTGTTCCTGGGCGTCGCGTTCCTGGCCGGCACGCTGGTCATGGGCGACACCCTGCGCGCGGGGTTCGACACGATGTTCGGCGACGCGACCCGGGGCACCGACGCCGTCGTCCGCAGCGCCGGGACCATCACCGCGCCGGGGGAGAGCCAGGGCGTGCGCAGCCCCGTCGGCACCGACCTGGTGCGGACGATCGAGCGGGTGCCCGGCGTCGCCGCCGCGGTGCCCGACATCCAGGGCGCCGGCCAACTGGTGGGCGCCGACGGCAAGCCCATCGGCGGACAGGGGCCGCCGACCCTCGCGGGCAACTGGATCGACGACCCGGGACTCAACGCCTACCGGCTCGCCGAGGGGCGGGCGCCCGCACGGACAGGCGAGGTCGTCGTCAACCGGGGCGCCGCGAAGAAGGGCGGTCTGCGGGTCGGCGACACCACGGTCCTGCGCACCCCCGACCCCGTCCACGTGACCGTCGTGGGCCTCGCGACCTTCGGCGGCGAGGACGGCATGGCGCAGGTGACGTTCACCGGCATGACGCGGGCCGACGCCGAGAAGTACCTCACCCCGAAGCCGGGCGAGGCCGCGAGCATCCGCGTGCGGGCCGGCCCGGGAGTCGGCCAGGGCGAACTCGTCTCCGCCCTGACTCCCGTGCTGCCCAAGGGAGTCGAGGCCATCACCGGACAGGAGTCGGCGCAGGAGAACACCGAGGTGATCTCCAGCCAGTTCCTGACGATCTTCACCACGCTGCTGCTCGTCTTCTCCGGGATCGCGCTCCTCGTGGCGACCTTCTCCATCCACAACACCTTCGCCATCGTCGTCGCCCAACGCACCCGCGAGAACGCGCTGCTGCGTGCCATCGGCGCCTCGCGCCGACAGGTCACCGCCTCGACCCTGGCCGAGGCGACCGTCGTCGCCGTGACGGCCTCCGCCGTCGGACTCGCCGGTGGCGTCGGAATCGCGGCAGGACTCCAGGCACTCTTCCCGGCCATCGGATTCCCCTTCCCGGAGGGCGACTTGGTGGTGAGCGGCCTGTCCATGCTGCTGCCCCTCGCCGTCGGCGTCGTCGTCTGCCTCGTCTCCGCGCTGCTGCCCGCCGCCCGGGCCGGACGCACCGCGCCGCTCGCCGCCCTGCGGGAGACCGCCGTCGACGAGTCCGGCGCCTCCCGGGCGCGCGCGATCACCGGCGGGGGACTCGCGTCCCTCGCCGCGGCCGTCACCCTGACCGGTGTCCTGCTGACCCCGTCCCTCTGGCTCGCCGGCCTCGGCGCGCTGCTCGCCCTCGCCGCCTTCGTGGTCCTCGGACCCGTGGCGTCCGCCACCGCGGTACGTGTCCTCGGGGCACCCGTGGCCCGGCTGCGCGGTGTCACCGGTGGACTCGCCCGGCGCAACGCGCTGCGCAGCCCCCGCCGCACGGCGGCCACGGCCGGCGCCCTGATGATCGGCGTCGCCGTCGTCTCACTGTTCACCGTGTTCGGCGCCTCGCTCAAGGCCACCATGGACCAGACGGTGTCCCGTTCCTTCGCGGGCGACATCGCCGTCAGCGCGCCCTCGTTCGGCGCCGGAGGCAGCGGGCTGAGCCCCCGGCTGGCCCCCGCCGTGGCACGGGCACCGGTGGTCCAGGACGCCGTCGGGCTGGGGAAGGGCGTCGCCGAAGTCAACGGCAGCGGACAGGCGTTGACGGTGACGGATCCGGTCACGCTCGGCAGGGTCTTCGATCTCGGCCGTGTGCAGGGCTCGTTGAGCGCTCTCGGTGCCGACGGCATCGCCATCACCCGGAAGGAGGCGGACCGGCAGCACCTGGTGACCGGTGACACGGCCCGGCTCACCTTCACCGACGGCCGCAGTCAGGACTTCACCGTCCGCGCCGTCTACGGACAGTCGGAACTCGCGGGCGAGTACGTCATCACCCGCGCTGCCTGGGCCCCGCACCGCACGCAGGACTCCGACCGGCTCGTGGCCGTCTCCCTGAAGGACGGAGTGAGCACGGAGCAGGGCAGGGCCGCCGTACGACAGGTCGCCGAGCGTTACGGCAACCCCGAGGTGCAGACCCGCGACGCGTACGCGCGGTCCTCCGCGGGCGGCATCGACATGATGCTCACCCTGGTCTACGCGCTGCTCGCCCTCGCGGTCCTGATCGCCCTGCTGGGCATCGCCAACACGCTGACGCTCGCGATGCACGAGCGCACGCGGGAGATCGGACTGCTGCGCGCCGTCGGGCAGACCCGGGCGCAGCTTCGCGCCATGGTCCGCTGGGAGTCGGTGCTCGTCGCCGCGTTCGGCACGGCGGGCGGTATCGCCCTCGGTGCCTTCCTGGGCTGGGTGCTGGTCGAGGCGTCCGAGGGGGCGTCCGACACCGCGTTCGCCTTCGCGGTACCGCCGCTCCGGCTCGTGGTGGTGGCCCTGGTGGGCCTCGGCGCCGGGGCCCTCGCCGGCCTGCGTCCCGCTCGGCGGGCGGCGCGACTGGACGTACTGCGCGCGATCGCCACCGAGTGAGCCGTCCGGACCCGTACGACATGCTCGGGGGAGCGGCGTACGCGACGGGGGTCACCGCCCGGTCAGCCGGCAACGGCCGACCGGGCGGGAGCGTGTTCCGGCCGAAGGACGTCGACGGTCTGCCGCAGCGGGGCCTCGCGGGAGATCTCGTACGGCGAGCGGAGCGTGGACGCCACCACGGGCGCCTTCGCCGGAAGTGTGAACCAGACGACCTTGCCCGACTCGCCGTCGGGCCGTGCGCCCCAGTTCTCGCTGACCGCGGCGACCATGGCGAGGCCGCGCCCGCACGTGGCGCCGGTGTCCGCCTCCCGCACCTCGGGAAGCCGCGGGTCGTGGTCGCGCACCGAGACCGTGAGCGTGTCGAGCAGCAGCTCGATCTTCACGGTGCACTGTTTGTCGGGCTGGGCGTGCAGGTGCACGTTGGTGAGCAGCTCGGTGACTCCGAGCGCGGCCCGGTCTATCAAGGGGTCCAGATGCCAGTAACGCAACTGTGCAGAGACGATTCTGCGGACCTGGCCGATCCGCGACGGCAGGGCTTGGAGCTCCACCGTGCAATGCCTGCTTGGCTGGCTGATCACGGCTGCGACTCCCCGAATTGAGGTCCGGAAGAAGACGGAGATCGGATCCAGCGGGGCGGCTGAGTGGAACGGCCGCCCGCTGTGGTGACCGGCGGGCTGGTTCGCAGCGTTATCGCCGGTTGACCCAGAGTAGTGAAGTGACATCAGAGTGACCCAGGGGGCGCCGTCCTGCAACTCGCGGTGCCTTCCGAGTCGTCGTGGACCGCCTCAGCGGCCGTGTCCCGCCGCCCTGCGGACCGCTTCGATGAAGCGGCGCGCCGAAGGCGGCCCCGGCTTTCCAGGGGCGGGATCGTGCTCGCCGAGGGTGAGCGAATAGCGGGTGCCGTTGACGTCCGCCGACGCCCGGTCCTCGTGTGCGAACCAGGGCTTCGACGCGCGCACCGCCTGTACGGGGGCACTGTCGATCTCACTGCCGTAGCTGGTGAGCAACTGCAGCCGGCCGTCGCTGATCCGGACCTGTCCGGCCCGGGTGAGCGAACGCAGCCGCTTCCCGATCCGTACGCCCGTGGCCGTGAACTCCGGCTCCCCCATGCTGCTCCGCCCCCTTGTGCGCCGCGGCTGTGCCTGTCGTGATTCCCGCTCTCCGTCCGCCGGGGGCGATCGCCCCGTGGGGCAGTCTGCCCGCAGGCGGCGCCCAGCACCAGTGCGCATGGCGAGGCGGTCGGGGCGCCGGGCGCAAAGGCCGGTATGCGCCCCCCTCGCCGGCGCCCGCGCGCCGTACCCAGGGGTGCCTTTGGGGCGCCCAAAGGTGTGTTTATGCAGGTGAGAAGCGTGCGGAAGGTGTTTATGATCGAAGAGTCCGACCAGTTCAAGCGGCGTCGGCACCAGGCGTTAGGAGCCCTGCCGTGAGCACTCCCCAGCAGATCCGGACCGGAGAGACCCTCGACGTCGACCGTACCGACGAGAGGTACCGGAGCTGGCTCAAAGAGGCCGTCCGCAAGGTCCAGGCCGACGCCAACCGCTCGGCGGACACCCACCTGCTCCGCTTCCCGCTGCCCGAGGCATGGGGCATCGACCTGTACCTGAAGGACGAGTCGACCCACCCCACCGGCAGCCTCAAGCACCGCCTCGCCCGCTCCCTGTTCCTGTACGGCCTGTGCAACGGATGGATCCGCCCTGACCGCCCGGTGATCGAGGCGTCCAGCGGTTCCACCGCCGTCTCCGAGGCCTACTTCGCGGGGCTCATCGGCGTGCCCTTCATCGCCGTCATGCCCCGCACCACGAGCCCCGAGAAGTGCCGCCTCATCGAATTCCACGGCGGCCGGTGCCACTTCGTGGACGACTCGCGCCGGATGTACGAGGAGGCCGCCGCCCTCGCGGTCGAGACCGGCGGCCACTACATGGACCAGTTCACCTACGCGGAACGCGCCACGGACTGGCGCGGCAACAACAACATCGCCGAATCCATCTTCCGCCAACTGGAGTTGGAGCGGTTCCCCGAACCCGCGTGGATCGTCGCCACGGCCGGCACCGGTGGCACCTCGGCCACCCTCGCGCGCTACGTCCACTACATGCAGGCGGACACCCGCATCTGTGTCGCCGACCCCGAGAACTCCTGCTTCTTCGAGGGCTGGACCACCGGCGACCCGGACGTCACCTGCGACTGCGGCTCACGCATCGAGGGCATCGGCCGGCCGCGCATGGAACCGAGCTTCGTGCCGGGTGCCGTCGACCGCATGATGAAGGTCCCCGACGCCGCCAGCGTCGCCGCCGTGCGCGCGCTGGAACAGGCCATCGGCCGCAAGGCGGGAGGTTCGACCGGAACCGGCCTGTGGAGCGCCCTGAAGATCGTCGCCGAGATGGTGGCGGCGGGACGCAGGGGCAGCGTGGTGACCCTGCTCTGCGACCCGGGCGACCGCTACCTCGACAAGTACTACTCGGACACGTGGCTGGAGGAGCAGGGGCTGGACATCGCCCCGTACACCGAGGCGATCACCAGCCTGCTGCGCACCGGTGTCTGGCCGGACTGACCCACACGGGGCAGGAGTTCAGGCGGGGGCCGGCGTCAGACGCCGGTCCAGGGCCGTCACCGCGCCGCGGAAGGCACGGCCCAGACCGGCCCGCCCCACGGTGAGGCCCCCACGGAACAGCGCCGACCCGTCGGCGGCGAAGGTCCACCGCACACACGTGCCCCGGCCGGCGGGTGTCAACCGCCACTCCTCGACGAGCGCCCGTATACCCGGCGCGTTCGTGACATCCACCCGGTACGCGTATGTCCGGGGCGCCTCGGCGACCAGAACCGTCTCCTCGAACCGCGTGCCGCCCCGCAGCCGCAGCTCGCGGCCCGCGCCGTCGGCGGTGGGCCGGGCCAGCGTCACCGCCGAGAACCAGTCGCTCCAGCCGGAGACGTCCTCGGCCAGCGCCCGGAAGACCGCCTCCGGGGCGGCGGCCACCTCCCGGGCGAACACCAGACGCACCGGAGCGGTCTCGACGAAGTCGGCTCCTACCGGGCGCAGACGGCGTGCCATGAGCGAACCCCCCAGCGGGAACCAGTCCCGGTCGGCAGCGATCGATGACCTCGCGCCCGGCACCGCGACAGCTCCGGCGGCGCGGGCAGCGCCACCCTAGCTGGCGGACCGTCAGATGTCTGTATCGTCCTCGGGCTCACCGGCCACGACCAGCCGCCGCAGATGCTCCGCTATCTCCGACCGGGCTCCGGCCGGAAGACCCCCGTCGGTGACGAGCGTGTCGACCTGCTCCAGGGCGGCGAACGAACTCAGGCCCACCGTGCCCCACTTGGTGTGGTCGGCGACCACGACGACCCGCCGCGCGGACTGCACCAGCCGGCGGTTGGTCTCCGCCTCCGCGAGGTTCGGCGTCGACAGACCCGCCTCCAGCGATATGCCGTGCACGCCGAGGAAGAGGACGTCGAAGTGCAGGGTCGCGATGGCCTGATCGGCCACCGGCCCGACGAGCGAGTCGGACGGCGTGCGGACCCCGCCCGTGAGGACCACCGTGGCGCCGCCCTGCCGCTGGCCCGACGTGCGCTGCGCCGAGTGGAACACGTCCGCCACCCGCACCGAGTTGGTGACCACGGTCAGGTCCGGGACGTCCAGGAGCCGATGCGCCAGCGCGTACGTCGTGGTACCGCCGGAGAGCGCGATCGCCGACCCGGGCGCGACCAGTTCCGCCGCCGCCCGCGCGATGTCCTCCTTCGCGGTCAGCTCCAGACCCGACTTGGCCTCGAAACCCGGCTCGTGCGTGCTCGCCTCGGCCACCGGGACCGCGCCGCCGTGCACCTTCTCGACGGCACCCTGACGGGCCAGCGCGTCGAGATCGCGGCGGACCGTCATGTCGGACACACCGAGCTTGCGCGTCAGTTCGTTCACACGGACGCCGCCGCGCCGGCGCACCTCGTCGAGGATCAGGGCGCGACGCTGCTCCGCGAGGAGGTTCTGATTCTCACTCACGACCGCTTCGGTCCTTTCGCCGCTGCCTGCCCGACACTCCGTCCGAACCCACTCCCACGTGGACGTTCTCCTTGTCCGAGGTCTGGAGGAGGTCCCATCCTCGCACGGGACACCGTCGGTCGCGCCACTGCCCGCACGCCCGTTCCGGCCCTCCAGAGCCGTCACTTTCACACGTATCGGGGAGATTCCGCGCGTTCGGCTGTGCCCGGCGCCGCCCAGCCGCGATCCTTGTGCCTGAACATGACAGATGTGGCACGCGTTGCCCGGGGGAGTGCGGAACAGTGGAACACGCACCGGAACAGACCGCCGACGGGGAGAACGGACGAGCCTTACCCCGGCCCGAGGCGGACGGCATGGCGCTGGAACTCCTCGTCCACGGCGTGGGGGGCGCGACCCCCGAGGACATGCTGGACGATCCGCGGACCGTCCGCGTCACCGGCGACGCGACCGCCGCCGTCTTCCGCCGCGCGGAGGACGCCGACGCCGAGGAACATCCGGAGGCCCACCGCGGCGCCCCGGTGCGCGAGGCGTACGTGTGGTGCAACCTCACCTCCGGCAACGGCGCCCGTGCCCTGTGGCTCGTGCTGCTCCCGTTCATGGTGGTCAACCTCGCGCACTGGATGCGCCCGGCCTCCCACCACCGCCCGCGCACGGTGCGCCTGTACGGCCTGCTCGTCCGGCTCGCCGGGCTCACCCTCACCGTGCTTCTGGTGGCCGCCGCCTGCGAGGTGGCCCTCGACCTGGCCGCCTGGCAGTGCGCCGGCACCCGCCGTTGCGTCCGTAACCACTCCTGGCTCGGATTCCTCTCACCGGACCGCCCCGACGCCGGCTGGTGGAGCCAGCCGGGCCGCCGCCTCGCCCTGGCCGCCCTCGTCCCCGCCGCGCTCACCGCGGTCCTCTGGTACCTCTCCCACCGCACCTGGAGCGCGTACGAGTCCCAGCAGCCGATGTCCCGCCGGGCCGAACCCGACGAGGAGACCGACGGCACCGGACTCGGCCGCCCCGGCTTCTGGTACGGGCGCCGCCTGGTGGCCCGGCTGCGCGCGGCGCACACCGCTGCCGGCTTCCTCACCGTCGCCGCGGCCGTGACCGCCTCCGCCTCACGCCACGACCGCGGACCGGGCGGACCCGGCGCGCTGAACGTGCTGGGCACCCTCCTGAACACAACCCTCGTGCTGGCGGCGGCCGTTGTGCTCTGGGTGGTCTGCCGCCGGGGCCGCAGCGAGAACCGCATCGACCGGGGGCGCGACCGGACACTGGTCCGTCTGCTGCCCCAGGGCGCGATCCTGCTGCTCGCCCTCGCCCTGGTCTACGCCGGCTGGTCACGCCCCGAATGGCACGCGACCGGACGCCTCCCCGGCGACGCCACGTTCGGCGGCCTCGCCCTCGTCCAGGGTCTGCTCGTCATCGGGCTCGGCCTCGTGGCCCACTTCCTGTACCGCACGAACCCCGCGACCTGGGGCGCCCCGGGCAGGCCGGACGCCCCCGTCGACACCCGCACCGCGATGCACGGCCTCGCCGGACCCGCCGTCGCCATGCTCGCCTGCGCCCTGGGCGGTGTGATGTCCGGAGGCGTCTCCCAGCGGGTCGCCGACTGGCTCGACGGAACCCGGCACTCGATCCCCGGCCCGCCCGTCCTGCTCACCTGGCAGGCCTCCGCGATCCCGCCGCTCCTCCTCGTCCTGTTCGCCGTCGTCGCCCGCCTCGGCCGCCGCACCTGGACACTGCGGCGCCGCGAGATGAACGCCGTCGAACGCGACTACCCGGGGGAACCCAAGGACACCACCCGCACCCGCCGCATCGCGAGCACCCGCGCGATGTCCGGCCTCACCGACCGCGCGCCGTTCATGGTCGGCGTCGTCTCCTTCGCGACGCTCCTGCTCGGAGCGGGCGCGGTGGCCGGCGCGTTCGCCACCGGCGACGCCCCGAGCGAGGCCGCACGAGGGACGTACGGCATCGTCCACGGCGCGGCCGAGACCGCCCAGGCACTCGGTTCCTGGCTGATCGGGCTCGGCTTCATACTCTTCGTCACCTGGGGCCGCCGCGCCTACAAGGACCCCGCGGCCCGCCGCACCATCGGCATCCTCTGGGACGTCGGCACCTTCTGGCCGCGCGCCGCCCACCCTTTCGCGCCACCCTGCTACGCCGAGCGCGCCGTGCCCGACCTCACCTGGCGCATGGCCACCTGGACCCGCGCCACCGGCGGGCGGCTCGTGCTCTCCGGACACTCCCAGGGCAGTGTGCTGGCCGCCGCAGCGGCCTGGCAGCTGCGGCCCGCGACCCGTCGGCGGATCGCCCTGCTCACCTACGGCTCCCCGCTGGAGCGCCTCTACGGGCGCTGGTTCCCGGCCCACTTCGGACCCTCCGCCCTCGCCTCACTCCACCGCGAGGTCGCCTGCTGGCGCAATCTGTACCGCCCGACCGACCCGATCGGCGGACCCGTCCGGCTGCCCGGCGACTGCGGCCCCGAGGTCGACCACGAACCCCTCAAGGACCCGCTCGCCTACGGCCGCACCGCACGGCAGCCGCTGCCCGCACCGATCCTCGGCCACTCCGACTATCAGGCGGACCCGGCCTTCGCCGCCGAGCGCGAACTGCTGCTCGCGCGGCTGCGGACCGAGGTCCCCGGCCAGCGCCCGCACGGGATCGCTCAGGACAGCTCCGGCAGATCCTCGGAGTAGAGCAGTGTCAGATCGTCCGTGCTCGGCTCGTCCAGCTGGGCGACCCGGCCCGCGTGCCGCTCCACCATCGCCTCGAACGTCTGCCGAGCCGTACGGCCGTTGCCGAACGCCGCGCCCTTGGGAATCGCCGTGAAGTACTTCAGGAGCGCCTCGGCCGCACCCGGGCCGAGCCGGTACTCGTGCTCCTCGGCCTGCTGCTCCACGATGCGCAACAGCTCGTCGGGGAGATAGTCGTTGAAGGTGATGGTCCGCGAGAAACGCGACGCCACACCGGGGTTGACCGACAGGAACCGCTCCATCTCGACGGTGTACCCCGCGACGATCACCACCACCGCCTCCCGGTGGTCCTCCATCAGCTTCACCAGGGTGTCGATGGCCTCACGCCCGAAATCGCGACCCGAGTCCTCCGGCGACAGCGCGTACGCCTCGTCGATGAACAGCACGCCGCCGCGCGCCCGGTCGAACGCCTCCTGGGTACGGATCGCGGTCGACCCGATGTGCTCGCCGACGAGGTCCACCCGGGACACCTCGACGAGATGTCCCTTCTCCAGCACACCCAGCGAGGCGAGGATCTCGCCGTACAGCCGGGCCACGGTCGTCTTGCCGGTACCGGGGGAGCCGGTGAAGACGAGATGCCGGCGGGCGGACGCCGCCTTCAGCCCCGCCTGCTGCCTGCGCCGGCCCACCTCGATCATGTCGGTGAGCGCCCGCACCTCGCGCTTGACGTTCTCCAGGCCCACCAGCGCGTCGAGTTCACCGAGGACGGCCTTCGAGGCGCGCGCCGGCGGGGTGGCCTCGGTCTCGGTCGCCAGCGGCTCCCGCGCGGTGGTGCGCTGGCCGGGGATCGCCCCGCTCAGACTCGGCGACGGGTGCGACGTCTCGACGGCGGTCTCGTGGGCCGGAGCACGCAGACCGGTGCTCTCGTCGCTCGCGCAGTCCTCGACGACCGGTCCCGCGCCGGGTGCGCCGCCTTCCGCGAACTCGTAACCTCCGCGCGCGCAGCGCTCCGTGCGGCACTTGCGCAACGTCGCGCGGCAGCCGTCGATCACATGGAAGCCGTAACCCCCGCTGTCCGCCACGCGGCAGTTGAGGAAACTGCCCCGCCCGTCGGCCGACACATAGAAGCCGGCCTCGGCGGGCGAGGTCACCGTGCAGCGCTCGATCGTCGGATCGGCGCCCTTGGTGACGATCACGCCGGTCTGGGTGCCGTCCACCGTGCATCCGGAGAGCGTGCCGCCGCTGCCGTGATCACGGAACCAGGCCCCTGTCGCGGCGTCCCTGATACGGCAGTCGTCGAGCTGCGCCGTGGCGCCGTCGCTCACCGACACCGCCGTGTTGCGCACCTGCGAGATGTCGCTGTCGACGACGTCCGCGCGCGAACCCCGGTCGAGGACGAACAACGCGTCCGGCACGTCGTGCACCCGGCACGAGTCGAGCACCGCCGTCGCCCCGTCGCTCACCCACACCGCGGGGTAGTCGCCGGTGCTGTCGAAGATCTCGCACTGGTTGGCGTCGACACGGGTGCCCGGGTCCCAGACCGACAGGCCGTTGCGCCCGAACTGCCGCACGGTGGTGCGCGTCAGGGTCAGCACGGAGCGGGACCGCAGGTCGACCGCGTTCTCCGGGATGTCGTGGATGCGGCAGTCGGCGAGGGTGAGGACCGCGTCCGTGTCCAGGGTGACGCCGTCCGCGGTGGTCCGGTGCACATCGCAGTCCGTGAGGTGGGCCGTGGCCCGGGCGGTGACCTGCACGCCGGAGCCCTTGACCTCGTACACCTCGCAACCCACCGCCTCCAGCGACGAGTTCTCGCCCGTCACCGACAGGCCGGCACCGGAGGTGTGGTGCACCCGGCAGCGCTCGAGGCGCGGATGCGCGCCCCCGCGGACCAGGACGCCCGACTGACCGGCCGCGACGACCTCGCACTCCTCGAACACCCCGCCGCCGCCGTCCAGTACGGCGATGCCGACGCCGCCGGGATTGTCGACGGTACAGCGACGCACGGTCGGGCGGGCACCGCCGCGGACCTCGATCCCGGCCGCGGAGCGTGTCACGATCCGCACGTCGAGCAGTTCGGGCGTGCCGTCCTCGACGAGGAGCGCGGGCGCCGCCGAGTCCTGGCCCTCCACGTGCAGGTCCTGCACCACGGCGGAGGCGCGGACGGTCAGCGGCACGCCGTCGACCGGCGCGATGCGCACCGAGCCGGGCGATCCCTCGGGGCCGCGGAGCGTCACCGCCCGCTCCACCACCAGGTTCTCGCGGTAGGTGCCGGGAGCGACGGTGAGCACGTCACCGTCGGCCGCGGCTTCCAGGGCGGCGGCCAGCGATGCGTACTCACCCGTGCGGCGCCGCCACCGCGAGGTTCCGGTGTGCGTCACCTGGACCGTGCCCTGTGCCATGGCGCTGTCGTGCCCCCACCTCGTCGTACGCGGGTCCTGCGAGGCCGTGCTGATACCCCGTCGGCGGGGATTCAGGCCCCTGCCGGACAGCCTCTCATGACGGTGCGGGTCAGCGCGGCCGGTCCACCGTAGCGTGCGCGGACAGGGGCTGTTGACCGCTGACGGCGGGCCGTCAGCTGCCGGTGCCCGCCTTGCCCCAGTCGGGACCGGCCTTGTCCCAGGCCCGGTCCCAGTGCGCGTACCGCCGGCGGACCAGGTGCCAGACGATCATCCGTCTTCCGCACTCCACGCATCCCGCCGTCAGGACGGCCGCGCCGAAACCGGCCAGAACGGCGTGCGTCGTGGCGGTGGCACCGTCCAGCGGGCGGCCCACCAGGCGGCCGTGCCGGTCGGTCCAGAGCGCGAAGTGGGCTCCCGCACGGGGCGACTTGAGCAGGGTGATCACGACACCGCGCTGCCGTGTGCCGTCCGGCGCCGTCCAGGAGGCCATCACCCGGCTGCGCACGTCCCGCGCCGTCGACGACTCGGGGTCGGACTGCAGGGGCCCGTGGGAGAGTGTCCTGACGACGGTGGCCGCCACCACGTGGCGGTCGGCACGCTGATGCCGGACGGCCTGCTGCAGCGCGTGCTCCGCCGAGGCGCCGACGGCCGCTCCGGCGAAGGGCGCTCCGACGACGAGGATCACCAGGGTGGCCAGGGCGAGCCAGGCCTCGACGAGATCCGTCGTGCGGCGCAGCGGGTTGTGCCGCCAGCGCCAGAGTCCGATGAGCGAACGCACCGTCCCGCACCCCCTTCCGCGTCCGTGATAACCCCCCGCGGAGCCGTTCACGCCCATGGCCGGGGAAGAGAGAGTGAAATCACCTCTCCGCCAAGACCTCCGTGACCGCCCCGCATGCCTTCAACGATCCTGCCCGCGGCCGGGGTTCCCCGTGCGCCCGGCCTCCGGGCGACGGGCCCGCGCGGGCTATTCGAGGATCGTGACCGGGTCGCCGACATGCAGTGTTCCGCGGGACTCGGGCACCAGATTCTGCCCGAAGACCAGCTTGCCCGCGAAACGCCGGTGGCGCGCGAGCGTGCGCAGGGGCTCCTTGCCGCGCACGGCGGTGTCCTGGTCGGTCGTGGTCACGACGCATCTCCCGCACATCTTGGCGACGCGGAAGGTGACGTCCCCGATGGCGATACGGGACCAGTCGTCCTCGGCCCAGGCGTCGGTGCCCGAGACGACGGCGTTCGGCCGGAAGCGGGTCATCGGGAGGGGGCCCTCGTCGGGATGGTCGCCCCGCGCGATCAACGAGTTGAGGGCGTCGAGCGAGCCCAGCGTGGTGACGAGGAGCGGATAGCCGTCGGCGAAGCTGACCGTCTCGCCCGGCCGCGCGAACAGCGGGTCCACTGGGCGGCGGACGGCGGGGTCGTCCATGTGGGCCAGACGCACGTCGGCGCCGAGACGGGCACTGCACCAGGCGTGGGCGGCGGCATCGGCGAGCACCGCCTCCACCTTGTCGCCGAAGATCTCGACGGTCGTCGTGCCCACGGGTTCCGGCACGGGGACGGTCACCGGAGCGCTGCCCTCGGCGGACAGACGAAGACCGCCGTCCGAGAGGATCTCGGCGGCGGCCAGCGCCATACGCGGCTGCTCGCGCTGTGTGACGACCTTTCCCCCGGCGTCGATCAGGACCCAGCGTCGGTCTCCGGCCAGCCCCCAGGGCTCCACCAGGGCCTCCCTGGGCGACTGGGCCCGGAACGCCTTGACCGGATGGACGTGAATCGAGTGCAGTACCGCGTTCCCCATGACCGCCATGGTGCCAGGAGGCACCGACAATCCGGCGCGAAGGGGTCAGTAGCCGCGGTACTGCTGACCGTTGTTGTACGGGTCCTGGTACGGGGTCGGCGCGGGGCGCGGAGCGGCGGGCCGCATCGCCTCGTAACCGGTGTTGCCCGACATGGGGCGCGGCTGCTGCGGCTGCTGGCCGGGGTAGCCGCGCGGGGCGCCCGCCTGCTGCGGGATGTACGGAGCGGGGGCCTGGTGCAGCGGAGCGGGCTGCTGGGCCTGCTGGTATCCGTACGAGGAGGCCTGGTGCGAGGGGCCGGCCGGCAGTGCGGGCAGAGCGGACGGCAGTGCGGGGAGGTGGCTGCCCGAGTCGTACGCGGAGGGAACGCGGATCGGGGCGATCTGAGGGGTACCCCGCTCGGCGACGAGGGAGTCGTAGATCGGGGTGTCCTGGAAGGCGGAGTAGTAACCGCCGCCATAGGTGGAGCGGGGGGAGGTCATGGCACATAAGTTAAGCCCACGATGTGCTGGTTGGGGAGACCGATAAGAGGGTTGTTTTCCGTGTGCGCGGTGATGCGGGATCCCCAATGCGAGCGAACTCGGCAAAAAAGGACGCCAAAGCGGGTTCAGATCGTGTAAAGGGCGAGTTCCTTGCGGGTTACCGGCGGTCGGCCGGGGATCTTCCGGTCCGAGTCGGGGGAGTTCCGCGGGCCGGGGGATTAGGTTGGGCGGGAACGGAGCCGGGGGGCCCGCGGGGCTCGGACCCGGTGCGGAGACACGCGATGGGGGCGCACATGAGCATGTCCAAGGGATCCAATGTTCCTGTCCCGACGAGCACGCTGCGGGTGGAGCTGGGCTGGCGACCGGGCCCCGGGGTGCCCGACGCGGACGCCTCGGCGCTGCTGCTGGTGAACGGCAAGGTCCGATCGGACGGCGACTTCGTCTTCTACAACCAGCCGGCGCACACCTCGGGCGCCGTGCGCCACGAGGGCAAGCGGACCGCGGACGGCCAGGTGACCGACGCCCTGCTCGTCGACCTGCCGCGCCTGGAACCGGTGATCGAGAAGGTGGTCCTGGCCGCCTCCGCGGACGGCGGCTCCTTCGGACGCGTGCCCGGCCTCCACATCCGGGTGCTCGACGCGCGCGACGGCACGGAGGTCGCCCGTTTCGACAGTGCCGACGCGACCGTGGAGACCGCCTTCGTGCTCGGTGAGTTCTACCGCCGCCAGGGCGCCTGGAAGTTCCGCGCCGTCGGACAGGGCTACGGCAGCGGTCTCGAAGGACTGGCCACCGACTACGGCATCACCGTGGACGAGCCGCAGCACGCCGCCCCGGCACCCGCCCCGCCCTCGCCCGCCACCCGGGTGCAGGGACCGCCGCCGCCCGCGGCCCCGCCGGTCACCGTGCCTCCGCCGGTCGCCCCGCCCGTGACCGTGCACCCGCCACAGGCACCGCCCGCGAACCCGTGGCAGCCCGCGGCCCCTCCGGCGCCGGTCCGTCTCTCCAAGGTGACGCTGACCAAGGAAGCGCCCTCCGTCTCGCTCAGCAAGCAGGGCGGCACCTCCGGTGCCCTGCGCGTGAACCTCAACTGGCAGGTGCGCAAGCAGTTCTCGGGGTGGGGCAGCAAGCGCGGCCGGGCCGTCGCCATGCACGCCGACCTCGACCTCGACCTGTGCGCCCTCTACGAACTGAGCGACGGACGCAAGGGAGTCGTCCAGGCCCTGGGCAACGCCTTCGGCGCACTGCACCAGCCGCCGTACATCCACCTCGACGGCGACGACCGCACCGGAGCCGTGGACACCGGCGAGAACCTCAGCATCAACCTCGACCACAAGCACGACTTCCGCCGCATCCTCATCTTCGTGACCATCTACGAGGGCGCCCGCTCCTTCGCCGACCTGCACGCCACGGTGACCCTCCAGCCGCTGAACGGCGCCCCGATCGAGTTCTCCCTCGACGAGTGCACGGTCCCCTCCACCGTCTGCGCGCTCGCCCTCATCTCCAGCAACGGCACCGACCTCGTCGTCCAGCGCGAGGCCCGGTACCTGGTCCCCGAGCGCGGTGTCAGCCCGCAGCGCACCATCGACCACGTCTACGGCTGGGGCATGAACTGGACACCCGGCAGGAAGTGAACGCCCGCGGCGCCGTCCGGACGTCCGTCAGCCCTCGTCGAGGGCGGTGTCGGGCCGCGCGTAGGTGCGGCCCTTCCACGCGGCCCCGCGTCCCCTGTAGTGCTGCACCGCCGAGTCGACCGTCATGAGGAGATAGAGGAACGCCGTCACCGGCAGCAGCGGAGCGAGCCACGGGGACTGCCGGTAGTAGCGGAGCATCGGCAGATACGTCGCCGCCATCAGGGCCCAGGCGAGCCCTCCGGCCGCCGCCGCCCGGTCGGCGCCCGTGACGAGTCCCGCCAGCAGGGCGACCGGCGGCACCAGGTACACGAGCGCGAGTCCGGCGACCGTCCCGGCGAGCAGCGTCGGACTGTGCCGCAGCTGCGCGTACGCGCTGCGCGAGACCATGCGCCACAGATCGCGCAGCCGCGGATACGGGCGCACGCTGTCCACCCGGTCGGCCAGGCCCAGCCAGATCCGGCCGCCGCCGCGCTTGACCGCCTTGGCGAGTGCCACGTCGTCGATGACGGCGTGCCGGATCGCGTCCGGGATCCGCGCCCGCTCGGCGGCGTCCGCGCGCAGCAGCACGCAGCCGCCCGCCGCGGCCGCCGTCCGCGCCCCGTCCACCGCGATCCGGCGGAACGGATAGAGCTGAGCGAAGAAGTAGACGAACGCCGGCACCACGAGGCGTTCCCCCACGCTCTCCACGCGCAGCCGGGCCATGAGGGAGACCAGGTCGAAGCCCCCGGTACGGGCGGCCGCCACCAACTCCCGCAGGCTTCCCGGCTCGTGCGCGATGTCCGCGTCCGTCAGCAGGAGGTACTCGGGACCCCGCGCGCGGGCCAGGCCGATGCCGTGGCGCACGGCCCACAGTTTGCCGGTCCAGCCCGCCGGAGGTTCGCCCGGCGAGCCGACGGTGAGCGGCAGACCGCCGTGCCGCCGCGCCAGGTCGAGGGCCAGCTCTCCGGTGCCGTCCGAACTGCCGTCGTCGACGAGGAACACCTCGGCCCGTCCCGGATAGTCCTGGGCGAGGAGCGAGGGCAGGCTCTCGGGCAGCACGCCGGCCTCGTCCCGGGCCGGCACCACGACACAGACGAAGGGCCACTCGGCCGGCGCCTCGCGCGCGGGCAGCCGGACGTCCGTCCGCCAGAAGAAGCCCTGGCCGAGCAGCAGCCACAGCCAGGCGAGCAGCGATCCGACGGCGATCCACACGAGGGCGTCCACCCGCCGCAGTCTGCCCCACGGCGGAAGGCGTCCGGGGCGGATCGTCTATGGTGACCGGGTGAAGATCGCGCTCATGGACTCCGGAATCGGCCTGCTCGCTGCTGCCGCGGCGGTGCGCCGACTGCGGCCCGACGCCGATCTCGTCCTCTCCTCGGACCCCGGCAGCATGCCGTGGGGACCGCGCACCCCGGAGGACGTCACCGCCCGCGCCCTGGCCGTCGCCGAGGCCGCCGCACTGCACCGGCCCGCCGCCCTGATCGTCGCCTGCAACACCGCCTCGGTCCGCGCCCTGCCGGCGTTGCGCGCCCGGCTGGAGCCGGACGTGCCCGTCATCGGCACCGTCCCCGCGATCAAGCCCGCCGCCGCGGGCGGCGGACCCGTCGCGATCTGGGCCACGCCCGCCACCACCGGCAGCCCCTACCAGCGCGGACTCATCGCGGAGTTCGCCGGGGACGTCGAGGTCACCGAGGTCGCCTGTCCCGGGCTCGCGGACGCGGTGGAGCACGCCGACGAAGCGGCCGTCGACGCGGCGATTGCCGCTGCTGCGGCGCGCACCCCCCAGGATGTGCGGGCCGTCGTCCTCGGCTGCACCCACTACGAACTGGTCGCCGAACGCATCCGCGCGGCCGTGCAGCGCCCGGATCTCCCGCCCCTGGTCCTGCACGGCTCGGCCGGCGCGGTCGCCGCGCAGGCGCTGCGCCGGATCGGCGCCGGACCCGACCCCGCGGCGCCCGCCCGCTCCACGGTCACGGTGCTGCTGTCCGGCCAGGAGGGCGCTCTGCCCGCGACCGCCCTCACCTATGAGGAAGGCCGCATCCTCGCGGCGGTCAGCCCGGCACACTGAGTGACGACTGCCGCGCCGGGTCCGCGCGCACATCTATGCCGCGCACCTGATGGGCACACGCCCTGGACACCGGTGGTACCCGGGTGGACACCCCCGGTACCGGCACGCGCCGTCACCATGACGAAGCCGTCGGCGGGTGGATCGCCCACCCGGGGGAGTAACGCTCCGCGACCCGGTGCCCGCTCAGCGGAACCTGAGTAGTCTCATACGTATGAGGGACCACCCCCACGGCAAAACCATCCCGCTGCCGGAGCTCTGGACCGGTCGCGCGAGGAACCGCGTCCAGTTGCTGCCCGCCCTCGGCGGTGTGGCCTGCCTGGCTCTCGGGATCGAGCTGGCGGTCGACTCCGGCTGGACCTCGGGCACCGCCCCGCTGATCATGTCCGTGGTCGGCTGCATCGCGGCCGGACTGCTCATCCTGTTCGGCACGCTCGCGTTCGTGCATGTCGCCGTGAAGGTGGACAAGGACTGCCTGGAAGTCCGGTGCGGTCACATAGGGCTCCCGCGTCGCCGCATCCCCCTGTCGACCGTCGTCGGCGCCGACTTCGCCCCCCAGGTCACCCCGCGCCAGTGGGGCGGCTGGGGCTACCGATGGCGACCCGAGCAGGGAACCGCCGTCATCGTCCGCCGCGGTGAGGGCGTCGTGCTGCGCCTGGGCGACGGCCACACCTTCACCATCACCGTGGACAACGCCGAAGCGGCGGTACGGATCATCCGCGACCACCTGAGGCCCGGCGCGTCCGGCGCGGTGCGCTGACGCCCTGCCGAGGCGCTCAGGGTTCCGGCTCATCCGCCGGACGCGCGATCGCGCCGACGGAATCGTCCGGTTCGTGGGAGCCGAGCGGGCGGGCGGTGGCGAGGCCCGCGAGCAGTCCGGCCCCGGCCGTGACCGTCATGAAGCTGAGCGCGTTGCCGATCGACGCGATCACCGCCAGTGCCGTGAGCGCCGCGCCCGCCGTCAGCGCGATCGGCGTGGAGCGCGGACTGCGCAGGAGCGCGTAGAGCATCCAGCAGAACGCCGCCGCGAGCAGGGCCACGCCGATCAGTCCCTGCTCCGCCGCCTGCTGGAGGGGCGCGGAGTGGGCTTTGCCGTCCGGCAGCAGCGACCGGGCGACCGTGGGACTGAGATCGCCGTACCGCCCCGGCCCGACCCCCAGCACGGGATCGGCCCGGACCATGCGCAGCGCGTCCTGCCAGAGCAGCATCCGGTGGCCGGTGAGCCGGCCCTGCAGCGCGGCCGTCGGACCGTCGGGCAGCGCGTCCTCGCCGATCGCCCAGGCAGCCCCGGTCACCACCACGGCCGCGGCCGCGAACCCCCCGAGGCCGACCGCGCGACGGCGTACCCGCGCGGCGGCGAGCGAGCACAGCAGGACCCCGGTACAGGTGACGAGACCGGTGACCGAACCGAGCAGCGCCGCCGTCACCGCGATCACCGCCGCCAGCAGGTGGAGCGCGAGCCGCAGGCCGGGCGGGCGGGCCGCCCAGGCGGCGCAGCACGCGGCACCGCAGGAGAGGGTCAGCAGCGCGGCGGTCGCTCCGCTGTGACCGAGGTGCAGGCTGATCTGCGGGCCGGGTGTGGCGATGGCGAGGCCGAGACCGGTGAGTGCTCCCGCGCAGGGCGCGGCGACCGGCAGGAGCACGCCGAGGATCCGCCCCGAGGCGTAGCCCGCGGTCACGGCGAGCACCGCGAGCAGCACACCCTCGGGCCGGCCGTCGTGCGCGGCCGCCGTGATGAGCGACCAGGCCGCACAGGCCGCGAGAACGGCCATGCCCGCCGCGTCGGACCCGCTGCGTCTCTCCGCCGTGACCGAGGCGTCCGTCGCGGCCGCCGTCCCCGTGGAACCCACCCCGTCGCCCCCCGGCGTCGTCGGACCTCGGGCGCCGTCACCGGGACAGGCCGCACGTCAGAGGCTCGGGCACACCGTAACGGCTGATGTGCCGCTTTGGGGAGAAGTTGTGCAGGAACGTTGCTGCATCCGACGGCACGGCCGTCCACGGAGCACCGTCCCACCCCCTGGGGTCCGGCGGACCGAGCTGTCGGCCCCCAGGTCAGCCGCCGTACACTCCCGGAGTGACCGCCACCGCAACCACCGTAGACGAGCCGGAACAGCTCGAACCCCAGGCCGCGCCCGCCTCGCGCGGGGCCGTTCTGGTCCGCCGTCTCGTCCCGGCCGCCGCCGCGGCGCTCTCCGGCGTGCTGCTGTACGTCAGCTTCCCGCCACGGACGCTCTGGTGGCTGGCCCTGCCCGCCTTCGCGGTCTTCGGCTGGACCCTGCGCGGCCGCTCCTGGAAGGCCTCTCTCGGCCTCGGCTACCTGTTCGGCCTCGGATTCCTGCTGCCCCTGCTCGTGTGGACGGGCGTCGAGGTCGGTCCCGGCCCGTGGATCGCGCTCGTCGTGGTGGAGGCGGCGTACGTGGCGCTCGTCGGCGCCGGCATCGGACTTGTCTCCCGGCTGCCCGCGTGGCCGGTGTGGGCGGCGGCCGTCTGGATCGCCGGGGAGGCGGCACGCGCGCGTGCTCCCTTCGGCGGGTTCCCCTGGGGGAAGATCGCGTTCGGCCAGGCCGACGGCGTCTTCCTGCCCCTCGCCGCGCTCGGCGGCACCCCGGTGCTCGGCTTCGCCGTCGTGCTCTGCGGATTCGGCCTCTACGAACTCGTCCGGCTCGCCGTCGAGGCCCGCGGCACCCGGGTCCTGCGCCGGGGCGCGGCGGCCGCGGCCCTGCTGAGCGTCGCCGTCCCCGTCGTCGGAGCGCTGGCCGCCCGCACCCTCGTCAGCGACAAGGCCGAGGACGGCACCGCGACCGTCGCGCTCATCCAGGGCAACGTCCCGCGCGCCGGGCTGGACTTCAACTCCCAGCGGCGGGCGGTCCTCGACCACCACGTGCGGGAGACCGAACGACTGGCCGCCGAGGTCAAGGCGGGCAAGGTCGCCCGGCCCCAACTGGTCCTGTGGCCCGAGAACTCCTCCGACATCGACCCCTTCGCCAACGCCGACGCCCGCGCCGTGATCGACGAGGCGGCCCGCGCGATCGGCGCCCCCATCTCGGTCGGCGGCGTCGTCGAGCGCGACGGCAAGCTCTACAACGAGCAGATCCTCTGGGACCCGGTCAAGGGTCCGCAGGACACGTACGACAAGCGGCAGATCCAGCCCTTCGGCGAGTACCTGCCGATGCGCTCGCTGCTCGGCGCCATCAACAAGGACTGGACGACCATGGTCCGCCAGGACTTCAGCCGGGGCACCGAGGCGGGCGTCTTCACCATGAACGGCACCCGGGTCGGCCTGGTCACCTGCTACGAGGCGGCCTTCGACTGGGCCGTGCGCAGCACCGTGACCGACGGCGCCCAGATCATCTCGGTGCCCAGCAACAACGCCACCTTCGACCGCAGCGAGATGACCTACCAGCAGCTCGCCATGTCCCGTGTCCGGGCCGTCGAGCACAGCCGTACCGTCACCGTGCCCGTCACGAGCGGTGTCAGCGCCGTGATCATGCCCGACGGGCGGATCACCCAGAAGACCGGCATGTTCGTCGCCGACTCCCTGGTCCAGAAGGTGCCGCTGCGCTCCTCCCGGACCCCGGCCACCGAGCTCGGGATCGTCCCGGAGATGCTCCTGGTGCTGGTCGCCGCCGGCGGTCTCGGATGGGGCGCCGCGACGGTGCTGCGCGGCCGGCGGAACACCGCAGCGCAGCGCTGATCCGGGTCGCCTCCGGGAGAGCCCGGGCGCGCGGTTAGGGTCGGGGCCATGGCTACTCCCGACTTCATCCTCGCGATCCGGGCCTCCGCCGGCCACCAGCTCCTCTGGCTCCCCGGAGTGAGCACCGTCGTCTTCGACGACGAGGGCAGAGTGCTGCTGGGGCAGCGTTCCGACAACGGCCGGTGGGCCCTCATCTCCGGTATGCCGGAGCCGGGCGAGCAGCCCGCCGCGTGCGCCGTGCGCGAGGTGTACGAGGAGACGGCCGTGCACATCGAGGTCGAGCGCGTCGTCCTGGTCCAGGCGGGCGAGCAGATCACCTTCGACAACGGCGACGTCTGCCAGTTCATGGACACCACCTTCCGCTGCCGCGCCGTCGGCGGTGAGGCCCGCGTCAATGACGACGAGTCGCTCCAGGTCGGCTGGTTCGCCGTGGACGCCCTGCCGGAGCTGAGTGAGCACGCCCTCCTGAGGATCAAGCATGCCCTGCTCGACGGGCCGACCTGGTTCGAGCCCGCGACCTGACGCCCGCGGCGGGCACCGCCGCGCCGGTCGGACCACCGCCGCGGCCGACCCCGTGCGACGCCTCTCAGCGGGCCACCCGGAAGCCGGTGTTGCCGGTCGAGCTGTCCGGGGTGTTGGAACTGCGCGCGCCGACCCGGTAGCGGTTGCAGTACGAGACATGGCACAGGTGGGAGCCACCGCGCATGACCCGCGCCGTGCCGTGCGTCGGCCCCACGGGCGACGAGCGGGGGCCGGTGCGGTGGAAGTCGGGGCTGAACCAGTCGGCGCACCACTCCCACACGTTGCCGACCGTGTTGTAGAGGCCGAAGCCGTTGGGCCGGTGCGAGCGGACCGCGGTGGTGCCGTTGTGGCCGCCCGGGTCGGCCCGCGGGAAGTCGCCCTGCCAGATGGTGAGCATCTCCCGGCCGCGCGGCGCCAGTTCGTCGCCCCAGGGATAGCGCTTCCGCTCCAGACCGCCGCGTGCCGCGTACTCCCACTCCGCCTCCGTCGGCAGCCGGGTTCCCGACCAGGCGCAGTAGGCCGTCGCGTCGTTCCAGGAGACGTGCACGACCGGGTGTTGCTGCACGTCGAGGAAGCGTGAACCGGGTCCTCGGGGCGCCCGCCAGCTCGCTCCGGGCACCGCCCGCCACCACGGAGTGCCGGGGACCGGCGGGGACGAGGCCTGGAGCTCCGCGCTCAGGAAGCCCGCGAAGACGTACGAGAACCCGAAGCGTTCCGCCTCGGTGACATGGCCGGTGGCGTTGACGAAGGTCGCGAACTCGGCGTTGCTGACCGTCGCGGGGGCGACGGAGAAGGCGCCGACCGTCACCTCGCGCACGGGCCCCTCGCCGTCGGCGGGCACGGCGTCGGGGTCGTCGCTGCCCATCAGGAACGTTCCGCCGGGCAGCGGAGTGAGGGCTTTGCGGGCCCTTCGGGCGGCCGGGCCGTCGGCGGCCGGCCGAGGCTCCGGGGGCAGCAGATCGAGGGGTCCCCGGGCCGGGGCGCAGCAGGACGGGCGAGGAGCGCTGTTCATGGAGTCTCCCGGGGCGGACGGCGGACGGCGGACGGCGGACGGTGAGGGACGGTCACCGGTGGCGGGGTCGCGGGCCGGTGTGGTGGTGCGGCGGGCGCCCGCCGCACCACCACACCGGCAGGTCAGGCCGCCCGGTCCGCGGCGAGCTGGGCGGCCAGGGCCGGGATGCCCAGGCGCCGTTCGTCGGCGGGGGTGGCCCCGTACAGCAGGTTGGTGAGCTGGTACGGGTCGTTCACCAGGTCGTAGTACTCGCGGAACAGCACCTCGCCGGTGCCCGCCTCCTGCCCGGAGCCGTCGGTGTGCAGTGCGTAGTACTCGGTGTACTGCTCGGTGGCGCTCTTGTAGGAGGACCAGGTGTGCGGGTTTCCGCCGGGGTTGCGGTGCCACCACTCGATGAGCAGGTGGTCGCGGCTCGCCGTGCCGAGCAGCGACCGGCCGTCGTGCAGCGGGCTCGGTGCGATACCGGCCGCGTCCAGGATGGTCGGTGCGACGTCGATGTTCGCCGCCAGCCGGTCGTCGGTGGTGCCCGCGCCGAGCCCGCCGGCCGGCCACGACACGTAGAACGGCACTTCCACAGCGGGACGGTAGGGCACCGACTTGGCGCCCCAGCCGTGGTCGCTCCAGCTGTAGCCGTTGTCGCCGAGGTAGAAGACCAGGGTGTTCTGCAACTGTCCGAGGTCGGCGAGCTTGTCGTGCAGCGCTTGGACCGCGTCGTCGACGGACAGCAGCGTGCGCAGTTGGTTGCGGCGTACGGTCTGGCCGTCGGCGAGCGTGCGGTCGGCGTTCTGGACGTAGTCCGGCTTGTCGCTGCGGTCCGCCTCCGGCACCGAGGGCCGGCCGTTCCAGGCGGGCACCGGAGTGTTCGCGTACTTCGGTTCCGGCGTGTTCGGGCCGTGCGGTGCCTTGGGCGCCACGAACGCGAACCACGGGCGGTGGTCGGTGGCGGCCTTGTCCAGGAACTGGAGCGCCCGGTCCCGGATCACGCCGGTCGTGTAGCCGGGCAGGGTGCGGACCGTTCCGTTGTCGTTGTAGGTCCCGTCGTTGTACGTCACCGGAGCCGACAGCAGCCACTCGTCGAAGTGCGGAGGGTTGTCCTTGTTGCTCCAGGCGTTCAGGTACTTCCCGAAGAGCCCGGTCCGGTATCCGGCCTGCTGGAGATGGCGCTGGACGGTGGTCGACTGGTCCAGGTTGTACGGGCTGCTGTTGTCCCGGACGCCGTGGTGACGGGCGTGCCGGCCGCTGAAGATCGACGAACGCGACGGTGCGCAGAGCGGGGTGGCGACGTGCCCCCGGGTGAACTCGACACCGCCGTCCACCAGCCAGCTCAGCGTCTTGGGCGTGGCCCATTCGGTGTGCAGCGGCTGGTCGTCGGTGAGGATCACCAGGATGTTGGGACGGCTCGCCGCCGCGGCCGTGGCGGCCTCGGCGCGGGCAGCGAGCGTGGGGACGGTGGCGGCTGCCGCGACGGCGGTGGCGCCGGCGAGGAACCCCCGGCGTCCGAGGTCGGGCTGGTCGCTCCGGCTCATGGTGGAAACCCTTCTGAAGGTGCGCTCGCGAAAGCGCACGCGGAGTACGACAGAGGAGGGAGGAACGGGGCGGTGCCGCCGGGGCGCGTCCGCACCAGGGCCTGCCGGAGTGAACCTAGGAGCGGGTGAGCGTCGTGAGCAATGGCGGCCGGAGCGCCGTCACAGGCATTTCATGTGCGCGCAGTAATCCGCCGGACGCACAGGGAGACGGGCGGGGTGCGTCGTGGAGGGCGGGACGGGAACGCCGGACGAAGGCGTCCGCGCCGAGGGGCCGGTCCGCCGCGCAACCACGCGGAGCCCGGCCGAAGTCGGGGGGCAGGGACGGACGGACCGGTCGTCGGGCGCCGCCGGGCGATCCGTTCCGGTCACGGGCCCGCCGCGTTCAGTCGCGCAGCGACGCCAGTGCGGCGGCTACCCGTGCGCGGGCCTCCGGAGGTGTCGAGGCGTGCGGGGAGAACCGGAGGGAGTCGGCGCGCACCGTCGGCGTGACACCCTCCGCGTGCAGCGCCTTCGCGACGACGGCGGGATCGTGGTCCGGCATCGTGAAGGCGAGGACGCCCGCACGCCGTGCCGGGTCGGCGGGGGAGAGGACGCGACCGCCGTGCTCCTCGACGGCCTCGGCCAACTCGGCGACCCGCAGGGCGATCGCGCCCTCGATCGCCCCGACCGTGTACCGCTCGACGAGGCCGAGAGCCGTCGCGAAGGCGGCGGCCGTCACCGGGCTGAGGTTGGTGATGGACCACCGTCGCGCGTCCCTGGCGGGCAGGTGCTCCGTCCCGTCGAAGACGCCGACGTCCTCGACTCCCGTCCAGCCGGTGAGCACCGGCTCCAGGGACTCCAGCGCGCGATCGGACAGCGCGGCGAAGCCGGTGGCCCAGCCCGCGCGCAGCCACTTCTGGCCGCCCGCGACCACGACGTCGGCGGCGTCCCAGGCCATCCGGGCCACCCCGAACGCCTGGATGGCGTCCACGATCAGCAGCCGGTCCGGTCCGATCGCCTCGCGCAGCGCGGCGAGGTCGGCACGGAAGCCGGTACGGAAGTCCACGGCGCTGACGGACAGGGCGACGACGTCGTCGGTCAGCGCGGCCCGGACCAGGTCGGGGGTGACGCCCCCGCCGTTCGCGGGATCGAGCCAGCGCGGTGTCGCCCGGCCCAGGTCGGCGCTGCGCCGCCAGGGATAGTGGTTGGCGGGGAAGTCGGTGCGCGGGGTGAGGACCACGCCCTCGCGGATCCCGAGAGCGGCGTGGAACAGTCCGGTGGAGGCGTTCGGCAGGAGCACCGTGTGCCGGCCGTCGGTCCCGGCGAGCCGGGCGGCCGTGTCCCGCGCGACCACCTCCGCGCGCATCAGGCCGTCCACGGTGGTGTGGTCGGCGCGGGCGGACTCCTCCAGCGCCCGGGCGGTCGCGCCGACGACGTCACGCGAGGGCGGCCCGAACCGTGCGAAGTCGAGATATCCGGCAGGCGTGTCGAAGTGGTCCGCGTACGACGTGAGCACGGGGTTCGTCCTTCCGGGAGGGTGCGGGTCGGGTGACGGCAGGTACGTCCGGGCGGGGTGCCGGGCGGCCGGCGGTGCGTGGTCCCGCTCACGGACTCCAGCCCGTGCCGTTCTGCCTGCTCGAACGGTACGCGGCGCATCCCGCGAGGACCTGACCGGGGTGAACGGTGTCGGACGCCGGAAGCCCGGGTGCCGTGCCCCGCAACAGCCGTGCGTCACGCGGGAACGGGGACGCGTGAGGGGCACCGCGGCCCCGCCCCGGCGTCGGGGCGACGGGGCCCGCGGGAGGGCGCGCACTCGGCGTCGCGAGCGGGGTGGGCCCGGCGGCCCAGCGGTCTCCGGGCGACGGGCCGGTGCGCGGCCGGGACGTCCACCGCGCGCCGCACGACCACAGCGGACGGGACGGCCCCAGACCCCTCCGAAGAGGTCTCGGGCCGTCCCGTCCGCCCTGGCGTCCGGTCGGTTCAGTGACCGGCGGACTCCTCGGGGCGGGCACGGCGCGGCAGGAGGAACGCGAGCAGGAAGGTCAGGGCGAGCATGCCGTCGACGATCCAGAGCACCGTCTGCATCACCGAGCCGAAGCCGCTGCGGAAGGCCGACGACGCGGTGGCCTCCAGCGCGGCGGGCACACGGGCACCCGCCTCGGACGAGGTCACCGCGGACCGTGTCTCCTTCGTCAGCAGTGCGCAGGACGCCGGATTCGCGGACGGGTCCTTTGCGGTGGCCCGGTCGGCGGCGCAGCGGCGCAGGTCCGCCACGATGCGGTCCTGCGCGCCGGGCGCGACGTGCGCCGCGGTCAGCCGGCCGCGAAGGTCGTCCGAGCGGTGGTCGACGGCCGTGGCGATCCCGCCGCCCAGCAGGCCGAAGAACACGGTGCCGAGGACGGCCACGCCGAAGGCGCCGCCGAGCTGCTGCACCGCGGTCATCGTGCCGGACGCCGAACCCGTCTCGTGTTGCTCGACGCTGGCGAGGACGATGTCGAAGAACGGCGCCATGAGCAGGCCCATCCCGATGCCGGTGACGAGCAGCGACGGCAGCAGCTGCCAGGGGCCGACGCCGGATCCCGCCTGGTCGAGGGTCAGCCAGACGCCGAACACGCCGAGCGCCATGACCAGCGCACCCGCCTGCAGCACGGCTCGTCCGAACCGGACGACGCCCTGCGCGAGTCCGAAGCCGACGATCATGCCGCCCGACCAGGGCACCATCACCAGGCCGGCCTTGAGCGGCGAGTAGCCGAGGCCGATCTGGGTGTACAGGTTGAACACCAGCATGAAGCCCTGCATCGTCGAGAAGAAGACGAGCCCGAGGATCATGCCGCCGCTGAAGCCGCGCTTGCGGAAGAGGCTGGGGACGACCAGCGGGTCCTGTCCGGAGCTGCTGCGGTGCGACTCGTACCGCGCGAAGACCGCGAAGACGACGACGGAGGCGGCCATCATCGCGAACGTCCACAGGGGCCAGTCGTACTCACGGCCCTGGACCAGCGGGAAGATGATGAGCAGCGCGCCCAGGGAGACCAGGAGCATGCCGGGGATGTCGAGGCGCGGTGTGGTCTCGGAGCGGCCCTTCGGCAGGTAGCGCAGGGCGCCGGCGATGGCGGCGGCACCCAGCGGAAGGTTGATCAGGAAGATCATGCGCCAGCCGGTGCCGAAGTAGTCGGCGTCGACCAGCCAGCCCGCCAGGATCGGCCCGCACACCGCGGACAGACCCATGACCGGACCGAACATGCCGAAGGCCTTCTGCGACTCCTTCGGCGGGAACATCTCCTTGATCATGCCGAGGCCCTGCGGCAGCATCACCGCGCCGAACAGGCCCTGCACGACGCGCGCGCCGATCAGCATCTCCGGAGACACGGATATCGCGCAGAGCAGCGAACCCAGCGTGAACCCGGCGGCTCCCACCAGGAACATCCGGCGGCGCCCGTGGATGTCGCCGAGCCGTCCGCCGGTCACCAGCCCGACCGCCATCGACAGGGTGTACGCGGCGGCCAGCCACTGCAGTGTGGAGGCTCCGCCTCCGAGATCGGCCCGCATGGAGGGGCCCGCGATGTTCGTGACGACGGCGTCGAGGAGGTCCATCACCTCGGCCGCGAGGATCACGAAGAGCGCAGCCCAGCGCCAACGGTAGGGCGCTGGTGAGTCGATGGGCGTCTCGGCGGACGCGACACCGGTGGTGGACATCGGAACTCCTCGAAGAGGGACCGCGCGCGGAGACGATCGGCACGCGCGGCGGGACGGACGGAAGGCGACTCCCTGGCTCCCTGGCGGGCGCGCGGAAGGGCGACCGAACACCGGAGAACACTGTTCACCCTAACAGAACGGTGCTCACCGAGAGAACGGCGTTCATTAAGATATAGCGCAACGGGAGGGCGCAGAGAAGATATATCGCGTATCTCCGGGAGAACACTGCTCACCCGGAGAGAACACCGCTCTCCCGACGCCTAGACTGTCCTCATGAGCGACGCGGCCGCCGGCACCCCCGAACAGCCTCCGCCGTCCCCCTGGGAGCGCGAGCGTCCGGCCCGTGCCCGCGTCACCCCCGCGCGCACACCGCTGTCACGCGAGCGCGTCGTCGAAGCGGCCTTCACCGTGCTGGACCGCCAGGGGCTCGACGGCCTGTCGATGCGGCAGGTGGCCGCCGAGCTGGGCGTCACGGTCTCCGCCCTCTACGCCCATGTCAGTTCCAAGGACGACCTCCTGGAACTCATGTACACCCGGCTCTTCGACGGCTTCGAGCCGCCCGAGGCCGATCCGGAACGCTGGCAGGAGGAGGTACGGGAGTACGCCCGCGCGGGGCGTCGACGCCTGCTGTCGCACCGGGACATGGCGAGGATCTCCATGGCCCACGTGCCCTTCACCGCCGAACTGCTCCCGCACGTCGAGGCGTTGCTCGCCGTGTTCCGTACCGCCGGACTGCCCGACCGCATCGCGGCGGAGGCCGGTGACCTCATCTCGACGTACATCGACGGATTCGTGCTGGAGGAGGGCATGTGGCGGGACCGGGCCGCGCAGCAGAGCTCCGGCACCTCCTCCCCGGCCCGGCCCGACTGGCGTGAGATGGCCGACGAGATGCAGAACTACTTCGCCTCCCTGCCCGCCGCCGACTTCCCCCATCTGCGCGCTCTGGCCGGCGTCATGGTGACGGACTCCTCCGACGAGCGGTTCGACATCGGCCTGGAGATCATCCTGCGCGGCCTGGCGAGCTATCTGCCGGATCCGGCGGCCTGAGCGGACAGGCGGGGGAGCGGGGTCAGTTGTTCCAGCTCTCGTCGTACGGATCACGCGGCGCAGGGACCGGTCGGGCGGTGCTCACGTCGAGGAACGGGATGATGCCGCCGTTCACGGGATCCTTCGTCCGCCTGCTGCTGTAGGTGCCGGTCACCTCCAGCCAGGCGTCGGGCTGGAGCACGGGCGGAATCCGTCCGGACAGCCCGATCTTGACCGGCTGGGCGTCGGCGGCACAGCAGTTGAGGGCCATGCGGACGAGATACGGGGTGCCCGCGTGGTCGAGTGCGACGAACCCGGTGATCCTGACCCGCCGGTCGCCGAGCGTGTGTCCGTGCCCGTACGCCGCCCGGCCCGCGTAGTCGACCAGGCCCAGCGGCACCGGGTCGCCCGCGGGCAGCGCGGGGTATCCGAACGGCGCCTGCAGCGCCGTGCCCGTACGCATCGCGCTGTACGAGCCGAGCGCGGGCGGGGCGACCAGGATGAGGGCCAGCAGTGGCAGGACCAGGAGCCAGGAGATGCGCGGCTCGCGGTGCGGATGCGCGTGACCGTCTCCCC
The DNA here is from genome assembly GCF_002078175.1 of Streptomyces sp. M41(2017). Taxonomy (GTDB): domain Bacteria; phylum Actinomycetota; class Actinomycetes; order Streptomycetales; family Streptomycetaceae; genus Streptomyces. The sequence continues at coordinate 1,175,277 of NZ_MWFK01000002.1, read as the reverse complement.
CCGCGCTCCCGGACGCGGTCCGCCGCTCGCGCACCTCGTACCCGACCGTGGCGAGCGCCGTGACGATCAGCACCACGCCGGCCGCGAGCAGCAACGGCCGCAACCCCGCCTTGACGTACCGGAGATAGAGATCCGTGGCGCCGGCGTGCAGCACCGCCGCGCCGACCAGGAACAGCACCGCGGCCTGCGCCTGCCGGTTCACAGCAGCACCGCCCCGACCAGTACGGACACGAGGATCGCGAGGGCGAAGGTGGTGGGCGCGAACCGGGTCGCGAAGCCGCGTCCGAAGGTGCCCACCTGCATCGCGAACAGCTTCAGGTCGATCATCGGCCCGACCACGAGGAACGCCAGCTTGGCGGTGAAGGAGAACTGCGTCAGGGAGGCCACCACGAAGGCGTCGGCCTCCGAGCAGATCGACAGGAGGACGGCCAGCACCGCGAGGGCGAGCACCGACACCACAGGATTCCCGGCCGCGGCGTGCAGCCAGCTCGCCGGGACGACGGACTTGAGTGTGGCGGCGGCCATCGCGCCGAGCACGAGGAAGCCGCCCGCGTGCATCACGTCGTGCCGGACCGACCCCCAGAACGCGGCTCCTCTGCCGAGGCCTTCGTGCGCGGGCCGCTCCGGGGGCCGCAACCAGTCGGCGCGACCGAGCCGCTGCCACAGCCAGCCCATGGCGCACGCCACGAGGAGACTGGCCACGAAGCGGGCGAGGACCATCCGCGGGTCGCGGGGGAAGGCGACGGCGGTGGCCGTCAGGACGATCGGGTTGATCGCCGGCGCGGACAGCAGGAACGCGAGAGCCGCCGCCGGGGTGACCCCGCGCCGCACCAGCGCGCCGGCCACCGGGACGGAGGCGCACTCGCAGCCCGGCAGCACTGCCCCGGCCAGCCCGGCGACCGGGACCGCGAGCGCCGGACGCTTCGGCAGTGCCCGGGCGAAGAACGACGGCGGGACGAACACCGCGATGACCGCCGACAGCAGCACGCCGAGGACCAGGAACGGGAGCGCCTGGACGACCACGGCGACGAACACCGTCATCCAGCTCTGCATGACCGGCGCGGACAGCGCCCGCCGGACCGGTCCCTGCGCCGCCACGACCAGCAGCAGGAGCATGGTCAGGGCCAGGGGAGAACTGACGTGCCAGCCCTGCCGGGGCGACTGCTCCGGGTCGTCGTGCGGATGCACCGGCGGCGGGGCCGGTCGGGTGATGGTCACGCGTGCGCTACCTCCGGTCGGGAGGGGCCCGCCGGCTGCGCTCGCCCCTCCATCGTGAATACGCCGGTCCGGTCCGAGCGTCTCACCGGGGCCGCCGACATGGCCCGCACCAGGGGAAATCTTGACCTTGCGGTGAGGCGCCGGGACGCCGCGGCCCCTACGCCTCCCCGCCGTCAGTCGCGTCCCGAGCCCCGGTAGAGGTCCAGCTCGCCGTCCAACTCGACGGCCAGCACCGTCGCGTGGGCGTCCAGGTCCTCCGCGGCGGGAGCGTCGATCCAGGTCACACCGGGAACCGCGTGCAGGCCACCGGTCACGCGATGGCGGAGCTCGCCTCCGGTGCCGAGGACGGTCACCCGGCGCACCGCGTTCCGCAGGCCGCGGACCGACACCGCCTCCCGGGGCGCGTCGAAACACACCAGGTACAGGGTGCGGCGGTCGGCGGAGAGGGTGCTCGGACCGTAGTGGTGCCCGGCGGGCAGTCCGGCGACGGTGCCGTACACGGCCTCGGCGTGCCGCGCGATCCACGCGCCGAGCCCTTCCAGACGCTCGGTCTGCTCCGCGGGGATCGTCCCGTCCTCGCGGGGGCCGACGGCGAGCAGCAGGTTGCCGCCCAGGCCGATCGTCTCCGTGAAGTACCGCACCAACTGGCCGACGGACTTGAAGTCGCGGTCGTCCGGCCGGTGTCCCCAGGAGCCGTTGACGGTCAGGCACAGCTCCCACGGTCCGTCGGGCGCCCGGAGCGGGACCCCCTGTTCCGGAGTGGCGTAGTCGCCGTGGCTGAGCATCCGGGCGTTGAGGACGGTGTCCGGGTTGCCCGCGAGGATCAGGTCGGCGAGCTCGCGCATCCGCCACTGCTCCTCGGTGCGCTCCCACTCACCGTCGAACCACAGCAGGTCGGGGCGGAAGCGGTCGACGAGTTCGCCGACCTGGCCGTCGCGGTACGCCAGGTAGCGCTCCCAGGCCGCCGGGTCCTCCGCACCGGGTTCGGCGTGCGAGAACCGGCTGGGCGGCACGTCTCCCGGCTGTACGGGCCGCAGGCTCGGGTAGTCGGGGTGGTTCCAGTCGGAGTGCGAGTAGTAGAGGCCCACCTTGAGGTCGCGGGCGCGCAGGGCGTCCGCGAAACCGCCGATCAGGTCACGTCCGGCCGGGGTGTCCCGCGCGACGTCCAGGTGGTGGTGGGCGGTGTCCCACAGGGCGACGCCGTCGTGGTGCCGGGCGGTGAGCACGGCGTAGCGGGCGCCGGCGCGGGCGAAGAGGTCGGCCCAGGCCCGCGGGTCGTAGTGCGAAGCGGTGAAGCCGTCGAGCTGTTTCATGTACCGCTCGTGGGTGACCTCGCCCGTGTAGAAGGACCAGGACTCGGCCACGCCGTCCACGGCGTAGATCCCGTAGTGGAGGAAGATGCCCAGCTTGGCGTCGGTGAACCAGGGTTGCATCGGCATGCGCACACGCTAGGCGCGGCGCCCCGGCGGGCGCGTGGGTCTCGGTCACCATCGCTGGTCCGTTTTCACCCCGCGTTCCGGACGCTGTGCGATGTCTTTACGTCTCTGTCATGTCCCTGTAGCTTCCGCCCGCAAAGCCTTTCAGGAAATTGCCGGTTGTTCTTGCAATGCAACTCCCCGCCCCCCGGCCCGCATTGGAGACCGCCCCATGAGACGCGGACACCGACACCGCCTGCTGCGACCCCTGGTGGCGCTCGCCGCCGTGACCGGGATCTTCGCGACCGCCACACCGAACGCGGACTCCACCCCCCTGGAGGGGACGTCCGCGGCCTCGGCCACGACGACGGTCTTCTACTACACGAAGACCAAGAACTGGTCCGCCACCTATCTGCACTACGCCCCCGACGGCGGCTCGTGGACCACCGTGCCCGGCGTCCGGATGGAGACGGCCTGCACCGACTGGGTGAAGGAGACCGTCGACCTCGGCTCGGCCGCCGGGCTGCGGGCCACCTTCACCGACGGAAGCGGGACCTGGGACAACAACGGCGGCACCAACTTCGCGCTGGGCACCGGGACCGTCACCGTCAAGGACGGCGTGGTCGCCCACAGCGATCCGTGCGCCGACACCGGGACCGGCACCGGCAACCGGGCCACGGTCTACTACTCGACCGCCACGTCCGGTTGGAGCACGGCCAACCTCCACTACGCGCCCACCGGCGGTTCCTGGACCACCGTCCCCGGCGTCGGCATGGAGTCGGCCTGCACCGGCTGGTGGAAGAGGACCGTCGACCTCGGCCCGGCCACCACGCTCAAGGCGGCCTTCAACAACGGCAACGGCGTCTGGGACAACAACAACGGCGCCGACTACGCGCTCGGTTCGGGCACGACGACGGTGAAGGACCGGACCGTCACGGCCGGAGCCGCCGACCCGTGCGCGGCCCAGGCGCCCGACACCCAGGCACCGACCACGCCCACCGGGGTCACGGCGAGCGCCACCGGCACCTCGGTCGTGGTGAGCTGGAAGCCCGCCAGCGACGACACCGCCGTGACGAAGTACCAGCTCACACGGACCGGCGGCACCGAGGGAACCGTCGTCACCGACGTCGGCTCGACGGTCTGGTCCGACACGGGACTGGCGGAGAAGACCACCTACACCTACACGGTGAAGGCCGTCGACGCCGCCGGGAACACCTCGCCCGCCTCCTCCGCGGCCCCCGTCACGACGGGTGAGAAGGCTCCCGCGCCGGCCGCGGGAACCCCGCTCGGCACCGACCCGCGCAAGGACCCGATCTACTTCGTCCTCACGGCCCGCTTCTACGACGGCGACACGTCCAACGACCGCGGCGGCAGCCAGGACGTCAAGTCGGGCAACGCGGCGAACAACGACCCCATGTTCCGCGGCGACTTCAAGGGCCTCGTCGACAAACTCGACTACATCAAGGCGCTCGGCTTCTCCGCCGTCTGGATCACGCCGGTCGTGCTCAACCGCTCGGACTACGACTACCACGGCTATCACGGCTACGACTTCTACACGGTCGATCCCCGCCTGGAGTCGGCCGGCGCCTCCTACCAGGACCTGATCAACGCGGCCCACGCCAAGGGCATGAAGATCTACCAGGACGTGGTCTACAACCACAGCTCGCGCTGGGGTGCCAAGGGCCTCTTCACGCCGACCGTCTACGGCGTGCGCGACACGCAGTGGAGCTGGTACTACGACGAGAAGAACGCGGGATTCGACTACGACGGCCTGACCGTCGAGCCCAAGTCCGGGAAGTCGTACTACAACGGCGACCTGTGGTCGACCGCCGAGCCCTCCGGCAACACCTGCCTCAACTGGGGCAAACCCACGGGAGGCAAGAGCCCCGAGGGGTACACGCTCTACAACTGCCAGTGGCCGAGCCCCACGTCGGGCATGTTCCCCAAGGCGTACTACCACCAGTGCTGGATCGGCAACTGGGAGGGAGAGGACTCCCGTTCGTGCTGGCTGCACGAGGACCTCGCCGACTTCGACACCGAGAACGCCACCGTCCAGAACTATCTGATCGGCGCCTACGACAAGTACATCGACATGGGCGTCGACGGATTCCGCGTCGACACGGCCGTCCACATTCCGCGCGTCACCTGGAACCGCCGCTTCCTCCCGGCCATCCACGACCGGGTCACCCAGCGGTTCGGCGCGGACGCGGCGAAGAACTTCTTCGTCTTCGGTGAGGTGGGCGCCTTCGTCAACGACAAGTGGAACCGCGGCTCGGTGAACCACTCCGCGCAGTTCTTCACCTGGAAGGAACGCAAGGAGTACAGCGCCGACGACGAGAAGGCGGCGATCGAGCAGTACGACTACGAGGAGCAGCTCGGCACCGGGAACCAGCCGGCCTCCGCCAACGCCTTTCTGAACGGGAACAGTTACCACACCCCGGACCGCAGCCAGTTCTCCGGGATGAACATCATCGACATGCGCATGCACATGAACTTCGGTGACGCGCAGAACGCCTACAACAACGGCAGGGACTCCGACGACTCCGTCAACGACGCCACGTACAACGTCGTGTACGTCGACAGCCACGACTACGGGCCGAACAAGTCGAGCACCCGCTACAGCGGCGGCACCGACGCCTGGGCGGAGAACATGGCCCTGATGTGGACCTTCCGGGGCATCCCCACGCTGTACTACGGATCGGAGATCGAGTTCCAGAAGGGCAAACAGATCGACTGCGGGCCGACCTGCCCGCTGGCCGGCACCGGACGCGCCTACTACGGGGACCACCTCGCGGGCGGTGTGACGGCCTCCGACTTCGGGACGGTCGCCTCCGCGAGCGGTGAGGTCGCCACCACGCTCGCCCAGCCGCTGGTCAAGCACCTCCAGCGGCTCAACCGGATCCGCCGGGCGATCCCGGCCCTCCAGTCGGGTCAGTACTCCACCGACGGGATCACCGGATCGATGGCCTTCAAGCGCCGCTACACCAGCGGCTCGACCGACAGCTTCGCCCTGGTCACGGTCACCGGCGGGGCCACCTACACCGGTATACCGAACGGCACGTACACGGACGCCGTCACCGGGGACGTGAAGACCGTCTCCGGCGGCACCCTGTCCGTGGCGGCGCCCGGCAAGGGGAACCTGCGGGTGTACGTCCTGAACGGTCCCGGCAGGATCGGCGCCGACGGGCCCTATCTGAAGTAGCCGGCACTCCGGACCGGTGGACGGTCCGAGGGGCCGCGGCCGTGGTCACCCCGGGTGTCGGACGCCCGGGGCGACCACGTGACCGGCCTGATCGGCGCACCCGATTCCGGATGGGGCGGGGCCAGGATGAATGGCGTGGTGTGCGATGGGTACGCGACGGTCGTTGCACCCGGGAAGACCGCGAACCGCCCGGGTGGCCACCCACCGACCACGAACGAGGGATCTTCCATGGACACCCCGCAGAACAACCACCACCCCACCGCGGCCGAGGCGACCCCCGCCCAGGAGGCCCTGAACACGCTCGCCGAGAACACCCAGGACACCGCGGCGCTGAACACGCTCGCCGGCAGTGACGTGCTGGTCCCCGTCCCGGACGACGTCACGGACGCGGACGTCGCCGACCCGACGGCCGTCGCGCTGCCCGTCCTGGACCAGCCGGGCGGCGAACAGGTGGTGCCGGTCTTCACCTCCGAACTGGAGATGGCCGAGCTGCTTCCGTCGGTCTCCCGCTACCGTCTCGTGCCGCTCGGCGCCCTCGCCTCGCAGTGGCCGACGGGCGATCTCGCCCTGACCATCGACGCCAGCTCGCCGCACGGTCTGACCCTCAGCTCGGAGGGCGTCCGCACGCTGCTGGCCCGCCCGCTCGGCTGAACGCCGGGATGCCCGCGGCCACCCGGCGGCATCGGGGTGGAGCGGGTCAGTCCCGCAGCATGCGGGCGAGCACGGACCGCTGCAGGGGGAGCACCTCGGCGTGCAGGGCACGGCCCTTCCCGGTGAGGGCGACCCAGACCCCGCGGCGGTCCTCCTCGCAGACGGTGCGCTCGACCAGGCCGTCCTTCTCCAGACGTCCGATGAGCCGCGACAGCGCGCTCTGGCTGAGATGGACCCGCCCCGCGATGTTCTGTACCCGGCAGTGCTCGCCGGGCTCCGACACGGCGCCCGAGGCGAGGATGTCCAGGACCTCGAAGTCACTGGCTCCGAGGCCGTGCGGGTGCAGGGCGCGGTCGATCTCGCACATCGTGCGCGCGTGCACCGAGAGGATGTCCCGCCACTGGTCCTCCAGCCGGGCATCGGGCGTCTGCGTTGCCATAACCGAATGGTACTGGAGATCGGGCCATTCATTGACTGTGCAACTAGTGCATTCGCATCCAGTTCGCCCGTGGCTCCGGACCCGTGCGCCGTCGGCCGCGAGCCCGGGGTGCGGTTCGCACGCCCCGGGCCCGCACGGCGGTGGCTACGCGGCGGTGTCCTGGATCAGCCCGACCTGGTTGCCCTCCGCGTCCTTGACCGACGCGATGAGCCGGCCGCCGCCCACGTCCTGGACGTCCTGGAGCGTCTCGGCACCGGCCGAGAGCAGGTCCGACAGCGTCTTCTTGATGTCGTCGACGTGCCAGTACGGCACCGGCCCGGTCATCCCCTTGGAGTGACCGCTCGGGTCCAGGCCGACGTCCTGGCCGGCGTCCTTGAATCCGACGTAGTACGGCTCGTCCACGTACGGCTCCACCCCGAGCAGCGCGGTGAAGAGCGCCTTCGCCTTCGCGATGTCCTTGACGGGGTAGATGACGGTCTTGAGTCCGGCGGTCATGGCGAGTCCTCCGTGTGCGTGGCGGCCGGGTCGGCCGGTCCCGTCGGCTGTTCCGGCGGTCCCTCCACGCTAGGCCGGGGGACCGGCCGACGGCTTCTCGAATCCTGACCGGTACCGCCGCCCGGGAGAAAGGACACCGGTGCGGCGGGCTGTCGTGCCTCCCCCTCCACCGACTGCCGGGGGGGGTACGTGAATCAGTCGTGGCGGGCTTGGGGCGCACGGCCGGCGGGTTGGCCAGGTCAAGCACGTGTCTCGCGCGCGGCGGCGTGATGGAGCGATCACGCGACCGCGCCGCCGTCTCCATCGCGACACGGCTCGCCACCCGGTGCGCCGACCACGCCGCGCACCCCTGTGGAACGTCCCCAACGAGTGCGGCGTCCCCTTCTCGGCCTGCTACTGCGCCGCCTGTGCCGCGCACTTCTGTCGCTGGCCCGCGGACTCCACGGCACCGTCGACGCCCTCGACGAGGCCTGGGGAACGGCCTTCTGGGGCCAGCACCGCACCGGCTTCGACCAGGTCGACCACCGCGCGTGATCCCGGACGGCCCCCGTCGCCGAGACACGGACGGTCGCCGACGTGGCCGTGCCGTGGGACTGGCACTGCTGGTGGGCGCAGAGCCTCCAGTGGCGGCCCAGCGATGAACACGACCCCCGCGAGCGCGCCGACACGTTCTAAGAGGCCCGCTGAGTCCGACACATCACCGTCGACTTCGCCCACCCGGAAAGCGACTTGTCGGCCTATCGCCTTGTCGCCGTCCCAGCTCTCAACCTCATGGCCGAGGTCGCGGCCGAGAACGTCCGCAGGTACGTCGAGAGCGGCGGCACCCTGCGCGTCCCTACTTCTCCGGCATCGTCGACGAGCACGACGCCGTGCACGACGGCCCCTGCCCCGGAGCCCTGCGGGACGTACTGGGCCTGACGGTCGAGGAGTTCTCCCCGCTACTCCAGGGGGAGCGCGTCCGCGTCACCAGGCCGGACGGCTCCGAACTCACCGGCGACCTGCGGACCGAGTTCGTGATGCCGCGCGGCGCGGAGACCGTTTGGACCTACGCGGACGGCCTCACCGCCGGGCACCCCGTCGTGACCGTCACGCACCCTCGGTGCCGGCGACGCCTGGTACATGTCGACATGCCTCGGAGCCGAGAGCCAGAACACATCGTGGAGGCCGTTCCGAACGGCCGCGGCCTCGGCGTCTTCTACTGGGAGGCCACCTGGACGGCGGTCGCCGGGAACGGCTGGGACCCGGCCGACCCCGCCTCCGGCAACGGCTGGGAGAACCAGGCCCTGTTCGGCTTCGACGACAAGGCCCTTCCGGCCATGTCCCTCTTCGGCCACCGCTGAACGCGAGGGTCCGGCCGCCGATGCGGCCGGGCCCCGTGCGTTCCGCCGCCGTGCGGGTCCGGCCAGGCTCGCCGAAGGCCGTGCGGGCCGCTCCGGGCTGCGGGAGAGTAGCGGGAGACCGTCACGACGGAGGGGGACGAGATGCTGAAGGTTCCCGACAACGGGCATCGGCTGGACATCCTGGAATGGCTGCGCGACCCCGCGGAGCACTTCCCGCGGCAGCGGCACGGCGACCTCGTCGAGGACGGCGTGAGCCCCGAGTCCCTCGCCCACAAGCTGGGTGTGAGCCGGGCCGTGGCGCGCACCCACCTCGACCTCCTCACCGGGGTCGGTCTGCTGCGCGCCAAGAAGGTCAGACGGCGGACCTACTACCGGCGCGACGAGTACCGCATCGCCGAGGTCAGCCACTTCTTCGAGAAAGGCTGGTAGCCGCGTGGACCGGACGTCCGCCGCCGCACGCCCCACCGCCCTCGTGCCCCGGCGTCTCCTGCCGCTCGGCGGCCGCGGCCCCGAGGACGTGGTGGCCGACCACCGCGGCGGGGTGCTGACCGGCCTGGAGGACGGTCGCATCGTCCGAGTGGAACGGCCCGGCGACGCCGACCGCCCCGGAGTCCGCGTCCTCGCCGAGACGGGCGGCCGACCGCTGGGCCTCGAACTCCTCCCGGACAACGCCCTGCTGGTGTGCGACGCCGAACGAGGACTGCTGCGGATCGGGCTCGACGACGGAGTGGTCCGCGTCCTCGCCGACACCGTCGCGGGCAGGCCGCTGCGCTTCTGCAGCAACGTGGTCGCCCTGGCCGACGGCACCGTCCTCTTCACCGTCTCCAGCCGGGACTACCCCCTCGCGCACTGGATCGGCGACCTCGTCGAGCACACCGGAACCGGTCGCCTGCTGCGCCTCGCCCCGGGCGAGAAGGAACCCGAAGTGCTGCTGGACGGGCTGCAGTTCGCGAACGGGCTCGCCGTCGCCGGCGACGAGTCCTTCCTCGTCGTCGCGGAGACCGGCGCGTGCCGGCTCGCCCGCTACTGGCTCACCGGGCCGCGGCAGGGGCGCGCCGAGACCTTCCTCGACGACCTGCCCGGTCAGCCGGACAACCTCTGGCGCGCCCCCGGCGGACCGATCTGGGTGGCACTCGCCGGTCCCCGCGTCGGCGCCCTGGAACTCTTGCACCGCCGGGGTCCCGCCGTGCGCCGCACCGCCGCCCGGATCGCCGTCCGCGCCCCGTTCCGGCCGCCCCGCACCACCGGCGTCCTGGCCGTCGACGACGAGGGCCGCGTCCTGCACCACCTGGAGGGCCGCCGCTCCCGGTTCCGCATGGTGACCAGCGTCTGCGAGTCCGACGGCCGGCTGGTCCTCGGCAGCATCTGGGAACCCGGTCTCGCGGTCTGCGACCTGCCCGGTACCCCGGGCTGAACCCCGCACGGACCGGTCGGCGAGCCCGGCCGACCGCGCGCGCAGACCGGGCCGGGGGTGAGGCGCGTGTGCGCCGTCCGCGCGCACGGCGGTACGCTTTTCACCGGCCGCGATCTTGTGTCGCGGCGCGGCGGTGGGGCCCGCCGTACCCGAACCGCGGCAGTCGCGCCGCCGACGGTCCCTGCTTGCGATGCCGTGCGCCCGCACCGGCCCGGCGAGTAGGAGCACGAGGAACATGACGGTCCCGCACCCCGACCGCGTCGACGAGTCCGGCAGCCCGGTCCGCGCACCCGCGCGCAGCGCCTCCCCCTGGCACGGCCAGGGCCCGGTCGTCGCGATGGTCGCCCTCGGCGGCGCCGTCGGCGCCACCGCCCGCTACGGCGCGGGCGAGCTGTGGCCCACGCCCGCCGGCACCTTCCCCTGGACCACCTTCACCGTCAACGTCGTCGGCTGCGCGGTGATCGGCGTCTTCATGGTGCTGATCACCGACGTGTGGGCGGCGCACCGCCTCGTCCGCCCCTTCTTCGGCACCGGCGTGCTCGGCGGCTTCACCACCTTCTCGACCTACGCCGTCGACATCCAGAAACTGGTCGACGACGGCCGTCCCGGCGTCGGTCTCGGCTATCTCGCCGCGACCCTGTCCGCGGCACTCGCGGCGGTGTGGCTGGCCGTGACGGCGACCCGGCGAGCCCTGGCACGGAGGCAGCGATGACGAGGCTGACAGGCAGCGCCCTGCGGGTGACGATCTTCATCGGCGAGAACGACACCTGGCACCGCAAGCCGCTCTACGCGGAGATCGTGCACCGGGCCCACGCGGCGGGGCTCGCGGGCGCCAGCGTCTTCCGGGGCATCGAGGGCTTCGGCGCGTCCTCGCTGATCCACACCTCACGGCTGCTGTCGATGAGCGAGGACCTCCCGGTCGCGGTGATCGTCGTGGACACCGAGGAACGCGTCCGGGCCTTCCTGCCCCAACTCGACGAACTCGTCACGGAGGGACTCGTGATCCTCGACGACTGCGAGGTCGTCCGGTACGCGGGACGGGGCGGCACACCCGGACGGGAGCATCCGGAAACCGGTGGCGGCACGGCTGACGAAGGTGAGAACTGGTTGTGAACTGGCTGCTGGTGGTCCTCGGCGCGGCGGTCGGCGCACCCCTGCGTTATCTGACCGACCGCGCGGTGCAGGTGAGACACGACACGCTGTTCCCCTGGGGCACCCTCGTCGTCAACGTGGCGGGCTGCCTGGTGCTCGGCCTGCTGACCGGCGCCGCCTCGGCCGGACACGCCTCGGACCACCTGCAACTCCTGCTCGGCACAGGCCTGTGCGGGGCCCTGACCACGTACTCGACGTTCTCCTACGAGACGCTGAGGCTGACCGGGACCGGGGCCGCGTTCTACGCTGCCGCCAACGTGATCGTCAGCGTGACGGCGGGCCTCGGCGCCGCGTTCGCCGGGGTCGCGTTCGCGCACGCGGTGTGGACGTAGGTACCGTGCTGCGCCGTGCGTAGGCAACACTGTCTCCTGCGCTGTCTACAGCACTGTCGTCCATCTCCTCAGAACTGGATCCCATGAGCGTCATCAACGTCGGTCAGGCCGTCGTCCTCGGAGTCGTCGAGGGGGTGACCGAATTCCTCCCCGTCTCCTCGACCGGCCACCTCAAGATCACCGAGGGCCTGATGGGGATCCCCGTCGACGACGACGCCGTCGTCGGATTCTCCGCGGTCATCCAGGTCGGCGCCATCGCGGCCGTGCTCGTGTACTTCTTCAAGGACATCGTGCGGATCGTCTCCGCCTGGGGCCGCGGGCTGCGGGACAAGGAGCAGCGGACCAGCCACGACTACAAGTTCGCCTGGTGGGTGATCTACGCGACCATCCCGATCGTGATCGTGGGTCTCGCGGCCAAGCCCCTGATCGAGGGCCCGCTCGCCTCCTTGTGGGTCGTCGCGGGATCGCTGATCGCCGGCAGTGGCGTGATGTGGGCGGCGGACCAGATGGGCCGCCACAAGCGCGGTGAGGACGACACCTCGTTCAAGGACGCGATGCTGGTGGGCAGCTCGCAGATCCTCGCCCTGCTCTTCCCCGGCTTCTCGCGCTCCGGCGCCACCATGTCGACCGCGCTCATCCTCGACCTGGACCGTGTCGCCGCCACCCGGCTCTCCTTCTTCCTCGGCATCCCGGCCCTCACCGGCGCCGGTCTCTACGAGCTGAAGGACGCCCTCGGCACCGGGGTGGGGGCCGCCCCGCTCGTCGCCGGCACCGTCGTGTCGTTCGTGGTCGCCTACGGCTCCATCGCCTGGCTCCTGAAGTTCGTCGCCAAGCACTCCTTCAACGCCTTCGTGATCTACCGGATCGTCATCGGCGTGGCGCTCCTCGGCCTGCTGGGCGCCGGAGTCCTCGACAGCTGAGACCAACACCCGGGGTGCCCGCGCGAAGCGCCGTCCCGGACACGCAGGAGCCGCTCCCAGGGGGCGCGAGGCCGAGCAGCGGGCCGCGCGCCCCCTGGTGCGTGCCGTGCCGGTTTGACACGTGCCTCACCCGTCCGGAGGATCATCCGGGTGAACCTGTCAGACAGCCAGACAGGTGGTCCGGTGCCGCGGCGCGTCAGCGCGATGGAAGCGGTGCTGACCCACCTCCGCGACGCCATCGAGCGCGGCGACCACGCCGTCGGCGACAAGCTCCCCTCCGAGGCGGAGCTGTGCCGCCGCCTCGAAGTGAGCCGCCCGGTGCTCCGCGAGGCGCTGCGGGCCCTTCAGGCGATGGGCCTGACCGTGTCCCGTACCGGCAAAGGCACCTTCGTCGTCGCCGCCACGGTCCAGGACCCCACCTTCGGCGACTACACGGCGGGCGACCTGCTGGAGGTGCGCCGCCATGTCGAACTCCCCGTCGCCGGCTACGCGGCCCTGCGCCGCACCCCGGAGGACCTCGACCGGCTCACGGGGCTGCTCGACCGGATGGAGCGCGAGACCGACACCACGGCCTGGGTCGCCCTGGACACCGTCTTCCACATCACCGTCGCCGAGGCCTCGCGGAACCCTGTCTTCCGCCGCGTCATCGAGGAGATCCGGGACGCGCTCGCACGGCAGTCGGCGTTCCTGAACGAACTGGGCGGCCGGCGCGAGCAGTCCGACCGCGAACACCGGGCGATCCTCGAAGCGCTCGCCGCGGGCAGCGAACACGACGCCGTCGACGCGATGGCCCACCACCTGGACCGCGTGGAGACCACCCTCGCCTCCATCGTGCGCCCCGAGCGCGCGGACACCCCCACGAAAGGCCGCCCCGAGTCATGAGCGAGCACACCCGGAACCAGGACGGTCCCGCGCACACCCCGCGCACCCGGATACGGAACGGGGCCCAGGCGTGAACCCGGCCCCGGCCTGCGGCGGCCCGCGCTCCGCGGCGGCGCCCGTCATCCGCGAACCCCTGCACGCACCCGTCGCCCGGCTCGTCCGCGGCGGCGTCATCGAGGGCATCCACTACGGCTCGGTCGTCGTCCTTTCCGCCGACGGCGGCGTGGACCTCCAGCTCGGCGACATCGAGGCCGCCTTCTACCCGCGCTCCGCGCTCAAGCCCGTACAGGCCGTCGCCATGCTGCGCGCCGGGCTCCCGCTCGACGGTGAACTGCTCGCCCTGGCCGCCGCGAGCCACTCCGGGGAGGAGCGGCACCTCGCCGGAGCCCGCCGCATCCTGGAGCGGGCCGGACTGCCCGAGGACCGGCTGCGCAACACCCCCGACCTGCCCTACGGTCCCGCCGTCCGGGATGCCTGGACCCGTGCCGGGCGGTCCGCCTCCCGGCTCGCCCAGAACTGCTCCGGCAAGCACGCGGCCATGCTGTACACCGCGCGCCTGAACGGCTGGACGCTCGACGACTACCTCGACCCGGAGCACCCGCTCCAGCGGGCCGTCGCCGAGACCGTCGAGGACCTCACCGGTCAGGCCGTCGCCCAGGTCACCGTGGACGGGTGCGGCGCGCCCCTGTTCTCCGTCTCGCTGCACGGCCTCGCCCGGGCCGTCGTCCGGATCGCGGCAGCCGAGCCGGGCACCCCCGAGGCACGGGTGGCCCGCGCGATGCGCGAGCACGCCGAGATGGTCTCGGGGGAGGGCCGCGACGTGGCGGCCCTCATGCGCGCCGTCCCGGGACTCGTCGCCAAGGACGGGTTCGAGGGAGTGCAGGTCGCGGCGCTGCCGGACGGCCGCGCCGTCGCCGTGAAGATCGCCGACGGCGCCGACCGGGCACGCGTCCCGGTGGCCGCCGCGGCGCTCGCCCGTGCCGGGGTCGACCCGGCGGCCCTGACCGCCTTCGCCGGCGCGCCGCTCCTCGGCGGCGGCGCGGTGGTCGGGCACATCCGTCCCGTCCGGGCGCTCGACCCGCTGGGCGCGGTGGCCCACGCCTGAGGGGGGGGCCGGGCGCAGTGTCCCGCCCTGCCAGTCCCGTCCGGTCCCGCCCCGGACGGGACCGGACCGCGACATCGGATCCGGGACGAGCCGCACGACCGGGAGGGCCGCACAATGGTGATCATGCCTGGGGAATCGTGGTACCCGTCGTCGCTGACGTTCCAGCCCGTGCTGGAGCGCATCGCCACCGAGGTCGCCCAGACGCCCGGACGTGGCCGGCCCGCCGACTACATCCCGGCGCTGGCCGCCTGCGACCCGCGCCGCTTCGGCATGGCCGTCGCCGAACTCGACGGCACGGTGTACGGCGTGGGGGACTGGCGGGAGCCGTTCTCGACGCAGTCCATCACCAAGGTCTTCACCCTCGCCCTCGACCTGGCACGTGAGGGCGACGCCCTGTGGGACCACGTCGGGCGCGAACCCTCCGGCAACCCGTTCAACTCCCTCGTCCAGCTGGAGTACGAGAACGGCATCCCCCGCAACCCGTTCATCAACGCCGGCGCCCTCGTCGTCACCGACCGGCTGCAGACCCGGACCGGCGACGCGGCCGGCGCGCTGCTGGAGTTCCTGCAAGCCGAGAGCGGCAACCCCGATCTCGCCTTCGACCAGGACATCGCCGCGTCCGAGGCCGCGAACGGCGACCGCAACGCCGCACTCGGCCACTTCATGGCGTCGTACGGCAACATCGACAACCAGGTCCCGGTACTCCTGGAGCAGTACTTCCTCCAGTGCTCGATCGCCGCGTCCTGTGCCGATCTCGCCCTGGCCACCGGCTTCCTCGCCCGGCACGGTATCCGGGCCGACGGCAGCCGGCTGCTCACCCAGAGCCAGGCCAAGCAGATCAACGCGATCATGCTGACCTGCGGGACGTACGACGCGGCGGGCGACTTCGCGTACCGGGTGGGGCTGCCCGGGAAGAGCGGGGTGGGTGGCGGGATCATCGCCGTGGTGCCGGGCCGCTGCACGCTCTGCGTCTGGAGCCCGGGACTCGACGAACGCGGCAACTCCGTCGCGGGCGTGGCGGCCCTGGACCGCTTCACCACCCTCACGGGAGTGTCGGTGTTCTAGACGTGTTCCGGGCGCCGGCCCTGGCCCGGCGTCCGTCCGGTGCCCCGGCCGCGACACCGGGCACAGGGAGGTCACGCGTCCGACCCCGCCAGGAGAGCGCCGCGTCGCCTTCCGGCCACTCGGCGTCGACACGCTGACCGAGTGTTGGCCATGGGTTTCCCCGTCGATCTCCGTCGCTGTCAGGCCCTCGGCCTGGCCGGTACCGCCTTCCTCGCGCTGGGCGGCGAGACCGCCGGGGCGCTGCCCGCCCACGACTTCCTCGCCCCCGGCTCGGTGCAGGCCGTACTGGGCCTCGTCGGCGTGTACTTCGGCGTCGTCCTGCTGATAGCGGCCTGGGTGCTGCTCGGCGGAGTCGTCCGCGGGCCCGAACCGCCCACCCCGCGTTCCCTGTTGCTCGTCCTCGCCGTCTGGGCGGCACCGCTGCTGCTCGCGCCACCGCTGTTCAGCCGGGACGTCTACAGCTACCTCGCGCAGGGCGCGATGGTCGACGCCCACATCGACGTGTACGCGAACGGGCCCGCGCAGCTCGGCGGACCGCTCGCCGACGAGGTGGCGCCCGTCTGGCAGCAGACGGCGACGCCGTACGGACCGGTCTTCCTCGTCGTCGCCTCCGTCCTGTCGGCGCTGACCCGCGGTCAGCTGCCGGCGGGACTGCTCGGCATGCGTCTGATCGCGCTGCTCGGCGTCGCCCTGATGGCGGCCGCGCTGCCCCGCCTCGCCCGGCACAGCGGCGCCGATCCGGCCGCCGCGCTGTGGCTCGGCGCCCTCAACCCGCTGGTCCTCCTCCATCTGGTGGCCGGCGCGCACAACGACGCCGTCATGCTGGGCCTCCTCGGCGTCGGTCTGGTGGCCGCGCGCGGCCGGTGGCCCCTTCTCGGCGTCGTCCTGATCACGCTCGCCGCCCTGGTCAAGGCGCCCGCGGCGCTCGGCCTGGTGGCGGTCGTCGCCCTGCGCTCGCGCGGGCGTGGACCGCGGGCGGTGCTGCGGCACACGGTGACCACCACGACGGCGGCCGCCGCCACGACCGTGGTCGCGACGGCGGCCGCGGGGACCGGGTACGGCTGGATCGCCGCCCTGAAGACCCCCGTCTCACCGCACAACTGGTCGCCCACCAGCCTCCTGGGCCGCGTCACCGGAGCCGCCCTCGGACAACTGGGCAGCGGGCTCGCACCGTTCGCCCTGCCCGCCTGGCACGCCGCCGGACTCCTCGTCACCGCGGCCCTGCTGCTGTTCATATGGCTGCGGCTGCGGCCCGGACCCGTCTACGCGCTCGGCCTGAGCCTGGCCGCCGTCGCGGTGTTCGGACCGGCGGTCCGGCCCTGGTACGCGCTGTGGGGCCTGTTTTTGATCGCCGCGGCGGCGCCCACCGGTTCGGTGCGGACCCGGGTCGCCGCCGCCAGCGCGGTGCTCGCCCTCACGGTGCTGCCGAGCGGCGCCCCGGCCGACGTGGAACAGGTGATCCTCGCCGTCTCCGGGGGCGTCCTCGCCCTCGTCGTCCTCTGGCAGGCCCACCAGGCGGCCCGGCCGCAGTCACCGGTACGGGAGCGAACGGCATGACCGCCGACGGCACGACGAAATCCCCGCGCGGCGCAACGGTCCGGAGCAGGGTGAGAGGGAGGTACGGGGCGCGCGGGCGCACCGGCGACGCGCGGGGCGCCGACGGCGCGACGGCGCTGCTGAGCACCGACCGCCGACGGCTCGTCCTCGTGCTGCTCCTGGCAGTGACGGTCGGGGTGTTCACGGCCACGGTGCCGCTGCTGCGCGACTGGTTCGACCTGCGTGTCTACTACGGCACGGTCGACGCCTGGATCCACCACGGCGGCCGGATCTACGACTACCGGGTACCGGGGACGACGTACGGCTTCACCTATCCGCCGTTCGCGGCCCTCGGCATGCTGCCCATGGCGCTGGTCGGACTGCGCACCGCGATCGTCCTCGCCCTGCTGCTCAACCTGGCGGCCCTGGCGGTCGTGGCCGGATTCCTGATCGGGCCCGCCCTGCGCCGCCACGGCTGGTTCGGGCTCGCCCTGACGGCCTGTCTGCTGCCCCTGTTCGAGCCGCTCCGCGACACGTTCAGCTTCGGGCAGGTCAACCTGGTGCTGCTGGCCCTCGTGCTCACCGACGCGCGGCTGCTGGCGCGTGGGCACGGTCGCTGGGCCGGTGTCGGCATCGGCCTCGCCGCGGCGGTCAAGCTCACCCCCGCGCTGTTCATCGTGCTGCTGCTGCTCGGCCGCCGCCGACGCGCCGCCGGTGTCGCCACGGCCGTCGCCGGGGCGGCCACCGGCCTGGCCGCCTGGGCGGCACCGGCGGCCTCGCGCTTCTACTGGACCGACGCCCTGTGGGACACGGGCCGGGTCGGCCGCCTCGCCTATGTCTCCAACCAGTCGGTGCAGGGAGTGCTCGCGCGGCTCGCCGCACCGGGGGAACCGAGCCGGGCGCTCTGGGCGACGGCCGTCCTGCTGGTCCTGTGCGTATGGGCGTGGCGGACCTCGCGCGCCCTGGTGGCCGATGACTGGGCCGCCGCGTTCGCCCTCACCGGCCTCGCAGCCTGCCTGGTCAGCCCGATCACGTGGGTGCACCACCTGGTCTGGCTGCTGCCGTCCTTCGCCGTGCTGCTGCGCCACCGCAGGCTCCGGATCGCGGCGGCCCTGTACGCGGTGCTGTGCAGCAGCGTCGTCTGGCTGTGGTTCGACGACGCGTCCGGGTTCGACGGCTTCCTCGGCAGCAACATCTATACGTGGATCACGCTCGGGCTGTTGGTGTGGTTGCCGGTGGGGGAGGCCGTTCGGCCCGGTACCGGCCGGGCAGCGGTGCCCGGTGCCGCCGCCCCTCTTCCTCCGGCCCTGAGGGCACGTCGTCCGGCGGAGCGTCACCCGGGCGGACGACGTGCTCGGGTGACGCGGCGGGCGCGGGAGGCGGTGGATCCCGCGTGCCCGAGCGAGGCCGATCCGTACGCCGGGCCCCAGGTCAGGCGCGCGGCCCCCGGGCCGCCTTGAACCTTAGGGCGAGAGCGACACTCACGGCGCCCAGTACGGCGGCGCCGGCGATGCCCGCGGCCCCCGCCCACCCGAGCCCCTCGTCGTCCGGGACCGCGGCGGCCACGGGACGCGCAGCGGGACCGGCCGCCGGCACGGACCGGGTGTCGAGCAGGGTGCCCACGGGATCGACGTGGCCGGCGGCCGCGAAGCCCCAGTCGAGCAGCGAGCGCGCCTCCTCGTACACGGTGAACCCGCCGCCCGCCTGAGGGTTCATCACGGTGACCACGAGGGTGCGCCCGCCGTGCCGCGCGGCGGCGACGAGGGTGTTGCCCGCGTTGGTGGTGTAGCCGTTCTTGATGCCGATCATGCCCGGGTAGCGCGCCACACCGTCGGCGCCGGTCAGCAGCCGGTTGGTGTTCTGGATCCCGTACGGAGAGCCGTTGCCCGGGAACATGGAGTCGACCGTGGCGCAGTACCGGGCGAAGTCGGCGTTGCGCAGCCCGGCGCGGCCGAAGACCGCCAGGTCGTACGCCGACGACACCTGCCCCGGCATGTCGTAGCCGTCGGGCGACACCACGTGGGTGTCGCGGGCGCCGAGAGCGCGGGCCTTCGCCTGCATCTGGGTGGCCGTGCTCGTCCAGCCGCCGTTCATCGAGGCGAGGACGTGGACGGCGTCGTTGCCGGAGTTGAGGAAGACCCCGCGCCACAGGTCTGCGACGCGGTAGGTGTTTCCCTCGGCGACACCGACCATGCTGCTGCCCGGACCGATGCCCTCCAGCTCGCGCTCGGTGACGGTGTGCCGGATGCCTCCGGGCAGACTCGGGAGGACGGTGAGCGCGAAGAGCGTCTTGAGGGTGCTGGCCGGCGGCAGCGCCCGGTGGGCGTCGTGGGCGGCGAGCACGTCCCCGGTACGGGCGTCGGCGACCAGCCAGGACAGCGCGGAGATGTCCTCGGGAACGGCGGGAGCGCCGGCCTTCAGCCGCGCCTGGGTCCCCTCCTGGTAGAGCGACGAGGGCGGGGCGACCGTGGGCCGCGGTGTCCCCGGGTCCGCACCGGACAGGGCGGCGGCCTGCCCCGGCGTGACGGCCAGCGCGCCGGCCACGCAGAGGGCGGAACAGCGGGCGGCGACGCGGGAGACCGCGGAACGAGAGGCGGCAGTCCGGAATGAGAATCCGATGGTCATACCGCAAACGTAGGAACGGAGGCCCGACACGCCGGGCTGCCCGGGCCGAGTGACGGCGCCGAGCACCCGGATGCCGCAACGGGAGAGGTCAGGAGCGCAGGGTGGGCTGCACCTGTCGCAGGAAGGCCGCGTTGTCGGGCGTGGCACGCAGGCGCTCCAGGAGTGTCTCCAGGGAGGTCTGGCCGTCTCGGGTCTGCAGGGCGCGGCGCAGTCCGCGTACGGTCTGCAACTCGGCGGCGGGAAGGAGCAGTTCCTCGCGGCGGGTGCCGGACGGGTTGATGTCGACGGCGGGGAAGACGCGGCGGGAGGCCAGGGTCCGGTCGAGCCGGAGCTCCATGTTGCCGGTGCCCTTCAGCTCTTCGAAGAAGTACTCGTCGGCGCGGGAGCCGGTCTCGACCAGGGCGGTGGCGAGGATGGTGAGGGAGCCGCCCTCCTCGGCGAGGCGTGCGGCGCCGAACAGCCGTTTGGGGCCCTGGAGCGCGGCGGCGTCGACACCGCCGCTGAGGGTGCGGCCGCCGGCGGAGGCCGCGTTGTTGTGGGCGCGGCACAGCCGGGTGAGGGAGTCGAGCAGGATCACGACGTCCTGGCCCGCCTCGACGAGCCGCTTGGCCCGTTCGACGACGAGTTCGGCGAGCGCGATGTGCTGCCGGGGCGTCTGGTCGAAGGTGGAGGCGAAGACCTCGCCGCGCACGGAACGCCGCATGTCGGTGACCTCCTCGGGCCGCTCGTCGAGCAGCACCACCATCAGGTGGCATTCGGGGTGGTTGCCGGCGACGGCGGCGGCGATCTGCTGGAGCAGGACCGTCTTGCCCGTCTTGGGCGGCGCGACGATCAGGCCGCGCTGGCCCTTGCCGACCGGTGCGAACAGATCGACGACCCGTCCGGCGGCTCCGCTCGCCGGGTGTTCGAGACGCAGCCGGTCGCGCGGGTGGAGCGGGGTGAGGTCGCGGAAGTGCGGGCGGTGGCGCAGCTCTTCGGGGGAGCGGCCGTTCACGCTCCGGATCTCGGTGAGGGTGCGGGGCCCGCCGCGTACGCCTTCGACGGTGTCGCCCTTGCGCAGGCCGTGTCGGCGGACGAGCGCGGGGGAGACCTGGAGGTCGGCGGACGAGGGCAGGCAGTCGGCGGAGCGCAGGTGCCCCTTCCCGTTGCCGTCGATGTCGAGGACACCGCCGGCGGTCTGGGTCCGGGGCTGCTCCTGTACAGGGGGGCGTTCGAGTGTGGTGGTCATGGGGTGTCCTCTCGGGGACGGGACGCATGGGACATGCGGAAGGAAGGGGGGAGGAGCCGCGGAAGGGAGGGCGCGGGGCGCGCCTCGGGGCGGCGGGAGCATCACCTCGGGTACGACGGGAACGCGTCCCTGGTCGTGCACGGGAGGT
This sequence comes from Streptomyces sp. M41(2017), assembly GCF_002078175.1. Lineage (GTDB taxonomy): Bacteria > Actinomycetota > Actinomycetes > Streptomycetales > Streptomycetaceae > Streptomyces. The sequence continues at coordinate 1,154,110 of NZ_MWFK01000002.1, read as the reverse complement.
GGTGCGAGAAAGCTGGTCCGCGGTCGGAATCGACGGCGTGTCAGCGAGAAGGAAACGAACCGGCACCGGCGCCTTGACGAGGAGGCGTACACAAGTGCTGTGGCCACCGTACCACCGGTGTGGCGGGCCCGACAGTGACCGGCCTCTCGGCGGGTGGTGTTCGAGGGTGTCAACGTGCCGGTGGTTCCACCTATTCCGCGGTGTCGGTTCGGCGCCGGCGCACCTACGCTGAACTGGCCACCTTCGAGCAGCCCGCCGCCCCCTTCGATCCGCACAGACCACCCGAGGTGAGGACATGACCACGATCGCCGTCATCGGAGCAGGCCCCGGACTCGGCACGGCCGTCGCCCGGCGGTTCGGCCGCGAGGGCTTCGGCATCGCCCTCGTCTCGCGCGACCAGGAGCGGGTGGACGCGCTGGCCGCCGAGCTCGCGGACGCGGGCCTCACGGCGCGGGGCTTCGCCGCGGACGTACGCGACCCGAAGGCGCTCGCCGCGGCGCTGGAGGCCGTGCCCGAGGCGCTGGGCCCCATCGAGGTGCTGCAGTACAGCCCGATCCCGCACCCCGACTTCATGCGGCCGGTCCTGGAGACCCGCCCCGACGACCTCGTCGGACCGATCGAGTTCTCCCTCTACGGACCCGTGACCGCGGTACGCCAGGTGCTGCCCGGAATGCGCTCCCTCGGCCGCGGCACCGTCCTGTTCGTCAACGGCGGCAGCGCGGTGATCCCGCACCCCGAGCGCGCGGGCACGTCGATCGCGTTCGCCGCGGAGAGCGCCTACGGCCATCTGCTGCACGACACCCTCGCCCCCGACGGCATCCACGTCGGACAGCTGATCATCCCCGGCGCCATCAGCCCCGGACACCCCCGCAAGGACCCGGACGCGCTCGCGGAGACCCTCTGGGGCATGCACCGGGACCGGCACGGTTTCCGGCACTTCGCCGACGACCTCGACAGCTGACCCTTTCCGGCCGAATCCCGGACGCGGATTCCCCGCGGCCCGAAAGCCTTCCCGGAGGTACTGCGCGCGCCGCTCCGAGCGGACACAATCGGTCGTCGCAGGACGCCGACGGTGTCGTGCGACCGTCAACTCGGCCCGCAGCAAGGAGAACCCGGTGGACAACCCGTCCCGCACGCCGCACCGCCCGGACCCCGCCGGCGGCTGTCCGCACGCCGACAACGCACGGCTGCTCGCGCGCGGCGCCGTCGCGACGGTGCTGCTGCCCGGCGAGGTGGAGGGCGCGGCGGTGCTCGGACACGAAGCGCTGCGGGAGTTCCTCGCCCACCCCGACGTCGCCAAGGGGGCCGAGCACTTCACCGCGCTGCGCGAAGGACACGTCACCGCCGGATGGCCGCTGCTGACCTTCGCCACCGTGCAGGGGATGACGACGGCGGACGGTGACGACCACCGGCGGCTGCGCTCCCTGGTCAGCAAGGCCTTCACCACCCGCCGGGTGGAGCAACTGCGGCCCCGCATCGTGGACCTGACGGACCGTCTGCTCGACAACCTGGACGCGGCGGCCCGGGACGGCGGGGGAGTGGCCGACCTGCGCCGGCACTTCGCGCTGCCGCTGCCGATGGGCGTCATCGGTGAACTCCTCGGAGTGGAGGCCGCGTACCTCGACCGGCTCCACCACCTGTCCAACCAGGTCGTCGCCACCGACATCGGTCCCGAGCAGGTCGTCGCCGCGAACCGCGAACTCGTCGCCGTGCTCGCCGCGGTGGCGGCCGCACGTGCCGAGAACCCCGGCGACGACCTCACCAGCGCGCTGATCGCCGCCCGGGACGAGGAGGGCGACCGGCTCAGCCAGCAGGAACTCATCGGCACCCTCGTCCTCATGATCATCGCCGGGCACGAGACCACCCTGAACCTGATCACCAACGCCGTACGGGCGCTCTGCGGGCACCGGGACCAGCTGGAATCGGTGTTGCGGGGCGAGGCGGACTGGGCGGACGTCGTCGAGGAGACGCTGCGCTGGGACGCGCCGGTGAGCTACTTCCCGTTCCGCTACCCCGTACGGGACCTGACCCTCGACGGCACCGTCATCCCCCGGGGCACCCCGGTCCTCGCCGGATACTCGGCCGCCGGGCGCGACCCGGCCGCGCACGGAGCGGACGCCGACCGCTTCGACGTCACCCGCGCCCGCCGGACCGGCGCCGTGCGCCACCTCTCCCTCGGGCACGGCGCCCACTACTGCCTCGGCGCCCCGCTCGCCCGGATGGAGGCCACCATCGCCCTGCGGCGGCTCTTCACCCGCTTCCCGGACCTCGACCTCGCCGTGCCCGAGAGGGACCTGACCCGGCACGCCAGCTTCGTGGGGAACAGCGTCCGTGCCCTGCCGGTCCGGCCAGGCGCCGCCCGCCCCTGACCTGCGGCTTCGCCGGTCCGTTGGTCGGAGAGAAAAAAACTTCGCGGTCCCTGTCGATTCGCCGTGACCCCGTTCGTCGGTGGGGTGTAGGAAGCCCCTGAGCACCTGGAGGAACCATGAAGTACATGCTGCTCGTCTGCGGCGACGACACCGCCGACTGGTCGGGCACGGCGCCCGTCGAACCCTGGGTGGAGGAACTGAGCGTCGAGCACGAGGTACGGCTGCACGGCCACCGGCTGCGGCCGCCGGCCGACGCGGTGACCGTCCGCGTCCGCGACGGCGAAGTGCTGCGCACCGACGGCCCGTTCGCCGAGACCAAGGAGTACATCGCCGGCTTCGACGTCCTCGACTGCGCCACCCTGGAGGAGGCCGTGGCGGCCGCCGCGAAGCACCCGGTCGCGTCTGTCGGCGCCATGGAGGTCCGCGCGTTCTGGGACGAGGAGGAGGCCGAGACCGCGATCCGTCGCCTCGAGACGGAGCTGACCGAGGCCGCCCGCGAGCGCGACGTCGAGCGCGCGATGGCCTGCTACGCCCCGGACGTCGACGTCTTCCACTCCGTGAGCGGCCAGGAACAGAGCGGGATCGACGCCCTCCGCAAGGCCGAGGAGCTCCGGTTCTCGACGATCACCGGGCCCGTCGAGCGCGAGGTGTCCGACTACCGCCTCCGCGTCGACGAGAGCATCGCCTTCAGCCACGCGCTGGTGCGGACACGCGCCACGCTCGCCGACGGCGGGACGCTGGACACCACGGAACGCGTCACCACGGGCTACCGGGAGGCGGGCGACCGCTGGCAGATCGTCCACCAGCACAGGTCGGTGCCGGCCGGCACCGACGGCCCCGGAGCCGAGGAGGACCGGTCATGAAGTACGCCCTGTTCATCTGCACGCCCGTCGGCGGCGAGGAACTCAGCCCCGAGGAACTCGCCGAAGACCCCCGCTTCCTGTCGTACATCGACGAGGTCCGCACCCGCGACATCGTCAAGGGCGGCGCCCGGCTGCGGCCGGCCGCGGACGCCACCACGGTCCGCGTCCAGGGCGACGAGGTCCTGCTCACCGACGGGCCGTTCGTCGAGTCGAAGGAGTACGTCGCGGGCATCGACATCATCGACGTCGCCGACCTCGACGAGGCCATCTCCCTCGCCTCCCGCCATCCGGCCGCGCTCGGCGGCGGATCGGTGGAGGTACGGCCGGTCTGGGAGTGAACGAGGACGTCGAGAAGGCGGTCGCCGCCGCCTTCCACGAGGAATGGGGCCAGGTCGTCGCCACCCTCATCCGGGTGACCGGCGACTGGGACCTCGCGGAGGAGTGCGCTCAGGACGCCTTCGCCCAGGCCCTCGACCGGTGGCGGCGCGACGGAGTGCCGCGCCGCCCCGGTGCCTGGCTGACCACGACCGCGCGCCACCGTGCCCTGGACGTACTGCGCCGGGAGGCCGTCGGCGCGCAGAAACTGCGGGAGGTGGCGGTGCTGGCACGCGACGACGGACCCCGCGACCCGGAGTCCGAGGACGACAGCGGCGTCCAGGACGACCGGCTCCGGCTGATCTTCACCTGCTGCCACCCCGCGCTGCCCATCGAGGCCCGGGTGGCACTCACCCTGCGCACCCTGGCCGGCCTGACCACACCCGAGATCGCGCGGGCCTTCCTCGTCCCCGAGGCGACCATGGCCCAGCGGCTGGTGCGCGCCAAACGCAAGATCCGCAACGCGGGCATCCCGTACCGCGTACCGCCCGCGCATCTGCTGCCCGAGCGCACCACCGGCGTCCTCGGCGTGGTGTACCTGCTGTTCAACGAGGGGTACGCGGCCAGCACCGGCGCCGACCTGGTGCGCGCCGGCCTGTGCGCCGAGGCGATCCGGCTGGCCCGCGTGCTGGCCCGGCTGATGCCCGACGAGCCCGAAGTCCTCGGCCTGCTCGCCCTGTTGCTGCTGCACGACGCCCGGCGCGACACGCGCGTCGACGCGGCGGGCGACCTCGTCACCCTGGAGGACCAGGACCGCGCCGCGTGGGACCGGGCCGAGATCGACGAGGGCGCGGCACTCCTGGAGGCCGTCCTGCGCCGGGGCCGCCCCGGCCCGTACCAGATCCAGGCCGCCATCGCCGCCTGTCACACCACCGCCGCGACGGCCGGCGACACCGACTGGGCCGACATCGCGGCCCTCTACGGCGAGCTCCGGCGCTTCGTCCCCTCCGCCGTCGTCCGGCTCAACCGCGCCGTCGCCGTGGGCATGGCCGACGGAGCCGACGCCGGACTCGCGCTGGTCGCCGAACTGGAGGAGGAGGGCGAGCTGGCCGCATACCACCTCCTCCCCGCCACGCGCGCGGACCTGCTGCGCCGCGACGGGCGGACGAAGGAGGCCCTCACGGCCTACGAGCGGGCGCTCGACCTCGTGGAGAACGCGGCCGAGCGACGCTTCCTGGAGAAACGGCTCGCGGAGTGTCGATCCGCCTAGGGCCCCTTCGTCGGTGGGATGAGGACACCTCGCGCGCCGTCGGCCGGGAGGTGTCGGCACCGACCACCCGACGCCCCAGGAGGATCCGATGACCACATCGCCGACCACCACCCCACCGACCGGCCCGCGCGCCGGCGGCCGGAACAGCCTCCGCGCCCTGTTCGCGCGCCACGCCCGGCCGCGGGCCGGTGCCGCCCTCCCGTCGGACCCGCCCCGGGAGCCGGGGCGGCCGGATCCCGGGGCCCCGGACATCTGGCTCGCCGGACTGCGCCTCGGGGGCTGACCCTGTCCGACGAGCGCGCCGCCCGGGCCCCGGTGGCTCTATGCTCGGCGAGATGTTCTCCCCGCAAGGTCCCACCCTCCGTGAACTGACCGTGCAGGCCCTCTCGTCCGTCGAGCACGGCTACGACCTCCTGGCGCCCAAGTTCGACCACACACCGTTCCGGACGCCGGACACGATCCTCGACGCGGTGGGGCGGGCGCTGGAACCGCTGGGGCCGTTCGGCGCGGGACTCGACCTGTGCTGCGGAACCGGGGCGGGCATGGAGGTCCTGCGGGAGCTGTGCCGTGACCGCGTGGCCGGCGTCGACATCAGCGCCGGGATGCTCACGGTCGGACGCCGGCGGCTCACCGCCGGCGCCTCTCCGTCCGGGGCGGCACCGGGCAGTGGTTCGCCCGCCGTCTCCTGGGTGCGCGGTGACGCCCGCGCACTGCCCTTCGGGTCCGCCTTCGACCTGGTCGTCAGCTTCGGCGCGTTCGGGCACTTCCTTCCGGACGAACTGCCGGGCCTGTTCGCCGGGGTCCACGCGGCGCTGCGACCCGGCGGACGCTTCGCCTTCCCGGTCGCCGCGCCGCCGCGGATCGGCTCGCCCTGGTACTGGGCACTGCTCGGCTTCGACTCGGTGATGCGGGTGCGCAACGCCGTCCTGCGTCCCCCGTTCGTCATGTACTACCGGGAGTTCCGGCTCGCGGACGTGCGACGCGAGCTGGCGCGGGCCGGGTTCCGGACGGAACTGCACGCGCTGCCCGAGTTCGGCCGCCGGAAGGACGGCGCCCCGCGGGCCCGGATGGTCGTGGCCACCCGGCCCGGCGCGACGGGTCCCCGGGGCGAGGGCCCCGGGGACCCCGCGGTCCATCAGGCGGCCGGCAGCGTGAACTCGTAGACGAGAGCGTCCTGTTGGGCGTCCACGGTGAGGTCGGTGATCTCCAGCGGGCGGTCGTACTGGTCGTGCACGCGCCGCGTGACCCGGACGGACTGGGGGAGGCGGGTGATGGCGTCCCGGTGGTGCAGGGTCAGGCCCGCCTTGCGCATCCAGTCGTAGGCGCGCGACAGCTGGGCCGAGGCGTGGCCGTCCGCGCGGTCGCGGTAGCGGGCCAGCTCCTCGACCTCGGACACGGCGATCGCGGAGAAGGACGTGACGGCCGTCCGCAGCCCGCTGCCGTCCGGGGCGGCCGACTCGTAGCGGTGGACCAACGTGGCGCGCCGCGGGGCGAGTCCGAGGGCCTTCGCGTGCTCGGGCGGGGGAGTCTCCCAGGTCACCGAGGTCCGGCGGCGCGCGCAGGGCTGACCGGTGTGCGCTCCGACAGGGAAGTCGAGGGACGGTACGGGTTCGGCGGGCCCCCCGGACAGGGTCGCGTGGCTGCCGCGCCGGTCGGTGGAGACCTGGCCGCTGCGCCGCAGCAACTGCAGGGCCTGCCGTACGGTCTCCCGGCTGACGCCGAACCGGGCGGCCAACTCCCGCTCCGCCGGGAGGCGTTCGCCGGGCGGAACGGACCCGTCGCGCAGCTCGCCGAGCAGCTGCGTGGCGACGCGGGCGTAGAGCGGTTCGTGGTCGGACGTGTGGGTGGTGCGGGCCATGTCCGCGCCTCCTGTGTGGTGACTCGACGTAGCCGTGCGGGCTCATTGCGCCACCACATCTAGCATTGGTCTAAACCACTTGGAAAGAGCGGCCGGAGACTTCGGCCGGTTTCAGTCCGCGTCGCCGGACCGCACGGGAGACCCTCCGAGCGCGTTGTACAGCGCGTCGACAAGGGCGGACTTCCTTGGGTCGTCTGCGATGTGCGGGCCCATGCGGTTCATCACGTACCCCAATGACACGCCCGCCTCCGGGTCGGCGAGCCCGCAGGAGCCCCCGAACCCGTCGTGTCCGAAAGCCCTCGGGTTCGGACCGTACGAGCCGTTGGCCCCGCTCAGCCACAACCCGAGCCCCACCTCCGTCTCGTGCGCGAACCCCGCCCCCAGCACGAGGTCGACGCAGCCGCCCTGTCCTTCGCGCACCCGTTCGGCCGCCGCCGGGGTCAGCACCTGCCGGGAGCCGTGGGCGCCCTTCGACGCGAAAATCCCGTACAGAGCGGCGACCGCCCGGGCCGTGCCGTGGCCGTTCGCGGCCGGTATCTCGGCCGCCCGCCACCGCGCGGTGTTCGCCTCGGCGGCGCCGACCGCCGGGTTGGTGAGGGCCGCCAGCGCGGCGGGCGCCAACTGGGAGAGAACCGCAGCCTGTTCACTGACGGAGGCGGCCCGCGGATGCACCAGCTCCGCGGCTCGCCCGGCCTCCTTCTCGGGCAGCCCGATCGTGAAGTCGATCCCGAGCGGCCCCGTCACCTCCCGCTCCAGGAACGCGCCGGGCAGCAGCCCCGACACCCGGCGTACCACCTCGCCGACCAGGAACCCGAACGTCAGCGCGTGATAGCCGGACCGGGTCCCCGGCTCCCACCACGGTTCCTGCGCGGCGAGCCGCCCCACGGTCAGCTCCCAGTCGCAGAGCTGCGCGAACGAGTGCGGCTCGCGCAGCCCCGACAGCCCGGCCCGGTGCGACAGCAGATGCCGTACGAGGACGTCCTCCTTGCCCGCCGCCGCGAACTCCGGCCAGTACACGGCCACCGGGGCGTCGAGGTCCAGGAGTCCCCGGTCGGCGAGAAGGTGGGCGCACAGCGCGGTCGGCCCCTTCGAGGTCGACCAGACGTTGACCAGCGTCTCCCGCTCCCACGCTCGGGTGCGGGCCGCGTCGGCCCAGCCGCCCCACAGGTCCACGACGGTCTCCCCGCCGAGCCTCACGGACACGGCGGCGCCCAACTCGTCGCGGTCGCGGAAGTTCTCCTCGAACGCGGTCCGTACCGCCGAGAAGCGGGGATCGCAGTGGCCGTCGATCGGGGGGACCGGCTGGGGCATGAGTTCTCCGAGGGGCGTCCGCGGGTGAACCGGGGGGCGGGTTCGGGCCCGTTGAACGTACCGACTGGTCGGACTGGAGGGAAGACGCGCGACGGACGGACGCCACCCCGGCCGCCGCGCCCGTCCCCGCGCCCGGTTCAGATGTGTGCGGGGAGCCAGTCGAGCTGGGCCGCCTGCTGGTAGGGGCCGCCGCCCTCGTGGTCGTTGAAGTCGTACACCTCGATCCGCTTCTCCCCGCCCGCCCAGGAGTTGTACGCGGCGAAGACCGTCGACGGCGGGCAGGTCTGGTCCTCCAGGGCCACCGAGAACAGCGCGGGCGCCCGGCCGCGTGCGGCGAAGTGCACCCCGTCGAAGTACGACAGCGTGCGCAACACCTGTCCGGTGCGCCCGCGATGGGTCTTCAGGTAGTTGCCGATCTCCCGGTACGGCGAGCGGTCCGTGACCACCGTGGCCCGCGGGAAGTCGCACAGGAACGGCACGTCGGGCAGTACCGCGGCGAGGTCCGGCACGAGGCCCCCGGCCGCGATCGCGATGCCCCCGCCCTGGCTGCCGCCCAGCGCCGCGACCCGCGCCCTGTCGACCAGCGGATGCGAACGGGCCGCCTCCACGGCCCGCACCGCGTCGGTGAACAGACGGCGGTAGTAATACGTCTCGGGGTCCTCGACCCCGCGTGTCATGAAGCCCGGGAAGGCGGGAGCACTGCCCACCGGGTCCGGAGTCCCGCCGCCGCCCCAGGCGCTGGCCTGACCCCGGGTGTCCATCACGAAGTGCGCGTATCCGGCCGAGGCCCACAGCAGGTGGGTGTGCGCGAGCCCGCGCCCGCCGCCGTACCCGACGAACTCGACGACCGTCGGCAGCGGCGCGTCCGCCCCGGACGGCACGGTCAGCCAGCCCTTGACCGGATGCCCGCCGAACCCGGCGAACGCGACGTCGAAGGTCCGCACGGTCGTGAGCGGGGTCTCCACCGGCTCGAAACGCGCGGCGAGTTCGTGCTCCCTCGCCTCCTGGAGCGTCTGGGCCCAGAAGGCGTCGAAGTCCTCGGGCTCCGCGGACGTGCTGCGGTAGGCGCGGAGTTCGTCGAGGGGGAGGTCGAACAAGGCCATCGAGGACCACCTTTCGGCGTACGGGATGCGGGGTGATCACACCGTACGTGCGGCCTCGGGGGCCAGCCACGGCTTCCCCGGGAGGCGGCACTCCCGCCGGTCCGGCCCGGCTCGGGCCTCCGGGAGCCACAGGTCAGGCCGTGCGCCGCGTCCACCCGGGTTCGGTCAGCGCCCAGTCGCGCGCCCACTGGTCGAGCCGTCTGCGATCGACGGACCGGCGCACGCAGAGCCGGGTGACGAGGAGGGCGAGGACCGTACCCAGGGCGGTGAACAGGCCCACGGCCAGGGCACGTTGCCAGATCACGGATGTACTCGACGGCGCGCGCACGATCCGGTCCCGGGCGTCCGTCCAGACGTCGATGCGCGCACCGCCCCGCACGCCCGAGGGCACCCGCACGAGGTCCGTCCGCACCTGTCCGTCCGTCGCGGTCCAGCGGACCAGGGCGGGGAAGGAGCGCTGGATGCCCCCCGGCGTCGCGGGCACCGCCGCCGGTGTGTCGTCCACGAGGACGGCGCGGACCCGGTGCAGCGTGGCGCGCTGTGCGGTCGCCTCGGCGTGGGCCACGTCGTACGTCCACCATCCCGCCGCCGCCCCGGCCAGCGGTGCGCCGACCAGCAGCAGAACGCCGACGACCAGCACGCACCATGCCTCGACGACGTCGGACCGGCGCCTCAGGGAGTTGCGCCGCCAGCGCCAGCCGAGCACCCGGGTTCGCATGTCCCCTCCTCACTGCCGTGCGCCGCCACGGACGCCCGGCCGAACAGACCCCGCACCGCGCCGGAAGACCTCTCCCGGCCTACCGCGCCCGGTGCCGGAAGTCCATCACCGCGCCGATTACGACGCCGTACGACTGATCCGCGCCCGCCGTGGAACCCGCGTACCACCGAGTCGGCGAACAGGAGCCCCGATGACGTGACTCCGGCCGCCTCCGCCGAGACACCCGGTGCAACCCGGCTGCCCCGCCGTCGGCCGGATACACCTGCCCGTCGGCGGACCGGCTCATGCGCCCGACTCCGGTGTGAGGGACGCCGACCGGCCACCTCGAACGACCAGAGACGAGAGGCAGCAGAATGAACCCCGGCACTCGCACCATCACCGTGGGGATCGACGGATCGCGAGCCAGTCTGGACGCGGCCGACTGGGCGGCCCGCGAAGCCGGACGCCGCCGGCTCCCGCTGCGCCTGCTGCACGCGAGTCCACGGCCGCACGTGCCCGTGCGCGTCCCGGACGTCGACGTGCCGGCCGGCCGGACGAGGTCCCCGCTCGACCGCGCGGCCATCCAGCTCTCCTACGCCCACCCCGCGTTGGACATCGTCGCGCGGGGCGCCGAGACGGCGGTCGTCCCCGCGCTCATCGAGGCGGCCGCCGTGTCGCAGACACTCGTGCTCGGCTCCCGCGGCCACACCGACCACACGGGCGCCGCCGGCTTCCCGGCCGGGTCCGTCGCCCTGGCCGTCGCCGCGGGCGCCGAACGCCCGGTGGTCCTCGTGCCCGCGGGTGAACTCCCCGGGGACGAACGGGTTCCCGTGCCCGCGGGTGCCTCTCCGAGCGCCGCGGCCTACCGTCCCGTGGTCCTCGGCCTCGGCCTGGAGCGCCCCGCCGACCGGTTGATCGGCCATGCCTTCGACACCGCGGCCGTCCGCGGGGCTCCCCTGCACGTGGTGCACGCCTGGACGCCGCTCACGCGGGACGACGCCACGAGCGCCGGTGCGTCCGGTGACGCGCCCGACGAGGAGGACGCCCGGCGGCACACCCTGGCGGGCGTCCTGCGGCCGTGGCGCCGCCGGTTCCCGGACACGCCGGTCGCGGAGCAGGTCGTCCGGGGACGCTCCGGCCACCACCTCCTGAGCGCCTGCACCGGGGCCGGGCTGCTGGTGGTCGGCCGCCGCGCGGGCGAGCGGCTGGGCCACGCCGTACAGACCCTGATCCACCACGTCACCTGCCCGGTCGTGATCGTTCCGCACGCGTGAAGCCCTCGCCGGGGCCCGCTCGGGACGCGAGCGGGCCCACCGCTCCTCCTCGCGCCGCGTCCTGGCGGCGTGCTGATCATTGCGGCCGTATGAACTCTCCCGGCGGCCGGGAATAGCCGCGCCGCGATCATCCTTGCTGCTGAAGCCGACTCCGGTGGCCCGTACACCCACACCGGGTGAGCGGGCCGCGGCGACCGGTGACGACAGCGAGGGAGAGTGAGGGAGCAGATGCCCAAGGCGTACGTCTTCACCCGCTACGGGGGCCCGGAGGCCGAGGCCCTGGTGGAGCGGGACCGGCCGAGCCCCGGACCCGGCGAGGTCCTCGTCGCGGTGCGCGCCGCCGGTGTGAACCCCGTCGACTGGAAGCAGCGCACCGGGCACCGCCGTCCCGGCGGCGAGCCGCGCCCGCTGCCCGCCGTCTTCGGCAACGAGGTCGCGGGAGTCGTCGTGGAGACCGGCGCCGGCGTGACCGGGTTCGCCGTCGGGGACGAGGTCTTCGGCAACCCGGTGGACGGCGGATACGCCGAGTACGCCCTGCTGCCTGTCGCCGTCACCGCCCGCAAGCCCGCCGGCCTGTCGTTCACGGACGCGGCGGCGCTGCCCGTCGCGGCGGCGACCGCGTACGACGGCATCCGTCAGCTCGGCCTTCCCGAGGGCGCCACCCTGCTGATCACCGGAGCGGGCGGTGGAGTGGGTGTGGCTGCCGTGCAGATCGCGCGGGACGCGGGGCTGCGTGTCGTCGGGGTCGCGAGCGCGGGCAAGAAGGACTTCGTCGAGTCGCTCGGCGCGGTGCACGTCCCGTCGGGGCCCGGCCTCGCGGAGCGGCTGCGCGCCGCGGCGCCGGACGGCGTGGACGGCGTGTTCGACCTCGTCGGGGGAGAGGCGCTGGAAGAGGCGGCGTCCGCGCTGGTCGACGTCACGAAACTGATCACCGGCGCGGACCGCGAGACGGTCGCGAAGTTGGGCGGCACCGGAGTCGAACGGGCGCGTACGGCGGCCGTGCTCGACGAGGTGGGCCGGCTCGCCGCCGACGGCACGTTGCGCCCCTTCGTCACCCGGACGTTCCCGCTCGACCGCGCCGGCGAGGCACTGCGCGCCGTCGAGGACGGGCACGCCCGCGGCAAGATCGTGATCGAGGTGGCCGCGTGAGCACGCACCCCCTCGACAACCCGGCCCTCGGCTCCCTCACGGGCCCGCACGCCCACTTCGCCGAACGGCGCGGGCGCGTCCTGCGGTACCCGGTGGACGTGTCGCCCTGGCTGGCACTCCCGGACGAACCCGACGCCGACGACTGGGCGGACCTGGCGGCCCTGGTGGGCCCCGGAGGCGAGGCCCCCCTCGCCGGTTACGTCGGAGCGACGCCGGAGGGCTGGGAGGTGACGTTCAGCATCGAGGGCGTCCAGCTCGTCGACGAAGCGCTCGTGGCGGCGCCGGACCCCGAGGCGGTGCTCCTCGGCCCCGCCGACGTCCCCGAGATGCTCGACCTGGTGGAACGCACCCGGCCCGGCCCGTTCCTGCCCCGCACCGTCGAACTCGGCACCTACCTCGGCATTCGCCACGAGGGTGCCCTGGTCGCGATGGCGGGGGAGCGGCTGCATCCGCCGGGCTGGACCGAGATCAGCGCGGTCTGCACCGACCCCGCCCACCGGGGCAAGGGTCTGGCCGGGCGGCTGATCCTGGCCGTCGCGTACGGCATCCGCGAGCGCGGCGAGACGCCCTTCCTGCACACCGGCGCGGGCAACACCAACGCCATCCGGCTCTACGAGTCCCTGGGCTTCCGGCTCCGCCGTCCGACCCGGTTCCTGGCCGCACGCGTGCCCGAGCGCCTGGACGACGGGCGGACCGTGGGCGTGGGGTGACCCTCCGCCGCTGAGCCAGGACCGGCCGCGAGGCCGTCGGCTCAGCGGCCGGGCGGTCCGCCGGCCGGTCCGCCCGGCGCGGCGAGGTCCGTGCCCGTGGCGTTGTAGCGCAGCAGATAGGCGGCGAAGCGGGCGAGGTCCTCCTCGGGCCAGCCCGTCAGCCGCTCCCGGAACGCGACCCGGCGGCTGCGGGTGACCTGCGCGAGGATCTCGGTGCCCGTGCCGGTCAGATGCAGCACCTGGACTCGGTGGTCCTCGGGGTCCGTGCGCCGCTCGATGAGCCCGGCCCGCTCCAGCGCCGCCACCTGCCGGCTCACCGTCGACTTGTCGAGTGCGTAGTGCGCGGCGAGGTCGGTGGCCCGGCAGCCGCCGACCTCCTCCAGATGCCCGAGCAGGGTGTACGAGACCAGGGACAGCTCGGGGTGCATGCGGCCCGCCGAGGCGCGGGCCCGCCGGGCGAACACGGTCATCTCGCGCTGGATGGTCTCGACCGCCGCGTCGGCCGTCGTGCCGACCGCCGCCGGGCCGTCGTGTGCCCCGCCGTCCGTCGTGGACGGCGTCCCGATGGTGACAACGCTCTCATCGGAGCCTTCGGATGCCCTCACGGGACCTCCCTTCCCAGTCCTGGTTGTATAGTACAACTGGATAGAGAGTTGTATATGCCAACCAAAGGAGTGCGCGTGCTCACCGAACTGCGCTCACCGGCCCTGCGCCATGTGCTCACGCACCTGGTCACCCCGCTGCTGATGTGTCTCGGCATGGGGCTGGCCTACATGGGTGCGTTCGTGACGCCGGAGCCCCACCACCTTCCCGTCGCCGTGGTCGGCAGCGGCCCCGAGACCAAGGCCTTCGCGCAGACGGTCAAGGACCGGGCCGGGGACAAGCTCGACGTCCGCACCGTCACGGACCGCGACCGGGCCGTGGACCTCCTCGAGTCCCGTGACATCACGGGCGCGTACGTGCCGAGCGCCAAGGCGCCCGAACTGGTCGTGGCCACGGCCGCCTCCGACATGGGCGCCACCGCCGTCGAGCAGGTCTTCACGCCGGTCGCCGCGCAGCAGGGTCTGCCCCTGAAGGTCACCGACGTCGCCGCACCCGTCGACGACGACCCCACCGGGCAGGGCCTGTTCTTCCTGCTGATCGCGCTCAGCATCGGCTCCTACGCCTCCGTCGCCGCGCTCGGCGCCGCGGGCGCCGGACTGGCCCTGCGCGTACGGGCGTTGCTCGCCGTCGGGGTCTCCGCCGTGGTGAGCGGCATCGGTGCGGCGCTCGCCGGTCCGGTCTTCCACCTCGCGCACCACGACCTCACCGCCGTCTGGGCGATGAGCTGGCTCTACTCCGCCGGCATCCTCTTCGTCGGCGTCGGACTCCACACCTTCCTCAAGCGGTGGACCACGCTCGCGATGATGGTGCTGTTCGTGATGCTCAACTTCACCAGCTCCGGCGGCCTGTTCCGGCCGGAGCTCCAGAACGGCTTCTTCGGCACCCTGCATTCCTTCTGGAACGGCGCGGGCTTCGTCGAGGGCGTCCGGAGCCTCCTCTACTTCGACGGTGACGGGCTCTCCGGCACCGTGGGGACGCTCGTGGGCTGGCTGTCGGCCGGCCTGGTGGTGACCGCCGTCGCCGGTGTCGTCGAGCGGTCGCGCGGCCGGCACGCCGCGCAGGGCCCCGGCGTGGCGGAGCGGACGCAGCGGCCGGAGCCGTCGACGCCCCGCACGGCGGAAGGCCCGGAGGGGGAGTTGGAGGAGCTGGAGGAGTCGGTCGGCGTCTGATCGTTCGCGTGCCGATCGCTCCTGTAAGGTGGCCGTCCCGGCCGCGGACCGTCGCCGCCGGACGAGTTGCCGAGGAGGTGAGACCCATTACCGCTGTGTCAGGTCGGGTGCTCTCCTCCGTGAGCGACCGGATCACCGTCTCCAGGTGACCGCGAGAGCGCCCTTCGGTTCGTCGAAAGGCCCTCGGCTTCATGCCTCTGTCTCCTGATGGTCCCGGTTCCGTGCCCTCGTCCGACGCCACGGACACCGTGGTCGCCGCTCTCCGCTCCGCCGGCTGCGTCTTCGCCGAGGACGAGGCGGAGCTGATTCTCGCCACCGCCCGCACGCCGGCCGAGGCCGTCGCGATGGTGGACCGCCGCGTCGCCGGACTTCCTCTCGAACACGTCCTCGGCTGGGCGGAGTTCCACGGCCTGCGGATCACGCTCGAACCCGGTGTCTTCGTACCCCGCCGCCGCACCGAGTTCCTCGTCGAGCAGGCGGTGGCCCTCGCGCCCGGCGCCTCGGTCGTGGTGGACCTGTGCTGCGGTTCGGGTGCGGTCGGCGCCGCGCTGGCCGCGTCCCTCGACGAGCTCGAACTGCACGCCTCCGACATCGATCCGGCCGCCGTCCACTGCGCCCGCCGCAATGTCGCGCCGTTCGCCGGCCGCGTACACGAGGGCGACCTGTTCTCGGCCCTGCCCGACACCCTGCGCGGGCGCGTCGACGTCCTGGCCGCCAACGTGCCGTACGTGCCCACGGACGAGGTCGGGCTGCTCCCGGCGGAGGCCCGGGACCACGAACCCCTGGTCGCGCTCGACGGAGGAGTTGACGGACTCGACCTCGTGCGCCGCGTCGCCGAGGGCGCGCCGCGCTGGCTCGCCCCCGGCGGGTGTCTCCTGGTCGAGACGAGTGAACACCAGGCCGCCACCGCCGTGGAGGCCTTCGCCCGCGCCGGCCTGATCGCCCGGCTCGCCGTGTCGGAGGAGGGCTGGGCCCACGTCGTGATCGGTGTGAAGCCCTGACCGTCGGGCCTGAAGGCCCCGACCGTCGGGGAGGGGGGCGCGACATGCCGCGTTCGGACCCTGATCGGCCGTTCGGGCCGCCCCACGCGCCACACTCCCTCTGACCGTGGAGGCCAGAGGGAGGACCGGACATGAGCAGTGCCCCCGAGCGGTTCGACGCGTGGGAGATCGAGGAGTCCGGGCCGGCCGACGCGCCCACCCGGGTGCTGCTGCTGGCCGGCGCGCTGTGCAGCGCCGCGTTCTACGACGACCTCGTGACCGCGCCTCCGCTCGCCTCCGCGCCGGTGCGGCTGCTGGCGGCGACCCTCCCCGGCCACGCGGGCACCACCCCGCCCGAGGACCTCTCGATGGAGAACTACGCGGCGCTGGCGGGCACCCTTGCCGCCGAGCGCGGCTGCGACGTCGTCGTCGGCCACAGCCTCGGCGCCAACATCGCCCTGGAGATGGCGGCCGGCGGGCACTTCGCCGGCCCCGTCGTCCTGCTGTCCCCGGCCTTCTCGGCGTCCGACGAGGACAAGGCGCTGACGATCGCCGACACCCTCGGACGGGTTCCCGGTGTCGGTGCGCTGACCTGGTCGGGGCTCCTGAGACTGACGCCCCGTGCGATGGCCGGCCATCTGCCGGAGGAGCGCCGTGAGGCGCTCGCCGCCGAGTTCGCGAGGAACGATCCAGCCTTCTGCCGCAAGGCGGTCCGGCACTACTTCGCGTATCTCGACCGGTACGGCTCCCTCGTCGACCGGCTCCGTGACTCCGGTGTGCCCGCCTGGGTCGTGCGCGGCGACCACGACGACGTGGACCTCGCGCCGGTGGAACGGGCCGCGCTCGAAGCCGGCCCCGCGGTGTCGCTCGTCGACGTCCCCGACGCCGGCCACCTGGTGATGATCGACCGGCCCGAGGTGGTCGCGGAACTCGTGGCCCGGGTCGCCCTGGGCTGAACAACCGCCCGAAGCGCACCCCGGCCAGGTCCCGACCGTCCGTCGGCCGAGTGACCCTCCTCATTGTGCAACTAGTTGCACAATGCGTGTCGCGTCGTCTACAAAAGACGTACGACACCGCCCACGGAGGGGCCCATGAGCCGTTACCCGCACCTGCTGAACCCGCTCGACCTGGGCTTCACCACCCTGCCCAACCGCGTACTCATGGGCTCCATGCACGTGGGCCTGGAGGAGGCCGAGCGCGGCTTCGAACGCATGGCGGAGTTCTACGCCGCCCGCGCGCGCGGAGGTGTCGGGCTGATCGTCACGGGCGGCATCGCCCCGAACGACGCGGGCCGTCCGTACGAGGGCGGCGCCAAGCTGACCACCGAGGCCGAGTCCGACCAGCACGCCGGGATCACCGCCGCGGTGCACCGCGAGGGCGGGAAGATCGCGCTGCAGATCCTGCATTTCGGGCGGTACGCCTACCACCAGGACCTGGTCGCCCCGAGCCCCCTCCAGGCCCCGATCAGCCCGTTCCCGCCGAACGAACTCAGTGACGCGGACATCGAGCGGACCATCGACGACTACGCGCGCGCCGCGCGCCTCGCCCGCCGTGCGGGCTACGACGGCGTCGAGATCATGGGCTCCGAGGGCTACCTCATCAACGAGTTCATCGCGCTGCAGACCAACCGGCGCGAGGACCGCTGGGGCGGCTCGTACGAGAACAGGATGCGCTTCCCGGTCGAGATCGTCCGCCGCGTGCGCGAGGCCGTCGGCGACGACTTCATCATCATCTACCGTCTGTCGATGCTCGACCTGGTGCCCGGCGGCTCCACGCTCGACGAGGTCATCACCCTCGCCCGCGCCGTCGAGGCCGCCGGAGCGACGATCATCAACACCGGCGTCGGCTGGCACGAGGCCCGCATCCCCACCATCGCGACCTCGGTGCCGCGCGGCGCGTACGCCTGGGTGACCAAGAAGGTCATGGGCTCCGTCGGGATCCCCCTCATCACCACCAACCGCATCAACACCCCCGAGATCGCTGAGCAGTTGCTCGCCGACGGGCACGCCGACATGGTCTCGCTGGCCCGTCCGATGCTCGCGGACCCCGATTTCGTCGCCAAGGCCGAGGCGGGGCGCCCGGACGCCATCAACACCTGCATCGGGTGCAACCAGGCCTGCCTCGACCACACCTTCAGCGGCAAGATCACCTCCTGCCTGGTCAACCCTCGCGCCTGCCACGAGACGGAACTCGTCCTCGCGCCGACCCGGCTGCGCAAGCGCGTCGCCGTCGTCGGCGCCGGGCCCGCAGGCCTCGCCTGCGCCGTCAGCGCCGCCGAGCGCGGCCACGACGTCACCCTGTTCGACGCGGCGGCCGAGATCGGCGGTCAGCTCAACGTGGCCCGCAAGGTCCCCGGCAAGCAGGAGTTCGACGAGACGATCCGCTACTTCCGCACCCAGCTCGAACTGCACGGCGTGGACGTCCGATTGGACACCCGGGCCACCGCCGACACCCTGGAGCCCTATGACGAGGTGGTCGTCGCCACCGGCGTCAGCCCGCGCACTCCCGAGATCCCGGGCGTCGACCACCCGAGCGTCGTCGGCTACCTCGACGTGCTGCGCGACGACGTCCACGTCGGCGAGCGCGTCGCGATCCTCGGCGCCGGCGGCATCGGCTTCGACGTCGCCGAATACCTCACCGACAGCGGCGACAAGGCGAGCGAGGACCCGGCGACGTACTTCCGCAGCTGGGGCGTCGACATGGACTACCGGGCGGCCGGCGGCCTCGCCGCCCCCGAGCGGCCGGCCCCGCCGCGCACCGTCCACCTCCTCCAGCGCAAGGCCACCAAGGTCGGAGCGGGACTCGGCAAGACCACCGGCTGGATCCACCGCACCGAACTGAAGCACCGGGGCGTCACCATGGTCCCGGGTGTCCGGTACGACCGGATCGACGACGCCGGACTGCACGTCACCGTCGACGGACACAGCCAGGTCCTGGAGGTCGACACCATCGTGCTGTGCACCGGGCAGGACCCGCGCCGCGACCTCTACGAGGAGCTGCGCGCCACCGGCCGGGGCGTGCACCTCATCGGTGGCGCCGACGTGGCCGCCGAACTGGACGCGAAGCGCGCCATCAAGCAGGGCACCGAACTG
The DNA here is from genome assembly GCF_002078175.1 of Streptomyces sp. M41(2017). GTDB lineage: Bacteria > Actinomycetota > Actinomycetes > Streptomycetales > Streptomycetaceae > Streptomyces. Next base: position 1,135,347 of record NZ_MWFK01000002.1, on the reverse strand, counting down.
GCGGCGGCGCTGTAGTCGCCCCCGCGTTCCGGGGCTCTTCCAGCAGACGGGGTTCCGTTCGCGCGTCTTTCATGGAGACGCACAACTGTTTTGGAGTGCCACGGGTCACACCAGGCAGGAGCAAACGCCTCCAAAGATCACAAGGGGGAAATATGCGATTCAACCGTTCCGTCCTGGTGGCCGGTGCCTCGGCCGCGCTGCTGATGGGGGCCTCGACCGCGCTGGCGGCGCCCGCCTCGGCCGCGCCCAACACCACACCGCAGAAGGTCTGTGGCAGCGCGTACAAGACGGTGAACTCGGCCGCCATCGGGTCCCAGGGCACCGTCTACCTGACGTACAACGCGTCCAACGGCAAGAACTGCGTCACGACCATCCGCAACAGCCCCGGCACCGCCGTGGACATGTCCGCGTGGATCTACGTCTCCGACACGGGCGTGGGCGACGACGACTACGGGCAGTTCACGTCGTACGCCGGACCGACGTACGTGTACGGCAAGGGTCACTGCGTCGACTGGGGTGGCCAGATCAAGAACGTGTACACGCAGATCTCCGGCTCCAACTGCGGCGCCTTCAAGGAGCAGCGCGTCACCTTCACGCGCTGACCCACGGCTTCGGGCGGCCACCGCGTACATCCCGGTGGCCGCGCGGGGACGCGCGGACTCGCCCCGGCGGACTCACCGAGTTCCTCCGGGGCGAGTCCCTTGCGCGGTGTGCCGCGGCGCGCGGCCGGCCGTCGGGCGGTGTCCCGGGCGCTCCCTAGGATGACCCCATGTCACTCCCGCACGCGATCCTCACCGCCCTGCTCGAGAAGCCCTCGTCGGGCCTCGGGCTGACCCGGCGGTTCGACAGGTCGATCGGCTACTTCTGGTCGGCGACGCACCAGCAGATCTATCGCGAGCTGGGAAAGCTGGAGGCGGAGGGCTACATCAGGGAACTGCCCTCGGAACAGCCGGCCCGGGGCCAGAAGAAGAGCTACGAGGTCCTGCCCGCGGGCCGCGCCGAACTCGCCCGGTGGACGGCCGCCTCGCAGGACCCCAAACCGCTGCGCGACACCATGCTGCTGCGGCTGCGCGCCGCGGCCGTCGTCGGCACCGAGGGCGTCGAGGCGGACCTGCGCCGCCATCTCGCCCTGCACCGGACCCAGTTGGCCGAGTACGAGGAGATCCAGGAGCGGGACTTCCCGCCGGGAAAGGACACTCCCGAGGACCGGCTGCGTCACCTCGTCCTGCGCGCGGGCATCGACCTGGAGACCTTCTGGACCCAGTGGCTGACCCACGCGATCGAGGAGTTCGCCGAGCTGGACGGAGCCTGAGGCCCGCCGTCCGGACGACGGCGGGCCCGGACGACCGCCGGCGACGTGAGCCGGCGGGGCGGTCGCCCGGTGCCGCGGACCTCGGAGTCCGGTCAGAGGCGGTGGGGCTTGGAGCGGCGGCGCAGGAACCAGGCCGCCGCCACCGTGCCGGTCACGACCAGGGCCGCGCCTCCGGCGACGGTGACCGTGCCGTAGTCCTTCACGGCACCGCCGAGACCGCCCATGACGCCGCGTGACGGCGAGGCCGAGGCGGTCGCCGAGATCGTGGGGGTCGAGGGGGCCGAGACGATGATGGACTGGGTGCCCGCCGTCGAGCCGTCCCCGCACACCACGATGACCGTGTACGTGCCGGCGCCCACGCCCGTCCAGGACGCGGACTGACTGCTGCTGGTGCCGGTGAGCGGCATCTGCCGCCCCTGCGCGAAGTTGGCCTGTCCGCTGGAGAGCAGCGACGCGTTGCCGAAGCTGCTGCCGTTGCTCGGACAGGCGCTGGTGGTGACCGAGACCGAGGTACCGCTGGTGCTCACCGAGATCCCGGAACCCCATGCGACGGCCGCGGGGGCGGCCAGGGTGAGCGGAAGCGCAGCGGCGGCGGCCACGGTCAGGCCCGAACGGAGAAGTGTCTGAGTGGTACGCATAGGAACTGCCCTCCAGCGGCACGGTTGGCGGTACTTCCCATGCGCCGCCGAGGATCGGAAGGCCCGTGCTGCCTCAGGGAGAGCAAAAGCGCCCCGGGCCCGGTCCGCACGCGGGCGGGGACCGGGCAGGTGACGGATTCCATCGTCCGGCGGACCGCGGAGGGTGTTTCCGCCCCGGCCGCCCGGCGACGTACCGCACCCGCCGGGGCGGTGCGCGGGTCTCAGCTCCCGGTCGTCACGGAGCGCTCCGCCGAGAAGCCGCCCCAGGTGCCGTCGGGCAGCTTCGCCCTGAGGCGGACCCGGTGGGCCACACCGGCCTCCCGGCCGACGTAGAAGCTGTGGGTGGCGGTGCCGTGGGGCGGGTTGCCACCCCAGACGAGCGAGGTCGCGGCGTGCCCGTCGAGATGGATCTGGTACTCGCTGATCACCCCGTCCACCTCGGGCGCGATCCAGGCCAGATCGATGTAGTACGCCCCGTCCGCCCGGTGGGTCGTCGCGCGGAAGGCGCTCGGCGCCGTGCCCCGGCCGTCGTCGGAACCCGGCGCGGTGGTGAGCCGGACGGTGTCGCTCGCCGGCGAGGTGTTGTCCGCCGCGTCGCGGGCGCGCACGGTGAAGGCGTAGGCCGTGCCGGGCCGCAGTCCCGTGACCACGGTCGCCGTCTGCGCGCCGCCGACGCTGTGGATCTTCGACGTGCCCTGGTAGACGTCGTACGAGGCCACGCCGCCCTTGTCCGTCGACCGCGTCCACGACAGCTGGACCGCCCGGCTGCCGACCGCCTTGCCGTGCGGGCCGCCGGGGCGGGTGGGCGGTGTGCGGTCGGCCGCGACCGCGGCCGGGGTGGTGGCCCGCACCCGTTTGCTCGCCGGCCCGAGCGCCCCCGCGGCGTTCCGTGCCCGGACCGTGAAGACGTAGGCGGTGGACGGTTCGAGCCGGGTGACGTCCACCATGTGCTCCGAGCCGGGGACCTCGTCGACCACGGTGTTGCCGCGGTACACCGCGTAGTGGGTGACGGGCGGGTCCTCGGCGGCGAGGTTCCACATGACGTGGACGCTGGTCGCGCTGCCCGCCGCGGCGGTCACGCCGAGCGGCGCCGCGGGCAGCCGCTCGCCCTGCTCCGCCGACGGCGCGCCCCATCCGCAGGAGGAGAGTACGAACAGCGCGCCGCACACCAGCACGCGCAGGACGGTGGGGGGAACGTCTCGCACGGGGTCGCCTTCCCTCGACGGGATTGGTCTGTACCTATAAGACACGGCTGACGCGGCCACATCAAGAGGGGTGACGGGTCGATGGCCGGAGCGGGGCGGAGGTACGTATGCTGATCCTTGACGCGGCCTGAACTCGCCCCGGTATCAGGGGAGTTCCTGCCCGCGGCGCGGACCCGCTGTCGTCGCTGATCCCGCGCCGGCGCGTGCGGTCGAGTGGCCGGAGCCCTCTGCGGCTCGGGCCCTCGACCGTGCGGCGCCCGCGGAGAACGTGCCGCCACGCCCCTGATCCGCCGCCTCGGATCCGAGGGTGCGCGTGCATCGTCCGGCCCCCCTCCGGTGGACGCACCGTCAGAGGCCCACCACATTGGGGCAGGTGACTCCGTGTCCCCCAGGAGAGGGTCTCCCATCGTGCGTGTCCAGTCGCTGACGCTGGCCGCGGCCGCCGCCGCCCTGCTCGCCTCCGCCCCGGCGGCGCTGCCCTCGGCCCCCGCGGCCGGCCCCTCCGGCAGCCGGGCCCCCGCGGTCCGGGAGGGCGCCGTCGGGGCCGCCGACCTGCTGGCGAAGACGCGCGACTGCGCCGCCGTCTCCAGGGGGCGCTACCGCACCGACGACGGCACCCCTGCCGAGATCCCGGTCTGCGGCACCGGGAGCGCCGTCTTCTGGAAGGCCGACATGGACATCGACTGCGACGGCAGGCCGGGCCGCCTGTGCAACGACCGCACCGACCCGCTCTTCTCCGACAGCACGGCCTTCCAGCAGTCCGACGGCCGCTACCTGAGCGCCGAGACCCTCCCCTACATCGTCGTCCCGGCGGCCAGCGCCATCTGGAACCACCGGGACCACGGCATCGGAGCGGGCTCGGCCGCCGCCGTGATCTACCGCGACCGCGTCCAGTACGCCGTCGTCGGCGACACCGGTCCGAGCGACATCATCGGTGAGGCCTCGTACGCCACGGCCAAGGCCCTCGGGATCCGCCCCGACCCGCGCGGGGGCGGCACTCCGTCCGGTGTCACCTACATCGTCTTCAAGAACTCACGGGTCTCACCCATCGAGGACCACGCCGCGGCGGTGACGGCGGGGGAGCGGCTGGCCCGGACGTTCGTGAGCGGCGGCTGAGCCCACCGGCGCATCCCAACCGGCTCTCCGGCGAGCGGTGTTGGTCCTCGCGATGTCACTCCTCGCGGCGACGGGTGTGTCGGTCGGTGGGCGGTGTCCGGGGTGGACGGGCCGTCAGACGGCGGCCCAGCCGTTGTCCACGGGCAGGATCACGCCGTTGATGTTGCTCGCGGCGTCCGAGGCCAGGAACACGATCGCGGCCGCCTGCTCCTCGGCCTCGGCGGCCCTGCCCATGTTGCCCATGTACGGGGCGAGGGCGGCCGGCCCGTGGGCGCCCGCCTCGACGTCCACGGTGATCGCGGTCCTGGTGCCGCCCGGGGCGACCGCGTTGGTGCGGATGCCCTGGTCCCGGTACATCACGGCCAGCGACTTGGTGAGCCCCACGACGCCGTGCTTCGAGGCGGTGTAAGCGGCTCCTGCGGCGCTGCCGCGCAGGCTCGCCTCGGAGGCGGTGTTCACGATGGCACCCCGGCCGGCGGCCAGCATGTGCGGCAGCACGGAGCGGGCCAGCAGGAAGGGAGCCGTCAGGTTCACCCGGATCACCCGCTCCCACTCCGCGTCGCTCACCTCGGCCACCGCCGACATGCGATCCATGATCCCGGCGTTGTTGACCAGCACGTCGACGCCCCCGAACCGCTCCACCGCCGTGGCCGTCACGCGGTCGACGACGGCCTGTTCGCTCAGGTCGCCCGTGACCGGCACGGCGGTGCCGCCCGCCGCCTCGATCTCCGCCACGACGGCCGCGGCACCCTCGGGGTTCAGATCGGCCACGACCACACGCGCCCCCCGGGCCGCGAACGCGAGCGCGGCGGCACGGCCGATGCCCGAGCCCGCGCCCGTGACGATGACGCTGCGGCCGTCCGGTCCCGTGGTGGTCATGACGTTCTCCCTGAGGTGCGTACGAGGGCGCGGCGGAGGTGCCGCGCGGCAACAGTACGACTTAATGTCGCTGAATGACAGAAACTCTCGGAGGCGGTGGGGAGATCGCTAGACTCGGGCCCCGCTCCCGGCCCCGGGCGGCGGACGCGGATCCGAGGAGTCAGCGGTGTCGGACGGTTCGAACGGCGACCACACGGGACGGGGGCGCGGCCGCACCGGCAGGCCACCACTCACCGACGAGCGCAGGGCCGCTTTCCGCCAGGAGATCGCCCGCGCGGCGGTGGAACTCTTCGTCGACCAGGGCGTCACCGCCACCACCGGGGAGCAGATCGCCCAGGCCGTCGGTGTCTCGTCGCGGACCCTGTGGCGTTACTTCCCGAGCAAGGAGAGCTGCGTCAGCCCGCTGTTCGCCGCCGGGATCGACGCGATCGCCGCGGCCCTGCGGGCCTGGCCCGAGGGCGGCCCGCTGGAGGACGCGCTGGAACGCGCCACGAGCGGCGAGGGCCTGATGCCGCTTCCGCAGCTGCCGAGGGTCCGCGCGCTGCTGCGGCTGACCCGCACCGAACCCGGACTGCGGGCCGTCTGGCTCCAGGCCCACGACGACGCCGAACCGGCATTCGCCCGCGCCCTCGCCGACCGGGCCGGGCTCACCGCCGTGGACCTCCGCTCCGAGATCCAGGCGGCCATGCTCAACGCGGCGCTGCGTGCGGCGGTGGAACACGACGCCTGGCGCAACGACGCCGACGGGTCCGGCCCCGAGAGCACGCACTCCGAGGTGACCGCGACCGTCCGGTCGGCCCTCGGCGTGGTGGCGCGAGGGATCTCCTGACCCGGGCTGCCGGCTCGCCGGACACGCCGGCAGTCGCGACGGCGGGCTCCGTCGCGGCTGCCGGGACGCCTCGCACTCTCCGGGGCGTCCGTCCTCACTCCTTGCGGTAGCTGTACGCCTCCGCGGCCGCCGCCTCCACCGCGGCGAGGTCGCCGCCCGCCGACGCCGTGACCACAGCCGCCACCGCGCCCTCGACGAACGGGGCGTCCACCAGGCGGGTGTTGTCGGGGAGTTCGTCGCCTTCGGCGAGCAGCGCCTTGACCGTCAGCACGGCGCTGCCCAGGTCCATGAGTACGGCCACGCCGGCGCCCCCGTCCACGGAGGCGGCCGCCGCGGCGATCAGTTCCGAACTGGTGCCGAGACCGCCGTCCGTCGTGCCGCCCGCCGCGGCGACGGGAGCGGTCGTGCCGCCACCGGCCAGGCCCGTCGCCAGTTCGGCGACGGACGACGCGACGGCGGCACTGTGCGAGACCAGCACGATGCCCACGAGCGATCCCGCGGTCCCGGAGGTGTTCGTGGTGTCACTCACCGGCCGCCTCCACGAGTGCTCCGATCAGGAGCGACGCGGACGTCGCGCCCGGGTCCTGATGGCCGATGCTGCGCTCGCCGAGGTAGCTCGCGCGGCCCTTGCGGGCCTGGAGCGGTGTCGTCGCCGTCGCGCCCTCCTCGGCCGCCGTCTTCGCCGCCCCGAACGACTCGCCCAGCGCGTCGACCGCGGGAACGAGGGCGTCGATCATGGTCTTGTCGCCGGGCGCGGCTCCGCCCAGCGCCATGACCGCGTCGACGCCCGCGCGCAACGCGTCCGCGAGCTGTTCCTCGCTGACCTCGCCGGCGTCGCCCAGGGCCTTGCCGGTCCGGCGCAGCAGCGTTCCGTACAGGGGCCCGGACGCGCCGCCGACCGTCGAGATCAGCTGCCTGCCGGCCAGCGTGAGCACTCCGCCGGGGGTGTCCGGGGCCTCCTTCTCCAGCGTGGCCTCCACGGCGACGAACCCGCGCTGCAGGTTGCTGCCGTGGTCGGCGTCACCGATCGGCGAGTCCAGGTCGGTGAGCCGCTCTGCCTCGCGGTCCACGGACGCGGCGGTCGCCGTCATCCAACGGCGGAAGAAATCGGCGTCGAGCACGGAATCTCCTTGCGTGGTACGGAAAATGACCTGGAGTCGGCCGGTTGACCTCCGGTGGCGGCCGAATGCGTGTTGACCGCGTTCACACGCCCCAGCGCAGGCCCGGCGTCTTCACCGGCGCGTCCCACAGGCGCAGCAGCTCCTCGTCGACCTGGCACAGCGTCACCGAGGCACCGGCCATGTCCAGCGAGGTCACGTAGTTGCCGACCAGCGTGCGGGCCACCGCGACGCCGCGTTCCGTCAGGACGCGCTGCACCTCGGCGTTGAAGCCGTACAGCTCCAGCAGGGGAGTGGCGCCCATGCCGTTCACCAGGACCAGGACCGGGTTGCTCGGCGAGAGGTCCTCCAGGATCGCCTGCACGGAGAAGTCGGCGATCTCCCGCGAGGTCATCATCGCGCGCCGTTCCCGTCCCGGCTCGCCGTGGATACCGACGCCGAGCTCCAGCTCCCCGGCCGGCAGGTCGAAGGTCGGGCTGCCCTTGGCCGGGGTCGTGCAGGCGGCGAGGGCGACGCCGAAACTGCGCGAGTTCTCGTTGACCTGCGTGGCCAGCGCCTGGACCCGATCGAGAGGGGCGCCCTCCTCGGCGGCGGCACCCGCGATCTTCTCGACGAACAGGGTGGCGCCCGTGCCGCGACGGCCGGCCGTGTACAGGCTGTCGGTGACCGCCACGTCGTCGTTGACGAGCACCTTGGCGATCTGGATGCCCTCGTCCTCGGCCAGCTCGGCCGCCATGTCGAAGTTCAGGACGTCACCGGTGTAGTTCTTCACGATGAAGAGCACTCCGGCGCCGCTGTTCACGGCCGCCGCGGCCCGCAGCATCTGGTCCGGCACCGGTGAGGTGAAGACCTCGCCGGGACAGGCCGCGGACAGCATGCCGGGTCCCACGAATCCCCCGTGCAGCGGCTCGTGCCCGGAACCGCCGCCGGAGACGAGGCCCACCTTTCCCGCGACCGGGGCGTCCCGGCGGACGATCACGCGGTTGTCTACGTCCACCGTCAGCTCGGGATGGGCGGCCGCCATGCCCCGCAGCGCGTCCGCGACCACCGTCTCCGCCACGTTGATGAGCATCTTCATGGGAACCTCCTGGTGAGAAGAGTCGCTGGGCTCCTTCTCCCATAATGCCCACGTTTGGGGCGGGTCCGTCGGTCGGCGGCCGCGGCGCGGCCCCGCTCGGGCCGACGCGGGCCGGAGGCGACCGGCCCCGCCCGCCGCGAACGCGCCCGACCGGCCGGTCGTCCCGGCCGGCGAGCGGATCGGCGGTGCGAGGAGCTCACCCTCGGAAGTATCGGCGCTCGGGCGGCGATGGTCACGTGCGCGGACGTCCTTCGGTGCACACGGTGCACGCGGCGCACACCGGCACCGGTCCGGCACGCTTCCGGTGCCCCCTCTTCGCGTCCGGTGCGTGAGGAGTGTCCGGCGCGCGGGCCGGACGGCCGGACCGGTCCCTACTTCGTCGCGTTGCGCACCTGGAGGGTGCCGCGCTCGCTCTCCTTCAGGCCGCGGCCGATGATCAGGCGCTGGATCTGGTTGGTGCCCTCGAAGATCTGCATCACCTTGGCCTCGCGCATGTAGCGCTCGACCGGGAAGTCGCGGGTGTAGCCCGCGCCGCCCAGCACCTGGACCGCGTCGGTGGTGACCTTCATGGCGTTGTCCGTCGCGATGAGCTTGGCGATCGAGGCCTCGGACTGGAAGGGCAGGCCCTCGTCCTTGAGTCGGGCGGCCGCCAGCGTGGTGGCCCGGGAGGCCTGGACCGCCGCGGCCATGTCGGCGAGGACGAAGGCGAGGCCCTGGTGCTCGATGATCGGCCGGCCGAAGGTCTCCCGCTCCCGCGAGTAGCGCAGGGCGTGGTCCAGCGCGCCCTGGGAGAGGCCCGTGGCCACCGCGGCGATGCCGAGCCGCCCGCAGTCGAGCCCGGCGAAGGCGATCCGCAGGCCCTCGCCCTCCTCGCCGAGCCGGCGGTTCGCGGGGACCCGGGCGTTCTCGAAGCGGACCGTGGCGGTCGCGGACCCGGTCAGGCCCATCTTCTGCTCCGGCGGATCGGCCACCACGCCCGGTGTGTCGGCGGGGACGAGGAAGCACGAGATGGCGTGCGAGCCGGAGTCCGACGTACGCGCCATGACCGTGTAGAAGTCCGCGTGGCCGCCGTGGGTCGTCCACGCCTTGGCGCCGTTCAGCACGTAGTCGTCGCCGTCCCGTACGGCGCGCGTGCGCATCGCGCCCGGGTCGGAGCCGGCGTGCGCCTCGGACAGGCAGTAGGCACCGAGCAGCTCGCCGCCGAGCATGTCGGGCAGCCACTCCTTCTTCTGCTCCTCGGTGCCGAACGCGGCCAGCGCGTAGCAGGACAGCGCGTGCACCGAGATGCCGACGGCGACGCTCGCCCACACGGCGGCGATCTCCTCCAGTACCTGGAGGTAGACCTCGTACGGCTGGTCGCCGCCACCGTGCTCCTCGGGGTACGGCAGGCTCAGCAGCCCGGCCCGTCCGAGCGTGCGGAAGACGTCACGGGGGAAGCGCGCCTCGGCCTCCGCCTCGGCGACACGCGGGGCCAGCTCCTTCTCGGCGAGCTCGCGCGTCAGGGCGATCAGGTCGACGGCTTCCGGTGAGGGGAGCGTGCGGGTCGCGGGCATGGGACGTCCTCGGGGGGTGCGGTCCCGCACTGCGGGATTTTGATACTCCAGGCGATACAAGAGTATCGTTTTTGGTACCGCTCGGCCATGGGTGACCGCGCGTGCGTGTCGGGAGACGGATTCCGGTCGTCGAGGGCCGGTGCGGACGGGTGTGGCCCGCCGTGATCCCGTCGCCACCGCGACCGCGGAGGCTCCCCGCCGGGTCCGCCGGGTCCGCCGGGTCCGCCGGGTCCGCCGGGTCCGCCGGGTCCGCCGGGTCGGCGCTCGCCGTGCCCGGCCGTCCCCGCTCGGGGGCGAGGGTTGCCTTCGGGGAGGAGCGGTTAGGCTGAGATCATGCCGTCCCCTCGCCGCACCGCGCGCCAGACCGACCTGTTGGAACGGCTCGTCGCGCTGCTGGTGGCGGAGGGGTTCGCGGCCTTCACGCTCGACGAGCTGACCGAGCGGCTGCGCTGCTCGAAGACCACGCTGTACCAACTGGCGGGCAGTAAGCAGGAGTTGGTGCGCGAGGCGGTGAAGCACTACTTCCGCGAGGCCGCACAGTCCGTCGAGAAGCAGGTGGCCGACACCTCGGCGCCCTCCGAGCGAGTGGTGGTGTACCTCAGCGCGGTCGCGCAGCAGCTGCGGCCGCTGTCCCGGCAGTTCCTCGACGACATGGCCGGATTCGAGCCGGCGCGCGAGGTGTACGAGGCCAACACGCGCCTCGCCGCGGCCAGGATCCGGCAGCTGATCGCGGACGGCGTCACCGCCGGAGCCTTCCGCGACGTCCACGCCGCCTTCGTCGGCGAGGTCGTCGCCGCGACCATGCAGGAGATCCAGCGCGGCGAGGTGGCCGCGCGCACGGGGCTGAACGACGCCGAGGCCTACGCCGAGCTGGCGTCCCTGATCGTCCACGCCGTCTCCCCCTGACGGACGCCCCCTGCCCGGGGACGGGGGCGTCCGTGCCTCAGGCGGGTTCGTCCGCCGCGGCGGACGGCGTACGCAGGTCGTCGGCCTCCGGCAGCCCCGCCACGTCGACCCCGCGCACTTGTGCCAACTCGTGCTTGAGGGCGGCGAGTTCGGTGCCTCCCGCCATGTGGTGGGTGAGGTCCTCCAGGCTCACCTCGCTGCGGGGCGCGCTGAGTTCGAGGGTGCCGAGGCGCAGGACGCTGAAATGGTCGCCGACCATGTAGGCGTGGTGCGGGTTGTGGGTGATGAAGATGACGCCGAGGCCCCGCTCCCGGGCCGCCGCGATGTACTTCAGGACGACACCGGACTGCTTGACCCCGAGCGCGGCCGTCGGCTCGTCGAGGATGAGGACGCGTGCGCCGAAGTGGACCGCCCGCGCGATCGCCACGGACTGGCGCTGGCCGCCGGAGAGCGTGCCGATCGGCTGGTCGAGATCGTCGAGGTCGATCCCCATGGTGCGCAGCTCCTCGTCCGCGGTCCGCTTCATCCGCGCGATGTCGAGACGCCGCACGGGCCACGGGCCCCTCGTCAGTTCGGAGCCGAGGAAGAAGTTCCGCCACACCGGCATCAACGGAACCGTCGCCAGGTCCTGGTAGACGGTCGCGATGCCTTTGGCGAGCGCCTCGCGCGGGGTGCCGAACCGCACCGCCGTGCCGTCCACGAGGAACTCGCCCTCCGTGTGCCGGTGCAGTCCGGAGACGATCTTGATGAGGGTGGACTTGCCCGCGCCGTTGTCACCGAGGACGCAGGTCACCCGGCCGGGGTGGACGGTCAGGGAAACCCCGTGCAGGGCACGGATGTTGCCGTACGACTTGCCGGCTCCGCGCAGTTCGACGATCGCGCCGGCGCCGTCCTTCTGCGGGGTCTCCGGGAGGACCGTGCCCGGTGCCTCTGGTCCGTCGGCTGTCATGGGTCGCTTCACCTCCGGGTCGCCGTGCGGCGGACCAGCAGATTGACGAGCGTGGCGCCGAGCAGCATCACGCCGAGGAATGCCTTGAACCAGTCGGGGTTCCAACCGGCGTACACGATGCCCTGGTTCACCATGCCGAACATGAAGGCGCCGAAGACCGGTCCGATCGCCGAGCCGTAGCCGCCGGTCAGCAGGCACCCGCCGATCACGGCGGCGGCGATGTAGATCAGCTCCTGGCCGACGCCCTCGCCGGACTGCACGGTGTTGAAGGAGAACAGCTGGTGCATGCCGACGAACCAGGCGCCGAAACCGACGGTCATGAAGAGTGTGATCTTGGTGAAGGTCACCGGGACGCCGACCGCGCGGGCACTGTCCTGGTCGCCGCCGACCGCGAAGACCCAGTTGCCGTACTTGGTGCGCAGCAGTACCCAGGTGGCCAGCGCGGCGAAGACCAGCCACCAGACGACGGTGATCTTCACCTGCACGCCGCCGACGTCGAAGGACGAGGCGAAGATCCTCCTGGCCTGGCCGAAGCCGTCCATGGTGCTGATGTCGTCGGTCGCGACGTTGCCGGTGACCAGCTTGGTGACGGCGAGGTTCACGCCTTGGAGGATGAGGAACGTGCCGAGCGTGACGAGGAAGCTGGGCAGCCCGGTGCGGACCATCATCCAGCCGTTGAACGCCCCGATCGCGAGCGAGGCGACGAGCGCGACGATCACACCCACCCATATGTTCATGGTGAGTTGGTAGCTGAGCATGCTCGCGGTCAGCGCCGAGGTGATCACCGCGACGCCGGACGACAGGTCGAACTCGCCGCCGATCATCAGCAGGGCGACGGGCAGGGCCATGATGCCGATCGTCGACGACTGGTAGAGCACGGTCGCCATCGAGGCGCCCGAGCGCACCGGCGGTGCCGCGATCAGGAAGAAGACGAACACGGCCGCCGCGCCGAGGAAGACCCCGACCTCGGGTCGGGCGAGCAGCCGCAGGGTGAGGGGACGTGGTGCTCCTCGCGTCGCGGTCCGCGGGGGGCCGGGATCCGGCCGGGCGCTCACCACCGGTTCGGCCTGGCGGGCGCTCATCACCTGGTGCCCTTCGTGGCGAACCGGGCCACGGAGTCGGCGTTGTTCTTGTCCACGAAGGCCGGACCGGTCAGGGTCGGCTGCTCTCCGCCGCCGCTGTAGTTGCCGTTGTTCTTGTAGAGCCACAGCGAGTCCACCGCCAAGTAGCCCTGCAGGTAGGGCTGCTGGTCGACGGCGAACTGGATGGTGCCCTTGCTGATGGCGCCGGTGAGTTCCTTGTTGAGGTCGAAGGTGGCGATCTTCGCCTTGCTGCCGGCGTCACCGGCCGACTGCACGGCGGTCAGGGCGAAGGGGGCGCCGAGCGTGACGACGTAGTCGATCGCCGTGTCCTGCTTGAGTTTGGCCGTGATGGTGGACTTCACGGACGGCATGTCGGTGCCGTTGACGTAGAGCGTCTCGGTCTTCCCGTCGAACGTCTTCTTCATGCCGTCGCAGCGCTGGGTGAGCCCGACGTTGCCTTGCTCGTGGACCACGCAGACGGCCTTCTTGGCGCCCTCGGAGTTCAGCCGCTTGCCGAGGGCCTCGCCCGCGACGGTCTCGTCCTGGCCGAAGAACTCCATCAGCCCGAGCTTCTTCCAGTCGCTGACACCGGAGTTGAGTCCCACGACCGGTATGCCGGCCGATGTCGCCTTGCCCACCACGGACTTCATGGCGTCCGGCTTGGCGAGGGTGATGGCGATGCCGTCGACCTTCTGGTCGATCGCGTTCTGGACGAGGTTCGCCTGGCTGCCGGCGTTCGGGTCGGCGGAGTAGACGAGCTTGATGTTGTCCTTGGCGGCGGCGGCCTCCGCCCCCTTGCGGACGATGTCCCAGAACGTGTCCCCTGGACCCTGATGGGTGATCAGGGCCACGGTCATTCCCGGGGTGTCGGCCTTGCCGGCCGCGGCACCGTCCGCGCTCTCCTCGGCCTTCTTGCCCCCCGAACCGCTGGAGCAGCCGGCGGCCAGCAGGGCGGACGCGGCGGCCAGGGCCACGAGGGGGGCGATTCTCCGTGAACGGGGGTGGGGCGTGCGATCCATCTTTCCAGCACCTCACTGTGCGGCCGGGGAAAGGGAACGGGGCGGCGCCGGGAGCGGGGCCCGTACGGGACCCGGACGGCGAGGTCCGGGCGTGAGCCGGTGGAGCGGCGGTTCGTTGGGACGGGATACAAGCCCCTGGAGCACCCGGCTGTCAAGACTTTGTTAAGACATCATTTCAGAAGCAGGTCCGAATGTCCGTACAAAGTCTTGACAGGGGGAGCCACGGGTCCTAGACCTGGATCCACCGGGCGCCCCGTTGCCCGCATCCCACATCGGGGGCGTCGCGACGACCCGGGCCGGCCCTGCCCCGGGACCGCTGCCGAGGGGTGTGCGAACGGGCTGACCGACGCCCACCCCGAACGGAGCCCGACGTGAGCATCACCATCCCCGACCTCGTCACGGTGCGCGCCCGCCACCCCGAGGCCATCGCCGAAGCGGCCGCCCGCCGGACCCGCCGCCCCCTCGTCGGACCCACCGGGCGCCTGATGATCGTGGCCGCCGACCACCCGGCACGCGGCGCCCTCGGCGTCGGAGACCGCCGGCTCGCCATGGCCAACCGCGCCGACCTCCTCGAACGGCTCTGCGTCGCGCTGTCCCGGCCCGGCGTCGACGGCGTGCTCGCGACCGCCGACATCCTGGAGGACCTGCTGCTGCTCGGCGTCCTGGAGGAGAGGGTCGCGATGGGTTCCCTGAACCGGGGCGGACTCGCCGGGGCCTCCTTCGAGATGGACGACCGCTTCACCGGCCACCGCCCCGAGGACATCGAGCGGCTCCGCTTCGACGCCGGCAAGCTCCTGCTGCGTATCGACTACGACGACGCCGGCTCACTGCGGACCCTGGGCACCGCCGCCGGTGCCGTCGACGCCATGGCGTCGCGCCGACTGCCGCTGTTCGTCGAGCCGTTCATATCCCGCCGGGAGCCGGGAGGATTCCGCAACGACCTCGGCGCGGAGGCCGTGACCCGCTCCATCGCCATCGCGTCGGGGCTCGGCGGCACCTCCGCGTACACCTGGCTCAAACTGCCGGTCACCCGCGACCCCGACGCCATGGCCCAGGTCCTCGAGACCTCCACCCTGCCCGCCGTCCTGCTCGGCGGCGAGGTCGGCCGGGACCAGGAGGGGGCCTACGAGAGATGGCGCAAGGCGTTGCGGCTCCCCACCGTCCAGGGCATGGTCGTCGGCCGCTCGCTGCTCTACCCGGCCGAGGGCGACGTGGAGACGGCGGTCGACACCGCGGTCGGCCTGCTCTGAACGCCCCGGTCGCCCTGCTCCGCACGCCCGTACGTCCGTACGCCGTTCACGCCCGTACGCCCGTACGCCCTTCGCGTGAAAGCGGGTACGGGTATCCCGGGCGCCGCACCCACCCGGATCCGCCCCGCCCGCGGAGCCTCGTGAACGCCCCCGTTCCGGGAGGGAGCCACCGTCCACCGCGACACGACCGAGCCGCAGCACACCCGTCCCCTGCCCCGGCGCGCACACCCGTACAGGAGCCACCGATGACCACCGCACACCATCTGCCCGCCGGGACGACCGGCACCGGCGTCCACACCGTCGACGTCTCGCCCGCTTCGGCCGGCTGGGCCCACTCGTCACTGCGGGTGCTGGAGCTGCCGCCCGGCGGCCGGCACACGTTCGCCACCGGCGACAGCGAGTGGATCGTCCTGCCGCTCGCGGGCGGCTGCACCGTCGTCGTGGACGACGGGACCTTCCCGCTGACCGGGCGGACCGGTGTGTTCAAGGGCGTGACCGACTTCGCGTACGTTCCGCGCGACGCCGAGGTCGTGGTCACCTCCCGTGACGGCGGCCGGTTCGCGCTCACCGGCGCCCGCTGCGACCGCCGGCTGCCCGCCCGCCACGTTCCCGCGTCCTCCGTCCCGGTCGAGCTGCGCGGCACCGGCAGTTGCTCGCGGCAGGTCAACAACTTCGGCGCGGCGGGGGTCCTCGACTGCGACCGGCTCATCGCCGTCGAGGTGATCACACCGGGCGGCAACTGGTCCTCCTTCCCGCCGCACAAGCACGACGAGCACCGGCCCGGCGAGGAGTCCGAGCTGGAGGAGATCTACTACTTCGAGTTCGCCCCGCACGAGGGCGTCCCCGGCCTCGGCTACCAGCGGGTCTCGCCCTCCGGCCACGGCATCGGGACCGACGTCCTCGCCGAGGTGCGCGACGGCGACGTCGTGCTCATCCCGGACGGCTGGCACGGCCCGTCGATGGCCGTGCCGGGCCACCACATGTACTACCTGAACGTCATGGCGGGCCCCGATCCCGAGCGTGCCTGGCTGATCCGCGACCACCCCGACCACGCCTGGATCCGCGCGACCTGGCCCGAACAGCCCGTCGACCCCCGCCTGCCCCTCTACACCGCCCCCGAAAAGTCGTGATGAGCACGGCCACGCGCCGGCTGACGACGGCCCAGGCGTTCCGACTGCCCGCGATCCTTCACCCGCCGACCGCGACCCAGCCGCCCGACGCCGCGGACCGTGCCATCGCGTCGAGCGCCGTCGCGCTGCGGACGGCGTCGTCCGGCGTCGCGCCGTGGGACACGCCGTCCGCGATGGACCGCAGGAAGGTGTACGCCTCGATGACCTTGAGGTCGTCGTAGCCCATGCTGTTCGCCGCGCCCGGCTGGAAGGCGCCGTACTCCCCGGCACCAGGACCGACGTACACGGTGCCGACCGGCCGGTCCTGGTAGCCGGTTCCGCGGGCGACCCCCAGTTCGCCCATGCGGCGGAAGTCCCAGAACACCGCGCCCTTCGTGCCGTGCACCTCGAAGCCGTAGCTGTTCTGCTCGCCCACCGAGACCCGGCACGCCTCCAGGACACCGCGTGCCCCGGAGGCGAAACGCAGCAGGCAGTTGACGTAGTCCTCGTTCTCCACCGGCCCGAGGTCACCGCCCGCCGCGCGGGTGTGGCCCGCGGTGGCCCCGGCGGGACGGGGCCGCCGCGGCACGAACACCGCGGTGTCCGCCACCAGTGCCTCGATCTCGCCGAGCAGGAAACGGGCCAGGTCGACACCGTGCGACGCCAGGTCGCCGAGAACCCCGTTGCCGCCCCGCTCCCGTTCGAAGCGCCAGGTGAGCGCCGACTCCGGATGCGCCGCGTAGTCGCTGAGGAGCCGCACGCGCGCGTGCGTGACGTCGCCGAGCTCGCCGGAGGCGATCAGCTCACGGGCCGCCACCACGGCGGGCGCGCAGCGGTAGTTGAAGCCGACCGCGCCCCGGACCCCGGCCGCCGCCACCGCGTCGGCGACCGCCCGGGCGTCGTCGGCGTCCCGTCCCACCGGCTTCTCGATCCAGAGGTGTCGGCCGGCCTGCGCCACCGCCGTGCCGATCTCGCGGTGCAGGAAGTTCGGCGCGGTCACGCTCACGGCCTCGACCCGGGGGTCGGCGAGGAGCTCGCGCCAGTCGCGGGCGACGGTGGCGAAGCCGTGGCGCTCCGCCGCCTCCTCGGCCCGGCCGGGCACCTCGTCGGCCACGGCCACCAGCGTGGGCCGCAGGGCGAGATCGGGGAAATGGTGCGGCACGCGCGCGTAGGCCCGGGTGTGCACCCGGCCCATCCAGCCGAACCCCACGACGGCGACACCGAGCGTACGCATCACGCCTGTCCCTTCCTCGGGCCGGTTCGGCACCCGTGGCGCACGGCCGCGCCGTCCAGGGTGCGTCAGCGGTCGCCGAGGGTCTTCCACGACCGGCCGGCCGTCATGCGCTCAGGCCAGCTTCTTCAGCAGCTCCGTGGCGAGCGGGGCGGCGGAGGCGGGGTTCTGGCCGGTCACGAGATTCCTGTCGACGACGACCTTCGGGGCCCACGCCTCGCCCTCCTGGAAGTCGACTCCGGCCTCGACGAGCCGGTCCTGGAGCAGCCACGCGGCCTTGTCCGCGAAACCCGCCTGTGTCTCCTCGGCGTTGGTGAACGCCGTGACCCGGTAGCCCGCGAACGCGTTGGAGCCGTCGTCCCGGGTCGCCGCCAGCAGGGCCGCCGGACCGTGGCACACGACACCGAGCGGCTTGCCCGATTCCAGCGCCGCGGTGAGCAGCCCGCCCGATGCGGCGTCGACCGACAGGTCCTCCATCGGACCGTGGCCGCCCGGGTAGAACACGGCGGCGTAGTCGTCGAGATCCACGGCGGACAGCTTGACCGGGTGCTTGAGTTCGCTCATGGACGCGACGGTGCGCGCGACCCGGTCGGAGCCCTCCTGGCCGCCGTTGAACTCGGGTGCCAGGCTGCCCTGGTCCATCGTCGGCTCGACCCCGCCCGGCGTGGCGACGACGACGTCGTGACCGGCGGCCCTGAAGGCCTCGTACGGAGCCGCGGCCTCCTCGGCCCAGAAGCCGGTGGGGTGCCGGGTGCCGTCGGCGAGCGTCCAGTGATCGGCGCCGGTCATCACAAAAAGGATCTTCGACATGGTGCGTCCTTCCGGGTATGCGGACCCTGTCGGGCCGGGGTTCCGGCTACCCGTCCAGGTGCTCCGTACACGGATCGTCGGGGGCGGATGCCTCCTCGACCGTAGGCGGGCCGGACGCGGGTGACCAACCGGGGTGCACCCGGCCGTACCGCGTGTCCCGCCGCGGACGGCCGGCCTATCGCGGCACGGGCGTGCGGTGTTCCAGGACCAGCAGCGCCTGTTCCGCCCAGGCGATGTTCGCCTGCTCGAAGGCGCGTCCCCCCAGGAGAGTGAGGTACGGGCCGACGCGTTCGGCGGTGGCCAGATACGCCTCCTCGGTCCGCCCGTCGAGCAGGCGGTCGCCGATCCGGTCGTAGTGCGCCAGCTTGGCCCGCGCCCCCTCCAGCCGCTCGGCGATCGCCGTCCGTACGGCGTCGGCGTCCCCCTCGTCGAGTGCGTACACCTTGACCATCAGCTCGTCGCGCAGGGCGGTGGGCCGCGCGGGCGCCGCGGTGAAGCCGGCCAGCGTGTCCAGGCCCGTCGCGGTCAGGGAGAACACCCGCTTGTTGGGCCGGCGTTCCTGGCGCACCAGCCGGGCCTCGATGAGCCCGTCCGATTCCATGCGGTCCAGCTCGCGGTACAGCTGCTGCGGGGTCGCCATCCAGAAGTTGGCCACCGAGGCGTCGAATCCCTTGGCCAGGTCGTACCCCGACGCATCGCCCTCCAGGAGCGCGGCCAGTACCGCGTGTCGCAATGCCATCCCCCAAGGCTAGACGGCATACACCGGCACGACTAATCTTATGCGCACCTAATCAATTAGTTGAGTATGAGAGGGAGACGTGATGAACGCGTTCCGCAAGGCCGTGGAGGCCGGGGACCTCGCCGCTGTCGAGGAGCTGCTGGCCGACGACGTCGTGTTCACCAGCCCCGTCGCCTTCAAGCCCTACCCGGGCAAGCCGATCACCGCGGCCATCCTCCGAGGCGTCTGGCGGGTCTTCAGCGACTTCCGCTACATCCGGGAGATCGCCGGGGCCGACGGCCGTGACCACGCGCTCGTCTTCACCGCCAAGGTGGGCGACAAGGAGATCAACGGCTGCGACTTCCTGCACTTCGACGAGGACGGCCGGATCGACGAATTCATGGTCATGGTCCGGCCGTTGTCGGCGGCTCAGGCGCTCTCCGCGGCGATGGGGGCGGAGTTCGAGCAGATCTCACGGGAGGCGGCCGGCGCGTGAGGCGTCCCTCCGGCTCCGTTTGAACCGACTCCCGGCGGCTACACGGTAGTTGTGACTTCCACTACATCCCAGCAGGAGCTCTTCCGCTTCCTGGAGGACCGCTTCGTCTGCGCCCAGGCCTGCAGCCAGTGCGCCCGGGCCTGCGCGCTGCGCGCGAGCCTCATGAATCCGGACGGGCCCGAGGAGCAGGCCCTGGTGCGGCGCAAGGGCGTGCTGGCCGCGGAGGTCTGCGAGACGACCTGCCACATGCTGTCCCGGCAGGTCGCACAGGACGAGCGGGACGTCCGGGCCCAGTTGGAGTGGTGCCGTGACGTCTGCCTGGAGTGCGCGGAGGTTTTCGACGGCTTCCCCGGCGCGGAGGGCTCGGCCAAGACCTGCCGCGAGTGCGCGCAGGCCTGCGCGGACTTCCTCGCCACCCTGAGCTGACCGCGCGGCCGCGCCGACTCAGGCCCGCTCCTCCAGTGGACGTCCCGCCCGCACGTTCCAGCGGCCGGCCCGTCCGCTGAACTCCGTGGCGGAGAGCGGCGCCACGTCCACCCGCCAGAACGCGGCCTCCGGCGCCCCTAACGCCCGTACCAACAGGGCCCGTACGACCTCCGGCTCCACCACCGCGACGATCCTGCCGTCCTGCTCGGCGGCCCGCTCCAGGCACCCGCCCACCCGGTCGCAGAACGCCCGCACCGACTCCCCGCCGTGCGGCGCCGACACCGGGTCCGCGAGCCAGCGTGCCACCGCCTCCGGCTCCGCCGCGCTCACCTCGCCCAGAGTCGCCCCGCGCCAGCGGCCCACCTCCAGCCCGGCCAGCTCCGGCACGTCGACGGCGTCGTCGAGACCGAGCGCCTCCGCGGTCTGCCGGCAGCGCACGCTGGGGGAGGCCCACAGCCGGTCCCCGGCGGGCACGGCACCCGCGTCGGCCACCGCTCCCGCGGCCCGCAGGCCCGAGGCGTCCACCGGACTCCCGTCGTCGAAGCGGGCCTCGCGCAGCGCCTCACTGATCGCCGCTGAGATCAGCGTCACTCGGCTCGTCATGCCACCACTCTCACGCGTCCTCGGCCCTCTGCGGACGCAAGAGCCCTGTCCTGTACGGGAATCGTCCCCCCGGCCGGCCGACGGGCCCGCCGCATCCGGTCGCGCCACCCTAAGGCCCGCCGCTCCGAACCCGCCGCGCGCTCCCCCTCGCCCCCGGGGCCAGGTGCCCGCGTCATCACCATTCCCCATTTGTGGAACACGTTCTACCGTGTGCGCCGTCAGGTCGGGCCCGGGAAGGCAAGGAGGCACCGTGCATCTCGAATACACGCCGGAGCAGCAGCGGTTGCGGACCGAACTGCGGGACTACTTCGCCGAACTGGTGCCGGACAACGCCTACGCGCGCTACGGCGATCCGAGCGCCCAGAAACGCTTCTACCGCGAGACCGTCCGGCGGCTCGGCACGGACGGCTGGCTGGGCGTCGGCTGGCCCGAGGAGTACGGCGGGCGCGGACTGAGCCCGATGGAGCAGTTCATCTTCTTCGACGAGGCGGCCCAGGCGGGCGTACCGCTCCCGCTGATGGCCCTGAACACCGTCGGACCCACGATCATGCAGTTCGGCACCGACGAGCAGAAGGCCTACTTCCTGCCGCGCATCCTCTCCGGCGAACTCGACTTCGCGATCGGCTACAGCGAACCCGACGCCGGAACCGACCTCGCCGCGCTCAGGACAAAGGCCGTCCGGGAGGGCGACGAGGAGACCGGCCACTACACCGTCGACGGACAGAAGATCTGGACCACCAACGGAGACACCGCCGACTGGGTGTGGCTCGCCGTGCGCACCGACCCCGCCGCCCCGCCCCACAAGGGCATCACCATGCTCCTCGTCCCGACCTCCGACCCCGGCTACTCCTGCACGCTCATCAACACGCTCGCCTCGCACGACACCACCGCGAGCTACTACGAGAACATCCGCGTCCCCGCCACGCGCCGGGTCGGCCGGGAGAACCAGGGCTGGCGGCTGATCACCAACCAGCTCAACCACGAGCGCGTCACCCTCGCCGCGCACGGCACCATGGCCATCCGTGCCCTGCACGACGTCCAGCGCTGGGCCATGGAGACCAAGCTCGGCGACGGTCGCCGCGTCGTCGACCTCCCCTGGGTGCGCCGCGGCCTCGCCCGCACGCACACGCGCCTCGACGCCATGAAGCTCATGAACTGGCAGATGGTGAACGCCGTCCAGCACGGCACCCTCACCCCGCAGGACGCCTCAGCCGTCAAGGTCTACGGCTCGGAGGCCCGCCGGGACGCCTACGCCGCGCTCATGGAGATCGTCGCCGTGCCCGGCGTCCTCAAGGAGGGCTCGGCCGGAGCCGTCCTGCACGGCGAACTCGAACGCGGCTACCGGTCCGCGGTGATCTTCACCTTCGGCGGCGGGAACAACGAGATCCAGCGGGAGATCATCGCCTGGATCGGACTGGGGATGCCCCGGGTGCGGCGCTAGCGGATCGGCCGGCGCCCTCGGACGGTACCGGGTGCTGATGGAGAGTCCGGTGTCCGGCGGGCCCACGCCGCGGCCTTCCGGCCGGACGTGGTTGTTTGCGGGGAAGGACACGGGGCAGGCGGGGTTGTGTGCTTCGGACCGGAGGCGCGTGCCGAGCGGAGGAGACCCGCGGCCGCGATGTCCTTCGCGGGTCCGCGCAACCCCTCCGTGCGGTGGCCCATCACTCTCGTCCGGGCCTGCGCTCCTTGATCCTGCGGATCGCCCGGACATGCTGTTCAGGAGGGATCCCGCGTGCCGACCGAAAGCACCGCCGACCACCCGCACACCGATGCCGTCTCCGTACCCCTGACCGCCGAACCCGTTTCCGCCGACCGCGGTTACGACGACTCGCCCGAGACCGACGCGCTCTTCGCCCGGCTGTCGGAGCTGGACGACGGGCCGGAGCGGGACACGGTGCGCGACGAACTGGTGCGTCTCTGGCTGCCCATGGCACACCGACTTGCCGGCCGGTTCCGTGACCGCGGGGAAGCCATCGAGGACCTGCGTCAGGTCGCCGCGCTGGGTCTCGTGAAGGCCGTCGACCGTTTCGATCCGGTCCGGGGTGCCTTCGAGAGCTATGCGATCCCGACGATCACCGGCGAGGTGAAACGTCACTTCCGGGACCGGATGTGGGCCGTACGTGTCCCGCGCCGCGTCCAGGACCTGCGCAACCGCGTACGGGTCGCACGCCGGGAGCTGAGCCAGCGGCCCGGCGCCGCCGAGCCGACCTCCGCCGAGATCGCCGCTCACACCCGCCTGACGGAAGAAGAGGTCCACGACGGGCTGGAGGCCATGGAGAGCTTCAGTGCCCTCTCACTGGACGCCGAGACAGGGGCCGGCGACGACGGCTACAGCCTCGGCGACACCCTGGGCAGCTCCGACTCCTCCTTCGACACCATCGTCGACCGTGAGGCGGCGGCCAAGGAACTGCGCCGGCTTCCCGAGCGGGAGCGGGCCGTCCTCTACATGCGCTTCTTCGAGGACATGACGCAAAGCCGCATCGGCGAGAAGCTCGGCATCTCCCAGATGCACGTCTCCCGCCTCATCTCCCGCAGCTGCGCCCGCGTCCGCAAAGGAGCCCTGGCCCAGTGACGCGGGAAAACGGGCAGCCAGGGAGACCGGCGCAGATGAGCCAGGTACTGACCCTCGGTCACGGCGAGCAGCCCACGGGCCGCCCGGCGAACGAGCAGACCCCGCAGCCGGGACGGCCGCTGCGACAGGGGACACAGCAGGCCGTGGTCGAGCGGGCGACGGGCGTGGTGATGGCCTTGGGACGGCTCGACGCGGGACAGGCCGCGAGTGTCCTCTCCGGGGTTTCCCGGCGCACGGGCATCGCACAGGACCGTCTTGCCGAACTGCTCACGGTCTGGGCCCCCACCGGCGACCTGAACCTGGGACTTCGGATCGCCCTGGAAGAGGCCATCCGCGACCAACACCGTGCCGGCCCGCCGAGGGCGGAGCCGGTGCCGGGACACCCGGGTGACCGGTCGGTTCGGGACGGAGGGGACCATGCTGTCTCACGCCCTTGAGAGCGGTGTGCTGGTCCTCACCGTGGGGGACTGCTCCGGTCCCCGGACCGAGGATCTGGCGGCCCTGATCAGCGACCTGATCCACGTGCACGCTCCCGCCCCCGCGGTCATCGTCCTGGGCCATACCGTGACCGGCACGGTGATCGAAGCCATCGCGGAAGCGCAGCGTCGGTGCAGGCACCTGCGGACCTTGATATCGGTGGCGACACCCAGCGCTCCCGCCCGTCGGGCCTTGCAGGGCCGGGCCACGGCTGTTGGTGGTGGCCTGGTTGTCCACGCCCGCGCCGATACCGCCATCGCCACGGCCTGCGCCACCGCGGCCTGACCGGCACCGCCACGGAGCCTGTCGAGGCGTCGGCCGGGCGCAGACCGTAGAGGGGCCCCGAAGGCACCCGGCGCGTCCGGCCCGGCTGAAAAGGGATCAGAAGGTGGGCACCGCAACCGTCTCGGGGTTGACCGCGGCACCCACCCCTGCCGTCACCGTCGCCCGGAGGATGGACACACGGGTAGGTGCTGGTGCGCCTGCCCGTCCGTGCCACGGGCAGGCTCGGCCGACCGAGTGATCCACCGGGCGGGTGTCGCCGGGCGGACCGAGCAGAGCGCCGCCCGCCGCGCGGTCCGGCGGCGCACCGCTTCCTCCGGGTCCGGTGCCGGACACCATCTGCCGGTGTCCGGCACCGGAACCCTTCGCAGTGCTCCCCGCACGTCAGGGTGCACGGCGGAAGCGACTGCGCGCATTGCCGCTTCCCGGCAGCGTTCATTAAGGTCTCCATGCCGGTGAGGCGCCAAGAATCCGTCATCGCCGCGTCAAGATGCGGGGGACGACATGACCGAGCGGGGAAACACCGTGCACCATCTGCACGGCTATGCCGAGATCCTGGCCGACGTCTCCGTCACCGGGCGACGTCTCACCCGCGACGAGATCGAGTCCCGGCGCGCACTGGGGGAGCAGGCCGCGGACGCCGGCCACGGGCTCCGCAGCCTCATCAGCGAACACCTGACCGCCGCTCGTACCGCCTGGCCCCGGACGAACGGCGGCTCCGCCGACATCGCGCTCGGAGCGGTGCAGCAGGTGATAGACGCCTTCGCCGAGGGCTACGAACGCGCCCAGCGCCAGGCCGTACGCCAGGAGGAGGCGGCCCGCCGCGAGTTCATCGACGATCTCCTCTACGGACGCAGCGACCTGGGCCGCCTCGCGGAACGTGCCGTGCGCTTCGGGCTGCGCCTCTCACACGCGCACGCCGTCGCCGTCGCCGAAGGTGCGGCCGCCTACGACGAGGGCGATGCGGTGCCGCGGCAGGTCGAACGCGCGCTCATCGGCCGGTTCGGCGACCGCGACATCCCCTCACCACCAAGAACGGGCGGCTGCTGTGCATCGCCCCCGGCCAACAGGACGACGTCCTCGCCCACTTCGCCAAACAGGCGCACGCGGCCACCGACGGTGGTCGGGTCGCCATCGGCCGCCCCCAGCCCGGCCCCGGCGGCGTCGTCCAGTCCTACGAGGAAGCCCTCAACGCCCTCGAACTGGCCGAGCGGCTCGGCCTCGACGATCCGGTCCTGCGCGCCGCGGACCTGCTGGTCTATCCGGTCCTGACCCGCGACCGCCAGGCCATGGCCGACCTCGTGCTCGACGCACTCGGACCGCTCAGGACCGCCCGCGGCGGCGCACAGGTCCTTCTGGACACCCTGACCGCGTACTTCGAGTGCGGCTGCGTCGCCGCGGAGGCCGCCCGCCGTCTGACGCTGAGCGTGCGCGCCCTGACCTACCGGCTGGAACGCATCCACAAGCTCACCGGCGCCAACCCGGCCGACCCCGCCCACCGATACATGCTGCAGACCGCGGTGATCGGTGCGCGGCTGCTGGACTGGCCTGCCCGGGAGCTCTGAACCCCGCCGTCGGCCGAGCCGACCCGGCACGGAGCACCCGCGTCCCCCTGTGCACCGGCACGCGCCGAGAGGTGGTCCGTGCTGCCGGGGAGTGGTGATCCCGGGGCGGGCAGAGCCGTCGGAACGGCATTCGGGGGAATGACCGGGCGGCCACGGACCCGGCGCGGTCGGCAGGCGGCGACGCGGTGGTAAGAACGCCTGAGGCCTGTCGGCCGACATGACCGGACGGCTTCCGACGCTGAGGAGACCATGAGGATGTCGGCCACTCCCGTCGGACCGCCGGCCACGACACCACCGGATCCGTTCGCCCTGGTCCGCAGCCGCAAGTACGCGGTCCTGCTCGTCATCGCGGCCCTCCTCGGCATCCCGATCTCCGCCGTGGCCTTCGGCTTCCTCGCTCTCGTCTCCGAGCTCCAGTCGCTCACCTACACCGATCTGCCGCGCGGCCTGGGGTTCGACGGGACCCCCTCGTGGTGGCCGATCCCGCTGCTCGCCCTGGCCGGACTCCTGGTGGCGCTGAGCATCCGCTACCTGCCGGGGGAGGGGGGACACAAACCGGCCGAGGGCCTCGTGGCCAAAGGAGCACCTTCAGCGGCCGAACTTCCCTCGATCGCACTCGCCGCGGTGGCGTCCTTGAGCGCCGGAGTGGTCCTCGGACCCGAGGCTCCGCTCATCGCGCTCGGCGGTGGCCTGGCCGTGCTCTCGATCCGGGCCCTGAAACGGGACGTGCAGCCGAACGCGATCGCCGTGCTGGGCGCGGCGGGGAGTTTCGCGGCGGTGAGCACCCTGCTCGGCTCCCCCTTGCTCGGCGCGTTCCTCCTGATGGAGGCCGCGGGCATCGGCGGCGTGATGATGGGGGTCGTCCTGGTGCCCGGGCTGCTCGCGGCCGGGGTCGGCGCACTGATCTTCACCGGGCTGGGGTCCTGGACAGGTCTGGGGACGTACTCCCTGGTCATCGCCCACGTTCCGGCGGCCGGCCGCCCCGACGTCGCCGGCTTCGGCTGGGCGGTCGCCATCGGCGTGGCGGCCGCCCTGCTCGGCGCCGCGATCCGCCGTCCCGCGCTCCTCCTGCAGGCCCACGTCGATCGCCGACGGATTCCGCTCACCGTCCTGACCGGCGTACTCGTGGGCGTGGTGGCGCTGGTCTACGCGGAGTGGACCGGCAGGGCGGCGTCCGGAGTGTTGTACTCCGGACAGAGCGCGCTGGGACCGCTGCTGGCGGACCAGGCCGGCTACACGGCGGGCACCCTGGTGATCCTCGTGGTCTGCAAGGCGCTCGCCTACAGCCTCTCCCTCGGCGCCTTCCGCGGCGGACCGGTCTTCCCGTCCATGTTCGTGGGCGCCGCGGGCGGCCTGGCCATGGCCCATCTCCCCGGCCTGGACGTGACGTCCGGCTTCGCGATGGGCGTCGGAGCGATGTGCGTCGCGATGCTGAAACTGCCGATGACGGCCGTCCTCCTGGCCACGCTGCTGCTCGGCACGCAGGGCATCACCGTGATGCCGCTCGTGATCGTCGCGGTGGTGGTCTCCTACGTGCTGTCCCTGCGACTCACCCCCGCACCCCCGCCGTCACCGGTCCCGGACGCGGGACCCCGGTGAGAGCGGGCCGGCCGTCACCGCGGGTCGGGGATGCCCCGTGTGTGCCGCCGGTGGATCCTGGGCACACCTGACCCGATGGAGCCCGACGGACGCGGCGACCCCGGCCTCTTCGGACCCGGCTCGGTCACCTGGCAGATACACGGCGACCCCATGATGTGGGTCGCCGGGATCCGCGCGCTCTACCTCCAGGCGCTGCACCCCCGCGCCGTACGGGGCGTCTTCCAGAATTCGGACTTCCGGCGCGACGCCTGGGGCCGCCTGATGCGCACCGCCCACTTCGTCGGGACCACCACGTACGGCACGACCGCCGCGGCGGAGAAGGCCGGCGCCCGGGTGCGCGGGATCCACCGCAGGCTGACCGTCACCGACCCGGAGACCGGTGAGCCGTATCGCGTCGACGAGCCGGAGCTGCTGCTGTGGGTGCACTGCGCCGAGATCGACTCCTACCTCCACGTGCTGCGCCGCTCCGGGTTCCGCCTCACGGACGCGCAGGCCGACCGGTACGTCGCGGAGAACCGCGTCGGAGCCCGCCTCGTCGGGCTCGACCCCGCGGGAGTACCGGCGGACCAGGCGGAACTGGCCGCCTACTTCGAGAAGACGCTCCCCGAACTGGCCGCGGGCTCGGAGGCCCGTGACGTGGACGACTTCCTCACGCGTCCCCCCGTCCCCCCGCTGCTCGTGCCGGCGCGCGCCCTGCTGTGGCGGCGCGTGGCGCGGCTCGCGTACGCCGCGCTGCCGCCGTACGCCCACGCGCTGTACGGCCGGCCGGCCCCGCCGCCGGCCGCGGTGACCCGGAGCCTGCGCACCACGGGCACCACACTGCGCCTCGTCCCCGCGACGCTGCGCTGGCAACTCCCGCCCAAGCACATTCTCTCGGCCGTGTCACGGCTCGGCCCCGGCTCCCGCCCTGCCGCGTACAAAGTCGGCTGACGGCTCGCCATACTGGACGGGGCCCCGGGGGAGGGCCCGGGGTCGAGCAGTGAGTGACGGGGGCGATCACACGCGATGGCGGAGAGCAGGCTGATCCAGGGCCGGTACCGGCTGCTCGATCTCATCGGGCGCGGCGGCATGGGCGAGGTGTGGCGGGCGCGCGACGAGTCGCTGGGACGCCACGTGGCCGTCAAGTGCCTCAAACCGCTCGGTCCGCACCACGACCAGGCCTTCACCGGCGTGCTGCGGGAGCGGTTCCGGCGCGAGGCGCGGGTGGCGGCCGCCCTCCAGCACCGCGGGGTGACCGTGGTCCACGACTTCGGCGAGGCCGACGGCCTGCTCTATCTGGTGATGGAACTGCTGGAGGGACTCAACCTCGGCCAGGCACTGGAGGAGAACGAGCACCGCCCCCTCGCCGTCGACGAGGTGATCGACATCGCCGGACAGGTGACCGCCGCGCTCGACTACACCCACCGCCAGGGCATCGTGCACCGGGATCTGAAGCCGGCGAACATCATGCGGCTGAACGACGGCACCGTGAAGATCTGCGACTTCGGCATCGCCCGGCTCGGGCACGACATCGGGTTCACCTCACGGCTCACCGGCACGGGCATCGCGATGGGCACCCCGCACTACATGTCACCGGAGCAGATCAGCGGTTCGGAGGTCGACGAGCGCAGCGACCTCTACTCGTTCGGCTGCGTGCTCTACGAGATAGCCACCGGGGCACCGCCGTTCGACCTGGAGGACGCCTGGTCCATTCTGGTCGGCCACCGCGACACCGTGCCCGAGCCACCCCGCCGCCACCGCGCGGAACTGCCGGAGTACCTGGAGCTGATCATCCTCGACCTGCTCGCGAAGGAGCCCGAGCAGCGCCCGCGGGACGCCCGGGAACTCGCCCACCGCATCGACGCCGGGCGCGGCGCACCCCGGTACGTGCCGACGGTCGTCACCCCCGCCGTCGGGCCGTCCTCCTCGGCACAGCGGTCGTTCCGGTCCGCCACCCCGTCGGGCGAGGAGCAGTCCTCCCACGCGTCACGGCTGCCGTCCTGGACCGAGGGCATGACGACCGGCCACAAGGCCACCGGCGCTGGACTGCGCACCACTCCGCCGGACCCCTCGGCCGGCCTGACCGGCGAGTGGACCGCCCGCCCCTCCACCACCGTGACACCGCGGCCGTCCGCCACCGAACGACCCGCACCCTCGAAGGAGTCGCTCACCGCCCTCGCCGGGCGGCACGACTCCGCACTGAGCCTCGGACGGCGAGGCCGCTGGGCCGAGGCGGGCGAGGCGCACCGCTCCGTCGCCGCCGAACGCGAGCACCTCCTCGGGCCCGACCACCCCGACACGCTCACCAGCCACTACGAGGTCGGTTTCACCCTCAGCCGCACCGGCCGCCCCGCCGAGGCGCTCGGCGAGTACGCCCGGGTCGCGCAGTCCCGCGAGCGCGTGCTCGGCGCCGAGCATCCCGACACCCTCGCCGCCCGGCAGGAAATGGCCTACGTGCTGGGCCAGTTGGGCCGCCACTTCGAGGCCCACCAGGCGTACACGTCGGTGCTCGCCGTCCGCGAACGCGTCATGGGCGCCGACCATCCGGACACCCTGCGCTGCCGCCACAACCTCGCCTTCAACCTCAGCCGGCTCGGACGCCTGGAGGACTCGTACCGCATGGCCGGCGAGGTCGCCGCCGCCCGGGGTCGCGTGCTCGGCGCGACGCATCCCGACACGCTCGTCACCCGCTTCGAAGTCGGCTACGCACTGGGGCAGTTGGGACGATGGACCGAGGCGCTGCAGACCTACCAGGAGGTCGCGGAGAGCCGCTCCCGGGCGCTCGGGCCCGACCACCCGGACACCCTCGCCGCCCGTTACGAGGTCGGCATCAGCCTCGGTCGGCTCGGCCGCAGCGCCCAGGCCCTCGACCTCTACAGAGCGCTCGTCGACGACCGCACCCGTGCGCACGGCCCCGACCACCCCGAGACCCTGCGCGCCCGCCACGGCCTCGGCGTGAACCTCGGCCGCATGGCCCGCTGGGAGGAGGCGCTCGCCGAGTCCCGTGACGTGTGCGCGCTGCGCGAGCGGGTCCTCGGCGCGGACCACCCCGACACCCTCGTCAGCCGCCGTGAGGTCGCCGTCGGCCTCGGCTGGCTCGGCCGGTGGGCCGACGCCCTCACCGAGTACCGTCGCGTCGCGACCGCCCGCGAGCAGGTGCTGGGCCCCGACCACCCCGACACCCTGGCCAGCCGCAACGACGAGGCGCACTGCCTGGAGCAGTTGGGCCACCGCCAGGAGGCCGCGGAGCTGTACCGGCGCGTGGCCGTGCTGCGGCAGCAGCGGGCGGCCGCAGGACACCGCGGCGGCCTCTCCTGACGGTTCCGGTCGTGTCCGGGGCGTGCCCGTCCACGCCTCCAGGTCCGCATCCGGGCCCGGACCCCGGTCCGGACCTGCCGGAGCGCACCCCGGGAGCGCCTCTGCCCGCTCGACCGGCCGCCCGCCGCCTGCCGCGCACCCCTGGCCGACGTAGATCATCACGTGCTACGAAGAACCATGCCTGCACACGAGGGATACGACACCGTGATCGTCGGCGGGGGCCACAACGGACTCGTCGCCGCCGCCTACCTGGCCCGGGCCGGACAGTCCGTGCTGGTGCTGGAGCGGCTGGGGAACACCGGCGGCGCCGCCGTGTCCACCCGGCCGTTCGCCGGCGTCGACGCGCGTCTTTCGCGCTACTCGTACCTGGTGAGCCTGCTGCCCCGGAAGATCGTGCGGGACCTGGGCCTCGACTTCCGCGTCCGCGGCCGCACGGTCTCCTCGTACACACCCGTCGAACGGGACGGACGGCCCACGGGACTGCTCGTCGGCGGGGGCGAGCGCCGTACCCGCGAGGCCTTCGCCCGACTGACCGGTTCGAACCGCGAGTACGAGGCGTGGCAGCGCTTCTACGCGCTGACCGGACGGGTCGCCCGGAACGTGTTCCCCACTCTCACCGAGCCCCTGCCGACCCGGGAGGAACTGCGGGCCCGCGTCGACGACGAGGAGGCCTGGCGCATCCTCTTCGAGGAGCCGGTCGGCGCCGCCGTCGAGGAGTACTTCACCGACGACCTCGTCCGCGGCGTCGTCCTGACCGACGCGCTCATCGGCACCTTCGCCGACGCCCACGATCCGTCGCTGCGCCAGAACCGCTGCTTCCTCTATCACGTGATCGGCGGCGGGACCGGAGCCTGGGACGTACCCGTCGGCGGCATGGGCGCGCTCACCGACGCGATCGCCGGCGCGGCCCGCGGCGCCGGCGCGGTGATCGCCACCGGGCACGAGGTGCTGCGCATCGACACCGACGGCCGGTCCGCCGAGATCGGGTACCGCACGGCCGACGGCGAGGGCGTCGTCGCGGCCCGCCACGTCCTGGTGAACGCCTCGCCGCAGGAGCTCGCCCGGCTCACCGGCGACGAGCCGCCGGCCCCCGCCGAGGGCGCGCAGCTCAAGGTGAACATGCTGCTGAAGCGACTGCCGCGGCTGCGTGACACCTCCGTCGACCCGCGCGAGGCGTTCTCCGGGACCTTCCACATCGCCGAGGGGTACGAGCAGCTCGCCGCCGCGCACGCGCAGGCCGCGTCCGGTGAACTGCCCGCCGCGCCGCCCTCGGAGATCTACTGCCACTCGCTCACCGACCCGAGCATCCTCGGCCGGGACCTGGCCGAGCAGGGGTACCAGACGCTCACCCTCTTCGGGCTGCACACGCCGGCCCGGCTCTTCGAGCGCGACAACGACGGCGTGCGGGACGAGCTGCTGAAGTCGACGCTGGCACAGCTGGAGACGCACCTCGCCGAGCCGCTCGCGGACTGTCTGGCCACCGACGCGGACGGCAGGCCGTGCATCGAGGCGAAGACCCCGCTGGACCTCGAGCGCGACCTGCGGCTGCCGGGCGGCAACATCTTCCACCGTGACCTCGCCTTCCCGTACGCGCAGGAGGGCACCGGCCGTTGGGGCGTCGAGACGCGGCACGCCAACGTGATGCTGTGCGGGGCGGGAGCCGTGCGGGGCGGCGGGGTGAGCGGGGTGCCGGGCCACAATGCCGCGAAGGCGGTTCTGGAGGCCCTGGGCGCGGCCGGCTAGTACGGCAGGCCGGTTCCGTCCTCCTTCCTCCCGCGGGCCGGGCGGGAGGAGGACGGAACCGGCGTGCAGCGGTGGGGCACCTGTCAGTCCCGGGAGGCCACCCAGCCCGCCGGTGTGATGCGCGCGGCGTCGGCGGGGCGACGCTCGTCGAAGACGACGCGCCGGCCCGAGACCACCCGCAGGGCGTCGACGTAGACGCCCCGGCCCACGTACAGCGCGTCCGTCGTGTACCGCCAGCGCAGGGCGAGCGCGGGGTCGGCCGGCAGATCCGCGCCGAGCCGGTGCCACACCCGTCCCGACCAGCCGGTGGCCGTACCCGCCGGATGCTCCAGCGGGTCCTCGGAGCCGTGCCGGGTCGTGAACGGGACGGGCCTCCAGTTCTCGCCGCCGTCGGTGGACGCCTCGAGGACGAGCGGGTCCGAGCCGGGCTCCGTGTCCCACCACAGGGCGCAGCCGAGGCGCGCGGGACCGGCCGTGGTGTCGAGCGGGGGCAGCGTCAGGGTCGCCGTCGTGGCGCTCGCGGTCCCGGCGAACCAGGACGTACGGCCGGACGCGGGACGCACCGCGACGGCACGCGCCATGTCGGTGCCGGCGGCGACCCGGGGAGCGGAGCCGGACCGCCAGGTGCGCACGGGGTGGACGGAGTTGCCGAGCACGATCAGGAACGAGTCGGTCGTCGGGTCGAGCACGATCGAGGTTCCCGTGAAGCCGGTGTGGCCCGCGGTGCGCGGCGTCGCCATCGCGCCCATGTACCAGTGCTGGTAGAGCTCGAAGCCCAGGCCGTGTTCGTCACCCGGGAAGGCGGTATTGAAGTCGGTGAACATCAGGTCCACCGTCTCCGGGCGCAGGATGCGGGCCCTGCCGTAGGCGCCGCCGTTGAGCAGGGTGCGGCCGAGGACGGCCAGGTCCCAGGCGCAGGAGAAGACACCGGCGTGACCGGCGACTCCGCCGAGGGAGTACGCGTTCTCGTCGTGGACCTCGCCCCACACCAGCCCGCGGTCCAGTCCCGACCAGGGCAGCCGGGCGTCCTCGGTGGCCGCGATCCGGGGCTTCCAGGAGGCGGGCGGGTTGTAGCGCGTGCGGTCCATGCCGAGCGGGCCGGTGATCTCGTCGCGCAGGAGCACGTCGAGCGTCCGGCCGGTCAGCTTCTCCAGGACCAGCTGGAGCGAGATGAGGTTCAGGTCGGAGTAGAGGTAGGCCGTGCCGGGCGGGTTGAGCAGCGCCTCGTCCCAGACGAGCTGGAGCTTGCCCTCCCGGGTCGGCGCGTTGTAGAGGGGGATCCAGGAGCGGAAACCCGAGGTGTGGGTCAGTAGTTGACGAATCGTCACGTCCTGTTTGCCGCCGCCCGCGAACTGCGGAAGGTACGAGGCGACGGTGGCCTCCAGCTCCAGGGCGCCCCGTTCGATCTGCTGCACGGCGAGGATCGACGTGAAGAGCTTGGAGACCGACGCGAGGTCGTAGACCGTGTCGCGGGTCGCCGCGATCTGCTCGTCGGCGGGGAACTCCACGCCGGAGTCGGTGCTCTCGTCGTACCCCGCGTACCGCACGGCCTTGCCGATCGGCTGGTGCAGGGCCACGGTGGAGCCGCGCCCGGCGAGCAGGACGGCACCCGCGTACCACGGGTGCCGGGGTGAGGGTCCGAGGAACGCCTCGGCGTCCGTGACCAGTTGACGCAGGGGGCCGGCGAGCAGGCCGGCCTGTTCCGGGGTGCCGTGCCGCAGGGTCCGTCGGCCGTCGGCCGTCGCGGCGGCAGCGGGCCCCGCCGGGAAGGGGCCGAGAGCGAGCGCCCCGCCCACCGCCAGCACACCCGCGCCCCATTGACGGCGTGTCAGTCCGCCGCCGGTTCTGCATCGCGCCTGCGCCGGTCCGTTCTTCGCGCCTTCGGTCATCGGGGATCCTCCCGCTCGGGCCGCCTGAAAGTATCTTTCTGGATCTGCCGTGCCGAGTGAAAGTTTCCCGTCAGGTGTCGGTGTGTCAACCCCGCCCCTGTGCGCGTCGCCGCGTCACGAAAATCTGACGGAGCATCAGAAAAAGCCTTCCTTCGGCCGGAGGTCTGCGGCATCCTGCGGCCATGCAGACGGAGCTGAGCAAGAGACTGGGAGTCGAGCACGCCATCTTCGGCTTCACGCCGTTCCCCGCCGTCGCCGCGGCCATCAGTCGCGCCGGCGGACTCGGCGTGCTCGGCGCGGTCCGCTACACCGCCCCCGACGAGCTCGAACGCGACCTCGACTGGATCGAGGCGCACATCGACGGCAGGCCCTACGGACTCGACGTCGTCATGCCCGCGAAGAAGGTCGAGGGGGTCAGCGAGGCCGAGGTCGAGGCGATGATCCCCGAGGGGCACCGCCAGTACGTCAAGGACACCCTCGCCAAGTACGGCGTGCCCGAACTCGCCGAAGGCGAGGCGTCCGGGTGGCGCATCACCGGGTGGATGGAAGAGGTCGCCCGGCGCCAGCTCGACGTCGCCTTCGAGCACCCGGTCAAACTGCTGGCCAACGCGCTCGGCTCACCGCCCGCCGACGTCATCGAGCGGGCGCACGCCGAGGGAGTGCTCGTCGCGGCCCTCGCCGGCAGCGCCCGGCACGCCCGCAAGCACGCCGAGGCCGGCATCGACATCGTCGTCGCGCAGGGCTACGAGGCGGGCGGGCATACCGGGGAGATCGCCTCGATGGTGCTCACGCCCGAAGTCGTCGACGCCGTCGACCCGTTGCCCGTCCTCGCCGCCGGCGGCATCGGCAGCGGACAACAGGTGGCCGCCGCGCTCAGTCTCGGAGCCCAGGGTGTGTGGCTCGGCTCGATCTGGCTGACCGTCACCGAGGCCGACCTGCACGCGCCCGGCGTCACTCGCAAGCTCCTCGCCGCCGGATCCGGGGACACCGTGCGCTCGCGGGCCCTGACCGGAAAGCCCGCGCGCCAGCTGCGCACCGAATGGACCGACGCCTGGGACGACCCGAACGGCCCCGGCACGCTGCCCATGCCGCTCCAGGGACTCCTGGTCGCCGACGCGGTCTCGCGCATCCAGAAGTACGAGGTGGAGCCGCTGCTCGGCACACCGGTCGGGCAGATCGTCGGCCGCATGAACAGCGAACGCGCCGTCCAGGAGGTCTTCGACGACCTGACCCGCGGCTTCGAGCGCGCCGTGGACCGCATCAACCGCATCGCCGGCAGGGAGGACCACGCATGAGCACCGCCCCCAACGGTTTCTGGGCCCAGGCCGCGGCCGATCCCGACCGCGTCGTCCTCGTCACCCCCACGGGCGAGGAGTGGACCGCCGGACGCCTGCACGCCGCCTCCAACCGGCTCGTCCACGGACTGCGCGCCGCGGGTCTCACCCGCGGCGACGCGTTCGCGGTCGTCCTCCCGAACGGCGTCGAGTTCTTCGTCGCCTACCTCGCCGCCTCGCAGGCCGGCTTCTACCTCGTGCCCGTCAACCACCACCTCGTCGGCCCGGAGATCGCCTGGATCGTCTCCGACTCCGGCGCCAAGGTCCTCGTCGCCCACGAACGGTTCGCCGACGCGGCCCGGCACGCAGCCGACGAGGCGAAGCTGCCCGATGACCGGCGCTACGCCGTCGGCGCGATCGACGGCTTCCGCCCCTACGCCGAACTCCTCGACGGGCAGCCGGAGTCGGCACCGGACGACCGCACGCTCGGCTGGGTCATGAACTACACCTCCGGCACCACCGGCCGCCCGCGCGGTATCCGGCGCCCGCTGCCCGGCAAGCTCCCCGAGGAGTCCTACCTCGGCGGCTTCCTGGCGATCTTCGGCATCCGCCCCTTCGACGACAACGTGCACCTCGTCTGCTCGCCGCTCTACCACACGGCCGTCCTCCAGTTCGCGGGCGCGTCCCTGCACATCGGGCACCGGCTGGTCCTGATGGACAAGTGGACGCCGGAGGAGATGCTGCGGGTCATCGACGCACACCGGTGCACCCACACCCACATGGTGCCGACCCAGTTCCACCGGCTGCTGGCCCTCCCCGAGGAGGTCCGGGCACGCCACGACGTCTCCTCCATGCGGCACGCCATCCACGGGGCGGCTCCCTGCCCCGACCATGTGAAGCGCGCCATGATCGAGTGGTGGGGCCGGAGCGTGGAGGAGTACTACGCGGCCAGCGAGGGCGGTGGCGCCTTCGCGACCGCCGAGGACTGGCTGAAGAAGCCCGGAACCGTCGGCAAGGCGTGGCCCATCAGCGAACTCGCCGTCTTCGACGACGACGGGAACCGGTTGCCGCCCGGTGAACTCGGCACCGTCTACCTGAAGATGAGCACCGGCGGGTTCTCGTACCACAAGGACGAGGGCAAGACGCGGAAGAACCGGATCGGTGACTTCTTCACCGTGGGCGACCTGGGCTACCTCGACGAGGACGGCTATCTCTTCCTGCGCGACCGCAAGATCGACATGATCATCTCGGGCGGCGTGAACATCTACCCGGCCGAGATCGAGTCCGCCCTGCTCGCCCACCCCGCGGTGGCCGACGCCGCGGCCTTCGGCATCCCGCACGACGAGTGGGGCGAGGAGGTCAAGGCCGTGATCGAACCCGCCCCCGGCCACGAACCCGGCCCCGCCCTCGCCGAGGCCGTCCTCACCCACTGCGCGACCCTCCTCGCCGGCTACAAACGCCCCAAGAGCGTCGACTTCGTCGCGACGATGCCCCGCGACCCCAACGGAAAGCTCTACAAACGACGCCTGCGGGAGCCGTACTGGGAGGGCAGGACGCGGGCGTTGTGAGGAGGGCGGGACGGTCGCGCGCCGCAGCCGGCTCCCGCCGGGGCGTTCCGGTACTTGACCTCCCCGTTGTGTGGATCGAGGATCACGTGTCATGACGCCTGGACACGGCAGTACGGTGGACGGGGTGCTGCGGCGCAGTGCCCGGCGGACTCCGGCGCGGCGCGCGGTCGACTACCGCGAGCGCTCCTGGACGTACGCGGAACTCGACGAGGCCGTCTCCCGCGCGGCGACCGTGCTGCTCGGCGAGGGGCTGGCCCCCGGCGACCGGGTCGGTGCCTACGGGCACAACTCCGACGCCTACCTCATCGGTTTCCTCGCCTGCGCCCGCGCCGGCCTCGTGCACGTGCCGGTGAACCAGAACCTGACCGGCGACGACCTCGCCTACATCGTCGGGCAGTCGGGCAGCGCCTTCGTGCTGACCGACCCCGACCTCGCCGGGCGGCTGCCCGACGGCGTACGGACCCTGCCGCTGCGCGACGCCGACGACTCGCTCCTCGCGCGCCTGGACACCGCCCCGCCGTACGACGGGGACGAGCCGCGCGGGGACACGCTCGTGCAGCTGCTCTACACCTCCGGCACCACCGCCCTGCCCAAGGGCGCGATGATGACCCACCGGGCCCTCGTCCACGAGTACCTGAGCGCGATCACCGCCCTCGACCTGAGCGCCGGGGACCTGCCCGTCCACTCGCTGCCGCTCTACCACTCGGCGCAGAT
This sequence comes from Streptomyces sp. M41(2017), assembly GCF_002078175.1. GTDB lineage: Bacteria > Actinomycetota > Actinomycetes > Streptomycetales > Streptomycetaceae > Streptomyces. The sequence continues at coordinate 1,098,040 of NZ_MWFK01000002.1, read as the reverse complement.
GCACGTGTTCCTGCTGCCGTACCTCGCGATCGGCGCGACCAACACCATCCTCGACGCACCCGACCCCGGGCAGCTCTTCGACCTGATCGAGGCGGGCCGCGCCGACAGCCTGTTCGCCCCGCCCACCGTGTGGATCGGCCTGTCCAACCGCCCCGACTTCGCCGACCGCGACCTGAGCGGACTGCGCAAGGCGTACTACGGGGCCTCGATCATGCCGGTGCCCGTCCTGGAGCGGCTGCGCGAGCGGCTGCCGAAGCTCGCCTTCTACAACTGCTTCGGTCAGAGCGAGATCGGCCCCCTCGCCACCGTCCTCGCCCCCGACGAGCACAAGGGCCGCATGGACTCCTGCGGACGCCCCGTGCTCTTCGTGGACGCACGGGTGGTCGACGAGGACGGCAAGGACGTACCGGACGGGACACCCGGTGAAGTCGTCTACCGTTCACCGCAGTTGTGCGACGGCTACTGGGACAAGCCCGAGGAGACGGCCGCCGCGTTCCGTGACGGCTGGTTCCACTCGGGCGACCTCGCCGTGCGGGACGCCGACGGCTACTTCACCGTCGTGGACCGGGTGAAGGACGTCATCAACTCCGGTGGCGTACTGGTCGCCTCGCGCCAGGTCGAGGACGCCCTCTACACCCACGAGCAGGTCGCCGAGGTCGCAGTGATCGGACTCCCCGACGAGCGCTGGATCGAGGCCGTCACCGCGGTCGTCGTGCGGCGCGGCGACGTCTCGGAGGCCGAACTCGTCGCCCACGCGCGGGAGAAGCTCCCCCACTTCAAGGCGCCCAAGCGGGTCCTCTTCGTGGAGGAACTGCCCCGCAACGCCAGCGGGAAGATCCTCAAGCGCGAGCTGCGCGACCGCTGGGGGTCCTGACCCGACACCGGGGACCACGGCACCGCGAGCCGGGGGAGCAGCCCGTACAACCCTCTCGCCGCCAGACGGGTCGCAGGGGGCATCGGGGCTTCGAAGGGGATCCGGGCGGACGGCAGGTTCCGGTCCCTCCGGCGGATGACGCCCACGTCGCCCCCGAGCCGGACCACAGTCGAATCGAGGGCGGATTCCGTGCTGCGCATCCACTTCACGCACGAGGACCTCACCCGCCTCCGGGTGGCGGGCACACCCGACCCGCTCTGGGAGATCGCCTGCAGCCTGCACCGCCTCCAGACCACCCGCGGACGCTGGGCGTACGCGGACTGGTACCGCGCCACCCGGGACACCCTCGCGGGCACCGGACTCGGCGCGGCGGTGCGGCGCCTGCTCATCCCGGTCCTGCCCCGCGCGTCGTACTTCCCCGACTGCCTCACCCCCTACGAGGCCGTCGACGGGCTGGACAGGGGACTTGCCGCGATCGTCGACACGCCGCCCGCCCGTGTGGCCCAGGAGGTGAGCAGACTCGACCGGCTGGGCGCGGCTCCGCCGTGGGCTCCCCGGCTGGTGGAGCGCGGCACCCGTGAAGAGCTCGTCAGGGCCCTGCGCGCCTACCACGAAGCGGTCATCGCACCTCACCACGACCGCGTCTGCGCGGCCATCGCCGGGGAGCGCGCCCTGTGGGCACGGCGGACCCTCGACTCCGGCATCGACGGGCTGCTCGCCGGGCTGTCGCCGGTCATGCGCTGGCACTCCCCGGTGCTGCACGTCGACTACGTGGAGGACCGCGACCTGTATCTCGACGGCCGCGGACTGCGCCTCGTCCCGTCCTACTTCTGCTGGCAGTTACCGATCTCGATGGCCGACGGCGCCCTGCCACCGGTGCTCGTCTACCCCCTCGCCGACTCCCGGCCACCCGCCGCCGCCCCGGCCGCGGACGCCCCGCTCGCCGCACTGCTGGGCGGGACCCGGGCCGCCGCCCTGCGGTCCCTGGCCGTCGGCGCCACCACCTCGGAACTGGCACGTTTCCTCGGGGTCTCGCCCTCCACCGCCACGCACCACACCACCGTGCTGCGCGACGCGGGTCTGATCACCAGCCGGCGGTGGCACAACATCGTGCTCCACACGCTCACTCCGCTGGGGGCGGCGGTACTGCGTCGGACAACGGCGGCACCGGGAGACTCGTCGGCCACAAGCGTCGACTTTCGGTCATGACAGCGTCCGCGGCAGGCGCAGCGTGTCCCGGTGACCCCACCCGCCCCACCGTTCGCTCGGGCACCGCTGGAGCATGGGAATCCGCTGCCTGGCCGGGCACTTTCGAGGACGGTCGAACGCCGTGGTCCGCAGGAGCCCGCTCTGCGAGCGTCTGCGGCGTGCACCCCGGACGCGGCGTCACCGCCCGTCCGGAACCGCGGTCCCGTCCACGCGTGTGTGGGCTCGGCCGAAGACCGGAAGACCGAAAAGGGGAAGCATGACCAGAGCCATCGCCGCCGGCGCGTTCGCACTCGTCTGCGCAGCGACCTGTCTGACGTTCGCTCCCGCGGCCTCCGCCGCTCCGCAGGCCTGCGTGACCTCGACGCTCACCACCGGGGCCAACCAGGGCGTCGGAACCGTCCGCAACAAGTCGGCCACGAGCAGCTGTGGCGACCTCAACCTCACCTACTCCGACGACTCGACCTCCCCGTACGGGGACTACTACGCCGGCCGGCTGCGCAACTCCAGCGGTGCCTGGCACACCTGCAGCAAGGGCTACGTCTGGGCGTCCGACGGCAGCCACAGCGTCAACGACTCCACGTACTGGCTCTGCACCGACGTCTCGGACAACACACCGTTCACGGTGACGAGCCAGCTCGACGGCGGCGACTCCGTCAAGATCACGCACTGACCGGAGGCCGATCGTCCGTCACCCGGTTCCACGCGCCACGGGGGTGCCATCGGCTCACGCCGATGGCACCCCCGCCCGGGGCGGGCCGGGGGGAGGGGCGAGCCGAGAGAGAGATGGGGGAGTGATTCGGATGGTCCACCCGGCCGGCCTGCACCGGTACAGGCCCCGTACCGGGGCGCGGTGGCGGGACGCGGGCCCGCTCCGGCGCCCGGCGGCCGCGCTGCGCGTCACGCTCGCAGCCGTCGCCGCCCTGGTCACCGCGGCCTGCTCGGCGCACCCCGCCCCGACCACGGAACCCGTCCCGCCCGCACCGGTGTCGGCCGCCCGTCTCAGCACCGCCCTGCCGGACGACCCGGTCCGCATGGTGCTGCCGGCCACCGGCGCCGAGACCCGCTGGACCCAGGGCCTCGACGTCTTCGTCCGGCAGGAGGCCCGCGCCGTCACGGCGTCGTGCGCCCACGATCTCGGGACGGAGCCCCCGACGCAGGATCCGGTCGCGTTCATCCGGTACTACGAACTCCCCGATCTGGACTTCGTCGCCCGGCACGGAATGAGCGGGAGCGCCGCGGTGCCCGTCGTCACGCCCGGCCCCGTGCGGACCGACACCGGGGACCGGTCCGGGACGGGGAGCGAGCGTCTCGTCGGACGGGGGAGCGACGAGGGGAAGGAGAAGGGGAGCGGCGCCGGGAAGGGGAAGAGGAACGGAGCAGGCGAAACCGGCGACACCGCTGTCGTGCGCCGCTGCGTGACCGAGGGGACGGCGGCCGCCACCGCGCTGCGCGACACCTACGCCGCCCTCCAGGGCCAGTGGTTCGGCACCCTCGTCCCCCTGCGCCATGACCCCGCCGTGCTGCGCGCCCTGCGCACCCTGCCGGGCTGCCTCGCCCGACGAGGGATCCGGGTCCGCGACGAGAACGGCTTCTTCGCCCTCGCCGACGCGCGGCAACAGACCACCTCCGCCGACCGGCTGCCCACCGTCGAACGCGCCCTCGGCAGCGCCTACGCGGACTGCATGCGCCCCGTCGAGGCCGTCCGCGAACCGGCCCGCCTGCGGCTCCGTGCCCGCTTCCTCGCCGACCACGCCGCCGAGGTCCGCACCCTGCGCGCGAACCTGCTCCCGGCCCTCCGCCGGGCCGGGGAGGAGCACGGTCTGCGCCTCGTCTTCCCGGCTCCGTAGCCGTACCAGCGGCATCCGGGGCCCATCGGATCCGCGACCGGCTTGGTCGCCGGCGGGGAGCAGCCGACGATCAGCTGCCCGCCGGAGCGCCGAGCCCGCTCACGGGCGCCGGCGCAGGTCGACGATCCGCTTCAGCTTGCCCACCGACCGTTCCAGCGACTCCGGTTCGACGATCTCCACGTCCGCGGAGACGCCGATGCCGTCCTTGATGGCCCTGCCGATCGTCCGGACGGCGGCCTCGCGCTGTTCGGGGGTCGCGCCGGAGCGGGCCTCCGCGCGCACGGTCAGCGCGTCCATGCGGCCCTCGCGGGTCAGCCGGAGCTGGAAGTGCGGGGCGACCCCCGGTGTCCGCAGCACGATCTCCTCGATCTGCGTCGGGAACAGGTTGACCCCGCGCAGGATCACCATGTCGTCGCTGCGGCCGGTGATCTTCTCCATCCGGCGGAAGACCCGGGCCGTGCCCGGCAGCAGCCGGGTCAGGTCCCGCGTCCGGTAACGGATCACCGGCATGGCCTCCTTGGTGAGCGAGGTGAACACCAGCTCGCCCTCCGCGCCGTCGGGGAGCAGCTCTCCGGTGATCGGGTCGACGACCTCCGGGTAGAAGTGGTCCTCCCAGACGTGCAGACCGTCCTTGGTCTCCACGCACTCCTGGGCGACGCCGGGACCGATCACCTCGGAGAGGCCGTAGATGTCCACCGCGTCGATCGCGAACCGCTCCTCGATCTCGCGCCGCATCTCCTCGGTCCACGGCTCGGCCCCGAAGATCCCGACCCGCAGCGAGGTGCTCCGCGGGTCCACGCCCTGCCGTTCGAACTCGTCGAGGAGGGTCAGCATGTACGACGGCGTCACCATGATGATCCGGGGCCTCAGGTCCTGGATCAGCTGGACCTGACGTGCCGTCATGCCGCCGGAAGCGGGGATCACCGTGCAGCCGAGGCGTTCGGCGCCGTAGTGCGCGCCGAGTCCGCCGGTGAACAGGCCGTACCCGTAGGCGACATGGACGATGTCGCCGGGACGCCCGCCCGCCGCGCGGATCGAACGCGCCACCATGTCCGACCACATGGACAGGTCGTTCTCCGTGTACCCCACGACGGTGGGCCGTCCGGTCGTCCCGCTCGACGCGTGCAGCCGGCGGATGCGGTCCTGCGGGACGGCGAACATCCCGTACGGGTAGTTCGCGCGCAGGTCCGCCTTGACCGTGAAGGGGAAGCGGGACAGGTCGGACAGCGCGCGGCAGTCGTCGGGGCGCAGGCCCGCCTTGTCGAACGACTCCCGGTAGAAGGGCACGTTCTCGTACGCGTGCCGCAGTGACGCGCGCAGCCGCTCCAGCTGGAGCGAGCGGAGTCCCTCCGCGTCGAGCCGCTCGCCCGCGTCGAGCAGGCCCTTCGGATCCGTGGAGTCCGTCATCGCCACTTCTCCCTCACCAACCATGCCATTCCGGACGACCGATCATTCGGTCGTGCTGTTCCGGATCAGTAATTCAGGTGGAGCCGCGTCCGTGCAAGGGGTCCGTCGGCGGTTTTTCCCGGAGCGGTGTGGTGAGGAGGCTCTCAACGCACCAGGCAGGGGCGTTTCGGGTCGAACTCCCAGCCGGGGACGAGATGACGCATGCCGACGGCGTCGTCGCGCGCCCCGAGCGCCTTCGTCCGGTACAGCTCGTGCGCCGCCAGCAGACGGTCCATGTCCAGGCGGAGGCCCAGCCCGGGGGCGTCGGGAACCGCGATCTCGCCGTCGACGATCCGCGGCGGTGCGACCGTGAGCCGCTCCAGGCCCTCCTGCCAGATCCAGTGCGTGTCGAGGGCGTTGTACGGGCCGGGGGCGGCGGCGCCGCAGTGGGTGACCATGGCGAGCGAGATGTCGAAGTGGTTGTTGGAGTGGCAGCCCCAGGTCAGTCCCATCGCGTTGCACAGCTGGGCGACGCGCACCGAGCCCCGCATGGTCCAGAAGTGCGGGTCGGCCAGCGGGATGGAGACCGACTGGAGGGCCAGGGCGTGGGTCAGCTGCCGCCAGTCCGTGGCGATCATGTTGGTCGCCGTGGGCAGCCCCGTGGCCCGGCGGAACTCGGCCAGGACCTCCCGGCCCGAATAGCCGTCCTCGGCGCCGCAGGGGTCCTCCGCGTAGGCGAGCGTGCCGACGAGGGGCGCGCACAGCTCGACCGCCTCGCGCAGCGACCAGGCGCCGTTCGGGTCGAGCGTGATCCGGGCCTCGGGGAAGCGGTCCTTGAGCGCGCGGACGGCCCTGACCTCCTCCACACCCTCCAGGACGCCGCCCTTGAGCTTGAAGTCCCGGAAGCCGTACAGCTCGTGGGCCGCCTCGGCCTGCCGGACGACGGTCTCCGGGGTGAGCGCCTCCTCGTGCCGCAGGCGGTACCAGTCCACGTCCGCGTCGGGCTCCCGCACGTACTCCAGGTCCGTGCGATCGGGATCCCCGACGTAGAAGAGATAGCCCAGCACCCTGACGGAAGAGCGTTGCTGGCCGTCGCCGAGCAGGGCGGCCACCGGCACGTCCAGATGCTGGCCGAGCAGGTCGAGCAGCGCCGACTCGACGGCGGTGACGGCGTGCACCGTCGTCCGCAGGTCGAAGGTCTGCGCACCGCGCCCGCCGGCGTCCCGGTCGCCGAACCGGTCCCCGACGGCACGCAGCACCCGCTGGAAGTCGCCCACCTTCGCACCGAGCACGAGGGGTTCGGCGTCGCGGAGCGTCCGGGTGATCCGCTCCCCGCCGGGCACCTCGCCGAGTCCGGTCCGCCCCTCGGAGTCCTTGAGCACGACCACGTTGCGGGTGAAATAGGGCCCGTGGGCACCCGAGAGGTTCAGCTCCATGCAGTCCCGCCCCGCGACGGGATAGACGGAGAACTCGGTGACGGTCGGCTGCTGACTGCTCATCAAAATCCTTTTGTACGAGGGTGACCGCGGCCGGCAGACCCCGGGGGAGGGCGTCGGGACCCACTCGACCACGAGGGCGCCGGCCGGGCAGTGCGACGCGTCAGGCGGGTCGGCGTACCGCTCCGACGAGCGCCAGGCCGGTGTCGAGGACGTGCTCCAGTTCGGCGAGGTCCGCCGGTCCCGGGTCGGTGAGTGGTGCGCGCACCGGGCCGACCGGCAGACCGCGCAGCCGGGCCGCGGCCTTGACCAGCGCGACCGCGTACCCGGGCACCCGGTCGCGCAGGGCGACGAACGGGACGTAGAAGTCGCGCAGCAGCTTGTTCACCGTCGCGTCGTCGCCCGCGCGCAGGGCGGCGAAGCAGGCGTCGGCGATCTCGGGGGCGAAGGCGTGCACGGCCGACGAGTAGGCGGGGACGCCGACGGTGGCGTAGGCGCGGGCCTGGATCTCGGCGGTGGCCGCCCCGTTGAAGAAGAGGAAACCGTCGGGCGCGGCGAGGGTGAGGCGCTGGAGCCTGTCGAGGTCGCTGTGCCCGTCCTTGAGCCCGACGACGGTGGGGATCTCCGCGATGGCGCGCAGGCCCTCGGGGGTGAAGGCGACCGGCCCGCGCTGGTACGCGATCAGGGGCAGCCGGGTGCCCGCGGCGATCCGGCGCACCTGCTCGACGAGCCCCTCCTCGGGTGCCTCGACGAGATAGTGCGGCAGCACCAGCAGGGCGTCCGCGCCGGCCTCCTCGGCGATCCGGGCGAACCGCAGCGCCTGCGCCCAGCCGTATCCGACGCCGGCGACCACCGGCAGCCGGCCGTCCGCGACCGCGACCGTGTCGGCGACCACGGAGCGGTACTCGTCCTCGTCCAGCGCGCTGAACTCGCCGGTCCCGCAGGCGGGGAACACGGCACCGGGTCCGGTGGCCAACTGGCGTGCCAGATACACCCGGTAGGACTCCGGGTCCAGATCGCCGTCGCCGGTGAAGCTGGTGAGCGGGAACGACAGCACGCCGTTCGTCATGCCCTCCCGCAGCCGCTGGACCACGTGCTCCGTCCGCGCGTCGAACCCTGTCATGATGCTCATCCCCGTATGCAGATGACGTCTATGTATGAGAACAGAGATTAGGTTCGTGAATCGCTACGGTCAATATGGGGGACGGCGCGGATTTACGATGGCGCCATGCCGGAGAGTCCAGGAGTGCGCGGAGTGAAGTCGGCGGCCCGCACCGTCGCGCTGCTGGAACTGCTCGCCGACCGCGGCGACCGGCCGGCGCGACTCGACGAGCTGGCCGGGGCGCTCGACGTGCCGCGCAGCAGCATGTACCAACTGCTGCAGACCCTCGTCGACTGCGGCTGGGTACGCTCCGACACCACCGGCTCGCTGTACGGCATCGGGATCCGCGCCCTGCTCACGGGCACCAGCTACCTGGACAGCGACCGCCGGGTCCGCGCGGCCCGCCCCCACCTCGACGAGGCCTCCGAGGCACTCGGCGAGACCCTCCACCTCGGCCGGCTCGACGGCGGCGACGTCGTCTACCTCGCCACCCGGGAGTCGCACGAGTACGCGCGCACCATCAACCGCGTCGGCCGCCGCGTCCCGGCCCACGCCACCGCGCTCGGCAAGGCCCTGCTCGCCGAGCGCCCCGACGCTGACCTCCCCCTCCCCGCCGAGCCGCTGGCCGCCCTTACGGCCGACACCCACACCCTCCGCGACGACCTGCTCGCCGATCTGGCCGGCGTGCGGGAGCGCGGTTACTCCGTCGACCGCGAGGAGACGGTGACCGGCATCGTGGGCTTCGGTTTCGCCCTGCGCTACGACACACCGGCCGCCGACGCCATCAGCTGCTCGGTCCCGGTGGACCGGCTCACCGCGGAGCACGAGGCCCGCGTCGTCGCCGTCATGCGGGAGACGCGGGCCACCATCGAGACCCTCCGGTCACCCGCCGCGGGCACACCGGACTGGCGCTGACCTCGGGGCACACGCGCAGGGCCGCGCCGGGGCGTGGGACGCCACCGGCGCGGTCGAGGGAGTCAGGGCTTCGACGCCGTGGCGGCGGAGCCCTCCGGGTGCGGGCCGAACGCCGTGAGGAAGCGGTCCCGGAACGTGTCCATGCGCCATTCCGGCGCGTTGTCGGCCGGCTTCAGGCCGTCCGTCCAGCCCCAGTCGGAGACCCGGTCCAGTACCTTCGGGTCGTGCGCGACGATCGTCACGGGGACGTCGCGGCTGGTGCTGCCCGCGGTGACCGTCGGGACGGGCTGGTGGTCGCCGAGGAACACGAGCACGGTGTTCTTGTCGCCGTACTTCTCGACGTACTCGGTGAGGCTGTGCAGCGAGTACTCGATGGCCCGCCGGTACTCCGTGCGCACGCTCTCCGGGTTCTTCCAGACCTCCTTGGGGTCCTTGCCCTCCTTCTTGATCTTCTCGAACACCGAGCCGTCGCCGAGGTCGTTCCAGTCGATCATGTGGGCGACGGGCGCCCAGGGGTTGTGACTCGAGGCCAGGATGATCTCCGCCATCATCGGCCCGCGGTCCTTCTTTCCGTGCTCCAGCCGCTCGAACGCCTCCAGGCTGAACTGGTCGGGCACGGGCGTCCAGCTGAAGTACGGGCCCTTGTAGCCGAGGTGCTCGGAGTCGTAGATGTGGTCGAGGCCGAAGAACCTGCCCTCGGGCCACGCCCGTCGGACGCCCGGCACGATGCCGACGGTGCGCCAGGCGCCCGTCTTGCGGAAATAGCTGGTGAGGGTGGAGCGGTCGCTGGTGGTCAGACTCCGGTACCGCTGCTGGTTCTTGATCCACAGTCCGGACAGGAAGGTGGAGTGGGCCAGCCAGCTGCCGGCGCCCGTGACGGGAGAGCGCAGCCAGCCGCTGCGCGAGGAGAACCCGGCCGACCTCAGCCGGTCGTTCCCCTGGGTGAGGGCGGTGTCGATCTGCCGGGACATCGCCGGGTCGTCGATCGCCGTCCGGCCGTAGCTCTCGATGAACGTGAACAGGACGTCCTTGCCGCGGAGTCCGGTCAGCAACTGGTCGGGCGGGGTGTCGGCGAACGCGTCGACCGAGGCCTGCCGTTCGAAGACCTCGCCGTCGTGCAGGCCCGCCTGCACCTGGCGCACCCGGTTCTGGACGATCCTCGCGTCGATCTGCGAGGCGACGGGCACGCCGGTGAACTGCACGCCGAGCGTCACGCAGGTGATCCAGGCGGTGCCGAGGACCAGGACCGTTCGGCCGGCGACGGGGCGGTTGCGGACCATGACGTCGGTGAGCCGGGCGACGGCGAGGGTCATCAGCACGAGCAGCGCGACGACGAGCGCGACGACCGCGATCAGCGCCACCACCTCGCCGGTCCGGCCGAACGACTCCCGCACCCAGTCCGCCGCGTTGCCGAACAGGCTCCAGTCCAGCACCAGGTCGAACGGCCGGACCAGGACGGAGTAGAAGCCCATGTCCACGAGCTTGAGGACGGTCAGCAGACCGAGCAGGGCGCCCACGACGTAGGACACGATCCGCCGCGGCCTCGGCGGGAGCGCCAGCAGCAGCGCCGCGAGGAGCACCCCTTCCGCGGGGATCCGCAGGAAGGCGGCGACACTGAGGCGGTCGAGCCGGTTCGGCACGACGAGGGCGAAGAGCACGAGGACACCGGCGAGAACGGTCGTCCCCACCGTCACTCCTCGCGCCACGCGGGGGTGGGCCACCCGCCAGCCACGCCGGCCACTACGTGCGGGCGGCGCGGGCGGTCCGGCGACGGCGCCGGCCTCTTCAGGAGTGACGGCCTCCTCTGGAGTGACAGCCTCCTCCGGGGCGGCGGCTGCCTCCGGGGCGGCGGACGCTTCCAGGCTCTTCGGTTCCGTGTCCGGCTCGGTGCCCCCGCCGTGGTCGGGCCGCGGTGCGGCGTCCAGGCTCTCGACGGTATCCGCGTCCTGACCGGGTGCGCCCTCCTGGTCCGGGGCCCTGGCCTCGTCATCGCCCGGGCGCGCGGGACCGTCGGATGCGGAGTCGGCCGCGGCGTCCTCGGGGGCGTCGACGTCCGGGACGTCCGGGACGGTCGGAGGCGTGTCCGTGCCGGCGGGGGTGTCCGGGGCCGCGCCCGCGGGTGTTCCGCCCGCCCCGCCGGACTCCGGGCCGGGGCCCGCGTCCTGGTCCGGCCGGGGCTCCGGGAGTCGACTGGAGCGCGTGGTGTGCGACACGCCGATGGTCCTTCCGTACGGGCCCCGTGATGACACGACCGACCACGCCCCGGGGCAGGGCAGGGGTGCCATCATCCGTACGGCTGATCTTCACCCACCGTTCAACCTGCGGCGTCCGTGCCGGGCAAAGAGTTCGCCAGGTCTCCGGGGGTGCTGTCAGAGGGCCGCGTCGGCGGCGACCGACCGGGCCCAGCGGTAGTCCGCCTTGCCGCTGGGGGAGCGCTGGATCGAGTCGGCGATCACGAGCTGGCGCGGGATCTTGTAGCCCGCGAGGTGGCCACGGCAGTGGGCCTGGATGTCGTCGAGCGAGGGGAGCGGCGCGCCCGTGCGCAGCTGCACGACCGCCGCCACGTGGTTGCCCCACCGCGGGTCGGGCACTCCGGCGACCAGGGCGTCGTACACGTCCGGATGCGACTTGAGGGCCTGCTCGACCTCTTCGGGATACACCTTCTCGCCGCCGGTGTTGATGCACTGCGAGCCGCGGCCGAGCACGGTGACGATGCCCTCGTCGTCGACGGTGGCCATGTCACCGAGCAGCACCCACCGCTCCTCTCCCCGCCGGAAGAAGGTCTCGGCCGTCTTGCCGGGGTCGTTGTAGTAGCCGAGCGGCACATGGCCGCGCTGCGCGACCCGGCCCGGCTCGCCCACCGCGACAGGCTCGTACGTCGCCGGGTCGACCACCTGCGTACGGGAGTTGACGCGGATCCGGAAACCGCGCTCCGGGCCGGAGTCCGGCGTCGCGGTGCCGTTGAAACCGGACTCGGACGACCCGAAGTTGTTGAGCAGCATCACGTTCGGCACGAGGGACTGGAACTGCTCGCGCACCGTGTCCGACATGATCGCCCCGGACGAGGACACGCTGAACAGGGAGGAACAGTCCGTGCCCTTCAGAGGACCGCTCAGCGCGTCGATCAGCGGGCGCAGCATCGCATCGCCGACCAGGGACACACTGGTGACCTTCTCCCGCTCGATGGTGCGCAGGACCTCCTCGGGCGCGAACTTGCGGTGGATCACCACGCGTTGGCCGAAGTTGAAGGCGATGAACGCCGTGAGCGTCGACGTGCCGTGCATCAGCGGGGGAGTGGGGAAGAACGTGATGCCCGCGCCGCCCGCCGCCACACGCTCGGCGAGTTCCTCCGGCCGGGCCACCGGCTCGCCGGTCGGCGCGCCTCCGCCGAGACCCGCGAAGAACAGGTCCTCCTGCCGCCACATCACCCCCTTCGGCATGCCTGTCGTGCCGCCGGTGTAGATGATGAACTGGTCGTCCGCGGACCGGGCGGGGAAGCCGCGATCCGGCGATCCGGCCGCCGCCGCGGCGGCGAACTCCACCACGTCCGGGGTGCTCGCCCCGTCCGGCCCCCCGGCGGGAGCGCCCACCCGGACGAGGTGCCGCAGCCGCGCGGCACGCGGCCGCGCCGCCGCCACCCGGCCGGTGAACTCCGCGTCGAAGACCAGCGCCACGAGGTCCGCGTCCTGGTACAGGTAGGCCAGCTCCTCCTCCACGTAGCGGTAGTTGACGTTGACCGGCACCACCCGCGCCTTCAGGCAGGCCAGGACGGTCTGGAGGTATTCGACGCCGTTGTAGAGGTGGAGGCCGAGATGTTCCCCGGGGCGGATGCCGCTGTCGATCAGATGGTGGGCGAGACGGTTCGCCGCCGCGTCCAGCTCGGCGTACGTCAGGCGCCGTTCCGCGCCCGTGCCGGGATGGTCGACGTACACGAGCGCCTCGCGGTCCGGGACCACGTCGACGACCGACTCGAACAGGTCGGCAAGGTTGTACTCCACCGTTCCTCCTGACCGTGTACGTCCGTCCGTCACTGGGCGGGCCTCGGCCCGACGGTCATCAGAGCAAAGCCCGACCGAACTGGGAAGGGCCGCGGCAGAAGAAATCTGACTGGGTGTCAGAAAACCCTTGTACTGGTCGCACGCCTCCTGCAACCTGTTCTCGCATCCGAGACGGGAGGACGGCTATGGGTGGGACGGAACACCTCACCGTGCAGCGCGAAGGCGCCACACTGGTGCTCACGCTCAACAGGCCCGAGGCCAGGAACGCGCTCTCACTGCCGATGCTGGTCGGCCTGTACGACGGCTGGGTCGAGGCCGACGAGGACGACACGGTCCGCTCGATCGTGCTCACCGGCGCCGGGGGCACCTTCTGCGCCGGGATGGACCTCAAGGCACTGGCGGGGAAGGGCATGGAGGGCGAGCAGTACCGGGACCGCCTCAAGGCCGATCCCGACCTCCACTGGAAGGCCATGCTGCGCCACCACCGCCCCCGGAAGCCGGTGATCGCCGCCGTCGAGGGGTACTGCGTCGCGGGCGGGACCGAGATCCTCCAGGGCACCGACATCCGGGTGGCCGGCGCCTCCGCCACCTTCGGGCTCTTCGAGGTCAGGCGCGGCCTGTTCCCGATCGGGGGCTCGACCGTCCGGCTGCCGCGCCAGATCCCGCGCACCCACGCCCTCGAAATGCTCCTCACCGGGCGCGCCTACTCCGCGCGAGAAGCCGCCGACATCGGGCTCGTCGGCCGGGTCGTGCCCGAGGGCACCGCCCTCACCGAGGCCCTCGCCGTCGCCGAACAGATCAACGCCTGTGGCCCGCTCGCCGTCGAGGCCGTCAAGGCGTCCGTGTACGAGACCGCCGAACTCACCGAGTCCGACGGCCTCGCCGCCGAACTGCGGCGCGGCTGGCCGGTCTTCGACACCGCCGACGCCAAGGAGGGCTCCCGGGCCTTCGCCGAGAAGCGCCCGCCCGTCTACCGGCGCGCCTAGGGGGTGTCGATCGGATCAGTCCGGGGCCGCGGCGCCTGGCACGGCGCCCCGGCCCGCCTCCCGCGCCGAGCCGCTCGCGGACGCGGCGCGTCCGACCTCCGAAGGAGAGATCCGGGATGCCCGAAGTCCTCAAAGCCCCCCTCGTCGTCGAGTTCCCCTTCACCCGCTCGCTCGGCCCCGTGCAGAGCGCCTTCCTCACGGGCCTGCGCGAACGCGTCGTCCTCGGGGTGCGGACCACCGACGGACGCACCCTCGTCCCGCCCGTCGAGTACGACCCGGTCACCGCCGACGAGATACACGACCTCGTCGAGGTCGCCCCCACCGGCACGGTCACCACCTGGGCCTGGAACCACGAACCACGCCGCGGCCAGCCCCTCGACACCCCGTTCGCCTGGGTCCTCGTCCGGCTGGACGGCGCCGACACGGCCCTGCTGCACGCCCTCGACGCCCCCGGCCCCGACGCCGTCCACACCGGGATGCGCGTCCGCGTCCGCTGGGCCCCCGAACGCTCCGGCGCCATCACCGACATCGCCTGCTTCGAACCGTACGACGGCGGACCCGGTGAACCCGCCGGTCACGACGGCCGGTTCGAGAACCCGGTGACCGGAATCGTCGCGGCCGCCCGTCTCGACTACGTCTACTCCCCGGGCCGCGCCCAGACCGCCTACATCGAGAACCTCGCCGAACGGCGCACCGTCGGCGAACGCTGCCCGTCCTGCCGCAAGGTGTACGTCCCACCCCGGGGCGCCTGCCCCACCTGCGGCCTGGCCACCTCCGAACAGGTCGAGGTCGGCCCGCGCGGCACCGTCACCACGTACTGCATCGTCAACATCAAGGCGAAGAACCTCGACATCGACGTGCCTTACGTCTACGCGCACATCGCCCTCGACGGGGCCGGACTCGCGCTGCACGGCCGGATCGGCGGCATCCCCTACGACGAGGTGCGGATGGGGCTGCGCGTCGAACCCGTGTGGACGGAGGGCTGCCGCCACCCCGACCACTACCGGCCCACCGGCGAACCCGACGCGGACTACGAGACGTACAAGGAGATGCTGTAGATGCGGCCCACCAGGGACATCGCCGTCGTCGCCTTCGGGCAGACCGACCACCGGCGCACCTCCGACGAGCACTCCGAGGTGGAGATGCTCCTCCCGGTGCTGCACGACGTCCTCGACCGGACGGGCCTGCGCACCGCGGACATCGGCTTCACCTGCTCCGGCTCCAGCGACTACCTCGCCGGCCGCGCCTTCTCCTTCACCATGGCGCTCGACGGGGTGGGGGCCTGGCCGCCGATCTCCGAGTCGCACGTGGAGATGGACGGCGCCTGGGCCCTGTACGAGGCGTGGACGAAACTGCTCACCGGCGACGCCGACACCGCGCTCGTGTACGCCTACGGCAAGTCCTCGCCGGGTTCCGTGCGCGACGTCCTGACCCGCCAGCTCGACCCGTACTACGTGGCCCCGCTGTGGCCCGACTCCGTCGCGCTCGCCGCGCTGCAGGCCCAGGCGCTCATCGACGCGGGCGAGACCGACGAACCCGCGCTCGCCGGCGTCGCCGCCCGCAGCCGCGCCGACGCGCGCACCAACGCCCACGCCCAGCTGCGCGGTCCGGTCCCCCAGGGCGACTACCTGGTCCGGCCGCTGCGCACCGGGGACTGCCCGCCCATCGGCGACGGAGCCGCGGCCGTGATCCTCGCCGCCGGAGAGCGGGCCCGTGACCTGTGCGAACGCCCGGCCTGGATCCGGGGCATCGACCACCGCGTCGAGGCGCACTCGCTCGGCGTGCGCGATCTGACCGACTCCCCGTCCACCCGGCGGGCGGCGGAACGCGCCGGGGCCTTCGAACGGCCCGTCGACACGGCCGAGTTGCACGCACCCTTCACCTCCCAGGAGGTGGTGCTGCGCAAGGCGCTGCGGCTCGACGACAGCGTGCGCGTCAACCCGTCGGGGGGTCCGCTGGCCGCCAACCCCGTCATGGCGGCCGGGCTGATCCGCATCGGCGAGGCCGCCGCGCGCGTCCATCGCGGGGAGTCCGATCGGGCACTCGCCCACGCCACCTCCGGCCCCTGCCTCCAACAGAACCTGGTCGCCGTACTCGAAGGGGACGTCCGATGAGCAAGGAGCCCGTGGCCGTCGTAGGCATCGGCCAGACCAAGCACGTGGCGGCGCGCCAGGACGTGTCCATCGCGGGCCTCGTCCGCGAGGCCGCCCGGCGCGCCCTCGACGACGCCGAGCTGACCTGGGCCGACATCGACGCCGTGGTGATCGGGAAGGCGCCCGACTTCTTCGAGGGCGTCATGATGCCCGAGCTGTACCTCGCCGACGCCCTCGGCGCGGTGGGCAAGCCGATGCTGCGGGTGCACACCGCCGGGTCCGTCGGCGGGTCGACCGCCCTCGTCGCCGCCAACCTCGTCGCCGCCCGCGTCCACGGCACCGTCCTCACCCTCGCCTTCGAAAAGCAGTCCGAGTCGAACGCCATGTGGGGCCTGTCCCTTCCCGTCCCCTTCCAGCAGCCCCTCCTCGCCGGCGCCGGCGGCTTCTTCGCCCCGCACGTGCGTGCCTACATGCGGCGCACCGGAGCTCCCGACACGGTCGGCTCGCTCGTCGCCTACAAGGACCGCCGCAACGCCCTGAAGAACCCGTACGCACACCTCCACGAGCAGGACATCACGCTGGAGAAGGTCCAGGCGTCCCCCATGCTCTGGGACCCGATCCGCTACTCGGAGACCTGCCCGTCCTCCGACGGCGCCTGCGCCATGATCCTCACCGACCGCGCCGGAGCGGCCCGTTCGCCCCGGCCGCCCGCCTGGATGCACGGCGGCGCCATGCGCAGCGAACCCACCCTCTTCGCCGGCAAGGACTTCGTGTCCCCGCAGGCCGGCAAGGACTGCGCGGCCGACGTGTACCGGCAGGCCGGGATCGCGGACCCCCGCCGGGACATCGACGCCGTCGAGATGTACGTGCCGTTCTCCTGGTACGAACCCATGTGGCTGGAGAACCTCGGCTTCGCCGACGAGGGCGAAGGATGGAAACTCACCGAATCGGGGGTCACCGAACTGGAGGGCGATCTCCCCGTCAACATGTCGGGCGGCGTCCTGTCCACCAATCCGATCGGCGCCTCCGGCATGATCCGCTTCGCCGAAGCGGCACTCCAGGTCCGTGGCCAGGCAGGAGAGCACCAGGTCGACGGGGCACGACGGGTCCTCGGGCACGCCTACGGAGGCGGATCCCAGTTCTTCTCCATGTGGCTGGTCGGCGCCGCGCCGCCCGCATCCTGAAACCGTCCCCCTCACGTGGCCTGTCCGCCACCCGGACCGATCGCTAGGCTGGCCGCGGACGACGAACCGGGAGGAGCACGGACGTGGCCGAGAGCACCATCGAGCAACACCCGCTCGCGGGCTGGGACAAGCCGGAGCTGGACCTCAGCAAGGCCGAGTGGCAGTCCAGCAGCCGGGGGCGGGGAGATGTCCAGATCGCCTTCGTCGAGGGCTTCATCGCGATGCGCAACAGCGGCCGCCCGCAGAGCCCTTCCCTGATCTTCACCCCCGCCGAGTGGGGGGCGTTCGTGTCGGGCGCCCGTGAAGGCGAGTTCGACCTCACCTGAACCGACACCGCCGGACCCTGTCCTCCCCGTCCCCGGACCCCGGCGGGGAGCGGCGGAGGACGTTCCCGTCGCGCCCGCACCGCGGGCCGCGCGTCTCCCTCCCGCCGCCCGCGTGCGCCCGCGAAAAGGTTCCCTGAGCAGGAGCGCTCGAACAGGCTGCCCCACCGATGATCCCGGCGTACGCTGAGGTGCCTGGAGGTCACGGTACGCATCCGCATCGCCGCGCGGGCGCGACCGTGATCAGGGGGTGATCATGGGGCAGCGCAGCCTGCGTGGCCGTCGTACGCTCTTCGAGCGCGAGAGCGAACTGTCCGCCGTGGACGAGGCGTTGAGCGATCTCGCCGGACCGCACAGGAACACCGGGGAACCGCCCGGCCGTTCCCGCGGAGCACTGCTGTCCTTCGCGGGCCACGCCGGCATCGGCAAGACGACCCTCCTCACCGAGGTGCGCCGCCGCTCCGCCGCCAAGGGCTGCACCGTCCTGAGCGCGCGCGGCGGCGAGCAGGAGCAGCGCGTCGCCTTCCATGTCGCCCGCCAGCTCCTCCAGCCGGAGTTCGCCGGCCTCTCCGAGGCCGAACTCCGCGCGACGCTGGGCAGTTGGTACGCGATCGTGGGCCCCGCACTCGGTCTCTGCGCTCCCTCCGAAGGCGCCCCGCCCGACCAGCAGGGACTGCGCGCGGGCCTCGACTGGATCCTCACCCACCTCGCCGTACAGCGGGCCCCGATGGTGCTCGTCCTGGACGACGCGCACTGGGCCGACGCCGAATCCCTCAGCTGGCTCGCCGCGTTCGCACCCCGCGCCGACCAACTCCCGCTGCTCGTCGTCGTCGCCTACCGGCCCGACGAACTCCCCGAACACGCCGAGGCGTTCAGGAGCCTGCCCGGCCGTGCCGGCCAGCGTCCCATCGGGCTCGAACCACTCAGCGCGGCGGCCGTCGCCCGGCTCGTCCGCGAGGACCTCGGCACCCAGGCCGACGACGCGTTCTGCCGCGAGTGCTGGGCGGTCACCGCGGGCAACCCCTTCGAGGCCGTCGAGCTGACCGCCAAGGTCCGCGACCGGGGGCTGAACCCGACCGAGGACGGCGCGCACCTGCTGCGGGACCTCGCCGCCGCCGTCAAGGGCAGCGGCCTCATCGCCCGTCTCGAACGCCTCGGCACCGCGACCGTCCGCTTCGCCTGGGCCTGCGCCGTACTGGGCACGGAGATCCGGCCCGCGCTCGCCGCCGCCGTCGCCGGACTCGGTCCCGAGGAGGCCGCCGACGCGGCGGACGCCCTGCGCACCGCCCGCATCCTCACCGGCGCCGACCCCCTGGAGTTCGTGCACCCGCTCATCGCCACCGCCGTCTACCGCGACATCCCCGGCGCCGTGCGCGTCGCCCTGCACGGCCAGGCCGCCTGGTGCGTGATCGACGAAGGACTCGGCCCGGCCGCCGCCGCGCGCCACCTCATGGAGACCCACCCCGACGGCGACGCCTGGATCGTCCAGCAGCTGCGCGCCGCTGCCCGCGAGACCCAGCGCGCCGGAGCCCCCGACGCCGCCCGCCGCTGTCTCGCCCGCGCCCTGCGCGAACCGCCGCCGCCCGCCGAGCGGGCCGCCGTCCTGTACGAACTGGGCTGCGCCTCCCTGCTCACCGAGCCGGCGAACACGGTCAACCACCTGCGCGCGGCGCTCGAAGAACCCATCGCCGACCCCGAGCTGCGCCACAACATCGTCTACCGCCTCTCCCAGGTCCTCGCGCACAGCGACCGGCTCGCCGAGGCCTCCGAGACCCTCGACGGCGAGATCCGCGTCACCGGCGACGCCCGGGTGCGGCTGCGCATGCAGTCCGAGCAGTTCATGTGGGACGCCTTCCGCGCCGACGAGCCCGACTCGCCCGCCCGCTCCCGCCGGCTGGCCCGCCTCGCCGACCGGCTCACCGGCCGTGACCTCACCGAGCGCTACGTCATCGGGCTGCGCGCCTGGGACGCCACCCTGCGCGGCGAACCCGCCCAGGTCGCCCTCCATCACGCCGAACGAGCCCTCGCCGGCGGCCTGGGCTGGGCCGAGGCCGACCGCGGTTTCGAGGTCCCGGTGCTCGTCGCGATGACCTTCATGTACGCCGACCGGCCGGGCCGCACGGAGGAGCTCTTCGCCACCGGCATCGCCGACTTCGAGACCCAGGGCTGGCACGGCGCCCATCTCTCCTTCGGCTACACGATCCTCGGCTACGTCCGCTTCCGCCGCGGCCGCCTCGCCGAGGCGGAGGACTTCGTCCGCGCCGGCCTCCGGCTCGCCGAACGCGTCGGGCCCGGCACCCCCGTCCACTGGTACGCGGTGGGCACGCTCGTCCAGGTCCTGCTGGCCCGCGGCCGGGTCGAGGAGGCCACCCGCGCCGGCGAGCACTACGCGCTGCGCGCGCCCTTCCCGGCCGCCGTCACCTTCCCCGACGCCCAGACCGTGTACGGCGAACTCCTGCTCGCCCGCGGCCTCGCCAAGGAGGCGGCCGTCGAGCTCGCCTCCGCGGGCCGCCGGCTCGACGAACGCGGCATGCGCAACCCCTCCTGGTGTCCCTGGCAGCTCCACCTCGCCCGCGCCGAGAGCCATGACGCCCCCGAGCGCGCCGTCGTCACGGCCCTCGACGCGGTGCAGCGGGCCCGTCAGTACGGCGCGCCCTCGGCGATCGGCCAGGCGCTGCGCGCGGCGGCGGAGGTGTCCCCGGTTCCGGACCGTGTCAGCCTGCTCGAAGAGTCGGTCGGCCACCTGGAGCGCTCCCCGGCCGCGTACGAACTGGCCCGCGCGCTGGTCGACCTCGGGACCGAACTGCGCCGCGCGGGACGTCCCAAGGAAGCCGCCGAGCACCTCTACCGCGGCCTTGACGCGGCCGTCCAGTGCGGTGCCGACGGACTGGTCGGCGCGGCCCGTGAGGAGCTGGCGAACGCGGGACTGCGGCCCCGCCGCCTGCACAGCACCGAGACGGACACCCTGACCGCCCGCGAGCGTGCCGCCGCCGCGCTGACCGCGACGGACCGGACCCCGGCCCAGGTCGCGAAGGAACTGCGGATCGACGAGCAGGCCGTCGTCCGGCTGCTGTCGGCGGTCTACCGCAAGGTCGGCACGGACCGCACCGGGCTCGCCGCCGCCCTCCGGGAGCAGGCCACGTCCTGACGCGAACGGCCGGCGGGGGACCGGCGCGACCCGAGGCGGCGGCGCCCGGCGAGGGGTCCCGCGCGGCGCCGTGCGGTGCGGCCGGAAACCGCGGTGCGCCCGGTGACGGGAGGCGTCGCTCCCGGGTCCGAGCGGGCGGCGCCCACGGGACCCGGTGCGCCCCCCGGGCACGTACCATTGCGGCATGTCCTTCCTCCGCCGCCGCAGCGCCACGCCCGCCGGGCCCGACTTCGACGTTCTGGCCATGGACCCGGGCGACTGGCCGGGCAACCTCGGCGCGGGCCTGCTGCCCGCTCCGGACGGCAGCTGTCAGGGCGTCTTCCTGCGGTACGACCTGTTCGGCGGCCGCGGCCCCGCGATGATCATCGGCAACCTGCCGGAGGGCTCCCCGGCCCGCGACGTCGCCGAGGGCGAGGTCCCCTTCGAGGTAGCCCAGCTGCTGATCGCGCTGGAGAACGACGAGGAGGTCACCGTCACCGGCGCCGAGGACATGCCCGTGATGCAGGGCGACAACCTGCTCATCGTGCGCCGCCTGAAGCTCTCCGAGACGCGTATCTCCTGCGTCCAGTTCGACCGCAGCGACAACGTCCTGGTGACCATCGCCGCCTGGGACCGCCCGATCTCCGACGACCTCTACGCGCTGCTCAAGCCGCTGCCCGCGGAGCTCTTCCAGCAGGGCTGAGGCCGAACACCCCTCCCCGCGTCACAGCTTGAGGGTGAACCACGTCGTCTTGCCCGCCTCCGTCGGCCGGACCCCCCAGTCGTCGGCGAGCGCGCGCACCAGGATCAGACCCCGCCCCGACTCCTCGTCCTCCGCGGCCGCCCGGGGCCGCGGAAGATGGGTGCTGTGGTCGCTGATCTCCACGGTCAGCTCCGTGGTGGTGCGGCACACGTGCAGGCCGATGGGCCCGTGCGCGTGCTGGACGGCGTTGGTGAGGACCTCCGACAGCAGCAGCCGTGCGTCGTCCGCGGTCGGCGCGCAGTCCCACGAGGTCAGCGCCTTGCTGAGGAAGGCGCGGCCCTCCGGCACGGACTCGGGCACGGCCGGCAGGTCGATGGCGGCCGTGGCCAGGGGCGCGTCGGGCAGCCGGGTGAGGAGCAGGGTCACGTCGTCGTTGTGCCCCTCCGCGTCCGGCAGCAGCGCCGCCAGCACCCGGTCCGCCGCCACCTCCAGATCGGGCGCGCTGGCGAACAGGTCCGCCAGGGTCGCGGTCAGCCGGCCGAGCTGGTCCTCGATGTCGGTACCGGGCGTCTCGATCAGACCGTCGGTGTACAGGACGAGGGTGGCCCCGGGAGGTATCACCGCGGTGGCCTGCTCGTAGAGGACGTCACCGACACCGAGGGGCGCGTTCACCGGGGTCTCCAGCTGGTGGGCGCCGCTGCCCGGCAAGGCCACCAGGGTCGGCAGATGGCCCGCCGAGCAGACCGTCACCTCTCCGGCGTCCGCGGAGATCACCACGTAGCAGCAGGTCACCAGCTGGTCGGGCACGTCAAGATCGCCGACGACCGTCTCCAGGGACTGCATCAGCTGCCGCGGCTGCATCCCCGTCTTGGCGAGCGCGTGCGCCGCCGACCGCAGCTGCCCCATCACCGCGGCGGCCTCCAGGCCGCGCCCCATCACGTCGCCGATCAGCACACCGACCCGGCCGGCGCCCAGCGGGATCAGGTCGAACCAGTCGCCACCCACCCCCGCTCCCTGCGTGGCGGGCCGGTAGCGGCTCGCGGTGGTCAGCCCCGGGATCGCGGGCGGCGTGCCCATGAGGCTGCGCTGGAGCGTCAGCGCGATGTGCCGCTGCTGCTCGTAGAGGAACGTCAGTTCCTCCTCCGCCTTCTTGCGGTCGCTGATGTCCCGGACGATGGCACACGCGCCGACGACCGAGCCGTCCGGGGCGCGCGTCGGCCACAGGGTGATGTCCACGTCCAGCAGATCGCCCGAGCGGGTCAGCCGCAGCGTCTCGAAGTGCTCGACCTTCTCGCCGCGGCGCAATCGGTCCAGCAACGTGTCGATCTCCTCCCGACGTTCCGTGGTGGCCAGCAGCGACACGTGCCGGCCCATCACCTCGGCCCGTGGGTAGCCGTACAGCCGCTGGGCCGCCGCGTTCCAGTAGGTGATCTCGCCGTCGAGGGTCTTGGCGAGGATCGCGTCCTGCGACGACTCCACCAGGCCGGCCAGCTCGTTGATCCGGGCCTCGGCGCGCTTGCGGTCGCTGACGTCGCGGACGGCGGCGGAGACGAGGAGGCCGTCGGCTGTTTCCAGGGGGCTGAGGCTGATCTCGACGGGGAACTCGGTGCCGTTCTTGCGGAGGCCGTGGAGTTCGAGTTCGGCGCCCATGGGGCGGACCTGCCGGTTGGCGGCGTATCCGTCGCGGTGCAGGGTGTGGTGGGCGCGGAAGCGGCCGGGGACGAGGAGTTCGACGGGGTGGCCGAGGAGTTCTTCGCGTCGGTAGCCGAAGAGGGCTTCGGTCTGGGCGTTGACGAGGCGGATGGTGCCGGTGTCGTCGACGATGACCATCGCGTCCGGCGCCGCCTCCAGCAGCCCTCGGAACCGTTCCTCGGCGGCCTTGCGGTCGCTGACGTCGCGGACGGCGGCGGAGACGAGGAGGCCGTCGGCTGTTTCCAGGGGGCTGAGGCTGATCTCGACGGGGAACTCGGTGCCGTTCTTGCGGAGGCCGTGGAGTTCGAGTTCGGCGCCCATGGGGCGGACCTGCCGGTTGGCGGCGTATCCGTCGCGGTGCAGGGTGTGGTGGGCGCGGAAGCGGCCGGGGACGAGGAGTTCGACGGGGTGGCCGAGGAGTTCTTCGCGTCGGTAGCCGAAGAGGGCTTCGGTCTGGGCGTTGACGAGGCGGATGGTGCCGGTGTCGTCGACGATGACCATCGCGTCCGGCGCCGCCTCCAGCAGCCCACGGAACCGTTCCTCCGCACCGGCCGGCACGGTGCCGGGCGGATCGCCGCCGCACTGGCACCGCCCCGGGTCCGCCGAATCGGCGGGACGCGTTGAAGTCCCTTTGACGAAGTCGCCCATGTCCGCCCCAGATGTGCCGCTTGACGTGATTCGGCCCATCCCAGCGCACACGGACCCCCGAGGGGGCGACATGTCGTTTACTGGCCCGAGCCCGGCCGAACCTGATCTCGCGGGCACATTCCCTGGTCGGTTGCCCCGGTCATCACCGTCGGGAGAACACCGGGGCCGGGCCCGCACGCGCGGGCCCGGCCCCGGAAGGACGGACAGAACGACGGATACGGCTACCGGATCAGATCGACGTCCGCGGCCCGCACGAACTCCACCCGGTGTCCGTACTGGATCTCGTAGTACATGTCCTTGCCGATCACGACCTTGTGCCCCGTCGTATCGAAGGTCGGGGAGAAGAAGTACTCGCCCGGCACCTTGTCACCGGCCGCGTACCGCTGGCCCGCGAGGATCTTGTAGGGCAGCGGCGAGACCGCCTGGACGGGGACGCCCGCCGGGTAGGCCGCCGCCTCCGGGTACGCCCTCCCGTACACCGGGACCTCCGTGAGACCTGCCTTGGGCGTCACGACCGGGCCCGACGCGGTCACCGCGGTCGGCTGCTTCTTCGGGTTCTTGAACCAGGCCTTCTGGCCCAGGTACCAGATCGCCGTCCAGTCACCGGCACGCTCGGCCACCGCGTAGCGCTGCCCGGTGGAGACGCGCGAGGCCAGGTCGTTCACGTCGATCGTCGAGGCCGCACCGCTCGGATAGAGGCCGACGTCCTTGATCAGCGGCGAGGTCTCGTCCGGCTGGGAGTAGAGCCGCACCTCGCTGGAGCCGTGCGGGGCACAGGGCACGTCCTTCGTGACGCAGCCGGTGTACACCGGCTGGTTCTTCGCGAAGTCGGGCAGCACCGTCACCAGCGAGCCGCTCTTCGCGAGCGTGCGGTGGAAGGGGTGCCCGAGCAGGGTGAAGTAGTGCTGCCAGTCCCAGTACGGGCCCGGGTCCGTGTGCATGCCCGGGATCGTCGACGTGGTCGGTCCCGGCACGTTGTCGTGACCGAGGATGTGCTGCCGGTCCAGCGGGATCGAGTACTTCGCGGACAGGTACCGCACCAGGCGCGCCGAGGCCCGGTACATCTCCTCGGTGTACCAGGCGTCCGGCGAGGTGAGGAAGCCCTCGTGCTCCAGACCGATCGACTTCGCGTTGACGTACCAGTTGCCCGCGTGCCAGGCCACGTCCTTGGCCTTCACGTGCTGGGCGATATGACCGTCGGTCGAGCGCAGCGTGTAGTTCCACGACACGTAGGTCGGGTCCTGGACGAGGTTCAGCACCCCGTCCCAGGTCCCCTCCGTGTCGTGGATGACGATGTACTTGATGCTCTCCGACGCCGGCCGGTCGCCCAGGTCGTGGTTGCCGTAGTCACCGTCCCCGAACTCCTCGTACGGAGCAGGGATCCACTCGCACGACACGGTCCTCGGGCACTCGGTGCCGTCGGCGGAGGCCGTCCGCAGCCCGGCGCCGCGCAGCTGCGCCGTGTCCGGGCTCAGCTCCGGCTGCGCCGCGATCGCGACCCGCTGACCGGAGTCCGTCGTGCGCGACTCACCGCTCCGCAGCACCGCGTACACGTCGTCGGCGTACGTCGCCGCCGTGGAGCTGTCGTCGGCCCCCGAGAAGCGCGCCACCGCCCCGTACCAGTCGGCCGGGTCCGCGCTCAGCGGCCGGCCCAGGTCCCGCTGTGCGGCGGCGAGCAGGGCGGCGCCGCCCTCGACGTTCGCCGCCGCGTCCGTGCGCAGTCGCTCCGCGGAGAGCCCGGTGAGACCGGCCGCCTTCGTCAACGTCTTCAGGCGCGCCGGGAGTTCGGCGTCCGTGGGTACCTTCGTGTCCGGCAGCAGCGCCGAGCGCGAGCTGTCGCCGCGGGCGTCCTCCGTGCCGTCGCTGTGGTGCGGCGACCCGGCGATCGCCGTCCGGGCGTCGGTCAGGTGCATGGGGCCGTAGCCGCCGCTGACACTCGGGGCACCGGAGTGCGTGTCCCAGCGGGACTGCAGATAGGACACGGCGAGCAGCACGCTCTGCGGTACGTGGTACTCGCGGGCCGCGCCGGCGAAGGCCTGCTGCAGCCCTGCGGCCTCGGGCACCTCGGCGGCGGAGCTCGCGGGAGCGGCGCCCAGCAACGGCAGCAGCAGCGCCGCCGAGGCGACGGTCCCCGCTGTCCTTCGGGCGCGTCTGTGTCCGGCGTGGGGATCGGTGGCGGACCGGTGCAATGCAGCCTCCTGGGACGGTCGAGCGCGGTGGGGCGTGCGGGCCGAACGCGTCAGTGCTACCGGCTCCCGGACGATCCGTCAATCATGCGCAGGACGGGGCGATTTCCCATGTCAGCGCCGAGCGAGGAGGTTTCCGCGGCGGTGGCCCTCCCGCCTGCACGGCATCAGTGGCGTGGACCAATGACCCGAACAGCGGCAGGCCCGGACATGCCGAGGGCCCGCGGAGCGCCACCGTGCGGTGCCGCTCCGCGGGCCCTCGTCCCGGTCAGCGAGTGCCGACCGCCGCGCGTACGGCCCGACGGGCCATCTGGCAGTCGTCGTGCAGCCGCCTGAGCAGCAGCCGCTGTTCCTCGCCGGACGGCGCGGCGGCCGGCGGGGTCTGGCCCGGTGCGGCCGGGGACGGGTCGTGCAGGGAACGCTGCACGGCCGTCTCGTAGGTACGGATCTCACGGGTCAGGACGAGCATCAGGTTGACCAGGAACGCGTCCCGGGCCGCCGGTCCCGCCGACTGGGCGAGCTGGCTGATCTGACGGCGCGCCACGGGGGCGTCGCCGAGGACGGCCCACAGGGTCGCCAGGTCGTAGCCCGGCAGGTACCAGCCCGCGTGCTCCCAGTCCACCAGCACTGGACCGGCCGGTGAGAGCAGGATGTTCGACAGGAGGGCGTCGCCGTGGCAGAACTGGCCCATGCCCTGGCGCCCCGAGGAGGCGGCGATGCCGTGCACGAGCTTCTGGAGGTCTCCCATGTCCCGGTCCGTGAGCAGGCCCAGTTCGTGGAAGCGGGAGATCCGCTCCGCGTAGTCCAGCGGGGCGTTGAACGTACCGGCCGGCGGCCGCCAGGCGTTCAGCCGGCAGATGGCGCCCAGCGCCGCCCGGATGTCCGCGCGGGGCGGGGCCTCGACCGGGTGCCGCTGGAGCGCCGCGACCCGGCCGGGCATCCGCTCGATCACCAGGGTGCAGTTCTCCGGGTCCGCCGCGATCAGCCGGGGCACCCGCACGGGCGGGCGGTGCCGGACGAACGAGCGGTAAGCAGCTATTTCGTGCCGGATCCGCTCGGCCCAGACGGGGGAGTGGTCCAGTAAACACTTGGCGACGGCCGTGCTGCGTCCCGTCGTACCGACGAGGAGCACGGAGCGTCCGCTGCGCCTGAGCACCTGGACCGGAGCGAACTCCGGACAGATCCGGTGCACCGACGCGATGGCCGCGCGCAACTGGACGCCCTGAGGGCCGGACAAGTCGAGTCTCCCGCTGAGCGGTTGGGTGCCGAGCCCCGGCACGCGCCGCGCCCGGCCGGCCCCGAGTACGGGAGCCGCCTGACGCGCGGGGTCGAGGTAAGGGCCGCTGCCCACCGGGCGGGAGTGCGACGACCGGGGCGGAGCGGACACGGAGGACGATGCTGTGTACATGGGCGAAACAGATCCCTTCGTGTGCCTGCAAGTTGCTGCGCTCCCCGCCCGGTCGTCCCTGGGGTTCATCCTGGGGAATGGCCCTGCGGCAACCGGGTCGGGGTGGCGCATTCCTACCTGACACCCGACGTCCACTGGCACACCATCTGGCGCACCCTGGCGAACCCTGGCGAATAGTCGCTCAGCAACTGACAGGCGGTTACTGTCGAAATCAGCCGAGAACCTGGGGGCTTGACGTGAACGGACAACCCAACACCCGCCTCGCGGACCTGTTCGGCCTGGCCGGCTGGTCCAAGGGCGAACTCGCGAGAATGGTCAACCGGCAGGCGGCGGCCATGGGCCACCCCCAGCTGTCGACCGACACCTCGCGGGTGCGGCGGTGGATCGACATGGGAGAGATCCCGCGCGATCCGGTGCCGCGGGTGCTGGCGGCTCTGTTCACCGAGCGTCTCGGCCGTGTCGTGACCATCGAGGACCTCGGTCTGGTCAGGCACGGGCGCGCGGGGAAACGGCAGGGCGGCGGGAGTGTGGAACACCCCGACGGAATGCCATGGGCGCCCGAGCGAACCGCCGCGGTCCTCACCGAATTCACGGGAATGGACCTCATGCTCAACCGACGCGGCTTGGTGGGCGCGGGTGCCGCGCTCGCCGCGGGATCAGTACTCAGCTCCGCCATGCACGACTGGCTTCGCACCGATCCGGCCCTCACGGCCGACGCTCCGCAGTTCGACGATCCTCTGCACGCCGACCCCGCCGGGTTCGACCGCTACGAGGCCGCCCCCATCGGGTCGCAGGAGATCGAGGAACTGGAGCGCTCCGTCGAGGTGTTCCGGGCCTGGGACGCCTCCCGCGGTGGCGGGCTGCAACGCAAGGCCGTCGTGGGCCAGCTCAACGAAGTGGGAGGCATGCTCTCCTACCGTCACCCCGACCATCTCCAGCGGCGCCTGTGGGGCGTCGCCGCCAACCTCGCCGTCCTCGCGGGCTGGATGTCGCACGACGTCGGTCTGGAGCCCACGGCCCAGAAGTACTTCATCATCGCCACGCACGCGGCCAGGGAGGGCGGTGACCGGCCCCGGGCCGGCGAGGCGCTCTCGCGGGCGGCCCGCCAGATGGTGCACCTGGGCCGGCCGGACGACGCCCTGGACCTGATGAAGCTCGCCAAGTCCGGTTGGGGCGACGAGGTCCTGCCGCGCACCCGGGCCATGCTCCACACCATCGAGGCCTGGGCACAGGCCTCGATGGGCAAGGGCCAGGCGATGCGGCGCACCCTCGGCGTGGCGGAGGAACTGTTCGTCTCCGACCGCGGTGACGTGCCTCCCCCGAGCTGGATGCAGTTGTTCGACGAGGCCGACATGCACGGCATGCAGGCGCTCGCCTACCGCACCCTCGCCGAGCACGAGCCGGCCGCGGCGGCGACGGCGCAGCGGCACGCCAAGGAGGCCCTGAAACTGCGGGAGTCGGGGCGGGACCGATCGAAGATCTTCGACCACATCTCCCTGGCGTCCGCCTGCTTCATCGCCGACGACCCCGAACAGGCCGACCGGTACGCGCGACTGGCCCTGACGTCGATGGGATCCAACTCCTCCCACCGCACCTGGGACCGGTTGCGCGAGATGTACCGGCTCACCGGGCAGTACTCCAGCTATCCGAAGATCAGTGACCTGCGTGAGGAGATCAAGCTCGCGCTGCCCAAGATGGCGTCGAAGCCCCGGGGCGGCACCAGCGCGCGGGCCTGAGGAGCAGGGCCCGGCCGGAGAATCCGGCTCGCGCCGGCCGTCACCGTCACGAAGGCGTGACGAGGAGGCGACGCGCGGGAACTCGGGGCAGCCACGGGCGGGCAGGGGACCGACGGTCAGGAATCGGCCGGTCGGGAACCGATTCCGACGACGAGTACGCAGGCGTCGTCCGTGCGCGCGCCCTCGCCGAACTCCTCGATGACCAGCCGTACACAGTCCTGGGCCGTCGGCGCCCGGCCGAAGTCCTGGGCCAGGCCGAGCAGGCGTCGGACGGCCTCCGATCCGGCCTCGCTCCCGGTGTCGCCGGGGTGGGAGGACTCCGGTCGTCGTGGGACCAGTGTGCCGGTGTGCAGGACCAGTACGTCGCCCTCCTGGAGGGTCTCCTCGGCCTGCCCGTAGGGGGCGCCGGGGGTGGCGCCGAGCAGGACGCCCTCCGGCGGGGTCAGCGCGCGCCCCGTCCCGTCGCGGAACAGCAGCGGGGCGGGGTGTCCGGCCTGTGCCCAGGTCAGGGTGCGGGTCTCGGGCCGGTAGCGGCAGCAGAGGGCGCTGCGGAGGGCCGGCTGGACGGTGGGGTCGATCAGGTGGTCGAGCCAGGAGAGGAGCTGACCGGGCTGGGTGCCCGCCACGGCCATGCCGCGCAGGGCTCCCAGCGTCATCGCCATGCCCGAGGTCGCCGCCACTCCGTGACCGGAGAGGTCGCCGACACTCAACAGTGTGTCGCCGCCGGGCAGTTCGAGCGCGTCGTACCAGTCGCCGCCGGTCGGGGCGCCGGGTGAGGCGGGGAGCCGGTGGGCGGCGAGGTCGAGCGTCCGGGGGCCCCGTCGCGGGAACCGCAGCGATCCGCGCCAGGGGGTCGGTACGGCCTCCTGCAGATCGACCGCGAGCCGGTGCTCGGTCCTGGCGGCCTGTTGTTCCCGTTCCAGCGAGTCACGGGTCTCGGTCACCGTCCGCCGGCTGCTGCGCAGTTCGCTGACGTCACGCAGCACGGCCCACATGGCGGCGGTGCTGCCGTCGGCGCCGAGCACGGGCTCACCCATCATGTGCACCGTGCGCAGGCCGCCGTCGGGGCGGACGATGCGGAACTCCCCGTCGATGGGTTTGGCGTCGATGAGGCAGTCCGTGACCATCGTCGTCAGCATCGGCCGGTCCTCGTCGAAGACCAGGGACGGCAGTTCGTCGAGGGTGAGCGGGGGAGCTGCGGCGTCTCGTCCGAGGATCTGGTAGAGCTCCCCGGACCAACTCGCCTCGTCGGTCAGCAGGTTCCACTCGGCACTGCCGACCCGGCTCAGCAGCGAGCCACGCCGGGGAGGCGCCTGAGCGGCCGGTGGCGCGGAGGCGGCGAGGGCGGGAGGCCGGGCCGGCGCCTCGGGTGGTCCTTCCCGGAGCTGCGCCAAGTGCTCGTCCAGATCGTTCAGTTGGTGCAGCGCCAGGGTGCACAGCGCGCGCTGCCAGCGTCCCTGCACGTCCTCGCCGTCGGCGGATGCCTCACGCCGGACGGCGTCCACCTCACCGCGCAGGCGACGCGTCTGCGAGATGAGCGCGTCGACCGAGCCGGGCTGCGGTGGCTGGGCGGCTGGGCGGTCCGCAGAGAGATGGGGAGGCATGACGTACTCCGATGCGGGGACGGTACAACCTGGCCTGACGGAAGGACCGTTACGACTGTCGCACAGCCCGCGACGCGCTGTAAGGGATTTGGCAACACCCGATACGGTGGTGCTTCTGGTATATGCCGCAGTCCTCCCGGAGTGGGCGACCGGTCCCGATGCGGTAGCCGCTCGCCGGGTCAAGTCGTAGACAGAGTACGTGACTTGGGCCCCGACCGGTGGACCCGAACGGGTTTCTCAGTCGCCTGTTCGAGGGTCATTTGTGCGAGTCCCGTACGTCACCTGTTCGCCTGCCGCATCACGCGTTCCGGACGGGCCCGTGTGTACCCCGCGCGAGGGGCCGTCGCCCGTGTGCGACCGACTCAGAGCGAACGCAGGAAGTCGCTCACAGCGGTCTCGTAGAGAAAGGAGGGATCGATCCCCATCGAGGTGAAGTTGTCCTCGATCTCCAGGCCGACCAGGCCGTGCAGCTGCGCCCAGAGCATGGTGGACCGCACGGCCACGGCCTCCGGCACGTCCTCGAAGGCGTGCCGCTCCATCCAGGCCCTGAACTCGGCCGCCGTGCCCCGCGGTACCTCGGTCCCGGACTCCGCCAGCGCGCCCACGGCCTCCAGGAGCACGCTCATGGCGGGCTGGGCGGCCTCGACCAGGCGGGACGACTGGGCGTCGTAGCCCTGGAGGGGGGCCCGGAACAGCAGGCGATAGCGGTGCGGCTGGGCCAGCGCCCAGGCGCGGTACGCCCGGACCAGCTCCTCCAGGCGGGTGGCCGCGTCGCCCCGGGCCGACTCGGCCGCGCCGGCGAGGGCCGAGGTCAGGTCGGCGTAGGCGTCGATGACCAGCTCGGTCAGGAGACTGTCGCGATTGGTGAAGTAGCGGTAGAGCGCGGGGCCGGTCATGCCCAGCTGCTTGGCGATCGCGTTGAGCGACAGGGCCTCCGGGCCGCCCTCGGCCAACTGGCGCAGTGCCGCGGTCTTCACCTCCTGCCGCACCTGCGCGCGGAACCGGTCGCGCGGGCCCGTCCCGGTCCGGGTGTCTGCGGCCATGTCATCGCCTCTTCGTCTCGGGTGGACAGGTGTGTTAGATATTATCACGCACGCAATAGGGAGTAACGGACCTGGCTCGGTCCGGTGGGATTCGCGCACAGCTTCCGCCGCTGTTCACCCACCTCTCACCGCACCGCCATGGCCTTCGGCGATCACCCGGTGCACGCTTGCGCGCGGTGTGCCACAGGGGCACTCCACTCAGTGACGAGGGCGGGCGAATGACACCGATCAGCCGAAGAGGCTTCGTGGGGCTCGGCGCATCCGTGGCGGCCGGAACCACTATGGCCGTCGGAGCACGACCCGCGGCGGCCGCGACCACCGCGGCCACCGCCACCGGCACCATCACGGACGTACGGCACGTCGTCGTCCTCATGCAGGAGAACCGCAGCTTCGACCACTACTTCGGGCGCCTCAAGGGGGTCCGCGGCTTCGACGACCGCAGCGGCATCACCCTGTCCGGCGGACACCCTGTCTTCGAGCAGCCGAACGGCACCGGCCGGCAGTACCCCTGGAAGCTCAGCTCCACCCCGGCGGCCGGTGGCGCCGACGGCGCGACCCTCGCCCAGTGCAACGGCGACCTCCCGCACTCCTGGACCTCCCAGCACTCCGCCTGGAACAAGGGGCGGCTCGACAACTGGGTCTCGGGAGTCGGCAACGTCCGCTCGCTCGGCTACCTGGACCGCACCGACATCCCCTTCCACTACGCCCTCGCCGACGCCTACACGATCTGCGACGCCTACTTCTGCTCCACGCTCAGCGCCACCGGCCCCAACCGCACCTACCTGTGGAGCGGCAAGGTCGACGGCTCCAGCTACGACGGCGGCGACGAGTCCGGGCTCACCTGGCAGAACTACGCCGAGGCGCTCCAGGCGGCGGGAGTGACCTGGAAGGTCTACCAGAACGCCCAGGACAACTACGGCGACAACGGCTGCGCCTACTTCAGGAAGTTCGCCGCGGCCAAGGCCGGCGACCCCCTGTACGACCGCGGCATGGCGTCCGTCCCGAGGGTCACCGGCTCCACGCCCGACGACATCGCCGCGGCCATCAAGGCCGACGTGCTCGCCGGCACCCTGCCGCAGGTGTCCTGGGTCGTCGCCAACCAGGCCTTCTCGGAGCACCCCTACGCCCCGCCAGGCGACGGCGCCCACTTCGTCGACCTGGTGTACAAGGCCCTCGCCGCGGACTCCGACGTGTTCGACTCCACCGTCCTGTTCCTCAACTACGACGAGAACGACGGCTTCTTCGACCACGTGCCCCCGCCCGCGCCGCCCGCCGGCACCGCGGGGGAGTTCCTCAACGGTGTTCCGTACGGTCTCGGTTTCCGCGTTCCGCTGCTCGTCGTCTCGCCCTGGACCCGCGGCGGCTGGGTCTCCTCGGAGGTCTTCGACCACACCTCGGTGCTGCGTTTCCTGGAGACCTGGACCGGCGCGCTCGGCAAGCCGGCGGCCTGCCCCAACATCAGTGCCTGGCGGCGCAGGGTCACCGGCGACCTGACCGGCGTCTTCGACTTCGCGAACCCCGTCCACGGCACGCCCGCGCTGCCCGCCACGAGCGTCATCGGCATGGCCACCTGCGGCCCGCTGCCCAACCCGGTGCCGGCCACCAACGCGATGCCCGTACAGGAGTCCGGCACCCGGCCCGCCCGCGCCCTGCCCTACCAGCCCAACGGCTACCTGGACCACCTGGAGTTCGGGGCCGCGGGCAGGATCCTCGCCTGGTTCGCGATGGCCAACCAGGGCACTCCCGCCAAGCGGGCCGCGCACTTCTCGCTGCATCCGAACGCCTACCGCGACACCACGCCCTGGCAGTACACCGTGGACGCGGGCGGGACCGCCGCCGACTCCTTCAACATCGGCACCGGGTACGGCGACGGCAAGTACGACTTCTCGATGGTCGGCCCCAACCGCTTCCTGCGCCGCTTCAAGGGAGACGCCACCAAGGCGGGCAAGTCCGCCGAGATCGTCTCCCGGTACGCGACCGAGCCCGGCACCGGAAAGACGGCCCTGTACCTCAGGATGACCAACTCCTCCGCCGCGTCGGTGAAGTTCACCGTGACCTCCACCGACTACCGCGGCGACGGCCCCTGGACGTACACCGTCGCCGCGGGCGCCTCGGCGGAGGACTTCTTCAACGCGGTCGCCCACCAGAACGGCTGGTACGACTTCACCGTGACGCTCGACTCCGACACGACGTGGTCGCGCCGGTTCACCGGGCACATCGAGACCGGCGCCGCGAGCGTCAGCGGCTGATCACTCCGTCACGCGTACAGCTCCGGGCGCGGAGCGAGGCCGACGGCCACCCGGCCGCCGTGCTCCAGCGCCCGGACTCCCGCCTCGGCGACGGCGGACGCCGCGTACCCGTCCCAGACGCCGGGCCCGGTGACCCGGCCGGCCCGGGTGGCGTCCACCCACGCCCGCACCTCGCGGTCGTAGGCGTCGGCGAAGCGCACGAGGTAGTCCCGCGCCACCTCCTCGGACCGGCCGGCGGCCGTGGTCACGGACATCGTCCGCTCGTCGCCGACGCGGGCGCTCCCCGCCTCGCAGACCGCCTCGCACGCCACCTGGTAGCCGAACCCCGAGTTCACGAAGATCTCCACGTCGACCAGCGCGCCGCCGGAGGTCTCGAACACCACGAACTGCGGGTCGAGCAGCCCCTCGGGGGCGTTCGACGTGGGCCGGGGGCGGAGCACGGTCACCGCGGTGAGCTCCTGGCCGAGCAGCCAGCGCGCCGCGTCGATCTCGTGCGAGACGGAACTGTTGACCAGCATCGCCGAGGTGAAATGGGCCGGTGAGGCGACGTTGCGGTGCGTGCAGTGGAGCATCAGCGGACGGCCGAGCCGCCCGCTGTCCAGCAGCGACTTGAGGCGCTCGTACTCGGCGTCGTACCGGCGCATGAACCCGACCTGCGCCAGCCGCCGCCCGAGCCGGACCTCCGCCTCCACCACCCGCAGAGCGCCCGCGGAGTCCGGCACCAGCGGCTTCTCGCAGAGCACCGGCAGTCCGCGCGCGAACGCCGCGAGCAGTGCCTCCTCGTGCGCGGGACCGGGGGAGGCGATCAGTACGGCGTCGACACCCGGCGCGTCGAGCGCCGCCTCCGCCTCGGCGTGCACCGACACCCCGTCGACGCCCGCCACCGCCTCCTCGGCCCGCGCCGTGTCGGGATCCGCCACGGCGGCCACCCTGGCACCGCTCACGGCCCGGTCGAGTCGACGAATGTGGTCGGCTCCCATGTGTCCGGCACCCAGTACCGCCACACCCAACAGCTCACTCACGCGTTGCGCACCTCTCCGACGACGGCTCGGATCGTTCCTCCTTGAGATCCGATTGTCGGCCGGAGAGATCAATAACGCAGCACTCCGGCGACGCCTTTCGCGTCACCCAGGCCCCCGTCCGGGACGAACCGGACATCGGCGCCCGTCTCCAGACAGCGTTCGACGATCTCGTCGACGATGTCGTCCCGCGCGTCGAGGTCACCGCCCGCGGCCGGGACCAGGTGGTCCCCGTCGTCGCGGACCGTGGCGCGGTAGTTCTCCTCGACGGCGAGCAGCCTGATCCGGCCGTCGGCCGCGTGCTGCCACACCTCGTCGACCCCGGCGGCGAACTCCTTGCGGCCGCGCGCCGAGTCCAGTTCCCTCGCGACCTCGTCGGCGGACTTCCGCGCCCGCGCGGCGATCATCGGACGGACCGCCTGCCACACGGCGTCCGGCGACCCGTTCGCCAGGCCGCCGTGCGCGATGTGCGCGCCCTCCTTCGTGACCGTGCCGATCTCGTCGAGCAGCGACAGCGCGGGGGTGTCACCGGTGACGTACAGCGGCCGCGGGTGCTCGCGCAGAACCTCGCTCATCGCGGTGTCCGCGTCGCGCAGGAACTGCCGGGTGTGCTCGTCGCGGAAGGTGCTCGGCAGATCGCCGATCCGCTCCTTGCGCTCGGCGTCCGGGTCCTCCAGGCTCCGCGTCAGCGGGAAACCTCCGCGGTGCTCCTCGGAGACCCGGTCCGCTCCGCCGTTCCACAGGGTGACGCGGTCGGCGGACACCGAGAGCACCCAGAAGGGACGCTCCGCCGCCTGCGCCGCGACGAGATTGCGGGTCAGGAAGGTGTCCGACAGGACGACCCGCTCGGGCACGGAGCGGGCGAGCGACCACACCTGGTGCTCACCGGGCGCCGCGAAGATCACCAGACCGTCCTCGGCGTGGGACAGGTCGATCTCGGCGACGGCCCGGTCCAACTGCCCGA
Organism: Streptomyces sp. M41(2017); assembly: GCF_002078175.1. Taxonomy (GTDB): domain Bacteria; phylum Actinomycetota; class Actinomycetes; order Streptomycetales; family Streptomycetaceae; genus Streptomyces. Next base: position 1,062,308 of record NZ_MWFK01000002.1, on the reverse strand, counting down.
CGACGTCCGCCCGCACGTCGCGGGTGACCGCCGGGTCGGCCTCCAGCTGTTTCCTCGCCTCGGCCACGACATTGCGCAGCCGCACCGGGTCCTGGGCGTTGTCGGGCTCGCGGCGGTGGGTCGGTGTCAGCACCGACACCGCCGGATAGGGCCGCGGACGGCGCAGCTCGGTCAGGGCGGCAGGGCTCAGTGCGTGCTCCATACGAGCACCATAGGACCGATCCGCCGATCGGGCATTTGGTGCATTCGGTCGTACGTCCCGTACGAGAGGTCGGTCGCCGCCACCGAGGCCGCTCCGCGAGGCGCAACGGTGGACGGCGGTGTCATCCGGCCGACCCGGACGACGTCAGAAGGCGTCCGGGTCGGCGGCCGCCCAGTCCGCGCCCCACGACAGCGGAGGCTCGGCCAGCAGGACCCCGGGCGCCAGCCACTCGTACAGCTCCGCGTAGGTCCGTACGGTCGTCGGTCCGATGCGGCGGAGCAGGTGGTGGGGTGTCAGCTCGCCCGGATCGCGGACGCCCATCGCGGCCATGATCTGGCTCGCGCTGCGCACGGTGGCGCGCTGGTAGCGGTGCACCCGCTCGGACTTGTCGGCCACGTCCAGTGCGCGCACCCGGCGCGGGTCCTGGGTCGCCACGCCGACGGGACAGGTGTTGGTGTGGCACCGCTGGGCCTGGAGGCAGCCGACCGCGAACATCATCGCGCGGGCCGCGTTCGTGTAGTCGGCGCCCTGCAGGAGACGCTTGACGATGTCCGAACCGGTGGCGACCTTCCCGCTCGCGCCGATCCTGATCCGGTCGCGCAGGCCGGTGCCGACCAGCGCGTTGTGCACCGTGATCAGCCCCTCGGTCAGCGGCGTGCCGATGTTGTCGGCGAACTCCAGGGGCGCCGCCCCCGTGCCGCCCTCCGAGCCGTCCACGACGATGAAGTCGGGCGTCACCCCCTCGGCGAGCATCGCCTTGCACACGGCCAGGAACTGCCGTCGCGATCCGACGCAGAGCTTGAAGCCGGTCGGCTTGCCGCCGGCGAGCTCCCGCATCCGCGCGATGAACCGCACCAGCTCACGGGGCGTCGAGAAGACCCGGTGGTACGGCGGCGACACCACGGTCCCGCCCTCGGGGACCCCGCGCGCCCGCGCGATCTCCGCGTTCACCTTCGCCCCGGGCAGCACACCGCCGATCCCGGGCTTCGCCCCCTGGGAGAGCTTCAGCGACACGCACTTCACCTCGGGCAGCGCGGCCTTGTCCGCGAACTCCCGTGCCGCGAAGCCCCCTTCGGCCGTACGGCACCCGAAGTACCCGGTGCCGATCTCCCAGACGAGGTCGCCGCCGCCCCGCAGATGGTGGTCGGACAGACCGCCCTCGCCCGTGTCGTGCGCGAAACCCCCCAGCGCCGCGCCCCTGTTGAGGGCCAGGATCGCGTTCGCCGAGAGGGCGCCGAAGCTCATCGCGGAGACGTTGAGCAGGGCCATGTCGTAGGGCTGCGTGCAGTCCGGGCCGCCGACCCGGACGACGGGCGGCTCCTCGGGCACCTCGACCGGGCGCATCGACGGCTCCAGGAACTCGTAGCCGTCCTCGTACACGTCGCGCTCCGTGCCGAACGGCTCCTCGGCCTCGGCGCCCTTGGCCCGCTCGTACACGATGGTGCGGACCTCGCGGTCGTAGGGCCGCCCGTCGAAGTTCCGCTCGACGAAATACTGCTGGAGTTCGGGGCGCAGCGCCTCCAGGAGGAAGCGCAGATGGCCGAGCAGCGGATAGTTGCGCAGCACGGAGTGACGGCGCTGCGTCAGGTCCCAGCCGCCGAGCGCGGTCAGGGCCAGCAGCGGGACCGCCGCGCACCACCACCACGCCGAGACGGCGCCCACCAGGAGAAGCGCCCCGGCCGCACCGAGGGCGACGAGGAGCAGAGAGAGCATCCGGCGCACCCCCCGAGTCAAACCCATGGGGGCGAAAGCCGCCGACCGAGGAGACCCGCCGATCACGCGGGTGCCGGGGCCGACGGCCGCGGACGGACGCGTCCTGCAGCCGTGCGCGGGCGCCCGCGCACGGCCGGCCCGTCGGGTCAGCGGAGTCCGAGTGCCCTGTCGGCGGCGGCCACGGACGGCTTCCACCACGTCGTCAGGGGCTCCCACACCCGGACGGTGGCACCGGCGCCCAGCTCACGCGCCGTGAAGGACCGGCCGGCGAGCGAGGGGTCGGCCGAGACGGTGACCGAACGGACCCGGCGCGCCTCCGGATCGGCACGGTCGGCGATCGTCAGCACGGACGCGTAGGCGCTCCGGCCCCCGGCGAGCCGGTACGGACCGCTCTCCCCGGCGGGCTTCGGCAGGGCGGCGCCGTCGAGATCGCCGAAGGTGACGGTGGGGATGCGGTCGACCGTGCACGCGCGGGCCGAACGGTTGGTGACGCGGACGTGCAGGACACGCGGGTCCGCGGACTGCTCCGCACGCAGGCGGAGTGCTTTCGCCGCGCAGGTCGCGGGCGCGGCGGCCTTCTGGGACGGGATGCCGGCCGGGCCGAAGGGCGCGGCCGTCGCGCTGGTTCCGGAGGCCGCGAGGAGCAGCGCGGCGGCGACGCCGGGTACGGCGAGGGCGGGTCGGATACGCATCGGTGGTGTTCCCCCTGCTGTGGTCACGTGCGGGTGCGGGTGCGGCGCGTCCGGCAGTCGGGCCGGTGCCTGCCCAGTGTGACCTTCGGCGGGTACGAGAGGTTGTACCCGACTTGTTCCCCGTGCGTGTCCGCGTGTCCGCGTGTCCGCGTGTGCCGCCGTGTACCGGCGTGTACCCGCTCCCCGGTCCCGGTCCGGCGTCCGTGGCCGCGCCCGGCGTCCGAGCCGGGCACGGGCAGGAAGCCGGGGGTGCCTGGGCCGTTCGGGGTGCGCCCGGCCCAAACGGCACCGCCGGCGCCCTGCCCGCCCGCGCGGCGCCGCCGGGGGTCAGTCGTCCGTGTCCTCCGGCCCGCAGGAGCTGCCGTTGTCCGGCAGGGAGCCGTACAGCAGGTAGTCGTCGACCTTCTGGTGCACGCACTTCGAGGAGGCGTATCCGGTGTGCCCCTCGCCCTTGTTGTCGAGCACGACCGCCGCGGAGCCGAGCCGCTTGGCGGTCTCCTCCGTCCAGCGGTACGGGGTCGCCGGGTCCCCGCGAGTGCCGACGAGCAGCATCTTCGAGGTGTTCACGTCGCGGACGTCGTCGCGGATGTAGTCGGTGCCCCTGGCCCGGCCGTAGCACATCAGCACCTGGGTGAGCCGGTACTGACCGAAGACCGGGGACGCCTCCTCGTACGCCGCGCGCAACTTGCCCATGTCCCGGGTGATCTCGTCGGCGCTGGGACGGTCGGGGTCGTCGGCGCAGTTGATCGCCATCAGTGCGGCCGGCAGGTTGTCGAGCGGGACCTCCTCGTCGTCCACGAGTCCGCCGTGCTTCTGCTGGTCCCGCGCGTTCCCCCGGCTGCCGTCCTTCTTCTGCTCCTGCTCCTTCTCCGGCTCCGGCCTGCCGTCCCGATTCCGGACCGGCGCCGACACATCGGGCAGCGAGGCGCCGCCGGAGAGCTGGGTGAGGCCGTGGGTGTCGCCGTCCTGCACCAGCAGGCCCAGCGCCTGTTCGAGGGAGGGCCACATCTCCTTGCTGTACAGGGCCTGGCTGATCGACCCCACCAGGTCCTGCCCGGAGAACTCCTGGCCGTAGTCCGACGGCACGGGCTCGTCGTCGAGCGAGTCGACGAGCTGGACGACCTGTTCGCGGGCGCTGCGTGCGTCCTGCCCGAACGGACAGGCCATGTTCTGTGTGCACCACGTGATGAAGTCGTCGAGCGCCGTCTGCTGTCCCTCGGCGCCGGCCAGTCCCTGTTCGGCGATCGGCTCGGTGAGGGTGTCGACGCCGTCGAGCACCATCCGGCCCGTCTTCTTGGGGAACTGGGCCGCGTACACCGCGCCGAGCCGGGTCCCGTACGAGAAGCCGAGGTAGTTGAGCTTCTTGTCGCCGAGCGCCTGCCGCATGATGTCCATGTCGCGGGAGGCGTTGACCGTGCCGATGTGGGGGAGGACGGCACCCGAGTGCTGTGCGCACTCCTCGGCGGCCTTCTTCACCGCTTTGAGCGCCGACCGCACCGAGGCGCTGTCGGTGCCCTCCGCGCTGTCGTCCGTGGCCTGGGATATGTCGTCGACGCCCTCGCCGCAGCTCACCGGCGAGGAACGCCCGACCCCGCGCGGGTCGAAGGTCACCACGTCGTAGCCGTTGGTCAGGCCCATGAACTCTTTCCCGCCCAGGGCGAGCTGGGGTATCCCGGCCCCACCGGGGCCGCCGAAGTTCAGCAGCACCGAGCCGCGGGAGGAACCTGTCGCCCGGTAGCGGGCCAGGGCCAGGTCCAGGGTGCCGCCGTCCGGCTTCTCGTAGTCGAGGGGCACGGTGACCTTGCCGCACTGCAGGTCCTTGGGCATCCCCTCGCCCTCGCAGGCCGCCCAGGTGACCTTCTGCCGGTAGAACCGGGACAGGTCGGGATCCTCGGCGGTCGCCGTCGTCGGCAGACCCGCCGCCAGCAGCGTCAGCGTCGCGGTCGCGGTTCCCACGACCGCGCAGCGTTGGTGCATGGACAGCATGCAAGCCTCCAGGGTCGCCCTGCGATGGACCGGCGCACCCCCCGGATCACGATAGGCGCGGCCGTGGAGGCACGCCTCCGGGCGGACTCGTCCGGCCCACCGGGCGCGCGGGACCTCCCTGCGTGCGCTACTCTGCGTCACCCTCTCGCTCGTACGGGTCACGATGGCAGTTCGATATGTCTGACACTCGATGAGGTGAAAGACCGTTTAGCCATAACTCGGATGGGTCTTGTGCGTTTTAGGCAGTGCGGGTGAGTGCCCGTGACCTTGTCTGGAAGGCAGTGAACCTATGAAACGGGTGACCCGAAATGGTTTGATCGCCGCGGCCGCCGCCTCGGGGGCGCTGGCCGCGGCCGTGCCCGCCCACGCCGACGCGGGCGCCGACGGTGCCGCGGCCGGATCGCCCGGAGCGATCTCCGGCAACACCGTCCAGCTCCCGGTGCACGTTCCGGTGAACGTGTGCGGGAACACGGTGAACGTCGTCGGTCTGCTCAACCCGGCCGCCGGCAACCGCTGCGCCAACCAGAGCGACGGCAGCGGTGCCGCCACTCGTTCCTCCGGCAGCCGGCGGAGCGTCCCCCCGGTCGCGCACGGTGACACCGGCGGCCGCCACGCGGGTGGGGCCGTCGGAGGGAACCACGGCGGCGCGGTCGCGCACGGAGTCGCGAAGGACTCGCCGGGCCTGCTTTCCGGCAACGGTCTGCAACTGCCGGTGCAGCTCCCCGTGAACGTGAGCGGCAACTCCGTGACCGTGGTCGGCCTCGGCAACGCCTCCGTCGGGAACGAGTCCACCAACACCTCGGGCGAGCGGCCCGAGCCCTCGCGGCCCGTGAACCCGGCTCCGAGGCCGTCCGTCGCCCCGCCCGTCGAGCACCCCGAGCCCGCCGCGCCGGGCGAGCTGCGGACCATGGGTGACTCCGAGGCCACCCTCGCCCACACCGGTGCGGACGGGACGCTGCCCGCCATCGCGGCGAGCGCGGCCATGCTGCTCGGCGGCGCGGTCATGTTCCGCCGGTTCCGCCCCGCCGCGGTGCGCTGACCCGACCGACCGCGGACAGGAGGCCCCACCGGACGGGTGACCGGCGGGGCCTCCTTCTTGTCTCCGACGCCGGCCCGGCGTGCCTCCGAGCCTGTTCCGGGTGCGCGTCGAACTCGCCACGTGCTCCTTCCCGGACCGGCGCGCCGCCGGGGCGGCACCGTGCCGGACGTCCGGCACGCTGGCCGAATCCCGTCGCGTGCGGTGGGCTCGTCGGTGCCGTCGGCACGGAGATCGGCGAGGATGCTGCGCGTGCGTCCGGCGGGCGCACTCCGTGACCCCCACGCATTGGAGCGCCTCCATGACCTCTCCGGGACCCGACGGCCTCGTCGTCGCCCAGGCCTCGCCCGCCGACTGGACGGTGGTCACCGGCTGGGCGGCGGACGAGGGATGGAATCCGGGGCTGTCCGACAGCGCGAGCTTCTTCGCCCAGGACCCCGGCGGGTTCTTCGTCGGGCGGGTCGACGGGGAGCCGGTCTCGGCCATCTCGGTGGTCAACTACGGTGCGGACTACGCCTTCCTGGGCTTCTACCTCGTCCGCCCCGATCTGCGTGGCCACGGCTACGGCCTCGCCACCTGGAAGGCCGCCCTCGCCCACGCGGGCGGCCGCACCGTCGGCCTCGACGGAGTGGTCGCGCAGCAGGACAACTACCGCAAGTCGGGGTTCGAACTCGCCCACCGCACCGTTCGGTTCGGCGGCGTGGTGCTCCAAGGGGAGCAAGCACCGGGGGTACGACAGGCCGGGCCCGCCGACCACGCCGCGATCATCGCGTACGACGCGTCGTGCACCCCCGCGGACCGGCCGGCGTTCCTGACCTCGTGGCTGACCACGCCCGGCCACCGCACCTTCGTACGGCACGCCGACGACGGCCGGCCGACCGGCTACGCCGTGCTCAGGCCGGCACGTGAGGCGCTGCGCGTCGGGCCCCTGTTCGCGGACACCGCCGACGACGCCCGGGCCCTCTTCGCCGCCCTGGCCGCCGACGCCGACGGGAGGGCGCTCGCCGTCGACGTGCCGGAGACCAACGCCCCGGCGGTCGCCCTCGTCGAGAAGCTGGGCCTCGCCCCCTCGTTCGAGACGGCCCGCATGTACACCGGCCCGGTACGCCCGTTCGCGGCGGACCGCGTCCACGGCGTCACCACGTTGGAACTCGGCTAGCGCCCGCCGCCCGGAGCGGACCCCGGCGGCGGGGTGCCGGGGGCCCGCGCCGGTCAGCCGGCGAGTTCCCGTGCGCGCCCGGCCGCCTCGCCGACCGGGCCGTGGTGCACGGGACCGTGCCCCGGCAGCAGGACGTCGGCTTCGAGCCGCTCGATGTGTCGCAGCGAGTCGAGGGCGGTGGCGCGTTCGGTGTCGAACATCTCGTGCAGCAGCTGGGGGCCTCGGGCCCGCGAGGTCGGATGACCGCTGACCAGCGCGTCGCCGGAGATCAGGACACCCGCGTCCGGCAGGTGGTAGACGCAGTGGCCGGGAGTGTGCCCGGGCGTGTGCACGGGAACGGGGCGGCCGGGCAGGTCGAGCGGGCCCGTCCCGGGGAACGCCTCCGGCTTCGCCATGCGGACGTCCGCCTTGCCGCCGGAGCGCAGTGCGCGCACCGCCCAGGGCAGTACACCGGGACGCCACGCCTGCCGCATCACCTCGCCGATGCTCACCTGGTGGAGGAATTCGCGCCGTGCGTGGGGCACTTCGTCCTCGTGCAGCAGGACGGGCGTCCCGAACGAGCCGCTCAGGAACTCGGCGGAACCGAGGTGGTCGGTGTGCGCGTGCGTGACGAGGACGGCGGTCACGGCCTCGGGCCGGTGGCCGAGGGCCGCCAGCGACGCCAGCAGGTCCTGGCGATCGCCGGGATACCCCGTGTCGATCAGGGTGACCGCGTCGCCCTCGCTCAGCACCACCCAGTTCGTGTCGCTGCCGTGCACCAGATGGACTCCGGCGGCCGCCTCGACGATCGCTTCCTCGCGCATGACCCTCCCGATGTTGACGACGTGCCGCCCGGCCGGAGGGCCGGGACAGGTCGAACGTATCGCGAGGCCCCGGACCCGGACGGACCCGGTCCGACGGGCGGCGCCGAACGGGCTTCCCACGCGCGGCACTTGGGGCGGCACGCCGGAATCCGGTGAGGGCGGACGGCGTCCCCGGGCGGACCGCGTCCCCCGGCGGACGGCTGGGCAGACCGCGATACGGACCGGCCGGGGCCGTGGGGCGAAAAGGCGGTGCGCCGCCGGGGCCCGACTCCCTACACTCGCCACGGAATCACGCGCCGCCCTCCTGGCGCCGCGTGTCGTGACCGACGAGGGGAGACGGGCCATGCGTTACCGCACCGCTGTCGTCGTTCCCCGGTCACAGTTCGAGGTGATCCTCGTGTCTCCGGGAGCCCGGAACCGGCTGCGCGGCCGGAACCGGACGCCCGTGACGACTTTCTGACCTCCGCCCCGCACGGCGGCGACCGCACGCCCGGTCGCCGCGTCCCTGCCGGCCGGAGCGCTCAACCGCCTGTTCACCGGCATGTCGTACGGGAATCGCGCCGACCCGCTCCGGATCGTCCGAAAGGCCACGGGCCGTGCGTACCCACCTGCACCGACACCTCACCGACTCCCTGACCGCCGTCCGCAACCTGGGCATCCTCGCCCACGTCGACGCCGGGAAGACCACCGTCACCGAACGGATCCTCTATGCCACCGGTACGACCCACCGACGCGGCGAGGTCCACGACGGCACCACCGTCACCGACTTCGATCCCCAGGAACGGGACCGCGGCATCACCATCTTCGCCGCCGCCGTCAGCTGCGCCTGGGACGGCCACCGCATCAACCTGATCGACACCCCGGGCCACGTCGACTTCTCCGACGAGGTGGAGCGCTCGCTCCGCGTGCTCGACGGCGCCGTCGCGGTGTTCGACGCCGTCGCCGGCGTGGAGCCGCAGAGCGAGTCGGTGTGGCGACGGGCCGACCGGCACGACGTTCCGAGGATCGCCTTCGTGAACAAGCTGGACCGGGCCGGCGCCGACCTCGACGCGGCGGTCGCGTCGATCCGCGAACGGCTCCATCCGGCGCCCCTGGTCGTCCAGTTGCCGATCGGTACCGAGGACGGCTTCACCGGTGTGGTCGACCTGCTCCGGATGCGCGCCCACGTGTGGGCCGACGGCGCCGAGTCGGCCGAGGAGGGGCCGGTGCCCGACGCGCTGACCGAGGAGGCGCACCGCCGCCGCCGGCTTCTGGAGGAAGCGGTGGCCGACCTCCACCCGGCGGCTCTGGAGGAGTTCTGCACCCGGACCAGGGTCTCCGCCGAGACGCTGGCCTCCGCCCTGCGCGACCTGACCCGGACCGGCGAGGGTGTCGTCGTGCTGTGCGGCTCGGCCTACCGCAACCGGGGGATCGAACCCCTGCTGGACGCGGTGGTGGCGTATCTGCCCTCGCCGCTCGACGTGTCCGCCGTGCGCGGCACGCGCGGCGGTGTGGTGGAGGAACGGGCGGCCGACCCCGAAGCCCCTTTCGCCGGGCTGGTGTTCAAGGTGAACGCCACGGCGACCGGACGGATGACGTACCTGCGGGTTTACGCGGGCACGCTGGAGAAGGGACAGGCGGTGACCGACGTGGGCACAGGACGCACCGAGCGCGTCGGACGGATCCTGCGGGTCCGCGCCGACCGCCACGCGGAACTGGAGAGAGCGGTGGCCGGAGACATCGTCGCGGTGATCGGGCCGAAGTCCGCCCGCGCCGGGGCGACCCTCTGCGACCCGGCCGCGCCGCTGCTCCTCGAACCGCCGGTGGTCGCGGATCCCGTCGTGTCCGTCGCGGTCGAGGCGCGCACGAACACCGGGACCGGCCGCCTGGTGTCGGCCCTGACCCGGCTGGTCGAGGAGGACCCCTCGCTGGTCGTCCGTACCGACGCGGAGACCGGGCAGACACTGCTGTCCGGTATGGGAGAACTGCATCTGGAGGTCGCGGTGGAGAAGGTCCGGCGCGCTCACGGGCTGGACGTCGTCGTCGGGCGGCCGCGCGTCGCCTACCGCGAGACGGTGGCGCGCGGGGTGTCCGGCCTGGTGTACCGGCACGTCAAACAGGACGGCGGCGCGGGGCAGTTCGCCCATGTCGTGTTCGATGTCGAGCCGCTCGGCACCCCTGCCGTGGACTGCGCGGAGGGGAGCGCGACGGGCTTCGTGTTCCGGTCGGCCGTGGTCGGCGGACGGGTGCCGCAGGAGTTCGTCCGTGCCGTGGAGGCCGGCTGCCGGGACGCGCTCGCCGAGGGTCCCCTCGGCGGTCACCCGGTGACCGGGCTGCGGGTCACGCTCACCGACGGGTCGACCCATGCCAAGGACTCGTCGGAGATGGCGTTCCGCGCGGCGGGCCGACGCGGACTCCGCGCGGCACTGCGTGCCTGCGCCCTGCGGTTGCTGGAACCGGTCGTCGAGGTCACGGCGACCGTGCCCGAGGACGCGGTCGGCGGAGTGCTCGGCGACCTCGCGGCCCGGCGCGGCCGGGTCACGGGTTCCCACACCCGCGGCGGCACGGTGGTGCTCACCGCCACCGTGCCGCTGGCCGAACTCTTCGGCTACGCGACCCGGTTGCGCAGCCGGACCCAGGGCCGGGGTGTCTTCTCGACCCGGCCCACCGGGCTGGCACCGGCGCCGAGCCCGCTGCCCTCCACGGGGGTCGCGGCCCGGTGAGCGAAGGCGGGGGCGTCGTTCCGGCGACGCCCCCGTCCCCAAGAGAGGTCCGCCCGTGCGGCACCGGCGTCCATCGGCCCATGGTCGAAGGAGTCGAGAAGCGAACCCGGGCGGACACGCGCGGGCCGGCGTCCCTTCAACGCCGCCCCCGGGTCCGTTCGGCGCGTGGTGGGTCGACGAACTGCAGCTCCAGGGCGGCCGGCGGCGGGGCCGTCCCGGGTCCGCCCGCGGCGGCCCAGGCCAGCAGGTCGTCCGTGCAGCCGTCGTCCGTCGCGAAGCCCACCCAGGTCGGCCGGCCGCCGCTTCGCCGTCCCGCCGCCGAGGGTTGCACCACGACGACGTTCGCCTGGTCGCAGGGGCCCAGGCAGTCCGTCGTCCGCACGGTGAACCGCCCGCCGGACGCCTCCGCCCCGGCACGCAGGCGCGCGAGCTGCCGGGCGTGGTCGATGTCCGGGAACTTGCGCGGGTCGCCGCAGCAGCACCCCCGGCAGACGACGAGGGCGCACGGCCGCGATCGGGCTGCGCCGACCGTCGTCGTACGAGTGAGACCGCGCGGGGAGTCGACCGGCACGAGGGGGAGGCCTTTCGCGAGGAGGGCGAGCGGTCCCGCCCGTGATCTCTCACGGGCGGGGTGTGCGGCGGCCGCCGGACGCATCGTCACAGGCCGCCGAGGGCCACCGTACGAGACGTTTCCGCTGCTCAACAGACCGGGTCCGCGCGGGGCGCGGGAGGCCGCCCGGGTCCGCCGGGCCTCCAACCGGCCAGGTCCCCGCCCGAGTTGGGGCATCCCCGTGCGACGGGGCGCCGTACGGCAGGACGTGGAACGCGTCGACGTCGGGCGGCTTCCTGCCGGGGCCGCGTCCTTCCTGGTCGTTCCCCGGGCCGTTCCCGGGAGCCGGGGGTCGGCGCGACGTGTCGGCAACATGCCGAACAAAATTGTTGACAATCTTGTTGGTCTAGATTTACGTTCGACAGGCACTCACTCAGGGAGGGCGCAATGCAGAAGGAAGCCCGTCCAGGCACCGGCGAGCAGGCCAAGCAGCACGCGTTGGTGCAGTTGCGGCAGGCGATTCTGCGCGGAGAGATGGCACCGGCCCAGCGGCTGGTGGAGAACGAACTCGCCGAGCAGTTCGGAGTCACCCGGGCCAGTACCCGGGCGGCGCTGATCGAGCTGGAGACGGAGGGGCTGGTCGAGCGCATCCGCAACCGCGGATCCCGGGTCCGGGTCGTGACCGTCGAGGAGGCGGTCGCCATCACCGAATGCCGGATGGCACTCGAAGGACTCTGCGCGGCCAAGGCGGCCGTCGCGGCGACCGACGACCAGCTGGCCGAACTGGCCGAACTGGGCGCGGCGATGTCCAAGGCGGTCGCCGACGGCGAGCCCGTGACCTACTCCGAGCTGAACCACGAAGTACACGCCCGGATCAGGGAGTTCTCCGGCCAGCGGACGGCCGTCGAGCTCCTGGAACGGCTCAACGCCCAACTGGTGCGCCATCGCTTCCAGTTGGCCCTGCGTCCCGGTCGTGCGCAGCAGTCCCTGAGTGAACACCTGGCCATGATCGAGGCGATCGGCGCCAGGAACCCGCAGGCGGCCGAAGCGGCCGTCCGCGCCCACCTCGGCAGCGTGATCCAAGCGCTGCGCGACTGACGTCCCGCGCGCCGACGCGCGGGCACGACGGACATCCGAGGCGGGCACGCACCTGTCCACCAAGGAGATCTCTGCCATGACCCACGGCGACGCGCCCGCCTCCCCCGAACCCTCGGCACCACCCGGGCCGAGCACACCCCCCGCCCGGTCGACCCTGGTCGTCACCGCGCACGCCGGAGACTTCGTGTGGCGGGCCGGCGGCGCCATCGCCCTGGCCACCTCCCGGAACGAGAGGGTCACCATCGCCTGCCTCACCTTCGGCGAGCGCGGTGAGTCCGCCAAGGCCTGGCGCGCCGGCCGGAACCTCGACGAGATCAAGGCGATACGCCGCGAGGAGGCGGAGAAGGCCGCCGCGACCCTCGGGGCCGAGGTCCAGTTCTTCGACGCGGGCGACTACCCGCTGACCCCCACCGCCGAACTCACCGACCGGCTGGTGGCGGTCTACCGCGCGACCCAGCCGGATGTCGTCCTCACCCACCCCGCCGAGGACCCGTACAACGGTGACCACCCGGCGGCCCACCGCATGGCACTGGAGGCCCGCGTCCTCGCCCAGGCCATCGGCTACCCCGGCGAGGGCGAGATCATCGGCGCCCCGCCCGTCTTCTACTTCGAACCGCACCAGCCCGAGATGAGCGGTTTCCGGCCCGAAGTGCTGCTCGACATCACCGAGGTCTGGGAGACCAAGCGCCGGGCGATGGAGTGCCTCGGCGCCCAGCAGCACCTGTGGGACTACTACACCGACCTCGCCGTACGCCGCGGTGTGCAGCTCAAGCGCAACGCCGGCCCCAACCTGGGCCTCGCCCACCGGACCATGGCCGAGGCGTTCATGCGCCCCTATCCGCAGATCGCGAAGGAGCTGGCATGAGCGGCGTGATCGTCACCGGCCCACCGAAGGCGGACCCGAAGGACGTCGAGGCGATCGCCGCGTACGGGACCGCCACCGTGCACGAGGCGATGGGCCGCACCGGCCTGCTCGGCACCCGGCTGCGCCCCGTCCAGCAGGGCGTCCGCGTCGCCGGCACCGCGGTCACGGTCCTGTCCTGGCCCGGCGACAACCTCATGATCCACGCCGCGGTGGAGCAGTGCGGTGACGGCGACGTCCTCGTCGTCACCACCACGTCCCCCTCCACGGACGGCATGTTCGGCGAACTGTTCGCCACCGCGCTCCAACGGCGCGGCGTACGCGGCCTGGTCATCGACGCCGGCGTCCGCGACACCGCCGAACTGCGCGCGATGGGCTTCCCCGCCTGGGCCGCCGCGGTCAGCCCGCAGGGCACGGTGAAGGCGACCGGCGGCTCCGTCAACGTCCCGGTCGTCCTCGGCGGCCAGGTCGTCCGGCCCGGCGACGTCATCCTCGCCGACGACGACGGCGTGGTCTGCGTACCGCGCGCGGACGCCCGCCGCACCGCCGAGGCGTCCGAGGCCCGCGAACACAAGGAGGCACTGGCCCGCGCCGCCTTCCGGGAAGGCGAACTCGGCCTGGACCGCTACGGCTTGCGCGACACCCTGGCCCGCCTCGGCGTCACCTACACGCCCTACGACGCGTACGTCGGGGACGGAGCCGCGCCGTGAGCCGGTTCGCGGAACTGCGCTGCATGCTCCTGCGCGGCGGCACCTCCAAGGGCGCCTACTTCCTGGCCGGGGACCTCCCCGCGGAGCCGGCCGACCGCGACGACCTGCTGCTGCGGGTGATGGGCAGCCCCGACTCGCGCCAGATCGACGGACTCGGCGGCGCGCATCCGCTGACCAGCAAGGTGGCCGTCGTCTCGGTCTCCGAGGACCCCGCAGCGGACATCGACTACCTGTTCCTCCAAGTAGGCGTCGAGAAAGGGGAAGTGTCGGACCGTCAGAACTGCGGCAACCTCCTCGCCGGCGTCGGCCCGTTCGCCGTCGAGCGCGGACTCGTCGAACCGGGCCGGGAGCGCACCTCGGTACGGATCCGCATGCTCAACTCCGGTGATCTGGCCGTCGTGAGCTTTCCCACCGAGGACGGGCGCGTCGTCTACACGGGGCCGGCCGAGATCTCCGGGGTGCCGGGGACCGCCGCGCCGGTGGTCGTCGAGTTCCCGCGGCGGAGCGGCCCGTTGCTGCCCACCGGACACGCCCGCGACTCCGTCGCCGGCACCGCCGTGACGTGCGTGGACAACGGAATGCCCACGGTGCTGGTCGCCGCGTCCGCGCTGGACGTCACCGGGTACGAGACCCCCAGGGACCTGGAGGAGGATCTCGCGCTGGCCGACCGGGTCCGCGCGATCCGCCTGGAGGCGGGCAGGCTGATGGGTCTCGGGGACGTCGAGAACGCCTCGGTGCCCAAGGTGACGCTCCTGGCGCCGCCGCGTGCCGGGGGAGTGGTGAGCACCCGCACGTTCATCCCGGTGCGCTGCCACACCTCCATCGGTGTCCTCGGCGCCGCGAGCGTCGCCGCGGGGCTGCGCGTGGAGGGTGGCGTCGGCCGAACCGTCGCACGGCTGCCCGAGCGCGGGGACCGGCTGCGGATCGAGCACCCGACCGGATTCCTCGACATCGAGTCCGGACTCGCGTACGGCCCCGGAGGCATCCCCGAGGCCCGGGGCACCGCGGTCGTCCGCACCGCACGCAAGATCTTCGACGGCACGGTCTTCCCCCGGCCGGCCGGAGCCGCACACCAACCCTGAGGAGGCCCCATGGCCCCGCCGCTCGGCGACATCGCCCACCTCGGGCACGTCGAACTGCTCACCCCCGACCTGGACGCGAGCGTCCGGTTCTTCACGGACTACCTCGGTCTGACCGAGAACGGCCGCTCCGGAGACTCCGTCTACCTGCGGACCTGGGACGACTACGAGCACCACAGCCTGATCCTCACCGCCCACTCCACCTCGGGCATCCGCCGCACCGCCCTGCGGGCCTCCAGCGAGGAGGCCCTCGTGCGCCGGGTCAAGGAGATCGAGGGCGCCGGGCGCGAGGGCCGCTGGACCGACGACGAGCCGGGCATCGGACCTGTCTTCGTCACCACCGACCCGGACGGCCACGAACTCGCCCTGTACTGGGAGAGCGAGTGGTATCGCGCGCCGGACCATCTGAAGCCGGGTCTGAAGAACCAGCCCCAGGCCAAGCCGGGGCACGGCGTCGGAGTGCGACGCCTGGACCACGTCAACTTCCTCGCCGCCGACGTGGCGGCCTGCGGCGACTTCGTGCGGGACGCGCTCGGGGCCCGGCCGACCGAGCAGATCCAGCTCGACAGCGGCAGGATCGCCGCGCAGTGGCTGACGTTCAGCAACAAGTCGTACGACGTGGTCTACACGGAGGACTGGACGGGGTCGAACGGACGGCTGCACCACATCGCCTTCGCCACCGACACCCGCGAGGACATCCTCCGCGCCGCCGATCTCGCCCTGGACACCGGCGTGTTCATCGAGACGGGCCCGCACAAGCACGCCATCCAGCAGACGTTCTTCCTCTACGTCTACGAACCCGGCGGCAATCGCGTCGAGTTGTGCAACCCGCTGACCCGGCTCGTCCTCGCCCCCGACTGGCCTCTGGTGACCTGGACCGAGAACGAGCGGAAGAAGGGGCAGGCCTGGGGGCTGAAGACCATCGAGTCCTTCCACACCCACGGAACCCCGCCCATCGGCTGACCCGGAACCGGCCCCCGAGCCGGACCCGGCCCGCACCGGCCGTCGGCCACGCCCAGGGAGTCCGCCGTCGGCCACGGCCCCGGAGTCCGCCGTCGACCACGACCCAGGGGCCCTCCCCGGCCGGCGGTCGTGCGCGGGCCGCCGGGGCAGTCGTGCGCGGGCCGAGACCTAGAGCGAGCAGAACCGGCCAGCGCAGGAGTACGGGCGGCACCGAACTGTGTGCCGCCCGTGCCCTTTTCACCTGCCTCTCAGCTCTTCATGGCACGGTCGCGACGGTGGCCTGATTCGCCTCAGGATTGTTGACAAAAACGTTGACACTCAGGGGTTCACTCCCTAGCGTCTAGCGCATCGCCGGGTCAGCCGCACGAGCCGCGCCGACCCGCATCCCCGATCCCCTTCCAGGGCCCACACCTCCTGGACGAGAGGAAACAACGATGTCCTCCTCCCTCGCCCTGCCCGCGCGCGGCGGCAGCAGAATGGCCGCACTGGTCGTCGGCCTCTGCTGGCTGGTCGTCCTCTTCGACGGCCTCGACATGTTCATCTACGGTTCCGTGCTGCCGCACATGCTGGAGACGAAGGCGCTCGGCATCGACCCCGGCAAAGCCGGCGACGTCGGCTCCTACGCCACCTTCGGCATGCTGATCGGCGCCCTGTCCTCCGGAACCGTGAGCGACTGGGTCGGACGCAAGAAGACGATCGTCGCGTCGACCGCGGTGTTCTCCCTGGCCTCCGCCGTCTGTGCCTCGGCGGGCAGCCTGGGCGCCTTCAGCCTCGGGCGCTTCCTCGCGGGCCTCGGCCTCGGCGGCCTGCTGCCCAGCGCGATCACGATGGTCACCGAGTACGCCCCGCGAGGTCACCGCGCCCTGATCGTGGGCTCCCTGATGACGGCCCACCAGGCAGGCGGCATCGGCGCCGGATTCGTCGCGCTCGGGACGGGCGACTGGCGGGTCTCGTTCTGGATCTGCGTGATACCGCTGTTCGTCGGCGTTCCGCTGGCCGTCAGGTTCCTGCCCGAGTCGATGGCCTTCCTCCAGGCCACGGGCCGCACCGAGGAGGCCCGCGCCCTCGCCGACCGCTACGGCGTCGACCTCGCCGCCCGGAACAGGGAACGCCAGGCCACCGCCGATCGCTTCAGCGCGCTCACCGCCCTCTTCCGCGGCGGCCAGTGGGTCGAGACCCTGTTCTTCTGGCTCGCCTCCTTCGGTGGCCTCCTCCTCGTCTACGGCGTCTCGCAGTGGCTGCCCTCGCTGATGAAGGCCAACGGCTACAACCTCGGTTCCTCCATCGGCTTCGTCATCGTCATCAACGTCGGCGGCATCGTCGGCATGCTGATCGGCGGCCGGCTCACCGACCGGTTCGGCGGCTCGCTCATCTCCGCGATCTGGTTCGGCGCCACCGCCGTCGGCATCTACTCCCTGAGCTTCAGGATGCCGCTGCCCCTCACCTACACCGTCGTCTTCCTGACCGGCCTGTTCCTCTTCAGCGCCCAGGCGATGATCTACGCGACGGTGGCGCACCGCTCCGCGGACGACCACCGTGCCACCGCGGTCGGCTGGACCTCCGGAATGGGCCGCTTCGGCGCCGTCTTCGGCCCGTGGCTCGGCGGACAGCTCCTCGCCACCGGCTCGACCACCGCCGGCTTCACCGCCTTCGCCGCCGCCGGCGTCTTCTCGCTGGTGTTCGTCAGCCTGACCGGACTGCGCCGCGTCAGGACGACGCCGCCCAGCACCGCGCCGCACCAGGAACTGACCGCCACCGGCTGACCGCGGGCCGCGGGGGCAGGCGCCCGGGACGGACCCGAGGAGGGGTCCGCCCGGGCGCCGGCGTCCTCCGGGCGGGGCCGCACGGGAGCTCAGGGGCTCTCCGTCAGCGCCGCCGCCCGCAATCTCCGTTGCCCCGGACGACCCGGGGTGCTGGAGTGAGCCCATGGATCACGTAGCGGTACTTGCCCTGTTCGACCGGGACATGCGGGAGACGGCACGCCCCGACGCGCCGGGCGCCCGGATCGAGCGGGCCGGGCGGGTGGTGCGCCAGATCGGGGCCGAGGGCGGATGGAACGGGGTGATCTGGTCCGACCTCGACGGGACGAACGCCGACGCGGCCGTAGCCGAGCAGATACGCCACTTCACCGGCCTCGGCCTGGAGTTCGAGTGGAAGTTGTACGGGCACGACCGGCCCGAGGACCTCGGACGGCGGCTGCAGGCCGCGGGCTTCACCGCGCAGCCCGAGGAGACGCTGATGATCGCCGAGCTGGGCGATCTGACCCTCGACGCCGAACCGCCGGAGGGCGTACGCCTGTTGCCCGTCACCGACCGCGCCGGGGTCGAACTCGTGGCCGAGGTCCACCAACAGGCCTTCGGAACGGACGGCACCCGCCTGCGGCACCAACTGCTCGCCCAGCTCACCGGCGACGCGGACACCGTGGTCGCCGTCGTGGCGCTCGCCGGGGACGTCCCCGTCAGCGCCGCCCGCATGGAACTCCTGCCCGGAGCGCGGTTCGCCGGACTGTGGGGCGGCGGCACCGTCGAGGCCTGGCGCGGCCGCGGCATCTACCGCGCCCTGGTCGCCCACCGCGCCCGCGTCGCGGCGGACCGCGGCTACCGGTACGTCCAGGTCGACGCCTCCGGCCAGAGCCGGCCCGTTCTCGCCCGACTCGGCTTCCAGCCGCTCACCACGACGACACCGTACGTGTACGAGGGGTGACACCCGGCGCGGTGCGCGGGAACGGCCGGGCGTCGATGTCACATCCCGGCCCCCGCGGTCCGTCGCTCCGGTATGACCACGCACCAGAACATCCTCCTGGCCGGCGCGAGCGGCGTCCTCGGCCGGCACATCACCCGTGCCCTGACCGAGGCGGGCCACACGGTCACCGGCCTCGGCCGGGGCCCGGCCAACGACGTCCGCGCCGACGTCCTGGACCGCGAGGCGACGCTGCGCGCCGTCGACGGACGGCACTACGACACGGTGATCCTGGCGGCGACCGCCCTCGGCAAGGCGCCCCTGCGCCACCGTGACATGCGAGCCACCGACGCCCTCCGGGTCGACGGCACCGCCCACCTCGTCGAGGCCGCCCGAGCCACCGGCGCCCGCCGGATCATCGCCGAGTCGATGGTCTTCGGCTACGGATACGGCGATCACGGAGCCCACGTCCTCACCGAGGACGATCCCTTCGGCCCTCCGGGCGCCACCGCCGCGCTGGAACAGCACATCGCCGCCATGCGCATCAAGGAACAACTCACCTTCGGTGCCACCGACATGGAGGGGATCACCCTCCGCTTCGGCCTCTTCTACGGCGCCGGCGGCACGGACGCCCTGCTCCCCATGCTGCGACGGCGGCAGCTCCCCGTGGCCGACGACCACGGCCGGGTGCTGCCGTGGGTCGACCTGGCCGACGCGGCGCGAGCGGTGGCCGCCGCCGTGGACCACGGCCGGCCGGGCGAGGCGTACAACGTCACCGACCGGACCCCGTTCGGCTTCGCCGCCCATGTCCGGGCCGTGGCCGAGGAGTTCGGCCTGCCGAAGCCGTTGACCGTACCGCTGTGGACGATGCGGCCCCTGTCGTACGCGCACGTGACGATGAGGACGACGCTGCGGGTGTCCTCGGCGAAGGCGGAACGTGAGCTGGGCTGGACGCCCCGGCACGCGTCGAGCCGGGACGGCCTCGCCGCGCTCAGGGCGGAGACCTGAACCGGGCCGGCCTCCCGCGCGGGCCGGGCGTCACCCCCCCTCGCCGGGTCCGGGCCCCGGGTGACGGGCACGGTCGGCCCGGGCACGTCAGAGATCCCGCTGATACTCCACGGCGCGGTGTGTCGGCAGGTAGCCGAGCGCGTCGTTGATCGCGAGCATCGGCGCGTTGCTGTCGGCCGTGTCCGTGAGCAGGCCGGACAGTTCCGGATGGCGCTCACGGGCCAGCCGGATCGACCGCGCCTTCATCCACAGACCGAGACCGTGGCCCCGGTGCTCGGGCAGGACCCCCGTCCCGTAGTGCTGAGCGTCGCCCCGGCCGTCGCCGGGCACCACGAGCTCCGAGAACCCGACGACCGAGCCGTCCGCGCGGTCCAGCACCGCCACCGTCTGCAGCGCCTCCCCGCGCCGGAGGACGGCCTCGGCCACGGCCACGACCCGGTCCACGTCCCAGGCGACGGTCCCGTAGTCGGTCTCCTCCATCGGCATGTCGTCCATCGCCCGCCGCGACGCGGCGAAGCCGGCCGCGAGCTCGGGCGGAACCACCCCGTCCCAGTGCGTCAACTCGTAACCCGGGTGCGGGAGGTCGGCGATCCCGTCGATCCGCGTGAGGTCGAGTTCCGGCAGCGGGAGCCGCGCGTACGTCAGCGCCAACACTCTGCGGAAGCCCTGTGCGGCGAGGAAGAGATCGCCGGGGGAGCCGGTCGTGGCCTGGGCGACCAGTGACCTGCGCCCGTCGTCCCGTGCCGCCGCCGTCGCGGCTTCCAGGAGGGCGCCGCCCACGCCGTGGCGCCGCTCGGCGGGGTGCACGGTGATCTCCAGCTCGGCGAGGTGCCGCTGACCCTCCGTGTCGAACAGCCGGACGAACGCCGAGCCCAGCGGTGTTCCTTCGGCGTCCGAGGCCAGCCAGGCGAGGCGACGGCTCGACGCCGTGTCTTCGGGATCGGTCAACGGGGTGATGCGTGGCGGCAAGGTCGCTCCGGGTGTCGGGCGTGCGGGTGGGAAGCCCGCAGAACGTAGCCGCGCGACGGAGCGCTCCGCAACGGAATTGACGGGAACCCGCACGGGCGCCCCCGGCGGGCGGTGCTGGTTGCGCCGGGACCGCATGGGCTCCCCGTGGTGGGTTGTCACGTTCGTCGGTTCGCGGGTGCTACGGCTACGCGAGAAGGTGTGGCCGTCGGCCCGAAGGAGATCACCGAGGAGTACCTGACGGCACCCGCCCCGGCGGCGGAGCCGGCCGGCGCGTGGCGGCGCGGACGCCTCCGGGCGACGGGCACCTGAACCGGGCCGGGCCGGCCCGAGGCGCCGCGTCCGGCCTGGGCCAGAGCGCGGCGGGACCGCCGCCCCCGCGGACCGTCACCCGAACGGACCCTCGCCGCCGGCGGTACGGCTCCAGGTCCGCAGGACGACGTCGCGTCCCTTCGCCGTACGGACCACCGGGTCGTCGTCGGCCAGGGCGAACCCCGCCGACCGGGCGACCCCTTCGCTCGCCGCGTTCCCGTCCTCGATGCACAGAACGACGCGGCGCCCGCCGACGTGCCGGTGCGCGAAGTCCACGGCGAGCCGGACAGCGCGGGTCGCGAGCCCCCGGCCCCGGTGGGCGGCCCCCACCCCGTACGCGAGCTCGACGTCACGGTCGTCGCCCGAACCGGGGAACAGCAGGATCTCCCCCCGGGGCAGCTCCCCGTCCGTGGTGATGGCCAGCTGTACGGCTCGCCCCTCGGCGCTCTTCTGCTCGGCTGCCGCGAGATAGGCGAGCGCCGCGGCGGTGTCGAAGGGCGAGGCGACCGGAGTCCACCGGTCGATCTCGGGATCGTCGTAAAGGGCGACGAGATCCGCCACGTCGTCGTCGGACCATTCGCGCAGCAGCAGTCCCAGGCCGTCGATGCGCAGCGGTCCGGGGAAGTGGAACGTCGGTCGGCTGTTCATCGGACGATCCTTGCGCGTCGGGCGGTGGCGGCCAAGGGTGCCTCGCGCCGCACGGCACCGGGACCGGGGGCCGCCCGGGGCTGTCCGGATGCGGGGAGGCATGGCCAGGATGGACCCTGGACTTGTTCGGATCGTCGGGAGGCCGTGATGTTCGTCCCTTTGGGGGCCCGTGATTTCCTGGACCGCGCCGTCACCGTGTACGGCGACCGTGTCGGCGTCGTCGACGAACCCGACCAACCGGCCGAGGTCTGGGAGGGACTGACCTACCGCCGCGTCGGGGAGCTGGCCCGGGCGCAGGCGGCCGGGCTCGACGCGCTCGGCGTCCCGCACGACGCGCGCGTCGCCGTCGTCTCGCCCAACAGTGCCCGGCTCCTCACCTCGTTCTTCGGCGTCAGCGGTCACGGCCGGGTCCTCGTGCCGGTCAACTTCCGTCTGACGGCGGACGAGGTGAGCTACGTCGTCGAGCACTCGGGGGCGAGCGTCCTGCTCGTCGACCCCGAACTCGCCGACCGTTTCGAGGGCGTCTCCTGCAAGCACAGGTTCACCCTCGGTGCCGCGGCGGACGCCGAGCTGTACCGCTTCGACGCGGAACCGGCACCGTGGGAGGCCGACGAGAACGCCACCGCGACGATCAACTACACCAGCGGTACGACCGCCCGGCCCAAGGGCGTCCAGATCACCCACCGGAACATCTGGATCAACGCCACGACCTTCGCCCTGCACGCCGGTGTCACCGACCGTGACGTGTATCTGCACACCCTGCCGATGTTCCACGCGAACGGGTGGGGGATGCCCTTCGCGATGGCGGGCCTGGGCGTTCCCCAGGTCGTCCTGCGCAAGGTCGACGGGACGGAGATCCTGCGCCGGGTCGCGGAGCACGGCGTGACCGTGATGTGCGCCGCGCCCGCCGTCGTCAACGCGGTGCTGGCCGCCGCCGGTTCCTGGGAGGGCGAGATCCCCGGCCGCGACCGGGTCCGCATCATCGTCGCCGGGGCTCCGCCGCCCACGAAGACCGTCGCACGCGTCGAGTCCGAACTGGGCTGGGAATTCATCCAGATCTACGGCCTCACCGAGACCTCACCGCTGCTCACCGTCAATCGTGCGCGGTCCGAGTGGGACGAACTCCCCCCGCAGACGCGGGCGGAGAAGCTGGTGCGAGCCGGTGCCCCGGCCCTGGGCGTCACCCTGCGCACCTCCGCGGACGACGAGATCCTGGCGCGCTCGAACGTCGTCCTGGAGGGCTACTGGGAGCAGCCCGAGGAGACCGAACGGGCCCTGGCCGAAGGCTGGTTCCACACCGGGGACGGCGGATCGATCGGCGCGGACGGCTATCTCACGATCAGTGACCGCAAGAAGGACGTGATCATCACCGGGGGTGAGAACGTCTCCTCCATCGAGGTGGAGGACACGCTCTTCAGCCACCCCGCCGTCGCCGAGGTCGCGGTGATCGGCGTCCCCCACGAGAAGTGGGGCGAGACCGTCATGGCCCTGGTGGTGCTCGCGCCCGGCGCGGCGGCGACCGAGGACGAGCTGATCCAGTACTGCAAGGAGCGTCTCGCCGGGTTCAAGGCGCCGACCTCGGTCGAGTTCCGGGACCGGCTGGCGCGGACCGCCACCGGGAAACTCCAGAAGTACAAGCTGCGCCGGCCGTACTGGGAGGGGCACGACCGGGGTGTCAACTGACCTCGCCCACCGCACCGGCGGGCCCGCACGGGTCCGGCGGGGACGGGTGCGGGCGCGGCGGCCGGCCCGCGCTTCGGCGGGCCGGCAGGACGGACTCTCCCTCCTCGTTCCGTCTCGTGAGCCGGGGGAGTGCTACCTCCGGGCGCCTCTGGTCGCCGTCAGCGCGCAGACCGCTCCGAGGACGACGGCGATCGCGCCGACGATGATGCTGTTGACCACCACACCGGTGTCCGGGCTGGTGCCGACGATCCACGGCGAGATGATCATCCACGCGCCCATCGCGCAGATCGCCCAGCTGAGGCCGTACATCCGCTCGGGTGTGACGGTGAACCCGAGCGCGAGTACCGCGATGGCGATGCCCATGATCAGGTTGTGCGTCGCCAGCGCGGGCTGGCTCGACGTGTAGTGCAGGATCCACGGTGACACGGCGCAGTACAGGCCGAGCAGGAACACCGGCCCGTCCACCAGCGCGACGTCGCGGCCGCCCATCACGCGGTCGTACCGGGCACGCATCTCCGATGCGTCGGGGTGGCCGGTGATGTCGCCGGTGTGATGCGAGACGTTGGCCATGACTCGTCTCCTCCGATCTGGTCCGATCCGATCTCCACGGTCCGACCGTGCCCGAGGGGCGAGCGGTCAGGACCGCATACCCGCCAGTCTGCTCTTATTTTTCCCTTATGTGTAGGGATGTCGCCTACGAAAAGCGCGCCGCGCGCGCTTCGGTGCCTGGGGGCGCGGCGCAGCGGATCCAGCACCACGCGGCCATGGCGGCACCCGGTGCCGACCCCGAGAACCACGTCCGCTACCGCCCGGCCCAGTGGGCCCACCGCCCGCACTGGACCACGTACGCGCGGCCCGCGGGGACCCCTGGTTCGGATTCGACGCGGTCCGTCCGCCGGCGGGGATCGACGCCGCGATCCGCCCACGATTCCTGGGAGCCGTCCGGAACGTCCCGGGGCCGGTCCCGAGGGCGGGCCTCCGCTCCGCCGCCCTCCCGTACCGCCTTCCGGGATCCGCTCACCCGATTTGAGGAAGATCGCGCCCGAGGCAATCCGTGGAGGGCCCAGCTTCGGAATACCACCGAGAGCTCTGACGAGGGAGCCGGGCGGGAGGAACGACGATGGACAGGTCCGCAGACGCTTCTGGCGGCGACGCGGGGCGCGCCGGACGGCGGGAGGCGGGACGCACGGCCGTGATCGGCGGGGGAGTTGCCGGCCTCACCGCCGCGCACGTGCTGAGCCGGACGCGGTCCGTGGCGGTCTACGAGGCGGACGACCGGCTCGGCGGCCACGCGCACACCCACGACCTCGCCTCCTCCGACGGCCGGGTGCACCGCGTCGACTCCGGGTTCATCGTGCACAACCACCGCACCTACCCCAACCTCCTGCGGCTGTTCGCCGAACTGGGCGTCGCCACCCAGGAGTCCGAGATGAGCATGTCCGTACGGTGCGAGGGATGCGGCCTCGAGTACGCGGGCGCCCGCGGCCCCGCGGGCCTCTTCCCCCGGCCCGGCAACGCCCTGCGCGGACCGTACCTGCGCATGCTCACCGAGGTGCCGGCCTTCCACCGCGCCGCCCGCCGACTGCTCGCCGAGGGCGTCGAGGGCACCGAGGACGGCGAGGACACCCTCACCCTGGGCGAGTTCCTGGTCCGGCACCGCTTCTCCGCCTACTTCACCCGGCACTTCATGACCCCGCTGGTCTCCGCGGTCTGGTCCTGCGACGCCGCCACCGCACGCCGCTACCCCGCCGCCTACCTGTTCCGCTTCATGGACCACCACGGCATGCTCTCGGTGGGCGACTCACCGGTCTGGCGCACGGTGACCGGCGGCTCCCGCTCCTACGTCGACCGGCTCGCCAAGCAGCTCGACGCCGTGCACACCTCCGCCCCCGTCCGGGCCGTCCGCCGGCACGCCGACGGAGTCGACATCACCACCGAGGACGGCACCACCGCCTCGTACGACTCCGTCGTGATCGCCGTCCACCCCGACCAGGCACTGCGGCTGCTCGCCGATCCCAGTGAGGCGGAGCGCGAGGTGCTCGGCACGTTCCGCTACTCGCGCAACGCCACCCTCCTGCACACCGACACCACCCTGCTGCCGCGCGCCCGCGGAGCACGCGCCTCCTGGAACTACCTCATGCCCGCCTGCGACGCCGGAGCGGACCGGGTCCGGGTGAGCTACGACATGAACCGCCTCCAGCGGCTCGACGCACCCGAGACGTACGTCGTCACCCTGGGCGGCGGCGACCGGGTCGACCCGGCCCGGGTGCTGGCCCGCATGGAGTACGAACACCCCGTGTACACCCCCGAGTCGGTCGCGGCGCAGCGCCGGCTCCCGGCCCTCAACAGCCACGTGACCGCCTACGCCGGGGCCTACCACGGCTGGGGCTTCCACGAGGACGGCTGCCGCTCCGGAGTCGAGGCGGCCGCCGCACTGGGGGTGACCTGGTGACCGCGGCCCCCGCCCTCTACCCCTGCACGGTCGCCCACATACGGACCGCGCCCCGCCGGTACGCGCTGCGCCACCGCACCTACATGTGGCTGACCGACCCCGACCGTCCGCCCGAACTTCCCCTGCTGCTCAGGCCGTTGGCCCGGTTCGACGCCCGTGACCACTTCGACGGGGACCAGCCGACCATCCGCGCCGGCCTGGACCGGTACCTCGCGTCGCACGGCATCGACCTGCTCGGCGGCGACGTGCTGATGCTCGCCCACGCCCGCGTCCTCGGCCACGTCTTCAACCCGCTGACCCTGTACTGGTGCCACGACCCGGACGGCACCCGGCGCTGCGTCGTCGCCGAGGTCCACAACACGTACGGCGAACGGCACACCTACCTGCTCCACCCCGACGGCAGCGACACCGCACGGACCCGCAAGGAGTTCTACGTCTCGCCGTTCTTCCCCGTCGACGGCGCGTACCGGATGCGGCTGCCCGAACCCGACGACCGGCTGAACCTGACGGTACATCTGGAACGCGAGGGAACCCGTCCCTTCACCGCGACCGTACGCGGAACGCGCCGGGCGGCCACCGTCGGCGCGCTGCTGCGTCAGGCGCTGCGCCACCCCTGGTCCACCGTCGCCGTGTCCGCCGCCATCCGGCTGCACGGTGTCCGCCTCTATCTGCGGGGACTGCCCGTGCAGCCCCGCACCCCTCGTCGAACCCAGGAGAACGTGAAATGAGGACAGCCGAGTCCTGCCCCGTCGAGACGCCACGACAGGACACCGACCCGGTCAGCTGGCCGGACGTCGTGACGCGACCGGACGCCTCGCGCGCCCGCACCGCCGTCACCCGCGCCGTCCTGCGCCGAGCATTCGAACGCCTGCCCCTGCAGGCCCGGTTCGCCGACGGAACCCGCGTCGGCCTCGGCGGCCCGGTCATCGACATCCACGACCCGGCCGCCTTCCACGCCCGGATCGGAACACAGGGACTCATCGGCTTCGGCGAGTCCTACATGGCGGGGGAGTGGGACGCGCCCGACCTGGTCGCCGCGCTCACCGTGCTCGCCGGCAACGCGGCCGGGCTGATCCCGGCGCCCCTCCAGAAGCTGCGGGGCCTCTGGGCGCTGCGCCGGCCCGACGTCCAGCGCAACACCCCCGCCGGCGCCCGCGACAACATCAGCCGCCACTACGACCTGTCCAACGAGCTGTTCGCGCTCTTCCTGGACGACACCCTCAGCTACTCCGCGGCGCTCTTCCGCGGCTTCCCCGCCACCTGGGACCTCCTCCCCGCCGCCCAGCACCGCAAGATCGACCGACTGCTCGACCTCGCCGAGGTCGGACCCGGCACCCGCCTCCTCGAAATCGGCACCGGGTGGGGCGAGTTGGCCATCCGAGCCGCCGGACGCGGAGCCCACGTCACCTCGCTCACCCTGTCCCGCGAACAACGCGACCTGGCCCGGCAACGCGTCCGCGAGGCCGGGCTCGACGACCGCGTCGCCATCGAACTGTGCGACTACCGCGAGGCCGTGGGCACCTACGACGCCGTGGTCAGCGTCGAGATGATCGAGGCCGTGGGCGAGGAGTTCTGGCCCACCTACTTCGCCGCCCTCGACACCCTGCTCGTCCCCGGCGGCCGCGTCGCCCTCCAGGCGATCACCATGCCGCACGACCGGATGCGCGCCTCCCGCGACACCTTCACCTGGATCCAGAAGTACATCTTCCCCGGCGGGCTGCTGCCCTCCGTGGAAGCCGTGGAGGACGTGACCCGCGAGCACACCACCCTGCGCACCACCCGCAGGGACGCCTTCGGAGCCCACTACGCGGAGACCCTGCGCCTGTGGCGCGAGCGGTTCACGGAGCGGGCCGACGAGGTCGCCGCCCTCGGCTTCGACGAGACCTTCCGCCGCATGTGGACCTTCTACCTCGCCTACTCAGAGGCCGGGTTCCGCTCCGGCTATCTCGACGTCCAGCAGTACCTGTTCACCAAGGAGGTCCCCACCCCATGAGCACCGCGCCCGCCGCCCGCGCCGTCCGTCGCGGCGCCGCCCACCGGCTCGCCGCCCTGGCCGAGGAGGCGCTCGGCGGCCCCCTCCCGCTGCGGGTGCGCGCCTGGGACGGCAGCGAGGCCGGACCTGCGGACACCCCCGTCGTCGTGGTGCGCTCGCGACGCGCCCTGCGGCGGCTGCTCTGGCAGCCCGGCGAACTCGGCCTCGCGCAGGCCTACGTCACCCGCGAACTCGACGTCGACGGCGATCTCGCCGTGGCGCTGCGGGTGATGTGGGCGGCCGCCCGCGAACGCGGCCTGCACGCCCCCCGGATCGGCCTCGCCGACCGGGTCCAGGCCGTCGGCGCCGCCGTACGCCTCGGAGCCGTCGGCCCCCGGCCGCCCACGCCCGCCTCCCAGGCCCGCCTGCGCGGCGGCCTGCACAGCAGGTCCCGCGACCGGGCCGCCATCAGCCACCACTACGACCTGTCGAACGCGTTCTACCGCCTCCTCCTCGACGAGACCATGGCCTACTCCAGCGGCTACTGGACGAGCGAGGACCCCGGCTTCGGGCCCGCCGACGCCCAGCGCGCCAAGCTGGAACTGATCTGCCGCAAGCTCGCCCTCGTGCCCGGAGCCCGGCTCCTCGACATCGGGTGCGGCTGGGGCTCCCTCACGCTCTACGCGGCCGAGGAGTACAAGACGCAGGTCACCGCCGTCACACTGGCCGCCGAGCAGGCCGCGTACGTCCGCGAGCAGGTCCGCGAGCGCGGGCTGGAGCACCTCGTCGACGTGGTGTGCCAGGACTACCGGGACATTGAGGGCGGCGCCTACGACGCGGTCGCCACGGTCGAGATGGGCGAGCACGTCGGCGACGCCGAGTACCCCGCGTTCGCCGCCGCCCTGCGCCGCCTGGTCCGTCCCCAGGGGCGGGTGCTCGTGCAGCAGATGTCCCGGGGGTCGGTCGCTCCGGGCGGCGGCGCGTTCATCGAGGCGTACATCGCCCCCGACATGCACATGCGGCCGCTCGGGGAGACCGTCGGACTCCTGGAGGGCGCCGGACTCGAAGTGCGTTCCGTCGAATCGCTGCGCGAGCACTACGTGCGCACCGTCGCCGCCTGGCACCGCACCCTGGAGGAGCGGTGGGACGACTTCGTGCGGCTCGTCGGTGAGGAGACCGCCCGCGTGTGGCGGCTGTACCTCGTCGGCGGGGCTCTCGCCTTCGAGGAGCGCCGCATGGGCGTCGACCAGATCCTCAGTGTGCGGCCCACCCCCGACGGGGCGGCCGGGATGCCCGCCGTCCCGCACACCTGGTACGCGGAGACGGACGAGCGATGAGCGGCTTCCCCTGGGCGGCGTTCGCCCAGAACCTCGGGTTCGCGGCCGGCGCCGCGTTCGCCGTCATGCTGGTCACGTTCGCGGTCGCCGTACGCAAGGGCCTGCACCGCATCGTGGACGTCGCCTGGGGGATCGGGTTCACCGCGGTGGCCCTGGTGTCCTTCGCGGCGTCCGCCGGCGAGGGCGACGACGTACGACGTGTGCTGGTCACGGCCCTCACCGCGGTGTGGGGGCTGCGGCTGGCCGCGCACATCGCGCGCCGCGGACGGGGGCACGGCGAGGATCCGCGCTACGACGCGATGCTCGCCAAGGCCCCCGGCAACCGTGACCTCTACGCCCTGCGCATGGTGTACCTCCTGCAGGGCGCCCTGGTGTGGCTGGTGTCGCTGCCCGTCCAGGCGGCGCAGTACGTACCGGGGCCCGTGACGGGATTCGCCTGGGCGGGCGCGGCGCTCTGGGTGTGCGGTCTGTTCTTCGAGGCGGTGGGCGACGCCCAGCTCGCCCGCTTCAAGCGGGACCCGGCCAACCAGGGCAAGGTCATGGACCGGGGCCTGTGGAGCTGGACGCGGCACCCCAACTACTTCGGCGACTTCTGCGTCTGGTGGGGCCTGTTCCTGTTCACCTGCGACAGCGGCGCCGCCGCGGCCGTGTCCGTGGTGTCCCCGCTGGTGATGAGCTACCTGCTCACCAAGGGCAGCGGCAAGCCCATGCTGGAACGGCACATGGCGCAGCGTCCCGGCTTCGCCGAGTACGTGGCCCGGACCAGCGGCTTCTTCCCCCTGCCGCCGAAGCCGCGCCGCTGACCCCTGCGGGAAACACGTCTGCGGGAAACACGTCGCCCCGCCGGGTCCGACCCGGCGGGGCGACGTGTCTCAGCTGTTCGTCCCCTCCCCCGAAAGCCCGGGGGGACGACCGCTCAAGCGGGGAAGTTCAGCAGGGCGACGGGATCGGAGGTGGGCTCGGCGGATCCACCGGCCGGTTCCACGGTGATCCCCATCCCGGACGCGTCGTCCACGGAGCCCTTCATCAGCACCGCCTCCGTCGTACGGGCCGGGTCCATCAGACCGGCGGACCGCATGGTCCCCGCGTCGTTGAACCACAGCTGGTAGACCTTGCCGGTCGGCGGCTTCGCCATCCCCGCGGCGACGAACACCGCCTGGTCCCGGCTCTGCGACACCACGACCGTGCCCCGCGCCCCGTCCGCCAGCGTCGCCGTGCGCGACTTCGCGTCGGGCGCGGCGATCACCGCGGCCACGTCGTTCGTCCGCCGCTCGGCCTGCCGTGCCTGCTGCCGCGCGTCCTGCGCGCGGTCGTGCTGCCACACCGCCGTACCGCCGAGTCCCGCCGCCGCGGCCAGGCAGGCGGCGAGCGCCCACCGTGCGGGACGGCGTCCACGGCCGGCCGTCCGCCGGGGAGCGGCGACCGGAACGGTACGCGGCGCCTCCTGCCGGACGGTGGTGATGCGCCGCATCACGGTCTCCTTGAGCGCCGGAGCGGGCGTCTCGGTGACCGCCATGCCCAGCCGCGCGGCGGCCGCCGTCAGCTCACGGACCTCCAGGGCGCAGGACTCACAGTCCTCGGCGTGCCGCTCGAACAGTTCGCGCTCGTCGTCGGCCAGGGCGTGCAGCGCGTACGCGCCGGTCAGTGTGTGCAGGTCGACCGTGGTCACGCCGTCACCCCCAGGCAGTCACGCAGTCGGATCAGACCGTCGCGCAGGCGCGTCTTGACGGTGCCGAGGGGGAGCGCCAGCAGTTCCGCCACCTCCCGGTAGGTCAGCCCGCGGTAGTAGGCCAGGGTCACCGACTGGCGCTGCAGCTCGGTGAGCGTGCGCAGACACCGCCGGACCTGCTCCCGTTCCAGACGGGCCTCGACCTGCTCGGTGACCTCGTCGTACTCGGGCGTCCTGTCGAGCAGCGCGGCCTTGTGCTCGCGGGCCGCAGACGCCTCGACCGACCGGACCCGGTCCACGGCCCGCTGGTGGGCGAGGGTGAGGACCCAGTTCATCACCGAGCCCCGCTCGGGCCGGTAGCGGGCGGCCGTGCGCCACGCCTCCACCAGGACCTCCTGGGCGACCTCCTCGGACTGGGCCCGGTCGCGCAGCACCCGGCGCACGATGCCGAGGACGGGGCCCGCCACGACGTCGTACAGAGAGGCGAACGCCTGCTGGTCGCCCCGGGCGACCCGGGCCATCAGTTCCGGCAGATCCGGCTCCGCAGACGGGTTTCTCCCGATCTCCACGGCTTCCTTCACGGTGTGGTCCTCCAGGACGCGCTGTTGATTCGCAGGTGATCCGAAGCCGGTCGGCCCACGGATTGCCCCCCGGCCGGGAAAGTTCCGGACGGGTCGGCGGCCGGCGCGACGCGGAGCGGCCGGCCCGCGGGACCACGGGCCGGAGCAACCGTCGCACGAGCCCGGTGGTCAGACCTCCGCCGGTGACGGCAGGCAGTACCGCAGCTGGTGCAGACCGCGGCGCGCGTGGCTCTTGACCGTGCCCAGGGGCCAGCCGGTCCGCCGGGCGATCTGCGTCTGTGTGAGGTCCTCGTAGAACGCGAGGTGCAGCACTTCGCGCTGGGCAGGGGGCAGCTTGGACAGTGCGTGCCGCACGAGCACACGGTCCAGTACCGCCTCGGGGCGGGATCGCCCCGCGTCGGACAGGGCCAGCAGGGCACCGGCCGCGCCGACCAGCTCCGTGCGCCGGGTCCGCGCGGACAGGGCGTCGGCGATCTTCCGCCGGGTGATGCCCACCAGCCAGCCGGCCAGCGTTCCACGGTCCGGACGAAAGCCCCGGCCGCCCCGCCACACGGCGAGGAACACCTGCTGCGTGACGTCCTCCGCCTCGCGCGTGTCGCCCAGCGAGCGCCGGGCGAGCGTGTGGACCAGGGGTGACCAGCGCCGGTAGACGGCGGCGAGAGCGGTCTCGTCGCCCTCGGCGACGGCGCGCGCCAGATCCGCGTCCGCGTCCGTGTCCGGCCCGGCAGGCCCGGCAGACCACTGTGCGGCGGTCGCATCTGCGCTCATGGCACGCTCCTCGCTCCGGGCACCTCCTGCTCCGGGCCCCGACACCCCATCGTGTGAACCGTTGGACAGAAGCGACAACTCGCATCGTTTCTGCGTCGTATAGTCGGCCGTATGGGTGAGAGCCGGCCGGATCAGGAACAGGGAGCGGGCGCCGTGTCCGTCGACGCGGGCGTCACCACGGGCGCGCTGGCCCGCCGGCTCGGCGTGTCACCCACCACCCTGCGCTCCTGGGACCGCCGCTACGGCGTGGGACCCGCGGTCCGCTCCGACGGACGACACCGCCGCTGGACACCGCGGGACGTCGCGATGCTGGAGGAGATGTGCCGGCTGACCTCCGCCGGCGTGCCGCCCGCCGAGGCGGCCAGGGCGGCGAAGGAAGGGGCCGATCCGACCCCGGCCGAGGCGAAGCCGCCGACGGACGAGTACCGGCCCCGCTCGAAGGCGGCCGGCCCGCTGCCGCTGGGTGACGCCCGGCAGGAGTGCAAAGGGCTGGCGCGCGCTGCCGTGCGCCTCGACGCGCCTTCCGTGGACGACCAGCTGACCGCGCTCGTCGAGCGGCACGGTGTGGTCGTCGGCTGGGAGGAAGTGATGGTGCCGACCCTGCACGCGGTCGGACGCAAGTGGGAGTCCGCCGGCGACCGTTACGTCGAGGTGGAGCACCTGCTGTCCTGGCACATCTCCCGGGTGCTGCACCGCGCGACCGGCCCGTCCGGCCCGACGGACCCGGCCGGTCCGGACCGGCCCGCGGCCGGACCGGTCGTGCTGGCGTGCGTCCCCGGTGAGCAGCACTGTCTGCCGCTGGAGGCACTCCACGCCGGACTGGTCGAACAGGGCCTGCCCACCCGGATGTTCGGTCCGGCGGTCCCCCCGGAGGCGCTGACCGCCGCCGTCCGCAGGCTGGGCCCGCTGGCCGTCGTGCTGTGGTCGCAGACGCGCTCCACCGCCGACCGCCCGCTGGCCCGGCACATCGCAGCCACCAGCTGGGGCGTGAAGGGCGCCCGCCGCAACCCCGTCGTCCTCCTGGGCGGGCCCGGCTGGGCCGGGCGGCAGGAGCAGGGGATGCTCCGGCCCCCGGGGCTGCGTGACGCGCTCACCACGCTGGTGAGTCTGGCCGCGGGCTGAGCCCGCCGGTCACCGGCCCGTGCGGGGCCCCGGAAGGCGCCCTCGCACGCCTCGATTCATCCCACCGTCGGCGTCGGTGACGGCTTCGCCGCGCCCGAGGACCCACCCGCCGGGGGTGTCAGCACGACCGTCGGCTCGCCGGGCTGCGGCGGGGGAGGCGTCAGGTTGCTCTTCGGCAGCTTCGGGTCGGTCGTCTCCTGGACGATCACCTGCTCGAAGTTCACCAGACCGGTCTTCTCCATCACCGTGATGTGGTCCAGCACCGTGGAGTTGGCCTGGTTGGCGAGCTGGCGCACCAGCGTGTTCTCGGTCGTGGCGCGGACCTTCGCGATGACCGAGAAGATCTGCCCGTGTGTCACCCGCAGTATGTTGGCGAGGTCACTGTCGAACTTCTTGCCGCTGTCCCCGCTCAACGTCGCGACGAATCCCTGTTGTTGGGGGGACGGTTTGTTGGGCAGCGTGATGCCCAGCTGCTGGGCGATCCTGCGACAGGCCGCGTCGAGCCCCGCGTGGCCCGCGACGAGATGCCGGCCCGCCGTGCGCACTGACGGAATGGTCCCCTTCTCCAGGGCCAGTTGACCCACGGGGTACTCCCACAGGCCGGCCGCGCGCACCTTGACGACGAAGTCGCGGTCGGCCTCGGTCAGCGGACCCGACGGCGGGTTCGCGATGATCCGTGTCGAGGCGCTGGACGTGGTCTGCACGCCCAGCATGGCCGGGTAGGCGAGCGCGGCGAGGGTCAGGGTCAACGCGCCGGTCACGAAGAGTGTTCCCGCGTTCCGGGCGATGCGCATGGAGCCTCCTGGCGGCCGGGGCGGCGTCCGGAGCGGCGTGCTCCGGCCCGCCGCGCGATGGATCCGGTGCTGACGGATCCGGTACGAGTGGTTCGGACGCCCACCAGTACGGCCGCACACCCGGCGGAAATCTCTACGGAGAGTAAAGAATCCCGGCCTCTTCGCGCCCTGCCGTCGGGCCGCCCCGGTGCCGCCGGCGTGCCGCACCCGTGTCGTCCGACGCGCCGTCCGTCGGGCACTCGCTCGCGACTCCGCCGGATCCGCGCGTCGACGCCGCGAGGAGCCGACGGCCCGGGCCCTCAGTCCGTCAGGCCGCGGCCTTCCCTGAACCGGGCCAGCCCCTCGGGCAGTTCGACGATCGGGTCCGGATAGTCGAAGGCCGCCCGGTCCAGGCCCTGGAGCTTCCACGGCTCGTGCACGGCACGCCCCTCCAGGCCCGCCAACTCCGGCACCCAGCGTCGCACGTAGTCGCCGTCCGGGTCGTAGCGCTTGGCCTGGGTCACCGGGTTCAGCACGCGGTTGGGCCGGCTGTCCGTGCCCGTGCCCGCCATCCACTGCCAGTTGAGCTGGTTGTTGGCGACGTCACCGTCCACCAGCAGACTCAGGAAGTGCCGGGCGCCGATGCGCCAGTCCACGTACAGCGTCTTGACGAGGAAGCTCGCGGTGAGCAGCCTGGCCCTGTTGTGCATCCAGCCCTCCTCGCGCAGCTGGCGCATCCCCGCGTCCACCACCGGATATCCGGTGCGGCCCTCCCGCCACGCCTCGACGTCGTCGTGCGCCGCGTCCTCCGAACGCCAACGGTCGTGCTTGGTGCGGTAGTCGGTGGCCGACGCGTCGGGCCGTACGGCCAGCACCTGATGGTGGAAGTCGCGCCAGGCGAGCTGCCGTACGAACGCCTCGGCGCCCGGGCCGCCTGCCGCAGCCGACCGGTGCACCAGCTCGACCGGCGAGAGGGCGCCGAAGTGGATGAAGGGGGAGAGCCGGGAAGTCGCGTCGCCGGGCATGTCGTCGTGACGGTCCTCGTAGGCCCCGATCCCGTTCCGCAGCCAGGCCGAGACGCGTTTCCTGCCCTCCGTCTCCCCGCCGGCAGCGAGCGAGGGGGACACTCCGGACACGGCGGAGCGGGCCGGGATCTCCTCCGAGCCGACGCCGTCCGGCACCCGGACGGCCCGGGGAGCGGCGACCGCGTCCCGCAGCGGCTGCCGCGCCCACTGCCGGTGGTACGGCGTGAAGACGGCGAAGTGGTCCGAGGACGCCGGAGTGACCGCGCCGGGCGCGACCGCGGTGATCACCGTCTCGTGGACGTGCAGGCGGCAGCCCTCGGCCTCCAGCGCCGCACGCAGCCGTTCCTCCCGGCGGTGCGCGTAGCCGCTGACGCCCGCCGCCATGTGCACCTCGTCCGCGTCGGCCTCGGCGACCACCTTGCACACCTCGGCCACCACGTCACCGGAGCGCACCACCAGCCGTCCGCCCCGCTCGCGCAGCCCCGCGTCCAGATCCGTCAGGCAGTCGGCGAGGAACGCCATCCGGTTGGGGGCGGTGAACCCGGCGTCCGCCACGGCCTCGTCACGCACGAACAGCGGTACCACCGCGTCGGAACCGTCGAGCGCCGCCCGCAGCGGCGGGTGGTCGTGCAGGCGCAGGTCCGAGGTGAACAGGACGATCGAGAGGGTCATGGCGTTGCTCCGGTGCAGGGCTGCGAGGGGACGGCGTGGATCTGCTTCTGCTCGGCCGGCTGCGCCGGATGCGTGCTCAGCGGGTGAGGGCGGGTTCCTTCACCCCATCGGACGCGTTCTTGGCAGCGGCCTTGGCGATGTTGCGGGCCATGCCGCCGAACACGACGGCATGGAAGGGCGAGACGCTCCACCAGTACAGGTGGCCGAGCAGACCGTGCGGATGGAAGAGGGCCCGCTGCCGGTAGCGGGTGCGCCCGTCGTCGTCCTTCTCCGCGTACATCTCCAGCCAGGCGAGGCCCGGGAGCCTCATCTCGGCGCGCAGCCGCAGCAGATGGCCGGGCTCGATCTCCTCGACCCGCCAGAAGTCGAGCGAGTCGCCCACCCGCAGCCGGTTCGCGTCCCGGCGGCCGCGGCGCAGGCCCACCCCGCCCACGGCCCGGTCGAGCCAGCCGCGCACGGCCCAGGCGAGCGGGAAGGAGTACCAGCCGTTGTCACCGCCGATGCCCTCGATCACCCGCCACAGCGCCTCCGGCGAGGCGTCGACGGTCATCTCCCTGCGGTCGGTGTACAGACTGCCGCCGGCCCAGTCCGGGTCGGTGGGCAGCGGGTCGCTGGACGTGCCCGGGTAGGAGGCGGACGACCAGCGCGTGGTGACCTGCGCGTCCCGTACCCGCTGGAGCGCGAGGGCCACCGACGCGTCGAAGCCGATCGGCCGGCCGGGCGGATCGGGCACGTAGCGGGCGATGTCGTGCTCGTGGCACACGACCTCGTGGCGCAGTGACTCGGTGAGCGGCTTCGCGATGGACGCGGGTACCGGGGTGACCAGGCCGACCCAGTGGCTGGACAGCCGCGGGGTGAGCACCGGCACCGGGAAGATGAGCCTGCGGGGCAACCGGGCGATCGTCGCGTACCGGCGCATCATCTCCAGGTACGTCAGGACGTCGGGGCCGCCGATGTCGAACGCGCGGTTGACCTCGGCGGGCATCGTGGCGCTGCCGACCAGGGTGCGCAGCACGTCGCGCACGCCCATCGGCTGGATCCGGGTGCTGACCCAGCTCGGTGTCACCATCACCGGCAGCCGCTCGGTGAGGTAGCGGAGCATCTCGAACGAGACGGAGCCGGAGCCGATGATCACCGCGGCGCGCAGCACCGTGGTCGGGACGCCCGAGTTCAGCAGGATGCGGCCGACCTCCGCGCGGGACCTGAGGTGCGGTGACAGTTCCTCCTCCGGTACGCCCACGGGGGTGAGGCCGCCCAGGTAGACGATGCGCCGGACACCCGCCGCCTTGGCCTGCTCGCCGAAGATCCGGGCCGCTCGGCGGTCGGTCTCCTCGAAGTCGTGGCCCGAGCCGAGCGCGTGCACGAGGTAGTACGCGACGTCGATCTCCCGCATGGCGTCGCCGACGGACTCGGCGTCCGTGACGTCTCCGCGCACCACCTCGGCCTCGCCCGCCCAGGGGTAGTCGCGGAGCTTGTCGGGGGAGCGGGCCAGACAGCGCACCTGGTGCCCCTCGGCCAGCAGCTCCGGGACCAGCCGTCCACCGATGTAGCCGGTGGCACCGGTCACCAGACACCGCAGTCCGGTGCGGGTGTCGTCCTCGCTCATGGATCCTCCGTCGCTCGTCGCTGTCGCCCCTGTCCGTTCCCCCCTCCTGATCCCTTCCACGCGGACCCCGCCCCCGGATGCGCCGGACGGGCCCTCCCGGCAGGGGCGGCCGTACGAGGGCCACGCCGCCGGCCTCTATAGGCTGACCACGTGGCCAGACCAGAGGACTCCGACGACCGGACGGGTGAGCCGGACCCCGCCGGGGGACCGCAGGGCGAGCGCGCGGCGCCGGCGGACCTCCAGGCCTTCGCCGTGCAGCTCCGCCGGATGAACGGCGAGGTCAACCGCGTCGTGCACGGCTTCGCCGGCGAACACGGACTGCACGCCACGGACGTCCAGGCGCTCGCCGCGATCCTCGACGCGCCCGAACCGCTCACCCCCGGCCGGCTCCGGGAGCACCTCGGGCTCACCTCGGGTGCCGTCACGGCGTGCCTGGACCGGCTCGAACGGGCGGGCCACATCCGGCGCGTCAGGGAGAGCGCGGACCGCAGAGTGGTCCACCTGCACTGGGTCCCCGACGCCAAGTCGGCCGCCCGCGCCCACTTCCGGCCGCTCGCCGAGGTCACCGCGAGCGTCCGGTCGGGCTTCAGCGAGGACGAACTGTCGGTGGTCCTGCGGTTCCTGACAGCCATGAACGAACAGCTCTCCGACGTGCGGTCCCCCGGGCGCTGACGCCGGCCGACCGGTCACGCCGACGGGTGGGAACCGCCGGACACCGGCCGCATCCGGACGGCCGCCGGCCCCGGAAGCACAGCCGTGGTCTACGATCTGGCCGCGAGATAGCTCAATGATTGAGATTGTTTGTCGTTGAGATATCTGGACAACTGTACGTCGACCGCCGTGCTGCCGTGACACCTGGAGAGCGATGTCCATCACCCCACGACGGGCCCTGTGGCTGATTCCCGTCGTCCTGCTCGTCGCCTGGCTCGGAATCGGGGGCACCCTCGGTCCCTACGCCGGGAAGCTGGGCGAGGTCGCCACCAACGACCAGGCCGCCTTCCTGCCCCGCAGCGCCGAGTCCACCAAGGTGGTCTCCGAGCAGCGGGCCTTCCAGCAGGACGAGACCCTGCCCGCGATCGTCGTGTGGACGGTGGACGGCGCGGGATCGGTCCGGGGCGAGGGCCAGGCCGCCGCGACCCGCGCGCTCGCCTCCCTCGCCGGCACGCCCGGCGTCGTCGGCCAGGCGTCTCCCGCGCTGCCGTCGGGCGACGGCAAGGCGCTGGAGGGCGTCGTCCAGCTCCGGCCCGATCTCGGCGACGAACTGCCCGACACCCTCGACCGCGTCCGGACGGCCACCGACCGCGTTCCGGGAACGACGGCACGCATCGCCGGGCCCGCCGCCAGCCAGGCCGACCTCTCCGACGCCTTCGCCGGCATCGACGGCCTGCTGCTCGGTGTGGCCCTCGCGACCGTGCTGGTCATCCTGCTGCTCGTGTACCGCAGCGTGCTGCTGCCGTTCGTCATCATCCTCGGCGCGGTGTTCGCGCTCGGTCTGGCGTGCGCCGTCGTCTACGTCCTCGCCGACCACGACGTCGTCCGGGTCGACGGCCAGGTGCAGGGCATCCTCTCCATCCTCGTGATCGGCGCGGCGACCGACTACGCGCTCCTGTTCACCGCCCGCTTCCGCGAGGAACTGGCCCTGCACGACGACCGGTTCACCGCCGTCCGAGCGGCGTTGCGGCAGTCGTGGGGCGCGATCGTCGCGAGCGCGGGGACGGTCGCCCTCGGTCTGCTGGCCCTGCTGCTCAGCGACCTGACGAACAACCGGGCGCTCGGCCCGGTCGGCGCCATCGGCGTCGTCTGCGCCGTGCTCAGCACCCTCACCTTCCTGCCGGCCGTCCTGGTCCTCCTCGGCCGCGCCGCCTACTGGCCGGCCCGTCCCCGCGCGACCGGGGACGCCGGGGCGGGCAGCGGAGTCTGGCGCCGGGTCGCCGACCTGGTGGACCGCGCACCCCGCAAGGTCTGGGCGATCGCCCTCGCGGGCCTCCTCGCCTGCGCGGCCTTCGCCCCCACCCTCACCGCGAAGGGCGTCCCCCTCGACGAGATCTTCGTCGACGACGCGCCGTCCGTCGCCGCCCAGCGGACGCTCTCGGAGCACTTCCCCGGCGGCTCGGGGAACCCCGCCGTGATCATCGCCGGCGCCGACCGTCTCTCCCAGGTGATCACCGCGGCGCGCGACACGGACGG
This sequence comes from Streptomyces sp. M41(2017), assembly GCF_002078175.1. Taxonomy (GTDB): domain Bacteria; phylum Actinomycetota; class Actinomycetes; order Streptomycetales; family Streptomycetaceae; genus Streptomyces. The sequence continues at coordinate 1,023,293 of NZ_MWFK01000002.1, read as the reverse complement.
CGTCGCCTCGGCCGCCGCGGTGACGGAGTCCGGACGGCCCGGCGGGGGAGACCCCAAGGCCGTCGACGGCCGGGTGCGGGTCGACGTCACCCTGCGGGCCGCCGCCGACAGCGACGCGGCCAAGAGCACCGTGGCCCGGCTGCGCGAGGCCGTCCACGCCGTTCCGGACGCCGACGCGCTCGTGGGCGGATACACGGCCCAGCAGTACGACACCCGGCAGACCGCCGAACGGGACCGCACCCTCATCGTGCCCGTGGTCCTCGCCATCATCCTGGTCATTCTGGCGGGCCTGCTGCGCTCCCTGCTGATGCCGCTCCTGCTGGTGGCCACGGTGGCGCTCAACTTCGCCGCGACACTGGGTATTTCGTCGCTCGTGTTCCGGCACGTCTTCGGGTTCAGCGGGACCGACGCCTCCGTACCGCTGTACGGCTTCGTGTTCCTCGTCGCCCTCGGTGTCGACTACAACATCTTCCTGATGTCCCGGGTCCGCGAGGAGTCGCTGCGGCACGGAGTGCGCCAAGGAGTCCTGCGCGGGCTCGTCGCCACCGGTGGGGTGATCACCTCGGCGGGTGTCGTCCTCGCCGCGACCTTCGCGGCCCTCGGCGTCATCCCGCTGGCCTTCCTCGTGCAGATCGCCTTCATCGTCGCCTTCGGCGTCCTGCTCGACACCCTGGTGGTGCGCTCGCTGCTGGTGCCCGCGCTCGTCCGCGACATCGGCCGCCGTGCGTGGTGGCCGGGGACGCTGAGCCGCGAACCGGCGCCGGTGCCCCACGAGGGCGAGCACGTCCGGGTGTGATCCGGGCCCGCCCCGCGCCGGCCGCGCGGGGCGGGCAGGTCCCGCGTTCGACCGAACGCCTGCTCGGCATTCGCCTCCGGTGGTGAACAGACATGACATGTCTCGGAGAAACGCGGGCAAGCGCATTCCACGGGACCCGTAGCTCCGGGTCCGAGGTCAGAGGTGGAGGTGCCTGCCGCTATGGGGACAAAGGTGCTGGAACGATTTCCCGCGGGGGCTCCTCGCGGATCCTGGTCGGCTGAGGAGTACGCGGCCCGGCGCCGCACCGAAGGACTGCCGGCGACGGTCGTGATGGACCTGAAGTCGGACGCCTTCCTCGTGGTCGTCCCGCTCGGGGAAGAGGACTGAACCCCGCCGCACGGGGCCGGGCCTGCTCAACGGCTCGCCCCGTCACCGACCGGCGCCAGTGAGGAGCCGTTCTCCAGACGGGCGGTCAGGCCGGGACGCGCGCCCTCCGGAGCCCGCACCGCGAGCGTCCGGCCGTCCTGCCGGGCCCTGACCGCGCCGGTCACCTCGATCCCGGTGACCGCCCGGCTGCCCGCGGCGAGCAGGTACCAGTGACCCGCGCGGGAACGCCAGTGGGCGTCCGCCACCACGTGCTGGCCGAACCGGCTGCAGGCCGCGGTGGACCGGGCCCGCGCGACCTCCCGGGCCGGAGCGGACGGTGAGGACGCCGGCAGTCGCAGCAGCACCCGCACGTCCCCGGGACCGCGCCAGGTGCCGGCCCGCGCACAGGCCCACACCGCGTGCCCGCCGTTCTCCGGCAGGTCCTGCTCGGCGAAGTCCCAGGCGTTGACCTCCCGGACCCCGCCGCCCCGCAGCTTCTCCAGCCCGCACGCCATGTGCGCCCACGCGATCAGCGCCGGAGTGCCCGTCGCCTCCCGAGGCTGACGTGCCGGAGGCGTTCCGTGACCGGGCAGCGGTGTGTACGTCAGATGCACGGGCGACAGCTCGCCCAGGTCGGTCAGCAGGAACGCGTGCTTCTCCACGATGCGCTCGGAGGACCGCAGTTGGAGCACCGGCCGCCGGTCGCAGGCCGCGCCTCCCGACGGTGCGGACAGGGGGCCGGTGACCCCGTCCCGGGCGACGTCCACCGGGCGGGCGGGGGAGTCGGGACGCATCAGGTCGCGGGTCCGCGCCTCGGCGATCCAGGGAGCCAGCAGGAACCGGGTCCCCCGTGGACCGCGCCCGACGACCAGGGCGGCGGCCGTCGTCACGTCCGCGTCGTCGGTCCGCGCGAGAGCCAGCGTGTCGCGCCCGCGGCCGTCGACGGGCTCGCTGTACCGCACCACCCGCTGTCCGTCGTGCAGCAGCACCACGGCGTCGCCGTCCACGTTCCCCGCGTACAGGAGCCGGGGTGCCCGGGGCGGCGGGTCCATGGACGTGGTCGCCGTCGTCGAGACCCGCACGGCGCGGCCCGGCCGGGCCCAGGCCGACAGCGCCCGGCGCAGCAGACCCTGGTCGTCGGCGCGCGCCCCGCGCGCGGGCCACGCGGTGAAGTCCACCCGGGAGGTGTCGGCCCAGGAGTCCGACGGCGTACGGACGAGGTCCGCCGGGCCGGGCAGCGACGCGCCCGCCGGGACGCGCCCGCCGGACGACGGGCCGGAGCCGGGCAGCGAGACCGCCAGCAGCACCCCGGAGAGCACGACGAGGGACAGGGCGCCCCACAGGACGCGGAAGCGGCGCCGGCGGCGGAGCAGGTCGGTGGGAGCGGTCTGCACGGTGCAGGCGTCGAACTCCCGCGACCTGAGCAGCGTCCGCGCGGCCTTGCCGGCCGTGTCGCCGAGCCGTGCGGCGGACCGCAGGGCTCCCTCGGGATCGGCGACACCGGCGGCCCGCAGCAGGGTCCGGATCGCCGATTCCGTCCGTCCGTCCACGCTGCGCAGGACGAAGGCGGCCCGTCCGGCGGCCGTCGAGCCCGACAGGGCCTGGCCCAGCGCGATCTCCTCCGCACCGCCCGCGCGGGGGAACAGCCGCAGCCCCCACACGACGGGCAGAGAGGGGAGCAGTGTGCGGGGCGGCGGCAGACGGCGGGGCCAGCCGCGCGGTGAACGCCCGTACGCGATCGCCGAGCGCAGGACCGCGGCGCGCAGCCGGTCGTTCTCCGCGACGGACCTGCGGGCCGTGCCGCGGGGCGTCGGCACGTGCGGCCGGGGGAACCGTTCGCGGGGACCCGGCAGCGAGCGCTGCACCAGCGAGTGGGCGACGAGGATGCGGCGATGTCTGTTCAGCGAGGGAGGCAGCGTCAGGTACGCGAGGCGCACCAGGTCGCTGTATTCCTCGACGAGGGCGGTCTCGGCCCGGTCGAGTGCTGTCCTGCCGCGGAGGACCGCACGCGGTAGCGAGGGGATGGGCATGGAACGAATGCCTTCCGAAGGAGCTGACGTCGTGTCACGCCGCTCCGTCAAACGAGTGACTCTTCGGATGGTCACAGGACGGCGGTCCGGAGCCGGTGTCCGGAACCGCGCCCGGGGGATGCCGGGCTTCGGGCCGGGAGGCCGGGCAGGGCGGTCGACGACCGGTCCGACGGGGGGTGCCGACGGGGCGAGCGCTGAGGCGGAGAGCGGTGCGGGGGAGAGCGGTGAGGGGGAGTCGCCCTCCGGCATCACCGACGACCCCCGTGACGCGACGCCGCCCGTCCCGGCGTCCGGGTCGGCGCAGCTCACGCGGCATGGCGGCCGGACGGCTCGTGGTCCTCGCGGGACCGGTCCGCGATGCGAGACCTGCCCGCCGTTCCTTGACTGCCCCGAGCGGAGGCTGCGACGATCGGCGTCATGATGATGCGACTGGACCTCACGCGGCGACGCCATGTCGACCTTGCGCGTGTCTCCAGCTCCTTCTGTCGTCGCGACGTCTGACGGTCCCGGCAGCAGGGTCCCCTTCGCACGGACCGTCCTCCCCGCGCCGGCCCTCCCGCCGCGCCCCGGGACGTCCCCTGCCCGTCCCCGCCGTGCTCCGAGCGTCCTTCCGCCGAACTCGTAGGCCTCCCCTCCAGCATGCCCCGGTCCGGCCGGACCGGCGGACGGATGATGCGGCCGGGCAACGGAGTTCGCCGTCCGTCCGGCGGCGCACGCACGGCCCGTGCCCGCCCCCCGCCCGTCGCTCCCGGTCGCCCGCCACCGTGAACTCCCCTTGGAATGAGGACCCATGGCCACCGTCCTGTCCGTCTCCGGCAGTCCCTCCGCCTCGTCCCGCACCGCCAAGCTCCTGCGTCACCTCGACGCCCGCCTCGCCGCACAGGGGCACGAGGTGATCCCGCTCGACGTCCGCACGATCCCGGCGGAGGCCCTGCTCGGAGCGGACTTCCGGCACCCCGCCGTCGTGGAGGCGGCCGCGCTGTTCGACCGGGCCGACGGCGTGGTCATCGGCACCCCCGTCTACAAGGCCGCCTACTCAGGCGTCCTCAAGGCCCTGCTCGATCTCCTGCCGCAGTACGCCCTCGCCGGCAAGACGGTCCTGCCACTGGTCACCGGCGGCAGCACGGCCCACGTGCTCGCCCTGGACTACGCCCTGCGCCCGGTCCTCAACTCCATGGGCGCGACCCACATCGTCCAGGGCTGGTTCACGCTCGACAAGGACATCACCGCGGCACCGGACGGGACCGTCACCGTGGCACCCGGCACCGCCGAGGCGCTGGCGCAGGTGGTCGACCAGTTCTCGGTGGCCCTCGGCCGCACCCCGCTGCTCGCCGCGGCCGGATGACGTCCGTGACCGCCCACGTGATCGCCGACGACGCCGAAGCCCTCGCCGTCGCCGCGGGACTCGCGGAGGCGTTCCGGACCGAAGCCCCGGTCCGCGACGCCGAACGTCGCCTGCCGTACGCCGAGTTGGAACAGCTCTCCGCCTCCGGCCTGCTCGGCGTCACCGTACCCGCGGACCACGGCGGAGCGGACGTCCGGCAGGAGACCCTCGCCGAGGTCTTCCGGCTGCTTGCCTCGGCCGACGCCAGCCTCGCCCAGATCCCGCAGAACCACTTCGTGTACGTGAACGTGCTCCGCCGACAGGGCACCACCGAGCAGCGGAAGTTCTTCTTCGGTGAGGTCCTGGCGGGACGCCGCTTCGGCAACGCCCAGTCCGAGGCCGGCACCCGGCACGTCCAGGACATCCGCACGCTGCTGCTGCCCCTCCCGGACGGCTCCCACGAACTGACCGGAGTCAAGCACTACTCGACCGGCGCGCTGTTCGCCGACTGGATCCCCGTGCTGGCCCGCGCCGCGGACGACAACCTGTACGTCGCCTACGTCCCCCGGGACGCCGACGGGCTCACCGTGGTCGACGACTGGGACGGCATGGGGCAGCGCACCACGGCCAGCGGCACCGTCCGCCTCGACGCCGTGACCGTCCCCGCCGACCGCGTGGTGCCCCACCACCTCACCTTCCGGGGACCGCAACTGCACGGCGCGGTGGCCCAGTTGCTGCACGCGGCCATCGACGCGGGGATCGCCGGGGGCGCCCTCGCCGAGGCCGCGGAGTTCGTGCGCACGAAGAGCCGACCGTGGTTCGAGAGCGGCGTCGACACGGCCGCCGAGGACCCGCTGCTCATCCAGCGCTTCGGCGAACTCGATCTCCAGGTAAGGGCGACAGAGGCGCTGCTCGGTGTCGCGGCCCGCGCGGTCGACGCGGCCCGCGACGAACTGACGGATGCCTCCGCCGCGGAGGCGTCCCTCGCCGTGGCCGCCGCGAAGGCCCACACCACGGCCACCGCCGTCCTGGTGGCCGACGCGCTCTTCGAGGTCTCCGGCACCCGCGCCGCCCTCGACTCCCTCAACCTGCACCGGTACTGGCGCGACGCCCGCACCCACACGCTCCACGACCCCGCCCGCTGGAAGATCCAGCACCTCGGGCGCCACGTCCTGAACGGCACCAGGCCTCCGCGGCACGGCCTGCTCTGACCCGCCCCACCCGCCCGCGGCACCGCCGCCCCCCCACGATCGGAGAACACCCGCCGTGTCCCTCACCTTCCACTGGTTCCTGCCCACCAACGGCGACAGCCGCCATGTCGTCGGCGGCGGCCACGGCACGCCCGCCACCGTCTCCGGACAGGACCGCCCGCCGACGGTGGCCTATCTCAGCCAGATCGCCCGCGCCGCGGAGGACCTGGGGTTCACCGGCGCCCTCACGCCGACCGGGGCCTGGTGCGAGGACGCCTGGCTCACCACCGCGATGGTCAGCCGGCACACGGAGCGCCTGAAGTTCCTCGTGGCGTTCCGGCCGGGCTTCGTGTCGCCCACGCTCGCCGCGCAGATGGCCTCCACCTACCAGCGCCAGACCGGCGGCCGTCTGCTGCTGAACGTGGTCACCGGCGGAGAGAGCCACGAACAGCGTGCCTACGGCGACTTCCTCGACAAGGACGCCCGCTACCGCCGTACCGGCGAGTTCCTCTCGATCGTCCGCGACCTGTGGGACGGCAAGACCGTCGATCTGGCGGGCGAGCACCTCCGCGTCGAGGACGCACGGCTCGCCCGGGTCCCCGACCCCGTGCCCGAGGTCTACTTCGGCGGTTCCTCACCCGCCGCCGGTGAGGTCGCCGCCCGGTACGCGGACGTCTACCTCACCTGGGGCGAACCGCCCGCGCAGGTCGCCGAGAAGATCGCCTGGATCCGCGGGCTCGCCGAACGGGAGGGGCGGACCCTGCGCTTCGGCATCCGCCTGCACGTGATCACCCGCGACACCTCCGAACAGGCCTGGGCGGAGGCGGGACGGCTCCTCGACGGCTTCGACCCCGCGACGGTGAAGTCCGTCCAGGAAGGGCTCGCCCGCAGCGAGTCGGAGGGCCAGCGGCGCATGCTCGCGCTGCACGGCGGCGGCCGCGACGGCCTGGAGATCCACCCCAACCTGTGGGCCGGCATCGGCCTGGTGCGCGGCGGGGCCGGCACCGCCCTGGTCGGCAGCCACGACGAGGTCGCCGACCGCATCGAGGAGTACCACGCCCTGGGCATCGACGAGTTCGTGCTCTCCGGCTACCCGCACCTAGAGGAGGCCTACTGGTTCGGCGAGGGCGTACTGCCCCGCCTCGCCGCGCGGGGCCGCTGGCGCCATCCGTCCGCGACCGGCCCGGCCCCGTCCGCGCAGGTGCCCTTCACGAGCTGAGCCCACGCGGACAACCGGCAGCACAGGTCGAGCCGGGAGCCCGGGCGATCAGGGCGTTCCCAGCGCGCCGAGGTGTGCCGTGCGCACCTCGGCCGTCTGCCCCTGCACCAGCAGGAACATCCCCTCGCGCGCCAGCCGCTGTGCGGGGCTGCGCAGGTCCATCGCCCGCCCGCCGCCGGCCACGACCGCCGCCGTGGTCGCCGCCCGCATCACGTCGTACGCCCGCGTCTTGCACACCAGCCGCTCGTCGATCCGTTCCGTCGGCACCGGGTGGTCGGCGAGCGCGTACGCCCGCCGCCGCACCTCCTCCAGACGTGCCCGCAGCACCTCCGCGGTCCCCTTGGCCGCGGGGTCGCGCTCCAGCAGGCCGATCGCCGCCGACGTCACCCCGAACACGGCTGGCGAGGCGTTCGTGTTCTTCGGCCGGTCGCCGGCCGCCCAGGACGCGAACGGGACGCGCAGCGCCACCGCCTCGTCGGGCAGCCACAGCCCGTCCAGCTCCAGGGAGACGGTGCGGGACGCGGAGAGCGCCGCGAGCCGCATCGGGGCGGACGGCCGCAGCCCCGGCTGCTCGCGCGCCTCGGTGAACGCGAACAGGGCTTCATCGGCGTCGGTCACCCCGGCGAGCAGCATGACGTCGTTGAGCCCCCAGCCCGAGTACCAGGGGACCGTCCCGTGGAAGCGCCAGCCACCCCGCTCCGCGGTGACCCGCACGGGCACCCGCGGATGGGCGCGGAGCTGCGCGTACGCCACCCCGGACAGCAGCTCGCCGCGCGCGAGCGGACCGAGCAGCCGTTCCCGTACGGGCAGGCCCAGGTCGGCCTTCGCCAGCGTCGCCACCGGTGTGTGGTGCTGGGTCTGCACGAACCACGTCGAGCAGCACGCCCCGGCCAGGATCTCCGCCGTCTCCCGCACCACGGCGGGAGGCGCCGCCGACCCGCCGTACGCCACGGGGGCGCTCACCCCGAGGAGCCCGGACGCCTTGACCGCCTCGATGCTGCTCACGGGCACGCCGTCCTGGTCCACGCGCTCCGCGCGGGGCACCAGCACGTCGGCCGCGAGTCTGCGGGCGGCGGTGACGAGCGGATGCGGTGTGGCGGTCATCGAAGAAATCTCCCGCTGTCGTCGTGGCGTGTGTCGATCCGGCGCCCTCCCGTTCGTGTAGTCAGTGAGACACCGACCGAGCGAGCGTCGAGGAGGACACATCATGAAGTACTACCTGCTGAGCGTGATGCAGCCGCAGGGCGAGCCGCCCGCGCCCGAGATCATGCAGGAGATCATGCACAACCTGGAGGTGTTCCACACGGAGCTGCGCGAGGCCGGGGCCTGGGTGTTCGCCGGAGGACTGCACGGCCCGGAGACCGCGACCGTGCTGCGCGCCCGGGACGGCGACGTGCTGGTCACCGACGGGCCGTACACCGAGAGCAAGGAGTACCTGGGCGGCATCTGCCTGATCAAGGCGCCGGACCTGGACGCGGCGCTCACCTGGGGCCGCAAGGCGACCCTCGCGACCACCCTGCCCATCGAGGTGCGCCCGTTCATGCACGAGGCCGACGACCGATGACCACCGACGCCGCCGGGATCGAGGCCGTCTTCCGCGCCGAGTACGGCCGGGCGGTCTCCGTCCTCATCCGCCTCCTCGGCGACATCGACCTCGCCGAGGAGGCGGTCCAGGACGCCTTCACCACGGCGGTCGCGAAGTGGCCGGAGACCGGCACACCGCCGAGCCCGGCCGGCTGGATCATCACCACCGCGCGCAACCGCGCCGTCGACCGGCTCCGCCGCGAGTCCTCACGAGAGGCCCGGCACGCCGAGGCCCTCCGGCTGCACGCCCCGGACGAACCCACGGAGGAGGGTCCCGTGCGCGACGACCCGCTCCGTCTGATCTTCACCTGCTGCCACCCGGCGCTCGCCCCCCAGGCCCAGGTGGCCCTCACCCTGCGGCTCCTGGGCGGCCTCACCACGCCGCAGATCGCGCGCGCCTTCCTGGTCCCCGAATCGACGATGGCCCAGCGGATCGTCCGCGCCAAGGCCAAGATCCGCGACGCGGGCATCCCCTACCGCATCCCCCGGGACGCCGACCTCCCGGACCGGGTGGAGGGGGTCCTCGCCGTCGTCTACCTCGTCTTCAACGAGGGGTACGGCGGCCGCGCCGACCTCTGCACCGAGGCGGTGCGGCTCGGACGCCTCCTCGTCGAACTCATGCCGGACGAGCCGGAGGCGCTGGGCCTGCTGGCCCTGATGCTGCTCATCGAGGCCCGGCGGCCCGCCCGCACGAGCGTCGAGGGCGACCTGGTCCTCCTCGCCGACCAGGACCGCTCCCGCTGGGACCGCGGCCTGATCGCCGAGGGACAGGACCTGGTGCGCCGGTGTCTGCGCCGCAACCGGCCCGGGCCCTATCAGATCCAGGCCGCCGTCAACGCCGTGCACAGCGACGCGCCGACCGCGGCCGCCACCGACTGGGACCAGATCCGCCGCCTCTACGACCAGCTCCTGGCCCTCGCCCCCAGCCCCGTCGTCGCCCTCAACCGCGCCGTCGCCGTGGCCGAGACCGAGGGGCCCGGCACCGCCCTCGCCCTCGTCGAGGACCTCGACCTCGCCGGCTACCCCGCCTTCCACGCCGTACGGGCGGATCTGCTGCGCCGGCTCGGCCGCACCGGCGAGGCCGTCGAGGCGTACGACGCCGCCGTCGCGCTGACCGAGAGCGCGCCGGAGCGCGCGCACCTCGAACGGGTCCGGGCCGCCCTCGCGAACAGCTGACCGCGCGAGCACGCGTGGCCCGGCAGCACCGCACCGGGCGCCTCCCGCACGGGCCGCCCCGGCGCTCACACGCTGAGCGCCTCCCGCACCGACCGCTCCGCGTCCCGGCCGCCCTCTCCGGACGAGGTCACCCGGCCCGCCTCCAGGACGTAGTAGCGCTGCGCGGCCCGCATGGCGAAACCCACGTGCTGCTCGACCAGCAGCACCGACAGACCGCCCCGCGCCGCCAAGGAGAGGATCGTCTGCTCGATCTCGGTGACCACCGAGGGCTGGATTCCCTCGGTCGGCTCGTCGAGGAGCAGGACCCGAGGCTCCGTCACCAGCGCGCGGGCGATGGCCAGTTGCTGTCGCTGGCCGCCGGACAGCAGCCCCGCGCGGCGGCCCGAGAGCGTGCGCAGCGCGGGGAAAAGGTCCAGGGCCTCGGCGACGGCCTCCCTGCCGCGCCGCCGTCCGTCCGCGACGAGCTGGAGGTTCTCCGCCGTGGTGAGGTGCGGGAAGACCTGCTGGCCCTGCGGGACGTACGCCATCCCGCGCGCCACCCGCTCGTGCGGCGTGCGGCGGGTGATGTCCTCGCCGTCGAGGCGGACCGTGCCGCTCTGCGGGCCCAGCAGTCCGACGGCGGCCCGCAGCAGTGTGCTCTTGCCGGCCCCGTTGTGGCCGAGCACGGCGGCCACCCCGTTGCGCGGCACCTCGACGGAGACGCCGTGCAGCACGAGACTGCGGTGGTACCCGACGTGGACGGTGTCGATCTCCAGCATCACGCCTCCTGTGCGGCGCTCGGTGCGGACACGGTCGCGGCGGGAGCCTCCGCCGCGGGGGCGGGCCCGGCGGCCGGGTGTCCTAGGTAGACCTCCTGCACCCTCGGGTCCGCCTGGACCTGGGCCACGGTGCCCTCGCTCAGCACCCGGCCCGCGTGCAGCACGCTGACGCTGCGCGCGAAGGAGCGCATGAAGTCCATGTCGTGCTCGATGACGACGACGGTGCGTTCCTCGCTGATGCGCCGCAACAGCTCGCCGGTGGCCTGCCGTTCGTCATGGCTCATGCCCGCGACGGGTTCGTCCAGCAGCAACAGCCGGACGTCCTGCACCAGCAGCATGCCGATCTCCAGCCACTGCTTCTGACCGTGCGCGAGCGTCCCCGCCGTGCTGTCGGCGAGACCGGTCAGCCCCACCGTCTCCAGCGCGCGGGCCACCGGCTCCGGCACCCCCCTGCGGCGACGCAGCATGGTCAGGGCGCTGCGGCCCGCGCCCGCCGCGATGTCCAGGTTCTGCAGCACGGTCAGTTCCTCGAACACGGTGGCCGTCTGGAAGGTGCGGCCGATGCCCGAGCGGGCGATCCGGTGCACGCTGCGCCCGAGGATGTCGGCGTCCCCGAAGCGCACCGAGCCCGAGGCGCGCACCAGTCCCGTGACCGCGTCGACCAGAGTCGTCTTGCCGGCGCCGTTCGGCCCGATCAGGAAGCGCAGATCGCCCGGCCGGACGTCCAGATCCACTCCGTCGACGGCGGTGAACCCGTCGAAGCTCACGCGCAGTTGCCGGATCTCCAGCCCCGCCGGCCCGTTGCCCCTGATGTCGGTCATGCCGTGTCTCCAGCGAGTCGTCGGCCCGCGCGACGCCGCTTGACGACCGCGGCCAGCGAGGCGAGGCCGCCCGGCAGGAACGCCAGGGCGACGATGAACAGCAGTCCCTGGAAGTAGGTCCAGGCCGCGGGGAACTCCTCCGACAGGGCCGTCTTCGCCCAGGCGACACCGATCGCGCCGAGGACCGCGCCCGTGAGGCTGGCCCGTCCGCCGACCGCCGCGCCGATGACCAGGTCGATCGACGGCACGATGCCGACGAGCGCGGGGGAGATGATGCCGACGGCGGGGACGAACAGCGCGCCCGCGAGACCGGCCATGCCCGCGGCGACGACGTACGCCACGAGTTTGACGTTGGCCGGGTCGTAGCCGAGGAAGCGCACCCGCTCCTCCGAGTCCCGGACGGCGACCAGGAGTTCGCCGTAGCGGCTGTGCAACAGCTGGCGGGCCAGGGCGATCAGCAGGAGCAGCACGGCGGCGATGACGAAGTACACCATCCGCTGGTTGACCGGGTCGTCGAGGTCGTAGCCGAAGAAGCCCTGGATGTCGGTCAGTCCGTTGGTGCCCCCGGTCGTGGCCTGCTGGCCCACCAGCCAGATCGCGAACGCCGCGGCGAGCGCCTGGCTGAGGATCGCGAAATAGGCCCCCTTGACGCGGCGCCGGAAGATGAACGAGCCGAGGATCGCGGCGACCGTCATGGGCAGCAGGACCGTCGCCGCGACGGCGAACACCGGGTTGGCGAACGGCCGCCACCACCAGGGGAGTTCGGTGGCGCTGCCGTACAGCTGCATGAAGTCGGGGAGGTTGCCGGGGCCGGCGTCCGCGATCTTCAGATGCATGGCCATGGCGTAGCCGCCCAGCCCGAAGAAGACCCCCTGGCCGAGCGTCAGCAGACCGCCGCGCCCCCAGGCCAGACAGATGCCGACCGCGACCATCGCGGTGCACAGGTACTTGGCGAGCAGCCCGAGCCGGAAGTCGGACAGCGCGAGCGGGGCGCCGGCGAAGAGCACCAGGGCCGCCACGGCGAACCCGGCCGCCGGACGGGCGGCGGCGAAACGGCGCCGGACGGCCGGCGGCCGTTCCGTCTTCGGGGGGAGGGGAGTGGTGGTGGTCATACGAGACTCCTCGTGCGCAGCGTGTACAGGCCCTGCGGCCGCCACTGGAGGAACGCGACGATGGCCACGAGGACCAGCACCTTCGCGACGCTCACGGTCGTCGAGTACTCCAGGACCGACTGCAGCGCGCCCAGCACGAAGGCGACGATCACGCTGCCCCGCAGCTGCCCGATGCCGCCGACCACGATCACCAGGAAGGCGTCGATGATGACGTTGGTGCCCATCGTCGGCCCGATCGGACCGACCAGGGTCAGCGCGACCCCGGCGACCCCGGCGAGGCCCGAGCCGATGAAGAAGGCGGTGCGGTCCACCCGCGCCGTGGAGATGCCGGACACCTCCGCCAGGTCCCTGTTCTGCACCACCGCGCGGATCCGCCGCCCGAGCGGGGTCAGCCGCAGTGTCAGGGACAGCGCGACGACGGCCGCCACCGCCAGTGCGAGGATGAACAGCCGGCTGTTGGCGAAGGTGAGCGGGTCGTCGCCGCCGACGACCGTGATGTTCCCGGTGAGCACGTCGGGCGCCCGGGTCTGCACATTGGGCGCCCCGAAAATGTCACGGGCGAGTTGCTGGAGCATCAGGGAGACACCCCAGGTGACGAGAAGCGTGTCGAGGGGGCGCAGATAGAGGCGGCGGATCAACAGCCATTCCAGCAGCGCGCCGAGTGCGCCCGACACGACAAACGCGACGGGCAGCGCGACGAGGAGCGACATTCCCGCGCTCGAAATGGACTTCTGCAGGACATACGTGGTGTAGGCGCCGGCCATGATGAACTCGCCGTGGGCCATGTTGATGACATTCATCTGGCCGAAGGTGAGTGAGAGGCCGAGCGCGATGAGGAGCAGGACGGCACCGATGCTGACGCCGGTGAACAACTGCCCGAGGATCACGGTCATACGGCGGCTCCGGGGAGTCGGGACGCGGGGGCCTCGGCGCCGAGGCCCCCGCGCGACGGGTGGTCAGGAGAGGCCGGAGGCCCAGTCGTACCCCTTCAGGTAGGGGTCCGGCTTGATCGGCTTGCCGGAGTCCCAGACCTGCTCGATCAGCCCGTCGGAGCCGATCCTGCCGATGCGGGCCGTCTTGTAGATGTGCTGGGTGGCGCCGTCTACGGTGACCTTGCCCTCGGGCGCGTCGAAGGTGATGCCGTCGGAGGCGGCCTTCACCTTCTCGGGGTCGAAGGACTGCGCCTTCTCGACCATCGCCTTCCACAGGTAGACCGAGGTGTACGCGGCCTCCATCGGGTCGCTGGTCGGCTTGTCCTTGCCGTACCTGGCCTTGTACGCCTTGACGAACTTGGTGTTCGCCGCCCCCGCGGTCGTCTGGTAGTAGTTCCAGGCCGTCAGCTGGCCCGCCAGATACTGCGCGCCGATCGACTTGACCTCCTCCTCGGCGATCGACACCGAGACGACCGGCATGCCCGTGGCCGTCAGACCGGCGGACTTGTACTCCTTGAAGAAGGCCACGTTCGAGTCGCCGTTCAGGGTGTTGAAGACCGCGTCCGCCTTCGACGCCTTCACCTTGTTGGCGATCGTGCTGAACTCGGTGGAGCCGAGCGGCGCGTAGTCCTCACCGAGAACCTTCATGCCGTTGGCCTTCGCGTACGCCTTGATCTCCTTGTTGGCGGTACGCGGGAAGACGTAGTCGCTGCCCACCAGGTAGATCCGCTTCTTGCCCCGGGACTTGAGGTAGTCGAGGGCCGGCACGATCTGCTGGTTGGTGGTGGCGCCCGTGTAGAAGATGTACGGCGACTGTTCGAGCCCCTCGTACTGCACGGGGTAGAAGAGCAGCGACTTGTTCTTCTCGAAGACGGGCTTGACCGCCTTGCGGCTCGCGGAGGTCCAGCAGCCGAAGGTGGCCGCGACCCGGTCCTCCCTGATCAGCTTGCTGGCCTTCTCGGCGAAGGTCGGCCAGTCCGAGGCGCCGTCCTCGCTGATCGGCCTGATCTTCTTGCCGAGCACCCCGCCCGAGGCGTTGATCTCGTCGATGGCCAGCTTCAGCGAGTCGCGGACGGTCACCTCACTGATCGCCATCGTGCCCGACAGCGAGTTGAGCAGGCCCACCTTGACGGTGTCGCCACCGACGTCCGCCTGCGCGGCCTTGTCGGACGTGCCGCCCGCGTCGGTCTTGGCGCCGCAGGCGGAGAGCGCGACGACGGCCGCGAGCGCGGCGGCGCCGGCTGCCATCCGACGTCGCAGAATACGGGTACCGCTGGACAATAGAACCCCCTCGGGCTGTGGAGGAGACAACCTCCTGAAGTGCGGTCCACAGCCTCAAGTCACCCTGTTTCCAAGGTGTTTCACCGTACTTTCCCGGCCGTATCTTCCCGCTCTCAGACGGGGGCCGGCGAGGAACGCCCGGGGCAACAGAAAATGCCCCGGGCGGAATTCGGCAGCCGAATTCATGATGCGCCCGAGGCATTCTGATTAGTTCCTGCGGGAAGTATCTTGGCGGAGATGACGGGCTGTCAAGAGCGGGGCCCGTGGACGTCGAGCTCGGCGACCACGTCGAAGTCCAGCCCCTCCGCCCGCGCCAGATAGATCCGTTGGCGTACGTGACCGCCCCTCAGGTGCAGCAGTCCGCGCGGTCCCTCGTACGACACGTTCTCCGCCGCGGCGCCGATCGCGGACACGTCGAGGGAGCGCGCCCGGCCGATCAGCGCGGCCAGCAACAGCACGCCCTCGTAACAGGATTCGCCGAGGCTGCCGAGGGCCGGTGCCTCGCTCCCGAACCGGTCGGCGTACTGCCCGTGGAAGTCGAGGGTGTCCCGGTTGGCCAGCGAGGCGAAGAACCCGGCCGTGCTGTAGAGGTCGGAGGTCGCCGAAGGTCCGCTGGCCATCAGCATGTTCTCGTCCATCAGGGTGCTCAGCCTGACGCAGCGCGCGTCGAGTCCCGCGGCGGCGAACGCCCGGTTGAAGCGCACCGCGTCACTCCCGACCAGCAGCACGACGACACCGTCCGCCTCCGTGTGCTCGATGCGGCGCAGGACCGCCCCGAAGTCGTGTGTGCCCAGCGGCAGATACACCTCTCCTCGCACGCTGCCGCCGGACTCGCGGGCGTACCCGTGGGCGGCCCGGGCCGTGCGGCGCGGCCACACATAGTCGTTGCCCACCACGAACCAGCGGCGCAGTCCCCGTTCGCGCGCCAGCAGGCGCATGGCCGGGCGGAGTTGGTCACGCGGTGTCTCACTGGTGAGGAAGACGCCGGCCGTTCGCTCGCCGCCCTCGTACAGCGCGGTGTACACGTAGGGGACGCGATGCGCGATCCTGGGCGCGAGTGCCTGGCGCACCGACGAGATGTGCCAGCCGGTCACCCCCTGGACCGCTCCCACATCCACCAACGCCTGCACGTGGTCGGCAACTTCACGCGGTGGGCCGCCGCCGTCCACCGGCAGCAGCCGCAGTTCCCTGCCGAGCACCCCGCCCGCTCTGTTGACCTCCTCCGCCGCCAGTTGCGCGCACGACTCGCAGGTGGGCCCGAACATGCCCGCGGGTCCCTGCAACGGGAGGACGAGAGCCACCCCGAACACGGAGTCGTCTGCCGTGAACCACTCGGGCACGGGTGAGGTGGGCCGGAACATGGCGTCATGATTCCGGCTCCTCCCGGTGAACTCCAATCCGTCTCGTAGCATGTACACCCCACGGGAGCGAGGAGCAGGATGCCGACCCCATCGCCGCGTCAGCCCCAGGACCTGATGCACCTGCTGACGCGCGCCGAGCGCCTCGCCGCGCGGCGCCTGCGGGCCGTCCTGGACGAGGACGGCTGCTCCCTCGACGCCTGGCGGGTGCTCGTCCTGCTCTCCGACGGCGCGGGCCACCCCATGACCGCCGTCGCCGAGGCCGTCTTCCTGCCCCCGGCCACCCTCACCAAGCTGATCGACCAGCTCGTCGACCAGAACCTCGTCTACCGGCGGATCGATCCGCACGACCGGCGCCGCGTGCTCGCCCACCTCACCCCGCGGGGCGTGACGTACTGGCGGCGCGTCGACCGCGAGGTCCGGGCGCGGTGGCCGGTGCTGGACGACGGGGACGACGCGCTGCTGCGCTCCCTGCTGGAGCGGCTGGCGCGGACGCTCGACGCGACGGGCGCCCGCAGCACGCTCTGAAGCGGACCGTCGCGGAAAGTAGTGGTGCGAGCCCGGAATGCGCACGCCCCGTGAAAGGTTGGCATATACATCCAGCTGTGGTCGGTGTTCCCCGCCGGCCGCGGAGCACCCGCGCGTCCGGCCCCCGGCCCGCGCCCCGACCAGCGAGGCACCGTGAACCACTCGACCACCGAAGAGCCCGCCGCCACCGTCGCCCGGCTGCGCGCCACCTTCCGCTCCGGCCGCACCCAGCCGATCGCCTGGCGCACGGAGCAGCTGGGCCGGCTGCGCGAGCTGCTCACCGCGCACGGCGAGGAGCTGGCCGCCGCGCTCCACGAGGACCTCGGCAAGAGCTCCGCGGAGGCCTTCCGCACCGAGATCGACTTCACCGTGCGCGAGATCGACCACACCCTGGAGCACCTCGACGGCTGGCTGCTGCCCGAACCGGCGCCCGTCCCCGCGCACCTCGGCGCGGACGCCACGGCCTGGACGCGGTACGACCCGCTGGGAGTCGTCCTCGTGATCGCCCCCTGGAACTATCCGGTCCAGCTCCTGCTCACCCCGATGCTCGGCGCGCTGGCCGCGGGCAACGCGGTGGTCGCCAAGCCCAGCGAACTCGCGCCGGCCACCTCCACGGCCCTCGCCCGGCTCCTCCCGCAGTACCTCGACACGGACGCGGTGGCCGTCGTCGAGGGCGGCGTCCCCGAGACGACGGCCCTGCTGGCCGAGCGTTTCGACCAGATCTTCTACACCGGCAACGGCACGGTCGGACGTATCGTCATGCGCGCCGCGGCCGAGCACCTCACCCCGGTCGCCCTCGAACTCGGCGGCAAGTCACCGGCGTTCGTCGACCGCGACACCGACCTGGCCGTCGTCGCCGACCGGCTCGTGCGCGGCAAGTTCCTCAACGCCGGGCAGACCTGCGTGGCGCCCGACTACGTCCTCACCGACCCGGAGACCGCCCGCGCACTGGAGCCGAGGCTCGCCGAGGCCGTGACGACGCTCTTCGGCGCGGAGCCGAAGGAGTCCGCCGCGTTCGGGCGGATCGTCAACGAGCGGCACTTCGACCGGCTCACCGGACTGCTGGGCTCCGGCCGCACCGTCACCGGCGGCGACAGCGACCGCGCCGCGAAGTACATCGCGCCGACCGTCCTCGCCGACGTCGACCCGAAGTCCCCCGTCATGGGGGAGGAGATCTTCGGCCCCATCCTGCCCGTCGTGACCGTGGCGGACCTCGACGAGGCCATCGGCTTCATCAACGACCGCGACAAGCCGCTCGCCCTGTACGTGTTCACCGAGTCGGACACCACGCGGGAGCGGATCGCCGCCGAGACCTCCTCCGGCGGCCTCGGCTTCGGACTGCCGCTCGCCCACCTGACCGTCTCCGACCTCCCGTTCGGGGGCGTCGGCGAGAGCGGCATGGGCAGCTACCACGGCCGGTACTCGATCGACACGTTCAGCCACCGCAAGGCCGTACTGGAGAAGCCGCTGGTCTGAGCGGGCACCGCTCGCTCCACCACAGGGCCCGCCCGGGATCGGGCGGGCCCTGTTCGGCGGTATCGCGCTGCGGATCGCCGCCGTTGCGGGCACCGTGTTGAGGGGACCGGCGCGCGCGAGGAGAGGCTTCGATGAAGGCAGCAGTCGTCCGGGTGTCCGGTGGACCGCCGGTCGTCGTGGACCGCCTCACGATCGACCCCGGCTCCCGTTCCCGCCCCGACCCCGAACTCGGCTCCGGCCCCGACCTCGGCTCCGACTCCGGAATGGACATCGGCGCCACCGCCGAGCCGGGCCCGCGTCAGGTCCGCGTCCGGGCGTACGCCTTCGGACCGCGGGCGGTCTGCCCCGGGTCGCGGCAGGGCGGTAGGGTCGAGTCCGTCGCAGGGGCGGCGCACGGCACGGTCCCGGCCCCGATCGTCGACGCGGTCCCGAACCGCACCCGTGTGAACGGTTCCTCCGTGGGAACCCGGCAGGACCTGGCCGAAGTGGTCACCGTGCGAACCGCCGACGGGCCGCACCCCGGGGTTCCCCACGTCCCGTCCCCCGACCGGTCCGGCGAGTCGACCGACGACTCCCGCTCACCCCGACCGACCGGTGCCGGCACCGCCCGCTCCACCCGCCCGCGTACGCCCGTGCCGCCCCGCCCGCCGACGTGCACGCACGATGACCTGCTCGCCGCCCCCGCCCGATGACGTACGGAGTCACGATGCCCGAGGCCGAACACCAGGACAGCACCGTACTGACCGATGAGGAACTCCGCGCGCTGGACGCCCACTGGCGGGCCGCCAACTACCTTGCCGTGGGCCAGATCTACCTGCTCGCGAACCCGCTCCTCACCGAGCCCCTGGCTCCCGACCACATCAAGCCGCGCCTCCTCGGACACTGGGGTACGTCCCCCGGCCTCAATCTCGTGTACACCCACCTCAACCGGGTCGTCAAGGCGCGCGGGATCGACGCGCTGTGCGTGTGGGGGCCGGGTCACGGGGGGCCGGCGGTGCTGGCGAACTCCTGGCTGGAGGGCACCTACAGTCGGACGTACCCCTCCGTGTCCCGCGACGCCGAGGGCATGGGGAAGCTCTTCCGGCAGTTCTCATTTCCCGGCGGCGTGCCGAGCCATGTCGCGCCGGAGACGCCGGGCTCGATCCACGAGGGCGGTGAGCTGGGCTACTCCTTGGCCCACGCCTACGGGGCCGCGTTCGACAACCCGGATCTGCTGGTCACGTGTGTCATCGGTGACGGCGAGGCGGAGACCGGGCCGCTGGCGGCGTCCTGGCATTCCAACAAGTTCCTCGACCCGGTCCACGACGGTGCGGTGCTGCCGATCCTGCACCTCAACGGCTACAAGATCGCCAACCCGACCGTACTCGCCCGCCTTCCGGAGGCCGAACTGGACGAGCTGCTGCGGGGCTACGGCCACGACCCGATCCACGTCACGGGCGACGACCCCGCCGCGGTGCACCGGGCCATGGCCGCGGCGTTCGACCGGGCCCTCGACCGGATCGCCGTCCTCCAGCGCACGGCCCGCGAGGAGGGCGTGACCGAGCGGGCCCGCTGGCCCATGATCGTGCTCCGCACCCCGAAGGGCTGGACCGGCCCCGCCGTGGTCGACGGCGAACCCGTCGAGGGCACGTGGCGCGCCCACCAGGTCCCCCTCGCCGCGGTGCGTGAGAACCCGGAACATCTGCGGCAGTTGGAGGAGTGGCTGCGTTCGTACCGGCCCGAGGAACTGTTCGACGCCGAGGGGCGTCCGGTCGCCGACGTGCTGGCCTGCGTGCCCGAGGGCGACCGACGGCTCGGCGCCACCCCGCACGCCAACGGCGGCCTCCTCGTCCGCGATCTGCCGCTGCCGCCCCTGGAGCGCTTCGCGGTTCCGGTCGACAAACCGGGCGTCACGCAGCACGAGCCGACCCGGATCCTGGGCGACCTCCTCGAACACGTCATGCGGGAGACCACGGACCGCCGCGACTTCCGCCTGGTGGGTCCCGACGAGACCGCCTCCAACCGTCTGGACGCCGTCTACGCGGCCAGCGGCAAGGCCTGGCAGGCCGAGACCCTCCCGGTGGACGAGCACCTCGACCGGCACGGCCGGGTCATGGAGATCCTCTCGGAGCACACCTGCCAGGGCTGGCTGGAGGGGTACCTCCTCACCGGCCGGCACGGGTTGTTCTCCTGCTACGAGGCGTTCGTGCACATCGTCGACTCGATGGTCAACCAGCACATCAAGTGGCTGAAGACGTCACGTGAGTTGGCCTGGCGTCGTCCCATCGCGTCCCTCAACTATCTGCTGACGTCGCACGTCTGGCGACAGGATCACAACGGCTTCTCGCACCAGGACCCCGGGTTCGTCGACCACGTCCTGAACAAGAGCCCCGAGGTGGTGCGCGTCTACCTGCCGCCGGACGCCAACACCCTGCTGTCCGTCGCGGACCATGTGCTGCGCAGCCGCGACTACGTGAACGTCGTCGTCGCCGGCAAACAGCCCTGCTTCGACTGGCTGTCCATGGACCAGGCCCGCGACCACTGCGCACGCGGCGCCGGTATCTGGGAGTGGGCGGGCTCGCCCGGTGTCGAGCGCGAACCGGAGGTCGTTCTCGCCTGCGCGGGAGACGTCCCCACCCAGGAGATCCTGGCAGCCGCGGACCTGCTCCGGCGCCATCTGCCTGAGGTCTCCTTCCGGGTCGTCAATGTCGTGGACATGACCCGGTTGCTGCCGCGTGAGGAACACCCGCACGGCATGAGCGACTTCGAGTACGACGGGCTGTTCACCGCGGACAAGCCGGTGATCTTCGCCTACCACGGCTATCCCTGGCTCATCCACCGTCTCGCCTACCGGCGCAGCGGCCACGCGAACCTCCATGTGCGCGGTTACAAGGAGATGGGGACCACGACGACGCCGTTCGACATGGTCGTGCGCAACGACCTGGACCGCTACCGGCTCGTCATGGACGTCATCGACCGCGTGCCCGGTCTCGGGGTCCGCGCCGCCACCGTGCGCCAGCGGATGGAGGACGCCCGCTCCCGCCACCACGTCTGGATCCGTGAGCACGGCACCGACCTGCCCGAGGTCGCGGACTGGACCTGGAGCGGCTGAGCGGAAACAGCGGAACCAGCAGCACCAGCGGAACGCGGCCGGCGGGCCGGCGAGGAGGGGCCGGCAGACCCGCGCAGCTCACGAGGGCACGAGGTACAGGTGCACGAGGGGGGACGGGCGGCAGTGGGGTGCGGCCGGACATCCGTCACGGTGTCTTGTGTCCCCACTGCGGCCCGAGGCGCTCCCACTCGCGTGCCCACCGGTCGTAGCGCCGCTGGTCGAGCCGCCAGCGGGCGAATCCGCCCGCGGCGAGCGCCACGCCGCCGAGCGCCACCGCAGCACCCGCGCCGAGCAGGCCCGCCTCGGTGGCTGCCGCGCTGGTGGTGGGCGGGGCACCGGTGAGCTGTCCCTTGCCGTTCATCCAGATCACGACGTTCGAGCCGGCTTTGTGCCCGGCGTCCACCAGAGCACGTCCGGTCCGGGGCGTGCCGTCCGGAGCGGTCCACCGGACCCCGGCCCGGACCTGTTCGTAGCCCGAGCCCTCACCGGACGCCACGTTCGAGCCGGTGCTGTCCACCAGCACGGCCGGGACGGGATGCCGGTCGTTGCGCAGGCGGTCGAAGGACTCGCCGGCGGCGCGGGCCGTCATCAGGCCGGCCAGCGCGCCGCCCAGCACGATCACCGTCCAGACGATCAGCACGATCCACGCCTCGACGAGGTCGTCCCGGCGCCGCAGCGGATTCCTCCGCCAGCGCCAGCACCACTGCCTCGCACCCTGTGCTCCCTGTGCTCCGCGCATGGCACCGCACCTCCTAGCTACACCCCCAACAGTGCAAGCGGATCGGTGCGGGCGCGAGCGGGGACGGGGAACACCCGGCCCGCGAAGGCGGACCGGCGGCCCGGCGCGGCGGCATCGGCCCCGGTCAGGCCCCGGTTGCGGGGGTCTCGGCGGGCGGCACGAGGTTCCCGGACGCGGGCTCGACGCTGCGGCGCCTGACGGCCAGGAGGACGATCAGGACGACTTGGAGGACGATGACGAGGACCATGCCCAGGGACGCCTGGGGGCTGTCGCCCACGAGGTTCGAGATCAGGCTGGTGTCCCACAGACCGTGCACGAGCATGGGCAGCAGGAGGGTGCCGCGGACGCGCAGGCACAGGTAGAAGAAGTAGCCCGACGTGGAGACGACGAGAGCCTGCACGAGGGCCTGTGCTCCTTCGCCGTAGGCGTTGCTGATGTGCACGAGGCCGAAGACGACCGACGAGTAGAGGGCGACCCTGCCCTCGGAGAATCCGGCGCGGCTGAAGACGTGGACGCCGATGCCACGGAACATGAGCTCCTCGCCGACGCCGACGAACACGCCGAGCACCAGCAGGCAGACCACGAGGGAGGCGCTCTGGTCGGAGAGGTGCGCGTAGTTCACCCCGATCAGCGCGACGGCGATCATGGAGATCGGCACCCAGCGCACCCAGCGCCGCACCGGCACCCGGTAGTGGAGGACCTCGCGCCACCAGCCCAGCCAGGTGACGACGCCGGCGCCGAAGACGATCGACGCCCCGATCGGGATCAGCGCGTTGCGGACGATGGACTCGGTGGTGGGGAACTGACTGTCGGAGCCGCTGGTGTCCACGCCGACGAGCTGCCCCAGGCCCTGGATGACGCCCGCGTAGACGATCACCACGACCAGGAACCACGGCCAGGACAGATCCCGGCCGGGGCGGTCCCGCGGTGTCGTCTCGACCTTGTCGCTCACGATGTCGCCCTCTCGCCCGGAGACGGTGATCCTCGTCCCGCCGGACACGGTGCGGGGTCGCCGTCCTCACCGGTCACGTTCTCACGGGGCCGCCGTTCCGTCCTCGCGGACCGCCCGCGGCCGAGGGGCCCGGGGCACCGAACGAGTGTCTCGCCGCCCGGGTCCGAGTCCGCCGCCCGAGCCCGTGGTCGCGGGAGGGGCCGGCGCGCGAACGGGCGCGGGGACGCACACGGCGCAGCCGGCCGGACACCCCGGTGAAGGGGTCCGGCCGGCTGCGTACCGGCACGTCGGCGGCCGGCTTCACAGCACCTCGGTCTCTCCCCGCGAGCCCTCCCCCCACAGCGTGTGGAAGCTGCCCTCGCGATCGGTGCGCCGGTAGGTGTGGGCGCCGAAGAAGTCGCGCTGGCCCTGGGTGAGCGCGGCGGGCAGCCGGTCGGCGCGCAGAGTGTCGTAGTACGACAGGGCGGCGGAGAAGGCGGGCACCGGAACGCCCCTGCGGGTGGCCGTGGCGACGACCTCGCGCCACGGCACCTGCGCGTCCTTGATCTCGGTCGCGAAACCCGCGTCCGAGAGCAGGCTGACCAGGCCCGGATCGACGGCGTAGGCGGCCCGGATCCGGTCGAGGAACGCGGCCCGGACGATGCATCCGCCGCGCCAGATCTTCGCCACCTCACCGAGGTCGATGTCCCAGCCGTACTCCGCGGCAGCGTCCAGGATCATCTTCCAGCCCTGGTCGTAGGCGATCAACTTCGAGGCGTACAGGGCGTGTTCGACCTGGCTGGTGAACCGCTCCGCCTCCGTCGCCGACAGGTCCCAGTGGGTGCCGCCGGGCAGGTCGCGGTAGGCGGCGCGCAGCCCGGCCTGGCTGGAGGCGGCCCGCGCGAAGGTCGCCTGGGCGATCGCGGTGACCGGCGAGCCGAGGTCCAGGGCGGTCTGCACCGTCCAGCGGCCGGTGCCCTTCTGGCCCGCCGCGTCGACCACGACGTCCACGAACGGCTCCCCGGTCGCGGCGTCCTTATGCGCGAGGACCTCGGCGGTGATCTCGATCAGGTACGAGTCGAGGCGGCCCCTGTTCCAACGCCGGAAGATCTCCGCGATCTGCGCCGGCGTGTAACCGCCCACCCGGCGGAGCAGGTCGTAGGCCTCGCCGATGAGTTGCATGTCGGCGTACTCGATACCGTTGTGGACCATCTTCACGAAGTGGCCGGCACCGTCCGTGCCGATGTGGGTGGCACAGGGCTCGCCGTCCACCTTGGCGCTGATCGTCTCGAACATCGGGCCGAGCGAGGCGTACGACTCCGGTGAACCGCCGGGCATGATGCTCGGCCCGTGCAGGGCACCCTCCTCGCCGCCGGACACCCCGGCGCCGACGAAGTGGATGCCGCGCTCGCGCAGCGACTGCTCACGGCGGCGGGTGTCCGTGAAGTGCGCGTTGCCGCCGTCGATGATCATGTCGCCGTCCTCGAGGAGCGGGGCGAATTCGTCGATGACGGCATCGGTGGCCGCACCCGCCTGCACCATGATCATCAGGCGGCGAGGGCGTTCCAGCGCCGCGACGAACTCCTCGGCCGACTCGGCGGGCACGAAGGCCCCCTCGTGCCCGAACTCCTCGATCAACGCCTTGGTCCGGGCGGGCGTGCGGTTGTGGACGGCGACGGTGTAGCCGTTCCGGGCGAAGTTGCGGGCCAGGTTGCGGCCCATCACGGCGAGCCCTGTGACGCCGATCTGCGCGGTCGCCTTCATGGTGTGCTCCTTGGATCCGGATCTGCGTCCCCGCGTACCTGACGGGCGAGCAGACGACTGTCGCTGTGCCGATCAGTACGCACGCCGGGGGCCGTGATGTTCACCGCGGGGCCCGACCGGTACAGGACGCCGAGAGTCCGGTACGGGGTACGGCCCGAAGGCCCGTCGCGCGCGGGGGTGTCCGGCTCACTTCCCGCGCGGGGAGGAGCCCGGGTTCGTGCGCCCCCGACGGGCGCCCGACACGCGGCGGGCACACGGGTGTTCACCGCCGGCCCGGGGCGCGCCTTGCGTCCGAGCCGCTGCCGTCCGGCCGGATCAGGAGCGGTGCCGGCGGCCGTTCGGCGAGCCCCTCACGCGAGGCGGACACCCTTCACGCGTTGTCGCGCAGCGCCCATCCGTGGTCCACCGGTCCGATGCCCGACCCGAGGGGGAATCCCGCCTCGATCGCCGCGGTCACGTAGTCCTTGGCCCGTCGCACGGCGTCCGGTACCGCCAGACCCCCGGCCAGGCCGACCGCGACGGCCGACGCGAGGGTGCAACCGGTGCCGTGCGTATGCCGATTGTCGTGGCGGGGCGCGCGGAGCCAGTGCTCCGCCGTGCCGTCGGTGAGCAGGTCGACGGCCTCCCCCGGCAG
This sequence comes from Streptomyces sp. M41(2017), assembly GCF_002078175.1. Lineage (GTDB taxonomy): Bacteria > Actinomycetota > Actinomycetes > Streptomycetales > Streptomycetaceae > Streptomyces. The sequence continues at coordinate 998,222 of NZ_MWFK01000002.1, read as the reverse complement.
ATGGCCGCCCTTCACCAGCACCCAGCGCGGGCCGTACGCGAGGAGGCGGTCGGCGGCCCGCCGCATACCCTCCTCGTCCGTCACCTTCAGACCGGTGAGCTGGGCCACCTCGTCGAGGTTCGGGGTGGCCACCGTCGCCCGCGGCAACAGCCGGTTCCGTACGGCGTCGAGCGCGTCGTCGGCCAGCAGCCGGTCCCCGTGCTTGGAGACGCTCACCGGGTCGACGACGACCGGCACTCCCACGTCCGCCAGGAGTTCGGCCACCGTCGTGACGAGGCCGGGCGACGACAGCATGCCCGTCTTGACGGCCTGCACGCCGATGTCGTCGACGACGCTGCGGTACTGGGCGCGCACCGCGTCCTCGGACAACTCCCAAGCCCCCTGCACGCCGACGGAGTTCTGCGCGGTCACCGCCGTGAGCACACTCATCCCGTGGGCGCCGAGTGCCAGCATCGTCTTCAGGTCGGCCTGGATTCCGGCGCCTCCACCGGAGTCGGATCCGGCGATCGTCAGAACGCGGGGCGGCGTGGTCATACGAGGTTCCTCTCGGGGTACGGCAAGGAGCGCTACGACCTGCGGGACGCACGGTTCGACGGCCCGAGGTCCTCTCGACGCGCCCTAGGCGCGGCGGCGCAGACGCAGGGGTGTGTAGAGGGCGAGGGCGACGAGGAAGGCCACGTAGTAGGAGAGGTCGGCGCCGTGCAGCGCGTCGGCCACCGGGCCCACGTACAGGCCGGTGTCCATGAACGGAACGGCCGCGCCGAACGCGGCGACGAAGGCCAGCAGGGACGGCCACGCGGGGAACCTGCGGGCGGTCTCGACGGCGAGGTCGACGGGGGCACCGGCACGCTCGCGTGCCCGGGCGATCCAGTCGACGACGACGATCGCGACGAACCCGGGGATCCAGTAGCCCACGAACAGCAGCACGTTCTGGAAGCGGGCGGTGGTGTCCGCCGCGTGCATCCACAGTACGAGCGGGAATCCGAGCGCCGCCGCCAGCGCGGCCGCCACCGGCCGCGGGATCCGCACCCCCAGGGTCTGCAGGGCGAGTGAACCGCTGTAGTCGTTCATCGCGTTGCTGCACACCGCCGCCAGCGCGACGGCGAGCAGCCCGAACGCGCCCGCCACCCCGCCGCCCAGCAACTCCTCGACACCCGCGGCCGTCTGGTCGGTGAGCACGGACGCGCCCCACAGACCGAGGGCCTGCACGGCGACGAAGGACACGACGAGCCCGAGCAGAGTGCACCAGAACATCCGCGGACGGGAGGTGGTGCGCGGCAGATAACGGCTGAAGTCACTGGCGTACGGGGCCCAGGACAGCGACAGGCTGAGCGCGATGGTGCTGGTGAGCACGAACGCCCCCATGCGGTCCGCGCCGGTCGCGGAGCCGGTCGCGGCGGGATGGACCCCGTCCAGCATCCGCCACGCGATCACGGCGAACGCGACCGCGAGCACGAACGTCATGACGATCTGCAGGCGGTGGATGGCCTCGTAGCCGAGGACACCGAGCGCCCCCTGCGCCGCCATCATCACGAGCACGCCGACCCAGAACGGCCAGCCGCACAACCGCGCCAGCGCGTCCCCGCCGAACAGCCCGATCAGCGCGTCCCAGGCCACCGAGGACAGCCACTGGAGCAGCCCGGGGAGTGCCACAGCCCGGCCGAACGCGAGCCGCGCGAGGGGAAGTTGGCCGGTTCCGGTGAGACCGCCCCAGGTGCCCAGGTAGGCGGTGGGCAGCGCCCCGACCACGGTCCCGAGGACGACCGCCGCGAGGGCGGTGCGGAAGTCCAGACCGAGCGCGATCCCGATGGTGCCGGTGAACACGCCCGTCATCGTCAGGTTGGGGGCGAACCACACGGTGAACAGGCGCCGGGGCCCGCCGTACCGGTTGCTCTCGGGGACCGGCTCGATGCCGTGTCCCTCCACCCGCAGGTCGCCGGGGGCCGCGGGCATCGACCCGTCGAAGACGGTCGGCCGGCTGTCGGCGGGCAGCCCGCCGGAAACATGCGCCAATGGCATGGAAGACATCCCTCCGCCAGTACGAACTGGTTCAGGTTCGACGGGTGTGATCTCAGCCCTCGGACGGGGCACCCCGTGTCCGGTACGACGGACACACTAACCCCATCCCCGTGCACCTGTGTATGGCGGACCTGCGCTCCTTCCCCGGCTCCGTCCCCGACAGCTCCGACAACCCCGACGGCACGGACGGACCGGATAACGCGGATAACGCGGACGACACGGACTGGCCGGCCGACGGATGCCCCGCTCGCGCGCGACGGCCGGGCTGCGTGGGAGCGGCCCGGGTCCGCGCCCACCGCCCCTCCGCCACCCCCGGTCGGGCCACCCGCAGCGCGCCCGGCGCCTCCCGTCGGTACTGTCGGAGGTGATCGCCGCCCGCTCTCCGTTCCCGGGTTCCCGGACCCGGGTGGCCGGGCGGAAGGAGGCAGCGCGCCGTGACCGTGATCTCCCTGAAGTCCGCGCAGGTGAACGAGGAGCTGACCCTTCCGTACGCCGAAGCCGGGTACCCCAGCGGTACGCCGGTCGTCTTCGTGCACGGGCTCGGCGACTCCTGGTGGTCCTTCGAGCCCCTCCTGCGGCGGCTGCCGCCGTCCTTGCACGGGTACGCGCCCACGCAGCGGGGCCACGGCGACGCCGGCCGCCCGGCCGACGGCTACACCCCCGACGACTTCGCGGCCGACCTGGTGGCCTTCCTCGGCGCCGCCGGCATCCCGCGCGCCGTCCTCGTGGCGGCGTCCACCGGCGGCATACCCGCGCGGATCGTCGCCGGCAGCCATCCCGACCGCATCGCCGGACTCGTCCTGCTCGGTGTCCCCGGGACCCTCGCGGACCACCCCGCGGCCGACGCGTGGCGCAAGAGTCTGGACGGGCTCGCGGACCCCGTGCCCCGCGCGTTCGTCGAGGAGTTCGTCACCGGGACGACCGCGGCACCGCTTGCCCGCGGATTCGTCGAGACGATGATCGAGGAGGGCCTCAAACTCCCGGCCCACGTCTGGCAGGAGACCGGGCGCGGTCTCCTCGACGCCGATCTCGGCGCGACCCTCGCGGGCATCCTGGTGCCCACCCTCGTCATCCGGGGCGAACAGGACCGCTTCCTGACCCGCGACGACCAGCGCATCATCCTGGACGCCGTCCACGGAGCCGAGTTCCTCCCGTACGAGAACACGGGCCACGCCGTCCACTGGGAGCAGCCGGAACGCGTGGTCGCCGACATCGCGGGCTTCGCCGCACGGATCACCCGCCCATCCCATCCCTGACGCCCGGGTTGCACCTGAGGCCCGGCACCATCAGAACCCCCGGTCATCGAGTACCCGGGTCACCGTGTCACCCGGGTCACGCGAACGCGCCCCCACGGAGGCCACTTCGGGGGAGTCGCCGTCCGGGCGTGCGTGCGGGTACGGGCGTCGGCGGTCACCGTCCGAGTCGGCCGGAGCCGCACCGGCCCGCCCCCGCCGTGTGCGCCCTGAGCAGCGAGTCCTTCGCGAACAAGCCTCTCCGGGGCGTGTGCGAGACTGCCGCGATGACCGCAGAAACGATCACCGCGTCCGCCGCGGGCACCTGGACACTGGGCGACCTCACCGTCCACCGCATCGGCTTCGGCGCGATGCGACTGACGGGCAGCGCGGCCTTCCACCACGGGACGCCGAGCGACCGCGCCCGCTCGATCGCCGTGCTGCGGCAGGCGGTCGACATGGGCGTGAACCACATCGACACCGCCGCCTTCTACTTCTCCTCGCTGCGCTCCGCGAACGAGTTGATCAACAGCGCGCTGTCGCCGTACGCCGACGACCTGGTCGTCGCCACCAAGGTCGGGCCCTTCCGGGACTACGCGGGGGAGTGGGGCACCTCGGCCCGCCCCGACCAACTCCGCGCCCACGTCGAGGAGAACCTGCGGCAGCTCGGCCGCGACCACCTGGACCTGGTCTACCTCCGCCGCATGCGACAGGACTCCATCGCCGAGCACTTCGGGGCGCTCGCCGAACTGCGCGACGCCGGGATGATCCGGCACCTCGGCATCTCCGACGTCGGCGTCGCCCACCTCGACGAGGCCCGCGCCATCGCTCCCGTGGTGTCCGTGCAGAACCGGTACGGACTCGGCGGCACCTCGCCGGAGAACGACGCCCTCCTGCGGGCCTGCGGCGAACTCGGCATCGCCTTCGTCCCGTTCTACGCCATCGCGGGCAAGGGCGGCGAGCTGGGCCGGAAGGCCGACGCGACGGACGCCGAGGTGCGCGCCGTCGCCGCGGCGCACGACGCGACCCCCGCACAGATCCGCATCGCCTGGACCCTCCGGCAGGGCACGAACGTGCTCGCCATCCCCGGCACGGGCAATCCGGACCACCTGGCCGAGAACATCGCGGGGGGCGCGCTGCGCCTGACGGACGCGGAACTCGCCCGTCTCGACGCGTCGCAGGCCGAGGGCTGAGACCGGGCCCCTGTCCCCGCTCCCCCCAACGGACGCGGGGACGAGGACGCAGGGACGGGGCCCGAAGCCTCGCGGAGTCGGTCGGCTCAGCCGGCGGAGGCCCTCAAGGGGTAGTGGTCCGAGAGGCTCGTGTACGTGGAGTCGGTGCCCCAACTGGACACCGTCCAGGGCGCGCACTGCTCCTTGACGACCTCGTTCGTCCAGCCGGCGGGGCGTGCGTGCCCCGTGCGGTGGAGGACGTGATCGAGGTCCTCGCGGGGATCGTCCGGGTACCGGTCGAGGGCGATCGAGTTCTGCAGGGTGTCGAAGGAGTACGGGTGGCCGGTCCGCGCGTCCGCGCCCACCAGGTCCGCGTCCGCGAGCATCGAGGCGTACTCCGTACTCCGTGAGTCGACGTTCATGTCGCCCGCCACCAGCACCTGTTCGTCCGCCGGAATGTTCTTGGCGTCCAGGAAGGCGTCGATCGCCTTGAACTGGCGGCTGCGCATCGACGCCGCCTCCCCGGCGGCGCACCCGGAGTCCGTGGACTGCGCGTGCGTGCCGATCACGTGCACCTTGGTCCCGTTCACGTTCAACACCACATAGGCGAAGCCCTTGTTGGACCACCAGTCGGAGCCGCACGCGTCCTTGTAGACGTACTGCTCCTTGCGCAGCACCGGCCATTTGCTCAGCACGGTCACCCCGCCGTCCTCGGGCGTCGTGGCGGAGTACGCCCCGCCGGTCGCGTCCCAGCCGCTCCTGCTGCGGCCCACCACGGGGGTCTGGTACGGGTATTCGGCAGCCGCCGTGCTCTTCAGCGCGTCCGACGCCGAGTTGTCGAAGGCCTCCTCCAGCACCACGACGTCGTTCCCGCGGAAGAACGAGGTCTTCGGGATCTCGGCGGCCCGGTGGTCCTGGCCCCAGTTGGGGTAGAGGTTCTTGCTCATGAGGAAGACGTTGTACGTGAGCACCTTCATCGAGGGCGTCGTGGCCCCGGCCGCCGACGCGGGCGAGGCCCCGGCGAGCCCCGTGGCGGTCAGCGACAGAACGAGGGCGGCTGCGCACTGCGCGCGGCGCAGTGAGGAGTGCGGCACTGGGTCTCCCTGAGGGTGAGGGGGGCTTGAGTGGCGCCGCACATCAAATCACCGGCGATTACTGTCAGGTAACTCCCGTGCACGGAAAGGATGTCGTCGAGAAGTACGTCCGGAGCCCGCACCCGTGCGAGGGTCTTCGCGCGAGGCCCGGGCCCGGGGTGCGGGGCGCCGCCCCGGGTGTCAGCCCAGCTGCTCGTGCAGGAAGGCCAGGGTGCTCGCCCACGCCTGCTCCGCGGACTTCGCGTCGTAGCTCGGCCGGCGGTCGTTGAAGAAGGCGTGCCCGGCCGGGTGGACGCGCAGGTCGGGGACGATGCCCGACTGGGCCTCGATCGCCTCGCGGAGCCGGTCCAGGTTCTCCAGGGGGATGGAGTTGTCCTCTTCGCCGTAGTGGCCGAGGATCCGCGCGGCGAGGCCCGAGAAGTCGGGCAGCTCGCCCTGGATCACGCCGTAGAACGGCACGGCCGCGCTCACCCGGGGGTCGGCCGCGGCCTGTTGCAGGACGAAGCCGCCGCCCATGCAGAAGCCCACCGAGGCCACGGTGTCCGAGGTGACCTCGGGCAGTCCCAGCAGGTGGTCGACCGCCCCGGAGAGCAGCTCCACACCGCGTGCGACGGGCAGCTCCTGCATCATCCGGAACGCCTCCTCGCTGTCGTGCGCGACGTTGCCGCCGTACAGGTCCGGGGCGAGCGCCACGAAGCCCTCGGCCGCCAGCCGGTCGGTGACGTCCGCGATGTGGTCGGTCAGCCCCCACCACTCCTGGATGACGATCACGCCCGGGCCGCTTCCCGACGGGGGCAGCGCCAGGTAACCGTGCGCGGTGCCCCCCGCGCTGGGGAACGTCACGTTCTGGTGGGCCGGGGATCCGGTCGGCTGCGGAAGCTCGGACATGTCACTCAACTCCCGTGGGGGACGGCGTCGGGCGGGGCGCGGCGGACCGGCCCCGAGTCGATCACCACCCTGCCATGCGCGTCCACGCCACCGGCCCCCGCCCCGTGCGGGCGGGCCGGCGCGGGGCGGCGGGCCGCGTCCAGGGGTCAGGACGGTCCGCAGCAACCGGGCTCCGGGGCGCTTGACGGGATGCCGTACGCTACGTGTTACGTATAACCCTGGAGAGGTCCCATGCGACGCATCGCCCTGGTCACCCTCGTCGTCGACGACTACGACGAGGCGATCCGCCACTACACCGAAGCCCTCGGTTTCCGCCTGGCCGAGGACAGCCGGCGGCCGGACGGGTCCCGCTGGGTCGTCGTCGAACCCGGGGCCGACGCCGGAGGCACCGGGCTGCTGCTGGCCCGCGCCAAGAACGAGGCGCAGCGCGGCCGGGTCGGCGACCAGACGGGCGGCCGCGTCGGCTTCTTCCTGCACACCGACGACTTCGCCCGGGACCACGCCCGGATGCTCGCCGCCGGGGTGACTTTCCTGGAGGAACCCCGCCACGAGTCGTACGGCTCGGTGGCCGTCTTCCAGGACCTGTACGGCAACCGCTGGGACCTGCTCCAGCCCGCCGGCTGACCCGCTTCCGGCGCGTCCCCGGCCCTCCCGTTACCTCTCGCACCCTTCCGCTCCGAACGACCTTCCGAGGAACACCGCACATGACCGCGCCCCGCATCGACATCGACACCATCCGCAGGCTGCCCAAGGCGGTGCTGCACGACCACCTCGACGGCGGTCTGCGCCCGGCCACCCTGGTCGAGCTCGCGGAGACCGTCGGGCACACCCTGCCGACCACGGACCCGCAGGAACTGGCCGACTGGTACTACGAGGCCGCCAACTCCGGCGACCTGGTGCGCTACATAGCCACCTTCGAGCACACCCTCGCGGTGATGCAGTCCCGCGAGGGGCTGCTGCGCACGGCCGAGGAGTACGTCCTCGACCTCGCCGAGGACGGCGTCGTCTACGGCGAGGTGCGCTACGCGCCCGAGCTGATGGTGAACGGCGGGCTGACCCTGCCCGAGGTCGTCGAGACCGTGCAGGAGGGCCTCGCGGCCGGTATGGCCAAGGCCGCGGCGGCCGGCACCCCGGTGCGGGTCGGCACGCTGCTGTGCGGCATGCGGATGTTCGACCGCACGCGGGAGACCGCCGACCTCGCCGTGGCGTTCCGGGACGCCGGAGTCGTCGGCTTCGACATCGCGGGCGCCGAGGACGGCTTCCCGCCGGCCGACCACCTCGCCGCCTTCGAGCACCTGCGGGCCGAGAGCGTCCCGTTCACCATCCACGCCGGTGAGGCGCACGGTCTGCCGAGCATCCATCAGGCGCTCCAGGTGTGCGGCGCCCAGCGCATCGGCCACGGCGTGCGCATCACCGAGGACATCGTGGACGGCAAGCTCGGCCGGCTCGCCGGCTGGGTCCGCGACCGCCGCGTCGCCCTGGAGATGTGCCCCACCTCCAATCTCCAGACGGGCGCGGCCCGCTCCATCGCCGAGCACCCCATCACCGCGCTGCGCGACCTGGGCTTCCGGGTCACCCTCAACACCGACAACCGTCTGGTGTCGGGCACGACGATGACGCGCGAGATGGCGCTGCTCGTCGAGGAGGCGGGCTGGGGCATCGACGACCTGCGCACGGTCACCGTGAACGCGGTCAAGAGCGCTTTCATCCCGTACGACGAGCGCAAGGCGCTCATCGAGGACGTCGTGCTCCCGGGCTACGCCCGCTGAACCAGACCGCGGACGTAGGCGGCCTGTCCGACGTGCTGGAGATCGTCGGACAGGACGCTGACCAGGCGCACACCCAGGGTGACCGCCGGGTCCCAGCGTTCGTCCACGACGCGCTCCAGGTCCTTGGCGGCCAGGCCGCCGATGAACTCCAGGGTCCGCTCGTGGACGGCGTCGTGGTAGCCGGTCAGCAGGTCGCCGGACTCCACCCGGACCCGGGCGACCTTCGCGGCGGTGTGACCGTATCCGGTGTCCCCGCGGGGCAGGTCGAGCCCGAACCGCTTCGACCAGTCCCCGGTCAGCCAGACCTGTTCGGTCCCGGCGGCGTCGGCGACATGGTCGTCCTGGACGCGGGTCAGGTGCCAGACCAGCCAGGAGATCGAGTTGGCCGTCTCGCCGGGACGGGCGTTGAGGTCCTCCGGCCGGAGGCCCTCGACGGTGGCGTGGACTTCTTCCTGGATGCGGCCGAACGCGTCGATGAGGATGTCCTTTGCATGCATGGCTCCACCATCGCGCATCGGGCCCGCCTCTGCGCCCGGAAGGGCGGGAGCCGTCAATGCGTGGGGCACTCGGCCCTCCCGCCGTGCACGCGTCCGGGATCCCGCTCCAGGGGGAAGCCCGGCGGCACATCGCTCGGCGCGTCCTGCCGGCGGTCGCCGCAATGCGGGTCCACCGGGGCCGACCGGACGCCAACTGCTAGCGCAGACAAGGGAGTTCCCGGGGCCGGTCGTCGTGTACGCGGGTGCGGACCCGGTCGTGGGCGGGGTCGGTGGCCCGCCGTTCTGTGACGTGGTGACGGTGACGTGGTGCCCGTGTCGTAGGGCTCGTCGAAGCCCCGGCCCGCGAGAAGGAGTGCCGGTCGTGCCCGACGTACACGCACTCCTGCCCGGCCGTTCGTGAAGGTCGTCCACGGGGCCCCCGCGGGGGCCGTCCACGGGACTGATGCTGCGGCGGCAGTGGCGTGTCAGGAGTGCCGCGGTCCGGACCGGGCGGGGTCAGTCGCCCTGCCCGGCCGCGTCGAGAAGTGCCATGAGGGCGCGGGCGGCGGGGCTGGTGGCCTCCGGCGGCGGCAGCATGGCGACCGTCTCGTACGACGTCTCCGAGGTGCCCTTGAACGGCAGGGCGGTGAGGCCCTCGGCCTCGCGCTTGAGGCCGAAGTGGCGCGGTACGACGGCGATGCCGAGGCCCTCGTGGACGAGCTCCAGGAGGCTGTGCACGTCGTTGACCTCCAGGGCCACCGTCCGCTGCACACCGGCCGCCGCGAACGCCGCGTCCGTGGTGCGCCGCGGACCCCAGTCGGGGTGGAAGTCGACGAAGTCCTCCCCGCCCAGCTCCTCGGGCGTCACCACGGCGCCGGTCGCCAGGCCGTGCTCCGGGTGGCACAGCACGGTCATCGGCTCGCTCGTCAGCGGCACGGACCGCAACTGGTCGGAGTCGGCCCGGGTCCGCACCGCGAACGCCAGGTCGAGACGGCCCGCCGCGACCTCCTCGGCCAGCGCCTCGGAACCCGCCTGACGGAGCCGGATCTCGACGTCCGGGTGCCGCCGCCGGAAGGCGGCGAGCAGGGTGGCGCAGTGCACGCCCGCGATGCACTGCTCGGTCCCCAGGGAGAGCGTGCCGCGCAGGACGCCCTGTACGGCGGCCACCGCGTCGTGCGCCGAGCGGACCTGGGCGAGGATCCGCTCCGCCTCGACGAGCAGCGCGCGTCCGGCCTCCGTGAGCGTGACCCTGCGGGTGGTGCGGACGAAGAGGGGTGCCTGGAGTTCGCGCTCCAGAGCGCGGATCGACGACGACAGACCCGACTGCGACACCATCAGCCGCTCGGCCGCCCGGGTGAAGTGCTGGTCCTCGGCGACGGCGACGAAGTGCTGTAGGTGACGCAGTTCCATGGGGCACAAGGGTAGACGGCCCGGAGGGCCGGTCCCGGGCCGCTCCCGGACTCCGCGGACCGACCCTCCGGGCCGCGGGCCGGGGCGATTGAGCGACGGGAGCGGTCAATCCCATCCGATCCTCCTGTTGGACCGATGCCCGGGGAGCGCGCGAGAGTGGAGGCCTGTTTCCCCGGCCCCCAGGAGCGCGCGTTGTACACCCCCGACCCCGACCGCTACGCGGACATGCCCTACCGGCGCACCGGACGCAGTGGTCTGAAGCTGCCCGCGCTGTCGCTCGGCCTGTGGCACAACTTCGGCCCGGACCGGCCGGCGGAGACCCAGCGCGCGATCCTGCGCCGCGCCTTCGACCTGGGCGTCACCCACTTCGACCTGGCCAACAACTACGGGCCGCCGCCCGGGGCCGCCGAGTCCGCCCTCGGTGACGCCCTCAAGGCCGACTTCACGCACCACCGCGACGAGCTGATCGTCTCCACGAAGGCGGGCTACCTGATGTGGCCGGGCCCGTACGGCGAATGGGGCTCGCGCAAGTACCTGCTGTCCTCCCTCGACCAGAGCCTCGGCCGCCTCGGCCTGGACTACGTCGACATCTTCTACTCGCACCGCCCCGACCCGGAGACTCCCCTGGAGGAGACGATGGGCGCGCTGCACTCGGCGGTCCAGCAGGGCAAGGCGCTGTACGTCGGCGTCTCCAACTACTCGGCCGAGCAGACCCGTGAGGCCGCCCGCATCCTGGCCGAGCTGGGCACCCCGCTGCTCATCCACCAGCCGCGCTACTCGATGCTCGACCGGCGTCCCGAGGACGAGGGCCTGCTCGACACCCTCGACGAGCTGCGGGTGGGCTCCATCGCCTACTCGCCGCTGGAGCAGGGGCTGCTCACCGGCCGTTACCTGGACGGCATCCCGGAGGACTCGCGGGCCGCGAGCGACAGCCCGTTCCTGAGCGCGGACACGGTCACCGAGGAACTCGTGGGCCGGCTGCGCACCCTGAACGAGATCGCCGCCTCGCGCGGCCAGTCGCTGGCCCAGCTGGCCCTCGCCTGGGTGCTGCGCGGCGGCCGGGTGACCTCGGCCCTGATCGGCGCGAGCAGCCCGCGGCAGCTGGAGGACAGTGTCGCCGCCATCGGCAACCTGGAGTTCGGCGAGGACGAGCTGGCCCGGATCGACGCGGTGGTCAAGCGGTAGCACCCGGAACCGGGCGCGGCGCCCGCCCGGCCCGCTGTCCGGCCGGGGCCGGGCCGTCCGGCCCTCGGATCTCAGCGGGCCGTCAGGCGCTCGCTGAGCTCCCAGAGCCGGGCGGCCTGCTCCGGGTCGACGGCGTACGCGAGGACGCCGGCCGGCGCCTTCTCGTCGCGCAGCCAGGCCTCCCGGTCCTCCTCGGGCACGAGCGGGCTGATGTCGCAGTTCTCGCAGTAGACCCCGCCCAGACCCTCCAGCGCGGGACTGGTCGCGCACCACACGGTGGTCGCCGCGCCCTGCGGGACGGTCTTCAGCTGGCGGGCGCTGTCCCGTACGGGCGTGCCGTCCTCCTCGACGGCGCCGGCGGCCCGGAGCGCGTCCTCGGAGAGGTGCTTCGCCAGGCCGGTGTCGACGATGGTGCCGGGGTGCACGGCGAAGGCCCGCACGCCGTCCGCCCGGCCGCGCCGGTCCAGTTCGACGGCGAACAGGGCGTTGGCGGACTTCGACCTCCCGTACGCGACGAACGGCTCGTACGGGGTGTGCTCGAAGTTCGGGTCGTCGAGGTCGACGGGGGAGAAGCGGTGGCCGCGCGAGGACACCACGACCACGCGGGCGCCGCCGGCCGCGCGCAGGGCGGGCCGCAGCCGGGACACCAGCTGGAAGTGGCCCAGGTGGTTGGTCGCGAACTGCGCCTCGTACCCCCGCGCGTCCCGGGTCAACGGCGTCGCCATGATCCCGGCGCTCGCCACGAGCAGGTGCAGGGGCCGCCCGGAGGCGAGGAACCCGTCGGCGAAGGCGTCCACCGACACCGGGTCGATCAGGTCCATCTCCGCGACCTCGACCCCGTCGATCCCCTCCAGCGCGGCGGCGGCCCGCGCGGTGTCCCGGGCCGGTACGACGACCTCGGCACCGGCCGCGCGCAGGACGCGGACCGTCTCCAGGCCGATGCCGGAGTAGCCACCGGTGACGATCGCGACCCGGCCGGCCAGGTCGACGCCCGCGGCCACCTCCTCCGCGGTGGACGCGGGGCCGAAGCCGGAGTGCAGGGGCTGTTGTGCGGTGGTCATGGGACGTCTCCTCGCATGGGTTCTCCGAGCTGTCCCCTCCACCGTAGATCCGCCGATCGGGACGATGAATGCTTGAGAGTCCGCGATACTTGCGCGATAGTTCCGTCATGTCTGCCGATCCCCTCTCCGACGCCCTGGCGGTGGCCGACGCCCGCTGTGTCTTCTCCGGCGGCTTCACGGCCGGAGGCGACTGGTCCGTCCGGCTGAGGGGACGGGACAAACTCAAGATCAACGCGGTCGTCCGGGGCAGCTGCCTGCTGGTGACCGAGGACGACGGAGAGGTCCTGCGGATCGAGGCGGGCGACGTCGTCGTCACCGACGGACGGCGCTCGTACGTCCTGTGCAGCGATCCCGGACTGGAGCCGGTGCGCTCGGCCGACGTGACCGTGGACCCCGGCAGCCGCATGGCGCAGCTCGGCGACGGGGACGACTTCGTGGCCGTCTCCGGCCACATCGACCTGAGCCGGGACAGCGGCGACCTGCTGCGCTCGGCCCTGCCGCCGCTGCTGCGGCTGCGCGCCTCGGCGGCCGAGGCGCCGGTCCTGAGCTGGCTCGTCGGGCAGCTCCTCGCGGAGATGACCGCGCACCGGGCGGGCGCCGACTTCGCCGCGGACCAGCTGGCCCAGCTCGTCCTCGTCCAGGTGCTGCGGGTCTGCCTCGACGGCACGCCCGGCCTGCCCGCGGGCTGGCTGCGCGGGCTGGCCGACGACGGCCTCGCCCCGGCCCTGCGTCTCCTGCACGCCGATCCGGGACGCCCGTGGCAGCTGGAGGAACTCGCCCGGGCGGCGGCGATGTCCCGCACCACGTTCGCCGTGCGCTTCAAGGCGGCCGTCGGGGTACCGCCCCTGACCTACCTGCTGAACTGGCGGATGACTCTGGCCGCACGCGCGCTGCGGGAGGGCGGCACCCCCGTCGGGACTCTCGCGCAGCAGGTCGGCTACACCTCCGAGAGCGCGTTCAGCAACGCCTTCAAACGCACCACCGGCGTCGCCCCCCGGCGGTACCGGGACGCCGCCCGCGCGGGTGCCGCCGGTGCGGACCCCGCTGTACCGGCCGCTACGCGGTGAGCCGCTCCTCCAGGCGCACGGTCACGGTGTCGCCCTCCTCCTTCCCGATCGCCTTGCGCACGTCGGCCCTGACCGGCAGCTTGTGGGTGCCGTCGCCGAGCGCCATGAACGAACTGCGGAACGGCGTGCCGTCGATCGTGCCGCCGACCTTGACCAGTCCACGGGTCCCGAAGAACGCCACGGACTCGGGCCAGACGACATAGGTCCAGCCGCCCTTCTCGGGGCTCTTCCGCAACACCGCCGTGAACTCCGCGTCGACCTTGCTCACCGTGTTCATGGGTCCTCCCGGTCCGATGGTCCTCTCCTCAAGGGACCACCGGACCGGCGAAAACTCATCGCGGGATGCCGCGCGGCCGCTCTCCGCGCCCGTGGCCGCCCTGTCGTGCCGCGGCTCACGCCGGTACGCGGTCCAGGGACTCAGCCCGGTACGCGGTCCAGGAAACCGTGCACACTGCGGATCCGGTCCTCCTCGTCCAGGACGACGACGTCGAAGCCGGCGACGGGCGCGGAGCCGTCGGCCTCGGCGACCAGCTCCCAGCCGAAGCGCGCCGTGTCGTGGTGCCCGTCGACGGGCCGAGCAGCCGGAACGCGAATCCGGGGAACTGCTCGTGCGCCGCGGCGATCACAGCCGCGATCTGCTCCCGCCCGCCGACGTCCGCGAGCGGGTCGGTGTAGCGGCCGTCCGCGGTCCATGCGGCGGCGACCGCCTTGGCCAGCGCCTCGGGTTCGCGGGTGTTCCAGGCCTCCAGGTAGCGGGTGACGGCGGTCTCGTAGCGGTCGGATTTCTCGGACATGGTGAACCAGCCTCCATCGAGGAACGTATGCGTGGTCGGGATCCGCGACCCGGGCCTTCGTGCCGCTCCGGGACGCGTTGCGACCACCCTGGCCGGTGCCGGCGGTGGCGTCGATTACCTCGCGGGTCATGGCCCGCCCGCAGGCCGCCGCACCGGCCGCAGGAGCCCGGTGCCGTTTCGGCCAAGAGCCGATCTGAATATGCCAAGAGACTGGCTGGAATCACATGGTGACAGAGTGTCAGTAGTGGCGATACTCAAGTAACAGGGCGATTCAGCCACGCCCTCGCACCCTCACGGTGCACTGCACATGAGCCGCACTGAAAGCGAGGCCGGACCGGCGACGAGCGACGCCTATGGGGGAACGATCGTGCACGACGAATTCCTGTGCCACGTCACCGCGTACGGAGTATGCGGAGGTCAGCGCGTCGGTGTACCCCTCGGCACCTATCGCGCCCCCACGCTGGCCCTCGCCCTGTGGTGGATGCGGGACCGGGCGGCCTGGATGGCCGAACGGCTCGACCCGCAGCCCGAGGATCCCACCTTCCCGCCCAACTCGATCGCGCCCGTGGGCGAGAGCGTTCCGGACGTCCCCACCATGCTCCGCGCCTGGTGCGGTGACACGTCCCAACAGGAGCTGGTGGCAGAGGAGTTGGCGGCAGGGAAACTCGTCCGCGTCTCCACCAGCGACGACACCACCGAGTACGAACTCCTCGCCGAGTCCGTGGACGCGCTGCGCATGCACCGCACCGCCGCCGCGCTCGGCGTCTCCGCCGCCTGACCCTCCGCGCGGTCCCGCCGGCCCGCACAGATCAGGCGCGCATGTGGGCGAATCGCTAGAATTCAGACATGGCAACGAGGTCCGTCGCGGCGACCGCTCCCGAACTCGTCCTCGAAACCGAGACGGGCTCGACGGTCATGAGCCCCGGCCACGACTACCACGTCGGCCGTGATCCCCTCTGCGACGTCGTGATCGACGACGTCCGCGTCTCGTGGCACCACGCCGTGCTGCGCCCCGACGCCGGCCACTGGACGCTGGAGGACGAGAACAGCACGAACGGCACGTACGCCGATGGCCGGCGCATCCACGAATGGGGCGTCGGGCCAGGCAGCGTGATCCGTTTCGGCAGTCCCGCCGACGGTCCGCGGGCCGTCCTCGTGGGCCGCCCGCCGCCCGTGGAGGAACGCCCCTCCGTCGTGTCCGCACCCGCTGCCACCGGCACCTTCCGGCAGCCCACGACCGTGCGCCCGCTGCCGTCCCGCACCGTCCGGATCGGCCGCGGCGGCGACAACGACCTCGTCGTCGACGACCTCATCGTCTCCCGGAACCACGCCGAACTGCTGGCCCGTCCCGACGGCACGTACGAGATCGTCGACCTGGGCAGCCACAACGGCACGTTCCTCAACGGGCAGCCCGTCGCCCGCGCTCCGGTCACTCCGGGTGACATCGTGGGTATAGGTCACTCCGCCTTCTGTCTTGTCGGCGACGAACTCCAGGAGTACGTCGACAGCGGCGAAGTCTCCCTCGACGTGCAGGACCTCACCGTCGAGGTCGACCGGGGCCGCAAGACGCTTCTCGACGATGTGTCGTTTCCCGTCGGCGAGAAATGCCTCCTTGCGGTCGTCGGCCCGAGCGGTGCGGGCAAGTCGACCCTCCTGAACGCGCTGACCGGACAGCGGCCCGCCGACCACGGCACCGTCCTCTACGACGGCCGCGACCTCTACCGCGACTACGCCGAACTGCGCCAGCGCATCGGCCTCGTACCGCAGGACGACATCCTGCACGCCCAGCTCACCGTCCGCCGGGCCCTCGGGTACGCCGCCGAACTGCGCTTCCCGCAGGACACCGCCAAGGCCGAACGCCGCGCGCGGGTCGAGGAGGTGATCGGCGAACTGGGCCTGGAACAACGCGCCGACCAGCCCATCCACAGCCTGTCCGGTGGCCAGCGCAAGCGGGTCAGCGTCGCCCTGGAGCTACTGACCAAGCCGTCCCTGCTCTTCCTCGACGAGCCCACCTCCGGCCTCGACCCCGGCATGGACCGCTCGGTGATGCACATGCTGCGCGGGCTCGCGGACGACGGCCGCACGGTCATCGTCGTCACCCACAGCGTGCTCAGCCTCGACGTCTGCGACCGTCTCCTGGTGCTCGCGCCCGGCGGCAAGGTCGCCTACTACGGGCCGCCGGACGACACCCTCGCCTTCTTCGGCTACCGGCAGTGGCCCGAGGCCTTCGAGGCCTTCGAGCGCGACACGGACCGGGACTGGGCGACGGAGTACCGTGACTCGCCGTTCCACCGCCAGTACATCGACAACTCCAGCTCACAGCCGCGCCGCGCCGAGGACACCGGCGGCGCCGTGGTCGGGCCGCCGCCCAAGGCCCAGAGCTGGGGCTCCCAACTGCGCACCCTCGTCCGCCGTTACGCCGCGGCGCTCGGCGCCGACCGCACGTTCCTCGCCATCATGATCGCGCTGCCCTTCGTGATGGGCGCGATGGCCCGCGCCCTGGCCGGCGGCAAGCTGACGCAGGAGACGGCGATGAACGCGCTGCTCATCCTGTGCGTCGGCGGAGTCCTGACCGGCGCGGCCAACGCGGTGCGCGAACTGGTCAAGGAACGCGTCATCTACCAGCGGGAACGGGCCGTCGGCCTGTCCAGATCGGCGTACCTGATGTCCAAGGTCGTCGTGCTCGGCACCATCACCGTGCTCCAGGCCGTCGTGCTCACGCTCGTCGCCCTGTTCGGCGTCGACCTCAACGCGCCCGGCGATGAAGGGGTCCTGATGCCCCCGCTCGTGGAGATCACCCTGGCGGTGGCCCTGCTCGCCTTCACCGCGATGATGCTGGGCCTCCTCGTCTCCGCCCTGGTGCGCAAGGAGGAGGTGACGATGCCGCTGCTGGTGCTGCTCGCCATCGTCCAGGTGGTGTTCTGCGGGGCGCTCCTGAAACTGCACGGTGTACCCGGCATCGAGCAGTTGGCCTGGCTGGTGCCCTCGCGATGGGCCCTGGGCGCGATGGCGGGGACCATCGGCCTCTCCCGGATCGTCCCCGGCGAGCTGACCGGCGACCCGCTGTTCAAGCACTCGACGGGCGTCTGGCTGCTCAACATGGGCATGCTGGTCGTGCTCTCCGTCGTCTTCGGCTACCTGGTGGCCCGACTGCTGCGGCGGCACGAACCCGCCGTCATGCGGAAGTAGGCGCCGATGACGAGCCCCGGCTTCCGCCCCACGCATGTCGTGCCGCAGGACGGCCTGCCCGCCTGGGAGACGCCGGACCCCTCCCGGCCCACCGTCGCGCTCGACGCGCTGCTCCCCGTCCAGCTCGTCGACCGGCTCGGCGACTGGGGGCGGGTGGTCTGCGCCAACGGGTGGTCCGCCTGGGTCGACGGCCGGCTGCTCATCGGCGTACCCCAGGTGCCGCCCGACGCGAGCGGGCCGCCCGCGCGGACCGCCGATCCGCGCCCGCTGCTGGCGCGGATGGAGGAAGCGCTCACGGAGTACCGCGGGGCCGCCGAGGAACTGGCCGCCGGACGGACCGACGGGGAGGCCTTCCGCGCCCGGACGCAGGGGCGGCGGATCGGTGTCGTCGTCGACGGCGAGTCGATGTGGCTGTACGACGGCGCGCACGAGCGGTGGGTGTACTGCGACGGGGCACGGCTGAGCACGTTCGCGGCCGAGCGCACCCCGACCACGTCCCCGCCGATCCCGCCCGAGCCGGCCCCCGAGCCCCGGCCGGCGAATCCGGGCCGGGGCGACCCGCCGAGCACCGGGCCGCGAGCCGGCGATCGGACACCCGGCGGGGGACGGGACCAGGCACGGGACCCCGACCCCGAACGGTCCGCGGCCGCGCGACATGAACCGGACCGGAACCAGAGCCGGGAGCCGGAGGCCACGAGGCTCGTGGGCGAGGAGCGTGGGCCCACGGGGCTCGTGGGCCAGGAATCGGAGCCCGCGCCGGACGGGCTTCGGGACCGTGTGCCGGATCGTGAGCAAGGCCGGGAGCCTGAGCCGACGCGGCTCGTGGGCGAGGAACCTGAGTCCGCGCCGGACGGGCACCGGGATCGTGAGCAAGTTCGGGAGCCCGAGCCGACGCGGCTCGTTGGCCGCGAATCCGAGCCGTTTCAGGGGCAAGGCCGGGAGCCTGAGCCGACGCGGCTGGTGGGCGGGGAGCCTGAGTCCGCGTCGGACGGGCGCCGGGACCGTGCGTCGGATCAGGAGCAAGGCCGGGAGCCCGAGCCGACGCGGCTCGCTGGCCGCGAACCCGAGCCGTTTGAGGGGCGAGGCCGCGAGCCTGAGCCGACGCGGCTCGTTGGCCGGGAATCCGAGCCGGATCAGGCGCGAGGCCGGGAGCCCGAGGCCACGCGGCTCGTGGGCGAGGAACGTGGGCCAACGGGGCTCGTGGGCCAGGAATCGGAGTCCGCGCCGGACGGGCTTCGGGACCGTGCGTCGGATCGTGAGCAAGTTCGGGAGCCTGAGCCGACGCGGCTCGTGGGTCAGGAAGCTGAGCCCGCGCCGGGTGGAGACCGGGACCGGGAGCCCGAGCCCACGCGGCTCGCGGACCGGAGCGAGCCCGAGCGTGCGCAGGGCGATGACGGAGGTGCGGGCCGCGTGCGGGCCGCGGACCAGGAGCGCGAGCGGCGGCGGATCCGGGAGCGTGAAGAGGAAGAGACCAGAGCCGTGCCGGACGCCGCGCCCGGCGGGCACGAACCCACCCGTGTGGTCACCTTCGACGACGACGGCGGCCGGCCCTGATGGCCGGCGGGCGGCGGGCGGGCGGTGACGGCTGATGGACGACGAGGGGTCCCGCCGTGAGACCAGCCCGTTCGCGGGAAGGCCGTCCGACCTGATCGGGCGGCGGATCGCCGACTACCGCATCGAGCGTGAGATCGGCCGAGGCGGGATGGCCGTCGTCTACCAGGCCAAGGACCTGCGCCTGGACCGGACGGTCGCCCTCAAGCTCCTCGCACCCGAACTCGCCCGCAACGACACCTTCCGCGGCCGGTTCACCCACGAGTCGCGCGTGGCCGCGGCGATCGACCATCCGCACATCGTGCCGGTCTTCGAGGCGGGTGAGACGGACGGCGTCCTCTACATCGCCATGCGCTACGTCGCGGGCCGCGACCTGCGTCATCTCCTCGACCGCGAGGGGCCGTTGTCCGTGACGGTGGCCGCCCGGATCGGGATCCAGGTGGCCTCGGCGCTCGACGCGGCCCACGACCACGGCCTCGTCCACCGGGACGTGAAACCCGGCAACATCCTGGTCGCGCAGGGCACCGACAGCGACCACCCGGAGCACGTCTACCTCACGGACTTCGGGCTGACGAAGAAGTCGCTGTCGCTGACCGGGTTCACGAGCGTGGGGCAGTTCGTCGGCACCCTCGACTACGTGGCGCCGGAACAGATCTCCGGCAAGCCCGTCGACGGACGCTGCGACGTGTACAGCCTCGGGTGCGTCGTCTACGAGACGATGGCCGGCCGCCCGCCGTTCCAGCGCGACGACGACATGGCGCTGCTGTGGGCCCACCAGTACGACGAGCCGCCTGCCCTGACCACGAAGCGGCCCGACATCCCGGTCGGCGTCGACGCCGTCCTCGCGAAGGCGCTGGCCAAGAGCCCCGACGACCGCTACGACTCCTGTCTCACCTTCGTGAGCGCGCTGCGGATCGCCGCTCACGGCGGGCCGACGGGTGACGGTGCGAGGCCGCTCGCCCGCGCCGGGGCTCCCTCCACGGGCGGCCCACCCGGGCCGCCTCCGGAACCGCCGGAGTGGGCGCGGCCGGTGTTCCGCTCCTGACCGTCCGCCCGGCGACGGGCCGTCGCGCACCGCCCGCCACCCGTCCGGCGGCACGAAAGCGGCGCGGACGCGCCGGTATCAGCGCGGCGCGACCTCACCCCTGCGGCGGACCCGCCTGGCCAGGAGCGCGCCGAGGAGACCGGCGACGAGCCCCCACAGCACGGCGAACCCGAGGGCGTCCCACACCTGCGGCTTCAGGAAGATCTCCCCGTTCAGACCGCCGCCGATGTCACCGAGACCGAGGATCGACAGGCCGTAATGCGCCGAGAGCCGCCCGACGAGACAGATCATGACGACGGTGAGCGCCAGCGCGACCGCCATGTGCACTGCGTGCTGCCAGGCCCGCATCCGGGCCGGTGAGCGGGCCGCCATCAGGAACGCCGCGCCGAGCAGCAGCACCGCGTCGACCACGACCAGCCACCAGACGCGGCCGTCGTGCTCGGCCAGGCTGTGCAGGTTGAGCGTCGAGACGTCCGGCGTGCGCAGCACCTCGTCGAGCAACCGCGGCATCGGCAGGCCGAACGGCCCGTCCACGCGCCCGTTCCAGGTGGCGCCCAGCCCGATCGTGAAGGCGAGCCAGACAAGGTTCGGCAGTCCGAGGAGCAGCACGGCGAAGGTCTCGGACACATGCCCGCGCGTCGCCGCGACCACCAACCCGACGACCACGCCGATACCGACGCAGGTGAGCAGCAGGACCACCATGGCGTACGCGGCCGGGCGCACGGACTCCTGGAAACGCAGCAGGCGGGCGGGCAGCGGAGCGCCGCGCGAGACGAGCAGGGCGATCACGAACACACCCACCAGCCACAGCAGCCCGAACCCGATGGTCGGGCCCGTCTCCGCCTCGAAGCCGACCTTCGGTGTCGCGCCGAACAGGTCGCCGATCGCTCCGATGGTGCCGTCACCGAGGGACACGGTGAAATCCTGGCGGGCCGCGAGGGCGAGACCCACCAGGGCGAGCACCCACAGAAGGGCGATCCGTCCGGCCCAACCGGCCAGTTCCGTCGTCCCGGCGACGGCGCGGTGCCGCAGCGGCCGCAGGAACCCCGCCGCGAGGACGAGTGCTCCGACCAGGGTCACCGACAGCGGAATCACCGTCAGGCCGGCCTTGGTGTCGGCGATCGCCCCCGCGTCCCCGGTGAAGGTGATCGTGCCGCCGACCGCGGTCACGACCGTCGCGGCGATCACCCGCGGATAGGCGTTGTCGGGAAGGTCGGTGGCGCCGGAGGCCCACAGGCCGAGCGCGGCGAACACCCCCATGGCGATCACACCCGCCAGCACGGCCACGAGCGCCTGCGGCCATCCGTGTCGTGCGGCCGGACGCGCGGCTCTGCGGTCGACTGGCTGGTCGGACGGCGTCTGGTGGCTCACGGTGCCACGCTAAGCAGCGGTGGCGTGCTCCGCCCCTCGGGAGGGCCGACCGCGTCGGCTTGCGGGCGCCGCGGGACCGGAGCACACAATGGGTTCGTCGCGGAACAAATAGGTGCACAACGGCACATGCCAGCAGGGTGTCGTGGCGCCCCCTCCCCCCGGGAAGAGGAGCTCGTGAGCGTCGAACCGCCGTCCTCCGGCCGCCCCACCGGTCCTCCCTCGGGGCCGCTGTCGGGCCCCTCGCAGCCAGGCCCCTCCGAGCCGACCCCCACGCAGCCCAGCGGCACCCCGCCGTCCGGCCCGCCCAGCGGCGCCTCCGGATCCGGCGGTGGAGCGGGCGGTCCGGGATCGGGCGGGCACGGACCGGGCGACCCGGGAGCCGGCGGCGCGAGCGGTCCGTCCGGACCGGGCGGCGGCGGCACCGGCGGCGGACCCGGCCGGCCCTGGTGGAAGTCGGCACCGCGCATCGCGCTCATCACCGGGGTCGTCGCGGCGGCGGTGATCCTCGGCATCGTCTTCACCGGCAGCGACGGCGGCAGCGGCGGCGGGGGAACGGGCAGGACCCAGAACGCCGGCAGCGAGGTCTTCCTCCAGGCCGCCGACAAGACGGGGCCCGACCCGTTCACCGAGTCGACAGCGCAGGACAGTTCCACCGAACCGCAGACACCGACCGCCTCGGGCTCTTCGGAACCCGCGAACGTGACCCGCGCGGTGAGCGGCTCCGCGCCCGGCCTCTACGGCGGTACCCGTAACGTCTCCAGTTGCGACGTGGAGAAGCAGATCAGCGCCCTCGACGCGGACCCGGCGAAGAACAAGGCGTTCGCCTCCGTCGAGGGCATCCAGCCGTCCGCGGTCCCCGCCTATCTGCGCTCCCTGACGCCCGTACAGCTGCGCATGGACACCCGCGTCACCAACCACGGCTACCGGGCCGGCGCCCCCACCGCCTACCAGGCCGTCCTCCAGGCCGGGACGGCCGTCCTGGTGGACGCGCACGGGGTGCCCCGGGTGCGCTGCGCCTGCGGCAACCCGCTGCTCCCGCCCGTTCCGCAGAAGGGCACGCCGAAAACGACCGGTGACAGCTGGCCGGGCTACCGGCCGCAGAACGTCGTGGTCGTCGCGCCCTCGAAGACAGTGATCGACGTGTTCGTCATCTTCGACCCCGACAGCAACGAGTGGATCGCCCGGCACAAGGGCGCCGACACCCACCGCGACGAGAAGACCCGCCCGCCGGAGAGTCCCTCGCCGTCGGTGAGCGAGTCGACGTCCGCGTCCCCGTGCGGCGCGGGGGACTCGTGCCCGCCGTCGTCCTCCTCACCGGGCAGTTCGTCACCCTCGACGCCCTCGTCGGCCCCGTCCTCCGAGGCACCGAAGACCCCGTCCAGCGAGCCCCCGTCCACGGCGACGGAGTCCGCCCCGGCGTCCGGCTCGGCCTCCGACGACCTGACCACCCACTCCTCGTCGGCCTCCTCCGGCCTGTCGTCGTCCACCACGAATGGTGGGGCGCCGAGGGCGTCGGGCGGCTTCCCGGAGCTGTGAGAGGTGGCCCGCCCCGGCACCCGGAGCGGCTCGCCGGGCCCCGGAAGGCCCGACGGAGCGCCGGATTCACCGAGAGCGCAACGCCGCGCCCTTCCCCCGCGGCCCGGTGCTCCTAGGCTGGAGGGGTGAGCGACCACGTGCCGAACGAAGCCCGCGTCATCCCGCTGCGTCCGGCTGCGGCCAGGACCCCGAACGAGGCCCGTGCCACGGGGCCTTCCCGGAGCCTGGCCACGGCCGACGCCCCGGTCCGGACACCCCGGGAGCCGTGGCCGCTCCATGCGCCGCGGCCCGTCCCGTCGGGGCCGCCGGCCAAGGAGCCGCTCTGGCGCGACCTCGTCGGTGACGTCCTGCGCCGCGAGCGGCTGGCGCAGGAGCGCACGCTCAAGGACGTGGCCGACGCGGCCCGCATCTCCATGCCCTATCTCTCGGAGCTGGAGCGCGGCCGCAAGGAGGCATCCTCCGAGGTCCTCGCGGCCGCGGCGCGCGCCCTCGGTCTCGGCCTCACCGATCTGCTGTCGCTGGCCCAGCGGGAGTTGACCCGCCACGCGGCTCCCGGGGCCGTGTCCGGCCGGGGCCGCTCCGCCCCGACCTCCCACCACGACGGCCTGTGCATCGCCGCCTGACGTCCGGGGCCCGGACCCCGGGCCCCGGGGCTCCCCGGGGTCAGACCAGGGCGAGCCGGCGGCTCAGCACCTCGTCCGCCAGCCCGTACTCCACCGCCTCGTGCGCGGTGAAGAACTTGTCGCGGTCCATGTCCGCCCGCAGCGTGGCGGGGTCGTGGTGCGTGTGGCGCGCCAGGACCTCCTCGACCTGCGAGCGGATCCGGAGCATCTCCTTGGCCTGGAGGCTGAGGTCGGACACCGTGCCCTGGCGCCCACCGCTCGCCGGCTGACCGAGCAGGACGCGCGCGTGCTCCAGCACGAACCGCCGTCCGGGATCGCCCCCGGCCAGCAGCACCGCGGCCGTCGAGGCGGCCTGCCCGACACAGAACGTGGAGATCGGCGCCTGCACGAACGTCATCGTGTCGTAGATCGCCATGAGCGAAGTGAACGATCCGCCGGGCGAGTTGATGTAGATGGCGATCTCGCTCTCCGGGCTCGCCGACTCCAGATGGAGGAGTTGCGCGATGACGACGTTGGCGACCCCGTCGTCGATCTCCGTGCCGAGAAAGATGATCCGCTCGGACAGCAGCCGGCTGAACACGTCGTACGACCGCTCGCCCTGCGGGGTCCGCTCGACGACGTTCGGAATCGTGTACGTCCCCATGTCAGAGCCCCATCCGTCGTCGCGACGCGGCCGGGCGGACGTCCTCGAGGGACTCCACCACCCGGTCCACCATGCCGTACTCCCTGGCCTGTTCGGCCGTGAACCAGCGGTCGCGGTCGCCGTCCCGCGAGATCGTCTCCTCGCTCTGGCCGGTGTGCTCCGCGGTGATCCGCTCGATCGCCTGCTTCGTGAACTCCAGGTTCTGCGCCTGGATCTCGATGTCGGCGGTGGTGCCGCCGATGCCCGCGGAGGGCTGGTGCATCATGATCCGCGCGTTCGGCAGCGCGAACCGCTTGCCGTGCGTCCCCACACTGAGCAGGAACTGTCCCATGCTCGCGGCGAATCCCATGACGAGCGTCGAGACGTCGTTCGGGATGAGCCGCATCGTGTCGTAGATGGCGAGCCCCGCTGTCACCGAGCCACCCGGGCTGTTGATGTACAGGGCGATGTCGGTGCGGGCGTCCTCCGCGGACAGCAGGAGCAGCTGGGCGCAGACCCGGTTCGCGGAGACCTCGTCGACCTGGGTGCCGAGGAAGACGATCCGCTGCCCCAGCAACTGCGCGGCCAGATGGTCGTCGAAGCGGGTGGCGGGGGTGTCGCCCTCCTCGGCCCGCGGGGCGAGGGCCGGGGACCGGCCGGTGACGAGTGGCTTCATGGTTCCTCCTGGTCGTGCTGGTCGTGACGCGACGTGCTTCGCCGCTCACTCCACTCTTGACCCGCCCGCGCCCCCGGTGCCCCTTTCTCGGCCCACGGCAGATTCGCCGAGGGCAGAGCCGCACGGCGCGGCCCACGCGTCGGCCGGTCAGGGGCCCGTCCGGGCGGTCTGCACCCGCCGCTCAGGAGGTCGTGCGCAGGCCGCGGAAGAACGCCCGGACGTCCGCGACGAGCAGGTCCGGCTCCTCCATCGCGGCGAAGTGGCCGCCCCGGTCGAACTCGGTCCAGCGGACGATCCGGTCCGTCCGCTCGGCGACATGCCGCAGCGGGACGAAGTTCTCCTCGGGGAAGACGGCGAGGGCGGTCGGCGCGACCGACGGCTCGGGCGGCCTGCCCCAGTAGTCCGCGTGGGCCCGCTCGTAGTAGATCCGTGCGGACGAACCGGCCGTGCCGGTCAGCCAGTACAGCATCACGTCGGTGAGCAGCAGGTCCCGGTCCACGGCGTCCTCGGGGCGGTCGCCCGAGTCCGTCCACTGCCGGAACTTCTCCGCGATCCAGGCGAGTTGGCCGACCGGCGAGTCGGTGAGGGCGTAGGCGAGCGTCTGGGGCCGGGTCGCCTGGATCGCCGCGTAGCCGCTCTCCTCGCGGTTCCAGTCCTGGCCCCGACGCCAGGACGCGCGTGTGCGCTCGCGCTCCTCGGGGCTGAGCGCGGCGAGTTCCCCGGCGGTCGGTTCCGTCGTGGCGGACGAGCCGGGCAGCAGGTTGAGATGGACGCCGATCAGCCGATCGGGGTGGGCCCGCCCCAGCTCGCGTGAGACGGCCCCGCCCCAGTCGCCGCCCTGCGCGCCGTAGCGCCGGTAGCCCAGGCGTTCCATGAGGGTGGCGAAGGCGGCGGCGACCCGGGTGAACTCCCAGCCGGTGTCGCGGGTCGGTCCGGAGAGCCCGAATCCGGGGATGCTCGGCAGCACCAGGTGGAAGGCGTCGGCCGGATCGCCGCCGTGTGCGCGGGGATCGGTCAACGGCCCGACGATGTCCGTGAATTCGACGATCGATCCGGGCCAGCCGTGCGTGATGATCAAGGGTGTCGCGTCGGCCTCCGGGGACCGGATGTGCGCGAAGTGCAGGTGGGCCCCGTCGATCTCGGTGGTGAACTGGGGCCATGCGTTGAGACGGGCCTCGGCCGCCCGCCAGTCGTAGTCGTGCCGCCAGTACCGGACGAGTTCCCGGAGGTAGTCCCGGGGAACTCCGTAGGCCCAGCCGACCCCGGGGAGTTCGTCGGGCCAGCGGGTGCGGTCGAGGCGCTGGTGCAGGTCGTCCAGGTCGCTCTGCGGGATGTCGAGGCGGAAGGGGAGCAGCGCGGGGAGAGCGCGGGGGCCGGGGTCGCCGGGGGTGTCGCTGAGATTCATGTCCGCGGATGCTAACGCCGTCCGAGACCCGTCCGGCAAGAGGTTTTCCCACGTCGGGCCCCGATGGCGCATCGCCTGCGGGCGGTGACGGGCGGTGGCGGCCGGTGGGCGAGGCGCCCGTTCGTGTCCCGGGTGAACGCGTGGCCGCGCGGCAGATGAGTTTTCGGACGCGGACCGGTCGACAGTGGTGACGACGTTTTCCCGCCCGAGGAGGTAAGCATGCCCGCCGACGGTTTCACCACGAGTCTGTGGTTCGACGGCCAGGCCGAGGAGGCCGCCCACTACTACGTCTCGGTGTTCAAGAACTCGGAACTCGGCAGGATCGGCCGCTACACCGAGGCGGGGCCCGGTCCCGCGGGCTCCGTGCTGGCCGCCGAGTTCGTGGCCAACGGCCAGAAGTTCGTCGCGATCAACGGCGGACCCCAGTTCACGTTCGACGAGGCGATCTCCTTCCAGATCCACTGCGCCGACCAGGAGGAGGTCGACCACTACTGGAACAGGTTCATCGGCGACGGCGGTGAGGCGGGCCCCTGCGGCTGGGTCAAGGACAAGTACGGCCTGTCCTGGCAGGTCGTCCCCGCCCGGCTCATCGACCTCATCGCCGACCCGGACCCGCAGAAGGCCACCCGTACGACCCGGGCGATGCTCCAGATGTCCAAGCTCGACCTCGCGGCCCTGGAGAAGGCCTACGCGGGGGAGTAGCCGCGGCCCAGGACCCGGCGGCCGCCGCATCGGCCCGGACCGGGGGCGCCGGTGGACGGCGCCCCGCGCGGGTCAGGCGAGTTGTCCCGAGTGCAGCGCCGTGTACGCGCCACCCCGGCGGATCAGCTCCTCGTGCGAACCGGTCTCCCGGATCGCCCCGTCGTCCATGACCACGATGCGGTCGGCGCCCTGGACGGTCGACAGGCGGTGCGCCACGACGAACGTGGTGCGGCCCCGCAGCAGCCGCGCCAGCGCCTGCTGGACGAGCGCCTCGGAACGGGTGTCGAGGGCGGAGGTCGCCTCGTCCAGGATGAGGACCCGGGGATCGCGGATCAGCGCCCGCGCGATGGCCAGCCGCTGCCGCTGGCCCCCGGACAGTCGGGCCCCGTGCTCGCCCACCAGGGTGTCGAGCCCCTGCGGCAGCCGGTCGACGAACTCGAGGGCGTTGGCGTCGCGCAGAGCCGTGCGCACCGCGTCGTCACCGGCGTCGTCCATGCCGTAGGCGACGTTCTCGCGGACCGTCCCGTCGAAGAGGATCGACTCCTGCGGCACGACCGACACGAACCGCCGGTAGGTGCGCAGGTCCAGGCCGGCCATGTCGATGCCGTCGAGCAGCAACCGGCCCGAGGTGGGACGGATGAACCCGATGACCAGGTTGAGCACCGTGGACTTGCCCGCGCCCGAGGCGCCCACCAGCGCCACGGTCTCCCCGGGAGCGACCCTGAGGGTGAAGTCCCGTACGGCGGGCCGCCCTTCCTCGTGCTCGCGTCCCGGACCCTCCGAGTAGGTGTGGCCCACTCCCTCGAAGGCCACCTCACCGCGCACCGAGCCGACCTCCGACTTGCCCTCGTTGTCCTCCAGTTCGGGCGCCTGGAGCACCTCGCCGACCGAACGCACCGATTCCAGGCCCTTGGTGATGACCGGCGCGAGCCCCGCGAGGGTCGTCGTGGAGGTGGTGAGCGTGGTCAGGAAGGCGCTGAGCATCACGACGTCGCCGGGCGTCACACTCCAGTACCCGTAGTAGGACACCAGCGCGGCGCCCGTCAGGAAGAGGACCCCGACAGCGTTCAGGAACACCCAGGCCAGGGACGCGAACCGGCCGTTGAGCAGGTCGAGGCGCAGCCCGGAACTGAGCACCTGGCGCAGGGTGCCGTCCACCCGGCGCAGCGCCTTCCCCTCCAGACCGTGGGCCCGGGTGACGGGTATCAGCCGGGTCATCTCCGTCACGCGCGACGACAGATGCTCGACCTCGTGCCGGAAGTGCTCGTTCTGGGTGCGCAGCCGCGTCCGCAGCCGGGCCACGAGCAGGGCTGCGACCGGCACCACGCACAGGAAGACCGGCACGAACTCCGGTGTGCGCACGGCGATCACGACGAGACCGCCCGTGAGGACGGTGAGCGCGCCGAGTCCCGTCTCGGCGGTCTGCTGCACCATCTGCTCCACGGTCTCCACGTCGCGGATCACCTTGGCCTGCAGGACGCCCGCGCTGACCCGCGAGTGGTAGCCGATGGACAACTGCTGCATCCGGGTGCACAGCGCCGAGCGCAGGTCCGTGCCCATGCGGCGCACGCTGCCGTAGAGCAGCCGCACGTACAGCAGGTGCATCGGGATGTTGACCAGGAGGATGAGCAGGATGCCCCCGGCGCTCGCCCAGATCCGGGTCACCGGCCCGTGCTGCACGACGGTGTCGATGATGGTCGCGGTGATCAGCGGCAGCAGCCACAGCGGGCTGTGCTTGACGGTGAAGACGAGGAACGCCGCCGCGAGCCGGCCACGGTCGGCGCGGAACAGATAGGCGAGGGTGCGGATCGGATGCTCGTCCCGGTAACGGTGGTCGAGCGGTTTCTCGGACGACGCCATCGGCGGTGGTCCCCTCCAGTGGGCGAGCAGGGAGCAAGCAGGAGCAAGCGCTCTCTCCCCAGGCCGGCCGTCGGGTACACCCGCGTCCGGGACCCGGCTCCGGCGCGGACCGCGCGGGCCGGGTGCCGCCGCCGCACACCGGCGGCGGCGCGCCGCGCCCGCCCGCCGGGCCGAGGGGCGTGGCGGCACCGGCCGCTCGGCGCGCGACCCGCGCGAAGCCTGGCTAGCGTGAACAACGGAACCGTTCACCGAACCGGAGAAGGTACTGGTCATGGCCGTACAGCCTGAAGGAACGCCCTGTTGGGCGGACGCGATGTTCAGCGATGTCGAGGGGGCCAAGAGTTTCTACGGTGACGTGCTCGGCTGGACGTTCGGCGAGGCGTCCTCGGAGTACGGCAACTACACGCAGGCCTTCTCCGACGGCAAGGCGGTGGCCGCCGTCGTGCCGCCGATGCCCGGGCAGGAGGGCCAGTCCGCCTGGTGCCTGTACCTCGCCTCCCCGGACGCGGCCGCGACCGCCGAGAAGATCAAGGCCAACGGCGGCGAGGTGCTCATGGAGCCGATGCAGGTCGGCGACTTCGGCACCATGACGCTGGCCCGCGACCCCAGCGGCGCGGTCTTCGGCGTCTGGCAGGCGGGCGTCCACGAGGGCTTCGAGAAGATCGGCGAGCCGGGAGCGTACGCCTGGGCCGAGGTCTTCACCCGCGACCCCGGCAAGTCGGACCCGTTCTTCCCCGCCGTCTTCCCCTTCGCCGCCCAGCAGGTGGAGGACGACAACGTCGACTTCCGCGTCTTCAGCCTCCAGGGCAACCCCGTCCTCGGACGGATGACGATGACGGACGACTTCCCGCCCGAGGTGCCGCCGTACGTCAACGTGTACTTCGGCGTCGACGACTGCGACGAGGCGGTGGCCCGGGCGACCGCGCGCGGCGGTGTCCTGCGCTTCGGTCCCATGGACAGTCCCTTCGGCCGGTTCGCGGCGATCAGCGACCCGCAGGGCGCGTCGTTCTCCGTGATCGACATGTCCACGACCCAGGGTGAGATGCCCGGGATGACGGACGTGTCCTGACGCTTTCGTCCGCGTGGGCAACCACACGCATGCGGTAATCGTCCCTCCTTGTGACCGTGCCGCCTCCGGGCGGCCGGACCCCCCACCAGGACGGCGAGCGAAAGAGTCCGCATGCTGCGCATCCATTTCACCTCGCAGGACCTGCAGAACGTACGCGTCGCCCGGCAGCCCGATCCCTTGTGGGAACTGGTCTGCAGCGTCTGCCGGCTGGAGACCGGAGAAGGACCGCTGGACTTCGGGCACTGGCGGCGCGCGGCCCGCGACCGCCTCGCCACGGACGCGCTCGCGGGCCGCGCGCTGCGCCCTTTACGGTCCCTGATCCCTGCGGCCGGATACATCCCGGACTTCCTCACCCCGCCGGTCACCGGAGAGGGACTGCAGGCCGGCCTCGACGCGTTGCACGGAACCCCGCGCCACCGGCTCACCCGCGACCTGACCCGGCTCGCCGACTCCCGACCGCTGCCGACGTGGACGACCTCGCTCGGCCGCCCCGGCGGCGACACCCTCACCTCCCTGACAGCGGCGCTCTCCGCCTACTTCCGGACCCTCCTCCAGCCGTACTGGACGCACATCCGAACAGCCGTCGGCAACGATGTCGACGCGCGCTCCCGGACGGTCCTGGACGGCGGCACACAGGCACTCCTGGAGGGGCTGCGCCCGATGGCCCACTGGCGGGCCCCGGTCCTCGAAGTGGACTATCCCACCGAGCGCGACCTGCACCTGGAGGGACGCGGACTGCTCCTCGTCCCGTCGTTCTTCTGCTGGCGCCGCCCGACCGCGCTGGCCGACCCCGGCCTCGATCCCGTGCTGGTCTACCCGGTGGAGAAGGTGCCCCTGACCATCGCGCGGAACGCGGAGGGCGGTGTCGAACGCCTGCTGGGCCGCACCCGGACCGCCGTCCTCACCGAGGTCGCCTTCGGCGGATCCCGCACCACCTCCGACGTCGCCCAGGCCATCGGCATCGCGATGCCCAGCGCCAGCTACCAGATCGGTGTCCTGCGCGACGGAGGGCTCGTGGCCAGCCACCGCGACGGGAAGTACGTGCTGCACGCGGCCACGCCGCTCGGCCTGCGCCTGCTGGCCGGCGCGGGCCACCCGGCGCTGCCCTGAGCCCGCCGCCCGTGCGCGGGGGCACCGCCCGGGCGTGGCATGATCGGGGCCATGCCTGAACGTGTTGTGGCCGCCTGTGACGGGGCCTCGAAGGGAAACCCGGGCCCTGCCGCATGGGCCTGGGTCGTCGCCGACGGGGACGAGACCCCGACCCGCTGGGAGGCGGGACCGCTCGGCACGGCCACCAACAATGTCGCCGAACTGACGGCGTTGGAACGCCTGTTGACGGCGGTCGCGCCCGATGTCCCGCTGGAGATCCGGATGGACTCCCAGTACGCGATGAAGGCGGTCACGACCTGGCTGCCCGGCTGGAAGCGCAAGGGCTGGAAGACGGCGGCCGGCAAGCCCGTCGCCAACCAGGAACTCGTCGCCCGCATCGACGAACTGCTCACCGGCCGCAGCGTGGAGTTCCGCTACGTCCCCGCCCACCAGGTCGACGGCGACCGGCTGAACGACTTCGCCGACCGCGCCGCCAGCCAGGCCGCCGTCGTGCAGCAGCCCGCGGGAAGCGACCTCGGCTCCGCGGAGCCGCCGGCGTCCCCCGACACCCCGGTCTCCTCCGCGCCGGCCCGCCGCCGCACCGCCGCGAAGACGCCCCGGCAGGGCGGGTCGGCCCGCACCCTCAAGGCGAAATTCCCCGGCCGCTGCGTCTGCGGGCGCTCCTACGCCGCGGGCGAGACCATCGCGAAGAACGACCAGGGCTGGGGCCACCCGGAGTGCCGCGCCGAGGCGTCCGGCAACGCCTGACGGCGCCTCGGCGTCAGTCCGTGTCGAACGTGTAGAACGCCGTGTGGTCCAGCAGGTCCGACGGCCGCACGTCGTTCCACGGCTTCATCGTCTCGTCCAGGTCGACGACGTTCGGCGTGCCAGCGACCGGCACGTACCCGGAGGCCGGGTGCAGGCGCTGCCACCGCGCCCACAGTTTGTCGATGTAGGCGTGGTGGAGCCAGAAGACCGGGTCGTTCGGGGAGACGCCGGTGCCCATCTGCCCGCCCACCCAGACGTGCACCCGGTTGTGCAGATTGACGCCCCGCCACCCCTCCAGGTGGTTGCGGAACCCGTCCGAGGCACTGTTCCAGGGCGCCATGTCGTACGTCGGCATCGACAGCACCGACTCGACCTCGGCGCGGGTGGGCAGCTCACGCACCCCGGTCCCCAGCGACCTACGCAGATAGGTCCGGGTGTCCACGCGCACGGAGACCGGCCAGTTGCCGGCCGCGGCGGCGAACGGGCCGTCCATCACCCGGCCGTCGAGGCTGCGTCCGGTGCCCCCGAGGAAGTCGGGTGCCCACAGCGAGGAGCGCGTGGTGCGGTCGGCGGTCCAGTCCCAGTACGGGAGCGCCACCGAGGCGTCCACGGACTGCAGGGCCCGCTCGAACTCCAGCAGGAATCTGCGG
Organism: Streptomyces sp. M41(2017); assembly: GCF_002078175.1. GTDB lineage: Bacteria > Actinomycetota > Actinomycetes > Streptomycetales > Streptomycetaceae > Streptomyces. The sequence continues at coordinate 965,899 of NZ_MWFK01000002.1, read as the reverse complement.
TGCCAGGGCAGGAACGACGGTGAACGGTGGCCGGTGCGCTCGCCGTTGTCGGTGTCGCCGAGGATGAAGGCGTTGTGCGTCGTGACGAAGGCGTCGTACCGGCCACTGCGTTTGAGCTGGACCAGCGCGTCGACGAAACGCCGCTTCTCGTCCGTGGTCAGGCTCGCCTGGTTCTTGCGTACGGTCATGTGCGGGACTCCACGATCTGCTTGCTGGGTGGTTCAGTTGGCGGCGAAGGGCACGAGCGGTGCCCCCTGCAGCTCGACGACGGCGGCGCGGGCGGCGGCACGCGGGGTCGGCACGGGGTCGTAGTGACTGACGACGCTGATCCAGCTGCCGTCGGCGTTGCTCATCACGTGCAGTTCAACGCCGTCGATGAACACGGCGTATCCGCCGCCGTGGTGGTGGCCGCCCCCGGTGACCGGACGGCCTTCTATCCGGCGCCCCCGGAAGACCTCGTCGAAGACCTCGGGTCCGCCGTGGTGGTGCTCGTCGGCTGTCGTCCCCGTGGGGGAGGCGAACGCCGACGAGGTGGTGAGGGCCTGGGCCCCGGCGGCCGTGGCGAGGGCGGCGGCCGCCCCGAGGGCGCGGCGGCGGGTGAGTTCCGGCATGCGGACTGCTCCTGGAATCGGCTGAGTTGCTGACCCGGTATGCCTATCGGATCGTCAAACAGCGGGAGAAATCGCCGAATGTCGGTTGGCTGCGATCAGGACATTCACACACATGTCGTGCAAGATTGAACGAAGATGATCTTGCTGCCGGGGGCGCTCGCGACGCGGCACCGAAGCAAATCCTGCGGCGGACCGGCCCGTTGTCGATGATCTTGCTGTGGTGGGCCGCGCCGAGTGGCGGCGATCACCCCCGTGAACTGGCGTGAACTCCCGGTGCGCCGAGCCCTGCTACTCTTCGTGATCAATTGACCGCTTTGTGCAACATAGGGGAGTGCGCGTGAAGATCGCGTGCGTCGGTGGCGGACCCGCAAGCCTGTATTTCTCGATCCTGATGAAGCTCCAGGATCCGTCCCATGACATCACCGTCCATGAGCGGAACCCGGCCGGATCCACGTACGGCTGGGGCGTGACCTACTGGGCGGGCCTGCTCGACAAACTGCGTGAGGGCGACCCCGTGTCCGCCCTCGCGGTCCGCGAGAACTCGGTCTGCTGGAACGACGGAGTCGCCCATGTCGGCGACCGGACCACGGTCCATCCCGGCGACGAGGGATTCGGCATCGGCCGCCGCCGCATGCTCGACCTGCTCGCCGAGCGGGCCCGATCGCTCGGGGTGCGCGTCGAGTACGAACGGGAGATCACCCCCGACGAGCTGCCCGACGCCGACCTCGTCGTCGCCGGGGACGGCGTCAACAGCGCCCTGCGCGAGCGCCATGCCGATCACTTCGGCACGGAGACCGCCGTCGGGAGCAACTACTACGTCTGGCTCGGCACCACCCGGGTCTTCGACTCCTTCACCTTCTCCTTCGTGGAGACGGACCACGGCTGGGTGTGGTGCTACGCCTACCGGTTCGGCGACGACCGCAGCACGCTGGTCGTCGAATGCTCCCCGGAGACCTGGACCGGCCTCGGGCTCGACGCGGCGAGCGAGGCCGACGGTCTCGCCCTCCTGGAGAAACTCTTCGCCGACCTGCTCGACGGGCACGGACTGATCGGCCGGGCGCAGCCGGACGGGGCCGCCCAGTGGCTCACCTTCCGGACCCTGACGAATCGCACCTGGCACCGCGGCAACCTCGTCCTGCTCGGCGACGCCGCGCACACCACCCACTACTCCATCGGCGCGGGCACCACCCTCGCCCTGGAGGACGCCATCGCGCTGGCCCGCGCGCTGAAGGGGCACGCGGACCTGGAGACCGCCCTCGACGCCTACGGGCGTGAGCGCAGGGCGGAACTCCTGCCGGTGCAGAGCGCCGCCCGGCACAGCGCCCAGTGGTACGAGAACCTGCCGCGCTACATCCGTCTGCCACCGGCCCAGATGTTCGCGCTGCTCGGCCAGCGGCACTCGCCGCTCCTGCCGTACGTCCCGCCGCAGCTCTACTACCGGATCGACCGCGCGGCCGGACGGCTGGAGGCGCTGCGCCGCTTCAAGCGCTGGCTCGGCCCCAAGGTGGCCCGGAGCGTGCAGGCCCGCTCGCACCGGTAGGGCGGCGCGGAGGCCGGCACGGCGGCCGAGGAGGAGGGCCGTCCCGGCAGGGGCGGCCCTCCTTTCGCTGTGGAAGGGACGGCACGGCTTGGGGTGAATGACAATTCACCGGTAAGGTGAATTGTCATTCACCCCTTTTTCATGCCTACTCCTGGAGTGTTCATGGCGGCTCTGCGCGAGCGGCTCGCGATTCCCGTCCTCGCGTTCGGCGGGATCCTGATGGCCGTCATGCAGACGGTGGTCGTCCCGCTGCTGCCCGACCTTCCCCGGCTCACCGGCGCCTCTGCGGGTGCGGTCTCCTGGATGGTCACCGCGACCCTCCTCTCCGGAGCGGTACTGACCCCTGTCCTCGGCCGCGCCGGTGACATGTACGGCAAGCGGCGTGTCCTGCTGATGGCCCTCGGGCTGATGACGGTCGGCTCGCTGATGTGCGCGCTCACCTCGGACATCGGCATCCTGATCGTGGCGCGGGCGCTCCAGGGCGCGGCGGCGGCCGTCGTACCCCTGTCGATCAGCATCCTGCGGGACGAACTGCCGCCCGAGCGCACCGGTTCCGCCGTCGCCCTGATGAGCTCCACGGTGGGCATCGGCGCGGCACTCGGTCTCCCGCTCGCCGCCCTCATCGTCCAGTACGCGAACTGGCACGTGATGTTCTGGGCCACGACCGCCCTCGGCGTCGTCGGACTCACGCTCGCCTGGTGGGCGGTGCGCGAGTCCCCGGTGCGCGAACCCGGCCGTTTCGACACCCTGGGAGCGATGGGTCTGGCCGCCGGTCTGGTGTGCCTGCTCCTCGCCGTGTCGCAGGGCGGCACCTGGGGCTGGACCAGTCCGAGCATCCTCGGACTGTTCGCCGCCTGCGCCGTGATCCTCACCGTGTGGGTGCGGCAGCAGCTGCGGGCCGTGAGCCCCCTCGTCGACCTGAGGCTGGCCGCCCGTCCGCGTGTCGCCCTGCCCCACATCGCCGCCCTGCTCACCGGGTTCGCCTTCTACGGCAACTCCCTGGTCACGGCCCAGCTCGTGCAGGCGCCCGAGGCCACCGGCTACGGCCTGGGGCTGTCCATCGTGGCGACCGGCCTGTGCCTGCTGCCCGGCGGAGTGACCATGCTCTTCCTGTCACCCGTCTCGGCGCGTATCTCGGCGGCGCGCGGCCCGCGCGTCACGCTGGCCCTCGGCACCGCGATCATCGCCTCCGGCTACGCGATACGGATCCTGGACAGCCGCGACCTGTGGATGATCATCATCGGAGCCACGGTCTGCGCGATCGGCACCACGTTCGCGTACTCCGCCCTGCCGACCCTCATCCTGCGCGCCGTTCCGGCGGGCCAGACCGCGTCCGCCAACGGCGTCAACGTCCTGATGCGCACGATCGGGCAGGCGGTGTGCAGCGCCGCGGTGGCCGCCGTACTCGTCCACCACACGAGTCTCGTCGCCGGTGCCCCGATACCGACGCTGCACGGCTATCTGCTGGCCTTCGCCATGGCGGGTACGGTCGCACTGGTGGCCTGCGCGGCCGCCCTGTCGATCCCCACCGACCCCGCCTCACGCGTGACCCCGCGCACCGGCAGCCGTACCGGCGCGTCCCGCGACGAGGCCCTCGAAGGAGCCTGAGCACCGTGACCACGCCCCCCACCGGCCTGACCGCGCCCGCGACCGTCCCGGGGCCCGGCGACCGGCCGGGCGCCGGGACGCCGGCCGGGGGCACGGTCGCCGCCCCCGCGGCGCCCCGCCGTGACGCCGAGGCCAGCAGGGCGGCCATCCTGCGCGCGGCCCGGTATCTGCTCGCCCGGCACGCGCACGCGGACATCACGCTCAAGGCGGTCGCCGACCGGGCCGGGGTGAGCGCGCCGCTGATCCTGAAGTACTTCGGCAACAAGGACGCCCTGTTCGCCCGCGTGATGTCCTTCGAGTCCGACGCCGACGCCCTGCTCGACGCCCCGCTGGAGGAGCTGGGCCGGCACATGGTCCGGCACCTCCTCGAAGGCCAGACGCAACGGGGCGCCGACCCCGTCCTGCGGATCGTCTTCGCCCCGCTCCAGGGGGAGCAGGGCGACATACTGCGCGCCAACTTCCGTACCCAGGTCAGTGAGCGTCTCGCGGAGCGGCTGAGCGGACCGGGGGCGGGCCTGCGCGCCGAACTCGCCGTGAGCACCCTGCTCGGCCTCGGCGTGATGTACGGCATCGCGCGCGGCACCCATCTGCGGGCCACCTCCGTCGACGACATCGTCGACCGGTACGCGCCGGCGGTGCAGGCCCAGCTCGCCCCCTGAGGGACCGGGTCGGGGCGGCGCCGGGTCAGTTCACGCCGGTGGGCCGGAACTGGATGCTGATGCGGGGGCCCGTCGCCCGCGCCGATTTGGGGATCGCGTGCTCCCAGGTGCGCTGGCAGGAACCGCCCATCACGACGAGGTCGCCGTGGCCCAGCGGCCGCCGCACGGTCCCGCCGCCACCCCGGGGCCGCAGCAGCAGGTCGCGCGGTGCGCCCACGGAGAGGATGGCGACCATCGTGTCCTCCCGCGCTCCCCGGCCGATCCGGTCCCCGTGCCAGGCCACGCTGTCGCGGCCGTCCCGGTAGTAGCAGAGGCCCGCCGTGGTGAAGGGCTCGCCGAGTTCTCCGGCGTAGTGGGCGGACAGCGCGTCGCGTGCCTCGTCGAGAGCCGGGTGCGGCAGTGCGTCGCCCGCCCGGTAGTACGAGAGCAGCCGGGGGACGTCGACCACCTGCTCGTACATCTGGCGGCGTTCGGCCCGCCACGGCACCTCGGCGGAGAGCCGGGCGAACAGCTCGTCCGCCCCGCCGAGCCAGCCCGGCAGCAGGTCGATCCAGGCGCCGGCACCCAGCGTGGTGCGGCGCGTCCCGTTCAGCGGACCCAGGTGCAGCTCGTCCGTCTGGTCGAAGAGCGAGCCCTGGAGGTGCATGGCCATACGGCCAGCGTACCTCCATATTCGAATGGGTGTTCCATTCGGGGGGGGGCGGAGTCCGCCGGACGTGCGGTGTCACCAGGGGAGCGGGCCCTGCGCGTCGAAGTACCCGCCGGTCGGGCCGTCCTGGCCGAGGCGTGCCATACGGACGATGATCTCGGCGCCCTGCTCCACGGTCTGGACCCCGGTGTTGCCGTTGAGGTCGGTGGCCGTGAAGCCGGGTTCCACGGCGTTGACCCGGATGTCGGGGAACGCCTTCGCGTACTGCACGGTGATCATGTTGACGCTCGTCTTGGAGGCGGGGTACGCGATGCCCGGGTAGAAGTGGCCGGGCGAGGCGGCGTCGCTCATCCCCGTCAGGGAGGCCAGGCCGCTGCTGACGTTCACCATGACGGGGGCGGCGGACCGCCGGAGGAGCGGCAGGAAGGCATGGGTGACGCGGACCAGGCCGAAGACGTTCGTCTCGAACAGCTCGCGCATCGTGTCCGCGGTCGTGTCGGCGGCACCGATCACGCCGTTGCCCTCGCCGCGCCCCTCGATGCCGGCGTTGTTGATCAGGACGTCCAGGCCGCCCTCGGCCTCGACGGTCTTCGCCGCAGCGGCGACGGAGGCGTCGTCGGTGACGTCGATGAGGAGGGGGCGCGCCCCCAGTTCCCCGGCGGCGCGGCGCCCCCGCTCCGCGTCGCGGCTGCCCACGTAGACGGTGTGGCCCGCCGCGACGAGTCGGCGGGCGGTCTCGAAGCCGAGACCCTTGTTCGCTCCGGTGATCAATGTGGTGGTCATGGACCCAGCATCGGTCGGCGTGGTGCCGACAGCCAGGCGTCCCGTCTTCCTGGGACTCCCGGTACCAGGCACCCGACCGCGCCTGGGTGCACAGTTGAGGGCATGGCGAGCACCGAGTTCGGGCGGACGGTACGGCTCTGGCGCGACCGGGTCTCCCCGGAGGCGGCGGGACTGCCCGGCGGCGGCCACCGGCGCGCCGCGGGCCTGCGCCGCGAGGAGCTGGCCCTCCTCGCGGGGATCTCGGTCGACTACATCACCCGGCTGGAACAGGGCCGGGCCGCCAACCCCTCGGAGCAGGTCGTCGAAGCCCTCGGACGGGCGCTGCGGGTGACCGCGGCGGAGCGCGAGCACCTCTTCCACGTGGCGGGACTCGTCCCGCCGGGCCGGGGCATGGTGCCCACCCACATCACACCGGGCGTCCACCGGATGCTGGACCGGCTGGCGGGGACACCCGTCGCGGTGTTCGACGCGGCGTGGAACCTGCTGCTGGCCAACCCGCTCTACGCCGCCCTGCTGGGCGACCCCTCGGGATGGCGCGGAAACGAACGCAACGGCGTCTGGCGCAACTTCGTCGGCCCCGGCAGCCGCGTCCGGCACACGCCGGAGGAACGGCGGACCTTCGAGGCGACGCTCGCGGCGGACCTGCGCGTGACGGCGAGCCGCTATCCGGCCGATCAGGGCCTGCGCCGGCTGATCGCCGACCTGCGGGCGGCGAGCGCCCGGTTCGCGGAGCTGTGGGACTCCGGCGCCGTCGCCCACCACGAGGCCGCGCGCAAGACCGTCGACCATCCGCAGGTGGGTGCGGTGACGCTGGACTGCGACGTGCTGGGCGTCGCCGGCAACGACCTGCGGATCATGGTCTACACGGCCGAGCCCGGCACGCGGGACGCCGAACGCGTCGCCCTCCTCGGCGTCCTCGGGACGCAGGCTCTGGTGGACTGAGCGGGAACAGGACGGCACCCGCTAGCGGGAGCGGCGCTCCGTCAGCACCGCGCGGATCACGTGCTCGGCGTTGGCCGCCATCACCGGGTTCGTCGTGCGGTAGTACGGCAGTTGGATCAGAGCCATGGACAGGGTCCAGCCGCGGCCCCGCGCCCACACGGCGTCGTCGGCGCCCGCGATGTCCCGGAAGACGCCGCGCGCCTCCGGGGGAAGCAGATTCCAGGCCGGGACGAGGTCGCAGGCGGGATCGCCGGTGCCGAGCGTGCCGAAGTCGATGACGGCCGCGAGGCGGCCCCCGCGGGTCAGGAGGTTCATCGGCATCAGGTCCGAGTGGAGCCAGACGGGCGGCCCCGTCCACACCGGTGCCGCGAGGGCTTCCTCCCAGGCCGCCGTCGCTTCCCCGGTGTCGATCGCACCCCGCAACTCCTCGATCGCCGAGCGCGTCTCGGCGTCCACGGTCTTCAGGGGGTCACCGCGGTAGGCGCGCGGACCGTCCGGAAGACCGGCCCGGCGCAGCGCGGCGACGAAGGCGCCGAGGTCGGCCGCCAGGCCCCGCGCGTCGGACAGGGCGCCCGCGACGGGCAGTTCGCCGTCGATCCACCGCAACACGCTCCACTGCCACGGGTAACCCTCGGCCGCGGTACCGACACCGATGATCTCCGGTACGGGGACGGGGAGGAGCGGAGCGAGCCGGGGCAGCCAGGTCGCCTCCTTGGCCACGTCCTCGGCACCGCCCGGCACGCGGGGGAGCCGCACGGCCAGGTCGTCGCCGAGCCGGTAGAGGGCGTTGACGGTTCCGGCCGACTCGACGCGCCTGAGCGGCAGTCGGGCCCACCGCGGGAACTGCGCGGCCAGCAGCCGCCGTACGAGCGGACCGTCGATCGGTGCCTCGTCGGCGTGCATCGGGCCTGCGGACATCCGTGCCTGCTTTCCGTCGCGAGGAGGTGGACCGCCGTCATCCTCCGGCCCGTTCGGGCTCCCTCGCAACGTGATTCGGGCCGGGAGGCAACCCCGCGAACCCGTTCGTCGTCTTGATCGGCAACGAGCGGCGGACACCGCCATCATCATCGAGCGGGAATTCACGCAGGAAAACCGGACGAACTATACACCTTGCGTATACATGCCGTGTGTACGTCGAGGAGCCGGGATGTTCCCACGTCAGCGCCGCACGACAGTCAGCTACAGCACACCTCCGGGCCGCACCGACCGCGGCCGGACGGTGGCAGACGGAAAGGCATTCATGTACGGCAAGGCCTTCGCCCCGGAGTACCAGGGCGCTCTGACCACCCTGTCCGTGAACTCCTCACTGACCGACGTCCTCGCGGCGGGCACCGAGCAACTGCGCGCCGCCGAGCGCGCGGGGGAGCGGACCGAGGCCGCCCGATCGGGGCTCGCGGTCGCCGAGGCGCACCGCAGGCTCGGGCAGGTGGCGGACGCGGACCGCGCGTGGAAGGCGAGTTACCGCACGGCGCGGGACGCCGGCGACGGTGCCGCGATGGCGTGGGCGCTGTGGAGCGGCGGAACGCTGGCCCGGCAGCGCGGCGCGTTCCCGCTGGCGTGGCGCCTGCTGCGGCTCGCCGCCGAACTCGGCGGCGCGTCCGGGGACATCGTGGTGCGCGGCTACTCCCTGGCCGGCATGGCCGAGACCGGCCGCATCCAGGGCGACTACGAGGCGGTGACCACCCTCCACGAACAGCTGCTGGCCGAGGCCCGCAAGCGCGGCGAGGCCCGCCACACGGTGTGGGCCCTGGAAGGCATCGCCCAGATCCACCGCAACACCGGCGCCTACGACACCGCGTACGCCCTCTTCGAGGAGGCGGCCGGCATAGCCGCAGGCGCCGAGGACCGGCGCGGCCACGCCTGGGCGCTGCGCGGCCTCGCGGACATCGTCTCCGTGCGTGACGGAGACACCGGACGCGCCCTGGAGCTGCTGACCGAGGCGGAGGCGTCCTGCCGCGCCATGAAGCTCTCCGGTGCCCTCGCGTACAACCACAAGATGCGCGGCAACGTCCTCTACCGCGCCGGCCGTTACGCCGAGGCCCGCGACGTCTACGCCGAGGCGCTCGCGGAGTTCGAGGAGATGAGCGAGCCACGCGGACGGGCGCTGTCCAGGCTGGGCCTCGCCAAGTCCCTGGCCCGACTGGGCCGGGACCGCGACGAAACCGCCGCCGAACTGGCCGAGTTGGCCGATGTTCTGGACGGCATCGGTCTCCGGCACGCCCGGCAGATGGTGGAACGGGCCCGCACGGAACTCGGGTTGGGGCCGGAGCGCACCGGAGCGGAGGCGGCACGATGACACCGACGGCCCTGCACCGGTCCACGACGGCGACCACGGCTCCGGCCGTGCCGACGGACACGGCGACGGCAACGGCACCGGTTATGACACCGGCTGTGCCGGCGACAGCGCCGGGGACCGCGGCCGGGACGACCGCGCCACCGGCCGGGGCCGGGCCCCGCACCGGTACGGCGCCGCCCGACGCCCCGTCCATCCTGCGTCGCTGCCGCGACCTCACCGCTCCCGCCCTGACGGACGCGATCGACGGACTGCACCCCTGGGTCGCGGAGATGGCCCGCTACACGCTGGGTCTGCGCGAGACCGACGGCGCGCCCGCCGGCCCCGGCCGGGGCAAGGGGATCCGGCAGGCGCTGGCCGTGCTCGGCGCCGAGGCGGTGTCCGGGGCAGGGGCGGCGGGCGTGCCGGGAGCCGTGGCCGTGGAACTCGTCCACACGTTCTCGCTGCTCCACGACGACATCATGGACGGCGACGCGCTGCGCCGCGGCCGCCCCGCGCTGTGGAAGGCGTACGGCACCGGGCCCGCCGTGCTCGCGGGCGACGCGCTGTTCGCCCTGGGTGTCGAGACCCTCGCCGTCACGCCTCACGCGGGCGCTGCCGTACGGCAGTTGACCACTGCCCTCGGTGACCTGGTCGGCGGCCAGGCCGACGACCTGCTCTTCGCGCAGCGACCCTGGACCGGGCCGGAGGCGGTCCGCGCGGGGGAGTACGTGACCATGGCCGAGCGCAAGACGGGTGCGCTGCTCGGCTGCGCGCTCGCGCTCGGCGCGCGGCTGGCGGGTGCTCCGGACTGCACGGCAGGGCAACTCGACCTCGTCGGAAGGCACCTGGGCGTCGCGTTCCAGATCGCGGACGACGTGCTCGGCATCTGGGGCGAACCGGAGCGCACCGGCAAGCCGGTCCACGGTGATCTGCGCCAGGGGAAGAAGACACTGCCGGTCCTGGTCGCCCTCGACGCGGCGCGAGGAAGCGCCGAACTCGCCGAACTCCTCACTGCCCCGGGCGCCCTCGACGGCGACCGCGCTCGTCGCGCGGCGACCCTCGTCGAGCGGGCCGGGGGACGCACCCGGGCCGAACACGAGGCCCGACGCCACCTCGCCGAAGCGTGGACGCGGCTGACGGCGCTGCGGCTCGCACCCGGCCCCGTCGACGAACTGGGCACCCTGCTCTCGGCGTTGGCCGAGCGGACGGTCTGAAGGCTCGGGCGGCTCCGGAGCCGTCGACAGCTGAGCACGCCGCGTCCGTCCCCGCCCGACCGGCCGGGCCCCTCGGCCGTGCCGTGCCGTGTCGTTCCGTGCTGTGCCGTGCGTCTCGTCCCCCGTGCGACATGGGTCACATCAGCGGTCCGGCAGGTCCCGGCAGGCAACCGGTTCCTGGCCGGTCACATCTGTCCGGTCGACGCACCGGCGGGCACGTCGGCCGGTGGTCACCCGGGGCCCGACCGGCCCCCGCGGCGCCGAACGGCGCCGTGCCACCGGGCGGTTGGCGTCGCCGGCCGCCCCGTACCGAAGGAACTCAGTGCGTAGACCCCACATACGCCGCGTGGCCATAGCCGTCGCCGTGACGACGGCCGCCACGCTTCCGGGCCCCGCCCTCGCGGCCGTGCCCGACACTCCCGCCCGCGCGGCGGCCGCGTCCTCGTCGCCCGTGGCGGCGGCCAGGGCGGCCGCCTTCGCTCATGCGGAGGACACCGGGGTGGCTCAGGGCGACACCCTGCGGGCCAAGGACGTGATGACGGACCCCGACGGCAAGCAGCACGTGCGGTTCGTCCGCGCCCACCAGGGGCTGCCGGTCCTCGGCGGTGACCTGGTCGTGCACCTCGGCGACCGGTCGCAGTACCTGGGCGTGACCCGGGCCGCCGGTCATACGGTCGAGCCCGCCACCGTCCGGGCGGAACTGACGCCCGAGCAGGCCGAGCGGAAGGCGGCCGACGCGGCCCGGGGCGACGCGGGCGCCGCCCGACTCGTCGTGGACGCCCGCGAGGGCGCCGCCGCGCTCGCCTATCAGGTGACCGTCACGGACAGCGGCACCACGGAGGCCGGCGGCTCCCGCACGGTCGTCGTGGACGCCCGCACCGGCAGGATCCGCAGCAGCATCCCGGACAACGACGAGTTCATCTCGCCGTCCCTGGCCGACACCCTGCGCGAGCGAGGCGGCAGCGCCACCCCGCAGACCGGTCTCACGGCCGGACTCCCGGGGCTCACGAGCGCCGCGCGAGCGGGCCACTACCCGGCGACGGCGACCGGAAGCGGTGCCTCGCTCTTCGCCGGGAAGGTGGCGCTGACCACCACACGGACCGCCCGGACCAGCTATGTCCTCAAGGACCCGACCCGGTGGAACACGGAGACCCGGGACGCCAGGGGACAGGAGCTGGAGTCCTTCACGCGGGGCAAGAAGATCACCGACGGCGACAACAAGTGGGGCACCGGCACCACCGCCTCCCGGGCCAGCGCCGCGGTGGACGCGCAGTACGGCATCACCAAGACGCTGGACTTCTACAAGAAGACGTTCGGCCGCAAGGGCATCAAGAACAACAGCGCCGGCGCCCGCGGGATGGTCCACTTCGGCAACAAGGTCGGCAACGCGTTCTGGGACTCGACGTGCGGCTGCATGCTGTACGGCGACGGAGACGGCCGGTACTTCAAGAAGCCGCTCGTCGTGCTCGACGTCACCGGGCACGAGCTGACCCACGGAGTCGTCGACGCGACCGCGGCGCTCGAACCCACCCGCGTGGACGACGAGGGCAACCAGTACGGCGAGCCCGGCTCCCTCAACGAGTCGCTGGCCGACATCTTCGGCTCGAACGTCGAGTTCGCGGCGAAGAACCCGAAGAACCCGCCGAACTACCTGGTGGGCGAGAAGCTGGGCCTCGCGCAGAAGTTCCTGCGCCGCCTGGACCACCCGTCCCTCGACCTCCTGGAGGAGGCCGTCGACTACTGGTCGCCCGCCGCCTACGACACCGAGGTGCACGCCGGTTCCGGTGTCTCCTCGCACGCGTACTACCTGCTCGCCGAGGGCAGCGGACGCAAGACGATCGGCGGCGTGACCTACGACTCGCCGACGTACGACGGTTCCCGCGTGACCGGCATCGGCCGGACCAAGGCGACGGCCGTCTTCTACCGGGCGCTGACCCGCTACATGGTCTCGACGACCGACTTCCATGACGCGCGCAAGGCCACGCTCAAGGCCGCCGCGGACCTGTACGGGTCGACCGGCACCGAGTACAAGGCGGTGGGCAGGGCCTGGGCGGCGGTGAACGTCACCGCGGCCAACACCCCCGCCGCGAAGCACTGACGGACGGACCCACGGGCCGGGGGTGCCACGCCGACACGGCGTGACACCCCCGGCCCCCGCTTGCCGGACCGCTGTCGGTCAGTGCTGCTGCTTCTGGGGCGTCACCTCACTGGGCCGCACGACCACATAGCCCTCGCCCTCCAGCTTCAGCTGCACCGCCTCGCCGGATCCCCCGCGGATCATCGAGCCGATGGACTGCGACCGGTGCAGGGAGGTCCGCAGATGAGCGGTCCAGCCGACGACGGCGTCCGTGTCGACGAACACCGGCTGCTGCTGCGTGACGGGAATGACCAGCGGGTTGCCCTCGCATATCAGGCCCAGGTCGCCGTGGCCGGTGAAGACACTGTTGAACAGGCCACCGCCGGTGATGCCCGCACCCTTCACGGTCTTGATGTCGTACGACAGCGTGGCGTCGAAGCACAGGACGTTGCGGCCGTTGACCGTGAAGACGTCGCCCGGCTCGATGCCCACGATGAAGCAGTTCTGCGCCTCGTGCGCGAACCAGGCCTCGCCCTGCCCGCGGACGGTCATCAGCGGAAGCCCCTCACCGGTGACGGCACGCTTGAGCATGCCGCCCACGCCCTGGCCCTTGCGCTCGAACTGGAGGCTGCCCCGGTAGGCGACCATCGCGCCCTGGCGCGCGAACATCTCCCCCTGGACGGCGTACTTGATGGATTTGGCGTTCTGCAGCGTCATGCCCGCCGCGACGGCGGGCTGCACCATGTGGTCACTGGAAAAGAGATCACTCTTCATGCGGGCATCCTGTCGCGGAGGCCGCCGCTCCGCCAGGGTCGTGGCGATCTTGGGACGCGTGGTGACCGAGCCGCGACATGCCGAGGGCCGGCCCGGGTCAACCGGACCGGCCCACAAGCGAGTTGTCAGGCGACCTCGACCGCGCCGACGTGGCTGTGCAGACGGTTCACGACCTCGGCGATCTGGGCGGCGACCTCCGCGTCGTCGGCCGGGTGCGTCTCCGCGAAGCGGACCACGGAGCCGGGGACGGAGAGCTTGACGTCCTCGAGGACGGTGCCGCCGGCGATGCCCACGGCCTTGCGGGCCTCGTCCTGCGCCCACACGCCGCCGAACTGGCCGTACGCGGTGCCGACCACGACGACCGGCTTGCCGCTGAAGGCGCCGGCGCCGTAGGGACGGGACAGCCAGTCGATGGCGTTCTTCAGCACGGCCGGGATGGTGCCGTTGTACTCGGGGGAGAAGAGCAGGAAGGCGTCGGCGGAGCCGGCCACCTCACGCAGCCGGGCGGCGGCGGGGGGAACATCGCCCTCGATGTCGATGTCCTCGTTGTAGAAGGGGATCTCGGCGAGGCCCTCGAAGAGCTCGACCTCGGCACCCTCCGGGGCGAGCTTCACGGCCGCCTCGGCGAGCTGACGGTTGTGGGAACCGGCGCGCAGGCTGCCGACGAGCGCGAGGATGCGAACGGACATGGATATCTCCCGATACTGGAAACGCTGAAACACTGCGGCAACAAACCGGACCGAGGTCCGCTTACAGGTTTATCACCGAAGCGGACCGCAGTCCAGTTGGCCCCGATTGCCGTTACGCTGGGTTCATGTCCACGCCACTCCCACCGTTCCCGAAGCGACAGGACCCGTCCGACGAGCCCGTTCTGATGGAGCTGACCGCCCCCGGCGCCGCCCCGCTGCGCGCCGACGCGGCCCGCAACCGCGCGCGACTCCTGGAGGCCGCCGCCCGCCTGGTCGAGGAGCAGGGAGTGGACCGGCTCACGATGGAGGCCGTCGCCACCGCCGCGGCGGTGGGCAAGGGGACCGTCTTCCGGCGCTTCGGCGACCGCACCGGCCTGCTGATGGCACTGCTCGACCACACCGAGCAGCGCTTCCAGGCCGCCTTCATGGCCGGCCCGGCGCCCCTGGGGCCCGGTGCCGAACCGGCGGAGCGGCTGCGCGCCTTCGGCTGCCGCACTCTGCGCCAGACCTCGGAGCAGCTCGACCTGTACCTCGCCGCCGAGCCCGACGCGAGCCGCCGTTTCACGTCCGCGCCGTACCGGGTGCGGCTGATGCACGTCTGCATGCTGCTGCGCCAGGCGGGCTCGGGCGCGGATGTCGAACTGGTCGCCCAGACCCTGATGGGCTACCTGGACCCGGTGCTCGTCAGCCATCTCACCCGGCAGCGCGGAATGCCCCTGGAGCGCCTGGAGTCCGGCTGGCGCGACCTGGTGGACCGCAGTCTCGCTCCCCGGCCGGCCCGGCCCGGTGGCGAGTAGGGCGGCACAGGGAAGGGAGACGGGGCGGGTGCCCTGTCCCGGCACCCGCCCCGTCCCGCCCCCGTGCGTCGGTCAGCTGAAGGGGTCCAGCGTCACGTAGGCCTGCTGCGGGTTGCCGTCGTGGACGAGGGACTCGTAGTTGCCGACGTCGTCGAAGGCGAACGCGTAGGCCTTGCCGTCGGCCATCTGCGCGTGGATCTTGCGGGCGTACTGGTTGGTCACCGAGTCCGCGTAGAAGTTGGCGGAGTTGGCGTCCGGCTGATTGGGATTGGTCAGCAGCGTCGAGCGGTTGAAGCCCGCGCACAGGGTGCGTGAAATGGGGCCCCGTACCAGGTCGTTGGGCGCGTCGAGCTTCTTGTAGCAGCCGAAGATGCTGTCCGAGTCGGGCTTCTGGAAGCTGGTGACGACGGCGCCGGAGCTGTTGGTGAAGTTCATGACGTTGCCGGAGACCCGGCCGAAGTACTTCGTGTTCGGCTGGTCGCCGAACGGTGTCACCGTCAGCGTCGAGGAGCTGTACTTCTGCCAGACGCGGTTGACGTAGTCGTCCATCACGGTGGCCGGAAGCGCGCCCCCCTCGATGCCGTGCCCCGGTGCGAGCGCCCGCAGCACGGTGCCGTCGGACCGGGTCTGGATCAGGTTCGCCCAGCCGCCCGGCTGGCTCCGCAGCGCGTTGAAGAAGCCGGTGTACCCGCCCGCCTTGAGGTGCCCGGTGGTCTTCGTGGTCCCGTCGGACGCCTTGACGCCGACGGCGTACGGGGCGGAGAACATGTCGACCTGGGTGCTGTTGATCCACAGGCCGGAGTCGTTGAGCGTGTACTCGGACCAGTTGAAGAGGATGTTGTGGTTCGGGTCGCTCGGATTCTGCACGGCCGGCTGCACGAGACCGCCGGTCGTCACGCGGAAGTCGAGCTTCTGCCCGAACGAGAAGTAGAGCCGCCCGGAGAACTTGGGCAACTGGATCGTCTTCGTCTGCCCGTTGGCCGGGCCCACGATCGACGCGTCGGGCGCGGGAGTCGGCGGGTTGCCGCCCGCCGGCCAGGCGTGGAAAGCGCCGCCCGCGTCGGCCCAGCCCTGCTGTCCCGTCGAGAGCTGGGTGCCGAGGTCGTAGATGTAGACGGGTTCGTTGCGGCCCGAGTTGTTCGTGAACGTGAGGGGGATGGTCGCGGGGACCGCCGCCTCGGCACGGGAGGGCGTGCCGAAGGTGAGCAGGGTCGTCGTGAGCGTGGCAGCGGCCAGGGTCCAGGTCGTCCATCTGGATGTCGCGCGCACTCTCTGCCTCCTTGATGTGGGGGTTCAGCGAGGTGGATGTCGGCGGACGCGGCTCGTCCGTATCCGGTTGAGAGCGCTCTCAGAATTACGCCGCACGGCGTACATGTCAACGATTCACACAAAGTTGGTCCGGTCCAACCCGCCGTCCGGCCAACGGAGTTCACGTAAGGATCCGGCAATGCGACCTTGTGTACGTGGGGTTGACCTTGAGGGTGGTCCACTGGTTCAGTGGCTCATCCACTCAGCCACTGCCCGAAGGGGGAATCGTGGAGGCTCTGCCCCGCGAGACGATCGTCGACGTCCTGGAGGACCGACTGCGCACGGACATCCTCGACGGCCGCCACCCGGCCGGGAGTTACCTGCCCCCGGAGCGACGGCTCGCCGACGGGTACGGCGTCACGCGCACCTCGCTCAAGCACGCCTTCGGCCGGCTCGTCCAGGCCGGGCTGCTGGAGACCAGGCACGGCGTCGGGACCCGGGTGAGGGACTACGCCCGGCTCGGTGGGGCGGATCTGCTGCCGATGCTGGTCCGGCACGACGCCGGATGGGTGCGCGAGGTCTTCGAAGTCCGGCGCGGCATCGGCGCGTTGATAGCCGAGCGGGCCGCCGCCCGGGGCACCCGCGCCCAGCGCGCCGAACTGGCCGCACTGCTCGACGCCGTCCGCGGGGCCGACGGCGCGGACGCGGTACAGCTCGCCGACATCGAGGTGCACCGGGCCCTGGCCCGGGCCACCGGCAACCGTGTCTACGTCCTGCTGACCAATACGCTCTTCAACGCCTATCTGCCCGTCCGCTCGCTCCTGAAGGGACCCTTCACCGATCCGGGGGTGGCGCACGACCGTCTGGTGCCGGTGGTCGAGGCGGTCACCGACGGGGACGCCACCCGGGCCCACGCGGCGGCCGCCGCCTATCTGCGGGAGACCGAGCGCATCATGCTGGACGGCCTCGCGTGAGGGGCACCGTGTTCACCGAGACCATGCTCGGCACGGTCCGCATCGACGGCGACCCCGGCGAGCGGCGCCTGCGCCTCGACCTGCGCGCCGACGCCGACCGGGTCCTCCTCCCGCACCGGACGACGCACGCCCGTCTCACCGGCCGCGTCCGGATCGCCGGACACACCGACGACCGCGGCGCCACGGGCGAGTTGGAGATCTCACCGATCGCCCGCCGACGCATCCGCTACCGGCTCGCGTTCACCGTCGACGGCTGCCGTCTCACCCTGGACGGCTGGAAGTCCGTGACCCCGCGCCACCCCTTCACCTCGATGACCGTGCTGCCCTTCACGCTGTACGACGGCGAGGCGCGAGCAGGCGAAGGAGTCCTGCGCTTCCCCGCCGCCACCGGCCTCGCCCCGTTCCTGCTCGGCTTCCGCTTCCCCCGCCGCGAGCGCCCCGAGCGGCACACGGGTCCCCGTTGGAACGGGACTCCGGGCCGCACCGAGGTCTGGTACACCACCCTCACCGACCCCGACACCGGCACCGGCGTGTGGGTGCACCACGAACTCACCGCGCCCACCGACGGATCGGCACCCGTCGCGCACGGTTGGGTCGCCGCCTTCCCCCGCGCCGGCGAGGTCTCGCACGCCCGCTTCGGACCCGTCCCCTGGACCCGGCCGACGGACGGATTCGCCGCCGACGGGGTGAGCAGCACGGCGGGTCGCCTGAGCGGTACCGCCGGCGACTTCCACTGGAATCTCGACGAACGACCGCAGGCGGAAGCGCTGTTCACCTTCCCCCGCTGGTCCTGGAACCGGCCCCTGCTCCCCGCGGCCCAGATGCTCCCGGCCGCCCGCGCCACCTACGACGGCACGTTCACGTACGGCGGCACGACCCTCACCCTGCGCGGCGCGCCCGGAGCGTCGGCCCGGATCTACGGGCACGGCAACGCCCACCGGTGGACCTGGCTGCACGCCGACCTCGGCGACGGCGACGTGCTGGAGATCGTCGCGGCCGTGTCCACCCGGCCCGCTCTGCGCCGGCTGCCCCCGCTCGTCTTCCTGCGGCTGCGCCGGCACGGCCGGACCTGGCCCCGGCGCCCCGAACGTTCCGCCGTCGGCTGGTTCGGCCTCGGACGCTTCCGCGCCGCGTTCGGCCTGCCCGTGTGGACGGTCACCGGCCGAACGGCCTTGCGCCGCATCCGCGTTCAGGTGGAACAACCCCCCAAGCGGACCCTCACCCTCACCTACCGCGCCCCGGACGGAGCCCCCGCGGTGTGCCGCAACAGCGAGTCGGCCGACGCCCGGATCGTGCTGGAACGCTGGTGGGGGCGCTGGCGGCCCGAGGCGACCTGGGAACTCGACGGGACCGCGCACGCCGAGGCGGGCGACCGATGACCGCCGACGGACTCGTCGCGGCGCTCCTCGCCGACTCGGGCGACGCCGACTGGCCCGCCCGCGTGCCGAGCCGCCTCGACACGGTCCTCACCAGCCTGCCCCGGCCCGCCCGGGCCGGTGTCCGCACCGCCGTCGGCGCCCTGGAGACGTACGCCGTCCTGCGTACCGGCAGACGCCTCACCGCCCTCACGCCTGGTGAACGCGAGGACGTCCTCGGCTCCCTCGCCGCGCACCCCCGGCTCGCCCCGTTCCTCGACGTCCTCAAGGTTCCCGTGCTGCTCGCCGCCGGCACCGAACGGATGATGGCCGGCCCCGCGCCCACGCCACCCGCGGCGCCCCCGGACCCGCCGCTCGACTGCACCCCGGCCGGTGACTGGCCGGCCCGGAGCACCGCCGACGTGATCGTCGTCGGCTCCGGCGCCGGCGGAGCCATGGCCGCCCGGACCCTCGCCCGCGCCGGACTCGACGTGGTGGTCCTGGAGGAGGGCGAGCACCACTCCACGGCCTCCTTCGGACGCCGGGCACCCCTCGACCGGTTCGCCGAGCTGTACCGGGACGGGGGCGCCACCGTCGCCCTCGGCAACCCGCCGCTGCTGCTGCCGGTCGGCCGCGCGGTCGGCGGCACCACCGTCGTCAACTCCGGCACCTGCTACCGGACTCCGGACCACGTCCTGGCCCGCTGGAGCGGCACGTTCGGCTTCGCGCTCGCCGACGGATTCGGGCCCCTCCTCGACGAGGTGGAACACACCCTCCGGGTGGCGCCGCAACCCCTCGACGTCCTCGGCACCAACGGCCTGCTCGCCCTGGCCGGCGCCGAACGACTCGGCTGGCGGGCCGCGCCCCTGCGCCGCAACGCGCCCGGCTGCAAAGGCTCCTGCCAGTGCGTGGTGGGCTGCCCGACCGGCGCGAAACAGAGCGTCCAGCTCTCCGTCCTGCCCGACGCCTGCGCCGCGGGCGCCCGGATCGTCACCGGGGTGCGCGCCCACCGCGTCCTGCTGGACCGCGACGTGCCGGGCGGACCCCGCGCCGCGGGGGTGCTGGCCCGCCGGGCCGACGGCAGCGAACTGGAGATCCTCGCGCCCCTCGTCGTGGCCGCGGCCGGGACACTCCATACACCGGGGCTGCTGCGCCGCTCCGGTCTCGGCGGGCACCCCCGCCTGGGCCGCAACCTCAGCGTCCACCCGGCCACCAGCGTCGCCGGACGCTTCGCCGAACCCGTCACAGCCTCGCGCGGCGTGCTGCAGAGCGTCGGCGTCGAGGAACTCCACGAACGCGGTGTCCTCGTCGAGGCGACCGCGAGCCCGCCGGGCATGGGCAGCTTCGTCCTGCCGGGCCTCGGCCGCGAACTGCGGCGCGAACTGGAGGGCGCCGACCACCTCGCGACCCTCGGCGCCATGATCGCCGACCGCCCCTGTGGCCGGGTCGTGGGCCGCGACCGCACCGTGGTCGGCTACGCCCTCGACCCGCGCGACGGGGACCGCCTGATGACAGCCGTACGCGCCATGGGCCGTCTGCTGTTCGCCGCGGGCGCCGAGGAGGTCCTCACCGGTGTCGCGAGCGCGCCCCGGGCCCGCTCGCTCGACGCGCTCGACGACCTCCTCGCGGGCGTGGGGCCTCGCGATCTGCGCCTTTCGGCGTTCCACCCGACCGGCACCGTGGCCGCGGGCGCCGATCCCGGGCGCGCTCCCGCCGACCCCGAGGGACGGCTGCGCGGTGTCCACGGCGTGCTCGTCGCGGACGGCTCGGTCCTGCCGGCCTGCCCGGAGGTCAACCCGCAGCTGAGCATCATGGCGGCGGCCCTGGCGGTGTCCCAGGCGTGGCTCGACCGCACGGGACACGGCCGCTGAGCTCCCCGCGCCACCCCAATGGGCGCCCGTGGTTCGCCGCCACCGCGCACGGCACGGAGCATGAGGGAGTCCGTACGAACGGAAGTGGACGAGCCGACGAGCCCCCGTGCCCCGTACGGCAGGAAGAGGCGAAACCCATGAGCAGACGCGCAACCCCCGGCCGAGGCGGATCACGGCATGTCGCTGCCCTGCTGGCCGCGATCGCGTGCGGGTCCCTCCTGGTCTCGTGCAGTTCGGACAGCGACAACGACAGCGGGGCGGCCTCCGCCAATCCCACCCCGCCGAACGCCTCCGACTTCACGGGGACACCGCCCTCCGCGATCGCCTCCGCCGCCTCCTCGATCATCGAGTCCGCGAGCGGCCGGGCGTCGTCCGCGGCCGCCTCCGTGTCCGCCCGGGCCTCGGAGTTCGCCGCGTCGGTCAACGCCGACACCGAACGCGCCGCCGTCACCGCCCAGAAGCAGCTGAAGGACGTCAAGGGCGCCGGCAACGCGACCTCCGACGTCAGCATGACCGGCCTGCCCACCGGGGAGACCGGCGGCCTGCGCGCCGTGGTCGTCACCATCACCAACACGACCGACCAGAAGGCGTCGTACGCCGTCCAGGTCGACTTCAAGAACCCCGACGGGAAGGTCGTGGAGACCCGCTACGTCGGCAAGGAGAACCTCGAACCGGGCAAGCGCGCGCAGCCGGTCGTGGTCAGCCGGCAGCCCGCCGAGCCCCAGCTCACCCCCGTGCTCGCGAAGGCCCAGCGCTACTGAACCCTCGGCGGCCGCACCACGGCCGGCCGTCCACCGCCGGGACCCGCCCTCCTCAGCAGGAGGACGGGTCCCGGCGGTGCGCCGTGGGCGGCAACCGTCAGGGGTAGGAGACCACCGTGGACGGCACGGTGGAGGTGCCCGACGTGGGCGCCCCCGTGTCGTTGATGACCCGCTCGTACTGTCCGGCCCCGCCCAGCGAGACGACCAGCAGGTCGTGGAACTTCACGCCCGGCTTGTTCGGCGCCGCGAAGCCGTGGTGCTGCACGATCGTCGGGTCGACGTTGTAGTAGCAGTAGCTGCCCAGACCCCAGCCCTCGTGCGTGGTCACGGAGTCGGCCACCTTGTAGGCCGCGTACCCCTTGATGCTGCCGTTCTGGATGGCCGCCTGGTTCGGGGCGTCGTAGGCCTTCTCGTTCTGGAAGAAGATGGTGCGGCCCCGCTCGCCGAACCACTGGACGTCGTACTTGTTGAAGTGTTCGACGAACAGCCCGGTGGCGAGGACGTCGGAGCCGTTGACGCGGATGCCGTAGTCGGCCCGGTTGGTGTCCCAGCCGACGCCGGTGCCGTGGTCGGCCCGCCACACCCAGGTGTGGTCGATGATCGTGTGGCGGCTGTTGATGACCATGCTGGTCGTCGCCTTGCCCGCGCCGGCCCCGCCGATGCGCACGAACACGTCCTGCACGGTGGTCGGGTTGGCCGAGTGGTCGGCCGAGGCGCCCGTCGGGCCGACTTCCAGGAGCGTGTTGGAGTTGACGGGTCCGGCGTCGATCAGGAATCCGGCGAGCCGGACACCGTCGACGTCGGCCGTCCGCAGCGCGGTGACGCCGTTGTCCGGGATGAGCGTGGCGTAGCCGAGTCCGAGGACCACGGTGCCGGCGCGGTTGACCTGGATCGGCTGGTCCAGGTGGTAGATGCCCGGCGTGAGCAGCAGGTGGAGCCCCTGGGTGAGGGCCGCGTTCAGGGTGGCGGCGGTGACACCGGGCTTGGCCACGTAGAACTGGCTGAGCGGCAGCGACGTGCCGCGCGGCGTGCCGCTGCCCCAGGTGACGCCGCGCGCGTTGGTGCGCTTCTCCGGCAGGAACACCCGGTACTCGCTGCCATTGAGGTACAGGAACGGCTTCTCCCGGGAGACCGGGGTGGTGTCGAGCGTGGTGTACGGCGGGTTCGGGAAGGACTGCGCCGGCGCGCCCTGGACGCCGGAGAACACCATGTTCCAGACGGCGTTGGACCAGCCGCCCACCGAACTGTCACGGGTGTACCACTGCTGCTGCGAGTAGGGGCCGACCGAACCGTCGATCCTGCTGTCGGCGATGTAGCCGCCGCTGGCCCATCCGTAGCCGTTCGGGGCGAGGTTGAGGCCGCCCCGCACGTGCATCCGGCGGAACGGCGCCGCCTGCGCGACCGCCCAGCGGTTGGTGCCGTTGACCGGGGTGAGGGCGAGGTTCTCCGCCGAACGCCAGAAGTTCTGGGTGGCGTTGCCGTTGAACCAGCCGGCGTCGACGGTCACGTCGCCGTTGATCGACGTGTCGTCCGGGGACAGACCGAGGCCCGCGATCGAGGTGTAGAAGCCGAGCTGGGCGTTGAGCCCGTTGTACGTACCCGGCTTGAACAGGAGCGCGTAGCGGCCCGTGCCGAACTGCGCGGTCTCCTGCTGCTTGAAGATCTGGTCGAGCCTGGCCTGGATGCCCGCCGTCGACGGGTCGAAGACGATGACGTTGGGGCCGAGGTCACCACCGCCGGGCAGGGCGGCCGCCTGCGGGGCCGGCGCGGCGGACGCGGGGGAGGACAGGGCGAGGATCCCGGGCGTCGCCGCGGCGGCGGCCATCGCTCCGAGAACGGTGCGGCGCGCGACGGAGGAGCGGCCGGAGTCCGGGGTGTCCGTGGGGGTGTGCGACATGGGGGGCGACTCTCCTGGTTCAGGAAGTGAACGGTGGGAGGTTGGGGGAGCGCTCTCTTGCCGATGCATGCTTCATCCAGGTGAACGACGCGTCAAGAGTTGTGACCGGAGTACCGGATGTTGTTGCCGACTGAACCGTCGACTCGGCCTCAATTTGCTGCACTTGATGAGTCTTTAAGGGGACTTGAGGGCGGTTTCCCGGCGTCCAGGTGCGTTCAAGAGATGCGTGCATCGCACGCAGTGATTCTCCGTCAGCTCCCTTGACACCCTTGCGCAACCGCCACAACACTCCTCGACGGGAGAGCGCTCTCCCAGTTTCCACGGCACATGTGATGGACCGTCACGCGGGCGGCCTCGGACCGCACTTCGTCCGTGGGTCGCCCGGCCCCCACCGTCCCCATCGACGTGGCAGGAGGTCTCCATGGCACGGAGATCGAAGATCGTCTCAGGAATCCTGATGTCCAGCGCACTGGTCCTCACCACGCTCGGCCTGGCCGGCGTGGCGATGAGCGCCGACCCGGCATCGGGCGCGACAACCTCGGTGGCCGGTTCGGCCACCGTCCACACCGGGCACGCGATGCCCGTCTCGACGCTCGCCTCGCCCGAGGACCCGGACGGCGACGGATACATCCCGGCGAACCCGCCGGTGACCGGGGTCGTCCCCTCCAAGGCGGAGCCGACGCACCGGTACTTCCACGAGTTCCAGGCGAACTGTTCGGTGTCCCACACCCGGCCGGACGACCCGATCGTCTACCCCGGCCAGCCGGGCAAGTCGCACGACCACACCTTCATGGGCAACACCACCACGAACGCGGCCAGCACCACCGCCTCGCTCGACTCCGGCGGGACCACCTGCAAGGCCCCCGGCGACAAGTCGGCCTACTGGATGCCGACCCTGCTCAACGGCAGCACACCCGTGCTTCCGGTGGGCCCCCAGGTCATCTACTACAAGGCCGGGGTCACCGACTACACCAGCGTGCGGCCCTTCCCCAAGGGACTGCGCTTCGTCGTCGGCAGCCCCCTGCAGTCGGCGGCCGACTTCCGCAACCACCGCGGTTTCGTGGAGGGCTGGGAGTGCGGCGACAGCTTCTTCAACGTCGACTTTCCCGCGCAGTGCCCGAACAGGGCCGACGTCCAGCTCAACATCCGCTTCCAGGCGCCCAGTTGCTGGGACGGCAAGTACCTGGACACCCCCAACCACCAGAGCCACATGGCGTATCCGGTGGTCAACCCCGGCACGAACAACAACATCTGCCCGGACGACCACCCCGTCGCCCTGCCGATGATCGAGTTCAAGATGGCCTTCCCGGTCAACGGCGACATGTCCAAGGTGAAACTGGCGAGCGGCGCCGGCTACTCCTTCCACTACGACTTCTTCAACGCCTGGGACGCGCCGACGCTCAAGGCGCTCGTCGACCACTGTGTCGTCGGCGGCCTCCAGTGCGACGCCCGCGGCTACGACCAGACCCACCCCGAGGCGGGCGCGGCGCTCGACGCGAACTACCGGCTTCCCTGACGCCGGCACTCCCGCCGGCCGGTACATGGCCCCGGCCGGCGGGATCCCACCGCCCGACCCCCTGCTCCTCCCCCCTCACCCGCACACCGGACGGACACTCATGACCGCATCCCGTACCACCCGGCGCCGCGTCACGGCGCCCCTCACCGCGGGCCTGCTCGCCGCGGGAGCTCTCGTCGCGCTGCCCTCCCAGCCCGCGCACGCCGCCGGCAGCGTCGTCAAGGTCACCGGCTCGCAGGGCAACTGGCAACTGACCGTCGACGGCAGCCCGTACCAGATCAAGGGCCTCACCTGGGGGCCGTCCGTCAGCGACGCCCCGCGCTACATGCCCGATCTGAAGTCGATGGGCGTCAACACCATCCGCACCTGGGGCACCGACGCGTCCAGCAAGCCGCTCTTCGACGCGGCCGCCGCCCAGGGCATCAAGGTGATCGCCGGCTTCTGGCTGCAGCCCGGCGGCGGGCCCGGCAGCGGCGGCTGCGTCAACTACCTGACGGACACGGCCTACAAGAACCAGGTCCTCAGCGAGTTCCCGCAGTGGGCGGCCACCTACAAGGACAACCCCGGTGTCCTGATGTGGAACGTCGGCAACGAATCCGTGCTCGGCCTGCAGAACTGCTACAGCGGCGACGAGCTGGAGCGCCAGCGCAACGCGTACACGACCCTCGTCAACGACATCACCAAGAAGATCCACGCCGTCGACCCCAACCACCCGGTCACCTCGACCGACGCGTGGGTCGGCGCCTGGCCGTACTACAAGAAGAACGCCCCCGACCTCGACCTCTACGCCGTGAACGCCTACAACGCGGTCTGTGACGTCAAGGCCGCCTGGCAGCAGGGCGGTTACACCAAGCCGTACATCGTCACCGAGACCGGGCCCGCGGGCGAGTGGGAGGTGCCGGACGACGCGAACGGCGTCCCCGCCGAGCCCACCGACCGGGCCAAGGCCGACGGATACACCCGGGCGTGGAACTGCATCACCGGACACAAGGGCGTCGCGCTCGGCGCCACGATGTTCCACTACGGCACCGAGTACGACTTCGGCGGCATCTGGTTCAACCTGCTCCCCGCCGGCGAGAAGCGGCTCTCGTACTACGCCGTGAAGAAGGCGTACGGAGCGGACACCTCCCACGACAACACCCCGCCGGTCATCTCCGACCTGACCGTCGAGGGCGATGCCGCCAAGGTGCCGGCCGGGGGCGACCTCACCCTCGCGGTGAAGGCCACCGACCCCGACGGCGACCCGATCACGTACGAGGTGCAGGACAACAGCAACTACATCGACCAGAGCAAGCAGCTCGTCACGCTGCCCGCCACCAACCTCGGCGGCGGCCGGCTCAGGGTGACCGCGCCGGACAAGCCCGGCGTCTGGAAGATCTACGTCAAGGCCAAGGACGGCAAAGGCAACGTCGGCGTCGAGACCCGCTCCTTCCGTGTGGTACCGCCCGTCCCGAGCGGTACCAACATCGCCCGCGGCAAGCCGGCCACGGCTTCCTCGGCGCAGGCGGGCGGCGGTGACTGCCCCTGTACCGCGGCGGGCGCCGTCGACGGCAACCTCACCACCCGCTGGGCCAGCGACTGGAGCGACCCCCAGTGGCTCCGCGTCGACCTCGGCAGCCGCACCTCGTTCCGGCACGTCCAACTCGTCTGGGAGACCTCGTACGCCAAGGCGTACACCGTCCAGACCTCGGACGACGGGCAGAACTGGACCACCGTCCGCAGCGTCACCGACGGCAACGGCGGCGTCGACGACCTCGACGTCTCCGGCACCGGACGCTACGTCCGGGTCAACGGAACGGCGCGAGGCACCGGATGGGGCTATTCGCTGTACGAGTTCGGCGTCTACAACTGAGTCGGACACCAACGGGAGAGCGCTCTCTCAGGAATGAGGCCGGACACATGGAGATGACGGACGACGAGGCGGAACGCGAACGGCTCCTCGGCAAACTGACCCTCCGCGAGAAGGTCCGGCTGCTGACCGGCGCGACCACCTGGCGCACCCGGGCCGAACCGGCCCTGGGACTGCGGGAGATGGTCCTGTCGGACGGCCCCGCCGGTGTGCGGGGGCAGTCCTGGGACGAGCGCGATCCCTCCTTGCTGCTGCCCTCGGCATCGGCACTCGGAGCACTGTGGGACGAACGGTTCGTGGAACGCCTCGGCGGCCTGCTCGCCGCCGAGGCGCGCCGCAAGGACGTCGACGTGGTCCTCGCGCCGACCCTCAACCTGCACCGCACCCCGCTGGGGGGACGGCACTTCGAATGCTTCTCCGAGGACCCCGAACTCACCGGCCGCACCGGTGCCGCGCTCGTCCGCGGCATCCAGGCGCGCGGGGTGGCCGCCACGGCCAAGCACTACGTGGCCAACGATTCCGAGACCGACCGGCTGACCGTCGACGTCCGCGTGTCCGAGCGGGTGCTGCGCGAGGTCTACCTGGCGCCGTTCGAGGCGGCGGTCGAGGCCGGCGTCCGGGTCGTCATGGCCGGGTACAACGGCGTCAACGGCACCACGATGAACGCCAGTCCACTGCTCACCGACCCCCTCAAGCGGGAATGGGGGTTCGACGGCGTGGTGGTCTCCGACTGGGGCGCGCTGCGCGACGGCGACCCGGCCGGCCGCGCCGGTCTCGACCTCGCCATGCCGGGACCCGACAGTCGCTGGGGGGCCGCGCTGGTGCGGGCCGTGGAGGACGGACGCGTGCCGGTGTCGGCCGTCGACGACAAGGTGCGCCGGCTGCTGACGCTCGCGGCGGCGTGCGGGGCGCTCGGGGAACCGCCGGTGCGCGCGGCGGCCGGTGCCGGCACCTCCGTCGGCGCCGACGCCCGCGCGGGCGCCTCGGAGGAGGCCGCCCGCCCGGAGGCTGCCGACGCCCCCACCCACGCCCACACCGATGCAGACGCCGACGCCCTGGCTGGGGGTGCACCCGGGACTCTCGGACCCGCGGGTGCCCGCAGCGCTTCCGGGGTGCCTGCCGATGCCTATGCCGATGCCGCTGGCGGTGGCGGTGGCGGTGGCGGTGTCGAAGCGGCGCGCGCGGCCGAGGGGTTCGACCGGGACGCCCGGGACCTGCTGCGCCGGGCCGTCGCCGCGAGCGCCGTCCTGCTGCACAACCGCTACGTCCTCCCGCTCGACCCCGCCCGGCTGCGCACGGTCGCCGTGATCGGCGCGCACGCGGTACTGCCCCGCACACAGGGCGGCGGGAGCGCCGGCGTCTTCCCGCGACACGTCGTCACCCCGCTCGACGGGATCAGGGCGGCGCTGGGCGACGGCACCCGCGTCGTCCACGTACCCGGCCCGTCGACCGACGCACCGCCGCCTCCCCTCGCCCCCGACCTGTGCTCCGATCCCACGACGGACACCCCCGGAGTGCGACTCCGTCTGCTGGACGCTTCTGGGAACGAGCTGTATACCGAACACCGGCTCAGCGGGCGCCAGTTGGAACCACCCGAGCTCCCGGGTGCGCACACCGTCGAGATCAGCGCCGTGCTGCTCCCGGGAACGACGGGGCCGTGGACGATCGGCGTCGGCGGATTCGGCCGGATGAGCGTGACCGTCGACGAACACGTCGTCCTGGAAGGGGAGTTCGCGAGGGAGACGGACGACCCCGCCGTCGTCCACGTGAACCCGCCCGTCCACTGCGTGCGCGTCCCCCTCACCTCCGGACGTGCGGTGCGGGTGACGGCGCGCCGCGAACTCGCGCCCGGCACCGGCCGCGCCACCGTGGTGACCGCTGCCCCACCGCGCCCCGACGACCGGGCGGCCCTGGCCGAGGCCGCGGTGGCCGCCCGTCGTGCGGATGCCGCGATCGTGGTCGTCGGCACCACCGAGCACGGCGAGTCCGAGGGCTACGACCGGACCGACCTCGGGCTCGGCGGCCGACAGGACGACCTGGTGCGGGCGGTGACCGCCGCGAACCCGCACACGGTCGTCGTCGTCAACAGCGGGGGACCCGTCGAACTGCCCTGGCGCGCGCAGGCCGGTGCCGTCCTGCTGACCTGGTTCCCCGGACAGGAGGGCGGCTCCGGGCTGGCCGACGTGCTGTTCGGGCACGCCGAACCGGGTGGCCGGCTGCCCACCACCTGGGCGGCCACGCTCGCCGACGCCCCGGTCACCCGTACCGAGCCTGCAGCCGGCCGCCTCGACTACGACGAGGGCCTGCACATCGGCTACCGCGCCTGGGCCCGCCACCACCGCACGCCCGCCTACTGGTTCGGGCACGGGCTCGGCTACACGACGTGGGCGTACGAAGCGCTCGACGTCCCCGACGACCTGGTGGCCGGCGAATCCTTCACCGTGCGGATCGGGCTGCGCAACACGGGCGGGCGTCCCGGACGCGAGGTCGTCCAGGTCTACCTCGCCGGACCCCCCGGCCCTCTGGAGCGCCCGGAACGCTGGCTCGCGGGCTACACGGCCGTCCACGCAGCACCGGGGGAGCGGACGGCGGCGGTGGTGCGGATCCCGGGCCGCGCACTGCGGCACTGGGACGAGGACGACCACGCCTGGCGCACCCGGCCGGGGCCCTACCGGGTGCTGGCGGGCCGTTCCGCCGGATCGCTCCCGCTGACCGCCGTCACCCTGGTCCGGGCCTCGGGCTGAGCTCCCGGCGCTCGCGGAGAGCGCTCTATCCCGAGGCGGGGCCGGGCGGTTAGGGTGCCGCCATGAGCAGACAGGCTCCCACGCTGGAGGATGTCGCGCGGGAGGCCGGAGTCTCCCGCGCGACCGTTTCCCGGGTCATCAACGGTGTCCGCAACGTCGACCCCGGAATTCAGGAAGTGGTGCGCGAGGCCATCGAGCGGACCGGCTACGCGCCCAACCGGGCCGCCAGATCGCTCGTGACCCGCCGCAGCCAGACGGTGGCCCTGATCGTGTCCGGCGCCGGTGACACACCGGGGGAGGAGCAGAACGCCTTCGCCGCGCGGGTGTTCGCGGACCCGTTCTTCGGACGGGTCGTCAGCGGTGTCGTGGGATACCTGCGTCCGCGGTCGATGCATCCCCTGCTGATGTTCGCCGAGTCCGCGGAGACCAGGAACCAGGTGCTGACCGACCTGCGGCAGGGGAGTGCCGACGGTGCGCTCGTCGTCTCCACCCACGCCGACGACCCGCTGCCCGCGCTGCTCGCCGGTGCGGGTCTGCCCGCCGTCCTCTTCGCCCGCCCCACGCGGCCTGTTCCGCTCAGCTATGTCGACCTCGCCCACCGGGACGGGGCGCGCCTCGCCGCCGACCACCTGCTGAACCGGGGCTGCCGCCGGATCGTCACCGTCACCGGGCCCCTCGGGGTGGCCGCGAGCCAGGACCGGCTCGCCGGGTTCCGCGACACCATGGCCCGCCGGGGTCACCCGTACGTCCCTGTCGCCGAGGGCGGGTTCACCCTGGACAGCGGAATGGCCGCCATGTCCGGGCTGCTGTCCGAACATCCGGACGTGGACGGGGTGTTCGCCGCGAACGACCTGATGGCGCAGGGCGTGTGCCAGGTGCTGCGGGAACAGGGCCGGCAGGTGCCGGACGACGTGGCGGTCGTGGGGTTCGACGACTCCAGCGTGGCGGTGACCTGCCGGCCGCCGCTGACCACCGTGCGCCAGCCGGTCGAGGAGATGGCGGCGGCCATGGCCCGGCTGCTCGACGAGCACATCCGGGGCGTACGCACCGAGCCCACGTCGCTGATCTTCGACCCGGAGATCGTGGTCCGCGCGTCGGCCTGAGACCCACCGGTCAGGGATGCCGGACCGCCGTGCCACGCGGGGCCGCTCATCCCGGTCTCCCGGGTGCGCCGGGGTGCGTGCCGGACACTGGTCCGGTCAGGACGGAAGAGCCACCGGCCCCGCGCGCGGGCCGGCGACGGAAGGCAGGCGTATGACCGACCCGATCACCGTGGGCGTGGACGGATCTCCCGAGAGCCGGGCGGCGCTGGGCTGGGCGGCCAGGGAGGCGGTCCGCCGGGATCTGCCCCTGAGCGTCGTGTACGCCTGGCACTGGCCGCCGCACGACATGGTCGGCGGGGGTGACCGCGAGGACCAGGAGCGCTGGGCGCGCGGCATGGTCGAGGACGCGGCCCGCACGGTGACCGACCGGCACGAGGGCCTGCGGGTGACGGCCGAGGTGCTCGACGGTGAGGCGGTGGAGGCGCTGCTGCGCGTCGCCGCCCCGGAGGGTGTCCTGGTCCTCGGCTCGCGCGGATACGGCGCGTTCGTCGGTTTCCTGCTCGGCTCCGTCGGCCAGCAGGTGATCTCGCGGTCGCCCGGGCCGGTGGTTCTCGTGCGCACGGAGGACCGCCCGGAGGGTGAGGCCGGGGGCCGGGAGATCGTCGTGGGCCAGCAGGGAGGCCCCGACGACAGCGCGCCGGGGCTCCGGTTCGCGTTCGAGACCGCGGCGGCCCGGGGAGCCGCGGTGCGGGCCGTACGGGCGTGGAGTCTGCCTCCGGTGTTCGCCTACAGCCCCGCCTCGCTGCGGCTGCTCGACGAGGCCGGCGGGCTGGAACCGTACGAGCGCAAGGCTCTGGGCGAGGCACTCCAGCCCTGGCGGCAGCGCTATCCCGACGTGGCCGTCACCGAGCACGTGGAGATGGGCAGCGCGGGCCAGGTGCTGCTGTCCCTCTCCGACCGGGCCCAGCTGATGGTCGTCGGACGCCGCGCCGAGAGGTCCGCGGTGGGCGGGCGCATCGGTTCCGTGGCCCACGCGGTGATGCACCACGCTCCATGCCCCGTGGCGGTGGTTCCGCACTCCTGACGGTGTGCCAGAACGGCTCCGGCGAGCCGGAGCCGGAGTCGCCGCGCCGGGCCGAGCCGCACGTCCTTCCTGCTTCTGCGCGGGCCATCACCTCGGGCCCCGGTCGTCCCGCCCCCGCACCCCCGGGCCGGGAGGCGGCGCGTCGGCTACGCGTTCCCGGCCCGGGACATCCGTAGCGCCAGATCCTGGAGCAGATCGGCCGTGCTGACCTCGGTCCTGCCGGAGTCGTGCAGGTCGGCGAGTTCGGAGAAGAGGAACGCGAAGGCCCCCACCAGCGAGATGGCGGCGGGGAGATAGGCGTCCGCGACCGCCTGCCCGGCCTCCGCCGGGCCGGCGTCGCCGGGCACCTCGACCCGGGGGAACACCTCGGTGACGAGCGCGCCCAGGTTGTTCTCCGCCCCCTCGACGCCGGCCTCCTCGTCCTGGGCGATCCTGCGCACCATGGCGTTGGTCTCGGTGAGCACGCCGATGGCGCGCAGGATGATCTCCGTCTGTTCCATGCCGTGAGCCTAAACGGGCGAGGCACGGCCGGGGCAGGGATCTTGGTGTCGGGATGGTAGACAGGGCCCCATGAACGACATCTCCCGCTCCCACCGGGCCGGCGCGCGATGACCGCGGGCATCGACACCCCGGACCGCAGGGGCCGCACCGGACTCGACCAGGTGGGCCGCGACCTGACCGGCAACCCCCGGGTCAAGATCCGCGACGTGCGACTCCTCTCCTGTCACTGGTACGTGGAGCGCAGCACCACCTTCGACCTCCAGCTCGCCGACGGGACCTGGAGCACCCAGGAGCGCGAGACCCATGACCGGGGCAACGGCGCCACCCTGCTGCTCTACGACGCCGACCGCGAAACCGTGCTCCTGACCAGGCAGTTCCGCTACCCCGTCTATGTCAACGGGCATCCGGACGGCATGCTGATCGAGACCCCGGGCGGTCTCCTCGACGAGGCGGACGAGCATCCCGAACAGGCCGTGCGCCGCGAGGTCGTCGAGGAGACAGGGCACACCGTCGGACCGGTCGAGCACGTCTTCGACGTCTACATGAGCCCCGGCTCGGTCACCGAACGGGTGAGCTTCTACGCCGCCTCCTACGGATCGTCCACCCGCACCCACGAGGGCGGGGGCCTCGACGAGGAGGGCGAGGACATCGAGACGGTCGAACTGCCCTTCCACGAGGCACTGTCCATGGTCCGCTCCGGAGAGATCGCCGACGCCAAGACGATCATGCTGTTGCAGTGGGCCGCTCTGGACGGCCCGTTCAAGAGGGCTTGACCTGAAGAGCACTCCAAGCCCCAGACTCCCGTTCGGGCCCGAGGACTTCGGGTCCGAACGGGAGGGGAACCCATGCGGTACCGCACCATCGGCAGCGACCCCGCGACCCGTCGCGAGGTGAGCGTGCTCGCGCTCGGCGCGATGCTCTTCGGCTCGCTGACCGACGAGAAGACGTCCTTCGCCGTACTCGACCGGTACGTCGAGGCCGGCGGCACCTTCATCGACACGTCCGACAACTACGCCTACTGGACCGACGGAGGACAGGGCGGCCAGAGCGAGGAGCTCCTCGGCCGCTGGCGGCGCAGCCGTGGCATCGGCGACGAGATCGTCCTCGCCACCAAGCTCGGCGCGCGCCCCCTGGCTCCCGGAACCGGCTTCGTCGACAACCCCGAGGGACTCTCCGCCGCGGTGATCCGTGAGGCGGCCGAGCGGAGCAGGGAACGCCTCGGCGTCGACAGGATCGACCTGCTCTACGCGCACATCGAGGACCGCGGGGTCGAACCCCGGGAGACGGTCGAGGCGTTCGCCGGACTCGTCGCCGAGGGAAGCGTCGGACTGCTCGGGGTGAGCAACCACGCGGTGTGGCGCGTGGAACGGGCCCGTGCCCTCGCCGCGGCGGCCGGACTGCCCGGCTACGAGGTCCTCCAGTACCACCACAGCCTGCTGCGTCCTCGCTCCGACGTGCCCAGCGGACTCTTCCCCGAGGGCGGCCTCGGCGCCGCGACCGGCGAACTCCTCAGCTATCTCGGCGCCGAACCCGGCCTGACCCTCGTCGCGTACTCGCCCCTGCTCGGTGGAGCGTACGGCCGGCCGGACAAGCCCCTGCCCTCCGACTACGACCACCCCGGCACGGCCGCCCGGCTGGCGGTTCTGCGTGAGGTGGCCAAGGAGGCGGACGCGACCCTCAACCAAGTGGTGCTGGCCTGGCAGATCGGCGCCGATCTGCCCGTGATCCCGCTGGCGGGTGCCTCCTCGGTGGCCCAGCTGGAGGAGAACCTCGCGGCGGTGGACCTGGAACTGACCCCGGACCAGCGGACCCGCCTGGACGAGGCCCACTGACCGGAGCCGCCGTGCCCGGACGCTGCTACACGAAGCCCGGACCGTCGCCGTCGCGAGGTGCGCGGCGGGTGGTGAGGAGCAGGGCGATGTCGTCGGGGCGGGCGTGCGCCCGCCGGGCCTCGGCGGTGAGCAGGTCGGCGGCGTGCGACAGCGAGTGGCCGCCGGGGCGGAAGCGCTGCGGCGAGCCCGCCCCGGCGAGCGTCGCGCGCAGTGCCTCGACACCGTCGTCGATGTCCGTGCCCGGCTGCTCGACCAGACCGTCCGTGTACAGGGCCAGCACCGCCTCGGGTTCCAGCATCAGCTCCGTCACGGGGTACACGGCCCGCGGATCGACGCCGAGAACCACCCCACCCGGCAGGTCGAGGACCTCGGTGCGCCCGTCGGGATGGCGCAGCAGCGGCTGCGGATGGCCGGCGCGCGCCGCACGGGCGACACCGGTGAGCGGGTCGACCCGGACATAGCAGCAACTCGCGAACTGACCCGGGTCGAGGTCGATGAGCAGCCGGTTGGTGCCGCTCATCACCTCGTCCGGGGCATGGTCCCCGAGCGCGAACGCCCTGACCGCGCTGCGGAGTTGGCCCATGGTGGCGGCCGCCTGGACGCCGTGGCCCTGTACGTCGCCGATGACCAGCGCGAGACCGTCGCCGGCCTCCACGACGTCGTACCAGTCGCCGCCCACCTCCATGCCGACCGTGCCGGGCAGATACCGGCCGGCCGTCTGCACCATCGGGTGCGCCGACAACCGGTGCGGCAGCAGGGCCTCCTGGAGGCCGCGCGCGAGTGCCGCCTCGGTGTCGTAGCGCCGTGCCCGCTCCAGGGACTGCGCGATCAGACCGGCGAGCGCGGTCAGTACCGTCCGTTCCTCGGTACTGAAGTCGCGGGGCCGGTCGAAGCCGAGGATGCAGGAGCCGACCGGACGCCCGGAGGCGATCAGCGGCAGGAACGCCCGGGCGCCGACCTTGGCGTCGAGGGCGATGCCCGGATAGGCGGCGGCCATCTGCTGCATCGACTCGAAGAAGAGCGGACGGCCACTGGTGAGCGTCTCGACACCGGGCAGCCGGGCGTCCAGGCCGACACCGTCGAAGGGAGCGAGGAAGCCCTGTGGGAAGCCCGTCTCCCAGGCCAGGTAGAGACGCCGGTCCTGGAGCAGGTAGATCGCCAGGCGGCGGCTGCCGAACGCCGGGAGCAGCTCACGCATCACGACCTCGGACACCTGCCGCGCGGTGACGGCCTCCGCCAGAGCGATGGCGAGGACGATGGGCCGGTACAACGGCGCCGTGGCCGCGGTGCCGGGCTCGTCCTCGTCGGGGGCGGGCGGCGCCGAGCGCGCGTGCTCGGTCCCGAACGGGGCGTTGCCCGTGGTCTCCGCGGCCCGGCCGAGCGGCACCACCTTGCAGGTCAGACCGCGGGGACCGGGATAGACGGACAGGCTCAGCCAGGTCTCGCCTCCCGTGACACCCGCAGCGCTCCCGGCGTCGTCGGCCAGCGGGCCGCGGGCGCGGAAGTGCACCGGGTCCGCGGAGAGCAGCGCGCCCCGCAGGTGATCCTCGTACGCGGGGCGGGCCATCCACGGCACCGCGTCCCACAGCGGCCGCCCCACCAGTTCGGCACGCGGACGGCCGAGCAGTTCCGCGGCGCGCGGATTGGCGTAGGTGATCAGTCCGAGCCGGTCCACGGAGAAGATCCCCTCCGGGAGCTGGTCGGCCGCCCCGCCCGCGGCGGGTCCCGGACCCGGGTCGACGAGCACACCGCTCACCCGGTACGGCGAGCCGCCCGTCCCGCCCGACGGCCACAGGTCGAGCAGCCGCAGCCCGCCGCTGCCGGTGCGTACGGGCAGCGGGTGGGGCGGCGGGCGGCCCGCCGACGTCTCGCGCAGCGCGGCCAGCAGCAGCCGGGGTTCGTCGTGGGCGACCGCGTCCGCGAGCGCCTCGGGCGTGCCGGGGAACGCTTCGTGCCGGGTCCCGAGCAGCGCCCACAGGGCGTCGTCCGCGATCACCCTGTTGGTGCCCGGGTCCCAGGTGAAGCCGCCGACGGTCCGGGAGGAGGGTCCCTCGGCCGGTGGGCGCGAGCACAGGGGTTCGGCGTCCCACACGACCGGGTGCCCGTCCTTGGCCAGCACCGCCAGCGCCGCCCCCAGCTCCTCCGCGACGGCCGTCATCCGGTCCCGGTCGGGCAGGACCTCGGTGGCGTCCGAGGCCGGAGGGCGCAGGCAGGTGAGGACGCCGTAGGGAGTCTCGCCGCCCACCACCGGGACGTACAGCGACCCGAACCGGAACGGCAGGCCCGCCGCGAGCTGCGGGTAGCGGCGCATCGTCTCCGTCGGGTCCGCGAGCAGGACCTCCACCCCGAGCCGGTGGGCGTCGGCCACCGGGAAGGGCCGCTCCACGTGCATGCGCCACCAGGGGCGGAAGAGCGGCCCCGGCAGTCCGGCGAGCACCGCGAGGCGCAGCAGGCCGGGCGTATTGGATCGCAGGTAGACGCCGCCTGCGAAGCCGCGCGCCGCGCGGATCGCGTCCGTGACCGCGTCACCGAGCAGGCCGGCCAGGGCGTCAGGAGCCCGGTCCTCGCGTTCGGCGCTCCCTGTCATCGATCTGCCCTCGTCCGCCCGCCACCAGGTGGGTAACACAGCAAGAATGCGCCTCCCAGGTCCCTGACCGCACCTCGGCGCCGCCCGCGGCACCGGGCCGGGACCTGCGCATTCCGGTCGTGCCCGGATGTGCTCAGCGCGAAGATACCGGGTCGCGCGCGCTCCGGAACCCGTCCGGAAGCCGGTGATTCACCCCGGCTGAGCCTGCTCCAGCGTCTCGGCGGCGACGGCCGCCACAGCCTCGGCCATCGCGCCGAGCGCGGGGAAGTCGAGCTTCCACTGCTGCCAGAACAGCGGCACGTCCACGCTCCGCCCCGGCAGCAGGTGGATCAGCCGTCCGTCGGCGAGTAGCGGCCGCGCCTGGACCTCCGGCACCATGCCCCAGCCCATCCCGGCCGCCACGGACGCGACGAACCCCTCCGAGGTGGGGACGAAGTGGCGCAGCGTCCCCGCGCCGCCGCCGGTGAGGGAGCGGACGAAGTCGTCCTGGAAGTCGTCGTTCCGGTCGAAGGCCACCACCGGGGCCGCGGCGATCCCCTCGTGCAGCGGCGTGCCCGCCCGGGTGCCGAGCCACTCCTCGGCGTACGCGGGGGCCGCCACCGGCAGATACCGCAGCCGCCCCAGCGCACGGACCGAGCAGCCCGCCACCGGGTCGGGCGACGACGTCACGGCAGCCATCACCGCTCCTTCTCGCAGCAGCGCGGCCGTGTGGTCCTCGTCCTCGCGGCGCAGCTCGAAGCAGAGCCGCAGCCCGGGCGGCAGGCGGGTGAGCGCCGGCAGGAACCAGGTCGCCAGCGAGTCGGCGTTCACCGCGACCGACAGGCGGGTGGGCTCCCCGGAGCCCGGCATGCCCAGCTCGGCCTGCGCCCGGTCCTCCAGCCGGGCCAGCTGACGGGCGAACCGGACGACGATCTCGCCGGACTCCGTCGGCCGCACCGGCTTCGTCCGCATGAGCAGCACCCGGCCGGTGCGCTGTTCGAGGGACTTGACGCGCTGGCTCACCGCCGAGGGCGTCACATGGAGCGCTGCCGCCGCCGCGTCGAAGGTGCCCTCGTCGACCACGGTGAGAAGGGTGCGGACCTGGTCCAGCGGCAGTTCCGTCATCACGAGCGCTAATGATACGTAAGAATCTTTAGCTGTACTCCCGACGATCTGCTTTCTAGCGTCGACGGCATGACAGACGCCCTCACCGCAGCGGTCGCCGGATTCGGCTCCGGTCTCTCCCTCATCGTCGCCATCGGCGCGCAGAACGCCTTCGTCCTGCGCCAGGGCATCCGCCGGGACGCGGTGCTCGCGGTGGTGGGCATCTGCGCCGTGTCCGACGCGGCCCTCATCGCCCTCGGTGTCGGCGGTGTCGGCGCGCTGGTGGTGGCCTGGCCCGCCGCGCTCACCGTGGTCGGCCTGGTCGGCGGCGGCTTCCTCGTCGTCTACGGAGTCCTTGCCGCCCGGCGGGTCCTGCGGCCCTCGGCGCTGCGCGCCGCGACCGGATCCGCGCCCTCGTGGCGCCGCGCCGTCCTCACCTGTCTCGCCCTGACCTGGCTGAACCCGCACGTGTACCTGGACACGGTGTTCCTGCTCGGCTCGCTGGCCGCCGACCGCGGTCACCTGCGCTGGACGTTCGGTCTGGGAGCGGCGTTCGCGAGCCTGTGCTGGTTCGCCGCCCTCGGGTTCGGCGCCCGGCTGCTCAGCCGCCCGCTGGCCCGGCCCACGGCCTGGCGGGTACTGGACGGCCTGGTCGCCGTCACGATGATCGCGATGGGCGCCACGCTCCTCGCCGGCGCCTGAACAGCCGTACGCCGTCGCCGTCCGTGCCCCCGGCGTTCGATTCAGACCTTGGGGACCTTGCGCACCAATCCGGTCCCCCGGGGGACACGCGTTGCTCGCGCTCGGCCATAGTGATCCCTGAATCGAAAGATGTACCAAGCAACCAGGACGAGCGTGGACACGAGCAAGAGCAACACGGACAGCGCCGCCGCGCCGCAGGACGCCGAGGCCGGGACCACGGAGCAGCCGCGGCGGACCGGATGGCGCCGGTGGGCCATGGACACCCGGCCGCTGCGGCGCCCCGCCTACCGCCGGCTGTGGTCGTCGACCGCCGTCACCGCCGTCGGCAGCCAGCTCACCGCGGTCGCCGTGCCCAAGCAGATCTACGACATCACCGGCTCCTCGGCGTGGGTGGGGTACGCGAGCCTCGCCGGACTGCTGCCGCTGGTGTTCTTCGCCCTGTGGGGCGGCGCCGTCGCCGACAGCATGGACCGCCGCAAGCTCCTGCTCATCACCAACTGCGGCATAGCCGTCACATCGCTGCTCTTCTGGGTCCAGGCCGTCACCGGCCTGGAGTCGGTACCCGTCCTGATGGTCCTGCTCGCGCTCCAGCAGGCATTCTTCGGGCTCAACTCCCCGGCGCGCAGCGCCTCCATCGCCCGGCTCGTGCCCGCGGACGAACTGCCCGCCGCCAACGCGCTCGGATCGACCGTCATGCAGACCGGCTCGGTGGCCGGCCCGATGCTGGCGGGCGCCCTCATCCCGCTCATCGGACTGCCCGAGCTGTATCTGATCGACGCCCTCGCCCTGTGCGTCACCGTGTGGGCGGTCGCCAAACTGCCCGCCCTGCCCCCGCTCACCGGGGCGGGCTCACGACGGGCCGGCTGGCGCGAGGTCGCCGCCGGCTTCCGTTACATCGCCCTGCACAAGGTGCTGCTGCTGTCCTTCCTCGCCGACATCATCGCCATGGTCCTCGGCATGCCCCGCGCCCTGTTCCCGCAGCTCGCCGCCGAGACGTACGCCCCCTACGGCGAGGGACTCGCACTCGGCCTGCTGTTCGCGGCGGTCCCCATCGGCGCGGTCCTCGGCGGACTGCTGTCCGGCACGTTCTCCCGCGCCCGGCGGCACGGCCTGATGGTCATCGCCTCCGTCGCCGCCTGGGGAGCGGCCATCGCCGGGTTCGGGCTCAGCGACAGCCTCTGGTTCGCGGTGGTCTTCCTCGCCCTGGCCGGTGTGGCGGACATGGTCTCGATGGTCTTCCGCGGGGCGATCCTGCTGTCCGCCGCCACCGACGAGATGCGCGGCCGGCTCCAGGGCGTCTTCACCGTGGTCGTGGTGGGCGGCCCGCGCGTCGCCGACGTCCTGCACGGCACGGCCGGATCGCTGTTCGGCGCGCAGGCCGCGGTCGCGGGAGGCGGCGCCCTGGTGGTCGTCGCGGTGCTCGTCCTGGCCTTCGTGACACCGGCCTTGAGGCGTTACACAATCTGAATACGGAAACGACCAAGGTGGTTCTAGAGTGACCGCCATGCGGGACACGCGACCCACTTCGGAATTCCACGCGCCCAACATCAGCGTGGACAGTACGGCCCGTCTGGTCGGTGCCCTGGACGCCCAGGACGTCAACAACGGCGTGCACAGGCTGCGCTCCTGGGCCCACTCGGCCCTGGCCGTCCGCCCCGGTGAGCGGGCCCTCGACATCGGCGCCGGGACGGGCTCGCAGACCCGGAACCTCGCGGCCGCGGTCGGTCCCCAGGGCAGGGTCCTCGGCCTCGAACCGAACCCCGGACTGCGGGCCGTCGCCGAGCAGCGGGCGGCCGAGGCCGGCAGTTCGGCGCGGTTCGCCGACGGCGACGCCCTGTCCCTGCCGCTGCCCGACTCCACCGTGGACGTCGTGTGGTGCGAGCGGGTGCTCCAGCACCTCGCCGAGCCGGAGAAGGCCGTCGTCGAGATCGCCCGCGTGCTGCGTCCCGGCGGTCGGGTCGCCCTGCTGGACACCGACTGGGCCACCACGATCCTGCACCCCGGCGACCCCGAGACGGTCGCCGCGCTCACCTCCGGCGCGCTGTCCGCGGCGGCCGACCCGTACTCGGGACGCAAGCTGGTGGGCCGGCTGACGGCCGCCGGACTGGTGATCGACGACCGGGGCTCGCAGGCGCTGCTCCAGGACCACACCTCCGTGGCGTGGCCGCTGATCCGGATGATGGCCGAGTCCGCGATACGCCGCGGCCTGATCGGCGAGGCCCAGCGGGACAGTCTTTACGAGGAACTCGCGGAGGCGGCCCGGAAGGGCGGCCTGCACATGTCGGTGACGATGTTCGGGGCCGTGGCGCAC
This sequence comes from Streptomyces sp. M41(2017), assembly GCF_002078175.1. GTDB lineage: Bacteria > Actinomycetota > Actinomycetes > Streptomycetales > Streptomycetaceae > Streptomyces. The sequence continues at coordinate 925,923 of NZ_MWFK01000002.1, read as the reverse complement.
CGTCCCGCGTGAACGGGTGGCGGTGCCCGAAATGATCCGCAATATAATGGGATGGCCGTCGCTGACGGATTAGTACGCAGATTTCCCCTTGCATTGGGGGTACGCGACCATCATGTACATCGCGAGCCAAGAAGTGATCCTGGCGAACTCGACGACCAATGTGGTCGCCGCCTTCGTCGGTGGCCTGGTCATCGTGGCCGCCCTCGTCTGGGCGGTCCGGATGGGCATCAGGGTGCGGGGCCAGGAATCGGCCCCCCCGACCGCCGAGGAACAGCCCCACCTGCCCGAGGGTGGAGCGGTCCACGAGGAGCGGGAGATGAGGGAACCCGACGAGGTCCCGCACGCGGCCAACGAGAGCGAACGGCTGATGCCCTACAACATGCACTCCTCCAGCACCAAGCACGCCGACGACCAGCATCGCAAGCGCTGGCAACCGGGATCGAGCGGATCCTTCGGCAGCGGCGGGCCCGGCAGAACCTGAGCCGGGACACCCGAGGAGCCGACCGCCTGCGAGCGGCCGGCTCCTTCGTGCGCCGTGAACCGCGGGACCGGTGCGCCGGCTACGGCAGATCCGCCGCCGACTCCTCGGGAGTGAGGTCGGGGCGCAGCCGCAGCCAGGACGGCTGGCGCAGCAGGCCCGCGCGGGTACGGGTGCTGTACCGGACCTCGCCCACCAGCCGCGGCAGCACCCAGCGTGCCTCGGCCGCGCGCGGGACCGTGTCGAAAGGGCAGCGGTCCGTCCCCGAGGCCCCCAGCAGCCGGGCCAGTTCGGTGCGCTCCGCCGCGTTCCAGCCGGTGCCCACGCTCCCGACGTAGCGCAGCCTCCCGCCGGCGCGCTGCCCCACGAGCACCGCGCCGGGCAGCCCCGACAGACGGCCCCGTCCGGGAACCCAGCCGCCCACGACGACATCGGCCGTGCGCATGTTGCGGATCTTGATCCAGGACCGAGAACGCGTCCCCGGCTCGTACACGGAGTCCAGCCGCTTGCAGACCAGTCCCTCCAGACCGTTCTCCCGCGTCGCCCGGAGCGCCAGTTCGCCGTGGCCCACCAGCGCCGCCGGCGTCGACCAGAACGGCCCCTCCAACGCCAGCTCCTCCAGCGTCCGCCGCCGCACCTCGTAGCGCAGCCCCGTCCGATCGTCCCCGAGCCGGAGCACGTCGAAGACGACCAGGTGGGCGGGCGCCCGTTCCGCGAGCCGGAGCGCCTTGCCCGGCGACCCGGCGAGACCCATCCGGGACTGCAGCAACTGGAAGTCGCCGCGGCCCTGTTCGTCCAGGACCAGCACCTCACCGTCCAGCACGGCCGGCGTCGTGCCGAGGACACCGCCGAGGGCGCCCAGTTCCGGGTAGGCCGCGGTGATGTCCTCGCCCGACCGGGCCCGCAACCGCACGCTGCCGTCACCGGGCAGATAGACCACCGCGCGCTGGCCGTCGTGCTTCGTCTCGTAGGCCCAGCGCATGTCCTGTCCCCGGGACGGCAGCGTTCCGGGGGTCGCGAGCATGGGGGCGATCAGCGGCAGGTTCACAGCTGTTGTGTCGACACACCACCGGCCGCACACGCCGGCCCGTGGCCCCTTTCCCCTGAACGGCCCCGCCCGGCATCCGCCCCCGAGGCGCCTCAGCCCTCCAGTGCCTGGGTGATCAGCGTCTGGAGCCGCAGCCCCCGGTGGGCGTCGAGTTCGCCGGACCGCCCCGACCGCACCGCCGTGGCGAACTCGCGGCGCAGCACGGGCCATGACTCCTCGTGGTCGAGCGCCCCACCGTCGAAGACCAGTTCCGGATGCCGGCCGAACAGCTCGATCCGGGTGATGCCACGCTCGACCTCGACCGACCCCGACAGGGAGGCCTGGCTGACAGCGCCGCCCTCGTGCTCGCAGGTCAGCTCGACCCAGCGGCGCGGATCACCCGCGCCGCGGACCCGGACGACCGGCCCGAGCGCCGCGTCCAGCAGATCGAGCAGATGCGGCCCGATGTCGAGCAGCGCGCCGTGTTCCAGGCGCCACGGCGTCGCGAAGTCACCGCCCAGGAAGGCGCCGCCCAGCATGCACGACCGGGCCCCCGACACGTCGAGGGCCCGCGCCGCGTCGAGGAACCGCCGCGTGGCCGGGTGGTAGCGGTTGGTCAGGACGAGCTGGGAGACGACGCCCGCCGCGTCGATGGCGTCCACGAGCCGCCGCGCCGACGGCAGATCGAGCGCCAGGGGCTTCTCCAGGAGGAGAGCCTTGCCCGCCTCCGCGGCCCGCGGGGCGAGTTCGGCCTGAACGGAGGGCGGCACCGAGAAGGCGACCGCCTCGCAGCTGTCGAGCAGGTCCTCGAAGGACGCGGCCACCGCGGCACCGTACGGCTCGGCCGTCTCCCGGGCGGCCTCCGGCCGGCGCGCCCACACCGATGTCAGCCGCGTCTCCGGCCCGGCGGCGAGCACCCGGGCGTGCACGGCCCGCGCCCAGGGCCCCGCGCCGACGAGTCCCACCCTCACGGGGGCCTGGGTCCAGGTGGACGACGTACCGCTCACGGGCATCTCCTCTGCGGTGTACCGGGCCTGACGTGCCGTCGGCCCACGGCGGCGCCGACGGAGCGGGTGCCCGGCGGTGACGGCCGCCGGGCACCGGATCTTCGGACGCGTGGGACCGACTTCATCATGCTGGCCCGCCGTCCGGCCAGAGGGACGGCCGGGCGGCCCGGCGGGACTTGACCCGATCGAAAGGTGCAGCGGCCGCGGGGGCTCGTAGGCTGTCCGCGATGATCACCGTCGAACCGGAGGAGCGCACGTGAGACCACGCCCGCAGCAGCCCGCACGACGTACGACCGTCCTGCGCCGCGAAGCCGTCGTCGCGGCCGTCCCCGTCGCGCTCGCCGCACTGCTCACCGCCGCCGGTCCCGCCACGGCGGCCGGGACCGCGGGCTCCGCGGGCGCGGGCGACCCGTACTTCCCCCTCTCGGGCAACGGCGGCTACGACGTCCGCCACTACGGCCTGACCCTCGACTACGACCCGGCGACCCGGCACCTCGACGGCACGGCGGTCGTCACCGCCCGCGCCACGCAGCGGCTGACCCGCTTCGACCTCGACCTCAGCGGCCTGAAGGTCACCCATGTCACCGTCGACCGCACACGGGCGTCCTTCCGGCGCACCGGACAGGAACTCGTCGTCACCCCGCGCAAGGCCCTCCACCCGGGCCAGGAGTTCCGCGTCACCGTCACCTACGCCGGCACGCCCCGGCCCGTCACGGACCCGGACGGCTCGCCCGACGGCTGGATCCCCACGGACGACGGCGCCTTCGTGGCGGGCGAACCGCAGGGCGCGATGACGTGGTTCCCGGCGAACAGCCACCCCACCGACAAGGCCTCCTACGACTTCACCCTGACGGTTCCGCAGGGCCGGACCGCCGTCGCCAACGGGGTGCTGCTCGGGCAGCGGACCAGCCACGGCCGGACCACCTTCCGCTGGCGGCAGTCCGAGCCGATGGCGGCCTACCTCGCCACGGCGACCGTCGGCACGTTCAAGGTCGAGCAGTACACCACCCGGGACGGCCTCAAGGTCTACAACGCCGTCGACCCCCGGGAGGCGGCCGACGCCGCGCCGGTCCTGAAGAAGCTGCCGTCCGTCCTCGCCTGGGAGAGCAAGCTCTTCGGCCCCTACCCGTTCCGGGCCGCCGGCGCCATCGTCGACCGGGCCCCACAGGTCGGCTACGCCCTGGAGACCCAGACACGGCCCGTCTACGACTCGGCGCCCGATCTCGGCACCCTCGTCCACGAGAGCGCCCACCAGTGGTTCGGCGACTCCGTCTCCCTGACGAAGTGGAAGGACATCTGGCTCAACGAGGGCTTCGCCACGTACGCGGAGTGGCTCTACACCGAGCAGCACGGCGGCAAGAGCGCCCAGCAGACCTTCGACGCGCTGTACGCCACCCCGGCGGGCAAGGACCTGTGGGCGTTCCCGCCCGCCGACCCCGGCAGCGGCGAGCACATCTTCGAGACGCCCGTCTACGCCCGCGGTGCCATGGCCCTGCACGCGCTGCGCACCGCCGTCGGCGACCGCGCGTTCTTCCGCATCCTGCGCTGCTGGGCCACCGGTCACCGCGACGGGCACGGCACGACGGCCCAGTTCGTCCGGCTGTCCGAGCGGGAGTCCGGAAAGGACCTCTCGGGCCTCTTCCACACCTGGCTCCAGACATCCGGGAAGCCCGCCTCTTCCTGAGAGACGGGCTTCCCGAGGCGTCGCCGCGGTCGGCTCAGGCCGGCCGCAGCCACACCGTCGCCAGCGGCGGCAGCGTCAGTTCGATGCTCGTCGGGCGGCCGTGCATACCGATCGCCTCGGCCTTCACCGGCTCGGAGTTGGTGACGTCGCTGCCGCCGTAGCGCAGGGCGTCGGTGTTGAGGACCTCGTGCCAGGCGGGGATGTCCTCGGGGACGCCGAGGCGGTAGTCGTGGCGCACGGCGGGGGAGAAGTGCGAGACGGCGAGGAGGGGCGTGCCGTCGGCGGCGTGGCGCAGGAACGCGAACACGTTGTCGTCGGCCGCGTCTCCCATGACCCACCTGAACCCCGAAGGATCGGTGTCGCGCTCCCACAGGGCCGGGTCGGCGCGGTACTCCTTGTTCAGGTCGCGGACGAGATCCTGCACGCCCCGGTGGTCGGCCTCGGCGCCGTAGGCGGGGTCGAGGAGCCACCAGTTCGGCCCCTCGGCCTCCTTCCATTCGCCGCCCTGCGCGAACTCCTGCCCCATGAAAAGGAGTTGCTTGCCGGGGTGGGCCCACATGAAGGCCAGGTAGGCGCGCAGGTTGGCGCGCTGCTGCCACCAGTCGCCGGGCATCTTGGAGACGAGTGACTGCTTGCCGTGGACGACCTCGTCGTGGGAGATCGGCAGCACGTAGTTCTCGCTGTAGGCGTACACCATCGAGAACGTCATCTCGTTGTGGTGGTACTTCCGGTGGATCGGCTCGTGCTGGATGTACTCCAGCGAGTCGTGCATCCAGCCCATGTTCCACTTCAGCCCGAAACCGAGCCCGCCCTCGGAGGTCGGGCGGGTGACCCCGTCCCAGGCGGTCGACTCCTCCGCCATCGTGACGACACCGGGGTTGCGGCGGTACACGGTCGCGTTCATCTCCTGGAGGAACGCCACCGCGTCGGGATTGTCCCGGCCGCCGAACTCGTTGGGGCTCCACTGCCCGTCCTCGCGGGAGTAGTCGAGGTAGAGCATGGAGGCCACCGCGTCGACGCGGAGGCCGTCGATGTGGAACTCCTCGCACCAGTAGGTGGCGTTGGCGACGAGGAAGTTGCGGACCTCGCGCCGGCCGTAGTCGAACTCCAGGGTTCCCCAGTCGGGGTGGTCGGCGCGCCGCGGGTCCGGGTGCTCGTAGAGCGGGCGTCCGTCGAAGGCGGCGAGTGCCCAGTCGTCGCGCGGGAAGTGGGCCGGCACCCAGTCCATCAGCACGCCGATGCCGGCCCGGTGGAGCGCGTCGATCAGGTACTTGAAGTCGTCCGGGGTGCCCAGCCGGGCGGTCGGCGCGTAGAAGCCGGTGATCTGGTAGCCCCAGGAGCCGCCGAAGGGGTGCTCGGCGACCGGCATCAGCTCGACGTGCGTGAAGCCCAGGTCCGTCACATAGGCCGGAAGCTGCTCGGCGAGCTGGCGGTAGGTCAACCCCGGCCGCCAGGACGCCAGGTGCACCTCGTAGACCGAGAACGGCGCCTCGTGCAGCGGACGGCGCTTCGCCCGGGCGTCCATCCACGCGGAGTCCTGCCACGTGTGCGTAGACCGGGTCACGATCGAGGACGTCGCCGGCGGAACCTCGGTACGGCGGGCCATCGGGTCGGCGCGCAGCGTGCGGGACCCGTCCGGGCGTGTGATGTCGTACTTGTACAGCTCGCCCTCGCCGATCCCGGGCAGGAACACCTCCCACACGCCGGACGAACCGAGCGAGCGCATCGGGAATCCCGAGGCACCGTCCCAGTGGCAGAAGTTCCCGCAGACCCGCACCCCCTGCGCGTTCGGCGCCCACACCGTGAACCGCGTCCCGACGACCCCCTCGTGGGTCATCGGCTCCGCGCCCAGCGCCTTCCACAGCTCCTCGTGCCGGCCCTCACCGATCAGGTGCAGGTCCATCTCCCCGAGAGCGGGCAGGAATCGGTAGGGGTCCTCGGTCTTGAACTCGGTGTCCCCGTACGTCACCACCAGCGTGTACGCGGGAATCGCGTCGAGCGGCAGGACCGCCCCGAACAGCCCGTCCCCCAGGTCGTCGAGCGCGGTACGGCGCCCGTCCACCACGACCGACACACCCCGGGCGTACGGCCGCAGGGCACGGAACAGCACACCGCCCTCCAGGGGGTGGGCACCGAGCAGCGCGTGCGGATCGTGATGGGAGCCGGACAGCAGCCGTCCCCGGTCCGTGGGGTCCAGCGCGGCGGTGGGCTGCGCCGGCGGGGCGGCGGGCTTGGCGCGCCGTACGCGGGGGGTTGCGGAGCGGACTGTCACGGCTCGGGCCTCTCGGAGTGGGGGGTGAGGGGGATCGGTTCTCGGAAGGGGGCTCGGGGGTGGTGGTCAGGGACGGGCGGTGGCGAGTCGCCCGACCGCCGCCATCGGGACGGCCAGCCAGTCGGGGCGGTGGCGGGCTTCGTAGAGCACCTCGTACACGGCGCGGTCCGTCTCGTAGGCGCGGAGCAGTTCGGGTTCCTCCCGCGGGTCCCAGGCCGCGGCGACGGCGTAGCCCGCGCAGAAGGCCTCCCGGCAGCGGTCCGCCCACTCGGGGCGCCACGGCTGACGGGAACGGGCCGCGTAGTCGAAGGAGCGCAGCATGCCCGCCACATCGCGGACGGGGGACTGGACACGCCGGCGTTCGCTGATCGGACGGGCGGGTTCACCCTCGAAGTCGATCACCGACCACCGCTGTCCGGCCCGCAGGACCTGGCCGAGGTGGAGGTCGCCGTGGATGCGCTGCGCGGGGCGGACGGCGGAGTCCAGACCGGCGAGGGCGTCGAAGGCGGACCGCAACCCTTCGGCGTGGGGCTGGAGTTCCGACACGGACCGGACCGCCGCGTCGAGCCGCTCGTGCATCGCGTCCGCGAGCCGCTTGTTGCCGCCCGGGCTCGGCGGGTCGAGGGGGAAGGCCGTGGCCAGCGCGAGATGCACCTCCGCGGTCGCCCGCCCCAGTTCGTACGCCTCCTCGGTGAAGTCGTTCTCCGAGGTGAGCGATGCGAGGGCGAGCGTCCAGCCGTCGGCGGCGTCGCGCAGGTAGGGCTGGAGGACACCGAGGGTGGCGTCCTGCGGCTCAGAGGTACGGAACCAGGCCGCGGGCGGGGGGACCCGGGTGCAACCCTGGCGGGCCAGCGCCCGCGGCACCTCCAGGTCCGGGTTGATGCCGGGCTGGACGCGCCGGAAGACCTTCAGTATGAACGCGTCCCCGTACACCAGTGAGGAGTTGGACTGCTCGGCGTCGAGCAGTCGCGGTGCGAGACCGCCCGGCACCGTGACGCGCGGATCGCGCTCGAAGCACAGTGGGCCCGCCGAGCCCGGGACGCGCAGGCGCTCCAGCAGGAGCCCCGCCGCCTTGGGGTCGTGGAAGGCGTCGTACACGGTCAGTTCGGCCAGCGGACCGGTGCTCGCCCGGCCGATGAAGGCGTGCGCGAGGTGCGGGGGCAGGACCTCCCGTACGCCGAGGATCAGTTGGTAGCAGTCCTCGGCCGGGGGAGTGCCGGCACCGCTGTGGGCGGCCGGGCCCAGGTGTTCGGTGCGGACGAGCAGATGCAGGCATCCCGGGTACAGCTCGGTCGACGACACCAGCGTCAGGTCCGTGACGGGTCTGCCCTTGCCGGCGAACCAGCGCTGCCGCGGCAGCCAGGCGCGCAGCATCTCGGCGAGCGAGGTGAGCAGCGGAGCGGGACCGAGGCCGCTCGGACGGTGCAGAGCGGTCTTCGCCATGGCGACACGTCCTTTCAGGTGCGGGCGGGCTGTGGGCTGCACGGCTTCACGAGCGCTTCGCGCCGACGGGGGCGACCCCGTTGCGCAGCCGGAACCAGTAGAAGCCGTGTCCGGCGAGGGTCAGGAGGTAGGGGAGTTCGCCGATGGCGGGGAAGCGGACGCCGCCGATGAGTTCGACGGGGTGGCGGCCGGTGAACTCGCGGAGGTCGAGTTCGGTGGGCTGGGCGAAGCGGGAGAAGTTGTGGACGCACAGGACGAGGTCGTCCGTTCCGTCCTCGTTGGAGGGGGCCTCGCGCAGGAAGGCGAACACCGCGGGGTTCGACGACTGGAGTTCGGTGTAGGAGCCGAGTCCGAAGGCGGGGTTCTGTTTGCGGATCTCGATCATGCGGCGGGTCCAGTGCAGCAGCGAGGAGGGTGAGGACATCGACGCTTCGACGTTGGTGACCTGGTAGCCGTAGACGGGGTCCATGATCGTGGGGAGGAAGAGGCGGCCGGGGTCGCTGGAGGAGAATCCGGCGTTGCGGTCGGGGGTCCACTGCATGGGGGTGCGGACGGCGTCGCGGTCGCCGAGCCAGATGTTGTCGCCCATGCCGATCTCGTCCCCGTAGTAGAGGATCGGGCTGCCGGGCAGGGAGAGCAGCAGGGCGGTGAAGAGTTCGATCTGGTTGCGGTCGTTGTCGAGCAGGGGGGCCAGGCGGCGGCGGATGCCGATGTTGGCCCGCATGCGCGGGTCCTTGGCGTATTCGGCGTACATGTAGTCGCGTTCTTCGTCCGTGACCATTTCGAGGGTGAGCTCGTCGTGGTTGCGCAGGAAGATGCCCCACTGGCAGTTGCTGGGGATCGCGGGTGTCTTGGCGAGGATCTCCGAGACGGGGTAGCGGGACTCGCGGCGGACGGCCATGAAGATGCGGGGCATGACGGGGAAGTGGAACGCCATGTGGCACTCGTCGCCGCCGGAGGGGAAGTCGCCGAGGTAGTCGACGACGTCCTCGGGCCACTGGTTCGCCTCCGCCAGGAGCACCGTGTCCGGATAGTGCGTGTCGATGTCGGCCCTGACCCGCTTGAGGAACTGGTGCGTGGCCGGCAGGTTCTCGCAGTTCGTGCCCTCCTGCTGGTACAGGTACGGCACGGCGTCCAGCCGGAACCCGTCGATCCCCAGATCGAGCCAGAACCGCAGGGCCGCCAGGATGTCCTCCTGGACCTTCGGGTTCTCGTAGTTGAGGTCGGGCTGGTGGGAGAAGAAGCGGTGCCAGAAGTACTGCTTGCGGACGGGGTCGAAGGTCCAGTTGGAGGCTTCGGTGTCGACGAAGATGATCCGGGCGTCCTGGTACTGCTTGTCGTCGTCGGCCCAGACGTAGTAGTCGCCGTAGGGGCCGTCGGGGTTGGCGCGGGACTCCTGGAACCACGGGTGCTGGTCGCTGGTGTGGTTCATGACGAAGTCGATGATGACGCGCATGCCGCGTTGGTGGGCGGCGTCGACGAACTCCACGAAGTCGGCGAGGTCGCCGAACTCGGGCAGGACGGCGGTGTAGTCGGAGACGTCGTAGCCGCCGTCGCGCAGGGGGGATTTGAAGAAGGGGGGCAGCCACAGGCAGTCGACGCCCAGCCATTGCAGGTAGTCGAGTTTGGCGGTGAGGCCTTTGAGGTCTCCGACGCCGTCGCCGTTGCTGTCCTGGAACGAGCGCACCAGGACCTCGTAGAAGACGGCGCGCTTGAACCACTCGGGATCGCGGTCCTTGGCCGGGGTGTCCTCGAACGTATCCGGGACGGGCTCATTGACCATCATGCGGGGGACCCTCCGATCCGCGGTGCCGGGCCGACAGTGAAGACGTGTGCGCCGCCCGGACCCAGGCGCACAAAGTTGGACCTGCCCCAGTTGTAGGTCTCGCCGGTGAGCTCGTCGCGCACCGGCACGCGCGCGTCCCGGCTCAGACCGAGGCGCGGCATGTCCAAGGACACTGTCGCCTGCCGGGTGTGGTGGGGGTCCAGGTTCGCCACGACGACCACCGTGTCGTCACCCGAACGCTTGCTGTACGCGATCAGGGAGTCGTTGTCGGCCTCGTGGAAGTGGAGGTTCCGCAGTGCGCGCAGGGCCGGGTGATCGCGCCGGATCCGGTTGAGCCGCGTGATGAGGGGGGCGATAGAGCGGCCGTCGCGGTCGGCGGCCGTCCAGTCGCGGGGGCGCAGTTGGTACTTCTCCGAGTGGAGGTAGTCCTCGCCGCCCTGCTGGGCCGCGGCGTTCTCGCACAGCTCGTAACCCGCGTACACGCCCCAGGTCGGCGACAGGGTCGCGGCGAGCACGGCCCGGACCTCGAAGGCCGGCCGGCCGCCGTGCTGGAGATAGCCGGGCAGGATGTCGGGGGTGTTGGCGAAGAAGTTGGGCCGCATGTGCGCGGCCGCCTCGCCGGACAGCTCCGTGAGGTAGTCCGTCAGCTCCTGCTTGGTGTTGCGCCAGGTGAAGTAGGTGTACGACTGCTGGAAGCCGACCTCGGCGAGGCGCCGCATGACCGCGGGCCGGGTGAACGCCTCGGCCAGGAAGATCACGTCGGGGTCGGTCGCGTTGATCTCCGCGATGACCCGCTCCCAGAAGACGACGGGCTTGGTGTGCGGGTTGTCGACGCGGAAGATGCGCACGCCGTGGTCCATCCAGTGCCGCAGCACCCGCACCGTCTCGGTGACCAGGCCCGGCATGTCCTTGTCGAACGCGATCGGGTAGATGTCCTGGTACTTCTTCGGCGGGTTCTCCGCGTAGGCGATCGTGCCGTCGGAGCGGTGGTGGAACCACTCCGGGTGCTTCTCCACCCACGGGTGGTCCGGCGAGCACTGGAGCGCGAAGTCGAGCGCGATCTCCAGGTTCAGCGAGGCGGCCCGGGCCACGAAGGCGTCGAAGTCCTCCAGGGTGCCCAGGTCGGGGTGGATCGCGTCGTGGCCGCCCTCGGGGGAGCCGATCGCCCAGGGCACACCCACGTCCTCGGGGGCGGCGGACAGGGTGTTGTCGGGGCCCTTGCGGAAGGTGGTGCCGATGGGGTGGATCGGCGGGAGGTAGACGACGTCGAAGCCCATCTCCGCGATGGCGGGCAGCCGTTCGGCCGCCGTGCGGAACGTGCCGTGCACCGCCGGGTCCAGCTGCCCGGACTCCGAGCGCGGGAAGAACTCGTACCACGAGCCGTACAGCGCCCGCTCCCGCTCCACCAGCAACGGCAACGGGAGCGACCGGGTGAGCCGTTCGCGCAGCGGGTGGCCGGCGAGAGCGTCGTCCACCTCCGGACGGAGTGCCGCGGCGAGCCGGTCGGCGGGCGTCCGGGAGTCGTCCCGCAGGGCGTCGGCGGCGGCTCGCACGCTGTCCCGGCCCGCGTCCTCGGGGATCCCGGCGGCGGCCCGCTCGTACAGCGCGGCGCCCTCCTCCAGGACGAGACCGACGTCGAGTCCGGCGGGAACCTTGATCTCCGCGGCGCGCCGCCACCCGGTCACCGGGTCGCTCCACGCCTCCACCTGGTACGTCCAGCGGCCGGTGGACGTCGGGGTGACGTCGGCGCCCCAGTGGTCGGTGCCGGGGGCCAGTTCGCGCATCGGGGTCCACGGGCCCAGGCGGCCTTCGGGATCGCACAGGACGACATCGGCGCCGACCACGTCATGCCCCTCGCCGAAGAGCGTGGCGGTGACCTGGAACGTCTCACCGGCGACGGCCTTGGCGGGCCGCCTGCCGCAATCGACGACCGGCCGCACGTCCACGACGGGGATACGGCCGGTGTCCGTGTGCGCGTCCATGCGTGTCGCCTCCGCGGTTTCTGGGCCCGAGGCGTCACGCTCGCCGCCGAGGATCCCTGTCGTGTGCGGTCCTTGTGACCGTCCTTCAGATCCGTGCCGGAACGTCCTGGATGTAGACCTCGGCGGCGTCCGCCGCCTCGCGCGCGCAGCGCTTCCCCATCAGGACGCACAGGGTGTAGCCGGTGTTCTCGAAATTCCCCCGCACCACGTGGTCGGCGGGGGTCGCCAGATGCAGACGTTCCCAGGCCCGGTACCGCTCCAGATGCCGGGCGACCTCGGATTTGGCAGGCAGCAGCATCACGCTGGTCACCTTCCCGATCTCTCGACCGCGCACGGCTCGCCCGGGAGGCGAGTGAGGGCCGCACGCGAAGGGGAGCCGGTCCGTCACGCACCGACACCCTCACTCATGGTGCCTGTGCGGGCACCGAGCGTCTTGTTGGTTCTTCAACTACGGCGGCGACGCTCGCGACGCTCCCGGCCGCTCTCGACTTGCACGGATGGAGTAGCACTCCCACTCTGGGAGTGACTCAGGAGCGATCACTGCTCACGCTTCGTGTTCGGGGCCCGGTCCCACAGGGATCCGGGAAGGGGCGAGAGCCTCGCCGGTGAGGAGCAAACGACGATGAAAGCCGCAGTTCCCTGCTACTACCACCTCGACGTGGAGCTCAGCCCCGAAAGGGTCGGACAGGTCAAGCGCATTCTGGCCGCACACCTCCGGTACTGGAACCTGGAGAATCTCGTCGAGTCCGTCTGCCACTGTGCCGAAGCGCTGCTTCGCACGATCGAGCAGCACGCCACGGACAAGAACACGACCATCGAGATGTGGTGGAACGGCCAACGCCTCATCGCCGCCGTCTCGGACAACAGCCAGGACATCCGCCCGCACAACGCGCCCCAGGGATGTCTTGCCCAGATCGCCGCGCTGAGCGACGGCTGGGGCGGCTGTGCCACCGACGTCGGCGGCAAGATCATCTGGTTCTCGTGGCGTGCGCGCGCGGCCGAACACGCCCCGCTGGACCCGCCGCTGCCGGCGCCCAGCCTGCGTGAGGCGCGTCGGACGCCCCGGTACCTCGTGCTGCCGGAGACCGCTCTGTCCACCGCCCGCGACGACAGCGAGGCGGTCGCCGCCCGCGGATGAACCCGCCAGGACAGGCGGTCGTGCCCACCGTACGGTGATCACGTGCTCACCACCTGGAACGGGCGCCCCTACCCGCTGGGGGCGACATACGACGGCGAAGGAACCAACTTCGCCCTGTTCACCGAAGTCGCCGAGCGCGTCGATCTCGTCCTGATCGACGCGCTCGACGACGTCCGGACGGTCCCGCTCACCGAGGTCGACGGCTTCGTGTGGCACGCCTACCTCCCGGGCGTCGGCCCCGGGCAGCGTTACGCCTATCGGGTGCACGGCCCCTGGGACCCGGCCGCCGGCCACCGGTGCAACCCGGCGAAGCTGCTGCTCGACCCGTACGCCAAGGCGGTCGACGGGCAGGCCGACAACGACCCCTCCCTCTTCGAGCACGACCCCGGCGGCCCGTCCCCCGCCGACAGTGCGGGCCACACCCTGCTCGGCGTGGTCACCGACAGCGCCTTCGACTGGGGCGACGACCGGCCACCGCTGCGCCCCTACGCCGAGACGGTGATCTACGAGGCCCATGTGCGCGGCCTGACCCGGACGCATCCCGGGGTGCCGGAGGAACTCCGCGGTACCTACGCGGGCCTGGCCCACCCCGCCGCCATCGAGCACCTGACCTCGCTCGGGGTGACGGCGGTCGAGTTGATGCCGGTGCACCAGTTCGCCCAGGACGGTTTCCTGCGCGACCGCGGCCTGTCGAATTACTGGGGCTACAACACGATCGGCTTCTTCGCGCCGCACAACGCGTACGCGGCCCACGGCACCCGAGGCGAGCAGGTCGCCGAGTTCAAGTCGATGGTCAAGGCGCTGCACGCGGCCGGCCTCGAAGTGATCCTCGACGTGGTCTACAACCACACCGCCGAGGGCAACGAGAACGGCCCCACCCTCTCCTTCCGCGGCATCGACAACGCCGCCTACTACCGCCTGGTGGAGGGCGACCCGGCGCACTACTACGACACCACCGGCACCGGGAACAGCCTCCTGATGAGGCACCCCAACGTGCTCCAGCTGATCATGGACTCGCTGCGCTACTGGGTGACCGAGATGCACGTGGACGGCTTCCGCTTCGACCTGGCGGCCACCCTGGCCCGCCAGTTCCACGAGGTGGACCGGCTCTCGGCGTTCTTCGACCTGATCCAGCAGGATCCGGTGGTCGGCCGCGTGAAACTCATCGCCGAGCCCTGGGACGTGGGCGACGGCGGCTACCAGGTCGGCAACTTCCCGCCCCTGTGGTCCGAGTGGAACGGCAAGTACCGTGACTGCGTACGGGACTTCTGGCGCTCCGGCGACCGCACCCTCGGCGAGTTCGCCTCCCGGCTGACCGGATCCTCCGACCTCTACCGGCGCGACCGCCGACGGCCGCGCGCCGGCATCAACTTCGTCACCGCGCACGACGGGTTCACCCTGCGCGATCTGGTCTCCTACAACGACAAGCACAACGACGCCAACGGCGAGGGCAACCGCGACGGCGCCAACGACAACCGGTCCTGGAACTGCGGCGCGGAGGGCCCCACCGACGACGAGGGCGTCCTCGAACTGCGCGGCCGGCAGCAGCGCAACCTCCTCGCCACCCTGCTGCTCTCCCAGGGCATCCCGATGATCTCCCACGGCGACGAACTCGGGCGCACCCAGCGCGGCAACAACAACGCCTACTGCCAGGACAACGAGATCTCCTGGATCGACTGGAGCCTCACCGACGAGCAGCGGGAACTCATGGAGTTCACCCGGCGTGCCATCGCCCTGCGCGCCGCCCATCCCGTCCTGCGCCGCCGCCGCTTCTTCCTCGGGGACACGGTGACGCACGAGGGCCAGCCGCTGCCCGACCTGATGTGGCTGCGCCCCGACGCCCGTGAGATGACCGACGAGGACTGGGCGCGTTCCGACGCCCACGCCGTCGCCGCCTTCCTCAACGGCGACGCGATCGCCGAGACCGACCCGCGCGGCGGCCGGGTGGTCGACGACTCCTTCCTGCTCCTGCTGAACAGCCACTGGGACCCCGTCGTCTTCCGCCTGCCCGACGCCACGTACGGCGAGCGGTGGGCGGCGCGGATCGACACAGCCGACCCCCAGGGCGTGCCGGACGAGTCGGAACGCAAGGCGGGCACCGAGGTCCGGGTCGAGGCCCGCAGTCTCGTGCTGCTGTCCCGACCGCCAAGGACCGGAGGCCGGGCGTAGGCTGGTGCTGAATCGGGCTGGAACGGGCGCATCGGACCCATCGGCGGGACCGGCGACGGGCCCCATGACCGGCACCGGAACCCCGAGCGGTCCCCGGATGCGGTGAACCCACATGTCCATGACGCCGGCAGAAGCGGCGCGCAAGGAACTCCCCGGCTTCGACGGGCAACTGATCGGCCCCGACGACTCCGGTTACGACGAGGCCCGTGCCGTCTACAACGGGATGATCGACCGGCGGCCCGCCCTGGTGGCGCGCTGCACCGGTCCCGAGGACGTCGCCCGGGTGATCGGCTTCGCCCGCGACCACGCACTCCCGCTCGCGGTCCGGGGCGGCGGCCACCACGGCGCGGGCCTCGGCACCTGTGACGACGGGGTGGTGCTCGACCTGTCCCCGCTCAAGGACATCGAGGTCGACCCGGTCGCACGGACGGTCCGCGTCGGCGGCGGTTGTGTCTGGGGCGAGGTCGACCGGGCCACCAACGAGCACGGGCTGGCCACACCGAGCGGCATCATCTCCACCACGGGCGTCGCCGGCATCACCCTCGGAGGCGGCCTCGGCCACCTCAGCCGCAAGTACGGGCTGACCATCGACAACCTGCTGGAGGCCGACCTCGTCCTCGCGAGCGGCGAGCGGGTCCGGGCGAGCGCCGACGAGAACCCCGACCTCTTCTGGGCGATCCGGGGCGGTGGCGGCAACTTCGGCGTCGTGACCTCTTTCCTGTTCCGGCTGCACGAGGTGGACACGGTCGTCGCCGGGCCCACCTTCTGGCCGGCCGAACTCGGCGCCGAGGTCCTCACCGCGTACCGCGACTTCCTCCCCGGCGCCCCGCGCGAGCTGGGCGCTTTTTTCCTGTTCGGCTCGGTCCCGCCGGGACCGCCGTTCCCGGAGGAGGTCCATCTGCGGAAGGTCTGCGGGGTGGTCTGGTGCCACCTCGGCGAGGACACCGACGCCGCCGCCCGGGCGATGGCGCCCTTGCTCGACGCCCTGCCCGCGCCCCTGCTGCACGGTCCGGCCCCCATGCCGCACCCCGCGCTGCAGTCCGCGTTCGACGGCGTCTACCCGCCCGGCGACCAGTGGTACTGGCGCGCCGACTTCGTCGACGAGATCCCCGACGAGGCCGTCGGCGTGCACGCGCGGTTCGGCTCCGAACCGCCGACCTGGAAGTCGACCATGCACCTCTATCCGATCGACGGCGCCGTCCACGACCACGCCGCGGAGGACACCGCCTGGAGCTACCGCGACAGTCGCTGGGCCTCGGTCTTCGCGGGGGTGGACTCCGACCCGGCCAACGCCGGTCTCGTCGAACGGTGGAGCGTCGAGTACTCCGACGCCCTCCACCCGTACTCCGCGGGCGGCGCGTACGTGAACATGATGATGAACGAGGGGCAGGAGAGGGTGCGGGCCGCCTACCGCGGCAACTACGACCGGCTGGCCCGGGTGAAGGCCGACCGGGACCCGCACAACCTGTTCCGCCTCAACCAGAACATCGAGCCGGCGTGACGCCCGGGAAACGTGATGTGCAGCACGCGCGGAATTAGCCCTCCCGGGTGACGCGGAAACGTTCTGGCTGGGCACGGCTTGATCGCTGATCAAGGAAAGCGAAATACCTGGCCACAGGGCGTTCGGCTCATTTGACACGTCGTTGAGGGCACAGATAGGAACAACTCTCTGAAGTGGAGAGGTGAACTGTGCGCGAGCCGAACGTGGTCGGGGACTGGCAGGAGTACGACGAGCATGCCGGCCTGCGTGTCCGCGTCCACGGGGTGGAGAAGGCGGAGCCCCCGCGGGGGCGGGACGACGCCGCCGACGACCTCACCTACTTCCGGTTCCGGGTGACCGTCGAGAACCGCACCACCGAGCATTTCGGCATCCACCTCGAAGACGGCCAGATCGACATCCGGGTCGGATCCGACGGCGAGAGTGCCTTCCTCGACTGGCGGAACTCGCAGTTCATCGAGGGCTTCGACGTCTATCCGCTGCGCCGGGCCACGGCGGTCCTCTTCGCCGCGGGACCCGACACCGCGCTGCACCGCGTGGACATCCAGGTGGCGCTCAAGGTGGACGACGAGTGGGCCGAGCGCTTCCTGTGGGCCGGCGGCGTCGAGAACGACGAGGTCCTCGAAGGGGACACCCGCCCCGACACGGCCCGGGACAGCCTGGCCTGTCAGGTGAGCAACTTCCTCCGGCGCGAAGCGGAGTCCTGAAGCAGCCCTGAAGGCTCGGCTCCGGTCACCCCGGCCGACGCGGCCCACCCGGCGACACGATGCCGGGCGACCGGTGTGCCTGGACCTGCCCGGCTAGGGTCGGCTGATGAGCCGAACCGAAGCGCGCTCCGAAGGGGCGGGGCCGTTCACCACCCGGCTGACCTGGCGTCTCAGGGACGGGCGGACGGCCGTCTGGGAGTCGCGACGGGCGCGCAAGCGTGGCCTGCTCAGCGTCCGTGAACCGGGAGGGACGGCGGCCCGTTCCCGGCGGGCGGACACCGTGTCGATCGGCCGGCTGCGCAGACTGAACACCGTCGCGGCCACCGCGTTCACGGTCGGCGGTGCCCTCTTCGCCCTCGGCGCCGGAGTGGCCCAGTACGGATCGCACGGCTCCTCCGGCGCCTGGATCTACTTCGTCGGCGGCCTCTTCTTCAACACCGGCGGCTACGCCTCCCTGCTGCAGGCGGTCAACGCCCCGCGCCAGGACAGCGAGTCGGGTGTCCTCGCCGGGCGCCGCTGGAGATGGTGGAGCTACGAACCCGGCCGGATCGACTGGCTGAGCACCTTCGTGCTGTTCGTCGGAACACTCGTGTTCGGCGTCAACCTGCTGGACTCGCTGCTGCAGGGCCTGTCGGTGCAGCAGGTGAACCGGCTGATCTGGGCCCCCGACCTCGTCGGCTGCGCGCTGTTCCTGGTCTCCGGGCACCTCGCGCTGGTGGAGGTCTGTCACGGCCGTCCACGCGTGCTCGCCCACGAGGTGGGCTGGTGGATCGTCGCGATCAACCAGCTGGGCTCGGTGCTCTTCCTCGTCTCGGCGCTGGCGGCCTTCACGCGCCCCGAGACGGGCAGCCTCGTGAACATCGACATCGCCAACTGGGGGACCCTCGCCGGAGCGCTCTGCTTCTCGGCCGGGGGAGTGATCCAGTTCTTCGAGCGTCCCTGACACCGGGTGCGGCGGACGGTCAGCGGTCGCCGGCCGGGTTGCCCTCGACCCACTGGATGAGCAGCTTCCGTACATACGGGTTGCCCTCCTGCGCGGCGTGCGCGAGTCGCTCCGCGCTCGCCCGTGCCGTCCGCCAGCCCGCGGGACCGTCCTCGTCGTGGGCCCGGTCCGCGGCGGACAGGGCGTCGGCCGCCAGAAGGCGCAGTTCCTCCGCCAGGTCGTCGTCCGCGGCGGCCCGGTAGGCCTCCAGGCGCAGCGCGGCCAGGTCCGCGGGGGAGGGGGCGGGCCGCACGGGCGGCTGCGCGTAACCGCTCACCGCTATGACCACGCAGAAGGTGGCGACGTCCCGCCGGCTCTCCGACTGGCCCTTCGCGACGGCGGGCGCCAGCCAGGTGGGCGCCCGCCGGTGCGAGACCGCCGTGGCCGCGACGAGGGCGACGGCCAGGACCGTGAACGGGACCCAGCCACCGAGGAACCAGCCGATCGGCCCGAGCACCAGAAAGCAGACGGCACTGCTCATCCATAGGCGACGGCGGCCCAGTCTCAGGTGTCGTGGATCCATGGGCCTCAGTGTCGCAGGGGCGTGCGCGGCGCGAGGAGGGGGCGGGCGATTCGCACGCGCCCGTCGTCTTTCGGCCCCGCCGCGCCAGGTGTGAACGGCGGGTGCCGAATGGCCGGAGTTCGTCCTGTCCGCCCCGGCCCGCCCTCCATACGATTCGGTCGCTCCCCGGGCTTCACGGCTCCTTCACAACCGGGGGCGGGCTGCGCATGGCGTCCTGTCATGCGCATGCTCAAAAGAGCCGGACGTGTCCAGCGCAACGGTCCGCGACGGTTCCCCGTACGCACGGGGGACCGCACCCCCCTTTCACCGCGGCGCACCTCCGTGCCGCCGCCGGAACACCGACGCAACGGATTGGAACACCATGGCTGGTGGGCTGTTTCTGGGTGGCGCGATCGCCGCCCTGTTCGCCGCGGCGCTCCCCCTGTCGGACCCGTCCTCCGGGATCGTCGACCCGCCCCCGGACAAGATCGTCATCAAGGTCGCCACGGTGAACGGCTCGGGCTGCCCCCAGGGAACCGCCGCCGTCGCCGTCTCTCCCGACAACACCGCCTTCACGGTGACCTACAGCGAGTACCTCGCCCAGGTCGGGGGCAACGCCGACCCGACTGCGTTCCGCAGGAACTGTCAGCTCAACCTGATCGTCCACGTCCCGCAGGGCTTCACCTACGCCGTCGCCAGCGCCGACTACCGCGGGTTCGCCTCGCTGCAGCGCGGCGCCGCCAGCACGGAGAAGGCCTCGTACTACTTCCAGGGGTCCTCCAGCACGGCCGCCATCACCCACCCCTTCCGCGGTCCCTACAACGACAACTGGCAGACCACGGACACCACGGAGTGGTCCCAACTGGTCTGGGCCCCCTGCGGAGTTCAGCGCAACTTCAACATCAACACGGAACTGCGTGTCAACGCTGGCACCTCGACGCCCGGCAGCAGCAGTTTCATGACGATGGACTCGACGGACGGTGACATCAGCACCGTGTACCACCTCGCCTGGAAGGAGTGCCCCGCCTCCTGACCCGTCGGCCCGACGGGCAGCGGCTCGGCCGGCTCCCTCGCATGGGAGCCGCCCGAGCCGTCACGCGCACACCGGCGAGGCCGCCGGACGGGTGCCTAGGGCAGCAGCTTGTCCATCGCCGCCGGACCCTCCTCCTCCAGCTTGCGCTCCGCCCAGGCGAGGTTCTCGGGCGTGACGTCGCGGCCGGCGGCGAGCACCAGGTCCTCGGCCGTCACGGGCCCCTCGGTCCCGGTGTGCAGCAGCGTGTCGGGGGTCGCCCGGTCCTCGGGGGGTACGGACGCGTCGGGCTGGCTCGTTGACATGGTCTCTCCCTGTTCCGCCTGATCTGTCTCTCACGCTACGGGCATTCCGGACACCCCGCGCGACGCGCCCGTGGGCCTCCCCGCCCGCGGGCCGCCGTGACGGAGCTGCCCCCCGTTCGGCCGAACTGCGATGTCCCTCGCCGCTTCCGGAGGTGATGGTGGAGGAGCTCGTACCCCCACCACTGAAGGAGCTTGGAATGCGTATTCGTCTGATGGCAGCCGCCGGACTCGCCAGTGCCGCTCTGCTGGCCACCGCCGGGACCGCCGCCGCCGACCCCGGTCCCGACGCGGTCGGTGTCGCGGCGAACAGCCCCGGCGTCCTGTCCGGCAATGTCGTCCAGATCCCCGTGGACCTCGACCTCAACGTCTGTGGCAACACGGTGAACGTGGTGGGGCTGCTGAACCCGGCGCTCGGCAACTACTGCGAGAACGACTGACGATCGCGGTCCGCCGGGCAGGGTCCGTCCCTGCCCGGCGCACGGCAGGAGCCGGCGGGTGTCTCCCGTCGGCTCCTCGTCGTTCCCGGTGAACTCCTCGGGTGCGGTGCGTCGTTGCCCGGCGTCCACTGGTTTGGTCTGTACATGCCTATCCCGGCGGGGCCAGACTGTGCGCCGACCAGTCACCCCCCACCGAGGAGCAGACCTGATGCGCACGACCGCACGGCAACGTTGTCAC
The DNA here is from genome assembly GCF_002078175.1 of Streptomyces sp. M41(2017). Taxonomy (GTDB): domain Bacteria; phylum Actinomycetota; class Actinomycetes; order Streptomycetales; family Streptomycetaceae; genus Streptomyces. The sequence continues at coordinate 905,238 of NZ_MWFK01000002.1, read as the reverse complement.
CCGGTCCTGGCCGGTCTCGTCACACTCGCCACGGCCGCCGTCCTCTCCGTCGTCACCGGCGCGCCCGCGACGGCCGCCGACACCTGGAACGAGGTGGGATCGGACCGCGCCGACCCGCTGACCGAGAGCCAGGGTCTCGCCTCCGTCGAGGTGCCCGCGAACAGCCCCAACCGCTACACCGGCATCGGCACCATCCCCGTCGGGGTGAGCAGCCGCGGCTGGAACCACGTCGGCGACCCCGACACCTCCTCCGACGGTCACTACATCGAGCCCTACCAGAGCGACTCCGGCACCTCCAAGATGTTCCGGGTGCAGGCGCCGGGCGGCTCCTGGTCGGAGTACGTGCACGCGCTCGGCCCGGGGGAGGCGCCGAACAACTCGTTCGTCGCCGTCACGCCGGGCGGATCGTGGATGCTCTCCGGGGAGTACGGCACGATGGACCGGCTGCTGGTGTTCCCGACCCCCGGGGTCAACCCGGCCACCTCGCCCGGGGCGAACCTCCCGCAGGTCTCCACCGTCCACCTCGACCACGGCGTACGGGACGTACAGGGCTGCGACTTCGTCACGTCGACCCGGCTGCTGTGCTCGTCCGACGACCCGGCCGGCACCCTCTTCGGCATCACCAAACCGCTCCTCCAGATCGACCTGACCGCCGAGCCGAACGGCACCGCGGACGTGACGGGCCATGTCACCGCGCTGCGCCAACTGCCGCTGCGCAGCTCCTGCTCGGGCACCTTCGAGGCCGAGGGCATCGACTACGACCGGCGGACCGCCACCCTGCGCGTGATCGTCGTGTCCCCGGGCTTCTGCGTGCTGACCGACAGCAAGACCTACCGTTTCACCAGGAGTTGAGCCCACACTTCGGTGACGGAGCGGGCGCGTACCCCCTCGGACCTCCTCCGGGGGCGAAGGGGGGCGTACGCGCCCGAACGGGGTAGGTCTATCGTCAGAGGCAGATTCAGAGTGATGGGGGGTGGCCGGCTGTGGTGCAGGACGAAGCCGTGATCGGCTGCACGGGGGAACTGCTCATCGGCACACGTGGATCCGCCGGTCCCGGCGAGATCCTGGTGCGAGTGAGAGGCGGATCCGAGACCTTCCTCGCCTGGTCTCGGGAGCCCCTTCCGATCGGGGCGACCGTGCTCGTGATCGAGTCCCGTGGATGCCGTGAGGTCGACGTCATCCGGTGGACGGATCCGCTGGACGCGCTCGACGGCGACGCCGTCGGCGCAGGCTGAGGAGGAGAAATATGTTCGGTTACCGCGTTCCCGCTCCCGATGAGGCGATGTTGATCTCGGGTGGCAGGCGGGGACTGGGGGGCGCGCCGTTCCGCGTGGTGACGGGGCACGGCAAGTTCGTGCTGCCGGTCTTCCGCAAGACCCGCTTCCTGACGCTGTCGATGTGCGAGTCCGAGGTCACCGAGACCTGTGTGACCAGGCAGGGCATCTCGCTGCACGTCCGTGCCGTGATCGCGTTCAAGGTCGGCAACGACACCGAGAGCATCATCAACGCCGGGCAGCGGTTCCTGTCCGACCAGGACCAGATGTCGATCCTGACGGGCCGCATCTTCGCGGGGCATCTGCGGTCCATCATCGGCTCGATGACGGTCGAGGAGATCGTCACCGAGCGGCAGAAGCTGGCCGCCGAGGTCCTGGACACCTCGAAGCTGGAGATGGCGAAGATCGGCCTGATCGTCGACTCGCTCCAGATCCAGTCGATCGACGACGGTGACACCGGCTACATCGACGCGATGTCGGCGCCCCACAAGGCCGCCATCCAGCGCCAGGCCCAGATCGCCCAGGCGCAGGCCACGCAGGCCTCCGTCGAGGCGCAGCAGGTCGCGGCGCGCAACCAGGCCGAGTACGCCCGGCAGACCGCGATCGTGCAGGCCGAGTACTCGGCGGAGGTGGACCGGGCACAGGCGCAGGCCGCTCAGGCCGGCCCGCTCGCCCAGGCCCACGCCCAGCAGGAGGTGCTCGCGGCGCAGACCGAACTCGCCGAGCGCGCCGCCCAGTTGCGCCAGCAGCAGCTGGTCGCCGAGATCGTCCGGCCGGCCGAGGCCGAGGCCGAGCGCATCAAGGTGCTCGCCATCGCCGACGCCGAACGCATGAAGATCCAGGCCGAGGCGGCCGCCTCGCACGACCGGGTCGCGCTCGACCGGATGCTGATCGACCAGCTCCCCCTCATCGTGAAGGAGGCGGCGGGCGGTCTCGCCGGAGCGAACGTCAACGTCCTCAACGGCGCCGACGGCCTCGGCGAGATAGCGGCCGGCCTGGTGGCGCAGGGCCTGACGATCCTCGACTCGGTCCGCCAGAACCTGAGCGGCCAGAACGGGCAGAACGGCCAGGGTGCCGAGCAGCCGAGCGGCCGGCTCGAACTCCCGGGCTTCTCCCGCCCGGAGAAGGAGGACGGCACGGAGGGCGGTCCGTCCTCGGCGGGCTGACCCGACGTCCGCGTTCCGCCACGGCCGTCACCGCCGTGTCACGGCCCCGCGGGCCACCACAACCCCGTCGCTGCGTCTCGTGTCGAACCGGTCGTGCGTGAAGGCAAGCCGCTCCTGTGCGGCCTTCATCCGCACGACCGGCACTCGACACGAACGACGCATTCCAACGGGGAGACATGATGAACAGCAGGGCGCGTACGGCCGCACTCGCAGCCGCCTCCTTCCTCCTGCTCGGAGGCCTCGGCATCGCCGCGGCCCCCGCGTACGCCGGAACGCCCGGCGGTACGTACGCGAGCGACCGCAACTCCGACTTCGACGGCGACGGTTACGACGACATCCTGATCGGCGCACCGGACGGCACGGTCGGCGGGAAGACGGGCGCGGGCTTCGTCACCGTCCAGTACGGGGCGGCCAACGGCATCGGCACCAGGAACAGCGTTCCCACCGCACGCACCGCGGTGTTCAGCCAGGACACCGCGGGTGTGCCGGGCACCTCGCAGACCTACGACGGCTTCGGAACGGCCGTCGCCTCCGGGGACGTCGACGGCGACGGCTACGACGACGCGGTCGTCGGGGCGCCCGGCGAGGACGTCGGTACGGCGGAGAACGCCGGCCGCGTGACGGTGCTGTACGGCTCCAGTGCCGGCCTCAGTGCCGCCCGCAGCGTCACGTTCGCTTCCGCCGACCCCGCCTCGGGCGACCGCTTCGGCTTCGCCGTGACCGCGGCGCGTCTGACGGGGGAGAGCCCGGGGGACGTCGTCGCCGCCCTGGACACGCGGGGCGCGGAGCTGTTCACGTACACCGGGGGCGCGGTGCACCACACCGGGACCCTGGACACCACCGCGCACCCGGCGGGCCGTGCCGTCCGGCCCGCCCATCTCACCACCGGCGACTACGACTCCGACGGCTGGGCGGACCTCGTCGTCTCCGGCTACAGCCCCGACGACGGCTACGCGCAGGGCTGGTCGGCCGTCTACCGCGGCGGCGCGCACGGGCTGACCCATCTGAGCGACCTGCGCGGCGGCATCTCCACCGCCTCCGGCGACATCGACCACGACGGGTACGACGACCTCGTCACGGGACAGCCGAGCAGCCCCGACCAGGAGGACGAGGGCATGACCGGCGGACTCGTCGGCGTGTACTACGGCGGTGAGGACGGACCCGAGGGCCTGGAGTCCGAGGACGGCGACCCCGCGTGGTGGTCGCAGAACTCGTCCGCGGTGCCCGGCGCCGGTGAGCACGGCGACGCCTGGGGCACCGAGCTGTCCGTCGGCGACGTCGACGGCGACGGCTTCGCGGACGTCGCGATCGGCGCGCCCGGCGAGGACGTCGGAACGGTCCGCGACGCGGGCGCCGTCTGGCTGCTGCGCGGCTCCGCCGACGGCCTGACCACGAAGGGTGCGCAGTCCTTCGACCAGAACAGCCCCGACGTACCCGGCACCGCCGAGGCCGACGACCGGTGGGGCGCGCAGGTACGGCTCGCCGACACGGACGGGGACGGCCTCGGCGACCTCCTCGCGGCAGCGCCCGGCGAGGACACCGGCGACGGTGTCGTCTGGCAGCTCCCGGCGAGCACCAAGGGTCTGGTGACCGGCGGCTCCTGGCTCTACGGCGCCGGGGCACTGGGTGTCCCGGACGGCGACTCCCGCTTCGGCGCGGCTGTCGACGAGTGACCCGCGCCGGAGCCGGCAGGGCCACGCGACCTGCGTGGTGATCCTCGGGGCAACCGCTCTTGACCGGCCGCCGTCCCTCCCTGGGCGGCGGCCATGTCGTTCCCTCCCGGCACCCGCGCACCCCGCGCACCTCCGTGCGTCCGGCACCCCGAGGGGCCTGATCGAAACAACAGGCTCCTTGGCCGCTCAAGTCCCTTACACTCTGCGCAAGTTGATCGTTGGATGCGGCCGCCCCAGGAGGAGCGCATGCCCCGGAAACCCTCGCGACGTACCGCACTGCACGGCCTCGCCGCCGCCGGCGCCGCCGTCATCGGGTTCGATCCCTTCACCCGGAGCTGGGCGGCCACCGACACCGGCCGCCCGCTCGCCCGCCTGCCCCGGCTCGACGGGAGCGTGCGCACCGACGACGCGTCCCTCGCCTCGGCCTCGGACGACTTCGGCCACATCGTCCACCGGCGCCCGCTCGCGGTGCTCCGGCCGGGTTCGGTCCGTGACATCGTCGCGATGGTCCGTTTCTGTAACCAGCACCAGCTGTCCGTCGCCCCGCGCGGCCAGGGGCACGCCACGCAGGGGCAGGCCCAGGTCGACGGCGGTCTGGTCATCGAGACGAGCCCGCTCGCGGACATCGGTCCCGTCGGACGCGGGAGCAAGGCCGTGACCGTCGGCGCGGGCGCCAAGTGGAGCGACGTCGTCAAGGCCACGCTGGCCCACGGGCTCACCCCGCCCACCTTCACCGACTACCTCGAACTCTCCGTCGGCGGAACGCTGTCGGTCGGCGGCGTCGGCGGCCAGACCCACCGGATGGGCGCCCAGGTCGACAACGTGCGCGAACTCCAGGTCGTCACCGGCGCCGGAGACCTCGTCCGCTGCTCACCGACCGAACACCGGGACCTGTTCCTGGCCGTGCTCGGCGGACTCGGCCAGTGCGCGATCATCGTCGGCGCCACGCTGCGCCTGGTGCCCGCGCCCAGGGCCGTACGCCACTACCTGCTCCCGTACACGGACCTGCGCACCTTCCTCGACGACCAGCGGCTGTTGGTCCAGGAGGGCCGGTTCGACTATGTCGAGGGCCAGGTGACCCCCGACGCCGACGGCGCCTTCAACGGCTACCTCATCGAAGCCGTCGTCTACGGCCCGCCCGTCGGACCCGCCCCCGACGACTCGGTGCTGCTGCGCGGACTGCGCCACGACCCGGCCGGGGTCCAGACGAGCGACCTCCCCTACTACGACTTCCTCGACCGGCTCGCGGCGAGCGTCGCCGCCCTGAAGGAGGCCGGCCTCTGGGCGTTCGCCCACCCCTGGCTGAACCTGTGGCTGCCGGGCCGCTCGGCCGCCACACTCACCGCGTCCCTGCTGGAGGACCTCACCCCGGCGGACCTCGGACCCGGTGTCGTCCTGCTGTACCCGGTGCTGCGGAAGAACCTGCACGCCCCGCTGCTGCGCACGCCCGACGATCCGGTGCCCTATCTGCTGGCCGTCCTGCGCACCACCCCGCCCGACGACACAGCGACCGTCGACCGGCTCCTCGCCGCCAACCGCGCCGCGTACGAGACGGTCCACGCGGCCGGCGGCACGCACTACCCGGTCGGTTCCGTCCCCTTCGGTACCGCGGACTGGCGCGAGCACTTCGGACCCGAATGGCGCCGGCTCGCCACCGCCCGCCACACCTACGACCCGCGTGGAGTCCTGGTCCCCGGACAGGGCGTCTTCTGACGCTCCGCCGTCGCCGGCCGGCCCGGGCTCACCAGCGCCCGGGCTCGCTGCCCGTGATCGGCGCCGACGGCTTCCCGTCGACCCCCTCCGGGACGTCACCGGCCAGCATCACCCGGTGCATGACCCGGGGGTGGTCGACGTGGGCGGTGTCGCTCGGCGCGAGATGGATGGTCGCCCGGTTGTCCCAGAAGGCCACACTCCCCGGCTCCCACCGGAAGCGCACCGTGTACTCGGGCCGGACCGCCTGCTCCAGCAGCATCTCCAGGATGGCCCGGCTCTCCGGCCGGGACACGTCCAGGATCTGCTCGACGTAGTAGCCGTTCACGAACAGCACCCGCTCACCCGTCTCGGGGTGCACCCGCACCAGCGGATGCTCGGTGGCGACCTGCCGGTCGAGCAGATGACGCGCGTACGCGTCCTCGCCGGGGCGCGTCTGGTACCCGACGCCCAGCCGGTGCTCGGCGCGCAACCCGTCCACGAAGGCACGGACGGGGGCGGACAGACCCGCGTAGGCGGCGGCCAGGTTCGACCACGTGGTGTCACCGCCGTACGGGGGTACGGTCTCGGCCCGCAGGATCGTCGCGGCCGGCGGGTCGACGCGGGCGCCGTGGTCGCAGTGCCAGCCGCGCAGCAGCGAGTGGCGGCGGCGCCGCAGCCATTCCTCGTGGTCCATGCCGTACCGCCCGCCCAGTTCGAGGCGGTCGGCCGTCGTCTCGACCTCGGGGAAGTCCTTCGGGGAGGCGCTGCCACGGGAACGCAGGCGGACCGGTTCGCCGAAGCGGCGGGCGAACGCGACCTGGGTGGTGTGGTCGAGCCGCTGGTCGCGGAAGAACACCACCTTCCAGCGCAGCACGGCCGCCCGGATCGCGGCGACCACCGCGTCGGGCAACTCCTCCGCCAGGTCGACTCCGGTGATCTCGGCGCCGATGTGTCCCGCCGCCGGCTTCACTTCGAGACGTGTGACCTGGTCCGTCATGGTGGCTCCGTTGATCGTCCTGTCCGTGTCGGGTCCAGCATGACCGGTGGCCCGGGCACCCGACAGGGCGCCTCGAACGGAAGGCGGCCGCCGCACACGGGAGGCGCGCCGCACACACGGGGTGTGCGCCGTGTCGCGCAGCCGACGCGTCGCACTCCCTGGTGGCGGAGCGTGCCGGGTGTCGAGAATGAGGCACAGTGAACGGGCCCCACCCTCCATCCGCATAGGGGCGGGGTCCGTTCACACGTCACGACGTGCCTGGCGTGGAACGGCAGTTCGCCGACCGCGCCGTGGGCCGTGGCTCAGCCCTTGTGGTCGCGCAGCGCGGCGAGAGCGCGGTCGGCGTGGGCGCTCATGCGCAGTTCGCTGCGGACCACCTCCAGGACGGTGCGGTCCTGGGCGATGACGAAGGTGACCCGCTTCGTCGGGGCCAGCGAGAAACCGCGCTTCACCCCGAACCGCTCGCGTACGGTGCCGTCGACGTCGGACAGGAGCGGGAAGCCGAGCGTGTGACGGTCGGTGAACTCCTTCTGCCGGTCCACCGCGTCGCCACTGATGCCGACCGGCCTGGCGCCCGCGCCGGTGAACTCCGTGGCCAGATCCCGGAAGTGGCAGGCCTCGGCGGTGCAGCCGCTGGTGAGGGCGGCCGGGTAGAAGAACAGCACCACGGGGCCCTCGCCCAGCAGTTCGGACAGGCTCCGGTTCGTGCCGGTCTCGTCCGGCAGCGTGAAGTCCTCGACGGTGTCGCCCACGTTCACCCGTGTCGTCATGACCGTCCCTCCCCGGCGCGCGCGACGCCGCGTGCCCACATCACGAGCGGCACCTGGAGCGGGAGCCGCGCGAGGGCGGCCGCCTTGAGCGGCGCCGGACGGTTCCGCCAGTCCACGGCCATCTGCACGTTCGCGGGAAAGACCCCGACGAAGAAGGCGGCGGTGGCCAGGGCCGCGACCCGGCGGGTGCGCGGCAGCGCCACCCCGGCCGCGAGGGCGAACTCGACCACTCCGCTCGCCCGCGTCCAGGTCCGCGCCGCTCCTGGCAGAACGCGCGGGACGGTGGCGTCGAACTGCCGGGGTACGGCGAAGTGGGCGACGCCCGCGGAGGCCAAGAGGCCTGCGAGCAACAAGGGCGAGCGTTCGGACCGTGGCACGGTTCCTCCTCAGGGGGCTGTCGCGCGATATTACTGGAGGGTAAGTGTCCATGGTGCGGGCGGGAAGCGTCGATCGCGTGCCCCTTGGCCGTGGAGTCGGTCAGCGACGCGAATGCCGCGGTGTCCGCAGAAGGAGAACGGCCCGCGCCGGGGGAGGGCGTCGGCCTCCGACCGGGCGAAGTCCGCGGAATGCGAAGGTCTCCGGGTTTGGGCAGTCGATTCACGGTCAGCCGTAGTAATGCATCGCATTGTCGAGCAGTGAGGACGTGAACTGCCATGGCCGAGAGTGACAGGACCCGCGCCCGGATCGAAAAGGCGAAGGGCAAGGCCAAGGAGGCCGTCGGACGTGCGGTCGGCAATGACCGCATGACCGCCGAGGGCAAGATCGAACAGTCCAAGGGCGACGCCCGGCAGGCCAAGGAAAAGGCCAAGGACGCATTTCGGCACTGATGACGGCCAATTCCACAGGGCCCGTCGTGTGTATTGCGCGACGGGCCCTGAGAATTTCCGGCAGGAAGGGTGGAGCGAAGAATGTGCGGGGAGTACCAGAGGTCGTCCACCGACACGGTGGCCGTGGCGCGGCCCATGACCTCGTCGGGGCCCGAAAGTCCGGCCGACGCGCGACAGGCGGTCCGGCGCGCTCTCGCGGCGCGGTCCGGGGATGCCTCGTGGGCCGACGAGGACGCCGTCGGTGACGTGCTGCTCGTCGCCTCGGAACTGGTCAGCAACGCGATGCTGCACGGTGGCGGTGTCACCGGGTTCGAGGTGACGCCGACCGGGGGCGAGGTGAGGCTGTCGGTGAGCGACCGCAGCGATCGACGTCCGGCGTCTGCCGGGCGGTTCGACGACACGGGCCGGCTCCGGGTGGGCGGGCACGGCTGGATGATCGTCCGCAGGCTCGCCAGCGACGTGGCCGTCGCGCCGCTGCGGGCGGGAGGTAAGCGGATCACCGCAGTGGTACCGCTCACACCGTCCGCCGCGAGGGTCTGAACTCGGGTGAGCCCCGGAAGCTGTGGGTCCCAGAAGCCATGGGCCCCGGAAGGTACGGGCGCCGGAAGGACAGGCCGTCGCAAGGAGGCCGCGGTGTCGACGGCTCAGGCCGTCAGGGCGTGGGAGGACGCGGAGGACCTCCGCGGTGCGCTCGTGAGCGTAGCCGAGGGGCGGGCCGCCGCCTGGACCTGGTAGGTGGTCTTGGCGGGATCGACCAGCGCGTCGCCGAGCACGATCCGGCCCGCCGCGTGCAGCGCGTCGCACTCGCCGGTGGGCAGGGCGACGTAGCAGCCACCGCGTCCCGTGCGGGGATCGAGGGGCATCCAGTAGCCGTACCGCCGACGGCCGTTCGCGTGCACGGTGAGGCGGACCGCGAACCGCCGCTCGGTTATCAGACGCAGCACCTCGGCCCCGCCGGCACTGAGCGGGGTACGGGTCCGGGGGAGCGGCCGCAGCATGGTCACCATCCTCCGATCGGGCCTCGCGGCGCGGTACGGGGGTGCGGGGTGAGCGTCATGAAGATGCGGCCTTTCGACGGACGGGTCGGATCACGCATCGCCCGGGGCGGTGACGTTCTCGCTGCTCGGCATTGTTCCGCAGCGCACTGACAACGCGGGCGGAGCTGGTTCAGCGGCGCCGCGCGGATGCCCGCGCGCGGTTGGCCCGGGCGGTGAGCTGCCCCTGGACGAAGGGGTCCGTGGCCGGGTCGTACGACCCGGCGTGGTCGGAGAGCGTGTCGGTGATCCGCTCCCACTCGTCCCGTTCCGCCCGCCTCACGAGCGAGGACCCCCCGTCGGCCGTACCGTCCTCGGCCGCACGTTCGGCCTCCTCGAAGGCCGCCTTCGCCTGGTGGTGGTTCATCCCCGTGGCGGCGTCGCGGACCCGCTCCCACGCGGCGTGCTCCTGTCCGGACGGCTCGTGTTCCGTGCTCAATGCGTCACCTTGATCGTGTGGGGGACCGGTTCCTTCATCGGATCCGTGTGCCCTGTTCGAGAGAAAGGACACCTGCGAGTCCGTCGACGGTTCCCTCCACGGCCTTTCTCACCAGGGCAGGAAGGCGTGGATGTCCTTGCCGTCGGGCCGCACGATCACGCTGACCTGGTCGCACAGGGCGTTGACGAGATGCCACCCGATGCCGCCCCCGCCCTCCGAGGGGCGGAAGCGGCGGGGGGCGGGCCGGGTGGTGCTGCCGTCGCGCACGGTCACGTGCACACCGTCGAAGGTGGGGCGCATGAGCAGCTCGAAGGGACCGGGAGCGTACTGGATCGTGTTGGCGGCCAGCTCGGTGACCACCAGCAGGATGTCGTCCCAGTGCTCCTCCGCCGAGGGTGGCGCCGTCCGGGCCAGGGCGCGCAGATAGCCGTCCGCGGCCAGCCGCGCGTCGGTCACGTTGCGCAGCTCGCCGCCGAACGCGGTGGTGAGCGTCCCGAACTCCTCGTACGACGGCTTCTTGTTCCCGCTCGGATCGATTTCCATCGTGCCCTTCGTTCGGATCTCGTCGGCGGTACGTCTTGCCCTCTGTCGCGACCAGGCCAACCTGGATCCGTACCCGGTCCTGCTCCGAGGACCCGGTCTCTCCCCGCTGTTCCGGCTAGGCCGAGGCGTCCTGCGTACGGCGACGTGCCCGGCGGCGAGCCAGCGAACGCCGCTCGGTCTCGCTCGTACCGCCCCAGACACCCACGCTCTGGCCCGACTCCAGCGCCCAGTCCAGGCACGCCTCGCGGACCGGGCAGCCCTCGCACACGGCCTTCGCCTCCTGGATCTGCAGCACGGCGGGGCCGGTGTTGCCGATCGGGAAGAAGAGGTCGGGGTCGACGCTGCGGCAAGCCGCGGAATCACGCCAGTTGTCCATTGCGGGCCTCCTGTGGCTGAAGCGGATGCGTTCTTTGGATGGTGTGTCCTCTCTCGGGTCACCAGTGATCGCCCCTGTGAAACGGCCCGGGCGTGCAAAGATCCCGTGGATGCCGAAAAAGTCCGGCTCCGGCGCCACCGCTCAGGTTCGCGGAAAGCCGCACGCGGCCCGTCCCCTCGCACCCGACCGGCGCGGTGGGCGCGCCGGGGTGGCAAGATGGAACCCCGGGTGAACGGCGGTTGCGATTCGACGAATGAGCAGGTGGCCCATGGTGCAGGAGTCCGGCGACGTCTGGGAGAAGTTTGCCCTCGCCCTGGCGGACATGGCACGCGACCTGCTCGCGCAGGACTCGGTCAAAGGCACCCTGGACCGGATCGTGGAGCACGCGAGCGTGCTGATCAACGGCTGCGACGAGGCGGGCATCCTCACCGTCCGCCGTGGCGAGGTCAGCGCGCTGGCCGCGACCAGCGACGTCGTCCGCATGGCGGACCGGATCCAGCAGGACCTCCGGGAGGGGCCGTGCTTCGACGCGGTCACCGAGCGGCAGCAGCTGTACGCCATCGAGGACCTGCGGCAGCCCCACGAGAAGTGGTCCCGCTTCGCCCCCGAGCTGAGGAAGCTCGGCATGGGCAGCATGATGGGCTTCCTGCTGTTCACCGAGGACGACGAGCTCGGCGCCCTCAACGTGTACTCGCACCGGCCGAACATGTTCGACGAGACGGCCCAGCGTGCCGGCTGGATACTCGCCTCGCACGCGGCCGTGGCCCTGTCCGCGGCCCGGACGCACCAGCAGCTCTCGCACGCGCTGGAGACCCGCCACGAGATCGGCGAGGCGATGGGCATCCTCATGGAGCGCCACGGCCTCAGCGAGGACAACGCCTTCAACGTCCTGAAGAAGGCGTCCCAGGACCACAACATCAAGCTCCGCGACATCGCCCGCAAGGTCTGCGAGACCGGCGAGCGTCCCACCTGACCCGTGCGGCCCGGCAGCACTGCCGGGCCGCACGGCTGCGGCGACCCCGTACGTACGCCTCCCGCCGGGAGGCTGCGCGGTCATCGGCGGGGGGCGGCTAGAGGAAGCGGCGCAGGGGAGCGACCGCCAGCTCTTTGGTCCGCTGGAGCAGGGACCGGCGCCGCCAGCGGCCCGGCTCGATCGCCACGGCCTGCTCCCGGTCCTCGTCGAAGTCCCTGTCGAGGGCCGCGGTGAACGACTCGTCCAGCACCGCGAGCATGACCTCCTCGTCGTGCTCCATCGACCGGCGGTTGAAGTTGGTGGACCCGATCAGGGACGCCACCCCGTCGATGGTCATGATCTTGGTGTGCAGCATCGTCGGCTGGTACTGGCGGATCTCCACACCGGCGGCGAGCAGCGCGTCGTAGTAGTGCTGGCCGGCGAGCTGGCAGGCCCGCTGGTCGGTGTGCGGACCCGGCAGCAGGATCTCCACCCGTACTCCGCGGCGCGCGGTCGCGCACAACAGGTCCACGAAGTACGCGTCGGGTGCGAAGTAGGCCGTGGACAGCCGGAACCGCTCCTCGGCGGAGTCGAGCACCACGCGGATGAGGGTCTGCATGTCCTGCCAGCCGAAACTGGCCGACCCGCGCACCACCTGGACGGTCGCGGTGCCCGGCTGGGCCTGCGCGGTGAACCGGTCGCGGTCGTCGAACAGCTCGTCGTGGCACTCCGCCCAGTTCTGCGCGAACGCGGCGGCGATGCCGTCCACCGCCGGCCCGCGCACCTGGACGTGCGTGTCCCGCCACTCGGACGGTCCGCGCGCGTCCCCGCACCACTCCTCGGCGATCCCCACGCCTCCGGTGAACGCGACGTGTTCGTCGATGACCAGCGCCTTGCGGTGACAGCGGTGGTTCTGCTTGAGCGGCGAGAGCCACAGCGGCTTGCGGAACCACGCCACCTGGACACCGGCGGAGGTCATGGACTCCAGCAGTTCCCCCTCGATCCGCTTCGCCCCGAAGCCGTCGAGCAGCAGCCGCACCCGCAGCCCCGCGCGGGCCCGGTCGGCGAGCGCGGCCGCGAAGTCGCGGGCTATCTGCCCCCGCCAGTAGACGAAGGTCATCATGTCGATGGTGTGCTCCGCGGACCGCACCGCGTCGAGCATCGCGGCGAAGATCCGGTCGCCGTTGCGCAGCGGCAGCAGTTCGTTCCCCTCGGTCGCGGCGATGCCGATGAGCCGCTCCAGTCGTCTTCGGAGCCGCTGCTTGCGTCGCCCCGCCTCCGCCGGATCCACCGGCCCGTTCCCCTCGACGCGTGCCGTGATGGTCTGGGACATCCACCGTCTCCTGTTGTCCGTGCCGTGTACCGCCTCCTCACCCCGGGCGGTGTGAAGAGGTGTGGGGGAGTGGTGACCCTGTCCGGGACCTGCCCGCACGGGCCACCACCCCTCCCGCTCGACCGTGTCGGTCTTCGGGGTCGCCCGGCCCCTTCGCCCGCCACGGGAGCGACGTCGCGAACGCCCATGGGCGTTCGCGACGCGACAACAGGTGCCCCCGAACCGCCGCGGTACTCCTCGGCAGCCCCCACGTGCCCGGTCCGGCACACGCTGTCCCGGCAGCTCGACGGCCGGTCACCTGTGATCGCGTTGTGAAGGTGCGCGAAACCGTGACATGGCATCGGAGGGTTCGGGAATAAGGGGGACAGCCCGCCCCACACCCCGGTCCGAAACGGAGTGGCGCCGCGTTCTCGGCGTGCGGACGGGAAGCACGTCAAGGGAGCTGATGGATGACCACCGTAGAACAGCCCTCCGACGTCTGTTCCGTGTCCGGTGCGAGCCTGGAGAGAAGCCCGGAGGCCGCGGTGCACGCCAGGGGGATGGCCCGGGCGTTTCTCGGCAGCCTGCCCCGGCAGGTGCCGCGCGAGGCCGCCGAGGCCGTCAGCCTCGTGGTCTCGGAACTGGTCACGAACGTGGTGCGCCACGCACGCGGGCGGAACTGCAGCGTGGACCTGCGGGACATGGGCCACGGCGTCGGGATCTCGGTCTCGGACGACGACCCGGAGCCGCCGCGTCAACGCCGGTTCGATCTCAGCGGAAAAGGCGGCTTCGGCTGGCCGCTCGTGCGCCGCCTCTGCTCCGAGCTGACCGTTCTCTCCCGCCCGGACGGCAAGACCGTGCACGCCGTCGTGCAATTCTGACGATTCCGAGGACCGAGCATCATCCGCGATCCAGCGCCGACCGTCGCCCGCGACCGAGTTCGCCCCGCCGGCGGCAGAGCTCCCCATCCGTGGGGTGAGCGATCCCGTGCAGACGAGATCGCCGACCGTCCGTGCGGTGCGCCGGCCGCGCCCGGGTCCGCGGGGAGCACGTGATGACCCGTGGTGGATGACGGGGACCTGAACCGCGCGACGCCGCCCGACCACCGTCCCGAGGCGGTCGCCGGACGGACGGCCGACGCCGTCGAGGAGCTGGCGGAACTGTGGATCTCGGCCGGGCAGACGGTCGTCCCCCGCCTCTCCGCGCACCAGCTGAAAGCCCTCAGGACCGTGGGGCAGCGGCACGAACTCACCCTCACCGGCCTTGCCGAACGCGTGGGCATAGCACTTCCCGCCGCCAGCCGCCTCTGCGACCGTTTGGAGGCCGCGGGCCTGCTGCGCCGCGTTCCCCATCCCGGCAACCGGCGTGCCCTGCACCTGCTGCTCACACCGCTGGGCAGCACGGTCCTCACGGAGATCGGCGAACGACGGGCCCAGATCCTCGCGGCCGTCCTCGCGGGCATGACGCCGCTCCAGCGGAGGTCGTTCGAGGAGGGGCTGCGGGCCTTCCAGGGGGCGCGCCGGACGTCCTCCGCGGAGTTCCCGCCCGGCGCTTAGCGCGCGAACGCGTCACGGCTCTCCGCCCGGTGCCCCGTCGTGGGCGGCGGGACGTCAGGCGGTCGATCGTCCGGGACCGGGGCGCGCCCCGGTGCCACCGACGTGGCACAGCAGCAGACAGACGTCGTCGTCCCGCTGCGAGTCACGGAGCATCGGGTTCAGGATCCGGTCGGCGGCGCCCTCCAGATCGAGGTCAAGGTCTGTCCCGCGCTGCGCGCCGAGCGCCTCCGCCAGCCGTCGGATGCCCGGGTCGATGCCTTCGGCCCGCCGCTCCACCAGACCGTCGGTGTAGAGAGCGAGGGTGGAACCCGGCGGGAGCTCGGCCGTGTGGTCGCGGATCTCCTGATGCAGCGGGATGCCGAGCATCGCGCCGGGTTTGGCGTCCAGGACGCGCACCTCCCCGCCCGGGGTGCGCAGCACCGGTGGCGGGTGCCCCGCGGCCGCCCAGGTGACGGTGGACTCGTCCGGGTGGAAGCGGGCGATGACGGCCGTGGCGTACAGGTCGGGCTGGAGATGGTGCAGGAACACGTGCAGCCGGGTGAGGAGCTGACCCGGCGTGCCGCCGTCCACCGCGTACGCCCGCAGGGCGGTGCGCAGCTGGCTCATCATGACGGCGGCCCGCAGTCCGTGGCCCGTCACGTCGCCCATGACGGCGACCAGGCCCCCGTCCGGCTGCTTGAAGGCGTCGTACCAGTCGCCGCCGATGTTCAGCCCGTGGGTGGCCGGCAGATAGCGCGCGGCCAGACCGAGGCCCGGTGTCGTGGGCAGCTCGGTGAGCAGCGCGCGCTGCAGGGTCTCGGCGATGTCGCGATTGTGCTCGAACCGCTGGGCGTGGTCGATCGCGATGCCCGCCCTGCGGGCGAGTTCGATGAGCATGACGGCGTCGTCCGGCCCCCAAGGATCCTCGGGCGGTGTCAGCGTCACCACCCCCAGCGGGGAGTGCCGGGTCGGGAGCGGGATGCACAGCAGCGGCTGGTCGGGGTGGAGCGCCGAGGGCGGCAGGTCGTCGACCCCGGGCAGACCGCCCGGACGGTCCGCGGCGTACTGCGGACGGCCGGTGCGGACCGCGGCGACGGCGGCGGCCGGGCGGGGGGACCGCTTGCGGACGTCGTCGTCGAGGAGCCACACATCGACACTCCGGGCGTAGCCGGGGACGAGCAGCTGGGGCAGCCTGTCGAGGATCTCCTCGTGGTTGAGCGAGGCCGTCAGAGCGGCGCTGGCGTCGGCGAGGAACGTCAGCCGTCGCCGGGCGCTCTCCGCCTCCGTGCGGGCGGCGCGCTCGGCGGCGAAGAGCTCGCGCTGCACCCGCCCGGCCGCGTCGAGTTCCGCGTGCAGCGCGAGAACTCCCTGGTTGGTCTGGTGCAGTTCCTCCCGGTGGAAGGAGACCAGCTGCTCCTGCTCGCTGAGCCGGTCCAGGATCCGTGAAGTGTCCTCGTCCGCGCTGAGCAGGGCGTCGGCGAACGCCTTGCGGTCGCGCGGAACCCGCGCCGCGCTCTCCCCGCGCCCGGGCTCCTCCACAGCGACGCTCGCCTGCCAACTCGGCTTGCCCGCCGAGCCGTTGGCCGCAGCGGCGAGGGCGACGGTGATCCTGCCGGGACCGCCGTCCGCCGAGGGGGGCGTGCCGTGCAGGGTCATGACCCAGCTGCCGCCCTTGACCAGGGACTGCCGCAGCTGGGCGCTCAGGGCGGTGACCAGACGGGTGCGCTCCACCGTGGACACGCCGTGCGCCGCCGCGAGCCGGGCGGCGGCGATACGGGCGCGCGCGGCGTCGTCGACCGTGGCGATCTTCCAGGTGTCGGTCATGGGCGGCGATCCTGCGGGGTGGGGGCCAGCACGGCCACGGTGGTGTCGTCCCGCACCGGACGGGCGGCACTGCTGGAATCCCGCACGATCACCGCGGCGGTGACCGCGGGATCCCAGGCGGTCGGCGGAGCCACGGCGGGCGGAGCCCAGCGGCTGGGCAGACCGTCGCTGTGCAGGACGAGGAGGCTGTCGGGGGTCCACGGCACCCGGCACTGCGGCAGCCGCCCCGGCCGGTGCGCGCCCACGATGCCCGGGTGGGACAGCAGCGGCCGCCAGGTGTCCCCGGTCAGCAGGCGGGCCCCGATGTTGCCGATCCCCGCGAAGTCGAGGTGTTCGGTGGCCAGGTCGAGCCGGGCCACCGCGACCGCCGCTCCCCGGGTGTCGCGCAGGCCCCTGTGCAGTTGCCCGAGCAGCTCCGCCGGTGGCAGGTGGGCGGACAGGCGCAGTTGCTCCACGGCCGCCCCGGACGCCTTCGCGGCGGCCTCGCCGTGGCCGAGCCCGTCCGCGAGGAGCAGCGTGACGTGGTCGCCGGCGCGGACGCAGGCCCAGGCGTCGCCGGAATGGTCGGCGGCGGCCAGCGGGATGTTGATGCCGCCCGCCCGCACCGCGGCGTCGCTTCCGGGGACGCGGTGTCCCGCCCTGTCCCTGCGCGCGGCGTGCACCCGCGCCAGGGCGACGGTGCCCCGCCCGGGCACGGAGTGCACCTCGAAGTGGTCGGCGATACGGCGGCAGGTACCGAGCCCCGCGCCGAGCGAGGCGGTCGTCGAGAAACCGTCGCGCGACGCGGAGGCGAGGTCGGCGATGCCCGGCCCGTGGTCGATCGCGGCGATCTGGAGGGCCGGGCCGCGGCCTACTCCGTGCAGCTCGAGATCGGCGTCGACGATGTCGAGCACTATCCGCCCGCCGCCCCCGTGCTTGAGCAGGTTGGTCGCCAGTTCCGTCGCGACGAGTGCGGCGGCGGCCGTGCGGTCGCGGCTGAGCCCGGTGCGCTCGGCGGCCGCCTCGGCGGCGACCCGGACGTCCCGGACCCGGGTGGAGTCGTGGACGGGAACGTCCCAGACGCGCGTCATCGGCTCTCCCGGCGGGGCGGTGGGGGACCGGCGGTCCAGCAGATCACGGTCACCGCGGTGCCCTCTCCCGGACGGCTGTCGATGGAGAACTCGTGCACCAGCCGACGCGCTCCACCGAGACCGAGGCCGAGGCCGCCGCCCGAGGTGTAACCGTCGCCGAGCGCGCGCTCGATGTCGGAGATGCCGGGCCCCCGGTCGGTGAAGGTCAGGCGCAGTCCCCGTGCCGCCCCGGTCCGCAGGACGGTGGACTCGACCTGACCGCCTCCGCCGTGGACCAGCGTGTTGCGGGCGAGTTCACTGGCGGCGGTCACGAGCTTGGTCTGGTCCACGAGTCCGAAACCGAGTTCCGCGGCCGCCTGGCGCACGTGCTGGCGCACCCACGCGAGATCCATGTCGGTACGGATCGGCAGGCAGGCGGTGACGCGGCCGGAAGTCTCCGTCACGGGCGCTCCTGGCGGGCTGGACCGTGGTGAAGGGCTGCCGGCGCCGCGGTGAGCAGGCCCATGGCCTCGTCGGCGTCGAGCGCGGTGCGCAACCCGGGCAGGGTGAGGCCCAGTTCCACCAGGGTGATGGCGACGGCGGGCCGCATGCCCGCGACGACGGTCTGCGCCGCGAGCAGTCTGGCGTGCGCCGCGACCTCCGCGAACACCCGCCCCAGGAAGGAGTCGACGATCGCCACCCCGGAGATGTCGATGACGACACCGGTGACCGAACTGGCGGCGATGGCCTCGCCTATGTCCCGCTGCAGCCGCTCGGCCGCCTCGTCGTTCAGATCGCCCTGCAACGTCACCAGGAGGACGTCACCGAGCTTCAGTACGGGGACGTGGGCGCCCGCAGGCCCGGCGTTCGGGCCGTTCACCGCGCGCTCGGGCCGGTGCGGTCCTGGTCGACGATCGCGATGCCCTGGCGGTTGAGGGCGTACGCGAGAGCGTCGGCGAGGCTGGCGCGGGTGACGACCTCGCCCAGGTCGATGCCGAGGTGGACGATGGTCTGCGCGATCGCGGGCCGGATGCCCGAGACGATGCACTCGGCGCCCATCAGGCGGGCGGCGGCGACGGTCTTCATGAGGTGCTGGGCCACCTGCGAGTCCACGGTCGGCACGCCCGTGATGTCCAGGATGGCGAAGCGGGCCCGCTGGGCAACGACCGCGTCGAGCAGGCTCTCCATCACGACCTGGCTGCGGGCGCTGTCGAGGGTCCCGATGAGGGGGACGGCGACCACACCGGTCCACAGCTTGATCACGGGCGTGGCCACCTCCAGCAACTGGAGGCGCTGGCGGTCGATGAGCTCCTGCCCGGCGCTGAGCGCGGTCTCCAGCACGACCAGGCGGAGGGTGCCCAGGAGCGCGGTGAGGGTGACCGCGCACACCTCGGCCCGTTCCCGGGAGCCGTCGGCGAGATCCGCGCTCAGCAGCTCGGCCGCGGCGGGCCGCAGTGCCGCCACCTCGTCGGCGATCTGCGCGGACGTGGCGCCGGTCCGCGCCCGGGAGGCGGCCATGCGCCCCAACTGGTCGCGCACGGTGGCGAACCCGTCGGCCCCGAGGTCCTCGACGCGGCCCGCGGCGGCGACCGCGGCGAGCGCTTCCACGACGGACCGGCCGGCCTCCACCGCCTCGTCCCGCGAGACGGTGAACACGGTGCGGAACAGCGCCTCGTCGGCCCAGCGCTGGGCGATCTGCTCACGGCGCCGGCGCAGGAACCCACCGACCTCCCCGGCCGCCGAATCCTGCTGCGCCGCCGCCTGATGGTCCGCCACGTGTTCGTCTCCTTCATCCGTGCGCCGCGCCGACGAGCGTGTTCCCGTCCGGGCATGATCTCTTGTCGTACGGCAACTGTAGCGATGGCCCGATCGCGACCGACACCCGCTCGACCTCAGGGGCCCACCGGGCGGGCGCCCGCCCGGTCGACAGGGCGCGAGGCCCGGTCCTACTCCGCCGCCGGCCCGTGCCAGTCGAGGCACACCACGAGGGCGTCGTCCTCGGGCTTGGGCCTGCCCCGGTGTCCGGTCAGCTCACGGAGCATGGCTCGGGGCACCTCCGTCGCGGGAAGCAGCTGGGTGGAGGTGATCGCCATCGCGAGGGCCTTCTCGCCGTACGCCTCCCCGCCGGGACCGGCAACGGCGTGCACGCCGTCACTGACGAACAGGAGCCGGTCGCCGGGCTCCACCTGGAACTCCTGCACGAAGTAGTCGGTCTCCTCGAACATCCCGAGGGGCAGTTGCGCCTCGAAGCCGATCCGCTCGACCGACCTGCCCCGCAGTCGCAGCATCTGCGGCGAGCCCGCGTCGATCACCCGCAGCCGGCCGGTCGACAGCTCGAAGTCGAGCATCAGCACGGACAGGTGCGAGGTGCCGCGGTACTGGGCGTAGATCGCCTGGTCGGCGAGGGCCGCCTGATCCTGCAGGGAGATCCCCGCACGGCGCGCGTTGCGCAGCGCGTTGATCCCGAGGTTCGTGAGCAGCGATGCCTCGATCCCCTCGCCCATGCCGTTGGTGATGTACAGGAGGAGCCGGTCGGCGCTCGCCGACCAGTCGAAGTTGTCGCCGAAGATCGCGTAGGCGGGCTCCAGCTGCGCCCCGAGCTCGTACTCGGGACGGGCGCAGGAGCGCCCCGGCAGCAGCTGCCACTGCATCTCGGCGGCGAGTGTCAGCCGGTCCTTGCGACGCGCCTGCAGATACAGGTCGGTGTCCCGCTCGGCCACGAGCACCTCGTGGGCCAGCACCTCCGCGACTTCGGACAGCTCGGCGAGCGTCTCCTCGTCGCACGCCTCGGAGGGCAGCGTGACGGACAGGACGCCGAGCCGGTCGCCACGCACCGTCACCGGGAGGTGCGCGCGTACCCGCCGGCCGGTGCGCTCCTCGACGAAGGGTTCCTGGGCCCCGAAGGCCCGCCCCTCGGGGCTGCTGTGCACCGGGATCGGTTCCAGGGTGTGCGGAAGCACCGACACGGGCTGGAGGACGGTCAGACCGTAGTCCGCCATGAAGAGCTCGACGGCCTCGGCCGCGTACCGATCGCACAGGACGGCGCGGACGGCGTCGAGGAGTTGGTGGGGAGCCGCGGTGCGCAAGGCCCGCTCCGCGGCCACGAATCTGTTCACGATGTCGGATACGCCATTCTTCGACTAGTACGATGCCGGGTCCGAGCTCCGGGAAGCCGGACCGGCATACGAGGGACCCGGTATGTGCTGCTTTGTTCCTGTCCCAGCCCCTGACAGGTGTTTTGCTCCTGTCCTTGCCCCCGACAGGCTGACAGTGCCCGAGAAGACTGGGAGAGTGAAACCGTGACTTCCTCCGGCCCGCGTCCACAGCCCGGTGAGGTGGCTCGCGTGACCTCCGAGGCCGCAGAGCTGCTGGAGATTCTGTGGGGGAGGGCCTCGACGGCTCCGGTCTCCGCCTCCCAGCTGCGCGTGCTGTTCATCCTGGAGCACGACGAGGGCATCAATCTGCGGACGCTCGCCGACGCGCTCGGGTCCACGCCGCCCTCGACGAGCCGACTCTGCGACCGCCTCCAGGCCGTGGGGTTCATCGAGCGGGCGCCGAGCGCCACCAGCCGCCGGGAGCTGCGCCTGTTCCTGAGCGCACGCGGGCGGATCTTCCTCACCGAGCTGCGCGCGCGGCGCGAGCGCGCCGTGGAGGCGGTGCTCGCCCAGATGCCGGCGGCGCAGCGGACCGCGCTCGCGGAGGGTCTCGCGGCCTTCTGCGCGACGGCGGCCGCCCAGCTCCACGAGGACGACGCGCCGGCCGTCCGCACGGCCTGAGCCGCGGGGCGGACCGGGCCGGGGGCCGACGGCCTCGGGGAGGTGCGCCGCACGAGCCGCCCAGGCTCCGCGTCGCTCACGCACTGCGCCATCTCGGCTCCTCTCCGCTCTTCGGGGGCGCTCACTTTGTTGCCTCACGTCTATAGTTGTCAAATGACAACTATTGCCCGCATGATCTCGGTCTCACGTCCTTCTGCGCAGGTCGACGCATTCGGTGAGGGGTACGGCTACGAGGTCCGCGACCGCACGGGGTCCGGGCGGACCGGCGGGCCTAGTGGGGCGAGGTCCCCTCGCCCACGTGCGCGAGCGCCGCTTCGACGCCGTCCAGCGACGCGATCGTGAGGCTCACGCCGGTGAGGTCCAGGACGCGGCGGACCATCGGGGCGGGCGACACGAGGCACACGCTCCCGCCGGCACGGCCGGCCTCGTCGTGCGCCTTCAGGAGCGCGTTGATGCCGGAGGAGTCCATGAAGGGGACCTCGGACAGGTCGAGCAGCAGATGCCGGCGGCCCGCCCGTATCTGGTCGGCCAGCCGGTTCCGCAGCTCGGGAGCCGTCTCGACGTCCAGTTCCCCGGCGACGGTGACCAGGGCGATGCCGTCGCCGTACGGGGTCACCTCGATGGACACAGGAGCTGGTTCGGCCGGCACGCCTACCTCCAAAGGACACTGATCCGTAGGGAATCGTCCGGCGTCGGTGACGCCGGTGAGCAGGTCAACGGTTACCCCCCGAATCGGGCTGCACACCTTCGGCTTCGGCGCCGGGCGCCCTTCCGGACGCAGTGTTCCGGTTTACGCGGCGCGCGCTCCCGGGGTGCGGCGCCCGCTCCGGTGCACGGGGCGGCCGGTGGCCACTGCTTGCCGCCTCTTGACCCTCCCTTTCCCGAAATACCTCTGACACAGAGCTAATCTCGAAGACGTGGAACAGGAGCCGGAGAATTTCCCCGAGGCACTGTCGGACGCCCTGGCCGGACTGCAGCGGCTGATCCGGCGGCGGCTGCGCGGCGGCACGGACGGGCCGCGGCTGCGCGGCGCCGAGATCGACCTGCTGCGGCTGGTCGCCGAGCGGCCCGGTCTCGGCGTGTCCGAGGCGGCCAAGGAGCTGTACCTGGCGGGCAACTCGGTCTCGACGCTGGTCAACCAGCTGGTCCGGGACGGCTATCTGATCCGCGCGACCGATCCGGCCGACCGGCGGGCCGCCCGGCTGTTGACCACCCCCGCCGCCGACACCCGGCTGCGTGACTGGCGGCAGCGGCGCGCGGTGCTGGTGCGCCGCCAGGTCGACCGGCTCGACCCCGCCGAGCGCGCGGCCCTGGAAGCCGCCCTGCCGGCCCTGCACCGGCTGGCGGCGAACCTGCACGAGGAGGCCGAAGAGTCATGACACGGTACGAGAACGGACCGGCGGAGCCCGCACGGCGGGACGGCACGGCGGCCGCC
Source organism: Streptomyces sp. M41(2017) (assembly GCF_002078175.1). Classification (GTDB taxonomy): domain Bacteria; phylum Actinomycetota; class Actinomycetes; order Streptomycetales; family Streptomycetaceae; genus Streptomyces. Next base: position 882,564 of record NZ_MWFK01000002.1, on the reverse strand, counting down.
GGGCAGGAGGCACCCGCCGAGGCCGCCGGTACGGCGCATACGCCCGGGGTGGCCGGCGGGACGGCCGCCGCGCCGAGCGCCGTGTCGTGCTCCGGGCTCGTCTACGCCTTCGGCGAGACCACCGCGGTCGACGGCCTCGATCTCGACGTGCGCGACGGCGAGGTGTTCGGCCTGCTCGGACCCAACGGCGCGGGCAAGACGACCGCCATCCGCTGCATCACCACCCTCCTGCCCGTCCCGGCCGGCAGGGTCCGCGTCTTCGGGCACGACGCCACGCGGGAACAGATGTCCGTACGCCGCCTGTTGGGCTACGTCCCGCAGCAGCTGTCCGCCGACTCCGGGCTCACCGGCAGGGAGAACGTCGAACTGTTCGCCCGTGTCTTCGACGTCTCCCGCCGTGAGCGCGCCGCCCGGGTCGAGCAGGCGCTCACCGCGGTCGACCTGACCGATGCCGCCGACCGGCTCGCCAAGACGTACTCCGGAGGCATGGTCCGCCGGCTGGAGCTGGCCCAGGCGCTGGTCAGCGCACCCCGGCTGCTGATCCTCGACGAGCCGACCATCGGCCTCGACCCGATCGCCCGCACCAGCGTGTGGGAGCACATCAACGCGGTGCGCGCCGCCACCGGCATGACCGTCCTCGTGACGACCCACTACATGGATGAGGCCGACCAGTACTGCGACCGGGTCGCGCTGATGCACCGCGGACGCGTCCGCGCCCTCGGCACCCCGGAGCAGCTCAGGAAGGGCCTCGGCGAACGCCGCGGAACCACCGGGGACGGCGAACTGCCCACGCTGGAGGACGTGTTCCGGGACATCGCCGGCAGTGGACTCGACGACCATTCAGGAGAATTCAGGGATGTCCGAAGCACCCGCCGCACCGCTTCCCGCGTCGGCTGAAGCAACCCCGCTCACGAACCTCGACCTGCTCGTGGTCCCGCCCCGCGCCCGTACGGGCTGGCGGGTGCTGCCCGCCCGGGTCGCCGCGATGTGCGCGGTCGAACTCCAGAAGCTCCGGCACGACCGGACCGAGCTGTACACGCGGGCGATCCAGCCCGCCCTGTGGCTGCTCATCTTCGGGGAGACCTTCACCCGCATCCACGCCATCCCCACCGGCGGGATCCCCTACCTCGACTACCTCGCGCCCGGGATCATCGCCCAGTCCGCGATGTTCATCGCCATCTTCTACGGCATCATGATCATTTGGGAGCGGGACGCCGGGATCCTCACCAAGCTCCTCGTCACGCCCACGCCCCGCTCCGCGCTCATCACCGGCAAGGCGTTCGCCGCCGGGGTGAAGGCGCTCATCCAGGCCGTGGTGGTCGTGGTGATCGCCGCGCTGCTCGGCGTGGCCATGACCTGGAACCCGCTGCGGCTGCTCGGGGTGGCGGTGGCCGTCATCCTCGGCTCGGCCTTCTTCTCGTGCCTCTCGATGACGATCGCCGGCATCGTTCTCACCCGCGACCGGCTGATGGGCATCGGCCAGGCCATCACGATGCCGCTGTTCTTCGGCTCCAACGCGCTCTACCCGGTGGCGGTCATGCCGGGCTGGCTCCAGGTCGTCAGCAAGGTCAACCCGCTCAGCTATCAGGTCGACGCGCTGCGCGGGCTGCTGCTCGGCACCCACGCGCACCTGGCCCTCGACTACGGCGTCCTCGTCCTGGCCGCGGCCCTCGGCATCCTGTCCGCCTCCTCCCTGCTGGGACGACTGGCCAGGTGAGACGGGGTCTCCGGGCGGAGACGAAGATCGATTGGTGAGGTCGGGCGGTCGGGCATAACGTCGGTTGGGTGACCATGCACGTTCGTCGCCGACCCTAGATGCGGGGCCCTCTCCATGACGGCCGATCACGTGACATCCTCCGAGTCCGCCGACTCTCCGCAGCGGGGCAGAGGAAGCGGCATCGCCCTTCTCGTCATCGCCTCGTGCCAGTTGATGGTGGTCCTCGACATCACCATCGTGAACATCGCGCTGCCGCACATCCAGACGGCCCTCGGGTTCTCCACCGAGAACCTGTCGTGGGTCATCAACGCGTACACGCTGACCTTCGGCGGGCTGCTGCTGCTCGGCGGGCGGTCCGGGGACATCCTCGGACGCCGCCGGATGTTCATGGTCGGCGTCCTGCTCTTCGTGTTCGCGTCCCTGCTCGGCGGACTCTCCCAGGACTCCTGGCAGTTGCTCGCCGCACGGTCGCTCCAGGGCGTCGGAGGAGCCATCGCCTCGCCGACCGCGCTGTCCCTCATCACCACGACCTTCCGCGAAGGGCCCGAACGCAACCGGGCGTTCGGGGTGTTCGCCGCCGTGTCCGCGGGCGGCAGCGCGATCGGACTGCTCGCGGGCGGCATCCTCGTCGAATGGCTCGACTGGAGATGGGTCTTCTTCGTCAACATCCCCATCGGCCTGCTGATCGTGCTCGCCACCCCCCGCTTCATCAGGGAATCCGAGCGCCACCCGGGCCACTTCGACCTCCTCGGCGCCCTCACGTCGACGCTGGGCATGGTGCTGCTGGTCTACGGCTTCATCCGGGCCTCGGAGGAGGGCTGGAGCGACTCCATCACGCTCGGCGCCTTCGGTGCGGCCGTGGTGTTCCTGATCGCGTTCATCGCCGTCGAACGCCGGTCGAGACAGCCCATCACGCCGCTGTGGATGTTCCGCGACCGCAACAGAGCGGGCGTCTACGCGATGATGCTGAGCCTGTCCGCGGCCATCTTCGGGATGTTCTTCTTCCTGACCCTCTTCGTGCAGAACATCCTCGGGTTCAGCCCGCTCAAGGCCGGCTTCGCCTTCCTGCCGGTGAGCGTGGTCATCGCGATCGGCGCGGGCTTCGCCTCGAACCTGCTGCCCCGCTGGGGACCCAAACCCTTCATGGCCGTGGGCGCGATCCTGGCCGCCGCGGGCCTCGGCTGGCTGACGCTCACCGACGTCAACAGCACCTATCTCGGCAGCATCCTCGGCCCGACCATCGTCTTCGGCTTCGGCATGGGCCTCCAGTTCGTGTCGCTGACGCTGATGGCGGTGTCCGGCGTGGCACCGAAGGACGCGGGCGCCGCCTCCGGCATCCTCAACGCCACCCAGCAGGTGGGCGGCTCCCTCGGCCTGTCGGTGCTGGTCACCGTCTTCGGCACGGCGAGCCGCAACGAGGCCACGGACCAGGTCAAGAAGTTCCTGTCGACCGCGAACCCGGCGCAGCGGCTGGAGTTCCGCAGAACGGGACAGCTCCCGAAGCCGTTCAGCGACCAGGTGCTGACCTCCGGCATCTCGGGTTCCTTCGTCGCCGCGGCCGCCTTCGCCGTCTTCGCGGCCCTCGTCGCCCTGATCGTCATCCAGGTGCGCCCCTCCGACCTGGAGCGCCTCCAGGGCGGCGCGGCCTCGCTCGTACCGGCCGAGGGCTCCGGCGCCGGCGAGGGCGTGAGCGGTACGGCGCACACACGGGACTCCGGTGAGGGACCGGGGCCACCCGGCTGAGGCGCAGCGGTTCCCGGCCGGGCCCGGTCATCCGGGCCCGGCCCTTTCGCGCGCCGCTCCGGTGGCATCCGGCCGGCTCACCGGCCGTCCTCGTAGCCGCCCCGACGGCCGCCGTCAGGGCAGGGGCTGCTCCGCCCAGATCACCTTGCCCTCGGGGGTGTAGCGGGTGCCCCAGCGGTCGGCCATCTGGGAGACCAGGAACAGGCCGCGCCCGCCCTCGTCCGTCGAGGCCGCGTACCGCAGATGCGGTGAGGTGCTGCTGCCGTCGAGGACCTCGCAGATCAGGGTGCGGTCGTAGAGCACCCTGACCCCGATGTGACCGCTGCCGTAGCGGATGGCGTTGGTCACCAGCTCGCTCAGGATCAGCTCCGTGGTGAAGGCCATCTCGTCCAGTCCCCACTCCGTCAGGCGCCGGGTGACCGCGGCACGCACCTCACCGACGGCGGCGGGCTCGGCCGGCACGTTCCACTCGGCGATCCGGTCGGGACCCAGCGCGTGCGTACGGGCGACGATCACGGCGATGTCATCGCTCGGACGGGCCGGCAGCATGGCCTCCAGCACGGCCTGACAGGTGTCCTCCGGGGATCGGTCGGCGCCGGTCAGCGCGGTGCGCAGCATTTCGAGACCGACGTCGATGTCCCGCCCCCGGTCCTCGACCAGGCCGTCCGTGTAGAGCACGAGCCGGCTGCCCTCCGCCAGCTCCAGCTCCGCCGTCTCGAAGGGCAGTCCGCCGAGACCCAGGGGCGGCCCCGCGGGCACGTCGGCGAACTCCACGCTGCCGTCGGGACGGACCACCGCGGGCGGGGGATGCCCGGCCCGGGCGAACGTGCAGCGGCGGGTCGTGGGGTCGTAGACGGCATAGAGGCACGTGGCTCCGGTGACCGCGGCCGTACCGCCCTCGGGCAGCTCGTCCTGGTCGATGCGGCCGACCAGCTCGTCCAGGAGGCCCAGCAGCTCGTCGGGCGGCAGGTCGAGCGAGGAGAAGTTGTGGACCGCCGTGCGCAGTCGCCCCATCGTCGCCGCGGCGAGCAGTCCGTGCCCCACGACGTCCCCGACGACCAGGGCGACCCGCGCGCCGGGCAGGGGCAGCACGTCGAACCAGTCACCGCCGACGCCCGCCTGCGCGGGCAGGTAGCGGTAGGCGAGGTCGAGGGCGCTCTGCTCCGGCAGGCTGCGCGGCAGGAGACTCCGCTGGAGCGTCACGGCCATCGTGTGCTCGCGGGTGTAGCGCCGTGCGTTGTCGATGGACACCGCGGCGCGGGCCACGAGTTCCTCGGCGAGGGTGACGTCCTCGGCGTCGAAGGGCTCCGGCTTCTCGGAGCGCCAGAAGTTCACCACGCCCATGACCATCGGCCCCACCCGCAGCGGGACGGTGATCAGGGAGTGGATCCCGTACTCCAGGATCTGCGCCGTGCGCGGGCGGTCCTGGTCCAGCCACCCGGGGGCACCTCCGAGGGCGGGCTCCACGACGGCCTCGCCGGTGCGCAGGCTGTGGGCCTGCGGAGAGGAGGGGATGAACCCGATGTGCTCGCCGACCGGGTACAGCGGCGCGTCCTTGCGGATGCCGCCGGAGGCCGTGCGGCGCAGACCGGTGCCCGTGTCCGGGTCCTGTCCGCTCAGCACCGCGTCGGCCAGGTCCACGGTGACGAAGTCCGCGAACCGCGGAACGGCGACCTCCGCCAGTTCCTCGGCCGTGCGCGTGACGTCCAGGCCGGTCCCGATGCCGACTCCCGCGTCGTAGAGGAGTTTGAGGCGTTCGCGGGCCGTCTCGGCGCGGCCGGAGAGCGCGCGCAGTTCGGTCGAGTCGCGCAGCGTGGCGACGCTGCCCGCCGGGCCGCCCCGCAGATCCGTCGGCCGCTGGTTGATGGCCAGCAGACGGTCGCCGACCAGGTGCACCTCGTCCGTCGCGACGCGTCCGGAGGCGAGCAGTTCGGCGGTGTCCGCGTCGAGGCCGAGTTCTTCGACACACCGGGCCTCGGCGTCCGGGGGCAGGTCGAGCAGGCGGTTCGCCTCGTCGTTGGCGAGCAGCAGCTGCCCCTCGCCGCCGACGATGATCACCCCCTCCCGTACGGAGTGCAGCACCGCGTCGTGGTGTTCGTACATCCGGGTCATCTCGTACGGGCCGAGGCCATGGGTCTGGCGCAGCAGCCGCCGGGTCACGAGCGCCGTGCTCGCGGTGGCCAGCGCGAGCGCCACCCCGGCCGCGCCCAGCACGAGGGGCAGCTGGCGGTCGGCGGCGCCGCCGACGTTCGCCGTGGTGATGCCCGCCGACACCATGCCGACGACCTTGCCGTCGGGTGCCTTGATGGGGACGGTGGCCTGGACGAGCGGTCCGATGGTCCCGTTGACCTGTTCGGTGATGGAGTGCCCGGCGAGGACGGGGGCGGTCGTCCCGACGAACTTCTTCCCGATCCGGTCCGGCTTGGGGTGGGTGTAGCGGATCGCGTCGGTGTTCAGGACGACGATGAAGTCGACCTTCGACGCCTTGCGGGCCGCCTCGGCGCTGGGCTGCAGCAGCGCGGTCGGGTTCGGGGCGCTGAGCGCCGCGCGGGTGCCCGGCGCGTTGGCGAAGGTCTCGGCCACGGCGAGTGACCGCCCGCGGGCCTCCTGGGTGCTGTCGTGCCGCACCTGGAGCACGAGGGCGACCACCGCGGCGACGACCAGGAGCAGCACGATGACCACTTGCAGCACGAAGACCTGTCCGGCGACACTGCGCCCGCCGAGTGCGGAGCGGAGCCCGCTGGACGGGCCGCGTCGGTGCTTGCCTTCGTGTGACCCACGCTGTCGGTGCGCTGTGCTGTGGCGGCGGGTCGACTGAGCCCGGGTTCGACCCAATAGTCCGACCATGTGCTATGTCTACACTGCCCGGCGGCCGGTGGCGAGGGGCGTCACCGACAGTAAGCGCCCGGCGTTCCGGCCGGACGGGCGTCCTGGAGTCCGGTCGGCGGGAGCGGCGCTGCTCTCGTGGACATCTGGCGGCATCATGGACACGTACCCCTTTTGTCTATTTTGCCGCTTCGGCGCGGGAGGCCTGCATGAAGACCGTGGACCGCTACCGGCTGACCTTCACCCATCCCGGACCGGACGCGCGCATGGTCACGGACGAGGTGATCGTCGAACGGACGGAGACCAAGGGTCCTGGCGGCCATCCCGTGTACAGCGATCCCACCGGCATCCTGCGCGCCGAGATCAGCCCGGCGGGCGAGGTGCGCATGCTGGCCAGCGGTGCGTACCAGACACCGATCAACCCGGCCGCCGAACCGATGGCCTGATCCCGTCCTCCCCGGGGGCCGCGTGGCCCGCCGACGGGAGTGCGAGCGTGAAGCGGAGTGCCGGACGGCCGTTGAGGACGAGGTCACCGGCGGGCAGGAAGCCCGTGCGGGCCAGCACGGCCCGGGAGGCCGCGTTGTCGACGGTTGCGGCGGCCCGCAGCGTGCGCAGTCCGTACGCGGTCGCGGCCAGGCGGCAGACCTCCCGCACCGCGGCCGTGGCGAGTCCGCGCCCGGCCGCCCGTCCGGCGATCCGGTAGCCGAGGTCCGCCGAGCCCTCCGCCACGTCGACCAGGTTCACACGGCCCAGCACCGCGCCCGTGTCGTCCACCACGAGGTGGAAGAAGCACAGGCCGGCCGCCTGCTCGGCCAGCCGCTCACGGTGAAGGGCGTCGAAGCCGGTGAAGAAGGCGTCGCCGCGGTCGGGGATCGACGCGGCGAAGTAGGCGCGGTTCTCCCGCTCGAACGCGAGCAGTGCGGCGGCGTGGTCCGGGCGGAGCAGTTCGAGGTGCGGCACCGGACCATGCTAGGGATCCGTCCGGTACGCGGCACCAGGGTTTTCCGCGCCCGCCGCCCGCCGCCCGCCGCCCGCGCCCGCCGCCTGCCGCCCACGCCCGCGTCTGCCGCCCGCGCCCGCCGCCTGTTGCCCGCGCCTGCCGCCCATGCCCGCGCCTGCCGTCTGCCGCCCGCGCCCGCCGCCCGCGCCCCGCGTTCCCCGTGGACGGCCCGGCCGGCGGTGGGACGGGGACGCCGTCAGGGTTCGACGATGTGCCGCAGATAGGCCTGTGGGTCGGCCAGATAGTGGCGCCAGTGGTTCACGAGGTCCAGTTCCGCCCAGGCGACCCCGCGCATGCCGTGGTCGCCGACCTCGACGATGTCCGCGCCCGGCAGCGCCGTCAGGAGAGGGGAGTGGGTGGCGCAGACGACCTGGCCGCCCTCCTTCGCCAGCCGGTCGATGTGCCCGACGAGTTCGAGGCACGAGGAGAAGGAGAGCGCGGCCTCCGGCTCGTCCAGGACGTAGAGCCCCGCCTGCGTGAACTTCCCCCGGAACGCGGCGAGGAAGCCCTCTCCGTGGCTGACCGACTCGGGCGCGAGTCCTTCCCTGCCGAGCGCGTCCAGCGCGGTCTCGGCTCTCAGGAAGAAGCCCTTGCGGGCCGCCCAGCTCGTGGCCATGCGCCGGCCTCGGGGCGCCGCGTCGAACCGGATGCGCTCGCCGAGCGCCGACTTCTCGCGGGCGGAGGCGTAGCGCCAGTCGTGCGAACCGCCGTAGGAGTCGAGGCCGAACCCCTCCGCGAGCGCCTCGACCAGCGTCGACTTCCCGGACCCGTTCTCCCCGACCAGGAAGGTCACCGGCGCCGTGAACCGCAGGCCCTCGTCGAGCAGTTGCCGGACACACGGCACCGACCAGGGCCAGACGGTCCGATCGGCGCCGTCCTGCGGGCCGGGGCCGGCCGGGAGATGGGCGTACGCGCGCTCGACGATCACGCGACCGGTGTCACCCGCCGGCCGGCGGACGTGGGGGATCCGCGGCGCGCGGGGCGGGTTCGCCCTCGGTGTCGATGTGCGGCAGGATCCGGTCGAGCCACCGGGGCGTCCACCAGGCGTGGGCGCCCAGCAGGGTCATCACGGCCGGAACGAGCAGCAGCCGTACGACGGTCGCGTCGATCAGCACGCTCACGGCGAGCCCGAGTCCGAGCATCTTGACGACGATGTTGTCGCTCAGGATGAAGGCGGCGAAGACGCTGACCATGATGAGGGCGGCGCAGGTGATCACCCGTGCGGTGATCTCCAGGGCGTGCGCGACGCTCGCCTTGGCGTCCCCGGTGCGCAGCCAGGCCTCGTGGACCCGCGACAGCAGGAAGATCTCGTAGTCCATGCTGAGCCCGAAGATGATCGCGAACATCATCATCGGCACGTAGCTCTCGATGGGCACCTTGCCCGCCACCCCGAGCGACGGCCCGCCCCAGCCCCACTGGAAGACGGCGACGACGACACCGTAGGAGGCGGCGATGGACAGGACGTTGAGCACCGCCGCCTTGAGCGCGACGAGCAGTCCGCGGAAGACGATCAGGATGATGATGAAGGCGAGGGCGACGACCACGGCGATGATCAGCGGCAGTCTGCTCGCGACGATGTCACGGAAGTCGACCTGGGCCGCCGTGGTCCCGGTGACATAGCCCTTGGCGACGGTGCCGGACACGGCCTGCGGCAGGGTGTCGTCGACCAGATGGTTCGTCAGGTCGGTGGTCACCTGGTCCTGCGGGGACTGTTTGGAGAAGACGGTGCCCACCAGCACGTCGCCGTCCTGGGTGGCGGTGAGCGGGGTGACGGTGGCCGCGCCGGGCACGTCGGTGAGGGCCTTCTTCGCGTTCGACGCCAGCGCCGAACGCTGGTCGGACGGCACGTCGGTCTGGTCGATGACCACGGTCAGCGGACCGTTGGAGCCGGGTCCGAAGGCGTTCGACATGATGTCGTACGCCCGCCGGTCGGTGAAGGACGTCGGGTCCGCGCCGTCCCCGATGTGCCCGAGCTGGATGGAGAACAGCGGAATGGCCAGCACCACGACCGTGATCACACCGCCGGTGAGGAACCACCAGGGGCGTCGCTCCACCCGCTGGGCGTAGCGGTGCCAGGTGCCGTGAGCGGCCTGCCCGGGCTCGGCGTCCGTCTCCGCGACGGGCCTGCGCAGGTGGTAGCGGTCGATGTGCCGGCCGATGAGGCCGAGCAGCGCCGGGACGACGGTGAGCGCGCCGGCCACGGCGGAGACGACCGTGACGGCGGCCGCGAGGCCCAGCTTGCTGATGAAGGAGACGCCGGAGACGGACAGGCCGGCCAGGGCGATGATGACGGTGCACCCCGAGACGAGGACCGCCCGGCCGCTGGTCGCGGTCGCCCGTCCCGCCGCGTGCACGGGATCGGTGCCGTCGATGAGGTTCTGCCGGTGACGCGTGATCAGGAACAGGGCGTAGTCGATGCCGACGCCGAGTCCGATCATGGTGGCGAGGGTCGGTGACACGGTCGCGAAGGTGAACGCGGCGGCCAGCAGGCCCAGACAGGCCAGGCCGCCGACCACGCTGATCAGCGCGGTCACCAGCGGCAGGCCGGCGGCGATCACGCTGCCGAAGCCGACGAGCAGGACGACGATCGCCACCGCGAAGCCGATCGCCTCGCTGATCCGGTCGTTGGCCGCGGGGCGGGCCAGCTCACCGAGCGGACCGCCGTACTCGACGTCGACGCCCGCCGACCGCAGCGGCTTCACGGCGCTGTCGACGCCGTGGAGGTAGTCGTCGCCGAGCGTCGAGGGCTGCACGTCGAAGCGGACGGTGATGTACGCCGTCTTCCCGTCGTCGGACAGCGGTCCGACGTTCGGCTGCTGGGACTGTCCCGACGACTGCGAGCCCGGCGGCGGCAGCGGGTTCTGCGCCGCCAGCACGTGCGGCAGCTTCTGCAGATCGCCGACCGTCTGGTTCATCTGGGAACTGAGGGACGTCAGCGGCTTCTGCGTGTCCCGCAGGACGACCTGGCTGCTGTAACCGCCGGCTGCCGGGTCGTGCTCCTTGAGGACGTCCACGCCCTTCGTGGACTGCACTCCGGGGAGGGTGAAGTTGTCCGAGTACTCTCCGCCGAACGAGCGGTTCAGCACCTGCAGCACGGCCAGGACGACCAGCCAGGCCACGATCACGATCACGAAGTGGCGGGCACACCATTCGCCCAGCCGCCGTAGCATTCCGGGCCTGTCCTGCCCGCCCCCTGAAGTGGCCTGTGTCGCCGCCATGCGTTGCTCCCGGGGGAAGAGGACCCTCCGACGCACTCATTAAACGACGGGACGATCATCGCGGCCCGGCGAGACGCGGGGCGTGAGGACGCCGGTGACGTGCGGCTGCCCGGCGGCCGACAGGGTGTTCCCTCGCCGCGGCGTAGGGATAACCCTCGATCGGCGGCGAGGCAATGTCATGCATCGGTCAACAGTGCAATCCTTCCCCCACCTGTACGGCAGGTCGCGTCCGACCTGCCCACGGTCGCGTTCCCGCACGCCCCTGCTCAGCTCGTCCCGGACAGCACACCCGTCTGCCCGGTCTGTCACCGGCCGCCGACCGCGGCCGAAGCAGTAGGAGTACGAGTGAGACGTATCCCCCGTCAGGCGACCGCGGCCGGAGCCCTGGTGGCCACCGCCGCTTTCCTGGCCGTCGGCATACAGACGGTCCCGGCAGCCGCCGACCCCGCCCCCCACACCACCCCCCTGCGCACCGGGGGGCTGGAAGCGAAGCTCTCCCCGGCCCAGCACACCGCCCTGCTGACGAAGGCGTCGCAGCGGACGACGGACACCGCCGGTCTCCTCGGCCTCGGCCCGAAGGAGAAACTGGTCGTCAAGGACGTCGTCAAGGACAACGACGGCACCCTGCACACCCGTTACGAGCGCACCTACGCCGGACTCCCGGTGCTGGGCGGCGACGTGGTCGTCCACACCCCGCCCGCCTCCTGGGCCACCGGAACGGTCGGCACCACCTTCAACAACAAGCACACCATCAAGGTCGCCACCACCACCGCGTCCTTCACCAGGACCGCCGCGGGCGCCCAGGCACTGAAGGCCGCCAAGGCGCTCAAGGCGCAGAAGCCCGCGGCCGACAGCGCCCGCAAGGTGATCTGGGCCGGCACCGGCACCCCGCGCCTCGCCTGGGAGACCGTGGTCAGCGGTCTCCAGGACGACGGCACGCCGAGCAAGCTGCACGTCGTCACGGACGCGACCACCGGCAAGGAACTCAGCCGGTACGAAGGCGTCCAGACCGGCACCGGCAACACCCAGTACAGCGGCACCGTGACGCTGAACACCACGCTGTCCGGCTCGACCTACCAGCTGACCGACAACACGCGTGGCGGCCACAAGACGTACAGCCTGAACAACGCCACCTCCGGGACCGGCACCCTGATGACGGACGCCGACGACACCTGGGGAACCGGCGCCGGCTCCAACACCCAGACCGCCGGCGCCGACGCGGCCTACGGAGCCCAGATGACCTGGGACTTCTACAAGAACACCTTCGGGCGCAGCGGCATCAAGAACAACGGCGTCGCGGCCTACTCCCGCGTCCACTACAGCTCGGCGTACGTCAACGCCTTCTGGGACGACAGCTGCTTCTGCATGACGTACGGCGACGGCTCGGGCAACACGCACCCGCTGACCTCGCTGGACGTGGCGGGTCACGAGATGAGCCACGGTGTCACCTCCAACACCGCGGGCCTCAACTACTCGGGTGAGTCCGGCGGCCTGAACGAGGCGACCTCCGACATCTTCGGAACCGGCGTCGAGTTCTACGCGGCGAACTCCTCCGACGTGGGCGACTACCTCATCGGCGAGAAGATCAACATCAACGGCGACGGCACGCCGCTGCGCTACATGGACAAGCCCAGCAAGGACGGCGGCTCGGCGGACAGCTGGTACTCCGGCGTCGGCAACCTGGACGTCCACTACTCCTCGGGCCCCGCGAACCACATGTTCTACCTGCTCTCCGAGGGCAGCGGCACCAAGGTCATCAACGGTGTCACCTACAACAGCCCGACCTCCGACGGTGTCGCCGTCGCCGGCATCGGGCGGGCCGCGGCCCTCCAGATCTGGTACAAGGCGCTGACGACGTACATGACGTCCAGCACCAACTACGCCAGTGCCCGCACCGCCGCGCTGAACGCCGCGACCGCGCTCTACGGTTCCGGCTCGGCGCAGTACGCCGGGGTGGCCAACGCGTTCGCCGGCATCAACGTGGGCAGCCACGTCACCCCGCCCACGAGCGGAGTGACCGTCACCAACCCGGGCAGCCAGTCGGCCACCGTCGGCACCGCGGTGAGCCTGCAGATCGCGGCGAGCAGCACCAACAGCGGCTCTCTCACCTACGCGGCGTCCGGTCTGCCGGCCGGTCTGTCGATCAACGGCTCGACGGGCGCCGTCACCGGCACGCCGACGACCGCGGGGACGTACAGCACCACCGTGACCGTCACGGACAGCACCGGTGCCACCGGCACCGCGACGTTCACCTGGACGGTGAGTTCGTCGGGCGGCGGAGGCACCTGCACCGCCAAGCAGTTGCTCGGCAACCCCGGCTTCGAGTCCGGCAACACCACCTGGACCGCCAGCAGCGGTGTCATCACGACCGACACCGGTGAGGCCGCGCACGGCGGTTCCTACAAGGCCTGGCTGGACGGCTACGGCTCGACCCACACCGACACGCTGTCCCAGTCGGTGGCCGTTCCGAGCGGCTGCAAGGCCACGCTGACGTTCTACCTGCACATCGACACGGCCGAGACGACCACCAGCACCGCGTACGACAAGCTCACCGTCACGGCCGGCTCCACCACGCTGGCGACCTACTCGAACCTCAACAAGGCCACCGGCTACGTCCAGAAGACCTTCGACCTGTCCTCCTTCGCCGGCTCCACCGTCGCGCTGAAGTTCAGCGGCGTCGAGGACTCCTCGCTCCAGACCAGCTTCGTCGTGGACGACACCGCCCTGACGACCAGCTGACCGGCATCACCGGCACCGCCTGAAGGACGGCGACCGCGCCGTGGGTCCTCCGCGAGGACGGCCCACGGCGCGGCTGCGTTTCTCCGCCTACGCGAACCGTGACGGGTCGCCCGCCCCCAGCCGTACGATCTCGGGCTCCCCGGAGGAGAAGTCGACGACGGTCGTCGGCTCCGTACCGCAGTCGCCGGAGTCGATCACGGCGTCCACCACGTGATCGAGCCGGTCCTTGATCTCCCAGCCCTGGGTGAGCGGCTTGTCCTCCTCCGGCAGGAGCAGCGTGCTCGACAGCAGCGGCTCACCGAGCTCGGCGAGGATCGCCTGCGCGACGACGTGGTCGGGGATGCGCACGCCGACCGTCTTCTTCTTCGGGTGCAGCAGTCGGCGCGGGGCCTCCTTCGTCGCGGGCAGGATGAACGTGTAGCTGCCGGGCGTCGCCGCCTTGACCGTCCGGAAGACCGCGTTGTCGATCCGTACGAAGTGCCCGAGCTGCGCGAAGTCCTCGCACATCAGCGTGAAGTGGTGCCGCTCGTCGAGCTGGCGGATCGAACGGATGCGGTCGATGCCGTCCTTGTTGCCGAGCGCGCAGCCGAGCGCGAAGCACGAGTCCGTCGGGTAGACGATCAGTCCACCGCTGCGGACGATCTCCACCGCCTGGCTGATGATGCGGCGCTGCGGGTTGTCCGGGTGCACGTCGAGGTACTTGGCCATGCACCCGAGCTTAGGTCCTGTCGCCCGGACCGGTCCGGGCCCGCTCGGCTGCCAGGGCGACGCTCGTCCGGGGCCGGAATCTTTTCCCCGGTCACGGCTATGGGAACCTCGCGGTCGGCTCGCTACCCTCCGCGCATGATTTCCACGGTGGTCTGGGGTACCGGCAATGTCGGCCGCGCGGCCATCCGCGCCGTCGAAGCCCACCCGAAGCTGAAACTCGCGGCCGTGCTCGTCCACGATCCCGGGAAGGTCGGCCGCGACGCGGGCGACCTCGCCGGGCTCGACCACGGCCTCGGCGTCGCCGCGACCGACGACATCGACGCCGTCCTGACCCAGGGCCCGGGAGCCGTGGTCTACGCGGCCTCCGGCGACATACGGCCCGACGAGGCGCTCGCCGACATCGCCCGGGCGATCCGGGCCGGCGCGGTCGTCGTCACCCCCGCTCTCTATCCGCTCTACGACCAGCGCAACGCGCCGCCGGAGTTCCGGGAGCCGATGCTCGCCGCCATCGCGGACGGCGGCGGCTCCCTGTTCGTCTCCGGTGTCGACCCCGGCTGGGGCAACGACGTGCTGCCCCTGCTGATCAGCGGCCTCGGCACGACGATCGACGCCATCCGCTGCCAGGAGATCTTCGACTACTCCACCTACGAACAGGAGGAGTCCGTCCGCCACCTGGTCGGCATGGGACAGCCGATGGACTACGAGCCGCTGATGCTCGCACCGTCGATCCCGACGATGGTGTGGGGCGGCCAGATCCGGTTGATGGCGCGTGCCCTCGGCGTCGAACTCGACGACATCCGCGAGACGTTGGAACGGCGTCCGCTCGCGACGACGGTGACCACCCGCACGATGGGGGAGTTCGCGGCCGGCACGCAGGGCGCCGTGCGCTTCGAGGTGCAGGGGATCGTCGACGGCGAGCCCCTCATCGTCATCGAGCACGTCACCCGCATCCACGCGTCGTGCGCGCCGGACTGGCCGACGCCGCCCGACGGCGACGGAGCCCACCGCGTGATCATCGAGGGCCACCCGCGGATCGAGGTCACCGTCGAGGCGACCGACGAGGGCGAGAACCGTTCCGCGGGCGGGAACGCCACCGCCGTCGGCCGGCTCGTCGGCGCCGTCGACTGGCTCGTGGACGCGGAGCCCGGCCTCTACGACGCACTCGACGTCCCGCTGCGACCGGCAGTCGGCCGACTCGGAAGGAAGTGACGACCATGACCATGCACATCGACATCCCCGAGGGTCAGGAGCCGATCGGGTACGTGTGGGGGGACATGGTCCCCGGTATCGGTATGGCGGCGGCGAACTTCTCGCTGTCGGTGTACGCCCACACGACGCTGGGGCTGCGCGAGTTCGAGGCGGCGCGGCTGCGCGTCGCGCAGATCAACGGCTGCATGTTCTGCCTCGACTGGCGCACCGAGCGGGACGGCCTGAAGGTCGAGGAGGAGTTCGCGGACGCCGTGACCGGGTGGCGTACCACCGACGCGTTCGACGAGCGGACCAGGCTGGCCGCCGAGTACGCCGAGCGGTACGCCCTGGACCACCACGGTCTGGACGACGAGTTCTGGGGCCGGATGACCGCCTGCTACAGCCAGCGGGAGATCGTGGAGCTGAGCATGAGCATCGGCTCGTGGCTGGCGTTCGGCCGGCTCAACCACGTGCTGGGCCTCGACAGCGTGTGCGTGCTGCCGACGCACTGATGCGGCCGACGCACGGAGGAGACCCGGGCCGCTCGGGCGGCCCGGACCGTCCCGGGCGGATGTCGGCCGGTCCCAGGGCGCGGAGGCCCTAGAGGTCGGTGGCGATGATCTTCTCGATGTTGCGTTCGGCGAGCGCGGTGATGGTGACGAACGGGTTGACGCTGGTGTTGCCCGGGATGAGCGCGCCGTCGATCACGTACAGGCCCGCATAGCCCTGGAGGCGGCCGTAGTTGTCGGTCGCCTTGTTGAGGACGGCACCACCGAGCGGGTGGTACGTGAGGTGGTCGCCCCAGATCTTGTGCGTGCCGAAGAGGTCGGTCCGGTAGATCGTCCCCTCCTTCTTGTTGATCTTGTCGAAGATGGACTTCGCCATGTCGATGGCGGGCTGCTTCCAGGCGGTCTGCCAGTTCAGGTCGACGTTGCCCGTGGCCGCGTTCCAGCTGAACCGGGCGCGGTTGGGGTTCTTGGTGATGGACAGGTAGAACGACGCGAAGGTCTCGATGCCGGTGGGCAGGGGCGCGACCTCGGCGAACGCGCCGCCCGCGGCCCAGTTGTCGATGCCGCCGCAGGGGATGCTCGACTGGAGTGAACCGGTGGGGTCCCAGATGTGGTTGGCCCGGCCGCACATGACGTTGCCGTTGTCGCCCCAGCCCTGCCCGACCTCGCCGTTGAGGGAGGGCAGCGCCCCGGTCGCCTTCAGCTTGACCAGGAGCTTGCTGGTGCCGACGCTTCCGGCGGCGAAGAACACCCGGTCCGCGGTGACCGTCTTGGAGGCCGTCGCGTCGCCGTTGGTGTTGAGCTCGTCGATCAGGACGGTGTAACCGCCGCCCGCCGCGGGGGAGACCGAAGTGACCTTGTGCAGCGGGGAGATGGTGACCCTTCCGGTCGCCCTGGCCTGGGCGAGGTAGGTCTTCTGCAGAGATTTCTTGCCGTAGTTGTTGCCGTAGAGGATCTCCGCCGCGAGCGCCGACTTGGGCGCGGTGCCGGCGGCCTCCTGCTTCATGTAGTCCCAGTCGTACACGTCGGGAACGAACACGAACGGGAAGCCCGAACGCTGGGCCTGCTTACGGCCGACCCGGGCGTACTGGTAGCAGTCGGTCGTGTCGAACCACGCCGGATCCACCAGTCCCACACCGAGGTTCGAGTTGGCGCGGGGGTAGTACGTCGAGTACATCTCGTCGGCGTTCACGGACGGCAGGATGGCGCCGAAGTTCTCCCGCTTGGGGGTGACCGCCATACCGCCGTTGACCAGCGAGCCGCCGCCCACCCCGCGGCCCTGGTACACGATGATCTGCCCCATCTCCTCGGCGTCCAGGATCCCCGTGTAGCGGGGGATGGACCGGTCGATGGGGAAGCCGAGGAAGTTGCTCAGCGGCTGTTTGGTCTTGGTGCGCAGCCAGTACGAACGGTAGTCCGGGCTGGTCGTGTTGGCGAAGATCTTGCCGTCCGAGCCGGGGGTGTCCCAGGCCATGCCCATCTCGACCATCTGCACGTCGACGCCCGCCTGGGCGAGCCTCAGGGCCGCGACCGAGCCGCCGTATCCGGTGCCGATCACCAGGACGGGGACGTGTGCTCCGGAGGGGATGGAGGCGGTGGCCGTGACGGTCGGAGCCGGGGCCGCGACGGCGCGTCCGGCGAGGCTCACCGCTCCAAGAATAGAACCTGTTCCAGCAATGAATCGTCGACGCGATACACCTCTGGAATCCTTGCTGGGCTGGTTGATGTCACTCATGTGACGCTCCTCACTCTGGGATGAGTGGGAACACGTTCTACTGTTACTGGCTTGTTAAGTCACTACATACCGGTTGGTAACTTGTGTCCGATCTTGGGTGGTCCGCCGGGGCCCCGTCCGTTCGCTCTTGACTTCACAAGACCCTTGCGCGAAATTCCTGACGCTGCATCAGAACCGGTACGGCGGGGGCTTGTCGGCCTCCGGAGCACGCAACGCCCCCACCTTCCCCCGCCCTGCTGGAGCGACCTGCCATGTCCTCGCACACCGACCCCGCCAGACCTGCCGCCCCCGCCCCCGTGCCCCGTCCGTCACGGCGCCGGGTGCTCGGCACGGCCACGGGAACCGGACTCGCGCTCGCCACCGGACTCGCCACGGCCACCGGCGCCACGGCGGCCGACCTGCCCGTCCTCGGCACGTACGACGTCGTCGTGATCGGCTCGGGAGCGGCCGGCATGACCGCCGCGCTGACCGTCGCGAAGCAAGGCCTGAGCTGCGTCGTCGTGGAGAAGGCGGCCACCTTCGGAGGCTCGGCCGCCCGCTCGGGCGCGGGGATCTGGATCCCCAACAACGAGGTGATCCTCGCCGCCGGGGTCCCCGACACCCCGGCCAAGGCCGCCGCCTACCTCGCGGCCGTCGTCGGACCGGACGTCTCCGCCGACCGGCAGGCGGCCTTCCTCGGCCAGGGGCCCGCCATGATCTCGTTCGTCATGGCCAACAGCCCGCTGCGCTTCCGCTGGATGGAGGGGTACAGCGACTACTACCCCGAGCTGCCGGGCGGCCTTCCGAACGGCCGCTCCATGGAACCCGACCAGCTCGACGGGAACATCCTCGGCGCCGAACTCGCCCGGCTGAACCCGGCGTACATGGCCGTCCCGGCCGGCATGGTCGTCTTCAGCGCCGACTACAAGTGGCTCACCCTCGCCGCCGTGAGCGCGAAGGGCGCGGCCGTCGCCACGACGTGCCTCGCCCGAGGGACCAAGGCCGCGTTGCTCGGCCAGAAACCGCTCACGATGGGCCAGTCGCTGGCGGCCGGCCTGCGCGCCGGACTGCTCAGCGCCCAGGTTCCTGTGTGGCTGAACACCCCGCTGACCGACCTGTTCATCGAGAACGGTGCCGTCAGCGGCGCTGTCGTCAACCGGGACGGCGCGGCCGGTCTCGTACGGGCCAGGCGTGCCGTCGTCGTCGGTTCGGGCGGCTTCGAACACAACGCCGCGATGCGCGCCCAGTACCAGCGGCAGCCCATCGGGACCGACTGGACGGTGGGGGCCAAGGAGAACACCGGTGACGGCATCCAGGCGGGGCGGCGGGCCGGAGCCGCCCTCGACCTCATGGACGACGCGTGGTGGGGTCCGGCGATCCCGCTCCCCGGTGAGCCCTACTTCTGTCTCGCCGAACGCACCCTGCCCGGTGGCCTGTTGGTGAACGCCGCCGGAGCGCGCTTCGTCAACGAGGCCGGGCCCTACAGCGACGTCGTGCACACCATGTACGAACGGAACGCGAGCGCGCCGGACATCCCGGCCTGGCTGGTCGTCGACCAGAACTACCGCAACCGCTATCTGTTCAAGGACGTCGCGCCCACGTTCCCGTTCCCCGACTCCTGGTACACCTCCGGTGCCGCGTACAGGGAGTGGACCCTCGACGCGCTCGCCGGCCGGATCGGCGTCCCCGCCGGCGCCCTCCGCGCCACGGTCAACCGCTTCAACGGCCAGGCCCTGAACGGCAGGGACCCCGACTTCCACCGGGGCGACAGCGCCTACGACCACTACTACACCGACCCCGCCGTCCACCCCAGTTCCTGCCTCGCCCCGCTGTGGCTGCCCCCGTTCCACGCCTTCAGGATCGTCCCGGGCGACCTCGGCACCAAGGGCGGCCTGCGCACCGACGCCCGCGCCCGTGTCCTGCGCGCCGACGGCACACCGATCCCCGGCCTGTACGCGGCGGGCAACGCGAGCGCCGCCGTCATGGGCCACAGTTACGCGGGCGCGGGCTCCACGATCGGCCCGGCGATGACGTTCGGCTACATCGCCGCACGCGACATCGCGGCGAACGCGGCACGCTGAGCGGGAGCGGGAGCGGGAGCGGGAGCGGGAGCGGGAGTGGGGGAGGGGGAGGGGGAGGGGGAGGGGGCCGGGTGCGGTTCGGCCCGCCGGTACGAGGGCCGCCGTCCCGTCACGCCTCCTCGCCCGGCACCGGGGCCAGGACCAGCATCGTCACGTCGTCGCGGATCGAGGGGCAGTAGGCCGTGAGGTCCTTCCACACGCGCTCGGGGAGGGCGTCCGCGTGTTCGTCGGCGAAGGTCGCGAGGCGGTCCGGCAAGGGGTAGAAGGCGCCGGACCGATCGCGGCTCTCGCTGACACCGTCCGACGCCAGGAACAGCCGGTCGCCGGGCTCCAGCTCGACGGTGCGGCATTCGGGAGGGGAGAGCTCGAAGAAGCCCGTGCCGACGGGCGGCCCCGGCTCGCTGTCGAGTTCCAGGGCCTTCACGCCGCGCAGCAGCAGCGGACGCGGATGTCCGCAGGACACCATCCGCACCCTGTCCGCCGAGGGAGAGAACTCCAGCAGCAGCACGGTCGCGAACATCTCCGCGTGCTCGGACCCCGACGAGTCCACCACCAGCCTGCGGTCGAGCCGCGCCGCGGCCTCGACGAGGTCGCGCTGGTCGAGGACGGTCTCCCGGAACGCCCCGAGGAGCGACGCGACCGTCCCCACCGCGGACAGCCCGTGACCCTGCACGTCACCCATCACGGCCCGGACCCCGAAGGGGCCGTCGCGCACGTCGAAGAAGTCGCCGCCGACCAGGGTCTCCCGCTGCGCCGGCCGGTACAGCCCCACGCAGCGCACCGGTCCGACCCGGTCGGGCAGCGGCGGCAGCACGGCGAGCTGGGCGGCCTCCGCCACCGATCGCACGGTGACGAGGTGCTGTTCCCTGCGACTGCGGACGAGGGCCACGAGCACGCTGAGCAACGCGATGAAGACGATGGTCACGAGGTCGGTGTTGCCGGGACGGTTGAGCTGGATGGCGGGGATGTTCAGCAGGATCACCACGACCACGCCGAACACCGCCGTCCCCACCGGACCGTAGGACAGGACGGCGAGCGAGGGGATGGCGCCGAGGAGGAACCCGATGTCCAGCTCGTGACCGGTGGTGAGTTCGGCGACGCAGACGCCGACCAGCAACGCGATCGGAAGCACCCGTACCCAGCGCGGAGGGGGTGAGCCGCGCAGCCAGCTCCGGTCCGTAGCGTCCCGCTCACCGGGCGCGGCCTTCGGGGCCATGGCACTCCTCCTTACGCCACCACGCTCCTCCATTTGGGACGGCCGCGCATTCCGGTCGGCCGCACGGTCCGCTCGGGCGGTCCGGGTGGACACGTCCGCCGGGAGGACGCGCGAAGCCCCGCCACCACGGGGATGGGGGTGACGGGGCTCCACCACTCGGGTGCCCGGTGCGGGGCGCTTCACCCGGACGGTGAGGAATCGCACACCAATCCGCGGCCGTCCCAGCTGCGGATTACCGGCGATGGGCTGTGTGCCGGGAAAGGACTCCGAATGTCGCGTGGAATTCTCGCAGGTGCATTCCCGGCCGGAACGGAGCCCGATCGCCCCTCGTTCGCCGGGCGTCTCCGTTTCGCCGTCCTCTCCCGGACGTCGTCATGAGAAACGACCCGCATCTGCTGATGGGGGCCTACGCGCTCGACGCCCTGGACCCCGCCGAACGAACCGAGTTCGAGCGGCACCTGGGCTCCTGCCCGGTCTGCACGACCGAGGCGGAGGAGCTCCGGGAGACCGCGGCCCGTCTCGCCGCGGCCGCGACGGTGCGCCCGCGGGGGCAGTTCAGACAGGACGTGCTGACGCGTGTCGAAGGGACACGACAGGTCCCGGGCCCTGTGCTGCGGACGAGGATCCCGGCCCTCACCGGCCCCTCGCGCCGCGCCGCGCGATGGGCCCTCGCTGCCTGTGTCGCCGCCGCCCTGGCGTTCGGCGGCGGGAGCGTCCTGCAGAACCGGCGGGCCGGTACCGAACAGGCCCGGGCCGAACACCGACTGGCCCTCGTCACCGCCCTGTTGGCCGCCCCGGACGCGCAGACCCGGTCCCTGCCGCTGACCGGTGGGGCGACCGCCCGCGTGGTCGTCTCGCACCAGGTGGACCGGGCCCTGCTCACCGCCGACACGGTCCCCTCACCGGGGCGGGGACGCGTGTACGAACTCTGGTTCGACGACGCCGGGGTGATGCGGCCCGCCGGCCTCGTCCACGCCTCCCGCGACCCCGTCGCCGTGGTCCTCGACGGAGACATCGGCGCGGCCTCGGGACTGGGCGTCACCGTCGAACCCGCCGGGGGTTCCCGCCACCCCACCTCGACGCCCGTGACGCTGGTGGGCTTTCGCGCGTGAGAGGCCGGACCGGGTCGATGCGGCCATCCGGACGCAGGGGCACTCTCGCCGACGGGGCCGAGGGGAAATGGTCGTACGAGGTGAATTTCCCGTCCGGACCAATCCGCGGGGCCGCCGGAATCGGATTCCTCTCGTGATGACAGGACAGAAGGACCGGAATGCGCGGAAGAATTGGGTGCGCTACCCGCTGGGTGCGCTGAGTGGATTTCTCGCCGGATTCGCCGCCCTCGCCATGGCCGAACTGGTTTCCGCGCTCGTACGGCCGGAAGCGGGTCCGATCGTCGCCGTGGGGGGCGCCGCCATCGACCGCACACCGCCCGCGGTGAAGGACTGGGCGATCCGGCATTTCGGCACGAACGACAAGCTCGTCCTCCAGCTCGGCATCCTGGTCGTCCTCGCCCTGTTCGCGGGCGTGCTGGGCGCTTTCGCCGTCCGTCATCGCCGCGCCGGAGCGGCGGGCGTGCTCCTGTTCGGTGTCATCGGCGGTGCCGCCGCGCTCAGCCGGCCCGATTCCACGAGCTGGACCGACGCGCTGCCGTCGGTGGCCGGGGCACTGTGTGGCGCCGCCCTCCTGTACGTGCTGGTCGGACGGCTCTCCGTCGCCCGGCCGGCACCCTCCGCGCCGGACCCCCAGCCGGACGAGAACCACTCCACGGCGACCGGCGGAGCTGCCGCCCCGGCCGTCGCGTCGAGGGAGTCCGGCTGGGACCGGCGCGGATTCATCATCGCGGCCACCGCGGCGGCCGCGGCCTCGGCCGGAGCGGGAGCCCTGGGCCGTTCGCTGAACGGCAACCGCGGCCAGGACGCCGTCGCCTCGCGCGACAAACTGGTGCTGCCGGCCGCGTCCTCCCGGGCCAGGCCCGTCCCCGGCGGCGCGCAGCTCCGTATCCCCGGGATCAGCCCCTTCGTGACCCCGAACGGCGACTTCTACCGCGTCGACACGGCCCTGGTGGTCCCCAAGGTCGACGCGAACGCCTGGCGGCTGAGGATCCACGGCAAGGGCGTGACCCGCCCGACGACCTTCACGTTCGACGACCTGCTCCGGCGCGAGCTGATCGAGCGGAACATCACGCTGACCTGCGTCTCCAACGAGGTCGGCGGCCCCTACGTCGGAAACGCCCGCTGGATCGGAGTGCGGCTCGCCGACCTCCTCGCCGAATGCGGAGTCCGGCCGCCGTCCAAGGGCGGTCCCGCCGATCAGCTGGTGGCCCGCTCGGTGGACGGCATGACGATCGGCAGTCCCGTGGACGACGTGATGGACGGCCGGGACGCGATGCTCGCCGTGGGAATGAACGGGCAGCCGCTGCCCTTCGAGCACGGCTTCCCGGTACGGATGCTCGTCCCCGGCCTCTACGGCTACGTGTCGGCGTGCAAGTGGATCAAGGACATCGAGCTGACCACCTTCGACGCCTACGACCCGTACTGGGTCAAGCGGAAGTGGGCACGCAGGGCACCGATCAAGACCGAGTCGCGCATCGACACGCCGAAGCCCTTCGCGCGGCCGAAGGCGGGCACCGTCATGGTCGCCGGGGTCGCCTGGGCGCAGCACCGGGGGATCGACAAGGTCGAGGTGCGGGTCGACGACGGAGCGTGGCAGGAGGCACGCCTGGCGTCCGAGGACACCGTCGACACCTGGCGGCAGTGGTCGTTCCCCTGGCAGGCCACGAGCGGTGGGCACACCCTCACCGTGCGGGCCACCGACCGCACGGGCCGGGTGCAGACGGCCAAGCGCACCCAGACGATTCCGGACGGCGCCAGCGGCCGGCACTCCGTGGTCGTCACCGTCGACTGACGACTCCACGCCGGGGCGGACCGCACAGGGGCCACGCTTCGCCCGCTACTGCGGACGGGTGTATTGCCCGAACGGACAGTCACATGACCTGGAGTGCGGTTGTCCTACGGTCATGACGACCGACCTCCTCGCGCACCCGTCGCATCCCATGCCGTCCCACCCGCGCCGCCATGACGGCATGTCCCCCCTCCCGGCGCCCGAGGCCAGGGAGCGGTTGCGGCGCTCCTGGGGCCTGTCCGAACGGCAGGTGGCGACCGCGTTCGGGGTGACTCCGGCGACGGTCCGTTCCTGGGAGGCGGGCCGCACCGCGCCCACGGGCCGGCGCCGGGCCGCCTACGCGGCGTTCCTCAGCGGCCTGGCCCAGGGCCTCGCCCCCATGGCACTCGCGGACCCGCCCCCGGCCCCGGCGAAGAAGCGAACCGCGCCTCCGCCGAAGAAGAGAGCGTCGGCCCCGCCGAAGAAGGGGACCCCGGTCGCCCTGGCCCTGGCCCTGGCCCCGTCACCGGTGAGGTCGCCCACTCCGCCGCCACGCAACGCGTCGGCGTCCCGCCCGTCCCGGCCGGCGACGCCACCGCCCGCCACCGTGATCGTGTCGACCCGGCCGCTCGCGGAGCCGGCCAGGAGGTCGGCCGGCCTGCCGGTCGCAGGCGGACCCGACCCGGTGTCGGCGGCCCGCCGACGCAGGCTCCGCCTCGCGGCCGTCGCCGCCGGTGTGTGGCTGACCTTCGTCCACCTCATGGTCACCACGGGCCCGTCCTGGTGAACGACGTCCTCGCAAGAAGTCCCGTTCGGAGCGCCGGGTGAGGGCACGGGGAGCTTCCGGCGGGCGGCCGTCCGACCGGCGGGCCCGGGATGCCACCGCCCGCCGTCCCGGGGCATGGTGGAGGGGTGATAGCGCTGGCCGTACTGTTCGCCCTGCTGGGAGCCGCCAGCAACGCCATGGGAACGGCGTTCCAGCGCAAGGCGGCCGCCCGCGTCCCCGAGGGCGGCGGACTGCGGCTCATCCTGGAACTCGCCCGGCAGCCCGCCTGGCTGATCGGCATCGCCGGGGTGGCCGGAGCGGCGCTCTTCCAGGCCCTCGCGCTGGTGAACGGACCTCTGTCCCTGGTCCAGCCGCTGTTCATCCTGGAGCTGCCGTTCGCCCTGATGATCGCCATTCCGCTGCTGCACCGCAGCCTTCCGGGCGCGGGATGGTGGGCCGTCGCGGGAGTGGTGGCCGGCCTCGGTCTGGTTCTCGTCGCCGCCGACCCGTCGGGAGCGGACACCTCCGCCCCCATGGCCCGCTGGATCCCGATCCTGATCCTGTGCCTCTCGGCGGTCGCCGTCGCCGTCGTGGTCTCACGCCCCGGACGACCGCCGCTGTTCCGTGCTGCCGTGCTGGGGTCTGCGTCGGCCATCAGCAACGCTCTGACCGCCGCGCTCCTGAAGTCGGCCGTCGGCACGCTGGAGGACGACGGCTTCGTCGCCTTCCTGAGCGTGTGGCAGACGTACGGGTTCGTCGTGACCGGCATCGGCGCCGTGCTGCTGCTGGAGAACGCGCTCCAGGCGGGCCCGTTGGCCGCCTCGCAGCCCGCCCTCACGATCGGCGACGCGACGGTGAGCCTGTTCCTCGGCGTCTTCCTCTTCGGAGAGACCATCCGCACCGGCTGGTGGCTGCTGCCCGAACTGGCCGGAGCCGGGCTCGTCCTGTGGGGTGTCCTGCGGCTGACCCGCGTGGTGCCGCACGTGGGGGAACTCGCCCACTGACCGGCCGTCGCACCGCCGCCCACGGAGCTTCGGCGGTCGCGACGCCGGGAGGCCGACGGGGACCACACTCCGGCAGGCGGCCCCCGGGCCGCCTCAGCTGCCGGCGATGACCTCCGCGAGGAACCCGTCGAGGGAGACCCGTTCCTCGCCGGGTGCGACGATCCGGTGGGTCTCGTCCAGGAACGACAGGACCGCGGGGGCCCACCCGACGACCACCGCGTGCTGCCGCCCGCCGTCGGAGTGGGGGCGGCCGAAGAACTCCAGCCGCACCTCCCGCCAGATGCCGGTGGCCCGCGGACCGATGCGCACGTCCCCTTCGCCGACCGGACGCTCGATCCCCTCGGCCAGCATCTCGCGGTCGAGCCGCCACCGGGCGAGCACCAGACCGTCGTGACTGAAGGTCATGGTGACGGCGAACGGATCGTCGGCGCGATACGCGAGGTGAGCCATGACGGGGGAGCGCCCGGTGGTCTCGGTGACCAGCTGCATGACGAGCGTTCGGCGCACGGATGTGATCAAGACAGGCCCCTGGGGAAGGACGGACGGAGACCTCCCTAGTACCCGCACCGACCGCGCCATGCTGCTCCATCCGGGGGAAAGAAGCGCGGAAACCCGTGTGCATACAGCGCTGAGAGCGGGGCACCAGCATGCTGAGACAGCTTGAGGACGCCATCCCCCCTGGCGGACCCGAGCTTCGCGGCCCCGCAGGCAGTCACCCCCCCCGGCTGTCGGCGGGGCCGCCTCACGTCTCCGGTCCCGGACCGGCGCCCGTCAGCCGACGGCACCTCCGGACCCGTCGGCCTCGCCCCCCGGCTTCTCCGTGCCGTCCCCGGGTTCTGTCCCCTCCACCTGGATTCCGACGATGCACGTGTCGTCGTCCGTATCGGACCTGCTGTACGTCAGCAGCCGGTCGAGCTGGTGGTCCAGGGTCCGGGAGGTCGTACGCGCGGCCTGGAGCAGTTGGCGCAGCGACACCTCCACCGAACGGTCGCGCCGCTCGATCAGACCGTCCGTGAACATCAACAGCGTGTCGTGGACGGCGAGTTGCACCTCGTCCTCCTCGAACGTCGCCTCGGGCACGGCGCCGAGCAGGATGCCCTTGATCAAAGGGAGCGGGGCGGCGTCCGCGTCACGGACCAGTACGGGCGGCAGATGCCCGGCCCGGGCCCAGCGCAGCACACGGCGGCGCGGATCGTAGATGCCGCACACCGCCGTGGCGGTGACCCCACCGGTCAGATGGTGCGCCACGGCGTTCAGCCACGACAGCAGCTGGCCCGGTCCGGCACCCGTCACGGCCAGTCCGCGCAGCGCGTTGCGCAGCACCACCATGCTGGTGGCGGCCTCTATGCCGTGTCCCGCGACGTCCCCGACGCACAGCAGGACCAGACCGGAGGGCAGGACGACGGCGTCGTACCAGTCGCCGCCGACGAGCTGCTCGGTCTCCGCGGGGCGGTAGCGGACCGCCACGCCGAGCCCCGGCGCCCGCAGCGGAGCCTGGGTGGGCGGCATGATCGCGTGCTGCAGCTGGAGGGTCAGCCGGTTGCGCTCGTGGGCCTGCTGCTCGGTGTGGGCGAGCTGGTCGCGGGTGACGGCCAGGGCGACCTCGGTCCAGTGCTGCGCCGAGATGTCCTGGTAGGCGCCGCGGACGACGAACAACCGGTCCTCGGCGTCGAGCACCGGCTCGGCCACCATCCGGATGTGCCGGGTGACCCCGTCGGGCCGCTGCAGCCGGAACGCGGCCGACGCGGGCCGCCGATGGTGCAGGACCGTCCGCAGGAAGCGGCCGATGGTCACGGCGTCGTCCGGATGCGTGTGCGTGGACAGCTCCTCCAAGGGCACCGGCCCGACCGAGGGGGAACGGCCGTACAGGTCGAAGAGGGTGTCGTTCCAGGTGGTCTCGCCGGTCACCAGGTTCTCCTCGAACCCACCGATCCTGCCGAGCCGTTGGGCGTGCTGGAGCAGGCTCGCCAGCCGCGCCGTCTCGTCCTCGATACGCCAGATGAACAGCAGTGCCCCGCCGTGCCGGCTGACGCTGATGTCGGCCACCGACGACAGCGGCACCTGGTCGACCAGCGCCGTGAGGTCCATCCGGCGGGCCCGGAACGGCTCCCCGGTGGCATGCACCCGCTCGATGCACCGGAACAGCTCGCTGTCCCCGGCGGCCATCGGGTAGGCCTCCAGCAGCAGCGCGCCCTGGACACTTCCCCGGGGCCGGCCGGCCGGGTCGAGGAACCGGCTGTTCACATGGCGGATGCGGAAGTCGGCCAGCCGCCCCCGGTCGTCCAGGTACGGCACCAGCACGAGAGCGGGATCGTGCAACCCGTCGACCAGGTCGACCAGTTCGGCGACCTCCGTCGTTCCGCGCGCCTCGCGGTCCTCGCCGGGCGGCACGTGCGTCTCCAGCGTGTGCGAGCACAGCTCCGCCAGCGCCTCGACCTGCCGCACGACCTGCGGAGGCTGCGGTGCCAGCGGGGACGGCCAGACGATTTCGAGGACTCCGTGGACCCGGCCCCCGGAACCGGCGGGGACGGCCACCCGTCCGCCGTCCGGACGGTCCGCGTGCCCGATGGAGGGCAGTCCCGTGCCGGACAGCGCGGTGACCCACTGGGTGGACCGCTCGGTCAGCGCCCGGCGCGCCATCGTCGTCACGCCCGGTGGCACATAGCGCCAGCGTCCGGCCTCGTCGGCCGGGAATCCCGCGCTGCCCGCCAGGGACAGGGAACCGTCCGCGGCGGCCGCCCAGATGGCCACGGCGACGGCCCCGAGCGGGGCCAGCGCGTGCTGGAGCAGGGAGTCGGCGACGGCCTGGGTGTCGTTCGCGGCCAGGGCGCCGCTCTCCGCCGCGCGCAGCCGCACGGCGGGGGAGTCGTGGTCGGACGCGCGCGCCGCCGTGACGGCGAGGAAGGTGCCGGTCACCTCGGAGAGCCGGTCGTGCGCGGCCTGGTTGATGATCTCGACGGCGAGCTGGAGCTGCGGCACCCTCGCCTGCCCGGCCAACTCGGCCAGCTGACGGGCCGCCTGGGCGGGACCGCAGCTCAACCGCTCGACCAGGATGCCCTTGGCCAGCTCGATCAGCGCCCGTCCGTCGGCCTCCAGGTGAGCCGCCCGCACCTCATGGCGCAGCCGCTCGACCGTGGCCGCCAGCCGGCCGACGGGAGAGGGACCGCCCGCGTCCGCCGGGTCCTTTGCCCGTTCCATCTCCGACGTGCCGGACACGTCGTCGACGCCGGCGCCGGTCGGCTCAGGACTGTTCACCGTGCGACTGCTCCTCGGCGGGGACGCCCGAGGGCGCGGGGGAGAGGCGCCGGCGCGGGGGGTTCCCCCGCCGGCCGGCAGCGGCTGTCGGTGCCGGACGCCATGTCACTCTCCGAGCCAGCGGTGGACACAGGCGATGAGGTCATCGGTGTCGACCGGCTTGGTGACATGGTCGCTGGCCCCCGACAGGAGGCTCTTCTCGCGGTCTCCCGGCATGGCCTTCGCGGTCACCGCGATGATCGGCAGGCCCGCGTAGCGCGGCATCTTCCGGATCTCGGCCGTCGCCGCGTACCCGTCCATCTCGGGCATCATCACGTCCATCAGGATCAACGCGATCTCGGGCCGGGCCAGCAGCGTCTCGATGCCCTTCCTGCCGTTCTCCGCGTGCAGCACCTGGAAGCCGTGCAGCTCCAGAATGCCGCTGAGCGCGAAGAGGTTGCGGGCGTCGTCGTCGACGACCAGCACCGTACGGCCGCGGAACGCGTCGTCGATCGGCTGCGCGGGCTGCCGCCGTGCCTCCTCGGCGCGCACCAGCGGCACCACGTCGCCCGGCTGTTCGGCGGACAGGTGCAGGGCGATGCGTTCGCGCAACTCGTCCAGGCTGGACAGGAACTCCAGGGACCGGGCGCCGGAGCGGGACTGCAGCGCCTGTTCCTGCGCGAGGTCCACCCGGCTGCCGTTGTGGACGAGGACCGGTACCGTCGCGAGAGCGGAGTCGCCCTCGACGGCTTCGAGGAAGCGGGCCGTCTCCCCGCCCGGTGGGCCGAGTTCGAGGACGACGCAGTGCCACGGCTCGGCGGCCAGCGCGCTCGCCGCCTCCTGCGCCCCGACGACGGTGACGACGTCGACGGACTCGCGTGCGGCGCCCTCGTCACGGCTGCGCGCGACGTCCCCGACCGCGCTCTCCGCGACCAGCGTCAGCAGCCCCCGCGGCCGGTCCTCGACGACCAGCAGCCGGCGCCTGCGGGAACGGGCCGGGCCGGCCGAACCGGCGATCGCGTGCCGGGTCTCCGCGGGCGCCAACGCGTCCGGTCCCCCCTCGGGCTTCCGGCCGCCGACCAGCAGCGCCTCGAACTCGGGCCGGGCGACCGGCAGGAAGAGGGTGAACGTGCTGCCCTGCCCCGGCACGCTGTCGACGGTGACCGCGCCGCCCAGCAGATGGGCGATCTCCCGGGTGATGGACAGCCCCAGCCCGGTCCCGCCGTATTTGCGGCTGGTCGTGCCGTCGGCCTGCTGGAAGGCGCCGAAGATCGTCTCCAGCTGCTGCTCGGGGATGCCGATGCCGGTGTCCTTGACGCGGAAGGCGGCCACGGTCCCGCCGTGCCGGACGCCCGGCGGGATCTCCTGGTCCGCCGCGGGTTCGATCCGCAGCTCGACGCGCCCGCGCTCGGTGAACTTGACCGCGTTCGACAGCAGGTTGCGCAGCACCTGACGCAGCCGGGAGTCGTCGGTGAGGAGGTCGACGGGGGCGCCGGGCGCGGTGCTGACCGTGAACTCCAGGCTCTTCTGCGAGGTCATGGGCCGGAAGGTGGCCTCGACGTACTCCAGGAGCTGGCGCAGCGGGACCCGTTCGGGGGTGACGTCCATCTTTCCCGCCTCGACCTTGGACAGGTCGAGGATGTCGTTGATCAGCTGGAGCAGGTCGGAGCCCGCGGAGTGGATGATCCCGGCGTACTCGACCTGCTTCGGCGTGAGGTTGCGCGAGGGGTTCTGCGCCAGCAACTGGGCGAGGATGAGGAGGCTGTTGAGCGGGGTCCGCAGTTCGTGGCTCATGTTCGCGAGGAACTCGGACTTGTACTTCGAGGCCAGGGACAGCTGTTGCGCCCGCGCCTCCAGCTCCTGCCGGGCCTGCTCGATCTGCAGGTTCTTCGCCTCGATGTCGCGGTTCTGGGTCGCCAGCAGGGAGGCCTTGTCCTCCAGCTCCGCGTTGGACCGCTGGAGTTCGTCCTGCTGGACCTGCAACTCCTCGGATCGGGCCTGGAGTTCGGCGGTCAGCCGCTGGGACTCGCCGAGCAGCTCGTCGGTGCGGGCGTTGGCGACGATCGTGCTGACGTTGACGCCGATGGTCTCCATCAGCTGTTCCAGGAAGGTCCGGTGGCCCTGCGTGAAGCGCGTCACCGAGGCCAGCTCGATGACGCCGAGCACCTGCTCCTCGACGACGATGGGAAGCACCACGAGAGCGGTCGGTGCCGTCCGTCCGAGGCCGGACGAGATGGTGACGTAGCCCGGCGGCACGTCGTCGACGGTGATGGCGCGGCGGCTGCGCGCGGCCTGGCCCACGAGGGAACGGCCGAGGGGAATCCGGGTGGGCCGCCCCTCCTCGTCGGGGTAGCCGTACGAGCCGACGAGCCGCAGCTCCGTGCCCTTGGCCGTCTCCTCGGCCAGGTAGAACGCGCCGTACTGCGCGGCGACCAGCGGGGTGAGCTCGTCCATGATGAGGTCCGCGACGACGTCCAGGTCGCGATAGCCCTGCATCAGGCCGGAGATCCGCGCCAGGTTCGTCTTGAGCCAGTCCTGCTCCTGGTTGGCGCGCGTGGTCTCACGCAGCGACTCCACCATGGAGTTGATGTTGTCCTTCAGATCGGCGACCTCGCCCGAGGCCTCGACGGTGATGGACCGGGTCAGGTCGCCCTCGGCGACGGCGCTGGTGACCTCGGCGATCGCGCGGACCTGGCGCGTGAGGTTGCCGGCGAGCTCGTTCACGTTCTCGGTCAGCCGCTTCCACGTGCCCGAGACGCCCTCCACCTCCGCCTGGCCGCCGAGCCGGCCCTCGCTGCCGACCTCGCGGGCCACCCGGGTGACCTCCGCCGCGAACGCGGAGAGCTGGTCCACCATCGTGTTGATGGTCGTCTTGAGTTCGAGGATCTCGCCGCGCGCGTCGACGTCGATCTTCTTGGACAGGTCGCCCTTGGCCACGGCCGTCGTCACCAGGGCGATGTTGCGCACCTGGCCGGTGAGGTTGTTGGCCATCGAGTTGACGTTGTCCGTGAGGTCCTTCCAGGTGCCCGCCACGTTCGGTACGTGCGCCTGGCCGCCGAGGCGCCCCTCGGTACCGACCTCGCGGGCGACGCGGGTCACCTCGTCGGCGAACGCGGACAGGGTGTCGACCATCGTGTTGATGACGTCGGCCAGGGCGGCGACCTCGCCCTTCGCCTCCACGGTGATCTTCTGCGACAGGTCGCCGCGGGCCACGGCGGTGGCCACCTGCGCGATGGAGCGGACCTGACCGGTCAGGTTCGACGCCATCACGTTGACGTTGTCGGTGAGGTCCTTCCACGTGCCGGAGACTCCCCGCACGGTGGCCTGCCCGCCCAGGTTGCCGGCCGTGCCGACCTCACGGGCCACCCGGGTCACCTCGTCGGCGAACGCCGAGAGCTGCTCGACCATCGTGTTGATGGTCTCCTTGAGTTCGAGGATCTCGCCGCGGGCGTCGACGGTGATCTTCTGCGACAGGTCGCCCTTGGCCACGGCCGTGGCCACCTGGGCGATCGAGCGGACCTGGGCGGTGAGGTTGCCGGCCATGAAGTTGACGGAGTCGGTGAGGTCCCGCCAGGTGCCCTTGACCCCCTTGACGTCGGCCTGGCCGCCGAGGCGTCCGTCGGTGCCGACCTCGCGGGCGACGCGGGTGACCTCGTCGGCGAACGCGGAGAGCTGGTCGACCATCGTGTTGATGGTGTTCTTGAGTTCGAGGATCTCGCCGCGGGCGTCGACGGTGATCTTCTGCGACAGGTCGCCCTGCGCCACCGCCGTCGTGACCTGCGCGACGTTGCGGACCTGGGCGGTGAGGTTGCCGGCCATGAAGTTGACGGAGTCGGTGAGGTCCCGCCAGACACCTCCGACGCCGGGCACCTGGGCCTGGCCGCCGAGGCGTCCGTCGGTGCCGACCTCGCGGGCGACGCGGGTGACCTCGTCGGCGAACGCGGAGAGCTGGTCGACCATCGTGTTGACGGTCTCCTTCAGCTGGAGGATCTCGCCGCGCGCCGGAACGTCGATCTTCTGCGACAGGTCGCCCTTGGCGACCGCCGTGGCCACCTGGGCGATGTCACGGACCTGGGTGGTGAGGTTGCCGGCCATGGCGTTGACGGAGTCGGTGAGATCGGCCCACGTACCGGAGACGCCCGGCACCTCCGCCTGCCCGCCGAGTGTGCCCTCGGTGCCCACCTCCCGGGCCACCCGGGTGACTTCCGAGGTGAACACCGACAGCTGGTCGACCATGCCGTTGAACACGGTCGCGATGTCCCCGAGGAGGCCGCCGGCCTCGTCGGGGAGCCGGGTGCCGAAGTCGCCGTCGCGCACGGCGGTGAGGCCGGCCAGCAACTGGCGCAACTCCTGTTCGCCCGGGGTCCGCTCGGACGTCCCGCTCGCTGCCCTGGTCATGCCCACCCTCGTTCCGCTCCCCTGGAGTCCCGTGTCACGGAACTCGGAACCACGCCGGGCCCACGGCGGCCCCCACACCTGTCCGTGGAAATTCCGGCGGATCGCGGGTCGTCCCGCCAAGAAAATACGCCGCAGGCTAACCCAGAACGCAGGTCGTGAACAAAGCGTGAGAGATAACTCTTCGGCAGCCGGAAAATGTCGCCGGGAGCAGGAACAAGAGCGTGCGAAGGGATGCACAGGACCCTCTCCGTTCGGAGGGAAGAGCCCGCAAACGGCCAGGTCCCGCCGCCCCACGCCGGACCGGAGTCCTGGCGGGGAACGACGGGACCGTCGAACCGGGTGTGAAGAAGGGAGGGGTCAGGCGATCGAGGGGTCCAGCAGGCCCGTGCGGAGCCGCTTGATGATGCGGGTGATCAGCCGGGAGACGTGCATCTGGGAGATGCCGAGCTCCTCGCCGATCTGGGCCTGGGTGCGCTCCTCGACGAAACGCATGTGGATGATGCGGCGCTGACGGTCGTCCAGCTCGGCGATGAGCGGGGCCAGGGAGTTGAAGTCCTCGACCAGCTCCAGCGACGGGTCGTCCTCACCGAGGAAGTCCGCGAGCACGGCCTCGCCGTCGGCACCGCCGTCGGCGGTCAGCGCGGCGTCGAGCGAGGAGGAGTTGTAGCCGTTCGACGCCTTGCGGGCCTCGATGACCTCTTCCTCGGACAGGGACATCAGCTCGGAGAGCTCGCGCGTGGTGGGGGTGCGGCCGAGGCGGGTGCGCAGCTCCTCCGTCGCCTTGGCGAGCTCGACGCGGGCCTCCTGCAGACGGCGCGGCACATGCACGGCCCAGCTGGTGTCACGGAAGAAGCGCTTGATCTCACCGACGATGTAGGGCACCGCGAAGGAGGTGAACTCGACCTCACGGGTCAGCTCGAACCGGTCGATGGCCTTGATGAGCCCGATCGTGCCGACCTGGACGATGTCCTCCATCTCGCCCTGACTGCGGCTGCGGAAGCGCGCCGCCGCGTACCTGACGAGGGAGAGGTTCATCTCGATGAGGGTGTTGCGCGCGTACTGGTATTCGTGGGTGCCCTCTTCGAGCACCGTGAGGCGGTCGAAGAACTGCCGGGACAGCTCACGCGCGTCCTTCGGGCTGACCTTCAGCGGCTCGGCGATCTGCGGGAGCGTGCCCTCCACCGTCGTCGCCGCCGACTGCGCCGTGTGCGTTGCCTTCGCTGCCGTCACGGCTGTCATGCCGCCCACCCCAAATCGTCCGAAGAAATTGATGCCAGGGCCCGTCTGCCCTGCATCACACCACTCATGCCCCCCGACTCGAAACTTTCTTCAGATCCGTGTCCGGGGCATCCCGGCCCGCCCCGGGACGGGCCATGCCCGGGCCGGTGGAACCGTTCGGATGCACTCCGGCGTATCACTGCTCGAACGGAGACCCGGACGGTTCCGGCGGGCAAAGCGGGGCAAGTGAGGATCAGGCGCGGCCGAGACGGTGCGGGCCACACGGCGGTACCCGGGTCGGCCGGGACGGTCAAGAACGGTCGGCGAGGTGAGACGGTGGAGATCGAGTGGCAACGGAACGGCGGGCGGACGGGGTCCGCCGTGGCGCGCCGAAGGACCGGACCGGCCCGGCGCACCAGCGACGGGAGCCCGGAGGCCGGGTCGTGACGCCGACGGATCGGTGCGACGAATCCTTCGTCCACCCCGCGCTCCTCTATCGCGGTGACCGTGAATACGTGGAGACGACGACGCGCTTCGTCGCGGAGGGCGTAGCCGCCGGGGAACCGGTGGCGGTGGCCGTGCCGACCCGCCGGCTGGATCTGATCCGACGTGCGCTCGGACCGCTGGGCGACGACGTCCGCTGGATCGACATGACCCGGGACGGCCGGAACCCCGGCCGCATCATCCCCTCCGTGCTGCGACGGTTCACCGACACCCACCGGGGGCGGCGGGTCCGGATCATCGGCGAACCCGTGTGGCGCGGCCGTACGGCCGCGGAGTACCCGGCCTGCCTCCAGCACGAGGCCCTGATCAACCGCGCGTTCGACGGCCATGACGTAACGATTCTCTGCCCGTACGACGCGCGGGCCCTCTCCGACGAGGTGATCGCCGACGCGCACGCCACCCACCCCGTCGTCATCAGCGGCGGACAGGAGCGGGTCAGCCCTGCCTTCGATCCGGACGCGGTGTTGGAGCGCTGCAACGAGACGCTGTGCCACCCGCCGGGAGCGGCCACCGTCCGGTTCGACGCGGCGGGCCTGCCGGCCGTCCGTGATTTCGCGGCGGGCGCGGCCCGGGAACGCGGTATGACACCGGCCCGCCTCCAGGACCTGAGCCTCGTCGTCGCGGAGCTCACGACCAACAGCGTCGTGCACGGCGGCGGTTCGGGCACCCTGCGGATCTGGGCCGAGAGCGAGCAGATCGTGTGCGAGGTCCAGGACGCGGGACGGCTGAACGATCCGCTGGCCGGCCGCCGCCCCCTGCGTCCCGAGCAGATCGGTGGACGGGGCCTGTTCCTCGTGCACGTCGTATCGGACCTTGTCCGTGTCCACACGGGGGCTTCCGGCACGACCGTACGAAGCTGCATCGCGCGCGGCTGAGCGGTCGCACGCGAGGCGGCGCACGGGAGCAGGTCGCACGAGGGGACGTCGCAGGAGAGAAGGAAGGGCCCGGACCGATCCCGGTCCGGGCCCTTCTCCCGTCGGCGGCGCGCCGCCGACAGCTCCCGCCGCTACCGGGCGGCCGAGCGCGCGGCGTCCTGCTCCGTGTGGGCGTCGCGCTGGGACAGGGACCCGCCGGAGCTCTCCAGGTGCGCGCGGACGAACCACTGGAACTGTTCGAGTGAACGCAACTGTTCGATGAGCAGGTCCTCGGTGACCGGGTCGATCTTGCCGACCTCGGAGACGGCCGCACGGTGGTCCTCGACGATGCCCGTGTAGACGAGGTCGAGGGCGCCGAGATGGGCGATGGCGTCGGCGCGGCCCACACTGTAGTCGTCCCAGGTCCGTTCGGCGACGAGGGCGCCCGGCGTACCGTGCGGCACGCCGCCCAGCGCCGAGATCCGCTCGGCGGCGTCGTCGGCCATCTCACGGACGCGGTCCACCTGGGGATCGAGCATTTCGTGAACGGCGATGAAATGCGGACCCACCACATTCCAGTGAATGTGCTTCAGCGTCAGCGAAAGGTCGTTGAGAGCGTGCAGGCGCCTGCCCAGCACGTCGATGATCCGGCCGCCGTCGTGCGTGCTGATGCCGGGGACGGTGTACTTCGGTGTCGTGGACGTCGCCATCTTCCATTCCTTCCGCACAGGTTTCTCGCGGGTTCTTTCCGTGGTTCTCGGGGGCGCAGAGGTCCGCCGGCCTGGCGGTTCCGGTGCGACTGCCTGCGGTACCCGTGGCCCCGAGGGCCACGGGAC
Organism: Streptomyces sp. M41(2017); assembly: GCF_002078175.1. GTDB lineage: Bacteria > Actinomycetota > Actinomycetes > Streptomycetales > Streptomycetaceae > Streptomyces. Next base: position 846,211 of record NZ_MWFK01000002.1, on the reverse strand, counting down.
GTGCCCGGACTTTCGAGTGCCCGAGTTCCTCCAGGTCACACCTGTGCCCTACACGTATCTCCTGTGGCGGGATGCGGGCGGAGAAGGCGTTGGGCCAAAAAGGTTGTGAGGGGCACCTGTTGTGAATGAATCGGCTCTCACCGGGCACACGGTCGGAAAATAGAGAGAGGAGCCCTCGCTGTGCTCGTGCCCGACCCGAAGGTTGTCCGGAGACTGCTGACGCGCTACGCGGCTCTGAAGATCGCCTATGCCGAGAAGGAGACGCTGGAGACGGCGCGTCGGCTGGAGGACGTCACGTACACCCTCTGCGTGATGACGGGGAAGACCGGTGTCCATGACGCCGTCGTCGCGGCCGACGCCATGCTCGCGGCCGGAGGCAACCGACGGGAGACCGACAAGAGCACGCTGGTGGCGAGCGGTGGTCCGGGCGCCGTCGCGACGAACGGCATGACGACGGTCCCCGCGCCGATGGCACGGACGCACACGGAGGCAGGGGCGTTGACCGGACAGGGTCCGGTCGTGCCCGGTCCGCGCGGCTGAGAACCGAACGACGACAACGCGGTGGGGCGGACCCTTTCGGGTCCGCCCCACCGCGTTGTCGTCTGTCAGGTACGAACGGTTCCGCTGAAAGGGGCCGGCCGGATCAGGGCGCCGGCGTCCCCGTCCGCTCTTCCTCCTCCTGCAACGAGTCCACCAGCGTCAGCGCCTCGTCGAGGGTCTCCGACACCGACACCGTGAGGCTGACTCCGGTGAGGTCGAGAACCCGCCGTACCGCGGGGGTCGGCGCGATGACGTGCACGCTGCCCGACACCTTGCGCGCTTCCTGATAACTCCGCAGCAGGACGTTCATGCCGGAGGAGTCCATGAACGGGACCGCGGAGAGGTCGATCAGGAATCGGCGCCGTCCGTGATGGAACTGGTTCGCCAGGTGATGCTGCAGCTCCGTGGCCGTGTCGATGTCCAGCGAACCCTCGACGGTCAACAGCACGGCGTCTTCACGGGGCAGCGTCACGTCGATGGACAGCGGTTCCAGCTCTGCGGACACGGTTACCTCCTACGTAAGAACATGGGTATAGGAGGCCTGGCTACCCCGGATGTTCGATTTGACGCACCTCGAACCCCGATCGTCGCAAAGATCGGGGTTCGACACGGCGGTCGCCGCCGGTGTCAGGGACGGCCGCGGAGCTTGCCGAAGAGCCGCTGTGCCTGGGCCCGACGCCGGGGATCCGCCGCGGCACGCCGAATCTCCTCGGCCGTACGTCGTCCCTGGGGACTCCTGGCGAACTCCTTGAGACGCTGCACCATTCCTGGCATGGCATTCCTTCCGGTGCGGGGGTCGGGCTTCTGCAGGCCCGCTTACCCCGTCATCGTCGGGTCAGGCCGGGCGATGCCCGGGCATCCCTGTCCTTCGAAGTCCTTCGAACGGCTGAACTACCTTGGCGGGTCCCGCTCGTTCTCCTCCTGTGAGCATCGTCGAGGCGGAGATGAGGAATCGATGAGCCGACACCGCAAGGGCCGCAGGCACCGCAAGGTGAACATGACGCCGCGTCCGGTCGGACCGAGGAGATCACCGCGCGCAGTGCAGGAGCAGGCCGCCCCCCGCATCGCGGGGGCGACACGGCCCAGTGCTCCGATCCCCGGGCAGGACAGCACCGGCGAGAGGGCGGGCGTCGTGTCGAGGAGGGTCAGCGAGAGCGGCCTGAGCCGGCACGCCGTACGGACCTGGGAACGGCTGGCCGAAGCCGGTACGGACGGAGCCGGGGTGGGTGAACTGAGCGCGACCGTGGGCTTCCAGCGTTCCACCGTGCTCGGCCACCTGAAGGGCCTGGCGGAACTCGGACTGGCCGAGGGTGACGAGAGCGTGTGGCGGGCGACCGGTCCGGTGGAAGGCACGGTGACGCGTGACGGCGTACGGGCCTCCGCCGGGACCGCTTCCTAGAGCGGATGCCTGAAAGGGGCGCTTCTCCCGGACTTCCGTCGGGGAGAAGCGCCCCTTCGTTTCGTGGTGCTCGGCCGCCGGGCGGTTCAGCCCGTGCGGTGCCGGCCGGGTGCGCCGGTCCGTCCGTCGAGGGCCGTCCGGGAGCCGCCCGCGGGAAGGGAGCCGGCCCCGGCGGGCTGCCTGCGCCGGGCCAGGGACTCCCGCGCGGCCTCGCGGGGATGGCGGCGCTGCCAGTACGGGTTGTCGTGCGGCAGCTTGCTCGACACGCGCCCGTACATGCCGAACGTCAGGATCACCAGCCCCATCACGAAGCTGAAGATGACGTTGGTCATGCCGAAACCGAGGATGTTGGCCGGCCGGTCGAGGATGAAGATGTGCACGAATCCGCTGAGCAGGAACAGTGTTCCGACCACCATGTTGAGGCCGGAGGCGACGTTCCCGCCGATGAACCCGCCGACGATCAGCGCGACGCCGACCAGGACGGAGATCAGGCTGAGCGCGCCGTTGCTGGACAGCCCCGCGACGGTGTTCCCGTCGGTGGTGAACGGGCTGAGTTCGTCGGCGAAGCCGAGGCTGCCGAACACGAGCAGCACCACACCGCAGAAGGCCGCACCCCAGCGGTACACAGCACCGAGCTGATGGTCGACCGGCAGTTCGTCCTGGAGCTTCATGCGACGTCCCTTCGCGTACCGGGAGAGGGCATGCGCGCGATGCCCGTAACCTGAGCTTTGCCCCTTTATTCCGATGAAGGCGGCCGGTCGGTTGCACCGCCGGTACGGGAAAACGGCGAAAGCGCGATCAACGGGCCGGGCGCCGCCCGGCGCCGAGGTGACCGTCCACAGCCTCCGGCATCCGCCGGACCACCTCGTCGCCCAGCCGCTCGAACTCCTTGCGGAGGAAGGGGGACGCCAGCCGGGCCACTCCGCGGAACTCGATACGGGCCCGGTAGGTGAGCCGGGTCCCGCCGTCCTCCTCGCCGAAGGTCATGTCGTCCGTCGACGTGGCCGTCCGGTTCCGCCCCACGAAGGTCAGCCGCCGGTCCTCGAAGCGGACCAGCCGGTAGAGGAGCTCGGTGCGCCGCCCGCGGAACTCCGAGACGTTCTGCCACTCCGATCCCTTGGCGACGGCGGCGCCCGCCCGGGCCGGGCGGCAGCTCACCGTCCCCGGGTCCCACTCCTCCGTGTGCGCGAAATCCGCCAGGTACGCCACCACGTCGGGCAGGGGGTGCTGCAGCGTGAGCGTGCGCTCGACCTCGATCATCGGAACTCCCTTGCGCGGTCGTCGGAGGGCATGTTGTACGGAATGCGGCGGGTCCTCCTGTCTTCCGGGCGGGACGGCCCCGCGGATGCAGCGGAATCGGCAACCGACAGAGTGTCGAGTCGCATCCGCTGGGCATCCGGTCTCCACCACTTCGACACAGGGAGACCTCATGCTCGGCATCGTTGCCGCCGTACTGTTTTTCATTTCGTTCCTCATCAACGCGGCGGACATATCGACGAACGACGTGTTCACCTCGACGAACATCATGCTCATCGGTCTCGCCCTGCTCGCCCTGCACGTCGCCGGCGTGGGCAGCGGCTGGGCCACGCGCAGCCGCCGCCGGTGACACCCCCGGGCGGGGTTCCGTCGACGCCGACGCGACGGAACCCCGGCCCGGGTGTCCCCTGTTCGTGTGACATCGCCCGAGTGACTTGCGGTGCACGGAGCGGCCGCGAGATGGTTGCCGGACGGAAACAATCTGTCGTCCGGAAAGGTGGTGGGCCCGCAGACGCGAGCCCTTGCTTGTGGACACTTCCCAGCAGCCTCCTGCCAGCCCGCGGAGCGTCGGCCTCGGCGCCACGTGGGGCTCCGCCCCCTACCCCGTGGTGGTCGCGGACCCATCCGGCGCGGTGATCGACCTGAACGTCGCGGCGGCCGCCCTCTTCCCGGGTGCCGTCACGGGAGCGCCGCTGCGGGACGTCGTCCCCGAATGGCTGGCCGACGCGCACACCCGGCTGCGGACCGACATCCCCGGCCCCCGGCGCTTCGGTCCCGCTCCGGCCGCGAGCGGAGGTGTCGGCGACCGTACGTTCGAGGCGCACCCCACCTGCACCGAGGACGGCGACGTCATGTGGTGGCTGGTCGACGACACCGACCGGCGCCTCGCCGAGGACGCCCTCAGGAGCGAGCGTGAACGCACCGCCTTCCTGGCCGGCGCCTCCAGCGCCCTCCTCTCCTCGCTGAACGTCGAGCGGTGCATGGAGGTCACGGCCCGCCTGGCCGCCGAACACCTCGCCGACGCCGCCGTGATCGTCGCCCCCTCGCGCGGCCGCAAGGTGCCCCTCACCTTCTGCGGCCCGGACGGCGCCCTGGAGCACCGCACGGTGCAGGAGGACGTCGGTCAGCTTCCCGGTCTCAGCGACGCGCTGCGCGGATTCCCGCCGGTGCCCTCCCGCTGGATCGACCCGGCCGGAGTCCCCGGATGGATCGTCCCCGACGGCTTCACCGAACCCGTCGGCTCCGCCGTCGTGACACCGCTGCCCGGCCACGGGGTGCCGGCGGGCGCGCTGATCCTGCTCCGCTCCAGCCACCACGCAGCGTTCACGGAGAGCGAGGAGATCTTCGCCCGCCTCTTCGCCGCACGCGCGGGCGCCGCCATGTCGGCCGCCCGTATGTACGCCGAGCAGGCGGCCATCACCACGACCCTCATGCGTGAACTGCTGCCGCCCCAGCTGCACAGCGTGCACGGCGTGGAGTTCGCCGGGAAATACCGTCCGGCGGGCCAGACCGAACGCGTCGGCGGCGACTTCTACGACGTGCACCCCGGTACCGACGAAGGGCAGGAGTCCCTCGTCATCCTCGGCGACGTCTGCGGCAAGGGCCTGGAAGCCGCCGTACTGACAGGCAAGATCCGCAACACCGTGCAGGCGCTCCTGCCGCTGGCCGCGGACCACCAGCGTCTGCTCGGCCTGCTCAACGGCGCGTTGATGAACTCCCACCACACCCGCTTCGCCACCCTCGCCATCGCCTCCGTCGTCCGCCGCGGCGGTATGGTCCACCTGCGCGTCACCAGCGCGGGCCACCCGCCGCCGCTGATCGTGCGCGCCGACGGCCTGGTCGAACAGGCGAGGACCCGGGGGACCCTGGTCGGTGCGTTCTGGGAGATCAGCTCCACCACGGCCCACGTCGAACTGGCGCCGGGCGAGACCTGCCTGTTCTTCACGGACGGCATCACCGAGGCGAGGGGAGGACCGTTGGGAGACGAACTCTTCGGCGTCCAGCGGCTGGAGAGCGCGCTCGCCCAGTGCGCGGGCATGCCGGCCGAGGCCGTGGTCGAGCACGTCCAGATGCTCGCCGCGCAGTGGGTCGGCCGCGGACTCCACGACGACATGGCGGCCGTCGCGGTCACCGCCCCCCACCACGCGCACCTGAGCGCGGTGAACGGCCACACCAGGGGCAGGTACACCGCGTGAGCGCCGCCTCCACCCAGTACGCCACGGCGACGGCGCTCGGCCCGGCCCGGGACCAACTGTGGGCGGCCGTCCACTCCGGCGACGAGTCCCGCGCCACCGCCGTCGTGCTCGACACGGCCGAGGCGTGCGGAGACCCCGAGACCGTCCTCCTCGACCTCATCGCCCCGGTGCAGGCCAAGGTCGGCATCGAATGGGCGGCGAACCGGCTCACCGTCGCGCAGGAGCACGCCGCGACCGCCATCCACGAGCGGGCGATCGCCGTCCTCACCCACCGGACAGCCCCCCGCCCGGACGTCGCGCGGATCACGGTGGCATGCGTGGACGGCGAGTGGCACGCGCTACCCGCCAGACTCCTGGCGGAGACGCTGCGACTGCGCGGCTGGCGCGTGGACTTCCTCGGCGCCCACGTGCCCACCCCGCACCTCATCGCGCACCTGCACCGGACAGGGCCGCAGGCGGTGGCACTCTCCTCCTCGATCCCCACCCAACTGCCCGCGGCGCACACCGCCATCACGGCCTGTCAGGCAGCGGGCGTGCCCGTCATCGCGGGCGGCGCGGCCTTCGGCCCCGACGGCCGCCACGCCCGCACCCTCGGCGCCGACGCCTGGGCCCCCGACGCCCGGCAGGCGGCGGCCGTGCTCGCCGCGGGGCTCGACCGTCCCGACCCGATGTCGGCTCACCAGACGGTGGACGACCTGCCCCACCTGGCCGACCAGGAGTACACGATGGTCGTCCGGACGGCGCACCAGCTCGTCAAGGCGACCCTCACGGAGCTGGAGAGCCGCTTCCCGCCGATGCGCGGCTACACCGAGGAGCAACACCGGCGTACCGCAGAGGACCTCGCCCACATCGTCGATTTCCTGGGGACGTCCCTGTACATGGCCGACGAGGACCTGTTCGCCGGGTTCATCGTGTGGACCGGCGAGATCCTGGCCGCGCGCCGTGTACCCGCCCGGAGCCTCGACCCCGCACTCGACCTGCTGGCCCTCCAGCTCAAGGATTTCCCGCGCGCCTGCCGCACGCTGGCCCGCGCCCGGGAGGCGCTCCGTACCCGAAGAGCGCCGGCCTTCACGATCCCCGGCCCCGGAAAGCCCGCATGACGACTTCGCATCCACCCTCCTTCACGCTCACCGTCGAGGCCGAGACCACCGATCTGGTGGTCCACGTCCGCGGAGACCTCGACCATGAGACCTGCGACGAGCTGATGACCACCGTCGACCAGAACCTCACCGTCCGGAATTCTGCCGAGGCACCCGTTCTCGACCTGCACCTCGCCTTCGCCGGGCTCCGCGGGATCGACTCGATGGGACTGTCGGCGCTGCTGATGATCCGGCGGCGTACCGACGCCGCCCGCGTCCGCCTCCACCTGGACGAGCGTCCTCCGCATCTGGAACGGCTGCTGCAGATCACCGGGACGCTCGACTACCTCACGGCGCCCTGCGACGTGCGGAAGGGCGACCAGCACCCCGGAACGGGCTGAAGGTCGTGGCGCCGCCGCCGGCCCTCGGGGGCAGGCGACTCCAGGAGCCGCGATTCGCAAAGAAATTCCACCGAATGCAGACCGCATAGCAGGGTATTTGCAGCTCAGAGGGTGGCACGGAGGCGGGTTCCCGCCTTCTGCCCTGCTCCCGTGCCGCATGCGCCCCTGGGCGCGTGGACGGCAGGGCGCACCGGCGAGCTGAAGGAGGACGACATGACCGTCGACAGAATCTGGTCGTACGCACCGGAGTTCAACCACCCCGAGGTGCACGAACTGGCGGGCTACAGCGTCGAGGCCACCGACGGGACCGTAGGGCATGTGGACCGGCAGGTGGACGACTCCGGGATGCGGCACCTCGTCGTCGACACCGGGGTGTGGGTGTTCGGGAAGAGCGTGCTGGTTCCCGTGGGCGTGGTCGCCGGCATCGACACCGAGTCGCAGAAGATCACCGTGGCGTGCAGCCGCGAGGAGATCAAGTCGGCGCCGAGGTTCAAGACCGACCGGGAGACGCTCGACCCGGCCTACCTCTCCAGCGTCGGCAGCTACTACCGGAGCCTGCCGCCGAGGCAGCCCGCGTGAGTCGCCGTAGGACGACGGCCGAGGGTGCGGACGCCGGGGTCCGCGGGCCCGCATCCATGAGCGGCCCTCGTGCCGAAAGGCACGGGGGACCGGCGCGGACCGCAACGCCCGGCCCGAAGGGTCTCCTTGCAGGAGCAGACGAGAAAGAGTGTTCAGATGCCCGACGGGTTGGAGGCCACCGTGACGCACGGGGCGGCCCAAGACGCCTTCGTCGTGCGCGTGGGCGGCGACATCGACTACGAGACCTCGAGCCAACTCGAAGAGGCGCTCGATCTCGCGCAGCGTGTCGGCTCGGCCCGCACGGTGGTCGACCTCTCCGGGACGGCCTTCGCGGACTCGTCGATCCTGCACGTGCTCCTCGAAGCACAGCGCGCCCACCGGGCCTCGGGCACGCTCATGGTGGTCTGCGGGCCGTTCAGTGACATCGTTCGGAGGCTGTTCGACGTGACAGGGACCGAGGGCTTCTTCGTCCTCGCCGACAGCGTCCAGGAAGCGCTGGAACTCCCGGACACGGCGAGCGAGCGATGACCCCGGCCAACCGCCCTCCCGCGGCCGACGGCAGCTTTGGAGCAGGTGGTCCGGGGGAGTCCGGGTTCACGCGCACCGGCACGACGCGTCCGGACGAGGCCCCGCAACTCGTCTCCCTCACCGAGCCGACCGCTCGTCCGCCCACGGCCGAACTCGCCGTCACCAGCGCCGCGACCGCGCGCCGTCACGTCCAGACGGTCCTGCAAGAACACCCGGGCGGCCCGGACGGCGGCGTGAAACAGGAAGCGGTCATCGACCTGCTGCTCGTCGTCTCGGAACTGGTCACGAACGCGATCCGGCACGGTGACGGGCTCGCCGGGTTCGAGGCGGCCCTGAGCGACGGCGGTGTGCGGCTGGAGGTGCGCGACCGCAGCGACGTCGTGCCCATTCACGCCTACGGCACCGGGGAGATCCCGCAGCACCGCCAGGCGAACGGGTACGGATGGCCTCTGATCATCCGGCTCTCCCGCGACATCACCATCGAACCCTGCCCGGACGGCGGGAAGTCGATCCGGGTGTTCGTCCCCCTCGGCTGAACCGATTCCGTCCCCCCCCGTCCTGGAGCCGCGGCCATCGTGCCGCGGCTTCGATGCGTTCGGGCCCGGCCGCCCAAGTGGGGTGTGTGGGCGCCTTGTCCGAAGCTGCTCGCGGTCCGGATTGGTCCCGGAATGAATTTCCCTCGAATCGGTGATTGAGGAAACTCCGACCAATCCAAGACGGCCCCGGCGCCGGATTCCCCGTGTGAGCCGAGAAACGAGGAGTTCGACAACCGCCCCCGGGCGTGCGGCAGGTGCCTCTCCGAGGACCGCCCTTTCGTTCTCCACGGTATTTCCGCTCGAAAACCACGGCATTTGCAGGCCGACGCCGCGAATGCTGCTTCGTTCCGACAGGAGAACCTCATGAGCATGCGTATCCGTCACGTCGCGGTGGCCTTCGCCACTGCCGCTGTACTGCCGATCGCCCTGACGGCCTGTTCCAGCGACAGCAAGGACAGCGACGCGTCGAGTTCGGCGAAGGCCTCGGCCTCCGCGCCGGCCTCGGACGACGCCTCCACCGGTTCGTCGGGCATGGCGGGCAGCTCGGACCAGCCGTTCGGCCCGGGATGCGCCTCGGTCCCGAAGAACGGTGCGGGATCCTTCGACGGCATGGCCAAGGACCCGGTCGCGACCGCGGCTTCGAACAACCCGGCGCTGTCCACCCTGGTGACGGCCGTGAAGAAGGCCGGTCTGGTGGACACGCTGAACAACGCGGAGAACATCACCGTGTTCGCACCCACGAACGACGCGTTCGCGAAGATTCCGAAGGCCACCCTCGACAAGGTTCTGGCCGACAAGGCTCAGCTGACGAAGATTCTGACCTACCACGTCGTGGGCCAGAAGCTCGCGCCGAAGGACCTGGAGAAGGGTTCCTTCGACACGCTGGAGAAGAGCAAGCTGACGACGAGCGGTTCGGGGGAGTCGTACACCGTGAACGACTCCGCCAAGGTGGTGTGCGGCAATGTGAAGACCGCCAATGCCAACGTGTACATCATCGACACGGTCCTGATGCCCAAGAGCTGACGCGGCGCGTCGTCGGCCCCGCGGGAGACGGCCGCGGGGCCGCCAGGGGTTTCCTGCGGCGGGCAGGAAAGGGGAGTGACCGGGACACGCGTCCGTCCCGGTCACTCCCCGTCCCCATGTCCCGATGTCTCAGGCTCGCCATGTCGCCATGTCGCCATGTCTTCATGTCTTCATGTCTTCAGCTCCCGGCATTCCGAGGGCTCTTGCACCTGCCGGGTGGGACAGGCCGGCACCGTTACACGAGTCCGGTGACGGTGACCCGTACCGAGGCCTTGCTGTCCGGGAGCAGCGTCGCCAGCGACTCCTCCAGCGCCCGGCGGGTGGCGCGGGCGACGTCCACGGTGCGGCGCTCCTTGCGCGCCACGATCCGGACGTCCACCTCCCACGGCTCGGACTCGTCGCGGCGGGTCACCCGGATCCCCGCCGTGTGCCCGCCGGAACGGCCGGCTCCCGCACCCGTGCGCGAGCGGAGCAGATCGCCGAGGCCCGGCTTGAGGAAGGCGACCCCCGAAACCTCCAGGACCGTCCGCGCCAGTGCCTCCGTCAACGTGTCGTGCACGGCGTACCGCGTCATCGGTCCCGGCCTTCCTCGACGTCGGCCACGGGGCCGGTCAGATCGGTGATACGGATGTCCACGGCCGTCACGTCCATCCCGAGGCGGCCGCGCGCCACGTCGAGCACCCGCTCCCTCACCCGCTCGGCGAGGTGCTCCAGCGCGGCGTCCACCGGGGCGACGATCTCCAGCCGCACGTCCACCCCGGCGGAACCGCCCGGCGCCGACGGTGTGCGGGGCACGATCCGGCACGAGCCCGCGCGGACCCCGGCCACCGTCTCCCCCGCGGTGCGGAGCGTCCGGGCCGCGACCGCTTCCATGATCCACAGGTCCTCGGCGGGATCACCCAGCGGGAGGGGCCTGCCCGGCCGCAACTCGACCCGGACCACGTCCATCACCCGGCGCGTCAGCGGCGTGGCGTCGTACGAGGCGACGGTGTCCGTCTCGTCGCGGAGACCGCCGACGAGGGACTCCAGCCGGGCCCACTCGTCGAGGGCCCGGCCGCAGTGCGGGCAGGCCTCCCCGTGGGCGTCGACACGGGTGGGATCCTCCGCGATCTCCCAGACCTCGGCGAGCGGACGGCCGCAGGGCAGCAGTTCGTCGTCCTCGTCGGATCCGAGCCGGCGTTCCGGCGGACCGGAGTGGTGGGTCATCGCCACGCCCCCATCGCTTGTGTCAGTCGGTGTCGTGCGCGGAAGACACGGGCGCGGACCGCCTGTTGGCTGATCCCGACGGTGTCCGCGATGAACTCGTAGGACCGGCCGTCCAGTTCACGCAGCACCCAGCAGGTGCGCTGCTCCGCCGACAGGTCCGCGAGCGCGGTCTGCAACTCGCCCAGCGCCGCCCGGGACTCCGCCAGCCGGGCCGGCGAGGCGACGTGCTCGGGAGCGGCGACCTCCGCGACCGTGTCGAGGCCGCTCTCCTGCCGCCGGGCGCGCAGCACGTTGAGGCAGCGGTGGGTGACGATCCGGTACATCCAGGTGCCGAAGGAGGACCGGCCCTGGAACTCGGGCAGCTTGCGCCACGCGCTCACGAAGGCGTCCTGCACGGCGTCCTCGGCCTCCGAACGGCTGCCCAGCAGCCGCGCCGCCAGCCCCACCAGCCGCGGGGCGTGGCGTCGTACGAGCGATTCGAAGGCCTCCTCGTCGCCCTCGGCCGCCCGTGTGGCCAGCAGGGCGTCGTCGGTCGCGGCGTCCTCCGGCTGGGTGATCTGTCTCTGGGCCCCCGGCACTCGGTGGCTCCTCTCGCTTGCCTCTGCGGGTTGGACACGCCTGAGCGGTTCCCTGTTACGCACCCGCGGCGCCCGCGGATACACCCGTTCCGTCCTCCTCTCCGGCGGAGGAGGACGTACTCCGGAAAAAGAACGTGGTCGGACCGCGTAACAGAACGGCCCGGAGCGGGTCTGTCGTGGAGAAGGCACTTCCCCCCGAGTGAAATGGGAGATCGTCATGACGACCCAGCAGGCGGCACCCGAGTCCCGCCGCGAGACCGTCCCCTCCCGTCCCGAACCGGCGCGTGTGGCGGGCGGTGCCGGGGCCACCGGATCCACCACCCTGAGCGGTGGCCAGTCCGGCGCGGGCACACCGGCCGACAGCCGGGGCAAGACGTCCATCGCCGATGTCGTCGTCGTGAAGATCGCCGGGATCGCCGCGCGTGAGATCCCCGGTGTGTACGACATGGGCGGCGGGCTGTCCCGCACGATCGGCGCGGTGCGCGACCGCGTGCCCGGCGGCCGCCCGAACGTCGGCCGCGGGGTGAAGGTCGAGGTCGGCGAGCGCCAGACCGCGATCGACCTCGACCTGGTGGTCGAGTACGGGGTGCCCATCACCGACGTCGCGCGGGACGTGCGCGAGAACGTCGTCGCCGCCGTGGAGCGCATCACCGGTCTGGAGGTCGTGGAGGTGAACGTCACGGTCAACGACGTGCATCTTCCGGAGGACGACGGTGAGGAGGCGTACGGGGACTCGCGCGTGGAATGAGAGCCCCGATCGGCCCGTGACGAACGCGCGGCCGAGGACGCCGGCCGGACCGGCGGTGAGAGGTGAGGAATGAGCAGAGCAATCGTCGGCATGTTCGTGGGAATGGCCCTGGCGTACGCCGGCTACTTCGGCGGCTTCGGCGCGTTCCTGCTGGTGGCGGCACTCGGCGCGGTCGGATACGGCGTGGGCCGCTATCTGGAGGGCGGGGTCCGTCGTGAGGACCTCCGGGACCTCTTCGAGCGGAGGAACCGATGACGGACGCGGCGGTGCGCGGCACCACCACCGTCTCGGAGAAGGCCGTACGCAAGATCGCCGAGCGTGCGGCCGCCGAGGCACTCCCGGGCTTCGCGCGTCCGTCGGCGCGCGGATCCGCCTCCGTACGGGGGCGGCGGGCCGTGGTCTCCCTCGGCGTCACCCTCCCGTACCCGGCGCCGCTCGCGTCGACCGCCGAGCGTGTCGAGCGGCACGTGACGGACCGGACCGGCCGGCTCACCGGACTGCGTCTCGAGCCCGCGCGGGTCACCGTGACCGGACTCACGGGTCCGGCCCGACCGTCCGCGCCCCCGCTCGCGAAGCCCCCCGCCTCCGGTCGCGCACCGCGGCGCTCCTGGTCGGCGCGGCGCGTGCCCGCCGTGGGACTCGCTCTCGCGGCGGCCCTCGTCTGCGGCGCCGCCGCCGTCGACGTGCTGCGGGTCCATGCCGCCGGGCAGCCGCCCGCCGCCTGGCGGACGGACCTGCTGGACACGCTGGAACGGCGCGGTCCCGCGGACCTGCCGGTCGCCTTCGGCATCGTCCTCGCGGCCGCCGGCCTCTGGCTGTGCGTGCTCGCCCTGACACCGGGGCGACGGGGCCTGCTGGGCGCCGCCTCGCCCGGCCTGCACGCCGCGGTGGACCGCACGGCGGTGGCCTCGGCGATCCGCGACGCCGTCGCGGACGTGCCCGGGACCGACACGGTCCGGGTACGCGTCGGACGCAGGCGCGCCCGCGTCAGGGTCGCACTGGCCTTCGGCGAACGTGACCGCGCGACCGAGGCAGCCGTGGCCGCGGCCCACCGGGCCATGGACGCCTGTGCGTTGCGCCGGGCTCCGCGCCTGCGCGTGACGGTGCGGCCTGCTCCGACCTGGCAGCCACCCAGCTCGGGACCAGGATCGCCGGAATCCCGGCCGACGGGACCTCGGCCCGACGAACCACGGACGGGTGAACCCGGGCCGCACGCACTGCGGTATCCGGCACCCGCGACCGGGGGACCCACGCTTGCGGGACCGCGAACCGTGGAACACCCGTCAGCGGAGCCGCGGCTCGACGGGCTCGTGCCGGCGGACCCGCCGGCCCGCTCCGAGACCGCCCGGCCCGCCGGAAGCGAGGCGTGATGGAACACCCGTCCGGCACGGTCAACCGTGCCGCACTGGCCGGGGTGGGACTCGTCCTGCTGACGGCCGGCATCTGGTCGGCGACCGCCGGCGCGTCCGTGGCGGACCGGATGCCGGGCTGGTGGCCGAGGACGGACGCCGACACCGTGTGGGTATCCGCCCGGCAGGTGGCCGAACTGCGCGACCACGCCTGGTGGGTTCCCGCCGTCGTCGCCGTGACGGCCCTCGCCTCCCTCCTCTGCCTCCTGTGGGCGGCGAGCCGGATCAGCGGGGGGACCCGCCCGCGCCTGACCCTCACCTCGCGCGGCGCCGTCCTGCGCACCCGCGCGCTCGCCGACCTCCTCACCCGGCGCACGTCCGCCGTCCCCGGCGTCGCCCACAGCCGCGTCGCCGTCCGCGCCCGCCGCGGACGGCTGTACGTACGCGCCCATGTCCGGCTCGCCCCGGACACCGCACCGAACGGAGTTCTCTTGACCCTGGCCGCGCTCATCGAGGAAGCACGGGCCGCGGCCGCACCGTGCCCGGTCCTCACCCACGTACGGATCAGCAGCCGATCCCACCGGACCGCACATGTCCGCTGAGTCGGGGCCCAACAGCGCGATCGACACCGTGCGGCCCGCCGGGCTGCCTCGCCCCCGTGCCGGCCTGTGGTGGCCGGCGCTGCGCCGCACCCCGGTGTCGATGTGGAACGACGACATCTCGGACTGGGCCGCCGCCCTGACGTACTACGCGATCCTGGCCGTCCTGCCCGCGATGCTCGTCATGGTCGTCGCCTTCGGTCTGATCAGTCCCGACACCGCGGAGCAGTTCATCGCCCACGTCACGGCGTACGCGCCCGCCCAGTCGGGTGCGGAACTGCACCAGGCGCTGGGGGAGATGCTGCGGCAGCGGTCGGCGGCCTGGACCCTGCTCGTCGCGGGGTCGGCCAGCGCGCTCTGGTCGGCCTCCAGCTACCTCGCCGTGTTCCGCCGCGCCCTGCACCGGATGCACGACGTGGCGGACCGACGGTCGGTCTGGCGCACCGCGCACCGCCTGGTGCTGACCGCGCTGGCGCTGCTCGGACTCCTCGTCGTGAGCGCGCTCGTGCTGCTGCTGACGGGCCCGGTGGCCGAGGCCACGGGCCGGCTGTTCGGCCTCGACGGGCAGGTGGCCGTGGCCTGGGGCGTGCTCCGCTGGCCCCTGTTGCTGTGCCTGGTCGCCCTGTTGGTCGTCGTGGTCTTCCACACGGGCCCGGTGGTCGCCCGTCGACGCCGCTACAGCCTGCCCGGAGGCATGCTGGCGGCGTTCCTGTGGCTGGCCGTCTCCGCCGGATTCGCCGTGTACGCCTCCGTGTTCGGCACCTACAGCAGGCTCTACGGCTCGCTCGCGGGGCTCGTCGTCTTCCTGGTCTGGCTGTGGCTGTCCAACCTCGCGCTCCTGGCCGGCGCTCAGTTCGCGGCCGAACTGAGCGAGGCCGCTACAACCGACCAGAAGGCAACAGTTTGAGTTTCGAAGGTTTGTGTCGGCCCGTTCGGCGCACACGGACTGAGGACATCACATCCTGTACGGACGGTGGAGGAACTGTGGGCATCATCGCTTGGATTCTGATCGGGTTGCTTGCCGGTGCCATCGCCAAGCTGCTCCTGCCGGGCAAGGACCCGGGCGGCATCATCATCACCATGCTGATCGGTATCGCCGGCGGCCTGCTGGGCGGCTGGCTGGGCAAGGTCATCTTCAACGTCGACTCGGTCGACGGCTTCTTCGAGGTGTCGACGTGGATCGCCGCCATCGTCGGATCGCTGATCCTGCTGATTCTGTACCGGGTGCTGACGGGCAACCGTCGTTCGCACCGACACGCCTGAGGAGCCCGTACTCCCGCAGCGCACCGACGACTCACGGCTCGGGGCCGGCAACCGGAACATCCGGACGCCGGCCCCGAGCCGTTCGTCGTGCCGAGGGAGGCCGCCCGGCCCGGCTCCCGCCGTGCCGCGCATCCGCGGTCACGGCGATCCCCGAAGTCCTCGTGAACGGCCGGGCAGGCCGGGAGCGGAGATCCGCCTCGGACAGGATCGGACAGGAGTGGTCATGGCACCGCACGGACACCGGAGCCCCGAATCGGTGTGGGACTATCCGCGTCCCCCGGCGACGGAACCGGACGAACGCCTGGTCGTCGTCGAGTGGGCGGGAACGCGGATCGCGGAGACCACCCGAGCCCTGCGGGTCCTGGAGACCAGCCACCCTCCGGTCTTCTACCTGCCCCCGGACGACGTGCGCACCGACCTGCTCCGACCCACCACGGAACGCAGCTGGTGCGAGTGGAAGGGGCCCGCGGTGTACTGGGACCTCGCCGCCGGCACCGACGTGAGCCCGAGCGCCGCGTGGAGCTACCCCGAGCCGGTGCCGGCGTACGCCCCGCTCGCCGGGTACGTCGCCTTCTATCCCACGCGCGTCGACCGGTGCACGGTCGACGGCGAGCCGGTCACGGCACAGGCGGGCGACTTCTACGGCGGTTGGATCACCGCGGAGATCCGCGGACCGTTCAAGGGCGGCCCGGGCACACGTGGTTGGTGAACCTCGCGGCACGCCCCTCCTCGCGGCGGAGGCGCCCTCCCCGTCCGCGGCCCGTCCTGCGATGATCGTCGGACACCGTGTGCCCCGTCCGGACACCGGACCGGCCCGCCCGAGCGAGGCCCGGGTCCGGCCGGCCGCGGGGCGCGACGCCGACCGTGAGGAGCCCGAGTGACCTTCGACGTCGGCGCGCTGCGCGCCGAGATCCCCGCCCTGCAGTCGGGCATCGCCCACTTCGACGGCCCGGGCGGGACACAGACCCCCGCCCGGGTCGCCCGGGCGGTCTCCGACGCGCTCACGGGGCCGCTCTCGATCAGGGGACGGCTGACGCCCGGAGAGGCGAACGCGGAGACCTGCGTGCGCGCGTTCCGGGAAGCGATGGCCGACCTGGTGGGCGCCGATCCCTCCGGCGTCGTCTTCGGCCGCAGCGCCACCCAGCTCACGTACGACTTCGCGCACACCCTGGCGAAGGACTGGGGACCCGGGGACGAGGTCGTGGTCAGCCGGCTCGATCACGACGCGAACATCCGGCCCTGGATCCAGGCGGCGGAGCGGGCCGGGGCCGAGGTGCGCTGGGCGGACTTCGATCCGGCGACGGGCGAACTCCCGCCCGCGGCCGTGGGCGAGCTGCTGACGGACCGCACCCGGCTCGTCGCCGTGACCGCCGCGTCGAACCTGATCGGCACGGTCCCCGACATCGCCGCGATCGCCGAACTCGTCCACCGCCGCCCGCGGGCCCTGCTCCACGTGGACGGAGTGCACTACGCCGCCCACGCGTTCGTGGACCTCGAACGGCTCGGCGCCGACCTCTTCGTCTGCTCCCCCTACAAGTTCCTCGGCCCGCACCACGGTGTCCTGGCCGCTTCTCCTCGCCTGCTGGAGGGGCTGCGCCCGGACAAGCTGCTGCCGTCCACCGACGCCGTGCCCGAGCGCTTCGAACTCGGCACGCTGCCCTACGAGGTGCTGGCGGGCACCACGGCCGCCGTCGACCTCCTCGCCGGTCTCGCATCGGAGGCGACGGGGGGCCGCAGGGACCGCCTCCGGTCCGCCTTCGCGGCCGTCGGGCGCCACGAGGACGCGCTGCGCGAGGAGGTGGAGTCGGGGCTGGACGCGCTGCCCGGCGTGATCGTCCACTCCCGCGCCGCCGACCGCACGCCCACGCTGCTGGTGACGTTCGAGGACCGGGACACGGCCGACGCCTACCGGTTCCTGGCGGACCGGGGTGTGCACGCGCCCGCGGGATCATTCTACGCGCTGGAGGCGTCCCGGCACCTCGGGCTCGGCGACACGGGCGGACTCCGTGTCGGCCTGTCGCCGTACAACGACAAGGACGACGTGGCACGGCTGTTGGAGGGCCTCGCCGCGTTCCTCGGGTCGTAGCGCGACGCGGGAAGGGGGGAGGCTGTTGCCGCCGAGGGGGAGAGGGCGCGGCGGCAGCGGACAGTGGCGCCCGGGACGGGTCAGTGCTCGGGGGCGCCGATCAGGCGCAGCGCGTCGGCCAGGTGGCGGGGGCGGAGGAGGCCCGGACCCGACTGCCTGCCCCAGCCGGGTCCGCTCAGCAGGACCTGGCTCTGGGTCCGCGCACCTCGGACGCCCCAGCGGGTGGCGGCGATGTGCCGGGCCAGTGGCAGGTTGGCGGTGCCCGACGACTGCGACCACAGGACCACCGCCGAGGGGCCGACGCGGTGGAACGCCGTCATCAGCGCCTCCGGCGGCACGGCACCGCCGAGCATGAGGACCGGGATCCCGCGTTCCGCCAGCGCCGCGTTGAGCGCCTCCAGCGGCAGGGTGTGCGGCTCGCCCGGAAGGCAGGCGAGCAGGACGGGCGAGGTGTCGTCGTCGCGTCCGTGGCCCGCCGCGGCCACGTACACGTGCCGCAGGGTGGCGGAGACGTGCCAGGACAGGAGGTGTTCGACCTCGACGTACCGGTCGCCCGACGACTCCCACTTGCGGCCCACCGCGCGCAGCGTGGGCACCATGACCTCCTCCCACGCCTTGGCCAGACCGTGCGCCCGCACCGCCGCCGTCAACTGCTCCTGGATGGCGGAGGCGTCCAGACGTACGGCGGCGCGTGCGAGCCCCCGGCACTCCTGGCGCACGTCGCCGAGCGGCAGTCCGGAGGGCGACCGCGAGGCATTGGGCCGCTCCCGCGGGGGTGTTGCCGACGGCCGTTCCGGGAAGCGGACGCCGGCCGGTGGCCGCGCGAGCGCGACAGGGGAGCCGGGGGCCCCGCGCCGGGCCGTCTCCTTCGCGGTGCGCGCGGCCTCGGCGGGGGGCAGGCCGACCGCCGTGAGCCGGCACATCTCCTGGACCATGGCGACGTCGTCGGGGGACCAGCGGCGATGCCGCCCGTCGGGGCGCACGGCGGGACCCAGCCCGTACCGACGGTCCCAGGACCGCAAGGTGGTCGGTGACACCCCGAGCTTCCTGGCCAGGAAGCCGGTGGTCACTCCCGCGTCGGCGCCCTCGCCGCTCTCGGTGTCCGCGTCGTCCGCGCGGGCGCTCAGCTCCATGCGCCGACCCCCTGGAACATGCCGGGCTCGGCGGTCGCGCGGCGGTCCACGGGTGCGGCCCGGTTCGGGCCGGCGGGCTCCGGCGCACGGCGGCACAGGGTCATGGCAGGGGCTCGCCTCGCTTCCGAAGCCGTCCGGGACCGGCTGGTCCGCCGGGCTCACCCCTCCTTCGGCCCGAGGGCGCGGGACGGATGCAGTGACGGGCACCGGTGTGCGCCGAGGGGTGCGTCGACGGGGAGACCGGCCCGACCGGCGGACGGGGTACGTGTCGTGCCGGGTACGGCAGAACGTCCTCCCCGCGGAGCGCGAGGGCTCCGCGGGGAGGACGTGTGCGCCGGGTCAGAGGCCGCTGATCCTCGCCACGAAGAAGGCGGCGATGATCAGCGAGCCGATGACGATCAGCCCGAGCCAGAAATAGGGGTGTTCCCAGATCCCGCCGTCCGGCCGCTCCTGGTGCGCTTCCGCGATGGAGCCCTCGGCGGGCGGGGTCTCTCCTGGTGGTACGAGTGGATGTGCCATCTCTCCACCGTCCGCCCGAACGGGTGAGGGCGCATCTTCGCGGCGGCGACGTCTCCCGCGTCCGGCGTGGCGCAGAGGCCGGGCGGGTCCGCCCCAAGCAGCGCCGGAGCCGCTCCCCGGACGCCTGGCCCGCTCTCAGGCCCCCCGGCCGGAACCGTCGAGCAGGTGGCGCAGCACCGCTTCGGGGTCGGAGAGTGCCGAGCGCAGCAGCGCTTCCTCGTACCCGTCGTCGCCCAGCAGGGAACGGGCCGTGTGCTCGTAGCGTTCGCGGACCGGCCCGAGTTCGGGTGTGCCGCGCTGCGGGTGGCCCACCGCGCTCCAGTACGTCTCACCGGCACCGAAGGCGGCGACCGCCCGCTCTGCCGCGCCCTGCGCCGCCAGGGCGGAGGCGAGCAGGTCCAGGCCCAGCGCCAGGCCGAAGCTGTCCCCGATCCGGCGCTTGCCGTCCAGCATCGACAGGGCGTGGGCGGAGGCGTCCTCGGCACGGTCGGCGAAGAGGGAGATGAGCGCCAACTGGTAGTCGGCGTACGAGCGGGTCCACCACTCGCCGCGCCGCACGCAGCCGCTCCGCAGTTCCTCCGCCTCCCGGCGCGCGTCGTCGAGCAGCCCCTCGGCCGTCAGGGCGAAGACCCGCACCAGGTGACACAGGAGGTGTCCCGCCGAGGTGAAAGCGGTTCCGCCGGCGCCCCGCAGAGCGCCGTCCACGTGATGTCTGGCCGTCATGGGCCGGCCCTGGAGGAGGTGGGCCAGGCCCAGCAGATACGTGGCGTGCAGCGACCCGTCCACATCGTCCGCGAGGTCCGCGCGCCGTTGGCAGAACTCGGCGAGCTGGCGGGCCGCCTCGTGCTCGCCGCGGAGTGCACGGTTCACGCCGAGCGCCCACAGGGCCCGCGTTCGTTCCGGCCCGGAGGCGTCGGACAGGGCCAGGGCGTCCTCCAGGTAGGCCGAGGCCTCCCGCAGATGGCCGCAGCAGCTCCACGGGAAGCCGAGCAGTCCGATCAAATCGAGGGCCGTGTCTGGCCGAGCGTCGAGGAGATGGTCGAGCGCCGCGCACAGATCGGTGTGTGCCGCGTCCAGGCGGGCGTACCAGTGGGCCTGCCGGTCGCCCAGCCAGTTGTCGTGGGACGCGCGGGCCATCGTCAGGAAGTGGTCCGCGTGCCGTCGCGCCAACTCTGCGCTCTCACCGAGGTGTTCGAGCCACATGGTGCCGTATTCCCGGACGGTGTCGAGCATCCGGTGGGTGTCGCCGAGGCGGGTCAGGACCGATTTCCTCATCAGGCCCTCAAGGGCCCGGTCGACGTCCTCCGCCGCGAGGGGGCCACCGGCGCACACGGTGCGGGCCGTGTCGGCGTCGACGCCGTCCCGGAACACCGACATCCGCGCCCACAGCAGACGTTCGGCGGGCGTGCACAGCTCGTGGCTCCAGCCGATCGTGGTGCGCACGGCGCGGTGCCGCGGGGGTCCGGCGAGGACGGTGTCGGCGGCGATGTCCAGCCGCAGGCCCAGTTCCAGGTCGACCTCCGCGACCGTGCGCTGCGTCAGCTGACCCGCGATCAGTTCCACGGCCAGGGGCATCCCTTCGAGCCGCTGGCACAGCCGGGCGACGGTCACCATGTCCGCCGGGGCCGACACCGGGGTTCCCGCGGCCGCGGCCCGTCGGCAGAACATCTCGACGGCGTCCGTCGAGGGCGGCAACGGGTCGACGGCGACGACGTGTTCACCGGGGACGCCGAGCGGTTCCCTGCTGGTCGCGAGGACGGTCAGCCGAGGGCAGGAGAGCACCAGGCGGGCCACCATGCGTCGGCACGGGCCGACCAGGTGCTCGCAGGAGTCCAGTACGAGCAGGACGTCCTTGCCGGCCAGCCAGTCGGCCAAGGAGTCCATCGCCATGTTCGTCGTGTGGTCGGAGAAGTCCACCGCGTCGGCCACGGTGGCGACGAGCAGACGGTCGTCCTGCAGGGGCCAGAGGTCGGCCCAGGCCACCCCGCCCCCGCCGGAGCCGAGGTGCTGGTCCGCCGCGTGAAGGGCCAGACGGCTCTTCCCCACGCCGCCGGCTCCGGTCAGGGTGACGACGCGGTGTTCGTGCAACGCCTTGGCGAGATGGGCGAGTTCGGCCCCCCGTCCGACGAAGTCGGGCGGGACGGACGGCAGGTTTCTCAACACGCGGACAGTCTTTCGGCCTTGGGTCCTCCACGGCACGGACTTCGCCGACTCGGTCCCCGGGTTGTGTACGGCAGGGAACGGTGCGCCCGGGCGGGCACTCCGTCTCGGTCGCGGTTCACCCGGCGGTCGCCGGGGCGGGGGCGGCCGGGCGCGACGGCGCCATCGCCCAGCGGACGACCGAGGTGACGGCGCAGCCGAGCGGACGGACGCACACGGTGTCGACCAACGGCAGCCGGGGCAGACGTAGTTCGGCGGCGGCCCAGGAGGGCAGCAGGGACACCGCGTTCGCCGCGAGGACCCCGTACGGGAGGCGCACGGCCAGCGGCACGGGCGGGTTCAGCAGGAGGAACCGGGCGGCCTCCCGGGCCTCCGGGGTGGCACGCACCTCGCCGCGGTAGGAGTCCAGCCGTTCGGCGAGTTCGGCGCGGTTCGTCGGTGGGTCCGCGACGCCCAGCGCGGTGGCCACGCGTGCGGTGTCGGCGACGTAGCCGTCGCATCCCTCGTCGGTCAACGGACGTACGCCGTACCGCTGGTGTGCGCGCAGAAAGCTGTCGACCTCCGCGACGTGGACCCAGCCGAGGAGGTGAGGATCCGCCGCGTGGTACGGCGTGCCCTCCGAGGTCGTGCCGCGGACCCGCTCGTGGACGGCGCGCACCCGCTCGCAGGCCTCCTGGGCGCTCTCCGCGGTCCCGTACGTCGTCGTGGCGAGGAAGGTGCTCGTGCGCTGGAGGCGTCCCCACGGGTCTCCGCGGAATCCCGAGTGGGCGGACACGGCCGCCATGGCGAGCGGGTGGAGCGACTGGAGCAGCAGGGCGGAGAGCCCGCCGATGAACATGGACGCGTCCCCGTGCACCGTGCGGATGGGCCGGTCCGGGCCGAACCAGCGGGGTCCTGGCGTGTCGTGGATCCGGGCGCGGTTCTTCGGCCCCTCGGGACCCGCGACGCGGGCGAAGAGCGCGCTGCCCAGCCGCTCCCGTACTCCGGCGGTGTCCGGTCCGGTGACTCTCATGGGACGGGCGGCCTCCCTCCGTGTCGTCCTCCGGGCGGCCCGCGTCGCACGGCGGACCGACCCCCGGTGCATTCGCCGGGGCGCGACCGGGCGGATGCAGCCCGTGACGGCGAGTTCCGGCCCGTCACGGGAACCGGCCGAGGCACTCCCCAGCATGGCCGAATTCGTCGGGAAAGCCTAGATTGATGCCTACCTCTGCCGGGTCCGGCGGTGCCAGGAGCACCGCGGAGACGACCTGCCCGCGAGCGCGCGGCGACCGGCGGAGGACCGGATGAGTCAGAACTGGCGTGAATCGGCGGCCTGTCGCACCGAGGATCCGGAACTCTTCTTCCCCCTCGGTGAGGACGGCCCGTCCAGAGGGCAGATCGAGCAGGCCCGCGCGGTCTGTCACCGCTGCCCGGTGCTGAGCGCGTGCGCGAGCTGGGCCCTGCTGAACGCGGAGTACGACGGGGTCTGGGGCGGCACGACGGCGGCCGAGCGCCGTGCCCTGAGACTCCGCGCCGCCTCGGGGCGTCCCGACCCCTGACGGGCGCGGCCACCACCGGCCTGCGCCCGCGGATGCGGCAAGCGCACGGCTACCCCGCCCGTCCGCGGAGGGCGCCCCTCAGCGCCGCATCCGGGCGTCGATCACGGGCCGAATAGGCAGACGAACTGGACCGCCCGGAGAACCGAACCGGGCCGTGGGAGGTACGGCATGCGGATCTGGGGTGCGCGGATGCAGGTGGCCGGATCGCTCGGAGCGACCGGAGCGCTCGGCGTGCTCGGCGGTGCCCGGTCGGGGCGGCCGAGCGGTGGCGCGACCTCCGGCGTGGCCCGGTAGCCGGGGCGGACGGCGAGTCACGTGTCCGCCCGTGGAGTATCCCGACAGCACCACCGGACCGCGCGTCCCGTGGAGCCGGTCACGCCGCTGGCGCCGAGACAGGTGCGGCGGACGCTGTTCCGGCAGAACTGGCGCGACCTGGTGTTCCTGCACTGGCCGACGGACCCCTTCCAGGTGGCCGGGCTGCTGCCGCCCGGAACCGTCCCCGACCTGCTCAACGGCCGTACGTACGTCGGGCTGGTCTTCTTCCGGCTGCGTGACCTCACCCTGGGCGGCACACCGGCCGTCCCGTACGTGGGCTCCTTCGACGAGGTCAACGTCCGGCTCTACAGCAGGGACGCCCAGGGGCGCCGCGGTGTGGTGTTCCGCTCACTGGAGTGCGACCGGTTGCTGCCCGTGCTGGCGGCCGACGCGTCCTTCCGGCTTCCCTACCGGTGGTCGCGCATCCGCAGCCAGTGGTTCGACACCCGCCTGCTGTACCGCACCAGCCGCCGCGGGGCGCCCGAGGCCCGGGCGCGGGTGTGGCTCGACGTCGGCACCGAGCCCGTCGCACCCGACCCGGTCGAGGAGTTCCTGACGAACCGCTGGGGACTGCACGGACGGGCCTTCGGGAGGTCGTACTACCTGCCGAACACCCATCCGGCGTGGACGTTCCGCCGCTGCGCCCTGCTCGACTGGGAGGACTCGCTCATCGCGGCGGCCGGTCTGTCCGAGCCGTGCGAGCAGCCGATCAGTGTGCTGTACGCGCCCGGTGTGCCGGTGCGGTTCGGCACCCCGACACTCCTTCCCGGGACGTGAGGCGCGGACGGTGCGAAGGCCGGAAGGCCCGGCGGAGAGCAATGCGATGCAGAGTCGATGCAAGTTGCCCTGGTGCATCGATATTGCGGATGGTGGCAGAGCCGGAACCCGCGGATCCACGCCGCGCGACCGGCACGCCCGACGCCTTCGGAACGGTGCTGCCACGAGGAACGGCCGCAGGACCGGAGGCGGGACGCCACCCCACGGTCCGAGGAGCAGTCGCCATGACCGCACAGCAGACCACCGAGCAGCCGCCGTACGGCTCTCCGCGGACGGCTCCGGTACAGGAGTCGCTCGACGACGAGGAACTCGCCGCCGCGTTCGTCCGCGGCGACGAGCTGGCGCTCGCCGCCGCCTATCACCGCTGGGGCCGGCTCGTGTACACCCTGGCCCGGCGGTCCCTGGGAGACGCGGCGGAGGCGGAGGACGTCAGCCAGGTGGTGTTCCTGGCCGCCTGGCGGGGGAGGGCCGGGTACGCGCCCGAGCGCGGTGCTCTCGCGGCCTGGTTCGTCGGGATCACCCGGCGCAAGATCGCGGACGCGTTGTCGGCCCGCACCCGTCGCGCCGACCTGGTGGCGGCCGCCGGTGCCGTGATGGCGCTGCGCACGCAGGACCGGTCCGGCGAACCGGACGCCGTCCTGGACCGCGTGCTGGTCGGCCACGAGCTGTCGAAACTCCCCCCGGCGCAGCGGCGGGTGCTCAGCCTCGCCTTCTACGACGACCTCACCCAGACCCAGATCGCCCAGGTCACCGGCCTGCCGCTGGGCACGGTCAAGAGTCACGCCCGCCGCGGCCTGCACGGCCTGAGCCGCTGCCTCCAGGACGCCCGGGAGGACGGGCTGCGCGCGTGAGGTGACGCCGGCCGGCGTCACCGTCCCGCCGGAGGTGCTGCCTTCGGTGATCCGGGAGCGGCCCCTGGGCGGCGGTGCGCGGGCGGACGTCGTGCCGGGTCGGTGCATCCGACGGGACGGCGGGCCCCGAAGCAGGGGCGAAGGACGGATGTCACGGTCCGGGGTTCCGCCCGCGAGCCGCTTGTGGCGCCAGGGGAAGCCGGATGCCGGCGACATCCGCGCGGCGGATCCAGCAGGTGAAGAGGTGGCACATGAGCGGCGCCCGGCTGTCGGGCCATCTCCCGCCCGCGGACCTCGCCCAGCACGTTCTCGACGGGGCGCGCACACCGTGGCCGCCCGCGATGCTGGACCACCTCGGACGGTGCGCCTCCTGCCGCGACCGCGTCCGCGCCTTCGAGCGTGTCGCCGCTGCGGCCCGTGGCGGCCTTCCCCCCGAACCGCTGGTGAGCCCGCCCGCCCGTGTATGGGAGGCGATCCTCGCCGAGGTGCGCGCCGAGCGGACCGGCCCCGCACCCGACACCCGTCGCCGCCGGTCCGGTTGAACACCGCGGTGCGCGAGGCCTGTCGAGTGCCCCCACCCCGTGCGTCGGTACGCCCGCGGACGCCGAACGCCTCCGCGTGAACGTCTACAGGCTGAGCCGGGTGCCCCACCCCTCCGCGACCGCGACGGCGTGCGCGACATGGGCCGCCGCGACATCGAGCGCGGCGTGCCCGGTCGACTTGAACAGCGTGAGCTCGACGTCGTCGCGGCGGCCGGGGAGGTCACCGGCGAGGACCGCGCCGAGCGGTGTCACCGGCCGCTCCGCCGGAAGGCCCTGCAATTCGTGTGCGCCGGACGGCGGCCGGGTCGTGGCGGCTCCGGACCATTCCGCGAAGAGAGTGGCGTCGCGGACGGTCGCCGCGTCCAGTTCCGGACCGTGGGAGCCGCCCACCGAGCTGATGTGCGCGCCGACGGCGAGCCAGTCCCGGTCGATCACGGGTCGCACGGCTCCGGTGCAGCAGAACACCGTTCCGGCTTCGCGGACGGCGTCCTCGATGCTCCGCGCGGCCCGGCCCGCGGGGTGGAGTGCCGCCGCGCTCGCCACCCGCTCGGGGTCACGGCCGGCCACCCGGACGGGGGTCTTCGGGTCGAGCGCCGCGAGCAGGGTCACCTGGGCCCGTGCCTGGGCGCCGGTTCCGACGACGGCCACCGGGCTCCCGTCCGCGCGGGCCAGGGTGCGGGCACTGATCGTCGCGCTCGCCGCGGTGCGGATCTCGGTGAGGGGTTCGGCGTCCATCAGGGCCAGCGGACGGCCGTCCACCGCGTCGAACAGCGCGACGACGCCGAGGTGACTGCTGCGCCCGGGCCGCTCGGGGTCGGCGAACACGGAGACGAGTTTGGCGGCGAGCCCGAGGCCGGGCACGTGACCGGGCATGGCGCCGAGCAGACCGCCCGGAGCGTGCGCCGCGATCCGTGGCGGCGCGGAGACCTCGTCCCGGCCGACGGCGATCAAGGCCGTCGCGACGGCGTCCATCACCCGTCGAGGATCGAGCGCGGCCCGTGTCTGCGCGCCGTCCAGGAACCGGATCTCGCTCATGACTGACCTTCAGGGGAGGGGGAGGGGGAGGGGGATGGGGAGCGGGAGACGGAGGGGGACGGTGTCACGGTCGCCGACTCGATCGGGTCCGTGACGTGCAGGCCGCCGGCGCGGTGGTCTCCGGCCGTCGGACTCTCGGCCGCGGCACCCGCCGCGTCGATCGAGGGCGCCGCCGAAGCCGTGGGCGCAGCGGCGGACGGTGAGAGCGGAGCGGATCCGGGACCGGAGAGGATCCGGCCCAGTTCGTCCGTCGCCTCGCGCAGCAACTCCTGGAGCAGGCCGAGACGGTTCTCGTCGATCTCCGCACCCAGGCCGACCAGGGTCACGGCGCACACCGGGGCGCCCGGACGGGTGACGACCGCGCGGCCGAGCGAGGCGACGGGCTGTTCATTGCGCCCGTACTCGACGGCGAACCCAGTGCGTGCGGTCCGTTCGACGTCGGCCAGCAGCCCGTCGGGTCCGTCCAGCGGGTGACCGTCCGCCTCGGCGGTCCGCAGATAGGGGGCGCGGTCGGCCGGTTCGAGCGCGGCGACCAGCGCGAGCGGGCCGGCGAACCGGTGGACGGGCAGCGCCTCGCCCATCAGCCGGCTGATCATCGCCAGGCGGTCGGGGCGTACGGCGTCGATCACACGGGACCGGTCGGCCTCCGGCACCTGGAGGTTGACCATCATGCCGGTGCGCTCCGACAGCCTGTCGAGCACCGGCCGGGCGAGCGCGCCGAGCGAGTTCCTGGCGGCCGAGGACGACAACCGCAGGACGGCCGTGCCGGGCAGATAGCGGTCGCCCGCGCGCAGTACCCAGCCGCGCCGGACCAGGTCGACGAGCACCCGGTAGGCGGTCGCCCGGTGCAGACCGACCTCCTCGGCCAGGTCGGTGAGGCGCGGTGGCCGGTCCGCGCGCGCCACGGCCTCGACGAGGTCGAGGGCCTTGTCCACCGCGGTCCGTGTCTCTGCGGGCAATTCCGGCCCCTCCTTGTGATGCCGTCGGATGCGAGCGTACGGTAACGCATGTTGCGGAAGACGATACGTCTGTTACGCACACCGTAACAAGATCCGGGTGGTGTCGACCGGGCGGACAGGAGTCCGACCGCGACGCGGTTCAGGCACGGCTATGACGAGGTGAAGATGACGGACGAGGTTTCGGGCGCACCGGCCCCGCACGCGCCCGCGGTGGAGGGAACCGTCGCGGTGTACCGCGGCGCGACGCTGTTCGACGGGACCGGGCGTCCCGCGCGGCCCGGCACGTCGATCGTGGTCGACGGTCAGGTCGTCCGCGCCGTCGGCGACGACGCCGCGATCGCGGCCGAACTGCCCGCCGACGCGCAGGTCTTCGACCTCGACGGCGGCTTCGTCGTGCCCGGACTGATCGACGCGCACCAGCACATCGCGACGCCGCCCGACCGCCCCGCGGCGGAGGCCGTGCTGCGTCGACTCGTGTACAGCGGCGTCACCGCCATCCGTGACATGGCCGACGACCTGCGCCAGGTCGGTGACCTGGCGCGGGCGACGCTCGTCGGCGAGATCCCCGGTCCCGACATCCGGTACGCCGCGCTCATGGCGGGCCCCGGCTTCTTCGACGACCCGCGCACCCACCAGGTGTCGCAGGGCGAGACGCCCGGCGCCGTGCCGTGGATGCAGGCGATCACGAAGGACACCGATCTGCCCCTGGCGGTCGCTCTGGCCCGCGGAACCCACGCCGTCGCGATCAAGGTGTACGCGGACCTCGACCACACCACCGTCGCCGCCGTGACCGCCGAGGCACACCGCCAGGGCGTTCCCGTCTGGGCCCACGCGACCGTCTTCCCGGCCTCGCCCGGCGAGATCGTCGAAGCCGGCGCGGACAGCGTCTCGCACGTCACCCTGCTCGCCTTCGAGGGCACGGACGAACCCCTCACGAGCTACAAGCACAAACCCCGCGTCGCGTACGAGAGGTTCGCCGCCGGCGACGACCCGCGCATCGAGGAACTGTTCGCCCTGATGCGACGGCGCGGGACCGTCCTCGACGCCACCGCCGGCATGTGGGCGAGCGAGGCCCTCGCGGGCGACGGCCCCGAGGACGCCGAGCGGGCCGCGGCCAACACCGAACTCGCCGCCGTCCTCACCGCGCAGGCCCACCGGGCCGGCGTCGACATCGCGACCGGCACGGACTACGAGACCGACCCCGGGGAGCCCTTCCCGGCGCTCTTCGAGGAGTTGTCCTTCCTCGTGCGCCGCTGCGGCATGACACCCGCCGAGGTGCTCCGCTCGGCCACAGTCGTAGGTGCCCGCAGCGCGGGAGCCGAGGACGTCATGGGCAGCGTCGAAGCGGGAAAGCTCGCCAACTTCGTGGTCCTGGCGGACGATCCGCTGCGGGACATCGAGAACCTGCGGAGTGTCACGCTGACCGTCAAACGCGGCCACCGCTTCGAGCGCCGTGCCTTCGACGGCACCGACTCCGGCGCGCGGCGGACCGCCGCCGTCCCGTCCCCCGAGGCCGAAGCGCCCGGACCGACCCACCGTGCCGAGGAGACCCGATGACCACCCTCCCCCTGATCGTCAACGCGCTCGGACAGCTCGACAACCCGAACGCTCCCCGGTCGGCCGAGGCGGCAGCCGAGTTGAACCCGTCCAGCGAGCAACTGACCATCGACGCGCGCACCCTGGCCGACGCCCACGCCTCGGGTCTCACCGCCGTCAACATCACCCTCGGCTACACCATGGGGGACCTGCCCCCGTACGAGCACACGCTGCACGAGATCGACGTCTGGGACGGGATCATCCGCGACCACGCGGCGGACCTCCTCAAGGTCCGCACGGTCGCCGACGTCCACCGCGCCCGGCGGGAAGGGCGGATCGGTGTCATCTACGGTTTCCAGAACGCGGTCGCCGTCGGGAACGACACGAGCCGCGTCGCCACCTTCGCGGAGCGCGGCGTACGGGTCGTCCAGCTCACGTACAACCAGGCCAACCACATCGGCGACGGCTCGATGGCTCCCGAGAACCGGGGGCTGACCGACTTCGGCCGCGGTCTCGTCGAGGCCCTCGACGAGCACCACCTCATGGTGGACCTCTCCCACAGCGGTGAACGCACCTGCCTGGAGGCCGCCAAGACCGCCCGGCTCCCCGTGTCGATCAACCACACCGGCTGCCGCGCCCTCGCCGACCTGCCCCGCAACAAGACGGACGAGGAACTGCGCCTGGTGGCCTCGCGCGGCGGTTTCGTGGGCATCTACTTCATGCCGTTCCTGAACCCGTCCGGCCACGCGAGCGCCGCCGACGTCGTCGAGCACATCGTCCACGCGGTGAACGTGTGCGGCGAGGACCACGTCGGCATCGGCACCGACGGCACGGTCACCTCCATCGACGACCTCGACGCCTACCGCGCGCACCTCGCCGAACACGTGGCCCTGCGGCGCGAGGCCGGCGTCGGCGCGGCCGGAGAACGGGACGACACGCTGCCGTTCGTGCTCGACCTCCGCGGAGTCGACCAGTTCCGTGACCTGATCCGCCTCCTGGAGCAGCGGGGTTACAGCTCCGGGCGCATCGAGAAGATCCTCGGCACGAACTTCCTCGACTACGCGGACCGGGTGTGGGCGCCGGAGGCCTCGCGGTAGCCCGGACGCGCCCCGCCCGCACAAGTCCGCGTCCGGGGTGCCCTGTTGTTCCCGCTCCGGGCCTGACTACGGTGACAGGCATGAAGATCAGCGTGGTCGCCGCAGCGCGAGAGGACGACAGCCCGGTAGAGGAACCCCTGAGGGTGGCGGCGGTCGCCGACCGGCTCGGGTACGACGAGGTGTGGGCGGGGGAGGGGCCCACCTGGGACTCGTTCGTACTCGCCGCGGCCGTCGGACAGGTCACGGAGCGCGTCTCCGTGACGGCCGGACCCGTGCCGGTCTCGGTCCGGGACCCCCTCACCATCGCCCGGGGCGCGGCGTCGGCCGCGGCCGTGATCGGCCGCCCGGTCGGCGTCGCCCTCGGGACGTCCAGCAAGCGGGTCGTGGAAGGCGTGCACGGCCGGCCCCGGACCCGGCCGGCTGCCGAACTCGCCCGGACCGCGGAGGCTGTCCGCGCCCTTCTGCACGGTGAGCCCGGCGAGCCGGTCGTGCCCGGCAGCTCCTTCCGCCGCCGGCTGCGGCCGCCGGGCGGCCCGCTCACCGTGGCCGCCTTCGGCGACCGGGCGATCGCGGCGGCCGCCGAACACGCGGACCGGATGCTCCTCGACGTCGTCTCACCCGAGCAGGTCGCAGAGCTGCGCGCCGAACTCGTCGCCGCCGCCGAGCGCCTCGGCCGGACACCGCCACGGCTCGCCGCATGGCTGCCCGCCGCGGTCGACCCCGAGCCGGAGTCGGTCCGCCAGATCCTGGGCAGCGTCGTCGGCTACCTGACGGTGCCGGGCTACAGCGACATGTTCACCACGGCGGGCTTCGGCGAGTCGGTGGAACAGGCGCGCTCCGGCGCGGACCGGGAGGCACTGCTCGCCGAGCTCCCGCGGGAGGCCGCGACCACGGTCGGCCTGGTGGGCGACCTCGCCGCCGTCGAGGCCCGGATCGCCGCCTACGCCGCCGCGGGTCTGGACGAGATCGCCCTCGTCCCGGCCACCGACGG
Organism: Streptomyces sp. M41(2017); assembly: GCF_002078175.1. GTDB lineage: Bacteria > Actinomycetota > Actinomycetes > Streptomycetales > Streptomycetaceae > Streptomyces. The sequence continues at coordinate 815,392 of NZ_MWFK01000002.1, read as the reverse complement.
CGACCCGGCAGGCGAACGCACGCTGACCGCGCTGGCGCCGGGCGGGCGCGAGGGCACACCGTCCGCCCCGCGGCGGAACAACACCTGAGGAACGGCTCCACCGGGAACCCGCACAGGTGGCGGGGCGCGCGTGGTCGCGTGTCCCGCGCCCGTCCCTCACCCGTTTCCGTTCGGCTGCCTCGAGAACGAGGCTCGAACGGACCGTCCGGGGCTGTCCGGGCCCAAGCGGCGATCGATTCGCGTGCAGTCGCAATCGAATCCGTCGTCGAACCTTGATCCGATGACGTATCCCTTCGTAGCATCGCCTTATTCGTTCACCGGACCGAAGGAGGCCCTCGATGGACCGCACCCGTCTGCAGCAGCTCCTGGCCCGGGAGAGCGCCGAGGCCCAGCGCCGCAACCCGCGCTCCAAGGCCGCCTACGAACGGGCCGACCATCTGTTCGGCAGGGTCCCGATGACCTGGATGAACAAGACGGCGGGAGCCTTTCCGCGGTACCTGGACACGGCACGTGGGGCCCGCGTCACGGACATCGACGGTCACGAGTACGTCGACTTCTGCCTCGGCGACACCGGCGCGATGGCCGGACACTCCCCGGCCGTGGTGGCCGGGGCCGTGCAGCGCCGCTTCGCCGAGAGCGGTGGCGCGACCGCGATGCTGCCCACCGAGGAGGCGGAGTGGGTCGGCGCCGAACTGACCCGCCGCTTCGGGCTCGCCCGCTGGAGTTTCGCGCTCACGGCGACCGACGCCAACCGCTGGTCGATCCGGCTCGCGCGGGCCGTCACCGGACGCCCCAAGATCCTCGTGAACAGCTACAGCTACCACGGCAGCGTCGACGAATCGCTGATCGTGGTCGGCCCCGACGGACAGGGCACCGCCCGCCCCGGCAACGTCGGCGCACCCTGCGACGTCACCCTCACCAGCCGCGTCGCCGAGTTCAACGACCTCGCCCAGCTGGAGCGCGAACTCGCCCACGCAGACGTCGCCGCCGTCCTCATGGAGCCCGCGCTCACCAACATCGGCATCGTCCTGCCCGAACCGGGCTACCTGGAGGGGGTCCGCGAGCTCACCCGCCGCTACGGCACCCTCCTCATCAACGACGAGACGCACACCTTCTCCGCCGGACCGGGCGGCTGCACCGCGGCCTGGGGCCTGGAGCCGGACATCCTCACCATCGGCAAGGCGATCGGCGGGGGCATCCCGGCCGGTGCCTACGGCCTCTCGGCCGACCTCGCCGAACAACTGCTGGGCCGCGCCGACCTCGACCTGATCGACATGGGCGGGGTCGGCGGCACCCTCGCCGGGAACGCCCTCTCCGTCGCCGCGATGCGGGCCACCCTCGAACACGTCCTCACCGACGGGGCGTTCGCCGCCATGGCGAAGCTCTCCGAGCGGTTCGAGGCCGGGGTGCGCGCGGGTATCGAGCGGTGGGAGCTGCCCTGGTCGGTGAGCCGCCTCGGTGCCCGTACCGAGTACCGGTTCGCCGACCCCGCGCCGCGAACCGGCACCGCGTCGGCGGCCGCCGCGGACACGGAACTCGAGGACTTCCTCCACCTGTACCTCGCCAACCGGGGCATCCTCCTCACCCCCTTCCACAACATGGCGCTGATGTGCCCCGACACCACAGAGCGGGACGTCGACCTGCACACCGAGGTCTTCGCCGGCGCGCTCGCCGAACTGGCCGGCTGAACACCGCCGTTCACCCCCTGCGAGCCGGACGGAAAGGAACCGCGTGGACGAGATCGACAAGGCCATCCTGCGCGAACTGCAGATCGACGGCCGTATCGCCTACGCCGAACTCGGCCCGAAGGTCGGCCTGTCGGCGTCCGCCGCCCGCCAGCGGCTGCAACGTCTGCTCGACTCCCAGGCGGTGCAGGTCGTCGGCGTCACCGACCCGATGGGCATGGGTGGCCAGGCGATGGCTCTGCTCGGCATCGGCGTCGACGGGGACCCACGGACCGTCGCCGACACGCTCGCCGAACGGACCGAGGTGGTCTACTCGGTACTGACCTCGGGCGGCTTCGATCTGTTCGCCGAGGTCGTCTGCGCGGGCCCGCGCGAGCTGCTGGACTTCGTCAACGACGTCGTGCGGCCGGTCGAAGGGGTCCGCCAGGTGCAGTCGTTCCCGTACTTCGGGATCCACACGCACCGGTTCCTCTGGAACGTCGGCTGAACGGACGCCCCGCAGGGGCTACGGCGCGGTACTGCGCGGCGAGGTCTTCTCGGGCGTGGCGACCTGCACGCCGAGCGGGCGGGCCAGACCGATCACCCCCTCGTCCAGGCGCTGGAGATGGCGCAGGACCCGGCCCGTGACACGGTCGTGGCGCGGGAGACCCGGCGCGTCCGGCTCCAGCATCGAGGCGAGACTCGCACCCGTCTCCGCGACCCCGTCGGCGCTCTCGTCCTCGACCCGCGCGACGAGGACGTCGATGTTGTGGCGGATGCGCCGGCCGGCGAGCTTGAGCCGCGGGTCGGCCGCCACCGTCCGGCTGTAGGGCAGGAGTTCGGCCGTCGCCGCCAGCGACCGGGCGTGGTACGCGCAGGTCTCCAGCAGGGCGACGAGATAGCGGGCGGTCTGGCGACGGGCCCTGAGCGGGGTGATCGGGTGCGTCAACGGCTGCGTGGAGGACCGCAGATCCTCCAGCGCCGTGTCGAGGTCACGCGCCTTGTCGAGCAGATCGAGCGCCACCCCACCGCTCAACTGGTCCACCGCCGCGCTGCTGACGTCCCCGAGCCGGGTCAGCACGGTGGCGAGGAGCTCGTCGGTACGCCGGTCCGTGGGCACCGGCAGCACCAGGGCCGCCGCCACCACCCCGCAGGCGGCACCGAGCGCCGTCTCCTCGATGCGCAGGAAGAGCACCGAGGCGCTGTAGGTGTTGAGGAGCGTGTACAGCAGTCCCAGCATCGCCGTCACGAAGAACGACATCAGGGCGTACGACAGCGGGGCGGTGAAGAACATCGCGAAGATGAACAGCAGCACCAGCGTGAACGCGATCCAGGTGTGGTCACCGACCACACCGGCCAGGCCGACACCCGCGACGACGCCGAGTACGGTCCCGAGCAGCCGGCGGTAGCCCTTGACCAGGATCTCCCCGGTCGAGGACGTGTTGAGGAAGACGACCCAGCAGGTCAGCACCGCCCAGTACCAGCGCTGGGTGGACAGGAACTCCCCGCCGACGATGGCGAGGGCCGAACCGACCGAGACCTGCACCGCCGCGCGCGTCGTCGGCCGCTGCAGACCCTTGCGCGCCGATTCGTCCTCCTCGGCCTCCTCGGCGCCCGCGATGGCGACGTCCTCGGCGTCGAGCTCCTCGCGCGAACGCGTCGTCTCCGGCGAGTCGTCCGACTCGTCCTGGGGCCCGTCGAGCGCCAGCCGCAGACCGAGCACGGAGCGCGCCGCCTCGCCGATACCGCGGAACACGTCCTGCACGGCGGCCGAGGCGCGCGGCAGGTTCTCCTCGTCCCGGTAACCGAGCAGGCGGTTGCGGACCTGGGCCACACCGGTGCCGCGCTCCCCGGAGACCGGCCGGGCGACGAGCATCCGGAGCGCGTCGAGATCGCGCCGCAGGACCGCGGTCGTGTCGTGCTGCGGCAGCAGCCGGTCGCCCGGCGCGGGCAGCGGCGCGTCCGGCAGGTGCAGGGTGAGGGTGTCGGCCCGCTCGGCACTGCGCGCGGTGAGGATGAGGACACCGAGCCGCTCCGCGGAGATCTCCGCGTCGGCCACCCGGCGCTGGAGCAGCGAGGCGACGGTGCTGTCGCTCGTGCCCTCCTCCAGACGGCCCTGGATCATCATCGCGCTCTCGTGCAGCCGCGCGGTGTTCTGCCGCACGTCCTCCAGCGCCTTCTCGGCCCGGTCGGGAGTGGCGTCGAGGAGGTCGATCTGTGCGGACACCAGTTGAGCGAGCCGCGCCCGGAACGCCTCGCGCAGCCGCAGCAGGACGCGTTCGGGTGTCTCGACGACGAGCCCGAAGCGGACGACGGCACTGCAGACGAACGCGACGGCGAGCGTCGCGACGAGTCCGGGGAGCGTGGAGAAGGTGACGCCGACGAACAGCGAGACGAAGTAGACCTGGAACCCGATGAGCCCGAGCGCCCACCCGCGGTCGCCGAACCGGCGGCTGTAGACCGCGGTGAAGATGAGCGCGACGAAGAACAGGTCGCCCGCGACGACATGGTGGTTCAGCCACGCGCCGAGCGTCATCGCGACGATGGCGACGGGCAGCCCGAGCAGAAGCGTGCGTGCCTGATCGCCGCGCTGCTTCTCCTTGATCGCGAACGTGCCGACCATCGCGGTCATCGCACCGGCCACCATGTGAGTGACATTGGCGCCGAGCAGGCTGAGGACGGCGAGCGCCAACGCGATGGCACCGACGGTCCGGAGGCCGGCCATCAGCCGCAGCAACCCCGGGTCGGAGGCCGCGTACCGGTCCCAGATCCCCGCCCGACTCGGCCTGGTCACTGTCCTCACGCTGCGCTTTTCCCCGCTCCCGCGTCATGATCCGGAACTCCAGCATGGCATGCGCGGGTCGCACGGTCCGCGTTGCCCCACCGTCCCTCCGCGCCGGCCGTCGGACACGGACGCCCTAGTTCCGTCCGGCGGAGGGCCGTCGCGCGCCGCCGGGGTCCGGGGGCGGCGGCGGTCGGCAGCGCACGGGAGCTCCTCACGGTCCGGGCCGCAGGAAGACCTCGTCCTCGTAGCACCACGCCCAGGTCTCGCCCGGCTCCACCGACCGGACGAGCGGGTGGCCGGACCGCTCGTGGTGGGCGTGGGCGTGCTGCCCCCGCGAACTGTCGCAGCAGCCGACATGACCGCAGGTCAGACAGGCGCGCAGATGGACCCAGGTGCCGCCCCGGGCGAGGCACTCCGCGCACCCTTCCGGTTCCGGGAGGCCGGTCGCGGGCACGGCCTGCTCCCGGTGGGAGCAGCTCCGTCCCTGCGGTCGTCCGCCGTCGGGCGCCACCACCCAGCCCTGCGCTGTCGCGTCGTCCGGTGTCATACGTCGAGTGTCCCCGCCCGGCACGGGCCACGCAGTCCGTCCGGAGGCCGGATCGCCGAGAAGCGCGATGAGGGCGCCGAGTGGGCGCGGAAAAGGGGTGCGGAGGACGCCGGTCAGAAGATCACGGTGCACCATCGGTTGGCGACGGCGGACCGGTCCGGGGCAGGCGGCGCCCCGCGGCCCTCGGACCGGCGGGGGACCGGCGCCGCGGAGGCGTCGGGGCGGTGCCGGTCCCGGCCGGTCGGGACCGCCGTGTGCTGGGGACCGACGGCTTTCGGCCCGTTGATCGGATCAGCTGGTGACATGGCCGGTGAACGAGCGAGCGCCCGGCGAGGACACGGCGCCGCCGCGGTGCCGGACCCCGGCCGGCGCGTGACGAAGATCATCCTTGCCGTGAATCTGTTTGCATCTGCCACGAACGAGTAAACGAGTCTCTGGACATCTCCTGGGCTCAGAGCAGAGAACACAGAAGGCAGAGAGGACGCTTCATGGCGGTCACCGAGACGAACCCTGTCGATCCGGAGGCGGTCAAGCGTCATCGCGCGCTGTTCAGAGCCGTACGGAGGCGTAGGAATCCCCCGCTGCGGCGGACCGACATCACGGTCACGGACGAGGCGGCGGTCAAGCGCGCGGTGAAGGCGGCGTCGCTCGGCAACGCCATGGAGTGGTTCGACTTCGGCATCTACAGCTACCTCGCCGTCACCATCGGACGCGTCTTCTTCCCGTCCGGGAACGGCACCGTCCAGCTGCTGTCGTCGTTCGCGACCTTCGCCGTGTCCTTCCTGGTCCGCCCGCTCGGCGGCATGGTCTTCGGGCCCATGGGCGACCGGATCGGCCGCAAGAAGGTCCTGGCCGTCACCATGATCATGATGGCGGTGGGCACCTTCGCCATCGGGCTGATCCCCTCGTACGCCACCATCGGTTTCTGGGCCCCGGTCCTGCTGATCCTGTTCCGTCTCGTGCAGGGCTTCTCCACGGGCGGCGAGTACGGCGGTGCCTCCACGTTCATCGCCGAGTACGCGCCGGACCGGCGCCGCGGCTTCTTCGGCAGCTTCCTGGAGCTGGGCACGCTCGCCGGGTACGTGGGCGCGGCCGGCCTGGTCACGGTGCTGACCTCCGCGCTGGGCAGCGACGGCATGGAGTCCTGGGGGTGGCGCGTGCCGTTCCTGGTGGCGGGGCCGATCGGTCTCGTCGGTCTCTATCTGCGACTGCGCCTCGACGAGACGCCGGCGTTCCGGAAGCTGGAGGACGAGTCCGCGCACAAGGCCTCCGACGCCGCCTCCGCCGTGGAGACGACCGCCAAGGGAGACCTCGCGAAGATCTTCCGTGACTACTGGCCGACGCTCATCCTGTGCATCTGCCTGGTCGGCGCCTACAACATCACCGACTACATGCTGCTGTCGTACATGCCGACCTACCTGTCCGACGAGATGGGCTACAGCGAGACGCACGGGCTGCTCATCCTGATCGTCACCATGGTGGTGCTCATGCTGATCATCAGTCAGGTCGGCAAGCTCTCCGACCGCTTCGGCCGCAAGCCGCTGCTCATGGCCGGCATGCTCGGCTTCCTGGTCCTGTCCGTCCCGGCCTTCCTGCTGGTCCAGCAGGGCAGCCTGGCGGCGGTGTCGGCGGGCATGCTGATGCTGGGGCTCTCGCTGGTCTGCATGCTCGGCACGATGTCGGCGGCCCTGCCCGCGCTGTTCCCGACCCAGGTCCGCTACGGGTCGCTCTCGGTCGGCTACAACCTCTCCGCCTCCCTCTTCGGCGGGACGACCCCGCTGGTGATCACCGCGCTCATCTCGGTGACCGGAAGCGAACTGATGCCCGCCTACTACGCGATGGGGGCGGCCCTCGTCGGCGTCGTCGCGGTGGCCTGCATGAAGGAGACCGCTCGGCAGCCGCTGGCCGGCTCGCCGCCCGCCGTGGGTACTCCGGAGGAGGCCGCCGAACTGGTGGAGAGCCAGGCGCCGGTCCCGCGGTTCTGAGGTCCTGGGCTCGCGTCCGGCCGGAGGCGACCGGACGTGGCAGGCGCGCGGCAGCCGCTTCACACGGCTGCCGCGCGTCCGTCGTGTCCGCCGCGTCCGCGGAGGAGCGGCCCCCGTACATCCGAGCGGGTGGCCCCCGTAGGTCCGGGCGAATGCTGTTCCACCCCCTTGTGGGAGCGCTCCCAAGGCGTCACCATGCCGTGCATGAGCGCATCGCCGAGCATTCGTCCCTACCGGCCCGCCGACCGGTCCGCCGTCGCCGACGTCTGTGTGAGCACCGCGGACGAGGGAGGGGACTCACGTGGCCTGTTCCCCGACGAGGGGCTGATGCCGGCGATCTTCGCGGAGCCCTACTGTCATCTGGAGCCCGAACTCGCCTTCGTCCTCGACGACGGCGGGCGGGCGGTGGGCTACGTCATCGGTACGGCGGACACCGAGGCGTTCGTCGCGCGGTTCCGGGAGTCCTGGATCCCGCGGGTCACGCACCGCTATCCGCCGCTCACGGGGGTGCCGCGCTCGCCCGCGGAGGAGATGGTCGGGCTGCTGCACACCCCCGAACGCATGGTCCTCGCCGAACTGGCCGCGTATCCCGCGCACCTGCACATCGACCTGCTGCCGGCGTATCAACGCCGCGGTCACGGACGGGCGTTGATGCACACCCTGCTGGCCGCGCTGCACGACCGCGGGGTGCCCGCCGTCCATCTCGGCATGGTCACCGCGAACAAGGCGGCCCGGGCGTTCTACGACCGGCTCGACTTCCACGAGATACCTGTCGCCGACCCGGGGCCGCTCACCTACCTCGGCAGGTCCACGGTGGTCGCGTAGGGGCGCGCGCCGAAAGGGAGTTGACGGACGCGAGCGCCGCACGGCCTTCCGTTGGTCTCCGGGAAGGACGTACGGCTCGCGTCCGGGAAAACCGGCTCGGGCAGGCAGCCGGGCCGACCGCCTGCCCGAGACAGGTGCGGACCGCCTTTCGGCCCGCGGTGTCAGCGCGCGGCGGCGGTCACCTCGGGCGCGGCCGTCGGGCCCGCCGTGTCGGTACCGGCCGTGGCACGGACCGCCGGGATGACGGCCGCGATCGCCGCGGCGACCAGGGCGACGCAGCCGCCGACGACGAGCCCGGTGCGGAAACCGTTCTCGGAGGTGAAGGTGTAGCCGCCCGCGGTGGTCGTCATCTGCGCGAGGACGACGCCGACGACCGCCGACCCCACCGAGGTGCCGAGCGAGCGCATGAGGGTGTTGAACCCGTTGGCCGCGGCGGTCTCGGAGAGGGGCACGGAACTCATGATGAGCGCGGGCATGGAGCCGTAGGCGAGTCCGACCCCGCTGCTGACGACCATGCCGACGAGCATGAGACCCCAGGCCGTGCTCATCAGGGCCAGCGAGAGACCGTAGCCGAGGGCGATGATCAGGACACCGCAGACCAGGGTGAACTTCGGGCCGCGGGCATCGGTGAGCTTCCCGCCGAAGGGGGAGACGATCATCATCATGATGCCGCCCGGCGCCATCCACAGGCCGGCCGCGAGCATCGACTGCCCCAGGCCGTAGCCGGTGCTCTCGGGGAACTGGAGCAGCTGCGGGATGATCAGCATGCTGGCGTACATGCCGAACCCGACGAAGATCGAGGCGACGTTGGTCAGCAGGACGCGGGGGCGGCCCGTCGTGCGCAGGTCGACCAGCGGGTCCCGGGTGCGCAGTTCCCAGGCGCCCCAGGCGACGAGGACCACGACGGCGCCGACGAGCAGTCCGAGCGTCGTGGCGGAACCCCAGCCCCAGTCGGCGCCCTTGGAGACGCCGAGGAGCAGGCACACCAGGCCGACGCCCAGCCCGAGCGCCCCGAGGACGTCGAAGCGCTGACCCTTGGAGCCGGCCGGCACGTCGGGGACGAGGAACCAGATCAGTGTCCCGATGACGACGGCGAGGACCGCCGAACCCCAGAAGAGCACACGCCAGTTCGCGTACTGCGCGACGGCCGCGGAGATGGGCAGGCCCAGCCCGCCGCCGATGCCCATCGAGGCGCTGACCAGCGCGATCGCCGAGCTCAGCTTCTCCGCGGGTACGACGTCGCGCAGCAGGGCGATGCCCAGCGGGACCATGCCCATGCCCATGCCCTGCAGGCCGCGCCCGACGATCATCGGCGTGACGGACGAGGACAGCGCGCAGACGACCGAGCCGACCACGAGCGGGACGGAACAGGCGAGCAGCATCCGCCGCTTGCCGAGCAGGTCGCCCAGCCGGCCGGAGACCGGCACGCAGACGGCGGCGACGAGCAGCGTCACGGTGATCACCCAGGCGCTGTTCGCGGGGGTGGTGTGCAGGATCTGCGGCAGCTCGGCGATGAGCGGAGTGACCAGCGTCTGCATGATCGCCGCCACGGTGCCGGCGAAGGCGAGTGTGGCGATCACACCGCTCGCTCGGGCGGTGGGCTGGGGGGCGTCCATGAGGGACTCCTCGGGTGTCTCGGTGTGTCTCGGGATGACTGCCTGCGGGACAAGGGATGTGCATCGTACACGTCATATGTATCGCGCATGTGATGTGGCTCATGCATGCAGATGTGGGACCATGGTCGCGGGCCGTGCCTATACGTGTGACGCGCGGTCCGTGCGACAGCCGGAGGCGACAGGCGCGATGGTCAGGCCCACCCACGAGGTCGAGTACGAGCAGATGCTGCTGAGCCGTCACGGCCTGATGCACCAGAAGGGCGGCCGGACCAAGGACGGTGTCCTGGAGCGCAGCGCGTACATCCTGCTCAGCCGCATCCGGGTCCAGGGGCCCATGTCGATCGGTGAACTCAGCGACGCCTTCGGGCTCGACGCCTCCACCCTCAACCGGCAGACCGCGGCCGCGATGCGGGCCGGGCTCGTCGACCGCATCCCGGACCCCGACGGCGGCATGGCCCGCAAGTTCCGCATCACGGAGGAGGGTTCACGCCTCCTGGACCAGGAGCGGCAGCAGCTCATCAGCTCCCTGGACCGTGTCATGGCCGACTGGCCGGAGTCGGACATCGCCGCCTTCGCGTCCTACCTGCGCCGTTTCAACGCCGACATCGAGCGCATCGGCGGACGGCCCTGGCCGCGCCCCTGACCCGCCCGTCGGCCGGCCGCGGCCCGTCCGAAAACCCGGTGACCCGCCGACCGGTACCCCCTAGCCTCACCTGCATGGACATGACCGGGGGACTGTTGAACGTCGTCGACGTCGAGGCGACCTGCTGGGAGGGGCAGCCGCCGCCCGGCGCCGTGAGCGAGATCATCGAGATCGGTCTGACGGTCGTCGATCTGGAGCAGGGCGTACGACGCGAGAAGCACCGACTGCTGGTGCGGCCCGCCCGGTCCACCGTCAGCGCCTTCTGCACGGAGCTGACGGGGCTGACGCAGGACGAGGTCGACCAGGGGGTCGGATTCGCCGACGCCTGCCGTGCGTTGGCCGCCCTGCACCGCGCGGGGGAGCGGCCCTGGGCGAGTTGGGGCGACTACGACCGCCACCAGTTCACCCGCCAGTGCGCCGCCACCGGCACGCGCTACCCGTTCGGCCACCGGCACACGAACGCGAAGGCCGCCTTCACCGCCGCCCACCGACTGCGCAAACGCCCGGGCATGGCGCAGGCACTGCGGATCGCCGAACTGCCCCTGGAGGGAAGGCATCACCGGGGTGAGGACGACGCCTGGAACATCGCGGCCCTGATCCTCCGGCTCGCCGAACGGGACGCCTGGCCGGACACGCCCTAGAGCTCGCGAGGAGACGGAGAGGGCTGTTGCCGTTCACTCCCAAGGGTTGTTTGCCGGCAGGTCCATGCGAACGGCGTGTGAGCCGGGGCTCCCGGGGGAGAACCTGGCCCGAACACGAACGCTGTCGCCGAGGAGCCCCGGGTGTCCGATGTCGTTTTCACCGCGGATTTCACCTCCACCAGCCAATGGGTCGCCGGCCGCTCGTGGGCCTATCCCGACGGCGGCCCGGTCAACCCGGGCGATGACAAGCTCGACCACCTCGTGACCGACCCGGCCTACTGCCGTTCGGGAGTCTTCCGCGCGACCCGACGCTCCGACGGTGCGTGGGACGCGGGACTGCTCACCACCGAGGGCAGCGAGGACGCGTTCATGGTCCGCACGGGGGACGTGCTGGAGGCCCGGGTCAGGCTGCCCACGGCGCTCGGCGCGTGGCCGGCCATCTGGACGTGGCGGGACGGCGGACAGGAGATCGACGTCTTCGAGTACCACCCGGACAACCCCGACCTGCTGGAACTCTCCAACCACGTCCGGAGCGCCCATCACTACTACCGGGACGAGGCGGTCCGGCCCGGTGCCCGGGTGGACCTCGTGGTCGAGTTCGGCGCCCGCCGAGTCGTGTGGTGGGTGAACGGCGTCCGTGCCTTCGCCGACCGGCGCGGGGTGGGCCGGCACTGGGAGGCGTATCTCATCGTCAACCTGTCGGTGTGCGGCGGGCGTTACCATCCGCCGCCCGCTCCCGACGTCGCGGAGATGGACTTCGCGGTGGACGGCCTGCTCGTCCGCAGACCCGCGTCCGACGAGCCGGACGGCGTGGCGGCGGACGTCGGCCTGTTCGACTGAACCGGCGGGCGCACCGGCCGAAGTCGGGCCCGACAGAGAGACATTGGGCCCCGGCGGGTGCATCCGCCGGGCGATCCCGCACGGAAGTACGGCATCAGTAGCGACGTCGCGTTCGTGCACGTCGCACCGACAGGTGCCGAGGGCCATGACGAATCCGCAACCAGGGCGAGAGAGTCCCGAGGCCGCGTACATCGGCCATGTGGGCAACTGCCGCACGTGTCTGCGCGAATCGGGCCGCTGCCCGCGCGCCGAGCGCCTGTGGCGGCTCTACCAGGAGTGGCGCAGCGGCTACGGCGGCCGCCCCGGGGGAGCCGAGTGAGACCGCACCGACGACCCGCCTCGAACGCCCACGGCCGTCCCCGTCCGGTCGCCGCAGCCGGCCCGGACGACGCGAGGAAGGCGTAGGTCCAGCGACCGCCCGCCCCCGGTCGAGCTGGACAGGGACGACCGGGGGCGGGTTCATGCGGTGGCACGCGCCTGACCCCGGCCGGCCGGAGCCCCTGATGCGGCTGCCGGACGAAAGAGGCACGCGCCCTTTCCCGGGACGGCGCCCCGCGCGGGCCCGGCGGGCGGGCAGCTCCACCAAACCGTCCGCGCGTCGGCTCCGGATATCCAGTGACCGGCGGCACGAACCCTCGTCGGCCTAGGGTGGGGCGTCGAGAACGCTCCGACGGTGAAGAGGTGTCATGCGAGGCTCTGCGCGGATGTCCGCCCGCGACGGACTGCATCCCGGGGCGGCCCGGGCACTGACGGCGCTGGTGCCGCACCGGCTCACGGGCGGGGACGCGGGTCCGGCGCGCGCCGCGGTGCTGATCCTCCACGGCGGCAGGGCGGACAGTCTGGCCCCCTCCCGGCCCTGGCACGTCTCGGGCCTTCGGATGCGGCCGTTCGTGCGCGCCGTCACTCGGGCCGTGCCGGACGAGGACGTCTTCGTCGGGCAGGTGCGCTACCGCGTACGCGGCTGGAACGGAGCAGCCGCCGATCCGGTCGCTGACGTCCACCGGGCCCTCGCCGAGCTCACGGACCTGGTGGGGGACGTGCCGGTGGTGCTGGTCGGTCACTCGATGGGGGGCCGTGCCGCCCTGCGCGCCGCCGCCGCGCCACAGGTGAGGGCCGTGGTCGCCCTGGCGCCCTGGTGTCCGAAGGGTGAGCCGGTGACCCATCTGCGGGACAAGCGGGTGATCGTCCTGCACGGCGACCGGGACCGGATCACCGAGCCCGCGTCGTCCTTCGCCCTGGTGCGCCGGGCCGCGAAGGAAGGATCCTCCGCGAGCGCCGTACGGGTCGTGGGCGGTGACCACGCGATGCTGCGGCGCGCGCGGACCTGGCACGAGGCCACGGGCTCGGCGGTCGCCGGTCTGGTGTCCCGCGCCGGCGGCGCGGAGGAGCGGCTTCCCGCCGAGGGACCGGACGGCGAACCCGGCGTCCTCTAGCCCCGTGCCCGACCGGGCGGGAGGCGGCGCCCGCCCGGTCGGGGACTCAGGCGGAGTCCAGCCGGTCCGCGGGATCCGGACCCGGGGTGAAGGAGCGACGCGAGCCGGCCGTGACGCGCGGGGCGGACCCGGGAAGCGGACCGCCCGTGGACGGATCCCAGCTGAGGATCCACTCGAAGTCGCGCTGCAGCCGCCGGGCTTCGCTTCGGACGAGCGTCGGTATGTCGCCGCGTTCGGAGATCAGTTGGGCATAGATCGGTGCATCGTGCACGTGGGGATCCTCGACTCGCTCTCGGGGCCTTCCGCGGGCCTTGCTTGTCTCGACGGTAGGGCCGCGCCGCCGACGTGGTGGTGATCCGGCCGGGTCGGCCAGAACCGGTCACGGCATGACCAACGACAGCCGACGATGTCGAACGAGCCGTCAGGGAACGCCAGTTCTTTTCGTACCTCGAACGGCCTGCTCACGCCGACCGGAGGTCCCGGCCCACCGTGGAGATGCGATGGAGGGAGCGGGCGGACGCGGACTCGTGACGGGCCCGCACGGCCGAACGCGGCCTTCCCGACGGCCCGTTCGCGCACGGGGTGTGCTCCCGCGGTCGCACAGCGGGGCGATGCGACGAAGGTCACGAAAATGTATCGGACATCTGGGACGTGGATCTTCACACGGAGGTCACAACCTCGCTAGGTTGACGACCAGGCCGCCCGACTCCCTCCGGCGAACGCTCGCCGGGCGGTGCGGCCTCCGCCGAGTCCGGCCCGTCCTCGTGGCAGCCGGAGCCGGGGACCCACCGAACCTGGGGTGAATCGGCCAACTGCCCTACGGGGCTGGGGCCGTAGGGCATACCTTCCGGAACCGTCCGCCCGAACCCGACAGCTAACCCGGTAGGCGGACGACGGAAGGAGTGCCATCCCCATGGCGCCGGAACGCACCGAGCCCAGCGGCGACGAAGTCCGCCGACGGCTCGCATCCCTCTACGACCGCGCCGAGGACGACACCGGCAACTTCAACGCCACCCGCGCCCTGGCGGGCCTCTCCTCCCGGCAGGGCGACCGGCGCGCCGTGGCCCGACGGCTCACCGACCAGGGCCCGGCCGGGGAACAGCGCGGGGGTGTCGACGCCGCCCAGAGCGATCTCATGCGCCAGTGGTTCGACGGCGCCCGATCCCGGCTGGGACCCACGGTCGCGGCCGTACTGCCCGCGGACCGGCAGCCCGACCGAGGGCGGGGGACGGCCCGGTCCGGCGGGGGTGCCGGACGCCCCATGGAGCTCCCCGCCCAAGACGTGCGCGCCGTGGCCGAGTTGACGGCTGCTCCCGTACGGGAACTGACGGCCGGCCCCGTCGCGGCGCCGGTCGCGGAACTCACCGCCCGTCCCGTTCTCGAACTGACCGCCGCTCCGGTCTCCGGGCCGACGACCGGGCTCGCTCTCGCTGTGCCGGACGGCGCCGCCCCGGCCACCGGGCCCCTGCCGGTGGTGGGCGGAGCCGCGCCCGTCGCCGAGGCGTCCTCCCCGCGGCTCCGCAAGGACCGCGCCCGGCGCAAACTGGCCGCCGCGCAGGACCTGCTGACCCGGCACAACGCGCGGCGGAGCGTGCCGGCGCCGGTCGCGTACCCGCCCCTTGAACTGCCGCCCGTGGAGACGGCCGCCCCCGCGGCCCCGTACTGGCCCGCCGGGAACGCGCAGGTACCGGCCGCGACGGCCGCGTACCCGTCCGTGGCCGGTGCCGCGTGGCCGGCGGTCGAGGCCGGGCACCCGCAGGTCGAGAGTGCCTCGCTGCCGGTCGCGGCCGTCGAGTACCGGCCGCTGCAGGAGACATGGTCCGCCCCGGCCGAGCCGGTGGCCCCGGCCCTCGACGACAGCCGGTACCCGTCGTGGCCGGAACCCGTGAACCAGCCGGCGCCCGGCGCCCCCTGGTCCGCCGATCCGAACCCCGGGTACGACACCGGGAGCATTCCCGCCCTCGCGGTGCCGCCGGTCACCGGGTACGACACGGGAAGCATGGCCGCAGTCGCGGTGCCCCCGGTCAGCGGCTACGACACGGGAAGCATGGCCGTTGTCGGGGTGCCGCCGGTCACCGGCTACGACACCCGGGCCGCCGAGGCCGTCGCGTTCGCCCGCGCCCAGGTCGGCAGACCGTGCGTGTGGGGAGCGTCCGGGCCCGGCTCGTACGATCCCTCCGGGCTGACCCAGGCCGCCTGGCGCAGCGCCGGCGTGCTGCTGCCGCGGTCGACGTCCGACCAGGCGCGGATCGGACCGGCCGTCGCCCTGGCCGGGGTTCAGCCGGGCGACCTGATCTTCTTCCACGGGGACCTGAGCCACGTGGGCCTCTACGTCGGCGACGGCATGATGGTCCACGCGCCCAGCCCCGGGGGGCGGATCACCGAGGAATCCGTCCAGCATGCCGGGCAGGCGGCGATCCACAGCGTCGTACGGCCGGTCTGAGCGACAGCGGGACCGGCGGCCGCGGTGATGCCGCGGCCGCCGGTCCCGCCGACGTTCCGGGTCTCTCCGGCCCGTCGGTGTCAGAACTCGCTGTCGATCCCCGTGACGGCGGCCGGCCCCAGCGGAGCGTCGTTCTCGGAGAGGCCGCTCTCGCGCAGCGCCCCGGAGACGAGCCGTACCGCCTCCGCCTCGGCGCTGCGCCGGTCCGCGGCCTCGACCTCCAGCCGGACCGAGAACGTGTGGTTCTCGTCCACGGTCAGCAGGCTCAGTTCCTCCGTCTCGCCCAGATCCGTGTTCTGCGGGTCCTGGGGACGCAGCCTGCGCTCCACGTCTGCGCGGGAGGCGTCCGAGACGCCGTGGACGAACGTCCCGGGAACGGTGATGACGTAGGTGGTCACAAGAACTCCTAGCGTGCGTGCCCCGCGGGCCTGAGTGCGGTCGGCAGTGTGATCGCCCGTATACCCCGCATTGTGACGGTCACCCGCGCGTTCTTCGCGTCGGACGCCCTCCGCGGCCTGCTCACGGGTGTGCCGCGCGGTGTTCGGGTGGCGATACGGTCGGGGCCATGGCTGATGCTCGGTTGACCACCGCCTCGTTCCTCGTGCTCGGCGTCATCGACAAGCTCGGCGAGGCCAGCGCGTACGACGTCAAGGGTGAGGCGGCGCGCACGGTGGCGCCCTTCTGGTCCGTTCCGCACGCCCAGGTGTACGCCCAGTGCGACCGCCTCCTGGAGGCCGGCCTTCTCGCGCAGGTGCGCCAGGAGAGCGGCCGCAACCGCCGGGTGCTCACGCTGACCGACGAGGGCAGGGCCGCGCTGCGGGACTGGCTGGACGACACCGCCTTCGTCCCGGTCGAGGCCCGGGAGCGCGGCATCCTCAAGCTCTGGTTCGGCGGCCGGCCGGATCTGCTCGGGCCCGTTCAGCTGGACGAGCACGTCCGGACGCTCGGCGACTACGAGGCGCTGGCGGAGAGCGTCGGGGAACTGCTGACGCGGGGGCAGCGTGACGCTCTGGAATTCGGCATCCGGTACGAGCGCATGATGGTCGACTTCTGGCAGTGGGTGCAGCGGCGGGACGAGGACGCGACAGACCGTTGACCCCGGCGCCCGGGCGGCCCTACCGTCTCGATAGTCCAAACGAGACTATCGATGGTCGGTCCGCGACCACGAGCAGGGAGTCGCCGTGCGTCGTCCGACGGGCACCACCTGGCGCCGTGCAGCCGTCATCGCCGTCTCGGCGGTGTGCGTGGGCTACGCGCCCATCGCGATGACCGAGCTGTGGCCGTACGCGCGTCCCGGCGCCCCGGCGTTCGGCGAGTGGATCCTCGGGCGCGTGGTCTCGCCCCGCTACGTGGCGGACGCCCTCGCCACCCGGATCGAGCCGTACCGCCACAGCCTCCTGCCGCTGATCGTGCACTCCGTCCTCGGCGGCCTCCTCATGCTTCTCGGGCCGTTGCAGGTGCTCACCGCCGTGCGGCGGCGGACCCGGCTGCACCGCGCTCTCGGGGTGGTCTTCGCCGTCACCGTCTACGCGTCGATGGCCGGTGCCGCGCTGTACCTGGCACGGACCGCGCCCGAGGACGCGTTCAGCGGGGCCGCCTTCTGGATCGTGCTCGCCACCATCCTGGTGGGCACGGTCCTGAGCGTGACGTTCGGCGTGCTCTCCGCCGTCGCCGGCTATCCGGACCTGCACCAGCGCTGGATGCTGCTCTGCTACGGCTTCCTGCTGACGGCACCCCTGCTGCGGTTCGAGTGGGGCGGCCTGCCCATGATCATGCCCGGCCTCTCCATGGCGGAGATCAACCGCGCGGCCACCATGCACCTCGGCTCGGTGGTCGCCTTCGGCGCCCTCATCGCCTCGCGCTCCCTGGACAGGCGCCGGAAGATCTCCGGCATGTCCCGCTCCTGGGCCCCGCTGCCCGTCCTGGCCGTCGCCCACCTCGCCGGAGCGCTCGCCCTCACCTGGATCGTCCGCTCCGGCCTGGACTTCGGAGCCCCCGGCCGCCGGCTGCTGCTCGCGTATCTCCTGCCGTATGCCGTCACCTACGCGGTCATGGCCTCCTGCGCCCTGCGCACCGGCCGTGAGGGCCGCCTCTGGGCCCGGGAGGAGTGGCGGCTGCACTGGACGGCCCTGTGCCTGGCACCGGTGCTGTCGGCGGCCGCCGCACCGCTCTTCGAACGGACGCTGGGCCTCGACCGGCTCACGGCCGTCTCGGCGGGAGCGGCGATCGGCTGCGGTGCGCTGGCGACCACGGCGACCCTCGTGGTCAGCCTGCGCGTCATGTACGCCCGGGAGGTCCTCAAGCGGGCCGCGCCCGCGCGCGCCACGGCCCCCCGCCTCTCGTCCCCCGTCTCCTAGCGGCAAGCGGTACGCAGGCCCCTACGTGCCCGGAACCGGCGCCGCATGCCGGTCGTACCCGACCTCGCCCCCGACCTGCCGGCACCCGATGCCTGTCCGCCCGGCCTCGTCACGTCCTCATCGACCCCGTCCGGAAACGGAACCCCATGGCCAACGCATCAGATCTGCCCCGCCACGACGACACCGAGGAGGATCCGCGAACCCCCCGGTCGGCGGCCGACCCGACGGGCGCGACCGGTGGGACGGGCGGGGAACCGGCCGTCGCCGAGGCCCCGAATCCCGTGGTCGCACGGGGCGAGGCTCCGGACAGTGCCCGGGGCAGCGCCCCCGCTCCTCCGACCGGCGGCGGACGGCCGCTCACCGCGGGGGTGGCGATGCTGGCCACTACCGTGGCCGTGGTGAGCGTCCTCGTCGGCGGGCTCCTCATGGCCGTCGGTCTCACCGGACACGTCTTCGGCGCCTGGCGTTCGCCGGAGTCGCTGACGCCGGGACTGATCGGAGCGGCGATGCTCGGTACCGCGCCGGGACTGTTCGCCGTGAGCCGGGCCCGGGCCTGGCACGAGGTCCGCACGCTCGTCCTGCCGCTGGCGATCGTCGTCGTGGGCCTCTTCTCGGTGAGCCTGCTCGATGCCGGGCACCTCTACATCGCACGCGGCGGTTCCGTCGTCCCCGTCCTGTTCAGCCTGGGCTGGCTGTTCGTCCTCGGCGTGCTGAGTGTGTTCGTCCTCGTCGCCCTGGGGTGGCAGTACCTCGCCCCCGCCCGGCCGATCGGTCCGAGTACCGCGCCGCTCCCCGGATGGTCGAAACCGGCCCTGGCCGTGCTCGGGTCGGCCTGGCTCGGCATCGGCGCGGGGCTGCTGACCAGGCCGGGCTTCTGGGGCGGCTTCGTACCCTGGGCCACCAACCGTGCGGACGCCCAGGCACTCGGCGTGTGGGCGCTCGCCCTCGGAGTCGGTGTCCTCGGTGCCCTCGCCGAGGACGACCTCACCCGCACCGGCGCCGCGTTGATCGCCCTGCCGTGCACCGCCGTCACCGTGACCGTCGTCCTCGCGTGCCGCGCCTCGGCCGTCGACTGGCGCTCCGGGCCGGCCCTCTCCCTGGTCTGCATGGTGGCGGGCCTGCTGTTCGCGGGCGCGAGCGGCCGTGTCCTCCTCACCAGGACCTCCCCGGCGCGGCCGTAGCGGCGCCGGGGTCCTGGTCACCGGCCCACGACGCCTACGCGAGCCGTCGGGCCCGCCTGTCAGGGAGACCCGCACGCCCCTGGGGGACGGTCGCAGACCGGCAGCACACGGCCGAGCCGACCCGTGAGCAACGGGAGTTCGGACGCCGCCGGAGCCGCGTCACACCGTCGCCCGCGTCAGGCTAGAGTCTTCGCGTGCCGGACGCGCCGCTAGGCGTGACGGCGGTCGGCCCCGACGGTCCAGGTGCCTCCGGCCGGCGACGGCACGGACCCCGGGCAACGACGCCCGCCAGGTGTCCCGTCGCACCACCTCCCCGGCAAGCCACCGCGCCGGCGTGGCACGCACCGAGGACGCCGCGTCCCCCGGAGACCGAGCGCGACGGGACGAACGAGCACGACGCGCGGTGTGTCCAGGGTCTGGGCGCGGGCGCCCGACACGGAAACGGTTGCATGTTCTCACCGCTGTCCGCGGCCTCCCGGCTGCGCCCGCCCGCCCCCGCCTGGCTCTCCGATCCGAAGGTCTGGCGCACCGAGGCGCTGGCCGGTCTGGTCGTCGGGCTCGCGCTCATCCCCGAGGCGATCTCGTTCTCGATCATCGCCGGGGTCGACCCGGCCGTCGGCCTGTTCGCCTCGTTCACCATGGCGGTGACGATCTCCGTCGTCGGCGGGCGCCGGGCGATGATCTCGGCGGCGACGGGCGCGGTCGCCCTGGTCATCGCTCCGCTGAACCGGGAGCACGGCTTCGGGTACCTCGTCGCCGCCGTGATCCTCGCCGGTGTCCTCCAGATCGTGCTGGGCGCGCTCGGAGTCGCCAAGCTGATGCGGTTCGTCCCGCGCAGCGTGATGGTCGGCTTCGTCAACTCCCTCGCGATCCTCATCTTCCTGGCGCAGGTGCCGGAGCTGACGGACGTGCCCTGGGCGGTCTACCCGCTGGCCGCCGCCGGGCTCGCGCTGATGGTCCTCTTCCCGAGGATCACGAAGGTGGTCCCGGCGCCGCTGGTCTCGATCGTCGTGCTGACGGTGATCACCCTCGCGGCCGGCATCGCGGTTCCCACCGTCGGCGACCGCGGTGACCTGCCCTCGTCGCTTCCGGTCCCCGGCCTGCCGGACGTGCCCTTCACGCTCGACACCCTCACGACGATCGCTCCCTACGCCCTCGCCATGGCGCTGGTCGGCCTGATGGAGTCGCTCATGACGGCCCAGCTCGTCGACGAGATCACCGACACCCGGTCCGACAAGACCCGGGAGTCCGTGGGCCAGGGCATCGCCAACATCGTCACCGGGTTCCTCGGCGGCATGGGCGGCTGCGCGATGATCGGCCAGACGATGATCAACGTCAAGGTCTCCGGCGCCCGTACCCGCCTGTCCACGTTCCTGGCCGGAACGTTCCTGATGGTGCTTTGCGTCGTCTTCGGGCCCGTCGTCTCCGACATCCCGATGGCCGCCCTGGTCGCCGTCATGGTCATGGTGTCGGTCGCCACCTTCGACTGGCACTCCGTCGCGCCGAGGACGTTGAAGCGGATGCCGGCGGGGGAGATCACCGTCATGGTCCTCACGGTCGTCTGCGTGGTGGCCACCCACAACCTCGCCATCGGGGTGGTCGTCGGTTCCGTCGCCGCCGTGCTGATCTTCGCCAAGCGGGTCGCCCACGCCGCCGACGTCACCTCGGTCATCGACCCCGACGGCACGAGCGTCCTCTACCGGGTCACCGGCGAGCTCTTCTTCGCCTCCGCCAACGAACTCGTCACCCGCTTCGACTACGCGGACGACCCCGGCGAGGTCGTCATCGACCTGTCCGCCACCCACGTCTGGGACGCCTCCTCGGTCGCGGCCCTGGACACGATCGAGGCCAAGTACGCCCAGCGGGGGAAGAACGTCCGGATCACCGGCCTGAACGAGCGCAGCGCCCGCATCCACGGCACGCTGAGCGGTGAACTCACCGGCAGCCACTGAGCGCCGTCGCCCGATCTCCCCGGCGGCCCGCTCAGAGGCGCAGGATCACCAGGGCGGTGTCGTCCGTGGCGCCGCCGGGCGGAAGCAGCTCCGACAGCAGCGCGTCGGCGAGCACCTCGGGCTCGTCGGCCCGGTGGTCGGACAGGGAGGCGGCGAGACGCCCGAGACCCACGTCGATGTCCTCCCCGCGGCGCTCGACCAGACCGTCGGTGTACAGGACCAGCGTGTCGCCCTCGGCGAAGTCGGTGGTGGCCTCGGGGCGCGCCACGTGGTCCGGCCGGGCCCCGAGCGGCGGATCGGTCGCCCGGTCCAGGAACTCCACCCGTCCGTCGCCGCGCAGCAGGAGCGGCGGGAGGTGCCCGGCGCTGCTGTAGGTGAGGGAGTGGGTCTCCCAGTCGGCGCGGACGGTCACCGCCGTGGTGGACTCGGCGCCCTTCACGGAACGCGCGTACAGGCCGAGCACCTCAAGGGCGCGGGCGGGGCTGCTCGAAGCGCGTGACGCGGCGCTGAGGGCGCTGCGCAACTGGCCCATGACGCAGGCGGCCGCCAGTCCGTGGCCGACCACGTCGCCCACGGCGATCGACATCCGGCCGTCGGTGAGGTCCACCAGGTCGTACCAGTCGCCGCACACGTTGAGAGCGCTGGTGGCCGGCCGGTAGCGCACGGCGGCCCGGTGCGGGCCCATGTAGTGCGCTGCCGGCAGCAGCGCGTCCTGGAGGGCGAGGGCGACCTCGCGCTCCCGGGCGTGGGCCCGCCGCAGGCGCTCGTTGATCTCCTGGAGCTCCCGGGCGCGGCTGAACAGCTCGGCCTCCAGGAAACGTGCCCGGTCGGCGTCGGTCCGCCTGCCCCGGGCCCGGATCAGCTCGGTGACCTCCTCCACCCGGTGGACGAGCAGCACCACCCTGCCGTCCTCGTCGAGCAGGGGAGCGTTGACCGGACTCCAGTACCGCTCCTGCCAGACACCCGGCCGCTCCAGGGACTCGACGTCGTAGCGCTGGAGGGCCATGGTGTCGCGCTGCCCGGTCTCCACCACACGGCGCAGCGACGCCTCGAGGTTGCGCACCCCGTCGGACGCCGGATCGTCCGGCCGGTCGGGGAACACGTCGAACAGATACCGCCCCACCAACTGCTCACGGGAACGGCCGGAACTGTTCAGGTAGTCGTCGTTGGCGTCGACGTAGACCAGTTCGGGGGTGAGCAGGGCGACCATGCCGGGCAGCGCGTGGAACACGCCCGCGTAGTCGTGCGCGACTCCCGTCACCTGCTTCACCCGCCTCCTGCCGTGGCCCTGGTCGTGCCCACGGTGGAGACGGCGGAGCAGGCGACCCTGCCCCACCGGCTCGGCCTCGGCCACGACCCAGGGGTGGTGCAGTGTTCCCATCAGGCCATCGCTCGGCGGCCGGTGCAAGCGCGGAGGGTCCACGGGCGGTTCGCGGACGGCCGCCCGGCGGGTGCGGTACGCCCGGTGGGCGCCTCCCCGGTCATGATCGCGGCGACGCCTCGGACCGTTGCTCCATACGGGGTTGCTGTGAATTCGCGGGACGGCTGAACACACCGGCGCCCCCTCGCGTATAGGGCTGGGGGATTTTCAGGCGGGGCCGACCACGACGCGTAGGAGCATTTCCTTGGGACGCAACAGGCGCAGACGCCCCACGGGCGCACGACGCGCAACCTCTGCAGCAGTCGCGCTGATTCTGGGCGGAGGCGGGCTCGTCGCCGTCAACGTCTACGCCTCGGCCACCGAGAGCGGCGGGGGTGGAGGCGCGCAGGGTGCCGGCAGTCATGTCCTGTCGGCCGGAGCGGCCACCATCGACTGCCCCGACGTCGGCGAGAAGTTGACGACCGTGCCCGACGCGGCGAAGGGCGACGTCGACAAGGAACTCGCCGCGCTGGACCAGCAGATCGCCGAGGCCTATCAGCAACTCCGTTCCGACGGAGCGCAGATGGAGCAGAACGGCGACAGCGGCGCCGACGCGGTCATGAACCCGTTGAAGGAGAAGCGGTCGGAGTCGATCGGCCGCATCGTCACCGCCGTCGACGCCGCGGGCGACCGGCCCGGGGGACTCGACGACCTGGCGGCCTGCACCCTTCGCTCCAGCGGCGACCAGAGCGGCGCGGACGAGAACGGTGACCAGAGCGGCGGGCAGGACCAGGGACAGGAAGGGCAGGCCGGGCAGGACCAGGGCGCCCAGGGGCAGGAGGGGCAGCAGGGCGGCGGTGACGCGCCGGCCGGGAACGGCCCCGTGGTGGCGGACTTCGCCGACATCAACTCCGTCCAGCCCGCCGCGCAGACCCCGCGGCCCCAGGACGGCGCCTCCACCGGCGAGTTCGTCACGAGCTGCGGTGTGAACGCGAACGGCCTGTTCAACTCGGACAACGTGATCGTGGCCCCCGGCGTCACCAACGGCGCCCACCACTTCCACGACTACGTCGGCAACCAGTCCAACAACGCCTTCGCCAGTGACGACGACCTGGCCAAGGCCGACACCACCTGCCAGGACAAGGGCGACAAGTCCACTTACTACTGGCCGGTGTTGCGGCTCCAGAACGGCACCCGCGAACGCGACGCCGACGCGGCGGGCGGCGGCACGGAGGGCAACGCCGGCGAGATCGTCACGCCCAAGCAGGTCACGCTGACCTTCGTGGGCAACGCGCGCGGCAAGGTCACGGCCATGCCGCGGCTGCTGCGCATCATCACCGGTGACGCCAAGGCCTTCGTCAACGGCACCGCGAACGCCAACGCCTCCTGGAGCTGCACGGGCTTCGAGGACCGGCAGTTGAAGGACAAGTACCCGGTCTGCCCCCAGGGCAGCGACGTGGTCCGCACGTTCAGGTTCCAGAGCTGCTGGGACGGCGCGAACATCGACAGCGCCAACCACCGCACCCACGTGGCGTTCCAGGACGCCGAGGGCAACTGCCCCGGCGGATTCAAGGCCATCCCGCAACTGGTGCAGCGCATCGTCTACGACGTGGACGCGCCGAGCCTGAAGGACGGTGGCCGTACGTCGCCGCTCTTCGCGGTGGACTCCTTCCCGGAGCAGCTGCACAAGCCGGTCACCGACCACGGCGACTTCATCAACGTCTTCGACGACGGCCTGATGAAGGACGCGGTCGACTGCATCAACCAGGGCCGGAAGTGCGGGGTCGGCGCGGGTGACGACGACTCCCAGGACCCCGAGGAGACCGGCAAACCGCAGGAGCCGTCGAAGAGCGCCGAGCCTCCGAACCCCTCGGAGAGCGCGGAGCCCCCGAACGCCTCCGAGGAGCCCTCGGAGCAGCCGGCGCCCCCCGCCGACGACCCGTCCGACGACGACGGCGGCCAGGCCCCCGGTGACGACGACGGCGGCCAGACCGCGGAGCCCCCGGCCGGCACCCAGGGCACCGAGCCGGCCGGCGACGACGACGCGTCGCCGATCGAGGCGGAACCCAAGGCCGACGTCACCTCCTCGGGTCACGCCGCCGGGGCCGGTGGCTCACACGACGACTCGGACGACGGCTCGGGCGACGTGGGGACGGCCGCGTCGACCGCCCCGGTGGCCGGATCCGCTCCGTCGGCAGCCTCGCAGACCGAACCGCAGGCCGTCGCGGGCGGTGGGCTCGCCGACACCGGTGCGCAGCTGTGGCCGGCCGCGATCGGCGGGATCTTCGTGATCGCCGGATTCGTCCTGCTCCGCAGGATCAGGCGGGGCGCCCTGTGACACCGGCGTCCGGCGAGAAGGAGGGACGAGTCCTGACGGAAGCGTCCTGGGATACGCCGGACGCCCGGTCGTACGAATGAGTCCTGAGGGGGCTTGTGCCCGGCCCACGCTGGGAACAAGCCCCCTCGGAAGTGTCCCGGGAGGCGATCTCGACCAGCGGTGTGCGCCGATTCACAGCATCCTGGGGTGAGACGCGATCATGTCGTCCACATTGGGGAAGGCGAAGCTCCATGGACGCATCAGAGCAGGCACCGGATGACCGGCCCCTCGACCTGTACCTCGAAATGCTCCGCCTGCGCATGGCTCCGGCGGACTACGCGCTCTTGCTGCGCATGGTCGAGCCCGTACTCGAAGCGATCAGGGAGGAGAGGGCTGGAGCGATCGAACTGAACCTGGACGGCGAAGACGCCGACGACGTCCCGCAGGAGGTCCGTGACGAGGCCTCCCTCGTGGTCGCGGTGGCCGTGACGGGCCGCCTGGACAACCGGATCGTCGAGCTGGAGACCGAGGAGATCGGTGTCGTCCGGGTCGTGACGGACTCGGGTACGGCCGACGATCCCGAGCGGTGCAAGGAGATCGCCGACTTCATCGGTGAGCGCCACCGCCAGGACGAGGAACTGCGCGGCATCGCCGAGGTGAGCGGTCTGCCCACCGATGTGTGAGACGCGGTGGAGCGCCCCGGCCTGTGCCGGCCCGCCGTAGAGACGGCTGGGCGGTGCGGGCCGCGGTCGTTGTCGACGCGGCCCGCTCGGGCGTCCGCGCCTCCGGGGATGTTGCCCGGAACCGACGTGTGCGGTGAAGATCGAGTATGCGAAGAATCCTGGTCGTGGGAAGCACCGGCGCCGGCAAGACGACCTTGGCGCGCGCCGTCTCCGGACGGCTGGGCATCCCGTTCCACGAGATGGACGCCCTGGCCATCACGGGACCCGGCTGGCGCGAGAATCCCCACCTGGTCGACGACGTGTCGCGCCTCAGCGAGGGGCCGGCCTGGGTGATCGACTCCTTCGGCCACCCCAGCGTGCGCGACCTGCTGTGGGAACGTGCCGACACCGTCGTCTGGCTGGACCATCCCCGTACGGTGGTCATGCGCCGGGTGCTGCGCAGGTCGGCGGCCCGCACCCTGCTGAGACGCCGGGTCTTCGGCGGCAACGTGGAGACGTTCGGCTCGTGGTTCGATGCCGAGCACCCGGTGTGGTGGGCCTGGTCGCAGTACGCGACCCGCAGATCCGACATCGCCGCCCGCTGCGAGGTGCCCCGCCCGACCCCTCTGAAGGTCGTCCGCCTCCGCACACCCCGGGCCACCAGAACCTGGCTGGCCCGCCTGACCGGACCCTCGGCCCGCCCGCCCACGGAAGCACCGCCCACACCCACTCCCCGAGCCTGAGACCGATCATGGTCTTGAACCCGCGAAACATGGCGTAGGGTTGTGTTCAACGACGCGGGGTGGAGCAGCTCGGTAGCTCGCTGGGCTCATAACCCAGAGGTCGCAGGTTCAAATCCTGTCCCCGCTACTCGAAGACAGAGGGTCCGGCACCACTGGTGCCGGGCCCTCTGTCATGTGTGGCCACGTGCGAGAGTCGTGTCCTCGCCGCCGCACGCACCCGGCGCGTCCTTCCGCGTTCGGCCAGCAGACGGAGGGCCTCGCGCGGGGCCGCGGTCGGTGTGGCCACGACGGCGCGCTGCAACCACTCGGAGCCGGCGGTCAGTTCCTCGGCGGTCCACGCCTGGTCGAGCACGACGGCCCTGAGCCGGGTCCATTCCTCCAGTCGGCGACGGAGGAAGGGCTGTTCGGCTGTGAGGTCGGTCATGAGACGCACCCAGGCGGCGAACCGGTCACCGGTCAGCAACACGGCGGCACGCCGGTCCAGATGGCGGCCCACGGCGCTACTCGCCATCCGGGCATCCGTGTCGCGCAACACCTCGACGATCAGCCGGGCTTCCTCGTCCTCCGGGACGGCCTCGAGTGCGCTGAGGTACATCGCGAAGCGCAGATGCTCGGGTGGTCCTCCGGCGGAGGGGGAGGCGGTCACGCCCTCATGCTGGCCGAGCCGCCGGTCGGACGGGAATCGACTTTCCCGGCCCTCGTTCGCGCCGGCCCCGATGCGCATGCGACAACACCGCCCCCGGAGAACCGAGGGCGGTGTGCGTGGAGCGCCGGGCAGGCCTTGCACCTGCATTTCCCCGCAGGAAGCGGGGCGTCTTTCCTTGGACCACCAACGCCGGGCCCTGCACCGGGTGTTCGGTGTGGGCTCGGGGTCAAGCGTAGCAGGCGGCCCGTGTCGGCCGACGGGGCCGGCTGTCCCGGTGGTGCTTGCGGTGGGCAGGGCGGGGCGGCAAGGTGCAGGGGTGGCTACCTTGTTGATCGTCCATCACACCCCCTCGCCCAACTGCCAGGCCCTGTTCGAAGCCGTGGTCTCCGGGGCGACCGCTCCCGAGATCGAGGGCGTACGGGTGGTGCGGCGCGCCGCGCTGAGTGCGACCGCTTCGGATGTGCTCGACGCCGACGCCTGCCTGCTCGGCACTCCGGCGAACCTCGGCTACATGTCGGGTGCGTTGAAGCACTTCTTCGACCAGGTCTACTACCCGTGTCTGGACACGACGGCCGGGCGGCCCTTCGGGTACTACGTGCACGGCGGCAACGACGTCACCGGAGCGGTGCGCGGCATCGAGACGATCACGACGGGCCTCGGCTGGCGGCGTGCCGCCGAGGCCGTGACGGTGACCGGCGAACCGGGCAAGGCCGACATCGAGGCCTGCTGGGAACTAGGAGCGACCCTCGCGGCCCGGTTGATGGAGTGACGGGGTCTGCGCGTGTTCGCCCGACCGGCCCCCGGGTCGCTGTTGTTGATGCGACTCCGGACGGACCGCGTCCGCGCTACGCGTAGCCCGGCGGGGCGAAGGGGCGCGCCAGGGCCGCCGTCAGCCCGGACACCGTGGGTGGGCAGAGGCGGGCGGCGAGATAGCCGTCCGGGCGGATCAGGAACGCCGTCGCCCGGTCCGGCACCGCGTAGAGGCGGGCGAACTCGCCGAGTGTGTCGACGTAGACGGGCGGGCTCCCTGCGTCGGGCCGGGCCTCGGGCGGGAGGATGACGCAGACGTCGACGCGGTCGCGGGTGAGATCGCGGGCGAGGTCGACGAGTTGGCCGACACCGTCGCCGTCCCGGTCCGTGTCGCCGTACAGGAGCAGCACGTGCTCGCGGTCGCGCAGAACGTCGTACAGGCGCAGCGGATAGGTCGCGACGGGTGCCGCGAGACCGGCGCAGTCGGGCGCGCGGTCCCCCGGCTGCGGGGCGGGACCCGGAGACTCCGGGTCGACGATCGGGCTGCCGCGGTAGCCGACGAGGAGCTGGGCCTCGCGCAGCATCAGGGTCGCCGGGTCGCTCGCGTCAGCCTGGATGCCCTGGCCCGCGTGCCGGACCGTGCGCTCCACGACCTCCTCGCCGACGGGCCGCCGCTCGGCGTCGTAACTCGCGGCGAGCAGGCTGGAATGCGTACCGCCCTCGATCGCGAGGGCGAGTTTCCAGGCCAGGTTCCAGGCGTCCTGGATGCCGGTGTTCATGCCCTGGGCGCCGGTCGGCGGGTGGATGTGCGCCGCGTCGCCCGCCACGAAGACGCGCCCGTCGCCGTACCGGTCGACGATCCGGTGGCTGATGCGGAACACCGAGGACCAGCGCAGTGCGGACGCGGTGGTGGGCCGGGGGGAGAGCCGGTCCAGGACGGTCTGGATGTCGGAGAGGGCGGGACCTGTGCCGCTCTCCAGTCCGTGGGCGATGTCGTCGGACGGTTTCGACTGCCGTGCCGCGGCGGAGAGTTCGGGCGGCACCGTCATCGACATGCGGTAACGGCCCCTGCCCGGCAGCGGGATGCAGACCAGCAGATCGTCCACGGCGCCGGCGGCGTCGTGGTGCATGGCGCGCACGCCGTACCCCTGCGGGAGGTCCCAGTCGACCTCCACGTCGCCGAGCATGTACTCCTCCGGGAAGGCGCTGCCCTCGAACGTGAGCCCCAACTGCTTGCGGACGGTGCTGTGGGCGCCGTCGCAGCCCACCAGGTACCGCGCCCTGACCTCCTCCTCGACGCCGGACGCCGACCGCAGCGCGACCGTCACCCCGTCGAGGTCCTGGTCGAACGAGACCAGTTCGGTGCCGCGCTCGACCGTCGTCCCGAACCGCTGGAGGAACTCGTCGAGGATGCGCTCCGTCTCGTACTGCGGCAGCGCGGCGAATCCGTAGGGCACCTCGGGCGGGAGCACGAGGTCGATCCGGGGCTGCTCGACTCCGTCGACGTAGGTGAGCTGCCCGTACATGGGCACCGCCGCTTCGAGAGCCGTGCGGGCGAGCCCGATGTGGTCCCAGATCTCCAGGGTGCGGGGCTGGATGCCCACGGCCTTCGCGTACGGGAGGCGGGCCGGCAGCGGGTCGACGATCCGGCAGCGCACACCGCGCCTGCGCAGTTCCACGGCCGCGGTGAGGCCCACCGGGCCGGCGCCCGCGACGAGCACGTCGGTTCCGAAGATGTGCGCCACGGGCGCCTCCCTGCGTTCGTCCCCGCCGCCGAGCAGCTCTACCTCCATCGTGGCCCCGTCGCCTCCGGCCCCGCCACTCGAACCGAGTCGGCCGGTCGGCCCGGTCAGGACGCGTCGTCGGACCGCGGCACCGGTCCCTCCGCGTGCTGCCCGCGATGGGGGAGCCGCAGGTGGTGGGCGGTGGTGCGTTCGATGACGAGGAGGGCGGCGTCGTCGGCCGGCTCGTCGCCGATGTGGCGGACCAGGTCGTCGTGGATGCGCCGCAGCAGGGTGTCGGGACCGGACGCGGGGAACGACGCGAGCCGCTCGGCCAGGGGGTAGAAGGCGCCGCTCGGTGACCGGGCCTCGATCACACCGTCGGTGTAGAGCAGCAGCAGGTCACCGGCTTCGAAGGTGAACGGATCGGTGTGATGGCTCGCGGCGGGCAGCTCGCACATGCCCAGCGGCGGGACCGGGTGCCGGGCGTGCAGGACCGTGACCTCGCGGTCGCGCAGGAGCAGCGGCGGGGGATGGCCGCAGTTGATCATCCCGACCTCGGCGTCGGTGTCGGGGATGTCGAGGACGAGGGCCGTGGTGAAGTGCTCGCCGGGATCGTGCTCGGTGTCGGCCACCTCGTCCAGGTCACGGCACACGCTCACCTCCAGGGCCGCCGTCAGTTCCGGCAGGGTCGCGTACCGGTGGGCCCCCTCGCGGAAGGCACCCAGCACCACCGAGGCCTCGCCGATGGCGGCCAGCCCTTTGCCCCGCACGTCACCGATGATCACGCGGGTGGACGCTCCGGCGGCCCGGGTGACGGCGAACAGGTCGCCGCCGATCTGTGTGTCGTCCTCGGCCGCCAGGTACAGCCAGGCCGTGCGCAGCGGGCCGATCCGGCGTGGGGGCGGGCGCAGCAGGACGCGCTGGGCCGTCTCCGCCACCGACCGGGCCCGCACCAGCTCACGCGCCCGCCGCTCCCGTACGTGGCACACGAACACCACCAGCGCGGAGAGCACGATCAGCGCGATGATCTGCGCCATGTGGTTGGTGGTGGTCAGGCCGCCGTGGAACACGGCGATGACGACCTGGGCGATCACGGCCAGGAGCCCGACCAGTGCGGTCAGGAGGGGGCCGGCGAACGAAGCCGTGAGCGTGGGCGCGATGACCAGCAACGGGCCGAGATGCACGTCGGTGGGGGAGCGGATGTCCACGACCGCGATCACGACGATCAACGCCAGCGGGATCGCCACCAGGCCGCGACCCGTCGGTTGCTCCACGAGGCCGCCCACTGACATGCGCCGGTTGCCCACGCGTCCAGTTTGCCCTGATTTTCGGATCACGGGCTCCGGGTGGGGCCGGGACCGCCGCGGTGTCCCGGCTCGTCGGCCGTCCTCGGAGGCGATCCCGGCGGGTCCACGAGCCCGCTGTCGGCGCGCCGCGCGGGTGGCCGGGCGGCGGGCCGACGTCAGTTCCACGTCAGTTCGGCGACGTCAGTTCCACAGCGGATAACTGACCGTGCGGTCGAACCCCGCGGGTCGGTCGTGGGTGTACACCAGCGTCATCTGCGTGTAGTGCCGCTGGTGGGGCTTCTTCTTCCACGACTGCGGGTGATCCAGCTTCACGACGACGGGGTACGAGTGGAATGTGCCCGCCGCGCAGTACGGCTTGCAGTCGTTCACCACGTTGACGCCCCGGGCCTCCGCCGAACTCTGGTTCCAGTGCGACCAGTGCAGCGACACGAGCCGGCTGTTCCCGTCGCCGCAGGCCAGGATGAAGTTCGTCGGGCGGACGTCCGGCTTCCAGAGGCAGTCGACCAGGACGGGCGCCGACTGCTTCGGCTGCGGAGCCCGGGCGGCCGCGGGGACCTGCGGAGCTGCCGAGGCGGTACCCATGACCGCGGCGAGCGAGGCGGCCGCGCAGAGGGTGATTGCTGTTCTCGCTGTGCTGCTGCGCATATGTGTGCTCCGTGCGGGACGACGGTCGTTCGGTCGCCGGTAGGTGATCACCGGCTTCCGTCTCTGCCCCGACGCTACGGCCCCGATGTGTGATGCACCACTCATATGGATGAACGACATCATTTCGTGAGAATCGTTCCGGAGAGCTTCACACCGGTGGAATCCGCGTCTTGACCGGCGTATCGGGACAGCGCCGCGAACCCTAGAATTCATCCGTGACGAATGGATCCGGGCCGCAGCGTGGGCGCAGGCCGGGCAGTCCGGACACCCGGGCGGCGATCCTCGACGTGGCACGGCGTCGCTTCCTGGAGGACGGCTATCACGCGGTCACGCTGCGTTCCGTCGCCGGCGAGGCCGGGGTCGATCTCGCCCTGATCAGCTACTACTTCGGCTCCAAGAAGGGCCTGTTCGGGGCCGCTCTGGCGCTCGGCGCCAACCCGGCCGAGATCCTCGCGCAGGTCGCCGAGGACGGGGACCTGAGCACGTTTCCCGAACGGGTCCTGCGCCAGGTCCTCGCTGTCTGGGACGACCCGGTGTCGGGGCCGCCGCTGCTCGCGATGCTGAAGAGCGCGATCGACGACGACGGCTTCGGAGAACTGGTCAAGGAAGCGGTCGAGCGGGAGATCGTGGAACGCATCGCGGGTCTCGTGCCCGGCCGGGAGGCCCGGCAGCGCGCCGCCTCGTTCACCACGGTGATCGGCGGGCTCATCGCCACGCGCTACCTGCTGCGCCTGGAGCCGATCGTGTCCATGAGCGTCGAAGAGGTGGTCCGTTTCGTGAGCCCGCAACTGCGCCAGGCGCTGCGCGGCCCCGGTCGTCAGGCGCCCCGCAGCCGTCCGGTCCGGCCACCGGCGGCCCGCCCCTGACCCCGCCCGGTCGCCCGCCCGCCGTACGTGCCGCTCCGACGCGCACGCGGCCGGTCGAAGTGCGCGAAGTACGGGTACGGGTACGGGTACGGGTACGGGTGGGCGTGTACACGAAGGGGCCGGCGCCCCGCTCGATGCGGGGCGCCGACCTGGTGTCCGTCCCGGGCTGCGGAGACCTCCCGGCCCCGACCCGTGGGATTCACCGGTACGCGGGCTGCTCGTGCTCCTCGGTGTCGGCCGGACCCGTCACGTCCGTCGCCTCGTCGTCGAACGGCTTCTGGAGCGGGGCGGAACGGAGCAGCAGCGCGACGGTCACCGCGGCCAGCACCGCCGCGGCCGCGGCGCCCAGGAGTGCGACGTGCATGCCGTCGACGAAGGCGGTCGTCGCGTGGCCGGAGACCGGGCCGCCGATGGCGTGGGCGGCAGCGAGGGAGGAGCGGGCCGCGTCCGCCTCGTGGTCCGGCAGGCCCGGCAGGCTCAGGTGGTCACGGTAGGCGGCGCTCAGCAGGCTGCCGAGGACGGCGATCCCGAGGGCCCCGCCCAGCTCACGCGCCAGGTCGTTCATCGCGGACCCGACGTTCTGCAGGGAGCGCGGCAGGGCGTCCGTGATGGACGTCGTGGCCGGGGTCATGGCCAGCCCCATTCCGGCGCCCAGCGGCACGAGACCGGTCGCGATGAGCCAGTACGGGCTGGACGCGTCGAGCAGGGAGAGCACGCCCATCCCGCCGGCGACGCCCACCAGGCCTGCCACCCACGGCCTGCGGAAACCGAACCGGGCCACCAGCCGCGGCGTCGCACGCGAGACCGGCACCATCGTCAGGGCCATCGGCAGCATCGAGGTGGCGGCCATCAACGCGCTGTCTCCGCGGACCAGTTGGAGGTACTGCATCATGACGAAGATGAAGCCGAAGAAGACGAAGAACTGAAGCATGATCGACAGTGAACCGGCGGCGAAGTGGTGGTTGCGGAACAGCCGGGGGTCCAGCAGCGGGTTGGCGCGGCGCAGCTCGAAGAGGACGAAGCCGGCCAGGATCACCAGCCCGAGGCCGATGCCGCCGAGCGTGACCGGGTCGGCCCATCCGCGGGTCGGCGCCTCGATCACCGAGTAGACGAGCGCGACCAGACCGGCGACGGCGAGGAGGGAACCCCCGATGTCGAGGCGGGGCTGCTGCGGTTCCGCGGACTCGGGGACGAAGAGCAGGGTCCCGATCAGCGCGACCAGGGCCAGGGCCACGTTCAGCAGGAACACCGAGCGCCACGACCAGCCCTCCAGCAGGGCGCCGGTGGCGAACAGTCCGACCAGCGCGCTGGCCCCGGCGACCGCCGCCCACACGCTGACCGCCTGTGCCCGCCGGGCGCGGGGGAACGTGCTGGTGATGGTGGACAGCGTGGCCGGCATGACCAGGGCCGCACCCACGCCCAGCACCCCGCGCAGGGCGATCAGCGTCGAGGGGTCGGTGGTGAGGGACGCCGCTGCCGATCCTGCTCCGAAGAGGGTGAGCCCCGCGAGAAGGGCCCGCCTGCGGCCGAAACGGTCGCCGAGCGCACCGGCCGGAAGCAGCAGCGAGGCGAAGACGAGGCTGTAGGAGTCGATGATCCAGGACAACTGCGTCTGCGTGGCGTGGGTCTCGCGGGCGAGGTCGGGCAGGGCCACGTTCAGCGAGGCCATGGCGGCGACCACGGTGCCGAGGGCCAGGCAGGTGACCACCAGGATCAGATGGTGGCGTGCGGCCGGCGCCGGGCCGGCGGTTTGGGCGCGCGTGGAGGGCATGGCCTCTGTCCTTCGTCCGAGCGGTCCGGGCGGATCCCGGTGCCTGGAATCAGACTCGGCGGCCGGCGCGCCGATTTCCACGTCGATGAATTCTGCCGGGCCATGGCGGCCGATGCGAAGACGGCGCCGCCCGGCGGCGCACCCCTGCGCGGTACGCCGCGAATACGCAGGTCAACACCTCGCTGAGGATGCGGTGCGGATCCCTCCCCGACGGTCCCGCGTGTACCCGCGCCTCCCGATCCGGGCTGGACGGTGAGCCCTGTTGAATTCCCTGCGTGGGCGCTGCGGCGCTGCGGCGGTACGGCTGGCGCCCGGCGCGACTCCGGAACCGACGGGTCGGCCTCGTACCTCAGGAGCCGTCGGGGAAGACGACCTCGCGCGGCAGGAAGGCCAACTGGGCGTGCTTCTGGGGGAGATGAACCTCCGGAAGGGCCACC
Source organism: Streptomyces sp. M41(2017) (assembly GCF_002078175.1). GTDB lineage: Bacteria > Actinomycetota > Actinomycetes > Streptomycetales > Streptomycetaceae > Streptomyces. The sequence continues at coordinate 781,252 of NZ_MWFK01000002.1, read as the reverse complement.
TCGGGCAGGACGACCACGGGCCCGATCACGAACCCTTGTCTGAGCAGTCTGCCGATGGCCTTCTGGTTGCGGACGTCGGGATCGGTGACGACGCGTTGCCGGTCGAGCCCGCGCAGCACGTACGCGGCGATCACGGCGGACAGGGACGCCGTCCAGCCCGCGTGGCTCCCCTCCGGACCCGGGGGCGCCAGCAGCAGGTGGATGCCGATGTCCCCGGGGCGGGCCTCGTAGCACTCGCCGACGCGGTCCGCCTCCGGCTCGTAGGTCTGCAGCAGGGCGACCGGCTCACCGTCCTTCTCCACCATGAAGGCGTGGTGGGTCGTCAGCTCCTCCAACTCGCTGTAGATCGCCACGATCTGGTCCACCGTCAACTCGTTCATTCCCCAGAACGCGGCACGCTCCTGGCTCGCCCACGCGTGGATCGTCCCGCAGTCGACGGTGGGGTCGAGGGGCAGGACTCGGAAGACGCCGGCGCCGGGGACGTGCTCCTCGTGCACGAACGGGCGGGTGGGGGCGCATATGTCAGACATGGATCTCCTTGTGCGGGTCGGTCCGTCGCGACCGGAGGCGGCTCATATTAGGTTAGGCTTGCCTAAGATTTCCAAAAGATCGTTTTCGGAGGGGAGAGGGTGGATGGGGCAGCGACGTGGTTGGGAGGGTGCGGTCCTCAAACTGCTGAGGGCCAGGGACTTCGTCCTCACCGTGACGGACGTGGAGGACGTGGCACCGCTCTACCGGCGCCTGCGGGTCGCCGACGGGGGACTGCTCGCCGCGACCGGCGTCCACCCGACCATGTGGGTCCGCCTCTGGTTCGCCGATGCGGGGCGGCCTCATCAGCGGGCGTACACGCTGGTCGACCCGGACCCGGTGACGGGCACCTTCGCTCTCGAGTTCGCGCTGCACGAAGGGTGCGCCAGCGACTGGGCGCGCGGCGCGCGCCCCGGCGACACGATCGAGGCCACGGTCCAGGGGACGGACTTCGAGGAACCCGTCCCCGCGCCGTCACACCTCTTCGCCGTCGTCGACCCGGCCGCGCTGCCCGCCCTCAACTCCCTGCTCGGTGCGCTCGGTTCGGCGCCCGCGACGATCTGGTTCGAGGGGGACCCCGCCGGTCTCCCGTGTGCGGTCGACCCGGTCCGGCACGAGCTGCGTCCGGTGCCCCGCCTCGACGACGGCGCCCACCTCGTCGAGCGGGTGACGGCCGAGCTTCCCGACCTGCTCCGCGACGAGCCCGACCCCTATGTCTGGATCACCTGCGACACCACGACCACGCGGAACCTCGGGACCCACGTCCGCAGGGAGCTGAACGTGCCCCGCCGACGGGTGCACGCTCTCGGCTACTGGCGCGCAGCCCCGGTTCCCGCCACGGTAGGCGGCCCGGCAGGGGAGTAGCCCACGATCGTGAAGGCCCGGCCGGAACGCCGTCCCCGGACGCGCCTCCCGCCGGGCCTTCCTCGTGGATCCGTCACTCCGCGCCGCGGGCCAGCAGGTCGGTGGTGCGGCGGCTCATGATGTCCCAGGCGTCGGACGGCAGTTGGCCCAGATCGCCGTTGCGCAGTGTGCCGATGACGGCGTCCGCGTCCGTGTCGCACAGGATGCTGTCACCGAGCACCTCGTACCCGTCGCGCACGGCGACGCGCAGGAGGCGCCGTCCGTCGGCGGCGGGATGCAGGGCGGCGGCCACGACGAGGGGCGGCGCCCCGCCCGCAGCGCCCTCCGACTTGTGGTAGCTGCTGGCCGTCGGAGCGCTCCAGCGCAGGCCGAGCAGGAGGTGGCGCTTGGCGATGACCTCCGCCAGATCGGTCTCGCGGACCCCGTCCTGTTCCAGAATGACCGCGCGCGCGTCCAGGACGAGCGCCCCGGGCAGCAGGCAGCGCAACGAGCTGCCGACCAGATTGCCGCCGACGGTGGCCGTCCTGCGTACCGCCCCGGTGCCGACGGTGGCCGCGGCCCGGCGCAGCACCTCCGGCAGGCGGTCGTCGATCCGGTGCAGCACCACGGCCGCTCCCAGCGTCCCGTCCCCGATCGTGTTGGCCTCCGGGAGATCACGCAGTGACATCGCCAGCTCGGGGAAACCGTCCCGTTGCCAGCCGGCCCACACCAGCGTCGCGCCGCCTATCGGCACCGCCCCCTCGGCCATGCACTCCTGTGCTTCGGACACGGACGTGGGCAGTCGCAACAGCACGGCAGCCGACCTGCTTTCCTGGTGACTTGGCGGCGGGTGGGCGATGGCTCGGCCACATGACCCTCGACAGGCGCATTTTCGCCGCACGGCAGGGGGCGCGTACAGGGCTCACCCCGGTTCTTGATGCGCCCCCATTCGCACACACGCGCACGCGGGAGCCCTCGTCCGATCATGCCCATGAGCGCCGCCGCCACACACCGGCGGGACGATCCGCCGCGGCGACCGCTCCCGGCCGCGCGGTCGCAACGGTCCGTCAGCGGCCGCCGGGGCGACCGGAGTAGGCCGCCCAGCGCCCGTCGTGCCGGGCCACCGTGATGGGGCGGCCGAAGCAGCCGGTCAGCCAGGTGTCGGTCAGGGTCTCGTCCACGGAACCGCGGGCGAGGACGCGGCCCTCCCGCAGCAGCAGGGTGTGACTGACGGCCGGGGAGAGCTCCTCGAGATGGTGGGTCACCGTCACCGTCGCGAGGCCCGGACGACTCTCGGCCAGCCGCTGCATCGCGTCCACGAGATCCTCGCGGGACGGCAGGTCCAGTGCGTTGAACGGCTCGTCGAGAAGCAGCAGGGACGGGTCCGCCATCAGGGCCCTGGCGATCAGGACACGGGCCCGCTGCCCACCCGAACAGACACCGTACGGCCGGTCGGCCAGCTCCTTGATGTCCAGCTCGGCCAGCAGCTCGTCGGCACGCCGGCGCACCGCGTCGTCGTACTTCCGCCACAGCGGCTGAACCGTACCGGTGTGACCCGTCAGCACGACCGTGTGGGCGGTGACGTCCTGCGGCACCCGCTGCGCGGTGCTCACGTGGCCGATCCGGGCGCGCAGTTCCCGCACGTCGACACGGCCCAGCCGGAACCCGAGCACCTCGACGGTCCCGGTCGTCGGATGCATCAGGGCACCGAGGAGCCGCAGCAGCGTCGTCTTGCCCGCACCGTTGGCCCCGAGCAGCGCCCAGTGCTCACCGGACCGCACCGTCCAGTCGATCTCCGAAAGGATCACCTGACCCGTCGTGTGACGGTGCACGCTCACCTCGCGGAGCGCGACGACAGCCTCTCGGAGATCGGCTGATTCCTCGGTCGGCACCTCACCCATCACCGGGCTCTCCTCTGCGGTCGGCGTACCCCGCACACTAGATGCACCCGACACCTTGTTGTTCGCGCCGTCCGCCTCGTGGACAGGCGGCACGCGCCGGGGAGGGCGCCCGGGGAACGGCCGGCCGTCCTCACATGTTGATCATGTGCCCGGCCAGTCCGTGCACGGCCTCCTTGACCGCCTCGCCGAGCGTCGGATGCCCGTGCACATTGCGGGCGACCTCGTGGACGGTGAGGTCCCACTGCTGGGCGAGTGTCAACTCCGGCAGCAGTTCGGTGACTTCGGGGCCGATCAGGTGGGCGCCGAGGAGCTCTCCGTACCGTGCGTCGGAGAGGATCTTGACGAAGCCCGCGGTCTCGCCGAGGCCGTGCGCCTTGCCGTTCGCCGTGAACGGGAACTTCGCCACCTGGACGTCGAAGCCCCGCTCGCGGGCCTGCGCCTCGGTCCATCCGAAGCTGGCGATCTGCGGCTGACAGTAGGTGGCCCGCGGGATCATCACGTAGTCGAGTTCCATCGTCTCGGCGTCGGCGATCGCCTCGGCCGCCACGATGCCCATCGACTCGGCCGCGTGCGCGAGCATCAGCTTCGCCGTCACGTCCCCGATGGCGAAGATGTGCGGCACGTTCGTGCGGCCCCGGCCGTCGATGTCGATCGCGCCGCGCTCGGTCAGTTCGACCCCGGTGTTCTCCAGGCCGTAGCCCTCCACCCGGGGCTGGAACCCGATCGCCTGGAGCACCTTGCCGGCCTCCAGCGTCTGCCGCTGGCCGCCGGTGGTCACCATGACCTTGACCGCGTCACCGGAGTCGTCGATGGCCTCCACCCGGGTGGACGTCAGCACGTTGATGCCGAGCCGCTTGTAGCGCCGGGCCAGTTCGGCGGAGACCTCCTCGTCCTCCAGCGGGACGATCCGGTCGAGGAACTCGACCAGGGTGACCTCGACGCCGTAGTTGTGGAGCACGTACGCGAACTCGACGCCGATGGCGCCCGCCCCGGCGATGATGATGCTCTCCGGGAGGGTCTCCGACAGGATCTGCTCCTCGTACGTCACCACGCGCTCGCTCAGTGACGTTCCCGGGAGCAGCCGGGTGGTGGCGCCCGCGGCGATGACGCAGTGGTCGAACGTGACCGTCTCCGTGCCGCCGTCGGTGAGGGCGACCTGGAGGGTGTGGTCGTCCGAGAAGGTGCCGCGCCCGTCGAACTGGGTGATCTTGTTCTTCTTCATCAGGTAGTGGACGCCCTTGACGCGGCCGTCCGCCACCTTGCGGCTACGGGTGAAGGCGGGGCCGTAGTCGAAGGTCACCTCGCCGTCCACACGGATGCCGAACGTCTTGGCCTCCTGGGTGAAGATGTGGGCCAGTTCCGCGTTGCGCAGCAGCGCCTTCGACGGGATGCACCCCACGTTCAGGCACACACCGCCCCAGTACTTCTCCTCGACGACCGCCGTACTGAGTCCGAGCTGGGCCGCCCGGATCGCCGCGACATATCCACCCGGGCCGGCGCCCAGGACCACCACGTCAAAGTGTGCGCTCATGACGGCCAGCCTAGGGGGTGCCCCGCGACGGACGCCTGAGCGGCGGCTCCGCGCCCCCGCAGCCGCCGGCCCCCGCGGGCCGGACGCACGTCAGGGCCGGCCCCCGAAGGAGGCCGGCCCTGACGGCGGTCGTCAGTCGGCGGTCACCGGTCCGCGGACCGGTGACGCCAGACGTTCGGCCGCGGTCGTCAGACCAGGTCGAACCGGTCGAGGTTCATGACCTTGTCCCACGCGGAGACGAAGTCCTTCACGAACTTCTCCTTCGCGTCGTCGCTCGCGTAGACCTCGGCGAGCGCGCGCAGCTCGGAGTTCGAGCCGAAGACCAGGTCGGCACGCGTACCGGTCCACTTGACCTGCCCCGAGGCGTCGCGGGCCTCGAAGGTGGTCACGTCCTCGGACGTCGCCGTCCAGGTCGTGCCCAGGTCGAGCAGGTTGACGAAGAAGTCGTTCGTCAGCCTGCCCGGGGTCTCGGTCAGGACACCGTGCGCCGACTGTCCCTGCGTGGCACCGAGGGCGCGCAGGCCGCCGACGAGGACCGTCAGCTCCGGGGCGCTCAGGGTCAGCAGGTTCGCGCGGTCGAGCAGCAGGTACTCGGCCGGCAGGCGGTTGCCCTTGCCGAGGTAGTTGCGGAAACCGTCGGCGGTCGGCTCCAGCGCGGCGAACGACTCCGCGTCGGTGTGCTCGTCCGTCGCGTCGACCCGGCCCGGCGTGAAGGGCACCTGGACGTCGTGACCGGCGTCCTTGGCGGCCTTCTCGACGGCCGCGACGCCGCCGAGGACGATCAGGTCGGCCAGCGAGACGTGCTTGCCGCCGGCGTTGAACTCACGCTGGACGCCCTCCAGGGTGCGCAGCACCGAGGCCAGCTGGTCGGGGTCGTTGGCCGCCCAGCCGCGCTGCGGCTCCAGACGGATGCGCGCGCCGTTCGCGCCGCCGCGCTTGTCGCTGCCGCGGTACGTCGAGGCCGACGCCCACGCGGTGGAGACCAGCTCCGCCACGGTCAGGCCGGAGTCGAGGAGCTTCGCCTTGAGAGCGGTGACGTCCTCGGCGCCGATGGCCGCACCCTCCGCCTCGGGCAGCGGGTCCTGCCACAGCAGCGTCTCCTGCGGCACCTCGGCGCCGAGGTAGAGGGACTTCGGGCCCATGTCGCGGTGGGTCAGCTTGTACCAGGCGCGCGCGAAGGCGTCCGCGAACTCCGCCGGGTTCTCGTGGAAGCGTCGCGAGATGGGCTCGTAGATCGGGTCGAAGCGCAGCGACAGGTCCGTCGTGAGCATCGAGGGGGCGATCTTCTTCGACGCGTCGTGGGCGTCCGGGACGGTGCCCTCGCCCGCGCCGTCCTTCGGCTTCCACTGGTTGGCGCCGGCGGGGCTCTGGGTCAGCTCCCACTCGTAGCCGAAGAGGTTGTCGAAGAAGCCGTTGCTCCACTGCGTGGGCGTGGTGGTCCAGGTGACCTCCAGGCCGGAGGTGATCGCGTCCGCGCCCTTGCCGGTGCGGTAGCTGCTCTTCCAGCCGAGGCCCTGGGCCTCGATGGGGGCGGCCTCGGGGTCGTCGCCGACGTTGTCCGCCGGGCCGGCGCCGTGGGTCTTGCCGAAGGTGTGACCGCCCGCGATCAGGGCGACCGTCTCCTCGTCGTTCATCGCCATGCGGCGGAACGTCTCACGGATGTCGCGGGCCGCGGCGAGCGGGTCCGGGTTGCCGTTGGGGCCCTCGGGGTTGACGTAGATGAGGCCCATCTGGACGGCGCCGAGCGGGTTCTCCAGCTCGCGGTCGCCCGTGTAGCGCTCGTCGCCGAGCCAGGTGGTCTCCGGGCCCCAGTACACGTCCTCCTCGGACTCCCAGACGTCCTCGCGGCCGCCGGCGAAGCCGAAGGTGTCGAAGCCCATCTGCTCCAGGGCGACGTTGCCGGTGAGGATCATGAGGTCGGCCCAGGAGAGGCTCTGGCCGTACTTCTTCTTCACGGGCCACAGCAGACGGCGGGCCTTGTCGAGGTTGCCGTTGTCGGGCCAGCTGTTGAGCGGGGCGAAGCGCTGCTGGCCGGCACCGGCACCGCCGCGGCCGTCGCTGATGCGGTAGGTGCCCGCGCTGTGCCACGCCATACGGATCATGAAGGGGCCGTAGTGGCCGAAGTCGGCGGGCCACCAGTCCTGCGAGGTGGTGAGCACCTCGGCGATGTCCTGCTTCACGGCGGCCAGGTCGAGGCCCTGGAACGCGGCGGCGTAGTCGAACTGCTCACCCAGCGGGTTCGCCACGGCGGGGTTCTTCGCAAGGATCTTCAGGTTGAGGCGCTCCGGCCACCACTGACGGTTGCCGCCGCCCTGGGTCGGGTGCGCGGCGCGGCCGTGCGCGACGGGGCAGCCACCTCCGGCCTCTTCCGATTTCGGGTCTGTGACGATCGCATCGTGGTTCTCAGACATGGGAATCCTTCCGGACGGGGCGGATCTCGGTGCTCAGGAACTGAGGGGGGTTAAGCGTTGAGGGCGGAGGCCAGGGGAGGCGCGCCCGGAACCGTCGATGGGGCCGACGGGCAGGGCGTGCGGGTGGGACGGAGACGGACAGGGGGCCTCGCCGACCGCACGGCCGACGGTCGGGACGTTGCACACCCCGGGCGGCGGGCCGGCGGAACCGGTCCGGTGCGGGGCACGCGTCCTGCCGCGGCGAGCGGACGGAGGGCCGTGTGCGACGTGGGGCGGAGTGCGGCTTCGCGCCCTGGGCGGTCGTCACGTGCAGACCCGCGCCGCGCAGTCCCGCGACGGTGGTCCCGGCATGTCTGTCTCTCCTGCCCGTACTGGAGTCGTCCTGTCCCTTGGCTGGCGCCGAAACCGATCCTACGATGGACAGAGTCCAAGTCAAGAAGGACGCCAATCCCATATTCGATCGGATCCCGGATCCGCACCGATAAACTGCGGCATCCCACCGAACCCGAAAAGGTGAACCGACATGAGTGACCTGCTGGAGCGACTGCGCGGGCGTGGCTGGCGGATGACCTCGCAGCGGCGCGTCGTCGCCGAGGTCCTCGACGGCGATCATGTGCATCTCACTGCCGACGAGGTGCACGCGCGTGCGGCGGAGCGGCTGCCCGAGATCTCCCGCGCGACCGTCTACAACGCGCTGGGGGAACTGGTCTCCCTGGGAGAGGTCATCGAGGTCTCCACCGACGGCCGGGCCAAGCGCTACGACCCGAACGCGCACCACCCGCACCAGCACCTCGTGTGCTCGGGCTGCGGCACCGTCCGCGACGTGCACCCGACCGGGAACCCGCTGTCCGACCTTCCGGCGGCGGAGCGCTTCGGCTTCAGGGTGGCCGCCGTCGAGGTCACCTACCGGGGGCTGTGCCCTTCGTGCGCCTGAGGACCGCCTCTCGTGCCCGAGGCGACGGTTGCCTAGGCTTTCGCCCGTGAACGACAGCACGCACGACCTACGGATCCGGCCGGGCGGCCCGGGCGACGCGCCGGTCATCCTGGACATGCTCGACGCCGCGGTGGCCTGGATGAACAGCCGCGGGAACACCGAGCAGTGGGGCACCGTCCCGTACTCGCGCACGTCGGGCGGTGTGGAGCGGGTCCGGCGGTACACCACCGAGTACGCCCCCTACATCGCGGAGCTGGACGGCATCCCGGTCGGAACCCTGGTGCTGGACTCCGGGCCCAGTCCGCAGATGCCGATGATCAAGCCCGCGGACGAGCCCGAGCGGTATGTGCGCCTGCTCGTCTCCGACCGCCGGAACGCCGGCCGGGGCATCGGGGCGGCGCTGTTGTCCCATGCCGTCGAGGAGACCAGGCGGGCGGGCGTCTCCCTGCTCCGGGTCGACTGCTGGGCGGGCGGTGGAGGTGACCTGGTCGCCTACTACGAGCGCAACGGGTTCACCCCCACCGACAGCTTCCTCTCCGGTACCTGGCCGGGACAGGTGCTGGAACGACGGATCGGCTGACGGCCGCTACGCGTCGTCCCGGCTCAGATAGTCGGCGACCAGCGTCGCGAACTCCTCCGGGCCGGCGAGTCTGATCCCGAGGATCTCGGCCTTGGCACGCTTGGAACCCGCGCCCTCCCCGGCGACGACCAGGCTGGTCTTCTTCGAGACGCTGGAGGAGGAACGGCCGCCCGCGCGTTCCACGAGTTCGTTCATCTGGTTGCGGCTGAGCTTCTCCAGCGCGCCGGTCATCGCCCCCGTGACCACCACGGTCATCCCCGTCAGTGGTCCTCCGGCCTGCTCGGCGCCCTCCGCGCCCGGTTCCGCCTCGTCCGCCGCGACGGGCGGGGTGGCGCCCGGTTCGGCCATGTTGACCCCGGCGGCGGCGAGCTTGTCGATGAGCGGCGCCAGCTCGGCGAGTTCGGCGACGATGGACGGGGCCTTCTCCGTGCCGATGCCGTCCACCCGCCGCATCGCCTCCGCGTCCGCGGCGCGGACGTGCTCCATGGTGGCGAAGTACCGTGCGATCCGACGGGACATGGAGCGGCCCGTGCCCCGGACACCGAGCGCGCACAGCACCCGCGACAAGGGCCGGCCCTTGGCCGTCCCGATCGCCGCGAGGAGGTTGTCCGTGCTGGTCTCGCCCATGCGCTCCAGACCGAGCAGCTGCTCACGGGTCAGGGTGAACAGGTCCGCCAGATCGCCGACCAGGCCCGCGTCGACGAGCTGGACGACCCGGGTGTGGCCGAGCCCTTCGATGTCGAGCTGGTCGCGTCCCGCGGCGTACGAGAGGGCGGCGACCAGATGGCACATGCGGCCCTGCTCGCACCGCCAGCGCTGCTCACCGGTGTCGATGGCGGAGCCGCAGCGCGGGCACACCGCGGGGAAGACGATCGGTTGTTCGTCGCCCGTGCGCAGGTGGGCGACGGGCGCCTCGATGCGCGGGATGACGTCGCCCGCGCGGTGCACCATGACGTGGTCGCCCAGCCGCAGGTCGCGGCGGGTGATGTCGGCCGGGTTGTGCAGCGTGGCGTAGGTGATGGTCGAGCCGTCGATCTCGACCGGCTCCAGGACGGCGCGCGGGGCGATGATGCCGGTGCGGCCCACGTTCCATTCCACCTCCAGCAGGCGGGTGATCTTCTCGACGGCCGGCAGTTTGTAGGCGATCGCCCAGCGCGGTGCGCGGGTGCCCGATCCGGCGGCCCGCTGGTCCGCGGCCAGGTCCGCCTTGATGACGATCCCGTCGATCCCGAACGGCAGTTCAGCGCGCAGCGCCGCGATCTCCTGGACGCGGGCCAGGACCTCATCGGCCGTCGCGGCGGTGATCCCCGGAACGGCCGTGCCCGCCGTGGTGTTCACGCCGAGCTCGGCGGCCCGCCGCATCAGGTCGCTGTGCGCGAGGTCCTCCAGCTCCCCGGCTGTCGGGGCCTGCGTCGCGGCCGTCGGCAGCAGGCCGTACCCGAAGAACGTCATCGGGACGGTGTAGGCGCGGTCCTTGGCGCGCAGGGTGCCCGCCGCGGCGTTGCGCGGGTTCGCGAACGGCTGACCGCCGTGTGCGGTGCGCACCTCGTTGGCGTGCTCGAACTGGGCGGTGGTCATGAGGACTTCGCCCCGCGCCTCCACCGTGACCGGTTCGGTGAGCGCGTCCGGCAGGCCTTCGACGGTGCCGATCGCGTGCGAGACGTCCTCCCCGGCCGTCCCGTCCCCGCGGGTGATCAGCCGGGTGAGCCGGCCCTGCTCGTAGCGCGCCGCGATCGCGAGGCCGTCCAGTTTGGGTTCGACGCTGAACGCCTTTGCCTCGTGGCCGATGCGACGGGTCAGTGACGCGGTCCAGGCGGTGAACTCCTCCGGCGAGAACACGTTGTCCAGGCTCAGCATCGCCACCGTGTGCGGGACGTCCCCCTCGACGGCCCCGCCGGCCACCTTTCCGGTCGGCGAGTCCGGGAGCACCGCCTCCGGATGTGCCGCCTCCCAGACGGCGATCCCCCGCACCAGCCGGTCGTAGGCGTCGTCGTCCAGCACGGACGTGCCCCCCTCGTAGTAGGCGGCCGAGGCCTTGGTGGCGTCCTCGACGGCCTGCGCGTAGGCGACGGCGTCCACGATCACTGCAACAGGAGTTGTCATGCAGGTCATCCTGCCTGCCGCCACTGACAACGCCCCCTCGCGGAGCCCCCGTCCCGACTCCCGTCTTGGTGTCCGCAACCCGCCTCGCGGCTCTCGCGTGTGCCGCTCCGGCCTCCCGGGGGCACCGGCTCTCGCCCTCCAGGCACCTACTAGGTACCATCGGGTCATGCCGTCACTGAATGTGTCCTTCACCGAGGCCGAGCTCGAAGGCGTGCGGGCGGCCGCAGCGGCCGAGGGCAAGAGCCTGAAGCAGTACCTGCACGACCTCGGGGTGCGCGAGATGCAGCGCCGCCAGTTCGTCGCCGGTGCCACCGCGTGGGCCGACCGGCTGCGCGAGGAGTTCGACGAGGCGTTCCCCGACGAGGTGCCACCGTCCGAGCGCGACGGGGCCGCGGCAGCCTGATGCATCTCTACGTCGACGTCGCGTGGCTGCTCGACGTCCAGGAGGCCGCCCTCGACGACGAGGACATGTCCGTCTCGGACTATTCGGCGCTCGTCGCGGCCGTGGCCCGTCACCGGACCAAGCTGCCGACCCTCGCCTCGGCCGACCCGGACGCCGCCTGGCGCGCGGCCGCGCTGATGCACACCGTCGTCCGGCTGGAGCCGCGCCCGCACCGCAACAGCCTGTTCGCGGCGTTCGTCGCGGCGCAGTACATGGACCAGTCGGGCGAGGGCATCGACCCGCCGTACGGCGCGCTGTCCGACCTCGTGCGCAAGATCCGCGAAACGCGCCTGTCCATCGGTACGGTCGCCGATCAGCTGCGGTCCTGGAAGGTCTGAGGCCCGCACCGGGCGCCGTCACCGGCGCGTCCGGTGGACACCCGTCAGTGTCCGCGCACCGCGGGGGCCGGCCGGGGTGACGGGCTGGGCACCAGCGCCGTCGGGAGCGGTCCGGCCGGCAGTCCGGGGTCGCGGTCGGCCTGACGCAACTCGGCCAGCAACTCGGTCTGCCCGGAGAGCAGTTCGGTGAGGATGCGGCGGGCGGCGCGCAGCAGCTCGGCGACGTCTCCGCCGGCCAGCGCGTAACTGACGGTCGAGCCCTCGCGGATGGAGACCACGATCCCCGAGCGGCGCAGTACGGCCAACTGCTGGGACAGGTTGGACGGTTCGATCTCTATCTCGCTCAGCAGGTCGCGCACCGATACGGGACCACTCTGCAGCAGCTCCAGGACCCGGATACGCACGGGGTGCCCGAGCATGCGGAAGAACTCGGCCTTGGCCTGGTAGAGGGGAACCTGCCTGGTCAATCGTTCGCTCCCTGCCGCCTCGGACGGGTTGCTTCTCCCGCTGGCGCGGCGGCTGTTCACGCGCCGCCACGCGCGGTGACGTACGGACCGATCCTCGCGGCTCCGCCTCCGCACACCCAGGGGATTGACCTGATCTGGATGTACCCAATTGAAGAAGTCTTCAAGTCGTGGGCGTGCGGAGGCGCGGAGAGGTCCGCCGGCTAGACCTCCAGCTCCGCCTCGATGCGGGCGAGCTTGTGGCGGGCCATGGCGAGGTTGGAGGTCCCCTTGTTGAGCACGAGGTACAGGAACAGACCATTGCCCTCACGGCCCTTGACCGGCCGGATCACGTGGTACTGGTTCTCCAGCGTGATCAGTACGTCCTCGATCTCGCTCTTGAGACCGAGGTGCTCCATCGTCCGCATCTTCGCCCTGATCACGTCGGTGTTGCCCGCCGCCGCGATGTTCAGGTCGAGGTCGTTGCCGCCCCCCAGCGTTCCCAGCGCCATGCCGCTCGTGTAGTCGACGAGAGCGGCGCCCAGCGCGCCTTCGATCGACGTCATCGTCTCCTTGAGGGAGACCTCCACATTCGCCATCCCGATGTCCCCTCCTGGTCACCGCGCGGCCGGGGGATTTCCGGCCTCGTCGGTGCTCCGGACCCTACGGACCGTCTCCGGTGGCCAGCCGAGTTCTTTCGGGACTGGCGGAAGGAGCACCGAAACGACTTCCTCCGCACCCTCCGTTGATCGAATCCGACCGATGAGTGAGAGCTGATGGCCGAGTGCGGGGAGTGAGTCGGACGAGAGCGGCTTTGGGCGGGTGGGCGCCGGGTTCCTCTCGGTCTCTTGATCCAGACATGCTCATTACGTATAGGGCATGGGATGTGAGTGTTAGATTCCACGGTATGCGGATGACCTTGGCGGAGCGGGTCCGGTCGGCGGTGGCCACGCTCCTGCACGCGACCGGCGAGTCGCAGACCGACCTCGCCACGGCGCTGGGCGTGAGCCAGGCCCAGGTGAGCCGCCGTCAGTCCGGCACGGCCGCGTGGAGCCTGGACGACTGCGACGCCGTGGCCGCCCACTTCGGCATCGACGTGCTGGACCTGCTGTCCGGACCGACGCGGGCCTCCGAGGCGCTGCCCGAGGGCCGCCGCCGGTCCCCGGGCCGGCGTCCCGCCGTGGTCCGCCCCCTGGCGCGGGAGGAATCGACGCGATGACGGATTTCGAGACGATCGACGCCCTGCTCGCCGCCGCCCGGCAGGAGGTTCCGCTGCCCGGCACCGAGGAGCGCAGGGCCCTGCGGGAGGGCGTGAACCTCTCCCGTGCCCAGGTGGCCAGGGCGCTCGGGGTCGGCCCGTCCACGGTCGGCGGCTGGGAGGCCGGACGGGACCCGAGCGGCGAGGTCCGCGAGAAGTACGCGTACTTCCTCGAGGGAGCGCGCGCCAAACTCCTGGACCGGGCCGCGCAGGACGAGGGAACCGACGACGTGACGCCCCAGGACACGGAGACCGGCCCCGGCGGCTCGCGGGACGAGCCTGGCACCGGAGACGACGGAGGCGCGGAACAAGGAGCGGCCGACGATCCCGCCGATGATGTCGAGGCACTCCCGCAGCCGCGTCCCTGCGTGCTCTGCGGGCAGCCGGCCGGACACCAGGTCGCCGGATTCCCCCAGCACCTCGACCCCGCCGAGTGCGGGGCGCCCGCAGCGTCACCGCAGCCGCAGCCGCAGCCGCAGCCGCAGCCGCAGCCGCAGCCGCAGCCGCAGCCGCGTCCCGTCACGGCGGAGCGGACGGCCGCGCGGACGCCGCGCGAACAGCCGGCCGGCCGGGGCGTCCCCGGGCGTCCGGCGAGGCCGACCAGGGTGGTGCCGGTCGGCCGACGCGCGCAGGCCGCCGACGCACCCGGCGCGATCGGCAGGACCGTGGCGGCCGAACTCGCCGCCGCGACCGGCGATGTGGAGGCGGCCACCGCAGCGCTGGTGAAGCGGGCCATCCCGGACGCGATGGCGCTGCTCGACGAGACGCGCAAAGGCGGCCGCTACGACGTGGTGGCCCATCCCTGGATCCCCGACGTCCTGCGCAAGCAGAGCGCTCGGGGCGCCGACCACATCTGGGAGGCCCGGCCCAGGTGGACCCGGGGTGAACTCCCGCCCGGGGCGCACGAGGTCACCGCGCTCGACGTCAACGGGGCCTATCTGTCGGCGCTCAAGACCCATCTCCCGATCGGACAGTTGGAGCACTCGACGTCACCGGAGCACGACCGTCGCCGCGCCGGCGTGCATCTGATCACGCCTCCCGCGTGGGCCCACGACGCGGTCCTGCCGAACCCGCTCGGCAACCGCGACGAACCGGGCCCGCTGTGGGTCACCGAACCCACACTGCGCCTGCTGCTGCGTCTCTCGGGACCGGCGTACGGCCTGTGCGATCCCCCCGAGATCCACGAGTCGTTCACCTCGGGCGCGACCGAGGGCCTGCTGGAGAAGTTCCGCGTCGCGCTCAAGGACGCCCGGGACCGGGCGATCGCCGAGGACGACGGGGTGACGCTGGAGTACGTGAAGGCGATGTACTCCAAGTTCGTCTCCACGATGGGGGAGTCGAACTACAACCGGGAGCTCTACCGGCCCGACTGGATGCACCTCATCCGCTCGCAGGCCTTCGCGAACCTGTGGATGAAGGCGTACCGGGCCTATGACGAGGGCCTCATGGTGGTCCGGGCGATGGGCACCGACGAACTGCACGTCATCGGTGACTGGCGCGCGGTGTTCCCCGAGGGCCGCGGCGTCACGGAGGTGAAGGTCAAGGACACCTACGCGATCGGCGCGGACGGGGACCCGGGCGGGCTGTCGTACCGAGAGGTCTGAGGATTCTGGTCCCCGTCGGCCGGCCCGCCACGCCGGTCACCCGCCGTCCGCCCGCGTGGGCGCCGCCTTCCGCCGGGGGCCCGCGAGGATCAGACTCTCGACCCCCTCGTACACCTGGCGCTCCCGGTCCGCGGCGCGGCGGCCGGAGAGCATGCTGCCCAGCCAGCCGAAGGCGAAGCCCAGCGGGATGGACACCAGGCCGGTCGTGGTGAAGGGGAACCAGTTGAAGTCCGCCGCGGGAAAGGCGGCCGTGGGGGAGCCCGACACCAGGCGGGTGCCCGGCATCAGGACCAGAACGGCGAGCGTGCCGCCGATGAGCGTGCTGAGCAGCCCGGCGCGGGTGAAGCGGCGCCAGAAGAGGCTGTAGACGAGGGCGGGGGCGATCGCCGAGGCGCCCACGCAGAACGACATGGTGGCGAGCGGCTGCAGACTCCGGTGCTGGACGAGGACCGCGAGCGCGATCACCGGTGCGCCGACGACCAGGGCGGAGCCGCGCGCGATGGCCGTCTCGCGCTGCGGGGACAGTGTGGCCTTCCGTCCCGCGAAGACGTCGTGGGCCAGCGAGTTGGCACAGGCGAGCGTCATTCCGGCGACGGACGCGAGCAGGGTGAGGAAGATCGCCGTCGTGACCGTCGTGAACACCAGGGTCTCGGCCCGCGACACCACGGGGCCGAACGCGGCGCGGGAGCCGAGGAGATACGCCGTGTGCCCCCGCGGGTCCGCGGCGGCGATGTGGGACCGGCCGATCAGAGCCGTCGCACCGATGCCGATGACACTGGCGACCATCACGAACAGGGCGACCGACGACACCGCCCACGACATCGAACGCCGCACCTGCCGGGCGCTGTTCGCGGTGAACATGCGCATCGTCACGTGCGGCAGACAGGCACCGCCCATGACGATGGCGAACTGCGTACTGATCATGTCGAGCCGGGGATGGGGGCCACCGGCGAACTGGAGCCCGCCGTGCAGGAACGCGTGCGGCGCGCCGCTGCGCTTCGCCGCCGCGTTGAACAACGCGCCCGGATCCCAGTAAAACTGATCGAGCATCAGGACGGCGACCACGATCCCGGAGCCGAGGAGCACCACCATCTTCAGGAGCTGTATCAACGCCGTGCCGCGCATCCCGCCGATCGCCGCGTAGGTGATCATCAGGGTGCCGACGCCCACGATGCAGCCGGTCTTCATGGAACTGTCGGAGAAGCCCAGGATGAAGGCCAGCAACTGCCCCGTGCTGGCGAGCTGGACGAGCATCATCGGGACGAGGGCGGCGATCGTGACGGCGCACGCCGTGATGCGCACGGCCCGTCCGGGCATGCGCCGCGCGAGCACGTCGCCCATCGTGAACTTGCCCGTGTTCCGCAGGGGTTCGGCCAGCAGGAACATCAGCACCAGCAGCGACAGCAGCGTGCTGAGGGCGAGGACGACACCGTCGTAGCCGCACAGGGCGATCACTCCGCCCACGGTCAGCACGGTCGCGGCCGAGATGTAGTCGCCGGCGATGGCGAGACCGTTGCGCAGCGGGGACAGCGAGCGGTATCCGGTGTAGAACTCGGCGAGGTCGTCGCTGTCGGGGCCGGTGAGCACGCACAGCAGCAGGGTCACCGTGACGGCGATGCTGAAGGCGACGAGGGACCAGGACTGGGTGGCGCCCGTGAAGGGGCTCATCGCTCCCGCTCCTGCTCGCCGCCGGCCCAGGGGACGCTGCGGTTCACACGGCGGGCGAGCGGGTCGACATAGCGGCGGGCGGTGCCTTCGTAGAGCAGCACGGCGAGCCAGGTGGCGGGTATCTGGGAGAGGGCGAGGAGCAGGCCCACGGAGAGACCGCCGACGGCCGGCCGGTCCATCAGGCCGGGGGCGCCCGCGGAGAGTCCCAGGAACAGGGTGAAGTAGCCGAGGACCGCGAACGTGGTCACCCGCCGCTGCCTGCGGTAGGCGCGCCGCAGGATGCGCAGATCGCGGTGGTGCCCGGTCCAGGCGCGGGGTAACGCCGCGTCGCGCAGGGGCTGTTCACCGGTGTCCGGGACGAGACGGACAGGGATGGTGGCGTCGTCTTCGTGCTGTCCGTGGAGCTGTCGCGCGGGGCGGGCGGCGGAACTGTCGTACGACATGCCGGTCTCCTCGTGGGGGTGCGGGCCCGGCGTACATGGGCCGCGGAACGGGTGGGCGCGGCTCGGGTCCTCGCACGCTATTCGGCCCGTCGGCCAGTGCGAAGGGCTTTCCTTCAAGTACCTGGTCGGACTACGTCCATGCGGCTGACCTCGACTGTTGTCGATGAAACCGCTGTGGTCCGAGGTCTGTGAGTGAGTGTTGAGGCGTCCCGGCGGATGCCTTCCGCGGCGGCGGAGCGTGGGCCGGGGGAGGAGCCCGCGCGAGTCGGCGGGGACGCTGGCGCGCCCTCACGGGGACTCGCCCAGTTCGTGCAACGGGGTGCCGTGGGCCCACCGTGCGAGACAGGAACCGTCGATGAGACGAACACCGCCCTGCCGACGTGCCCACTGGACGTCCCGGCGGCTGAAGGCGCCACGGTGCACCACCAGCCGGAGCGGGGCGCCGGCCGGGTCCGTGCGCCCGGGACGCGTGGACGTGGGCGGGTCCTCGTCGGGCAGCGGCTCGGCCACGGGCCGGAACGCCACCTCGACACGCTGCCCCAGGCCGTCCCGCGCGCGGACACGCGGACGGTCCTGGACCCGTGGCGCGGGGAGCACCCGCCAGCCGTCGCGGCGCAGCATCCGTGACACGGCCAGGGCCAGTCCCTGGGCGTCCAGCTCCGCGAGTTCCTCGGCGGTGTAGAAACCGAGCCGCCGCCGGGCCAGTGGCCGGTGCCGGCGCACCAGGGCCGGGCCGAGAACGACGAGGAGGGCCAGGGCGCCGAGGGGTACGGCGGCGCCGGCCACGCGGTAACCCACGGCCAGTCCGGCCGCGACCGCGCAGAGGACGACGACGACTCCGGCCAGCGCGGGCAGCACCTCGCGCAGCCCGGGACCGTAGCGCCCCTCCGCCCGCAGCCGCCGGATCGTCGAGCGTCGCCGTGCCCGTCCCGACAGGCTCTTCCCGGGTGTTCTCCCCCTCGATGTCACTCGGGCCAGCTCCCCCCAACCCTCGCGCGCCTCGGCGTCTGGCTAGGGCTACCCACCGGAGGGGGTCCGACCGTGCGGAGGACGAGATCCGGCCACCAATCAGGCCGAACTCTTTCCAGTCGGGGAGCTCAGGGGATGGGGACCGTCGCCTGAGGCGTGCGTGCTGCTCGGGGTACCGGCCGCGGAGCTCCCGGGCCGAGGACGCCCGAAGGGGGCGGTGGTGATACCACCGCCCCCTTCGGCACTCGTCCGTGGGTGACCCCAGGTCGCCGGACCGCTCAGACGGTGCCGGAGTCGGAGATGACGAGCTTCTTCTTCGTGTCTCCGGACTGGCTGCCGAGCTCCTCGATCGCCTTGACGACGTCCATGCCCTCGACGACCTCGCCGAAGACGACGTGCTTGTTGTCCAGCCAGTCGGTGACGATCGTGGTGATGAAGAACTGCGAGCCGTTGGTGTTCGGACCCGCGTTGGCCATCGACAGCTGACCCGGCTTGGTGTGCTTCAGCGTGAAGTTCTCGTCGGCGAACTTCTCACCGTAGATGCTCTTGCCGCCGGTGCCGTTCTGGCGGGTGAAGTCGCCGCCCTGGAGCATGAAGCCCGGGATGACCCGGTGGAACGGCGAGCCCTTGTAGCCGTAGCCGTGCGCGCCGGTGGCCAGCTCACGGAAGTTCCGGGCCGTCTTCGGGACGACGTCGTCGAAGAGTTTGAACTCGATACGGCCCAGCGGTTCGCCGTCGGCCGTGACCTCGAAAAAGACGTTCTCGCTCATTGCTCTGCTCCTCTGAATGACAAATGGTCGTCCCCGAGCATAGAGAGCCCGCGGCGGTGGGGGCGTGACCGGGGGTGATCATTCGGTACATGGCCCGTTTTCGCCGGGCGTCCCGCCGGGCGTGGACCGGGCGCCGGGCGGCACCGGGAATTCCCGGTGAGGGAGGCCCGGCGCAGCGTTCAGCCCCTGACGTGAAACGCGTCAGGGGCTGAACCTCGCGACCCTGCATGAGGCGCGGGACCGGCCGGCGGATCTACTCGACCTTCGCCCAGTCGAGCGTGCGCTCCACCGCCTTCTTCCAGCCCGCGTACCCTTCCTGGCGCTGATCCTCGGACCACTGGGGCTCCCAGCGCTTGGACTCCTGCCAGTGGGTGCGCAGCTCGTCCGTGTCGGCCCAGAACCCGGTGGCCAGGCCCGCCGCGTACGCGGCGCCGAGCGCGGTGGTCTCGGCGACCACGGGCCGGCTGACCGGTACGCCGAGCACGTCGGCCTGGATCTGCATGCACAGGTCGTTGGCGGTCACGCCGCCGTCGACCTTCAGCACGTCGAGGTGCACCCCGGAGTCCTGCTCCATGGCCTCGACGACGTCGCGGCTCTGGTAGCAGATGGCTTCCAGGGTCGCCCGGGCCAGGTGGCCGCTGTCGTTGTAGCGGGCGAGGCCCACGATCGCTCCCCGGGCGTCGGAGCGCCAGTAGGGGGCGAACAGGCCCGAGAACGCCGGAACGAAGTACATCCCGCCGTTGTCCTCGACGGTGCGGGCGAGCGTCTCGCTCTCGGCCGCGTCGCTGATGATCTTCATCTGGTCGCGCAGCCACTGCACGGCCGAGCCGGTGACCGCGATCGACCCCTCCAGGGCGTAGACCGCGGGGCTGTCACCGAACTGGTAGGCCACGGTGGTCAGCAGGCCGTGTTCCGAACGGACCAGCTCCGTACCGGTGTTGAGGACCAGGAAGTTGCCGGTGCCGTAGGTGTTCTTGGCCTCGCCGGGGGCGTAGCAGACCTGTCCGACGGTGGCCGCCTGCTGGTCGCCGAGCACGCCCGCGATGGGGATGGACGCCCGCAGCGGCCGGGAGGTCCGCGTCGTGCCGTAGGCCTCGGCGGAGGAGGACGGGTTGATGCTGGGCAGCATGGCCCGCGGGATCCCGAAGAACCCCAGCAACTCGTCGTCCCAGTCCAGCGTTTCCAGGTCCATGAGCATGGTGCGGCTGGCGTTGGTCACGTCGGTGGCGTGGATGCCGCCGTCGGGGCCGCCCGTCAGATTCCACAGGACCCAGGCGTCGGTGTTGCCGAAGATGGCGTTGCCCTGCTCCGCCGCCTCGCGGACGCCGTCGACGTTCTCCAGGATCCACTGGATCTTGCCGCCGGAGAAGTACGTCGCCGGAGGCAGGCCCGCCTTGCGCCGGATGACGTCGCCCTTGCCGGAGCGGTCGAGGGCGGCGGCTATGGAGTCGGTGCGGGTGTCCTGCCAGACGATGGCGTTGTAGTACGGACGTCCGTTGCGCGGGTCCCACACGACAGTGGTCTCGCGCTGGTTGGTGATGCCGATCGCCGCCAGGTCCTCGGCGGAGAGGCCGCCGTGCCGCAGGGCGTTCTGGATCACCGAGTTGGTGCGTTCCCAGATCTCCACCGGGTCGTGCTCGACCCATCCGGAGCGCGGGAGGATCTGTGCGTGTTCCAGCTGATGCTTCGCCACCTCGTTGCCGGCGTGGTCGAAGATCATGAATCGGGTGCTGGTGGTGCCTTGGTCCACCGCGCCCACGAAGTCAGCCATGGAGTGCCGCCTCAGTTCTGGGTGTCAGGGCTTGGGCTGCTCGGAGACCGGGATACGTCCCGCGGGCTCGGGCTCCGCCGTCGGCAGGAACCTGCCGATGAAGAGCTTGTACATGCCCGCGCCGACCAGTCCACCGATCAGGGGGCCGATGATCGGCACCCAGAAGTAGATGTTCCCGTACTGATCTCGCCAGGCTCCCCCGTATCCCGTGATGAAGCTCGCGAGACGGGGACCGAAGTCACGTGCCGGGTTGATCGCGTAGCCCGCGAGGGTGCCCCAGGCCATACCGATGCCCACCACGAGCAGACCCGTGATGAACGGGCCCAGGTTCGCCCCGGGAGGCGTGTTGAGCAGGTCCGTGATGGCCAGGATCACCAGCAGCAGAATGGCCGTGCCGATGATCTGGTCGCGGAACGCGCCCCACTCGTGGACCGGCAGGTTCGGGTTGCCGTTGGCCGGCAGGGTGGAGAACACGCCCTGGGTCTTGATGGTGTGTCCGGGGTCCGCCTTCGCCAGCGCGTCCGTGTAGTTCCAGCGCACGATGAGGGCCGCCACGAAGGCGCCGATCGTCTGCGCCACCATGTAGGGCGCCACCTTCTTCCAGGGGAACCCCTTGAAGGTGGCCAGCGCGAGCGTCACCGCGGGGTTGAGGTGCGCGCCACTGATACGTGCCGCGACGTAGACACCCATGGTGACGCCGATGCCCCAGGCCCAGGCGATGCTGTCGTGGTCGCCCAGACCGCCCGGTGGCGTGGTGAGCGCGCCGCCGGCGACCACTTGGGCCACCACGCCGCACCCGAAGAGGATGAGAATCATCGTGCCGAGGAACTCGGCCGACATCTCGCCGATTATCCCCAGCCTTTTAAACCGCTCAGCCATGGAAGCCCGCTTCCCGCCGGTTCAGGACCGGCCGACTACTGCCACCAGAGCCCTCCCTCACATCAGCATAGGATGATCAAGAGCTAACCGCATCAAAAGGGAAATATCGCGTTCTGATGCTCCGTGTGATGCGCGAAGTGCGCCCAGGTCGGGGCGTCGAGCGGCCGCTCGAGCCGCCGTCGGACGCGCGGAGGAAGGGGTGGGTCAGGCGGGCACCGTGACGATGCCGAGCGGCTCGCTGGTCGGCTGTTCCGATCCGCCCGCGGGCTCGGCCGTGATCCCCACGGCCGCGACGTCCTCCAGGGAGCCGCGGAGCACCTGGGCGTGGCCGCCGCCCGAACCGGGGAGCAGGCCCGCCGGGCGCAGGTCGCCGGTCTTCGCCGCGTACCAGAGTTCGTAGACCCTTTCCTTCCCCAGGCGCGGAAGGCCCGCGGCGACGACCGCCGCGCGGCCCTGCGTCCGGGAGGCCACGACGCTGATGTCGCCGCCGTCGTCCAGCTTCTGCGTCGTGATCGTGGCGTCCCCGGCGGTGACGATGTCGGTGACGGCGGCCGTCCTCGCCTGCTCGCGCGACGCCGCCGTCCGGGCCTCGTCGGCCTGCTGGTGCTGCCACACGGCGACACCGCCGAGCGCGGCGGCGACGGCGAGGCATGCGGCGAGCGCCACCCGCAGGACCCGGCCGCGCCGGCCGTTCGGACCGGGGATCGCGATGTGCTCCTGCCGGGTCCGGGTGATCCGGTCGAGGACCCGCCCGCGCAACTCGGGGGAGGGGTCCGCCTCGTGGCCCGAGGCGAGTTCGAGGGTGACGGCCGACAGCTCCGCCACTTCGTCCCGGCAGGCCGCGCAGTCGGCGAGGTGGTTGTCGAACGCCGCCTCCTCGTCCGGCGGCAGGGCGTGCAGGACGTACGCGCCGACGAGCTGGTGCTGGTCCTCGGTGGTCATGACCTGCCCTCCAGACACTTGCGGAGCTGCCGCAGCCCGGAACGCATCCGGGACTTCACGGTGCCGGCCGGGGTGGCCAGACAGGCGGCCACCTCCAGGTACGTCATGCCCTGGTAGTAGGCGAGCACCAGCGGCACGCGTTGATGCCGCTCCAGAGCGGCGAGGCAGTGCCGCACGTGCCGGCGGTCCTCGTGCCGCTCGACCGTCTCGGCGACCTCGTCGAAGGGGCGGTCCTCGGCCAGCAGCGCGCTGCGCTGCTCGCGGGCCGTGCTGGCCTGGGCGTGCCGGACCCGGTCCACGGCCCGCCGGTGGGCCAGGGCGAGGACCCAGGCGCGGGCGGCACCGAGTTCGGGGCGGTAGCGGTCCGCCGTCCGCCAGATCTCCACCATCACGTCCTGCGTCACCTCCTCCGCCTGCGCCTCGTCCCGCAGTACACGGCAGATCAGACCCTTCACCGGACGGGCGAGCGTGTCGTAGACGTCGGCGAAGGCGTCGTGATCACCCGTCGCGGCCCGCTTGAGCCGGGCGTCGAGCCATGCCTCGGCCGACGATCGCCGCGGCGCACCGTGTCCGTCCTGGCCGCTCTTCGACATCGCTCCCAGAATCCGTCCGTAGCTTCCTTCTCGTCGGTTCGACTCTCCGGCCCGGAGACCGTTTCCGCAGCCCGAGGGCTGCTGGGCCGGTGTCCGTCGCCACCCTCTATTCGTAGCCGCGCCGCCCCGCGTATGACCGTCGCGCCCTCCGGTACGGCCGGGGCGGCGGCCGTCCCGGGATGGTGACCCCCAGGCCGCCCGGAAACTTTTAGGGGTCTATCCTCATACATACCTTTTACGGCTCCGAATACCTCATGTCCCGCACATCGTGAGCCGCGGGTCGCATCGCACCGCAGGGTGTGAACTCCCGTGACGTCGGCTCGCGTTGTGCACGCCGATGACGCTTACGAGGGAGGTGAGTCCGATGACCGCACGCATCAGCACCCGGCGCCTGCTGGCCGGTGCCGCCGCGACAGGCCTGCTGGCCGGTGGTGCCGCGCTCGGCATGTCCGGTGTCGCCGCCGCAGCTCCGACACCGACGTCCGCGCCTTCAGTGGTCACCGGTGACCACCACGGCCACCACGACCGCTGCGAGTGGAAGAAGGGCCACTGGGAGAAGAAGTGGGTTCCTGGTCACTGGGTCAAGAAGTGGGTCGACCACGACACCTGGCACCAGGGTTACCGTGACAGCCACGGCGGCTGGCACCAGGGCCATCACAGTCACGACTGGAAGAACCAGTGGGTCTACGTCCCCGGTCACTGGGACCACCAGTGGGTCAAGGCTCACTGGGACTGCCACCACCGCTGAGCAGGAGTACTCCTGACCACGGGTGAGGACCGGGGCGAACCCGCTCCGGTCCTCGCCTGCGCGGTGGGGTGGGCGGTCGATGCGGTCCGGCGGCGTCGCAAACCCGGTGGAGTCGGCCGGACCCCGCTCGTTAGGCTGCGCGGATGACCACACGTACCTTCCGGATCACCGTTCGCGGAGTCTTCGACGGACTCAGCGCCGAGCAACGCGCCGAACTCCTCGCCGAGGCGGCGGAGCACGACGTCCTCCAGGCGGCCTTCACCGCCGAGGGACACCTCAGCTACGACCTGGCCGCCCGCCCGGCGTTCACCTTCCGCTTCCTGGACGCGGGAGAGGCCGAGGAGGACATCCTCGACGCCGTCGAACGGGCCGAGACCGCCGCGACGGCCTGGCTCACCGGCCGCGGCTACGGTTTCAAGCGCCTCAAGGCCCAGGGCGAGGACCTCTCCCAGGCCCCCCTCGGCAAGCGGCAGCGACGGGAGATCGCCCGGAACGCCACCCCCTGATCCCGTACACCTCCTCGACGCTTTCGCGCGTGGCTATGCTTGAGTAGTCAAGGAGGTGTCAATGAGTACCGGACTGGACGCGGCCCTGCGCCTGATGCGGGCGCAGGCCGCCCTGGTGAAGCGGTTCGACGCGCGTCTGAGCGGGCTGCACGGCGTGAGCCTCGCCGATTTCACGCTCCTGCTGCGGCTGTCCCAGGCGCCGGGCGACCGGATGCGCCGGGTGGATCTGGCCGAGGCGCTGGGTCTGACCGCCTCCGGTGTCACCCGGGGGCTCGTGCCCCTGGAGCGCATCGGACTCGTACGACGCGACGCCGACGCGCGGGACGCCCGGGTCGCCTACGCGGCGCTGACCGATACCGGCCGGGAACGGCTGGCGGAGATGCGCGTCACCGCCGATCACGTGGCCCGCGACGTCTTCGGCGAACCCGCCTGGACAGAGGACGACACGGGGCGGCTCGCCGACCTCCTCACCCGCCTCGGCGGCACCGGACTGGCCCCGGGAGGGGCGGCCCGCCCCTGAGCCCGCGAGGCCGACCGGGATCCTCCTCCGGCCCCCGCGCCTTGCCTGCCCCGTGACCTCGGCGCACCCTGGTCACATGGGAGCTCGCGACGGGCCGACGCTCATCACCTCCGTCCAGCGGGCCTTCCGCCTCATGGAGGCGGTGAGCGCGCACGAGAACGGCGCGCCCGCGAAGCAGCTGGCGCGCGAGACCGGTCTGCCGCTGGCCACCGCCTACCACCTGCTGCGGACGCTGGTCCACGACGGATACGTCCGCAAACTCGACGACGGCGGGTTCATCCTCGGCGACAAGGTGCGCACGCTGCACACCAGGGGCCGCGGACAGGAACTGCTCGGCCGGGTCCGCCCCACGCTCGCCGCGCTGCGCGACGAACTCGCGAGCGCCGCCTACCTCACCTTCTACGAGGACGGTGAGATCCGGGTCGCGGAGATCGTCGACGGTCCCCGGGCGCCCCGGGTGGACCTCTGGGTCGGCTTCGAGGACGCGGGACACGCCACCGCGCTCGGCAAGTCCGTCCTGCGCGAGATGGACGAGGAGACCCGTGACGACTACCTCGCCCGGCACACCCTCGCCGATCTCACCCCCCGCACCATCACCAGCCGGCCGGAGCTGCTGCGCCGGCTCGCCTCGTCGCCCGTGGCCCCGGCGGTCACGGACCTGGAGGAGTACGCCCTCGGTACCGTGTGCGTCGCCGTGCCCGTCTACAGCGGGGACACGCTCGGCTCGCTCGGGGTCTCCCTTCCGGCGGATCGGCTGCCCCGGATCCGGGAGGTGCTGACACGGCTCGTCCCCACGGCGAACCGGGTGACGCGGGGACTGTCGCTCACTATCTGAAATCCCGCTCCTTGCGGTCCTTACCTCGAACGTATTTCCTAGATGAAACGGACATTTCAGGAAGAATCTAGGTGAGGACTGCGCCCGGATATGAGTCAGGACCGAGAGTACGTCGGCGAACACGGACGGAAACGTACGCGCAGGAACCGCATTCTCGGTACCGGAGCGGCGGCGGGCGGTCAGCGCGCCGCCGCCCGTGTCGCCCTCGGCACCCCCACGCTTCCCGTGCTCGTCGTCGTCGCCGTGGCGCTCGTCGACCTGACCGCCGGAACGAGCGTGATCTGGCTCTCTCTGCTGGCCGCGGGTCCCGCGCTGGCCGCCGCCACCAGCCGGCCGCGCGGTGTCCTCTGCGTCGGGCTCCTCGCCGGGATCCTCGCCGCACTGCTGGGCCTCCAGGGCGGGGTCCACGGCGGCGAGCAGGCCGCGGTCCTCTCCGCCCTGGCCGCCGTCACCGTCGCGAGCGCCCTGACCAGCGCGCTCCGGTGGCGCCGCGAGCGGGTGCTCGCGGCGGTCCGTTCGGTCGCCGAGGCCGCGCAGCACGCGGTCCTCGCGCCCATCCCGTCGAACGTCGGGCCTTTCCAGGTGGCCGTCCGTTACAGCGCCGCCGCGGCCGAGGCCCGGATCGGCGGAGACCTCTACGCGCTCGTCCCCACGCCCTACGGCGTCCGGATGATCATCGGCGACGTCCGGGGAAAGGGACTGCCCGCCGTGGGCACCGCGGCGCTGGTGCTCGGCATCTTCCGTGAGGCCGCCTACGACGAGCCCGACCTCCTCGCCGTGGTCGGCCGGATCGAGCGGAGCCTGGCCCGCAACCTCGGATACGACGACTTCGTCACCGCCGTCGTCGCCGGCTACCCGGAATCGGGCCGGCTGGAGGTCGTCAACTGCGGACACGCGCCGCCGCTGCACGTCCGGGCCTCCGGGCATGTGTCGTCCGTCGAGCCCACGTGCCCGGCGCCGCCGCTCGGACTGCGGGGACTGACGGGCGAGACGCCCAGCCTGCAGGTGCTCCCCCTGGCCGACGGGGACCAGCTTCTCCTCTACACCGACGGGGTCACCGAAGCCCGTGACCACGGACGGGCGTTCTATCCCCTCGCCGAAGGCCTCGCCCGGCACGTCTGCGACGAGCCGGCGGCCACCCTGGACGCCCTCGACGCCGAACTGCAGGCGCATGTCGGGGGACGGCTCCACGACGACGCGGCCCTGCTGCTGCTCCGCAAGCCCACGGTTCAGGACCCGGTGGAGCCGGCACCCGCCCTCCTCGCGGGCCCCGGCGCCCTGACGACCGCCGCCCGGAGCGGCCCCGTGAGCCCGGGGTCCGGACTGGGCTGCGGGATGGTCGCGGACTAGCGCGACTGGCCGGATCACGTCGCTCGGCTGCCGGGGGGCCCTAGGGTGCCTGGCCGTGACGGTCTCTCTTGGTGCATCGACGTTGTGGCGCGACCGGCGGTTCGTCCTGCTCACCTCCGCACGGGTCGTCTCCGTGCTCGGCAACGGCTTCGCGCGCGTGGCGCTCGCGTTCGCCGTGCTGGCCCTGCCCGGAGCGAGCCCGGGGCGGCTGTCGCTGGTCCTCGCGTGCCAGGCCGTGCCCCAACTGGCGTTCATCCTCGTGGGCGGAGTGATCGCGGACCGGATGTCGCGCTCGCGGCTGATGGTCCTCGCGGACGCCCTCGGCGCGGGGGCCTACGCCGGACTGGCGGCGATGGTGCTCACCGGACACGCGCCCCTGACAGCCATGTGTCTGCTGGCGGTGGCCGCCGGAACCGCGTCGGCGCTGTTCGCGCCGGCGATGGACGGCATGGTGCCGCTGGTCGTCCCGCGGGACCGGCTGCAACGGGCCAACGGACTGCTGCGGGTGGCCACCAACAGCTCCCTGCTGCTGGGCCTCGCCCTCTCGGGCGTGACGGTCGCGCTGGTCGGCCCCGGGTGGGCGCTCGCGCTCAACGCCGCGTCGTTCGTCGTCAGCGCGATGCTGACCGCCCGGCTGCGGGTGACCGCGAGGCCACGCGGCCGGACGTCGGGATGGGCCGATCTGCGGGAGGGCTGGCGGGAGTTCTCGTCCCGGCAGTGGCTGTGGTCCGTGGTGGCGCAGTACGCGGTGGTCGTCGCGGCGCTCAACGCCAACGTCGGTGTCCTCGGCCCGCTGACGGCCGAGCGGCACTTCGGCGGAGCGAGGGCGTGGTCGGTCATCGTGGCGGCGCAGGCCGTCGGCACCGTCGCCGGCGCGGGACTCGCCGCCCGGGTCCGCGTGCGCCGCCCTCTCCTGGTGGCCGTCCTGTGCACCTTTCCGGCCGCCGTGCCGATCGCCCTGCTCAGCGTGGCGGCACCGGTCTGGCTGATCGCCGGGGCCATGTTCGGCACCGGTGTCTCGTCGGACGTCTTCGGCGTCCTGTGGGCCACCACCATCCAGCGGGAGATCCCGGAACAGGTACTCTCCCGCGTCAGCTCCTACGACTGGTTCGGCTCCCTGGCTCTCGCACCGCTCGGACTGCTCGTGGCCGGGCCCGTCGCCACCGCCGTGGGGACGGACAGGGCCCTGGCGGGGTGTGCCGCCCTGATCGTCCTGGCCACGGCGGCCACCCTGCTGTCGCCCCAGGTGCGCACCCTCCGCGCCCCCGTCGGCCCACCCCGGGCGCCGCTGCCCGCGCCCCGGGCCGCGGAGTGCCGGACGGACGAGGAGACGGCGGGCTGACGCCTGGGGGCTGCCGTCGTCGCGGGCGCGCGGCGAGGTGCGCGGGCCCGCGATGACGCCGTCCGCGGTGGTCGTCGGCGGGAACCGTGCGCAGGTCGGCCCGTTCTCCCGCGGGGCCGGGGCTCAGGCCGCGGCGCTCACCCCGTCGTTCCCGGTCCGGAAGGCGGGCAGCTCGCCGAGACGGTGGACGTAGTCGCGCAGGCGCGGGTGGGCGCACAGGGCCCCGGCCGGGGTGAGCTGCGAGAGAGCCACCCACGCATCCACGTCGGCGGCCGTCAGACTGTCGCCCAACACATAGGTGGCATGCGTGAGTTGGCAGTCCAGGAGGTCCAGTGCCGCGGTGCGGTCCGCGGGGCGCGCGGACGGCGTGACGTCCCGGTCGAGAAGATCCCGAAGGGCCTCGATGTCGGCGCTCAGGGACGGCGGGAGCAGGGTGGGTGCGTGGCCCGCCGTGTGTCCGGACGGCAGGCCCGTGAGATCGCGGAGGATGTCGGAGGTGTCGTTGCTGACGATGCGTCCGGTCCAGCGGTCGCAGAGCGCGGGTGCCGTGAACGGTCCGTCGTAGTGGTGCTCGGTAGCCTCGTAGGCGCGGCGCAGCGAGGCGAAGGCGTCGGGGGTTCCGGCGGGGTGGGTGAGCAGCGTCGTGGCGACCGAGTTCGTCAGTCCCAGCAGGCCGAGGGTGATGGAGATGCGCAGCGAGCGCGGACAACTCGCCGCCAGATACACCTCGTAGCGGTGCGGCGCCGGGTAGAAACCGCCGGCGAGTCCGACGCCGATGCGGCTGTGGGCGGCCCGGGGGAGGGGTGGTGCGGACGCCTCGGAGCGGGCGGCCGAGGGCGACGGAGCCTGGCCGCTGGCCGGGGCGAACGGGTCGTCTCCATCACCGGCGCGGGTGGTCGTACTCTGGCCGCAGGGACGGGAACCGGCTGTGCTGGAACCGCGCGAAGCTGTCTCGGGCATGACTCTCCCTAGGGGGAACGAGGAAGCCATCGCCGCCCTGTGGGCATGGGCGTGGGCGATGAGCGGCTGGAGGCGAAGCGACCGCGCCGACGCGCGGGCCAGGACTGAAACGGGCCGGCAGCGGATCAGTAGGCGCTGGAGACGCGCAACAGATCGATGTGCAGGCGCCTCGTCAGGTCGTTCCTCGGCATTCTCACCGGTCCCACCTCCGGGGCTCGCGGGACGCGAGACCACGCTTGCCCCACCGCACCGGCGGGACCCGGTCGTCACCCGGGGCACCCCGTCGCGGTGGAAGGGTTGCCTGTCAGCGAGCCGGGGCCGATGACCACAGGAGCGGGCGAACCCGCGCCGTGGGCGCTGACAATCGTGACCGTCCGTGCCAGTCTCGACGCGCCCCGCGGCGCCGTCAAGAAGGCGGGTGACGCGGTCTCACCTGGTGGGCACCCGCATTGACATTCTTTTCGGGCCGGGCCTAACGTGCGGCCCACAACGAGATGCCTCAGGGCCGGAGAAGTGATGGTGACGGCGATGTACGCAGCTGACGGGACGGCCGCATGGCGGCGCCTCGGCCGCGACGTGCTGTGCGCGGACCGCTCCGTCGACCTCCTGCGTGTCAACAGCGCACTGTGTACGGGCATGTGTCGCACCCTCCGCCAAGGCTGACGGTTCTTCTTCCGCGTCTCTGACGACCACCGCTGTCGCGGTGTCCCCCTCTCCGTCCAGCCCCCGTTCCCCGTGCGCCCGTGTCCCGTCATGTGCTGAGCCCTCACGGCTCCACATCACGCTGCCGCTCGCCGTGGTCCGGGGTGTCCGAATCCGCTGGAGCTCTCCATGAGTGAATCTCCGGGCATAGCTGTGTCCTCCGGATCAGCGCCGCCCGCCGAGGTGATCCCCCGTTCCGACGTCCCCGCCGCGCCGAAGCCCCTGACGGCTCAGCGCGTCCTGCCGCTCCGGCGTCCCGGCCGCTGGATCATCACGGCCGTCGTGCTCGTACTGGTGGCCCAGGTCGCCCACGGCCTGGTGACCAACCCCTTCTACCAGTGGGACCGTTTCCAGTACTGGTTCCTGCGTCCGAAGATCCTCGACGGCCTGCTCATCACCCTCGAAGTCGCCGCTTACAGCGCGGTGTTGGGCCTGCTGGGCGGCATCCTGCTGGCGCTCGCCCGGCTCTCGCCCAGCCCCGTGCTCCGCGCCGTGAGCTGGGTCTACACCTGGCTCTTCCGCTCGGTGCCGCTCATCGTCGTCCTGCTGTTCCTCTACAACTTCAGCGCCCTGTACAAGACGCTGAGTGTCGGAGTGCCGTTCGGGCCGGCCTTCTTCTCCTTCGACGAGTCCCGCCTCGCCACCGACATGGCCGTCGCCGTCATCGGCCTCAGCCTCAACGAAGCGGCGTACGCCTCCGAAGTGGTGCGCGGCGGTCTCCTCTCGGTCGACCAGGGGCAGCACGAGGCGGCTTCCGCGCTGGGCCTGCCGAAGCGGTACCAGTTCGCGAGGATCGTCTTCCCGCAGGCGCTGCGCTCCATCACCCCCAACTACGTCAACCAGCTGATCGGCCTGATCAAGGGCACCTCCCTGGTCTTCTACGTCTCCCTGCTGGACCTCTTCGGTTCGGTGCAGAGCATGGGCAGCACCTATCCCGGCGACATCGTGCCGCTGCTCCTGGTCGCCACCGCCTGGTACCTGATCCTGACCAGCGTCGTGTCCGTCATCCAGTTCTACGTCGAGCGGCACTACTCGAGGGGCGCGCTGCGCACCCTGCCGCCGACCCCGCTGCAGAAGGTAAGGAACGGCCTGCGCGACACGCGGGCCCGACTCCGCAGGGAGACGGCGACATGAGCGGCGAAGCGCGTACGACGACGGTGAGGACGACGACGGCCGCTCAGGACGCGGCGACGGAGGCGGCCTCGACCGCCGAGGCGATCGGGGCGCTGGAGATCCAGCCCGCCGCGGTCGAGGTGCACGACGTGCACAAGTGGTACGGCGCCCACCAGGTCCTGGACGGGGTGGAGTTGACCGTTCGGCCCGGCGAGGTCACAGTCATCCTCGGACCTTCGGGGTCGGGCAAGTCGACGCTCCTGCGGGTCATCAACCACCTGGAGAAGCCGGAAGCGGGTCATGTCAGCCTGAACGGCGAGCTCATCGGGGTCCGCCGGCACGGCGAGCGCCTCAAGGAACTGAGCGAGCGCGTCATCCTCGGCCAGCGCAGCCGCATCGGGTTCGTCTTCCAGAACTTCAACCTCTTCCCGCACCTGACCGTGCTGGACAACGTGGCCGCCGCACCGGTGGCGACGGGCAAGCTGTCCAAGCCCGAGGCCCAGCAGCTGGCCCGCGACCTGCTCGCCCGCGTGGGACTGGCGGACAAGTCCGGCGCGTACCCGAGGCAGTTGTCGGGCGGACAGCAGCAGCGGGTGGCCATCGCCCGGGCGCTCGCCCTGCGGCCCGGGGTCATCCTCTTCGACGAGCCGACGTCCGCGCTCGACCCCGAACTGGTCGGCGAGGTGCTCGCCGTCATCAAGGACCTGGCCAGGAGCGGCACCACCCTCGTCATCGTCACCCACGAGATCGGCTTCGCCCGCGAGATCGCCGACCGCGTCGTCTTCATGGACGGCGGCCGCATCGTCGAACAGGGGCCGCCCGCACAGGTGTTGGACCGCCCTCGGCAGGAACGCACCAGGGACTTCCTGAGCAAGGTCCTCTGACTCGCCGCTGCGACCCCCGGCCCGCGCCCCGACGCCGGGCACCAGTCGGCCACCTGTCGGCGCGAGCCCCCGCAGGGCCCGCCGGCCCGAGCGACACGCCCACCTCACGCCGCGGACCCGCCGGGACCGCGCCCCCACACCCTCACCGCACCCACCCGACAAGGACAGTCATGCGCACCCTCCCCTCGAACAGCAGAATTCTTCGCGGCGTCACCGCCACCGCGGCCGTCGCCTCCCTCGCCGCCGGGCTCGCCGCGTGCGGGGGTGACAGTGACGCGGCGACCCGGACCCAGGACGCCTCGGCCGGATCGGTCACCGTCGGCGCGCTCTCCAACGGCGCTGCCAAGGAGACGAAGTTGAAGGTGTCCGAGGTGAAGTCGATCAGTGCGGAACTGCCCAAGTCGGTCGCCAAGAGCGGCACGTTGAGGATCGGCGTCGGCGCGTTGCCCGCCGGATTCGCGCCCCTCGCCTACGTGGGCGGGGACCAGAAGACCCTCACCGGCGCCGAACCCGACCTCGGCCGCCTGGTCGCCGCGGTCCTCGGACTCGAACCGGAGGTGAAGAACTCGACGTGGGAGAACCTCTTCGTCGGGATCGACAGCGGCAAGGTCGACGTCGCCTTCTCCAACGTCACCGACACCGAGGAGCGCAAGAAGAAGTACGAGTTCGCCTCCTACCGGCAGGACAACCTCGGCTTCGAGGTCCAGAAGAAGAGCACCTGGAACTTCGGCGGCGACTACCGGAACCTGGCGGGCAAGACGGTCGCGGTGAGCGCCGGCACCAACCAGGAGAAGATCCTCCTCGAGTGGAAGGCGAAGCTCGCCAAGGAGGGCAAGAAGCTCGACGTCAAGTACTACCAGGACAACAACGCCACCGCCCTGGCCCTGTCCAGCGGAAAGATCGACGTGTCCTTCGGCCCCAACCCCGGCATCGCCTACCACGTCACCCAGACCGCCAAGACGCCCAACCCGACCCGCAACGCGGGCACGTTCTCCGGTGCGGGGGAGTCGCTCCAGGGTCTGATCGCGGCCACCGCGAAGAAGGACAGCGGGCTCGCCAAGCCGCTCGCCGACGCCATCAACCACCTCGTCAAGAACGGCCAGTACGCCAAGTGGCTGGCCGCCTGGAACCTCTCCAACGAGGCCGTGGACACCTCCCAGGTCAACCCGCCCGGTCTGCCCCTCAGCAACTCCTGAACCACCGCCCACCTCAGGGGACTCCGCCGTCACGCGGCGGGGTCCCGGGGCGCGTCCGGCCGCTTTCCCGATACGGAGACCCGCACCGTCATGTCCACCAGCGTCCACCCCGCCCCCTCCCCGAGCCCGACCGCACCGCACATCCTGGACAACGCGGCCTGGGCCGCGCTGACCGGTCCGCACGCACACCTCGCGGAACGCCTGGGCCGAGCCGCCCGCTATCCCGCCGACGTGTCCCCGTTCACCGCCCTCGCCGACCCCGCCGACCCCCGCTCCTGGGCCGATCTCGCCGAACTCGTCGGTCCCGGCGCGGTCACCCCGGTCACCGCGGTCCAGACCGTGCCCGACGGCTGGACGACCGAACAGAGCGGCTACGGCGTCCAGTTGGTAGCGACGGGACTGGACACCGCGCCCGCTCCGGAAGCGGTACCGCTGGGACCCGCGGACGTGCCCGAGATGCTCGACCTCATCGCCCTCACCCGGCCCGGCCCCTTCCTGCCCCGCACCGTCGAACTCGGCACCTACCTCGGCATCCGGAAGGACGGACGCCTGATCGCCCTGGCCGGCGAACGTCTTCGCCCGCCGGGCTGGACCGAGATCAGCGCGGTGTGCACGCATCCCGACCACCGCGGACAGGGTCTCGCGACCCGCCTGGTCCGCGCGGTCGCGGCCGGCATCAGGGACCGCGGAGACATCCCCTTCCTGCACGCCGCCGCCGACAACACGAACGCCATCCGCCTCTACGAGTCGATCGGGTTCACGCTCCGCCGCCGGACACGGTTCGTCCTCGTGCGCTCGCCCGGTGACCCTCGGAAGACCCGGAACGGGCACGAAGGTTCCGGGCAGCCGGAAGAAAAGGCATAGCCGTGCGGTTGTGCCTGTCCAGGACCACGTGGCGCCCCACCGGGGACCCGCGAGGGCCGGGCGGACCAGGTGCCCCGGAGCACCGGGGCGGGAGGGCGGAGGTGAGGCCGGTGCGTCGCCTGAGCCACCGCCGCGCGCCGAGACCGCTCACGCCCCGCCGCCTGCACCTGTACGGCCGGCCGCACATCGATCTGCTGCGGGTCGCCGGCGCGCTCTGTCGCCCCTGACCCGTTCCCCCGCAGCCGCGTCCCGCTCCGCCGGGACGGGCTTCCTCGTACGGTCGATCAGGAAGGCACCCCGTGTCCTCGTCACCCACACCTCTGCACCTCGCCGTCGCGCTGGACGGCGCGGGCTGGCATCCGGCCGCCTGGCGCGAGCCGGTCGCCCGCCCCCGCGAACTGCTCACCGCCGCCTACTGGACCGACCTGGTCTCCGAGGCCGAGCGCGGCCTCCTCGACTTCGTGACCATCGAGGACGGCCTCGGCCTCCAGTCCTCCTCGCCCACCGAACCGGACGGCCGCACCGACCAGGTCCGCGGCCGCCTGGACGCCGTCCTCATCGCCTCGCGCATCGCGCCCCTGACCCACCACATAGGCGTCGTACCGACCGTCGTCGCCACCCACACGGAGCCCTTCCACATCTCCAAGGCGATCGCCACCCTCGACTACGTGAGCACCGGCCGCGCCGGTCTCCGCGTCCAGGTCAGCGCCCGCCAGAACGAGGCCGCCCACTTCGGCCGCCGCACGATCCCCGCGATCCGGTCCGAGGAGTACGACACCCCCGCCGTGCAGGAGGTGGTGACCGACCTCTTCGACGAGGCCGCCGACCACGTCGAGGCCGTCCGCAGGCTGTGGGACAGCTGGGAGGACGACGCCGAGATCCGCGACGTGGCCACCGGCCGCTTCATCGACCGCGACAAGCTGCACTACATCGACTTCGAGGGCCGGCACTTCAGCGTCAAGGGCCCCTCGATCACCCCCCGCCCGCCCCAGGGCCAGCCGGTCGTCACCGCCCTGGCCCACGCGACGATCCCGTACCGGCTGGTCGCGAGGTCCGCGGACATCGGCTACGTCACCCCGCACGACGCCAGCCAGGCCCGCGCCATCGTCCAGGAGATCCGCGCCGAACAGGCCGCGGCCGGCCGCGCCGACGACACCGTGCACGTCTTCGGCGATCTGGTGGTCTTCCTCGACGAGGATCCGGCCGCCGCCCAGGCCCGCCGGGAACGGCTGGACGCGACGGCGGGCGAGCCCTACACCAGCGACGCCCGGATCTTCGCCGGGACACCCGCCCAGCTCGCCGACCTGCTCCAGGAGCTGGCCGCCGCGGGGCTCTCCGGCTTCCGGCTGCGTCCCGCCGTCCTGGGACACGACCTCCCCGCGATCACCCGCGGCCTCGTGCCCGAACTCCAGCGCCGGGGCGTGTTCCGGACCGCCTACGAAGCCGACACCCTGCGCGGACTGCTCGGGCTCGCCCGCCCCGCGAACCGTTTCG
Source organism: Streptomyces sp. M41(2017) (assembly GCF_002078175.1). GTDB lineage: Bacteria > Actinomycetota > Actinomycetes > Streptomycetales > Streptomycetaceae > Streptomyces. Next base: position 745,787 of record NZ_MWFK01000002.1, on the reverse strand, counting down.
CCGCCACCACCGCCTGAGCCGGAAGGACCCCCCGACCATGAGCAAGCCGCTCAAGCAGATCCACCTCGCGGCGCACTTCCCCGGCGTCAACAACACCACCGTGTGGAGCGACCCCGAGGCCGGCAGCCACATCGAGTTCAGCTCGTTCGCCCAGTTCGCGCGGACCGCCGAGCGCGCCAAGTTCGACTTCCTGTTCCTCGCCGAAGGTCTGCGCCTGCGGGAACAGGGCGGCAAGATCTACGACCTGGACGTCGTCGGACGCCCCGACACCTTCGCCGTCCTGACGGCGCTCGCGGCCGTCACCGAACACCTCGGCCTGACCGGCACCATCAACTCCACCTTCAACGAGCCCTACGAGGTGGCCCGCCAGTTCGCCAGCCTCGACCACCTGTCCGATGGCCGGGCCGCCTGGAACGTCGTCACCTCCTGGGACGCCTTCACCGGTGAGAACTTCCGCCGCGGTGGCTTCCTGCCCCAGGACGAGCGGTACTCACGCGCCAAGGAGTTCCTGGCCACGGCGAACGAACTCTTCGACTCCTGGCGCGGCGACGAGATCGTCGCCGACCAGGAGAGCGGCACCTTCCTCGACGACGCCAAGGCCGGCGCCTTCGTCCACCGGGGCCGGCACTTCGACATCGAGGGCCAGTTCAACGTCCCGCGCTCCCCGCAGGGCCGCCCGGTGATCTTCCAGGCGGGGGACTCCGAGGAGGGCCGCGAGTTCGCCGCCGCCGGCGCCGACGCCATCTTCAGCCGCTACGCCACCCTCAAGGAGGGCCAGGCCTTCTACACCGACGTCAAGGGACGCCTCGCGCGGTACGGGCGACGCCACGACGAGCTGCTGATCCTGCCCGCCGCGACCTTCGTCCTCGGGGACACCGACGCCGAGGCCGAGGAGCACGCCCGTGAGATACGGCGCGCGCAGGTCAGCGGCGCCACCGCCATCAAGCACCTGGAGTTCGTCTGGAACCGCGACCTGTCCTCGTACGACCCGGACGGTCCGCTGCCCGACATCGACCCGGACCTCGGCGAACACACCATCGCCCGGGGCCGCGCCCAGGTCCGGATGTACCGTGACCCGCTGGCCACCGCCCGCGAGTGGCGGGAGCGGGCGGCCGCCAACAACTGGTCCATCCGGGACCTCGTCATCGAGACCGGGAACCGGCAGGCGTTCGTCGGCACCCCGGCCACCGTCGCCGAGACCATCAACGACTTCGTCCAGGCCGACGCCTCCGACGGCTTCATCCTCGTCCCGCACATCACACCCGGTGGCCTGGACTCCTTCGCGGACAGCGTCGTCCCCCTCCTCCAGGAACGCGGTGTCTACCGCACCGCGTACGAGGGCCGCACCCTGCGGGACCACCTCGGCCTCGCCCACCCCGACGCCGGGGCGCGGACCGACCGGGCCGCGTCATGAAGTTCCTGGCGATCACCCTGATCGTGCACGCTCCGCATCCAGTGACCGGCGTCAAGAAGCCGACCGACGACCGCTTCCGCGAGGTGATCGACAACGCGCTGCTCGCCGAGGAACTGGGATTCGACGGGTTCGGAGTGGGGGAGCGCCACGAGCGTCCGTTCATCTCGTCCTCCCCGCCGGTGGTGCTGAGCCACATCGCCGCGCTCACCTCGCGCATCCGGCTGTTCACGGCGGTCACCACCCTCAGTCTCCTCGACCCGGTTCGCGCGTACGAGGACTACGCGACGCTGGACCATCTGTCGGGCGGGCGCCTGGAGCTGATCGTCGGAAAAGGGAACGGCGCGGCGCAGCGGGAGCTGTTCCAGGTCACGACCGACGACCAGTGGGACCGCAACGCCGAGAGCTACGAGGTGTTCCGGCGTATCTGGCGGCAGGACAAGGTCACCGCGGCGACCCGCTTCCGTCCGGAGCTCCACGAGGCCGAGGTGTGGCCGCGACCGCTCCAGCAGCCCGTCCGCGTCTGGCACGGCAGCGCCACCAGCAAGGAGTCGGTCGACCTGGCCGCCCGGTACGGCGACCCGCTCTTCTCCGCCAACGTCACCAACACCATCGAGCCCTACGCCGAGTTGATCCGCCACTACCGCGAGCGCTGGGTGCACTACGGCCACGATCCGGCAGCCATCGCGGTCGGCGCCGGCACCGCCGGCTTCTACGCGGCGCGGACCTCCCAGGAGGCACTCGCCGACTACCGGCCCGTGTTCGAAGGCAACCTCGCGTTCCAGAGACGTCTGGGTCTGGAACCCGTGTTCCCCACCCTGGAGGACTTCGTGGAGCGCAGCTCGGCGCTGATCGGCAGCCCCCAGCAGATCATCGAGAAGGTGCACCGCTACCACGAGCAGTTCGGGCACAGCGTGCTGCATCTGCACGCCGACGCGGGCGGACTGACGGACCGCCAGCACCGCACGGCGCTGGAACTCTTCCAGTCGGACGTGGCACCGGTGCTGCGCCGCGAGATCCCCGATCCCCCGTTCACCTGGGGACCGGTCCTCGCGCCGCCCACCGGCCACCCCGTGCCCGCCGACCACTGAGGAGCCGAACCGTCATGTCCGACATCCCTCTCGGCGTCCTCGACCTGGTCCCGATCCCGTCCGGCTCCACCGCCGGCGAGGCGCTCCGCAACTCCGTCGACCTGGCCCGCCGGGCCGAGGAACTCGGGTACGCCCGCTACTGGTTCGCCGAGCACCACCTCAACCCGGGCGTCGCCGGCACCTCACCCGCGGTCCTCCTCGCCCTGACGGCATCGGCGACCTCGACCATCAGGCTCGGGTCCGGCGCCGTCCAGCTCGGCCACCGCACCGCCCTGTCCACGGTCGAGGAGTTCGGCCTGATCGACGCGTTGCATCCCGGGCGTCTCGACCTGGGGCTGGGCCGCTCGGGTGGAGCCCCTCCGGGTGGCACCGCCGCCCGGCCGACCACCACGCCCGTCGTCGACGGGCTCACTCCCAACGGGCTGCGCATCCCGCCCCGTTTCTCGTTCGAGCACCTTCTCGGATCACCGCGCGTGGCCCTGCAGCGCACCCTGCTGCAGCAGCCGAACGCGGTGTCGCAGGAGTACGGCGAGCAGATCGACGACGTCCTCGCCCTCCTCGGCGGCACCTACCGGTCGGCCGACGGCGTCGAGGCGCACGTCGTCCCGGGCGAGGGCGCGGATCTGCAGCTGTGGATCCTGGGCAGCAGCGGCGGCGTGAGCGCCGAGGTCGCCGGCCGCAACGGCCTGCGGTTCGCGGCGAACTACCACGTCAGTCCGGCGACCGTGCTGGAGGCGGCCGAGGGCTACCGCGCCGCGTTCCGGCCGTCGGACGTCCTCGACAAGCCGTACGTCAGCGTGTCCGCGGACGTGGTGGTCGCCGAGGACGACGCGCGAGCCCGTGAGCTCGCCACCGGCTACGGCCTCTGGGTCCGCAGCATCCGCAACGCCGAGGGGGCCGTCCCGTTCCCCACACCGGACGAGGCGCGCGCCCACGTGTGGTCCGCCGCCGACCGCGCGCTGGTCCAGGACCGCCTCGACACCCAGTTCGTCGGATCCCCGGGCCGGGTGGCGGACCGACTGGCCCAGCTCCAGGAGGCCACGGGGGCGGACGAGTTGCTGATCACCACGATCACCCACGACCACGCGGACCGGGTGCGGTCGTACGACCTGCTGGCCGAGGAGTGGCGCACACGGTGAACCGCCGCCGGACGGAGGCCGGGCGGATCACCCGCCCGCCCGGCCTCCCGTTCGCCCGGCCGTCAGCCCGTCAGCCCGTCAGTTCGCTGACGAGTGCGGAGACCTGCTCCACCTCGATGAGGAAGCCGTCGTGCCCGTGGGGGGACTCGATCACCCGCGGCCGGTCCGCCGCGGAGATGCCCGCCGCCACCTCGGCCTGCTGGGACGGCGGATAGAGCCGGTCGGAGTCGACGCCGGCGACCAGGGTCCTCGCCGTGACCCGGCTGAGCGCCGCACGGGTGCCGCCACGGCCGCGCCCGACGTCGTGACTGTTCATGGCCTCCGACAGCGTCACATAGCTGCCCGCGTCGAAGCGGCGCACCAGCTTGGCGGCATGGTGGTCCAGATAGGACTGGACCTGGTAGCGGCCACCCTCCCACGGGTCCTCCTCGCCCTGCACGGCACGACCGAAGCGGACCGCCAGCTCGGACTCGCTGCGGTACGTGACGTGGGCGAGGCGGCGGGCCAGGCCCAGGCCCGCGTGTGGCCCCCGGCCCGGCCCGGCACCGTGATAGTCGCCGCCCCGCCAGTTCGGGTCGCTCCGGATCGCCCGCGTCTGGATGTCGGCCCAGGCGATCTGCTCCGCGCTCGCCGCAGCCGTGGTGGCCAGCAGCAGCAGCGCGTCCGTGCGGTCCGGGTACGACACCGCCCACTCCAGGGCGCGCATGCCGCCCATGGAACCGCCGATCACCAGCGCCCAACGGCCGACCCCGAGCGCGTCGGCGAGCCCGGCTTCCGCCGCCACCTGGTCGCGCTGGGTCAGAAAGGGGAACGCGCCGCCCCACGGCGGGCCTGCCGGGCCGGCCGAGGACGGACCGGTGCTCCCCTGACAGCCGCCGAGCACGTTCGGCGCGACGACGAACCAGCGGTCCGGGTCCAGGGCGAGACCGGGCCCGACCAGCCCGTCCCACCAGCCGGGCGTCGGGTGACCGGGCCCGGCCGGACCGGCGACATGGCTGTCGCCGGTGAGCGCGTGCAACACCAGCACGGCGTTGGACCCGTCGGGCGCGAGCCGCCCCCAGGTCTCGAACGCCAGCCGCACGCCCGGCAGTTCACCGCCCGCCTCCAAGGACAGCGCCTTGTCGCGGAGGTGCCACTTGCGGTGTCCGGGCGGGTCACCCTCCCGCCGGCCACCGGAGGCCGGCGGGAGGGGATCGGCGGACGGAGTGACCTCGGTGTTCAGGACGCACCCTTCGCCGCGCGGAAGCCTGCCTCCAGATCCGCCTTGAGGTCCACCAGGTTCTCGATGCCCACCGACAGCCGCACCAGCCCCGGCGCGGTACCGGTCGCCGCCAGCTGCGCCTCGTCCAGCTGACTGTGGGTCGTCGAGGCCGGGTGGATGATCAGGCTGCGGACGTCCCCGATGTTCGCCAGATGGCTGAACAGCTCCACGGCGTCCACGAACCGCTTCCCGGCCTCGACACCGTCCCGCAGCTCGAACGCGAGGACCGCGCCCGCTCCTCGCGGCAGATAGCGCTGCCCCGCTTCGTACCACCGGTTGGACGGCAGTCCGGGGTAGTGCACGGCGGCCACCTCGTCACGCTGCTCCAGCCACTCGGCCAGCGCCTGGGCGTTCGAGGAGTGCCGCTCGATGCGCAGGCTCAGCGTCTCCACGCCCTGGAGGAGCAGGAACGCGGAGTGCGGCGAGAGCGCCGGGCCGATGTCCCGCAGCAACTGCACCCGCAGCTTGACCGCGAAGGCGCCGGGACCGAGCGCCGGCCAGTACCGCAGCCCGTGGTAGCTGGGGTCCGGCTCGGTGAAGTCCGGGAAGCGGTCCGCGTGCGCACCGAAGTCGAAGGTGCCGCCGTCGACGACGACACCGGCGATGGTGGTGCCGTGTCCGCCGAGGAACTTGGTCGCCGAGTGGACGACGATGTCGGCCCCGTGCTCGAGGGGCCGCAGCAGATACGGCGTCGGCACGGTGTTGTCCACGATCAACGGGACGCCCGCCCCGTGCGCGACGTCCGCCACGGCCCGTACGTCGAGCACGTTGCCGCGCGGGTTGCCCAGGGTCTCCGCGAACAGGGCCTTGGTGTTCGGCCTGATCGCGGCACGCCAGGCGTCCGGGTCGTCCGGGTCGTCGACGAACGACACCTCGATGCCGAACCGGGGGAGCGTGTGGCGGAACAGGTTGTACGTGCCGCCGTACAGCGACGTACTGGAGACGATGTGGTCCCCGGCGGACGCCAGCGTGAGGATGGCGAGGGTCTCCGCGGCCTGCCCGGAGGCGAGTGCCACGGCCGCGACGCCACCCTCCAGCGCCGCCACACGCTGCTCGAAGACGTCCTGGGTCGGGTTGTGGATGCGGGTGTAGATGTTGCCCGGCTCGGCCAGCGCGAACAGGTCCGCGGCGTGCTGGGTGTCGCGGAAGACGAACGAGCTGGTCTGGTAGATCGGCACCGCCCGCGCCCCCGTCGTCGGATCGGGCACGGCACCGGCGTGGATCTGCTTGGTCTCGAACGACCAGGCGGACGTGTCGGGACCGGGCGCTTCGTCGGGGGTGTGCCCCGCGGTCACGGAGTCGATGGGCCGGCTCATGGTTCTCCCTTGTGCGGTGTACGGGTGCGGAGGTGCGCGGATCGGCGCGGGCGGAGGTGTGGGCGGACGCGCGGCGGCCTTGCGCGCGATGCCGTGAAGGCGTGCAGGGCAAGGCGAAGCGCGGTGCCGGAAAGGGGAGGAGAAGGTGATCGGGCGCGGAGCGGAGCGTCAGCTCACGGCGCGACACGCCGTGGTGGTGACACGCACGTAGTCGACGTGGCGGCGGGTCACGAGCACGGTCATGCAGTCAGGTAACCACAGTTGGTCACGGCACACCAGCGGATCGCGACCTTCGGGGGCACCGGTGAAGGCCGTCCGTTCCAGGGGGAGTTGGAGGCAGCGGCGACCGGCCGGACCCGGCGGTGCGACGGCCGGGGTGCGGACCGCCCGTCGCCGGGTCCGGGCGGTGCGCCGTCACGACCGTCGTCAGCCGGTCGACGCCAGGACCGTCGTCCGTCCTCCGAGCGCGGCGGAGAAGTGGTCCGTCACCTGCTCCAGGGCCTGGGCCGCGGCGAGCGCGACCGCCGGTGTGCCGTCCTCGCCGACGACGATGTCCTTGTCGAGGGTGAACCAGCCGGGGACGATGTGCGAGGCGCCCATGGAACTCAGCACCGGACGCAACGCGTAGTCGATGGCGAGGACATGGGCGGTGCTGCCGCCGGTGGCCAGCGGCAGCACCGTCTTGCCGGTCAGCGCGTACTGCGGGAGCAGGTCGAGGAGCGACTTCAACAGGCCCGAGTAGGCGGCCTTGTAGACGGGTGTGCCGATGACCACGCCGTCCGCGCGCTCGAACTGCGCCGTCGCCTCGACGATCGCCGGGTGCCGGAAGTCGGCATCGAGCAGTGCCTGGGCGGGCAGGGTCCGGACCTCCAACGGGATCACCTCGTGTCCCTGGAGGCGGAGCCGTTCGTCGAGGTGACGCAGCAGACGTGTGGTGCGGGAGGTGGGGGAGGGGCTTCCGGAGACGGACAGAATCACAGCCATGGCGGGCCTTCCGGGTCGGGGTTCGGATGCGGCGAGGGGCGGTGGGACGTCACCAGGCGCTCGACCGCACGGCGACCAGCGGCCGCAGGTCGTTGCGCAGCGCTTCGAGGAACGTGACGACCTCGGCGGCGACCGAACGGTGCTGCAGGTCGTTGAGGACGTCGTGGTGCGCCCCGTGGACGACCGAGAGACGGGCCCGGGGCAGCGACTTCGCGGCACGGGCGAGCGCCTCGTGGTCGGCCAGCGGGTCGGCGTCACCGGCGAGGAGCAGGGTGGGCACGCGGGTCTCGCTCGCGTACGCCGCGCCGAGTACCGCGTCCGGAACGGCGTCGCCCAGCGACCCGCGCCGTACCCCGGCGTCCTGGGAGAGCGTCCCCCGGTGCGTCGGGCACGAGGTGCGCGCGTCGAGCTCGTCGTCCCAGGTGCCGATCCCGGCGGCGGACCCGGCGGTGGGGCCGGGGAGACCGGCGAGGACCAGCGCGTCGGGCTCCGGGGCCGGCCCCGCACCGGTCCGGCCGAGGAGCGCGGCGAGCGCCGCGGCCCCCGTGTCCGACCCGACGAGGACGACCGGCAGGGCCACACCGTCCTCGGAGGCGGTGCCCCCGATCGCGTCCGTGAGCCGCTCGGCCAGGCCCGTCAGCGAGCCGTCCGGGTCCCCGGCGTCGAGGACGGGAGCGTCGATCACCCGGACGCGGTAGGCGTCGGCGGCGAGCCGCCGGGCGAAGCGCGTGTACGTGTCCCGGGTCTCGCCGCGGCCGGGCACCACGATGATCGTGCCGCGGATCAGCAGGCCCTCGGGGCCGTGGTGGTCGCTGTACTGGGTCATCTCACACTCCTGCGGATGCGGGTTCGGCCGTGCGCGCGGGCTGCCAGCCGAGAGCGGGCGCCACCTCGGTCGCGATGAGTTCGAGGGCGCGTACGGCGGCGTCGTGGTCGGGCACGGCGGGGTTGAACTGGGTGATCAGGTCGGTCGCCACGGGCAGGACCTTCTCCTGGCGCAGGCTCTCGACGATCTCGTCGGGATGGCCGTAGAAGGTGTGGAAGCGGCGCAGCGCCTCGTCCGCGTCGAGCCCCTTGGGGAAGGCGCCGTTCTCCGCCATGCGCAGGGCCGCCCGGTGGACGTCGTCGCCGATCGCGCGGAGCGCCGTGCGGCGGTCCTTGGCGGGGAAGACGAAACGGGAGAGGCCGATGCGCGGTCGGTGCGGCCGGTCCCACGCGGCGAGGTAGGCGTCCGCCCAGGGGCGCTGCACCTCGTCGGTGGGGGCGTCGTACCCGTAGGCGGCCCGGTTGAGCAGGAGGTGGGAGCCGCGGCTCGCCGCGTACTCCGCGCCCTGGGCGCTGAACACGCCCTGCCACACGCGCTCGGTGAAGTCGGCGGGCCGCGGCTGGATACGGAAGCCCGGCGTTCCCACGTCGTCCCCGGACAGCGCGCGGCGCAGGACGTCCAGGTTCTCGCTGGTCAGTTCCCGCTTGCGGCTGACGTCCTTGCCGAAGGCGGCGTACTCCAGGCCGCTCGTCCCGCTGCCGACGCCGATCTCGACACGGCCGCCGCTGAGCGCGTCGACGGTGGCGACGTCCTCGGCGAGCCGGACGGGATCCTCCAGCGGGAGGACGGTGATGGCGGTGCCGAGGCGGATCCGCGTGGTGCGCGCGGCGGCGTGCGCGAGGAAGGTCCAGGGCGAGGACAGTCCGCCGCCTCCGAGGGCGACGTGGTGCTGGGCGACCCAGCCGACGTCGAAGCCCAACTCGTCCGCCACGACGAACAGTTCCTGGGCGTTGCGGTAGGTGCGGGCGATGTCCTGGTCGCGTCCCTGGACATGGGTGAGGAAGCCGAGCCGGAAGCGTGGTCGCTCGCTCGTCATGAGGTGATGCCTTTCGGTGTCGGGCACCCGTCGTCCGGTGACCGGGAGGGCGGCCGGACGACGGGTCCGCAGGGAGACAAGGCGGAAGGGGCGCCGCGCGAAGGTGCACGGAGGGGGTCCGGTGTGTTCGACCGCCCCGGACGCGGCGCGGGACGACGGTCGACGGGTCCTAGGGCGTGTCCGCACGGTCACGTCGTCCGCCCGAAGTGCGTGCCAGGCGTCGTCGGGCAGGCGAGACTGTGCGGACACCCCCTAGTCGTTCACGAGCTGCGGCTCGCGCGTGTTGCTGTTGGCCGGGACGGGCAGGCCGAGGTTGCCGCGCAGGGTGTCGGCCGCGTACTCGGTGCGGAACAGTCCGCGCTTCTGGAGGATCGGGACGACGCCGTCGACGAAGAGGTTCAGCTCGTCCTCGGTGCGGAAGGCGAGGTTGATGCCGTCGAAGGTGCCGGCGTCGAACCACTCCTCGATGGTGTCGGCGACGGTCTGCGGCGCCCCGACGAACGGCGAGGTGCGGAACTGGTTCACCGAGTCCGCCACTTGACGCAAGGTCAGGTTCTGCTCCCGGGCCCGCTCGATGAGCCTGGCCGCTCCGGTGCGGCCGCCCTTCTCGGCGAGGTGGGCGACGTCGGGGAACGGCGCGTCCAGGTCGTGCACGCTGAAGTCGTAGGCGCCGAAGGAGCGGCCGAGCAGGGCGAGGTTGCGCTCGAAGTCGTTGTCCTCCTCGAAGATCTCCCGCTCGCGGCGCCGGGCGGCCTCGTCCGTGGCGGCGACGACCGGACCCCCGTGGATGAAGATCTTGATGTGCTCGGGGTCGCGGCCGTAGGAGGCGGTGCGCTTCTTGATGTCAGCGAAGTACTCCTGCGCCTGCTGGAGGGTGCCGCCGGGCGCGTAGATGCCCTCGGCGACCTGTGCCGCGAGGTCGCGGCCCTCTTCGGAGACCCCGGCCTGGAAGATCACGGGCTGGCCCTGCGGGGAGCGGGAGAGGTTCAGCGGGCCGGCCACCTTGAAGTGCTCGCCCACGTGGTCGAGCGCGTGCAGCTTGGCCGGGTCGAGGAAGACGCCCCGGTCCACGTCGGCGGGGAACGCGTCCTCCTCGTAGGAGTCCCACAGTCCCCGGGCGACCTTCACGAACTCCAGGGCGCGGCCGTAGCGCGTGCTGTAGTCGAGGTGTTCGTCGAGCCCGAAGTTGCGGGACGTGCCGGTGTCGAAGCTGGTGACGACGTTCCAGCCGGCCCGGCCGCCGCTGATGTGGTCGAGGGAGGCGAACCGGCGGGCCAGGTTGAACGGCGAGTTGTACGTCGAACTCGCCGTGCCGACCAGCCCGATGTGCCGGGTGTGGGTGGCCACCGCCGACAACAGGGTGAGCGGCTCCAGGCGGTTGAGGTAGTGCGCCGGGTAGGTGGAGTTGATGAACTGGCTGTCGACGATGAACAGGGCGTCGAACAGGGCGTGTTCGGCCGCCTTCGCCAGCCGGATGTAGTAGTCGATGTCGATGCTGGAGTTCTTCGCGACGCGCGGGTCCTTCCACAGGCCGTGCTGGCCGGGGCCGCCGACGCCGTAGGGGTGCAGGGCGAGGTGGATCGTGCGGGGCATGGTGTCGGGTTCCTGTCTGTCGGGTCGGTGGCGGGTCAGGAGTGCAGAAGCGCGGCGCGCAGGGCCTCGCGTTCGGCCCGGTCGGCCGGAGCGGAGTGCAGGGTGGGCGCGGAGCGGACGAGCAGGCGCGTGTAGGCGTGCCGGGGCCGGGTGATGACGTCGCGGACGGGACCGACCTCGACCAGTTCGCCCTGGTAGAGCACCGCCACACGGTCGGCGACGCCGGCGACGGAACCGAGGTCGTGGGAGATGAAGACGAGGGCCACCCCGTCGTCGCGTAGCTCCTTGAGGATCTGCAGGATCTGGACGCGGTTCGCGGAGTCCAGGGCGCTGACCGGCTCGTCGAGGATGACGAGCCGCGGCTCGGTGACCAACGCCCTCGCCACCGCGACGCGTTGGCGCTGGCCGCCGGACAGTTCGCCGGGGAGCCGGTCGAGCAGGTCCTCGGAGAGCCGGACCCGGGAGAGGAACGCGCGCACCCGGCGCGCGGCCGCGTCGCGGGGCACGCCCGCGACGAGCAGGGGCTCGGCGAGCGAGGTCTCGACCGTGAGGTCCGGGTCGAGACTGCGGAGCGGGTCCTGGAAGACGTACTGGACGACACCACGGCGGCGCAGGGCGCGCCACTGGCGGGGGCTGTGCGAGGTGACGTCCTCGCCGTCGACGACGACGGACCCGCCGGAGGCGCGCACCAGGCCCAGTACCGCCCGCGCCAGGGTGGACTTGCCCGAGCCCGTCTCTCCGATGATGCCGACCGTCTCACCCGCCGTGACGTCGAGGCTGACGCCGTGCAGGGCGCGGCGACGCCGACGGCGCTGCCCGTAGTGGACCTCCAGCTCCCTCACCGCCAGCACGGGGCGCGTCGGCGTGTCGGGAGCGGCGGTCGCCGGGGACGGCTCGACGGTGACGGCGTCGGTGGTGCTCATGCGTCCTCCCGGGGCGCGAGGAACGTGTCGAGGCCGTACTGCTCGTGCTCGGCGATCAGCAGCCGGGTGTAGGCGTGCCGCGGGTGGTGGAGCACGTCGTGGGTCGGCCCCTGCTCGACCACCTCGCCCTGGTGCATGACGAGGACCTCGTCGCACAACTGGGCCACCACGGCGAGGTCGTGGGAGACGACGACGAGGGCCAGACCGGTCCGTTCCCGCAGGTCGGCCAGCAGGTCGAGGATCTCGGCCTGGACCGTCACGTCGAGCGCCGTGGTCGCCTCGTCGGCGATGAGGATCCTCGGGCCCGCGGCGATCGCCGCCGCGATGAGGACCCGCTGGAGCATGCCGCCGGACAACTCGTGCGGGTACTGGCCGTGGACCAGTTCCGGATCCCGCAGGTGGACCGCGCGCAGCAGTTCCACCGCGCGGCGGTGCGCGGCCCGCCGCTTCAGCCCGTTCTTGACCCGCACGACCTCGGCGATCTGCGCGCCCACCCGGATCGACGGGTTGAGGTACGACGCGGGGTCCTGGAAGACCGCGCTGATCGTGGCACCGCGCAGTTCCGTCCAGCTGGCCGGGGACAGACCGGCGATGTCCTCGCCGTCGATCTCCACCGAGCCGCCGGTGATCTCGAAGTGGGCGGGCAGGATGCCCAGCGCGGCACGGCAGGTGAGCGTCTTGCCGCTGCCGGACTCGCCGACGATGCCGACGGCCCTGCCCGGGGTGAGCGTGAAGCTCACGCCGTGCACGATCTCCCGGTCGCCGGCCAGGTCGCCGATCCGGACGTCGCGCACGGCGAGTACGGGCGCGGACGGTTCGGCCGGGGGTACCGGGTCGGGCCCGGCGATCTCCTCGGCCTCGGGCAGGAGCTTCTCGGACAGGGCGGTCATCGCACACCTCCTACGGGGGCGGGGTCGGCGTCGCGGCGGCGGTTCGCGTGGGCCTTGCGTCGGTTGACCAGCGCGCGGCCCGCCTCGCCGGAGACGTCGCGGATCGCGTCGGCGAGAAGGTTGCAGGCCCAGACGGTGACCATGATCAGCAGGGCCGGTACGGCCGGCGCCCACGGCTGGTGACTGAGGTAGCCGAGGTCCGAGGCGAGGAGACCGCCCCAGGTCGGGGCCGGCGGCTGGACGCCGATGCCGAGGAAGGTCAGGCTCGACACGATGACGAACCCGACGCCGACGGTCTGGGCGAGGGCGACCGCGATGGGCGGCAGGACCTTGGCCCACACGTGACGGCGCACGACCCACCCGATGGACGCGCCGGAGATGAGCGCGGCCTCCACATAGGGGGAACGTGCGACGGACAGGGTGGCGGCGCGGGCCACCCGGTAGAACAGCGGGGACACCAGCGCGCCCGTGACCAGCATCGCCTGGGTGAGGCCGTTGCCGAGCAGCGCGATGACGGCGACGGCGAACAGCAGGAACGGAAGGGCGACGAGAGTGTCGGCGAGCCGGAGGGTGATCCACTCGAAGGCCCGGCCGAGGTGGACCGACAGGATGCCCGGGACGGCGCCGATGGCGAGTGCCGTGAGGGCGACCTCCAGGGCACCGAGGACGCTGACGCGTGAGCCGTCGAGAAGTCGGCTGAGCACGTCACGGCCGAGGTAGTCGGTCCCCAGCCAGTGGGCCCCCGAGGCGGCGGCCAGCGTGTGGTCGCTGGTCGCCAGAGGGTTCTGCGGGGCCAGCAGCGGCCCGAGCAGGGCCAGCAGGGCGACCGCGAAGAGAACGGCCACGGCGATCCGGCCGGAGGTGAGGGCGAGGACGCGGCGCACCATGGTCACACCCCCCGTTGCGAGGCCGGCGTGACGCGTGCCAGCACCAGGTTGACGATCAGGTTGAAGACGACGACCAGGACGATCGACACCACGAGGACGCCCTGCACGGCCGGTACGTCGCCGGCCTGCGCGGAGTCGTTGGCGAACCGTCCGAAGCCCTGCAGCCCGAAGATCCACTCCGTCACGACGGAGGCACCGACGAGAGCGGGGAACTTCAGGCCGAGCGTCGCGAGCGCCGGTCCGAGCCCGTTGCGCAGTACGTGGCCGAAGAAGATCCGGCGGGGACTCAGCCCCCGGACCACGGCGCCCGTCACGTAGTTCTCGCGGTAGGCCGCCACGAGACTGCTCCGCAGCTGGCGTGCCACGTCGGCGACGACGTCGAAGCTGAGTGCGATCGCGGGCAGGGTGATGTGGGCGAGCCACGGCCCGAACCCCTGCTCCGCCGGCACGTATCCGGCCGACGGGAGCAGATGCAGTCCCACCGCGAAGACCGCGACCAGCACGATCCCGACGACGAAGGCCGGCATCACCGAGATGACCGTGACGAACCCGGTGATCGCCCGGTCCACCCAGGTGGTGCGGCGCAGCGCCGCGATCGTGCCGAGGGCGAAACCGGCGACCACGCCGATGAGCAGGGCGAAGGTTGCCACCGACAGGCTCACGCCCAGGCCGAGGCCGATGAGGGTCGAGATGTCGGCGCCGTTGGTCCAGCTCGTTCCGAGCTGCCCGTGCAGCACGCCGCCGAACCAGTCCGCGTACTGGACCAGGAACGGCCGGTCGAGTCCCCACTGGGCCTCGACCCGGGCGACCGCCTCGGGCGTCGCCTCCTCGCCGAGCTGGATGCGCGCCGGGCTGAGCCCGCTCAGCGACCGCAGTGCGAACGTCACGAACGTCGCGACGAGGAAGACGGGCACGAAGATCGCGACCGACCGGGCGAGGGTGACCAGGACACGGAACACGGTGTGCCGTGTCCTGGCCGCGGCGGCGGGAAGACGGACGTCGGGCGGAGCCGGTGCCTCCGTCGTCGTCATGGAATGCCTCCTCTCTGGGGTGGACGACGGTCAGTTGCCGGAGATGGTCACGCCGGTCCAGTCGATGTGGGCCGGGTTCTTCGGCAGGCCCGAGATGGACTTGCTCTTGGCGATGAGGTTGGGCGAGGAGTACGTGAAGACGAGCGCCTTGCTCTTGAGCCCCGCCCGGGTCGCCGTCTGGAGGACCTTCGTGTAGTCGGGGGAGTCGAGCGGGGTCTGCCGCACCTTCGCGATGGCCGCCTCGAACCCGGCGGGCTCGTAGGGGGTGCTGAGGTTGAGCGGCCCGTCCGGGCCGAAGTGCGCGGTGAGGGTCTGCGCGGCGGAGTCCCGCCCCGTCGTCCCGTACAGCGAGAACGTCAGGTCCTTCGCGAAGAACGGGGTGGCCCAGTTCTTGTCGATCTTGATGGTGACCTTGATGCCGACCTTCGCCAACTGCGCCTGGACGATCTCGGCCTGCGGGTCCTCGGCCGGGATGACCAGGTTCAGCTTGATGTCCCCGGCGTGGTAACCGGCCTCGGCCAGCAGCTTCTTCGACTTCGCGGGATCGTAGGCGTAGGCGTTCTCCGACTGCGGATCGAAGGCCACATACCCCTTCGGGAAGGGCTGGTTGGTCACCGAGCCGTAGCCGAACGTCAGCTTGTCGACGAACTCCTGACGGTCGACCGCGTACCGCACGGCGTCGACGACCTTGTCGTTGTCGAACGGTGCCTTGTTCACGTTGAGGCTGATGTTGGACGCGTTGAAGCCGGGCTGCACGAACACGTCGAGGCCGGCCTTCTTGGCCGCGTCGGCCTGACTGGGCGCGATGTCGGCGAAGTTGTAGACGCCGGTCTGCAGTCCCGAGACGACGGTGGAGGCGTCGGGCGCGGAGGTCAGTTCGACGTTGTCGATGTGGATGTTCTTCGCGTCCCAGTAGTCGGGGTTCTTCTTCAGCACCGCCTTCGTGCCCGGCACGAGCTGGGTGACGATGAACGGACCGGCGCCGACCGGGTTCTGGTCCAGCTTGTCGGGCGAGGCGGACGCCTTGGGGCTGGCGATCTGCAGGACGCGCTCGCCGAGCAGCTGGGGTATCTGGTAGTCGACCTGGCTCAGCCGGAGCACCGCGTCGAGGCCCTCGGCCCGCACCGACCTGATGGAGGTCAGGTCGCCGAAGAGGGCCGAGTTCTTCTGCTTCTTGGCCCGTTCGATCGCCGTCTTCACCGCGGAACCGTCGACCGGCGTCCCGTCGCTGAACTTCAGTCCGGGGCGCAGATGGAAGGTGATCACGTCCCCCTTGGCGTTGTACTCCCAGCTCTTGGCGAGATCCGGGACGGCCTTGCCGTCCTTGTCGGTCCTGGTCAACGAGGCGTACACGAGGGCGAGTTCACGGAACTGGGCGCCACTGCCGCCGACGACCGGGTCCCAGTGGGCGGGGAAGTAGGAGGAGGTCCACTTCAGCGCGGCCGCGCCGCCGCCGGTCGACGCCGCCTCACCGCCGCAGGCGCTGAGCGCGGGGACGAGCACGGCGGCGAGGGCGGTCCCCAGCGCCGCGGCACGGAGCCGGGCGGGCCGGGCGGAGCGGAGTCCTGTCGCGGGGCTTTCGGGCGTGAGTCGTCCGGACATCTGTTTGTTCTTTCTGCGAGGGCTCCCGTCCGCGCCGGGGCGCCGGAACGGGAGCGAGGACGGCACGCCCCTACCCGGTCCGCGCAGCCCGGACGGGCATGCCGGCGTGGCGTCGGTGCGCACGGAGGCATGCCGCGCTCAGGGCGTGAGGCGTCGGCGGATCGCGAGAGGGGCGGCCGGAAGGCCGAGGGAGGGAGAACGACGAGGCGCTGCGGGGGCGGCGCGCGATGACGGGCGTCGGGCGGCGAACCGGTGGGAGACCGGTGCCGGTGCCGAGGAGAGCGGCGTCAGGCGCCTGGGGGCCGCGGTGGGCGGGCGGTCAGCGACAGAGAGCGCTGCAGGTGCGCCGCAGGTCCACGTAGCGGCACTCCACGCCGGGATGCGTCGTGAGCATGGGCACATCCTGGCGGCGGTGCTCGGCGGCTGTCAATGGACACCAATTGGTGTCTCATTGGGCGGGACGTCTCTGACCCCTGATCAGAAGCCTGTCAGGACGCCGGGAGCGGACCTGCGCGGCGGGCGGGGTGCACCGCGGCCTCCTCCGGATGCAGCCACAACGGCCCGTTGCCGGTGTCGACACGGACCGCCTCCACGGGGGGCCACGGCCCGTCGGCCAGCACGTGGCCCTCCGGGCCGGTGAGGCTCCGGTACCGGGCGAGTGCCTGGGCGGCAGTCCACCGTTCGGAGTCCGCCGGCGGTTCCGGGCTCAACTCGGCCACGGCCGCCGCGTACTGCTCGTACGGCCGCCAGCCCGGTACGACCCGGAACGCCGTGGACGTACGGATCAGCAGGGTCGGCAGCGCGTACCGGTGGCCCCCGTCCGCGGTCTCCTTCGCGGCGCCGGGGTGCGGCGATCCGCCGGGCACGGACAGCACCGCGCGCACCGGACGACGCGCCTCGGCGTGGTCGGCGCGCACCGCGTCCAGCACCTCGGCCGAGGCCGCGCCCGCGGCCAGCAGCTCATGGTCCAGGCCGGGCACGCCCCGTACCGCCGACAGCGCGAGCGGCACGGTGTCCGCCGGTTCGCCCAGGACGAAGACGCTCTCCCGCAGCCGCCGCAGCACCCGGTCGGCCACCTCGGCGCCCTGTCGCTCGGCGGCCTTGGCGACCAGCGAGGACGGCCAGGAACTCGCCGCGACCCGGCTCAGCCGGACGGGTCTCGGGGCTCCCGTGTGCGTGCAGACGTCCTCGACGTAGCGCGCGTACCAGGCGGTCTCCGCCGCCGGATCGGGCGGCGGGTCGTCGTCGAGGTCGAAGAGCAGGCAGTACACGCGGCGCCAGCGGACGCGGCCCGCAAGCCCGGCGCGCAGCCGGCGGAACACCGGCTCCGAACCCCAGGCCCACGGACACAGCGGGTCCGTGTACTCGACCACCTCCACCCCGGGGTGTCGTACCGCCCGCGCCCCGGCCTCGGGCGGGGCCGTCACGCGGCTCCCTGGTGGCTGAGCCGTTCGGCCGGTTCGGCGGGCAGCAGCGCGGCCAGGGTCGTCCCGCCGAGCACCGCCGCGGCGTCCGCCTCGATCTGCCGCCACACCCCGGGCAGTCCGGCGGCGGGCCCGGGATAGTCCAGTCCGGCCAACGGCTCACCCCGCAGCGTGATCAACTCGCCGTCCACGGCGCGTACGACGTCCAGCAGCGTGACTTCGCCGGCCGGCCGGCCCAGCCAGTACCCGCCCTCGCAGCCGCGCTGGCTGCGCACCAGCCCCGCCCTGCGCAGTTCGCCGACGACGGACTTCAGGAACCGGAACGGGATGTGCTGCGAGGAGGCGATCGCCTCGCAGGTGAGCGGTCTGGCGGGTTCGCGGGCGAGCTCCAGCAGCGCCCGTGTGGCGTAGTCCGCCTTCGCGGAGATATGCATGGGGCCATGATGCCCGACAGGGCGCCGGGCGCGGGGGCTTCCACCGCTTCCACACCTACATTGCGGGAACATTGCCGCAGGTGAAGGACAATGGACACCTCTTGACATCCTTTTCCGGACGGCTCTAGCGTCGCCCCCCATGAGCCAGCCGCTGACGACCCCCGGTGAAGGTTTCCACCCCCATCTCACGGACCGTGCGGGGGAGTCACCGTCCCCGCTGCGCACCCGCCTGCACCACATCCGTGCCGACGCGCTCGACGGCGACACCGCGCAGTCCGGCGGCATGCGCCGGTTCGCCGCCGTCAGCGGCACCACGGTGGGCTCCGAGAAGCTGTGGATGGGCCAGACCCACGTCGCCCCCTCGACCGCGTCCTCCGACCACCATCACGGTGCGTCCGAGACGGCCATCTACGTCGTGAGCGGACACCCCGAGTTCGTGTTCCTCGACGACGCGGGCCCGCAGCCCGAGGAGATCCGGCTGCGCACCTCCCCGGGCGACTACATCTTCGTGCCCCCGTTCGTGCCGCACCGCGAGGAGAACCCCGACCCGGCGGACGAGGCCGTCGTCGTCATCGCCCGGAGCACGCAGGAGGCGATCGTGGTCAACCTGCCGGAGCTGTACGTCCTGCGCGCCGAGGATGAGGCCTGACGGGATCCGTCCGTCGGACCGTGTCCACCGTCGCCGCGTGCCCGCGCGGCACGGTCCGGCGTCGACGGCGTTGACGGCGTCGAAGCGCCGAGGGGCCCGCCTGTTACGCTCGCCGAGCCTCCCGTGGGGGAAGTCCGGTGAGAGTCCGGCGCTGACCCGCAACGGTGTGCGTGGCGACCTGACGGTCCGTCACGCGAGTCCGATCGCCCGCGGGGAGCACGCGACCCGTTGACTGCTCGCCGTGGAATGCGACAGGGGACCGCACGGCCGGCGCGCTGTACGGGCTGTTCCCCTGCCTCGGTTCACCAGGCGGCCCCAGGCGAAGGACCGCCCCGTGCGCACCACCACGACGACTCCGATACCCGGACCCGGCCGCACCCGGGACAGGACCCCCGGCCGCCTGCCGCTGACCCCGCTCCTCGGCTGCCTCGCGGTCGTGCTCCTGATCTCCCTCGTCTGCGGCGTCGCCCTGGGCGCGACCGGGATCGGGACGACCGCGGTCCTGCGCCTCCTGTGGGCCGGTGCCACCGGCGGGACCGTGCGGGCCCCGGACGCCGCCGCCTACACCATCGTCACGGAGATCCGGCTCCCACGGGTGGTGCTCGGCGCGGTGGTCGGAGCCGGGCTCGCGACGGTCGGCGTGGCCGTGCAGGCCATGGTCCGCAACGCGCTCGCCGACCCCTTCGTCCTCGGCATCTCCTCCGGCGCGGCGGTGGGCGCCAACGCCGTCATCCTGCTCGGCGCGTTCGCCGGGCTCGGCGTATGGGCGCTGTCCGTGTCGGCGTTCGCCTCCGCCCTCGCGGCCATGGTCCTCGTCTACGCGGTGGCACGGTCGCCGCACGGCCTCACCCCGCTGCGGCTGATCCTCACCGGGACCGCCCTGGCCTACGGCTTCGAGGCGCTCACCACGCTCATGGTGTTCGGTGCCGCACGCGGCGAGGCGGCACGGTCGGCGATGATGTGGCTGCTCGGCAGCCTGGGCGGGGCGACCTGGGCACAGATCCCCGTCGCCGCGCTGACCGTGACGGTCGGCTGGGTATGGCTCAGGCTCAGGGCCGAGCCGCTCAACGCCCTCGCCATGGGGGACGAGACGTCCGCCGCGCTCGGTGTCCGGCCGGCGCGCCTCCGCGGGGAGCTGTTCCTGGTCACGGCCGCGGTGACCGGCACCGTCGTCGCCGTCAGCGGCGCCGTCGGATTCGTCGGGTTGATGGTGCCGCACGTCGTGCGGATGCTGGTGGGCGCCGACCACCGGCGGGTGCTCGCCGTCGCGCCCCTGGCCGGCGCGGTCCTGCTCGTGTGGGCCGACGTCCTCTCCCGCCTGCTGCTCGCCCCGGCGGAGCTGCCGGTCGGCGTGATCACCGCCGTGGCCGGCGTGCCCGCGTTCCTGCTCCTCATGCGGCGCGGCGGCTACGCGTTCGGGGGCCACTGATGCGACTCGAGATCGAGGGACTCTCGGCCGACGCGGGCACCGTGCGGCTCCTCGACGACATCCGTCTCACCGTGGACAGCGGGACGTTCGTCGGGCTCGTCGGCCCCAACGGCAGCGGCAAATCAACTCTGTTGAGGTGCGTCTACCGGGCGCTGCGGCCCGCCGGGGGAGCGGTCCGGCTGAACGGGGACGACCTGCACGGCATGGACGCGCGGGCGGCGGCGCGACTGCTGGCCGCGCTGCCGCAGGAGTCCTCCGCCGAGTTCGACTTCACCGTCGCCGAAGTCGTCGGCATGGGACGGCATCCGCACCGGAACCGGACGGCCGCCGACGACCGGGCGATCTGCGCCGGAGCCATGGACCGCACGGGCGTCGCCCATCTCGCCGACCGCGGGTTCCTGGCCTTGTCCGGCGGCGAGAAACAGCGCGTCCTCATCGCCCGCGCTCTCGCCCAGCGACCCCAGGTCCTCGTCCTCGACGAGCCCACCAACCACCTCGACATCGCCCACCAGTTGGACGTCCTCGCCCTGGTCCGGGCGAGCGGCCTCACCGTGCTGGCGGCGCTCCACGACCTGAATCTCGCCGCCGCCCACTGCGACCTCCTGTACGTGATCGCCGACGGCCGGATCGTCGCGTCGGGTCCACCGCTCGACGTACTCCGGCCCGAGCTGCTGGCCGACGTGTTCGGCGTCCGCGCCCACCCCGTACGGCACCCGGTCACCGGCGCCGTCCAGCTCCTCTTCGACCTCCTTCCGACCACCCCCTGAGGAACACCCGTGCGCAGAAAGCTCATTGCCGCCCTCTGTCTCACCGCCACCGTCACGGCCTCCGGCTGCGGCGCGCACGTCGAGACGTCCGACGACGCCCGGTCCCCGGCCGTCACCCTCACCAACTGCGGCCGTCAGGTCACCTACGACCGGGTGCCGCGCCGGGTGGTCACCAACGACGTCGGCATCACCGAGATCATGTTCGCGCTCGGCCTGGAGGACCGCATGGCCGGGTTCGCCATGCCCGACGACAAGGGCGACCTGACCGGCGTGCCCTGGAAGGAGGGCTACGAGAAGGTGAAGTGGCTCTCCAAGGACCAGCTCACCAAGGAGAACGTCCTCGCCGCCCGCGCCGACCTCGTCTTCGCAGGCTGGAACTACGGCTTCCGCGAGGAGGACGGCTTCACCCCCGACGCCCTGAAGAAGCTCGGCATCCCCTCCTACGTCCTCACCGAGTCCTGCCACAACGGCCGTTCGGGATCCGCCCGCGGCATCATGCCGCCCCTCGACGCGCTCTACGCCGACCTCACCAACCTCGGGAAGCTGTTCGGCGTCGAGGACCGGGCCGCCGCACTGGTCGCCGGCTTCAAGAAGCGGATCGCCGACGTCCGGGCGCAGGCACCCGAGGGCGCGGACCGGCCGAAGGTCTTCCTCTACGACAGCGGCCAGGACACCCCCTTCACGGCCGGCCGCTACGCCGCCCCGGAGCAGATCATCAGCGAGGCCGGCGGCGTCAACGTCATGCACGACGTCCAGGACTCCTGGACCACCGTCGGCTGGGAGACCGTCGTCGAGCGCGACCCGGACGTGATCGTGATCTGCGACTACGGGGACACGAGCGCCGAGCAGAAGAAGAAGTTCCTGCTGAACCACCCGCCGCTCCGCGGGGTCTCGGCCCTCAAGAACCGGCGCGTCTTCGTCCTCGACTACGCCGACCTCGTCGAGAGCCCCCGCAATCCGTCGGCCGTCGCCCGGCTGGGCGCGTATCTGCGCACGGTGGAGAAGCGCTGAACAACCGGGGTCCGACCCGCGCCCGCCCGGGGTCTGTCGGCGTCCGGCCACCCGGAGCCGACAGACCCCGCACCCGCTCGAAGGCACCGGCTCCCCCCGCCGGCACGGGCGCTGAGAAGATCGTCACCGAGTTGTGCTCTCCACCCGGCCCCGGAAGGAACGAACGAGATCATGCACGACAGCGTGGCCAACGGCCCGACGGAGGTCCGCGGATGACCGGCACCGACGAACACGCCACCGAGCCGTCCGTCCTGGTGCGCACCGAGGGACGGGCCGCCCACATCATCCTCAACCGGCCGCGGGCGCTGAACGCCCTGAACCACGAGATGGTGCACCTCGTCGACCGCGCGCTCACCGCCTGGGAGCACGATCCGGCCGTCGAGACGGTCGTCGTCACCGGCGCCGGAGACCGCGGCCTGTGCGCGGGCGGCGACATCCGCGTCGTCCACGACGACGCCCGCGACGGGGACGGCACCGCCTCCGCCGCGTTCTGGCGCGACGAGTACCACCTCAACGCCCGCATCGCCCGCTACCCCAAGCCCTACGTGGCCGTCATGGACGGCATCGTCATGGGCGGCGGTGTCGGCATCTCCGCGCACGGCAGCGTCCGGATCGTCACCGAGCGCTCGCGGATCGCCATGCCGGAGACCGGCATCGGCTTCGTCCCCGACGTCGGAGGTACCTACCTGCTCGCCCACGCCCCCGGCGAGCTGGGCACCCATCTCGCCCTGACCGGCACGTCGGTCACCGCGGGAGACGCCGTACTGTGCGGCCTCGCCGACCACATCGTCCCCTCCGCCGCTCTCCCCGCGTTCCTCGCCGACCTGGCGGACCGGTCCGTGCGGGAGGCCCTGACCCGCCACACCCAACTGCCGCCCCCGGCACCGCTGACGGACTGCCGTGCGTGGATCGACACCAGCTACGCGGCCGACACCGTGGACGAGGTCCTCCGGCGGCTGGAAGCCTTCGGGGACCCCGCCGCCAAGGAGGCGGCCGAGACGCTGCTCAGCCGCTCGCCCACCGCGCTGAAGGTCACCCTGGCCTCGCTGCGCAGGGCCCGTCGGGCGGGTCCGCTGGAAAGCGTCCTGAACCAGGAGTACCGCGTCTCCTGCGCGTTCCTGGCAGCTCCCGACCTGGTGGAGGGCGTCCGGGCGCAGATCATCGACAAGGACCGCGACCCGCACTGGACCCCGGCGACTCTCGCCGAGGTGACCGACGCGGACGTCGAGCGCTTCTTCGCGCCGCTCGGCGAACGCGAACTCGGGCTCGTGGTACCCGGGGTCGGCCCGGACACGGGCGGAGCCGGCTGCTGACGCCTCCCGTCGACCTCCGTGGCCGGGCGCGCCGTCGACGCACCGCCCCCACGGACCGGCCACCTGGCGCGAGAGGAAGATCACGCCAGGTGGCGCGGTCTTGGCCATGTACCCGCCACGCGGTACGGTCGGTCCGATAACGATGACGTCAGGACGGAAGCCGGTGGGAATCCGGCACGGTCGCGCCACTGTGAACGAGACGCTCCAGCACGCTGGACACCTCGCAAGTCAGACCCGTAGACGTCATCCAGTGCACCACCGAGATGGGACGCGAACTCCCGAGGAGGTCCTGCCATGGCGCAGACCGTCGCTCCGCCGACAGCCACCACCCCCGTAGTGCCCGCCAAGCTGCCGTTGAAGGCGATCGCTCCCTGGGCGGTCTTCTTCGGCATCCTGATGCTGGTCCTGCTCTACTTCGTCGGCGCGGAACAGGGCGCCACCGCCGTCGTCTCGGGCGAGAACGTCCACGAATGGGTCCACGACGCCCGCCACCTGCTCGGCTTCCCCTGCCACTGACGCGAGGGACAGAGCACACTCATGAACTCCGCAACGGTAAGAAACCTGCTCGTCCGCGGCATGCTCGCCGGCCTCGCGGCCGGCGTGCTCGCGCTGGTGGTCGCCTACTTCCTCGGTGAACCGAGCGTCGACAGCGCCATCGGCTTCGAGGAAGCGCACGCACACGCCCATGGGCACGAGGTCGAACTCGTCTCGCGCAGCCTGCAGTCCACCGCCGGCCTGGCCACCGGTGTGCTGCTCTACGGGGTCGCCTTCGGCGGCATCGCCGCGCTCGCCTACTGCTTCGCCCTCGGCCGCGTGGGCCGGTTCGGGGCGCGCGCGACCGCGCTGCTCCTCTCGGGCTGCGCGCTGCTCGCCGTCTACGTCGTGCCGTTCCTGAAGTACCCGGCCAACCCGCCGTCGGTCGGCGACCCCGACACCATCGGCAAGCGGACCACCCTGTACTTCCTGATGATGGTCCTCAGCGTGCTGCTGGCCGTCGCCGCCACCCTCCTCGGCAAGCGTCTCGCCCCGAGGATCGGCAACTGGAACGCGACGGTCGTCGCGGTCGTGGCCTTCGCCGTCGTGATCGGCCTGGCCTACGCGTTCCTGCCCGTCATCAACGAGGTGCCCGCGGAGTTCCCGGCCACCCTTCTGTGGCGGTTCCGCCTCTCGGCCCTGGCCATCCAGGCCGCACTGTGGGGCGGATTCGGTCTGGTCTTCGGTGAGTTGGCCGAGCGCCTGCTGAACCCGAAGCCCGCAGCCGTCGGTTCCGGGCAGTCCGTCCCGGCCGCCGGTTGAGTCCCCGGCAACGTGAAGGGCCCCCGGCACCGGCCGGGGGCCCTTCACGTTCCTGGGACATCGTGCGGGCCTGGGGCCGTTCCGGCCCCGCGCACCTCACTCCACGCCCTGCGCGGGGAACGCCGGCCCCCGGTACCGCGGTTCGACAGGCCCGCTCCCATCGCTAACGGTCTCCGCCCCGGAAGGTCCTCAGGATCCGTTCCGCGGCGAGGGTCGCCGTCAACGACCCCTCGCGCACCTGCCGTTCGAGGTCCGGGGCCAGCGCACGAACCTCCGGGTCGGCGTGCAGCCGGCCGAGAAGCTCGTCACGGACCATCGTCCAGGTCCAGTCGACCTGCTGGTCGCGCCGCTTGTCGGCCAGCCGGCCGGAGGAGTCGAGCAGCGTGCGGTGCTGCTCCAGCCGGTCCCACACGGTGTCCAGGCCCGCACCCTCACGGGCGCTGCAACTGAGCACGGGCGGCGTCCAGGCCGCGTCCTTGCCGTGCATCAGCCGCAGCGCACCGGCCAGTTCACGGGCGGCGGACTGGGCGTCACGGGTGTGCGGTCCGTCCGCCTTGTTGACCGCGATCACGTCGGCCAGCTCCAGGACGCCCTTCTTGATGCCCTGCAACTGGTCCCCGGTGCGGGCCAGCGTCAGCAGCAGGAAGGAGTCGACCATGTTCGCGACGGCGGTCTCCGACTGTCCGACCCCGACCGTCTCCACGAGCACGATGTCGTATCCCGCCGCCTCCATCACCACGATCGACTCCCGGGTCGCCTTGGCGACCCCGCCGAGCGTGCCGGCGGTGGGGGAGGGGCGGATGAACGCGTCCGGGTCCACGGCCAGCCGCTCCATCCGCGTCTTGTCACCGAGGATCGAGCCGCCGGTACGGCTCGACGACGGGTCGACGGCGAGCACCGCGACCCGGTGGCCGAGCGAGGTCAGCATCGTGCCGAACGCGTCGATGAACGTCGACTTGCCGACACCCGGAACCCCGCTGATCCCGATCCGCCGCGCCCTGCCGCTGTGCGGGAGCAGCTCGGTCAGCAACTCCTGCGCCAGCGCCCGGTGCTGGGGGCGCGTGGACTCCACGAGGGTGATCGCGCGGGCGACCAGCGCCCGCCTTCCCCCGAGGACCCCCTTGACGTAGGTGTCGAGCGCGATCACAGCTCGTGCCCGAGGTCCGTCCCGAGCCGCCGGACGAGGTCGTAGGCCGCGTCCGGGATCACCGTGCCGGGCGGGAACACGGCCGCCGCGCCCATCTCCAGCAGCGTCGGAACGTCCTGCGGCGGGATCACCCCGCCGACCACGATCATGATGTCCTCACGGCCCTCCGACGCCAGCTCCTCGCGCAGCGCCGGGACGAGCGTGAGATGCCCCGCGGCCAGCGACGAGACACCCACGATGTGCACGTCCGCCTCCACCGCCTGGCGCGCCACCTCGGCGGGCGTCTGGAACAGCGGGCCGACGTCGACGTCGAAGCCGAGGTCGGCGAACGCGGTGGCGATGACCTTCTGGCCGCGGTCGTGACCGTCCTGGCCCATCTTGGCCACCAGGATGCGCGGGCGACGGCCCTCCGCCTCCTCGAACGTGTCCACCAGCGCGCGCGTGCGGTCCACGGACGGGGACTCCCCTGCTTCGTTGCGGTACACGCCGGAGATCGTACGGATCTGGCCCGCGTGCCGCCCGTACACCTTCTCCAGCGCGTCGGAGATCTCGCCGACCGTCGCCTTGGCGCGTGCGGCGCGCACCGCCAGCTCCAGCAGGTTGCCCTCACCACCGGCCGCGCGCGTCAGCGCGTCGAGCGCGTCCTGGCACGCGCCCTCGTCGCGCTCCGCCCGCAGCCGCCGCAGTTTCTCGATCTGCTGGGTGCGCACGGAGGAGTTGTCGACCTTGAGGACGTCGATCTTCTCGTCGGTCTCGACCCGGTACTTGTTGACGCCGATGACCGGCTGGCGGCCGGAGTCGATCCGGGCCTGGGTACGGGCCGCCGCCTCCTCGATCCGGAGCTTGGGGATGCCGGCGTCGATGGCCTGCGCCATGCCGCCCGCCGCCTCGACCTCCTCGATGTGCTGCCAGGCCCGGCGCGCGAGGTCGTACGTCAGCTTCTCGATGTACGCGCTGCCGCCCCACGGGTCGATGACCCGGGTCGTGCCGGACTCCTGCTGGAGCAGCAACTGCGTGTTGCGCGCGATCCGCGCGGAGAAGTCGGTCGGCAGGGCCAGCGCCTCGTCGAGGGCGTTGGTGTGCAGGGACTGCGTGTGTCCCTGGGTGGCGGCCATCGCCTCCACGCACGTACGCGTCACGTTGTTGAACACGTCCTGTGCGGTCAGCGACCAGCCGGAGGTCTGCGAATGAGTGCGCAGGGAGAGGGACTTGGAGTTCTGCGGGTCGAACTGCCTGACGAGCTTCGCCCACAGCAGGCGCGCCGCCCGCAGCTTGGCGACCTCCATGAAGAAGTTCATGCCGATCGCCCAGAAGAAGGACAGACGCGGCGCGAACGCGTCCACGTCCAGGCCCGCTTCGCGGCCCGCCCGGATGTACTCCACGCCGTCGGCGAGCGTGTACGCCAGCTCCAGATCGGCCGTCGCCCCCGCCTCCTGGATGTGGTACCCGGAGATGGAGATGGAGTTGTAGCGCGGCATCCGCTGCGAGGTGTACGCGAAGATGTCGGAGATGATCCGCATCGACGGCTTCGGCGGATAGATGTAGGTGTTGCGGACCATGAACTCCTTGAGGATGTCGTTCTGGATGGTCCCGGCCAGCTTCTCGGGCGGTACGCCCTGTTCCTCGGCCGCCACGATGTACAGCGCGAGAACGGGCAGCACGGCGCCGTTCATCGTCATCGACACGGTCATCCTGTCCAGCGGGATGCCGTCGAAGAGCTGCCGCATGTCGTAGATGGAGTCGATGGCCACGCCCGCCATGCCGACGTCGCCCGTCACGCGCGGGTGATCGCTGTCGTAACCCCGGTGCGTGGGCAGGTCGAAGGCGATCGACAGGCCCTTCTGGCCGGCCGCCAGATTGCGGCGGTAGAAGGCGTTCGACTCCTCGGCCGTGGAGAAACCCGCGTACTGACGGATCGTCCAGGGCTGGTTGACGTACATGGTCGGGTACGGACCGCGCAGGTACGGCGCGATCCCCGGGTAGGTGTCGAGGAAGTCCAGGCCCTCGGTGTCCCGCCCGGTGTACAGCGGCTTGACCGCGATGCCCTCCGGGGTCTCCCAGACCGCCTCGCCGCCGGTGGCCTTCGCCGCGGCGGCGTTCCACTCCTCGGCGGTGCCGTCGGCGGTGGGTGTCCCCAGTTCGATCCCGGAGAAGTCGGGGATTCCCATCAGGACACTCCCATGCGGTCGAGCGTGGCGGAGAGGACGGCGACGGCGTCGCAGCCCGCGAAGACGTAGGAGTCGACACCCGGGTACTGCCCGGGACGGCCGGCGAGGAACACGTGCCGGGCGCCTGCCGCCACGAGGGCCTCGGCCGTGCTCGCGGCCTGCTCCTCGTACAGCGTGTCGCTGGAGCAGACGCAGGCCTCCGTGGCTCCGCTGTCCTCGAACGTGCCGTCCGTGACCGGCTCGACGCCGCCGGCCTGGAACAGGTTCGAGACGAACGTGGACCGCGCGGAGTGAGCGGCGGCGGGGCCGATGGTGGCCAGGTAGACGCGGGGCCGGGACCCGGTGGCGGCGAGGTGCGCGTCGGAGCGGGCCCGCAGCGCCTCGTACGCCTCGTCGCGCCGGACCCGGGGCAGGCCGCCCGACGGCGGGGCGGGGGCCGGCGCGCGTTCCACCGGGCGTTCGGCGAGATGCGGGAACTCGCTGACGCCGGTGACGGGTTCACGTCGGGTGGCGAGCTTCGCCGAGCGCGCCGCCCAGGTCTTCGCCAGTTCGTCACCGATCCGGCCCGAGCGCAAAGCGGCCGCCTGGCCGCCGTCCTGCTCGATCGACCGGAAGAACTCCCAGGCCGCGCCCGCGAGTTCGTCGGTCAGCCGTTCCACGTACCAGGAGCCGCCGGCGGGGTCGATGACCCGGGACAGGTGCGACTCCTCCATGAGGATCGTCGAGGTGTTGCGCGCGATGCGGCGCGCGAACGCGTCGGGCAGACCGAGGGCGTGATCGAAGGGGAGCACGGTGACCGCGTCCGCGCCGCCGACACCCGCGGCGAGCGTGGCGATGGTCGTCCGGAGCATGTTCACCCACGGGTCGCGGCGCGACATCATCACCGGCGACGTCACGGCGTGCTGCACCTGCGCGCCCGCGGCCGGCGCACCGCTCACCTCGGCGACCCGCGCCCACAGGCGGCGCGCCGCCCGGAGCTTGGCGATGGTCAGGAACTGGTCGGCGGTCGCCGCGTGACGGAACTCCAGCTGTGCGCAGGCCTGTTCGACGGTCAGGCCCGCCCGGGTCAGCTCCCGGAGGTAGGCGACGCCGGTCGCCAGGGAGGCGCCCAGCTCCTGCGCGGCCGATCCGCCGGCCTCGTGGTACGGCAGCGCGTCCACGGTCAGCGCCCGCAGCCCGGGGTAGTCCTCGGCGCACCGCCGCGCGAGGGCCGCGACCGGGGCGATGTCCGTCGGGTTGCCCGTGCGGGCCTCGTGGCCGAGCGGGTCGCCGCCGAGATTGCCCCGGACCGCACCCGGAGCCACACCCCGCTCTTCGTACAGCCGCAGCAGTTCCGCCGCCGCGGCCTCGGTGTCACGGCCCGCGTCGAGGACGACCGGCGCCAGGTCGAGGTAGACGCCCTCCAGCACGGGGCCGAGCGAGCCGAGGGGGATTCCGCCCTCGCCGACGGCCAGCCACAACGACGTGACGCCGTTCTCCAGGTCGCCGAGCACCAGCGCGTTGTCGCCGGCCGTGTGCCGCTGACGTACGTCCCAGCCCCCGGCGGTGCTCCCCTCGGGGCGGGCCGCCCGCACGAAGGGGGCGAACCCGGGAAGGCCGGGATCGGGAGCCGCGTCGCGCGCGGTGTACAGGGGCTTGGTGCGGAGCCCGTCCTCCAAGGAGGTCGACAGCGCGTCCTCGGCAGACGCGCCCGAGACCTCCTTGCCCGACTTGCGCAGCACGCCCTCCACCAGGAGCTGCCACTGGTCATGGGTCGCGGACGGGAACTCGGCGGCCAGCGCGAGCCCGTCATTGGGCAGGACTGTCATGCTCGGATGCTAGGCCAGAGTTCTCGAGCGGCAGCAGAGGCGGCGCCTGTGACCTTGGCCTCTTGGCTTCGGTGATCCAGATCTCAGGGGTCCGGGCGGGCGCCCGGCAGCGGTACGGGACGGGGCCGGGAGCAGGGCGGACCGTGCTCCGGGCCCGGGTGGGACGTCCGGGGCGGGAGGGGTCACGCGCCGGGGGCCGGCACCTTCGTCGCGGGGTCGCCGTCGACGGCGGCGGCCAGCTGGGGCACCAGCCGGTCGAGCATGTACGGCAGGCTGAGCACCGTCACGAAGGAGACGGAGTTGCCGTAGTCGCTGCTCTCCTTGATGTAGACCTCACGCTGCTGCCGCGCCACCTTCAGGTCGCCGTACAGGGCGTCCTTGTGCAGCTTGGCCTCGTCCTCGGCCGGGTCCCCGGCGATCCAGACGATCGCGTCGGTGTCCAGCAGGTCGGTGCGCTCCTTGCTGATGTTGGCGCCGAACTCGTCCCCGATGACCTTGTCGAGATCGGCGGGGAGGGTGAAGCCGAGGTCGGTCAGGACGCGCGAACGGGGGTCCTGACTGCCGAACACGAAGGTGCCTTCGTACGGTGTGGCCACGACGCCCTTGGACCTGGCGAACGCGGGGTTCTTCGCGGCGGCGGCCTTGAAGTCGGCCTCGACCCCGTTCACCACCGAGGCGGCCTTGGCCTCCTGGCCGAGCGCCTTGCCGATGATCTCGGTCTGCTTCTGCCAGGGCACACCGAAGTCGTTGTACTCCTTCGGCTGGGCCACCACGGGAGCGAACTTCGACAGGGTGGTGTACTGCGCCTTCGTGAGGCCGCCGTAGACCGCGAGGATCAGGTCCGGGTGCAGGGCCGCGATCTTCTCGGTCTGCGGGCCGGTGCCGGTGTCCTTCAGGACGGTGGGGATCGTGGCGTCTCCGAGCTTGTCGGTGGCCCAGGGGCCGATGGCGCCCTTGTAGCCGCCGAGCCATTCCGTGGTGCCGACGGGCACCTTGCCGAGGGCCAGCACGGAGTCCTGGTCGGTCAGACCGACCGTGACGATCCGCCGGGGCTCGGCCTTGACGGTGGTGCTGCCGTACTTGTGGGCGATCGTGACGGGAAAAGCCTTGTTCGCGGCGGCGGGCTTCTCGGAACCGGCTCCGGAGCCGTCCGAGGAGCCGCAGGCCGCGACGGTGCCGAAGAGCAGGAGGGCCGAGGCGAGCGCCGCGGCGAGCCGGGTGCCTCTCAGGGAGCCGAGCATCAGTGGTCCTTCAGGGTCGGGGCGGTGAGGGTGTGCGGGGGGTGTTCGGGCGTCGCGCGCGTTCCGGACCAGGCCTGCCAGAGCGAGGCGTAGGTGCCGTCGGCGGCGCACAGCTCGTCGTGGCGGCCGCTCTCGACGATCCGGCCGTCCTCCATGACGACGATCCGGTCCGCGGTGGCGGCCTGGGTGAGGCGGTGGGCGACGACGAGGGCCGTCCGGCCCTCGACGGCCCGGGCGGCGGCCCTCTCCAGGAGGCGGGCGCCGGTGCTGCCGGCCTCGGCCGTCGCCTCGTCGAGCACGGCCACCGGCGGGTCGGTCAGGACCAGGCGGGCCAGGGCCAGTTGCTGCACCTGGGCGGGGGTGAGGCGGTGCCCGCCCTCGCCGACGACCGTGGCGAGGCCCTCGGGCAGGGCCTCGACCCAGTCGAGCGCCTCGACGACGGCCAGCGCGGCGCGCAGGTCCTCGTCGCCGGCCGCGGCCCGGGCCAGCCGCAGGTCCGCGGCGAGCGGCCCGGCGAAGACGTGTGTCTCCTGGGTCACCAGCGCGACCTGCAGTCTCTCGCCGGGGAGGCCGGAGCCGGCCAGCCGGACCGAACCGGCGGTCGGCCGGTGCACACCCGCGATGAGTTTGGCGAGCGTCGTCTTGCCGGCGCCGCTGGGGCCGACCAGGGCCACCCGTTCCCCGGCACGCAGCGTCAGGCTCACGTCCCGCAGGACGGGCCTTCCGGGCGTGTAGGCGTGGTGGAGGCCGGTCACGGTGACCGTGCCGGGTCCGTCGTCGGCGGGGCCCGGCTGCCCGGGAACGGTGGCCGCCGGTCCGGCGTCGGCGGGCGCGGGGTCCGCGACCCCGACGAGCCGGTTGAGCGCGGCGGTGGCGGTCTGGGCGTCGTCGAGGAGCACCAGGGCGGAGTTCACCGGCGTGAACAGGCTGTGGAAGTACAGCGCGGCGGCGGTCGCCGTGCCGATGGACACGGATCCGGCGCGGACCAGCAGGAACCCGGTGACGAGGACGGCGGCGAGCCCCGAGTACTCCGCGATGTGCAGCCGGTTGTAGAAGCGCAGCACCAGTTTGACCCCGCGCATCGTCAACTCGACCGCGGAGGAGGAGCGTTCGGTGACGTACCCGGTGTGCTCGTCCTCCAGCCGGTACGCCCGTACGGTGCCGGCGCCGGAGATGGTGTCGAGCAGCTGCTGCTGCTGGGCGCCGGTCGCGATGCGTTCGCGGGCGTACAGCGGCACGGCGTTGCGCAGGTACCAGCGCGCGGTGTGCGCCTGGACGGGTACGGCGACGAGAGCGGCGAGCAGGAAGCGCCAGTCCAGCGCGGCCATCGCGGCCAGGGTGAGCACGATGGCCAGGACCGAGCGGGCCAGCTCGGGCAGCGCGGAGCGGACGGCCTCGCCCACCCGGGCCACGTCCCGCGTGACACGGGCGGTGAGGTCTCCCGTGCCGGCCTTCTCGACCTGCTCCAGGGGCAGGCGCAGCGCCCGGTCCACGAACAGTTCGCGCAGCCGGGCGAGCACGCTCTCGCCGAGCCGTGACACCAGGGAGAGGCCGAGCGCGGTGGCGCCGCCCTGGACGAGGGCGACTACGACCAGCAGGACGACCGGGAGGGTGAGATCCCCGGGCGGCCGTCGGTCGGCCACGACGTCCACCATGTGTCCGAGCAGGGGCTGGACGAGCAGTCCCACCGCGGTGGCCGCGACCATCGTCACGAGGGAGCCGAGCGCCAACCTGCCGTACGGGCCCGTCAGTTCGCGCACGGCGGCGCGTGTCCTCGCCGGGGTCGCGGTGGGCAGGAGCTCTCGGGCGGTCATCGCTTCCTCGTTCCGGTCCGCCGGGATGCCGCTCATGCCAGCACCGCCGAACGGTAGATCTCGTGGCGCCGCACCAGCTCGGCGTGCGGGGCGGTGTCCGTGACCCGGCCGTCGTGGAGGAGCGCCACCCGGTCGGTGACCGCGAGGAGGGCGGGGCTCGTCGTCACGAGGACCGTGGTGCGTCCCGTGCGGATGTCGCGGATGCCGGACGCGATGCGGGCCTCGGTCACCGTGTCGACCGCCGTGGTCGGTTCGTGGACCACGAGGACCGGGCGGTCCGCCGCCAACGCACGGGCGAGGGCCACGCGTTGGCGCTGCCCGCCCGACAGTGATCGGCCCTGTTCGCTCACCGCGGTGTGCTCGCCCTCCGGCAGCGTCTCGGACACCTGGGTCACCCCGGCCGCGCTCATCGCCGCTTCGGGCGCTGCGGTCTCGGGGGCGGCGGCGGTCACGTTGCCCCGGACGGTGCCCTCGAAGAGGTCCGCGTCGTGCTCGGCGACGAGGACGGCCGTGCGGATCCCGGCCGGGTCCAGATCGCGCAGGGAGACCCCGTCCAGTTGGACCGATCCGGCGTCGGGGTCGGCCTGGCGGCTCAGGCAGCGCAGCAGATCGGCGGCGTGGGCGGGGTCGGTCGCGACCACCCCGAGGAGTTCGCCGGGGACGATGTCCAGGTCGACGCCCCGCAGCCCGCCGTGCCGTACTCCGGTCAGCCGTACGGCGCCCCGCACCGGGCTCGGCAGCGGACTGCCGCCGGCGGTGACGGCGGGCGCGCCGGCCAGCACCTCCGCGATCCGGGTGGCCGAGGCGCGGCCCTGGGCGAGTTCGGCGTTGACCCAGGCGAGGACTTCCAGGGGGCCGATGAGGAAGAGGGCGAGGCCGACCGCCGAGACCAGCTGACCGAGGCTGATGGTGCCTTCGGCTGCCAGCCGTCCGCCGACCAGGGCGACGGCGGCGATCAGGCAGCCGGTCAGGGCGAGGACCATCCCGCTCTGGAAGGCCTGCGCCCGGGCGGCACGCAGGGTGGCACGCAGGGAGTCGCGGCTGGTCGCGCGGTAGCGTTCGATGGCCGCCGACTCGCCTCCGATGCCCTTGAGGACGCGCAGACCGGTCACCAGGTCGGCGGCGACGGCCGAGGCGTGTGCGGCCTGTTCCTGCTCGGCCTCGCTCCGGGTCTCCAGCGGCTTGCTCAGCAGGTGGCCGAGCCACAGCAGTACCGGAGTGCCCACCAGGACGACGAGGCCGAGGGTGACCGAGGTCCGCAACAGCACGATCGCGCAGGCCGCGATGCCCACCAGCGCGGCGATCCCCAGTGTGAGAGCCATGTTGACGGCTCCGACCCGTTTGGCGTCCTCGGTCGCGATGTTCGCCAGCGCGCCGGGCAGTCTGCCCTTCTCGGCGCCGCCGCCGGGGTGCAGGACCCGGCGAACGAGGGTGACGCGCAGGGAGTGTTCGGCACGGACGGCGGCGAGTTCGCCCGACCACGCGCCGATCCGGAAGCTCAGGGCCAGTCCCGCGTAGACCGCGGCCAGGACCCCGAGCCACAGGACGAGGGCGCCGGTGTCGGAGCCGGTGACGGCGCGGTCGATGACGACGCCGATGAGGGCGGGGACGAGGGCCTCGCCGATCTGGTGCCCGGAGCCGAAGAGGGCGCTGAGCGCCACCCGTCCGCGTTGTCCCGTGACCGATTCCCTCAGGACGCCGCGCCCCGACGGATGTGCAGCACTCATCCATACCCCTCCGGGAAAGGACATCGAAACTTAGGTGAGGCTACCTTAAGTTGGGCTGCGGGCCGGTGTCCGGGCGACAATAACCGTCCCCCCGACGGGAGGGACGGCACGCAGGGCCATGCCGTCCCTCCCGATCCCGACTGCCCGTGTCTACACGACGGTTCGGGCGGCGTCGTCGGTCCGCGCGGCGGTGTCGTCCGCCCGGTGGGCGACCAGCGAATCGAGGATCTCGCCCGAACGGACGGCCGTGGTGGACAGCAGGGTCGAGGTGAGGCCGTGCGTGTGCTCGGTCGCCCCCTGCACATAGATGCCGGCCGTCACCTCGGACGTGAACTCGACCCGGTGGTCCCGGCCGACCAGGACGGCGTCCTTGTCGTCGCGCAGGCAGAGCTTCGACGCCCGGCCCAGCAGCGCGTCCAGGTCCCGGGGGCGGTATCCGGTGGCGTGGACGAGCAGGTCCGAGGAGATGACCTCCCGTTCTCCGGTGGGGAGATACTCCACCGTGACGTCCAGCCGGTCCTCGCGGGCCTGTACGTCCCGGATGCGGGAGACGTTGCGCAGGCGCAGCCGCTCCCGCCCGAGGACCTTCTCGCGGTACATGGTGGCGTACAGCGACTCGATGAGATCCATGTCGACCACCGAGTAGTTGGTGCTGCGGTGGTAGTCGACCAGTGACTGCTTCACCTCCGGGGCGGACCGGAAGTAGACGTCCACCGCCTCCGGGTCGAAGATCCGGTTGGCGAACGGGCTGTCGTCGGCCGGGGTGTAGCCGTACTTGGCGAACACCGCGCAGATCTCCGTGTCCGGGAAGGACCGGTGCAGGTAGTCGACGGCCTCGGCGCCGCTCTGCCCGGCCCCGAGCACCAGAATGCGGCCCACCGGAGCGCCCGTGCTGGTCAACTCGGCCACCCGCGGGACGAGTTCACTGTTGTGCCAGACGCGGTCCGACAGTGCGGTGCCGGGTGGCAGATGAGGCTCCAGCCCGACGGCCACCGAGATGTTGCGGGCCCGCCGGGTCACCGTGCGCTCCGGTGATCCCGGCACCCGGCTCGTCACGTCGAACCAGCGGACCTCGCCGTCGTCCGACGTCACCGGCTCCACGGAGAGCACCTCGCAGTCGTAGCCCACGAGGTGCGCGAGCCGGGCGGCGGCCCACTCGAAGTACTCGTGGAACTCGATCCGCAACGGGAAGAGCGTCTTCGCGTTGAGGAAGTCCACCAGCCTGCCGCGTTCCCGCAGGAAGCAGAGGAAGGTGAAGTCGCTGGTCGGGTTCCGCATCGTGACGAGGTCCTTGAGGAAGGACACCTGCATCGTCGCGTCGTCGATCAGCATGCCGCGGTGCCAGCCGAAGGAGGGCTGACGCTCCAGAAACTCCGCGCGGATCCGGTCCTCGGGCGATGCCCCGGCGTTGTGCTCCTCAATGGCGATGGCCAGTGCGAGATTTGACGGTCCGAAACCGATCCCGATCACGTCATGTATGGCGTCAGGTTCGTCGTGCAGTGCGTTCACCGCAACTTCCCTTCCCTTGGGCGCCCCTGATGGTAAATAAGGTTAGCCTTACCTTGCAATGGTGGTCTCCAAGAGAGGATCGACTATGCGGGTCGTCATGTTCGGCTACCAGACCTGGGGGCATCGCACGCTCCAGGCTCTGCTGGAGTCCGACCACGAGGTGGTCCTGGCGGTCACCCACCCCAAGAGCGAGCACGCCTACGAGAAGATCTGGGACGACTCCGTGGCCGACCTCGCCGAGAAGCACGGCATCCCGGTGCTGCTGCGCAACCGGCCCGACGACCCGGAACTCCTCGCCGCCCTGCGGGACGCCGAGCCCGACATCATCGTCGCCAACAACTGGCGCACCGTACTGCCGCCGGAGGTCTTCGACCTCCCCCCGCACGGCACGCTCAACGTCCACGACTCCCTGCTGCCGGCCTACGCGGGCTTCTCGCCCCTCATCTGGGCGCTGATCAACGGTGAGCGCGAGGTCGGCGTCACCGCGCACCGCATGAACGCCGAACTCGACGCCGGGGACGTGCTGTTGCAGCGGGCGGTCCCGGTCGGCCCCGCCGACACCGTGACCGACCTGTTCCACCGCACCGTGGACCTGATCACCCCCGTGGTGACCGAGTCCCTCGACCTGATCGCGTCCGGCCGGGCCCACTGGATACCGCAGGACCGCGGTCGCGCCAGCTTCTTCCACAAGCGCTCCCTCGAGGACAGCCGGATCGACTGGACCTGGCCCGCCGAGGACCTCGAACGGCTGGTGCGCGCCCAGTCCGACCCGTATCCCAACGCCTTCACCCATCACCGGGGCGAACGCCTGCGCATCGTCGAGGCGTCGGTGTCGCGGGGCTGCTACGGCGGCACCCCGGGGCGGATCTTCATCCGCGAGGGGGACGGGATCGTGGTCGTCGCCGGCGCGGAGGCCCGCAACGGCCGGCTGCGCGGGCTGCTCGTCCGGCGGGTGCGCACCGAGGACGGCGCCGAGCACGCGGCCACCGACTACTTCCGGACCATGGGCGGCTACCTCACCGCTCGTCCGTGAGCGGCCCGCTCGGGCTCGTCGACCGGGCCGCGCCGGAGGAGCACCGGGAAACCCCGGAAGGCCGCACGGTCGTCGTGAAGTACGGCGGCCACGCGATGGCCGACGAGCCGCTGCGGCGGGCCTTCGCCCAGGACGTCCTCACCCTGCGCCGCAGGGGTGTGCGGACCGTCGTGGTGCACGGCGGCGGCCCGCAGATCGGCGCCCACCTGGACCGCCTCGGTCTCAAGTCCGCCTTCCTGAACGGGCTTCGGGTCACCACGCCCGCGACCATGGACGTGGTGCGGATGGTGCTCTCCGGCAAGGTCCAGAAGGAACTGGTCGGACTGCTCAACGAGGACGGGCCGTACGCCGTCGGGCTCAGCGGCGAGGACGCGCGCACGCTCACCGCCGTCAAGCGGTTCGCCGACGTGGGCGGTGAGCGCGTGGACATCGGCCTCGTCGGCGACGTGACGCGGGTCAACACCGCTGTTCTCGGACTGCTGCTGGAGCACCGTCACATTCCGGTGGTCTCGTCCGTGGGCCGGGGCGAGGACGGCCAGGTCTACAACGTGAACGCGGACACGGCCGCCGGAGCGGTCGCCGCCGCGCTCGGAGCCGACGCGCTGGTCGTCCTGACCGACGTGCCGGGCCTCTACGCGGACTGGCCGGACAGCGAACGGGTCGTCGACCGGATGACCGCGGTCGAACTGGAGGGTCTGCTGCCCCGGCTCGGCGGCGGGATGGTGCCCAAGATGGAGGCATGTCTGCGGGCCGTGCGCGGCGGAGTGGGAGCGGCCCGGGTGCTCGACGGCCGGGTTCCGCACGCCCTGCTCGACGGTCTGTCGGCGCGCCGCGGAATCGGCACGACGATCGTGCCGGACCGCACGCCGTAAGGGCCCGACCGGGCCGGTGAGGACCGGTCGCGCGAGGCGGGACGCCCCGCGCGGCCGGACATCCGCGCGGGCCCCTCGGCGGGGGAGTGCCTTCAGTCGGCGCCCTGCGCGACGCGCTCCAGGGCGGGGGCTCCGTGGTGCCGTCCCATAGGGATGACCAGCGGGGTGCCGCTGACCGGGTCCGTCGTGATGCGGCAGTTGAGATCGAAGACGTCCTCGACGGTCTCCACCGTGATGACCTCGGCGGGGGAGCCCTCGGCCACGATCCGTCCCGACTTCATGGCGACGACGTGATCGGCGTACCGGCAGGCCTGGTTGAGGTCGTGGAGCACCATCACGATCGTCCGGTGTTCCCGGCGGTTGAGATCGGTGATCAGGTCCAGCACGTCGATCTGGTGGGCGAGGTCCAGATAGGTGGTGGGTTCGTCGAGGAGCAGCACCTCCGTCCCCTGCGCGACCGCCATGGCGATCCAGGCGCGCTGACGCTGCCCGCCGGACAGCTCGTCGACCGGACGGTCCGCGAGGTCGGTCATGCCGGTGGCGTCCAGGGCCTGCCGTACGGCCTGCTCGTCCGCCCGTGACCACTGCCGCCACCAGGTCTGGTGCGGCGAACGGCCCCGGTTGACCAGGTCGACGACGGTCAGACCCTCGGGTGCGACGGGGCTCTGCGGCAGGATGCCGAGCCGTTGCGCCAGTTCCCTGGACGGCATGGAGTGCAGCGCCCGCCCGTCCAGCTCGACCGTTCCCGCGCGCGGTGCCATCAGCCGGGCCAGCGCGCGCAGCAGAGTGGACTTGCCGCAGGCGTTGGCGCCGACGATCGCGGTGATCCGGCCGGGAGGCACGACGAGGTCGAGGCCGTCGACGACCGTGCGGTTGTCGTAGCCCAGCCGCAGGCCGTTCGCCCGCAGGTCCGGGCCCGCGCCCGGTGTCCGGCCGGTGGGCGGGGACGTCACCGACAGGGGATCGGCCGACGTGGGATGAGCCGACATGGGATCAACCTCCTGAGCCCGCGCGGTTGGCGCGGACGAGCAGCCAGAGCAGGATCGGCGCGCCGAGGACGCCGGTGACGATGCCGACCGGGAGTTCCGTGCCGGAGATGAGCGTGCGGGCGATGAGGTCGCTGCCGAGCACCACGAGGGCGCCGGTGAGTCCGGAGGCGACGGTGGGCGGCCAGGCGGTTCGGGCCAGACGCTGCGCGATCTGAGGGGCGGCGAGCGCGACGAAGGCCACGGGGCCGGCCGCCGCCGTGGCGAACGCGATCAGACCGACGCCGGTGAGCAGGACGGCGAGGCGCACGGACTGGACCCGGGTGCCGAGGCCGGTGGCGACGTCGTCGCCGAGCTGGAGCGTGCGCAGCAGCCGGCCGAGCAGCAGCGAGGCCGGGAGCAGGACCGCCAGGGCGGCGGCGAGGGGGCGGGTCTCGTCCCAGGTACGGCCGTTGAGGTTGCCCACCAGCCAGCCGAGGGCGGCCTGCGCCTCGAAGCGTCCGCCCTTGGCCATCAGGTAGTCGGTCGCGCTCGCGCACATCCAGGAGACGCCGATACCGACCAGGATGATCCGGTAGCCGGTGGTGCCGCGCCGCCAGGCCAGCAGATAGACGAGGAGGGCCGTGGCCAGGGCCCCGACCAGGCCGAGCGTCTGGGTGCCGAGGCCGGCGTCCCAGCCGAGCACGAGTCCCGCCACGACGGCGGTGCCCGCTCCCTGGGTGAGGCCGATCATGTCGGGGCTGGCCAGCGGGTTGCGGGTCATCGTCTGGAACAGCGCGCCCGAGACGCCGAACGCGACACCGGCCAAGAGGCCGACGAGGGCCCGCGGCAGCCGGAGGTCCTGGACGACGAGCACGGTGCCGGGATCGCCGGCACCGCCCAGGGCGCGTACGACGTCCGTGAAGGCGATCGGGTAGTCGCCGATCGTCAGGCCCCAGCAGAACAGCAGGAAGGCGCCGACGCCCAGAACCAGACACAGGGCGACGAGCCGGGGCCGCACGATCCCCGACACGGGCGGGACGGCGAGACGGTAGGCGCGGAACGCCGAGGGGAGACGCGTCGGGGGCGAAGGCGCCTTCCCGGGGCGGGAGTCGAGGGTTCGTACGGCCGGCTTCGTCATGTCACACCTCCGCCAGGCGCTGGCGTCGGACCAGGGCGATGAAGAACGGGCCTCCGATGAAGGCGACGATCACCCCGGCCTGGACCTCGGTGGGCCGGGCGACGATCCGTCCGAGGATGTCCGCGGTCAGCAGCAGGCACGGGGCCAGCACAGCCGACAGGGGCAGCAGCCAGCGGTGGTCGGGGCCGAGGCCCGCGGAGCGGGCGAGCACCCGGGCGATGTGCGGCACGACGAGTCCGACGAAGACGACGGGGCCGATGACGGCGACGGCCGCGCCGGTGAGGAGGGTGACCGCGGCGACCCCCTGGAGCCGGACCAGGCCCAGCCGGCGCCCGAGCGAGGCCGCCACGTCGTCGCCGAGCGCGAGGCTGTTGAGCGCCGGTGCGCAGGCCAGCGCCAGCAGTGTGCCCACCGCGAGGAAGGGCAGGATCCGCCAGACGGTGGCGGCGTCCTGGTCGGCCATGGAGCCCGCGGACCAGAAGCGGTAGCGGTCCAGCGCGTCCGGGTCGGTGAGCGCGATCGCGCTCGTCAGGGAGGACAGCATCGAGGTCACGGCGATTCCGGCGAGCGCCAGTTTCACCGGGGTCAGGCCGGACCGGCCCAGCCTTCCGAGCACGTACACCAGCACGCTGGCCGCGAGGGCTCCGGCGAAGGCGAACCAGACGTATCCGTAGAACGACCCGAACCCGAAGACCCCCACGGCCACCACGATGGCGAAGGAGGCGCCGGCGCTCACGCCGAGGACACCCGGGTCGGCGAGCGGGTTGCGTGTCAGCGCCTGCATCAACCCGCCCGCCAGGCCCAGTGCGGCACCGGCGGCGAGTCCCAGCGTGGTCCGGGGGACGCGGGCGGTCCAGACGATGTTGTCGACCAGTCGGCTGGGCGCATGGCCGAACAGCGCCCGGACCACCTCGTCCAGCGGGATGCCGGCCGCGCCGACGGCGATCGACAGCAGACAGAGCACAGTCAGCACCGTGCCCAGCGACGCCACGAGAAGGACCGGGCGGACGTGCTTGCCCCCGGTCACCTTGCGGTCTCCAACGGCCAACTCCCTTAGGTTAGGCAGGCCTTAATCGTAGGCGGCAACTCGACGATCGCCGAGACCAGGGCCTTTTGGTTAGGTAATCCTTACCTTAGTATGGCCGCGGTCCTCCGGCTCGAGCCGGTTCCGCGCACTCGGAAGGCACGGTCACCTGTGTCCGGTATCGAAGATCGTGTGTCTGGCATCGACGACGGTGTGGCGGCGGCCTACTGGCGCCGGCGGCTCGACCCGCTTCCCCAAGAGGCCGCGCTGCCCGTCGACTTCCCCTACCCGGCCGGTCCGGGCGGCGAGCGCCGTGTGGTGAGCCGGGCGTGGGCGGGCACGGCCGACGAGGCGACCCTGCTGTCCGCCTTCGTCGCCCTGCTGCACCGGTACGGCGGGGCGCACGACATCACCGTCGGGTACGACGGACTTCCGCTCCGGATCGGGTTCGACGGCGGTACCGACTTCTCCGCGCTGGTGGAGCGGGTGGCCGCCGCGATCACGGAGGCGCGCACCCACCGCGTCGAACTCCCGTCACTCATCGCCCAGTTGCACCCGGAGCCGACCCGTGGCGGCGGCCTCCTGTTCAACACGGAGTTCCGTACGGATCCAGGCGCGACGGCGGACCAGGAGGCGACACCGGCCGACCGAACCGGCGCCCCGCTGGACCTGACACTCGAAACAGTTCCGGGAGAGGTGCGGCTGACCTACCGTCACGACCTCTTCGAGGACAGCACGGCGCACCGCGTCGCCGGCCACTTCACGACCCTGCTGGCCGACGCCCTCGCACGGCCCCACACGCCCGTCGGCGAACTCGAACTGCTCGGCGCCGAGGAGCGCCGACGCATCCTGGAGGAGTGGAACGACACCGGCCACGACGTGCCCGTCCGCACCTGGCCGGAGATGTTCGCCGAACAGGTCCGCCTGCGCCCGGACGCCGTCGCGCTCGTCTTCGAGGACACCCGGCTGACGTACGCCGAACTCGACGAGCACGCCAACCGCCTGGCCCACACCCTGATCGCACGGGGGGCCGGACCGGAGCGCGTCGTGGCGCTGGCGGTGCCCCGCTCCGCCGAACTGATCGTCGCCGAGGTCGCGGTGCTCAAGGCGGGGGCCGCCTATCTCCCCCTCGACACCGACTACCCGGCCGACCGCATCGCGTACATGCTGGCCGACGCCCGTCCCGCCTGCCTGATCACCACCGCGGACGTGACCGACGACGTCCCTCCCTGCCCAGGTATGGACCGGGTCGTCCTCGACGAACCGTCCACCGCGCGGGAGTTGGCCGCGAACCCGGTCCACGACCCGGGGACCGCGGACCGCGGGCCGCTGGAGACCGCCGGCGCGGCCTACGTCATCTACACCTCCGGATCCACCGGCCGCCCCAAGGGCGTTGTGCTCTCCCATGCCGGCGTCGCCAAACTGGTGGCCACCCAGACCGAGCGGTTCGGGATCGGACCGCACAGCAGGGTCCTCCAGTTCGCCTCACCGAGTTTCGACGTCGCCTTCTGGGACCTGTGCCTCGGCCTGCTCTCCGGCGGCCGGCTCGTCGTCGTCCCCACCGAACTGCGGGTGCCCGGCGCGCCGCTCGCCGACCACGCCCACGCCCACGGCATCACCTTCATGATCCTCCCGCCGGCCCTGCTCGCCGCGATGCCCGAGGACGTCGAACTCCCGCCCGCCACCCTGCTGGCGGGGACCGAGCGCGTCTCGCCCGAACTCGTCGGCCGGTACGCGCGCGGCAGGATGATGTTCAACGCGTACGGGCCCACCGAGGCCACCACCAACTCCACCCTCGGCCTGTGCGACCCCGACACCCCCGCCGGCACCATCGTGCCCATCGGTGTCCCCGACCCGGGCACCCGCGCCCATGTCCTGGACGCCCGGCTGAAGCCCGTCCCGGCCGGTGTCGCGGGCGAGCTGTACCTCGGCGGCGCCGGACTGGCCCGCGGCTACCTGGGACGGCCCGACCTGACGGCCGAGCGCTTCGTCGCCGACCCCTTCGGGGCGCCCGGCGAACGCCTCTACCGCACCGGCGACCTCGTGCGCTGGAAGTCCGACGGGCGCCTGGAGTTCCTCGGGCGCGCCGACGCCCAGGTGAAGATCCGCGGCTTCCGAGTCGAACCCGGCGAGATCGAGTCCGTGCTCCGCGCCCACCCCGCGGTCGACCAGGCCGCCGTCGTCATCCGCGAGGACCGGCCCGGCGACCGCAGACTCGCCGCCTACGTCGTGCCCTCCCTGGAGACCGGAACGGGAGGCGACGACGGCGAGCGGGTCCAGGAGTGGAAGGACCTCCACGAACTCCTCTACTCCGCGGCGGGTGCCGAGGGCGACCGCGACACCGTCGCGGACGAGGCCGGCCCGTCCGCCGCCTTCCGCGAGAACTTCGCGGGCTGGAACAGCATGTACGACGGCCTGCCCATCCCCGTCGAGGAGATGCGGGAGTGGCGCGAGGCGACCATCACCCGCATCGGTGAACTGGCCCCGCGCCGCGTCCTGGAGATCGGTGTCGGCAGCGGACTGATCCTCTCCCGCGTGGCACCCGACTGCGTCGAGTACCGGGGCACCGACCTCTCCGAGGAGGCGGTTCGCGCCCTGCGGACCCAGGTGGAGGCGGTGGACGGCCTCGCCGACCGGGTCCGGCTCGACGCCCGCCCCGCCCACGACACCACCGGCCTGCCCCGCGACCACTTCGACACGATCGTCCTCAACTCCGTCGCGCAGTACTTCCCCGGCGCCGACTACCTCGCCGACGTGCTCCGCGCCGCGGGAGAACTCCTCGCCCCGGGCGGCAGCCTCTTCGTCGGCGACGTCCGCAACGCCCGCCTGCTGAGCTGCCTGCGCGCCGCCGTGGAGACCCGCCGTGCCACCGGCCCCCAGGACCGCAAGACCCTGCGCACCGCGGTGGAACGGTCCATGGCCTGGGAGGGCGAACTCCTCCTGGACCCCGACTTCTTCGCCGCACTCGACGGCTTCGACGCCGACATCCGCGTCAAGCGCGGCAGCCACCACAACGAACTGACCCGGTACCGCTACGACGTCGTGCTGCGCAAGCGGTCCGCCACCGCCACGACGGCAGGACCGGACGTCCGCACCGCCACCGCGCCGCACGCCGTCGCCTGGTCCGAACTGCGCGCCCTCGACGCCCTCGACGCCCTCGACGCGCTGATCGCCGACCGCCGGACCCCGCTCCGCGTCACCGGTGTGCCCAACGCCCGGCTCACGGAGGACCTGGCCGCCCTGACGGCCCTCGACGACAGCAGCCGCACCCCCGCGCCCGCCGACGCCCCCGACCCGGAGGCCTTCCACGCGCTCGGCGCCCGGCACGGCCACCAGGTCGTCGTCACCTGGAACGGCACCTCCACCGACGGCAGCCTCGACGTCCTGTTCGCGCCCGACGGGACCCCGCTCGCCGGACACTACGAGCCCGCTGGCACCGTCCCTCGGGCCAACCGGCCCGCA
Source organism: Streptomyces sp. M41(2017) (assembly GCF_002078175.1). Lineage (GTDB taxonomy): Bacteria > Actinomycetota > Actinomycetes > Streptomycetales > Streptomycetaceae > Streptomyces. The sequence goes on along the minus strand of NZ_MWFK01000002.1, from coordinate 701,563 downwards.
CCCTTCCGCGACGTCAACTCCCTGATGAAGGAACTGCGTTCGCACGTCGCCGGGCAGCTCCCCGAGTACATGGTGCCCGCGGCGCTCGTCCCCCTCGACCGCCTCCCGGTCACCCCCAGCGGCAAACTCGACGCCGCCGCGCTGCCCGCCCCCGACTACGCCGCCCTCAGCTCGGGCCGCCCGCCGCGCGACGCCCGCGAGGAGTCGCTGTGCTCCGCCTACGCCGATGTGCTGGGCGTGGGCGCGGTCACCATCGACGACGACTTCTTCGCCCTCGGCGGCGACAGCATCACCGCCATCCAGCTCCTCGTCCGGGCCCGCAGGACGGGACTGCGTCTCAGCTCCCGCGACGTCTTCCGGCACCGCACCGTCGCCGCGCTCGCCGAGGCCGCCGTCGAGCGGACGGATCGCACGGCGGAGGCGGACGTCGCTCCGTTGCTCGACCTGACCGGGAGCGACCGCGACGCCCTCCAGGGCGAGCGCCCCCTCGCCGTCGAGGACACACTCCCGCTGAGCCCGCTCCAGGAAGGGCTCTACTTCCACTCCGTCGTCGACGGCAACGGCCCCGACACCTACGTCGTGCAGCAGGCCCTCGACCTGGCAGGCCCCGTCGACACCGGCCTGCTGCGCCGGGCCGCCCAGCGCGTCCTGGACCGCCACGCCCCGCTCCGCTCCTGCTTCCGCCCGCTCCCCGACGGCAGGCCCGTGCAGATCGTCGCCACCGGGGTGGAGCTCCCCTGGCGAGAGGTGGATCTCTCCGCCCAGGACGCGGAGGTCGCCGCCCCGCTCGCCGACGCGGTGGCGGCCGACGAGCGCGCCCGCCGTTTCGACCTCGCCCGGCCGCCGCTGATGCGCTGCGCGCTCGTCCGCCTCGCCGGGGGCCGCAGCAGGCTGCTGCTCACCTTTCATCACATCGTTGCTGACGGCTGGTCCCTGCCCGTGCTGCACCGGGAACTGATGGCCTCCTACGGAGACTCCCCGGCCGCCCTGCCCGAGGTCGCGCCCTACGGTGCGTATCTGCGGGCGCTGGCCGGAGCGGATGCCGAAGCGGCCCGCGAGGGATGGCGCACCGCGCTGGCCGGGATCGAGGAACCCACCCGTCTCGTCGACACGCCCGCCGACGGCCGCCCCGTCGAACCCGCCCAGGTCCGTGTGGAGCTCTCCGAACAGGTCACCGCCCGGCTGACGGCCCGAGCGCGCGAACTGGGCGTCACGCTCGGCACCGTCGTGCAGGGCGCCTGGGGGCTGCTGCTCGGCCGGCTCACCGCCGGGCAGGACGTCGTGTTCGGCACCACGGTCTCCGGCCGCGACGCCGAGGTCGAGGGCATCGAGTTCATGGTCGGTCTCCTCATCAACACGCTTCCCACCCGGTTCCGCTGGGAGCCCTCCGACACCCTCGCCGCGCTGCTCGGCCGCCTCCAGGACGAGCAGTCCCGGCTCCTCGACCACCAGCACCTCGGCCTCGCCGAGATCCAGCGGCTCGCCGGCCACGCGGGCAGCGGGGAGCTCTTCGACACCCTCGTCGTCCTCGAGAACTACCCGGCGGCCACCGGGCTCACCGACCCGTCCGGCACGCTCCACCTCACCGGACACGACTTCCTGGACACCGTCCACTATCCGCTCGCCCTCATCGTCAAGCCGGGCCGCCGCCTCGACCTGCGCCTCAAGCACCACACCCGGCGCCTCGACACCGAGGCCGTGCGGCGCGTCGCGGACCGCCTCACCCGCATCCTGGGAGCGTTCGCCACCGACCCGGGACAGTCCGTCGCCGCCCTCGACCTGCTGCCGGCGCCGGAGGCGGCCGAGGCGCACCCGTCCGGCCCCCGCGTCCTCGTCCCGGACACCACGCTCGCCGCCGCCTTCGAGGCCCAGGTCGCCCGCACCCCCGACGCCCTCGCGGTCGTCTTCGAGGACGAGACCCTCAGCTATCGCGAACTCGATCTCAGGGCGGCCGAGCTGGCGAGCCGGCTGCGCGCCCGCGGCGCCGCGCCGGACGCCGTCGTCGCGGTCGCGGTACCGCGCTCCGCCGACCTCATGGTCGCCCTGCTCGGCGTGCTCAAGTCCGGCGCCGCCTACCTCCCCGTCGACATGGACTACCCGGCCGACCGCGTCGCCCACATGCTCACCGACTCCGGGGCCACCACGGTCGTCACGCACACCAGCACGGCCCCCCGTCTGCCGTCGGTGCCCGGACTCACCGAGCTGTTCGTCGACGCCCCCGCCGGAGCGACGACCGTGGACCCGGCGGTACCGGCGGGCCCCGACGACCCGGCCTACCTGATCTACACCTCCGGCTCCACCGGCCTCCCCAAGGGCGTCGTGGTCACCCACCGGGCCGTCGTCAACCGCCTCGCCTGGATGCAGGGCCAGTACGGTCTCACCGCCGACGACCGCGTACTCCAGAAGACTCCGGCCAGCTTCGACGTCAGCGTCTGGGAGTTCTTCTGGGCGCTGTGCGAGGGCGCCGCCGTCGTGCTCGCCCGGCCCGACGGCCACCGCGACCCCGCCTACCTCGCCGATCTCATCCGTGAACAGGGCGTCACCGCCCTGCACTTCGTGCCCTCGATGCTGGAAGCCTTCCTCCAGTCCGAGGAGATCACCGCCGATCCCGGCTGGGCCGCCTCCTTGCGCCAGGTGTTCAGCAGCGGTGAGGCCCTGCCCGGCGCCGCCGCCGCCCGCTGGCACGACCTCACCGGCGTACCCCTGCACAACCTGTACGGGCCCACCGAGGCCGCCGTCGACGTCACCCACCACCGCTTCGACGGCACACCCGACACCACCGTGCCCATCGGCCGCCCCGTCTGGAACACCGGACTCCGGGTGCTCGACAGCTGCCTGCGCCCGGTTCCGTCCGGCGTCCCCGGCGAGCTGTACCTGACGGGAGTCCAGCTGGCGCGTGGCTACCACGCCCGGCCCGCCCTGACCGCCGAACGCTTCGCCGCCGACCCCTACGGCGGTCCCGGCACCCGCATGTACCGCACCGGCGACCTGGTGCGCCGCCGCGCCGACGGCGTCATCGAGTATCTGGGGCGCACCGACCGGCAGGTCAAGATCCGCGGCAACCGCGTCGAACTCGGCGAGATCGAAGCCGCGTTGAACCGCGAACCCGCCGTCGCGCAGGCCGCCGTCACCGTCGCCGGCACCACCCTCGTCGCCTACGTCGTCCCCGCCCGCGGTGCCGCCCCCGACCCCTCCGGTCTGCTGGCCGCGCTCGCCGCCTCACTGCCCGCGCCCATGGTGCCCGGCGCGTGTGTCGTCCTGGACGCCCTGCCGCTGACGCCGAGCGGAAAGCTCGACCGGGCCGCACTGCCCGCCCCGCGCACGGTACGGGCGGAGGCGCGCGCCCCGCGCGACGACCGCGAGCGCGCCCTCACCGAGATCTTCGCGGCGGTCCTCAGGCTCGACGAGGTCGGCATCGACGACGACTTCTTCCTGCTCGGCGGCGACAGCATCTCCTCCATCGGCGTCTCCAGCCGCGCCCGCCGGGCCGGCCTTGAGCTGAACCCCCGCGACGTCTTCGAACACCGCACGCCCGCCGCGCTCGCCGCGGCGGCCGGCAGCACCGAACCGGCGCGCCGCGCGCTGCGTTCCGCCTTCGCCCTCACCGCCGAGGAGACCGAGCGCGTCCACCGGCTCAGCCCCGGACCGGTCGAGGACATCTGGCCGCTGGCACCGCTCCAGGAAGGCCTCTTCTTCCACTCCACGTACGACGACGGCGCACTGGACGTCTACACCGTCCACGAGTCCTTCGACTTCGCGACCCCGCTCGACGCGGAGCGACTGCGCACCGCGGTGCGGGTGCTGCTGGAGCGCCACCCGAGCCTGCGCGCCGGATTCACCAGCGACGGACTGCGCCAGCCGGTGCAGTTCATCGTCCGCGATCCGCGGATCCCCCTCGAAGAGGTCGACCTCTCGGGCCTGCCCGCCGCCGAACAGGACACCCGGCTGGCCGAGTTGATGGACGCCGAACGCACCCGGCGCTTCGAGCTGACCCGCCCGCTGCTCTTCCGCATGCTCATCGTCCGGCTCGGCGCCGACCGCGGCGACCGCCTGGTCGTCGGCCGTCACCTCCTGCTGTGGGACGGCTGGTCGGCCTGGGTCTTCCTCGATCAGCTCTTCGCCCTGTACGCGTCCGGCGGCGACGCGACCGGCCTGCCCGCGCCCGGTTCGTACCGCGACTACCTGACCTGGCTGGAGGCGCAGGACACCGAGGTCGCGACCGGCGCCTGGCGCAGCGCGCTCGCCGGACTGGACGAGCCCACGCTCCTCGCCGCCAACGACGCGGGCCTCGAACCGGACATCCCGGAACGGCTCGACGCGGTCCTCGCGCCGGAACTCGGCGAACGGCTGCGGGACGCCGCCCGGCGGCACGGCCTCACCCTCAACTCGGTGCTGACCGCCGCCTGGGGCCTGACCCTCGCCTCCGCCACCGGACGCACCGACGTCGTCTTCGGCACCACCGTCGCCGGCCGCCCGAGCGAGGTACCGGACATCGAGCACGTCATCGGCATGTTCCTCAACACCGTGCCCGCCCGCATCGCCTACGACCCCGCCGAGCCGGTCCTGGACCTGCTGCGCCGGGTCCAGGACGAACGCCTCGCGGTGATGCCCCACGAGTACCTGGGACTCGGTGTCCTCCAGGCCGAGACCGGTCACCGGCGCCTCTTCGACACCCTCTTCGTGCTGCGCAACAGTGACACCGAGGAAAGGCTCGCCGAACTGGCCGAGCGGCACGGCGCCACCGCCGTCGCCAACGTGGACGCCACGCACTACCCGGTGAACCTCGTCGTGACGCCCGGGCACCACATCCAGGTCATGCTGGCCCACCGGCCCGACGTGGTGGACCGCCCGCGGGCCGAGGCGCTCCTCGGCCGCTTCACGCTGCTCCTCGAACGGCTCGGCGACGACCTGGACGCCCCCGTGGGGAGCCTCGACCCGCTCCTGCCCGCCGAGCGCACGGCGCTCACCCGGGAGAACGCGGCGAGCCGCGTCCCGGTGCCCGAGGACACCGTCGCCGACCTGCTCGCCACCCAGGCCGCCGCGACCCCCGACGCCGTCGCCCTCGTCTTCGGCGACACCACCCTCACGTACGCCGAACTGGACACGCGCATCAACCGGACGGCTCAGCTCCTGCTGGCCCGCGGTGCCGCGCCCGAACGGGTCGTCGCCCTCGGCCTGCCCCGCTCACTGGACATGGTCGTCGCCCTGTTCGCCGTCCTGCGCACGGGCGCCGCGTACCTGCCGCTCGAACTCGATCACCCGGACGACCGGCTCGCGACGATGCTCGACGACGCCCGGCCCGTCCTGCTGCTGTCCACCGCCGCGGTCTCCGCCCGCCTCACCGCGGCCGCGCCCGACACCGCCCGTGTCCTGCTGGACGATCCCGCCGTGGCCGACGAACTGGCGTCCCTTCCGGCCGAGTTCGCCCGCCGAGGGTTCAGCCTGGAGCACCCGGCCTACGTCATCTACACCTCCGGCTCCACCGGCCGCCCCAAGGGCGTCGTCACGCCGTACCGCGGACTGACGAACATGCAGCTCAACCACCAGAAGGAGATCTTCGCCCCCGCCATCGCCTCGGCCGGCGGCCGGCGCCTGCGGATCGCCCACACGGTCTCCTTCGCCTTCGACATGTCGTGGGAGGAGCTGCTCTGGCTGGTCGAGGGACACGAGGTGCACATCTGCGACGAGGAGCTGCGGCGCGACGCCGAGGCGCTCGTCGCGTACTGCGACGCGCACCGTGTCGACGTCGTGAACGTGACCCCCACGTACGCGCATCTCCTCATGGAGCAGGGCCTGTTGGAGGGGCACCGGCCGCCGCTCGTACTGCTCGGCGGCGAGGCGGTCTCGGAGACGGTCTGGAACCGGCTCCGGGACACCGACGGCACCTACGGCTACAACCTGTACGGCCCGACCGAGTACACGATCAACACGCTCGGCGGCGGCACCCTCGACAGCGCCACCCCCACGGTCGGCCGGCCCATCCGCGGCACCCGGGCCCACATCCTCGACGCCTGGCTGCGGCCGGTGCCGGACGGTGTGCCCGGCGAGCTGTACATCGCCGGGATCGGGCTGGCCCGCGGTTACCTGGACCGGGCGGGACTGACCGCGGAGCGCTTCGTCGCCGACCCGTTCGGAGAGCCCGGCGAGCGCATGTACCGCACCGGCGACCTCGTCCGCCGCGGCGCCGACGGCAACCTCGACTTCCTCGGCCGCACCGACGACCAGGTCAAGATCCGCGGCTACCGCGTGGAACTCGGCGAGATCGAGACCGCCCTCGCCCAGCACCCCCAGGTCGCCCAGGCCGCCGTCGTCGCGCGCGACGACGCGACCGCCCCCGGCACCCAGCGCCTCATCGGCTACGTCGTGCCCGCCGAACGCTCCGGCGAGGAACAGCGGTCCGTCGCCGCGGCCCACGTCGGGGAGTGGCAGGACGTCTACTCCGACGAGTACGAGCGGATCAGCACCGCCCTCTTCACCGAGGACTACGCCGGATGGGACAGCAGCTACGACGGAGAGCCCATCCCCTTCGAGGAGATGAGCGACTGGCGTGAGCGGACCGTCGCCCGCATCCGCGAACTGGGCCCGCGCCGCGTCCTGGAGATCGGCGTCGGCTCCGGTCTGCTGCTGTCCCGGCTGGCACCCGACGCCGAGGCCTACTGGGCCACCGACTTCGCCGCCCCCGTGATCCGCAAGCTCCGCGAAGACCTGCTGCGCGAACCCGAGTTGGCGGCGAAGGTCGAGCTGCGGTGCGCGCCCGCCCACGACACCGACGGACTGCCCGAGGACTTCTTCGACACCGTCGTCATCAACTCCGTCGTCCAGTACTTCCCCGGCATCGACTACCTCACCGACGTCGTCGAGGGCGCCATGCGTCTGCTGCGGCCCGGCGGCGCCCTGTTCGTCGGCGACGTCCGCAACCCGCGGCTCGCCCGCACTTTCCACACCGCGATCCAGCTCACCCGGGCGACGGACGACGCCGACCCCGAGGCCGTGCGGAAGGCCGCCGAGCGCGGTCTGCGGCTGGAGAAGGAACTCCTCGTCGACCCGGACTACTTCACCACCCTCGGGCACGGCGTCGACCTGCGGACCAAGCGCGGACACCACCACAACGAACTCACCCGGCACCGCTACGACGCCGTCCTCTACCGCGAGGGAGCCGATCCGCTCGACCTCGGGGCGGCCCCGGCCGTCGGCTGGTCCACCGCCGAGGTCGTCGGGACACGGCTGCGGGAGGAGAACCCGGAGTGCCTGCGGGTCACCGGAGTGCCGGACGCGCGTACGGCCGGAGAGCTGGCCGCGCAGCGCGCTCTCGACCAGGGACGCCGTCCCGGCGGCACGATCACCGGCGGGGGAGTGGACGACCCCGAGGAACTGCACGCGCTGGGGGCCTCGCTCGGATACCGGGTGCTCACCACCTGGTCGTGCGAACTCGGACGCTACGAGGCGGTGTTCGTCCGGAATACGTCGGCCGATCGCGCGGGCGAGGACGAGGACCGCACCCGATCGGGCGGAGCGGCCCGGAACGTCCGGGTGACCGCCGGACTGTACCGGCCGGGCGGCGGCGAGCCGCCGTACGCCAACGCCCCGACGGCCGCCCGTGACGCGGACGCCCTCGTCCGGCGGGTCCGCGAGGACCTGAAGACACAACTGCCCGAGTACATGGTCCCGGCCGCCTTCGTCACCCTCGACCGGCTGCCCATGAACGACAACGGCAAGCTGGACGTCCGCGCGCTGCCCGACGCGGAGCCCGCCGTCGCGCTCGGCACCGGACGCGGCCCGCGCACCCCGCAGGAGGAGGTGCTCTGCCGCCTGTTCGCCGAGGTGCTCGGCCTGCCCGAAGTCGGCGCCGAGGACGCCTTCTTCGACCTGGGCGGCCACTCCCTGCTCGCCACCCGGCTGATCAGCCGTGCCCGCACCGAGCTGGGCGCCGAACTGGCGATCCGCGACCTCTTCGAGGCGCCCACCCCCGAACTGCTCGCCGCCCGCGCGGACGGCGGCCGGCCCGCCCGCCCGGCCGTCACGCCCGTCACCGACCGGCCCGACCGCATCCCGCTCTCCGCCGCCCAGCGCCGACTGTGGCTGGTGGAGCGGATCACCGGCGGTGGAGTCGCCTACAACTTCCCGTTGGTCTTCCGCCTGCGCGGCACGCTCGACATCACGGCGCTGCGCCGGGCCCTGCACGACGTGGTGGCCCGCCACGAGTCGCTCCGCACGGTCTTCGGGGAGCACGACGGCGAACCCCACCAGCGCGTCCTCGCCGCCGGCGAGGCACGGTTCCCGTTCACCGTGACCGACTGCGCGGAGGCCGAACTGCCCGCGCTGATCGAGGCCGCCCAGCGGGACCCCTTCGACCTGGCGACCGAACTCCCGCTGCGGGCCACGGTGTTCCGCATCACCCCGGACATGCTGGACACGCCGGGCACGGGCGCCGCGGATGACTCCCGTCCCGGTCCGCTGCCGGACGGGGGCACGGACGCCCCGACCGACGGCTCGTACGACGACTGCGTGGTCGCTCTCGTGCTGCACCACATCGTCACCGACGAGTGGTCCGACCGGCCGTTCCTCGCCGACCTCGACGCCGCGTACACGGCCCGGACCTCCGGCGCCGAGCCCGGCCTCGCGCCGCTGCCCGTGCAGTACGCCGACTACACGCTCTGGCAGGCCGACCTCCTGGAACAGGTCGGCGAGCGGCAGCTCGACCACTGGACCCGGGCGCTGCGCGGCCTGCCCGAGGAACTGGCCCTTCCCCTGGACCGTCCCCGCCCCGCCGAGCCCACCGGACGCGGTGCCACCCTGCGCCGGGAACTGTCCGGCGAGGTCGGCGAGGCACTCAGGGCACTGGCCGGAACGACCGGCACCAGCATGTTCATGCTGTTCCAGGCCGCCACGGCCGCATTGCTGCACCGGCTGGGCGCGGGCGACGACATCCCGCTCGGCGCTCCCATCGCGGGCCGCACCGACAGCGCGCTCGACGACCTCGTCGGTTTCTTCGTCAACACGCTCGTCCTGCGCACCGACGTGTCCGGAACCGATCTGACGTTCCGTCAACTGCTGGCGCGGGTCAAGGAATCCGACCTCGCGGCCTTCGAGCACCAGGACCTCCCCTTCGACCGGGTCGTGGAAGCCCTCAACCCGCCCCGCGTGGCCGGCCGCAACCCGCTCTTCCAGGTCATGCTCGGCTACCACTATCGTCCCGACGGCGACCCCGACCTGCTGGGCCTGCCCACCGAGTGGACCGGCATGGACACCGGCACGGCCAAGTTCGACCTCGACTTCACCTTCGTCGACGAGGGCACCGGCGGACGGGTGGCCCTGCTGCTGGAGTACGCCACCGACCTGGTGGACCCGGACACCGCCGCGCTCCTCGCCGAACGGCTCCTCCTGCTGCTGCGCCGGACCGCCGACGCCCCCGACCTGCCGCTCACGTCGTTCGACCTCCTCACGCAGGACGAACGCTCGGCCGCCGCCGACGCCTGGAACGACACCGCCCACCCGGTGGAGACGCGGTCGGTGCCCGAGCTCCTCGCCGCCACGGCCGCGGCACACCCCGGCCGCACCGCCCTGGTCACCGCCGCCGGATCCCTGTCCTTCGCCGAACTGTCCGCCCGCGTCGACGCCGTGGCCGCCCTGCTGCTCGCGCACGGCGCCGGCGAAGGCGCCGTGGTGGCCCTCGCCCTGCCCCGGCACGCGATGGTGCCCGCGATCCTCGGGGTGCTCCGCGCGGGCGCCGCCTACCTGCCTCTCGACCCCGACCACCCCGCCCACCGCCTGGAGTTCATGCTCGGCGACGCGGCACCGGTCTGCCTGCTGACCACCGCGGACCTCACGGACCGGATTCCCGAACGGGCCGGGCTCGAACGGCTGCTCCTCGACGGCCCGTTGCCGTCCGCCCCCGCAGCCCCTGCCATCGGCTGCCACCCCCAGGCCGCCGCGTACACCATCTACACCTCGGGCTCCACCGGCACCCCCAAGGGCGTCGTCGGCACCCACCGCGGGCTCGGCAACCTGTTCGCCTCCCACCTGCGCGACCTGATCGCACCCGCCGTCGAGGACACCGGCCGCGCCGTCCTGCGCGCCGTCCACGCCGCCTCCTTCAGCTTCGACGGATCCTGGGAACCGCTGCTCTGGCTGCTCGCCGGACACGAACTGCACATCGCCGACGAGGCGACCCTGCTCGACCCGGCGGCCCTGCTCACGCTGCTGGACGACCGCCGCATCGACTTCGTCGACCTCACCCCGACCTATCTGCGCGAACTGCTCCACCACGGATTCCTCGCCCCCGGCAGCCGGGTCCCCGCCGTCCTCGCCGTCGGCGGAGAGGCCACCCCGGCGGCCCTGTGGCAGCGGCTCGACGCCCTTCCCGGCACCGCCGCGCACGACCTGTACGGGCCCACCGAGTGCGCCGTGGACGCGTACGGCTGGCACGGCGGTGGAACAGGCCGCGCCGCCTGGGCCGCGCCGCTCGACAACATCCGCGCCCATGTCCTCGACGACCGGCTGCGCCCCACACCCGTGGGGGTGCCCGGCGAGCTGTACCTCGCGGGCGAGGGCCTGGCCCGCGGCTACCTCGGCCGTCCCGCTCTCACCGCCGAACGCTTCACCGCGGACCCGTACGGCGCGCCCGGCACCCGCATGTACCGCACCGGAGACCTCGCCCGGCGACGCTCCGACGGCACCCTGCAGTTCCTCGGCCGCGCCGACGAACAGGTCAAGCTCCGCGGCTTCCGCATCGAACTCGGCGAGATCGAGTCCGCCGTCACCACCCATCCGTCGGTCGCCGCCGCGGCCGTCGTCGTCCGCGAGGACACCCCCGGCACACCACGGCTCGTCGCCTACGTCGTGCCCGCCGCGTCCGCCACCACGGACCCGGCGGAGCTGCGCGCCCACCTCGCGGCCGGACTGCCCGAGCACATGCTGCCCGCGGCCTTCGTCCCCCTCCCCGCGCTGCCCCGCACGATCAACGGCAAGCTGGACCGCGCCGCCCTGCCCGCACCCGACCTCACCGAGGCCATCGGCGGCCGCCTGCCGCGCACCCCGCGCGAGGAGGTGCTCTGCGAACTGTTCGCCGCCGTCCTCGGCGTGGACCGCGTCGGCATCGACGACGACTTCTTCGCACTCGGCGGCCACTCGCTGCTCGCCATGCGCCTGATCAGCCGGGTCCGCGCCGCCCTCGACGCCGAGCTGTCCCTGCGCACGGTCTTCGACGCGCCGACCGCGGCCCGCCTCGCCGCCCGTCTGGACGAGGCGGCGAACGCCGACCGTCCGGCCCTCACCGCCCACCGGCGCCACCCCGAGCGGCTGCCCCTGTCCTCGGCCCAGCGCCGCCTGTGGCTGCTCCACCAGGTGGACGGCGCCACCCCGGCCTACAACATCCCCAGCGCCTGGCGGCTCACCGGCACGCTCGACCGCCCCGCCCTCGAAGCGGCGCTGGGCGACCTCGTCACCCGGCACGCCACCCTGCGCACGGTCTTCCCCGCCGACGCCGACGGCCTGCCCCACCAGCACATCCTCGACCCCGCGCAGGCACGGGTCACCATCGCCACCGAACCCGCCGACCGGCTCGCCGAGACCGCCGCCCGGCCCTTCGACCTGGCCACCGAACCACCCCTGCGCGCCACCCTGGCCGAGACCGGACCGGACGAGCACGTCCTGCTGCTCGTGCTGCACCACATCGCCACCGACGAGTGGTCCGACCGGCCCCTGCTCGCCGACCTGAGCGCGGCCTACGCGGCCCGCACCGCCGGGAACGCGCCCGACTGGGCCCCGCTGCCGGCGACCTACGCCGACTACACCCTCTGGCAGGAGGAACTCCTCGCGGCCGGCGGCGCCGACCTGCTCGCCCACTGGACCGAGCGGCTGCGCGGCCTGCCCGAGGAACTCGTGCTGCCCACCGACCGTCCGCGCCCCCGCGAGTCCGGCCACGTCGGCGGCACCGTCGGCTTCACCCTCCCGCCGGAACTGGAACGAGCCCTGCGCGACCTTGCCCGCGCGGAGGGCGCCAGCATGTTCATGGTCGTCCAAGCCGCCGTGGCCGCCCTGCTGCACCGGCACGGCGCGGGCGACGACATCCCGCTCGGCGCGCCCGTCTCGGGCCGTGCCGACGAGCAACTGGAGGGTCTGGTCGGCTTCTTCGTCAACTCGCTGGTGCTGCGCACCGACCTGTCCGGCGCCCCCGGCTTCACCGAACTCCTGCGCCGGGTGCGGGAGACCGCCCTGGCGGCCTACGAGCACCAGGACCTGCCGTTCGAAAGGCTCGTCGAGGCGCTCAACCCGCAGCGCTCGCTGGCCCGGCACCCGCTCTTCCAGGTGATGGTCGTCCACCTCGGCGAGCCCGGCAGCACCCCGGACCTGCTCGGCCTGACCGTCCGACGCGAACCGCTGGGACAGCAGAGCGCCAAGTTCGACCTCAGCTTCGACTTCGTCGAACAGGGCGAGGGCGCGGGCATCCAGGGCTGGATCGAGTACAGCGCCGACCTCTTCGACCACGCCACCGCCGAACGGCTCGGGCGGCGCCTGGTCCGGCTGCTGCACCAGGTCGCCGCCGACCCCGGCCGTCCGATCCGGGACCTGGACGTGCTGGACGAACCCGAGCGGGCGCTCGTCGTCGAGCGGTGGAACGACACCGCGCACCAGGTACCGCCGACGACCCTGCCGGAACTCTTCCGCGCCCAGGCCGCCCGGACCCCCGGCGCGCCCGCGCTCGTCTTCGGCGAACAGCGCCTCACCTACGCGGAGTTGGACGACCGGGTCGAACGCGCCGCCCGCGTTCTCGCCGGTCTGGGCGCCGGACCCGAACGCACGGTGGCGGTCGCGCTGCCGCGTTCCGCGGACCTCGTCGTCGCCCTCCTCGCGGTCCACCGCACCGGCGCGGCCTATCTGCCGCTCGACGCGGACCACCCGCCGGAGCGCCGCGCCCTCATGCTGGAGGACGCCCGCCCGGTGTACGTCGTCGACGGTGCCCTGCCCGACGGCCCCGAGGGCGAACTGCCGGGATCCTACGACCCGTTGCATCCGGCCTACATCATCTACACCTCCGGTTCCACGGGCCGCCCCAAGGGCGTGGTGGTGCCGCAGGAGGGGATCGTCAACCGGCTGCTGTGGATGCAGGGGACGTACGCGCTGACCGGCGCCGACCGCGTCCTGCAGAAGACCCCCGCCGGCTTCGACGTGTCGGTGTGGGAGTTCTTCTGGCCCCTGATCACCGGGGCGACCCTCGTCGTCGCCCGCCCGGAGGGCCACAAGGACCCGGCCTACCTCGCCACGCTGATCCGGGAAGAGGCCGTCACCACCGCCCACTTCGTCCCGTCGATGCTCCGCGCCTTCCTCGACGAACCCGCGGCCGCCGGCTGCACCGGGCTGCGCCGCGTCCTGTGCAGCGGCGAGGCCCTGCCCGCCGACCTGGCCGACCGCTTCCACGCCCTGCTCCCCGCCGAACTGCACAACCTGTACGGCCCGACCGAGGCGTCCGTCGACGTCACCGCCGCCCACGTGGCGCCGGGCGCGGGAACCGTCCCGATCGGGCGCCCGGTCTGGAACACGCGCCTGTACGTCCTGGACGACGCCCTGCGCCCCGTACCGCCCGGCGTGGCAGGGGAGTTGTACCTCGCGGGCGTCCAGCTCGCCCGCGGATACCTCGACCGTCCGGGCCTGTCCGCCGAGCGTTTCGTCGCCGACCCGTACGGCGCGCCCGGCACCCGCATGTACCGCACCGGCGACCTCGCCCGCTGGACCGCGGACGGTGAGGTCGACTACCTCGGACGCACCGACGACCAGGTCAAGATCCGCGGGTTCCGCGTCGAACCCGGCGAGATCGAAGCCGCCCTCACCCGTCACGACACGGTCGCCCACGCCTGCGTCATCGCTCGCGAACAGCGGCTGGTCGCCTACGTCGTCCCGGCCCCGGGGCGCACACCCGACCCGGCGGAGCTGCGCACCCACACCGCCGCCGTACTGCCCGAGCACATGGTCCCGGCCGCCGTCGTGCCGCTCGACGCGCTGCCGCTCACGCCGAACGGCAAGCTGGACCGGAAGGCCCTTCCCGCACCCGACTTCGCGGCCGCCACCACGGACACCCGGCCGCGCACCCCGCGCGAGGAGGCCCTGTGCGGCCTGGTCGCCGACGTCCTCGGTCTGGAACGGGTCGGTGTCGAGGACGACTTCTTCAGTCTGGGCGGCGACAGCATCGTGGCGATGCAACTCGTCGCGAGGGCCCGGGCCGCCGGCCTCGCGATCAGCCCGCGCGACGTGTTCCGGCACAAGACGGCCGCCGCGCTGGCCGCCGTCGCCGCCGACCTGGGGGGCGCCCCGAACGCCTCCTCCGACGCCGAACTGTTCACCGCCCTCACCGACGAGGAGCGCGCCGAACTGTCCGCCCTCGGTGCCGCCGAGGTGCTGCCCCTGTCGCCGCTCCAGGCGGGCCTGCTGTTCCACGCGGCCTTCGACTCGGGCGACGACGGACCCGACGTCTACACCGTGCAGGTCTCCCAGGACCTCGAAGGCCCGCTCGACACCGAACGGCTCCGCCGCGCCGGGCAGGCACTGCTCGACCGGCACGGCCATCTGCGCGCCGGTTTCCGCTACCTGGCCTCGGGCCGTCCCGTCGCCGTCGTGCCCCGCACGGTCGTGCTGCCCTGGCGTCACGTCGACCTCTCCGAAACGGACGAGAACACCCGCGAGGAGCGGTGGACCCGCTGCCTCGCGCAGGAGCGCCGCCGCTTCGACCCCGCGGAGCCGCCGCTCCTGCGTCTGATGCTGGTCAAGGTCGGCCCCGAGGCGCACCGACTGGTCCTGTCCCACCAGCACCTGCTCCTCGACGGCTGGTCCGTCCCCCTGGTGACCCGCGAACTGTCCGAGCTGTACGCGGGCAGGGAACTCCCCGCCCCGGCCCCGTACCGCGACTACCTCGCCTGGCTCGGCCGCCAGGACGCCGAGGCTTCCGCCGCCGCGTGGACCCGGGCGCTGGACGGGCTGGAGGAGCCCACCCATCTCGTCGCCGCCGACCCCCATCGCGCGCCGGCGGTGCCCGCGACCCGCACCACCCTGCTCACCCGCGACCTGACCGACGCCCTCACCACCCTGGCCCGCTCACGCGGCCTCACGCTCAACACCCTGGTCCAGGGTGCCTGGAGTGTGCTCCTGTCCCGGCTCACCGGACGCACGGACGTCGTCTTCGGCGCCACCGTCTCCGGACGGCCACCGGAACTCGCCGGGGTCGAGTCGATGATCGGGCTGTTCATCAACACCGTGCCCGTACGGGTCCGGGTCGACGACCGGGAGCCGGCGACCGCGTTCCTCGACCGCCTCCAGGACGAGCAGTCACAGCTGATCGCCCATCAGCACGTCGGACTCTCCGACATCCAACGACAGGCCGCCCTGGGCGAGTTGTTCGACAGTCTCGTCGTCTTCGAGTCCTACCCCGCCGCAGACGGACCCGGGCTCGGTGCCGACGAGGGGCTGCGCACCGGGACGCGCGACCACCAGGACTCGACGCACTACCCGTTCACCTGGGCCGTCGAGCCCGCGGAGCGGCTCACCCTCACCGCCGAGTACCGCACCGACCTGTTCGCTCCGGCGCTGGTCGAGCGGATCTGCGCCGCGATGGTGCTCCTCTTCGAGGCGATGACCACCGACGCCGACCAGCCCCTCGGCCGCGTCGACCTCCTCACCCCCCACGATCGTGACACCGTCCTGGAGACCTGGAACGACACCGCCCTGCCCGTCGCCCCCGGCACGCCGGCGACCGTCCCCGCCCTCTTCGAGGCGCGGGCGGCCGAGGCACCCGACGCGATCGCCGTCGTAGCGGGCCCCGTCACCTGGACCTTCGCCGAACTCAACGAGCGTGCCAACCGGCTCGCCCGGGTACTGGCCGAACACGGCGCGGGACCCGAGCAGATCGTCGCCCTGTCCCTGCCGCGCACGGCGGACTTCCTGCTCGCGATCCTCGCGGTCATGAAGGCGGGCGCGGCCTACCTCCCGGTCGACGCGGACCTCCCCGCCGACCGCGTCCTCGCCATGCTCGACGACGCCCGGCCCCGCCTCGTCCTCACCACCGAGGCCCTGGCCGCGCACCTCCCGGACAGCGACGTGCCCCGGCTGGCACTGGACGCGGCGGACACCGTCGCCCGGACGGCGGCCCGGACCGCCGGCGACCTGCCGTCGGGGCCGGACCCGGACCACCCGGCCTACGTCATCTACACCTCCGGCTCCACCGGCCGCCCCAAGGGGGTCGTCGTCTGCCACCGCAGCGTCGTCAACCTGTTCCACAGCCACCGGCGCAGCCTGCACGACCTCGCCAAGGAGACCACCGGCCGGCGCCGGCTCCGTGTCGGCCACGCCTGGTCCTTCTCCTTCGACGCCTCCTGGCAGCCACAGCTGTGGCTGCTCGACGGGCACGCCCTGCACATCCTCGACGACGAGACCCGGCGCGACCCCGAACTGACCGCCGCGGCGATCCGCGCCGAGGAGCTGGACTTCATCGAGGTCACACCGTCGTTCCTCGCGCAGATGGCCGACACCGGCCTGATCAAGGACGGCGAGTGCCCGCTCGCGGTCGTCGGCGTCGGCGGCGAGGCCGTGCCCGACGCTCTCTGGAGCGAACTGGCCGCCCTGAGGTCCACCACCGCGTTCAACCTCTACGGACCCACCGAGGCCACCGTCGACGCGCTCGCCGCCCGTGTCGGCGAGAGCGGCCGGCCGCTCGTCGGCCGCCCCGTCGGCAACACCCGCGCCTACGTCCTGGACGCCGCACTGCGCCCCGTACTCCCCGGTGTCTCCGGCGAGTTGTACCTCGCCGGGCAGGGGCTGGCCCGCGGCTACCTCGGGCGCCCGGACCTCACCGCCGACCGTTTCGTCGCCGACCCCTTCGGTCCGCCCGGCACCCGGATGTACCGCACCGGCGACCTCGCCCGCTGGAACGAGGACGGACAGCTCGACTACCTCGGACGCGCCGACGACCAGGTCAAGATCCGCGGCTTCCGGGTCGAACTCGCCGAGATCGAGGCCGTACTGGACGGCCACGAGCAGGTCGGACAGGTCGTCGTCGTCGCACGCGAGGACCGCCCCCGGGTGAAGCAACTGGCCGCCTACGTCGTGCCCGCCGAAGGCGCCCCCGCCCCGGACCTGGCCGCCCTGCGCGCCCACGTCGCCGCCGTGCTCCCGGACTACATGGTCCCGGCCGCCGTCCTGGTCCTCGACGGACTGCCGCTGCTCGCCAACGGCAAACTCGACCGCAAGGCCCTGCCCGCACCCGAGTTCACCCGCACGGCCGGCGGCAGGGGACCGGAGAACGCCCTGGAACACACGCTGTGCACCCACTTCGCCGACGTCCTCGGGCTCCCCGAGGCCGGCGCCGAGGACGACTTCTTCGCCCTCGGCGGCGACAGCATCGTCGCCATGGAACTCGTCAGCAGGGCGCGCGCCGCCGGACTGCGGATCACCCCGCGCCAGGTCTTCCAGCACCGTACGGTCGCCGCACTGGCCGCCGTCGCCGTCGCGTCGGGCCCGGACGCCGGCCGTCCGGCGCACGACGACGGCTCGGGCACCGTGCCCCTGACCCCGATCATGCACGCCCTGCGGGAACTCGGCGGCCCGATGGCCGGCTACCACCAGGTGGCGTTCGTCCAGACGCCCGCCACCTTGGACCTGGCCACACTTCACGTGCTTCTCCAGGCCGTGACCGACCGGCACGACCTGCTGCGGGCACGCCTGGAGCGGGCCACCACCGACGGCGCCGAGACATGGTCGCTCCGGGTACCCGCGCCCGGCAGCGTCGACGCGGCCTCCTGGCTCGTACGGGCCGACGTCGTGGGCGCCGACGAGACCGCCCTGCGCGCCACGGTGAGCCGGCACGCCCGCGCCGCGCAGGACCGGCTCGACCCGGACGCCGGGCGCATGGTGCAGGGCGTCTGGTTCGACGCCGGGCCCGGCGTCCCCGGACGGCTGCTCCTGCTCGTCCACCACCTGGTAGTCGACGGCGTGTCCTGGCGCATCCTGCTGCCGGACCTCGCCGCCGCCTGGCAGGACACCACCGAGGGCCGCACCCCGGCCCTCGCCCCCGTCGACCTGTCGTTCCGCCGCTGGTCACGGCTGCTCACCGAACGGGCCGCCGACCCGGCCCGCGAGGACGAACTCCCGCTGTGGACCGCGATCCTGGCCGACGCCCCTCCGCTCCCCACGACCCGCCCGCTCGACCCGCGGCTCGATGTCACCGCCACCGCGCGGAACCTGTCCCTCACCCTGCCCGCCGACGTCACCACGCCGTTGCTGGGCCGGGTACCGAGCGTCCTCGGCGCGACCGTCAACGACGTCCTGCTGACCGGCCTCGCGGTGGCCGTCGCCGACTGGCGCACCCGGCACGACGAGGACGGCGACGGCACCGGCGGGGTGCTCGTGGACCTGGAGGGCCACGGCCGCGAGGAGGAACTCGCCGGCAACGCCGACCTGTCCCGCACCGTCGGCTGGTTCACCAGCGTCGTTCCGGTACGGCTCGACCCCGGCCCCCTCGACCTGGCCGACGCCCTCGTGGGCGGACCCGCGCTCGACACGGCCCTGGCACGCGTCCGCGATCACCTCGCCGCTCTGCCCGCCGCCGGCGTGGGACACGGTCTGCTGCGCCACCTCAATCCGGCCACCGGCCCCGCGCTGGCCCGCCTCGGCTCACCTCAGGTCGAGTTCAACTACATGGGACGGTTCGGTGTCCCCGAGGCCACCGACTGGTCGTACGCCCCCGAGGACGACGCCGCCGACCTGGACGGCGATCCGGAGATGCCGCTGTCCCACGCCCTGACCGTCAACGCCCTGACCGAGGACCTCCCCACCGGACCCGAACTCTCCGCGCACTGGACCTTCGCTCCCGGCGTCCTGCCCGAGGAGTCGGTCCATGACCTGGCGGAGACCTGGTTCCGCGCCCTGCGGGCCCTCGTGACCCGCGCCGGCGCACCGGGCGCCGGCGAGCGGCCCGCCGACACCGCGGAGGCGCCCTGACCGAACGAATCCCGCTGCCACCCCGACGCTCCGGCCCCGGCGGATGTCTCCGTCGCCGACGAAGCCCGCCGACCGATCATGACCGATCACGACCGATCCAAGAGACCGTGAGGAAGATCTGATGACCAACCCGTTCGAGAACCCCGAAGGCCTCTACCGCGTGCTCGTCAACGACGAGGGCCAGTACAGCCTGTGGCCCGACTTCGTCGACGTGCCCGCCGGCTGGACCGTGGTGCACGGCCCCGGCCCGCGCCGCGCGTGCCTGGACCACATCGAGAGCAACTGGACGGACATGCGCCCCAAGAGCCTCGTGGAGAGCATGCGGCGGACGGGCTGACCCGGCGATGCTCTGCACGCGACTGACGAACGCGCGGTTCGTCACCATGGACCCCGACCGGCCCGTCGCCCACGACCTCGGCATCTGGCGGGGCCGGATCGTGGGCCTGGACGAGGAGGTGACCTCGCTGCCCGCGCGCCGCGTGGTCGACCTCCAAGGGGCCACCGTACTGCCCGGGTTCATCGACAGCCACGTCCACCTGGCCTGGACCGGACTCAAGTCGGGCACGCCGAGCATCGCGTCGTGCACCACTGTGGAGGAGGCGCTCACCATTGTCGCCGGGGTCGCCGCGCAGGTCCCCGTCGACGGCTGGGTCCATCTCGCGGGCTACGACCAGCGGGCCCTGGGACGCCATCTGAGGGCCGTGGAACTCGACAAGGCCGGCGGCGGGCGCAAAGTGTTCCTGATGCACGACTCGGGCCACGGATGCGTGGTCAGCACCGCCGTCCTCGACCTGCTCCCGGCCGGCATCGAGCACGAGGACGGCTTCCTCGCCGAGGGGGCGATGGGCGCGGCCCGGGCCCTGCGGCTGCCCCACTCCCAGCAGGAACTCGCGGACGCGATCGGCCGGGCCGCACGGGAGTGCCTTGCGGAGGGGGTGACCGCCGTCGCCGAGGCCGGGATCGGCGGCGCGCTGTTCGGCCACAGTCCCGTCGAGCTCGGCGCCTACCAACTCGCCCGCGAACAGGGCGCCTTGCCGCTGCGGGTGCAGCTGATGGTGGCCGCCGACCGGCTGCACGAGGCGACCACTCACCCGTCCGACGGCATCCCGCGCGCCCTCGACCTCGGCCTGCGCACCGGGTTCGGCGACGCCTGGCTGTCCGTGGGAGCGCTCAAGATCTACACCGACGGCGGCATGATGGCGCGCACCGCCGCCCTGAGCGAACCCTACGAAGGCCTCGACCACGCGGGCCGGTTGCAGGAGGATCCCGAGGTGCTCGCCGCGACCGTCGTCGACGGACACCTCGCGGGGTGGCAGCTCGCCGTCCACGCCATCGGGGACCGGGCGGCCGATGTCGCCCTGGACGCGCTGGAACACGCCCAGCGCCTCCGGCCCCGTACGGACGCACGGCACCGTGTCGAGCACGCCGGCCTGATCCGGCCCGACCAACTGGAGCGGTTCGCCCGGCTCGGTGTGATCGCCGTGGTCCAGCCGAACTTCCTGCGCTCCTTCGGCGACGACTACGCCGCGATCATGGGAGCGGGCCGGGCTCCCTGGCTCTACCGGGGGAGGGGCTTCCTGGACCACGGCATCACGCTGGTCGGCAGCTCCGACCGGCCCGTCACCGACGGATCACCGCTGCGGGCCGTGCAGTTCATGGTCGAGCGGGCCTCCGGATCGGGCCGGACGATCGGCCCGGACGAGGGCGTCACGGTGGACGAGGCGCTGCGCGCGTACACCGTCGCCGGGGCCTTCGCGTGCCGCTGGGAGGACAGTCTGGGCAGTCTGACGCCGGGGAAGTGGGCCGATCTGGCCGTGCTCGCGGACGATCCGCGGTCGGTGGAGGTCTCGCGCATCGGCGACATCGAGGTGGTCGCGACGTACGTCGCGGGCCAGGACACAGTGGAGGCGACGGCATGAGCGTACGGACGCACGGCACGGATCCCCACGCGGAGTTGGGGGTGTCACCGGACCCGCTCAGGTGGGTGATCTGGCACACCGCGACGGAGACGCTGGTCTTCGACCGGGACGTCAACGGCCCGCTCGGGATCGACGACGAGGCGGTCCTGCGTGAGGTCCTCGGCAGGATGCGCGCCGCGGGCGTACCGGAGAGCGACGACTATCCGGGCCGCCCCTGCTCCTGACCTTGGGACACCCGCGGACCCTCTCAGGTCCTGTCGGTCGGCAGCTCGCGCGGCACGACGTCGGTGGCGCACTCGACGTCGGCCTCCGCGTGCGCGAGGGCGCTGGTCGGCGGTGCACGCGATGTCGGCCGCGGGGTGCGCGAGGGTGGCGAGGTGTGAGGCCGGTCGTGCCGGCGCCGTTCGGGGTGCCGCGAGCGGCGGCTATCCGACGGCCGGGTCGCCGTCGACCTGAAGGAGCCGGTACCGGTGTCCGTACGAGGATCCGCTCCGGCGGGCGGACTTCGGTGCCCGGGCGCGGCGTGCCGCGAGGACGAGTGCGTTCACCTCCGGACGCCGCCTGCGCGCCTCGTCCAGTCGACGGCGTGACACCCCGACGCGTGCGCCCGCGGCGCCCACCGCGGCACCCGCGCGGATGACGGTGAGCAGCGTGCGCAGTTCGAGCGGGGTCAGGGGGAGGGGCTTCTCCTCGCTGTGCCCGTGCGACCGGCGCAGGCCGGTCGCCGCGGTCATGGCTTCTTCGAACGAGGGGTCCGAGGCCCGCCAGTTGAGCAGCAGGCGTTCGGGGACCCCGGCGGCCGCGGCGCATCCGGCGGCGTCGATCCCCAGGGCGGCCGCCCGCACGGCCTCCGCCATGCGGGTCAGGGTCTCCTCGCGCAGATTCGGTTCGCGCCCGAGTGCCACGAGGAGCTCTTGGTCGAGCCGGTGCCGTGCGTCGAGGTGGGCCAGGACGTCGTCGGCCCAGGCCGCCAACCCGGCATCGGTGTCGGTTACTTCATCCACTCGTGCAACTTTAGGTTAGCCTCACCTAAGTGTATAGGTCGAGGTCGTTCACCCTTCGATCGACACGGCCCTGTCGCTCTGACACCGTGTGGGGATGCGGATCCCCAGGCAGGCGGCCAGAGTCGTGGTGCTCGATCCCGCCGGTGCCGTGTTCATGTTCCGGTACGACAACGAGGAGGTCGGCGTCCACTGGGCGCTGCCCGGCGGCGGGCTGGACCCCGGCGAGACACCGCTTCAGGCCGCCCGCCGCGAGCTCCGCGAGGAGACCGGCTGGGACGACATCCCCCTCGACGGGACGCTGTTGTGCCTGTGGGAACACGACTTCACCAGGATCGGCGTCCCCGTGCGGCAGCACGAGCACATCTTCCTCACCCACGGTCCCCGCCGGGACCTGACCGGCGAACTCGGCTCGGCGCACGCCGCCGACGGGATCCTCCGCGGGAGGTGGTGGACGCCGGACGAGCTGTCGGCGGCCGTCGAACCGCTGTGGCCGCCGCAACTCCCGGACCTGCTCGCGGCCGTACGGAGCGACGGCCCGCCCACGACCCCCGTCGACCTGGGCTTCGTGCCGCAGGATCCTCCGGCCACGGCCTGACGGGGTCGTGCGGGTGAGAGGGGGTCAGCGCTCGCCGAGCGCGCGGATCTCGGCACCGATCAGCCCGGGGTCCTCCTCCGCCATGAAGTGCCCGCAGTCCACCGTGCGGTGGCGCAGGTCCGGCGCCCAGGCGCTCCAGAGCTGCTCGGCCTGGAAGCCGAGCGCGGCACCCCAGTCCTGCTGGAGCACGGTCACGGGCATGGCCAGCCGGTTCCCGGCGGCCCGGTCGGCGCTGTCGTGGTCGATGTCGACCCCGGCGGAGGCGCGGTAGTCGGCGACGATCGACGGCACCGCCGCGGCGCAGGCGTCGAGGTAGTGGCGGCGGACGCCGGAGGGGACCGCCCGCGGATCGTTGGCCCACACGTCGAGGAAGTGGCCGAAGAACGCGTCGGGCGCGCCCTCGATCAGCCGCTCGGGCAGGCCGGGCGGCTGAGCCGTCAGGTAGAGGTGGAAGGCGACCGCGGCGGACACGCCGTGCAGCGCGTCCCACATGTCGAGCGTCGGCAGGACGTCGAGTACGGCCACGTGGGCCACCGCCCTCGGATGGTCCAGGGCGGCGCGGAAGGCGACGAGGGCGCCGCGGTCGTGACCGACCAGGTCGAAGCGCTCGTGCCCGAGCTCCGCCGCCAGACGGACGACGTCCCTCGCCATGGTGCGCTTGGAGTACACCTCGGGACCGGTCTCCGCGGGCTTGTCGCTGGCGCCGTAGCCGCGCAGGTCGGGACAGACGACCGTGTGGTCGGCGGCGAGATCGGCGGCGACGTGCCGCCACATGAGATGCGTCTGCGGAAAGCCGTGCAGCAGCACGACCGGCGACCCGCTGCCGCCGACCGCCGCGTGCAGGAAGACACCGTCGTCGACCCGCACGCGGTGCTGGGCGAATCCGGGGATGCTCAGGGGTGTCACAACAGCTCCAGGTACTCGTGGCAGGGTGGAGGTCCGGCCCCCGAGGCAGGGCACGGACGCGTCCCGCGCCGATCGGCTCGGCCCGGTCCGCCGGCCTCCGGTCCGTCCGGGATCTCCCGGACGTCGTCCATGCTGCGGGCGCCGGATCAGTGATCGATGAGCGAGTTCCCGGCCCCCGGGTCAGGGCTCGCGGAAAGGCCGTGCGGTGGGCGTGCAGTTCGGAGTGCTGGGGCCGGTGGCGGCCTGGGACGACGAGGGAGCCCCGATGCCGCTCGGTGCCCCGCGCCACCGCGAGGTGCTGGGCAGACTCCTGGTCGCCCGCAACCACGTCGTCCCGGTCGACCGGCTCGTCGCCGATCTCTGGGAGGACGAGCCGCCCAAGGGTGCCCTCGGAGCCGTACGCACCTTCGTCGCCGCGCTCCGCCGCGCCCTGGAACCCGGTCGCCCCGCGCACCGGCCGCCGTCCCTGCTCGTCACCGAGGGCCCCGGATACGTGCTGCGGGCGCGACGCGAAGCGGTGGACGCGGGACGGTTCGAGGAAGCGGTGGCGCGGGCCGACGCCGCCGCCCCGCGCAACGCGGCCGCCGTGTGGGACGAGGCGCTCGCCCTGTGGCGAGGGCCCGCGCTCGCGGACTTCCCGCAGGCGCGCTGGGCCGCGCCGGAGCGGGCGAGGCTGGAGTCACTGCGGCTCCGGGCGGTCGAGGGGCGGGCCGACGCGCTGATCGCCACGGGGGCCGCCCGTGAGGCCGTACCGGACCTGGAGTCCCACGTCACGGCACATCCCTGGAGGGAGGACGGCTGGGTCCTGCTGGCCACCGCCCTCGACCGCTCCGGGCGGCGCGGAGACGCGCTGGCCGTACTGCGACGCGCCCGGGAGACCCTCGCCGACGAACTGGGGATGGACCCGGGACCGGCCCTGGCCCGGGCGGAGGAACGCATCCTGAAGGGCGCGACGGACGCCCGGACCGCGGACCCGGCCGGCCCGGCGGCCGCCGACGACGTGTGGGGGCGGGCGGCCGCCGCGTGGGAGCGGTCCGTGCCGGCCCGGTCGCGGGCGCGGCTGCACGCCACCGCCGGCCTCCTGCGTGAGCTGGCCGTGACCGGGGCGGAGGGACTGGTGGAGGCCCGTGAGCACCGCGGAGCCGTCGTCGCGGCTGCGGGCGCCACCGGCGACGCGGACCTGGCCGCCCGCGTCATCGGCTCCTACGACGTGCCGGCGGTCTGGACCCGCGCGGACGACCCGGGCGAGGCCGCGACGCTGGTGCGGGCCGCCGCCCGCAGCGCGGCGGAACTCGGGCCGGACGCGCCGCCCGCGCTCCGGGCACGGCTGCTGTCGGTCGTGGCGGTGGAGTCGCGCGGCGACGCGGCCGCCGACGGGCCGCTCCCGTTCGCCGGTGCGGAGCCGGCGGCCGAACCCTGGCTGACCCGCGCCGAACGCTCCGCCGAGGAGGCGGTCCGGCTGGCCCGCGGTCAGGGTGACCCGGCGCTGCTGGCGTTCGCCCTGAACGGCGCGTTCATGCAGGCCTTCGGCAGCTGCGGCCTGGCCGCGCGGCGCGCGGCCCTCGGCGACGAACTGGCCAACCTCGCCGCCGGACACGGTCTGCCCAGCCACGAGATCCTGGGTCGCCTCGTACGCCTCCAGGCGCTCGGCGCCCTGCGCCGGCTCACGGCTGCCGACGAGGAGGCCGACACGGTCGACCGTCTGGCGCACCGTCATGAACGCCCGCTGGCAAGGGTGTTCACCTCCTGGTACCGGTCCCTGCGCACCTGCGAGACCGACGGCTGGGAAGCGGCCCGGCCGCTCTACGCGCGAGCGCTCGCCGCCACGGCGGACTGCGGCATGCCCGGCCTCGCCCACGGCGCACCCGCGCTGGTCGCCCTCGTCCCGGTGATGCGCGGCGACGACCTCCCCCGCTCCGGAACGTTCGACGCCGTCGACCCCGGCCCGTACGAACCGTGGGTGCGGCCGCTGCTCCTGGCGGGCGAGGGTGAGACCGTGCAGGCCCGCCGGGCCCTCGACTCCGTCCCCAGACCGCCGCACGACCTGCTCCAGGAGGCCCTGTGGTGTCTGCTCGCCCGGGCGGCCTCGGCCGTCGGACACGAGGGTGTCCTGCGGCGCTCCAGGGACGAACTCGCCCGCGCGGCGGGGGAGTACGCCGGTGCCGGCAGCGGGCTGATCTCGTTCGGCCCGGTCGAACGACACCTGCGCGCCGCGGAGTCGGCACTGCGGGGCCTCGACGGACGCGGATGACCGACGCCCGACCGCGATCCTGACCGCCCCCAGAGGGCGGCAAGTCGTCCGCGAGCAAAACGAGTTGGTGGGACCGCCTCATCGAAGTCCCCCGTCGTGGCGTGCCGTTGTCCGGCAGGATGCGATCTCCTACGCTGGGCCGCGTGTCGCGAGGAGCGCGGTCCGGGAACGGAGACATGCATGCTCAGCAAGCACGAAGCCGCCGAAGCCGTCCGGCAGGCCAAGGTGAGGACCGGAGTCACCTGGGCGCAACTGGCCGAGGCCGTCGGCAAACCGCTCGCCTGGACCACGGCGGCCCTGCTCGGCCAGCACCCGATGGACAAGGACTCGGCGGCGACGGCCGCGGCACTCCTCGAACTCGGTGACGACGCGGCCCTCGCCTTCCAGCTCCAGCCGACGCGCGGCGCCCTGGACGCGGCGGTTCCCGTGGACCCGACGATCTACCGCCTCTACGAGGTGGTCCAGGTCTACGGGCCCACCATCAAGGAACTGATCCACGAGCAGTGCGGTGACGGCATCATGAGCGCCATCAACTTCCGTCTCGACGTCCGCCGCGTCCCCGACCCCGCGGGTGACCGCGTCGTCATCACCCTCGACGGGAAGTACCTCCCGTATCAGTGGTAGTCACCGGGCCGGACCTCCCGCCGTCGATCTCCAGCCGAGCCCCCTGGGTGCGGTCGGAGGCGGGTCCCGTCTCCAGGGCCACCACCCCCGCCTCCACCACGCGTTCATGGTCCGGGCCGACCGAGGCCAGCGTGTCGGGGCCGATCTCGAACACGGCCTCCGCCTCCGCCCCCGGTGCGATGTCGAGCGCCACGAAACCGCGCAGCTCCCGGACCCGCGGCCACGCCGTGCCGCCGGAGAGCCTCCGCACGTACAGCTGTACCGTCTCGTGGGCCGGCCGGGCACCCGTGTTGCGGACCGCGACCCGGCAGACGAGCCGCGACGCATCGGCGGTGACCCGCTCCCGGGACAGCCGGGGCGCGCCGTAGGCGACGGTGGTGTACGACAGGCCGTGGCCGAACGCGTGCTCCGCCTCGGCGCTCTGGTCGACGTAGCCGCGGTACCGGTGGTCCTTGGCGTTGTAGAACACGGGCAGGTGCGCGGCGGAGCGCGGCACCGACACCGGCAGCCGGCCCCGGGGCTCGGCGTCCCCGAAGAGCACGTCGGCCACCGCCCGGCCACCCAGAGGACCCGGGTACCAGGCGCTCAGCAGCGCCCACGCGCTGCTCCGGGGAGCCGGCACCGCGTGCGGGCGGCCCTGCACCAGGACCACCACGACCGGCGTCCCCGTCGCGGACACGGCCTCCAGCAGCGCCCGCTGACCGGACGGCAGCGACAGGTCCGCGAGGTCGACGCCCTCGCCGCACGTCATGCCGGAGGGCGGCCCGGACCCGGTGACCGCCGCGCCGTTGGAGTCGAAGACGGTGTCCCCGGAGCGGGCGCTCGACCCGCCCAGGACGAGCACCGCGACCTCGGCGGCCGCCGCGAGCGCGGCGGCCGAGGCCACCCCCGAGACGTCGTCCCCCACCAGGGCGCATCCCTCGGCATGCGTGATCTCGGTACCTGGCGAAGCCGCCGCGCGGATGCCCTGGAGGACCGAGACCCCGGTGCCCGGCCGCTGCGGTGCCGTGTAGTCGCCGAGCAGGGGGGAGACGGCATCGGCGTTCGGGCCGAGCACGGCGATCCGCCGCGTGCCGGGGGACAGGGGAAGGACGTCGCCCTCGTGCACGAGCAGGGTGACCGAAGCACGGGCGATGCGCTCACCCGGACCGGCCGGTCCGACCGGTCCGGCCCCGTCGCCCTGACCGACCCGTTCGGTCACGCCGTCCTGACCGGTCGGGACACTCGGGCGGGGGCGATCACCCGGTCCGGCCGAACTGCCCTCGCCCACCTGCCGCTTGAGGGCGGTACCGACCTGTACGCCACTCGATTCGATCGCGCCCGCCGGTTCTTCCTCGAACAGGCCGAGCCGGAACTTCAGCGACAGCACCCGCGACACCGCCGCGTCGAGCCGCTCCTCCGCGACCAGCCCGCGGTCGAGGGCCTCGGCGAGACGCGCGAACGAAGCGTCCCACAGGCTCAGATCACAGCCGGCGTCGAGCGCGCGGGCCGCGGCGGCCGCCGGGTCACCGGTGAGCCGGACCAGCCGGTCGATCGCGCCGCCGTCCGCCATGACGACACCCTCGAACCCCCAGCGGTCACGCAGGAGACCGGTCAGCAGATACCGATTCGCGACACAGGGCAGACCGTCGAACTCGTTGTAGGCGGCCATCACCCCGGCCGCGCCCGCCGACACACCGGCCCGGGCGGCTGCCAGGTGGATCTCGTGCAGCTCCCGGGTCCCCAGCTCCGTGGCGGCGCTGTTGCGCCCCCCGACCGAGGCACCCTGCCCCGCGAAATGCTTGAGCACCACGCCGATCCCGGACGCGCGGGCGCCCTCGACCAGCGCCTCGGTCATCCGCGCCGCGAGGTACGGATCCTCCGTGAAGCACTCCTCGGTGCGCCCCCAGCGCGGGTCCCGCACCACGTCGAGGGCGGAGACCAGGGCCAGGTGCGCACCCCGGGCCCGCAGTTCCGCGGCGGCACCGGCCACCGCCTCCGCGTACAACGGCGGATCCCAGGTGGCACCCACCGCCAGGTTCACCGGCAGCACCGTCCCGTCGAGGGCCTGATGGCCGTGGGGCATCTCCTCCACCAGGAGCACCGGAATGCCGAGCCGTGTGTTCTCCCGTACGTGCCGCTGCACCTCGTGGGCCATGCGGGCTCCGTCGCGCGCGTCGAGACCGTCCTCGAAACCGACCCCGGACCACGCGTCGGCGCGCTGGAGCCCGTAGAGCGCGCCCATGCCGCCGAAGGCGCTCACCTCGTCGCGGAAGGTGCCGGTGAGCCGGTGTCCGTCCGGGGTGCGCTCGTACGCGTGCCAGCCGTACAGGCGCTGGTTGACCTGGCCGACCTTCTCCGTCGGCGTCATCCGTCGCAGCAGGTCGCGGACGCGTTCCGCCACCGGCGCCGACGGGTCGCGGTACAACGGTTCGCGGTACGGGGGAGAGGTCATCGCAGCTCCAGGACCGTGACGCCGAAGCCGTCGATCGTCACGTCCGACACCTGGGCGCCGGACCGCAGGTCGTGCAGCGTGCCGTCGGTGACGGGGGCCACGGTGAGCGGCTCGGGGCTCTGGCTGACGAGCCAGACGAAACGTCGCCCGTCGGTGTGCGCGAGAACGTCCGCCGCGACGTGCGGATCGGCGACCGTGACCGGACGCTCCACCCCCGCCACCTCCGCCAGCGCCGCGTACAGCCGGTATGTCGAGTCCGGGTTCGCGTGCGGAGTGCGGGCGGCCATGTGCTCCAGCGGATAGGTGGCGAGGACCGTGCGGCCCGCGCCGGTCTCGTTCACCAGCAGGGCGGGTCGGCCGTGCGCGTCCACCGCGACGACCCGGGCGCCGCGCGCCTCGACGGGCAGATAGGCGCGGCTGTCCTCGTTCCCGGCCACCGGCACCCGCAGCACCTCGCCCGCGCGCAGACCCCCGAAGTCCTCGGTGAACGTCATCTCCAGCACGTCGTCGAGGATCGGTTCGGCCACTCCGTACGACAACTGGAGCTCCACGCCGAACAGCCCGTCGAGGTCGTCGAACCAGGGGCCGCGGGTCGCGGGGTGCTCGCCGGAGCAGAACGACAGGTACACGGTGGCGCCCGCCGCGGCCCGTCGGGCGAGTTCCCGGCGGGTGCGGGTGGTGAGCTGGCGGGTGGCCGGCAGCAGGTACAGCGACGCGTCCCCCGGGAGGCGGTCGGCCTCGCGGGTGAACGCCACGGGCAGGTCCGCGGCGCGCGCGGTGACGTAACTCTGGTGCAGGGACGTGAAGATGAGCGGCCGGTCGGCGGGCCGGCTGTAGGGGTATCCGCGTTCCAGGAAGGCGGGCACGACCAGCGCGGTGTCCGCGTCCGCGCGGGCGCAGCCGGCGAAGTCCACGGCGCGCAGCACGTCGGCGAAGGCGGCGATCTCGCGCAACGGCTCCTTGGGGGCGCCGGTGGAGTCGGTGATGCCGAAGTGCATCTCGAAGGGGTGGTGGTCGTAGGGGGACTGGTCCCAGAGGTCGTCGTAGTCGGTGTTGTTCCAGGCGATCCAGCCGGTGGCCCCGCCGAGCAGCGAGTTGTGCAGGGTCTGGCGGTAGTAGACGCCCGCGTTGCGCGCCGAGACCGTGTCCGTGGAGAGCCCGAACTCCTCCAGCACGACGGGCTGTCCGGTCACCGCGGCCAGCTCGCACTCGAACGCGGCCCGGTAGTGCTGGCGCGGCCGGTCGGTGTCCGAGCGGTACACGTGGGGGCCCACGAAGTCGACGTACTCGGCGGTGTCCCGCAGCGAGAAGCCGTTGTCGCGACCGGTCACCTCGATACCCCAGGCGCCGTCGCCCAGGGACACCGGCTGGGTCGCGCCCGTGGCGCGCACCGCGTTGCACATCGCCTGCGCCCACGCCGTCACCACGTCCGAGGAGGGCGGGTCCACCTGATAGACGCGCCCGTAGCCGGGCATCTCGTTGGTGATCAGCCAGCCGGTGACCGCCGGGTGGTCCTTGAAGCGGCGGGCCATCCGCGACACGAACCACGCCTGGCGGCCGACCATCCAGACGTCCTCGTACAGATCCCGGCCGCCCCGCCAGACCGGGTCCCAGTTCTCTCCGGACATGTGCCCGACGATGAACGTGGGCACGGTCCCCATGCCCGCCTCCCGGTGGGCGTCGAGGAAGTCCTCGAAGCGCTCGCAGAGTTCGTCGTCGATCGTGTGCGGCTCGGGGTGGAAGTCCGGCCAGTAGAAGAACGACCGGGTCATCGTCAGCCCGTGGTCGCGGAGCACACCGAGTTCCTCACGGACCGTCTTCGGGTCGTAGTTCCGCCACATCAGCGGACCGCCGGTGCGGGACCAGAAGTTGGCACCGAGCCAGGGCAGGACGGTGGAGTCGTGGGTGAGCCGGGCGCTGTGGCGTCGCATGGTCCTTCTCAATGGTTGCGGGTGCGTGGTGCGGCTCCGCCGCCCGGGGGCGGCGGAGCGTGGTGGTGCTGTCAGCCGACCGGCGCGGGCCCGGTGGACTCGCGGACCACCAGACGGGGGCGGCCCGTCAGCGGGGTGTCCTCGACCTCCTCGCCGCACAGGGCGAGGAGCATGCGGGCGGCCGCCGCGCCGACCTCCTGGACACGCTGGTCCACCGTGGTCAGGCGGGGGTGCAGCCAGCGGCCGAGCGGCAGATTGTCGTATCCGACGACCGACAGGTCGCGCGGCACGGTCAGCCCGGCGCGCTGCGCGGTGCCGATGCCGCAGACGGCCATCGAGTCGTTGGCGTAGACGACGGCGGTGGGGCGGCCGTCGGCGTCGAGCAGGGCCTGCGTCGCCGCGACCGCCGACCGCTCGGTGAAGTCGGTGTGCAGGACGGCGAAGGGCCGCAGCCCCGCCGCGCGCAGCGCCGTCTCGAAGGCGGTCCCGCGCAGCCGGGTGTGCTGGAGTTCCGCGGGTCCCGCGACATACGCGACCCGCCGGTGCCCGAGTCCCAGCAGATGGGCGACGACCTCCTCGATCCCCGCCCCCTGGTCGAGCAGGCCGACCCGGGGCACGACGGCCCGGCCGTCCGGAGATCCGAGCAGGACCGCCGGCAGTCTCAGCCGCGCCAGCAGCGCGGGCCGGGCGTCGTCGTCACGGGCGTCGGTGAGCACCGCGCCGTCCACCCGGCCCTCGGCGGCGAGCCGCTCGTACAGGGCGTGCTCCTCCTGCGGTCCGCTCACCAGGTGCAGCAGCAACCCGTAGCCGCGCGGCGCGAGTTCGCCCTCTATGCCGGTGATCAGCTCGCTGAAGTGCGGGTCCGCTCCCAGCACGTCGGTGGGCCGCCGGACCACCAGGGCGAGGCTGCGCGTCCGGGCGTTGCGCAGGGCGGCGGCGGGGGCGCTGGGGGACCACCCCAGTGACAGGGCCGCGTCGAGGATCCGGCGCCGCGTCCCCTCCGAGAGCCGGCCCTTGTGGTTGAAGGCCTGGGAGACCGCGGCGGTGGACACACCAGCCGCCGCCGCGACCGCCTTGATGGTGGGACGCCTTCCCGTCTCCTCGGTGGACGCGCTCACATCTTCACCGCCCCACTGACCAGGGCCTGCTGCATACGCTTCTGGAGGACCGTGTAGACGATCCAGACCGGGATCAGCGTCAGGACGGTGCCCGCCGTCAGCACCCCGTAGTCCGTGCCGGTGATCGACTTCAGGGTCGGCAGCGCGACCTGGACCGTGCGCTGCGAGGGGTCGGGGCCGATGATGACCAGCGAGTACAGGTACTCGTTCCAGAAGGTCAGGAAGTTCAGCAGCAGCACGGTGGCGATACCGGGCAGACACATCGGCGTGTAGATGTGCCGGAGCACGGCGAACGTCGAGGCCCCGTCCAGCCGCGCGGCCTCCTCCATCTCCCGGGGGATCGTCCGCATGAACTGGACGAGGATCACCACGGACAGCGGCATCGCGGTCGCCGGCAGGAACAGCACCATGAACGTCCTGGTGTGGAACAGCCCGGTCGCCGCCGCGAGCAGGAACGTCGGGAACAGCGCTGCGAACGTGGGAATGAGGAATCCCAGCGAGAAGACCCGCTCGATCACCGCGGCCGAACGCCCCGTCGACCGGGCGATCGCGAACGCGGCCGGCACGGCGAGCAGCAGGGTCAGCGCGAGGGAGAACAGCGTCACCACGGCCGAGTTGACGACCGACAGACCGAGGTCGGCGCTCTCGAAGGCGGTCCGGAAGTTGCCGAGGCCCAGCGATGTAGGAGGCGCCAGGGGATGCGCGAAGATCTCGTCGTTCGTCTTGAACGCCGACGCGAGGAAGTAGTAGAGCGGGATGACCAGCAGCACCGCGTACGTCCACACCAGGACGTGAGCCGGGAGCCAGCGCTTGCCGAGCTTCATTCTGTGCTGCTCCGAATCAGTAGGTCTGGCGGAAGACGCGGCGGATCGCCAGGAGGCCGACGAGCCCGGCGAGGAAGAGGACGACACCGACGGTCTGGCTGTAGCCGAGGTCCGCCGCGATGAACGCCTTCTGGTAGACGAGGAACGACAGGGTCGTGGACGAGGTCCCCGGGCCGCCCTGGGTCAGCAGGAGGACGTGCTGCGCCGAGCCGAACAGCGTCCACAGGAACTGGAGCATCGTCACGACCCCCACGTAGTCACGGATCACGGGGAAGTGGACCGCCCACATGGTGCGCCAGTGACCCGCTCCGTCCAGTTGGGCGGCCTCGCCCAGCTCGTCGGGCACACTGCCCAGCCGGGCCGCGAACAGCACCGCGGTGAAGCCGATACCGCCCCAGACGTCCAGGGCGATCAGACACCCGAGGGCCGTCGACGGCGACGCCAGCCACGCGTCGGTCAGCGAACCGAGCCCCATCCCCTGCAGCGCGCCGTTGGCCAGACCGTCCGGCGACAGGGCCGCGTAGAAGACCATCGCCTTCGCCGGGGTCGAGATCAGCCCGGGTATGAACAGCAGGTAGCGGATCACCCGGTGCCCGGGCGGCCGTTGCGCCACGTAGTAGCCCAGCATGTACGCGCACACGATCATCACCGGCAGCGCCACGGCGAGCTGGACCGCGGTGTTGCGGGTGGCGTCCCAGAAGACGGGATCGGCGAACACCGTACGGACGTTGTCCAGCCCGGCGAACGACACCGGCTGGAGCATGCCCGGCCAGCGCAGTGCGGCGATCACGAAGATGGCGAGCATCGGCCCGACCATGAACACGAGGTACCAGACCAGCGCGGGCACGGCGAGCACGGTGCCGCCCTGCCGGGTGGCACGGCCCGCCGCGGCAGGAGGGGCGGGCGGTGCGGGGCGGCGGGCCGCCGTACCGTCCGGTGTCGTCGTCAGCGTCGTCATGCGGTGACTCCCGGGGACTGCTCGGCGGAAACGATGGAGGCGGGCGGCCGGCTCATGTGGACCGGTACGCGGCTTCGAGCGTGGTGCGGACCCGTGCGGCACTCGTTCCGCGCGTGAACGACGTACTGGTCGCGGTGATCAGCGGCTGCGCCGCGGCCGGCGGCACGTACACGTCGGGCAGCAGCACCTGACTCACCTCGGAGCCGAGCCGCTGCGCCGCCGCGACCAGCGGGAAGTCGCCGCTGACGGCGTCCGTGCGCAGTGCCATGTCGCGGCCGCTCTCCTTCACGAAGCGCGCCACGGTGTCCTGCCGGTACATGAACCGGAGGAACTTCTCCACGTGCTCGATCTTGCGGACGCCGTTCGGGCTGATCCAGAAACCGATGAGGGTGAAGGCGCGGATGATCGTGGGACGTTCGTGGGCCGACCGCTCGGCGAGCGGCCAGCCGCCCACCTCGGTGTGCCGGGCCACGGCCTCCGGCACCTTCGCCAGGGCGGAGGACATCGCCGACTGGATCGCCGCGGACCGGGTGTTGTACTGCGTGGTCATGGAGTCGGACGTCAGCCCCTGGGCCTTGTCCGCGAACACCCCCGCGTCCCGCAGGTCCACGAAGTACTGGATGCCCTCGCGGGCGCCCCGGCCCGAGAAGTCGCCGGCCGTGTACACGTGCCGCGCCTCGTCCTGGGAGAGGAACGTCTGGATGATCTGGGCCAGGAGCTTCTGCCCGGTCCAGTCGTTGCCGCCGACGGTGACCGGCGCGATTCCCCTGGCCCGCAGCTTGCGGGCGGCGGCGACGAGCTGGTCGCCCGTGGTGGGTATCTCGTCGACGCCGGCCCGGTCGAGCAGCGCGCGGTTGTAGGCGACCGGCCAGTTCGTGGCGAAGTAGGGGAAGGCCCGCAGCCGGTCCTTGCCGTCGGTCCAGGCGGACAGCGCGGTGGGCAGGACGCGCTCGCGCAGCCCCCACGCGTCCAGGTACGGCGCTACGTCCACGGTCGCGTCGACGTCCGTCCAGGCCAGCGTCTTGTCGTAGAGGTTGACCATGACGACGTCGGCCTCTTTGCGGGCCAGCCGCGACGTCTCGTAGACCTGGCCGAGGTCGTCGCCGTTGACGAGGTTCTTGACCTTCAGCCCGGGGTTCTCCCCGCGGAACCGGTCCAGGGCCGACAGATAGGTGGGGGAGCCCGGCGCGGTCGTGCCGAGCTGGGTGTGGATGACGAGGGTGTCCGGATCGGAGTCCGCCGAGGCGAGTTGCGAGCAGCCGGACAGGGCGGGCAGGGCGGCGGCCGTAGCCAGGCCGGAGCCGGCGGCGAGGAGGCCGCGCCGGGTCAGCGAAGAGCGCACAGCGGTTGTCTCCAACCAAGCGGTTAACGACTGGTTAATCGATGTACCTCAAAAGGTGCGAGGACTTTAGGAGGCGAACAGGCCGGGGTCAAGGGGTGGACGTTCACCCGATGCCGGGGAGGGTGACGCCCCGAGGTGGTGCGTGCCGTGAGGGTTGACGGAGCGGTGTGACCCCCTCTGCCCCCGCGTCCCCTCAAGTGCTCCACGGGTGACCGGACTTCACGGGACGCGCGGCCGGGGGTGAGGTGGCCTGACGGTGGAACCGCCCGGCCCACGCCGTGTGCGGTCGCCCCGGAAAGAGATCGACGGAGGCGGCGTACCGGGCCGCCCCCACCTCGTCGCGTATCGGGGTGTCGCGGGCCAACTCCCCACATACGGCGACTCGCCGTGAACCGGGATGATCCGGATGTGCGCCGGGAGCGCTCCCGTGCGCCGGGCTCCTGCGGGCCTCGGCCGACGCGAACGTGCCTGGTGGGCGCGGCGAGTCGGCGGTCTCCTCCGGTACGGGGCG
Source organism: Streptomyces sp. M41(2017) (assembly GCF_002078175.1). Taxonomy (GTDB): domain Bacteria; phylum Actinomycetota; class Actinomycetes; order Streptomycetales; family Streptomycetaceae; genus Streptomyces. Next base: position 666,165 of record NZ_MWFK01000002.1, on the reverse strand, counting down.
CACGGCGGGTCGGGGGTTCGCTCCGGTGCCGGGGTGCCCCCGGCGCCTCATCCCGTATGCCCGTCCTCCTGGATCCGGATGTGTCCGACCTCCTCGATCCGGAGGTGATCGAGGCCGATCTCTTGACCGTGGCCGAATCGCGGGCTTAGCGTTCCGGCGTCGATACGCATTGAAACGATTCAATCACCCGCCTTTCTCCCGGACTTGGGGCGCACCATGGATGAACGCACGCCGCGACGCAGCGGACCGGCCCGACGTACGGCACTGGCTGCCGGGCTCGGGGCGACGGTCCTGAGCGCGCTTCCCGGAGTGGCCTCCGCCGCCCCGGCCGTCACGGGCGGCAGGGCCGGAGCGGCGCCGACGCCCGGGCCGGCGGGGGCCGGGCTCGGGACCACGGCCGACTGGTTCGCGAACCCGCCGCGCTCGGTGCGCCCGAAGTTCCGCTGGTGGTGGCCCGACGGGCTGGTCGACCCGGACGAGATCGCCCGCGAGATCGACCAGATCGCCGACGCGGGCTTCGGCGGCATGGAGGTCGCCGCCGTCCACCACAGCGTCAAGGACAAGTCCCTGCTGGACACCGAACACCACGGATGGGGGAGCAGACCCTGGCGGGACGGTGTCGAGGCCGCGTTGAGCCGAGCCGCCCGGCGGGGGGTGACCATCGACCTGACGCTCGGCCCCAGTTGGCCCGTCGCGGTCCCCGGCGTGACGCCCGACGACGACGTGGCCGCGCAGGAACTCGCCTACGGGCGGCTCGCGCTGGCCGCCGGTGCCCCCTTCGAAGGGCCCGTTCCCGCCGCCGTCCACGGGCCCGAGTCCGGTGTCACCCGTCAGACGCTCGTCGCCGTGCAGGCCGCCCGCGTCGACCCGGCGAACTCAACGCGCAAGGAGACGGGCCTGGACCTGGACAGCGTCCGGGACCTCACCGCTCTCGTCACCGACGGCGTCCTGTCCTGGACGGCTCCCGGCGACGGCGACTGGGTCCTGATCTCGTACTGGCAGCGCGGCTCGGCCCAGCAGCCCGAGTCGGGGCCGCACACGTCACCGGCGGCGTACGTCGTCGACCACTTCAGTGCCGCGGGCACCGGCGCGGTGACCGACTTCTGGGACCGCACGATCCTGACCTCCTCCCTGCGGCGCCTGCTGCGGGCCGCGGGCGGAGCGTTCTTCGAGGACTCCGTGGAACTGGAGACCGACGGACTGACCTGGACGTCGGGACTCCCCGAGGCCTTCGAGCAGCACACCGGACGCCCCCTGCTGCCCTACCTGCCGGCTCTCGTCCTGGACAAGAGCAACCAGGTCTTCGCCTTCGAGGCCCAGCTGACCCGGCAGATCCGGCACGACTTCTGGGAGACCGTCTCCGGGCTCTTCAACCGGCATCACCTCGGCGCCCTGCGGGACTGGGCCCACTCGCTGGGCATGCGCCTGCGCTCACAGCCGTACGGACTCCAGACGGACGCGATCGCCTCGGCGGCCCTGCTCGACATCCCCGAGGGCGAGTCCCTCGGCTTCAAGAACCTCGACGACTACCGCTGTCTCGCGGGCGGCCGCGACATGGCCGGCCACACGATCCTGTCCTGCGAGGCGGGCGCCTACAACGGCACCGCCTACAGCACGACCTGGGACCGGTTCCTGCGCACCATGGGCGGCGCCTACGCGGCCGGCGTCAACCAGACGGTCCTGCACGGCTTCTCGTACGCCACCGCGCCCCAGGTGGCCTGGCCCGGCTTCGCGGCCTTCAGCCCGTACAACGGCACCGCCGGATACGGGGAGTCGTGGGGACCGCGCCAGCCCACCTGGAAGCACGTTCCGGACATCGCCGACTACCTCGGGCGGCTGCACCGGGTGCTGCAGAGCGGCACGGCGCGCGCGGACGTGGCGATCTTCCGGCAGACCGGATACACCGCCACCGGCATCGGCGCCTCCTGGTTCACCGCGACCGGCATCCCTCTCGGCTGGAGCCACCAGTTCCTCAGCGGACCCCTGCTCGACCTGCCCGCCGCGACCGTCCGGCGGGGCCGCCTCGCACCGGAAGGGCCCGCCTACAAGGCCCTGTTCGTGGAGGGGGACTTCTTCTACGGTTCCACGCCCCCCCTGTCGGCCGACGACGCGCGCAGGATCCTCGCGCTGGCGCGGGCCGGACTGCCCGTCGTCCTGCTCGGCGCCTTCGACCAGGGGCTGACACCCGGAGTGCCCACCGACGGCGAGACCACCGAACTCCGTGACGTCCTGGGCCGGCTGCTCGCCCTCTCGAACGTCGCGCTCGTCAGCGACAAGGCGGCCGTCGGTGACGCGCTGTCCCGGCTCGGGGTCACGGCGGACGCCCGGTACGCCACGCCGTCCACCCTCCTCAACGCGCACCGCGCCACCGCCGAGGCGGACTTCTACTACTTCTGCAACGGCAAGCACGCGGAGACGGTCAAGCCGCCCGTCGCCGCCATCGACCACGAGGTCACCCTGCGCCGCACGGGCTCGGGCAGTTCGGTTCCCTATCTGCTCGACCCGTGGTCGGGCGAGGCCGTCCGGCTCGCGCAATACACCCGGGACGGCGACGACTTCACCGTCCGGATCACGCTGCAACCGGGGGAGTCGACGATCATCGCCCTGGGCCGCACCGGACTCTTCGGCGACCGGCACGGTTCGCTGCCGGGTGTCGTCGAAACGGACGCCGATCAGGCCCTCTTCACCCCGGAGGGTCTCGCGGTCCGGGTGAGCGCGCCCGGTACCTTCACGACCCGGCTGGACCGCGGCCGGCCCGTCTCCACGACCGTCCGGTCCGTGCCGGCCGTCGTCACCCCGACACGTTGGCGGCTGGACGTGGACGACTGGCGCCCCGGCAGCAGTGCCACCCGCACGGAACACGTCTCCGTCCCGGTCGCCCTCGACGCTCTGCTGCCCTGGTCGGCGATCCCCGAACTCGCCGACAGCGCGGGCATCGGCCGCTACCGGACCACCGTGGACCTCCCCTCCGACTGGACGTCCGGCCATGGCGCCCGGCTGGAACTCGGCCAGGTCGGCGACACCTGCCGGGTCAGCGTCAACGGCCGCCGCCTCCCCCCGGTCAGCCGGCTGCACCCGGTCGTCGACCTCGCCCCCGGCCTGCTGCACCGCGGGGCCAACGTGATCGAGGTGGAGGTCGCGACTCCGCTGATCAACCGCCTCCGGGTCGCCCAGCCGACCGTTTTCGGCGGCACGGCCCGCCAGGACCACGGACTGGTCGGCCCCGTCCGTCTGGTGCCGTACGCGCAGACACGCCTGTCCTGAGACGGATCCGTGCGGGGGCGCCGACTCCGTGGGAGGCGGCGCCCCTGGACACCTGCCCGGTGATCACCGGGTTCGGTCACGACGGTCGGTCCGCGGGCCGGTTGCCGGGGTCGGTGTTCCGCGCCGGTCAGTACCCGTAACTCGTCGTGTACGCACACTCCGTGTACACGTACCCCGGTCGCAGCTTCGCCGTGTCCGAGGCCGGCGTCCTGCCTGTACCGGCGTGGGACTTGTGGACGAAGTAGGTCGTGCCGACGGGGAGGCGGATGATTCTGTGGGGGTAGTTCCTGCCGCTGTCGCTGCACGGTTTGAAGCCGATGGCGATGGTGCTGCCGAGCGAGTAGGCGGAGCACTTCCCGCAGGCCTTGAGGGTGAAGCTGCCGGTCACGGGTCCGGTGTAGAGGACCGTGATGTCGTCGGGGCTGTCGTTCTTGACGGTCACGGCGATACTGCCCCCCGAGCCGGTGCCCGGCAGCCGCTTGCCTGCGGCGGGTACCGTCTGGGCCACCTCGGCGGCGATGGCGATCTTCTGCGCGCGCGCCCGGTTCCTGTCGTGCGGATTGCTCTTGGCGAAGTCGTTCATCGTGGCGACGGCCTCGGTGTACTTCGCCTCCTTGTACTGGTCCACCCCGCAGGTGTACGTACCCGAACTCGCGCTCCGCGCCGCCCTGTCGGCGTCCTTGCCGAAGGCGTCGTCCAGCCCGGCTTGCTCGCCGTGCAGCCCTCGCACCTGCGTACTGAGGGTCTCCAGACGGGCGACCGCCGCACAGGGGTCGTCACCGCCCACCGACTTGACCGTTCTGTCGACCGCGTCCCGCACCGCTGGCTCCACCCTGCCCGCCTGCTCGGACTCGGGGAACGTCGACAGGAGTTCGCCGAACTGTGTCGTCCAGTCGCCCGCCCCGGCACGGAGCGACGCCGCCGCGCAGGTGTAGAGCGACGTGGCCAGCCGGTCGTCGGGCCAGGTGGCCAGGTCGCCCAGCTTGTTCTTGGCGATCGTGCGGGGGACCGTACGGAGGTACTCCAACGGAGGTACGGCGGCGCAGTAGTCCTTCTGCTCGTACGGCGTGGCGACCGTGGCGTAGTACGTCTTGAGCCGGTCCGGGACCTGCTGGGCCGCGCGTGAGTCCGGGTGGTCGTCGCTGAGCCCGTCGTAGGCCGAGAGGGCGCGGCGGTAGTCGGGCTCGACGGTCCGGAACGGCTGCTTCCCGGACCGCTCGACCAGGTGGTCGGCCCGCTCCAGCCGGTCCAGCAGCATCTGCTCGGTGGCTTCGTCCCGGGCGTCGCCGTACAGGACGGCTCCGCCGGCCGGGACGGCCAGCAGCACGATGCCGAGCACCGCGGCGATCAGGGCACTCGGCAACAGGGCCAAGCGCGTCCGCAGGCCGACCGAGGCGCCGTGAGCGGCGGCGAGCAGCAGGAGGAGGACGTAGATCACGACCGCCGAGCCCGGGACGCCGTCCGGGTCCGCGGGCAGGGCCACCAGGAGCAGGACGGCCGTCGCGACCCAGCACACGGCCATCAGGACCCAGCGCTTCAGGACGGCGTAACCGAGCCCGAGCCCCGAGAGATTGAGCAGTGCCACCGCCACGGCCCGCCACGGGTCCGCCGGAGCGGGTGGCGGTGCCGTCGGCATCGGTGGAACCGCGAAGTGGTCACCTGATCCATGCTGATCCCAGGACATGACGTTCCCCCCGTCAATCACGCCCGACGTTCCAGAACTTGTCAGCGTACGTTCAGTCGGCGAGCGGCGACAGAGGGTGTGCCGCCGCGTGGGCACTTTCCCCGGCGCCGTCCGGCCGCGTCCGCCCCCGACGGCGCACCCGGGCGTCGCAACTGCCGGACGATTCGCTCCCGTTGGAGCCGCGCGAACGGCTCGGCCGGACAGGAACAGGCGCAGGCGTCGCGTCAATTCCCTGCGGTTCTCTTGCTGTTGCAAGTAATATGCAACAAGCTCTACGGGTCCTTACCCGCAGCCCTTCCCCGCCCCGTGACGTGGAGTTCCGCCATGCCCCGCCTGATCCCGGACACCGGACCCCAGCGCGTCCTCGCGTCCTCGAACCTCGTCTACACCGTCGGCAGCGGTCTCTACCTGACCGCCGGCGTTCTGTACTTCACGCAGGCCGTCCACCTGCCGGCCGGCCGGGTGGGACTCGGACTCGGTGTCGCGGGCGTCGTCGCGCTGGCCCTGGGTGTCGCGGTGGGGCATCTGGCGGACCGGTGCGGAGCACGCGGTGTGTACATCGCCACCCTCCTGGTCCAAGCCCTGAGCACGGCCGCCTTCGTCCTGGCGGACAGCTTCTGGGCGTTCGTGCTCGCCGTCTGCGCGGCCACCGGGGCGAAAGCCGCGGGAACGGCCGCGCGCTCCCCGCTCATCAGGCATCACGGCGGGGACCGGCCGCAGGAGTTCCGTGCCTACCTCCGCGCCGTGACCAATGTCGGCGTCTCCCTCGGTGCCCTGGTCGCGGGCTGGGTCGTGCAGGTGGGCACCCTCACCGCGTATCGGCTCATGGTCGTCGGGAACGCCCTCGCCTTTCTCGTCGCCGCCGCGCTCCTGTTCCTCCTCCCGCCGGTCGCGCCCGTCGCCGAGCCCGTCGACGGACCCCGCCGGAGCGCCCTGCGGGACCGCCCCTATCTGCTGCTCACGGCCGTGGACGGCGTCATGGCCATCCAGTTCAAGGTGCTCACCGTCGCCATCCCGCTCTGGCTGGTCGGCGCCACCGAGGCCCCGCACTGGCTCATCTCCGGCACCATGCTCACCGGCACGGTCATGGTCGTGGCCCTCCAGGTCCGGGCCGGCCGCGGCGTCGACTCCCCGACGGCGGGCGGCCACGCCTACCGCCGCGCCGGGGTGGCGTTCCTCGTCTCCTGCTCGATGGTCCCGTCGGCCGCCGGGGTGCCGGGATGGGCCGCCGCGACCCTGCTCATCGCCGCCGTGGTCGTCCACACGCTCGGCGAACTGTGGCATTCCGCGGCCGGGTTCGAAGTGTCCTTCGCCCTCGCGCCGCCCCATGCCACCGGCCAGTACCTGGGGGTCTTCGGCCTGGGTGCGGGCCTCGCCGAGGCCGTCGGCCCGGGTCTCCTCATCGCGCTCTGCATCACCTGGGGCCGCCCCGGCTGGTACGTCGTGGGACTGCTGTTCGCGCTGACGGGACTGTCCGCGCCGTTCGCCGTCCGCTGGGCCCGACGCCACCGAAGCGGTCTTCCGGCGCCGCTCGCCCGGGCCGCATGACGTCTCCCGTGCACATGTCGGCGGCAGACGGGGCCGCTACGCGCCACCGGGCGCCCGGTACGCCGTCCCATAGGCGGCCATGAACATGTCCAGCAGGCCGTCGACCGCGGTCTCGTCGATCGGTCGCGCCGACAGCAGACTGCGGTAGTACAGGGCGCCGCACAGCACCTCGGCCGCGAACTCCAGGTCCACGCCCGGGGCGAGTTCCCCCGTGTGCTGCGCACGGGTGATCCGGTCGAGCGTGCTCCGCTCCACGGTGACCAGGAACCGTTCGTGCAGCGTCTCCCGGAGGCGGGCGTCGGCCTGCGCCTCGGCGATCACCGCTCGGTACACCGGGCCGATCGGAGGGCCGGAGAGGGCCTGTCCGGAGCGCAGGAACTGCTCCCGGAGATCCGCGCGGACGTCCCCCGTGTCGCGGTAGTCCAGGTCGCTCGTCCACACCCGGCTGAGCGCGTCGAGGAGCAGGGCCGCCTTCGAGGGCCAGCGCCGGTAGATGGTGTGTTTTCCGACGCCGGCCCGTCGCCCGACCGCCTCGATGTTCAGGCCCGCGTAGCCCACCTCCGTCGCCAGGTCGAGGGTCGCCTTCAGCAGCTCCTCGGTGCGGACGGAGCCGCGGCGGCGTGGTGCGGCAGGCGTGTCGCTCATACCGGCACCCTATCGACACGCCTCGTGCCGTTGACAACGGCCGTCGTGGCGAACAGTATGCAGTCTCGATCGGCACGCTGCGTGTCGTTACGGCACGGTGGTGCGTCGGCACGACGGACGCCCACGGGCCCGCCTCGTCGGATTCTCAAGGGGAAGATCTGCCATGAGCACCATCGAAAGCGGCAAGCACGAGGGATTCACGGCCGAGGAGCGGGCCGCGATGAAGGATCACGCACAGGAACTGAAGAAGGCGGCGCGCCGCGGTTCGAGCGCGGACAAGGCCGCCGAGGCGTTGCGGGACGTGCTCGCGAAGATCGCCGAAATGCCGGACGCCGACCGGGTCATGGCCGAACGCGTCCACGCCGTCGTCACGAGGAGCGCTCCCCTCCTCGCGCCGAAGCTCTGGTACGGCATGCCCGCCTACGCCCTGGACGGCAAGGTCGTGTGCTTCTTCCAGAGTGCGGAGAAGTTCAAGGCCCGCTACGCGACGCTCGGATTCAGCGACCGGGCGAAGCTGGACGACGGAGCGATGTGGGCATCCGCCTTCGCCCTCACCGACGTGACGGACGCGGTGGAGGAGCGCATCGAGGCCCTCGTGAGGCAGGCGATGGGCTGACACCGCGGGTGGCGACCGGTGACGGCACCGGGCGCTGTTACCCACTTTCGGGTGGCGGCCCGACGGGCATGGGGGAGCGGCCCGACCCGGCGCCGACCGGATGACGTGAGAGGTACGGGAGTTGACGCCCGGAGTGGGCTATTCATCCTTATTCAGCGCATAAATTGACGATGCAGCCTTCTGTAACCGATATGTGCGCAATTGGTAACAGCGCTCCCGTGTCGCCGTCGTGCGGCGGGTGCGAGGAGGAAGTTGTGGGTCCTCGGCCGACAGGGCCGGGATTCGCACAGGTCGCACCTTCGACTCCACCCTTCTCCAGGGGTGATGCCGCGAGGCGTGACCGGCTCTCGCACCTTGAGGAGCGTTCATGTCTGTTTACACGTCTGTCCCGGTCCGCCGTCTGGTGGCCGCGGCGCTGGCCGCCGGCGCCCTGGTCGGCTCGGCCGCGGTGTCGGCCTCCGCCGCCCCGGGGCCGCGTGCCGAGCGGTCGCCCGTCGCCATCAGCCGGGTGCAGAGCGACGCACCCGGCGTCGACAACCGCTCGAACGGTTCGCTGAACGGCGAGTGGGTGGAGGTCACCAACTCCACGTGGCGCGCCGTCAGCCTGAACGGCTGGACCCTCTCCGACCGGGACGGCAACCGCTACACGTTCCGTCACTACCGCCTGGCGGCCCGTTCCACCGTCCGTGTCCACACCGGAGTCGGCCACGACACCGCGAAGGACCTGTTCCAGGACCGCCGCCGTGAGGTGTGGGACAACCGCTCCGACGTCGCGACGCTGAAGACCGACCGCGGACGCTTCGTCGACAGCGTCGCCTGGGGCCAGCGCCACGACCGGGACCACGACCGGGACCACGGCCGCGGCCAGGACCACGGCCGCGGCCAGGACCACGGCCGTGACCACGACCGCAACACCGGCCGTGGCCAGGAGCACGGTCATGACCACGACCGCGGCCGCGGTCACGACGGGCGCTGACCGCCCCCTGGCCGCGAGGCCGTCCACGGACACGGTCCGACGCCGTCGGGACTCTGCCAGGCCCCGCGCCCACCGGACCGAATCGCGGTCGGCGGCCTCGCCCCGGAAGACCCGCACCCCCCGGTGCGGGTCTTCCCCGTTCGGGCGTACGGGGGCGTCCGCGGTTCCTGTGGCGGCTCACGCCGAAATGTCCGTAACCCCGGGCAACACTGTTTCACCTGAGGGTCCTTGCTCTCTGGTGAGGGGTGAAGTCTCCGTGTAACGTCTCCCGCAGATGTCGTGGTTCGCAGTCCTCGCCCGCGCTTTGGTGCGGGCGTTTTGCTGTGCAGTGCCCGAGGACCAGGACGACCACCTCCGGGTCCGCGTGGTGCGGATCCGTCATTGAATTGAGAGGCATTGGCATGGCCAGCGGAACCGTCAAGTGGTTCAACGCCGAAAAGGGCTTCGGTTTCATCGCGCAGGACGGGGGCGGCCCCGACGTCTTCGCCCACTACTCCAACATCAACGCCACCGGCTTCCGTGAGCTCCAGGAGGGCCAGGCCGTGACGTTCGACATCACGCAGGGCCAGAAGGGCCCCCAGGCGGAGAACATCACCCCCGCCTGACCCCGGCACGACACCGGCACGGTGTCTCACGGAGCGTTCACGCCCGAGACACCGTGCCCGGCCGGCAACCACGCACGTGACCAGGCGCGAAAGGCCGGGTACGGGATGGTCGGAGCACGGTGGGACGACGAGCCCGGACCGGTGCGCGGCTGTCTCGCGTGCGACCTGACGACGGGCGACACCCCACTGCCGGGCGGCACCGTCCTGCGTACGGACGCCTGGGTGGTCGAGCACTGCGTCGGCCCCTTCGGCCTGGGAACCGTCGTCGTGAAGCCGACGCGGCACGTGCTGCACGTCGCCGGGCTGACCGCGGCGGAATCCGCCGAACTGGGCCCCCTGCTGCAGCGCGTCAGCGCCGCCGTCACCACGGTCATGGACCCTGAACAGGTGTACGTGTGCCTGTGGTCGCACGTCGGCGGGACACCGGGACACATCCACTTCGTCGTCCAGCCGGTCACCCGCGCGACCATGGACCGCTTCGACACCTACGGGCCCGCACTGCAACGCGCCATGGGCGAGGCGGCCGAACTGCCCCCGGTGCCCGACGTGGAGCGGGTCTGCGACCGGCTGCGGGACCTCCTCGGCCCGGTCACCGGCACCTGACCGACCGCGACGTGGCCCCCCGTAGCACCGCCCGCCTGCCGGGCGCCCGCATCCCTGAGCCACGTCCGGTCCCCGCGCACGCGACGCCTCACCCCGGCCGACGGTCACGACCGGTACGACGAGCACCCTCGGCGTAGAGTCGGCCGCCGGAGCGCTGCCGTGACACGCGCCGGACCGGAGCCGGGCGGCGGCAGCGGTGGAAGGCCGCTCGCATGACCGCACAGCCACCGCCCGAAGACCCCGAAGTACCGAACCCCTGGCAGGAACTGGACGATCTGTACGCCGTCCGGCCGCCCTGGGAGATCGGACGCCCGCAGCCGGCCTTCCTCGATCTCGCCCGGTCGGGCGTCATCCGGGGACGGGTGCTGGACGTCGGCTGCGGAACGGGCGAACACGCCCTCATGTGCGCCGGCCTCGGCCTCGACGTCACCGGCATCGACCTCGCCGCCACGGCACTGCGGACCGCCGAGGAGAAGGCACAGCGACGCGGGGTCGCCGTGCGGTTCCTGCACCATGACGCCCGTCGGCTCACCGATCTGGGCGAGCGGTTCGACACCGTGCTCGACTCCGGGCTGTTCCACCTCCTCGCCCCGGACGACCGCCCCGCCTTCAGCGGCGGACTGCACGAGATCCTGCGCCCGGGCGGGCGTTACTTCATGCTCTGTTTCAGCGACCGGGAGCCGGAGTCGGGCCGCAGGGGCCCGCACCGGCTGTCGCGGCACGACATCACGGAGGCGTTCGAGGGCGCGCTGCGGATCGACGCCGTCGAGCCGGCGACGATCGACATCACCCTGGACGAGGTGGGCATCCGCGCCTGGCGCGTCGCCATGACGAGGACCTGAGCCGGTACCGGCGGTGGACGGGCCCGCCCGCGGTGACCACCGCGGACGCCCGTCCGGCCGACGCGCCGCCCGTACCCCCGCCCGCCGCGCCCGCGACGGCCGGGGTACTACGACACGCCTCTCAGAGCACCCGACGTCGGCGTCCCAGCCAGGTCTGCGCGATCACGACGACGGCCAGGAACGCCCCGCTGACCACCTGTTGGTAGGCCGAGTCGAGGGAGCCGATCTGGTTGATGACGTTCTGGATGACCTTCAGCAGCAGCACGCCGACCAGGGAGCCGCTGATGAAGCCGAACCCTCCGGTGAGCAGCGTCCCGCCGATGACGACCGCGGAGATCGCCTCCAGTTCCATGCCGGAACCGAGGATCGTCACGCCCGACACCAGCCAGGCCGCGTTGAGTGCCCCGGCGAGCCCGGCACACAGTCCCGAGATCATGTAGACGGAGATCTTCGTACGGGCCACGGGGGCGCCCATCAGCGCCGCCGCGTCCTCGTTCCCGCCGACCGCGTACACGTACTGCCCGAAGCGGGTGCGCCGGAGCACGACCGCGCCCAGCACGAACAGGGCCAGCGTGATGTACACGGGGACACCGATGCCGAGGAAGGTGCCCTGGCCGAGCTTCGCGAAGAACGACCCCTTGTCCACCAGATAGGTCTGGGAGCCCTCGTCGGTGACCGAGAGCAGGATGCCCCGGGCGCCCAGCATGGACGCGAGCGTGACGATGAAGGGAGCCAGTCGCGAACGGGCGATCAGCACTCCGTTGACCAGACCGATCAGTCCGCAGACGGCCAGCGGGAGGAGCAGTGCGACCAGCGTCCCGTACTGCGACCCCCAGGCCGCCAGCACTCCGCCGAGGGCGAAGAGCGAGCCCACCGACAGGTCGATGCCGCCGGTGACGATGACGAAGGTCATGCCCAGCGCGACCACCGCGAGGAAGGCCGAGGAGAGCGCCATGTTCTCCAGGTTGTCCGACGTCAGGAAGGTGTCGAAGCTCAGGGACGCGGCGATCATGGCCACGATCAGGGTCACCAGTGCGCCGTGCTGCTGGGCGAGGGCGCTGAGCCGCTCCGAACGGGGCGCCCCCAGCGGCTCCTCGTCGGTCGTGGTCCTGTCGCTCACCGGAGTGTCCACGTCGGTCGTCATCGCTTTCCTCGTTCCCGTGCCGCGTAGACGGCGAGGACGATCACCACGGCCTGGGCGATCTGGGTCCACGACGGCGGCAGATCGTGCTTGATGAGCGTCGTGGTGAGCAACTGGATCAGGACGGCGCCGGCGACCGTGCCGCCGATCCGGACCCGGCCGCCACTGAGCGGGGTGCCGCCGACGACGACCGCGGTGATCGCGGAGAGTTCCATCAGATTGCCGAGCGACGTCGGATCGCTCGCCGTCAGCCGCGCGGTGGCCAGTACGCCGGCGATCGCGGCGAGGACTCCCGAGCAGACGTACACGAGGATCAGGACGCGCCGTACCGGCAGTCCGGCGAGCTTGGCCGCCGGGCGGCTGTCCCCGATCGCCAGGAGCTGGCGGCCGAACGTGGTGCGGCGCACGACGAACGCGACGAGCAGGGCGAGGGCCGCCGCGATCAGCACGAGATACGGAACGCCCAGCACGTCGCCCGAGCCGAGGTCCGCCATGGTCGGGTCGCGGACGTCCTTGAGCTGGGGGAGGAGCACCAGGGCGAGCCCCCGCCCGGCGACCATCAGCGCGAGGGTCGCGACGATCGGCTGCACGCCCACGAAGGCGATGAGCGATCCGCTGGCCACCCCCACGACGACCCCGCCCACCAGGGCGAGCAGGATGGCGAGCCAGGGCCCGTATCCGAGATAGAGGGACAGCAGCGAGGTGGACAGGGCCATCACCGAGCCCACCGCCAGGTCGACGCCCTCGCTGCCGATCGCCAGTGCCATGCCGAGGGCCACGATCAGCACCGGGGCGACCTGGACCGCCTGCGTGCGGAAGTTCTCCGTGGACAGGAAGTGCGGGGTGAAGACGGTGTTCACCAGCAGCAGGACCACGACGCCCAGGTAGACGCCGTACTCCTGGAGGAGGCGCAGCAGACGGTCCCGGTCGACGGCCGGCCGGCCGAGCGTCAGATCAGTCATCGTGGCCTCCCGGGCCGGTGCCGACAGCGGTGGCGGCGGGCGCCGCGGCGATGGCGCGCATCAGCCGGTCCTCGGTGACGGCGTCACCGGTCAACTCCTCCACCACGGCGCCGTCCTTGAGGACGATCACCCGGTCACTGCCCTCGATCAGTTCCTCCGGATCGGAGGAGATGAGCAGGACGGCCAGTCCGTCGTCGGCGAGTTCGTCGATCAGCTTCTGCACTTCGGCCTTGGCGCCCACGTCGATGCCGCGGGTCGGCTCGTCCAGCAGCAGGATCTTCGGCTGCATGGCCAGCCAGCGGGCCAGCAGCACCTTCTGCTGGTTGCCGCCGGAGAGTTCGCCGACCTTCTGGTGCGGACTCGCCGCCTTGATACGCAGCCGCTCGACGAAGGTGTCGACGATCCGGTCGATCCGCGCCTCGTCGACCAGACCGAAGCGGGACAGCCCGGGAAGGGCGGCGAGCGCGATGTTCTCGCGGACCGACAGGCCCGGCACGATGCCCTCGGCCTTGCGGTCCTCGGGCAGCAGGCTGATGCCCGCGCGGATGGCGGCCGGGGTCGACCCGGTGCGGACCCGGACCCCCGCCACCTCGACCTGACCGGAGTCGGTGGGCAGTGCCCCCGCGATGGCCTTGGCGGTCTCGCTGCGGCCGGAACCGAGCAGCCCGCCGAGCCCCACCACCTCTCCGGGGCGCACCGACACCGACACCCCGTCCAGTTGGTGGCGGACCGTCAGGCCACTGGCGCGCAGGATCGGTTCGGCCTCCGTGTCGTGACCGCCGGCGAACTTGGTCAGCCCGTCCTCCCGTACGTCCGAGATCTCCCGGCCCAGCATCAGCGCCACCAGCCGGAGCCGGTCGAGTTCGGCGATGGGGCCCGTGTGCACGACCTTGCCGTCGCGCAGCACGGTGACCGCGTCGCAGATCTCGTACAGCTCGTCGAGCCGGTGACTGACGTAGATCACCGCGATGCCCCGCTCGCGCAGCATCCGGATCACGCCGAACAGGGTGCGGACCTCGCGTGGTTCGAGCGAGGAGGTCGGTTCGTCCATGATGACCACGCGGGCGTCGACGGAGACGGCGCGGGCGAGCGCGACCATCTGCTGCGCGCCGACGCCCAGTTCGCGCAGCGGTCGCCGCACGTCCACCCGGATTCCGAGATCGCGGAGCGCGGCGCCGGCTTCCCGGTGCATGCGCCGGAAGTCGATCAGACCCAGCCTGTTCCGGGGCTCGCGGCCGAGGAACAGGTTGCGCGCCACGGTCATCAGCGGGACGAGGTTGACCTCCTGGTAGATCGTGGAGATACCCGCGTGCTGCGCCTGGAGCGGCGTGGCGAAGCGGACCGGGGCGCCGTCGTACGTCACCTCGCCCTCGTCCGGCTGGTACACACCGGTGAGGACCTTGATGAGGGTCGACTTGCCCGCGCCGTTCTCTCCGATGAGCGCGTGCACCTCCCCGGCGCGGGCCGTGAAGTCCACCTGGGACAGGGCCTTCACGCCGGGGAAGGTCTTGGACAGACCGGCAACCGACAACATGTCAGAAGGCCTTGCCCAGGTCGGCCTTGGCGTTGTCCTTGGTGTACGCGCTGTCCTGGATGACGATGTCCTGGGAGACCTTCTCGCCCTTCGTGAAGGTGTCCAGCGTCTGGAAGGCGAGCGGACCGAAGCGCGGGTTGGACTCGACGACCCCGTCGATCCAGCCGTCGACGATGCCCTGGACGGCGTTGCGCGTCCCGTCGACCGTCACGATCTTCACCTTGCCCGGCTGCTTGCCCGCGCCCTTGAGGGCGTTGACCGCGCCGAGGCCCATCTCGTCGTTCTCGGCGTAGATCCCGGTGATGCCGGGCTTCGACTGGATGAGGTTCTCGGTGACCGACTGGCCCTTCTCCCGGGCGAAGTCACCGGTCTGCTTGAAGACGATCTTCAGGCCGGGGGCCTTCTCCTTGATGCGGTCCTCGAAGCCCTTGGTGCGCTCGGTCGTCACGTTGTTGCCCGCGGCGCCCAGCAGGATGGCGATCTCGCCCTTGCCGCCGGTCGACTCGATCATCTGGTCCGCGGCCCGCTTGCCCTGCTCCAGGAAGTCGGAGCCGATGAAGCTCACGTAGTCCTTGCACGCGGTGGCGTTGATCTTGCGGTCGATCGTGACGATCGGGATGTGCTTGGCGGAGGCCGAGCGCAGCACCGGCTCCCAGCCGTCCGAGTTGAGCGGCGCGATGACCAGCAGGTCGGCGCCCTTGGCGATGAGGTCCTGGACGTCGCTGATCTGCTTGGAGAACTGCGACTGGGCGTTGGCCGTCAGGAGCTTCACGCCCTGCTTCTTCGCCTCGGCCTTGATGGACGCCGTCTCGGCGATCCGGAAGGGGTTGGCCTCCTTCTCGGACTGGGAGAAGCCGACGGTGGCCGACTTCAGGTCGATCTTCTTCGCGCCGTAGGCGTCGATGGTGCAGGTCGGGCCCGAACCCGTCGACGGCGAGGCGACGACCTGCCCCTGGTCGTCCTGGCTCGCGGAGCTCTTGTCCGTGCCGGACGAGTCGTCCTCCGACTTCGCGCATCCGGAGACGAGCGCGAGGCTCGTGATGAGGCCGGTGGCGAGAAGGGTCCTTGCGGCGGTGCGATGGCGAGGTGTGAGCGGCTTCATGGAGTCCCCAAACGGCGCGGCCCCGGCGCTGATTGCGCTCCCGGGGATGATCGGCTCTTGCGGTCAACTCTGCGTACTTGGCGTTCCGGGGAGGTTTTTACATCGTTGGAAGAGGGCTGTAAAGCCCTCCTTCCGAAATCCCGTCAGCGTCGGCCCAGCGTGCTCTCGCGTTCCACCAGCCTGAAATCCGCGGTCAGTTCACGTCCGCCGGGCTCCGTGCGGCCCGACAGACTGCGCAGCAGCGAGGCCACCGCCATCCGCGCGATCGCCTGCTTGTCCGGCGAGATCGTCGTCAGGGTGACGGCGCCGAACCGGCCCTCCTCGATGTCGTCGAATCCGACCACCGCAACGTCCCACGGCACCCGCAGCCCGCGTTCGTGCAGCACCCGCATCGCACCGATCGCGACCAGGTCGTTGTACGCGAAGACCGCGTCCGGACGCACCCCGGAATCCAGCAGGTGGGCCATGCCCCGCGCGCCCTCGTCCCGGTCCCAGCCGCCGACCGGCACGACCAGGTCGTCCGGTGCCGGAATCCCCGCCTCCATCAGCTCCTCGCGCCAGCCCGCGAGCCGCAGATGAGCCGGCTGGTTCGCCGAGTCGGTGCGGGCGCCCAGGTAGGCGATCCGTGAGCGTCCGCGGCTCAGCAGATGGCGTACCGCGCTCCGCGCCGCGGCCACGTTGTCGATGGCGATGTGGTCGTAGGGCAGTTCGTACTCCCGCTCGCCGAGCAGGACGAGCGGCACGTCGTCGGTCCGCGACCGCAGGTCCTCCGCCTCCAGCTCCAGCGGGCTGAGGATCAGGCCGTCGATGACGTTGGCCCGGAAGCCCTGGCTGACCAGCACCTCCTGCTCGCGGTCGCCGCGCGTGTGGTCGAGGAGCACGGTGAACTCGTGCTCGGCGGCCGCGTCGATGACGGCTCCCGCCAGCTCCGCGAAGTACGGGTTGCCCAGCTCGGGAACGGCGAGGGCGATGATGCCCGTGCGGCCTTTGCGCAGGTGGCGGGCGGTGAGGTTGGGCCGGTAACCCAGCTCGTCGATGGCCTCCTGGACCCGGGCCCGCATGGCCGGGGTGACGTGCGGATAGTTGTTCACGACGTTCGAAACCGTCTTGATCGAGACGCCGGCCCGCTCGGCGACGTCCTTCAGGCTGACCCGCAAGGGATCTCCTCTTCATCGATGTGCGCCGCAGCCACCTGGGTGTTTGTCATGACCCTGGACAGCGGCCGGGACCCGTGCTGTGATGCCAACTCCCGTTCCTTCCAACGTTGTACAGACTGAAGCAACGAGCCGCCACCCTTCCTCAGCCAAGGAGGATCCGTGCGCATCAGCAGACTCCGAACTCACCTGACACTCCTCTTCGCCGTGCTGCTCGGCATGGCCGGACTCACGGCCGTCCCCGCCGCCACAGCCGCCGACGACCCCGTGGAGGTCCACGGCCTGAAGGGCGAGTACTACACCCAGTCCGCCCCCGGCGCCTTCGACTTCCACGAGCTCAAGGCCACCGGCCTCGACACCAACCTCGACTTCGACAACCTGGAGCCGCGACTCGCCTTCGCCACCGGCCAGTCGGACGACGTCAACGTCCGGTGGACGGGTCGTATCGTGCCGGAGAAGACCGGCGCCCACACCTTCTCGGTCATCGGCGACAACGGTTTCCGGGTGTGGATCGACGGACACCTCGCCATCGACCACTGGGTCGACGACTGGGACAAGGAACAGACCTCCCAGCCCGTCGACCTGACCGCCGGACAGGCCTACGACATCAAGGTCGAGTACTTCGAGCACTTCGGCGGCTCCAACCTCCACCTGCGCTGGACCCCGCCGGGCGGCACCAAGGCCGCCGTCCCCCAGTCGGCTCTCCGGCTGCCCGACGGCTACGCCTACGACGGTGCCGTCGCGACCACGGTCGAGAAGGACGGGCGCACCCTGCGCCTCGACTTCGCCCAGGCCCTGACCGCACCCCCGGCCGGCCTCACCGACCACGTCGAGGCCGTCATCGGCGGCGCCAAGTGGCCGCTGTCCACGGCGAAACTCGACCCCGCCGACCCCAAGTCCCTCATCGTCGGACTGAAGGAACCCGTCGTCGGCAACAAGACCGGCACGGCCCGCGGCACCGCCGACCTGCGCTACGACGGAAAGGGCGGCCTCTCCGGCGAGGACGGCAACGTTGTCAACGCCTTCTGGAGCAGCGGCCCCAACCACTCCACGTACCAGCTGCGCACGAAGTGGGCGGACGATGTCGGGCCGGGCAACGCCCTTCCCGAATACCCCCGTCCGCAGCTGACCCGGGACAACTGGCGGAACCTGAACGGCTCGTGGCAGTTCGCGGCCGCGGACTCCGGCGACAAGCCGCCCGTGGGCAAGAACCTCGCCGAGAAGATCCTCGTTCCCTACCCCGTGGAGTCCCAGCTCTCCGGTATCGAACGGCACGAGGACCGCATGTGGTACCGCCGCACCTTCACCGTCCCGTCCGACTGGCGGATCGGTTCCGGCAAGCACCTCCAGCTCAACTTCGGCGCCGTCGACTGGAAGGCCGAGGTCTACGTCAACGGCACCAAGGTCACCGAACACCAGGGCGGTTACGACAAGTTCAGCGCCGACGTCACCGCCGCGCTGAAGCCCGGCCGGACCCAGGAGCTGATCGTCGGGGTCTACGACCCCACCGATGCGGCGGGCGGCGAGAACCCGCCGGTCGGCAAGCAGCGCCTCGACCCCAGCGGCATCTGGTACACCCCGTCCTCCGGCATCTGGCAGACGGTGTGGATGGAGCCGGTGGCCACCGACCACGTCGACTCGCTCAAGCTCACCCCCGACGTCAGGAACAGCCGGCTCACCGTCGAGCCCCAGGGCGTCAAGGACGGACTGCCGGTCGCCGCGACCGCGTACGCCGGACACCGCAAGGTCGCCACGGTGACCGGCCGTACCGGACAGCCGCTCACCCTGAAGATCACCGACCCGCATCTGTGGTCGCCGGACGACCCGTTCCTCTACGACCTGAAGGTCTCCGTCGGCGCCGACCGCGTCGGCAGCTACTTCGGGATGCGGTCGATCGCCGTGGAGAAGGTGAACGGCACCCCGCGCACCGTCCTCAACGGCAAACCCGTCTTCATGATGGCCACCCTCGACCAGGGCTTCTGGCCCGACGGCCTGCACACCGCGCCGACCGACGAGGCACTGGCGTACGACCTGAAGATGCACAAGGAGATGGGCTTCAACGCGGTCCGCAAGCACATCAAGGTGGAACCCGACCGCTGGTTCTACTGGGCGGACCGGCTCGGCCTGATGGTCTGGCAGGACATGCCCGCCATGACCGCCGGTGTGAACCCGGACGCCGCGTCCCGCGCCGAGTACGAGCGCGAGATGAAGCAGATGATCGACGAGCACATCAGCAGCCCGTCGGTCGTCATGTGGGTGACCTTCAACGAGGGCTGGGGCCAGTACGACGAGGCCCGTATCGCCGACCAGGCCAAGTCCTGGGACCCGACCCGTCTCGTCAACTCCATGTCCGGCATCAACCTCGGCGTCGACGGAGGCACCGGCGACATCATCGACGAGCACGGCTACCCGAGCCCGGCACTCCCACCGAATCCGGACGGGAAACGGGCGCTGGTCAGCGGTGAGTACGGAGGCCTCGGCCTCGCGGTACCCGGACACGCCTGGTCGGTCCAGCAGTCCTACGTGGACGTCGACCCCTCGGCGTACACCGACGACTACCTGGCCCGGCTCGACGAGGTGCACCAGCTCGCCTGCAAGGGAGGCAACGGCGCCGTCTACACCCAGATCTCCGATGTGGAGGGCGAGTTGAACGGACTCGTCACCTACGACCGCAAGGTGGTCAAGCCCGATGTGAAACGCCTGAAGGCCGCCCACACCGCGCTGATCCACGACGCGTCGCAGCCGACACCCGCCGGCTGCCCCTGACGGACGGGACGCACACACCTCCCCGTGTGCGTCCCGCCCCGACCCACCGCCGGGCCACCCGGCACGGTCCGCCTCCGGTACGGGGGGAGGCGGACCCGTGTGCCGGGACGCGCACCACGCGCCCCGTGCACGGCCGCTCGGCCCCGCCCGGCACGTCGGGCGGGGCCGACGCGCGTCGGCACGGTTAGTGTCGGCGGCATGGAAGGTGATGATCGCCCGGGGTGGCGTGCGTGCCTGCTCGGTGGTGCCGTGTTCGCCGTGTGCATGGCCGGCACCACCCTGCCCACCCCCCTTTACGGCCTCTACCAGGACAAGTTCGACTTCTCCGAGCTGATGGTCACCGTGGTCTATGCGGTGTACGCCTTCGGAGTCATCGGGGTGCTGCTCCTGGCGGGCAACGCCTCCGACTCGGTCGGCAGACGTCCCGTTCTGCTGTGCGGTCTCGGCTTCGCCGCGCTGAGCGCGGTCTGCTTCCTGTGCGCCACCGGCCTGGGCTGGCTCTACGCGGGTCGGCTGATGTCGGGTCTGTCCGCCGGGCTGTTCACCGGAGCCGCCACGGCCTACGTGATGGAACTGGCACCCCGCGGCGGCTCGGCCAGGGCCACCTTCGTGGCGACCGCCGCGAACATGGGCGGACTGGGCTGCGGGCCGCTGCTCGCCGGGTTGCTCGCGCAGTTCGCCCCCTGGCCTCTGTACCTTCCGTTCATCGTGCACCTCGCCCTGGTGGCCTGCTCGGTCGCCGTCGTGCTGTGGCTCCGGGAGACCGTGGGGGAGCGCAGCCCGCTCAGCAGCCTGCGACCGCACCGGCCCCGCCTGCCCCGGGAGGTGCGGGCGGTGTTCGGCCCGCCCGCCATCGCCGCGTTCGTGGGGTTCGCGCTCTTCGGGGTGTTCACCTCGGTCAGCCCGGCGTTCCTCGCGGAGTCCCTGAACGTGACCGACCACGCCGTGACCGGGCTGGTCGTCGCTCTTGCCTTCTTCGCCTCGACCGCGGGTCAGCTCGCCGTCGGCCGGGTCGGACCCACCCGGTCGCTCCCGCTGGGCTGCGCCGCACTCCTCGCCGGGCTGGCGCTGCTCGCGGGCGCTCTTCGCTGGGACCTGATGGTGCTGGTGGTGCTCAGCGCCCTGGTCGGCGGGACCGGTCAGGGACTGGCGTTCCGCGGGGCGCTGTCCACCGTGGCGGGCGCGTCCCCCGCGGACCAGCGCGCGGCGGTCATCTCCACCCTGTTCGTGGTCGCCTACACGGGCATCTCGCTGCCGGTGATCGGGGTGGGACTGCTGGTGGGGCCCATCGGGCTGGAGGGGGCGGGCCTGGTCTTCATCGCCTGTATGGCGGTCCTGGTCTCCGTCGCCGGGATCTATCTGCTCCGGCGGCCGGCACCCGCGAACGCCTGACAGGACGGGCGGATCCGGCGGGGGAGCGCCGGGTCCCCCGTCAGGCCTGGAACTCGGTCAGGTCGATGGAGTGGATGCTCAGAGGGAAGTCGTACTCCGGGTGCACCGCCTCCCGCTCCAGCTTCATGCCGAGCTTGCGGACGACGTTCTCCGACGCTTCGTTGCCCACGCGGTTGATGCTGACGACCCGGTCGAGGTTGCGGTCCTGGAGCGCGAACTCCAGCGTGGCGTGGGCGGCTTCGGACGCGTAGCCCTGCCCCCAGAACGGGGTGCCGAGCCGCCAGCAGATCGCCACGTCGGACGCCACCTCCGGCAGGAACTCGGGCACGGACAGTCCGGCGAAGCCGACGAGCTCACCGGAGGCGAGCAGCTCGACCGCGAACAGCCCGAAGCCCTCCTCGTCCCACTCGTCCTCCCACCGCTCGATCGCCTCGGCCGTGTCGTCGAGGCCGAGGACCGTGCCGTCGTCGACCCAGCGCATGACCTGGGGGTCCGCGTTGATCTCCGCCATGGGGGCGAGGTCGTCGTCGTACCAGCGGCGCAGAAGCAGGCGGGGGGTGCGGATCTCGGTCATGGACCCCATCTTGCCCGACGGACGGAGCACCGGAGCGCCGGGGCGTCCCGACCTGGTTCGGTGAACGCGCACGTCACGCACCGTCTCCTGCCATGCTGGCACCGACGAGCACGCCGAGAGGACGTCATGCCGAAGGACCCCGAGCCCGCCGTCCTGCCCGGACCGTGGTGGTTCGCCGCCAACGAAGTCCTGGCGTTCCTGCTGGAACTGGCCGCCCTGGCCCTCCTGAGCCGGTGGGGATTCAGCACCGGAGAGAACGTGGTGCTCCGCGTCGCCCTCGGCGTGGGCGTCCCGCTGGCGGCCATCGCCCTATGGGGCCTGTTCGCCGCTCCGAAGGCCAGGCTGAGACCGGCGCTGCCCTTCGTGCTGCTGGTGAAGGCGCTGGTGCTGGGCGGCAGCACGGTGGCCCTCCACGCGCTGGGACACCATGGCGCCGCGATCGTCCTGGCGGTCGTCGTGGTGGCGAACACAGCGGTCGCGGAGACCTTCCGCCGCGACCCGTCCGTCCGCACCGGCCCCCCGGCGTCGGTCTGAGACACCCCCGACGGAATAGGGGGCCAGGGCGGGCACCCCCTACTCCTCGCCGCTGGTCCCGCCCGTCCGCTGAATCCGTCGACCCGCCGCGGCGACATCGCGCATCGACAGCAGGAAGCGTCGGACGACAGCGAGGTCCCGGTCGTTGAAGGAGCGCATCGAGGCGACCATCTCCGCGATCAGCGGGCCGAAGAACGACCAGCCCAGGGTCACGGCTCCGTCGGTGACCGTCAGCAGGACCCGGCGGCGGTCGGTCGTGTCGCGCTCCCGGCGGACCAGGTCCAGCCGCTCCAGCCGGTCGACCAGCGCGGTGGTCGACGCCGAGTTCACCCCGAGCTGCGCACCGAGCCATCCCGGGGTCGCGGGTGTGTCCGCGCGCGCCGCGTCCAGCAGGTGGATCAGCGCCCGTACGTCGGTCGGGTGCAGTCGGTGCAGGCCGGCGAACTCGCCCGCGAACAGGTCGAGTTCCACCGCGACGGCGCGCAGCAGATGAACGAGTTGGAGTTCCGGGTCCCGTTCGGCCATGACATCCCTCCCGATGATAATATCGCGACCATCGAGATTATCGTTGGTCGAGCAATCATAGGCGGCGATCATGGATGGCGAGAACGGATTCCTCACCGCGTACGACACCGTCCTGCGGCGGTGGCCCGTACCCGTCGACAGCGTCGACGTGCCGTCCCCGTACGGGACGACCCGGGTCCAGATCGCCGGTCCCGAGGGTGGCCCCCCGCTGGTGCTGCTGCCCGGCGGTGGCACCACCTCCGTGGTGTGGTTCGCCACCGTCGGCGCCCTCGCCGCCACGCATCGCGTCCACGCGCCCGACCTCATGGGCGACATCGGCCGCAGCCGGCACGACGGGGCGCCGCTGCGCGGCGTCGGTGACCTGACGGCATGGCTCGACGCGCTCTTCGACGAACTCGCCCTGGACGGAGCGGACTTGTGCGGCCACTCCTACGGCGCCTGGATCGCCCTCCACTACGCGGCGCACGCCCCGCGGAGGCTCCGCCGGCTCGCGCTGCTCGACCCCACCCAGTGCTTCGCCGGGATGAACCCCGCATACCTGCTCCGCGCACTGCCGATGCTGCTGCGCCCCACAGCCGAGCGCGTCCAGGCCTTCCACGCGTGGGAGACGGGCGGTGTCCCCGGGGAACCGGCCTGGCGGACGTTCCTCGGCAGCACCGCCACCGCGCACCGGTCGAAGATCGTCGCGATGCGCCGCCCCCGTGCACGGGACGTACGGGCGTGCACCGTGCCCACGCTGGTTGTGGCCGCCGGGCGCAGCCGTGCGCACAACGCGCGCCGGGTGGCCGCGGAGGCCGGCGCGCTCCTGCCCGACGCACGCGTCGTCGTCCTCCCGGAAGCGTCCCACCACTCCCTCCCGACGGAACGGCCGGCCGAACTGAACCGTGTGCTGACCGAGTTCCTGGCAGGGTGACCGCGCACGATCCGTTCCGGTCGGTCCGCCCGCCGCGAGAGGTGGGCCGGGTGGTCGCCGACCGGCGCGAGGGCCCGTAGTTTCGGACCCCCGGGCCGGGGCAACCGGCGGTCATGGAGACGAATGAGGGTACGCAGGAAGCGGTCGAGACCCAGGGGGACGAGCACAACGTCCTCCTCAGCGCCGACACCAACGGCGACGGCAAGACCGACGTCTGGATGACCGACACCACGGGCGACGGCAAGGCCGACCTCTACCAGTTCGACACCGACGGCGACGGCGAGATCGACGTCACGATGGTCGAGCGGGCCGACGAGCCGGGCGTGGACCGTGTGGTGGTCGAGGGCGACGGCGGCCACCCCCTGGAGACCTGAACGCCGTCCCGGCCGTCGGCATCCTGAGCCGGCCGGCGGCATCGTGCCCCCGGGCGGGCCGGCCGGCCCGCTCCGCCGTGTGCCGAGCCCACGCCACGGTCCGGGGTCCGGACGGATGAACGCTAGGGTTTGTCCTGTCCGATTCGGCTTGGCGTGGTGATGTCGTGGGTCATAGGTGATGCATGGAGGGCAAGGCGCGTCCCGAGGCGACCGCTGACCAGGCGTTGTTCGAGATGGACCGCCTGATCGCGCTCGCGCAGTTCGGCCAGCAGGACATCGCCGGACGGCTCGGGCTCAACGTGACCGACCTGACCTGCCTCGGATTCGTGATCGAGTCGTCCATGGCCGGCCGGTCCCTCGGTGCCAGCGACCTGGCCGCGCGGGCCCGGCTGAGCACCGGCGCGGTGACGGGTGTGCTCAACCGGCTGGAGAAGGCCCGTTTCATCCGCAGGGAAAGCGACCTGAAGGACCGTCGGCGCGTCTGGGTCGTGATGGACGAATCGGCGCAGGCCCGCATTCTCGAGGTGTACGGCCCGTTCTACGAGCGACTGCGTCTGCTCTTCGCCGACTACTCGGCCGACGAGGTGGCCGTTCTGGCCGACTGGTTCGGGAAGGCCCGGACCGTGATGCAGGAGAGCCTCGACGACATCAGAGACGCTTCCCGGGGCGAGGGTTCGTCGGCCGCTCGGACCTGAGGGCGTCACGGTCGGGTGAGGACGCGGGGCGGCTCCGCCCTTGGCAGGTCGGTTTCAGCGCCCACCGTCGCCCCGTACCGCCGCCGGGGCCGGCGCGGGAGCCATGGATCGGGCCGGTTCGCCCTGCCCCGCGGCCCGCGCGGCGGGCAACGGCACGCTCCCCTTCGCAGCCGCGCGGCGCGGTCCTGAACGGCCGGCCAGACGGCATCCGAGGCAGCCGGGGTGTCCCTCCGCCGCCGCCCGGTCCTTCGTGCGCCAGTTCTGTTCACCGACGGGGCGGGGGCCGCTCGGCTTGCCCCACCCGCCCAGGTGCAGCACCCAGGTGACCAGCGCGGCCGCGACGATCACCGCGGCCCCGACGGTGATGCCGGCCGACGACCCCCGCGTCAGGGCCGCGCCCGTGACGCAGACGCCGAGGACGGCGACGGCCGTTCCCGTCCATCCGGCGACGGTGTGTCCCAGGTCGTGGTTTCCGTGCAGACCGCTCATGAGGCTCCTCGAAGAGGCGAGGCGCGAGACAATTTATCTCGCGAGCTAAATTATATTTCCCCATCGTAGAGGCGGTCCGTGGAGACGGCAAACGGGCCGCGTTCCGTACGCGGCCCGTTCTGCGTCTGCCGGGGGAGGGAGGGGGCGGCCGGTCAGGCGGTACCGGTGAGCGGGCGCAGCACCGCCGCGCCGACGCGCATCAGGGCGGACACCGGAGGCCCCACCCATCGCGTCACCTCGCGCGGAACGGCGGGGTCGAGTTCGATCGTCACGCGCACGTAGCGCAGATCCAGGCGCGTGACCGACGAGTGGGGCGGTGCGGCGGCCCGGCGCGGTGCGGCGGTGTCCGTGTCCCGCTGCAAGGCGGCCCGGTAGGTGTCCCTGCGCTGGTTCACTGCGATTCCTGACGCTTGATGAGTTCGTCCGCGAGGTCCATGTACGCCGAGCCCTTGACCTCCACAGGGCTGCCGAACGACTGGGCGTACAGGTCGAGCCGTGGAATGTGGGTGGACAGCACGTCGAAGCCCCGCTCGGTGAGCGCCTCACGGGCATCGGCGTCGGGCCCGGTCCGCGTGGCGTCGGGGCGGTTCGTACGGTTCAGGAGCACGGCGGAGCGGGCCGGCCGGGCGCGCAGCGACTGGACGTCGCCCATCTCGCCGCCGATCGGCGCCATCCGGTCCAGCTCGATGGGGGAGGGGGTGACCGGCACGATCCACTCGCTCGCGTACCGCATGATGCTCCGGGCGATGGGGGCGTGATCCTCCATCTGCGGGGCGTCGAAGACCACGGCACGCCGGTCGCCGAGGAAGTCGTTCACCCGTCGGTGCACGTCGCCCACGGGCAGGGAGAAGACCGGGAACGGGAAGCCGCCCGCCAGTTCGCTCCACCGCAGCGCCGAGGACGCGGGATCGCTGTCCACCAGCAGGGGGGAGTGGCCCGACTCGTGCAGTGCGTGAGCCAACCACACCGCGCTCGTCGTCTTGCCCACTCCGGGTTTCAGGTTCACAAAGGCATAGCTCATCGACACAAGAGGCGACGCTAGTGAGTACGGAGGGTCGCCACTGTCGAGGCGGGGCGCATCGCCCCGTCGTTCACCCTGCGGCGCCCGCGAATCATTCCGATGGATCAACGTCCCGGCCCAGACGGTGGGCCGACGCCCTGTGACGCGTCCGGGACGCACCGCCCGCCCCAGCCGTCGGCGGTTCACGCGCGCCGCCGGACGACCCCGGCCCGCCCCGGCCTCAACTCGTCCGCCGACGCGCGTCCTTCACCTCGCGGTCGACCGCCCAGGCGTCCGCGACCGGCCCGAGGTGGCCGAGCTTGTCGGGATTGATCACCGAGCGAATGGTCAGGATCCGGCCGTCGACCACGTCGAGGGCCATGGTGTGCAGGACATCGCCGTCCCGCGTCCGGAACACCGCGCCCGGCTGGCCGTTGACCTCGTGCACCTCGAACGTCACGTCGATCAGGGCCATGTGCGGGTAGACGGAGGCCAGCAGCCGGGCCACGTTCTCGGCCCCGACGACCGCCCGGGACAACTGCGGCACCTTGCCGCCGCCGTCCCCGACCAGCTGGACGTCCGCCGCCAGCATGTTCCGCAGCGAGCCCACGTCGCCGTCCTTCAACGCGTCGAAGAACCGCGTCGCCAGCTCCTGCCGCTGTTCACGGTCCGCCGCGAACCGGGGCCGCCCGTCCGCCATGTGCCGCCGCGCCCGTACGAGCAACTGCCGGCAGGCCGCCTCCGAACGCCCCACCGCCCGCGCGATCTCGTCGAACTCGAAGGCGAACACGTCCCGCAGCACGAAGACGGAGCGTTCCAGGGGGCTGAGCCGTTCCAGCAGGAGCAGCGCCGCCACCGACACCGAGTCCGCCAGTTCCACCGAACGCGCCGGGTCCTCGTACGGATCGCTCAGCAGCGGCTCGGGGAACCACGGACCCACGTAGGCCTCCCGCCGCATCCGGGCCGAGCGCAGGACGTCGATCGCGATCCGCGTCACCGTCGCGGACAGGAACGCCTTGGCCGACGTGGGGCGGGTGGCGGAACCGTCGTAGCGGAGCCACGACTCCTGGACGGCGTCCTCGGCCTCGCTCACGCTGCCGAGGATCCGGTAGGCGATCGAGAACAGCAGCGGCCGCAGCTCCTCGAACTCCTCGACCTTGCTCACGTCGACTCCCTCATGGCTGAACCTCCTGCCGCCGGGCCGTACCGGCGGGAGCGGGCGACTTCCGGTGATCGTCCGGACCCGTCGGCAGGTCAGCGTAGCGACGGGCCCGGGCCGGGGCTGCCGGTTCGTCAGTGGAACTGTCCGGGCTTGTAGGCCCCGGCGGGCTGCCGCGTGATGACGTTCAGCCGGTTCACCGAGTTCATGAACGCCACCAGGATCACCAGGGCGGTGAGCTGGTCCTCGTCGTAGTGCTTCGCGGCGGTCGACCACACCTCGTCACTGACACCCGTGGCCGCGTCCGCGACCCGGGTCCCCTGCTCCGCCAGGTCCAGGGCGGCCCGCTCGGCCTCGGTGAAGACCGTGGCCTCCCGCCACGCCGCGACCAGGTTCAGCCGCACCGCGTCCTCGCCCGCGGCGGCGGCATCCTTGGTGTGCATGTCGATGCAGACGGCGCAGCCGTTGATCTGGCTCACGCGCAGGGCCACCAGCTCCTGTGTCGCGGGCGGCAGCGGGGAGTTCTTCAGCGACCTTCCCGCCGACATGAAGTACTTGAGGGACGTGCCGGCGGTCGGGTTGGCGAAGTAGTTCAGTCGCGCTTCCATGGTGGCCTTCTCCCTGGTCGTCAGTGCCTGTACCCACGAGACGAGGCAGCCCGGCCCCCTGTGACATCGCTGGATGTGACCCGCGTCTCCCCGTCGTGCCGTCGGCGTGGCACCGGCGGCGTGAGCCGCACGCCGTGCGGGTACCCGTCCCGTCCGTGATGATCGAACAGGGCCCGCGGCCACGGTCCCGACGCGTCACGAGCAGGATCCCGACCGGCAGGCAGTCGACGAAGTGGTGATCTGATGGAGCTGAATCTCGAAGGACGGACCGCGCTCGTCACCGGCTCGACGCAGGGGATCGGTGCGGCCATCGCCCTGGGACTCGCGCGGGCCGGTGCCCGCGTCGGGATCAACGGGCGCGACCCCGGCCGGGTGGAGGAAGCGGTCGCGCAGGCACGGAAGGAAGCACCTCGGGCCGACCTCGTCGCCGTGGCCGCCGACCTCGGCACGGAGGAGGGAGCCGCCCGGGCCCAGGAGGTCCTGCCCGAGGTGGACATCCTGGTCAACAACCTCGGCATCTTCGGCGCCAAGCCGGCTCTGGAGATCAGCGACGCGGAATGGCGGCGCTACTTCGAGATCAACGTCCTCGCCGCCGTGCGCCTCACCCGCATGTACCTGCCGGGCATGATGGACCGGGGCTTCGGCCGGGTGCAGTACATCGCCAGCGACTCGGCGGTCGTCATTCCGGCCGAGATGATCCACTACGGCATGTCCAAGACGGCTCTGCTGGCGGTGAGCAGGGGATTCGCCAAGGAGGCGGCGGGCACGGGCGTCACCGTCAACTCCGTCATCGCGGGACCGACCCATACGGGCGGCGTCGAGGACTTCGTCTACCAACTGGTGGACCGGGACCTGCCCTGGGACGAGGCGCAGCGCACGTTCATGCGCGAGCACCGCCCCCAGTCCCTGCTGCAACGGCTGATCGAACCCGAGGAGATCGCGAACCTCGTGGTCTACCTCAGCTCGGAGCAGGCGTCCGCCACCACGGGGGGCGCGGTCCGGGTCGACGGCGGCTACGTCGACTCGATCCTTCCCTAGGACCCGGTAGAACCCGGTAGGACCCCCAGGGCAGCTGGGAACCCCAGGGGTTCTGGGACTTCTGCGGGCGTCACGCGATCGGGGACGCGTGACGCTGTGCCGTCGCACAGCGCCGCGCCGCTTCCGCTGTGCGACGGCATTGCGAACACTCCGCCCCCTGTACGCGACGGCGGACGGCTGATGCCATGCCCGGCATGTCTCCCGCATCCCGATCATCACTTCCGACGCCTTCGGCGGACGCGTGTCCTGTGCAGGACGTCCTCTCGGGACGGGAGCGCAGACCGTGAGCGGGGGCGACGGGCAGTCGCTGGCCGTCGTGGTCTTCCTGGGCTTCGTCGCCGTCTCCCTCCTGCTGTGCGGGCTCGCGGCGGCCGACCTGGACGACCCCGAGCACTTCTACGCGGGCGGCAGCGCGGCCTTCGGACCGGTCGGCGGCGGCCTCGCCATCGCCGGTGACTACATCTCGGCCGCCACCCTGCTCAGCACCACCGGCGCGGTCGCCCTCGACGGCGCCGACGGCATGCTCTTCGCCGGCGCCACCGTCGTGTCGCTCTGTCTGGTCCTGCGCATTCTGGGCGAACCCCTGCGCCGGAGCGGGGTGTTCACACTCGGGGACTTCCTCGCCGACCGGCTCGGTGATCCCTCGGCACGGCGCGCCCTCGGCGTGGCGACCCTCGTCGTCCTCACCCCGCTGCTCCTGGTGCAGCTCGGCACCGCCGGGCACATCATGGCGGCCATGTTCGGCCTCCCCGACGGAGCGCTCACCGGATGCACGGTGGCCGGCGGCGCCCTCATGGTCTGTTACGCCGCGTTCGGCGGGATGCGCGGGACCGGCTACGTACAGATCCTCAAGGTCGGCGTGACCCTGACCGCCGTCGTGCTGGTGGCCGGAATCGTCCTCGCCCGGTTCGGCTGGTCACCGACGGCCCTGTTCGACGCCGCGAGGAAGCACTCCGGAGCGGGCGCCGCCTACGCGCGGCCCGGGCGCCACTTCGGGCCGTCCCTCGCCGGGCGCCTCGACCTGATCAGCTTCCAGGCGACCCTGCTGGTCGGCGCCGCCTGTCTGCCGCACATCACCATGCGCCTCCACCCGCTGCGCGACGCCCGCACCGCCCGGCGGGCCTTCGGCTGGGCCGTGGGCCCCGTCGCGGTGGTCTGCGCCGGAGTCGTCGTCGCCGGACTGGGGGCCTGCGCCCTGATCGGCGGGGACGCGCTGCGGGCGGCCGACCCGGGAGGCTCGACGGCCCTGCTCACGGTGACGGGGGCGCTCGACCCGGCCGACGGCGTCGTCCGGCACAGCATGCTCTTCGCGATCGTCGCCTGCGCCGTCTTCGCGACCACGCTCGCGGCCGTCGCGGGCATCACCCTGGCCGCCGCCTCCAGCCTCGCCCGTGACTTCCGGAACCGGCCGGCGCACGGGGCCGGGGCCGGTTCGCAGGCCAGGGAGATCCGGCGGGCGCGGGTGGCCATCGTCCTGGTGGGCGCGGCGGCGGTGGTGCTCTCCGCCGTCCTCGCCGACCGGGGCAGGCTCACGCTCATCTCGCTGTCGTTCACCGTCGCGGCCTCGGTGCTGGCGCCGGTCCTCCTGTACGCGCTGTTCCTGCCGGGCCACACGGCCACCGGGGTGCGCTGGACGGTCTACGGCACGCTGCCGTTGATCGTGCTGCTGCTGACGGGTTCGCCCGCCGTCTCGGGCATACCGACCGCGGTCTTCCCCGACCACGACCTGCATTGGTTCCCGCTCCAGACACCGGGGCTCATCACCATCCCGGCCGGTTTCCTGCTCGGTCTCGTCGGTCGTGACCGCTCCAGCGCGGCGCCCCAACAGCCTTGGCGCGAGCGTCAGTTCGTCCATCGGGGATGAGCGAGGTCCGGGTCGCACACCTGAGGTGGACGGACGACGAGGGGGAGGGGTGAAGAGGGACACCACACCTCTTGCCACTTTCAACTTATAGCGCACAGGGGGGCTTGCGGCAAGGCCCCCTCGGTGCCGCAGAATCTCCCGGCAAGCCCAGGGACCTGCGGAAACGGGAGACTCGCTCGGTGCGTTCGCGTGTGGTGGTGGAGGGGTGGCGCGACGGCGCCGCAGTCGGGACGGGAGGCGCACCGTGGGCACGGCCGCGCGGCGCGGGCGCGAGCCCGGTGTCGCCGCGCGTGCGGCCGTACGGAGCGGGCGCGGTCGCCCAGGAACGGAGCTGACGTGATGACACCGATGACCACCAGCGCGTTCGCCCTGCCCGGGCACCTCGCCCCCAAGGCCGAACCGGCGCTGATCGCCGCCGACGAGCGGCACTTCGCGGCCGTCGCCGACACCCTCGAACAGACCGTCCAGGAACTCTCCGACCGTCTCGGCGCCCTGCGCAGGGAACCCGGCGGCATCGGCCGGGAGGCGATGGAACGCGATGCCGAGATCCACCGGCTGACCGGCCGGCTCCGTGCCCTGCGTCGCTTCGGCATCGACCTGTGCCTCGGCCACACCGTCGGCGCCGACGGCACCGAACCCCTGTACATCGGACGCCTCGGCCTCACCGACAGCACGGGTCGCCGCCTGCTCACCGACTGGCGCTCACCGGCCGCGGAGCCGTTCTTCGCGGCCACCCACGCCAACCCGATGGGGCTGACGAGCCGTCGCCGGTACCGCTGGACGCACGGCCGGATCAGCGACTACTGGGACGAGGTGTTCGCCGCCGACGGCCTGGACCGGCACGCGGCGCTCGACGACCAGTCCGCCTTCATCGCGAGCCTCGGCGCCAACCGGTCGGACCGGATGCGGGACGTGCTCGCGACCATCCAGGCGGACCAGGACGCCGTCATCCGCGCCGGATCACGCGGCGCGCTCGTCGTCGACGGCGGCCCCGGCACGGGAAAGACCGTCGTCGCGCTGCACCGGTCGGCCTACCTCCTCTACGCGGACCCGCGGCTCGGCCGGCATCGTCGTGGCGGTGTCCTGTTCGTCGGCCCGCACCAGCCCTACCTGGCCTACGTCGCCGACGTCCTCCCGAGCCTCGGCGAGGAGGGCGTGCAGATCTGCACCCTGCGCGACCTGGTGCCCGAGGGCGCCTCCGCAACGGCCGAGACCGACCCCGACGTCGCCCTCCTGAAGTCCTCCTCCGACATGGTGAAGGCGATCGAGCGGGCCGCCCGGTTCTACGAGACACCACCCACCCGGGGCATGACGGTCTCCACTCCCTGGGCCGACGTCAGGCTGAGCGCCGACGACTGGGCCGAGGCGTTCGAAGCACCCGGTCCCGGGGTTCCGCACAACGAGGCGCGGGACCAGATCTGGGATGAACTGCTCGCGATCCTGCTGGACAAGCACGACGACGACATCGCGCCCGACCTGTTCGGCAGGGCCCTGCGCCACGACGAGGAACTGGTGGGAACCCTCCACCGGGCCTGGCCGATCATCGAACCCGCCGACCTCGTCGGGGACCTCTGGTCCGTGCCCGCCTACCTGCGGATGTGCGCGCCCCGGCTCGGCCCCGACGACGTACGCAAGCTGCAGCGCGCGGACGCGCACGCCTGGACGACCTCCGACCTGCCGCTCCTGGACGCCGCACGTCAACGGCTCGGCGACCCCGAGGCGTCGGCCCGCAGACAGCGGCACGCGGCCTCCGTCGCCGCCGAGCGCGCGCGCCGGGCCGACGTCGTCGACAGCCTGCTCCAGAACGTCGTGATCGACGAGAGCGAGGGGGCGATGGGAATGCTGCGCGGACGGGACCTCCAGGAGTCCCTCATCGACGAGGCGGCGTTGCCCGGCACCGACCCGTCCCCGCTCGCCGGCCCGTTCGCGCACGTCGTCGTGGACGAGGCCCAGGAACTCACCGACGCCGAATGGCAGATGCTGCTGCTCCGCTGTCCCTCGCGGAGCTTCACCGTCGTCGGCGACCGGGCGCAGGCCAGGCACGGCTTCACCGAGTCGTGGCGGGAACGCCTCGAACGGATCGGGCTCGACCGGGTCGAGGTGGCGTCCCTGAACATCAACTACCGCACGCCGGAGGAGGTGATGGCGGAGGCCGAGCCGGTCGTCCGCGCGGTGCTCCCGGACGCCAACGTGCCGACCTCCGTACGCCGCAGCGGCATCCCCGTCGTCCACGGATCCGTCGGTGAGAGGGACGCGATCCTCGACGCGTGGCTGGCCGCGCACGACGAGGGCGTCGCCTGCGTCATCGGCGACCCCGGGTTCCGGCCGACGGCCCGCGTCCGCTCGCTCACTCCCGAGCTGTCGAAGGGCCTTGAGTTCGACCTGGTCGTCCTCGTCGACCCGGACGCGTTCGGCGAGGGCGTCGAGGGGGCCGTCGACCGCTACGTCGCGATGACCCGGGCCACCCGGCAACTGGCGGTGCTCACGCGTCCGTGACCCGGTCGCTCAGTACCCGGACTCGACCAGCCGCGCCAGGTTGTCCAGCGCCATACGCGTTCCGGTCTCGTTGTCCGCGGCCGGAACCGCGTCGGGCACTCCTTCGTGCACGATGACGACCTCGGTGCCGCCGTCGACCTCGCTGAGCTGTGTGGTGACGACCATCTCGCCGCGCAGCGCGGGATCCGCCGTCTCGAACTCGAGCACCTCCACCACCCGTTCGTCGGGCACGAGTTGAGCGAAGCGGCCGTGATACGTGTCGGTGCGCCCCGCCGATTTGCCGGTGGCGTCCGGCGCTTCGTAGGTGAGTGACACCCGGAACGCGCCGCCCTCACGGGCGTCGAAGGTGTGCACCTCGGTGCGCATGTCGTGCGGCACCCGCCACCGCGCGACCGCGTCCCCGTCCAGCAGGGCCCGGTAGACAGCAGCTCGGGGGGCGTTCACGCGCCCCGTCATTCGCGTCGTGTACACGCGATCCAGGCTACCGAGATCCAGCTGCGGACGGGACACCGAGGAGGCGCGGCGCGCGGCGCTGCCGTGTGCCCTGCGCCGCGCGTGCATGTCCGGCGCTTCTCCCGGGCCGTGGCCCGCCCCGCACAACACCCCTTCGTCCGCGGGCCGTTGCATGTCCGGCGCGAAGGCGGTGCCGGTGGTTTCTCCGCGGGGGCCACACCGACGCGAC
This sequence comes from Streptomyces sp. M41(2017), assembly GCF_002078175.1. GTDB lineage: Bacteria > Actinomycetota > Actinomycetes > Streptomycetales > Streptomycetaceae > Streptomyces. The sequence continues at coordinate 632,380 of NZ_MWFK01000002.1, read as the reverse complement.
CTCTTGACGGCTGTGGTTCAGACCTTTACCGTCGCGACACGCGTAGTTCACAGGTGAACTTGAAGTTCACCTACCTGAACAATGCCTCCCCCCACCGTCTGCTCGGCACGACCAGACGAAAGGCCGTGATCGTCATCTTGAAGAGGCAGCCACGTACTCGAACGTCCGCCGCGCGTCGCGGACTTGCCGTGGCGGTGCCGCTGTGGGATGTCGGGCGCTCCCTTTCGGCGGACCCGGTCAGGACGGGCCGCCCCGGTGGGCCGATCCACCGCACCGCCCTCAGTTCCCGACGATCGACGAAGGACGTCAACATGTCTCGTTCCAGGATCCTCGCGGCGATGACCGTCGCCGGTGTCGTCACCGCGGTGACCGTGCTCGGCACGGCCGACGCGGGCGCGGCCGACCCCAAGGTCGCGCCCGGCGGCAACTTCGACCTGTCCGTCTGGCAGTTGCAGGAGCCGGTGGGATCGCCGGGCTCACCGACGACGATCTCGTCGTCCCGGCTGCAGGGAGCGAACGGCTTCCAGGACTCGCACTTCTACACCGACACCCGCGACGGAGCGATGACGTTCTGGGCGCCGGAGAAGGGCGTCACCACACCCAACTCCAACTACGCGCGCTCCGAGCTGCGGGAGATGAACCGCAGCGGCGGTGCGGCGGACTGGTCGCTCGGCGGCAGTCACCGGCTGAGCGCGACCCTGCGGGTGGTGTCGGTGACGTCCAACGTGTGCGTCGGCCAGATCCACCTCGGCTCGGGCGGCTCGTCCACGAAGCCGCTGGTAGAGCTCTACTACCGCTCCAGCGGCGACATCGTCGTCGGCACCGAGAACTCCCCCTCGGGCGGCCAGACGACCCACACGGTGGGGCACGTGTCCGTCGGCAAGACGTGGACCTACACCATCGCCGTGTCCGGGGGGAACACCATCGACCTGACCGTCAACGGCAGCACGACGCACTACCCGATACCGTCGTCGTTCTTCCCGTACAAGCAGTACTTCAAGGCGGGCTCCTACAACCAGTCGTCCTCCGACAGCACGACGAAGGGCGCGCGCGTGGGCTTCTACGGTCTGACCGTCTCCCACGGCTGACGCCCGATCCCTTACCCGCGCGAGGGGCCCTGCGACGACTTCCACGCCGTCGCGGGGCCTCGTCCGGGTCGGCGTTCAGCGGATGCCGGCCTGTCGCGCCCGCGCGGTGACCGTGCGGAGGTCGCCGGAGAAGGGGTCGCCGTGCCCGGGCAGCATGACCGTCGCCCCCAGCTCGTCGATACGGTCGAGGGCTGCGAGCGCGGCGCGGCTGTCGTGGGTGAAGCCGCGGCAGACCAGGGTGGGTCCGATGTGGCCGGTCAGCCCGTCGTGGGTGACCAGGGCGTCGCCCGTGAAGAGCAGGCCGCGCTCCGGGAAGAAGTACCCGGCGCTGCCCGGAGTGTGCCCCGGCAGGGCGACCGCGAGAGGAGCGCCGGGCACCTCCTCCAGGCGCCGGTCGGCGTCGAAGGCGCGCGGGTCGGGGACGGCGGGAGCGGTGAAGGCGCCCGTGCGGGCCAGATGCACGGGGGTCGCGAGTGCGCCGGGCCTGCGCAGCAGGTACGGGAGGGCCGATCGCTCGGGCCTGGCGTGGCGCAGCGCGCTGCGCGGCCCGTCGCGCAGGACGGCCGCGTCCTTCTCGTGCACCCAGACGTCGGCGCCGCCCTGCTGGACGGTCCGGGCGAGACCCGTGTGGTCCGGGTGCCCGTGCGTCAGGAGGACGGCTCGGATCTCGGCGGGGGAGTGGCCCGTGAGCGCCAGATGGTCACGCAGCTGTCCCAGGTGTGCGGGGAGCCCCGCGTCGACGAGGACGAGGCCGCCGGGCTCCTCGACCACGTAGAAGTTGACGACGTGGTCGCCGAGCCGGTGGACGCCCGGTGCGACCTGCCGGGCGGTGGGACGGGGCATGCGGTCCTCCGGTGGCGTGCGGCCCAACTATTTCGATACAGTCGACTGTAACGGAATCAGGAGGGATGCGCACCGATGACCAGTGACCCACCGCGCCGGGCCTACGACGCCGGGCGCCGCCGCGACGCGGCGCGCCAGAAGCAGGCCGACGTGCTCTCGGCCTGCCGGGAGCTGTTGTTCCGTGACGGCTATCAGGCGACGACGGTTCGTGCCGTCGCGGACCGCGCGGGCGTCTCCGTGGAGACCGTGTACAAGGCGTTCGGCGGCAAGCCCGGCCTGGTCAAGGCGCTCTGGGACATCACTCTGGCCGGCGACGACGATCCTCGGGCCATGGCCGAGCGCCCCCAGCTGCAGGAGGTCTGGGCGACGAGCGACCCGCACGTCAAGCTCCGGCTCTACGCGGCGTTCGTCCGCGGGGTCCATGAACGGCTCGCCGCGTTGTCCGTGCTGCTCGCGCAGGCGGGACCCGCGGTCGGTGAGGTCCTGGAGGCTGCCGAGCGCGAACGTCTGACCGGTGTCACCGCTTTCGTCACCCACCTCGCGGAGGCCGGTGTCGTGCGCTCGGGCGCCGACCGTGCCCGCCTCGCGGACTCCGTCTGGACCCTGACAGGACCGGGACCCTTCACGCGGCTCACCGCGGAGCGCGGCTGGCCCGCCGGCGCCTACGAGGGCTGGCTCACGGCCCTGCTCGCGGCCACGCTCCTGGAGCCGTCACCGCGACCTGGCTAGACAGGGGTGCCGGGCCCGTCCCGACGGTGGGAACGGCCGGGCGGCGGGGGCCACGGCCGGTGCGGGACCTCCGGCGCTCCGGGCGAGCCCGCTCAGTCGCCCCGGCGCAGGCCCGCGATCAGGAGGGTGACCAGGCGTCGCGCGTCGTAGCGCGGGTCGTTGTCCGCGCCGATGCACAGGTTCCCGACGCCGCGCATCAGCTCGTAGGCCTTCAGGTCCGGGCGGATCTCGCCGGAGTCGGCGGCCGCGTCGAGGAGCCGGGTGCACACGGGCAGGAGTCGGTCGAGGAAATAGGTGTGCAGCCCGTCGAAGGCCGTGTTGTCGGGCTGGAGAACCGCCGCGAGGCCGTGCTTGGTGACGAGGAAGTCGACGAAGAGGTCGATCCACCGGGTGAGCGCCGCGTAGGGGGACGGCCCGGCGGCCAGAAGGGCCGGACCGGCCTCGGCGCACGCCTCGACCTGGTGGCGGTAGACGGCGATGATGAGGTCCGCCCGGGTAGGGAAGTGCCGGTAGATGGTGGCCGTCCCGACACCGGCCCGCGCGGCGACATCGCGTACGGGCGCCTCCACGCCGGACTCCGCGAAGATCGCCGCCGCCGCGTCGAGGAGGGACTCCTGATTCCGCCGGGCGTCGGCGCGCTTGGCCCGGGGCGCTCGCCCCGCGCTCTCGTCGCTGTCGTTCATCCGGGCCGTTCCCTTCACTGCTTTTCACTGCGGACCACCGGAACGGGACACCGTTCCGGATCGAGGTTGCTAAGCGGGACGCTGTTCCGTATCGTCAAACGGGACGGGGTTCCGCTTGCTCATGATGGCAGACCGGGGGCCCGTCGACCAAGCCACGCAGTGACACATGCTTCACAGCGATCGAGGAGTCAGGTCATGCAGTACCGCACCTTGGGCCGTACCGGCGTGCAGGTCAGCTCGCTCGCGCTCGGCGCGATGAACTTCGGCCGCATCGGGCGCACCACGCAGGACGAGGCCACCGCCGTCGTCGACGCCGCCCTGGAGGGCGGGATCAACCTCGTCGACACGGCCGACATGTACGGCGACGGGGAGTCGGAGGAGATGGTCGGCAAAGCCATCGCCGGGCGCCGGGACGACATCGTGCTCGCCACGAAGGCCGGCCTGCCCATGGGAGACGATCCCAACCGCCGCGGCAGTTCACGCCGTTGGCTGGTCACCGAGCTGGACAACAGTCTGCGCCGGCTCGGCGTCGACCACGTCGACCTCTACCAGATCCACCGGTGGGACCCGGAGACCTCCGACGAGGAGACGCTGTCGGCCCTGACCGATCTGCAACGTGCCGGAAAGATCAGGTACTTCGGCTCCTCCACCTTCCCCGCGCACCGCGTCGTCCAGGCGCAGTGGGCCGCCCGTGAACACCGGCTCGGCCGGTACGTCACCGAGCAGCCCAGTTACTCGATCCTGCAACGCGGCGTCGAGGCCCACGTCCTGCCCGTCACCGAGGAGTACGGTCTCGGCGTCCTGGTCTGGAGTCCGCTGGCCTCGGGCTGGCTGTCGGGGGCGGTCCGCGCGGGCCGGGAGATCACCACCAGCCGCTCCGCGGCCATGCCGCAGCGCTTCGACCTCTCGGTCCCCTCCAACCGGGCCCGCCTCGACGCCGTAGAACAGCTCGCGGCCGTCGCCGACGAGGCGGGACTGACCCTGATCCAGCTGGCGCTGGGCTTCGTCACCGCGCATCCCGCCGTGACGAGTGCGCTCGTCGGCCCCCGCACGACGGACCACCTGCACGCGCAACTCGCCGCCGCGGACACCGTGCTCTCCGCCGACGTGCTGGACGCGATCGACGCGATCGTGGCCCCGGGGACCGACCTCGCGGCGCACGAGAAGTTCGACACCCCGCCGGCCCTGCTCGACCCGGCGTTGCGCCGGCGCTGACCGCCCCCGGGACATGGCCTGGCGACCCTGCTCCGGGTCAGGTCCGGTGCGGGGCCGCCAGGAATCGATGGGCGGAACGGGGACGGTCAGCCGGTGTAGGCCTCCAGTTCGGACAGTTGTCCCGCCGGCCAGCCGGTGTTGCCGGTGAAGGTCACCCGGAGGTAGCGGGTCGGAGTGCCGGTCAGGTTGATGGTCACGGCGTTGCCGCTCGACGGGTTGAACGTGTATCCCGCAGACGACTTCAGCGTGCCGAACGTGGAGTTGTCGGTACTGCCGAGCACGCTCAGGGTCTGGGTGCGCGTGGCCCAGGCGGTCGCCGGGGGCAGTTTGAGCACGACGCGCTTGACGGCCTTGGCGGCGCCGAGGTCGACGGTGACGGACTGCGGGAAGGCGTTGTTGGCGCTCTCCCAGTAGGTGTCCGCGTTGCCGTCCACGGCCTTGGAGGCGGGGTAGACGTCGGTGTGACTCGTCTCGGTGACCGGCCGGTTCTTGGCGAGGTTGACGGTCGGGTCCGTGGGCGGGTCGGTCGGCGGGTCCGTCGGAGGATCGGTGGGCGGGTCGGTCGGCGGAGTGGTGCCTCCGCCCGGTACCCCGCCGTTCGTCCACTGCGGTGCGGGCCAGTTGCCGGTGCAGGCCGGCGGGTCCGCGTACCAGCCGCTGTTGCCGGCGCCGCGCGTGATCACGAAGCCGGGACCGACGCAGTTGTGGATCGGGTTGGACTGGGCGATGTGCGTGGCCGTGACGTTGGTGAAGGAGGCCGTGCCCGTCGCCTGGATCTGCAGCGCGTAGGTGCCCGCCCCGTCGATCCGGACGTTCTCGAAGTGCAGGCCCTTCGTCGCACCCTCGATGTTCATGATGGCGGCGTAGGAGCTGTCGAGGATCTCGCTGTCGGTGATGTTGATCGTCGCGTCCAGCGCTTCGTTGAGCCCGCTGAACCAGACCGCGCCGACACCGAACTGCCAGTTGTAGTCGTTGTTGCCGGTCCGGATCAGGGTGTTGCGGGCGGCCGTGGTGGTACCCGAGACGGCTGTTCCCTGGCCGGAGTTGACGCCGGGATAGCGGTTGGCGACGTGCAGTCCGCCGCCGTTGGTGATGGTGTCCGCCATCACGTTGTCGGAGATGGTGATGTCCTTGCCGCCGTACGTGACGATGTTGTTGGCGAGGATCGGCAGGATCACCGTGTTGAAGGTGAACTTGTTCTTGACGTTGGGGACGCTCTCGGCCCACATCGCCAGGCCGTCGTCACCCGTGTTCCGTACGAACGTGTTGGTGACCGTGGAGTTGGTGACCCCCATGTGGAAGTTCACGCCGTCCGCGGTCTGGTCCAGGATGCGGCTGTTCTTGATGGTGAAGTTGTCCATCGGGCCGTCCATCCAGGCCCCGCACTTGGTGTGCTGCATCCACACGTTGTCGACCGTGGAGTTGGACAGCGCGCCGCCGATGGCGTTCACCTGGTCGTCGTCGACGCGCTCGCGGATGTCCCCGAGGATGGCGAAGTCCTTGAGGGTGACGTTCTTGCTGCCGCCCTGGTTGGCGTACTTGCCGTAGACGCCCACGGCCTTCGACCGGTTCACCGGGTCACGGCCGGTCAGGACGCTGTACCAGGGACCCGCGCCGGCCAGCGTCACCTGATCGACGACGATGTGGTCGCGTACCTGGAAGGTGCCCTGGGGGATGTAGACGGTCTTGCCCTGCGCCTTGCCCGCGTCCACGGCCGCCTGGATCTTGGCGGTCGAGTCGGCGGCGCCGGTCGGGTCGGCGCCGAAGTCGCCGACGACGTCCAGCGCTCCGGACGGCTTGGCGATGGGTGCGCCCACCTGCTCGAAGTCGGCGAGGTCGATGGTGAACGTCGGTGAGTCGCTGGTGGACGACACCTGGAGGCGCACCTTGGTCCCGGCCGGCAGCGTCGAGCCGAGGAGGGTGCGGGTCTCGTCGTAGAAGTGATGGGGGTTGGTGTCGCCCGGGTTGTTGTTGAACGGATATCCGCCGTAGTACCAGCTGTACTTCGAGGTCACCGGGATGCTCTTGAGCTGCGTGCCGTTGACCTTCAGGTCGAGGCTCGCGTCGCGGCCGGTGCCCGCGGAGTTGTCGGGCAGCGAGTAGCGGAACGACATCGCGTTGGCGGGGGCGGTCAGCGTGAACTCGACGTACTCACCCGTCGCGTCCAGCGTCACCGCCTGCCGGCCCGACGCCTCCGAGGGGAGGTGACCGTAGAGCCGGTCCGGTCCGATGAGGGTGCCGTTGGTGGCGGCGTATTCGGCCTCCTGTTCCTTGAACGGGACGGTTGCGCCGCGGCCGGATATGCCGACCGGGGAAGGAGCCGGCACTCCCGCCGCGACGGCGTCGGGAGCGAGTGCCACGGCCACGACCGTGCCGGCCGCGGCGAGCGCGAGCGACACGGTGGCCGCCAGTCCTCGGCGCAGGGGTCTGCCATTGGGGGATGAATTCACAGGCGTGCGTCCTCAGGGCTCGTGGGGTGAGCGGACGCAAGAAGGCTAGAAGCGACGGCAAAGGAAGTCTATGAACGTGCGCAAGATTGATACAGAGGACCGCAAATAATCGACGGACGGAGGAGGTCTCCTCATGACGACGGCGATCGCGGAGCGTCGCTCGTGCCGGGGCGGCCGGGGCCGACACGGCGCCACGGGCGCCGAGGAGCCCCGCCGACGGGTCCCCGTGCGTCGACAGCGCGGCCGGTCCGCGGACGTGCCGGGCACCCGGTTTCCCGGCACGTCCGGCCGGGAGCCGGAAAACCGCGTGCCCCCGCCGAACCCCCGTTGCTAGCATCGCCGTCATGATCACGCCTTCGCCCCAGCACCGGATGATGCCCCGCACACGGGGCTGCTGAGCACGGACGCGTACCGCATTCCGAGGCCCCGGGACGGGGCCCCGACATGCGCTGCGGATCGGCCCCACCCCGGTAGGAGGACCGATGACCGCATCACGCCACTACGTCACGACGACCATCCCGTACGTCAACTCCCGCCCGCACCTGGGCTTCGCCCTGGAACTCGTCCAGGCGGACACGCTGGCCCGCCACTGGCGCCGCAGAGGGAGCGAGGTCCGCCTCCTCAGCGGCACCGACGACAACTCCCTCAAGAACGTCCTCGCCGCCGAGGCGGAGGGCATCGACGTGCGGGTGCTGGTCGACCGCAACGCCGACGCGTTCGCCGCCCTGCGCGCCCCGCTCGACCTCTCGCTGGACGACTTCATCCGGACCAGCAGCGACCCCCGCCACCGGGTCGGCGTGGAACGGCTGTGGCGCCGCTGCGCCGCCGCGGGCGACCTCTACCGCAAGGAGTACGAGGGCCTGTACTGCGTCGGCTGCGAGCAGTTCTACACCGCAGGTGAACTGGTCGGGGGCCGCTGCGCCGAGCACGGCACCGAGCCCCGACGCGTCGCCGAGGAGAACTGGTTCTTCCGTCTGTCGCGCCACGCCGACCGACTTCACCAGCTGATCAGGGACGGGGTGTTGCGCGTCGAACCCGCCGTCCGTCGCAACGAGGTCCTCGCCCTGATCGAGAGCGGCCTGCACGACTTCTCCGTCTCCCGGTCGCAGTCCCGCGCCCGCGGCTGGGGCATCCCCGTGCCCGACGACCCCGGCCAGGTGGTCTACGTCTGGTGGGACGCCCTCGGCAACTACGTCACCAGCCTCGGCTACGGCACCGACGAGGCTGCGTACGGGCGGTGGTGGGCGGGAGACGGACGGCGTGTGCACCTGGCGGGCAAGGGTGTCGTGCGCTTCCACGCCGTGTACTGGCCGGCGATCCTGCTGTCGGCCGGACTGCCGCTGCCCACGGACGTCCTGGTCCACGACTACCTCACGGTCGGCGGCCGCAAGATCAGCAAGTCCGGTCCGGACACCGTCGACCCGGTCGCGCTCACCGACGCGTACGGCACCGACGCCGTGCGCTGGTGGCTGCTGCGGGACGTGCCCCGGGTCGGGGACGCCGACTTCACCCCGGAACGACTGACCGCCCGCGCCGACGCGGACTTCGCGGGCGGGCTGGGCAATCTCGTCCACCGTGTCGTGACCATGGTCCACCGGTACCGTGCCGGGACGGTCCCCCCTCCCAGTGGTGTCGAACCCGGGGTGGAGCCGCTGGCCGGCGTGTGCCGAAGAGCCCCCGGCCGGGTCGACGCCGCCCTGGAGGACTACGACTTCCGTCGGGCCCTGGGCGCCGTGTGGGAGATCGTGGAAGCCGCGAACCGCTGCGTCGACACCATTCGCCCGTGGGAACTGGCGCGCGCCGAGGGGCGCGGAGACCGCGCGGCGGGCGGGCGCCTGGACGACGTCCTCGCCGCGCTGGTGGCGGCGTGCCGTCTGCTGGCCGACGAACTCGCGCCCTTCGTCCCCGGCGCCGCCGCACGGATCTGCGAACAGCTCGGACCCACCGGGAAGGGGACGCTCCCTCCCGCGGTTCCGCTCTTCACCCCGCTCCACGACGGCGGCTAGTGCAGCGCGAAGCGGGCGGCGCCGGCGGAGAACTCCGCCGCGGGCGCAGGGATCCTGCCCGACGACGCGCTGCGCCTTCCGTGGCGGCAGCGGGACGCGGGTCAGCGGCTCTTGCGCACCCGGGCCGCCGCGCGGGCCTCCGCCGCCTTCCGGGCGTCGGCTGCCTTGCGGGTCTCCTTCGCCGGGCGCCCCGGGCGGGTGCCCATGCCGCGGAACGCCGCGTTGCCGGTGGCCTTCGGCGGGGTCGGCGGGCGCTTGGCGCCGGTGATCTCGGACAGCGCCGACTCTCCCGACCGGACCTGGGTGACGGTCGGCCTGATCCCGGCTTCGGACATCATCCGGTTCACGTCGCGTCGCTGGTTCTGCGTGACCAGGGTGACCACTCGTCCGGACTCGCCGGCCCGCGCGGTGCGCCCGCCCCGGTGCAGGTAGTCCTTGGCGTCGGCCGGCGGGTCGACGTTGACCACGAGGTCCAGGTCGTCGATGTGGATGCCCCGTGCCGCGACGTTCGTGGCGACCAGGACGGTGATCTCACCGTCTTTGAACTGGCCGAGCGTGTGGGTGCGTTGCGGCTGCGACTTGCCGCTGTGCAGGGCGGAGGCCCTGATGCCGCTCGCCCGGAGGTGACGGGTGAACTGGTCCACACCGGCCTTGGTGTCCAGGAACATCAGCACCCGGCCGTCCCGTGCGGCGATCTCGGTCGCCGTCGCGTACTTGTCGGCGCCGTGGATGTTCAGCACGTGGTGTTCCATCGTGGTGACCGAGGCGGCCATCCTGTCGACGGAGGCGAGAACGGGGTCGTGCAGGTGCTCGCGGACGAGCTGGTCGACGTTGCGGTCGAGGGTGGCCGAGAACAGCAGGCGCTGCCCGTCGGGGTGCACCTGCTCCAGGATCTTCGACACCTGTGGCAGGAACCCCAGGTCGCACATCTGGTCGGCCTCGTCCAGCACCGCGATCCGCACCTGGTTGAGGTAACAGTCACGGCGTGAGATCAGGTCCGTGAGGCGGCCCGGAGTCGCGATGAGCACCTCGACGCCGGTGCGCAGCGCCGCTGTCTGCCGGTTGATGGAGAGCCCGCCGACCACGGTCGTCAGCCGCAGGTCCAGCGCCTGCGCGTACGGTGCGAGGGCGTCGTCCACCTGCTGGGCGAGTTCCCGCGTCGGCACCAGCACCAGTGCAAGCGGCTGCTTGGGCTCCGCCCGCCGTCCCGCCGTCCGGGCGAGCAGGGCCAGCCCGAACGCCAGCGTCTTGCCGGAACCGGTGCGGGCCCGGCCGAGCACGTCCCGGCCGGCGAGCGCGTTCGGCAGCGTCGCCGCCTGGACCGGGAACGGCTCCGTCACCCCGAGGCCGGTCAGCGTCGTCAGCAGCTCCGGCGGCAGTCCGAGCTCGTCGAAGGACGTGACCGGCGGCAGACCGGGGGAGACCGCGTGCGGCGTCGCGACCTCGCTCTGCGGTGCTGTCACCGGCCGACGGTCGCCGGTGCGGTGCCGTCCAGAAGCCGGAGGCTTCGCGTTCATGGGGAACCTTCCTCAGTCCGACGCCCGAAACACTCCGGGGCCCGTACCCCTGGGTACGGGCCCCGGCGACGTCGAAGCGTGACCCCATTTTACCAGCGGCGGACCCGGCGCCTCCCGGGCCCTGATCGGGCACGCGACCTCGGCCGTCCGTCCGGGCCGCGCCCTCCGGCGGACTCCGGCCCGCGGACGCGAACGGTGGTCCGGACGGCCGGGTGCCGTGTGCGCCGAACGGCGGCCCAGCGGGCGCCGAGCGGCGCCGGACCGTGGTGCAATCCGGGCAAGGACGCCATACCCACCCGCCCTTTCTCGACGAGGCGGCCGGATGTGACCTTCTCCATTGCGGGCGGTGGGCCGAGGCGGCGAGTGTCTGCCGGAACGAGTCCCCGAAGAAGTGTTATCCGGGGCTCTGGGGGCGGTCTCCCATGTGACGGCAGCATCGTTCGGAGTCGAGGACAGGGAAGTTTTCATGAGGAGACAGCACGGGGTGGACACGGCGGCACTGGTCACTGCCGCCCGAGCGGGCGACTCGCAGGCCCAGGACGCCCTGGTCGGCGCTTATCTCCCCCTGGTCTACAACGTCGTGGGACGCGCCCTGAACGGCTCGGTCGACGTGGACGACGTCGTGCAGAACACCATGCTCCGCGCCCTGGACGGCCTCGACGGGCTGCGCTCTCCGGAGAACTTCCGTTCCTGGCTCGTGGCGATCGCGATGAACCAGGTGCGCGCCCACTGGCAGGACCGGCAGCTCGCCCCCGGCGGTGTCGAGGAGGCGGAACACCTCGCGGACCCGGGCGCCGACTTCGTGGACCTCACCATGTGGCAGCTGCAGTTGTCCGGCCAGCGCCAGGAGACCGCGCTCGCCACGCGCTGGCTGGAGCCCGACGACCGTGCGGTGCTCTCCCTGTGGTGGCTGGAGTGCGCCGGGGAACTGACCCGCGCCGAGGTCGCCGAGGCACTGGAGCTGTCCCCGCAGCACGCGGCGGTCCAGGTGCAGCGCATGAAGGCGCAGCTGGAGACGGCTCGGGTGGTCGTACGGGCCCTCGACGCGCAGCCGCCCTGTGCGGAACTGAACGGGCTGCTCGGCTCCTGGAACGGCCGGCCCTCGGCGCTGTGGCGCAAGCGAATAGCCCGGCACGCGCGTGGCTGCGTCCGCTGCTCGGGACTGTGGAACGGGCTGATGCCCGCCGAGGGACTGCTGGCCGGCCTGGCCCTGATCGCGGCCTCCCCCGGACTGCTCGCGGCGCTGTGGCCCGGCCCGGACGGGATGGTCGCCGCCGGATCGGCTTCACGTCTGGGGGACGTCGGAGGCGACCGCGGCTCGCACGCCGGCGGCGCGGGGCACCGGGCCCCTCGCGGCGGTGGATCGGCGTCGCGTCTGGAGGCGCGCCGGCGCCGTCGGGTGAGGCGCCGGGCGGTCGGCGGCGCCGTCGTCGCCGCGTGCGTGGCGGGCGGGGGCCTCTGGTACTTCGCGATCGACTCCGGGACCCCGAACGAGGGAGCGACCGCCGCGCGTACCGCGGGCGACCCCGTCATGGACCTCTCGGCGCCGGGCGCCGACGGCATCTCGGCCTCGCCCTCGACTTCCCCGTCCGCTTCGCCGTCGCCCTCCGCATCGAAGTCGGCCGAGCCGAAGCCGTCCAGGACCACCCGGCACGCGGTGCCGAGCGTGCCCGCCTCCCCGTCCGCGGCACCGCCGACCCGCCGAGCCTCCGCCACTCCGAGGGCCCAGGCGGCCCCGTCGGGCACCGTGGCCCAGGTGGTCGCGCTGGTGAACAAGGAACGCGCCGCCGCCGGCTGCGGTCCGCTCACCGAGAACGCGGACCTGGAGGAGGCGGCGCTGGACCACTCCGAGGACATGGCGGCCCGTGACTTCTTCGACCACAGCAACCCCGACGGCGAGGACCCCGGCCAGCGCATCACCGCCGCGGGCTACCGCTGGTCCACGTACGGCGAGAACATCGCCCGGGGCCAGCAGACCCCGGCATCGGTGATGGACTCCTGGATGAACAGCCCCGGTCACCGGGCGAACATCCTGAACTGCTCGTTCAAGAACATCGGCGTCGGCGTGCACAAGGGCGCGGGCGGCCCGTGGTGGACGCAGGACTTCGGCACCAAGATGTGACGTCGCCGGACCCGCAGGCCGTGTCTTCGCCGGTGAGGACGGTGAATCCGGCCGGGGAGACCGCCCACGCCCGCCGGGCGTGGGCGTGCGCGTTGCCGTCAGGGCATGCGCCACGCGGGTTCGAGCCGGTCCAGGAGGGTGTGGAAAGCCGCGTCGGCCCGGGCCCAGTCACCGTCGCCCAGCGGCGCGACGAGCAGGCCGAGACACGCGTCGACCAGGAGGTCGGCCTCCGCTCGTGCCCGTTCCTCGGCCATGCCGAGGTCCCGGAAGGCGGAGGCGAGCAGCGCGGTCCACTCGGCCAGCACGTCGCGCAGCACGAGGCCGTACCGGTCGGAGTGGAGCACGCTGGCGGCCATGATCTCCACGTACAGGGGGAGTGTGCCGCGCAGATCGGGCCTGCCGAAGCGCTGCCAGATCTCCTCCATGAAGCGGCGGACCCTCCCCGGGTCCCCGGGAGAGCCCGCGTCCGCGAGCAGCTCCCGGGCCTGCCGGAGGGGCCGTCGCTCGTCGAGTGCCAGGGCCTCGGCGACCATGCGCTCCTTCGTCCCGAAGTAGTAGAGCAGCATGCGGTCACTGGTGCCCAGGGCCCGGGCGAGGGGGCGCAGGGAGAGACCGGCCAGACCGTTGCGGACCAGGTGATCCCGGACCCGGTCCAGGAGGTCTCGCCGTTTTGCCTGGTCAGGAGGGCGCGGCATCGGGTGTCCCGGAGATCTGGAGCGAAGGACCTGACAGCTTCCGTATGTCTGGTTAAATACTGTTGATACGAATATTTACCGTAGCGGGCGCTACATGTATATCCGTAGTCGTGGCACAGCCCACGCACAGGCGTCCCCCGCTTCATCCCGGCTCCGCCGGCGGTGGATCTCCGCGGCCCGGGTGGCCGCGGCAGCCAGCAGTTCAGAAGGGACTGATTCTCATGGCCCCCTGGGCCATCGGCCCCGCGACGGTCTCCCGTCGCGGACGCTTCGGCCGGTTCTCCCGTCTCCGATCCCAGGAGACGGTCGGCGAGAGCGGAGGGGTCCCCGCACAGGATCCGGACAGGCCCGCGAAGGTGCGGCCGAGCTCGTGGATCACCCGGAACCAGGCTCTCTGGTCCCGCACCCTCGAACCGCTGCGCCCGCTCGACGCCCCGCGCGGCTGCGCCACCGCCTGGGACGCCTCCTGGCCCCTGCCGCGCGAACTGACGTCGGCCGGCCGGGCCCGCCGCCTGGTCACGGCGCAGCTGGACGACTGGAAGCTGGAAGAGCTCACCGACACCGCCGAACTCCTGGTCAGTGAACTCGTCACCAACGCTCTGCGGCACACGCGCGGCCCGCTGCGGCTGAACCTGTGCGGACGTGGCCCGCACCTGCGGTGCGAGGTGGAGGACACCGACCCCACCGGCCCCGTGCGCCGCGTCGTCGACGCCGACGCGGAAAGCGGCCGGGGCACGGAACTGCTCGACCTCCTCGCCGAATCCTGGGGCAGCACGCGCACCGCCACCGGCAAGACCATGTGGTTCCAGATCCCCATGCGGACGCCCTGACATCTCGGGCCGGAGCGTGTCGTCCGCCGGAACGACGTTCCCGCCTCGCCTCGACACGGCGGCGCCACCGCCCACTTCGACCGTCTGCGCACGTACGCGCACGCCCCCTGAGCCGGGCTTGTTCCTCCGGCAGCGGCCGCTTCCCGGGGGACGCGGCCACTGCCGCCTCGGCCCTGGCGCTCAACCGGCGGTGGCCACCCGTGTCGTCAGGAAGTCCAGCAGGGCGCCGTTGAACAGGTCGGGCTGCTCCGCGCCGGGCAGGTGGCCGGCGCCGTCGATCACGGTCAGCACCGCGTGCGGGACCAGGGCGTGGAGGGCCTCGGCGTCGGCGACCGGTGTGAACACGTCGTCGGCCCCGACGACGATCAGGACCGGGGACCGGACGGCGGCGAGCGTGGCGCGGTAGTCGGGACGCTCGGCCCGGCCGCGCAGAGCCGCCGCGGCACCCCGGGGATCCGTGGAACGCATCATGGCGAGCACGCGAGCGGCCACGTCGGGCATCGCGGTGACGTTGTACGCGGCGAGCATCCTGCCGATGACCTCGACGGCGTAGCCGTCCATCCCCTCGGCCAGGAGCCGGTCCGCCATCCGGTTGCGGACGGCCTTCCCCTCGTCCGTCTCGGCCGGCGCAGAGGTGTCCGACAGGACGAGGGCGCGCACGCGCCCGGCGTGGCTCCGTTGCATCTCCATGGCGATCTGTCCGCCCATCGACACCCCGCCGACCACGGCCCGGTCGATGCCGAGATGGTCGAGCAGCCCGACGAGGTCGTCGGCGAACGCGTCGAGGTGCACGGACCCCTCTTCGACCCCGCTGTCGCCGTAGCCGCGCAGGTCCGGGGTGACGACCCGGTGTCCGGCGGCCACGAGGGCGGTCGCCTGGGGTGCCCACAGGGCCCGGTTGAAGGGGTGCCCGTGGATCAGCAGCACGGGGAGCCCGTCGGCCGGGCCGGAGTCGTCGTAGCGGATCGTCGTGCCGCGCAGCGCCAGTGAGGTCACGGCGCGCACCCTAGCCCCAAGATCGTCGCGCCCAGGGTCGTCCGCGGTCCCGGAGCCGCACGGTGGGCGGGTGGCCGGGCCGGGGGAGGCGGAGCGAAGCCGGTGCACCGGGGGCTGGGGTGACCGGCCGTGGGGCGCTCGCTACCGGCCGCCCGGTCGACGGCCGTCGTACGAGGCGAAGAGGTCCTCGGGTTCGGTGACGGCGGGGGAGCCGGGGCCGTTGCCGCCCGTGGGCCCGGAACGGCCGCGGGCGGACTTGTTCCACTCGCCCTGGCCGAGGATCAGGACCGGGTCGAACATGACGATCGCCCCGGCGAGGATCAGGAAGATGACCGGGCCGATCAGCATGGGCAGCAGGAGCGAGGCGCCGGACTGCCCGTTCGCGACCTGCGAGGACGTGTTGTGCAGGTGGACGCTCACCGCGGCCATGCCGGTGTAGTGCATGCCGGTGACCGCCAGTCCCATGACGAGGCTGGCTCCGAGAGAACGCAGGAACCCCTGGACGGAGACGGCGGCCCACAGTGCCGCTGTGGCCGCCACCAGGGCGACGACCAGGGACAGCGCCACGGTGACCGTGTCGTACCGGAGGTCGCCGTTGAGCTGCATGGCGAACATGCCGAGGTAGTGCATGGTCGCGACGCCGATACCGGTGATGCTGCCGCCCACCGCGAGGGAGGCCCGCGTGGCGCCTCGGCTGCCGACGATGAAGACGCCCGCCGAGACCACGACGATCGCCACGACCAGGCTGAGGACGGTGAGAGGTATGTCGTAGGTGATGGATGTCTGCTGTACGGAGAAGCCGGTCATGGCGATGAAGTGCATCGTCCAGATCCCGCAGCCGAGCGAAGCCGCTCCGAGTGCGAGCCAGCCCGTCCGCCAGCCGGGCTCGTGGTGGATCGTGCGGACCACGCAACGCAGTCCGAGTGCCGATCCCACGCAGGCCATGACGAAGGCCGCCACCGGTGTGACGAGCCCATAGCTGAAGCCGTCGATCGTGCCGTTCATCCGCTCGCAGATCCTTTTTGCCGATGAGGAAGGACATTGAGCCCTTTTTCAGCCACTGTCAGCAAGGCCTTACCGGCGGTAGTTATTGAAACTTGCACGATCGTTATCGCGCCGTCGTCGGGCGACGGTCCCGTCGGATCGTCCGTGGGGTCCGGAGACGGCGCTCCAGGGCTCCGACCGGGAATTTCGTGCGGCTCCGAAGCCTTGTGCAGAGCGGTGGCCGTGTCGTCGCGGCGGTGGGGGAGAGTGACCGCCGGGGGTGTGTGCGACGACAGCTGTGCGAGCCTGACGAGAAGACCGAAGAAGGGTGTGTGCGATGAGCCGGAACGAGGAGAAGGCCCTGCTGGCGGGCGGCTGCTTCTGGGGTGTGCAGGAGCTGATCAGGACGTTCCCGGGTGTCCTGGACACGCGGGTGGGTTACAGCGGAGGCGACGTCCCGAACGCGACGTACCGGAACCACGGCACGCACGCCGAGGCGATCGAGATCACCTTCGACCCCACGAAGACCGACTACCGGACGATCCTGGAGTACTTCTTCCAGATCCACGACCCGTCCACGAAGAACCGCCAGGGCAACGACATCGGCCTCAGCTACCGGTCCGCGATCTACTACTTCGACGACGAGCAGAAGCGTGTCGCCGAGGACACCATCGCCGACGTGGACGCCTCCGGTCTGTGGCCCGGCAAGGTCGTGACCGAGGTCGTGCCGGCCGGTCCGTTCTGGGAGGCGGAGCCGGAGCACCAGGACTACCTCCAGCGCTACCCCGACGGGTACACCTGCCACTTCGTCCGCCCGAACTGGCGGCTGCCGAAGCGCGCGCAGGCCTGAGTCGGACCGAAGCCCCCGTACCGGCACGCACTGCCGTTACGGGGGCTTTCCGTTGTTCCCAAGGGGTTGGTTCGCGTCCGGCCGCCGTCTTCCTATCGGGTCGCCGGGACGGAGGCGAGGGTCTGGGCGAGCGCGTCCAGCCCCTGGGTGTAGATGCCGTGGAACAGGGTCACCGCGTCGGCGTCACTGATGCCGTCGGGAGTGAAGGAGCCGGACCACTCCACGCGGGCCCTGCCCGGCTCGGCACTCTCGTGCACGGTGAGCGTCGACCGGTAGCCGGTGACCGGGAACGGGGCCCGCAGGATCGAGTAGCTGTAGGTGCGGTGCTCGTCGTCGAAGGCCTGGAGGCGTTCGACGATCACCTCACCGTCCTCGTTCTCCAGGCGGCGGACCCGTCCGCCCTCGCTCAGCTCGCTGACGGGGATGTACGGAAGCCAGTCGGGCAGCGAGCCGAAGCCGCCGACGAGCTGCCAGACGCGGTCGGGTGCGACGTCGATGTCGATGGACGCGGTGGTCGTGGCCACAGGAGTCTCCTTCGCGGTGGGGGGGTGGGGGGGCGACGGGTGTCAGGCGGCGGCTGCGGGCACGGGGGCGTCCTGGGCCAGCAGGCGCTCCGCGCGCAGGTCTGTCCAGAATCCGGCCGGGATGCTTTCGCCGAGGGCCGCCACGTCCTCGGCGATGCGGCTTGGCCTGGTCGCGCCCGGGATCGCGGCGGCCGTCGCCGGGTGGGCGAGGGAGAACTGCAGTGCGGCAGCCTTGATGCCGACGCCGTGCCGCCGGGCCACCGCCTTGATGCGCTCCACCTTCTCGACGATGTGCGCGGGAGCCTGCTGGTACTCGAAGTGCGTGCCGCCGGCGAGGATGCCCGAGCTGTACGGGCCGCCGACCACGACGTCGACGCCCTGCTCGGCGGCGGACGGCAGGAGGCGCTGGAGGGCTCGGTCGTGATCGAGCAGCGTGTACCGGCCGGCCAGCAGGAACGCGTCGGGCTTCGGCTCGTCCAGGTCCAGGGTCAGTTCCAGCGGTTCCACCCGGTTCACGCCCAGGCCCCAGGCCTTGATGACCCCCTCCTCGCGCAGCTTCTGCAGCACGCGGAAGGCGCCGGTGCGGGCGCTCTCGTAGGCCGCGAGCCACTCGTCCCCGTAGAAGTCCTGGGCGACGTCGTGCACCCACACGATGTCGAGGCGGTCGGTCCGCAGTCGCTTCAGGCTGTCCTCGACGGACCGCAGGGTGGCGTCGGCGGAGTAGTCGTTCACCATCCTGTTCGGCCGGCCGTGTTCGAAGAGGCCGCCCTTCTCACCGAGATCGCGCGCGGCCGGGTCCTCGGTCTCGTCGAGGATCACGCGGCCGACCTTCGTGCTGAGGACGAAGTCCTCGCGCGGGTGCCGCGCGAGGACCTCGCCGAGCCGCAGCTCGGAGAGGCCCGCCCCGTAGAAGGGCGCGGTGTCGAAGTAGCGGATGCCATGGTCCCAGGCCGCCTCGACGGTGGCCGCGGCCTCCTCGTCGGGGATGGCGCGGAACATGTTGCCGAGCGGTGCGGTGCCGAAACCGAGCGCTCCGGGCAGAAGGGACGTGATGCTCATGAAGGAATCCTCGTGATGGTGGTTCGGACGGATAAGAGGCCGGATGGTCGATCCGTCGGCCTTGCGTGTTCGAGGTTAGGATCCCTACATGAGACTGTCCAAGACTTGCTCGGACACACTTGAGTCCTCCGAGGTCCTACATGCTTGACCTGCGACAACTGCGCTACTTCGTCGCCGTGGCCGAGGACGAACACGTCGGCCGCGCCGCCGAGCGCCTGCACATCTCCCAGTCGCCGCTCAGCCGGCAGATCGCCCAGCTGGAGAAGAACCTGGGACTCACCCTGTTCGAACGCAGCCAGCAGCGCATCCGGCTCACCTCCGACGGCAGGGTCTTCCTGACCGAGGCGCGCGCCCTGCTGCGGCACGCGGACCGCCTGGAGAACCTGGGCCGGCGCCTCGGCCGCGGCGAGGAGGGCGGCCTCTGCATCGGGTACGTCGCCGACGCCATGCACACCGGCGTGCTGCCCTCCGCCCTGCGGGCCCTGCGCGAGGACCGCCCCGGCATCCATGTCGCGCTCTACGACCAGGAGTCGGCCGCGCAGTTCGAGGGCCTGCGCCAGCGCAGCCTGGACATCGCCCTCGTCCGCACCCCGCCCGGCGACGACGAACCGGACCTGGACGCGGCGCCCCTGCTCCGGGACCCCCTGCTCCTGGTGCTGCCCGCGCAACACCCCCTCGCGGAGCAGGACGACCTGACCCCCGAGGCCCTCGACGGGCAGCCGTGGATCGCGGTCGGCGACGCCCAGGACCCGGCGTGGCGCGACACGTTCGTCGCGTCCTGCGTCGCCTCCGGCTTCACCCCGGACATCAGACTCGACGCGGCCGACCCCCTCACCGCGCTCGGCCTGGTCGCCTCCGGCCTGGGCCTCGCGCTCATCCAGCGGAGCATGGTCCGCGGCACCTCCGACGGTGTCGCCGTCCGCGAACTGCCCTGGTACGAAGGGTCCATCCAGCTGTGGGCCGCCTGGCACCGCGTCGATCTGCGGCCGGTCGTCGCGGAGTTCCGTGCGACGGTCCTCGCCGAACGCGGCGCCCCACCGGCCGGGACGACGGCCTGATACCGACGTCTCCCACGCCGGACTACGGTCGGCCCGCACCGGAGCCGCGCGGCGGGCCGGGGGCACGCGCCCCGGCATCAGGATCCGGTTCCACGGTCAGGCCGAGCAGCCGCATCTCGCGCGCGGACCTGCCGGCGATCTTGCGGCCGAGCAGCGGACGTCCGTCGTCGTGCCGGTACACACCCGCCGGTTCGGCGGCCAGTGGTTCCTCCCAGCCGCGGTAGAGCGCGGTGAGCCGGACGGTGAAACCGACCAGGAACGCCACGGGCGCGCTCGCGGCGCGGGGCAGTCCCGCCTGGTCCAGGACGATCCAGACCGCACCGGTGAGCGCGGCGATGGCGACGAACCACTCCCCGCGGACGAACTGCTTGGGCGGCACACCGCAGGACACGTCGATGAGGAACCGCCCCGCGGTCGGGCCGACCACGGCGAGGGCCAGCGATCCCAGAACCGGCAGACCCACCTCCACGCCCGTCTGCGCGCCGACGATGGCGTACCAGGGCAGGGCGAACGAGGTGACGAACTGGAAGAGCCCCTCACGGAACAACTGCCCCTTGTCGTAGGCCAGAAGATGGCCGATGACCCCGGCGGTCAGGCAGAGCGCGATGTACGACGAGTTCGTGAGCGCGGCCGGCACACGGCCCACCAGGACGTCCCGGCTCACTCCGCCACCGATCCCGCCGAGCAGCGCCATGAGCAGGATGCCGATCACGGTGAAGTTCTTGTAGTGGTCGGGCCGACGGGCGAGCAGGGCTCCGTTGAGCGCGTTCGTGGTCGCCGCCACCAGGTTGATCAGGGTGCCGCCGCCGGTGAACTCGAACGACCCGAAGCCGAGGGCTCCCAGGGTCAGTTGTGTCGCGCTCACAGGATTCCCCCGGTGGGCTCGGACGAGGCGCTGCGGTCTCCGGACCCGACCGCCGCGCCCCCGGCGGGCACGAGGCGGTCGGGCGGCGTGCGGACGGGCACGCTCAGGGGGTGACGATGGGGAAGTCGGGGTCCGGAGTGTCGAGCAGACCGAAGAGCGTGGTGAGGACCTGAGGGTCGCCCTCGACCTGAACGCCGTCCAACCCCTCGCCCGCGAGGAGCGCGAGCAGCTGCGGCTTCGTCAGTGTCAGCGTGAGATCGGCCGACGGCGCCGGACCCGCCCCGCCGGTCGCGGTCTCCGTACTGCGGTACGTGAGCGCCCCGTTGGACAGCTGGATCCGCCAGGTCCGTCCCTCGTCGGTGAGGTGCCACGTCATGGTGAGTCTCTCGTCCCAGGCACGCGGGCCGTCGACGCGGATGGCGAGGGAGTCGATGAGCATGTCGACCGTCAGCGCCATGGCCATCTCGGGGTTGGTCGTCTCCAGCGCGGTGTGCGCGACGCTGCCCCGCAGTTCCTGCGCGCCCATCAGGTAGAAGTTCCGCCACGGACCGTTCTCGCAGCCGTGACCGAGCCGCTCGTACACGCCCGCGAGGGCCTCCTTGGCGTCCGGGTCGTCCGGTGCGGCGAAGACCGCGTGTCCGAGGAGGGTCGCGGCGAAGCGCAGGTCGCCCGCCGAGGCGTACTCCCGGCCCTTGGCGACGAGCGCGGGGACACCGCCGTAGTCGGCGGCGAAGCGCTGGGCCAGTTCGGTCGGCGGGTGCTCCCACAGATGCGCGGGGTTCCCGTCGAACCAGCCCATGTAGCGCTGGTAGATGGCCTTGGAGTTGTGGCTGACGGAACCGTAGTAGCCGCGGTTGGCCCACCGGTTCGCGACGGCCGGCGGCAGCTCGATCCGCTCGGCGATCTCGGTCCCGGTCAGCCCCTGGTTGGTCATGCGCAGGGTCTGGTCGTGCAGATAGGCCCACATGTCCCGCTGCCCGGCGAGGTGTTCGACGATCCGGTCACGGCCCCAGGTCGGCCAGTGGTGCGAGGCGAACGCCACGTCCGCCCGGTCGGCGAACAGGGCGATCGCCTCGTTCAGGTAGTGCGCCCAGATCCGGGTGTCCCGCACGACCGCGCCGCGCAGGGTCAGGATGTTGTGCATGTTGTGCGTGGCGTTCTCCGCCATGCACAGGGCCCGCCGGTCCGGGAAGTAGAAGTTCATCTCCGAGGGCGCCTCGGTGTCCGGCGTCATCTGGAAGACGATCCGCACACCGTCGACGGTCTCCTCCTGGCCGGTGTGCGTGATGTCGAGCGTCGGCGGTACGAGGGTGATGGTGCCCTTGGACGTCGTCATGCCGAGCCCCGCGCTGATCTGCCCGGCGGGCCCCTTGTCCAGTTCGGCGCCGTACATGTAGACGGCCCGGCGGGTCATCGCGCCGCCCGCGTAGACGTTCTCCGCGACGGCGTGCTCCAGGAAACCCGCCGGGGCGATCACCGGCACCGGCGCGTGGCCGTGCGGCAGGACGCCGCGCGAGCCGCCGAAGTGGTCGCCGTGCGAGTGGGTGTAGACGAGCCCCGTGACCGGGCGCTCTCCCCGGTGCGCTCGGTAGAGCGCCAGCGCGGCGGCGGCGTTCTCGGCCGAGATCAGCGGATCGATGACGATGACGCCCGTGTCGCCCTCGACCAGCGTCATGTTCGACAGGTCCAGGTTCCGGACCTGGTAGATGCCATCGGTCACCTCGAAGAGCCCCTGCTTGTTGCACAGCTGGCTCTGCCGCCACAGGCTCGGGTGCGCGGTGTCCGGACATTCCGCGTCCAGGAACGCGTACGCGTCGCCGTCCCAGACCACCCGGCCGTCCTCGGCACGGATGACCGCCGGTTCCAGAGCGGCGACGAAACCCCGCTCGGCGTCGTCGAAGTCGGACCTGTCGGCGTAGTCGAGAGTGCTCATACGACATGAATAACTCGGATACGCATCAACCCAAACAAACTGCGACACCGGCCCGGGCCGGTGCGTCCGCGCGGCCGACAGGGTGCGTACGGGTGTGCGACCGCTCCACCCGGGGAGCATCCCTCGGGGGTCCCCGTGAGCATCCGGCCCTGACCTGCCGGTACGGTGCCTTCCTGCGGCGTACCTCAACCCGCTCGCGGCAGTGGACCTTCGACGGGGAGCAGGACACCGGATGAGCGCACGTTTCCAGGAACTCGACTGGCAGCCCACCCCGATGGGCGAGATCAGCCTCCGCCGACGACGCGATCCCTCGTCGGGGGAGGACGTGTACGAGGTGAAGCTCGGCGACGAGTACCTGATGTCCAGTCTCTTCACCGAGGGCGAGGTCGAACTGACCCGGCTCGGCCTGGCGGAACTGGCCGAGGGCCCGCTCGACGTCGTCGTGGGCGGACTCGGCCTCGGATACACCGCCCGGACGGCGCTGGACGACCCCCGAGTGCGTTCCCTGGTCGTCGTCGACGCCCTGCCGCAAGTGATCGACTGGCACCGGCGCGGACTCGTACCGCTCGGCACGGGACTGTCGACGGACCCGCGCTGCCGCCTGGTGCTCGGGGACTTCTTCGCCATGGTCACCGGCGGTTCCGGGACCGGCGCCCCCGCCTCGCCGGAGGACACCGGTGTCACGGAGGACACGGACAGCGGGGCCGACGGCGCCCCTCGTGGGCTGGACCCGGAGACCCCCGGCCGCCGGTTCCACGCGATCCTCCTCGACGTGGACCACTCGCCGCGCCATGTGCTGCACCCCAGCCACGCCGCTCTCTACGGCGTGCCCGGTCTGACGGCCCTGGCCGACCTGCTGCATCCCGGGGGCGTGTTCGCGCTGTGGTCGAACGATCCGCCGGACGAGGAGTTCGGCAAGGTCCTCGCCCAGGTCTTCACGGACACGGCCGCCCACGTGGTCGACTTCGACAATCCGCTCCAGGGCGGAACCGCGGCGAACACCGTGTACGTCGCCCGCCGCCGCGACTGACCGCCGCGACTACCGCCGATCCGGCGGGCGAATCCGGCTCCGGCGCGCCCGCTCGACGCCCGCGGGTCGCGCCGGGACCTCGCGGGTGCCCGCCCTACCGGGCCGGTGGGGCGAACTCGGGCTGGTCCAGCAGGCGCAGCCAGCTTCCGTCCGGCTGACGGCGGACGACCTGGGCCCGCGCGCCGGCCCCGTCCTTCGGAGGCGTCGAGGTCAGGGCTATGTCGCCGCTGACCAGCGTCGGCAGCGGCTGCTCCGGTTCGAAGCGCGGGCCACCGGCCAGCACCTTCTCCCACAGGGCGCGGATCGCCTCACGACCCACCGTGAACTCGCCCGGCGGGAAGGCCATCACCGCGCCCTCCTCGTACAGGGCAGCGACTCCGGCCGCGTCACCTGCGTTGGACCGTTCGACGAACAGCCGTGTGAGGTCCTCGGGCCGCAGGGCCTTCGCATGCTCCGGCATGGACTTCTCCGCTTCTCGTGGCGTCCGGTGTCTCTCCAGCGTGGTCTCCCGACAATCAGAAGTCCAACAGATGGATGTGCTCGGAGCTAGAATTTCCAGTTATGGACCTGAGGCAGCTGGAGTACTTCGTCGCGGTCGCCGAGGAACGGAACTTCACGCGGGCGGCCGAGCGCGTCCATATCAGCCAGTCCGGTGTCAGCGCCCAGATCCGCCGACTGGAGCTTGAGCTAGGTGCCGAGCTCTTCGACCGCACGGGGCGCACCGCCACCCTCACCGTCGCGGGAAAGGCCGCACTCGGGCCTGCCCGCGCTGCCCTCGCGGCGGCCGAGGCGGTCGGCCAGGCGGTGGGCCAGGTGACCGGGCTCATCCGGGGCCGGCTGACCGTCGGCATGGTCACCGGATGCACGATCGCCCCGCTGTTCGACGCCCTCGCCGCCTTCCACGAGGCCCATCCCGGCGTCGACATCTCCCTCCTGGAGGACACCTCCGACCGGCTGCTCGAACAGGTACGGGCCGGCGTCGTCGATCTGGCCCTGGTCGGCACCGCGACCACCGCCCCCGACGGACTCGACAGGCTGACCATCATCAGCGAGCGGCTCGTCGCAGCCGTCCCGCACGGACATCCGCTCGCGGAGCGGCGCCAGGTGACGCTGCGCGACCTGGCCGACCACCCCATCGTGTGCATGCCGGCCGGGACGGGCCTGCGGACGGTCTTCGACCGCGCCTGTGCCGCACAGGGCCTCCAGCCGGCGATCGCGCTCCAGGCCAGCGCCGCGGACGCCATCGCCGACCTCGCCGCCCGCGGGCTCGGCGTCGCCGTCCTCAGCGACTCGATGGCCGCCGGCCACCGCGACCGGCTCACCGCCCGGACCATCGACGATGTCGAGGCACCCGCCTTGCTCGCCCTCGTCTGGAGGGGCTCGGACAACGCGTCGGTACGGGAGTTCCTCGTGCACGGCAGACGAGCGTTCGGGAAGCCCGACACCGCGTAGGCGTTCCTCGGCGGGACACCGCCGCGTCGGCGCGTTCAGGTGCGGAGCGCCGCGTCGAGAGCCCGGACGAGTGCGCCGACCGGCCCGCCTCCGGGCGGCGCGACCGGCAGGCGGCCCAGCACGGTCCTGACCGCGGCCGGGGCGTGGTCGCGAGCCGTTGCGAGCGCCCCCGCGCCCACGCGCGTGCCTTCGGTGCCCGCTGCCGACGCGAGTTCTTCCGCCCTCGCCGCGTGAGCCGCGGCGCCCAGGATGTGCTTCACCTGATGAGCGCTCGCCTTGGGATGCAGATACGCGGCGGCGGCCGCATGGCTCGCCGCACGAGCCGCGTCGGCCGCCGCGGGGGAGAGGGACGGCTCGCGGGCCGCCTTGAACGCCGCCCAGGCGCTCTGCCGCAGAGCGCCGGTGCGCGGTCCGCCCGCTGCGAAGACGCGGGCCGCGTCGACGGCGTCACGCGGGCGTGTGTCGGAGGGAAGGTCCCGTTCGAAGAGGGACAGCACGGGGGAAGCACAGTCGGCGGCGTACCCCGCGATCGCGCGGAGTTCGTCCTCGGTCAGCTCGATGGTCTCCGGGGCGTTCGGCTTGTTCGGCACGCACGCCATCCTCCCCCGGGCCGGCCTTCGGTGCGGAACCGCGCCGATCCGGTCCGTGAAGTCGCCCACCCCGTGCGGGTGTCGGGTATCGGGCCGGGCTGTTCAGACGTGCGGTCGTGCCCCCTCGCCGTCCGCCTCCTGGTGGGCGTAGCGCTGCTCCTGCCAGGGGTCACCGATGGTGTGGTGGCCGCGGTCCTCCCAGAATCCTCGGCGGTCCTCGGTGAGGTACTCGACGGCGCGGAGCCACTTGGTGCTCTTGTAGCCGTACAGGTGCGGCACGACGAGACGCAGCGGGAACCCGTGCTCGGCGGTGAGGGGTTCGTCGTCGTGGTGCGTGGCCAACAGCGTCTGCGGTGCCGTGAAGTCGGCAAGCCGGACGTTGGACGTGTAGCCGTACTCGGCCCACGTCATGATGTGCGTGACCTCAGGTGCGGGCGGCACCAGCTCCAGCAGGGCCGCGGCGGGGATTCCGTACCACTCGTGGTCGGTGGACGTCGGCCCCGAGGCGCAGTGCAGATCGGCGATCACCGTCGTGTGCGGCAGGGTGGCCAGTTCCTCGAAGGTCCAACTGCGGTCGACGCCGCCCGCGGTGGCGCCGAAGACCCGGAGGTTCCAGCGCTCGGGGCGGAAGCGGGGGACGGGTCCGTAGTGCGAGACCGGCCAGCCGTTCACGTGGTGCTGGCCGGGAGGGACACGCCGGGTCCGGTCGGCGGCGGCCTCGACGGTGCTGTGCCGGTCTCTGGCCACGCGGGTGTCCTTTCGTCGCCGGTGTTCGGTGACGATCGCCTTCCCCGAGCGGCGCGGATGCTCACCTGCTGTGAGGCGCGGGCCCGGACCGGCGCTTCGACGGAGCCCGCTCCTGGCGGGGCATCCGCCCCCGCTCCGGCGCCGGACCGGTCGATGTTCTCACCGGGAGGCGGCGCACCGGACCGTGGCCCTCATCGCCTCACGGGCGTCACCGGCACCGACTGCCCCGGCCCGCGTCAGGCGGTCGCGAGGGACACCTCGGTCGACTTGATGAGAGCGACGACCGACGAACCGGGCGCCAGTGACAGGTCGGAGACCGCGTCCTTGGTGATCGCCGCCGTCAGTTCGCCCCCGTCGACCGTGATCTTGACCGTGGCCATCGCCCCGCCCGTGGCGACATCACTGACCGTGCCGGGCAGTTGGTTGCGGATGGACAGGCCCTCGACGGGACCGGTGGCGAGCGCGACCTCGGTCGACTTCATCATGGCGCGCACCGGTGACCCCTCGGCGAGTCCCAGGTCCTTGACGGCTTCCTGCGTGATCGCCGCGGTGAGGTCCTGACCCCCGTCCAGGCGCACCTTGACGGTCGCCATGACCTCGCCGGTGGTGACTGCGGTGACGGTGCCGGGAAGCTGGTTGCGGATGCTCAGGCTCATGACGAAGCGCCTCACAGTTGGAGTTGGGGTTGGAGTTGGGGTGGGGGACAAAGAACTCATGGCCGGACTTTGTGCCGGGCTCGCGTCCCCAAGCTAGCCCCTTCGGCGGGGGCCGTCGGGACCTGCGACGCATCCTCCACGTGTGTGTTGCCATGGCCTGGCTCAGGAGACGGCCCCGCCCGGCTGCCGAGGCCGCCGCAGGTGCGGAGCCACCGGGCGGCACGCAGAGGCGGCCGGTCGCTCTCGTGAGACCGACCGGCCGCCTCTACTTTCTCCAGTCCACCTCTACGACTGGCCCTCCACGACGTCGGCGACCACGCAACTGACGTTGTCGGGGCCGCCGAACCCGTTGGCGAGACCGACGAGTTCGCGGACCGCCTCGTCGGGATCGGTCACCTCGGTGAGGACCCGGCGCACCTCGGCGATCTCCACCACGGTGGACAGCCCGTCGGAACAGAGCAGATAGCGGTCACCCGGCCGGGCGTCGTGCAGGCGCACGTCGGGCGTGCCGTGGGTCCCGTGCCCCAGGGCGCGCAGCAGCAGGGCCCGCTGCGGGTGCGAGACCGCTTCCTCCGGAGTGATGCGCCCGTCGTCCACCATCGACTGGACCATCGTGTGGTCGTGGGTGATCTGGAACAGCTCGCCGTCGCGCAGGAGATGGGCGCGGGAGTCGCCGATGTGCACAAGGGCCAGTTGCGAGCCCGTCCAGAGCATCGCGGTGAGCGTGGTGCCGGACTCCGCGGGGGACGAGCCGGTGGCACCGGCGACGGCCGACTTGGCCTCCGCGACGGCCTCTTCGAGGACGTTGAGGAGATCACCCGCGGCGAAACCCGCGGTT
Organism: Streptomyces sp. M41(2017); assembly: GCF_002078175.1. Classification (GTDB taxonomy): domain Bacteria; phylum Actinomycetota; class Actinomycetes; order Streptomycetales; family Streptomycetaceae; genus Streptomyces. The sequence continues at coordinate 604,620 of NZ_MWFK01000002.1, read as the reverse complement.
TCGAGGGGTTTGAGGGCCTCGACGGCGGCGGCGCCGGCCGTGGCGCCCGCACGGCCGAAGCCGTCGGCGACCGCGAGCAGCCGGGAGCCGGCGTACACGGTGTCCTGGTTGTTCTCCCGGATGAGGCCGGTGTCGGACAGGGCGGCATAACGGATGCTCAGGGACGGGGTGTCGGCGGACATGGCAGGGTCCTTCCGTGACAGGTGGTCGACGAGGAAGGAGGCGAGATCGCGCCGGGCCGCGGTGTCGGCCTCGACTTCGGCCCAGTACCGCCGGAGCTCCGGCACCGCCTCTGAGGGCTCCAGCGCGCAGACGTGCCGGATGCGGGCCAGGGGCATTCCCAGCCGCCGGAGCCACGCGACCAGCCGTGCCAGGTCCAGCTGGTCCGGCGCGTAGAGCCGGTAGCCGGTCACCGGGTCGACGTGCGCCGGCCGGAGCAGACCCAGTTCGTCGTAGAGCCGCAGTGCCTTCGGTGAGAGCCGGGACGCCTTCGCGAACGCCCCGATGGTCAGCAACCCCATGCTCGTCTCCTCCTCGAGCCGGGCACCTCGCCCGGCCTCACCGATGCTGTGGCCTCACCCAAGGTGAAGGTCAACCACGAGGTCCGCGGCGGGGGCAGACGCCCCGCGGACCTGGCCGAAAGGACCGGGTCGCGGCCCTTCGACATCATCGTTCACTGCCGGTGCAGCCAGATCCGTAGCGGGCCGATCGGTTCGAAGCCGTGGCGTACGGCCGCCGTCAGGTCCTCCCCGTGCTCGTAGCCGACCACGGGGAGCGTGGGGAACAGGCGGTGGGTCGCGGTGAGCGCGAAGGACCAGGCCGCGTCGGGGCCGCCCTCGCGGGCGAAGACGTTCGAGACGCCGACCACGTCGTTACCCCGGCTCGCCACCGCTCCGGCCACCACCCGGCCGTCGGCGGAGCGCCCGACGAGGACCGCGGTGGCGGGGTCGTCGAGCAGTTCCGGCCGGAAGAGACACTCGTTGCCGTCCCCGTCGTCCCAGGCGAGCGACCAGGCCCGCAGTGCGGCGGTGTCGGCCGCGACTTCCGGGGCGAGACCCGACACGACAGCCGGCGCGCCCGCCGGTCGATGGATCCACCGGGCCTCGAACAGGACCTGGAAGCCGGCGCTGCCGAGATCGAGGTCGGCGAAGCTGTCCTTGACGGACGCGCCGGGCGTACGGGTGTCGATCCGCGCCACCAGCCCCGCGGGGTCGGTACCGGGCTCCAGCGTCACCGCGTCGGGGTAGAACAGCGGTGTGCGTTCGGAAGCCGTCCAGGCACCGGGCGCGAAGGCGCTCGGCAGGCCGTGGGACCGGCTCATGGCCGCGCACCACTCGGCGTTGTTGCGGGCAGCGGCCCGGACCAGGAACTGCTCGGACGTCGTCACGAGTGCCGATCATGGTCGCCGCGGGGCTGCCCGTCGAGGGGATTTCGCCGTCCTTCCGGGCGCTGCTCCCGAACGACGGCGCAGGCCGCACGCGGAAGTGCCGAAGTTGCCTTCGAGCCCACTCGAAGGTGTTGGCTGGTGCAAGAAACACCGTGACGCGATGATCGTACGGGGACGTCTTTTCTTGAGGAGCACACCATGACGCAGAAGATCTGGTTCATCACCGGTGCCTCACGCGGTTTCGGCAGGGAGTGGGCCATCGCCGCGCTGGACCGCGGCGACTCGGTGGCCGCGACGGCGCGCGACCTGTCCACGCTGGGCGATCTTCGCGAGAAGTACGGGGAACGGCTGCTGCCCCTGCAACTCGACGTCACGGACCGTGACGCCGACTTCGCCGCGGTCCAGCAGGCGCACGAGCGGTTCGGACGCCTGGACGTGGTGGTCAACAACGCCGGCTACGGCCACTTCGGACTGATCGAGGAGCTCACCGAGGCGGAGGCCCGCGCGCAGCTGGAGACCAACCTGTTCGGCGCCCTGTGGGTCACCCAGGCCGCCCTGCCGATCCTGCGCGAGCAGGGCAGCGGACACATCCTTCAGGTCTCCTCCATCGGAGGCATCAGTGCCTTCCCGCTGGTCGGCATCTACCACGCGTCGAAGTGGGCGCTCGAAGGCATGAGCCAGGCGCTGGCACAGGAAGTGGCGCCGTTCGGGATCAAGGTCACGCTGATCGAGCCCGGCGGGTTCGCCACGGACTGGGCGGGCTCCTCGTCGAGCACGTCCGAACCGCTGCCCGCGTACGCCGAATTCCACAAGGAGGTGCAGGAGCAGCGACGCAAGAGGGTCGGCACGCCGGGCGATCCGACCGCGTCCGCCTCGGCCGTCCTGGAGATCGTGGACGCCGACGAGCCGCCGCTGCGCTGCTTCTTCGGTTCGGCGCCGCTGGGCATCGCCAAGGCCGACTACGAGCAGCGTCTCGCCGGGTGGGAGAAGTGGCAGCCGGTGGCGGAGCTGGCGCAGGGCTGAGCTTGCGGCGGACACCGCCGCGCAGGCCGTGGCGGCGTCCCCCTCCCACAACCGTGGGACCGCATACGAAGAAGGGGGCCGACCGGAGTGACTCCGGTCGGCCCCCTTCCGCGACGGCGCTGTGCGGTCAGGCGCGGTGGGTCTGGTAGTACTCGCCGACCTGCTGGTGATAGCCGGAGTCGCCGACGTGCTTGTCCTTGTCGAACTCCGGAGAGTTCTTGATCTGGTCCTTGGTCAGCGCGACGAAGATCTTCCGCTCGGCCTGGTCGACCGTCTGGACGGTGCCGGCCGGGAGCAGCACGTGCTTGCCGAAGATCCACACGCCGGTGTCGACGACGAGGTACGAGGAGTTGACGTCGTCCGAGTGCTTGTCGACCTTCCCGATGCTGCCGTCGGTCGCCTCGACCTTGAATCCGATCAGGTCGGTGCCCGCGGTGTAACCGGTGGTCGGCTGATAGCCCCAGATGTTGTCACTCATAAAACGGCTCCCTCATCAGAATTCCTCGACACTCCGCAAGAAGAAACAACGGAGTCGTGCAAAGCGTCATACGCAGTCGATGACGTTTCCTCGGAGCGTCGGGTGCCCAGGGCCCCGGACTCCACACACACGCTTCGAGAATTTCGACATCCACGCCTGAACGTCGGCCGGTGGGCCGCACCCGTCGCCCGTTCCAGCAGTTCAGGTGACCTGTCGAATCGCTCAACACTCCCTGATCTTCTTTATGAACCTCCTCTGGACTGCGATGTGACGAAGATTTCATTCGCCGTCTTCGCCGGTTCCGTGTTTGAGGATCCGCTGCCGGGTGACCCAGCAGAGGAATCAATTCGCGAGAAGGACAGGGTGTGAGTGGTTGTGGCTGCGGACGAAAAGGCTCAGGCCAAGGGCGAGCAGGCCAAGGGCAAGGCCAAGAAGGTCGTCGGCGGTGCGGTGGGCAACGAGTCCCTCAAGGCCGAGGGGCGCGCCGAGGAGTCCAAGGGCGACCTGCGCTCGGCCAAGGAGAAGGCCAAGGACGCCGTCAAGCCCAAGTCCAAGTAGGGCCGACACGAGCAGTTCCGCTCGACGGATCCCGGCAGCCGCATTCCCCCGGGCTGCCGGGATCTTCGCTGTCGCGGCCCGCTCGTACCACGCCTCCGCCCCTCGTGTCACGTGGAACCGCGGCGGTCGCCCGGCGAGCCATGGGCGTGCTGTGCCGCAGCCTCGCCCGGTGGAGGGCGCGTGGAACAGGAGAGACTCTCCTGTGTGACGCGAGGGAACGGGTGGGCGGGCTCGGGTGGCACACGGTGGGCTGCTGGCTTACAGTATGATTGATCTTGAGCGGGTCGGCGGAAGTCGCCCCGGCTCACGATGCGTTGGTGGTCCAAGGAAAGACGTCCCGCTTCCTGCGGGGAGATGCAGGTGCAAGGCCTGCCCGGCGCTCTGTGAAGACCCCGTTCCGCCTGTGCGGGACGGGGTCTCTTGTTGCCCCGGGTCTGCGACCGGAACGGCGTCCGCGTCAGACCCGCGTCTCCTCCGGCACCTTCGCGTGGCGAAGGCACGAGGCCACGACCACGAACGGCCACAGGGACTGGACGCCTGTCACGAAGCGCTCGGCGACGCCCAGGTCCCCGTGGCGCTGGGTCTCGACGAGGAACCATGCGGCTCCGGCCACCATGACCGCCGTGGCCGTGATCGACGGGACGCGTCTGAGGGCCCAGGGCGCGGACTCACTGCCGTCCGCGGACAGGACGGGCCACAGCGCCAGGAGCGCGAACCCGATGGCGGCCGCCGTGCCGTGGCGCAGCGAACCCCCGCTGATCGGGGCGGGGAGCAGGGCCAGCACCAGCGCCGTGACTCCGCCGCCGGCCAACGCCAGCCGGCCGGGTACGGCCACCGACCGCAGTCCCCAGGCGGTCAGCAGATGACAGATGCCCAGCGCGAGCAGTGCGCCGGTCATCACCCAGAAGCCCGACTCGCCGTACGCCGCGAGGACGCTGATCGTCTGCGTGACCGGGTCGTAGGCGGGCCCCACCAGATGGGCCCCGAGGACCCAGCCCGCGGTGAACAGAACGGGGGCACACCCCGACGAGAGAAGAACCCATCTCGGTACATTCGACACTGATCCAAGATATAAGGCGCAAACCATCCAAAGCGCCTTGGCGGGTTTCGGTGTCGCGGCCGCCTGCCGAGGGGTGGCCCTTGCGCCGTGGTCGACGGCTCCGCGCAGGGAGGGCGTGCGCTGCGGGCGTGCACGGAGGGGAGGGCGGGCCTCGTCACGCGCCGACCTGTCCGGACAAGTGGGCTCACGTCTTCACCTCCCGCTGGAGATTTCGACGTGTGCTGGTCACCTGTTCTTGGTCAATCACCCCCCATGGAAACTTATGTTCGCGGTCAAGCAATGGGCAAGAACAGTAACGGAGGACGTTGTGTCCCTGGACGCTCGTAGGGCTCGTCGGTTCGCCGCTCCCTCGGCCGCCGCGGTCGCGGCCGCTGTGGTGACGATGGTGGTCAACCCGACGTTGGGCGCGTCGGCCTCGGCTCCGCAGGCCAAGGCCAAGACCCCGACCGCGAAGAACGTCATCTTCATCAACGGTGACGGCATGGGTGCAGCCACGCGCCAGGCCGCTCGCCTGCACCTCGCCGGTCTGGGAGGTCAGCTCGCCATGGACAAGCTGCCCGTCTCGGGACAGCTGACCACCGAGCCGGACGACCCGAAGGCCGTCGTCACCGACTCGGCCGCCGCGGCGACGGCGTGGGCCACGGGCGAGAAGACCTACAACGGCGCGATCAGTGTCGACGTGGACGGCAACCCGCTCGCCACGCTCGGCCGGCAGGCGAAGGCGGCCGGGAAGGCCACCGGCCTGGTCACCACCGCGCAGGTCACCGACGCGTCACCGGCGGCGTTCTTCTCGAACACCGCCAACCGTTCGGCGCAGGACGAGATCGCCCGTCAGTACATCGAGGTGTCCAAGCCCGACGTCATCCTCGGCGGCGGCGAGGACTGGTGGCTGCCCGCGGGCAGCGCCGGCGCCTTCAAGGACCAGCCCGCGGAGGACCCGTCCGAGGCCAGCAAGGGCACCAAGGGCGACCTCATCAAGAAGGCCAAGAAGGCCGGCTACTCGTACGTCAACAGCGCGGACCAGCTCAGCCGGGCCAAGAACGGCAAGCTCCTCGGTCTCTTCGCCAACGAGGAGATGTTCCAGCAGCGCTCCGAGGGCCAGGGCGACGTGTACAGCCCGGTGGTCGGTCTCTCGACCATGACCAGCAAGGCCCTGGGAACGCTGGACAAGAACAAGAAGGGCTTCTTCCTCATGGTCGAGGAGGAGGGTGTGGACGAGTTCGCCCACGCCAACAACGGCGCCCGTGTCCTGCAGTCCATGCAGGAACTCGAGAAGACCGTCGCTGTCGCCCGCGCCTACGTCGCCACGCACCCCGACACCCTGCTGGTCATCACCGGTGACCACGAGACCGGCGGCCTGGCCGTCGAGGAGTCGGACGCCGCCGACGAGTCCGGCACCGGCGTCTCCGCCGAGGACGGCCCCTTCGGCATCCGCGGCAGCGAGAAGAAGTTCTACATCGACTGGACCACGTCCGGTCACACCGGCGTCGACGTACCGGTGACGGCGGTGGGCCCGCTGTCGGACCGCTTCACCGGCAAGCACCCCAACACCCACGTGTACGACGTGCTGCGCCAGTCCCTGACGCGCCGATGAGCGACACCGTGACACCCGGAGCCCCACGGCCGTCCGGCCGAGGGGCTCCGGGTGCGACCGGTGCGGCGACGGGTGCCGGGGTCAGGCCGGGATGCGGCCGCAGAGCCAGTTGCCCGGTTCCTTCGGGTCGTCGCTGATCCAGAACTGGCGCCAGAGCGACGCGAACTCCTCGCGGCTGAGGTGCCCGTCGCCATTCAAGTCGAGGAGTTCGAAGACGCCTGTCATGTCGACGGGCAGCCCGTTCCAGGTCTCGACGAGACGACGGTGCTCCTCCGGCGTGATCCGGCCGTCCCCGTTGGTGTCGACGGCGTCGAAGACCGTGTCGGCGGTCGCGGTGACGGCGTCGGCCATCGCGGGCAACTGGTCGACGAGGGCCAGCAGTTCGCTCATGTCGACCGTGCCGTCCCCGTTGGCGTCACCGGCTTGCAGCAGGGCCGCCCACCAGCCCATCAGCAGTGTTTCCACCCGCGTACGCAACTGGGTCCCGGGCTCCACTCCCGGCAGGCGGCTCCAACGGCCGACGAGTGCCGTGAAGTCGTCCTCGCGCAGGTAACCGTCGCCGTCCGCGTCGAACGCGGCGAACATCCCTCTGAGCTTTCGCTCCTGAAACGCACTGGCCATGAGCGGCCTCCTTCGACGCCGGACCGAACCACGAACCGCCCGCCGCGACCGTCCCACGGACGCAGACGGCGCCCCTGTCTGACGGTGCCTCAGACGTGTCCCCACGATAGGTCGCGGTTCGGGCGCGTCTCCACGAGCACATCTGCGCGAACGATCACCCGTCGGCCGGTCACCGCTCGTGCCCGCTGAGCCCGGCCCCGCACCGTCCGTGCGACCTGTACGCCCTGTCGGCTCAGGGATTGACCCAGGCGTCCGGTGCCGTGGTCAACGCCGAGACACTGGCGGGCAGTTGGGCCGAGGCGACGTCGGCGAGGGACACGCCCTCCAGGATCTCGCGCACGTTGGAACGCAGCGCGATCCACAGGGGCAGCAGCGACTCGGCAGGGCCCGTGTAGGTCAGCTCCGGCGGGCGGACCCCGCGCACGGAGACCAGGGGGCCGTCCACCGTACGGATGACGTCGGCGATGGTGATGGACTCCGCCGCCCTGGCCAGCCGGTAGCCGCCGTTGCCGCCGCGCCGGCTCAGCACGAGGCCGCCTCGGCGCATGTCGTTCAGGATGCCTTCGAGGAACTTGTGCGGGATGTCCTGGGCGTCCGCGATGGCCTCGGCCTTGATCGGGCCGCCGTCCCGGGACGCGGTGAGCTGGAGCGCGGCACGGATCGCGTAGTCCGCCCTGGCTGAAATCCGCATGGGTGCATTATCCCGTATGACCTCGGGGGTTGTCCCCGCGGTCCTGGTCGTCGCCGTGCCGGCCCGCCGGTCGGGCGGTGCCACGGAGTTTCTCGGTCAGAAGGGCAGGGCGAACGGCGGGTGGGCGCCGTTCAGGAAGTAGTCGCCGACGTCGCGGACCCGGTGGGCGACCGGTTCGTGCAGCGTGTGGGTGCGGGCGTTGCGCCAGAAGCGGTCGAAGCCGAGGCGTGCGGAGGTCGCGCGGGGGCCGACGATGTCGAGGGCGCGGGCGGTGGACTCCTGCGCCGCCCTGGAGGCGGCGGCCTCGGCCATGGCCACCAGCGCGGAGATCTCCGCGCACTCGTCGTAGGTGAGGTCCTCCCCGCGCGCCAGGCCGACGTGCACGGCGTCCAGCGCCTGGGCGGCCAGCGCGGACGCGGAGCGTACGAGGACGGTGAGTTCCCCGACGACCGTCAACACGTGCGGGTCCTGCGGCGAGCCGACCGGCCAGGCGGGGTGCCAGACGGAGTGGCCCGCTCTGCTGTACTCGCGCGCCTCGGCGAGCACACCCTCGGCCATGCCGAGCAGGAGCTGGACGGAGACCAGACGTCCGACCGGGGAGGAAAGGGCCGTCAGGGGCGACAGGACGTCCTCGTCCGCGGACAGTGAGCCGAGTACGTCGCGGACGGGGACGGGAACGCTGTCGAACTCCACACTGCCTCCGGCGGCGAGCCGCTGGCCGAAGGTGTCGGCGTCGGCGTCGATCCGCACACCGTGATGGGCGGGGTCGACGGCGACGGCGAGGGGTTCGCCCGTGTCGGCCCGCTCCGCCCGCACGGCCAGCCGGTCGGCCACGAGGACACCGCTGGCGTACCGCTGCCGGCCGTTGAGAACGTAGTGGCCACCCTTCCGCGTCAGGGTCGGCGACGGTTCCTGTCGGGCGAACCCGCCCGCCCAACACGCCTGCTCGTCGGCCGACTTGTGCTGTGCCGCGGTTCTGCGGTGCGGCTGGGGCTGCGGGGTGACGGCGGCGGACTGGGAGAAATGCCGGGCGCTCCAGGACAGGAAGTAGTGACAGCCGAGCAGTTGACCGATCGCGCCGTCGGCTGCGGCGATCTCCCGGACCACGGCGTAGGCCGTGGACCAGTCCTCGCCCCCGCCCCCGGCCTCCGCCGGCACGAGCAGCGCCAGCAGCCCCGACTCGCGCAGGCGGGACACCTCGTCGAACGGGATCTTCCCGGCGTGCTCCCTCGCCACCGCGTCCGTGGCCAGGTCGTCGGCCGTCTCGCGGGCGACGTGCAGCCAGTGGGCGCGACCGGGCCCGGTTCCGTCGGACTCCGGCTCGGCTCCGGACGGCGCGGTGGCGGGGCCCATGGCGATGGTCTCCTCAAGTTCGGCGTCACGATGTGGTGATGGGGCTCATGCGGGTCGGGTGATGCGTGCGCGCGGCCCACGCCGCTCCCTGCGGTGGCGATCCTTCGCCCGGCCGACAGGACCGTCCCGCTGGGGACGTCGAACGGGGGAGAGGGACGGCATGCGTCCCGCTCGGGGACCCGGGGCGGAATCGCTGCGCGAAGGCGCTGCATCAGGGGTGCGCGCGAGAGCCGAGGCCGCGTCGTGGTCCGTTCGGACCTGGGGCGCGGCCGAGCGCGTAAGTCGGGAGCGGTGCCCTAGGCGCGACAGCAGCCGGCGCCGGTGACGCGGCCGAAGTCGATATGCCGACGACGTACGAGTCGTAGCTGCATAGAGGGCATGTACATCATCCTGCGCAGTCGACGGGCGGGCCGTCAATATATTCCTAGTAAATCGATAGGAAATATGGAGAACGCAGCACCGGTGCGACGCTCCGGACCCGGCGGCAGGAGCGGTGCTCGTCCTCGCCGCCAGCTTCGCGGGTCACTGGGCGGTCCCCCTGGCGGGCCTGGCGGCGGCCTGCACCGTCGCCGCCGGTGTCGGCCTCGCCGCGACCAGCGTCCGTCCGCCCCGGGCGCCGTGAAGAGGGGAGCGACGCGAGCCGGGTGGCGAGGCGCACGGCGGGAAATCCGCGTGCCGACCTGCCCTCGGGTCCGTTACCGTCGGCCCATGAACGTCACCGGCCGCACCAGCACCGCAACCGCGCGAGCGACCAGCTCACCGGTTGCCGCCGTCTGACCTTCCCCCTTCCACCGGCGACCGGAAACGGCCCGTCGGTGGTTCCGTGGCGTTCAGGCTCTCCTGCCCCGGTGTCGTCCCGGCGGACCCGTTGTCCGGTGCCTCCCCGCATCGCTGCCAAGGAGACCCCGTCATGCAAACGGAGCAGATCGTCCGCACCTTCGTCGAGTACTTCGAGGAGCGCGGTCATCGCCGCGTCACCGGCTCGACACTCCTGCCGCCGAGCGGCGACCCGGTGCTGTTCACCACCTCGGGCATGCACCCCCTCACCCCGTATCTCCTGGGCCGGCCCCATCCGCTCGGCAGACGACTGGTCAACGTGCAGCGCTGTCTGCGGACCACGGACCTGGAGGAGGTCGGCGACGACACCCACCTGACGGTCTTCGAGATGCTCGGCTCCTGGTCGCTCGGCGACTACGAGGGGCCGCAGAGCCTCGACTGGGGACACCGGCTGCTCACCGAGGGGCTGGGGATCGACCCGAGCCTGCTGTACGTCACCGTCTTCGCCGGTGACGAGCAGAGCGGGCCGGACACGGACTCCCTCGGGCTGTGGCAGGAACGCGGAGTCCCCGTGGAACTCACCGTCGAGGACAACTGGTGGTCCAACGGGCCGGTCGGGCCGTGCGGCCCCGACTCGGAGATCTTCCTGTGGAGCGGGGACAGCCCTCCCCGCTCGACGCCCACCGGTGACGACCGCTGGGTCGAGGTGTGGAACCACGTGATGATGCGCCATCGCCGGCTCGAGGACGGATCCCTCGTGCCGCTTCCCCAACGCAGCGTCGACACCGGACTCGGCCTGGAACGGCTCGCCTGCCTGCTCCAGGGCAAGTCGTCCGTCTTCGACTGCGACGTCTTCGAACCCTGGCGCCGCCTCGTGCCGTCGCTGTGGCCGCTGGAGGAACCCTCGCTCCGGCTGGTCGTCGACCACCTGCGCTCGTCCGTCGTGGTCGTCGGCGACGGCGTGCGCCCGTCCGCCACGGGCCAGGGCTACGTACTGCGCCGCCTCGTGCGCCGCGTGCTCACCACTCTGTGGCGGGACGAACCGTCCCGCACGCTCGGCGACCTGCCGGACGAACTGCTGCTCCACACCCTCGATCACTTCCGTCAGGACGTGGATCCCGGCGAGGTCCGGCAGATCCTGCTGGACGAGGAACGCCGGTTCGGCCGTCTCATGGAGCGCGGCCGGCAACTCCTGGCCCGCCCCCGCTTCCTGGGCCCGCTGAGGGACGAGGACTTCCACTACCTGCACGACACGCACGGCCTGCCGCGCGACCTGGTCCTCAACCTACGGGAGGAGTGAGTGCGCGACCGGCACGGACCCGGCCGAGGAGGGCCGTTCACCGCGATCGGTCGTCCTCGCGGCGCCTAGCGCGGTGCGGAGGTGATCTGCGCGCGCACCCACTCCGGGGCCGGGTTGACGTGAGGGCGGCCCGCGACGAGGACCGTGGGAACGGTCTCGTTGCCGTCGTTGGCCGCCCGCACCACCTCCGCGCCCGCGGGATCGCGCCAGATGTCCACCCAGTGGACCTGACGGGAGTCACGGCCCAGCCGCATGCGCAGCCGCAGGCAGTACGAGCATCCCGCCCGCCAGAAGACGACCGGCCGGCCGTCGACCGCGCTCCGGCGCTGGGCTTCGAGGGCACCGACCGACCGGGGGAAGGCCAGAGGCGAGTGCACGCCCCCGAGCAGCACGCAGAGCAGCAGGAGGACGACCCCGAGCCCGGGACTCCCGCGCAGGGCCGACCCGGTCGCCGCCAGCGAGCCGGCGAGCACCAACAGCAGGGGCAGGAACCAGGCGCGCATCATGAGGCCGAAGGCTACCGGTGCGCGGCCCGCCGCCGGGAGCGGAGTGGACCGTCGGACACGATCGTCCCGTCCCTCAGGACATGGTCAGCACCATGCGGAACCGGGCGTCACCGGACAGCATCCGCTGATAGGCGTCACCCACTCCGTCCAGCGGCACGGTCTCGATCATCGGCCGGATCCCGAAGAGCGCGCTGAACCCCATCGCGTCCTCGACGTCCTGCGACGTACCGGACGGATGACCGCGAACGACCCTGCCCGGAATGAGGAGTTGGGTGGGAGTGACGTCCAGGGACGACATGTCCGCGCCCACCACGATGAGTTCGCCGCGGGGCAGCAGTCCGTCGATGACGGCCGAGGTCGCCTGGGAACTCGCGGCGGTGGCCAGCACGGCCTTGGCACCGCCGAGCGCCTGCAACGCCTCGGAGGGCGAACCGGCGGTGCTGTCGATGTAGTGGTGCGCCCCGAGCTGTTCGGCCAGTTCCGCCTTGGCGCCGCCGCGCGCGACGACCACGGTCTCGAAGCCCATGGCGACCGCGTACTGGACCCCCAGATGCCCGAGACCGCCGAGTCCGAGGACGGCGACCAGGTCACCGGGGCGGGCCGAGCTGCGCCGCAGGCTGTTGTAGACGGTCACGCCCGCGCAGCCGAGAGGCGCCGCCTCCGTGAAGGACAGGCCGTCCGGGATCCGCGCCAGCGCGTCCTGCGGCACGATCACGGACTCGGCGAACCCGCCGTCGTAACTCCAGCCGGGAACCTTGAGGTTCTCGCAGACGATGAAGTCGCCCTGACGGCAGGGCCTGCAGTGGAGGCAGCTTCCGCCGAACCAGCCCACGCCGACACGCTCGCCCGCCGTCCAGCCCTCGTGGACGCCCTCGCCGATCTCCTCGATGCGCCCGGCGATCTCATGGCCGGCGACGAGCGGGAAGGTCACGCCCGGCAGCCCGGCGCTGACGAAGAAGGCGTCGCTGTGGCAGATCCCGCAGGCCTCGACGCGCACGCGTACGTGTCCTGGGCCCGGCTTGGGCACCTCCCGTTCGGCGATCTCGAACGGACCGTTCGCGGTCCGGACCTCCGCGACTCGATAGGTGCTCATGGCATCTCCCTCGTGCATGCGTGAAACGCCCCGCTCTCCAGCGAACCAGCTCCGGCCGGATCACGCATGCCGAGACGGCTACGCCGCCTGATCGCCGGGGGGGGAGAGAGAACCCGCCCCGCGGTTCGTGGGCGAGTTGCCTGTGCGGAGGTCCGGTTCCGCACAGGCGGGGTGTGCGGCTCAGAGAGCCGTCAGGTCGCGGCCCTGTGGCCGGGCGAGGTGGGCGGTCAGGAGGTGGGCGTCGAGCAGGGAGACGTCGGAGGTGCGGGACGCCTGCGAGAAACCGGTGAGCATGCGCTTCGTCAGGACCAGACTCTCGGGGGACCGTCGGACGAGCGGCCTGGTCCAGGCGGCGACGGTCCGGTCCAGCTCGTCGACCGGGGCGATCTTGTGGAGCAGCCCGAGCCGGTGGGCGGTGGACGCGTCGAACACCTCGCAGGTGAGCATGAGTTCGCGGATCCTCGCGACACCGGCCTCGGACACGAGCCGCCCCATGGCCCCTCCCCAGGCCGGGGGCAGGCCGAGGCCCACCTCCGGCATCCGGAACCTACAGGTGTCGGCGCCGACGCGCAGATCGCAGTACGCCGCGAGGGCGAGACCCGCTCCGACGACCTTGCCGTGCAGCCGGGCGACGGTGACGGCGTGGGTGTTCTCCAGCGCCCGGCACAGTCGTTGGGCCTTGTCCGCGATCCTGCGCATGGTGGCGCCGGTCGGGTCCGCGTCGAGCGCGGCCAGGTACTCCGTGCGGTCGGCTCCCAGACAGAAGTCCTCGCCCAGGGAGGAGAGGACCACGACGCGCACGTCCGGCCGGTCGTGCAACTCGTCGAGGAGGGCCGTCAGATCGTCGAGGACGGCGACGCCCAGCGTGTCGTCCCGGTGCGAGGGGTTGAGGCGCACGTGCAGGACGGGTCCGTCCTGCACGGTGCCGATGGAGCCGGGGGAGTGCTCCGGAAGAGCGGGAAGTATGTCGTTCATGCGAGGGCGACGTCCAGGTTCAGCAGACGACGGAAGGCGACACGGGGTGCCCTCTGCGGGCGCCGCACGAGGGTGAGACGTGGCAGTCGTCCGACGAGTTGGCGGAGAAGGGTCTGGGCCTCCAGGCGGGCCAGCGGGGCGCCGAGGCAGTAGTGGATGCCTCCGCTGAAGGCGAGGTGGGCCGGTTTGCGCAGGGGGTCGAAGCGGTCGGGGTCGGGGTGCTTGGCCGGGTCCCGGTGGGCCGCTCCCACCATCAGATGGACCATGTCGTTCGCGTGGATCTCGACACCGTCCAGGACACAGTCCTGTGCCGCGACCCTGCTGATCACGTGCGTGGGTGAGTCGTAGCGCAGGGCCTCCTCCACGAACGCGGGCACGATGCCGGGGTCCGCGGCGACCATGTCCCACCGTTCAGGATGTTCGAGGAGCAGGAACGTCATGGTGGACAGCAGCGTGGAGGTGGTCTCCAGCGCGGCCAGCAGGATGAACAGGACCAGCAGATAGACGGCCTCGTCCGCCTTCTCCTGGTCCGGTTCCATGCCGTCCCAGGTGGTGATCCACCGGGACACGGGGTCCTCGCCCGGATGGCGGCGCCGGTGGCGCACCACTTCCGTGAGATAGGAGCGCAGTTCGGCCATGGCGGCGTCGGACTGCGCCAACTGGCTCGCGGAGGGCAGCAGTTCCTGGGTGAAGACCTGGTCGTGGGTCAAAGCGCGCAGGCGAGGCCAGTCCGCGGGCGGCAGCCGAAGCCAGTCGCCGATGGCGGCGATCGGCAGTTCCTCGCTGACCAGGGCGGCGAAGTCCGCCTCCCCGTGGCGCAGTCGCTCTTCGAGGGTGTCGATGAGCGAGTCGGTCACCCGGCTCACCGTGCGCCCGATCTGCTCGATGGTCCCGCGGTCGAAGCTGCCTGCCGCGCGCCGCACCCTGGTGTGTTCCGGCGGGTTGAGCGCCGGCAGGGTGCGGCCTATCTCGCGTGAGGAGGAGGCGCTCCAGCGGGTGCGCGGTCCCTGGCGCTCGCGCCAGTTCCTGTCCGGTTCCAGCCAGTCGGAGCTGCGCAGGATCCGGTCGCAGGTGGCGAAACCGGTGACGAGGAAACCTCCCCAGGGCGCGGGGCTCACCGCCCCCCTCGACCGGAGTTCTGTGTAGATCGAAAAGGGATCGGCTTGGCCCTCTGCTGTCCGCAGGCGGGAGAAGAGAGCGACGGCTGTCCGGCGGTCGGTGGACGGTGTCGTGGCAATCCCCACGGTGGCGGCTCCTTTCTGAGCAAACGCCGCCATGCATACCCGCGGGGTGATTGAAGCATCCAATAACACTCTGGTCTCTTAGGGTTACCTACGTCACTCGCCTCGCGTCCACGCCAGGAAGCGGCTGAAGAGTCCGCCCTTGTGCTGCGGCGCTGCGTGCGCGGCAGGACGGGCCGCGGGGGCGCCGGAGGCCTGCTGGGCCGACGCGGACGTCTGCGCCGCCTGGGCGGGCAGGGAGTGGGCCCGCTGGGCCGCGGCCGAGGGGACCTGGCGTGGGCTGAAGCGGATCGGGACGGTCACCAGGGAGCGGCTCCAGGGCGCGGGCACCCAGGAGAGGTCCTTGAAGGGGACACGCAGCTCGACGTCGGGGAGCCGGTTGAGCAGCGACTCCACGGCCGTGACCGCGATCATGAACGCCGGGTCCTTGGCGGGACAGGCATGGGGTCCCGCGCCGAAGGCGAGATGCGCCTTGCCGCTCAGCTGCTCGCGGTGCTCGGTGAGCTTCGGGTCGGTGTTGGCGGCCGCGAAGGAGATGAGCACGGGGTCGTTGGCGCGGAGCGTCCTGCCGCCCAGCTCGACGTCCTGCGTCGGGTAGTGGGCCGCGTAGTTGGCGATCGGCGCGTAGTTCCACAGGGTCTGGACGACGGCGTCCTCGATGGGCAGGCCGGCCTGCCACTCCTCGCCGAGGTACAGCGCGCTGCTGGTCCCGATGGCGGCCGCGAGCGGTGCGGTGCCGCCGGAGAGCAGGGTGACGAGCTGGTGCAGGACCTCCTCGTCGGTCAGACCCGCGGGGTGCTTCATCAGACGGGTCGTCAGGTCCTCGCCGGGCTGCCGGTGCTTGAGGGCGATCAGCTCGGCGAGCGCTCCGCCCAGCACCTCGTCCGCGCCGGGTGTGCCCTCGAAGATGCCGCTGATCCCGACGATGACACGGTCGCCGATCTCGGGGGGACAGCCGAACAGGTCGCTGAAGACCAGGAGCGGGAGCGGCTGGGCGTAGTCCGCCATCAGCTCGGCCTGGCCGCGGAGTTCGGTGCTGAACCGGCTGATGAGGTAGTCGGCGGACTGCTGCACCTGCCGGATGAGCTGGAGTTCGTTGACGGTGGCCAGACTGTCGGTGACGGCCTGCCGGAGCCGGGCGTGCGCGGCGCCGTCGCTGAACAGGGCGTTGGGCCGGTAGCCCATCATCGGCAGCGCCGGGCTGTCCGCCGGGACCCGCCCCTCGTTGAGCGCGTTCCAGCGACGCGAGTCGCGGACGAACCAGGCCGGGTTCTGCAGGATGTACAGGCTCGCGTCGTAACTGGTGACCAGCTCGACCTCGACACCCGGGGCGATGTCGACGGGCGCGCTGGGGCCGGCCGCGCGCAGCTCCGCGTAGTGGGCCTCGGGATCGGAGCCGAACTCCGGGCCGAACAGCTGGACGTTCCCGTGTGCGGGGCAACCAGGCGGTATGCCCGGCGCGTTGAAGGGCTGCTGCATTGCGTGTCTCCTAGCCGAGGACTGTCATGAGGTGGGTGACGAGGGCGATGAGCGCCTGCGCGGAGGACTGCTCGTCACGGACGTCGCAGTGCACGATGGGAGTCGCCTCGGAGAGGTTGAGGGCCTCGCGTACTTCGTCGAGCGGGTAGTCCGGTGTGTTGTCGAAGCGGTTGACGCCGACGGCGTACGTCAGCCCGAACCGCTCGACCAGGTCCAGGACGGCGAAACTCTCGTGGAGCCGCGTGGGGTCGACCAGTACCAGGGCGCCCAGCGCACCCCGGGACAGTTCCTCCCACATCTCCTTGAAGCGTTCCTGTCCGGGGGTCCCGAAGAGGTAGAGGACGAGCTCCTCGCTGAGGGTGAGCCGGCCGAAGTCCATGGCGACCGTGGTGGTCGTCTTGTCCGGGGTCCCCGACAGGTCGTCGAAGCCCTCGCTCGCCTCGGTGATCTCTTCCTCGGTCTGCAGCGGCTCGATCTCGGAGATGCTGCCGATGCAGGTGGTCTTGCCCACCCCGAAGTGCCCGACGATGAGTATCTTCACGGAGTTGGAGACGGCTGGATCCAGATACACGAGTCACGCTCCGAATCGGGTTCGCAGGCCGTCGAGCACGGCGCTGAGCAGTTCGCGGTCGACACGCTCGGCGCGGGGCACGGGCTTCCTCACGAGGATGAGGCCGTTCTCCTCCAACTGCGCCAGCAGGATGCGCACGATGCCGATCGGCAGGTGCGTGTGGCCCGACACCTCGGCCACGGACAGGAACCCGTCCGCGACGAGGTCCAGCACCTTGCGTGCCTCGGGGGACAGCACGGGTGCAGCGCCGGGCGCGTCCTCGTGGGCGGTGACCAGGGTGGTGTGCTCGTACTCGTGGTCCGCGGGAAGCTCGCGTCCGCCCGTGATCACGAACAGGGGGACTAAGGGCGCCGTCAGTTCCAGTTCGTCGTCCGGTCCGTCATGCATCGTCGGCCCTCTCTCCCTGGGGTGCCCGGTTCGCGAGCAGTGTGGGAACGGCGTCCTCGAGACGTGCGGTGAACTCTTCGATGTCGCAGTCGTGATCGGCCGACGCGGCGAGGAACGCGCCGTCACCGGCCGCGATCAGGAAGATCCAGCCGTGCTGGAACTCGATGACCGTCTGACGCCACTCGGCGTCCTCCAGGCCGCCCGCGAACTGCGAGGTGACCCGGCTGTAGGCGTGAATGCCCGTCATGGCCGCGGAGATCGTGTCCGCGAGGTCCTTGCTCATCCCGGAGGTCGCGCCCCGCGGGAGCCCGTCCGATCCGAGGAGTACGGCGTGCCGGGCGCCCGGCACGTCGGCGATGGCCTGGTCCAGCCCGGCGAGCACGAACCCCGACGCGCCGGCCTCCTCCCGCGGTCCCGCGGCCTCGTCGCGCCGGGCGTCACCGGCGGTCACCCGGGGCGGCGAGGTCAGGTTGTCGCCCAGCCGGGCGACGAGCCGGTGCATACGGAACGAGATCTGCTGCAGGTCGACGTCGGGTTCCGCGGCCGCGGCCAGGTAGGCGCCCTGCCCCGCGCCGATCAGGAAGATCCACCCGTGGGAGAACTCGATGACCGTCTGGTTCCACCGCCGCTCGTCGGCCGGTCCGGCGAAGTGCGCGGTGGCCCGGCTCAGCGACTGCATGCCGGCCATGGCGGCGGAGATGGTCCTGACGTCCTTGGGAGTCAGGCCGTCCGTGGACCCGCGGGGGATGCCGTCCGCGGACAGCACCACCGCGTGCCGTGCCCGGGGAACGTTGTCCACGATGTCCCGGACCATCCACGACATGTCTGTGGTCATGCGTCTTCGGACCCTTCGGGCGAGGGAACTGCGAGGTCGCGGCCGGAGAGCGTGCCACGCTGGAGGGCGCCGAGACCGCCGGAGCCGCGGGCGGTCCTGCGGGGCGTCCGCGCCGCCGGGGTGTCCGTCTCGTCGGTGAGGCTCGCGACGGGCTCCTGACGGTCGGCCCGCTTCGGCAGACCGTGCAGCGTGCGCGTCGCGGGCTGCTGCTCCTCGCGGCTCTCGACCCGGCGGATCCTCGTGACGGGAGCCTCCTTCGGGGTCGGCGGGGTCTCCTCCACGGTCCACAACTCCTCGGGCAGCAGGACGACGGCCCGGACGCCGCCGTACCGGGAGACCCCGGTGACGTCCACCTTGAAGCCGTACTGACGGGCGATCAGGCCGACCACCGGGAAGCCGAACTTCGGCTGGGTGCCCAGCTCCGACAGGCGCGGGACGGATTCGCCGGACAGCAGCGTCGTCGCCTTCTGCCGGTCCTCGTCGCTCATGCTCACGCCGGCGTCGTCGATGACGATGCACAGGTTGCTCTGGACCCGCTGGAACGTCACCTCGATCGGCGCGTCGTGCTGCGAGAAGCTGGCAGCGTTGTCAAGCAGCTCGGCCACCGCGAGGGCGACGGGCGCCACCGCGGACGCCTTCAGCGCGATGCCGCTCTGCTGCATGATCTGGACGCGGTGGAAGTTGCGGATCTGTCCCTGCGCGCTGCGCACGACGTCGTACACGCTGGCGGGCTGGTTGCGGCGGCCGAGCGGCGCGCCGCACATGACCGCGATGCCCTGGGCCTTGCGGGCCATCTGCGCGTTGGCGTGGTTGACGTCCAGCAGGTCGGAGAGGACCGCGTGTCCGCCGTACTTGCGCTGGATGCCGTCGAGGAGCGTCGTCTGCTCGGCGGCGAGACTCTGCAGGAAGCGGGCCGCGCCCTTGAGGACGGCCTTGGTGCTCTCCTCGGCCGACCGCTCGGCCTCCTGGATGACGGCGGCCTGTTCGTCGCTGAACTTCTGCAACTCGGCGCGCGAGTGGCCGAGTTTGCCCTCGGACTCGCTCAACTGCGCGGTGAGCGCCGCCTCGACCTGCTTCCTCCTGGCCCCCAGGGCCTTGTTGCGGATGACGAGGACCACGGCTGCGCCGACGGCGACCACCGCTGCCGCAGCCAGACACCATATGAGCGTGTCTTTATTCATGGAAACCTTTCCTGGTGCGTGGCATGCAGGCATCACCAGATACACCCCGAAAGGACCCGCGACACATCCGCTAACTGCATGACCGCTGTTACACGAAGAGCAGGCCGACCTCGGACCACCACGCGAGCCGAGTTGATCAAGGTCGAAGACGCGGGAATGCTATCACTGCGACATGGCCTCCGGATCGCGACCCCTTTGACCGAATTCGACGCCAACGCGGCTGCTGGGTAGGCTTGTTGATGCCTCCTCAGCCATCGCTCCGGCCGGTTCCGGTTCACCTTGCCGCTGGGCGCCGGATCATGCGCGGATCTCTTCACGCGCGGCGCGGAACCTTCACCGGGCGGGGCTCGGGACGGCCGTCGGCGGCACAGCCGACCTGTCGCTGCGGCAGCGCGCCGTCCTGAGGCTCGGCGCGGCCGCGGCGACAGGTCGACAGGCACCGGAAATGGGCCTGTTGAGGTGGCTCATCCCCGATGCGGTCCGCACTCCATAGCTCCGGCGCGGTCCGCATTCCGTGCCTCCCGTGCGGTCCACCGCGTGCCTCCGGCCCCATGGGCGGCGTCGTTCAGCAGCCGGCTCGTTCGCGGGCCCAGCGGAGCGAGGCGGTGAACACCTCCTCGACCTGGCTCTCGGCGAGGCCGTACCAGACGTGGTCGGCACCCGGCACCAGTCGCAGCTCGACCGGCGTCCCCACCTCCGCGAGCCGGGCGGCCAGTCGCGTCGCGTGCTCGGCGCCGACCATGGAGTCGCTCTCCCCGTGCGCGAGGAAGAAGGGGGGTGCTCCCGGACGGACCTGGTGGAGCGGGCTTGCGAGGGCGGCGCGGTCCGGAACCTCGGAGGGGGCGCCCTCGAGCAGCAGCGCCTCCGGACTGTCCGGGTTGTCCGCGTCCGGGCCGAGGTCGGTCGGCGCGTACCAGACGACGGCACCGACGATTCCCCGCATGCCGTCCGCCAGGGCGAGCAGCGCGGCGAGGTGGCCACCGGCGGACTCGCCCCACACCACCGTCCTCGCGGTGTCGAGGGCTAGTTCGCCGGAGCGTGCCGACAGCCAGCGGAAAGCGCCGCGCAGGTCGTCGAGTTGGGCCGGGAAGGCGGCCTCGCCGCTGAGCCGGTAGTCGACCGAGGCGACCGCGCACCCCGAGGCGGCGATGCGGGCGAACGGGCTCGGCTCCCAGGAACGCAAGCGGTGGCCCATGTCCCCGCGATGCCCCCTGCGCCAGGCGCCGCCATGGACGAGGAGGACCAGCGGATGCGGCCCCGGACCCTCCGGGAGCCACAGGTCGAGTTCGAGGGGGCGGGCTCCGGGCACCTCGGCGTAGGCGACGCCGCGGTACAGCCGTACCCCGTCGCCGACCGGTGCCGATGGCGGGAGCGGCGCGACGTCGGGGTGCGGCGCCGCGATCACCGAGCGGAGGTCCGGCGCGGGCATCAGACCTGCCACTGGTGCTGGGGCAGGAACCGGACGTCGTACTGCTGGGGCACGGTGCCGAACTTCCGCGGCTCGGGGACGCAGGGGTCCTGGGGGAGTCCGAGCGACTCCGTGGGCGTGCCCAGGTTCTCGAAGAAGCGCTCGAAGGTGCCCGAGGGCCCCGAGGCGACGCCGACGATGCGGCTGCCGTTGCGCTCGATGCGGTAGGCGTGGGGGCAGTTCTTGGGGACGAAGCCGAAGTCCCCGCTGGTGAGCAGTTTCGTGTGCTGCGTCCCGTTCGGCTCCTCGACGTAGAGCCGCACCGCCCCGTCCGTCACGAAGAACACCTCGTACGTGTCGGCGTGCATGTGGGCCGGGATGATGTCGCCCTTGGGGCCCTCGCACGTGAAGAAGTTGAAGGTGTTCTCCGTCTGCTCGCCGCCGGCGTACACGGTGAACAGGTCGGTGAAGAGGTGGGCCCGGTCGCCCATGCCCTTCTCGATGAAGTACGGCTTTCCCGGTTCCGGCGGGATGTGCGAGGCCGGGCGGTATCGGGTGGCGTACTCGAAGGTCATGCGATCTCCTCGGAACCGGCAGTCGATGTCAGGGTGCCTGACATGAATGTGAGGTAGCCTGACATGCCGGTCCGGGCGGTGCAAGACCCGTGCCGTGGCCCGCGGGGAGACGAGGAACGTATGGGTGCCGGAGGCCGGAACCTGCCGCAGTTGCTGGGCGCCGCGCGTCGGTGGTTCGACGAGGGACTGCTCGCGGCACTGGAGGCCGAGGACGTGGACCCCGTCACCGCGACCCAGCTGAATGTCTTCGCGGTCCTCGACGAGCAGGGCACGACGGTGGCAGAGCTGGCCCGGCGCATGGGTGTCACGCGGCAGACGGCGCACCAAGCGGTCCACAGCCTCATCGCGGTCGGCCTGCTCGAACAGAACCCGGACCCCGAGTCCGCGCGCCGGCGGCTGATCCTGCGGACGGCCAAGGGCCGGACCGTGCACGAACGGGCGGAAGCCATGGTCGGACAGCTGGAGCGCACACTCGCCGCCCGCATCGGCGAGGACGCCGTCGCAGCCCTGAAGGCGACCCTCGAACAGCCCTGGGGGGCGCCCGAAGGGCCGCACTGACCCGGAAGCGTGGCTTCCCCCGTGCCGTCTCCGCTCGTCGACAGGGTGGCCGGGATCCGGTCGCGGATGTGCTGGACCAGGTTCCGCATGGCCATCCGGAAGATCTCGGCCCGGTGGTCGCCGAGGATCGCGGTGTGCCCGAAGACCTCCAGGACGACCTGGCCCTGCATGTGGCTCCACGCGCTCAGGACGAGGGCGGTCGCGGGAGGCGGCAGTTCGTCCCGGCCGATCGGGGCCAACCCGTCCAGGTGGGCCGGAGCCGAGGCGGAGAGGCCGCCGGTGTCGGCGGCGGCGAGCCGCGCCGCGGAGAAGCCGGCGAACAACTGCCGCCCGAAGACGGCGCTCGTCCGGCGCGCCGCCCGCCTGGGCGTTCCCTCGGCGGGTGCCGCGTAGTAGCGCAGCGGCGTCCCGTACAGGAGGTGGAACCGCTCGGGGTGGTCGACGGCCCAACGGCGGTATTTCCCGGCCGCGATGACCACGCCCTCCCGGGCCACGTCGCCCGCGGAGGCGCCGACCGCGCTCTGCACGGCCTCCGCATCAAGGAACTCCACGGCGCGTGCCGGAGCGAACTCCCGCGGGGGCAGGCCGTGCGTCGCTACGAGGACGCCGGGGAGGACGAAGAACCGTCCCGGTCGACCGAGACCCGGCGCAGGCTCCGGTCGACGACGGTGATGAGCAGATACAGCACGCCCGCGCCGAGCATGAACCAGGCGAGGTGGTGCATTCCCTCGGTACTGGCACGCTCCCCGAAGGACGCGGCGGTGGCCGAGGACGCGATCATCGACCCCATGTAGGCGAAGGTGCGCAGCAGTCCGGCGGAGGAGCCGGTGCGCTCGGGGTCGGCCTGGAAGTAGACGGAGTTCTGCAGGGCCAGACTGTTGGACCCCTGCGGCACGCCGAAGACGACCGCGAGCAGGACCAGCGCCCAGATCGGGCTCGCCGGGGTGAGGGTCAGCATCAGCGCGCACGCGGCGATCTGGCCGACGCCCCCGAGCAGGAGCTTGCCGAGGACCCCGCTGCGCCGGCCGACGGTCACGGAGACACCTATCCCCACGAGGAACATCGGGATCTGCACCAGTCCGGCGTGGAACGGCGAGAGTCCGTAACTCTCCTCCGTCCACTGGGTGAACCCATAGAGGAAGGCGTACGACACGATGTAGGCCACCAGGGCGCGCCCGTAGGTGGCCAGCAGCGGGGCGTTGCCGCCGAGGACGCGGAGGTCGATGAACGGTGTCTTCGCGCGCAGCTCCCGCAGCGTGAAGCCGACGGCGGCGGCGACGGTGATCACCGGCAGGTACCAGTCGCCGGAACGCAGGTTCATCAGGAACAGCAGCAGCGAGAAGAGCATGGCCGCGAACAGGCCCATCCCCGGCAGGTCGACCCGCGAGGCCAGGTCGCCACGCCCGGCCGCCCGGGTGTGCGGCTGCTTGGGGAGCCGCAGCCGGCCGAGCACGACGGCGACCACGGCGAGGGGGATGTTGAGGGCGAACGTGGAGCGCCAGCCGCCCAGTCCGATCAGCAGGCCGCCCAGCAGCGGCCCGACCACGGCGATGGTCTGGTTGGTGACCGCCAGCGTGGTCAGGACGCCCGCGGGACTGTCCTGTCCGGTTCGCTCGGCCTCGCTGCGCACCAGGGCCATGGCGGCGGGGTATCCGGCGCAGGTGCCGAAGCCGAGCAGGACCCGTGCGGCGATGAGGACGCCGAGGTTCGGGGAGAGGGTGCCCACGACGCCGGCGATGCCGACGAGGCCGGTGCTGAGGAGGAAGAGGCGACGGGGGCCGAAGATGTCGATGAGGCGGCCGACGATCGGCTGACCGAGGGCGGTGGCCAGATAGAGGGCCGAGACCAGCCAGGCGGTCTGCGAGGCCGGCGCCCCGAACGCCACGCCGATGGGGACGAGCGCCACGGCGATGATGGTGGAGTTGATCGGATTCAGGACCGACCCCAGCATCATCGGGGGGAGGAGCCGGCGGTCGAAGCCTGCCTTCCTGGTGTCGCCGGGGGCGGCGGTGCGCTGCTCAGTCACTGACGAGACGCTCCAGTACGGCCATCGCCTCTATCACGGTCCGGCGCTCCTCCTCGGTGCACTTCATCTGCAGTTCGGCGGCGAGCCACTCGCCGCGCGCCTGTCTGCCCGCCTCGGCCCGTCGGCGCCCCTCGTCGGTGAGCGCGATCAGCAGGCGCCGACCGTCACCGGGGTCGCGGCGTCGTTCCACCAGGCCCCGGACCGCCAGGGCGCCGACCGTGGACGCCATCGACTGGTGGCGCATCCCCTCGGAGACCGCGAGATCGCTGGTCGTGAGCCCCTGGTCGTCCGTCAGGCGGGCCAGCACCGACGCCTGGGTGAGGCTGAGGTCCTCGGTGCTCCCGGCGGCGCGGATACGGCGGCGCAGGCGCCCGATGACTCCTCGGACCGACTGCGAGGCGCGGACGGCTGAAGGCGACAGCCCACGATCATCACTCATGACTCCCAGCCTAGGATCGACAGCCCAGATTGTCCAGTTTACCTGCGCAGTTTGGCTGGATGATCGACAGGCCGCGACATCGGGGATCGCGGTATACCGAACTCCTCGTCGAGGTTCCGGTCCGGCGGTGGATAACGGGCCATCAAGGGCAAAACGTGCGGCATTCCAGTGATCCGCACCCGACTGGTATGCCAAATGCTAGGGTCCCCGTGACGCACGGCCGAGGAGTGCCGCGTGTCCGCTCGCCCGGGGCCTCCGGGAGCGACCGACCGCGGGCGGCCCTGTTCCCGTCCCCTTGTCCCGCGTTGGAGGAGTGCCACGGTGACCACCCATCCGGACAACGGCGTCTCGCACGTCGACCGCGCCGAGCGGACCCTGCGCGCCGCCATCCTCGACGGCACCCACCCGCCGGGCTCCCGGCTGCGTGAGCGCGACCTCTCCGAAGCGCTCGGCTTCTCCCGCGTGCCCGTGCGCGAGGCGCTGTCCCGCCTGGCGGCGGACGGACTCGTCGAACTCTCTCCCGGCAAGGGCGCGTCGGTGCGCAGGCTGACCCTCCGCGACGTGGACGAGCTGTTCGACCTGCGGCTGAGTCTCGAAGTTTTCGCCACCCGGCGCGCGGCCCAGGTCAGCGCGGCGGGCGCCAGTACCGCCCGGCTGAGCGAACTGATGACGGTCGCCGAGGACGCCACCCGCCGGGCCGACGTGCAGGAGATCCCCGGCGCGAACACCGCCCTGCACGCGGAGATCGTGGCGCTCACCGGGAACCGGCTGCTGCAGACGACTCTCCAGCCCTCCCTGGGCCTCGTGCAGTGGGTGTTCACCCTCACCGGCGACCGCGACCAGAGCGTCCAGTGCTCCGAACACCAGGACATCTGCGCGGCGATCACCGAAGGCAAGCCGGATCTCGCCGCCGCCCTCGCCTACACGCACATCGAGATGGGCCGGGCCCCCTCCCTCGCCACGCTCGCCGACGTGTTGCCGGCCGACTGAGACACCCGCGTCGGCCGGCCCCCGACCACTGTCACCCACGGCACCAACCGCAAGGAGTACGACCCACCCATGCTGATCAGGAACGTCCGCCCCTGGGGCGGGGAGGCCAGTGACATAGAGATCCGCGACGCCCGGATCTCCGCGATCCTGCCGCACGACCCGTCCCGCACGGACGACGGCACGAGCGTCGACGGCCGCGGCCGCCTGGCCATGCCCTCCTTCTCCGACGTCCACTGCCACCTGGACTCCAACCGGATCGGCCTGCCGTTCCGCCCGCACACCGGCAAGCCCGGCGTGTGGGGCCTGACCATGAACGACCGCGACCACTGGCGGGAGGACCCGCCGGTCGCCGAGCGCGCGACCGCCCTGCTGGGCCGCATGATCGAGCGGGGCACCACACGGGTGCGCAGCTACGCGCAGATCGACGCCGACAGCGGGCTGGAGCGCTTCGAGGGCGTCCTCGCCGCGAAGGAGGCGCACAAGGACCGTGCCGACGTCGAGATCATGGCGTTCCCGCAGGCGGGCCTCCTCCTGGAGAAGGGGGTGCCGGACCTGATGGACCAGGCGCTCTCCTCGGGGGCCGCGGTCGTCGGCGGCATCGACCCGTGCACCCTGGACCGCGACCCGGTCCGCCATCTCGACATCGTCTTCGGGCTCGCCGAACGGCATCAGGCACCCGTCGACATCCACCTCCACGAGCCGGGCCACCTGGGCGTGTTCAGCACCGACCTGATCCTGGAACGCACCCGTGCCCTCGGCATGCAGGGCAAGGTCACGCTCTCCCACGCGTACGAGCTCGGCACCGTGGACGAGGCGACGACCCGCCGCCTCATCGAGGAGTTCGCCGAGCTGGACGTCTCGATGGCCACGATCGCCCCCGCGCAGCAGCAGAACGCCCTGCCGCTGGCCGACCTGACCCGGGCCGGCGTCCGGGTCGGTCTCGGCGAGGACGGCCAGCGCGACTACTGGTCGCCGTACGGCAACGGCGACATGCTCGACCGCACGTGGCAGCTGGCGTTCACCAACCGCTACCGGCCGGACGAGCTGATCGAGCACTGCTGGGCGGTCGCGAGCCGGGGCGGCGCCGCGATCCTGGACCCGTCGCTGGAGCGGCTGACATCCACGGCCGACCGGCCCGGCGTCGGCGTCGGGGACGTGGCCGACCTCGTCCTCGTCGACGGTGACAGCGTGGCCGCCGCCGTCATGGACCGGGGCACCGACCGCACCGTCGTGCACGCGGGACGGGTCGTCGCGGACCAGCTGCGTCTCGTCGGCTGAGCCGCCCACCCGCTCGTTCGGGCCGGACCGCACCGCGCGGTCCGGCCCGTTCCCGTATCCCTTCGGCGAAGAGGCCTCCACGCGCGGGCCCTTGAGTGCAGACGCGTGGAGCAACGTCAGCAACGACCGGCCCCGCGCGTGATCCGAAGGGGGGAACGGCGAAGCTCCGTGCCGAGAGCTCGCTACTCGGCACGGAGCTTGACGAACCATCAGGGACGGTCGCCCGCAAGATGCTTCAGACGCCTGCTGTCACCGGGACGTGTGCCGCGTCCGGCGCGGTGCCGTCCTCGGCCACGAGATGGCAGGCGACCTGGCGGGGAACCCCGCCGTCCTCCGCAGACGGCACGGTGCGCAGTTCCGGCGCCTCGGTACGGCAGCGGTCCGTCGCGAGCGGACAGCGGGTGTGGAAGTGACAGCCGGGCGGCGGGTCGAGCGGACTCGGCAGATCGCCGCCCAGCAGGATCCGGGTCCGCCCGCGCTGCTCCTCCGGGTCCGGAACCGGCGCCGCGGACAACAAGGCCTGTGTGTACGGGTGCTTGGGGTCGGCGAACAGCTCGGCGGCGGGCGCCTGTTCGACGATGCGGCCGAGATACATCACGGCGATCCGGTCCGCCAGGTACTCCACGGCCGCCAGGTCGTGCGTGATGAACAGGCAGCCGAAACCGCGCTCGCGCTGGAGGTCCGCGAGCAGGTTGAGGACGGACGCCTGCACCGACACGTCGAGCGCGGACGTCGGTTCGTCCGCGACGAGCAGTACCGGTTCCACCGCCAGCGCCCGCGCGATGGACACCCGCTGCCGCTGGCCTCCCGAGAGCTGATGGGGTTTCCGGTCCGCCAGTTCGGGGCGCAGCCCCACCCGGCGCAGCAGCTCGTCGACCCGGCGCGCGGCCTCCGCCCGGCCCGCGAGACGGTGCAACCGGATCGGCTCCGTAATGATCTGACGGATCGTCATGCGGGGATTGAGCGACGAGGACGGGTCCTGGAAGACCAGATGCACATTGCGGCGCAGGGGCCGCATCGCACGGGCGGACAGTGTCGTCACGTCGGTTCCGTCGATGACGACCCGACCGTCGGTCGGCTCGTCGAGGCGCACCACGCAGCGGCCCACCGTCGACTTGCCGCTGCCGGACTCGCCGACCAGACCGACGACTTCACCGGGTCCGATCGTCAGGGACACCCCGTCGACGGCGCGGACCGTGCCGGTCGGCGAGGCGAAGTGGCGCCGCAGGTCGCGGACGTCCAGCACCGGGGTGGCGTGCACGTCGTCGGGTCCGGTCATCGGGCGGCCTCCTCTGAGGCGGGGGAGGGTACGGCCGGGTGGTGGCAGGCGATCCGGTGGGTGCCGGCGACGGTGCGCAGTGCGGGGCGCCCCGTGCGGCAGTCGTCCTGGGCGAAGGCGCAGCGCGGTGCGAAGCCGCAGGCGTCCGGCTGCTCGCGCAGGTCCGGCACCAGACCGGGGATCTCGTTGAGCCGGGCCCGTCCCTCGGCGGTACGGCTGCCGGGCCGGAGGACGGCCCCGAGCAGTCCGCGGGTGTAGGGGTGCCGGGGCGCCGCGAACAGCTCGTCCACCGTGGCCTGTTCGACAGGCCGCCCGGCGTACATGACCAGGACACGGTCGGCGGTCTCCGCCACCACGCCGAGGTCGTGGGTGATGAGGACGATGGCGGTGCCGAGCCGGTCCCGCAGCGACTTGAGCACGTCGAGGATGCCCGCCTGCACGGTGACGTCCAGTGCGGTCGTCGGCTCGTCGGCGATGAGGACGGCCGGGTCGCAGGCGACCGCGATGGCGATCATCACGCGCTGGCGCATCCCGCCCGAGAGCTGGTGCGGGTACTCGTCCACGCGCCGGTCGGGCGCGGGGATGCCGACCAGGTCGAGGAGTTCGACGGCGCGGGCCCGGGCCTCCTTGCGGCCGAGTCCCTGATGGCGGACCAGCACCTCGGAGATCTGGCGTCCCACGGTCAGTACCGGGTTCAGCGAGGTCATCGGCTCCTGGAAGATCATGGAGAGCCGTCGTCCGCGCAGGGAGCGAAGGGTGCGTTCACCGGCACCGACTAGTTCCCTGCCGTCCAGGGTGATGGAGCCGCCGACCCGCGCGGTCGGCGGGAGCAGGCCCATGACCGCCATGGACGTGACGGACTTGCCGCAGCCGGATTCGCCGACCACGGCGAGCACCTCACCGGGGGCCAGGTCGTAGGAGACCCCGTCCACGGCGTGCACGGTGGACTCCGGGCCGTGGAAGGCGACGGTCAGGTCGCGGACACTGAGGACCGGTGGGCCGCCACGCCGGGCGACTGCCGCCGGTGCGGCGGATGGTGCGGTGGGGGTCACCGGGAGCCTCCACGGGGGTCGAGGATGTCGCGGACGCCGTCGCCGAGCAGGTTGAACGCCAGGGTCGCCAGCACGATGACGAGCCCGGGGAAGACGGCCATCCAGGGGGCGGTGGCGATGAACGGCTGGGCACTGGAGAGCATCACGCCGAGGGACGGCGAGGGCGGCTGTACGCCCAGGCCGAGGAAGCTGAGGACCGCCTCGCCGATGATCGCGGTCGGGACGCCGACCGTGGCCTGGACGATGAGCGCCGAGGTCGCGTTGGGCAGCACGTGCCGGAAGAGGACCGTGCGGTCACCGCCTCCGTTGGCGACGGCCGCGGCGACGTAGTCCAGATGCTTGAGCCGCAGGGTCTCGGCCCGGGTGATCCGGACGATCGCCGGTATCTGCGAGATGCCGATGGCGATGGTGGCGTTCTCCAGCGACGGGCCGAGCACCGCGGCGAGTCCGACCGCGAGCACCAGGAACGGGAAGGCCAGCATCGTGTCGGTGAGCCGCGACACCACGGAGTCGGCGAACCGGCCGTAGTACCCGGCGAGCAGTCCCAGCGGCACCGCGACCACGAAGGCCAGCGCCACGGAGACCACACCGACCTGCATCGACGCGGTGACGCCGACCAGGACCCGGGACAACTGGTCGCGTCCGAGGTCGTCGGTGCCCAGCCAGTGCGCCCAGCTGGGCGGTGCCAGCGCCAGGTCGAAGTCCGGCCGCGCCGGGTCGTACGGGGCGATCAGCGACGAGAAGACGGCGACCAGGACGAAGACGGCCGCGAGGACCGCCCCGACGAGGGCCAGCTTGTTGCGCCGGAGCCTGCGCCAGCCGGCGCCGATCCGCTCGGCGGTCCGGCCGGCCACGCCCCCCGCACGGGCGTCGTCCGGTGCCGGGCCCGAAGGCCGGGGCAGGGCGGGGGAGTTGACGGTGGTCATCGGGAGCCTCCCAGCCGGATGCGCGGGTCGATCACCGAGTACAGGAGGTCGACCAGCAGGTTGATCAGGATGTACGCGCCGGAGGTGAAGAGCACGACGCCCTGCACCATCGCGTAGTCACGGGTGAAGACGGCGTCGATGGTGAGCTTGCCGAAGCCGGGCAGGACGAAGACCTGCTCGGTCACGACCGCGCCCGAGATGAGTTGGCCGAGCTGGAGGCCGAGCACCGTGATGACCGTGACCAGCGAGTTCCGGAGCGCGTGCGTGCCGATGACGGACCGCTGCGACAGGCCCTTCGCGCGGGCCGTGCGGACGTAGTCCGAGGACATCGCGTCGAGCATCGCCGCGCGGGTCTGCCGCATGACGACGGCGGCCAGGCCCGAGCCGAGGACGATCGCGGGAAGCACCAGACGGCTCAGGTTCTCGACCGGGTCCTCACCGAACGGGACGAAGCCCGAGGCCGCGAACACCGGCACGGCGATCGCGAACGTGAGGACCAGCAGCATGCCGAGCCAGAACGTCGGCACCGACATGCCCAGCAGAGCCACGGCGTTCGCCAGCCACTCCTCCGGCCTGCCGCGCCGGACCGCGGCGACCACACCGGCACCGATCCCGAGCACGACCGCCAGGAGCAGCGCCAGGGCCGCGAGTTCGAGCGTGATGGGCAGGGCGTCCAGGATCGAGTCGAGAACCGGCAGACCGCTGCGGGCGGAGGTACCGAAGTCCCCGGTGACGGCGTGCCGTACGTAGTCCCAGTACTGGACCGCGATGTTGTGGTCGAGCCCGTACTCCTCGCGGATGGCGGAGAGGACCTCGGGGGAGGTCTGCTCGCCGGCCAGGGCCTGCGCGGTGTCGCCGGGCATCGCACGGACACCGGCGAAGACCGTGATGCTGACGAGCACCATGGTGAGCAGCGCCTGGCCGATGCGCCTGCCCGGGTAGGACGTCAGAAGTCTGGCGACGGGGTTCATCCCTGGCCCCCCTTCACGTAACCGGCCTCCTTGACCCTGATGAGTCCGTCGCCGGAGAGCGCTATGCCGCTGATGTCCTTGGACGCGACGGCGTAGTTGATGTTCCGGTAGAGGTAGATCACCGCGTGCTGGCGGTTGATGGCGGCGGTGAGCCTCCGGTAGATGTCGCGCCGCTTCGCCGGGTCGGCGGTGCTGCGCCCGGCCTCGATGAGCCGGTCGACCTCGGGGTCGGAGAGCTTGCCCTGGTTGTTGCTGCCGGTGGTGCCGACGAGGCTGTCGATGTTGCCGGCCGGGTCGGGCTGCCCGCCCCAGCCGCCGGTCCGCGCCTGGAAGTCGCCGGCCAGCGTGCGGGTGAGCCCGGTGGCGAACTCGGTGGGCCGCAGCCGCACGTCGAAACCGGCGTCCTTGGCCATCGCCTGGATGACCTGGCCGAGCCGGTTGTCCTCCGGCGTCGTGTTGATCATCAGCTCCAGCGGGACGGGCGTCCTGACCCCGGCCGCCTTCAACAGGCGCTTGGCCTTGTCGACATCGCGCCCGGGGCAGGTCACCGGAGTGCTGAGCGGCGTCCCCGGCGGCACCGGCCCGCACGCGGGCTCGTACATGTCCTGGAAGACGATCTTGTTGATGAGGGCTCGGTCCAGCGAGAGGTCGAACGCCTCACGGACCCGCACGTCCCGCGAGAACGGCGTGTTCACCCGGCCGGGCTTCTCGGCGATGCCGTGCGCGTTGCCGACGTTGAGCGTGACGGCCATGTAGCCGAGCGAGGGCGTGTTGAGCAGTTGCAGGGTCTT
Source organism: Streptomyces sp. M41(2017) (assembly GCF_002078175.1). Taxonomy (GTDB): domain Bacteria; phylum Actinomycetota; class Actinomycetes; order Streptomycetales; family Streptomycetaceae; genus Streptomyces. The sequence continues at coordinate 573,217 of NZ_MWFK01000002.1, read as the reverse complement.
GTCGCCCATACCGCTGCGCACCTCGACCGGCCCCATCTGGTCGCCGATCTGCACATCGCCGGAACGCAGGTTGGCCAGACGGATGTTGCCGTCGGTGATGGTCTTGTAGACCACGCCGTCGAGATGGACCTTGTCCGCGTCGTAGTACAGCGGGTCCTTCGTGAGCTCGATCCGGTCTCCGATGACCCGCTTGACGTATTTGAACGGTCCGACGCACGACGGATGCGCGGCGAAGGCGCTGCCGTACTTCGCTATCGCCTTCGGCGACATGATGAGCCCCGCCGTGTTGGCCAGCCGTCCGAGCAGCGGGGTGTCCGGGTGCCTGAGCGTGAGACGCACGGTGTACGGGCCGACGGTGTCGACCTTCTCCACCGAGTCGATCTCCGACGCCCGGCCGGATCCGCGCAGGTGCAGATGGCGCTCAAGGGAGGTCTTCACGGCCTGCGCGTCGAGCTTCGCCCCGTCGCTGAACCGCGCGTCACGGCGTACGTCGAACGTGAACGTACGGCCGCCGTCGCTGATCTTCGGCAGTGAAGCGGCGAGTTGGGGAACGAACCGGTTGTGCCGGTCGACGTCGTAGAGCTGCTCGCACATGGACGTGAACACCGTCCGCGCCACCAGCGTGCCGGTGAGGCTGGGGTCGAGCTTGTCCGGATCGGACTTGAGCCCGATGACCGCGACGCCGCCGTCACGGACCGGCCGCGCATCGACGAGTCGGGGCGCGGCGGCGGTGTTCTCACCGGGCGGCGACAGTGAGCCGCAGCCGGTGGCGAACGTCAGCAATGCGGCCGCCGCGAGCGCGATGGGTAGGCGACGCACGGGACCACACCTCCTTCACGAATGGCGGGACGCGCGCCCGGTCGGGCGGCGCTGTTGGGGCGACACGGTATACCGGAGCGTCGTTTCACCGATTGGACGACCGCGACGTTGTGGGCAGGTGTGGCGCGAATGTCCCGTACGAATAGGGATATTGCACCCGCCTCCGTTCATGGTGATCGTTATCTTTTCGAGTCCTTGGTATACCAGGCGATTTTTGGCTCCCTGTCGCGGCGGAGTTCGGTCGGCCGGAATCAACTGGCCACGGGAGCAGGCGGGTTGATCGTCCGCGTCGGCCGTGGTCCCCGCCGCGCACCGTCTTCCGGGGTCACCTGCCGTACCGGAGCCGGGATCCCCGGCCATGAGCCCCCGGTGTGCACCGCGGCGGTGTCGCACGTGCCGTCCGCGGGCCGGTGGGGGAGGATGCGCGGGAACGATCAGCTCGAGGTGGAGGTGCGGTCCCGTGGGGGATGACTGGCTGTCGCGGCGTGCACGGGCGGCGGAGCAGGCGGTACCGGGCGGATTCGACCTGTCGGAGTGCGTCCGCGAGCCGATCCATCTCCTGGGCGGTGTCCAGTCGTACGGCACCCTCCTCGCCGTCGACGCGGCGACCGGCCTGGTCGACACGGCGGCGGCGAACACGGGCCCGCTGCTCGGGGTGCCGGCCGAGGACCTCGTCGGCGGTCCCGTCACCCGGGTCGTGGGGCCCGACGACTGGCTGGAGGCGCTGGAGGCGACGAGCGGTGCCGACGCGCCCTCCGCGGCCCTGCCGGTGACGGCCGGCACGGGCTCGTCGCGCGGCACCTTCGACCTGTCCGTCCACCGCCGCGGCGAGCTGCTGGTACTGGAGTTCGAGCCGCGCGACGAGCGGCAGGCGTTCCTCTTCTCCGGCTTCTACCAGGGCGTCCGCCGGGCGCTGGCCCGACTGCGGTCGGCGTCGACGGTCACGGACGGCTGTCGCACCGCCGTGAAGGAGATCCGGTCGCTGACGGGCTTCGACCGCGTGGTGGCCTACCGTTTCGACGGCCCGGACGGGCCCGGTGAGGTCGTGGCCGAGGAGGTCACGGAGGCCTGGGAGCCATGGCTCGGACTCTGGTTCCCGGCCACCGACATCCCTCCGCAGGCGCGTCGGCTCTACCAGGACAACTGGATCCGGGTCATCACCGACGTGGACGACCCGACCGTCCGTCTCCACCCCCAGGTCAGGCAGAGCACAGGGCGGCCCCTGGATCTGTCGGGCGCCGCGCTGCGCACGGTCTCCGAGTTCCATCTGGAGTACCTGCGCAACATCCGGGTCCGCTCGTCCATGTCCGTGTCGGTCATGCGGGAAGGCAGGCTGTGGGGGCTCATCGCCTGCCACGGGGCCGACCCCAAGGTGCTGGCACCGGAGGTCCGCTCCGCCTGCGAACTGTTCGGCGCCGCGTTCTCCCTTCAACTGGCCGCGATCGAGGAGCGCGAACGGGCCGACGGTTTCGCCCGCTCCGGTGCCCGCGCGGGCGCCGTCGCCGAACTTCTGGACGCCGATGTCGAAGCGTCACTGCTGCGCCACGAGGAGGCCTTCCGCGGACTGACGAACGCCGACGGGGTGGCCCTCGCCCGTTCTGGCCGGCTGGTCACCGCCGGACTGCCGCTGCCCGACCGGCTCGCTTCCGAACTGGGCCGTCGTGCCGCCCTGATGACGCCCGGCACGGTGTGGGCGACGGACCGGCTGCCGGAACTCCTCGCCGACACAGACACAGACACAGACACAGACACAGACACAGACACAGACACAGACACAGGCGCAGACGCCGACCGCGAGGTCGAGCGCGGGCCGATCGCCGAGCCGGACGGGGTCGCGGGCCTGCTGATGGTCTCCCTCGGCAGGTCGGGCGAGTTCCTCGCGTGGACCCGTGCGGAGCGGCCGATGCCCCGTGAATGGGCCGCCGACCCCGCGTCGCCCGTCCGCGTCGGTCCCCGCGGGGAGCGCCTCACGCCCCGCGGATCGGGCGCGGTGTTCCGCTCCGTCATGCGCGGCCGCAGCCTGCCGTGGACCGCCCAGGACCAGTCGGCGGCACTGGAGATGTGGCGCCTGCTCACCGGCCTCGTCCTGCGCCACGCGAACGAACTGGGCCGTCTCAACGACGAACTCCGCATGATCAACGTGGACCTGGACTCCTTCGCCCACGCGGCGGCCCACGACCTCAAGGAACCGCTGCGCGGCATCTCGAACGCCGCCACCTTCACCCTGGAGGACGCGGCGGACGGCCTCGACGCGACCAGCGTCCGGCGGCTGGAGACCATGCAGCGGCTGGCCGGCCGCATGGACGAACTCCTCAACTCCCTGCTGCACTACGCGCGGTTGGGCCGCGGTGGGGTGCAGCGCGCCGACGTGCCGCTGGACGACGTGGTCGACGCCGCCCTGGAGGTGGCAGGACCGCGCCTCGCGGACGAACACGTCACGGTCCTGCGCCCCGCCACCCTCGGCCGGGTCCGGGCCGACCCCGACCGGCTCTACGAGATCCTCGTCAACCTGCTGGTGAACGCGGCCAAGTACGCCGCCGACCGCCCCGACCGCACCGTCGAGATCGCCGTGGCGACCGTACCCACGCAGGACGGCCCGGGACGCGAACAGGCCGTCCTGGTACGGGACAACGGCATCGGCATCCCGCCCGGCCGGCAGAGCGAGGTCTTCGACCTGTTCCGGCGGCTGCACGGGCCGGCGGAGTACGGCGGCGGAACCGGCGTCGGACTCGCCGTCGTGAAACGGATCGTCGAACGCCACGGCGGACGCATCTGGCTGGAGAGCGAACCGGGGCAGGGAGCGTCGTTCTACTTCACGCTCGGAGACCCGGGCCCGGCGGCGTCCGGCTCCGCCTGAGCCTTCGTCTGCTGCCAGTAGTCGATCGCCCCCTTGAGGACGGTGCGGAACAGCGCGAAGTTCACCGGCTTGTAGATGTAGCTGTCCGCGCCTGCCGCGTAGCAGGCGTCGACCTCGGCGGGCGCCGTCGACGACGTGAACACGATCAGGGTGACCTCCGCGAGCTGCGGATGACTGCGGATCGCGCTGAGCACGGAATGCCCGCTCGGACCCGGCATGTTGAGGTCCAGCAGCACGAGGCCGGGCAGTTCGGCCGCGTCCAGGAGCCGTTCGGCCACTCCCTCGCCACGGTCGGTGAACTCCAGCCGCAGATCCGGGTGCGTGCGGTTCAGCGCCCGCTCGATGGCCTCGGCGTCCTCGGCGGAGTCCTCCACCACGAGGATCCACTGGTTGTCGACCCGCCGGCCGTCCTCGTCCGCGTGCCCCATGGTCATTCCTTCACCTCGGCGATCAGTACGGCCGTGTCGTCGTCCCCTGTCGCGCGGAACTCCGAGGCCAGGGAGATCAACCGGTCGGCGGCGGACGGTCCCCCGCCGCTGCGCCGCACCGCCGCGGCGAGCTGTTCCTCGAAGAAGGTGCCGTCCGCGCCGCGCGCTTCGAGGAGCCCGTCCGTGAAGAGCACCAGCGACTCACCCCGGCCGAGCCCCAGACGCAGGGGCTCGTACGTGGACCGGGCGAGCACCCCGAGCAGGACGCCCCCCGCCGTGAGCTCCTCGACCACCTGGCCGTCGGCGCCGCGCACCAGCGGTCTCGGGTGTCCGGCATTGGCCAGTTCGACCTCCCAGCCGTCCGGCGCGGGGGTCAGCACCGCCACGAGCGCGGTGACGAACCGGGAGCTCCGCTCCGCGATGAGCGCACGGTTCAACCGCGCCAGTGCCTGCCCCGGCGGAGTCCCGTCCTCCAGGAGCGTACGGAGGGTGTGCCGCGCCAGACCGGTCAGCGCCGCGGCCTCGGCCCCACGCCCGCACACGTCCCCGATGATCAGGGCGAGCCGGCCGTCTCCGGTGACGACGGCGTCGTAGAAGTCGCCGCCGACCTCCAGCGACTCGTCGGCCACCTCGTACGCGCTGCTCAGGATCAGCCCCGGCACCTCGGGCAGGGCCCGGGGCAGCAGATGCCGCTGCAGGATCTCCACGTGGCGGCGCCGCTGCTCGTACAGCGTGCTCGTGTCGATCGCCAGCGCCGCCCGGCCGGCGAGGTCACCGAGCATGCGCAGGTTCTCGATGTCGTCGGATCCGTGGTGCAGGAAGGTCAGGGTGCCGAGGGCGCGCCCCCTGGCACGCAGCGGACTGATGCTCAGGACGCGGACAGCGGCGCCGTGCCCCTCGGAACCGGGGCCGAACGGGCCGCCGGACAGGTCTGCGCCGCGCAGCAGCGCGCCCTCTGCCTGCTCCGAAGCGGCTCGCAGTGCCTTGCCGAGCCATGCGTCGTGCAGTGACACGTCCGCCAGCCAGTCCTGGGCGGGTGCCGCCACATGGGCCCACGCCACCGGCGCGAGCCTGCCGTCCGCTCCGAAGAGGTGGACGACGCAGCCCTCCGCCATCGCCGGGACGGCGAGGCGCGCGACCCGGCGCAGCGTCTCCTCGACGTCCAGGCTGGAGTCCATCTGGAGCGACGCCTCGGCCAGGAAGGCGTCCTCGACCTGTCGGCGTTCATGAGCCCGGTGGTCCAGCAGGCGACGGTTGCTCACCATCAGAATCTCCGCGACCTGTTCCAGCCGTGCCCGCAGAAGCGGGAGGTTCTCCGGAGGCGCGTCCAGGCCCAACCACAGCGCCGCCCGGTCGGCACCGAGCGGGAAGTCGCACTCCAGGACCGTGGCGGCGTCGCCGAACACGTTCGGGGAGTCGCCGGACCCGAGCGCGGCGTCCAGTGCCGGAGCCCCGTGCTCGACGACCACGGGGCCGTCCACGGCGGCACCGCGCCGCCGGATCCTCTCGGGGACGGTCCAGCGCTCACCCGCCGCCGGCCGCCGGGTGTCGGGCGCGTTCATGCCCGTCGTGAGCGTCCGGGTATAGATGAGTCCCTCGGCGTTCCACCGTGCACCGGCCGCGACGACGGCGCCGGGCTGGGTCAGCAGGGCCCGGTACACCAGGTGGGCGAGATCGGTGACGTCCTGGACGCCGTTCGCCGCCATCCAGAGGCTGTGCAGCTCCCTGGGCCAGCCGTCGACGTCCGGGGATCCGGTCGTCCCGGGTACGCCCTGCTCCGTCTGCTCGGGTTCTTCCGGCATGGCCCCGCTTCTTCCTCCGAGCCGCGTCGGGGGGCCTGGACCCGCCCCGAACCCCATCAGTTGTCATGAGGAAACTACCTGAACCGGGAGCCGTACGGCTTCCGGCCTGTCGGGACCGACGCCCCGGCCCCGACTCCATCCTGCGGTGCGGCCGCGCTCCGTGCGAGCGGCACGCCTTCCGCGCCACGACGCCGGCCGGGCGAGCGGGCACCCGGGGAACCTCACAGCCCGCTGCTGCTGGGCTGTCTGTGGGGGAGTGCGCGCCACGCGGCCCGTGCGCTCCGGGAAGGTGCGACCCGGCTGTTAGCTTCATGATCGTCAGTGGCCGCCCGGTCCACGGGTGAGCCCGTGTCGGGCGAACGTGGAGGCTGCGGTGACGGAGACGAAGAGATCCCCCGAGGAGCCGGCGGCCACCGCGCTCAGGCGTCGCAGTTTCCTCGCGTCCGCCGCTCTGGCGGCGACCGCGCCGGTTGCGGCGTCCGCCGTCGCCCACGCGTCCGTGCGGTCGGCACCGGGACGGCTCCCCACTCCCGAACGCGGGCCCGCGGAACGCCTGCTCGCCGTACCGATGAAGAACCGCCGTGACGACTGGCTCCAGGAGGCCCTGCAGATCGCCGTCGCGGTCGAGTTCTCGACCATCCCGCCCTATCTGTGCGGCTGGTGGTCCATCAAGGACCGCAAGAGCGAGGTCGCGCAGCTGATCCGGCGCGTGGTGCTCGACGAGATGTTCCACCTCGGCGTCGTCTGCAATCTGCTCGTCGCGGTGGGCGGCCGGCCCGACATCCACGCGGCGGCGCCCCTCTACCCCGGCCCGCTGCCGGGCGGAGTGCACCCCGGCGTCGACGTCTACCTGTCGGGACTGACCAAGCCGTTCGTGCACGACGTCATGATGGCCATCGAGGCCCCCGCCGCGCCGCTCACGGACGGCGGTGACGACTCGCTCAGCATCGGCACCTTCTACGGAGAGCTGCTGAAGACGTTCCGGTCGGCGACGCCCGATCTGTCCACGGCCCGCCAGGTGCAGCAGCAGGTCGGCGGGGACGACCTCAAACCCGTGAGGACGCTCGATGACGTCGAACACGCCATCGACATCGTCCGTGAACAGGGCGAAGGAACCTCCAGCTCACCCGCGGACGCCCCCGGCGACGATCATGTGGCCCACTACTACGCGTTCGCCGAGATCTACCACGGCCGGCAGCTGCGCGAGGAGGACGACGGCTGGCGGTACAGCGGACCGGTCGTGCCCTTCCCCGACGCCCGGCCCATGGCCAGGGTTCCGGCCGGCGGCTGGGACAGTCCGCCCGACGATGCCGGGCGACTCATCAGCGCCTTCGACAGCGCGTACGCCGGTGTGCTGGATTCGCTCGACGCCGCGTGGGGCGACGGTGGCGCGAGCAGTCTGAACGCGGCGGTGCGGGCCATGGGCAGGCTGGAGTCTCCCGCCGTGGAACTGATGGAGATGCGGATCCCCGGCTCACAGGAGACGTACGGCCCGCAGTTCCGCCCGGTTTGACCGTTCGATTCCTTCGACCCCGCGCGGACTCGGGGCTACGGCAGCGCGGCGGTGGGGGTCACTCCACCGGATTCTCGATCAGCGTGATCCGGTTGCCGTCGGGGTCGTGGAGCGCGGCAAAGCGTACGGTCTGTGCGCCGGGCTGGACCGTCCCTGCCGTGAGACCGCGTGCCGCGAGGTCGGCGAGTGCCTGGTCGAGGTCGTCCACGTTCAGGTTGAGCAGCGTCGAACCGGCGTGTTCGGGGTCATGGAACACCTGGATCCAGCCGGTGGAGGTGAGGTGCCAGTCCGCGAGCCCGGGCATGGGCCGCAGGTCGGCGGGCCGTCCCAGGAGCCGTTCGTACCAGGCCACCGCCCGCTCGATGTCACTGACCGGGGCGACCGCGAGAACGCGTGTGATGGTCATGGGGCAGATCTCTTCTCGCTCTGGGTGCGGTGTGTTCGGGACGGCCGGGTACCCAGGCCTCACGGCTTCTGACCCCAAGCCATCGCCATACCCGGTCCGAACTCGGCCAGGTCGGGAGATGCCAGGTAGGCCAGGGCTTCCTCGACGACGGCGGAGTCGACGAGACCTGTCTCCATCAGGGCGGGCCGCATCCTGTTCCACGTCTCGGACCAGAAGCGGGCCAGGGCGCGGTCGGCGGCCAGAGGCGGGCAGACGAGCTCTCCGGCGACCTGGCGGAGGCCCTCCTCGCGCAGGAAGTGCGGATAGGCGGGGACGCTGGACGTGTCGGTGCCGATGGTCGTCCTCAGCGCCTGCCACATCGCGTCCATGGTCCGGCGGTAGGCCGACCCCGGGTCCAGGACGTTCGGCATCTCCACGGCGTCGCCGAGCACGAGCCAGCCGCCCGGGTTGAGCCACTCCGCGAGCCGTGCGACGAGCCGGCGGCGTTCGGGGAGGTGCATGAGCACGAACCGGGCGTGAATCAGGTCGAAGCCGCCGAGGTCCAGGCCCTCGTCCCGGAGATCCGCGGTGACCACCCGCAGGCGTGCGTCGGCCAGGGTGCCGAGGCCACTGGTGTCCCGGTCGAGGGCGACCACCTCGCGGGCGCCCGCCTCGTCCAGGAGCCACCGCAGGACGGTGCCGGTCCCGGCTCCCACCTCCAGGCAGCGGCCGTCCCGCGCCGCGCCCAGCGCGAGCAGCCGACGTACGGTGACCGGGTCGTACACGAGCGCGGCCGCGTCGATCCGTCCCGCTTCCTCGGGGTGCTCCGGTTCGAACAGGTCCTTGCCGTAGTCGCCCTCGGAGACCGGAGCGCCGCTCACGTCCCCGACTCCCCGCGCCGACCTCCCGTGGCCGCCCTGTCCGTCCATGCCATGAGAACTCCCTGAGCAGTGAAGATCCGCCGTCTCCCAGGGTGGCAGCAATCCGTTGGGGTCGCAGAGCGCCGGGGGGGCGGGAACGCTCGGCCCCCGCCTCCGGTGTGAGCGCCGAAACCCGCCGGCACCTCTCCGATAACATCATCGGTCTCACGGTGATCGTCCTGATCGCCCCACCTTCACCAGAAGGCACCTGCGGTCTGGCCAGAAGGGTGAGCCCGGATGACCAGCACCCAACACATCGGCCAGAACAGTTGATATCAGGAACATCGCGAGAGCCCTCGCCAGCCAACAGCAGCATCGTGTCCGCCGTACGGCGTCGGCCCCAAGCGGTTCTGTGGGCCGTGGCGGCCGTGGCGGTCCTGGGCTTCCTCGTCGCGCTGGAGATCGTCGCGCGGCGGTACGGCGAGCCCGGGCCGATCACCAACCTGGGGCGGGAGTTCGTGCTCGCCCCGCACTCGGGCCCGCTGCTGTACGCCGGACTGGCACTGATGATGGTGGTGCTGTCCTGGCGGGAACGGTTCGTCGCCGCCGGGGCGGCCATCGGTATCGACGTCGTCCTCACGCTGGTGCGCTGGGTAGCCGGCGCCGACCTGAACTTCGGCAGCGGCGCGCTGTGGGTACTCCTGGGCTGCGCGGTCGTCGCCGTCGTACGCCGCACCGGCCGGGAACGTGCCCTGCTGCTGAAGGGCGTCGGGCTGGGCCTGCTCCTCGTGGGGGGCCACAAGACGGGTGACACCTGGCTGCTCATCACCTCGAAGACACGGCACGCGGTGCTCGATCCATACGTGGCGACCGCCGATCACGCGCTGGGCGACCCCTCATGGCTGGTGGGCCGCATGGTCGCGGCCACCGACCCGATCGGCACCCACGTCCTGAACGCGGTCTACGGTCAGCTTCCCCTGGCCGCGGCCCTCTTCGGGCTGTACCAACTGCGCAACGTCGCCGCCGACCGCGGCTTCCCGGGCCATCACCTGGTGCGCACGTTCCTGGTCATCGGGCTGCTCGGCCCGGCCATCTACATGATCTTCCCGGTGGTCGGTCCGGTCTTCGCCTACAGCGCCGAGGGCGGGCCATGGGCGGTGGCCGGTCTGTGGCCGAACACGGCGCCGCCGCTCGGAGCGCTGCACGCGGTCCCGTTCGACGGGATCACCCCCCGCAACTGCATGCCCAGCCTGCACACGGCCTGGGCCACCACGCTCTTCATCCACTCGCGCAAGGCACCGCGCGTCATGCGCTGGGCGGGCGCCTTCTGGCTGGTCGCCACGCTCACCGCCACGCTGGGATTCGGTTACCACTACGGCGCGGACCTCCTGGCCGGTGTGGTGTTCGCGCTCACCGTCGAGGCGGCGATGCGCTCCTTCGACCGTGGCTGGGAACGCGCCGGAGTCCGGTTCGTCACCTACGGGGCGATCGTGTTCACCGCGCTCCTCCTGTCGTACCGCTTCCTGCCACTGGACATGGCCCGGCACCCCTTCGTGTTCGGCCCCCTTCTCCTCCTGGTGACCGGCTCCGTGATCCACCTCTACGTCCGGACCACCGGCCGCTGGGACGCGACACCGGGCCCGAAGCCCGCCCTCGCCCAGCAGAGGGAGCCGGAGCCCGCGCTGCAACAGGCGTAGTCCGCGCCGGTCAGGCCGGGAGGTCGGTCCGGTCCTCGTCGAGTTCGAACCACACGGTCTTGCCCTCCGGCTCCGGGCGGACGTTCCACTGGTGGGCCAGCAGATCGAGGAGGACCAGGCCCCGGCCCGAGGAGGAGAGCTCGCCCGGCGCGCGCCGGTGAGGGACGTCGTCGCTGCGGTCGGTGACCTCCACGCGCAGCCGGCGGTGGTCCGGCGAGCCACTGATCTCGGCCCGCAGGACGGCGGCCTGCTCGGTGTGGACCAGGACGTTGCCGAGAAGCTCGGAGGTGAGCAGGACGGCGGTGTCGACCTGGTCGGGACTCGACCAGTCGTGGAGCAGACCCTGGAGCTCCATCCGCGCTTCGGACAGGCCACGGGCTTGGTCCTGTTCGAGGGTGAGGAAGAGCCGGCGCTCGGGCGGGGCGACTCCCGGCTCGCCCGCGTCACGGCGGAGCAGGAGCAGAGCGATGTCGTCCTCGGTGAGCGACGCGTGCTGCGGGTGATCTCCCGGTTCCTGGGGGGCGACGACCGCGTTCAGCAGGCGGTCCGCCATGCCGTCGAGGTCCTCGGACGAACCGGGGGAGAGGGCGTTGCGCACCCGGAGCCAGCCCGAGTACATGTCGTGACCGCCGGTCTCGATCAGACCGTCGGTGCACAGCATGAGCACCTCGCCCTCGTTCAGGGTGAGGACGTTCACCGGATAGTCGTCCTCCCCGAGATTCAGCCCCAGGGGAAGCCCGCCGCTCAGGTGCTTGAGCAGGCAGGTTCCGTCCGGGAGCCGCAGGACGGGGTGGGGGTGCCCCGCGCGGGCGATCCGCAGGGTGCCGGTGGCCGGTTCGGCCTCCATGTAGATGCAGGTGGCGAAACGGTCCTCGTCCAGCGCCGCGAGGAACTGCGAGGCCCTCACCAGGACGGCGTCGGGCCCGTGCCCCTCGGCCGCGTAGGCGTGGATCGCCGTACGCAACTGGGACATCAGCCCCGCGGCGTGCACGTCGTGCCCCTGGACGTCACCGATCACCAGGCCAAGGCGCCCGTTGGGCAGGCTGAGGCTGTCGAACCAGTCGCCGCCGACCATCAGACCGCCGCCGGTGGGGACGTACCGTGCGGCCACGGTGAGGCCGTCCACGCCGGGGCCGATACGGCTCATGCTGCTGCGCAGGCTCTGCGAGAGGGCCAGATCGGCCTCGTCGGTGTACGTGCGCTCGATGCTCTGGCCGAGCAGGCGGGCCACGGTGGCCAGCAGCGCGCGGACCCCCTCGGTCATCTCCAGCGCCGCGCTGAACCCGGCCACCCATACGCCGGTGACCTGTCCGTAGGTGGTCAGCGGCAGGTAGGCCCAGGCCTCGTGGCCCTTCAGCTCGCAGGACGGTCCGGCGGGGAACCGGGTCCGGTACTCGTCCGACGAGGAGAGGAAGACGGGCCGCCCCGTGCGGACGGCCTGCGCGGCCGGGTGATCGCTGCCGAGAGTGACCCGGAAGTTGTCGACCCCGCAGTCGGTGAATCCGAGCTGGGCCACGCAGTGCAGCCGCTCGCGGTCCGACCGCAGGACCAACTGGCTGCGCAACGGCAGCGACGCGTCGGCCAGCCGGGGGACGAGGGCCAGCGTCTCGCGCAACGTCTCGGCCCGCGCGAGCGCGTGTCCCACCAGGAGATCGGCCTCACGGCCGCGCAGACGGTCCGACGGATCACCCGATCCGTCACCGACGGGGCCCGCCATCCGGTTGAGCGCCTCGACCTGGCGCACCTCGTCGTACTCCTCCGAGCCGCGCCGCTCCCGCCCTTCACCCACCTGCGCACTCCCGTCACTGCTCGGCGGTTTCCGTCCTCCCCATGCTCCGTCGGGCCCGGGCGGGCCGCCTCCCCAGCGCGCCGATCGTCCACGTCCGGTCCGGTGGACCGCACGATCGGGTGCTGCGCCCCGCCACGGCGATCGCGGGCCCGGGCCGGGGATTCCGGCTCTCCGGTGCCGGGCATCCGTACGCGTTCGGCCCACTCGTTCGGCCCACCGGGCGCGCGGGTGTCGTGACCGGACGGCACGGTGGTGGTGCCGACGCGGAGAGGGGTCGGCGGCGTCGTGGAGGCCGCCGCATCGTGCTCCGCGCACGCGGCGACCGGCTCTCGGGAGCGTTCATCAGGAGGTCTCGTGCACGACAAGCCGCTCCTCAAGAGTGTCGGTGAGCTTCTGCACCGGCGGCACGGCGTCTCGACGCGCGCCGCCAGGCCGACGCCGGACGGGTTCGTCCTGGACAACGCGAAGGTCGCCGCGTTCATCTCCGGCACGATCAGCACCGAGGACGAGGTGGCGCTCGCCGACGAGGTGGCCGAGCTGCTGCCGCACCACTGGGACATGCCCACCAAGTCGGTCGAGGCGCTGACCCCGCTCGTCGACCACCTCGGCGGCCAGCCGCAGCTGATGGCCTGGCTCGACCACCAGCCGGGCCTGCCCCGGTTGACGGCGCGGATCTACGTCCTGCTGGGCCACCTCGACCAGTACAGCGAGGACAGTGCCGTCCTCGACGCGGTGCGAGACGCCAGGTCCCAGAACCCCTATCCCACCGGGCTACGCGGCTACCTGACCCCGGAGACCAACGACGAGACCCTCGGCGGTCTCGCGTTCCGGATCGAGGAACTCCTGGGTGACAACCGACAGGAGGACGCCACCGCGCTCGCCCTGACGACCGCGGACTGGCTGCGCCGCGCCGCCCGGGACGCCGAGGGCCCGAACGCCGACGTCCGCGAGATGGGTGAGCTGATGGGCCACCTGCACGACGACATCAGCGCGGCCGCACCGCGTTCGTAGCGCGGAAGCACCAGCGAGCGCGGGTAGGCATGAGCAGGCACCGGTGACCACGAGGAAACCCCAGTCCAGAGGCCCGTGTCCGTCCTCCGCATCCATCGACACCCTGTCGCGCGAAAAGGGTTAAATCGCGCCAAAAGAGGGCGCCGATCGGTGACGAGAGGAACATCATGATCGTCAAGAAGCTGCACGAAGCGGGCGTCCAGAGCGAGCACGCCTATGTGGCGGCCTTCGGCTCCATCGGCCTGTCGCTCGTCTCCTGGCTGGCGTCCAACAAGCAGGAGAACATCGAACGGGCCGACCGGTGGGGGATCTTCGTGGGGGAGTGGGCGCCGACCTTCTTCGCCCTCGGCCTGGCCCTGGCCAACTACGAGAAGGCGGACCTCTACGCGGCCGATGTCTGAGGCAGGTGCGCCGGACTCCCCGCAGGCGGCGAACGGTCGAGAAGTGACCGCGGACGACGGCCATCGGGCAGGATGACCTCATGACAAAGCTGCCCGCACGGTCGGTCGGTCGTGACTCCTCCGGTTCCGTGCTGTCGTTGTGGTCGCAGGACTCCGTCCTGTCCATCGGCTCGGTGGGCTCGGTGCTGTCCGTGGGATCGGTCGGGTCGGCCCTGTCCGTGGGGTCGATCGGGAGTGCCCTGTCCTTCGGGTCGATCGGCTCGTCCCTGTCGCTGATCTCGGCGGGTTCGTGGCTCAGCACGGGCTCCGTCCTGTCCGCGCAGTCCCGCTGGTCGGTACTGTCCTGGCGCTCCTCCCGCAGCTTCCTGGCCGCCGGCGCGGTGGGCGCGGCGGCGGGAGGCGTCGTGCTGGCGGCCCAGTTGCTGCGCACGGCCTGGAGCGACTGACTCGGAGGGACCGCACCGTCGGCCTCCTTACCCCGCCGGTCGGGCCTGGGCGTCGCCGTCGCCCCGTCGACCTGTGGCGCCGCCGTGCCCGAATCGTGCGAGGCGCGGTCGCCGACCAGTCGGGCAACTGCCCGCGCGATGCCGTCCTGGACCCGCCGCACGGCTCGGCGGACCGACCGGCTCGCCGTCGCGTCACCGCTCTCAGGTGGACAGATCCCTGCCGGGATCGATGACCCAGTGGTTGGAATGGATGACGCGCCCCGCGAACTCCACCGCGACCTGGGAGAGCAGCCGGAATCCGACGGAGCGGCAGACGCCGTTCGAGGCCGCGTTCCGGGTCGCCGGAAAGGCGTGCACCCTGCCCCAGCGGTCCTGGTCCCGTGCCTGCTCCAGGAGGACGCGGACGGCGCGCTTGCCCAGACCTCGACCCTGGAACTCGAGCAGGACCATCCAGCCGATCTCGGAGATCAACCCCTCCTCGCCGTCGTGCGACCAGAGGGCCACCGATCCCGCCACGACGCCTGGGTCGCCCGCGTCGGGGACGATCATCCTGATCCACTCCCGGTCGGCCGCCGCCTGTTCGGCGTCCCTGCGGACCTTGTCGGCCATGCCGTCCGCCGGGAGCGGCCCGCCGAGGTCGGCCATCATCGCGGGATCGCACCGCATCCGGACATACGCCTCGACGTCGTCCGGCGTGACATTGCGCAGGTGCACCTGTTCCTCCTCGATCGCCTCCGGGAGACCCTGACAAGGGGCCCCGCGGTCCGCCCCGCGGCTCACGAACCCGTCACACGGACGCCGGCCGGTACGGCCCACCACTGGTCCGGACGGTCCACGACAGGAGAGTTCGGTCCGGTCTCGATGAACCGGGCGAGTCGCAGCAGGTAGGCGGCGATGCCCGACGCCCCCTGCATCCACGCGGTGCCCGGCGGCAGCAGGGGGTCGTCGTCGCGGTACTCCAGGAATCGCCAGCGGGCCCCCGACGCGTCGTGGATCGCGCGCTCCACGAGAGCGTCGCCCATCGTGCGGGCTCCTCGCAGGAGCGTCTCCGACCACTCCGTGTCCGCGCGGTCCTGCGCGGCGTCCAGGAGGACATCGCCGACACCCGCCGTTCCGCAACAGCGGCCGTCGTTGTCCCAGAACCCGGGGCGGAGCCGTTCGGGCACCCCCGACGTGAGGAGGGAGGTCAGGCAACGCCGGCGCAACGCGTCGACCGGGAAGCCGGCCACGTCCGTCACACCCGCGTACGAGAGGGCCGAGAACAGGTGCGAGGTGCCGGCCGGACCGTGGCACCACGTGTACGTGAGCGGCTCCACCTCCCGCTTCGACGGCGGGATGGTGTGCGGGACGACGAAGCCGTCGTCGTCGAGCAGGCCAACCGACAGGACGTGCCGGGCGCCCTCGACCGCGGCCTCGACGAAGTCCGCCCGGCCGAGTGAGGCACCCGCCACGGCCAGCGCGGCGGCCACCCCGGCGGTGCCGTGGGAGTAGTTCGGCGCCCGCGACGCTGTGGTCGGCGCGATGCCCCAGTCCAGCCCCGCCTCCGTGCGGTCGGCCGTGCGCAGCAGTGCCTCGCCGCCGGTCGTCGCGATCGCGTCGGCGAACTCGCCCCCGGCCCAGACGGCCGTCATGACGACACCGGCGGACCCCATGATGATGTCGTTCAGCGGGGCGTCGGAGCCCGGTTCGAAACCGACGGTCGTCTTCCAGCCGTCGGGGGTCGTCAGGTCGTCCAGCCGCCGAAGGGCGATGGACTCCTCGCCGGGTGCGAGCAGTTTCAACGCCGTGGCGTCGCCGGCCAGCCCGTCGTACAGGGACGGCTCGACGCGGCCCTTCGCCTGCGCGGACAGCCTCGTCACGACCCCGTCGGCCAGGGCTCGTTCGCGCTCGCTCAGGTCACGGTGCTGCGCGATCTCCGCCAGTACCGGCGCCAGGCCCGCGATCCCGGAGTAGAGCGAGTCGCGGTCCTTCGCCGGTGTCACGTCCCTGCCGTCCCCGGACACCGTCTCGGGGAGCCATGGGCCCTCGTCCTCGCGCACCTGGTCCAGCACCCAGGACCACGCCGCCTCGCCCAACTGCCTGTATTCCTCGCTCGTCGCCACCCGGCAACGTTACAACCGGGGCCGCCCCTCCAGCAGGCCGCGGCTAGGGGATGTGAGACGGGTCCGGGACGACCGCGGTGCGGCGCCGGGTCACGAGGAACAGCGTCACTCCACCGGCCAGGACGATGACGCCGACGGCGAGCGGTATCCGCGGGTCCAGCAGGCCGTCGGTGCAGCTGCCGCCGGACGTCGAGGTGGTGCAGTAGGTGCCGGGGCCGTGTCGGTTGAGGTAGCCGAGGAGGAACAGAGGCAGGCTCGCACTCGACACCAGACCCGGCAGGCCCCGCCGGGCGTCATGGCGCGTCGCCAGCACGATGGTGGCGATCAGCGGAACCGGCAGGATGAAGAGCCCGATCGTGAGCACGCTCAGCAGTGCCAGCAGGTAGGCCGCCCCGGTCAGCGCCCATCCCGTGAAGAGCAGCCAGTCACGTCTCCTGAGGGTCATGGGTCCTTCCTTCCCCGCGGACACGCCCCTTCACCGTGCGGGGACGTAGCGCTTGGTCTCACTGTGGGGAGGTCGTCGGCCGGGGCGGGGATCCATGTCCGGCCGGCCCGCCACGGTTCGCGTTTATCGGCGTGCGTCCGCTGGATCGCGCACGTTACGGTGACGTCGTCCGGGTGCGCGGGCAACGGCTGCTTCTCCTGTCAAGAGAGCAACACGGGTTCGAATCCCGTCGCCGGCTCCGGCCGGTGTCGTCCAGTGGCCCAGGACGCTACGTCGCCGTCGCCGACCCTGATCTCCGGACACCCGACGCGGTCGGTCGTCACGGGCGAGTGGCGGCCGACCCGCAGACTCCGATGTAATCGATGTAAACGGTTCGTCCGGAGGTGTCCGGCGTCCCGCCCGGCTCCCTCATCCGCCCGAACTCTCCCGCACCATCAGCTGATGTCCGGCGACATGCTCCGCCGATCCCGTGCCCATGTCGGGCCGCTCGATGCGGTCGAGGAGCAGGTCGACCGCCGCCCGGGCGATGCCCTCCTTGTCGGGGGCCACCGTCGTGATCGTCGGGATGCTGTACCGCGACGCCTCGATGTCGTCGAAGCCGACCACGTCGATGTCGTCCGGCACCCGCAGCCCTCGGTCGTGGAGTGCGCGCACGGCGCCGAGGGCCAGGTGGTCGTTGAGACACAGGAGTGCGTCCGGCCGCTCGGGGCGCTCGATCAACTGGGCCGCGGCGCGTGCTCCGTCGAGCCAGTGGAAGGCGTCCACCGGAGCGACGAGATCACCGTCGAACGGCAGGCCGGCGGCTTTCAGGGCCTCGGCGTAGCCGATGGTGCGCAGTCGGTCGGTGCCCTGCCGGCCGCGCAGCGATCCGCCGACGACGGCGATCCGCCGGCGCCCCCGGGCCAGCAGGTGGGCGGTGGCCTCGCGGGCGGCGGCGATGTTGTCGATGCCCACGTGGTCCAGGCTGCCGGGGGTGTGCCGCTCCCCGAGCAGCACGACGGGCAGGTGCTTCTCGTGGTTGTCGAGGTCGCGCTGGCGCAGGGTCAGGGCGCTGAGGATGACGCCGTCGGTGAACTGGGCGTCGAAACCGTTCAGCGCCGACAGCTCGCGGTCCCTGCGGCTGCCCGTCGCGTGGATGAGGACCGTGCAGCCCCTGCGGTCGGCCGCGGCCATCACGTGTTTGGCCAGCTCGGAGAAGTAGGCGACGTCCAGCTCGGGCACGGCCAGAGTGATCATTCCCGAACGGCCGCGCCGCAGTTGGCGGCCCGCGATGTTGACGCGGTATCCCAGTTCCTCGATCGACTCGCGTACGGCGGCCCGCGTCTCGGGAGAGACGTGCTCGAAGTCGTTGATCACGTTGGACACGGTCTTGGGCGAGACCCCCGCGTGCGCCGCGACGTCCTTGATCCTGACCCTTGCCGCCACTGTGTCCTCCTCAGCCCCCGGCGATCGTATCCGGCATCACGAAGGGGGTCCCGCGTCGGGGCTCGCTTCGCCCAGGGTATTTACATCGATGTAATCGCATGGTGGCATAGGCGCCGCAACGATCGCCGGCACGAAGCGAGACGCACATGAGTTCTCCCCAGCCCCAGGACGTTCCGCGTCCCGAGTACCCCCGGCCCCAGTTCGCCCGCACGGACTGGCTGAACCTCAACGGCAGGTGGCAGTTCGAGATCGACCGGTCGGACTCGGGCCTCGAACGCGGCCTGCGCGAGCGTGACCTGACGGACGCGATCACCGTGCCGTTCTGCCCCGAGTCGGAACTGTCCGGAATCGGCGACACGGACTTCATGGAAGCCGTCTGGTACCGCCGCACCGTCCGGATACCCGAACAGTGGGGCGACGCGCGCGTACTGCTGCACTTCCAGGCCGTCGACCACGACACGACCGTCTGGGTCAACGGCACCGAAGTGGCCCGCCACCGCGGCGGCTTCACCCCCTTCACCGCCGACCTCGACGACGTCGCCGCACCCGGCACCGAGGCCACCGTCGTGGTCCGGGCCCGCGACACCCGGCACGGCCCCCAGGCCCGCGGCAAGCAGGCGACCTGGTACGCCAACACGCACTGCCACTACACCCGCACCACCGGCATCTGGCAGACGGTGTGGATGGAGCCGGTGCCGCGCGCCGCCCGCCTCAAGCGGCCGCGCATCACCCCCGACCTCGGGTCGGGCGCCTTCCACCTGGAACTCCCCGTCACCGCCAACCTCCCGGGCCACCGCGTGCGGGCCGTGCTCACGAGCGCCGGGACCGAGGTCGTACGGGCCGAGGCGCGCGCCGACCTGGACCTGTGCCCGCGTCTCACGCTCACCGTGCCGGCCGACGCAGTCCGTCCGTGGTCCCCCGCCGACCCGCACCTGTACGACCTGCGCCTCGAACTCCTCGACGCCGACGGGGCGTTGACCGACGCCGCCGACTCCTACGCCGGGCTGCGCTCCGTGGCCCTGCGGGGCAAGCAGGTGCTGATCAACGGGGAGCCCGTGTTCCAGCGGCTCGTCCTGGACCAGGGCTACTACCCCGACGGCCTGATGACCGCACCCTCCGACGCGGCCCTCGTCCGCGACATCGAGCTCGGCCTGGCCGCCGGATTCAACGGAGCCCGCCTGCACCAGAAGGTCTTCGAGGAGCGCTTCCTCCACCACGCCGACCGCCTCGGCTACCTGGTCTGGGGCGAGTTCGGCGACTGGGGCTGCGAGACGGGTGTGCGCGACGACAACCAGCAGCCCACCGCCTCGTACACCGCCCAGTGGCTGGAAGCGCTGGAACGCGACTACTCGCACCCCTCGATCATCGGCTGGTGCCCGCTCAACGAGACCTACCAGCACCTGCACGACCGCATCACCCAGCTCGACGACGTGACCCGGGCGATGTACCTCGCCACCAAGGCGACGGACACCACCCGCCCGGTCGTCGACGCCTCCGGCTACGCCCACCGCGTCGCCGAGACGGACGTCTACGACTCCCACTGCTACGAGCAGGACCCGGAGGCGTTCGCCAAGATCATGGGTGGTCTCGCCGAGGACAAGCCCTACCTCAACACCGGTCCCGACCAGGCCGCATGGTCCCTGCCGTATCGCGGACAGCCCTACTTCTGCAGTGAGTTCGGCGGCATCTGGTGGGACCCGCAGGCCGCCGCGACCGCGGCCGGCAACGAGACCGGCGACTCCTGGGGCTACGGCGAACGACCGCGCACCGCGGCTGAGTTCACCTCCCGGTTCACCGGACTCGTCGACGTGCTCCTCGACGACCCGGACATGTTCGGTTACTGCTACACGCAGCTCACGGACGTCTTCCAGGAGCGCAACGGCGTCTACGCCTTCGACCGCTCCGAGAAGGTCGACACCACCCTCCTGCGGGACGCCCAGCGGCGCGCCGCGGCCTTCGAACGCCGCTGAACCCCCTGTCTCCGGTCAGGCGCAGGCCCTGACCGCTCCCCGCTTTTACAACGATGTAAGGAGGGCTCATGAGCGATCTCCCCCCGAACCCCGGAAACGGCGCGCGCCTCTCCCGGCGCCGCCTCCTCACCGCCTCACTCGCCTCCGCGGGAGCGCTGGCCGCCGGCGGTGCGCTGAGCGGCTGCGGCTCCGCGCTGGCCGCCGACGACACGACCGTGCGCCTCTGGGACCTGTTCAGCGGAGCCGACGGCGGACTGTTCAACACCATGGTCGACGCCGGGAAGTCCGACATGCCGGGCACCCGCGTCGACCGCACCGTCCTGGAGTGGGGATCGCCCTACTACACCAAGCTGGCCATGGCCTCGGCCGGCGGCCGAGGCCCCGACGTGGCCATCGCCCACATGTCCCGCCTCGCCGGCTACGCGCCCACCGGCCTCCTCGACCCGTGGGACCTGGACACCCTCGCCGAATTCGGCGTGGGCCAGGACGACTTCGCCGAGGCGGTGTGGGCCCGCACCCAGTACCGGAACCGCACCTACGCGATCCCGCTCGACACCCACCCCTTCATCGTCTTCTACCACCCCGAACCCGCCCGGAAGGCCGGTCTGGTCACCGCCGACGGCACCCTGGACATGGACGCCTTCTCGTCACCCGACCGCTTCCTGGCGGCCGGGCGCGAACTCGCCAAGGCCTCCGGCGAACAGGGCATCGCCTTCGGCTACGTCACCGACGCCTCACAGGGGTGGCGGCTGTTCTACGGCCTCTACCAGCAGACCGGGGGCCGCTTCGAGCTGCCCGAGGGCGGTCCCGCCGAGGTCGACGAGGACCGCATGGCGGAAGTCATCGCCTTCATGGCCAAGCTCGTCGACGGCAAAACGAATCCGCACCGGCTCGACTACCCCTCCGCGATCGCGGCCTTCGCCAACCGGCAGACCGCGATGATCCTGTCCGGCGAATGGGAACTGGGCACCTTCCGCGCGGCGGACAAGAACGTCGAAGCGGCCCCCTTCCCCACCGTGTTCGGCACCCCCGCCGTCTACGCCGACTCGCACTCCTTCGTCCTGCCCCGCCGCCCGAACGCGGACCAGGCCCACCGCAGGCGCACCCAGCGAGCCGTGGCCGCGCTGCTCAAGGCCTCCCGGGTGTGGGCGACCGCGGGCCACATCCCGGCGTACAGCCCCGTCACCCGCACCGCGGAGTACGGCCGTCTGCGACCCCAGTCCCACTACGTCGCCGCGCAGAACCACGTCGTCCTGGACCCGCCCGTGTGGTTCGCGGGCGCCGGCTCCGACTTCCAGAACGCCATGTCGCAGGTCCTCCAGCAGGCCATGCTCGACGGCCTCGCGCCCGACCGCGCGGCCCGCGCGATGGTGCGCCGTCTCAACACCTTCCTCTCGAAGCCCAGCCCGGCCTGACACCGGCCGATCCGTCCGCGCAGGAGGCACAACGATGTCCTCTCCCACCGCTCCACCCCGCACCGCCGCCCGCCCCGCACGCCGTTCGGTTCCGCCGGGCCTGCTCTTCGCGCTCCCCTTCCTCGTCCTGTTCGGCCTCTTCATGGTCTGGCCGTTGGTGCAGGGACTGTGGATGAGCCTGACCGACACGTCGCTGTCGGCGCACAGTCCCTCGTTCATCGGTGCGGACAACTTCAGCGAGGCTCTCCAGGACGCCGAGATGTGGCGCTCGCTCGGTCACACGCTGCTGTTCACCCTGGTCTCGACCGTCCCGCTCGTCGCCGTGGCGCTCGGCATGGCGCTGCTCGTGCACACCGGCCTGCCCGGCCAGTGGGTGTGGCGGCTGGCGTTCTTCGCCCCCTACCTGCTGCCGGTCGGCGTGGTGAGCCTGCTGTGGATGTGGCTCTACCAGCCCGACCTCGGGCTCTACAACCATCTCCTCGGCGTCCTCGGACTGGACGGATACGCCTGGCTGAGCGACGAGTCGGTGGCCCTGTGGGCGATCGTCCTCACCACGCTCTGGTGGACGGTCGGCTTCAACTTCCTGCTCTACCTCGCCGCCCTGCAGTCCATCCCGGACCACCTGTACGAGGCGGCCGCCATCGATGGCGCCGGTGCCTGGCGCCGTCTGTGGTCGATCACGCTGCCCCAGCTCGGGCGTATCACGGGCGTGATCACCGTCCTCCAGATCCTCGCCTCGCTGAAGGTCTTCGACCAGATCTACCTGCTGACCAAGGGCGGCCCGAACAACTCCACCCGACCGGTCATCGAGTACATGTACGACGTCGGGTTCACCGGCTACCGGCTCGGTTACGCCTCGGCGATCAGCTACATCTTCTTCGCCCTCGTCCTGCTCGCCTCCGCAGCGCAGTTCGCTGCCCTCCGCCGCCGGGAGAAGTGATCATGGCCACCACCGAACTGCCCGCCGGGCCACCGAGGACGAGCCCGGACTCCGCCCGTCCCGGCACACCGCGCAGGCGGCCGGCCAAGCGTCCGACGGCACCACGCGAGGGCCGGCCCCTCACCCTCGGCGAGAGCCGCACGGCCCGTGTCCTCGCCCTCGTCGTCCTCGGCGTGCTGGCCCTCGTATGGCTGCTGCCCATGGCCTGGGCCCTGCTGACCGCCTTCAAGTCCGAACAGGACGCCAGCGACCCGGTCCACTGGTTCTGGCCCGGTTCCGGATTCACCCTGGACCGCTTCACCGACGTGATCACCCGGGGCGACCTGCCCCTGTGGATGTTCAACAGCCTCTTCATCTCGGCGGCCGTCACCGTCATCACCGTCGCCGTGTCCGCGATGGCCGGGTACGCCTTCTCCCGGACCCTGTTCACGGGGCGCCGCGCCCTCTTCGCCGTCACCGTCGCCTCGATGCTGGTGCCGCCGCAACTGCTGATCGTCCCCTGGTTCCAGCAGATGCTCACGCTGAACCTGAGCGACACCTACGCCGCGGTGATCCTGCCCCAGACCGTGGCGCCGATCATGGTCTTCATCCTGAAGAAGCACTTCGACTCGCTCCCGAGGGAGCTGGAGGAGGCGGCGCGCATCGACGGGGCGGGCCCCTGGCGCATCTTCTGGTCCGTCCTGCTGCCGCTGTCGCGGCCCATGCTCGCCGCGGTCTCGATCTTCGTGTTCATCGGCGCCTGGAACAACTTCCTTTGGCCGTTCATCTCCACCTCCGACCCGTCCCTGATGACGCTCCCGGTCGGCATCACCTCGGTGAAGAACGCCTACGGACTCCAGTACGCCCAGACCATGGCCTCGGCCGTCGTGGCCGCACTGCCCCTGGTGGTGGTCTTCCTCTTCTTCCAGCGGCAGATCGTCAAGTCCGTCGCCACCACGGGGCTCGGCGGACAGTAGGCCGGGGGCGGGCGGAAGGGAAGGGAGCGGAGGGGAGGGGAGCCGCTCACCGCGAGCGGCTCAGGGCATCCGGCCGCTCATGCCACCCGGTCGTGCTCCAGCTCGCGCTTCAGGTTGCGCAGCGTGATCTCGATGTTGCGTGCCTGGAAGGCGGCGAACGTCCTGCCCGACGTGACGACCCAGTCGAAGGCGCGGGCCACGAACGCCGGCCACGTCCGGCGGTCGTCGGTCCACGTCTCCGTCACCCGGGTGCCGCCGTCGACCGCCTCGAAGCGGTACTCCCACGTCGCGATCGGGGCCCGCAGCCGGGGGCGGCCGACACCGATCGCGCAGACGCGGAACGCGAAGCGGCTCCCCGGATCGGCCGCCGTGACCTTGCACCGGGTGACCCACCGGAACATCCCGCGCTTGTTGCGTCCGACGAAGGTGGTGCCCAGGGCGGCCGGACCGGTCGGGGACCCGGCCGTCGTGCCCCGGTTCTCCGGACTCCAGCGGCCCATGTCCGCCGGGCTGCTCACTGCCCGGAAGGCGGCCTCGGGCGACACGCCGTCGACGATGATGCTGCTGCTCACGGTGAACACACGGGTCACTGCACGCCTCCCGACCGACCGGACACGAAATTACCGCCGAGTAGGGATCATGGCATGCACGGCTCCCCGCGCCCAGGGCAGGGGCGGCGCGAGGTGACGGGAGGCCCCATGATCCGCCGCGTTCGACGGGTCGATCTTGGAATGTACGGGGCTTTGGCATTGCTGCACGCCTGGGGGCCTCACACTGGTCCCAGAGGTGCTCCGGGCAATGGTGCTCGGCACGACCGGACCCGGGAACCGTCGGCGATCTCCGTCCCGACCGCTCCCACGTCCCCTGCCCGCTGTCCTCGAAAGGTTTCCCCGCACCATGCCCCTGGCTCTGCTGGCCCTGGCCGTCGTCGCGTTCGGCATCGGCACGACCGAGTTCGCCACGATGGGGCTGCTGCCCCAGATCGCCGACGGAATCGACGTGTCCGTACCGCAGGCCGGCAACGTCGTCTCGGCGTACGCGCTCGGTGTCGTCGTGGGCGCTCCGATCCTGACGGGCATCGGCGCGCGCATCCCGCACAAGCGCCTGCTGCTGCTCCTGACCGGCCTGTTCGTGATCGGCAACGTGGCCTCGGCGCTCGCTCCCACCTTCGGCACCCTCTTCGCCGCCCGCTTCCTCGCGGGGCTGCCGCACGGCGCCCTGTTCGGCGTCGGTGCCGTCGTCGCCTCCCGCCTGGTCGCCCCCGACCGTGCGGCACGAGCGGTCTCGAAGATGTTCCTCGGCCTCACCGTCGCCAACATCGTCGGGGTGCCCCTCGTCACGGCCCTCGGCCAGCACCTGGGCTGGCGGTCCGCCTACGGCGCCGTCGGGGTCATCGGCCTCATAGCCCTGGCGGCCCTGGCCGCCTTCGTCCCGCACCAGCCCCGCGGTCAGCAGTCCGGCATCCGCCACGAACTTCGGGCCATGGGCAACCGGCAGGTCGCGATGGGCCTGATCACCGCCGTCGTCGGATTCGGCGGCTTCTTCGCCGTCTACAGCTACCTCGTGCCGATGCTCACGCACCTGACCGGCATCTCCGGCACGTGGATCACCTGGGTCCTCGCGCTCTACGGCGTCGGCATGACGCTCGGGACACTGATCGCCGGACCGCTCACCGACCGTGCCCTGCGTCCGACGCTCTACGCCGGACTCATCCTGCTCACCGCGGGTCTGGTGACGTTCTACTTCACGGTGCACAGCACCGTTCCCGCGCTGCTCACCATCACCTTCATCGGCGCGATGGGATCCCTCATCACCACGCCCGTCCAGATGCTCCTCATGGCCAAGGCGAAGAACGCCCCCACGATGGCGGCGGCCTCGAACCACTCCGCGTTCAACCTGGCCAACGCCGGCGGCGCCTGGCTGGGCGGCCTGGTCATCTCCGCGGGCTGGGGCTGGGCGTCCCCCAACCTGGTCGGCGCGGCCCTCGCCCTGGCCGGGCTCGGCCTCGCCTTCGCCGGCGGTCTCATGGACCGCGGCCGGCGACGGTCCGAGATCATCACGGAAGGCAAGCCCGTGACCGGTCAGGAGACCGCCGTCCACAACGCCTGAGCCGCGGGGACTACTCCGCCGCACCTTCGGCGGCCGGGGCGGCGGGGCGTGCCGCGGCAGCACCGCTCGCGACCCCCGCCCGGTGCGCCGGGGTCGCGAGTCCGCACGGCGTGCAGCCGGACTCCACGTCCGACCGCAGCGGCACACCGTTGCTGCGCAGTACGTCGCGGAGGTCGAGGATGAGCGGGAACACCTCGTGGTTGCGGTCCTCGCCCTGTTCGTCCCAGGCACGCTGCTCCGCCTCGACCGCCGTCCTGTCCTGCGCGAACACGCGCTCCGTGAAGCGCCGGATGAGGGGCCACGCGAGGTGCATCGCCCCCGGTACCGGCGGCTTCGCGATCGTCAGCAGGCCGTAGGCGTGATTGAGGCGCTGCTCCGCGTCCTCGGGAACGTAGGCCGCCCACAGCGAGAACGCCGGGAGATCCGTGCCCTCGGGCACTCCCCGCAGCGTCTGGTACGGGTACTCGGTGCGGATGGTGATGACGTCGGGCGTGTCCCGCCCGCCGACCCCCTCCGCCGACAGCAGACCCGCGCCCCGGTCCTTGCGGCCCCCGGCGGGCACGAACAGATACCGGGCCTCGACGTGCCGGGGCCCCGTCTCGTAGCCGAGCAGCTCCGGCCGGATCCTGCCGAGCACACTCCGGTGCAGGAACTGGTGGTTCATGTCGAGCAGGTTCTCGTGCATGAACGAGTAGTGGCAGCGCACCGTACGCGAGAACGTCATCGTCCGGTGCGCGGGCGAGTGGTACTCGGGCAGCCGCGGGAACGCCGCCGCCTCCGCCAGGGCAGGGTCGCCCGGGAACACGAACACCAGGCCGTACGCCTCGCGCACCGGATAGGAACGCACACCGCGCGGCGGGCGCTCACAGCCCTTCGGCAGATAGGGAATCTGCGAGATGCGGCCGTCGCCCCGGTAGGCCCAGGCGTGGTAGCAGCACCGGAGGATGTCGCCCTCGACCACGCCCATGCTCAACGGCACCTGACGGTGGGCGCAGCGGTCCTCCAACGCGTGCACGGTGCCGCTGCGCCCCCGGTACAGCGCGATCCGCTGCCCGGCGAAAGCCGTCGCGAACGTACGGTTGCGCCGGACCTTCCGCGAGGTCGCCACGGGGTACCAGTGGTCCGGCGCGATGCCGATCCGCCGCAGATCCGGCACCGGCCCCGGGAGGCCTCCGGGACGTCCGTCCACATGATGCGGCGGGAATCCCCCGGGCGAGGGGGCGGACCGCCGGTCCTGCCGGTCTGTTCCGGGTCGGTCGGGTCGGGCCTCGGTCATGGCTGGGGTCCCTTGCGCTCGGGCGGAAGGTCATGTCCTGCGACGACAGGGGGCACCGCGGCTCAGGACGCAGGACGTGCGCACCCACGACGCCGCCACGGCACCCCCGCACCACGCGCGGTGCTCCGCTCGCCGCCCCGCGGGGCTCCACATCCCTACCGTGGCCGGGGGCCCCATGGCCGTCAACCGCGCAGGTGCGCAGGTGTGGCGCACGGGATCGCCGGTACGGGGCCGGCGGCAGCCGGGTGCTCCGGCGCCCTGGGCCGTCCGGGCGCGGCGGTGTTCTGCCCGGCTGACCGCGGGGCCGCTGCTCCGAACGGGGGAGAAGGGCGTGGGGCGCCACCACCGTCGAGTCCGCCGGCACGTACGGCGTCCCTCCGCGTCCGCCGACCGGAGCGCGCCTCGCCGGTCGTGGGGTTCCGGTGGAGATCGTCGTGTGCTCCGCAACGGGTGGGGCCGTCGAGCGGTCGTAGTGCCTGTGGCGGCTCGGAGTGCCACAGACAGGTCGACGGTCGGTGGAGGGGGATGGCGTGGGACGGTGGGGATGGGCCGCAATGGCGGTGCTGATGCCGGCGGTTCTACTGGCGCAGACAGCAGGGGGTGCGAAGGCCATTGCGGCGGGCGAAGACTGCCGCAATCCGCGGATCATGGTTCTGGGAACGCTGAAGTCAGACCGGACGGGCGCCGTTGAGGACATCAGCGCGAGCGGTCTCGCCGTCGGTGTCTCCGGACAGCGGCCCGTGTACTGGACCGGGACGCGGGCGCACAAGGTTCCCGTGCCGGCGGGATTCGACGGCGGGCAGGTCGCGGCGGTCAACGGCACCGGGCTGATGGTGGGTTGGTTCACCGCCGGCGGGGATCCGTGGAACCGCACGCCGTTCAGCTACCGGGCCGGTGCGGCGGCCGCGACCCTGCTGCCGACGGGCGGAGTGTCGGGCTGGGCGGCCGACGTCGACGACCGCGGGTGGATCGTGGGCACGGTGAACGGAGCCGACCGCGGGGCCGTCTGGAGGAAGGGGCACCGGGTCGCGACCCTCCGGGTGGCCGACGGACAGTCGATCACGGAGGTCACGTCGATCGGGTCGGCCGGTACGGTCGTCGCGAACGGCACGGTCTGGAACGCCGGCATGGAGGACTACCAGAGTGTCGTGCTCCGGTGGGAATCCGTCGGCACTCCCGCCGAGATCCTCGGTCCGCCGGTCGGACCGAGTCTCCAGGGATGGGGGCGTCCGGCAGTCGACGGCCAGGGGCGGGTGGTCGGATCCCTGCTGAGCAGTGTCGAGGCCACCGCGATGCACTGGGACCCGCCGGGGTACGACAGCCCCGCCGACGTGCCGAATCTGCCGGGCTTCAACTCAGGCCGGTTCACGGCGATCAGCCCGCACACGCACCTCGCCGCCGGCATCGCGGACACGCGGGACGACGTGGGGCCCGCGGACCAGGCCGAGGTGTGGCCCGGCAGCGGACCCGCCCTCGCCCTGCCGCGTCCGGCCGCCGACCGGGCGTCACACGCCTATGCCGCGTCCGACAACGGATCGGTCGGCGGAGACGCGGCCGACATCCTCGGTGACGCGAAGCCCGTGGTGTGGACATGCGCGCTGAAGCAGGCCTACGTTCCGGCGCGTTGACACGACGGTCGCCCACTGGTCGAAAGCCGCCTCACTCCGGTGGGGCGGCTTTCGCGTGCCGGAAGGCGCGCAACCGTTTGCGTGTGGTCGACGCGGAGATCGACCCCTTGACCGCCCCACGTCTACGCAAGAAATTGCGCACATTGCATCCGCTTGCACGTGGGCTCGAACGTCCCCGGGCGGCAGCCGTGAGGAGAGGCGTCGGGGGAGGGAGTCCCAGGGGTGCTCCACCGCCCCATCTGACCGAAATGCTGTCGACAGGTCATATGGCCGACATGCCGCGGCAGTTGGAGTCCCCTATCCGTGGCTCCTGCTGCCCCGTGCTGGCGGCGGCTTCCCGTTCGTCCGTCTCCCCGCTGGTTCGAAGCCGCGCACGTCACGCCTCCGTGGTCGAGACGCAGGTGCGTCCGGTGAAACTTGTGCCGCACGGACCGTAGACGGACTCGCATTGCTCTGCAATATTGCGATGAAACATTGCAAGAACCTGCGTGTGCGTTCTCCTTGGAGGGCGCGCACAGCTCCAGGGACGACCGCTTCAACCGTCCCGCCCGTCGAACCGCGCCATCGCTCTGCCCAGGAACGAGCCGACCTCGCCGCCCCTCCGGCGCGCGAACCTCCGCAGGGAGTGACCCCGCATGACTCGATACAAGCCGAGATCGTGGAGACGACGCGCAGCGACCGCTGTGCTCGCCTCGACGGTCATGGTTCTAGGCCTGCCCGCCGTAGGCGCCACCGCGGCAGGTGGTCCCAACACCGCCGCGGACGCCCCGACCAAGGCCGGTAGCGCCCGTGACGCCCATGCCGCCGCCAACGTCACCGACGGCGACCTCGACACCTACTGGCAGGCGGGAAAGAAGTCCGCCCAGTGGGTGCAGACCGACCTCGGGCGCACGCAGCGCGTCCGCCAGGTCGTGCTCCGGCTGCCCGAGCACTGGCAGACCCGCAAGCAGACGCTCGCGCTGCAGGGCAGCGCCGACGGGAAGAGCTTCGCCACGCTCAAGTCGTCCGCGCGGTACGTCTTCAGCCCCGGCAACGACAACACCGTGAAGGTCTCCTTCCCCGCGACCCTCGCCCGCTACGTCCGCGCCGACTTCAGCGACAACTCGGTCGCCTCCACCGCCCAGCTCGCCGAGATGCAGGTCCTCACGGCCGCCGCGTCGACCCCCAACCTCGCCCAGGGCAAACCCTTCACGGAGAGCGGCCACGCCGACGTCTACGGCGCGGCCAACGCGGGTGACGGCAACCGGGCCACCTACTGGGAGAGCAAGAACAACGCCTTCCCGCAGTGGATCCAGGTCGACCTCGGGTCCTCGGTCAAGGTGAACCAGGTGGCCCTGCGGCTGCCCGGCGGATGGCCGAGCCGCAGCCAGACGCTCAAGATCCAGGGCTCCACCGACAACCAGAACTTCACCGACCTGACGGCGTCGAAGGCGTACACCTTCGACAGCAGCACCGACCAGTCGGCGACCATCAGCCTCGACACCACCACCACGCGCTACGTACGCGTGCTGATCACCGCCAACACCGCATGGCCCGCAGGGCAGTTGTCCGAGCTGGAGGTCTACGGACCCGCGACCGGTGACACCCAGGCCCCCACCGCGCCGTCGAACCTGAGCTACACCGAACCGGCCACCGGGCAGATCAAGCTCAACTGGAGCGCGGCGACCGACGACACGGCGGTCACCGGGTACGACGTCTACGCCAACGGCCAGCTCCGCGCGAGCGTCGCCGGGAACGTCCTGACGTACACGGACACGCAGCCGGCCGGCTCCGACATCACCTACTTCGTCCGGGCCAAGGACGCGGCGGGCAACGTCTCCGCCAACAGCAACAGCGTCACCCGCAAGGGATCGGGGGGCGACACCCAGGCGCCCACCGCGCCGGGCAACCTCGCCTACACGCAGTCCGGCAGCGACGTGAAGCTCACCTGGCAGGCGTCGAGCGACAACGTCAAGGTCACCGGCTACGACGTCTACGCCAACGACCAGGTCATCAAGACCGTCGCGGGTGACGTCCTGACCTACACGGACACGCCGTCCGCGGCGGCCACCGTCACCTACTACGTGAAGGCGAAGGACGCCGCCGGGAACACGTCCACGGCGAGCAACAGCGTCACGCGGACCGGCTCCACCGGCGGCGGCTCCAACCTCGCCCAGGGCAAGCCCATCGACGCCTCCTCGTCCACCTTCACGTTCGTCGCGGCCAACGCCAACGACGGCTCGACGAGCACCTACTGGGAGAGCGGTGGCGGCGCCTACCCGGCCACCCTCACCACCAAGCTGGGTGCCAACGCCGACCTGAGCCAGGTCGTCGTGAAGCTCAGCCCGGACTCGGCGTGGGCGACGCGCACCGAGAACATCCAGGTCCTCGGCCGCGACCAGGACGCGACGGCCTTCACCAGCCTCGCCGCGGCGAAGGACTACACGTTCAACCCCGCGAGCGGCAACACCGTGACCATCCCGGTCTCCGGCTCCGCCGCCGACATCCAGCTCAAGGTCACCTCCAACACCGGCGCCCCGGGCGCGCAGGTCGCCGAGTTCCAGGTCATCGGCACCCCCGCCGCCAACCCGGACCTCAAGGTCACCGGCATCACGAACTCGCCGGCGGCTCCCGTCGAGTCGGACGCGGTCAGTCTCACCGCGACCGTCACCAACAGCGGCAGCAAGGCGTCCAAGGCCACCGACCTGAACTTCACCCTCGGCGGAACGAAGGTCGCCACGGCGGACGTCCCGGCACTCGCCGCCGGCGAGACGAAGACGGTCACCGCGAGCATCGGCGCCCGGGACGCGGGCAGTTACTCCGTCGGTGCGGAGGTGGACCCGTCGAACAAGGTCATCGAGCAGAACGACGCGAACAACGTGTTCACCCGCTCCGACGCCCTCGTCGTCAAGCCCGTCTCCAGCTCCGACCTGGTCGCCGCCCCCGTGGCCTGGAGCCCCTCCAGCGCCTCGGCCGGTGACGACGTCAAGTTCACCGTCGCGATCAAGAACCAGGGAAGCATCGCCTCCGCGGCGGGCGCCCACGGCGTCACCCTGACGGTCCTGGACTCCAAGGGCGCCACGGTCAAGACGCTCACCGGTTCCTACAGCGGCGCCATCGCCGCGGGCCAGACGACCGCACCGGTCGGCCTCGGCTCGTGGACAGCCGTCAACGGTAAGTACACCGTCAAGACCGTCATCGCCGACGACGCCAACGAACTGCCGGTCAAGCGCACCAACAACACCACCAGCCAGGCCCTGTTCGTCGGCCGCGGCGCCGACATGCCGTACGACATGTACGAGGCGGAGGACGGCACGGTCGGTGGCGGCGCCAAGGTCGTCGGCCCGAACCGGACCGTCGGCGACATCGCCGGCGAGGCGAGCGGCCGCAAGGCGGTGACCCTCAGCGGGACCGGCCAGTACGTCGAGTGGACCACCCGCGCGGCCACCAACACCCTGGTGACGCGCTTCTCGATCCCGGACGGCACCAACACCACGCTCAACGTCTACGTGGACGGCCAGTTCCTCAAGGCCATCGACCTCACCTCGCAGTACGCCTGGCTGTACGGCAGCGAGACCGCGCCCGGCAACTCGCCCGGCTCCGGCGCCCCGCGCCACATCTACGACGAGGCGAACCTGCTGCTCGGCAAGACCGTGCCGGCCGGTTCCAAGATCCGGCTGCAGAAGGACGCCGCCAACACCTCCACCTACGCCATCGACTTCGTCAACACCGAGCAGGCCACCGCCGCCGCGAACCCGGACCCCGCCGCCTACGCCGTCCCCGCCGGCTTCACGCACCAGGACGTGCAGAACGCGCTCGACAAGGTCCGTATGGACACCACCGGCAAGCTCGTCGGTGTCTACCTGCCGGCCGGCGACTACGAGACCGCCAGCAAGTTCCAGGTCTACGGCAAGGCCGTCAAGGTCGTCGGAGCCGGGCCGTGGTTCACCCGCTTCCACGCCCCGTCCTCGCAGGAGAACACCGACATCGGCTTCCGGGCCGAGGCGACCGCGAACGGCTCGTCGTTCGCCGGATTCACCTACTTCGGCAACTACACGTCCCGGATCGACGGCCCGGGCAAGGTGTTCGACTTCTCCAACGTCTCCAACATCACCATCGACAACGTCTGGGTCGAGCACATGGTGTGCCTCTACTGGGGTGCCAACACCGACAGCGTGACCATCAAGAACTCCCGTATCCGTGACACGTTCGCCGACGGCATCAACATGACGAACGGCTCCACGGACAACCACGTCGTCAACAACGACGCCCGGGCCACCGGCGACGACAGCTTCGCGCTCTTCTCGGCGATCGACTCCGGCGGCGCGGACGAGAAGAACAACCTCTACGAGAACCTCACCTCGACGCTCACCTGGCGAGCGGCCGGTATCGCCGTCTACGGCGGATACAACAACACCTTCCGCAACATCCGCGTGGCGGACACCCTGGTGTACTCCGGCATCACGATCTCCTCGCTGGACTTCGGCTACCCGATGAACGGCTTCGGGACCGACCCCACGACGATCGAGAACGTCTCCCTGGAGAGGACGGGCGGGCACTTCTGGGGCTCGCAGGTCTTCCCCGCCATCTGGGCCTTCTCCGCCTCGAAGGTGTTCCAGGGCATCCGGGTCAACGACGTCGACATCGACGACTCCACCTACGGAGGCGTCATGTTCCAGACCAACTACGTCGGCGGCCAGCCGCAGTTCCCGGTCAAGGACACCATCTTCACCGACATCTCCATCACCAACTCCAAGAAGAGCGGAGACGCGTTCGACGCCAAGTCCGGGTGGGGCATCTGGGCCAACGAGCTCCCCGAGCCCGGTCAGGGCCCCGCGGTGGGCGAGGCGACCTTCCGCAACCTGCGGATGAGCGGCAACGCCCAGGACATCCGCAACACCACCAGCACGTTCAAGATCAACGTCGAGTAGACGGCACGGCACGCAACAGCGCGGGGTCGCCCTTCGGGAGGGCGGCCCCGCGCTGCCGTGTTCCGGAGGGACCTCGCCCTGAGCGCTGCGTGCGCCGGCGGGGCACCGTACCGGGAGCGGTCATCCGGTGACGTCGATGTGCTTGGCCAGCGCCGTGACACTCAGGTCGCCGTGGTCGACCCACTCGGGGAAGGCGAGGGTCTTGTGCCGGGTGGCGGCGGGCGGCGTGATCTCGAGGTAGGCCGCGTGAACCGCCTGGGATGTGCCGGTGCCTGCGTGCGTCCAGGAGACGACCGCTTCGGCGCTCTCGCCGTCCTTGAGCGTGAGGGTCCTGGTCCCCGGGTCTGCCGCGTACCAGGTGTCTCCCCACTGCGTGTGGGACGCCAGCGTCCTGTGCGCCGCGTCCTCCAGGCCCAGCCCGGGGAACCCGCGCAGCGCGCAGGTGGTGCCACTGAGATTGCGCAGCCGCACGACGACGCCCTGGTGATTCATGCCGCCGGCCAGCCTCTCGCCGAAGGTCCCCTTGAGCGCCGAGGCGGCACAGGTCGGTGTGGCCTTGGCGGCGCCGCTGTCGCCTGCCGCCCGAGCGACGCCCGCTCCGGTGAGGCCGAGCGCGGCGGCGGCGGCCGCCGCGAGGGCGGCACGGCGCAGCCGGCGGTCCGGGCGGCTGTCCCCCGTGGAACCGGAGACGGCGGTCTGGTCGGCGGTGCTGTGGCGGTCGCTCATGAGCATGCTCTCCACTCGTGTTCGTCGACGCGGGCCGTGCCCCGCACCCGCGTCGCCCTGTGGTGCCGTACACGAGGTCCGATGACCGACTGAACGGAAAAGTTCGCTGGAGACCCAAAAAAGTTCAGACGCGTCCGCATGGTTCCGGCTCGGCTCAGCGTGGCGGGTCTGTCCGGGCGAGGTCGACGTCGTCGAAGAGCTCCAGCATCCGGGCCAGTACGTGGAGGCACGAGTCGACGTCGGCGCCGGTGAGGTCGCCGCCGGTCCGACGCAGGAGTGCGTGCTCGCGGGTGGTCACCTCGGTGATCGCGGTGCGGCCGTGGTCGGTCAGCCGGATCAGCGAGGAGCGCTGGTGCGCGGGATTGGGGACGGTCTCGACGAGGTGGCGCGCCGCGGCCTCGTTGACCATCCGCTGGACGAACTGGCGGCTGAGCGACTGGGCCCGGCCCATCTGGGGGACGGTCATCGGTCCGTGCCCACGCAGGAGGTCCAGCACGGCGCGGATGCCGGCGGACAGGTCCGGCGCGGCGTCCTGCTCGATCTTGCGCTGGACGCGCCGGTAGAGCGGCCCGACCAGAGCGAAGACCTCCATGAGCCGCTCGGGGAGTTCGTCGGGAGCGAGGGGGCGGGAAGCATCGGTCACGCCCCCATCATGACACTCAGGTTGTCATGATGGCGCCATTGTGACACCTTGGTTGTCATGACGGAGACCACGCACCCCGCCCAGGCCGCACGGCCCGTGCCCGCGTTCGACACCTTCGCGTCGGAGGACGGCCTCCTCGCCTACCGCGACGAGGGGCCCCGCTCGGGCCGGCCGCTGGTCCTGCTGCACGCGGGGTTCGCCGACCACACCGAGTTCGACAACCTGGTTCCCCGCCTGGTCGAGCACGGTCACCGGGTCGTCGCGCCCGATGCCCGAGGTCACGGCTGGTCCGCGAACGCGACCAGGCCGTTCCGTCAGACCGACGACCTCGCCGCTTTGTTGGACCACCTCGACCTCGCCGCTCCGGCGGTGCTGGTCGGTGTCTCGATGGGCGCGCTCATCGCCATCGACACCGCCATCGAACATCCCTCTCTCGTAGCGGCGTTGGTGGTGAGCGGCCGAGGTCTGGGTGAGCCCCGCATCGAGGATCCCTGGTCGGCGGCCCGGCAGGAAGCCCAGGCGAAGGCGCTGGCCGTCGGTGACGTCTCCGGCTGGCTGGACGGCCTGGCCCGCTGGGCGGCGGGTCCCTCCCGCACCCTTGAGGATCTCGACGCCGAAGTGGTGCGACACCTGCGGGAGATGGCGACCCGCACGCTGGTCAAGCACACCCCGGACGAGCCGGACCGCACCGTCGCGGTGTCCGACGTGGCCGCGCGGGCCGAGGACATCGCCGTACCGGTCCTGGCCGTCAACGGGGCCCTGGACTCACCCGCGTGCCTGGAGACCGTCGCCGCTCTGATGGAGGTCGTCCCGCACGGACGGACCGTCGCCATCGAGGGGGCCGGTCATCACGCATCGCTGGAGTGCCCGGAACGGTTCGCGCGCGTTCTCGTTGACTTCTTGGACGAGGTGCACGGTGAGGCGGGCCGCCGTTGACGCGGTGCGGGGCCGGACTGCCCGCCCTCCCGGCGCTCTTGGGGTCGGTGCACCCGTAGTTGGTGCACCGCGAGGCGGCTGGTACAGTGGATCTTGAGCTGAACGGCGGAAGCCCGCAGGTTCATGATGCGTCGGTGGTCCAAGGAAAGACGCCCCACTTCCTGTGGGGAGATGCAGGTGCAAGGCCTGCCCGGCGCTCTGTGAAGGCCCTGTCCCCCTGGTGGGGGGCAGGGCCTTTTGCTGTGCGCGGTGACCCGGACTCGTGCGCGTCACACGGCTGTTACCCACTTTCGGGTGATCGTGAAATGACTGCCGGGGTGGCGGGACCTGGCGAAAGTGGCCCCGTGACCAGCGGTGGCAACGGATCGTCGGTCACGCGAGCGTCAACCTGATGCCTACACGACCTAGATGGACGCTGCAATCAAGCGTCACGGAAATGTAGTTGAACGGAAACGCGATCCACGTCTCGTTCACATCGCGGCGATGTGGTGGGCAAGGTGTGAATGCGCGGTCGACCGACCGCCACCCGCACGCCGCACGACCGGCCCGTATTCCTGCCGGCTGTGCCCGCACAATGCAGGGGGAACCTGTGACCGTATCCGTGACTGCCCGCCGTCTGACCGCTGCCGCGCTGACCACCGCGGCCGTGACCGCGGCCATCGCGGTGCCGGCGTCCGCCGCCGACCACCGCCCGCACCGGCAGAGTGTCGAGATCAGCCGAGTGCAGTACGACTCTCCGGGTCGTGAGGACCGCTCCAACCGCTCCCTCAACCAGGAGTGGGTGGAGATCACCAACAACACCCGGCAGGCCGTCAACCTCGACGGCTGGACCCTCTCCGCCCGGGACGGCCGCACCTACACCTTCCACCACTACCGCCTCGACGGCCGCTCGACGGTCCGCGTCCACACCGGCGTCGGCCACGACACCCGCCGTGACGTGTTCCAGGACCGGCGCAACTACGTCTGGGACAACCACGCCGACACCGCGACGCTGCGCAACGACCACCGCCGCTTCGTCGACGACGCCTCGTGGGGGCGCCGCCACCACGACGCGCGCCGCTAGCCGTACCTGAACCGTCACCGTAGGCCGTGGATGCCCACGGCCGCGGTGGGCGGGTGCGTGGTACGCGCTACCTGACGGGCGGTGGAATGGTCCGGGTCGGTGACGGCCTCGGACACTCCACCGCCCGTTGTTCCGCCTCGGTCCGACGGTCGGTGATCTCAACCGTGGGCGCGCCGGGCGGCCTTGTCGCGAGGGCTGCGTCTACGAGGCCGGCCCGGGGGCACCCGTGAGGTGGGTTCGTCGAGGGGGGACGCACATGCTGGAACGTTCGCACGGCCGCACCGTGCCCGCGTGGGCGCGGCCAGGTGCACGGTGGGGGCCGTTCGTGTACGGGCCGCTGCTCTGCATCAGTGCCGGACTCCTGGTCCTGCGGATCGCGGACCGTGCCGGCGCCGCGAGCATCGTGTGGAGCTCGCTCCAGGTGCTGCTGTGGGTGGTGCTGCTGGCCGGCAACCTCGCGGCTCGGCACAGGAACCAGGAGACGTGAGCTCCCCGTGCTCCCCATCTCCTGAAGGCGAGGCCGCCCCGGTCGGCGGCCGGGCCGGAGCCGGTGTCGGTGCCGGGTGCGAGACTGCCCGGCATGATGGATCACGACGCCAAAGCCGATCTGCTCCGCTACTTGCAGGAAGCCCGGGACTCCTTGGTGTGGAAGGTGGAGGGGCTGGGGGAGTACGACGTCCGGCGCCCCCTCACCCCGACGGGGACGAACCTGCTGGGTCTGGTCAAGCACCTCGCGGGCGTGGAGTTGGGCTACTTCGGGGACACCTTCGGACGGCCGTTCTTCGACAAGGAGCCGCCGGCGTGGTGGTACACGGAGGACGCCGAACTCAACGCCGACATGTGGGCCACTCCGCAGGAGTCGCGTGAGCAGATCGTCGACCTGTACCGACGAGCGTGGGAGCACTCGAACGCCACGATCGCCTCACTGACGCTGGACGCGGTCGGCCGTATCCCCTGGTGGCCGCAGGAGCGCGGCGAGGTGACGCTGCATCACGTCGTCGTACGGGTCCTGGCGGAGACCCAGCGACACGCCGGTCACGCCGACATCGTGCGCGAGCTCGTGGACGGGTCAGTCGGTGACAAGAAGGGCAGCGGCAACATTCCGGACGGCGACCAGGCGGATTGGGAGCGCTACCGGGACCGACTGGAGCAGGCGGCACGGGAAGCCGGAGACAGATGACCCCGCGCTGCGCTGCGGCCCTCCCCGGCCGTGAACCAGAGGTGAACCCCGCGGCAATCCCCGCACAACCTCAGCCCCCTCTCGGCTGTCACAGGAGTGCCCCCTGTGTCTGCGAACCGAGTTGGAGCCCCCGTGCGCATACGGACGTACGCCATAGCAGTGACGGTCGCCGTCTCGGCCACCGCCGGCCCGATCCTCGCCCCGCCCGCGAGCGCGGCTGTCCCGAAGGCGTTCGCCAGTGACCTCGACGGCGACGGCTTCGCCGACCTCGCCGTCGGAGTGCCGGACGGCGCCGTCGACGGAAAGGCCAAGGCCGGATACGTCGACATCGTCTGGGGCGGGGCGAAAGGGCTCGGAACGCGCGGCGACACCCGGATCACCCAGGCGAGACCCGGTATCCCCGGCACCCCCGAGAAGGGCGACCGGTTCGGCGCCGCGGTGTCCGTGGCCGACGTGAACGGCGACGGCAGGGCGGACGTGGTCATCGGCGTCCCCGGTGAGGACATCGACGGAGTCGGCGCCGACGCGGGCACCGTCTCCGTCCTGTACGGCGCGCACGGTGGCCTGGGTACCGGCGCCACCGTCCAGAACGGCCCCGGGTCCTCCGCCGCCTACGGAAAGTCCCTGGTGGCCGCCGACTTCACCGGCGACGGCACCACGGACGTCGCGATCGGCGCGACGGACGAGGTCGTGCTCAAGCGGGGCGGCGGTCCCGCGACCACCGTGTTCACCGGCGCCATGGGCGGACGCGCGCCCGTCCTGGCGGCCGGCGATTTCGACGGCAGTGACGACGGCGTCCCCGACCTCGCCACCGGGTACTGGTCCACGGCTCCGTTCACCCAGTCCCACGTACGCCTGTGGAGCTGGTCCCCCGAGGAGAAGTCGCTCGCCAACTTCTGGAACACCGACAACGCCGGCGTCTCCGCGCTGGCCGCGGGCGACTTCGACGGGGACGGCCACGACGACCTCGCCCTCGGCGAGTGCCGGGAGATAGCCGACGAGAACATCGACGACCCCTGTGGCCCGGAGGAGCTCGCCGAGGGCGGCGGCATCCACATCCACTACGGCGCCGGCATCCCCTGGAACTTCGGCTACCGCCGGCAGACCCTCAACCAGGACACCGCCGGTGTGCGGGGCGTCGCCGAGGCCGCCGACCACTTCGGTGCGGCGCTCGTCGCGGCCGACGTCGACGGCGACGGCCGCGACGACCTGATCGCCGGTGCCCCGGGCGAGGCTATCGGCAGCCGCGCGCAGGCGGGCGCCGCGACCCTGCTCCTGGGCGGTCCGACCGGACTCGTCGACGCGCACGGCGAGGCCCGTTCGGTGGCCTACCAGCAGAACACCCCGGGTGTTCCCGGCGCCGCGGAGGCGGGCGACGCGTTCGGGGCGGCGGTCGCGACGGGCGACTACGACCATGACGGCGCGGCGGACATCGCGGTCGGCTCGCCCGGCGAGAACACCGGATCGGGCGGAGTCTGGGTGCTTCCGGCAGCCTCTCCCGACGGCTCCTCCGTGTTCACCCCCGCGAAGCTCGGTCTGCCGTCTCCTTCGAGCGCGCTGAAGTACGGCGGAACGCTGACCAGCGACTGAGGCAGGCCGGACGGCGTCACGGGGTGACCGAGGAGGTGACCTCGCTCGAAGACGCGTGCCGGGCCCGCTGCGTGGGGCCCGGCACGCGTCTCCGAGGACGCGGTGCCGCCGTACCGGCTCGGGATGCGCGTCCCGGGTGTCTCAGCCGATCGAGCCGAGGTCGGTGCCCGTCCAGTGCGTCGGACGCATCCGGACCACCACGTGGTCGTCGAGTTGGGACTCGGCCCAAGCCGTGTACGTGTCGAGCGCCTCGCCGGACAGGTAGCGGGCGGCGAGTTCGCGGTGCACGCCCGCGGCGGGTTCGGTGACCTCGGCGACGGGACCTTCGACGGAGACATAGCGAGGAGTGGGCTCGACGCGTTGCACGAGCAGACTGAAACGGCCGGCCGCCTTGATCAGCTTCATCTTGCGGGAGTCCGCGCCGGTGAGGATCCAGGGCATCCCGCCGGGCTCGTAGTCGTACCAGATCGGTACCAGCAACGGTCCACGGTCCTCCCCGGCGGCGACGCCGAGCGTGGCGACGTGCGGCTGGGCCAGGAAGGCTTCGCGTTCTTCACGTGAGAGTGCCATGCATTCGACTGTAGGGCGGGGCTCCGACAATGTCTCCGCGAACGGCCGGACGCCGCGGGGCACGGCGGGGACGCGGACCGCCCCCGCGTCCGTCAGTGGCTGTCCTCGCCCGGGCCGTCGGCGTCGGTCCTGCGGCGGACCGCCCTCGCGCGAAGCCCGAGAACCAGGGCGCCACCGACGAGGCACGCCGCGAACGCCAGGGCCACCGTGAGGTGGGAGCCGTCGTCGTCCCCGTCCCGCCCGGTGGAGGCCGCGAGCGATCGCGCGCTCGGCTCGGACGGCTCGACGAGTGGACCGCCCGTGGAACGCACGGCGAAGGAAGCCGTGTTGTCCGCCAGGTGCGGGTCGTTCGCGGGCCGCTTCGCATCCTGTACCGCTTCCAGGAGTCCCTCGGCCCCGCGTACCCGCCGGTCGATGCGGAACTCCAGCGTCGTCTGCCAGGTGTCGCCCGGCTCCAACGGATTCGGAGGTCGGCAGGTGTAGACGCGCCGGCCGGCAGCGGCGCATTCCCACTGCCACTCCGACTCGTTGTCGGGGTCCGGCGGCGGTGTGGGCCGGACCACGCTCAGGCCTTCCGGGACGGTGATGCGCAGCACCGTGCCCGAGATACGGCCCGGTCCGGCGTTGTCGACCCGGAACGTGGCCTCGTCCGTGCCACCGGTCGTGCCCACCACGGCCTCGGCGCTCACCCGCAGGTCGGTGGTCTGCGAGGTGTGCATCCGGATCTCGCCGAGGTTGTACTTGTCGACGAACGAGCCGGCCCCGGCGTCGATGGGGCGCACCCTCAACTCCGTTCCCGTGCCCTGCCGCAGAGCGGGGTCGGTCCCGGTGGCGCCGGGATCCTCCTCCGCGTTCCCTGTCATCCCCTGGAGGTACGGGGCGTAGCTGAAGCTGCCGTTCACCATCGTGTCCGGAACGCCGACGGAGACGGGCGCGGTGAACTCGTACGCCTGCCCGGGCGCCAGCGGTTGGTCGAACCAGCAGTCCGCGTAGAGCCCGGGTCCTTCCGCGGCGTACCGGCAATTGCTGTACTGCACCGGGAAGGTGACCTGTGCGGCGGCGAACTTCACGCCGAAGCCCTGGGCCGGGAACCTGCCCGCGTTGCGGATCCGTGGGGTGAAGCCGAAGGTCTCGCCCGCCGGGTCTCCCGTACGAGGCTTCTCCACCCGTGCGCGAAGATCGGGGCCTTCGATCCAGACGTCCGTCTCGAAGACCGCGTCCTCGGTGCCGGGCGCGCTGAAGGTGTAGCGGATCGTGCCGTGACTGCCACGGCGGACGCCCTCGACGGCTTCGATGTAGATCCCGTCCGGGTAGGTGTCCTTGCCGCGTGTGAGGGTGCCGAGCGTGCACCGGACGACGTCGGTCGTGCCGAAGGCGTGCTCTCCGCAGGCGCGGCGGGTGCGCAGACGGGCGATGCCCTCCAGGCCTGACGCGTCGACCGTCAGGGTCACGTCGGTCTGCGCGGCCTGTCCCGCCCCCGGCTGCGGGGCGAGCCACAGACGGACGCCCCCGCTGGGGCTCACACCTCGCTTGGTCAGGTACGCCGTGTGCGGCACCCTCAACTCGACCGCCGGGGTGGCGGCTTGCGCTGTCACCGTGGACGGGAGGAACGCCGCGAACAGCAGAACGATCAGAGCCGCGCCCCGGCGACGTATGCGATACACCCGCAGATCTTCCCAGGGACACGGTGCGTACGCGAGACGTTTCACCGGCCCGCGGGACGCCGCCCGACGAAGGCACCCGTGCGAGGGGGCGGTTCGGCCGGTCGGCGTCCCCGTCCCGGATCGTCCGTCGCCGCACGGTCAGTCGATCAGAACACCCGGATTGAGGATGTGGTGGGGGTCCAGCGCCTCCTTTGCGGCTCGGAGCACCTTCGCGAAGGGCTCCGGACGCTGGCGGTCGTAGGCGGGACGGTGGTCGCGGCCCACGGCGTGATGGTGGGTGACGGTCGCGCCGTGGCGGTGCAGTACGTCGCCGGCGACCGCCTTGATGTCGTCCCAGACCTCGATCTCCTCGCCCGGCCGACCGGCGACGGCCACGGTGAAGTAGGGCGCCGCACCGTCGGGATAGACATGGGTCAGGCGGCAGTTGACGGTGGCGGGATGGCCGGTCGCCTTGACGGCGGCCGCACCGACCTCGGTGCGGACGGCGTCGATCAGTGCGGGAATCCTGTCCCAGGTGGCGGCGGTCTCGAAGGTCTCGACGACGGCACCCATCCGGGCCAGTCCGTCGCGGAGGTACGGCATGCGTAGGAACGCCGACCGCCAGGCGCCCACGGCCGAATCGGGCCTTGACGCGCGGTCCGCGGTCGTTGTTCCGCCCCGGCCTCCGTGGGCGTGGGCCATGTCGAGCGCGGCGGCGAGCCGGTCGTCGACGGGCGCGCTCGCGGACTCGAACCCGAGGACGAGGACGGCCGAGCCGTCGCGTGAGGCCCCGGACAGAAGTGCCTCACCGGGGTCGAGGAGACGGCAGTTGGCCGGGGCGAGGTCGGACTGGGCGACGGCGCGCACCGCGTCCAGCGCCTGCCGGAAGTCGGCGAAGGCCACCGACGTGGAGGCCTTGTGCCGCGGCCGCTCCTGGAGCCTCATCCACGCTTCGGTGATGACACCGAGCGTGCCCTCCGAGCCGAGGAACAGGCGGTCGGGCGACGGTCCCGCGCCGGACGCGGGCAGACGCCACGAGGTGCTGACTCCGGCGGGTGTGACGACGTTCATCGACTGCACGAAGTCGTCGATGTGGGTGCGGCCGGTGGCGTAGTGACCGCCCGCCCGGGTGGCCAGCCAGCCCCCGAGAGTGGAGAACTCGAAGCTCTGCGGGAAGTGCCGCAGGGTGAGCCCGTGGGGTCGCAACTGGTCTTCCAGAACGGGCCCGAGGGCGCCGGCCTGGATCCGCGCCGAGCGGCCGACGGTGTCGATCTCCAGGACCCGGTCCATCGAGGTCAGGTCGAGCGAGAGCACCGCGCCGTGGGCGTCGCCGCGGTACTCCACGCCGCCGACCACCGAGGAGCCGCCGCCGAAGGGGACGACGGCGACGCCCCGTTCGCCGGCCCACTCCAGCAGGTCGACGACGTCGTGGTCGTCGGTCGGCCGGGCGACCAGATCGGGGATCCGTCCGGGACGGCCCCGGAGGGCCCGGACGACGTCGCGGTACGCCTTGCCCATCGCGTGTGCGGCGCGCACGTCCGGATCGGCGCTCACCAGGTGGGCGAGGGAGGGCGGCGGGGTCACGGCGGGCCGGCCGACGGCCAGGTCGGAGACCCGGGGTATCGGGAGGGGACGGGCCAGGGTGCCGGGGAGCAGGGCGCCCAGGGCGATGCATTCGGCGTCGTCCGGGTGGGCGTCGACATGGCCCCAGCCCCACCAGGAGCGCCTGCGGGACGGACCGGGGTCGGACGGAGTGGCGGACATACGTGAGCTCCCAGCGAGGTCCGGGGAATTGACCCAACGAAAAATTACCCTAGGGTAATATCCGGACCATGACAACGCTCCCTTCGAAGGCCGGCACCAAGGGCGTCCCCAGGGCCGCGCGGGAACGCCAGGTGCTCGCCGTCGCGACCGAGGAGTTCGGCCGCAATGGGTACGAGGCCACCACCGTGGCCGCGGTCGCCGCCCGCGTCGGCGTCACGAAGCCGCTGGTGCACCACTACTTCGGGAGCAAGGAAGAGCTGTACCTCGCGTGCCTGGACCCGGTCGGTGACGGTCTGCTGGAAGCCATCCGCGACGCGATGGTCGGACATGCGACCACGGATGCGGCATCCACCCCCCTGCGTGTCATGGGCGCCCTGTTCGCCGCCCTCGACGGGCGGCGCGAGGCGTGGTTCGTCCTCTACGACGGCACACTGCCACCCGGGAGTGCCGCCGCCCGACGCGCGGCGTACTACCGCGGGGCCGTCGACGACCTCGCCGCGGTCGGCACGGCCGAGCTCCTTCAGGAGGCCGGAGCCGGCGACCCGCTCGACGCCGACGCGCTCAAGTACGCATGGCGGGGCCTGTGTACGGCGCTGGTCCGCTGGTGGGCCGGCCATCCGGAGGAGTCGCCCGAAGCCATGACGCGCCGCTGCGCCCGGCTCTTCGCGGCGAGCCGCGCCATCCTCGTCGTGGACGACGAGAGCGCGTAGGCGTGGGTGGGCGTCTCTTCGCCCGCCCTCTGTGGAGCCGCTCTCGACAGGGCCGCAAGCGGTGTGCTGAGCGGTTCCCGCACCGCCCGACGGCCGGGCGCCGCCCGTCCGGCGCGGTGAGCGTCACGCGCCACGGCCACAGGTCGTTCGGAGCCCGCACCGCACGCGGACCGGCCCCGTGCGGTGGTCCGCGCGAAGCCGGTCCGCGTGCGGGAGTCGGGCGCCTGTGTCAGCTCGCCGTGACGGCGTCGAGCGCGGCGAGAGCGGAGGCGTCGAGCACGACGGCTCCGGCGGCGACGTTGGCCTCCAGGTGGGAGGCGTCGGCGGTGCCCGGAATGAGGAGCGTGTTGGGGGTGTGGTGGAGGAGCCAGGCCAGTCCGACCTGGGCCGCGGTGGCGCCGAGGGAGTCGGCGATGTCCTTC
This sequence comes from Streptomyces sp. M41(2017), assembly GCF_002078175.1. Taxonomy (GTDB): domain Bacteria; phylum Actinomycetota; class Actinomycetes; order Streptomycetales; family Streptomycetaceae; genus Streptomyces. Next base: position 528,786 of record NZ_MWFK01000002.1, on the reverse strand, counting down.
ACCACGGGGTGCTCGGACACCTTGGGGAGGCCGGGGAACGCGCTGCCGAGCGGGAAGTACGGTACCCAGGCGATGTTCTCGGCGGCGCACGTCCGCGCCAGGTCCTCGTCCTCGCGGGCCAGGAGGCTGTACGCGTTCTGCACACAGGCGATCCCCGCCGGCAGAGCCCGCTTCAGGTCGTCGAGGCCGACGGTGCTCAGACCGATGGCCCCGATCTTCCCCTCGTCCCGCAGCCCGGTCATCACGGCGAGCTGATCGTCGAGGTCGACGACCTGGTCGGGCGTGACCGTCAGGCCGAAGCCGCTGGTGGTCGGGCGCCGAAGGTTGACGAGGGGAATCGTGTCGAGCCCGAGGCTCTTGAGGTTGGCCTCGACGTCGGCGCGCAGCTCGTCGGGGTGCTGGGCGTAGCGGAGCGGAACCGGGCCGCCCGCGTCGGGTGTGGCTCCCACCTTGCTGACGACGGTGACGCCGTCCTCGGGGCGGATCGCTTCGCGGATCAGGTCGTTGGAGTAGCCGTCGCCGTAGAACTGCGCGGTGTCGATGTGGTCGACACCCAGCTCGACCACGCGGCGCAGGATCGCGAGGGCGCCGGCGCGGTCGTCGCGCAGCCGCGGGAGCTGCATCGCTCCGAAACCGACACGGGAGACGACGAGGTCGCCGAGCCGGCCCGGGCCGCCGGCCCGCGGAGCGCCGGTGGCCGTGGTGGGGGACGAGGGGATCGGGGCGGGAGAGGTCATGGGATGTCCGTCCTCGGAGAGGCGTGAGAGCATGGTCTAAGTGGAGGAATCCTCCGCCATATCGACCGTAACACATACGGAGGGATCCTCCACTTTGTCTGCGCACGCTTCTTCCGCCGACAGAAACCCCGGCACGCCGGAACCCGGGGCGCAGCGCGCACCCCGCGCCGACGCGCGCCGCAACCGCGACAAGATCATCGAGGCTGCCCGGGCCGCGTTCACGTCCGCGACGGAACCGGTGGCCCTGGAGACCGTCGCCAAACAGGCCGGCGTGGGCATCGCGACGCTCTACCGCAACTTCCCCACCCGGGACGCACTGGTGGAGGCCGTCTTCGCGAACGAGCTCGACCAGGTCGCCGCCTGTGCGACCCGGCTTCTCGAGGAACTTCCGCCGCCGGCCGCGCTGCGGGCATGGATGGACCGCTACATCGCCTTCGCCGCGACCAAGCACGCCATGTACCGGGACCCGCGCACCGGTCCCACGGCGGGGAGGATGCCCGTGATCCCCACCCGTGAACGCATCGTCGAAGCGGTGGAGACGCTGCTCCTGGCGGGCGCGCGGGACGGCTCCCTCCGTGCCGACGTCACGCCCGACGACCTCACCACGCTGCTGCTCGGCGTCTCTCTTGCCGCCGTCTCGGGCATCAGGCCCGAACAGACCGCCCGGCATCTCGACCTCGTCGCGGACGGGCTGCGACCGGCTCGGCACGCCTGAGCGTCGGCCGCTCTCGTCCTCGTCGAGGCGGCGTGACCCGGTGCCCGCCGGTTCCGTTCATCAGCCCGCCCGACGTCCCGACGTCCCGGCCGACCGTGGCGAGCCGGGGTTCCGTCGTCCGACGGGCTCAGTCCCCGACGAGGGGGAGGGGCGGGAACGTGTGGTCCCGCCAGATCCGGCGGGAGGACTCCTCCGGGTAGGCGAGGACGGCGGACTCCGCGTCGAGGCGGTGGACGAGCCGCTGACGCGTGTCGTACGCCGGCCAGCCGGGATCGCCGTGGGTCGCGAACGAGGTCCATGCGGCACGCATGCGCGCGGACAGCGCCTCGGCCTCGGGGGAAGGCGTCTCGCCGATCAGCAGAACGGTCTGTCCCCGATCCAGGTTGCCGAAGACGAGGGGCACGTCGAGGCCGTGGCAGGCACCGAGGACACCTCCCATGCCGGGGGCCGGCCAGGTCAGCTCGTAGACGTGCGCCCGCCCGCCGGCCGTTGCCTGCGCCTCGGCGAGGTGGAGTGACGGCATGCGGAACAGCCAGTCGGAATGGACCAGTTCGTACAGCTCGTCGGGGCGCGCCGCCGGGAAGGCCTCGCGATAGCGGCGGGCGCCGTCCGTGCCGGGGGCCAGCTTGGCGAGGGCGGTCTCCGCCTGCGCCTCGCCCACCTCGCCGAGGAGGCCGCTGATGGCGGTGAACAGACGCTGCTCGTCACGGGTGTGGCCGACGAGGAGTTCGATGCCGCGCCCGGCGCCGTCCGCGAGGGCCTGCCACGGCGTGACGGTCAGGAACTCGCCGTCGACGACCGGCGAGAACACGATCGACCGGTAGGCGGCGAGGCCCCAACGGCGTTCCCACTGACCCAACTTGGCGCCGACCGTGTCGGCGGCGACGGACAGCTCGCGCGGGGCGACGGCGGACAGCTCGGCCACCGTGGGCCGCAGCCCCAGCTCCGCCGCGCAGGCGGCGGCGATGTCGGCCGCGAGGTCCGGCGTGAAGAGCGTGCCCGTCGCGCTCTGCACGACGGCCCGGCGGAACAGTCCGGCCGCGCGGTCCATCGCCAGCAGCGCGGCGACGGATCCCGCGCCCGCGGACTGACCGAAGACCGTCACCTGGTCCGGGTCGCCGCCGAAGGCCCGGATGTTGTCACGCACCCAGGTGAGGGCGGCGATCTGGTCGAGCAGTCCCCGGTTGGAGGGGGCCCCTTCGATCTGCGCGAAGCCCTCGATCCCCACCCGGTGGTTGAACGTCACCACCACGACACCGTCGCGGGCGAGCCGGCCACCGTCGTACTCGGGGAGGCCGGACGTGCCGATCACGTAGGCGCCGCCGTGGATCCACACCATCACCGGCAGTCCCGCGCCCGGGGCGGGATCGGGCGACCAGACATTGACCGTCAGCCAATCGTCACCCGGTGCCTCCCGCGAGGAGGCGTCCATGCCGAAGTGGCCGCCCTGCGGGGGAGGCGGGCCGTACGCCAGTGCCTCGCGCACGCCGCTCCAGCCGCGTACGCGTCGCGGCGCGGCGAAACGCAGGCCGTGGACCGGGGGCTCGGCGAACGGGATGCCGCGAAAGACCGCCGTGCCGGACTCCCAGGCGCCGCGCAGCCTTCCCGCGGTCGCGCGAACCTCGGGCCGGGGCTCGGATGTCTCCGGTTCGGCAACGGTCATCACGACCACCTGTCAGGCGGGACGGGCGCTCGCAGGCACCCCGGACTCCCGGGATCCTCCACCGCGGCGGGCGGCCGCGCCAGCGATTTACGGCTGCCGCGCACGCCCGCCGTCGCCCGGCTCCGCCCTTCGCCGCACCGTGTTCGTGCTTCCGGCGGCACGCGTGCGGGCGGCGACGGGAGGGGGGCACCGGGGGAGGAGCGGAAGGCTGGGGCCCCCGTCCCGTGTCAGCGCCGCCAGAACAGGTGGTGCACCACCCCGCTCGGGCTGGGCACGACGTCGAGGTGGAACCGGTCGAGCAGGTCCTCGGGCGAATCCCAGAGGCGGAGACCCGTCCCGAGCTTCAGCGGCGAGACCGCCACGTGCAGGGTGTCGACGAGGTCGGCGTCGAGGAACTGCCGGACCGTGGTGACCCCACCGCCGAGCCGGACATCCTTGCCCTGGGCCGCCTCCCGCGCCTGTTCGAGAACGGTGGCCGGGTCACCGCCGACGAAGTGGAACGTGGTGTCGGACAGCGTGATCGACGGGCGCTCGTGGTGGGTCAGGACGAACACCGGGGTGTGGAACGGGGGCTCGTCACCCCACCAGCCGCGCCAGTCGTGGTCCTCCCACGGCCCGCGCTGAGGGCCGAACTTGTTGCGGCCCATGATCTCGGCGCCGATGTTGTGCGCGAAGTCCCGCGTGAAGTAGTCGTCCAGGCCACGGCTGCCTCCGGGATCGGAGCGCATGGGCCAGCTCGCCGTGGCGCCGGCCCAGGAGAAGAGCCGTTCGGGATGGGGGAGGCCGAAGGGGCGTTCGAGGGTCTGGTCCTCACCGGCCCCGATTCCGTCACTTGAGACATTGAAGTTCATGACTTTCAGCAGCTGATCCACGTGATCTCCTCGTCAGGTCGCGTCGCGTACGCACGCGGGGCGGAGAGCCCCACACCAGCACGTCGAACGGAGGACGCCCGGATCGACACGGCTGCGAATTCTTCTTTCCCCGGAGGCGGGACGACGGCTCGGATGCGGAGTCCGGACGGCGTCCGGCCTGCGCGGCAGCGGTGTCCGGCACGTCGACCTCGGCCCTAGCAGCTTTCGTCGGGGCCGAGAGCGGCGCTCTGCGCGGTGTGGGCGACGCGTGTCAGCAAGGTGCGCAGGGCGGCGGTGTCCGACTCGTCGAGATCCGCCAGCAGGCGACCCTCGGCCGTGGCCAGGCCGCGCCGGGCACGGGCCAGCTCGTCGCGTCCCTTGTCGGTGATCACGACCTGGCGTGCACGCCGGTCGCGTGGATCGGGCCGCCGCTCGATGAGTTCCCCGGCCTCGAGGTCGTCCAGCAGGTACGTCATCACCGTGCGGTCGAGGCTGACCTGCTGGGCGAGAGCCAGCTGCGTAGGGGGCTCGCCCGCGGCCAGGGCGACGAGGACCAGGTATCCGCGCGGCCCGCCCGGAAGGCCGGCCACCGACTCGCCCGCCACCCGGCGAAAGGCCGACGAGACCATGCGGATGGCCCACCCGAGGTCGGTGTCGAGGGTGATGTCCTCGTCCGCGGTGGACCGTCGCGTGCCCTTGCTGCCGCCCTTGGTAGCACTCATGTCGCCAATCTAGCACTCTGTGCTGCGCCACAGATGTTCTTGCTAGCAGAACATCTGTGGCACATAGTGGTTTGAGGATGCGGCCGCGATCGGACGACGCGACGGGCCGCAGCGGACCGCTACTCGTGCGAGACAGAGATCGAGGATCGCCATGCATGACATGGACACACTGCGGGGCAGGACGGCACTGGTGACCGGGGCGACATCGGGGATCGGAAGGGCTGTGGCACGGAGCCTGGCCGAGCAAGGAGCCGAGGTCGTCGTCCACGGGCGGGACCGGGACCGCGGGGAGTCCCTCGTGAAGGAGATCGAGCAGCAGGCTGGAGCGGCCCGGTTCGTCGGCGCCGATCTGGCGGATGCGGACGATGTGGCCCGACTGGCGGCCGAGGCCGGGAGCGTGGACATCCTCGTGAACAACGCCGGTCTCTACGAGTTCGCGCCGACCGCCGCGACCGATGCCGCGAGTTTCGACCGGCAGGTGGCGGTCAACACACGCGCCCCGTTCCTGCTCGTCGGCGCACTCGCCCCCGGGATGGCCCGGCGGGGGCACGGGGCGATCGTGACCGTCAGTTCCAGCGCGGCGCGTATGCCGGCGCCGGTCGGAGGGGCCTACGCGGCGTCCAAGGCGGGCGTCGAGATCCTCACCCGGTACTGGGCGACCGAGTTCGGCCCGCACGGCGTGCGTGTCAACGCCGTCTCGCCCGGACCCGTCCGCACGGAGGGCACCGCGGCCATGCTCGGCGACCAGATGGAGGCGTTGGATCGGGTCAACGCGCGAGGCCGGGCGGGTGACCCGCGTGAGATAGCCGAGATCGTGACGTTCCTGGTGGTCCCCGCCAGCAGTTACGTCAACGGCGCCACCCTCTTCGCCGACGGCGGCGAGATCAGCGCCCTGCCCGGATGAGGCCGGGCGGCCCTGTCCTCCGACGACCCGAGGGCCACCTGCCTCCGACCGGCGGCAAATGGCCCTCGTGAGCGTGGGGCTGGTGCGCCCACTCGGTGGAGCGGAATCAGACGGGCACCACTTGCTCGGCCTGCGGCCCCTTGGGGCCCTGGTTGACGTCGTACTCGACCTTGGCGCCCTCGGCCAGCTCCTTGAAGCCGGTCGTCTGGATCGCGGAGAAGTGCACGAACACGTCGGGACCGCCGTCATCCTGCTGGATGAAGCCGAAGCCCTTCTCCGAGTTGAACCACTTCACGACACCTGTTGCCATCTGTGCATCCTCTGTGACTACGTGCAGACGGCCGCGCCTTGCACACGGCCTGCTCGATCTTGCCCCGTGCAGACGAAAAACTAACGCACCGCATCGGGTGAACGACGCACGGTGACATCGGGGACGGGTGTCCATCAACCCGTGTGGTCGGCCAGGGCATCGATCAGGGTGGGCCACAGCTCGCGCGGGCGGTCGTGGCCCATGTCGGGGACCAGGAGGAGGGTCGATCCGGGGATGAGGTCGGCGGTGCGCCGCCCGCCGCTGGGGTCGATGAGGGTGTCGTCCAGGCCGTGGATCACCAAGGCCGGCAGATCGAGAGCGCGGAGGCCGTCGGCCCGGGAGCCGGCGAGGATCATCGCGCCGAGCTGTCGCCCGACACCGGCCGGGTAGAAGGAGCGGTCGAAGCTCCGTGCGGCCAGGTCCCGCAGCGCGGCGGCGTTGCCGAACCGCTTGGACGCCCACACCAGTTCGCGCTCGGCCGCCGCGACGTGTCCCGCGCGGTCCGAGGGCTTCGGGCCGAAGAGCACCGCCTGGGCTTCGGCGCTCGGCCGGCCGTACTCGGGCTCGCCGGTCGAGGACATCATCGACGTCAGGCTCAGCACGCGTTCCGGTCGGCCGACGGCCATGGTCTGGGCGATCATGCCACCCATCGACGAACCGACGACATGGGCCTGTTCGATGCCGAGCGCGGTGAGCAGGCCGAGGCCGTCGTCCGCCATGTCCCGCAGCGTGTACGGCACCATCGCGACGGCGGCCGCGATGTCCCCCGAACTCACCGCGCCGATGAACCGGCCCACGTCGACGGGATGATCGTCGAACTTCGTGGACAGCCCGCAGTCGCGGTTGTCGTACCGGATCACGTACCGGCCACGCTCGGCGAGCGCACGGCAGAAGCCGTCGTCCCAGGCGATCATCTGGGCGCTGAAACCCATCACGAGCAGGACCGCGGGGTCCGAGGGGTCACCGAACGTCTCGTACGCGACGGACACTGCTGGCGAGACGTCGATGATCGGCATGCCAGGAGTTTCTCAGCACCACCTGGCCGCTCGCACCCGGGTTGTCCTCCGCTCCCCGCGGGACGCGCAGGCGTGTCGAGGTGCTCCCTCAGGGAGCGGCGGGGGCCTCACTCGTGCCGCCGAGTGGCCAGGCCTCGATGTCGCGGTAGCGGACAGGCCCTTGGCCGCGGATCGCGTTGCTTGCGACCAGGTGCAGTCGCTCGGCGGACCATCGACGGCCGGTGAAGTCGGTGATCCCCTGGGCGATCTCGCGTACCGAGGTGTGGTCTCCCCGGCGGGCGCGGGCCAGCGTCAGGTGCGGCCGGAGCGGCCGCTCCTCGAATGCGATCCCGCGGTTGCGTACGGCGGTACGGACGTCGGCGGCGAGTTCGTGCAGTTCGGTGAGATCTCCGTCGATCCCGCTCCACAGCACGCGATCGTCGAACGTGCCGCTGCCGCGCAGGGCCAGAGCGGGCGACGGGCGCTTCGCCGCGAGCCCGGCCAGCGGCGACCGCAGATCGGGGACCGTGTCGGCGGGCAGTTCTCCCAGGAACGCCAGGGTGATGTGCCAGTCCTCGACCCGGTTCCACCGCATCTCCGGGTGCGAGACGTAGGCGGGGCCGAGCGCCGCGGCCAGCTCCTCCTTCGCCCGGTCGGGCGGGGCGAGCGCGATGAACACACGGACGGTCGGGGGCGCGGTCTCATCCTTCACTGCGACTTCGTACCGCACCCGGGACGCGGAAGCGAAATGCCGTAGGGGCGGGGCCACCACGTGCGGCCCCGCCCCGAACCTTCCTCAGCCACGCAGTGCCGACGCGAAGATCGACGGCAGGCGGCTCCATCCGGGATCCGTCGTGTACGCGGTGAGGCGCCGCAGGGTGGTGCGTCCGGTGCGGTTGGTGACGTAGTACGGCGGGCGGGGTGACAGGGAGGGGGAGCCGGTGAACAGTCCCCGGGGCGCGGGGGCGAAGGGGGCCCGGAGCACGGTCTTCTCGATGTCCTCCAGCATGAAGGTGTTGTGGACGAAACCGATGCCGCTGCCGATGTCCTGGGGTGTGTGGCCGGGGTGGGCGCCCCAGGGGGTGTGGCCGAGGAGGAAGCCGAAGGCCGACCAGCAGTTGACGCCGAGGGTGCCGTAGCGCAGCGCGGTGACGGCGCCGTCCACGGCGGCGCGGTGCGCGCGCTCGGTCCGGGGGTGGACGAGAAGGGTGGCGCCCAGGGTGCCGGGCAGTTTCTCGTTGGCGAACTCCGTTGCCGCCGCGAGGAATGCGGGAGCGTCGGCCCCGGGGAGACGTACGACGCCCAGGGCACTGGCGAACACCTCGTCCGTCAGCATCGGGTCGTCGGGGTCGGTGACGTCCGGGACCAGCACGCGACCTTCGCCGTCGCCGTAGGTCTCGGCCTCCGGGTGGGCCAGCATGACCGCGCTGAGGCGCGTCTCGGCGCCGGGGTAGTAGTCGCCCCGCGCGGGGAGACGGCCCAGGACCTGACGGATCTCGGCCAGCAGACGCTCCGTGCCGTCCCAGTCGCGGGGGACGAGCAGGATCTGGCTGGCCACGCAATTGTGGCCGGAGTTGTTGAGTTTGCTGGTGACGATGTGTTCGGCCTGGAAGCGGAAGTCGGCCGCGCTCCAGGGGCCCGGTGTCACGATGCAGGGGCTGATGCCGCCCAACTCGCTGGTGAACGGCTTCGTGTTGAGCGGCGTGTTGGCGCGGCGGCGTTCCGGTGCCTGTTCGTCGGTGCCCCACACGATGGCGTCGTGGGTGCGTTCGCTGCCGGTGACATGGATGGCGTCGATGCCCTCGTGCCGGGTCAGATGGGCGCCTTCCGCCTGGCCTCCGTCGACGAAGCGGACCAGCCCGCGTTCCACGAACTCGCCGAACACCGACTCGAAGTGGGGGCGGAGATAGGCGTTGACCGGGTTCATCTTGGCGATGACGACCTGCCCCTCCGCGTAGAGCTTGTGCAGGATGTCGAGCGGGGTGATGGCCGCGATGTTGCCGGCGCCGAGCACGAGAGCGACGGCGGGGCGGCCGGCCCGTCCGCGGTACTCGCCCGCGGCCCGCTCCAGGGCCTGCTCCCGGGAGGTGCCCGGCACCGTCCACACGTCGGCTGTGAACCCGTTGAGGAGCAGGCGGTCGGAGGCGGTGGCGGGGAACACCCGTATCACCGTGCGGTCGTTGTGCGTACGCGCCTGTGCGGCGGTGACCGGGTCCTTCCCCGCGTGCAGGCGCCGCAGCACGTGCAGGTAGGCGCTCACGGTCTGGGCGAGCGCCCAGGGAGCCGACGCCCAGTCCTCGGTGGCCCATTCCGACCGTTCGTCGTACCCCTTCGCGTGGGCCGCGGCGGCAACCATCGCCGGGGCCTCGGCACCGATGCGCGGCAACATCCGTTCCAGCAGGCCGATGCGCTCCGCCAGGGAGGTGGCCGTCCAGGAGTCGGCGTGCGCGCGCAGTTCGCCGACCGCGAGGTCGAGTTGGGCGGTGTCGAGCGCGGGTGCGGTGCTCAAGGGGGGCAACTCCTTCGGTGGGGGGTGCGGGAACAGGTGCGCCGGGATCGGTCGGGTCCGGTCAGTCGTGCATACGGGCAGTGTCGCGCACGGGGTCGACGAGCAGGAAGGACGCGGCGGCGCCGAGGGCGAGAAGCAGCCCGGACAGGACCATGGCGGTCTGGTAGCCGGCGGTTCCCCGGGTGTCGACGAGCGCGCCCACGACGGCGGGTGCGGCGAGGCCGGCCGTCGTCACCACGGCGTTCATGCCGCCCAGGGCGCCGCCGGCACGCGAGGGCGGGGCGAGTTCGGCGACGGTGGTCGCGGCGACGGTGGCGTAGGAGCCGCCGAGCCCGAAGCCGACGGCGACCAGTGCCGTCTTGGCGCCCGCGCCGTCGACCAGGGGCAGTGCCAGGCAGCAGAGGGCGCCGAGTCCGAGCAGGGTCCCGCCGACCCAGCCCCGCGCACGGCGACTGGGGACGCCCCGACGCAGCAGGTGTCCGGTGATGCCGGCCTGCGCGAGCAGGGCGACGGCTCCGATCGTCCACGGAGCGACGACGAGGGTGCCGGCCTCACCGGCGGAGTAGCCGAGGGCGTTGCGCAGGTAGGACGGCAGCCAGACCAGCATCAGGGCGACGGCCCAGTAGCTGCTGAAATAGGCACTCGTGACGCCGATCCAGGTACGGCTGGCGAAGATCCGCCGGTACGGAACCGCGCCTCGGGTGTCCGCCTCCGACCGCGCGGGCGTCGTGGCGCCACGGCTTCCCGCGTCCGCCCCGAACGCCTTCCACACGACGGCCCAGACGAGACCGGCGCCGGCCAGCACCCACAACGCGGCCCGCCAGCCGTGGTGTTGGATCACCCAGGACAGGCCGGGCGCCGAGACGATCACACCGAGCGTCACGCCGAGGGTGATCAGCGCACCCGGCAGATTGCGCCGGTGATCCGGGAACCAGGCCAGAGTGGCCTGTTGTGCGACGGGGAAGGCGGGCCCCTCGGCCGCGCCGAGCAGAACCCGTGAGGCGACCAGGACGCCGAGGCCGCCGCCGAGCGCCGCGGGGACCTGGGCGACGGACCACAGCAGGGCCATCACCAGAAGCAGCAGTTTCGGCGACACCCGGTCGGCGGCCAGCCCGACGGCGATCGCTGCCACGGAGAACAGCAGGAAGAACGCGCCGTTGGCCAGCCCGAACCGGGTGGCACTCAGATGGAGATCGTCGCGGATCTCGTCCGCGGCCAGGCCGAGGACGGACTTGTCCGCGAAGTTGACCATCATGAAGACCACGAGCAGCGCGGTCACCGTCCAGGCGCGCCGGCTGCCGCCGCCGGTGGATCGGCCGTCGACTGTGGGGAGTTGGGGCAGGGTCGGTACCGCGGTCATGGCGACTCCGTGAGGTGATGGTGGGCCCGGCGGGCTCAGGACAGCGGGACCCCGGCGATGGCGATGCGCTCCATCACCCGGCGCTGCGGGAAGTAGTCGTTGACCGCGTAGTGCTGGGTGGCGATGTTGTCCCAGATCGCGATGGAGTCGGGCTCCCAGCGGAAGCGCACCTGGAACTCCGGGATGCGCGCCTGAAGGACGAGGATGTCGAGCAGTTCGCGGTTCTCGGCCTCGGACAGGCCCGTGATGCGACGCGTGAACGGCTCGTTGACGTACAGGGTCCCGCGGCCACTGCGCGGGTGCCGCACCACGACCGGGTGTTCGACCTGCGGCCAGGTGGAGCGGAACGCGGCCTTCTGTTCGTCGTTCATCAGGGCGCCCCAGCTCGCCTCCCAGTCGTGGACCGCGGTGAGGTCCTCGATCCGCGCCTTCAGATCGCCGGGGAGGTTGTCGTACGCGGCCGCCATGTCGGCCCACATGGTGTCGCCGCCCGCAGCCGGCACCTCCACGGCGCGCAGGACGGCGCCCAGCGACGGGTTGGCCATGAACGAGTGGTCGCTGTGCCAGATGTTCTTGTTCCCGGCCGCCTTCGCGTCCTTGGCGAGGCGTGAGATGCCCTCAGTGCCGGTCCTGGCGAAGAAGGGATTGATCTCGGGCCGGCCCCAGACGGCGGAGAGCGCGAGCTGGTGCTCGGGGGTGAAGCCGTGCTGTCCGCGGAAGAAGACCACCTTCCATTCGAGCAGCGCCTGGCGCAGTTCCGCGGCGAGCCGGTCCGTGATCGGCCGCGTCAGGTCGACTCCGCAGAGGACGGCGCCGAAGTGCGGGGTGAGCGGCTCCACACGGAGGAGCTCGAACACGGTCGGTGCGGCACCGGGGGCGAGCCGCTCCAGGGTCCGGCGTCCGTAGTGCATCAGGGGCTTGTCCAGGACCGGCCGGGGCTGGGCCACCTGAGCCGTGGCGACGTCGTGCATGGGAGTCCTCCTCGCGACGAACGAGATTACGTAACCGGCAGTATCGTTATTGCGATGCGGCAGGACAAGGGGGCTGGACGTGTGGTTTTCGCGCGCGGGTTCCGAGGCGGAGCCGTCGGCCCGGGCGGGGGGAGCGCGCGGCGGGGCGGACGGTCAGGGGTGCGTGGATCGTCGTCGCCGGCACGCGCAGCGGCGGCCCGGGTCCCGGCACGGGCGTACCGCCTCCCGGCACGGGCGCACCGGCGCCCGCCTCGCCTGGCCGTACTGCCTCCCGGCCCGCAATCGGAGGTGCTCAGGCAGGTGTGAGGGCGGACCTCACGGCCGGACGCAGACCGCCCGGCCGATCAGTTCCACCACCGACTCGACGAAGGCCCCGTCCGGCAGCCGCAGTTCGCCGATCATCCGGAAGACCAGCGACGACGCGACCAGTGTCGTGGCGGCCGCCACGTCCACATCGGCCCGCACATCACCGCGGGCGACACCGCGCTCCAGCAGATGACGCGTCTCGCTGGTGACGCGGGCCGTGTAGGCGCGATAGGCGCTGGGTTCGGCGCCCTTCTCGGCGGCCGACCCGATCACCCCGGCCACCAAGCGGGCGATCCCCGGCTGTCGGTACGCCTCCGTCCGCGCCGTCAGCACGGCACGCAACTCGGCCCGGAAATCCCCCATGTCGGGCACGTTCAGCGATCCGATGCGCGACTCCGTGGCCGCGATGAGCAGATCCTGCTTCGTGGGCCAGCGCCGGTACATGGCCGGCTTGCTCACCCCGGCACGCGTCGCCACGGCATCCATCGTGAGGGCGCTCATGCCCTCCGCCGCCACCAGGTCGACGACGGCGTCGAGGACGGCCCGGGTGACGTGCTCCTGGCGAGGCCGGCCCGGCCCTCTTCTCGTGCCCTGCACCTGTTCGTCGGCCATACCGCGACCCTACGCGGATCACGTCCCCACCCACGCCGGTCAGGGCACGGCATCGCCGCTGTCCCGCGCCTGCCGCAGCAGTGCGTCCAGGTCGCCGAGCCGGTCGAGCCCGCGGACCGCCTGGCTCATCCGGTTGTTGCCGGACAGCCGTTGCCGATGCCGGTGCAGAAAGGCCCAGTATCCGGTGGTGAACGGACAGGCGCGTTCCCCCACGCGTTCCGTCGGACGGTAGGCGCACCCCGTGCACAGGTCGCTCATGCGGTGCACGTACGCGCCGCCGGAGGTGTAGGGCTTGGTGGTCATCCGCCCGCCGTCGGCGTACTGGGACATCCCGACGACGTTGGGCAGCATGACCCAGTCGTAGCCGTCGACGAAGCAGCGGTGGAACCAGTCCGTGACCGCCCGCGGATCCCAGCCGCGCTGGAGGGCGTAACTGCCGAGCAGCATCAGCCGCGGGATGTGGTGGGTCCAGCCGGTGTCGCGGACCTGGGCGAGGGTCGTCGCCAGACAGCGTGCGGTCACGGCGTCGGCGTCGAGGTCGAGGAACCAGTCGGGGAGCGGGGTGTGGTGCCGCAGCGCGTTGCTGTCCCGGTAGTCGTCACCGAAGTGCCAGTAGAGCTGCCAGACGTACTCACGCCAGCCGGCGATCTGCCGGACGAATCCCTCCACGCTGTTGATCGGCGCCCGTCCGGACCGCCAGGCGTCCTCCGCGGCCTCGACGCACTCGGCCGGATCCAGCAGACCGAGGTTCAGCGACGACGACAGCAGGCTGTGGCTCATCACCGGATCCGCCGCCAGCATCGCGTCCTCGTACGCGCCGAAGCCGGTGAGGCGGTGCTCCACGAATCGCCTCAGCGCCGCCAGCGCCTCACGTCGCGAGGCGGGGAACCGGCGGGGGCCGTCCCGTCCGACGAAACGCACCTCCCCGCTGCTCTCCCACCGGTCCAGGTCGTGCCGGACCTCCTCGTCGATGGCGTCCTCCCGCGGCCGGTAGGGCGCCGGCGCGTCGAGGGTGGGAGCGTTCCGGGGAGGAGGTTCGCGGTTGTCGTGGTCGTGGTTCCAGCGTCCGCCGGCCGGGTCGTCCCCGTCCATCAGCAGGTCGTGTCCCCGCCGAACCCACCGGTAGAAGTCCTCCTGCCGCAGTCGCCGGCCACCGAGGCCGTCCGCCCAGGTGCCGAAGTCCTCATGGGGCACCAGGAATCCGCGGGCCGGCAGGACGGTGACGGCATCGAGCGACCGCACCAGCCGCAGGGCCGCGTGCGAGGTCGGATGATGCACCGTCACCGTGCCGCGGCCCCCGACGCCGCCGATCACTTCGCGGAGCCCCTCGCGGTAGGTGTCGGCGCGGATGTAGCGGGCCCTGTCGCCCAGTTCGGCCGCCCGGTGCCGCATCGCCGACAGGATCAGGTGGGCCTTCGCGCGGTGGAAACGCCGACGCCGGAAGACCGAGCGCGCCTCGATGATCAGCACCGACGCGTCGCGGTCGGGGCCGCCCTCTCCTGGAGTGAGAAAGTGGGGACCCAACTGGTCGCCGAAGAGCCAATGGACCGTCTTCATGGGCGTGTTCGGTCTCCATCACTCGGCGGACGTTCGGTGACGCGGGTGGCCGACGCGGCGAACGACCCCGCCGGAGCCCGAGCCTGGTGTGCGCCGACCGCGTCGAGGGCCCGTGCACGTTCCTCTCTACACGGCCGCGGGCCGACCGATCCGCGTGCCGCACGCGCGCCGTCCGGTACCGACCCGGACGGGTGACGGTGGAGCCGGGACATCCGTGGGCCGTGGGCCTGGCGTCTGCCGGCGGTACCGGCCGGGGCTGCCGCGCCGGCCCGGCGGACCAGCGGGACGCGTCAGGGGCTGAAGGGGTCCGGCTCGCTCAGGCCTCGTTCAGGCGGCTGTCCCGTCGAGTGCGATCTCCAGTCGTGCGGCCGCTGTGGTCAGGGTTGTTCCGAGGGGGAGGGCGACGCGGGTGAGGGCGTGCGGATCGCCCCGGGTCGGGTCCCGGTTGATGATCAGGACCGGTTTCCCTTCCTGGGCGGCCTGGCGCACGAATCGCAGGCCGGACATCACCGTCAGCGAGGAGCCCAGCACCAGCAGGGAGGTCGCCTCGCGGACCAGCCGACGGCAGTCTTCGACGCGCGCCGGGGGCACGGACTCGCCGAAGAACACGACGTCGGGTTTGAGGATCCCGCCGCAGACCGTGCAGGGCACGACGTGGAAGTCGCCGACCTGCTCGTCCGTGAGGTCGGCGTCACCGTCCGGGTTGATCATGGCGGACGGCGGCTCGAAGCCCGGATTGGCCTCCTCCAGCCGTCGGGCGAGTTCACGGCGCTCGCTCACGTCGTGACAGGAGAGGCACACGACTCTGTCCAGGCCCCCGTGGAGTTCCACGACGCCCTCGCTGCCGGCGGCCTGGTGCAGACCGTCGACGTTCTGGGTGATCAGCCCTGAGAGCAGTCCGTGCCGTCCGAACGCGGCTACGGCACGGTGTCCGTCGTTGGGGCGGGCCCGGCCGAAGGTGCGCCAGCCGAGGTGACTGCGCGCCCAGTACCGTCGCCGGGCCCGGTCGCTCCCGGCGAATTCCTGGTAGGTCATCGGCGTGTGCCGGCTCAGGCTCCCGTGCTCGCCCCGGTAGTCCGGGATGCCGGACTCCGTGGAGATGCCGGCCCCGCTGAGCACCAGCACCCCACCGGTGCTCAGGGCGTCGGTCACCGGCCGCAGATCCGTGGTGCCGGGCGGCAGGTCCTCGGTGGGGGTCCAGCTCAGTGTGGGGCGCATGCGCATGCTGCCAGGGTACGGACCCGGCGCGGCGGTTCGCCGGACAGCGCCGGCACCTGTGCCGGCGCCGCCGCGGACGGGGACCCGGGTCAGTGCCTCGACGGCGTCAGGGCCTCACGGCAGGAGCAGGGAGCGGGCGTGGCTCAGGAAACCGGTCAGGGCCAGTTCGAAGGCCGCGTCGGCGCGGCCCTTGCCCATCGCCGCCAGGGCCGCGGCCAGGTGCGGTGTCGCCGTTTCGTCGGTCAGCTCCCACATCATCTCCGGCGCGGCCATGTCCAGGGCCGACCCCAGCACGACGTTCTCCAGACCGATGATCACGGGCATCACGTCCGGCAAGGAGAAGCCGGCTTCCAGCAGGAGACCGGCCGCCAGGTCGTACTGCTCCAGGACGCGCGGCGCCCGGACGGGCGATGTGGTCAGCAGGGGAATCGCCTTGGGGTGAGCGGCGAAGGCCGCGCGGTAGGAACGAGCCCAGTCCGCCATCCGCCGGTCCCACGGCTGCGCGCCGGCCGTCAGCGGAGCCGGGTCGATCGCGACGGCCACCCGCTCGCGCAGCAGTTCCACGATGCCGTCCCGGCCGTCCACGTGGTGGTACACCGATCCCGTCTGGACGCCGAGCCGCCCGGCGATCTTCGGAACGCTGAAGTCGCCCTCCGCGTCGACGAGTTCGAGCGCGGTCGTGGTGATCCGCTCCCTGTCCAGCAGTGGCTTGCTCGGCCGTCCCATCGCGCTCTCCCGAAAATGTGGTCTTCCCGAATGCCCAGAGGGAGGCTACATTGCCGAAACCGAAAGCCTTTAGATTTAGCTTCCGGGCCCGGGACCGATGTCCGCGGGACCCCGTCTCCCCGCCGCCAGAAGGGCTTCCTTCCGCATGCCCGCACCCCCATCGCAGACGCAGTCCCACACCGACCGCAGCGTCGGCGCCGCACCCACCCTGCGCGCCGGAACCCTGGGTACCGCCGACATCGCCTTCTTCGTCGTGTCCGCCGCCGCCCCGCTCACCGTCATGGCGGGCGTCGCCCCGTTCGCCATCGCGCTGGGCGGCATCGGCGCACCGGTGGGCTATCTCGTCGCCGGCGTGACGCTGGCCGTCTTCGCCGTCGGTTTCACCACGATGAGCCGCCACGTCCGCAGCGCCGGGGCGTTCTACGCCTTCATCACCCGAGGTCTCGGCCGCTCCGTGGGCATCGGCGCCGCCCTGCTCGCCATGGTCGGCTACAACGGCATGGAGATCGGCGTCTACGGGCTCCTCGGCACGTCCACGCAGGACACCCTCCACGCCCTGTTCGGTGTCGACATCCCCTGGCTGCCGGTCTCCCTCGCCGGGCTCGTGCTCATCTGGTACGGCGGCTTCCGGTCCATCGACTTCGGAGCCAGACTCCTCGGCGTCCTGCTCTGCGCCGAGACCGGCATCCTCGTCCTGCTGGCGGGCGGCGTCCTGCTCAAGGGCGGCGCGCACGGCCTGTCCATGGCCTCCTTCGCCCCGCACAACGTGTTCGTCCCCGGCACCGCCGCCGTACTCGCCTTCGCGTTCGCCGCCTTCACCGGGTTCGAGTCGACCGTCATCTACCGCCGCGAGGCCCGCGACCCCGGGCGCACCGTGCGCCGCGCGACGTACATCGCGGTCGCCTTCCTCGGGCTGTTCTACGCGTTCATCGTCTGGACCGTGATCCAGGCGTTCGGCGACGCCGGAGTCGTGGCCGCCGCGGGCAGCGACCCGGCCGGACTGTTCTTCTCGGCCATCAGCACCTTCGTCGGGGGCTGGGCGGCCGACCTGATGCACATCCTGATCGTCACCAGCGTCCTCGCGTCGCTGCTGGCCTTCCACAACGCGATCAACCGCTACGGTCTCGCGCTCGCCGAGGAAGGCGTGGTGCCCAAGGCCTTCGGCCGCGTCCACGCCCGGCACCGCTCGCCGTACGTCGCCGGCCTCGCGCAGACGGTGCTGGGCGCGGTCGTCGTCCTCGCCTTCTGGGCCGCGGGTGCCGACCCCTACGCCCAGCTGCTGCTGTGGGTCAACACACCCGGAATGGTCGGCCTCATGCTGCTCCAGCTCCTGGCCGCGATCGCCGTTCCCTTCTACTTCCGCCGCATCACCCACCAGGAGGGCGTCCTGCGCACGGTCGTCGCCCCGGCCGTGGCCACCGTGCTGCTCGGCGTGGCGATCGTGCTCGTCTGTACCCACCTCGACCTGTTCACCGGAGCGTCCTCGCTGGTCAACGCGATCCTCGCGGCCGTCGCCCCCGTGGTCTTCGTCCTCGGCCTGGCGCTCGCCCGGCGACTGCGGCGCACCAGGCCCGACGTCTTCGACCGCTTCGCGGCGGAACCGGCCGACGACCCGGACGCCGAGCACGCCGGAGCCGTACCGGCCTGACCCGGTGCCTCGCCTTCCCCCACCGCCGACACCCCCGAACGGAGCCCCCTCGTGTCCGAAGCCGACCTGCTGCTCACCGGCGCCCACGTCCGCACCCTCGACCCCGCCCTACCGGAGGCGACGGCCGTGGCCGTCCGGGACGGTCTGATCGCGGCCGTCGGCGACACCGAGGACGTCGTCCGCGCGTGGAGCGGTCCGGGAACGGAGCGCGTCGACCTCACCGGAGCCACCCTCGTCCCCGGCCTGGTCGACGCGCACAGCCACCCGGTGTGGGGGCTGGAGATGGCGACCGGCACCGACCTGTCGGGCGTCCGCACGCTCGACGAACTCCGGGCGGCGCTGCGCGACGCCCCCCGGGCCGACGGCTGGGTCGTCGCCTGGGGACTCGACCACAACGTGTTCGCGGGCCGGCGGATCGACCGCGCCCTCGTGGAGGACGAGCTGTGCGGCGCCCCCGCCTTCGTCCGCTTCTACGACGGACACTCCGCCCTCGCCAGCGCGACCGCGCTGACGGCCGCCGGAATCACCGGACCGCGCACGTTCGCCCAGCGCGCGGAGATCGTCTGCGACGCCGACGGCCGTCCCACCGGTCACCTCGTCGAGCACGCGGCCATGGACCTGATGCTCGACGCCGTCCCCAGGCCCTCCTTCGGCGAGCGCCGTACCGGACTGCTCGCGCTCCTGTCCCAGATGGCGGCCACCGGACTGACCGGCGCGCATGTCATGGACCTGGGGCACGGCGACGTACCGCGGCTGCTCGCATCGGTGGAGGAGGAGGCGGTACTGCCCCTGCGCCTGCGCCTCGCGCCCTGGTGCATGCCGGGCACGGACCAGCAAGGTCTGGACGAGCTGATCGCCCTCCAGAGCGAGGCCGGACGCCACTGGCGGGTCGGAGGGGTCAAGTTCTTCATGGACGGCACCGTCGAGGGCGGTACCGCCTGGCTGGAGCACGCCGACTGCCACGGACAGGGCACGGACGCCTTCTGGCCCGACCTCCGGGCCTACTCCGACGCCGTGCGACGGCTGCACGAGGCCGGTGTCGGAACCGCCACCCACGCCATCGGCGACGCGGCCGTACGGCACGTCCTGGACACGGTCGAGTCCCTCGGAGCGGACGGTGCGGGCAGGCACCGGATCGAGCACATCGAGACGGTGCCCGACGACACGATCCCGCGCTTCGCGGCCCTCGGCGTCGCCGCGTCGATGCAGCCGCCGCACACCGCGTACACCCGCGGCGACCACGCGGACGAGTGGTCCAGGCGCCTCGGCTCCGACCGCGCGTCCCGCGCGTGGCGCATCCGCGACCTGCGGGACGCCGGCGCGGTGGTCGCGCTCGGTTCGGACTGGCCGATCGCGCACTACGACGTCCGCCGGGTCCTGTCCATGGCGCAGGCACCCGAGGGCGCCGCGGGTGCCCGGAAGGGACTCACCGGGCTGATGGCCCTCGAAGGCTGCACCTCGCACGCGGCACGCGCGGCCGGTGAGGACGCCGGTCGGATCGCACCGGGTCTGCGGGCCGACCTCACGGCCCTCGGCGTGGATCCCGCCTGCGCTCCCGCGGACGAGACCGCCGACGCGCCGGTCCGCCTCACCACCGTGGGCGGTCACATCACCCACCGCGGTGACTGAACACGTCGTCGCCGGCGGGGACGGGGACGGAGGCCCGGGCCGAGACAGCCGACGGACGTCCTGAGGCTGTCCGCCGTGACGGTCAGCGACCGGTGCGGCGCGCCGGAAAGGAGGTGCCGGCCCAGGCGACGCGGAGCATGTCGGGGGCGCCGTGGAGCCGGGCCGGAACACCGCCGGGAGGCGGCACCGGCGCCTTCTCGACGCAGGTGCCGCCGAGGGTCCGGTAGAACTGCCGGGCGGCGGTGCTCTGCTCCAGCACCCAGAGGTACATCGACGGGCCCGTGGCCCGTTCGGCGACGGCCTCCGCGGCCCGGGTGAGCAGCGCGGTGCCCGTCCCGGCGCGCTGACGGCCGTGGACGACGTGCAGGTTGTCGACGAGGCTGCCCCAGCGCTCGTCGGCGTCGAACACGACGTGCACGAATCCCGCGAGTTCGGCGTCGTGCTCGGCGACGACCGTCAGGTGGTCGCCCGGTGCGGCGAACCGCGACGACCACACGGCACGACGGTCGGCGACGACATCCCCGTCCAGGAACGCGTCGGCGTAGGCCCCGCGATAGTGCCTGCGCCAGCTGTCGGCGTGCAGCGACGCCACCTTCCCGGCGTCGTCGGCACCCCCCACACGGAACCGCAGCGACGTCACGCCGGCCCTCCCCGTCTCATGATCAACGGCCCGTCGGACCGGAACACGCCCGCCCACCCCCGACTCCGGCACGCGATCCCCGGTGTCACCCGCTGTCCCCGACCCTGTCCACGACCGTTCCGATACGGAGTGGCCGTCGCCGCGCGCTCGCACGACGCGTCGCACCACAGGCGCGCGGGGTCAGTCGCAGGACAGCAGGCCCGCCTTCTGCTTGGCGTTCAGGACGCGATGCACGCTCTGGTCCACCTGGTCGCGGAACGTCGTGCTCTGTGCCATGCGACTCTGCACGGCCTTGGTCATGGCGGGGATCAGGTTCGGTTCGACCGTGAGGACCACGTCGCCGCCGGCCGACAGGAACTTGACCGCCCGGTCACCCGGAGACACGGACTTCACCGCCACCGCGTTCCCGAGGTCGTCGGAGATGACCACGCCCTTGAAGCCCAGGTCCTTGCGGAGCATCCCCTGGATCACCGTCGAGGAGAACGCCGCGCGGTTCTTCGCGTCGATCTTGCTGTAGGTGGCCGAGGAGATCATGACGAACGGCGCCCCGGCCTTGATCCCGGAGTCGAACGTCGTGACGCTCGCGCTGGTCCTCGTCGTCACGCCGTCCACGACGCCGGCCGTGGTGTCGGTGTTGCCCCGCACGTAGCCGAGCCCCGGGAAGTGCTTCAGCGTGGGCAGAACCCCGGACTGGGTGGAACCCTCGAGGAACGCGTCGCTGTGCGGGGCCACCGTGGCGGCGGTGTGGCCGAACTCGCGGTCGAACCGGCCGATCGGCGCGTTGTCCCTGCCCAGACTCGCGGGTACCACGTCCGCGACGGGCGCGAGGTTCAGGTTCACACCGGCCGCCTTGAGTTCCTTGGCCCAGACCGCCGCCTCGCTGCGCAGTTTCGACGTGGTCCACGTTCCCTGGGTGAGGGCGCTCGGGATGGTCGAGAACCCGGGGCCGGACAGCACCTGCACCTGACCGCCCTCCTGGTCGGTCGAGACCAGGAGCCCCACACGATGCCCTGCGGCGGTGTCCGCCTTGGCCTGCAGAGGGTCGACGACGGCCTTGGTCGCCTTCGTCCCGGCCGTGCTCCGGCCGGCCAGGAACACCGAGCCGACGTGGTACTGCTGCATGAGAGCGATCCGCTTGCTGTCAGGAGCGGACGGCGTGACCGATCCCATGAAGAGCTGGCCGACCCGCTGAGGAGCCGTCATCGCCCTGAACGTCGTGTCGGCGCAGGTGTTCGCCGCGAACTTGGGGCCCTTCCCCGACGGGTCGATGATCGCGGCCTGCGAGATCTGGACGCCTGCCGCTCCTGCCAGCGCCAGCGCCAGGGCCAGCGAGGTCGCGAGCTTGACGCGACGCTTGGCGGGGGAGCGGTGGGCCGGCGACTGGTGGGATGCCATGAATACTCCGACGGTGCCTGCTGCGGACCGCTCGGACGTCGAGCGGATAGTCAGATGCCACGCTCATCGTATCAACGTGGGAGTGGGTCGCCAGTGCGCGAACAGGCGGGTGACCTGCGCACGGCGGCCCTCTGGACCGTCACCGCGCGCGGTCACTCGACAGGGTCCCCGGTGGTCTCTCCGTGACCGAACGGAAGCCCGTCCCAATGGAGTTGCCGGACCTCCGTCCACGTGCCGGCCGCCGGAATCGCGAACCGGAGCGGGTTCGATCTCGGGAGGGGTTTCGCCGACGCGGACCGTCCAGCGGACCAGGGCCTCGCCCAGATCATCGACGGTCTTGCGGTGGGACGCGAGGCCGGCGAGGTTGTCCGGCTGATGGGGGTCGGCCCACGGGTCGTACAGCTCGGTCCCGCCCGTAAGCTGAATCCCGTCCCGGCCGGCGTGAGCGGGACACGCACGGACGCGTCGTGGGTGGAGCACTTGTACTCGTCGTTACGGGTACGGACGGGCGAGCCGTGGTCCGCGGTCCAGGCGAGGACGATCGAGTCGGTCAGATCGAGGCCGCGCAGGCGTCCCACAGCCGGTCCACCCCCCGTCCACCCGCTTGAGCTGCCCCAGATAGCCGCCCATGTGCCGCTGTGAACCACCGTTCGGCGCGGCGGCCGGGTCCGGTAGGCGTCGGAGGTGCACTCCAACAGGTCGTCGGCCAGCCACCGTTGGGAGCCACCCGGCGACGCTGGACATCCCGGCCGGCAGCGGGATGCCACTGCGGAACACCGGCCGCGGTGTCGGGGCTGCTCATGGAGCTGTGACCATGCGGCGGAAAAGGAGGGGGCGCGGGCGCTGTCGGGCTGTTACCTTTCCGTCGACCGCGGCACCGTCCCGAGGAGGTGAGACCCATGAACGCTGTATCCACGTGGGTGCTCCCCCTCTCGTCACGGTCGGGCGATTGACACAGGTGTCGCCGGGAGCGCCTCGACAGCAAGGCCCTCCCGAAAGGCACCACGCATGCATCCTCCGCAGTTCACCGCCGAGTCGTCGTCGAACGGCGTGCTCGAGCGCGACTTCACCGTGGGCGACGTCCCCGGAGTCCTCTGGTCGCCGGCCGGCGCCGCCGAGCGCGCGCCCCTGATCCTCATGGCTCACGGCGGCGGCAACCACAAGAAGCACCCGGCGATGTCCGGCCGCGCTCGACGTCTCGTGTCCGGCTACGGTTTCCACGCCGCCGTCCTCGACGCGCCGGGTCACGGCGACCGGCCGCGCACGGCACACGACGAGGCGGAGATCGCCGAGTTGTTCCGGGCGCGGGCGGCCGGCGAGCCGGAAGGCCCGATCGTCGTGCGCTACAACGAACACCTGGCGCGCATCGCCGTACCCGAGTACCGGGCGACCCTGGACGCCCTCCAGGAACTCCCGGAGATCGGCACCGACGGCCCGGTCGGTTTCTGGGGCATCAACATGGGCACCGCGATCGGCGTACCGCTCGTGGCGATCGAACCCAGGATCACGGCAGCCGTCCTCGGCCAGCACTGGCCCGACGTCCTGGCCGAGACGGCGAAGCGGATCACCGTCCCGATCGAGTTCGACCTGCAGTTGGACGACGAGCACATCACGCGCGAGGAGGGACTCGCGCTGTTCGACGCCTTCGCCTCGAAGGAGAAGTCGCTCCATGTGAACTCCGGCAGGCACAAGGAGTTGCCCCGGTTCGAGGCGGACAGCGCGGTCCGGTTCTTCGCCCGTCACTTCGGCGGCGCGGGCACCGTACCGGCCTGATCCGTCCTGAGGGGTCGCGGCGCCCGGCATCCGGCCCGGCGCCGTGACCGCGATGCCGAGCACCGGCCGACGGGTTCGGCCGCGGCAGGCGCTCAGGGGATGCGCGGCTCGTCGTCGAGTTCCGTCGCCGCGGCGGTGACGGCGGGGAGTGCGCGGTAGGCGGCCCGGGCATGGGCGAGGCGGGCCAGGGTCGTCCCGATGAGGGCGGCGGACAGCAGGCAGGCGAGCCAGAAGGTGTCGCGGTGCCCGATCCAGCTGAGGGTGCCGGCGGGCGGCACGGCGAAGCCATTGAGGAACAGCCAGCACAGCACGGCCGTTCCGGGAGCCGCGGTGAAGCTGGCGGGGAGGCCGAGGACGACGGCGAACAGGGACAACGCCGTGAGGGCGAGGCCTGGTCGGTCCGGTCCCACGGTGGTGTTGAGGAGGACCACCAGAACCAGCGCGCCCACGAAGGCCGTTGCCCACACCAGCGACGTGGACACCGGCCGGGGCACGGGCCGGCTGCCGTTGCTGAGGGAAACCCACTCGATCAATGGGTCACGTCTCCTTCCGGTCCGCGCCGGCGTCAAGGGGCGGGCAACGCCGGTGGATTCGACTGCTGCTGTGGGTGGACCCCGAGGACGAATTGTTCCACCGGCGTTCCCGGGGGGCCGCGGGGGTCGGCCCCGGTGCTGGGTATGGTGACACCCAGTGGTTCGTAAAGGAACAGTCAAATGAGACAGACGGACGGGAGGGCAGCTGTGGGGGCTGCACGCATGAGCAGTACGCCGTTGCCGGGGATCGGGGTCCGCTACGACCTGAGCACACGAGAGCAGCGCCGCCTGTCGGTCGTCGCGCACCGGGACGGTTCGCGGACGTTGAGCGCGTACCGCCAGGACGACCCGGATGCCTGCGCTCTGTCGGTGCGGCTGTCCTCCGGAGAGGCGGAGGTGCTCATCGGCGCGTTGATGCCCGCGCATCACAGTCCGAGTCTGCTGTCGACGACCGAACTGGGGCTGGTGGCGGAAAGGAGCGAACTACCCGCCACCTCGTACTGGAACGGGCGGTTGCTCGGTGAGACGCGCATGCGCACGGACACGGGAGTGTCGATCGTGGCGGTACTGCGCCGGGCGGAGGCGATCCCGTCGCCCGGGCCGGACTTCCGGCTGGCCGGCGGGGACACGTTGATCGTGATCGGCACGCGCGAGGGCGTGGAGGCTGCCACCGCGATCCTCGGACGGGAGTGAGGCGCGATGCACTCCTCCGCCACCTTCCTGATCGAGTTCGGGGCCATCATCCTCGGCCTCGGACTGCTGGGCCGGTTCGCCGGTCGCTTCCAGTTCTCGCCCATCCCCCTGTATCTGCTGGCCGGGCTGGCCTTCGGTCAGGGCGGCATCCTCCCGCTCGGCACCAGTGAGGAGTTCGTGGCGATCGGCGCCGAGATCGGCGTGATCCTGCTGCTCCTCATGCTGGGCCTGGAGTACACGGCCAGCGACCTGGTGTCCAACCTCAAGACCCAGTACGCGGCAGGGCTGGCCGACGCGGCGCTCAACGCCCTGCCCGGGGCCGCGATGGCCCTGCTGCTGGGCTGGGGCCCCGTGGCGGCCGTGGTCCTGGCCGGCGTCACCTGGATCTCCTCCTCCGGAGTCATCGCCAAGGTCCTCGGTGACCTGGGACGGCTGGGCAACCGGGAGACACCGGTGATCCTCAGCATCCTGGTCCTGGAAGACCTGTCCATGGCCGTCTATCTGCCGATCGTCACCGCGCTGCTGGCCGGAACGACCCTGGCGGCCGGCAGCGTCACGCTGGCGATCGCGCTGGGCGTGGCCGGGCTCGTGCTGCTGGTCGCGGTGCGCTACGGCCGGCACATCTCACGCTTCGTCTCCAGCGACGATCCGGAGAAACTCCTCCTGGTGGTCCTGGGCCTGACACTGCTGGTCGCCGGGCTCGCGCAGGAGCTCCAGGTGTCGGCGGCCGTCGGAGCCTTCCTGGTCGGCATCGCCCTGTCCGGCGAGGTGGCGGAGGGCGCGCACAACCTGCTGGCTCCGCTGCGCGACCTGTTCGCCGCGGTGTTCTTCGTGTTCTTCGGTCTGCACACCGACCCGTCGAGCATTCCACCGGTGTTCCTGCCCGCGCTCGCCCTCGCGGCCGTCACCGCGGCGACGAAGATCGCCACCGGCTACTGGGCCGCGAGGCGAGCCGGAGTCTCGGTCAAGGGGCGATGGCGCGCGGGCGGCACGCTCGTCGCGCGCGGCGAGTTCTCCATCGTGATCGCCGGGCTCGCGGTCACCGCCGGGATCGAACCCTCGCTGGGACCGCTGGCCACGGCGTACGTGCTGATCCTGGTGATCCTCGGCCCGCTCACCGCCCGCTACACGGAGCCCGTGGCGCGCCTGGTGGGCGGCCTGCGCAAGTCCTCTCCCGCAACCGGGGCCGCGTCGGATCCGTCCGCCCCCGATCGGGAGGACGCGGTGGACGGGCAGGACGCGCTGGACGAGCAGGGCACCGTCGGCCGGGTGTGACGGAGGACGGTCCGGCGGGCCGCGGCCAAGGCCGCGCCGACCGGCGGTGAACCGCCACCGGAGAACCCGGTCCGAAGGCCCCGGTCGTGCGGTTCCGGGCGCAAGCCCGGCGGGTCCACCCTCCCGTTCGGAAGCACGCTTCGGGCTCCTTACCTGGTAGACGTGACCAGTACGGCGGGGGAGCGGCGTGGCGAAGGGAACGAGGAGCGATGGCATCCCGAGCGCACAGTGTGGGCGTCCTGGTGTTCGACGGCATGAAGATGCTGGACCTGTCCGGGCCCGCGGAGGTCTTCAGCGAGGCCAACCGGTACGGCGCCGAGTACCGGCTGAGCATCGTCGCCGTAGGGGGAGCGCCGGTGCGGTCCTCCATCGGCATGAGCGTGCCCGTCGACGTGGAGGCCGCGGCCGCGGACCCCTTCGACACCCTGCTGGTGGTGGGAGGCGACCTGCTGCCGGCCGGGCCGGTGGACCCTGAGCTGGCCGCCACGGCCAAGGCCCTGGCGGCGGGGGCCGAGCGCGTCGCGTCGGTCTGCACCGGGGCGTTCGTCCTGGGAGCCGCGGGACTGCTGGAGGGCAAGCGGGCGACCACGCACTGGCAGCACACGGCAGCGCTGGCTCGTAGCTGCCCGTTGACGCGGGTGGAGCCGGACGCGATCTTCGTCAGGGACGGCGGCACCTACACCTCCGCCGGTGTCACCGCCGGCATCGACCTCGCCCTCGCCCTGGTGGAGCAGGACCATGGACCGGACCTGTCGCGGAAGATCGCGCGTTCGCTGGTGGTGTACATGCAGCGGGCCGGCGGGCAGTCCCAGTTCTCCGCCTCGCTCCAGGGCCCGGCACCCCGGACTCCCGTGCTGCGGATGATCCAGGACGCCGTCCAGGCCGATCCGACGGCGGACCACGGCCTGGACGCTCTGGCGGCGCGCGTCCGGGTGAGCCCACGGCACCTGACCCGCATGTTCCGCGCCGAACTCGACACCACCCCCATGAAGTACGTGGAACTGATCAGGTTCGACCGGGCGAAGGCCCTGCTCGACGCCGGACACAACGCGACGGAGGCGGCCTCGCTCTCGGGCTTCCCCAGCTACGAGAGCCTGCGACGCGCCTTCGCGCGACATCTCGGGCTCTCCCCGACTCAGTACCAGCAGCGCTTCGCCACCACCACCCCGACGTCACGTGCCGGCACCGGCAGATGAGCCGACCGGCGGAGTCATGACCGTTTTCGAGGGCATGTCGGCCATCCCGTCGCGGACGCGACGGCCCCGCGCGGCGGAAGCTGGGGACAGGACCCCCACCCCGCCCAGGGAAGGCAGCCATGACCGAGTACATCGCCGACATTGCGATCCCCGACAGCAAGCTCGCACGGGACGCCACGGACCTCATCCGGGACACGACACCGGCCCTGATCTTCCACCACTCCCGCCGGGTCTACCTCTTCGGCAGCCTCCAGGCGGCCGCGCTGGGGCTCAGCCCCGACCCTGAACTGCTGTACGTGGCCGCACTGTTCCACGACACGGGCCTGGTGCCGCCCTACCGCAGCGACGATCAGCGCTTCGAGATGGACGGCGCCGACCAGGCACGCGCGTTCCTGCTGGCGCACGGTCTGTCCGAGAGCGACGCGTCCACCGTCTGGACGGCCGTCGCCCTGCACACCACGCCAGAGGTGCCCTACAAGATGGCGCCCGAGATCGCGGCGACCACCGCGGGCGTCGAGACCGACGTACTGGGCCTGCGCCTGGCCAACATCACGCGAGCGCAGATCGAGGCGGTCACGGCTGCCCATCCGAGGCCGGACTTCAAGCGGCAGATCCTCGAAGCGTTCACGGACGGCTTCAGGCACCGCCCCGACACCACGTTCGGCACGGTGAACGCGGACGTGCTCCAGCACTTCGTCCCGGGATTCCGGCGGACCGACTTCGTCGACGTCATCGAGAACTCCGCCTGGCCGGAGTGACCGCACCGCGGGACCGAAACGGAGTGCCTTGGCGCATCACACAGAAAGACACGAACATTCATGACCGAGACCATTTCCGGAGTGGAAATTCCTCAGACGTCGGCCGTCGCGGCCGCCACCGAATTCATTCGGGAGACGACGAACCCGCTCATCTACCACCACTCCCGCCGCGTCTTCCTCTTCGGTTCCCTGCACGCGCGCAGGCTCGGCCTCCGGCCTGATCCCGAGCTGCTGTACGTCTCCGCCCTGTTCCACGACGCCGGACTGCTGTCCCCGTACTCCGCCAAGGAACAGCGCTTCGAGCTCGACGGCGCCGACCACGCCCGCGCGTTCCTGCTCGACCACGGATTCCCGCCGAGCGCTGCCGAGGTGGCCTGGATGGCGATCGCGCTGCACACGACGCCGGGGATTCCCGGTCGTCTGGGGGCGGAGATCGCGGCCACGAACTACGGTGTACTGACCGACGCCGTCGGATGGGGCCTGGCGGAACTGGACGACGCTCAGGCCGACGACATCGTCGCCGCCCATCCGCGCGGAGAATTCAAAAGAGATTTCCTGCAGGAATTCGTCGACGGTCTGAGGGACCGCCCGGACACCACGTACGGGACCGTCAACGCGGACGTGCTCGAACACTTCATCCCGGGATTCCGACGTACCAGCATGGTCGAGCGCATCACCGACGCGCCGTGGCCGAGCTGACGCGAACGAAGGAGGTCATGACATGCGAGCCATCACCGCCGGGAACCGCGACGCCGGCGTCGAGGGGCTGACCCTGACGGACATCCCCCACCCCCACGCGGCGGAGAACGACGTCATCGTGCGGGTCCACGCGGCGGGGTTCACCCGGGGGGAACTCGACTGGCCCGCGACGTGGACCGACCGTGCGGGCCACGACCGTGCGCCGAGCGTGCCCGGCCACGAGGTCTCGGGGGTCGTGGCGGAACTCGGTTACGGAACGACCGGGCTCACGGTCGGCCAGCGGGTCTTCGGACTGACCGACTGGACGCGCGACGGCTCGCTCGCCGAGTACGTCGCCGTGGAGGCCCGCAATCTCGCCCCGCTGCCCGCGGACGTCGGCCACACCGTGGCGGCCGCGCTGCCGGTCTCGGGCCTGACCGCCTGGCAGGGCCTCTTCGACCACGCGCAGATCAGGGCGGGACAGACCATCCTCGTTCACGGCGCCGCGGGGGCCGTCGGTTCGATGGTGGTGCAGCTCGCCGGGGAGGTCGGATCCCGGGTGATCGGAACCGGCCGGGCGGCCGACCGGGAGACGGTTCTGGGCCTCGGCGCCCACGCGTTCCTCGACCTGCAGAACGACCGGCTGGAGGACGCCGGGGAGGTCGACGTGGTGTTCGACGTGATCGGCGGTGACGTCCTCGACCGCTCGGCAGCACTCGTGCGCCCCGGCGGCACGCTCGTCACGATCGCCCGGCCACCCACCGTTCGACCCAAGGACGGGCGAGCACTGTTCTTCGTCGTCGAACCCGACCGTGCGTCTCTCACGCACCTCGTCCAGCGGATCAGCGACGGACGCCTCGACGCCCGGGTTGCCGCCGTACGCCCCCTCACCGAGGCCGCCGCCGCCTTCGTCCCCGATCGACGTGTCTCCGGCAGGACGATCATCCAGGTCGCCGAGGACCGATGATCTCTCTTCTCTTCGTACGGGCATTCAGGTGATTTCGGTGTGATCAAGGATTTTGGGCTCCTTAGTATTTCTTTCCGTGACAGACGGAAAGAGTTGTCGGCAGCCGGACGACTGCGCGACCGATGTGCTCGTCCTCGGGGCCGGTCCGGCCGGGCTCGTGCTCGGCAACATCCTCGTGGACCGGGGAATCGACTGCGTCATCCTGGAACGGGCCGAGCGCGCCCACGTGCAGACACGTGCCCGCGCCGGATTCCTCGCCGCCAACACGGTGCGGATCCTGGAACGGCACGGTCTCGCCGAAGGACTGCACCGACACGGACAGACCCACAGCACCTGCGAGTTCCGCACCGAGGACGGCCGCTTCCGCCTGGACTACAGCGGGCTCGGACAGGGCGAGCGCCACACCGTCTACCCCCAACAGGACCTGGTGACCGACCTGTTGACGCGGTTCCTGGAACGCGGCGGACAGATCCGCTTCGGCACCGAGGCCGTGACCGTGCGCGGCGCCGACAGTGAACGGCCCGAGGTGGCCGTGCGCGAGGCGGACGAGCGGCCCGGCCTCTGGCGGGCGCGGTACGTGGCAGGCTGCGACGGACGACACGGCGCGGCCCGGCGCTCACTGCCGGCCGGAACGGTTCGCCACCATCGCGATCACGGAGTGACCTGGCTCGGTCTGCTCGCCGAGGCACCGCCCAGCCTGGACGCGGTCGGATACGCCGTGCACGCGCAGGGGTTCGCCGGGCACATGGCCCGCACCAGCGAGATCACCCGCTACTACCTCCAGTGGGAGCGCGGGATCCCGGCCGACGCCTGGTCCGAGGAACAGATCTGGCACGAACTGGAACTGCGGATGCGGGCAACGGAGTACGGCCCGCTGCGCCGCGGGCCCCTCGTGCAACGGGCCGTCGTCGACCTGGAGTCCGACGTGCTCGAACCGCTGCGCCACGGCGCCCTGTTCCTCGTGGGCGACGCCGCCGGTCTGATCAGTCCCTCCGCGGCGAAGGGCGCCAACCTCGCCGTCCTCGAAGCGGCGATCCTGGCACCCGCCCTGGTCGACGACCTCACGACCGGGAACTCCGCGGGCCTCGACTCCTACTCGGCGCGGTGTCTGACGCACATCTGGCGTGCCCAGGAGTTCTCCCACTGGATGATCGGCCTGCTGCACGGCCCCTCCGGCACGGACGGCGAGTCCGGGTTCCACAACTCCCTGCGCCGCTCCCGCCTCACCTCGCTGCGCACCTCGCGCAGCCATCAGGACTGGTTCGCCGAGCACTACGTCGGCGTCTAGACCGTGTCCGCAAGGCCGTGTCCGCGCAGTCCCGCCTGCCCGGCGACGCCTGGCACACACCGCGGACACGCCTTGGCCCGCCGCCCTCGAGCTCGCACCCGCGTCCATCCGTACGCACACAACCGAACCCCGGAATGAGGATCCCCCGCAATGATCACGGCACTGTCGGGCGACACGTCCCGCCTGCGCGCGACGGTCGATTTCGTCAAGGAACAGGACACCGCCACCCTGCTCCCACTCCTGCTCCCCGGGCTCGACGGCCCGGAGCTGCGGACCCTGGCCGAGCGCTGCGCGTTCGCGCACGCCGCACTCCTCGTCTTTCCGCCCGACGGAGCAGCCCTGGACGCCCTCCTCGCCGAATGCGGGCTCGTCGCCGACACGCCACCGCGGCCCAGCGTCGTCGTCCGCGAACGCCTGGCCGCACGGCACGAGCGGTCCGCGGCCCACCTCGACGTCGGCATTCTGCGACCGGCGGTGGACTGCCGGGACGGGGCGCGGCGCATGGTCGAGGTGTTCGCACTGACCGTGCCGCCGGGTTCCGACCTCGAAACCGTCGCCGCGCACGAGCGGGAACAGCAGCACGAGGCACATGTCGCCTTCGAGGTCGAAGCACCGGACCCGCTGGTCCTGCGCGGCCTGTGCGCGACCTTCGGGCGCTACGGCGCCACCCCCGGAGGCGGCGGCTACAACCCGCACGAGAACGGCACGGTGTTCTACTTCACCGCGCCCGCCGAGGCCAAGGCCGGCTACCGCCGCGTGGAGCTGTACGTCCCCGGCGACCACCGGGACATCCTCGCCGCCCACCTCGACGAACACCGCAGGCAGCAGCCCGCCGAGGCCCTGCTGCGCCTGCTGACCGGGGCGTGGACGACCCAGGCCCTCGCCGCGTTCGCACAACTGGAGGTGGCCGACGCGCTGCACGAGGAGCGGGCCGTCGGAGTGGCGGAACTCGCGCACGCCGTCGGAGTCCACGCGCCGAACCTGACCACCCTGCTGCGCTACCTCACGATGCTCGGCGTGGTGGCCGAGAGCCGGGACGGATTCCGGCTCACGGCCACCGGCAGACTGCTGCGCGCGGACGCCGACGGTTCGATGCGGCCGCTGGCGCTGATGTACGGAGGACCGTTCTACGAGTCCTTCGCCGGGCTCGGGCACACCGTGCGCACCGGACAGGTCGCCTTCGAAGAGCGGTTCGGCGAGAACCACTTCGACCACTTTGCCCGCGATCCCGAACTCGCCGAACTCTTCGACCGGTCGATGGCCGCCGGTTCACGGATGTTCGACCCGCTGCCCGCCCACCCCGTCCTCGCCGAGGCTCCCGACGGGGCCACCGTCGTCGACATCGCCGGCGGCAACGGCGAACTCCTCGGCCGAATCCTTTCCGCGCACCCCCACCTGCACGGCGCTCTGCTGGAGCGCCCGCACACCGTCGAGACCGCCCGCCGCCTCCTCGGCGAGGCCGGCCACGCGGCGCGATGCACCTTCCGCTCGGGCGACTTCGCGGACGTCCCCGCGGGCGGCGACGTCTACGTCCTGTCCCGCGTCCTGCACGACTGGGACGACGACCGCTGCCTCGACATCCTGCGCCACTGCGCCCGCGCGATGCCCGACACCGCCGATCTGCTCGTCGTCGAACGCGTCCTGCCCACCGACGGCTCGGCCTCGCTCGCCACGGCCTGGGACCTGCACATGATGTGCAACGTGGGCGGCCGCGAACGTCGCGCGGACCACTATGCCCAGTTGTTCGCCGACGCGGGCCTCACCCTTGTAGGCCAGGACCCCTGCCCCTGGACGGCAGCGTTCTGCACGTCCGCAGAACCGGTACGCCTCACACCGCGTCCGAGGTCTAGGAGCCGCCGGAACACCGCACGCCCACCGGCAGCCGACGAGGCCGCCGGTGGGCTCAGCCCTGTTCTCTCCGTCGGAGTGCCAGGGCGATGTGGCTGTATTCGGGCAGTGGGGGTCCACAGAAGCATCGGAGCTTGTCGTCCTCCACCGTGATGAGCGGTGCGGATGACTCCAGCGGGAGCCCGGTGAGAGCGCACCAGTCCGCGACTCCGGAGCGAAGAGCCCGGCCGCCAGGGCGTGTTGAGCATGACACCGAGCTCTTCTGAGTACGGGTACTCAAGGCACGGCAGGTCCTCGAGGGCGAAGGTGGGGGCATACCGAGTGACGGGAGATCACCGTGAACATGCCGCGCACGAACCGATCCGCAACCCCCTTCCGCGCCGGAAGGATGCGCGTCGCCGCCGCCGCTGCCCTCGCGGGCACGGCCGCAGCCGCGGTCCTCACCGGATGCGCCGGCTTCGGATACCAGGAGAACATCTGCGGCAACGGCGAGTACCCCGCCCTGTCGGTGGGCGGCACCGGGTCCGCCTGCTTCTCGGACAGGGAGGAGCCGTCGGACGGCTACGCACGGTACCCCGCGGGCAAGGTGCCGCAGCAGGTCGACGACAAGTGGGACGTGTACTGGCGTACCCACACACTCGACAAGGACGGAAAGGTCATCGCCGCGCCGGACGCGAACTGAACGGGAACGGCCGGATGCCCACGGCTGATCCGTGGCTCGGAACGTCGAACGCTGAGCCTCGCGGATCTACGGCGTGCCGAGCGGGATGCGGATGGTGAGCAGGGCGACGTCGTCGTCGTTGTCGGTCGGACGGGTGCGTTCGAGCAGCCGGTCGGTGAAGGAGTTCAGCGGCCGGTGGGCGAGCGCCGCGGCGTGCCGGCGCAGGCGTTGCAAGCCGGTGTCCAGCAGTTGTCCGCGGGTCTCGATGAGCCCGTCGGTGTAGAAGACGAGCGTCGAACCCGGCGGCAGCGTCGCCTCCGCGTCGTGGCGCGGGCGGTCGGTACCGGTGCCGAGAAGGAGCCCGTTGCCCTCGTGGAGGTAGCGGGTCACGCCGTCGTAGTCGACCAGCAGGGGCGGCGGGTGGCCCGCGCTCGTCCAGCGCAGGATCCAATGTCCAGCGGGGTCGCAGGCGAGGCGGGCCAGGATGAGCGTCGCCATGCGGACATCGGTGATGTGCCTCATCGCCTGGTCGAGGTGCTGCACGGTGCGGTGCGGGGGGTTGTCCTGCGACCAGGTGTAGGCGCGGAGCATGTTCCGCAGTTGCGCCATGCCGGCGGCCGCCTCCAGGTCGTGGCCGACCACGTCGCCGATGACCAGGGCCGTGTCCCCGGCCGGGAGCGGGAAAGCGTCGTACCAGTCGCCGCCCACGTGCGAGGCGTCCGGGGCCGGCAGATAGCGAGTGGTCATCTCCACCCCCGACAACCGCGGAAGCTGAGGCAGCAGATAGCGCTGCATGGTGGCGGCGATCTGGCGCTGACGCTGATAGTGGCGCGCGTTCTCCAGAGCGATGCCGATCCGGCGGGCTATGTCCTCCACAAGGGCCAGATCGCCCGTGGTGAACGCCTCGTCGCGTCGGGTGCGCCCCAACGTGAGGGCACCGACCACCTCGTGGGGGCCGCGGATGGGAGCGATGGCCGCGGTCTGGATCCCGGTCGCCTCGAACAGCCTGCGCTGCTCCACCGCGATACCCGTGTCGGGGGGCCCGTCATAGGTCTCGGGGCCCGCCAGAGCGGAGGCCGCACCTCGCAGGGCCGCGGACAAGGGCATGGGGGAGGAGGCGGGGATCGGGGGCATGGGGCCCTGCAGGTCCTCGCGGGTACGCAGTACGGAGTCCTCGGCCTGGACGACCAGTGATCGCGTCACCTCGTCCCCCTCGGCGATGAGGTCGATGACCGCCCAGTCCGCGAGCCGCGGAAGCATCAGTTCCACCACCCGATGCAGGGCTCCGTGCACGTCGACGTTGGAGATCAGCTGAGCGGTGGTGTCCGCCAGCAGGGCCAGACGCTCACCCTCGGACAGAGCCCGGGGTGACGGTGCGGGCCGTGCCGCGTCGGGCTCGGGCTCCTCGGCGGGATGGAAGGCCACCAGGGCGACCACGCCCTGCTCGTTGGCTTCGCAGGGCAGGGCGAACCACTGCCCCGGCAGGAGGGTGCCGTCGCCGCGGGGGTACCAGTTGCGGCCCGACCGCAGCGCCTGCCGGTCCGTCTGTCGGTCCGTCTGTCGAGGGAGCCCGCCGCTCTCCCGCGGGACCGGACGTCCCCGCGCGTCCCGGTGCAGCAGGTCGTGGGAGTCGTACCCGATCATGTCGTCGGCGCCGAGAAGGAGGAGATCGAGAGCGCGTGTGTTGACCCAGACGATCCGACCCGAGTCCCCGACGGCGTAGACGCCCGCACCGGCGTGCTCGAGAGCCGCGCTGACGCCCAGCTGATCGATGGCCGTCGTCGGTGCCGTTGAGCGGTCCGTCATCATGGCTCCTCGCATGACAGGGGGCTTCGCCCGCCCGTCCGTTCGGGTCCCGGACCTGGCCCGGGCGGGCAGCGTGATCAGAAGAAACCGCCCCACGGCCGCCCTGGCTGCCGTACCCGCTGACCACGTCAGAGGGAACGAACAGTGCCGGGGCCGTTGGGACGGATTCCCTGAGGAGGCCGCTCTTGTCCGAACCGCCGATCGCCGTCGGCCACGAGAGCCGAAGTCCCCCTTTTCTAGCACGCGTTTACGGACCTGATGCGCCCGGAAACGAGCACGATGCGGCCGGGACCGCGTCGTGCCCGCGGTTCGACCGTGCGGGTCGCGTCGGACCGCGCGCTCCCTGCCCCTCTCCTCCGAGGACGGTCCGGTTCCGTGTCGGTGGGCCGTGGCACGATCACCGGCATGGCATACGTCGACGAGCGGAACGTGACCGGGCTGGCGAGCGAGTACGGCGTTCCAGCCGATGTCGCAAGGGAGTTGGCGGGGCTGCTGAGGCCGTGTGTCCTCCTGGTGAGGAAGGCCGACCTGCCCGATGCGGACCAGGAGGACACCCTGCCGGCCGGACTGACCGGCGGCCTGCCTCCGCTGCCCGGGGGTGAGGACGGAGGCGATGACGGGAGCGGCCCGGCGGATCCCTTCGTGCTGGCCGTCGACTGCGCGGCCCTGCCCCGCGACTCCCTCGACATCGAAATTCCCTCGGACGGGCAGCTGTTGTTCTTCACTACATTCGAGTACGAACCGGAGGATTCCGCGGTTCTCCACGTCCCCGCCGATGGATCGACCGGGGAACGACCGTCACGGGACATCGTGGGTGGTGGACCGAGGACCGTCGTTTACGAACGGCGCCCCCTGTATCCCGTGCCGGGGTTGACCATCGACCACGACTGGCGCGGATGTGACCTTGTGCGGAGCTTCCTGGACGGTGACGGTGAAAGCGACGGCGCGGGCGAAAGCGACGGGCGCGACGTCGGAGCGGGCGTCGAGATGGTGGACCGTTTCGTGGAGGCGCTGGTGAACGGCGTCCACGCCGGGACCCCGCCCCACTCCGTGGCGCAGATCGGCGGCTTCTCCGACCAGTGGCAGGTCCCTCCCGACCAGGACGGTCTGGTGCTCCTGGCCCAGATTTCCGGGAACGGCGTCGCCCACGGCTTGTTCACCCTGAACCTGGTGGTCGGCACTCGCCAGGACACCGCCGCCGGACGCTGGGAGAACCTTCACTTCGAGCAGCAGTGCTGATGTGTTCGGTGTCGCCGCTGCCCCACCTGCCGTCGTCCCCATCGCCGGGCGACCCGGCCCGCCCGGACCTGCCCGACGTCGTCGGGCCATCGGGCGCGGCCCGCGTGCGGACAGACGCCTGCCCGGTGCCGTCACACGTCCTTTCCGGAGCCTGCCGGGGTCTCTTCGGCCGCGATCTGAGCGCGCTCCTCCTTGATCTCACGACCGAGGAAGTAGTTGAGCGCCGTTCGAATGGCCGCGATCGCGGCCAGTTGACCGATCTCGCGAAAGGTCGGGGAGATGGCCGTCCGCAAGATGTCGGAGGCGAGCTGGAACTCCAGACCCAGGAGCAGGAAGCGACCCAGGGTGAGACGCACGGACACGAAGATCTCGGCCTTGCGTTCCCGCAGTCCCACCGTGACCAGGCGGGAGAAGGCGACGACCGCGCCGACGAAGATGATGATGGCGCCGCCCGCTTCCACCAGGCGCACCAACATATCGACTCCGGTCCGCAGACCGGACTCGGGCAGCAGGTCACCGATGCTGAAGATCACGGCAGTCGACTCGTCCTCCCTGGCTCCTTTGCCAGGCTAGGCGCTGGTCCACACCCGCGCCTCGGCACGGAAGCCTTGACCGGGTCGATGGGGCCGGATGGGTGGCCCGGCCCCCGGATGCCCCGACGGGGCCCACGCGGCCTGCCCGCTCAGCGGGCCATGCCGAGGGGTGCCGTACCCGCGGCCCGGGATGCGAGGACCGTCCGGCCGTGCTCCGTGGTCGGGAAGCGGTCCAGCATGGCCCGTAGCTCGCGGGCTCCGACATTGGCGCCGAACGGCTCCGTGCCCGGTTGCAGTCGTACGCCCTCGGAGAGCGGGCCGGCGTCCACGGGGTCGAAGCCGAAGGCGTCCACAAGATGCGCGACGGTGGCCAGGTCGTGCGCGTCGTCGCCGGCGAGCGCGATCGCCTTGCGGCCGGGTGTTCCGGCGGGCAGTGCTCCGTCCTCGAGGTCGTGGTATCCCATGTGGTTGAACGCCTTGATCACGCGTGAGTCGGGCAAAAACGCCTGCACGATCTCGCTGGTGGAGACCGCCGGGTCCGTGAGGTCCCGCCGGAGGCCATCGACTTCCCACCAGTAGTTCATCGCGTCGATGACCAGCTTCCCCCGCAAGGCCTCGACAGGGAGACTGCGATATTTGCCGAGGGGGACCGCCAGGACCACCGCATCCGCCCCGGACGCGGCATCCTCCGCCACGACAGCGAGGGCGCCGGGGGCGAGCACCTCCACAGTGAGAGCGATGCTCTCGACCGCGCCTGAGCCCGCGATCAGCACGCGGTGGCCGGCGGCGAGAGCCAGCCGCGCCAGTACGGTCCCTACTTTCCCGGCGCCCAGGATGCCGATCGTGTGTACGTCCTCGGTGTTCATCGTTCCTCGCTCCTTCGGTCAGCCGGCCAGGGGATGTCGCGTCGGGTCAGCCGGCCAGGATGTCGCGGACCATGGGAATCACCTTCGTGCCGTACAGCTCCACCGCGCGCAGCCGGGCACTGATCGGCTGCGCCCCCGCGGTGTAGATGAGGTCGAAGCGGCCCACGCCGAGTTCGCCCACGGCGCGGGCGATCTTGCGCGCGACCGTCTCCGGTGCCCCGATGTACAGCGAGCCGTGCTCGATCTCCGCCTCGAACTCCGCGCGGCGGATCGGCGGCCAGCCGCGGAGCGCGCCGATACGGTCGCGGATGATCCGGTAGCTGGGCCAGTACACCTCGCGGGCCTCCTCGTCGGTGTCGGCCACGAACCCCGGTGAGTGCATTCCTACCGGATGTGCGGTGGTGCCGAACTGCGCGGCGGCTTTCCGGTAGAGGTCGATGTAGGGCGCGAAGCGTGTGGGAGAGCCGCCGATGACCGCGAGCATCAGGGGAAGGCCGTAGCGGGCGGTCCGGACGACCGACGGGGGTGATCCGCCGACACCCACCCAGGTGGGGAGGTGACCGGATTCGGTCGGAGGGAAGACCTCGGCCGCTTCGAGGGGAGCCCGGAGAGTGCCCTCCCAGGTGACGGGCTTCTCGTCGAGGAGACGCACGAAGAGCTCGATCTTCTCTTCGAACAGCTGGTCGTAATCGCTGAGGTCGTAGCCGAAGAGGGGGAACGACTCCGTGAAGGACCCCCGCCCCAGGATGACCTCGGCTCGCCCGTCGGAGAGGGCGTCCACGGTCGCGAAACGCTGGAAGACCCGGACGGGGTCGTCGGAGCTGAGGACCGTCACGCCGGAGGACAACCGCAGGCGCCGGGTACGCGTGGCGATGCCGGCGAGCACCGTTTCCGGTGTGGAGACCGCGTACTCGGGGCGATGGTGCTCGCCCACGGCGAGGACGTCGATGCCGATCTCGTCGGCGAGAACCGCCTCGTCCACGAGCTGCCGGATCGCCCGGGCATGGGAGACCTGCGCACCGGAGTCGTCGACGGGGACGTCGCCGAACGTGTCGAGGCCGAAGTCGAGATCAGACATGACGGGACTCCTTCGTGATCAATTCCCTCACGCGTGGCGCGACTTCACTGCCCAGCAGTTCGATGCTGCGGGCGCGGGCCTCACGGGGGAGATGCATGATGTCGTACTTGAGGTCGAAGCGGCTCAGGCTCAGGTCACGGGCCGTCGCGGCGATCTTGCGGGCGACCGTGTCCGGAGAGCCCACGAACAGCGCACCGTGGTCGATCTCCTCGCGATAGACGTCCCAGGTCGGCGGATAGAAGCCGCGCTCCCGCGCGAGACCTGCCACCACCGGCTTCCAGTACTCCCACCAGGTCTCGGCGGCCTCCTCGTCGGTGTCCGCCACGAATCCCAGGGAGTGCTGGCCGATCGGCCGGGCGCCGTGCCCGGCCTGCCGCAGGGCGCGCTGGTACAGATCGACGTGACGGGCGAAGCGCTGCGGGCGTCCACCGATGACGGCCAGCATGAGAGGGAGGCCGTAACGGGCGGCTCGGACAACGGAGTTGGGACTTCCCCCCACTCCGATCCAGGTGGGAATCCCGCCCGGGCGCATCCGGGGGCGCAGGCGCTGCTCGGACAGTGGTGAGCGAAAGGCGCCGGACCATGTCACCGAGTCCTCCCGCTGGAGCCGCATGAGGAGTTCGAGCTTCTCCTCGAAGAGCTCTTCGTAGTCGCTCACGTCGTAACCGAACAGAGGGAACGAGTCCGTCGCCGAGGCGCGGCCCACGACGAGCTGGGCGCGTCCGTCGGAGACCGCGTCGAGCGTGGAGAAGTCGTGGAAGAGACGCACCGGATCGTTGGTGCTCAGCACGGTCACCGAGGTCCCGAGGCGAATGGTGCGGGTCGCGGACGCGATGGCGGAGAGCAGCACCGGAGCCGCGGTGTCGACGTGGCCGGGTCGGTAGTGTTCGCCGACGCTGAAGACATCCAGCCCGACGGCCTCGGCGTGCCGCGCCTCCTCGATGAGCAGTCGGACGGTCTCGCCGTCGTCGAGGACGCGGCCGGCGTCCGTCGCGACCTCCCCGAACGAATTCAGACCGAAGGTGAATGGCGCGGCCGTCATGGCGTCCTCCTCCGATGGTTCCCGAGGGGCGGGCCACCTGAAAGATGCGGGAGTAGCATGTGCTTGATGCGGCAAGTATTACTCGACATGATTGACACGTCAAATAAAGAGGTGATCAGTGGTGAATGAACGGCGGAGCCTGTATCCCGACGCCGAGGAGCTACGGGTCTGGCGCGACTTCGTCGAAACCGCGCAGGCACTCCATGACGAGCTTGCCGCCCGGCTGCAGCAGGATTGTTCCTTGTCGCCGGGCGACTACGCGGTGCTGCTGGCGCTCAGCGAAGCCGCCGGTCGCAGGCTGCGGTCGTCCGATCTGGCCCGGACCATGGGATGGGAGCGCAGCAGGCTGTCGCATCACCTGGGACGGATGGAGCGCCGCGGGCTGATTCGCCGGGACAGGTGTGCGACCGACAGTCGGGGTGCGGAGGTGGTGCTCACCGCCGAGGGCGCCGACGCCTTCCGGGCGGCCTTGCTGCCGCACCTGCGAGCGATCCGCGAGGTCTTCGTCGACTCGTTGAGCCCGGAGCGGATCGTGGCCGTCGGTGACGCCATGGCCGCGTTGCGCGCCGCGCGGGGGATCCACCGCGGCTGACCCGGCACGCCCCAGGTTCCGACCCCGGCCTGCTCGCGAAGCGGTCCGGCGGGCGACCGTTTTTCACCGCGCCGCAGGGGCACGTCCATGAACTCGACAAAGCGATGGTGACGGCCAAGCCTTGACGACTGCGACTGCGACTGCGACTGCGACTGCGACTGCGACCGCGCAGCGATGGCGACGGGGTCTCAGTGAAGGTCGATCAGCGCACGTCCCGCCCGTCAGCCGGAGACGGGCGTGGTCTCTTTCTTACGGGCGCGGTAGGCGGCCGCTTTGATCTTGTTGCCACAGGACTCCATGCCGCACCACTGTCGGCGCATCCCGCGTGAGCGATCGATGTACGTCCGCGTGCACTCGGGGTTGCCGCACTCCTTGAGCAGGGGCACGTCCGGCCCGCTCAGCAACTCGATCGAGAGCCGCGCCACCGTGGACAGTGCTTCGTCGGGGGTCGCCGCCGTCCAGCGCCCGGACGGGGTGAGCTGGGGCACGGCCGGCGACTTGCGCGCGGCGCTGTTGACCACGGCGAGGGCCCCGTGCCCGAAGTCCTCACCGAGCCGACGCGCTGTGACCAGCTCGTAGATGGCCTCACGGAGGGCCTTCGCCTGCTCCACGTCGGCGCTCCGGCCGGGGGAGACGGCATCGACGACGCCGCTCTCCGTGTACCAGGCGTCCAGTCTGTCCGGCGTCGCGAACATCTCGAACCGCGCCGATCGCCGGGCGCGCAGGGTCGCGGCGAAGTCGAGGGCCGGATTCCCGCAGACGAAGACGTGGTCGAGGTTCACATCACGAGTCTGGCAGGTGACTGTAATGACTGCCAAGGCATGCCGATGGAGGCCGACGCGCGGAAGGGCACGTCGACCTCGCGGCTCACACCTGGCCCGCCGGCGCTGGCCGTCCCGGTCCGTCAGGCGGCCCGCAGGGGAGCGAGAGCGTTGGCCCACGCCACGACCTGGTCCAGGGTGGTGACGAGTGTGTCCCGCTGGATGTCGGCCGGTGTGAAGGTGGAGAAGTTCTCGAAGTCGGTGAACAGTGAGAGGGCCACCTGGGAGCGGACGTCGGCCAGCTGCAGCTCGCCCGCTATGCCGCGCAGGTGCTCCACGGCACGGGTACCGCCGACGCCGCCGTAGCTGACGAAGCCCACGGACTTGTTGTTCCACTCGGCGTAGAGGAAGTCGATGGCGTTCTTCAGGGCGCCCGGCACCGTGCGGTTGTACTCGGGGGTCACGATGACGTAGCCGTCGAAGGACGCGATCGCCTCGGCCCATGCCTGGGTGTGCGGCTGGGTGTAGTTGCCCATCGACGGCGGGTAGGCCTCGTCCAGAAGGGGGAGCTTGTAGTCCAGCAGGTCGACGAGCTCGAACTCGGCGTCGGTGCGCTCGGTGGCGACTTCGTGCACCCAGCGGGCGACGGCCTCGGCGTTGCGGCCCGGCCGGGTGCTGCCGATGATGATTCCGATCTTGGTCACGGGAAGACCCTTTCGTGCAGACAGCAGCGGCTGATCGACACACTGCCCTAAGTACTTGCTTAGCGAAGTATGCAACTTAGTGATTGACGGGTCAAGTAAGTGTCGTCGGGTCCGCTGTGGGCCGGCCGTGGGCTCAGAGGCGGTCCGCGTCGACGACGGCCCGGGCGAAGGTGGCGGGCGCCTCCTGCGGCACGTGGTGGCCGATGCCGGCCGGCGTCCGGTGGTCGTACGGGCCCGTGAAGCGGTCGCGGTAGGCGGCGCCGTTCCCCGGCGCGGCGAACGGATCGCGCTCGGGGCCGAGGGTGAAGGTCGGTACGGTGATGACGGGGCGCGTGGCGAGGACCTTCTCGTAACGGTCGTGACGGGGATGGTCAGGCGGCCCCGCTCGGTGCTGAAGTACCACTGGTACCACCAGGCGTACTCCGCCCGGGGTGTCAGCGGCTTCTTCTGGGCCTCGATGTTCGTGATGAGGTAACCGCTCACGGACACAAGGGCTTTGACGCGCTCGGGCCGCAGGGCGGCGATGATGTCCGCGGTCCGGGAGCCCCAGTCGAATCCCGCGAGCAGGGTCGGTGGGGGCGTGGGGAGCCGCTGCGTGTGCGACCTGACCGTGGCACAGGCGCCGTCACCGGTCAAGCAGGTGACGGTGATCTCCCGTTGTCGTCACCCCTCCTGGGCGTCGCCACGTCCGTGTCGTCGCGTGCGGCCGACGCGTGGGCCGCACGCGGGCACCCCTTGGAGAGGGCGGGGATCTCTTCTCGTTCTCCAGCCGCGGGATCAGCCCTCGGTGTGCCCGGACAACATCCCCCGGCTGCGGACAAGTTGAGTGGAGAAGCGCGGTTCGAATTCGTTCGGCAACCGCAATTCCACGCTGCGTGTGCGGATTCGGGGCCCCGTCGGCATGCGCTGGGCCATGGCCGTACCTAGGCTGGAATGCGTCTGAATCCCCCGGACAGATTGTTCGAGGGCGAGGAGGCGGACGGTTATGGCGAAGGTGCTTTTCATCGTGAGCGGTGCCACGTATTGGGTGTTGAAGGACGGGACCCGCTACGCGACCGGCTACTGGGCCGAGGAATTCGCGATGCCCTACAAGGCGATCACGGAGGCCGGCCACGAGGTCGTGGTCGCGACACCCGGCGGCGTGACACCGAATGTCGACATGATGAGTCTCCGGCCCTCCATGGCCGGCGGTGAGGACGGAGCTCTGGAGCTGGAGGAGATCATTCGTTCAGCGGAGGTGATGCGTCGGCCACTGAAGCTGTCGGACGTCCGGCTCGAGGACTACGACGCGGTCTACCTGCCGGGTGGCCACGGTCCGATGTCGGACTTGGCCTTCGATGCCGACGCCGGCCGGCTGCTGACGGCGCAACTCGCCTCGGGCAACCCGCTGGCGATCGTGTGTCACGCCCCCGCGTCGCTCCTGGCCACCCGGATCCACGGCGTGTCTCCCTTCAAGGGCTACCGGGTCACCGGGTTCACCAACGAGGAGGAGGAAGGGGTCGGCCTGGCCTCCCGGGCGCCCTGGCTGCTGGAGGACGACCTGAAGGAGAAGGTGGGCGTCGACTACAGCCGCGGGCCGATCTGGGAGCCGTACATGGTCGAGGACCGCAACCTCGTCACCGGGCAGAATCCGCACTCGGCGGCCGTCCTGGCCGACCGGCTGCTCGAAATCCTCAAGTGAGTACGTCGTAGGGTGACCGCGTGACGCGGCGCGTGAGGCCGGTCGGGTCCCGGCGCCAACTGCCCCGCG
This sequence comes from Streptomyces sp. M41(2017), assembly GCF_002078175.1. Taxonomy (GTDB): domain Bacteria; phylum Actinomycetota; class Actinomycetes; order Streptomycetales; family Streptomycetaceae; genus Streptomyces. The sequence goes on along the minus strand of NZ_MWFK01000002.1, from coordinate 485,277 downwards.
CCGACCGGCTGTCCACGGCGGACGGCCCACCTCACAGCGGCGCGATGCGCTGCAGCACCTCCGTGGCGGCGGCGATGTCACAACCCTCCAGGCGCGAGAACACGTGGTGCCGCACACTCGCGAGGTTGGTCGGCCACGCGGCCTTCAGCTGGGTCCACCCGGCGTCGGTGAGAGCGGCGAGCCAGGACCGGCCGTCGTCCGGGGACTTCTCGCGCACGACCAGGGACCGGGCCTGCAGCCGGTTCACCACCCGCGTCATGCCGCTCAGCGACATCCCGCACATGTTGGCGAGTTCACTCATCCGCATCTGGTTGTGCGGCGCCTCGGAGAGGTGCACCAGAACGAGGTACTCGGTGCTCGAAATGGTGTGCTCATCCAGCATGTCGGCGTCGACGAGCCGAGGAAGCAGAGCCATCACGCGGCCAAGGGCCCGCAGGAACGCCTCCTCGTCGCGGTCGAGGGGTTCGATGTGCATCACGTCCGGCATGGCCACAGTCTAGATCTCCGGCACGCGGGGCCCGCGCGGTGTCCGCGCGACGCGGTGAGGGGCCGAGCCCAGTGGGTTCGGCCCCTCAGTGGGTGGACAGGCTGATCAGTTCCCGTCTTCCCAGTGGCGGGACACCGGCGTCGCAGTGACGTCGTTCGCGTAGACGAGTACGACCCGGTGGTTGTACTGGATGGTGTACATCTTCCTGGCGCCGAGGACGACGGTGCCGCTGCTCTTGAAGTAGTCGTCGGTGACGACCGGGGGCCGCGTCGCGACGTACGCCTGGCCTGCCGGGACGGTGTACATGCTCAGCGCGGACTGCGTCGACGGGCTCAGACCGGCCGGGTACTCGGAGGCGTCCGGGTAGCTCTGCCCGTACACGGCCACCGAGGTGCCGCCCGCCGGCTGGATCAGCTTCACGCCGTAGGTGATCTTGGCGTTCACGCCTGCCGGGTTGTGGAACCACACCTTGGCGCCGCTGAACCAGATCGCGGTCCAGTCGCCCCGCACGTCCGCGACGACGAACTGCTGTCCGGACTGGGCGGTGCCGCCCCAGTCGCTGATGCGGTCCGTGCCGTCGCCGCTCCCGTGGATCGCCTGGTCGCCGAAGAGCGGCGCGGTCGCGTCCGGAGCGGTGCGGAGATAGACGAAGTTCGACTCCTGCTGCCGGTCCGTGCACGGCGTCGAGGGGTCCAGCGGATCGTCGCCCGGGCAGACCCGCACGGTCTGTACGTTGTCGGCGAACGTCGGGTCGACGGTCACGACCTGGCCCACGTCGGGGACGCGATGCACACCGCTGTACGCGTGACCGAGCAGCGTCATGAAGTGGTCCCAGTCCCAGGCGTTGCCCGGGTCCCAGTGCATGCCGGAGACGTAGGCGTCGGCAGGACCGGCAACGTTGTCATGGCCGATGATGTGCTGACGGTCGAGGGGAATGTCGAACCGTTCCGCCAGGTACCGGACCAGAGCGGCCGTGGACTCGTACTGGGCCTCGGTGTACCAGGTGGCGCCGTTCGCGGCGTATCCCTCGTGCTCGATGCCGAGAGAGTGCATGTTCGTGGAGTAGTTGCCCGCGTGGAAGGCGATGTCCTTGGTGGGGACCATCTGGGTCACGGCGCCGTCGGACGACCGCATCACGTAGTTGGTCGCCGCGTTCTTGGTCGGGGAGGCCAGGTCCCTGACGCCGGCGTCGTACGTCGACTCCAGGTCGTGGATGACGATGGTGTCGATCCGGATGCCGTTCGCCGGCCGGTCGGACACCTGGAGACCCACCGGGGAGCCGGGCACGAACGTGCACACCACGCTCGCCGGACATTCGGTGTCCGCCGTGTCCGCCGACTTCAGGTGCAGCCGGTCCACCTGCGCGGCCGCGGGGCGAACCGAGTCGGTGGCGCCGAGGCGGACGCGCTGGCCGTCCTGCGTCACGCGGGAGGCGCCCTTGCGGAGAGTGTCGAAGACGCGGTCCGCGAACACCTTCGCGGCCTGTCGCTGCGTCGACTGGCTGTAACGGGCCACGGCGCCATACCACTTGGACGGGTCCGACGGTGTGCCGCCGGCGACCCTCCTCTCGTACGAGGCGAGGAGGGCCGCGCCGCCTCGGATGTTCGCCCCGGGGTCCGTGCGCAGGGTGTCCGGGGACAGTCCCGTCAGCTTCGCGGCGGCCTGCACCGTGTGGAGGGCCGGCTTCGAGGCCAGCGCGGCAAGGTCGTCGCGGCCGGCGGCGCCGGAGCCACCGCCGGCCATCATGGCCGGGGTGACGTCGGTGAGGTGCATGGGCCCGAAGCCGCCATCGGTGCTGTGCCGCGCACCGTGGGACTCCCACGCCGACTCCTGGTAGGCGACGCCGAGCAGAACATCGAGGGGAACGTCGAACTCCGCGGCGGCTGAGGCGAAGTCCTGCTGACGGGTGGTGGCGGGGCCGCTCCGGCTGTCGGCGAACGCGATGGACTGGGGCGCGGCCAGGCCGCTTGCGGCCAGTGCGCCGACCGCCACCACGACGGGGAGCCGCAGTCTTCTGTTCCTCTTGTGCAAGACGAAGATCCTTACGTGGGGTTCGGGTGACAGGGCACGCGATGAGCCGCAACCGGGGAGCCTGGAAGCGCGGTTGAGTTCCTGGTCGGATCCCGAGGTGATGCGCCCTCAAGTCCGGTGACGAGGTGAACCACGGCGGCACGCCTCGCCGTAGTGGACGCGGCGTTCGGCAGCCGTCCTCCGGATGCACAGGTACCTTAAGGGACCGAGTCGGCACGGTCGCACCCGCCCTGTGGTTCGTCCCGGCTACCGCGGTCAACTGGCAGGCCCGTCCGGCACGGTTATCGGGTGGTGGCCCAAGTCGCCCCGGGATCACGGCAGATGAGAGACGTCCCGATGGTCCGGCGGTGAGCGCCGGTCGAGATGCGCACCTCCCTAGTACCGCTTGAGCCGGGCGGGCGGATCCCCGTCGAGGTCGGATCCTGAGCCGGAAACGTCGCTCGAAGTCTTCGGCCTGGGCGACGCGCGCTGAACCTGCGGGTTCGAGGACGGGACGACCACAGCCCGGGTCCCACCTGTCCGCATGCGTCAGGCCCGACTTGTACCTAAGCTGGACGGGACCGGTGGGCCTTGAGCGATCGCGGCCATGGCGAGTGATGACGGCGCCGAGAACTGCCCCCGGGGGCAAGGCGCTTGGCGCTCAACACCGTCGCTTTGACAGCTTCGCCCGGCACCTCGGACCTGGAGACGGGACGCCGGGGCCGAGTCCCGCCGTGCCGAGTCGCGCCGCTTCCCTCCGGTCGACAGCCCGGAACGCAAGGAGAACGGCCATGGGAACACTCGACGGCAAGGTAGCCCTCATCACCGGTACCGCGGCGGGTATGGGCCGTACCGCGGCGATGATCTTCGCCAGGGAGGGAGCGAAGATCGTCGGAGTGGACGTGCAGACCGGCGGCAACGAGGAGACCACCGAACTCGTACGTCGCGCCGGAGGCGAGATGACGGGCATGGCGCCGGTCGACCTCACTGACCCTGACCAGGTGCGACAGATGGTCGACGATGCCGCGGCCGTCCACGGCGGGCTCGACGTGGTGTACAACAATGCCGCCCTGCAGCGATTCGGGCCCATGCCGGGATTCTCCGTGGAGGACTGGCGTGTGACGCAGGCCGGTGAACTGGACATTCCCTTCTTCGTCTCGAAATTCACGTGGCCGCACATGGTCCGGCGCGGGGGTGGCGTCATCATCAACGTGGCGTCGGTGGCAGGTCTCATAGCGGGCTCGACCCCTCCGATGGTCGGGCACACCGCGGCCAATGCCGGCGTCATCGGAATGACGCGACAACTCGCCCTCGAAGGAGCCCCGCACGGGATCCGGGCTGTGGCTGTCAGCCCTGGTCCGGTGCTGACCCCGGCCAGTGACCGGGACCTCGGTGACGACCAGGAGGCGCGGGCCGCCATCGTGAGCAAGACGTTGCTCAAGCGCTTCGCCCGGCCCGAGGAGATCGTGGAACTCGCTGCCTTCCTCGCCTCCGACAGGGCGTCCTACATCACCGGTGCCAACTATGCGGTGGACGGTGGCGCAAGCTCCTGGTGACCTCTCCATCGTCACCACCTTGACAGGTGACGAGCCACGGTTCAGAGTTATGGCCATCCAGGACGCCGACGGACTCGGTTCGTCGGCCGGCCCGGGCGGCGGCAAGGGAGAGGACAGCAGCGTGGACACGGAGAGTGCGATGGACGCGGCGGCGCGGCAGGCCCGATTCGGCAAACTCCCCGAGCGCATCGGCTTCGACCGGATGGTCCAGGAACAGGCGGCGAACGGCCCTGGCGTCGCCCCCTACAACCCTGAAGCCTCCTGGAACCAGTTCTCCTGTCTCGCTCTGGACCTCGGGCTGTGACCCGATCCGGCCTGAGAACTCCGAACGTGACGTGTTCGTCAGTCGGAGTTCTTCGGCCGGGAGGAGACGCGAAGCTCAGGGCGCTTCGCGAGGCTGTACAGCACGGCCCGCTGCTGCTTGTGCCGCTGGACGCGGCCCTTCGCCACCAGTGACTCGAGGGTGTTGCGGACGACCTGAGGTGTCGGGCTGCGGTCCGGATGCCTCGCCAGGAGTTCTTCCCGTACTTCCTTGGCCAGGAGCGGCTCGTCGTGGCCGGCGAGAAGCTCCAGCAGAACACTCCCGAGCAGCGACCGACGCGGCGTCGCCTTGGTGTCGGACGCCGCCGAGGACGCCCGGTCCGCCGAGGACGCCCGGTCCGGCACGGGTGACGGGTCCGGCAGGCCTTCGTACCGCTCGGCCAGCCGCAGGATGTCCATCAGCATCGCCTCTTCTTGCCGCAACGCCGAGATCCTGCTGGTCAGTTCCCTCTGGAGGCGGCGGTTCTCCTCCAGGTCCGACGCGGCCTGCTCGACGTACCGCGACCGGAGGGTGGCGGACGGTCGGCTGGTCACAATCGTTCACTCCTTCGTGTCCATGGATGACGTTGCGTATCCTACCCGTGCATACGTCGATGCAACTTGCCTGAGCAATTACGTCCGGGCTCCACTCCAGGGGGAGCGGGTGGCCGAGTGGCGATCCGTGAAGCCGTGGCTAGGGTTGTCGTATGGCCAGGAACGATGGGAATCAGGGCGCTGCGGACGGGTGGGAGGACCGGGTTCGTACGGCCTCCACGTCGTCCGACCCCGAGGTGGTCCGGAGTCTGGTGCGTGACGTCTACCGCACTGCGCAGGACGAACTGGACGCGCAGCGGGCTCAGGCGGAGTTCGAGCGCGAGGAGTGAGTACGTCCGAACGCCGAGCAGGGTGACGGGCGAGGGACTCCGACACCGACCGGCTGCGGCCTGCTCAGGTCTCGCGTGCAAGGGCTCGGCGCCGGGTGGATGCCGCGGAGCCGCTACTCCGCGCTCTCCCGCTGGTCTTGGCCGTCCCTGTGCAGAAGGTGGCCCGCGACCGTGTTGACCACAGCCACCAGAGGCACGGCCACCACCGCGCCCCCGATCCCGGCGATCAGACCCCCGGCGGCCACCGAGAGAATGACGCCGAGGGGGTGGACGCGCACCGCTCGCCCCAGGATGAACGGCTGCAGGACGTGCCCTTCCAACTGCTGAACGCCGAGGACGATGAGAAGGACCAGGAGGGCGGTGAACACGCCCTGGGTGACGAAGGCGACGATGACGGCCAAGGCTCCTGAGGCGACCGCGCCGACCAGCGGGACGAACGCGGCAGCGAAGACGACGACCGCCAGGGGCACCGCCAGAGGGACGCCGAGGATGTAGATCCCCAGCCCGATGCAGACGGCGTCGATGAAGGCGACGATGACCGTGCCGTGCACGTACGCCGTGAGGGTGTGCCACGCCGGGGGGCCGGCGCCGTCGATCGCGGAGCGGGCGGATGCCGGGGCGAACTTGAGCGCCCATTTCCAGATGCGGGGTCCGTCGTAGAGCAGGAACAGCGTCGAGAACACCGTCAGCAGGACCCCGGTCAGGAGTTCCGCCAGGACTGTGACGCCGTGCAGGCCCGCTGCGGTGAGCTGATCGCTGCTGGACCCGATGCTGTCGCCCAGCTTGTCGGAGATGTGGTCGAGCCGGGCCTCGGTGATGTGGAACGGGCTCTTGAGGAGCCAGTGCTTGAGGTCGTCGACGCCGCTCTGCAGTTGATCCGAGAGGTCGTCCACGTTGTCCATCACCTGCCAGACGACGAACCAGCCGACCAGGCCCAGGAGGACGAACCCGCAGAGGGCCGTCGCAACGGTCGCGAGCCCCTTCGGTACCCGGTGCCTTTGGAGACGGGCCACCGTGGGCTGAAGAAGCGCGGTGATCAGGAGAGCGGCCGCGAAAGACAGCACGATCAGGTGGACGGCGCCGATGACGCGGATCAGCACCCACAGGATGGCCGCCAGGACGAGCAGACGCCATCCCACTTCCGCTCCGACCCGAATGCCCCACGGAACGACGGAGACGGGTTCGGGGCGGCCGGACGCGGACGGCGCGGCTACCGCGGGCGGAGAAGGCGGTGGGGGAGGCGTGGACGGCGGCGCGTCCGCCACCACCTGATCGGCGTCGAAATGCTCCGGCCTCTTTCTGAACCGCACAGGCCGCACCTGTCTGTCGGAAGGGACACGCCATACCCGCGGGAGTGCCGCCGCTGTGGGCGGAATGCTCCGACTGCCGATACGGATACGAATTCAATACCAATGATCAACTGAAGGGCCCCATTCCGGAGGGCGCGGGCCATGGGATCACCTTGATGGGTCAAGTGTGCCGACGACGCCGGAGCCGGGCGCTCGCGGCCGGCCGTTCGAGGCTGCCGGAGCGCTTCCGCCGACGGGAACAGTTAGCCTTTCCTGTGTGACTGACGAGCATCAGGATGTGTTCGAGCGCGGTACGGACGGACCCCGGGTCGTTCTCGCGGGCGTCGACGGGTCCGAATCCTCGTGGCGGGCCGCGGCCTATGCCGCGGGCCTCGCGCGCAGACAGAATTCGGATCTCGCGCTGGTCTACATTCAGCCCTACATGGCGGCGAGCGTCGCCGCCGGTGTGAACGCCGCGGCGTTGACCGAGGAACTGGCCGAAGAGGTCGCGGGCGAAATCAGGAAAGCGACCGAGAATCTGCAGGCTCTCGGAGGGGTCCGATGGGCCTTCCACACGTTCCGGGACGATCCCTACAACGGGCTCGTGTCGGCAGCCCGTGATCTCAAGGCCGACACCGTCGTGGTCGGCGCCTCCGAGTCCGCCGGACACAGACTGATCGGCTCCATGGCCGTCCGCCTGGTCAAGCGCGGCCTCTGGCCCGTCACCGTGGTTCCGTGACCGTCGGCCTGCCCCTGGTGTGAAGACCGTGGTGGCTCCGGCGTCAGGCGGGTGAAGGGCATCGGCGACAGGCATGGAGGGGGACGGGTCAAGGAAGGACCGCTTGATGACGAACCTCGGCCTCCCCACCGGAATTCAGGCGTGTCTGTTTGATCTCGACGGTGTGATCACGCGTACCGCCGGTCTGCACGCCGCGGCGTGGAAGGACATGTTCGACGAGTTCCTGGAAGCCCGGTACGGTCCGGAATTCCGTCCTTTCGATCAGGCCGACTACGACCGATACGTCGACGGTAGGCCCCGCGCGGACGGAGTGCGGACCTTCCTCGCCTCACGCGACGTGGAACTGCCCGAGGGCAGTCCGGGCGACCCGGCGGACGCGGACACGGTCCGGCGCCTCGCGGAACGCAAGAACGAACTACTGCTCGCACGGATCCGCCAGGACGGCGTCCAGGCGTACGACGACTCCCTCGACTACGTCAGAGCCGTCCGCGACGTCCCCCTGCGGACCGCGGTCGTCTCCTCCAGCAAGAACTGTCAGGCGATGCTGAGGGCGATCGGTGCGGAGGAACTGTTCGAGGTCCGTATCGACGGGACGGTCGCCGAGGCACGAGGCCTGCCGGGAAAACCCGCGCCGGACACCTTCCTGGCCGCCGCCCACGAGCTGGGAGTCGCGCCCGCGGCCTGCGCGGTGTTCGAGGACGCACTCGCGGGGATGGAGGCCGGTCGGTCGGGCCACTTCGGCTACGTCGTCGGAGTCGACCGAGCCGACCAGGCGGCAGACCTGCGATCGCACGGCGCCGACACCGTGGTCGAGGGACTGGGCGCCCTGAGGGAGACGCGATGATCACACACCCCGCGTACACCGTCGATCCGTGGTCCCTCCACGAGCGCGGCCTCCAGCTCGACATGCTCGCGCAGAGTGAATCCGTCTTCGCCCTGTCCAACGGCCACATCGGATGGCGCGGGAACCTCGACGAAGGGGAACCGCACGGCCTGCCCGGCTCCTACCTGAACGGGGTCCACGAACTGCGGCCCCTGCCGTACGCGGAGGCCGGGTACGGGTACCCCGAGTCCGGCCAGTCGGTCATCAACGTCACCAACGGGAAGATCATCCGGCTGCTCGTCGACGACGAACCCTTCGACCTGAGGTACGGCACCCTGCGCTCCCACGAGCGCACGCTCGACCTGCGCTCAGGACTGCTGCACCGCGTCTGCGAGTGGACCTCTCCATCGGGGCACACCGTCCGGGTGAGGTCCACCCGCCTGGTGGCCTTCTCCGAGCGGGCCATCGCGGCCATCCGCTTCGAGGTGGAAGCCGTGGACGCCGAGGTACGTCTCGTCGTCCAGTCCGAACTCGTCGCCAACGAGGCGCTGCCGCAGGGCTCCGGCGACCCCAGGGCCACATCGGCGATCACGGCGCCACTCGTCGCGGAGGAGGACTTCGCCGCCGGGATGCGGCTGCGCCTCGTCCACACGACCGAGCGCAGTCGCCTGCGGGTCGCCGCCGCGGCCGACCACCTCGTCGAAGGACCCGCCGAGACACAGACGTCGAGCGAGAGCGACGCCGACGTCAGCCGGCTCACCGTCACCTCGCAGGTCGCGCCCGGCCAGTCACTGCGGCTGACCAAGTTCGTCTCCTACGGATGGTCTGCGGAGCGGTCCCTGCCGAGCGTGCGCGACCAGGTGGACGCCGCCCTCGCCGGCGCGCGCAGCACGGGCTGGGAGCAACTCCTCGCACAACAGCGCTCGTACCTCGACGACTTCTGGGAACACGCGGACGTCGAGGTCGACGGCGACCCGCAGATCCAGCAGGCCGTCCGCTTCGGGCTCTTCCACGCGCTCCAGGCGGGAGCCCGGGTCGAGGGGCGCGCCATCCCGGCGAAGGGCCTGACCGGCTCCGGCTACGACGGGCACTGCTTCTGGGACACCGAGGCGTTCGTCCTGCCCGTGCTCACCTACACCCATCCCGAAGCGGTGGCCGACGTCCTGCGCTGGCGACAGAACACCCTCCCCGCGGCCCGCGACCGCGCCCTCCAACTCGGCCTGCGCGGCGCCACGTTCCCCTGGCGAACGGTGACCGGCTCCGAGTGTTCGGCCTACTGGCCGGCAGGCACCGCCGCCTTCCACATCAACGCGGACGTCGCGGACGCGGTGACCACCTACGTGTCCGCCACCGGCGACGAGGACTTCGCCCGCGACACCGGCGTCGAGATCCTGGTGGAGACCGCCCGCCTCTGGTCCTCCCTCGGCCAGACCGACGCCGACGGGACGTTCCACATCGACGGTGTGACCGGACCCGACGAGTACAGCGCCCTGGTCGACGACAACGTCTTCACCAACCTGATGGCACGCTCCAATCTGAGGACCGCCGTCGCCGCCGTCCAGCGCTACCCGGAGCAGGCCGCCGCGCTCGGCGTCAGCGCGGAGGAGACAACTGCCTGGCGGCTGGCGGCCGATCGGACGCACATCCCCTACAACGCCGACCTCGGCGTCCACGAACAGCATGCCGGGTTCACCCGGCACGAGAAGTGGGACTTCGCGGAAACACGGGCGGACCAGTACCCGCTCCTCCTCCACTACCCGTACTTCGATCTCTATCGCAAGCAAGTGGTGAAACAGGCAGACCTGGTTCTCGCCATGTACAAGTGCGGAGACCTGTTCAGCGACCAGGAGAAGAGGCGCAACTTCGCCTACTACGAGGCGCTCACCGTCCGCGACTCGTCCCTCTCGGCCTGTTGTCAGGCCATCATGGCGGCCGAGGTGGGACACGTGGACCTCGCCTACGCGTATCTCGGCGAAGCGGCCCTCATGGATCTCGACGACCTTGAGAACAACACACGCGACGGGCTTCACATCGCCTCGCTCGCGGGCTCCTGGCTCGCCCTGGTCGCGGGCTTCGGCGGCATGCGGCAGAAGGGGGCGATGCTCACCTTCGCGCCGCGCCTGCCCGGTCAGTTGAGCCGTCTGGCGTTCAAGGTCCAGACCCGGGGGCGCTGCCTTCGCGTGGAGATCGACTCCTCCGCCGTCACCTACACCCTCACATCGGGGGAGCCGCTGACCATCGCCCACGACGGAACGCGGCTCACGGTCTCCACCACCACCTCCCGGCGCATGCCGCTCCTGGTCCACGCCCCCGAACGCGCCCCCGAGCAACCTGAAGGCCGCCGCCCCGCACAACGACCCTGAGCCCGGCATCGCTCGGAACGATGCCGGGCTCGACGCCGGGACGGTGTGGCGTCGTGGCCGCCCTGGGCCGACGCGGCTACCGGAATTCATTCGCAGTGCATCGGCCTTCAGGCCGGTGGTGGAGCGAATCTGATGGTGGCGACGCGGAGCGTCGCGGATTCAGGGCCGGCGGAGCCGGATACCGCAAGGGCTTTGCCTGGGGGTGCGGAGCGTCGCGAGGGCTGGTCCCGGCGGTGCTGGGTGGTGCTCACACCGGCCGGTTTTGCTGTTCGATGTACTGCTTGACCACGCTGAGCGGGGCGCCGCCGACGGTTCTGGCGAAGGAGGAGGACCACAGCTTGTTGGCCCTCCAGTAGTGGCGTGCCAGGTCGGGGAACTCCTGGCGAAGGCGGCGGGAGGAGACGCCCTTGAGGGAGTTGACCAGTTTGCTCACGGCGACCTTGGGCGGAAAGCTCACCAGCAGGTGGACGTGGTTGTTGTCGCCGTTGAACTCCACCAGGTCACACTCGAAGTTTGTACGCACCGACCGCATGATTTCTTCCATACGCTTCACGTGGGCATCGGTGAACACCATGTGCCAGAACTTTGAAGCGAAGCCATGTGGACGTGCATCACGAAAGCGGATTCTGGCCTTTTCCGATCTTCCGTCTATCGGCTATAGCCCAACTGTGTAGCGTGATGGTTGTGCAGCTTCGGTACTCCTTCCGCCTGTACCCGGACATCAGCCAACAGGAAGCGTTGGCGAGGGCGTTCGGGTGCGCCCGTGTCGTGTTCAACGATGCGGTCCGCGCCCGTGAAGAGGCTCGTAAAACCGAGCAGTCGTTCCCGACGGGTGCAGAGTTGTCGAAGAGACTGATTACCGAGGCGAAGCGGACGGTGGAGCGGTCGTGGTTGGGTGAGGTTTCTGCGGTGGTGCTTCAGCAGTCTCTGCGGGACGTCGAGAGGGCGTATCGCAACTTCTTCGCCTCCCTCAAGGGCGATCGCAAAGGCCCCCGCATCGGGCGTCCTCGCTTCAAGTCCCGCAAGGACAAGCGGCAGTCGATCCGGTTCACCGCCAACGCCCGCTGGAACATCACCGACAAAGGGCGCCTGAGTCTGCCGAAGATCGGTGCGGTGAAAGTGAAGTGGTCCCGCACGCTGCCCACCACGCCGTCCTCCGTCACCGTGATCAAGGACGCGGCCGGGCGGTACTTCGCCTCCTTCGTCATCGACACCGCCCCCGCTGTCGATGCGACCCGGATGCCTGACACCGACCGCACCGTCGGCATCGACCTCGGCCTCACCCACTTCGCGGTCCTCTCCGACGGCACGAAAATCGACTCACCGCGGTTTTTGCGGCGCGCGGAGAAGAAGCTGAAGAAGACCCAGCGGGAACTGTCCCGCAAACAGAAAGGGTCGAAGAACCGGGACAGGGCCCGCCTGAAGGTCGCCCGCGCCCACGCCACAGTTGCTGATGCACGCCGCGAGTTCCACCATCAGCTCTCCACCAAGCTGATCTCCGAGAACCAAGGGATCGCCGTGGAGGACTTGTCGGTGGCGGGACTGGCCCGCACCAGACTGGCCAAGAGTGTGCACGACGCCGGATGGGCATCGTTCATCAGCATGCTGGAATACAAAGCAGACCGGTACGGACGGACCCTGGTCACGATCGGCCGGTTCACGCCGACCTCCCAGACCTGCTCGACCTGCGGCGTCAAGGACGGGCCCAAGCCTCTCAATGCCCGGGAGTGGACGTGTGCCGCCTGCGGCACCGTCCACGACCGGGACCACAATGCCGCGATCAACGTGAAGATGGCCGCCGGACTGGCGGTATCAGCCTGTGGAGCGCCGGTAAGACCAGGAGCAATCCCGGCACAGCGCGAAGAAACAGGAAGCCACGGATTCCCGACCCAAGCCCGTGCCGCCGCGTAGCGGCACAGCAACGATCGAGAAGGCCAGAATCCTCGGGCTTCAGCCCGAGGAGCAAGTCAATTCGCGTGCAGCAGGTCCTCCACCTGGCGGCGGATGTCCTCCGTGGCCAGGCCGCGGATGGTCAGGGTGGTGCGGCGGCGCAGCACGTCGTCGGCCGTCTCGGCCCATTCGTTGTCGCGGGCGTAGACGACCTGCGCCCAGATCTCCGGGGCGTCCGGGTGGATGCGTTCGGCGAGTTCGGGGTTCTCGTTCGCCAGGCGCGCGATGTCGAAGGCCAGCGAGCCGTAGTGGGTGGACAGGTGCCGCGCGGTGTCGGCGGCCATGCGGGGGCCGTCCGCAGGGTGGTCGATGAGGAGGCGGTGTGCGACGGCGCGCGGGTTGGCGATGCCGGGCAGCGGCATCTTCTTCGGCAGCTCGGAGATCGGCTCGATGCCCTCGCCCAGCGGGTGGCCGGGCAGCGTCTCCAGCTTCTTCATGACGGTGCGGCCGATGTGCCGGAAGGTGGTCCACTTGCCGCCCGCGACGGACAGCATGCCGCCGCGGCCCTCGGTGACGACCGTCTCCCGCTTGGCCTTGGAGGTGTCGCCGGGACCGCCCGGCAGCACCCGCAGACCGGCGTACGCATAAGTGATGAGGTCTCGGGACAACTGTTCGTCCCGCACGGACAGAGCGGCTTCGTCCAGGATCTGTGCCGTGTCCTTCTCGGTGACCCCGACGTCGCCCGGGTCGCCCTTGTACTCCTCGTCGGTGGTGCCGAGCAGGAGCATGTCCTCCCAGGGGAGGGCGAAGGTGATGCGGTACTTGTCGATCGGGGTCGCGAGCGCGGCCTTCCACGGCGCGGTGCGCTTGAGGACCAGGTGCGCGCCCTTGGACAGCCGGACGGAGGGAGCCGCGTTCGGGTCCTCCAGCTTGCGCAGGTGGTCGACCCACGGCCCGGTCGCGTTCAGCACCAGACGGGCGTCCACACCGAACTCGTCCCCGGAGCGCTGATCCCTGAGTTCCGCTCCCGTCACCCGGCCGTTCGTGAAACGCAGCCCGGTGACCTCGGCGTAGTTGAGGACGGAGGCTCCGGACTCGACGGCGGCGCGGAGGGTCATCAGGGCGAGCCGGGAGTCGTTCATCTGGTCGTCGCCGTAGACGGCGACGGCCTTGAGGTTGTCGGTGCGCAGCTCGGGCACGCTCTCCGCGGCCTTGGCGGGGCTGAGCAGGTGGCCGACGCCGTCGCCGAAGGCGGAGAGGGCGGAGTAGGCGAAGACGCCCGCTCCGAGCTTCGCCGCGCCGTGCGGCCCGCCCTTGTACACGGGGAGGTAGAAGGTGAGCGGATTCGCCAGGTGGGGGGCCACCTGACGGGAGACCGCACGGCGCTCGAAGTGGTTCTCCGCCACCAGCTTCACCGCGCCGGTCTGCAGGTAGCGCAGACCGCCGTGGAGGAGCTTGGAGGAGGCGGAGGAGGTGGCGCCGGCGAAGTCACCGGCGTCGACCAGGGCCACCCGCAACCCGGACTGCGCGGCGTGCCAGGCGGTGGAGATGCCCAGGATGCCGCCGCCGATCACGAGAAGGTCGTACGTCGCCCTGGAAAGCTGCTCCCGGGTCTCGGCGCGGCTCGGATTGGGAGCGTAGGTCAGGTGTGTCCCCAGGGCGGGCAGACGTGCTTCGGACGAGTCGTTCACCGATATCTCCTTCTGCCGCTTGGCAACCCGAAATGCTGGGGGACGCCCATGAGAAAGCGAGATGTCGAATCGGCCGGATGGAATCCGGCGTTCGTCATTCATTGTAATTGGACCTTCACACGGCTGCCTGTACAGGAAGTGATGGGAAGGTCCTGGTCGCCGGCCGGCCAGGACCTTTGCCGTGTCCTGATTCGAGGGCCTTTCGTCCACCGGGACGGCGATCGCCAGCCTCGGTGAACGGGTTACGTGGTCAGGTCGTGGTTCGGCGACCGACGGGTCGACTCTCGGGAACGCGTATGTCTGAACGGAATCCTGCGGACAACACCGGGCGGGACGATTTCCCGACGCTCCGGGCCTTGGGGCACTTGCACGGCACGTTGCGGACGCGGCACGGTCTGTCGCTCCTCGACTACCTCGCTCTCGGATTCCTCGCCGAGGCAGAGGGCGGTTCCGCGTCGGTGGCAGAGCTGAAGGCCTTTCTCGGCGAGTCGGGAGACCGGGTTTCCTACCTCCTGAGAGGCATGCAGGGCCTGGGTCTGGTCGATCGCCGTCGTGGCGACAGGGACCGACGGAACGTGAGGGTCACGTTGACTCCGGCCGGACGGGCCAGGTTCGTGGACGTGGAGAGGACGGCGAACTCGATCGTCCGTACCCGTCCGGTGGCTGGGCCGGCCACTCCGTGTCCTGCGGCGTCGACCCCCGACGGCGTTCACTGAGAGGCTGTGCCTCCCAGCAGGGAGCGAACCACTCGTGGCCGCGGTACGGGCCACAGGCGCATAGTTGGTGTGTGGCCGTCGGCGTACACGGCGACGTCCGTGCCGTGCTGCTCGCCGCCGTTTCTCCGTGTGCTCCGTTCCGGAGGGGCGACGTGCCGACGGACGCGCCGCCCTCGACCACGGAGCGAGCTCGTGTTCACGCCGCGGACTGCCGGGAGGCCTTCGATGAACCGCAAGCGCCCTGGAGCGGATCCGATCACGGTGACGGTGTTCGTCTTCCCAGGGGTGCGGCTCCTCGACGTGACGGGCCCCATCGAGGTGTTCACGACGGCCAACGAGTTCGGCGGACGCTACCGGGTGCGGATCGCCTCGGAGGACGGTTCGGCGGTGATGAGCTCCGCCGGGACCCGTCTCGGCGCCGACCTCTCCGTAGCCGACGTGCGCGAACCCCTGGACGTCCTGGTCGTGCCGGGCGGTCCGGAATGGGAATCGCTGATCAAGGACGACGCGCTCCTGGATGTCGTCCGGAGCCTGAACGAGAAGAGTCGCTGCACGGCGTCGGTGTGCACGGGAGCGTTCCTGCTGGCCGCGGCCGGGCTGTTGAACGGACGTCGTGCTGCCACGCACTGGCGGCATTCGCGGCAACTGGCGCATCGCTATCCGGCTGTGCGGGTCGACCCGGACGCCATCTTCGTGCGGGACGGGAAGATGATGACGTCGGCAGGTGTCAGCGCCGGTATCGACCTGTCGCTGGCCCTGGTGGAAGAACACTACGGTGCGGAGGTCGCCCGCTCGGTCGCCAAGGACATGGTCGTCTTCATGCAACGGCCGGGTGGTCAGTCCCAGTTCAGTGTCCGCGCGCGGACCTCGCACACGACCCAGGACGTCCTGCGTCGGCTCCTGGACGCCGTCGCCGAGGATCCGGGGGCCAATCACACGCTGGCCGCCATGGCTTCCCGGGCGGGCATCAGCGTCCGTCATGTGACGCGGCTCTTCCACGAGGAGGTCGGAACCACTCCGGCCCGCTATGTCGAACAGGTCCGGCTCGAAGCGGCGCAGGCGCTGTTGGAGACGAGCGACGACTCCATGCCGCTCATCGCCCGGCGCACCGGATTCGGCTCACCCGAGTCGCTGCGCAGGGCGTTCGTGCGGAACCTGGGTGTGACGCCCGCTGCCTTCCGGGCCAGTTTCCGGACGACGCACGCGGGCGAGCGGGATCTGGTGCCCGCAGTGTTGCCTCCGCGTCCGGTGCACGATCGACCGGTGACGGAGTCGGCGGCGAACTGATCCTCCGCCCCCCCCCGTGGCGCGACTGAGCGGTACGGGGCATGGTGTGCCGCCACCGGCAGCGGGCCCTCCGCGGAACGCGGTCCGAGGAGAGCCCGCCGGGGACACATACGTCGTACGGCGCGGCGGCGTTTCTTCGCGGGGCCGTCGGCGGAGCGGTCAGTCGAAGGCCGACAGCACGAGATCCCTCTGTTCGCCCGCGTGCCGGCGGGCGGAGCCCACGGCGGGGGCCGGCGCCTCGGGGCGGCTGACACACACCGCGGGCCGGCCGGCCAGCCGTTCCAGACGGGGCGCGACGAAGGACCATGCTCCCTGGTTCCGGGCTTCTTCCTGCACCCATCGCACCTCGGCGGCGGCGGGGAAGCGGGCGAGTTTCTCGGCGATCTCCTCCTCCGGGAAGGGATAGAGCTGCTCGAGCCGGACGATCGCCGTGTCCGCCAGGTCCGCCTCCCGGCGGTGGGCGTCCAGGTCGAAGGAGACCTTGCCCGAGCAGAACAGCACGCGCTCGACCCGGCCGGCGTCCACCGTGTCGTCGCCGACGACCGCACGGAACGCACCGTCGGTGAACTCCGTCAGGTCCGAAATGGCCGCCTTGGACCGCAGCATCGACTTCGGAGTGAAGACGACCAGAGGCTTCTTCCGGCGTCCGAGGGCTTGGCGACGCAGCAGGTGGAAGTAGTTGCCGGGCAAGGAGGGCATGGCGACGGTCATGTTGTCCTGCGCGCACAGCTGCAGGAATCGCTCGATCCTTCCGGAGGAGTGATCGGGGCCCTGTCCTTCCAGACCGTGCGGCAGCAACAGGGTCAGACCGGAGCGCTGACCCCACTTCTGCTCGGACGACGAGATGTACTCGTCGATGACCGTCTGGGCTCCGTCGGCGAAGTCGCCGAACTGGGCCTCCCACAGCACCAGGGCGTCGGGCCGTGCCAGTGAATAGCCGTACTCGAAGGCCAGCGCGCCCATCTCGGACAACGACGAGTCGTAGAGCGCGAGTTCGGCGGCACCGGAACCGAGGGAACTCAGCGGTGTGTGCTCCAGACCGGTGTGCCGGTCGGTGAGCACGGCGTGCCGCTGCCCGAACGTGCCGCGGCGGGAGTCCTGCCCGGCGAGCCGCACCGGGACCCCGTCCATCAGCGACGAGCCGATGGCCAGTGACTCCGCGGTGGCCCAGTCGATGGTGCCCTCGTCCAACATCGCCGAACGCCGCCGGAGTTGGGGAGCGACGCGTGAGTGGACGGTGAACCCCTCCGGCGTGTCCGTCTGCGCGGCGACGATGTGCCGGGCCGTGGCCTCCGTGATGGCGGTGGACACCGCGGAACGTGCCGCGTCCTGGTCGTCCGCCGGTTGTCCGGACGCTGGGGACCGGGCCGCCGACAGTGCCCGCGTCTCGGTGAAGGCCCGCTCCAGGTGACCCTGGTAGTCCCGCAACGCGCCTTCCACCTGGCGCTCACCGATGTCTCCCCGGCCTGTCAGCGCCTCGGCGTACAACGTGCGCACCGAAGGCCTGTCGTTGATCCGGTCGTACATCGCCGGCTGCGTGATGGACGGGTCGTCGACCTCGCTGTGCCCATGGCGCCGATAGCAGATCAGGTCGATGACCACGTCCTTGTGGAACGTCTCCCGATAGTCGAACGCCAGCCGGGCGACCCGCACGACGGCCTCGGGGTCGTCGCCGTTGACGTGGAAGATCGGCGCGTCCACGGACCGGGCGACGTCCGTGGCGTAGGTGCTGGAACGGCCGAAGGCGGGCGAGGTCGTGAAACCGAGCTGGTTGTTGATGACGACATGGACCGTCCCCCCGGTGCGGTAGCCGGGCAGCTGCGACATGTTCAGCGTCTCGGAGACCACGCCCTGGCCGGCGAAGGCGGCATCGCCGTGGAGGACGATCGGCAGGACGGGGCCGGCTGCTCCGTCCCGCACGGCCTGGTCCTGCTTGGCGCGCACCACGCCCTGTGCCACCGGCCCCACGACCTCCAGGTGCGAGGGGTTGGCCACGACGGAGACGGCGAGCGACCGGCCGTCCAGGGCACGGTACGTTCCCTCCGCGCCGAGGTGGTACTTCACGTCGCCCGATCCCTCGACGGACCGGACGTCCGTGGCGTCCTCGAACTCGTGGAAGATGTCCGCGTACGACTTGCCGATGATGTTGGCCAGGACGTTGAGCCGGCCTCGGTGGGCCATGCCGATGACGGCTTCGCCCATGCCCTGCCGGATGCCGCGCAGCAGCAGGGCGTCGAGCAGCACGATCGCCGACTCGCCGCCTTCGAGCGAATACCGCTTCTGGCCCACGTACTTGGTCTGCAGGAACGTCTCGAAGGCTTCTGCCGCGCCCAGCCGGTACAGGATGTGCAGCTGTTCGGCGACGTCCGGCCGGGCAGAGGCCGACTCCGTCCGCTGCTGGACCCAGAGGCGCTCCCGGGAGCCGCGGATGTGCATGTACTCGGTGCCGACGGAACCGCAGTAGAACTCCCGCAGGGCGCTCAGCACGCTGCGGAGCGTCATGGTGGTCCGGCCGGTGAACCCGTCCACGGCGAACTCTGCGTCCAGGTCGTCGTCGTGGAGGCCGAACGCCGTGATGTCGAGATCCGGCCGCGCGGTCCCGTGCCCGTTCGAGATCGGGTCGGTGTCGGCCGCCAGATGCCCGCGCGCTCGGTAGGCGTCGACGAGTGCGGCGACGCGGACCGCCTTGATCGCGGAATCGCCGGACTCGCCGGACTCTTCGGGAGCGGGTGCCTCGCGGCTCTCCGCACGCTGAGCCGGAAGGGAGACGGGGGAGGCGAAGAACTCCCTCCAGGTCCGGCCCACCGACTCGGGGTCGTGCAGGTAGCGCTCGTACTGTTCGTCCACGAGCCATTCGTTGATGCCGAAGTCCAGCCCCTTCGGGGCCGCCTCCGCGGCACGGGATTGCGACGCCACGGTGTGGATCGCCTTCTTTCCTCAATTCGGAACGACCGACGGCCGGCACTGGCGGAGTCCGGAGGTCACCCGCAGTGCTCGCGGGCTTCGTCTTCGCCGGACGTCCGTAGTGGGAGCTGGGCATTCGCCCGTGTCGGACCACCGACCCTATGCTTTCGGTGCAGTCCGGGTGGATAGCCCTGAATGCCATATCGACGGCAGATCAGGACATTGCCGCTAGGGGTGCTGGGAAGCGGCCTGTCGACGGCCGGACGCGAGACGGGGGCGGACCGCGGCGACGGCCATGGCGATGATCACGACCGCCCACACGCCGACGGCGACCCAGATCTCCCCACGGCCCATCGCGGTCATCCATGACGTCCCGGTCACGCGTCCCAGTTCGTGCGTGGCGACCCCGTACATGCCGATCGGGAAGACCAGGTTCCACCAGCCGAACTCGTAACGCAGCGGAATCCTCCGCACCCCGTGGCGCCACACGCCCAGGGCCAGCAGCAGGGGGATCAGCCAGGTGGCGAACGACCAGAGGACGACCGACCAGCCGGTGAGGACCGCGTGGGGGAGGAGCAGGCTGTCCGGTGGCAGTTCGAGCAGCCTCGCCCCGGCGAGCACACTGATCGCCGCCGCGCCCATGAAGATCCACAGTGACGTCATGAGATCCCCGGGCGCCACCGGCCGCACGAGCAGCCTCGCCAGGACGATCCCGGCGACCAGCAGGTACTGCACCAGGGCGATGGCCCAGCACACCACGGCCACCACCGGCAGGAAGTCGCCCGAGGTCACATGCGCCAGGGAGGCCGCCGCCACCGCTATCGAGTCGGAGCCCACCGACCAGAGGAACCAGGTGCCGTTCACCTGGTCGAGCGAAGGGCGCCGCCGGGTGGTGGTGATCAGGGCCAGGGGAACGGCGTAGCCGAGGAACAGCCACACCGCCGCTCCGAACGCCAGAAACGCCTCGGCGACTGCCGTGTGTCCGCTCGGGACCAGGCGTGCGGCCAGGACATCGGGGGCGATGGCGATGGTGAGGAAGGCGAAGGACCGGGGTCCGAGGAGACCGACGGCGAACTGCTCGGGCCGGTGCAGCAGCCGCCGACCGTAGGCGGGCAGGAGGACCGCGAAGCCCGCGAGACCCACCCAGAGAAGTGCCGCCGAAGCGGTGCCGGCGCCGTTGACGTACAGCGCCGTGGACACGATCCCCGTACCCATGACGAACGAGAACGCTCCCGGGTTGAGGTTCGCCACGGCGGAGGAAAGCATCGCCCGGTATCCCTCGGGGCGCGCGTCAGGCTCGATGGTGGACACCTCAAGGCCGTTCGCCGAGGACGGTTCTGTCACCGTCAACTGGTCCTGGCACGTTCGACGTGAACACCGATTCCTCGATTCACCGGTTCAGGGATGGCCGCACCGCGTGCACCGGCCCCCGCGCGCGGCCTCGGCGGCCAGGACCGCGAACCTCACGCATCGCAGGCGGGACCGGGTGCGCCGAGGGCATCGGGCCGTCAGCCGGTCGGAGCCACGTAGGGGAAGGACGACGTGGTGGGTGCGTCGACCGCTTCCTTGCCCAGTCCCACGCTCAAGGCGCTGTCCGTCGTGAGGGAGAACATGACCTCACCCGCGTTGTCGGTGAGCGCCCGGCCGTTGAACTTCGCGAAGCCGAACACGGCCGGAGTGCCCACCGTGTACGGAAGGACGTCCGGGAGAAGTCGGTCGGCCACTTCCTGGCCGTAGACCTGGGGATCCGACGTGGTGCCGCGGGCGCCGACGACCGCGGCGACGCGGCCGCTGATCGCGCCGGTGAGGACGCGGGTGTCGTCGGCCGGCCGGGTCTGGTTCAGGAGTTCCGCGAGCTCGTCGTCGAACTGCGCGAAGATGGGCGACACCATCGGGAGTCCGCACCGGTTGATGCGGTGCCACCCGCCGGCGTCGGTGGCCAGCGCCGTCACACCCCATACGCCGATGTCCTCGCCGCCCGTGTACGCCAGGAGCTCGGAATCCGGCACCTCGAGCACGATGGAGCGCACTTTCATGTTGGCGAACAGGCTGGTGATCTCGGAGGAGTCCGGTTCGGGCACATGGACGTCGGTGCCGTGCTGGAAGGCCTGGCCGACCGCCTCCACGACGGCCGGATTCATCCAGAACGGATCGCTGGCCCGACCGGTCCACACCCGTAGACCCGCGTCGGTGCTGAGCTCCCGGCCCGTCCGGCCGGCGAGCAGAACGGTTCCGGCCGCCGAGTCGTCGGCCGCGTCGGCTCCGGCCATACGGCTCAGCTCGACCGTCTGGGAGCCGTCGGCGTCCGCCGCCCCGAAGGTGAAGCGGTAGGCGAGATCCTCGACCGCGTCGCCGGTGCTGTCGATCTTGAACTCGTATCGGGCCTCGGGGTGGAACCCCTTCGGCGCGTCGGGACCCGCGGAGTCGGAGCAGACGTTCATCACCAGCACAGTTCCGCGGTCACCTCGGAACACGTACGTGTCGGAGATGTTCAGCCGGGCGTCGGCCCTGGCCGCGGGAGAATCGAGATGGTGGGACATGTGATGGCTCCAGACGCAGTTCCGGCGACGCGTGCGTGACGCCGTGATCCCTCTGCGGCATGTGCGGTACGCAGGTCCGGGACGATCCTGGACGCATGACCTGTGCCCGGACTCAACTGCCTTTGAAATGGCGGGGTCTGGGCCGCGGGACGACAGTGAGTCCCCTATGGGTGATATGCCACGTTGTTCAGCCTACCGCTCCTGCTGATGGATGCACGGTGAAGTCGGACTGCGCGGAACTCCTCCCGGGCGGCCGGACGGAAGGACCGGGAGTCCGGACGACGCGCGGATCCGGTCTCCCGCCCCATGTCCGGACCCTTCGCGCAGAGCCGGTGGCGTGACCTCGTGGGACCAGTCGGCTGCTCATGGAGGGGACACGCGGAGCGGTCGCGCACCCGCACGTCCCTGTCGGGCCAGAATCCCGTATGGACAACACGCACAAAGTCGCCGTCGTCACCGGCGCCTCACGCGGCATCGGGGCGGGCGTGGTCACCGCCTACCGGCAGCTCGGCTACGCGGTCACCGCGGTCGCCCGCTCGATTCCGCCGTCGGACGACCCCGACGTGCTGGCCGTGGCCGACGACGTGTCCGCGCCCGGTGCGGGCGCCCGGATCGTCGAGGCGACGATGAACCGGTTCGGCCGACTCGACACCTTGATCAACTGTGCCGGAGTGTTCGTCGCGAAGCCGTTCACCGACTACACCGACGAGGACTACGAGAGCGTCGTCGGCGTGAACGTGCGCGGCTTCTTCGAGGTGTCCCGGAGCGCGATCGGTGCGATGCTCTCCCGCGAGGGCGGCGGACACGTCGTGAACATCTCCACCAGTCTGGTCGACAACGCCGACGCCCGGGTCACGGGAGCCCTCGCGTCCCTGACCAAAGGCGGACTGAACGCCGTCACCAAGTCGTTGGCGATCGAGTACGCCACCCGCGACATCCGCGTGAACGCCGTATCGCTCGGTGTCATCCGGACCTCGATGCACCCGACCGACCCCGGCGGCGAGCAGGCGGCACTGCACCCGGTCCGACGGATGGGCGAGGTGGACGACGTGGTGCGGGCCATCCTCTATGTGGAGCAGGCCCCGTTCGTCACCGGTGAGATCTCGCACGTCGACGGCGGACAGAGCGCGGGACACTGACGGCGTCGAGCGTGGCCGACGGGCCGCGCTCGACGCCGCCCGTTCGACCGGCACCTGATTCACGAAACGTCCCCCGTCGGTCGCCGCTCCGAAAAGGCGGTCGGATGACGCAAAGACGTCGGCTGTTGCGTGACATCGCCTCAGGTCGGCCCACTGCGGCGAACAGGGCATTCCGAACACGCGCGGGCGAGGCGACGGTCATATAGGGGCAATCTCCTCTTATGCTGCGATTGTTCTTTGCTTTTTTCACCCCTGACGTTCCTGCGTGGGGGCGGAGGAGGAAGCCGTGCCCAACGTATTCGTCCAGGTGCTCCGCACGCCCGACTTGCGCAAGAAGCTGTACTTCACGCTCGGCATCATCGTTCTGTACCGCATCGGGTCACACGTTCCGATCCCCGGCGTGGACTACCAGAACGTCCAGACGTGCGTGAGTGCCGTGTCCAAGGGGACCGGACTGCTGGGCCTGGTGAATCAGTTCAGCGGTGGGGCGCTGCTGCAGATCACCGTGTTCGCCCTGGGAATCCTGCCGTACATCACGGCGAGCATCATTCTGCAGCTGCTGACGGTGGTGATTCCCCGGCTGGAGGCCCTGAAGAAGGAGGGGGCGGCCGGACAGGGGAAGATCACGCAGTACACCCGCTACCTCGCGGTCGGGCTCGCCCTCCTCCAGGGCACGGGTCTGGTCGCCACGGCCCGGAGCGGCGCTCTCTTCCCCAGTTGTCCGACGGCCGGCAACATCGTCCCCGACCAGTCGATCTTCACCACCGTGGTGATGGTGCTGACGATCACTTCGGGGACCGCCTGTGTGATGTGGTTCGGCGAGCTCATCACGGAACGCGGTATCGGCAACGGGATGTCGATGCTCATCTTCATCTCCATCGCCTCCACCTTCCCCGGCGCCTTGTGGACCGTGAAGGAAGAGGGCACCATCGCCGGTGGATGGGTCAACTTCGGCCTGGTCCTTCTCATCGGGTTCGCCATGGTGGGTCTGGTCGTCTTCGTCGAGCAGGCGCAGCGCCGCATTCCGGTTCAGTACGCGAAGCGGATGATCGGCCGTAAATCCTACGGCGGAACAGCCACGTACATCCCGCTGAAAATCAACCAGGCGGGTGTGGTCCCGGTCATCTTCGCCTCATCGCTCCTGTACATCCCGGCACTGATCGCGCAGTTCGCCGATTCGTCCGCCGGGTGGACGACGTGGATCACCCGCAATTTCACCCGCGGGGACCACCCCTTCTACATCGCCGCCTATTTCCTCCTGATCGTCTTCTTCGCTTTCTTCTACGTGGCGATCACGTTCAACCCGGAGGAAGTGGCCGACAACATCAAGAAGGCCGGTGGATTCATCCCCGGAATCCGGGCGGGCCGGGCCACGTCCGAATATCTGGGCTACGTCCTCAACCGGCTGACCTGGCCGGGATCGCTCTACCTCGGCCTGATCGCTCTGGTCCCGACGGTGGCCTTCGCCAGCTTCGGCGGCGCCAACCAACTGACGGGCACGAGCGTCCTCATCATCGTGAGTGTCGGTCTGGAGACGGTCAAGCAGATCAACAGCCAGGTCGAGCAGCACAACTACACGGGATTCCTCCGCAAGTAGGTGCGAGCGGGGACCGCATGCCCAGCCACTGCTCGGCGCCCCAGGCCTCGAACCGCTCCACCTCGGCGAAGCCCAGCTTCGCCGCGAGACGCATCGAGCCGAGGTTGGCGGTCTGGGTGGTGAGCACCACCGGTTCGCCGGGAAGGACGTCCGCGATCCAGCCGAGTGCCGCCGCGCACGCCTCGGAGGCGTATCCGGATCCCCACACCCGAGGCAGGAACAGATAGCCGAGATCGACCTTTCCCGCGGCGGCGGGACGGCGATGGCCCGTCGCTCTCCTGAGCAGGATCTGGCCGATCATCGCCCCGTCGAGCTCCACGACGAAGCTCCCGGGCCATCGCACGGGAACCTTCGGCAACTCGCCTTCCAGTTCGTCACGTTGCCGGGGGCCGCCGAGGTAGGTGTGCACCTCGGGCGACGAGAGCAGCTCGATGAACGTCGCGCGGTCCCGGGCCTCGGGTTCGCGGAGGACGAGCCGCCCGGTCCTGATCGGGGCCGGTGGCCGGGCGAGGGGGCCTAGGTCGGTCATGCCGACCAATCAATCAGTGGTCCCGGCAACGATCAAGACGTGCGGACCGATCGACCGGCCCTCGCGTCGGGCACTTCCCGCCGACAGGGTTCCCCGCCGGCCGAGATCCGCGGGGCAGGTCTGCGGAAGTAAACGTTGGCAATATTGTCGGATGGATCGCTAGGCATATTGTTGACAATCTTGTAGCGTCCCTCAGGCCTTGACCCCCAAGGCGTCGGCGGAGCACTTGGTGCCCAACGAGGGGAGACCTCCATGCAGCGGCCCTCCGCGTCCTTCGGACGCGACGGACTGACCCGAGCGACGGCCAGGCGCGAGGGACACCCCGCGATCCGCAGAGACCTCCTGAGGGCCGTGGCCATCGCCGGTGCCCTCGCGCTCGCCTCCGGCCCCGTGCCGGCCTCGTTCGCCGCGGCAGGCACCGGAGCGGGCCCCTCGCGGGGGAGTGCCAAAGGCGCGGACCCGCAGGACGCCGCGCTCGCCTTCGACTCTGCCGCCTACACGACGATCACC
This sequence comes from Streptomyces sp. M41(2017), assembly GCF_002078175.1. GTDB lineage: Bacteria > Actinomycetota > Actinomycetes > Streptomycetales > Streptomycetaceae > Streptomyces. The sequence continues at coordinate 460,023 of NZ_MWFK01000002.1, read as the reverse complement.
GTCTCGGTCGACGGCCGGCCGATGAACGTGCGGTGGTACAAGGAGATCTGCTACGTCGCGAACCCGGTCGCCGCGGCCGCGCAGCAGCCCGGCGGTCCCGGCGGCGGAAGCACCACGATCCCCAACACGGCCTGCGGCTACCAGAGCATGAACGTGTTCGTCCCCGAAAGCGCCTTCGGCGACCAGCGGGCCCCGATCTACTTCGCGGTGAACAACAGCGGCTGGATGGCCAGTTACATCAAGGCCGGCGTCACCGACGGCGGCTCCTACACCAGTGCGACGAGCAACGTCGGCGCCGCGCTGAAGGCCGGCTATGTCTACGCCGACATCGCCAACCGCAGCAGAGGACTCGTCGGTGCCGACGGCACGTCTCCCGGCAAGGCCCCTGCCGCGGTGGTCGACGCGAAGGCCGCCGTCCGCTACCTCCGCCTCAACGACGCGGCCATGCCCGGCAGCGCCGAGCGCATCGTCGTGAACGGCACCAGTGGCGGCGGCGCACTGGCGTCGATCCTCGGCGCGTCGGGCAACAGCGCTGAGTACAACCCCTACCTTGCCGCGACCGGCGCGGCAGGCATCGACGCACAGGGGCACAGCACGCTGCGCGACGACGTCTTCGCGGTCAACGCGTACTGCCCGATCACCGACCTGGGCAACGCCGACAGCGCCTATGAGTGGCTGTACAACATCCTCGCCACCCGCGACACCACCGGCGAGAACCCCTCCCCGGCGGACGCGGCCGCGATCGCGGCCCGGTTTCCCGCGTACGAGAAGAGCCTCGGGCTGCGCAACCCCGACGGCTCCCGGCTCACCGCGGCGAACCTGCTGGACACGATCAGGCAGGAGGTCGTCCGCTCGGCGGAGGCCTACCTGAAGGCCGATCCCGCCAACACGATCCCACCTCTGGGCGGCTCTTTCGAGATCCAGTCCGGCGGCCCCGGCGGCCCGCCCACCACGAAGTCGTACGTGAACGACTGGATCGACACGGACAACACCACCGACAAGGTGCTCTCCGTCGACATGACGAAGTACCTCGCGTTCGTCGCCAGGCAGGCCACTCTCAAGACGACACCCGCCTTCGACGCCGTGGGCGTCAACGGCAACACCACCAGCGGCACCGAGACCAACCTCTTCGGGCCGCCGACCCAGAAGTACATGAACTACACCGAGTACAGCTGGAATCACAACAACGTCGCCGGCGACGGAAGCGGCATCGACGATACCGGGCTGACGTGGGACCAGTACACCGGCAGGAAGAGCACGACGGTCGACGACCAGGTCCACCTGATCGACCCGATGGACTTCGTCGGCACGGGCGCCGACACCGCGCCGAACTGGTATGTCCGCAACGGCACCCGCGACCGGGACACCGCGTTCACCGTCTCCCTCAACCTCGACCGTGCCCTCGAAGCGGACAAGCAGGTCAAGGACGTGAACTACCAGCTCGCCTGGAACCAGCCGCACGCCGGCAACTACGACGTGCCCGAGGCCATGGCCTGGATCGCCGACGTCGTCCGCAGGGCCGGCACCCCGCTTGCCCCCGGGCACCGCGGATAGGGGCGGCCCGCGGCGGCGGAGCCTGTGCGCGCGGTGCCCGTCCGCCGGATCGTCCGGCCTCCAGCCGTTCCAGGCAGGGAAGTTGGGGTACTCGGCCGGAACGACAACCGACGGACGAGCATGGAGAGCGCCATGGCGAAGACGAAGGCATCCGGCACGACGCACCCGAAGGCCGCCTCGGCGGCAGGCCGTACCGCCAAGGGTGGCACGTCGAAGAGCAGCAGGACCGCCGCCGCGAGCGCACTGTCGCAGACCTCCGGCAAGGCGGGCTCGGCAGGCGCCAAGTCCACCAAGTCCGCTCCGGCCTCCGCAGCGGGCAAGACCGTGCGGGCCAAGAAGCGGTCGAAGGCCGAGAAGAGCGCCGCGGCCAGCGCCCTGGCCCAGGCTCCGGGTACGTCCGCGCGGCGGCCCGGCAAGAAGGTGCTCACCGCTGCCGCCAAGGTCCTCGCCGACAAGAAGTCGACCAAGGCGGAGCGTTCCGAGGCGGCGAGCACCCTCGCCCAGGCCGCGGCGCACGCGCTGAAGTAGCGGGGCGGTCGTGTCCTCGTGGCCTGCCGCCGATTCCCGGCGAGCGGCCGAGGGACGACAGCCGACGACGCGCCCTTGCGCACGGGAGGCCTCATCAACCGCGGTTGATGAGGCCTCGGCCGCGTTCGGCGGCCCGCCGGTGCCGACCGTCGACGCGTTGGGGCCCGAGGACGGCGGCTTCGCTGACGGCGCGATCGGCGACCCGACCGGCGGCCGTCGCCGACGGACCCCGCCGACCACCAGGTCGACTCCCCGATGGCCTGACGTCCGACCCGCACCTCGACGCCGCAGAACGGTCAGCCGATGGTCGGCTTGCCGCCGTTGACGGCGGCGTTGAGGTCGAGCGGCGTGGACGTCGGGTTGGGCGGCGGGCTGAGGACGACCTGGGGCTGGCCGGGTGCCGGAGCCGGTGGGGTCATGTCGGACTGCGGCAGCTTGGGCGGGGTGGTCTGGTTGAAGACCGTGGTGTCGAAGTCGATGAGGCCCGTCTTCTCCATCACGGTGATGTGGTCGAGCACCGTGTTGTTCGCCTGATCGGCCAGGGCGCGGATCAGCGTGTTCTTGGTGGTCGAGCGCACCTTGGCGATCGTGTTGAAGATCGAACCGTGCGTCATCCGCAGGATGTTGGCGAAGTCGACGTCGAACTGCCGCCCCGACTCTCCCTTGAGCTGGGTGACGAACCCTTCCTGTTGGGGGCTCGCCACGTTGGGCAGCGTGATGTTCAGCATCGGAGCGATCTTGCGGCAACTGGTGTCCAGGGCCGCGTGCCCGTCCACGAGGTGCTGGCTCGCGATCTTGACTGCCTTGCTCTGCCCCTTCTGCAGTCCGATCTGGCCGAGGGGGTGCTCCCACAGGCCGGCCGCGCGGACCTTGACCACGAAGTCCCGCTCACCCTCCGTCAGCGGGCCCCATTGCGTGTTGGCGATGATCCGGTCGTTCGAGGTCGACACGGTGTCCAGACCGAGCATCGCCGGGTACGCGAGGGCGGCGAGTGTCAGAGTGAGAGCGCCGCCCACAAAGAGGGTTCCGATCACATTCCGCGAGCGCTGCACCGTTTCTCCTACCCGTTGGCTTGTCCGCCGATCTGTTGTCGTCCCTGGTGGGGGCGGACGTCGTGGAGTACGCATGCGGAGCGCCTCTGACTCAGTCGAGCGGGAAGGAATTCAGAGGCGGCGCACAGGAGGGTCGCGCTGGGGCACGTGACGTCCCGCCGCCGTCCCGCAACGCCTGCAATCGCTCGGCCCCCGGCAACCCGCCCGGCGAGAATGAGCGCATGATCGCCACCGCACCCCAGGGACCCGTCGAGCCTCCCCCGATCGTCACCGCGCTCGCGGCAGGCCGGCCCGTACGAGCGGTCTGGGAGAACGAGGTCGGCGGGCTGACGTTCCAGGTCGGCGTGGGTGACATCCGGCAGTTCGTGAAGTGGACGCCCACCGGCAGCGGCATCGACCCCGCGGCCGAGGCGGCACGTCTGCGCTGGGCGGTGCGGTACACCACCGTGCCGCGGGTGCTCGACGAGGGCGCCGACGGGACAGGAACCTGGATCGTCACCCGGGGGCTGCCCGGACGGATGGCGGTCGATGACCACTGGAAGCGCGACCCGGGCACCGCGGTACGCGCGATCGGCGCCGGGCTGCGCGCGCTTCACGACGCACTGCCCGTGGCGGACTGTCCGTTCGACTGGTCGGCCGGGCGGCGCCTGCAGAGCGCGCGGTCACGGGCGGCGGCGGGTCGGATCCACCCGACCGACTGGCATCACGACCACCGGCACATCGGCACCGTCGAGCGCGCCCTCGACGTCCTCGCCGCCATCCCGCCCGTCGACCGGCTCGTCGTCTGCCACGGCGATGCCTGCGCTCCCAACACCCTGGTCGGTGACGACGGCACGTGGACCGGACACGTCGACCTCGGGACGCTCGGAGTCGCCGACCGCTGGGCCGACCTCGCCGTGGCCACTTGGAGCACGCGGTGGAACTACGGCCCGGGATGGGAAGAGCCGCTGCTCGAAGCCTATGGCGTCGAGCCGGACCGGGAACGGATCCGCCACTACCGACTGCTGCGGGAACTGTCGGACTGAGCACCGCCCCGGCGACGGTGCCGTCGCCGGCGGCAGGGCCGGCCACGGCGCCCCGGTGACGGCTCGGCCGCAGGAAGGAGGGCCGGGGTGCGCGGCCCGCACTCCGCCGTCCCGGCAGGCCGTGTCTACGGGGCTTCGTGAAGCCGTGTGAGGAGGGCCGTCAACTGGCCCTGTTCGTCGGGCGTGAGCGGTGCCAGCAGTTCGGCGTTGGCCGCTTCGGCCAGCGCCGCACAGCGGGTGAGGACGTCCGCGCCCTCCGGTGTGATCGTGACGGCGTTCTTGCGGCGGTCGTCCGGATCAGGGGCGCGCAGCACGAGTCCCGCCCGCTGGAGGTCGTTGAGGATGCCGACCACGTCCTTGGGGTCGACGGCGACCCGGCGGCCCAACTCGGCCTGTGCGAGCGGCCCGTACTCGGAACTCGCCGCCAGCACCGCGTGATGCATGAGCTTCAGCCCTTCGGTGGCGAGGGCCGCGGCGACCAGACCGCGGGCACGCGCCGCGACGCGGCCGACGAGCCAGCTCGGCAGGGACTGGATGCGCTCAAGGGCTGCGGTCATGCGCTCACCCTATCCCCGAATTCATTGGAACTCCCCATGACTTCCCGTATCGTTGGGGCCTCCCATGAACGGAGAGGGAGGTTCTTGTGCTGCGGATTCGCCACGAGGCCGACGGTCGGCCCGCCGCGTTGGTCGCCGAAGAGGTCGGCCTTCCCGAACCGGGAACCGGGGAAGTGCTGATCCGGACCCGGGCCATCGGCGTGACCCTGCCCGCCGTGCGCAGGCTCCGGGACGCCGAAGAGCCGGTCACCCTCGGCGGAGAGGTCGCCGGGGAGATCACCGCGCTCGGTGACGGGGTCACTTCCTTCGCCGTCGGAGACCGCGTCACCGGACTGTGCTTCGCCGACGCCTACGCCGAGTTCGCGGTACTGAACATCGCGATGGCCTCCCGGATCCCGGACGGCGCCGGAGCCGTCGAGGCCGTCGCGCTGGTCCGCAGCGGGATGGTCGGGTGCGGCGCCTACGAGGCCGCGCACGTGCGGCCCGGGGAGTCGGTCCTGGTGACGGCGGCCGCCAGTGGGGTGGGCGTGCTCGCCGTCCAGTACGCCAAGGCCGGCGTGGCCGGACGCGTCGTGGCCGCCGTCAGCAGCGCCGACAAGGCCGACTTCCTGCGGGACTTGGGCGCCGACGAGGTCGTTCTGTACGGGGACTCCGACTGGGGTGGCCCGTACGACGTGATCCTCGACGGAGTCGGCGGCGACCTTCTCGGCCCCGCTGTGCAAGCTCTGGCGACGGGCGGCCGGCTGGTGGCCTTCAGTTCCGGCGGGGGCATGGTGGAGGCCTGTGAACTCCTCGCCCGTGGCGCTTCGGTGATCGGTTTCCAGATACGTGCCATCGCCGTCGGCAGGCCCGAACTGTACGACCGACGGCTCCGCGAACAGTGGCGGATGTACGAAGCGGGCGCCCTGCGTGTCGCCGTGCACGAGGAGATCCCCCTCGCCGAGGCCGCCCGGGCCCACGCCCTCGTCGAACAGCGCCGCAACCGCGGCAAGGTGGTCCTCGTGCCGCCCCACCGGCCCCCGGGGCCGCCGCTCGCGACGTGACCGCGCTGTGGAGACGGTTCCGCACCTGACCCACGCGCGGTTCCCGGAGGCGCGTCGTCAGGTGCGTGTCGTGCACCTCCCGCCGTCCGTCCGTTCAAGTGCCGTTCAGCGCACAACCATCGGCCGTTTCCGGGTGTCTCAGAGGTGAATCACCACCGCGCGCACGCGTCTCGATGTCGCTCGCGCTCCAAGGAGGAACCGTGGGCATCCGCCGACCCGCCATATCGACCGCCGTGGCCGCCGCCCTGATCGGGTCGTTCAGCGTGCCGATCGTCGCGGGCACCGCGTCCGCGAAGGACCGTGCCACCACCGTGCGCGAGGACTTCGACGGCGACGGCTACCAGGACATCGCCGTCGCGGCGCCCGGCGCCAAGGTCGGTGGCCATACATGGGCCGGCTACATCACGATCAGCTACGGCTCGGCGAAGGGCCTCGACCCCGCGCGCACCACGGTCATCGATCAGGACACCCCCGGCGTGCCCGGTGACTCCGGCGACAACGAGGTCTTCGGCTACGCGATGATCCCTCGCGACCTGGACGGCGACGGCCTGACCGATCTGGCCGTCGTCACCCGCGACTACCAGCCGGAGACCAACGTCAGCGGATCCGTGATCGTCCTGTGGGGCCGCAAGGCCGGCATCTCCGGCGAGGGCGCGGTCCGCGTCAGCGCGCCGGCCAACGCCCAGGTCGGCGATGACATCACCGCGGGCGACTTCGACAGCGACGGGCACGTCGACCTGTTCATGGGCAACAGCGAAGACGCGTACGACTTCCACGACGTGCTCTACGGTCCGCTCGGCCGCGACGGCGCCCCGGCCCGTGAGCAGCGCCTGCAGGTGTACAGCACCGACAACACCATCGACTCCACCGCCGCGGGCGACTTCAACGGCGACGGCATCGAGGACCTCGCGACCTTCTACGTCTACGAGAACCACGCCGAGGGCGGCAAGCTCTGGCTCGGCACCAAGGACGGCCTGTCGACGGTCCCGCAGCGGCTGACCTCCTCGTCCAGCACCGCGGTCGCCGACTTCGACCAGGACGGCTACGCCGACCTCGCCACCCGGATCTTCCCCAACGGCGACACCGAGAACGAGGAGGATCCCGGCAGCGTCAAGATCTACTACGGCTCACCTGCCGGCCCCAGCCAGACCCGGACGAAGACGATCACGCAGGACACGGCGGGCGTGCCCGGGGTGAGTGAGAAGAGCGACCAGTTCGGTGGGCGGCTCAGCGCGGGCGACGTGAACGGTGACGGATACCCCGACCTGGCCGTCGGGGTCCCCGGTGAGGCGATCGGCACGAAGAAGAAGGCGGGCGCCGTGGTGGTGCTCAAGGGAGGCAGGAGCGGGCTCACCGGGACGGGCGCGCAGGCCTTCCATCAGGACACGACGGGCGTACCCGGCGTCGCCGAGGCCGGCGACCTGTTCGGCGGTTCGGCCCGGCTGCTCGACGTGACGGGCGACGGCAAGGCGGACCTGGTCGCGGGCGCGCCGGGGGAGGACCTCGGGACCGTCGTGAACGGCGGCGCGATATGGCTGCTGCGCGGCGCGGTCTCCGGTCTGACGGCCTCGAAGTCGGTCGCGGAGAACCCGACGGACATCGGCGCACCGGCGACGAGGGCGTTGTTCGGACTCAACCTGAGCGGCGACAACGGCCCCGGAATGGTGATCCCCTAACCCCGGGACGGCATCCCCGCGGAGCCGGCGCTCCTGGCGTCCGTCAGGAGCGCGTTCGCCACGACACCGAAGAGGTGATCGGCGCGCGGCGCGAGTGAGGGCTGGTCGCCCAGCCACGCGAGCGCGGCCACGAGCGCGAACAGGTCGGTGCCGTCCACGTCGGTCCGCGCCCCGCCCGCCTCCTGCGCGCGGGTGAGGAGCCGCGCTCCGGCTGCCCGCAGGGTCACGCACGACGCGTGGAGCGCGGACTCGGTGTCCTCGATGGCGGCCGCCATCAGCACGGTCACCCCCCGGTACTCGGTGGTCCACGCCACGCAGTCACGGAGCCACGCGACGAGAGCATCCGCGGGCGAACTCGACGTCTCGAGTTCGCCCGCTTTTGTGGTCAGCTCGTCGAAGCTCGTGCGGAGCAGCGCCTCGAGCAGTGCCTCGCGGGTCGGATAGTGCCGCAGCAGCGTCGCGAGCCCGACGTCGGCCCGCCGTGCGATGTCACGCATCGACGCGTCGACGCCCTGCTCGGCGATGACGGAGCCCGCCACGGCGAGCAGGTGATCGCGGTTCTTCCTGGCGTCGGCCCGCATCTGTCCTCCTTGACTATCCGGATCGGTGGTCCATATATTCGGACCAGTGGTCCATTTATGTGGATCGCCGATCCGGATAAGTGTATCCCCCGACTCGGTCAGGAGAGGAAGATGGCGGCACACACGATGAGGGCGGTCCGGCTCCACGAGCACGGCGGTCCGGAGGTCCTGCGGTACGAGCAGGTGCCCGTTCCCGAGCCGGCGCCCGGTGAGGTGCTCGTCCGCGTCCGCGCGGCCGGCGTCAATCCTCCGGACTGGTACCTGCGGGGCGGGATGACCACGATGCCCGGCGAGACGGAGTCGACAGTCGGCCTCCCGGTGATTCCGGGAACCGATGTGTCGGGTGTCGTCGAGGCGCTCGCCCCGGATGTGGAGGGCTTCTCGGTAGGCGACGAGGTCTTCGGACTCCTCCGGTTCCCCAGCTTCGAGGGAAGGGCCTACGCCGAGTACGTGGCCGCGCCGGCGGCGGACCTCGCCCACAAACCAGCGGGCATCGACCACGTGCACGCGGCGGGGGCGCCCATGGCGGGGCTGACGGCGTGGCAGTTCCTGATCGAGGCCGGACACGACCACCCCTCGCCCTTCCAGGAGGCGCGGCATCGTCCGACGACGCTCGACGCGGACTCGAGGATCCTCGTCAACGGCGCCGCGGGCGGCGTGGGCCACTTCGCGCTCCAGCTGGCGAAGTGGAAGGGAGCCCACGTCATCGCCGTGGCATCGGGCACGCACGAGTCCTTCCTGCGGGAGCTCGGCGCCGACCGGTTCATCGACTACACCAGGAGTCGCCCCGAGGAACTCGTCCACGGCATCGACCTGGTACTCGACACCGTCGGTGGCCCCGGCAGCAGGCGCTTCCTGCGTACGCTCAAGCGCGGTGGCGCGCAGTTCGCGGTGCTCCCCGGGGAGTTCGACGAGGACGAGACCACGAAGCTGGGCGTCACCGTCTCGAGCACCCAGGTCCGCTCCAGCGGCGCGCAACTCGCCGAACTGGCGGCCCTCCTCGAGGCCGGCACGGTCCGCGTCGCGATCGACAGCACCTTCGCCCTCGCGGACGCCCGAGCGGCCCACGAACGCGCCGCCCGGGGACACCTCCGGGGCAAGATCGTGCTCGAAGTCGCCTAGAGCCGTGCCGTTCCCGACGGGCTGCCCACGTCCTCGCGGAACGCGAGGCGACGGCAGCCGTCACGGGCGGGGTCACCCGATCCCGCGACGTGGGCTCACGGGGGATCGGCTTCCGGCTCGCGACGCGGCCGAGAGGACGGATGCCCGGACTCAGGTTCCGAAGGACCCGGTGTTCTGATGCGTGGTGTTCGCACCGCCCAGCCCTCGTGCGAGCTCATGTCCGGCAGCCCCGCGCTCCAGGGCCCCGCGTTCTCCTGTCCCGCCCCTGCGCCGCAGCACGAGCAGGCAGCCCGTGATCGCTCCGGCGAACACAGCGGCCAAGGCGACAATGACGCCCACGCGTCCCCCGTTCGTCCGGCGGAACCTTCCTGAGACCCCGCTTGAACTGCGCATTCTGCGTGACGGGCGGCGCGTGCGCAATGCTGGTTCGTCTCGACGCGCTCGGCGTCACGACCGCTGTGGCCCGGTCCTCCCGGAAGCGTCCTTTCCGGCAGCTTCCCCGGCCGCCGTCGCCGGCGGACGAGGGGACGGCCTCCGCACCAGCGGTGGGACCACCGCCCGGGGCTGGTGACCGGTCGCGGGCGAAGGCGTTGTCAGTGGGGGTGGCACCATCCGGGCCATGGGCACGACCCCGGCACACGTGACCTCCTCCTGCGCGCGTCGCCGTCATCAACATCAGAGGTAGCTCAAGTCCGTTGTGCGGCGGTGTTCCGGGCGGGCAGAGTGCTTTCCACTCAGCGCCCCGTGATCCTCAAGGGCGGGATACCGCTGCAGCCGTACGTCGACCGGGGGGGGCCGAGTATGACCTACAAGCAGTCGGCGCTTGTCGCGCTCGCAGTCTGCGCGTTTCTCTCGGGGACGGCTGCGTGCAGTTCGGGTGATGCCAGGCCGCGTGTCGCCGCGACTGGGGCGACCGGAACGGCCACGCCGACCGAACCCCCGCGGTGCGTGGCCGCGAAGTACACCTGGTCCAAGCCCACGAAACACGCCTTTCTGGCGGGTGTCTCCGAGCCGCATGTCCTCGGCAAGGGCGGTGGGGGTTTCACCGACGCGGCTGAGCCGGTGCCACACCCGAAGGCGAAGGTCACGGTGGAACAGGGCCCGGACGTCGACCCTGCGGCGGTCGTGCGGAAGCTCGAGGCCTACAGCGACCTGAAGATTCTGTACGGGCCGGGGGAGATCGAACCCGGGAGGTCGGACGGATCGGTCCTGTCGTACACGATGCCCGCGGCCGGGGTCTACGTACAACTGAAGTTCGGGCAGGCGGTGGAAGCCGACTTCAGACGGACCTGTCGCGGGGGCGTCGCACCGTCCCGGGGGCATGCGGTCGGCATCCGCGTCTACGGCGGCAGCACGGTGGACTGCACCGAAGCGCCCGAGGTCGCGACGTGGCACGACAAGGACCGCTCGCTCGTCGAGGCGTCGCGGCAAGGCGTGCGCACCGCGTGCCCAACGGGATCACGGGCCTTGGGGAAGAGCTGACCCCGTCACGGCGACGGCCCCTCTGGACGAACCGTGTCGGTTCGTCCAGAGGGGCCCGCCCGTCACTCGCCCGTCACTGCCCTCCTTCGATACCGGAGGGCCTGACGGGCGGTGCCCACTCGGTCGCCGGCGACCAGCGTCCGGTGCCGCCGGGAGAGCCCGGCCCGCTGCCCGCGGGGTCCCACAGGGTGGCCGCTCCGGCGGCCCGGTCATCGGCCGTGCCGCCGGCCGCCACCGGTCGGTCGTCGCGGTCCGAGGGCCGGAACCCCAGCGTGTAGGTCCGGGTGACCGAACCGTTCGCCGAGGTGACCTTGATGGTGCGGGTGGTGAACCGGGAGCCGGTCGAGGACAGGACCGAACCGCCGTCCGTGACCTTGACCCGCGCACCGGCCTGGGCAGGTGCGGCGGAGACGGCCGGGATCCTCGCGTTCTTCGGCCAGTCGACGACGTACGTGGACCCGTCCGGATCGAACCCGTCGATCGCGGCACCCCCCACAGTGATCGCCTTCGCGTCGGCGACACTGGCCTTGGTGGCGTCCGAGAAGTTCTGCACCGTCACCGACCCGTCGGGGCTCACGACGACCCGCGCCGCCATCGCCGCCGCCAGGTTGATCCGCTGCCAGCTCGCCCGGCCGTCCGCCGTGAGGTCGAGCGGATACCCGGAGTCCGTCGCCGTCTGCTCCAGGATCTGCGTGCGCTGCTCGGTGGTGAGATCCGGGAAGGCCGTGATCAGCAGCGCCGCCGCGTCCGACGGCGCCTCGACGGCCTGCCCCGCCTTGCCCACCTGGGAGAACCCGTAGGTCAGGCGCCGCGTGTACAGGTCGACGTCCTGCGCCGTGCTCAGCCCCGCGTACGCGTCGCCCTGGCAGGCCGCGAGCGTGTCCCCGTATCCCTCCTTCTCGCACTGATCGAGCAGTACGTTCTCCATCTCGGTGTGCGCCTGCAGCAGCAGCTTCGCGAAGTCTGGGTCCGCCCACCGGTGCGCCACGGTGGCCTGACCGGAGATCCGGCCGCCCATGACGTCCAACGGGTAGTGGAACCCGAGGACGACGCGGTTGTCCCCGTACTCCGAGGTGCGCGCCAGGATCGACGGCGCCAGCTCCGGAAGAAGCGTGGCGAGGACGGTCCCGGCCTCGTAGCCGCCGTAGGTGTGGCCGCTGGGGTAGGAGCCGCTGGTGGCGAGACTCCCGTACGAGCCGTCCTGCGACTCGTGGACGCGGCCGCCGTCGCCGACGAACCCGAGCCGCACGTACGGACGTTGGTAGCCGTAGTGGTTCTTCGCCGCGTCGACCTTGTCGAGATCCCTGGTGACACGGGAGAACAAGGCGCTGGTCTTGGGCAGTTGACCGCCGCTCAGGGCGTCGCTGTAGATCCGCCCGAGCCGGGAGCCGAGGCCGTCGGCCATGGTGACGGTGGAACTGTTGGTCGCGTCGACCTCGGCGCGGTCCACCTCCTTCTGCGTCGCCGCGTTGTTGATGCGGATGGCGATCCGGTCGTTCTCGGCGGCCGGCGCACTGCCCTGAGGCACCTTGGTGTTGGCGCCGAGGATGTCCGGGCCGAGGCCCTCGATGCCGTTGAGCAGCTGCGAGAAGTAGTCGGTCCCGTCTCCGGTCCCCGGCCACTTGTCCGACGCGTAGGCCGCGTTGAGCGTCTCGTCCGGGAAGGGCGACGACACGTAGGCCGGGTCGGAGGCATCCGCCCGGGTGCTCCGCTGCGGTGTCGTGGTGGACTCGTCGGAGGTTCCGGCCGCCGTGACCGCGGTGACGGTGGCCGTGTGTGCCTTCGCCCTGACCGGGGTGGTGAGCAAGGCCGTGCGGGTCGTGGCGGAGACGTGTGCGGTGGTTCCGTCCCCGAGGGCCACGGTGTAGCCGAGGATCGGGAACCCGCCGTCGGCGGCAGGCCGCCAGGTCACGCGGACCTGCTCGCCGTCGGTGACCACTCCGGTCACGGTGGGCCTCTGCGGCTTGCCGCCGCCGGTCACCACGGGTGCCGTGGGCGTGCTCGGGTACGAGATGCCGACGGCGTTCACCGCCCGGACGCGGGCGCTGTACGTACCCGGTCGCAGCCAGGTGAACGTCGTGCTGCGGCTGTCCGCGTCGTGGACCTCGACCTGGCGGCCGTCGTTCAGAGCGATCCGGTAGCCGGTGACCGGTGCGCCACCCGTGTCCTCGGGCGGGGCCCAGGCGACGGTCACGCTCGTGCCGGACGACGTCGCCGACACCGCGTCAGGCGCGGCCGGTACCGATCTGGGCCTGGTGGTGAGCCCGGACAGGGCGCGGTGGAGGGTGTCGTACCGAGCGGAGAGGGTCTCGTCCGAGGCCGTGTCGCTCCCGACCGCGGTCCTCGCCTCGGCGAGTGCCGTGGTGAAGGCCTTCCACGAGGCGTCCGTGTAGCGCGCGTCCTGAAGGGCTGAGGCGGTCGTGACCAGGTCCTCCAGGCGCAGCCTCGGCAAGGGGACCAGCTGCCTGGCGGCGAGGGTGAGGCTGCGGGTCCGGGTGTCGACCTCGAGTTGGGACGCGCTGTCGGCGTCGACGAGGGCGCGGGCGGCGGCGAGTTCGCGCCGGTACACCCCGAAGTCGATCGTGTCGTAGCGTGCCGCGTCGCCGGAGAGGCCCGCGTACTGGTCGATCGCCTTGCGCAGGCCGGACCTGTCCGTGACGGCGGGTGTGTCGACGTGATTGAACGTGACGCGGCCCAGGTTCGCGACGTAGGGGTGCGAGGAGTCGGGGTTCGTCGTCAACCGCAGGAAGACGGCGTGTGCGCCCGTGACCGCCTTGGGCAGCGTCAGACTTGTGGTCCCACCTGACGACCACGCGGCTCCCGTGACCGGCAGCGGCATGATCGCGTCCGGCGTTCCGGGGTCGGCCGAGTCGAAGGAGTCCAGATAGAGCTGCACGGCCGAACCGGTGCCGCAACGGGCGGAGTTGTTCGCGTAGGTGATCGTGACGGTGCTCTTGGGAGAGGTGCCGAAGTCGACGTTCCCGTAGCTGAGCCACGCTCCGTCGTAGGTGCCGCCGAGATCGGTGGTGGAACCCGAACCGGTCCAGCCGACCGGCTCGCTCTTGAGCCCGCCGCCGCTGTTCGAGTGGAAGGCGGTGGCGTCGAATCCCACGGGAGCGGCGGAGTCCTGGGTCAGGCTCAGCGCGTAGATGTTCCCCACGTACGGCTGGGACGCCGACTGTGTGCTGGAGACGAAGGCGGCGTACACGTCCTGGACACCGCTGAAGACGCTCGGGTCGAGGTGCACGCTGGTGGTCGCGATCGTTCCCCAGCCCGACCCGCTGTAGTCGAGGGGGACCTCGACGCTCTTCGTTCCGTCCTTCGAGCCGAGGTGCAGCTCGATGTGCGAGTCCGACGCGGCGCGCGACTGGGGCTTGTCATAGCGAACGGTGACGGTGTCGGCGCCGTCGCGGAGGTCGGTGTCCTTCCACTCGGCCCACGCCCCGTTCGTCACGTTCTCGAAGATGCCGTTCGAGAGGTTGAGCGGCGAGGCGCCACCGCCCGTCGTGGTGCTGTTCACCGCGGTCAGTGTGGCGAGCGTGGTCGACGGGGACGAGGAGACCTCGTACGGCGAGAACTGGTACCAGTCGAAGTTCGACACCCATTGCTGGCCTGAGGGGGAGTGGAAGACGAAGGTCGCACTCGACGCGTCGAGCAGGGCGTCCGGATCGGACACGGCCGCCTGCACGGTGGAGTAGTACTGCCAGCCGCCGGTCCCCGGGAGCTGGACGGTGGCGACGACGGGACCGTCGGCCGCGCCGGCGTGGATGTCGACGCTGCTCGGCTTCGCGTTCGCCGCCTGCGAGTTGGCGTAGCGGACCGAGATGCTGCGCGGCGCGACGCCGCCGAAGTCCAGCTTGGTGTAGCGCTCCCACGCTCCCTCGGTCACGCCGCCGAGGTTGCCGTCCGAGTTGTTCTTCTCGCTCGTGAGGCTGGGGCCTTCCTTCTCGTCGGGCGATTCGGCCTGCAGGACGGCGTAGCCGCCCTCGTCGATGGTGAGGGCGGTTACGGCGGACTGCAGGGCGTCGTCCGCGGCCATGAGGGTGCCCGTCGCGGACGTGCTGTTCGCGAGGACGGTCCGTGCGCGGTCGAGTGCCGCACGGAACAGGGTCCACGAGCCGTCGGCGTAGTTGCCGCTGCGCACCAGCGACGCCTGGTCGACGAGTGCACCGAGGGCCTTGCGCCGCACCGCGGCCGCGGAGACGACGAGCGGGTCGGCGGGAGATGTCCCGGTGCCGTGCACCGTGGAGGCCCGCACGCCGTGCGCGAAGGCCGCGTCCTGGAAGGTGATGCCGAAGCGCGCGTCGACCTGCGTGGCGCCGTCGAGGGAGAGTGTCGCCGTGCGTGAGCCGGTGACCCGCAGGTCCGCCGTGACGCCGCCCGGGAGGCCGGTCACGGTCGCCGCCCCCGTCCTGGTCAGGCTGGTCCCGTTGCGGGCGGCGAACGACGCCGGCCCGGAGAGCGTGAGTTTCACGCTGCCGTCGACGGACCCGTCCGCGGCGGTGTCGACGGTCGCGGGCCGGGCGGAGACGACGGTCTCGCCCCTGCCCGTCCCCGTACCGCTGTCGCCCGTGTCGGTGTTGAGCGAGTAGGCCGGCTCCGTACGGGTGCCCCACTGGGACGGCCTGGAGCCCATGGTGAAGTCCAGGGTTCCGCCGGAGATGATCTGGGAGTAGTCGAGCCACGTGTTGTCGAACCGCTTGCCGTTCAGGGTCGCGTTCTGCACGTAGTAGGTGCTCGGAGACACCCCGTCGGCCTTCACCGTGAACCGCTTGCCGTTGGCGTAGGTGATCGTCGTGGAGTCGAAGAACGGGCTGCCGATCTGGAACTGGCTGGAACCTGCGGTGACCGGGAACAGACCCAGCGCGGCGCCGACGAACATCGTCGACATGGTGCCCGCGTCGTTGTCCATGGTCGGCAGGAAGCCGTTCGGGGACAGCTTGTAGACCTGGGTCCTGACCGGCGGTGTGAACTGGCCGCCGGAACTGGGGGCTTCGTTCGTGGAACCCGTCGCGATGTAGCGGTTCCAGGTCGTGCCGGTGTAGATGGCGCGCACCCACTTCTGCGTCAGACTCGGCTCACCGACGTAGTTGAAAAGGTACGGGGCCTGCAGGTCGATCTCGTTCGCGTTGGAGTGCAGCATCGTCGAACCGTCGTCGGCACCGGAGTCCTCGCCGAACATGTGCTTGACCGCCGCCTTGCCGGCCTTCTCGCCGCCCATGGCCTTGATGAGCCCGCCCATGTCGTAGGCGTCGTACCAGTGGTATTGCCAGAGCGTCCCCTGGTAGAGGCCGGCCGCCTCGAACTTCTCGTAGTCGGCGGCCTGCCAGTCGCCTCCCGCGGCACGCGGCGTGAGCAGACCGACCTTCGTGCCGTCGGCCGCGGTCCAGGCGCCCGACTTCACGAGGTTGTCGATCGCCATCGTCGACTGGGCGCGCAGCTTCTTCGCGTCATCCTCCTTGCCGAGTGCGCCGGCGATGACGGACAACGCCCACTGGTCGTAGCCGCGTTGGACGGTCGTACCGGGATCGCCGGTGACGTATCCCTGCCGCAGTTGTGCCCCCGTGTAGTACCCGGAGTACGACAGCAGCGCCGGGTACGCCTCATCGAGGCGGTCGAAGTTCTTGTAGCCCTTCGACAGGGCGTCGGCGACCAGGACCGCCGAGCGCTCCCAGCGCACGGTCGGCACCGAGTGGGTGAGGCTGCCGAGGCTCTTGCCCGAGGCGCGCGCGTCGGCGAACAGCTCGATCAGCGACTGCACCATGTCGCGGTAGGTGGACGGGTCGATGTACGCCTCGACGGAGTACTTGCGGAAGTCGTCCCAGGTGGACCAACCGTCGTAGTACGTGTAGCCGTTCGCCGTGTGCACCGCTCCGTCGGCGCCGCGGTACGTGCCGCTGGTGCTGGTGGCGTTCACGGGCAGCGCGTACATGCGGTACAGGTGGGTGTAGAACTCCTTGGTGAGTGTCGATCCCGGGTCGGACTTCGCCGAGGACCGCACGTCGACGGCGCCGAGGGCCGTGTTCCACTCCGCTTTCGTCCGGGCGCGGGCCTGGTCGAAGGTGAGGTGGCCCACCTCGTTCCGCTGGTCGGTCGCGGCCTGTTCGGCGCTGATCGGGGACAGCGTGATGCGCAGCTCGATGTCGTCGCCGCTGGACGTGTCGAACCCGAGGACGGCGCCGGTGTCGGACCCGTCCTGTGCGGTCGCGTCGACCAGCCTGCCGTCGTTGCCCCAGCTCTTCAGGGAGGTCACGGGGACGTTGGTGGTGGCGTTGTAATACAGCTGGTAGGAGGTGCCGTTGAACGATCCGGCGACGAGTCCGGAGATCGAGGTGGTCCCGTCCGGAAGCTTCGTCGCCTTCATCGTCGAACGGGTGCGGCTGGTGAAGTTGTTCGCGAGGTCCAGGACGAGTTCGGGCTCCGCCCCGGCGGGGAAGCTGTACCGTTCGAGCGCCGTACGCGTCGTCGCGGTCATCTCGGCCTTGACGGTGCCGGAGCCCTGTCGCACCGAGGAGCCGGTACCGGTGACGGCGCCGAGGCCCACCTGGTAGGAGCCGGGTGTCGCCGTCTCGTCGTCGTGGCTGTAGGCGTGGGCGTACGTGCTCGGCGCGGGGCGCTTGTCGTAGCGCACGGAGGTCGTACGACGAGCAGGTCGCCACCGCCTCCCGAGCCGCCGACCCCGTCGAGGTTCGTCGCGGTGAAACCGGCGATGTGGTCCTCGTCGTGGTCGTACCCGGTGTGGTTGCGGTCCGGTGTGGTCAGCGGGTTGACCTTGGCCAGACCGTGCGGTGCCTGCGCGCCCGGCAGGTCGTTGCCGTCGTCTCCGGCGGTCGAGACGAACGGGTCGACGAGCCTGGTGTAGTCCGTCCCGCCGGACCCCGCGGACGAGGCCGCGGCGGGCGCTGCCGCGGCTGTGCCGCCACCCGCCAACGCGGCGACGCCGAGAGCTCCGCTGAGCAGCACGGCGACGGTCGCGCGCAACGGCCGGCGAGGCCGCCGGCCTGTTCTCGCGAGGATCACCCGGGGGAAGGGGGGATGGGATCTTATCGGCACGTGACTTCTCCAGCGTCGCTGTACGCACGCACCGTTGGACCCTGGCGATAGACAACGTTGTCAGTCCGGGCCACCGGGCGTGCAACCCAGAGTGAGAACGGAAGTGAGCACCCAGGATTGCAGCCGAACATCGGATTGCACCCGTCGCGTTCACGACCGTCCGCCATGACACACGGAGAAAACGTACAGCGCGCGAACACTGCTCGAACAGAGCGGGCGGCCCGGATGCTGTGCGGGTGGTCGTGGCCGGGGAAGTGGTCGGGGGCCGCTCTGGTGTCGCTCGGGTGGCGACCGTGCGGTCCCGGAGCGGCCCTTTCAGGTTGAGGGCGGTGGACCAGGCCGTCGGTGCCCGACTGTTCGACGCTGATGGAATGGATGGCATCTCGTCGCCGGGCCCGTGAGGGTGGGAGCACTCGAGGCCACCGACTTCCGGGATGTGTTCATGATGAAGACCCTGCCGCGCGGCGGCCGTCTCGCGGGCTCCGTAGCCTGCGCGTTCCTTCTGGTCAGCACCTTGACGAGCGCGGCGGTCGCCCGGCCTTCGGGGAGCGCCGCGGTGTCCACCTGCGAGGTCGACGCGCTCAACGGCCACTGGTGGTGCGAGAACAAGCCGGGGATCCGCGTCCAGTGGGCCGGGCAGACCGTCGGCTACCTCAACTCCGACAGCAACTGGTTCACCTGTCGGTACGAGGGCGATCCGACCGGCGGCGGTGGTCCCCATCCCAACCGCTGGATCTACACGCTCGCCGACAATCCTCACCTCGGTCACGACGGCTGGGGCTTCGTGAAGGACAGTGACGTCATCGACGAGACGAATCCGCTTCCGCGCTGCTGACGTGTGCTCTACGGTGAAGTCGGCACGAGCTCGATTCCGGCGGCGACAGCGACCTCGCGATAGGCGACGGCCAGGTCCGCGAGCGAGGAGTGGGCGTTGAGACCGCTCGGGTTGGGCACGACCCACAGCTGTGCGCCGGCGAACAGGCCCGGCTGGCGGCCGACACGGGCCTTGGGCATCGCGAACGCGACCCGGAACGCGGTGATCCCGAGAACGGCGACCACGTGCGGCTCGACGCGCTCGACCGTCTCGGCCAGGGCCTCTGCTCCCGCGACCAGTTCCGCCGCGGTCAGTTCGTCCGCTCGTGCGGTGGCCTTCGGGACGAGGGCGGTGACCCCGACGCCCCGCTCGACGAGGTATTCCCGGTCGCCGGGGGCGAACCCGGAGGAGGCGTCGATCAGCCGCTCGGTGATACCCGCCCTGTACAAGGCCGGGTAGAAGCGGTTGGTACGGCTGGGGAAGGGCGCCTGCAGGGCCACGGCCGACAGTCCAGGGTTGACTCCCACGAAGAGCAGCCGCGTACGAGGACCGAGGAGGTCGGGCAGCGACCCGCCTCGGAAACTCTCCAGCTCGGCACGGCTGAACCCCATCACCTCCACCTCCTCGTCACCCGGCATGTCGGGCCTCGAAGTCTGTCGGCGTCACCGTGCTTCATCCCCATACCTTCCCTCATGCGACGGCTGTCGCGCGTCCGGGGTGATGCGACCCGGCGCGCGACATGGCCCGTACGGGAACTCTGATGGAAGGGTGCCGTCCGGGCCGTGCCGACACGCGTGCCCACGCTCGCGGGCGCGATCGGATGCGAGGGCGCCGGGACTCACCCGGCACCGGGCGTGACCGAAGCCGCGCTCCACCGGCCTTCGCACCTGCCCCCGGGCTCGCCACCCCGCCCCGTGCTACGACAACAGGGCGGGCCGCCGGTAGACCGCGTCGAGTGCGAGCTGGGCCCCGCCGCGTGCCGCTGCCGTGAACCCCAGGGTGGAAAGGCGTACTTCGCAGCCTCCCGCCTGCGGTGCCATCACCCGGGCCCGGACACTCTCGCGGACGGTGTCCAGGAACAGGTCACCGATGTGGGTGAAGTAGCCGCCCAGGATCACGAGTCGGGGATTGAGAACATCGGCCAGCAGCGCGAGGCCGAGGCCGAGGTCATGTGCCACCCGGTCCAGCGCGCTGATGGTGCGGGGATCGCCGGCCTCGGCCCGGCGGCGCACGTCGCCCAGTCGGATGGCGAGTTCGACGTCAGGGTCATGGACCGGGTCGTTGCCGGGTGCGGCGAGCCGAAGGATGGCGTCCAGACCGACCATGGTCTGCCAGCAGCCGTAACGACCACAGACGCAGGGGTTGCGGTGCGGATCGAGGGGCATGTGGCCGACCTCGCCGGCGAATCCGGCGGCGCCGCGGAGCAGTCGGCCGTCGTTGACGATGCCGGCCCCGATGCCCCGCTCCCCGGTGATGCACAGCATGTCGTGCACACCGGAGCCGCGCACCTGCGCGTACTCGGCGAGAGCGGCCAGCTTGGCGTCGTTGTCCACGGCGATCGGCGGGAGCGTCCCCGGGACGGCCCGCTCGAGGCGTGTCCGCAGCGCGTCGGCGACGGCCACGTCGCGCCAGCCGATCCCAGGGGCGTACGTGACCGTGGCCGAGGCTATGTCGATGACGCCGGGCAGGGCGAGCGTGAGTCCGACCGGGCGCCTGCCTTCGCGGTCGAGGGCGGCGAGGCAGTCGGCCAGGTGAACGGACGTCAAGTCCAGCGTCGCGTCCGGGCCTTCGTCCCTGACCGCGAGCGAGATCCGGTCCTCGTGGACCTCTGTCCCGTCGAGGGCCAGCGCGAGGATGTGGACGTAGCCGGTGCTGATCTCCACGCCGACGCCGCAGATGGCCCCACCGTCCAGCTCCACCAGTGTGCCGGGGCGGCCCACGGCTCCTTCCCTCCGCGCGGGGCCCTCGCGGACCAGGCGCAGGGCGACGAGTTCGGCGACGAGGCTGGTGACCGTCGGTTTGGGCAGGCCGGTGTCGATCGCTATCTGTGCGCGGGAGCGCGGGCCGCTGTCGCGCAGCAGGCCCAGCACCGCCCCCAGGTTCGTACGGCGGACGGACGCCCGGTCCCGCGGGCCGGTGGCGTCCGGGAGGGCGGCATGCGGCAGCCGCGTCATGTCGAGTTCGGTCACGTGCGGCTCACCGATGTCCCTCCCTGGCCCGCGACCGGTGCGTGGGCCGTCGTTCCCGTGCTGACAAGTGCTCCGGCCGGCAACCGGGTTGAGGGGAGATCCTCGCGTGCCCGGTCCACCGTAGTCCTTGACAGCTTCTGTATTAGTTCGGATTCTAGTCGAACTAAATCAACCGGCACCACGAACGCCCTGCGAACCCCCACGGTCCGACGGCCCCGGCCTGCTCGCGTCGGCGCCCCCCTCCGGACGTCTCGCCCCTCCTGAACAGCCCTGTCGACACGGCGTGTTCAGGCATGAGAGGAGCAGTTGTGCCAGCTCGTCCAGGAACCAAGGCCGTCTGCGCGCTGGCCGCCGCCGGCGCGATGCTGCTCGGCGGCTTCACCACCCGGCCCGCGTCCGCCGAAGCCCCCACCTTCACGGTCTCCGTCGGCGCGAAGGGCGCGTGGACCCACCCCGACGACAGCCCGGCCGCGACTTACATCGACAAGGACGGCTCGTTCCACTACCAGTCGGCCCACGCGTTGTACGGCGCGGACGACCCTCGCGAGTGGACCTTCTATTCCGGCGCGAACTTCGACGCGGCCACCCGCGACGCGGCGTTGAGCGACGCCGTGAACCCCGCCGACCCGCGCGATCGCAACGACGACACCACCTGGCGCTGCAACAACAGCCCCACCGGCCGCGAGTCCACGTACGCCCCGGACACGTCGAGCTACGCGCAGAAGAACTACTGCGACCTGATGGGCGTGTGGGTCGATCCCGACAGCGGAGACTGGTACGGCCTCGTCCACAACGAGTTCACCCCGAGCCCCTTCGGCGACGGTCTCCACTACGACGCGATCGACTACACCGTTTCGAAGGACCAGGGCCGGACGTGGCATTTCAAGAGCCATGTGCTGACCTCGCCGTACAGCACCAGGAGAGGTGACGACACGGCGTTTCCGCACGAGACCTACGACTACGGCGACGGTGACCCCCGCCTGTTCGTGGACACCGCCTCCGGCTACTTCTACGTCTACTACAACTCCCGCGCGATACCGAAGGCCGGCGTCCCCGGAGGCTGGACCGACGGCAGCCGCGCCCACGTGGCCCGCGCCCCGATGTCCGCGAAGATGGCGCCCGGCTCGTGGAAGAAGTGGTACGGCGGCGCTTGGTCGCAGCCCGGACTCGGCGGCCTGGAGAGCAACATGGAGCCCGTCGACGCCGAACACCCCACCGGCTACACGGCTGTCGGGCACGACTACGACCCGCGCAACCCCGGCAGCGTCGCCGAACAGCAGAAGGCCGGCACACTGCCCGCCAAGTCCGACCTGCTGACGATGAACATCGCGTACGACGCCCACCTGGGCCTCTACATCGGACAGCCCGAAGCCGTCGTGCAGGACTCCTCCGAGCCGCAGCGCTTCTACGCGACCGACAACCTCGCCACCCAGAAGTGGCGCCTGCTCGGCGACACCGGCGGCTACCGGACCGGCTCCTGGTACCGCTGGATGCTCGACTCGGTGAACCGGACCGGGTCGACCATCGTCGGCAAGAGGTTCCGCAGCTACTGCTCGTTCCAGTGCGCAGACGGCACCGACGGCGAGTACTACGAGACCGTCGTCGACACCAGCGTCCCCGCCGCTCCCGTCGTCTCGGGGAAGACCTGCACCATCGCGAGCGGGACCGGGCGGCTCCTCGCCCAGGTGCAAGGCGGTGCGGCGACCACCTCTCTTGCCGGGGACGGCAGTTCACCGTTGGGCCGGTGGAAGTTCACCTCCGACGGCGACGGCTCGTACCGCATCGCGAACGCCTCCACCGGAGGGCTCCTCGGCGTCGACGCCACGAGCGACGCCGGGCGAGCGTGGGGAGCCAAGCCCACGGTGACCACCGCGCGGGCCGGCGGCCCCACGGTCGGGCAGCAGTGGTTCGTCGTCCCCTCCACGACCACGAGGGGCGCGGCAACCGGAACGTACCGCCTGGTCAACCGCTACAGCGGACTCGTCCTGGGGCTGTCCGGCAACCCGACCAGGCTCGCGGAGACCACCCCGACGCGGGCATGGACGGACACCAAGGAAGGCCCGGTCGGCGGGGGCCGCACGGCGGCCGAGCAGACGCTCACCCTCACCACGGGGCCCTCGGCGCACCGGCACTGACCCGCCGCCGCGGCTCCCCCGTACGCTTCCCGGCCGGGAAGCGTACGGGGGAGCCGTGAAGGTGTGTCAGGGGCGGTCGCCCGTGCCGCCGTCCTTCGGGGCGTAGGTCTGTCGGTAGCCGCCGGGGCGGGGGGTGCCGTCGGCGTCCTGGATGCTGTCGCGGGCCGCGGCAGCGATCGCTTCGGGGGTGATGCCGAACTCGGAGTACAGGCGCTGGTAGTCCGCGGACGCGCCGTAGTGCTCCAGACTCACGATGCGTCCGGCATCGCCCACCACCTCGCGCCAGCCCTGGCCCACCGCCGCCTCCACGCTGACCCGGGCTCGTACGGAAGGAGGCAGGACCTCGTCCTGGTACGCCACGGGCTGGGCGGCGAACCACTCCTGGCAGGGCATCGAGACGACCCGCACCGCCAGGCCGTCGGCCGCCAGCAGTTCGCGGGCCTCCAGGGCGATGTGCACTTCGGACCCCGTGGCGATGAGGATGACGTCGGGCTCCGAACCGCCCTCGGCTCCGTCGGTGAGTACGTACGCACCCCGGGCGGCCTCACCCGACGCGGCGTAGGTGCCGTCGCCACGGTCCAGTACGGGAACGTTCTGCCGGGTCAGGACCAGTGCGGCGGGGCGGTCCGTGTGTTCCAGGATGGCTGCCCAGCACGCGGCGGTCTCGTTGGCGTCACCCGGGCGCACCACGTCCAGACCCGGGACGGCGCGCAGCGCGGCGAGGTGTTCGACCGGTTGATGGGTCGGGCCGTCCTCGCCGAGGCCGATGGAGTCGTGCGTCCACACGTACGTGACGGGGAGCTTCATCAACGCGGCCAGGCGCACGGCGGGGCGCATGTAGTCCGAGAAGGTCAGGAAGGTGCCGCCGTAGGGGCGGGTGAGGCTCTGCAGGGCGATGCCGTTGAGGATCGCCCCCATGGCGTGTTCCCGGATACCGAAGTGCAGGGTGCGCCCGTAGGGACCGCCCTTGAAGTCCTTGGTCTGTCGGTTGGCCGGGACGAAGGACGGCTCCCCGTCCATGGTCGTGTTGTTGCTGCCCGCCAAGTCGGCCGAGCCGCCCCACAGTTCGGGCAGGACGGGTGCCAGCGCGCTGAGAACCTCACCGGAGGCGGCTCGGGTGGCCATGCCCTTCTCGTCGGCCGGGAAGGCGGGCAGGGCGTCGGTCCAGCCGTCGGGCAGGCGCTGCGCCTGCAGACGCTCCAGCAGCTTCGCCCGGTCGGGGTTCGCCGCCCGCCAGGCCGCGAACTGCTCGTCCCACGCGGCGCGCGTCCCGGAGGCGCGTTCGGAGACCTGACGGGTGCGCTCCAGAACCTCGGGTTCGACGGTGAAGTCCTGCCCGGGGTCGAACCCGAGCACCTCCTTCGTCCCGGCGACCTCCTCGTCCCCCAGCGCGGAACCGTGGGCCTTGCCGGTGTTCTGCTTCGTGGGGGCGGGCCAGCCGATCAGGGTGCGCAGCATGATCAGCGAGGGCCGGTCCGTCTCCTCCTGAGCGGCACGAACGGCTGCCAGGAGCGCGTCGACGTCCTCGACGTACTCGCCCGTGACGGTCCAGTCGACGGTCTGCACGTGCCAGCCGTAGGCGGCGTAGCGGGCCGGGACGTCCTCGCTGAAGGCGATGTCCGTGTCGTCCTCGATCGAGATGTGGTTGGAGTCGTAGAACACCGTCAGGTTGCCGAGCTGCTGGTGTCCGGCGAGCGAGGAGGCCTCGCTCGTGATCCCTTCCATCATGTCGCCGTCGGAAGCGATGACGTAGACGTGGTGGTCGAAGGGGCTGCTGCCCGGCTCCGCGTCCGGGTCCAGCAGGCCGCGCTCGCGGCGCGCACCCATCGCCATCCCCACGGCGCTCGCCAGTCCCTGCCCCAGCGGCCCGGTGGTGATCTCCACTCCCCGGGTGTGCCGGTACTCGGGATGGCCGGGAGTGGCCGAGTCCCAGGTGCGGTACGCCTCCAGGTCGGACAGCTCCAGTCCGTAGCCGGCGAGGTAGAGCTGGATGTAGAGGGTCAGGCTGGAGTGCCCGCAGGACAGGACGAAGCGGTCCCGCCCCAGCCACTGGTCATCGCTCGGATCATGACGCATCACGTTCTGGAACAGCAGGTACGCCAGCGGGGCCAGACTCATGGCCGTACCGGGGTGGCCGTTGCCGACCTTCTGCACCGCGTCCGCCGCCAGCAGCCGCACGGTGTCCACCGCCCGCACGTCGACGTCGTCCCATCCCGCACGCTCGGCCACCGGGCTCGCCACGGACCTGCCGCGCCGATTCGTCGTGCCGGACTGCTCGCTTGCCATGCTGTTGCTCCTTCGTCGTCGGTACGGACGGATCCCGCGGGCCGATCTGTAGAGGGATGCCCGCCGGGTGCCGGTGTCGCTCAAAATGCACTCGCCTGGTGGCCGGGCTCTCATGCCGGTTCCGTCCGCTCGCGCAGCTGTCGTCGGTCCGAGTACCCACATCGGCGGCGATGCTCGCGGTCGGTCGGCGCCGGCTCGCGCGCCTCTCGCCGGACACCGGCCGCTGCCGGGCGAGAGCCTGGACCGGCGGCACCGCGTCCGTGCCCCGTACGGGTTCACCGGCCTACGCCTGCTCCTGCCGACGCGTGGGCTCGACCAGACGTGTCGCCGTCGAGCCGTCGTCCCGCGGTCGGCGGTGGCACCGCTTCGGGGCCACGTCGCGGATGCATACTTTGACTCGTTTTGTGCCACTCATCGACGAAAGGCGCGCTATGCAGATCGCAGTCATCGGCGGAACCGGGCTGATCGGCTCGCAGGTCGTCACGAAGCTCAACGCCGCCGGACACGAGGCCGTACCGCACTCCCAGTCCACCGGCATCGACGTCATCAGCGGCCAGGGACTCGACCGGGCGGTCGCCGGAGCGGACGTCGTCGTCAACCTGACCAACTCGCCGACGTTCGACGAGGCCTCCCTCGCCTTCTTCCAGACCTCGATGGACAACCTCCTGACCGCGTCCCGCAAGGGCGGCGCCCGTCACTTCGTCATCCTCTCGATCGTCGGTGTGGACCGGGTGCCGCAGCTGGACTACTACCGTGCCAAGGTCCTCCAGGAGGAGGTCCTCAAGGCCGGACCCCTTCCCTACTCGATCGTCCGGGCCACGCAGTTCATGGAGTTCATGGACGCCGTCCTGTCCTGGACCGCCGACGGCGACACCGTCCGTCTGCCCGCCACGCCCATCCAGCCGATCGCCGCCGAGGACGTCGCCGACGCCGTGGCGGAGGTCGCCGTGGGCGCCCCGCTGAACGCCGTCCGCAACATCGGCGGCCCTGAGGTCTTCGGCCTGGACGAACTGGGCCGCATCACGCTGTCCCACAAGGGCGACCCGAGGACCGTCGTCACCGACCCCACCGCCGGCATGTTCGCCGCGGTCGACGGTGACGTCCTCACCGACAAAAGCGCTCATCTGGCGGCCACGCGTTACACCGACTGGCTCTCCTGACGCGGCTCAAGGCCTGCCCGTCCGCCGTCGTGACGGGCTCCGGCCTCCTATGCTCGTCCGGGGCGGACGGTACCGAGAGCCCCGCTGAACGAGGCGGGACGCGTCCCGGCCCGCACCGAGAGGCCAGTGCCATGGACTACCGCCACGCCGTCACGGCCGACGCCCCGGCCATGGCCGAACTGTTCGCGGCCCATCACTACGACGCGCTCACGGAGCGGGAGCGCGCTCAACAGGGCTTTGTCCAGGGCGGCCTCGATGCCGGCACCCTGCGTTCGATGGCCGAGGACAGGAGCTTTCTCGTCGCGGACGACGACGGGCTCCTGGCCGGCCTGCTCGGTCTTCTCTCCCCGGAGAACATGACCGATCCGCCGCCGCCTGCCCGGGCGGTCCTGGACGCCCAGGACTCGCTGAGGTGGCAGGGCCGGCCGCTCCGTGCCATGCCGTGGCTGTTCTACGGACCCGTGGTGGTCGCCACCGCGTACCGCGGAAAGGGGGTGGCCCGCGGGTTGTACACGGCGGCCCTCCGAGCGGGGTCGGGACGAGCCGACGCGATGGTCGCCTTCATCGAACGGGCCAACCGGACGTCGTGGGGAGCCCATGTCGACGGCTTCGGCATGACCCCGATGGGGGAGTTCACCATCGGGGACCGCCGCTACGGTGTCGTGGGCGCGTCCCTCGGGTCGTCGGCGATCTCCGACGCCTGACGCGAAGCTCCCCGAGGACTAGACGACCGGGCAGCCTGCATCGTTCAGGATTCCCTCGGCGCTCCGGTCTTCACCACCAGCGCTGCGACCGAGGGCGCCGCCGCGTTCACCGAGAAGCGTCCACCCACCGGCCTGGCAGGTCCGGCAGCCCGGTTCGGTCAACCGGCGTCCCGCCCCGACAGGCCAAGTCCCAAGCGGGCGTGGCGCATCGCCTCCTCGGCCGTCAGCAGACCTCCACGCTCGTACGCCTCCGTGAACGCGGAGACGCCCAGTACCTTCCGCGCCGCATCGGTGACGCGGTCGACGTCACCGCGTTCGGCGGGTGGCAGCGGGGCTCCGGCGCGGGAGCGGGCGGCTGCCGCCGCGCCCAGGAGTTCGGCCGCGTACGCGGCGCCGGCAACCTGCCCCGGCAGGGCCGCGGCGCCGGCCAGCCCCTCCAGGGAGAGGGCCAGAGCGCGAGGTTCGGCGAGGAGCCGGGCGATCTCCAGCCCTTCCAGGTGGTGCCTCGACGCCCCCTTCGCGTCGCCGCGGAGCTCGGCGGTGAAGCCGAGTTCGGCGAGGAGTAGGTGGTCACCCGCCCGGGACGACACGTCGGCGTAGCCGTCGCGGATCCGCAGCAGATGCGTCTCGGCCGTGTCGAGGTCTCCGGAGCGGCGCGCACCGAGGGCGAGGCCCATCACGGAGTGGATCTCGCCGTACTTGTAGCCCTGCTCGACGGCGATCCGACGCGCCTGTTCATGCAGGTCACGGGCGCGTTCCCAGTCGCGGGCGAGCAGCGCGAGGCGTCCGAGCCCGGAGAGCCGCGCGGACACCTCCGCCTCCAGGCCCAACTCGCGCGCCATCCGCAGCCCTTCGTGCTGGCGGCGCTCCGCGTCCCCGTAGGCGCCCTTGATCTCGGCGAGTGCGGCGAGGGGGGACACGGTCTGCAACTCGCCCCAGTGGTCGCCGAGTTCACGGAAGGTCCGGGCGCTCCGCAGGCCGTCGCGGCCCAGTCCGGCGAGGTCGCCGCAAGCGAGTGCAAGGGACGCTCGCAGCCCGAGCGCGGCAGCAGTGCCCCACTGGTCCCCGGCAGCGGTGGACAGGGTGAGGGCGCGGGTGTTCAGCTCGTCGCCCTCGGCGGTGTCGCCGGCGCAGAACAGACCGTACGCGCAGAGCCACAGAGCGCGGGCGCGTCGGACGGGGTCGGGGATCGCCTCGGCGCGGGTGCCGAGGCCGCTCGCGGCGAGGCCGTCTCCCGTGCCGGTGCATCGGTTCGCCGACGCGGCGGCGACCGCTGAGGAGTCCCCGGTGAGCAAGGCGAACGCCGTCTGAAGCAGGGCGAGTTCGGCGGGTGTCGAGGAGCCGGACGTGGTGGCCAGGACCGAACCGAGTCTGCGGCGGGCCTCGTTGAGCCGGCCCCGCAACAGCCACCACCAGGCCAGAGCGGTGGTCAGCCTGACCGCCTCCTCCGGTTCCCCTGCACCCGCGCGGCGCAGCGCTTCGTCGAGTGCCGTACGGAGGTTGCCGGCCTCGGCGTCCAGCCGGGCCAGCCAGAACTGCTGTGCGTCGCCTCGTAGATGCGGCTCGGCGTGTTCGGTGAGGGCCCGGTAGTGGCGCAGCTGACGGTCCCGTACGGCGCTGAAGTCCTCCATCTCGTGGAGCTGTTCGGTCGCGTACGCGGCGACGGACTCCAGCAGGCGGTAGCGGGGGCCGGTGGGTCCCTCCACCACGACGACCAGGGAGCGGTCGACCAGGCGGGTGACGAGGTCGAGGACCTCGTCCCGGGTGACACCGTCACCCGCGCAGACGGCTTCGGCGGCTTCCAGGTCGCAGCCGTCGCTGTGCGCGCCGAGGCGTCGCAGAACGATGCGTTCGGGTGCGCTGAGCAGCTCCCAGCTCCAGTCGATGACCGCCCGCAGGGTCTGCTGGCGCGCCGGCGCCCCGCGCTGTCCGAAGGTCAGCACCCGGAAGCGGTCGTTGAGCCGGGCCGCCAGCCCCTTGACTCCCAGGGCCCGTACGCGGGTGGCGGCGAGTTCCAGTGCGAGCGGGATGCCGTCGAGACGGCCGCAGATCTCGGCGACGGCCTGCCGCTCGGTCTCGTCCGGCGCCTGCGGGTCGCGCGGGAAACCGGGGGTCGCGGAGGCCGCGCGTTCCATGAACATGCGGACGGCGTCGGTGGGCGGCAGGGGTTCGACGAGGAACACCGCCTCGCCCGCCAGGCCGAGAGGCTGCTGCCCGGTGGCCAGGACGCGCAGTCCGGGCGCGGTGCGCAGGAGAAGCTCGGTGAGTTCGGCGGCCGCGTCGATGACGTGTTCGCAGTTGTCCAGGACGAGCAGGGTGCGCCGGTCGCGCAGGGCCGCGGCGAGCCGGTGCGGCAGGGAGGCGTCGGAGGTGCCGGTGCCCGGTAATGAGTGAGGGGTGTCGTCCCGGATGCCGAGGGTGGCGGCGAGGACCTGCGCCAGGTCCGCCGCGGTGCCGGAGCGGATGCCGGAGAACTCCACGAGCCATACGCCGTCGGCCGGTTGACCGGCCTCGGCACTCTCCCGCTCGGCCGTTGCCGCCGCCACGGCCAGCCGGGTCTTGCCCACGCCGCCGGGGCCGGTGAGGGTCACCAGCCGCTGTTCCGTGAGGAGTCGGGACAGTCGGGCGAGTGCCTCGTGACGGCCGACGAGTGGAGTGAGGGGAACGGGAAGATTCGTGTGCGGCCCCGGCCCGGGAACATGCGCGGAGACGTCGGGCCCCGTGCCGGATGCGGCCAGGGCGCTCGTCGCGCCGTTCCGCACCTCGGGTGCCGGGCTCCGCTCTCTCTTCCGGGAGGTTCCGGCGCTCAGCTCGGGGTCCTGCCGGAGCACCGAGCCGTGCAGGGCGGCCAGTTCGGGGCTCGGGTCGACGCCCAGTTCCTCGACCAGCCGGCACCGCAGATCGTCGTACGACGCGAGCGCTTCGTTCTGTCGTCCCGCCGCGTACAGCGCCCTCATCTGGACGGCGCGCAGGCGCTCCCGCAGGGGATGGCGTGCCACGAGGTCGGCGAGCTCCCCGGCGAGAAGCGCGTGGTCCTGTGCCTCCAGACGCGCCTCCGCCTGGTCCTCCAGCACGGACAGCCGCTGCTCCGCGAGGCGTTGCGCGGTTCCCTGTACGAAGCCGTCGTCCGCGAAGTCCGCGTACGCCGGCCCGCGCCACAGGTCCAGTGCTTCGGTGAGCAGGGCGGCCCGGGTGCGCGGGTCCTGGACGGGGCGGGCCTCGGTCACCAGGGCGCGGAACCGTACGGCGTCCACCTCGTCGTCGCCGTCGAGCCGCAGCCCATAGCCGGGCGGCTGCCGCACCACACGGTCACGGCCGACGACCCTGCGCAGTTGGGAGATCTTGGCCTGCAGCGCGGCGCGGGGATTGCCCGGGGGCACGTCGCCCCACAGGTCCTCGATGAGCCGGTCGGCGGACACCGGTCCTTCGTCGTTCGCGAGCAGGGACGCCAGCAGAGCCCGGACCTTGGCCTCGGGGACCTTGACCTCCCGGCCCTCGCCGTCCCACACCATCAGTGGCCCGAGCACCCCAAACCGCATGGTCACACCGTACATGTCCGGGGAACCGGCCTCCGCGGGCTCTCGGCGAGGGCCGTGCCGCCGCCCGCCCACGGTCGGGCCCGAAGGATTCCGGAAGGTTCCCCGAAGGGGCCGGGCGCAGAGTCGTCTTCCGGGAGGCGCCACGCACCGGCGAGGAACGGGCACCCCCGAAAGGAGCGGCACACATGGCCAGGTACGCGGGCAGGAAAGCCCTCGTGGTCGGCGAGGTCACCGGCATCGGCCTGGCCATCGCGAAGCGGCTCGTGGAGGGCGGGGCCACGGTCCTGCTGACCGTCCGCACCGCACCCGAGCGCGCCCACGCGGTCGCCGAGCTGGGCTCCGCCGCCCGCGTCGTCACCCCGGCCACCCTCGAAGCAGCGCTTGTCGCACCGGCGGGTGCCGGTCCCGAGGCCGCCACGGAAGGCGGCCTCGACCTCCTGTTCTCCGACGCCGTGGCCTCCGCGCGGCCCCTGCTGCCTCACCTCCGGGACGGCAGCGCGATCGTGCTCACGGCACCGGCCCCCTGCCCCGACGTCGTACGGGCGCTCGCCACCGAACTCGTCGCCCGGGGCATCCGCGTCAACGCGGTGGCCCCCGGCTGTATCGAGGCGCCGGGCGCCGGCGCCGTCCCCCTGCCTCCGCTGGGCCGTCTCGGCGCCGCCGAGGAGGTGGCCCGCGCCGCACTCTTCCTGGCCACGGAGGCGACGTTCACCACGGGCGTGCGGCTGCCTGTCGACGGCGGCCTCGCCTTCCCGTGAACCGGCCACCGTCCCGTACGCCGTCCGTCCCCCCTGCCCCTCACCGTCCCCACGCCCCTCGACGTCCCACACCCCCTTCCGGAAGACCTGGAGCACATCCCATGAGCACCGCACCCGACACGGCGCCCGCCGCTGCGGCATCCGAACCGAAGAGTGAAGGCGAGGAACAGCGGAAACTCCCGTTGTTCGCCCTGCTGGCCCTCGCCACGGCCGTCTTCATCACCAGCCTGACCGAGACCCTCCCCGCCGGTCTGCTGCCCGCGATGAGCCGGGACCTCCATGTGAGCGAGTCGGCGACCGGCCAGACCGTCACCGTCTACGCGATCGGCACCGCCCTCACCGCGATCCCGCTCACCGCCGCGACCGCGGGCTGGCGACGCAAGAAGCTGCTCCTCGCCGCCATGGGAGGCTTCGCCCTCGCCAACACGGTGACCGCCGTGTCGTCCGTCTACGAACTCACCATGGCGGCGCGGTTCGTCGCCGGTGTCGCCGCCGGCGTGGCCTGGGCCCTGCTCGCCGGCTACGCGCGGCGCATGGCTCCCGCCCACCTCCAGGGCAAGGCGATGGCCGTCGCCATGGCGGGCATCCCCGTCGCGCTCGCCCTCGGTGTGCCCGCCGGAACGTTCCTCGGCGACTGGCTCGGCTGGCGCGTGGCGTTCCTCGCGATGACGGCGCTCACCCTGCTGCTCCTGGCGTGGATCACCGCGGCCGTCCCGGACTTCCCCGGACAGGAACGCGGCGAGCGGCCCAGGATGCTGCCCACCCTGCGCATCCCGGGAGTGACTCCGGTCCTCTTCGTCACCCTCGTCTTCGTCCTCGCCCACACCATCCTGTACGCGTACATCGCCACCTACCTCGACGACCTGGGCCTCGGCGGCAGCACCGGCCTGGTGCTCCTCGTCTTCGGCGCCGCCTCGCTGGCGAGCATCTGGATCGTCGGGGCGCAGATCAACCGACGGCTGCGCGGCCTCACGATCGGCGGCGCGCTGCTCGTCGCCCTCGCCGCCGCGCTCCTCGCCGTCCTCTCCGACACCACCGCACTCATCTATGTCGCCGCGGTGCTGTGGGGTCTGGGCTGGGGCGGTGTGCCCACGCTGCTCCAGACCGCTGTCGGGGACGCGGGAGGTGAATCCGCCGACGCCGCCCAGGCGATGCTCGTGACGTTGTGGAACGTGGCGATGGCGGGCGGCGGCATCGTCGGAGGCGTCCTGCTCG
The DNA here is from genome assembly GCF_002078175.1 of Streptomyces sp. M41(2017). GTDB lineage: Bacteria > Actinomycetota > Actinomycetes > Streptomycetales > Streptomycetaceae > Streptomyces. The sequence continues at coordinate 427,550 of NZ_MWFK01000002.1, read as the reverse complement.
ACGTGGTCGGCAGCGAGTCCTTCCCCTGGACGGTCCTGGTGCTCCTGCTTCCGGTGATCGCGGTCGTCCTGTACGCCCGCCGGGCGGGCTTCCCCGCCCGGCGACCCGTCGCTCCTTCCGAGGAGCCGGTGGCGGACCCGGCCGCCTGAGCGCCGGGGGCGGGCGACGGCCGGCCGCAGGAGCCATGAGCGTTCCTGCGGCGGTCGGTCGTCCACTCGTGATCGCCGGCGCGTGACGGGCGGCGCACTCGTACGGCGCCGGGACGCTGCCGCCGACATCCGTGTCCGCGTGCGGCACATGAGGCAAGTTCATGACTTGTTAATATTTCACCTGACATGTCCGTCGCACCGCTTCACCCCTGGTGGAGCGTGTCCCCTGCTCCACGCGCATCGTCCGCCCAAGCTCCTTAGAGCGGCGTTTGCGCAGGTCAGGCGGCGATCTCGCAAAGTAGACGGCGGACCCGGGTAAACCCTGGCCGGAACGGTACTTTCACCTCGTACGTATGTGCCATGCATCCACTCGGGTGCGGGCGGTGACCGGTATCGAGGGGGCGTGGCGTCGGATGTCGTCGAGTGGGATACGCGCGGGGGCGCCGGACGACGGCGCACGCATGCGGACGTTCATGGACGAGGTCTTCGGGACGAACCAGCGCCCCGAGCAGCGGCGTTGGGCCCAGGCGTACCTGTGGGCCCTGCTCCATGTGTCCGGCAAGAAGACACTGCGCCGCATAGCCCGGGCCAGCCCCTTACCCGCTGCTGCGGCGCGCGGCCTGCACCAGTTCATCAACGCCAGTCCGTGGGACTGGGTTCCGGTGCGCCGACGGCTCACCCGACTGGTGGCGGCGCGGACGACTCCGCACGCCTGGACCGTCGCCGAACTCGTCATCCCCAAGCGGGGCGAGCACTCGGCGGGCGTGCACCGGCGCGTCGACGCGAAGACCGGACGCACCGTCAACTGCCAGCGCGCCCTGGGCCTGTTCCTCACTTCGGGCACCCATTCCTACCCGGTGGCCTGGAGCCTCGTGCTCGGCGGAGTCTGGGACTCCGACCGCGAGCGCAGGCGCCGGGCCCGCATCCCCGGCGCGGAGGCGGGACGCACCGCCGCCGACCACGTCGTCCGGTACGCCGCCGAGCTGGCCGAACAGCCTCATCTCCCGCGCCTGCCCTGGGTGCTGGACCTCACCCGGTGCGACGACGTGGTGGGGGTCCTCGCGGGTCTCCTCCGACTGCGGGCCGACGTGGTGTGCGAGGTCTCCCCGGACCAGCAGGTGGTCACGGGACGACAGGCCCCCGTGGTCACGACGGTGAGCACCCTCATGGAGGTGCGGCACGGCCGGCAGACACACGTGCTCCTGCGGCAGACCCCCGACGGACCCGTCAGGGCCGTGCCGGTCCACACCCACGCGGACAGGGTCGGGCTGACCGCACCCGGCGGTGCCGACGAACCCGACGCCCGTCCGTACCGCATCCTGGAACGGCCCGACCCGGAAGGCCGCGGGCCCGCGCGCTACTGGCTCACGACCCTCACGGACCGGCGCGTGGGGGAGAACCTCCGCCTGGCCCGGAGCCACGCCGCGGCGCTCTCCGCCGTGGACGCGCTCGGTCAGCGGTTCGGCGTCCTCGACTTCGAGGGCCGCTCCTTCCCCGGCTGGCACCATCACATGACCATGGCCTCGGCCGCCTACGTCTACCAACGCCTGAACGGCCGCGGCACACAGGCCGTCCCACCTGACCCGCCCCGCGCACCGGCCGGCGCGCTCGCCGGCGCCTCGAACTGACGTGAAGCCGAGGAACAGGGGTGAGCACGTGCGACAGGTACTCGTGGTCGAGCAGAACGCCGAGAACGCCGCGACGATGGTGGGCGACCTCCGGCGCCAGGGATTCACGGCGCGCAGTGTCGGCACCGGAGAGCGGGCCCTGCGCGCGGCCGGCGACGCGGATCTGTTGCTGTTCTCCCTGGAGTTGCCCGACATCGACGGACTGGAATTGTGCAGAGAGCTGCGGAACAGCTGTGAGACCGCGCTCATTGCCGTCACCGACGCCGACGACGCTCTGGGCCGCGTTCTCGCCCTGAACGCGGGCGCGGACGACTGCGTCGTGAAAACCTGGGGATTCCGCGAGATCGGCGCCCGCATAGAAGCCGTGCTACGTCGTTCTCAGCCCCGGCAGGTACTTCCCGACGCCATTTCCCTCCGCCCTCTGCATATCGATCCCCGCCTGCGTGAAGTACGGCTGCACAACCGGCTCGTCGGTGTCACGTCGAAGGAATTCGAGCTGCTCTACACCTTGGCCGCCACCCCCGAGACCGTCGTGACGCGAAAGGAACTCATGGCCCGGGTCTGGGGAAGCAACTGGGGCCACACCAGCCGTACGATCGACACGCACGTGAGCAGCCTCCGGGCGAAACTCGGATCCAGCGGCTGGATCATCACGGTGCGGGGCGTCGGCTACCGCATGGGACACGCCTGGCGCATGGCCGAGACGTCCGCCGGCTGAGTGCCGTGGGGGCCCGGGGACGCGTGGCCGCGTTCCCGGGCCCCCCGCCACGCCGTCGGAGCTGCGCGAATGCCTACGTGGGGACGGACGCGCGGCCGGACGTGCGCTCCAGCCTCCGCAGCAAGGGGTGGTGTGCCTCTTCGGTGACACCCGCCACCCGCCGCGCCCACCAGGCCGACGCGAGGTTGGAGGACAGCAGCGTGCGCCCCGGTTCCCGGCGCGCGAGCTCGTTCAGCGCGGCGAGGGTGCCCATGCCTGTGCCCGTGAACAACAGGGCGGTGCCGGCGGGCAGTTCCCGCTCCCGTATCCGCCCCAGGATCGTCCTGGTCGTGACCTCGTACGGATCGTAGTGCGCGCCACCGTCCGCATCCGCGCGCGCCGGAACCAGCACCACTCCGTCGACCGTGAGACCGGCTCGTTCCCAGAACGAGCGCGAGGTGTCGGTGAGCCACGGCTGGTACGGGGACACGAGCGTCAGACGGTCCACCCCGAGCGTCTCGCAGGCCGCGAGGATCGCCTGCGTCGAGGATCGCACGGGAGAGCCGGCGCGCTGGGACAACGCGTCGCAGAAGGCCCGGTCGCCCTCGGGGCCCAGCAGATAGTGCGAGGCGCTGCACGCCACCACCGTGGCGTCCAGGCGCAGTTCGCCGAAGCTGTCGAGCAGGGCCGGGAGAACCTCGTTGTACGTCTCCAGCATCGCCCTGAGCCCGGCTCCCGGAGTCACCGGGAACCGTGAGGTGTACACATTCATCGCGGTGCCGAGCAGATGGTTGAACTCGGGTTCCGCCGTGGGGTTTTCCGGCGGGACGACGACCCCCAGCCGGGGCAGCGAGAAGAGATCCATGACCGCACGCTAGGACCTGGATTCCATGAGCGTCCCTTCCCTGACCGATATTTGGCACGCACCCCACACCCGCTCCGCAATCCCTTTCCTTCTTGACACTCCTTGACACTTCACCACAGAGGCCTGACACGGACGATGTTGCTCTTTCGGGCCGGGCCGCGAAGGATGTTGAACGGCGATCAGGCAGGTGTCCTCGAATTCCGATGCGCGGACTCTTTCGGAAACGCGGACCTTCGGGAACAAGGAGTGAAGGAAATGGCAGAAGCAGAGAGCCTCGAGAAACTGGAGAGGCCGCCCCGCATATCCGACGCGACACTGCGCGACTCCGCGCACATGGCGGGCGTCGAGTTCGGCCCCGACGACGCCGCCACCATCGCGGACCTGCTGGTGCGCACGGGCGTCGAACTCGTCGAGGTGGGCATGGTCTCCGGACCGGACTCCAAGGACGCCGAACTCGTCCTCGCCACCCACGAGGCCGTCGGCCCCGAGCGCAGCATGACGCTCCTCGTCGTACGCGACCGCCGTCAGGTCGCTCGGGCCCTCGACGAGGCCGAGCGCCTCGGCGTGCGCCACATCATGTACTCCATCCCCACCTCCGAGGAACACGCGCGGCTGAAGCTCGACTCCGCCAGCCCCAAGTTCCTCCAGACCCTGGCCCGTTCGGCGATCACCCAGGCCAAGGAGCGCGGCTTCCATGTCACGTTCAGCGGCGAGGACGGCGCCCGCACCCCCAAGGAGCGGCTCGTCCCCTACGTCGAGGCGGGGTTCGCGGCGGGGGCCGACCGGTTCCGGCTCGCGGAGACCGTCGCCCGTCTTTCCCCCTGGCAGATGGAAAGCGTGATCGCGGACCTCGTCGCCATCGACGGCTCCGAGATCGAGATCCACTCCCACAACATGCTGGGCATGGCCGTCGCCAACTCCCTCGCCGCGGTCCGGGCCGGCGCCCGATGGATCTCCGCCACCGTCGGCGGCATCGGTGAGCGTGGCGGCAACGCCCCCCTGGCCGAGCTGCTCACCTCGCTGCGCGTGATCCACGGCGACACCCGCTTCGACCTGGGCCACCTCACCGAACTGTCGAGGATCGCGCTCGGCGGAGCCGGCCTGGGGGACGCCTTCCAGTCCGGGCCGACCACCTCGCACGCCTTCGCCTACGAACTCCCCGGGCAGCTGAACCACCCCGAGGCGTACGAGACACTGCCCGCCGAACTCGTGGGCAACAGGCGCGAGTTGCGCGTTCGCAGCCGACTCACCACCGCTCTGGTCGCCTACGCGCTGGCCGACTCCGGCCTGGAGGTCGACATCGACGCCTTCACCCCGTGGCTGGCCCAGCGGCAGGAGCGCGACGGATGCCCGACGCTCGACCGCGACGCGATCCGCAAGGCCGCGATCGACTTCCGCCCCGCGCACACCTGAACCGCGCACACCCACAGCATCGCCCCGCCGGCACGATCACCCCGAACGCACGCATCCCGCACCCGTATGTCCCGCCCATCAAAACGGAGTTGACCGATGTCCACCGCCACCCTGACCGGCGTATGCCCCGAGTGCGAGACCGACCTGACCGTGCCCCCGGTCACCAAGGGCGAGACCCTCTCCTGCCCCGAGTGCATCCTGACCCTCCGCGTCGAGGCCGTCGAGGACGGTCGTCTGACGCTGGAGATGATCGAGGTACAGCTCCGCGACTGGGGTCAGTGACGTGGCCGGTCAGCGCGCTGTCGCGCTCGTCGCCGACCGGATCGCCTGGGAGGAACGCCTGTTGATCGAGGCGGCCCCCGCCTTCGGACTCCGTCTGGACTGGATCAACGACGAATCCCTCTCCCTCGGCCACCCGGACGCCCCGGCCGTCAGGGGTTACGAGACCCTCCTGATCCGCAGCCGCAGCTACACCCGCGGCGGACTGATCGCCACCCTCGCCGAGGCGGCCGGCATCCCCACCCTGAACACGGCCCGAGCCATCCACGCCTGCGAGAACAAGGCCGGCCTGCGTGCCCTGCTGCACACGGCGGGTGTGCCGGTGCCGGACCACCGGCTCGTCCTCTCCCGCAAGGACTTCGACAAGGCGCTCGGCGAACTGCCGCTGCCCCTCGTCCTCAAGCCCGTCTTCGGAGGTATGGGCAAGCGGGTCACGCTCATCCGCCACGCCGACACCGCCCACTCGGTGTACGACTACATCGAGGACCTGGCGCACGCCTTCGAGCAGGCCAGTGTGGTCGAGCCCTATCTGGGCGGCCGTTCGGTGCGCTGCTTCGTCGTCGGGCGCGAACTGATCGGCGCCGCGGAGTTCGAGAGCGGCGGGAGCGACTGGCGCAACAACGCCGCCCTCGGCAACAAGAACCGCGCGGTCGCCCACGACCCCGACGTACTCAAGATCGTCGACGGTGTGGTGGACGTCCTCGGACCCGGGATCTACGGGGTCGACCTCTTCGACACCCCCGACGGCTACGTCGTCAACGAGGTCAACCACGCGCCCGGCTTCCGTGCGGTCGCCGCCGCCACCGGAGCGGACATCCCCTCGGCCATCGGCCGTTACGTGCAGGAGCTTCTCGCATGATCCGCGCAGGAGTCGTCGGTGCCTCAGGGCTCGCCGGCGGCGAACTCATCCGACTCATCACCCAGCACCCCGACCTGGAACTGACCTTCCTCGGCGGCTCCTCCAGCATCGGCAGGCGGCCCTCCGAACTCCACCCCGGTCTGCGCATCCACCAGGGTCTGACCGTCGAACACGTCACGGAGGAGGTCGCCGACAAGGTCGACGTCCTCTTCCTGGCCACCCCGGCGCCGGTCTCGGCCGAGCTGGCCTCCCTGTTCGCCGACCGGATCCCGGCCGTCGTCGACCTCAGCGGTGCCTTCCGCATCCGTACCCCGCACCTGCACGACCGCTGGTACCCGAAGGTCGCCCGGCGCACCGACCTGGCCGACCGCTTCGTCTACGGCGTACCCGAGCTGATCGGCGACCAGTTGAAGGACGCCCCGCTCATCTCGCTGCCCGGCTGCTACGCCACCGCGATCACCCTGGGGCTGGCGCCGCTCACGCTCGGCCTCGGCCTCGACCTCAGGACGGTCGTGGTGGACGGCAAGAGCGGCTCCAGCGGCGGCGGAGTCCAACTGCGCACCTCCGACCTGCACCCGTTCCGGGCCGGGGCCATCGCCCCGTACTCGCCGACCGGGCACCGGCACGCCACCGAGGTCGCCGACTTCCTGGAGCGGAGCAAGCCCGGCGCCGTCGGCAACCTGTCCATGTCGGCGTACGGCGTCTCCACCGTGCGCGGTCTGCTGACCTCCTCGTACGTCTTCACCGACGACAAGGTGGACCAGCGCGAGCTGTCGCGGGCGTACCTGCGCTTCTACAAGGGACGCCCGTTCGTGCGGGTGCGCCGGCACGACGAGACGCTGATCCCGGTGCCCGACCCGCAGGTCGTCCTCGGCTCCAACTTCGCCGACGTCACGGTCCTTCACGACGAGGAGGGTGGCCGGATCGTCGTGCTCGCCGCTCTCGACAACCTCGTCAAGGGCGCCGCCGGACAGGCGGTGCAGGCCGTGAACCTGCGGTTCGGGCTGCCCGAGGAGACCGGACTGACGCAGCAGCCGGTGATGCCGGCATGAGCGGACAGCATCTCGCCCCCACGGTCGTGAAACTCGGCGGCAGTTGCCTGGACGACCTCGACGGCAGCTGGTGGGACGACCTGGCCCGCCACGGCCGGGACCGCCCGCTGGTGCTCGTGCACGGATGGTCCAAGCCGCTCAAGCGGCTCAGCGCCCGCTACAGCGAGCCGTCGGCGATCCTGCGCGACCGCTACGGCAACCAGAGCCGGTGGACCACCCCCGAGGTCATCGACGACATCAAGGCCGTCAGCGCCGAACTCGCCGCGGACGTCCTGGGCCGACTCGCGGACCGGGGCATCACCGCGGAACGGCTGCTCGGCAGCGACGGACTGGTCAGCGCGGGCGACGGAGAGCGCTGGTGGTGGCGGGAGAAGCAACTCGTCGAGCTGGAGAACCTCGTCGGCCCGATCACCGGTGTCGACGTGACCCCGCTGAAGAGCCTGCGACCCGGCCACGCCCACCTCGTCACCCCGCTCGCGCGGAACGCGGCGGGCCAGGAGGTCAACACCGACGCCGACCGGGCCGCCGCCGCCATCGCCGGCGCCACCGGCGCCACCGACCTGGTCCTCGTCACCGACGTGGGCCACCTCCTGATCGACGGCGAGCCGGTGCGGCTCATCAGCGGCCGGGACGCGGCCGCCTTCCGTGACAAGGGCGCGAAGGGCGGCATGCGCAAGAAGCTGCGGGCCGCGGGGGAGGCCCTCGACCGCGGCGTGGAACGGGTCGTCATCGGCAGCGCCGCCGTCACCGAACTGCTGGACGGCCGTACCGGAACGGTCATCACCGACGAGCGGCCCTCCCCTCACCCGTCAGGAGCGAACGCATGACGCGGCCCCGTGTACTGGTCGTCAACAACGGAACCCTGTCCCTGAAGCAACTCCGGTCCCGGTTCGAGACGTTGGGCTCGGACACCGAGGCGTCCGACGCCCTGTCCGTACCCGCTCGGGTGGACGGCCGCTACCAGGCGATCGTGCTGAGCGGCACCAAGGTGCGCGCGTACGACACCGAGTACTACAAGCCGCTGATCGACCTCGTCACCACCACGGACGTGCCGGTCTTCGGAATCTGCGGCGGCATGCAGATCCTCTCCGTCGCCGCCGGCGGCCGCCTGGAGGAAGGGCCGCAGCGGGTCGGCGGCTACGAGGCACAGGTCGACACGCAGGAACCGCTCTTCGCCCACGTGAAGCCGACGGTCACCGTCTTCCACCGGCACACCCTCTACCTCCAGGAAGCACCGGCGGGCTACCGCACCATCGGCCGCTCCGAGCACGCACCCGTCGAGTTCCTCCGCTCCGACGACGGCCGCGTCTTCGGCTCCCAGGCCCATCTGGAGTTCCGCACGGACGGCCTGGAGATCCTGCGCGGCTTCGCCCAGCTCTACCAGTGACCCCGGCCTCGCCCGCCTCCCCTCACCTGTCTGTTCCCCGAGATCCCTCACACCCCTGACGCAAGGAATTCGCCATGAGTGCTCTGGAAGAGCCGCAGGACCCCGCCCTCACCGTCCACCTTCACGGCAGCGGCGGCGCCATCAAGGGCTGGGTGGTCGTCGACACGCTCGTCGACGGTCTGGCCATGGGCGGCACCCGGATGACCACCGGGGTGACCGAGGAGGAGGTCGCCGGCCTGGCCCGGGACATGACCGAGAAGTTCACCCTGGCAGGGCTGCGCATCGGCGGGGCCAAGGCCGGAATCGTCTCCGACGGCACCGACCGCGAGGAGACGTTCCGCACCTTCGGCCGTACGGTGAAGCCGCTCCTGCACGGCGGCATCCACCTCGGCATCGACATGGGCGTCACCCCCGCCGACCGCGCCGTCTTCTTCGCCGAGGCGAACTACGACCCCCGCTACCGCCTCGGCGCCCCGGACATGCCGATCGACTGGCGTACCTACTACGAGCCCCTGATCGACGCCACCGGCCACGGCGTCGGCGTCGCCGCGATCACCGCCCTGGAGGCCAGCGGCCGCACCGAGCCCGCCCGGGTCGTGGTGCAGGGCTTCGGCGCGGTGGGCCGGGCGGTGGCGCGGTTCCTGGAGGACCGCGGACATGTCGTCGTCGGTATCGCGGACGTCGAGGGCACGATCAGCGCCGACCGGCTGCCGGTGGCCGAACTCGTCGCCGTCACCGACCAGTTCGGCCGCATCGACCGCAGCCGTCTCCCGCAGGGCGTCCGGCTCTCCGGCGAACCCGACGCCTGGCTGGACGTCGACGCGGACATCCTGATCCTCGCGGCGCAGAAGTACGCGCTCACCGCCGAGAACACCCACCGCCTGCGGGCCGGCCTGGTGGTGGAGGGCGCCAACCTGGCCTCCAGCGCGGCCGCCAAGGAGAAGGTGGCCGCCTCGGGGGCGGCCCTGGTCCCCGGGGTGATCGCCAACATCGGCGGCGCCGCCTCCGCCGCCCTCGCCGTCACCCGGGTCGTCCCCTTCGACCTGCCCGCCGAGGCGCGCAAGGCGTGGGTCTTCGACTGGGTCGGTGACCGGGTGCGGCAGAACACCCGCGACCTGCTGGAGATCGCCGCCGCCCGCGCCGGCAACCCGCTGCCCGAACTGCTGGCCGCGCGCAGGAAGGACCGCTGATGAGCACGCCTGTCACGACGCGGGCGGGGACGACGGCGGGGGAGCGGACCGCTCCTGCGGCCGGGGCGGTCCCGGCGGAGCGCGCCGCCGAGTACCGCCGCCGCGGCTGGTGGCGCGACGCGACCTTCCTCGACGACCTCCACCGCCAGGCCGCCCTGCGACCGCGCAGGCTGGCCGTCGCGGGCCGGCGCGTCGCGGAGTCCCGCACCGACACCCTGGACTACGCCGAGCTGAACCGGCTCACCGACCGGTTCGCCCTGGCCCTGATCGAACTCGGCGTACGGCCGGGCGACTTCGTGGCCGTCCAGCTCCCCAACCGATGGGAGATGGTGCCGCTGATCTTCGCCTCCATCCGCGTCGGCGCCGTCATCATCCCCATCTCGCCCGTCTGCACGGAGGAGGAACTCCGCCACCGCCTCGGCCTCACCGGGGCGCGCGTATGCGTCACCCTTCCCACCTGGGCGGACACCCCGCTGGCGGAGACCGTCACCCGGCTCCAGGGTGAACTGCCGTCCCTGGAGCACGTGTTGGTGGTCGACGGCCCGGTCCCCGAGGGCGCGGTCTCCTTCCACGAGCACTTCGTGGCGGAGGAACGGGAGGAGCGTGAGGGCGCCGCCGCCCGGCTGGACGGGCTGGCCCTCGGCGCGGACGATCCGTTCGTGGTGCTGTTCACCTCCGGCACCACGGGCCTGTCCAAGGGCGTCCTGCACAGCCAGAACACGGTCCACTCGGCCGTACGCGGCTACGTCGACGCGTTCGGGGCGGGCGACGACTGGGTGGCGGCCGTGTCCACACCCCTGGTGCACTACTCGGGGTTCGCACAGGGCGTCCTCGCCGGCGTCATGCTGGGCGGAACGGTCGCCTTCCAGGACGTGCGCCGCAACGAGGCCCTGCTCGACCTGGTCGAGCGCTACGGAGCGACCCTCCTGTACGGGCCGCCCGCCACCCTCGCCGACGTCGCCGCGTCCCAGCGGGCCGAACGGCGCGACACGAGCACGCTGCGGCACGTGGTGATCGGCTCGGCCCCGGTCCTGCGGGAGTTGTCGGACGAGGTCCACGAGACGCTCGGAGCGCGCGCCCACTCCCTGTGGGGCATGTCCGAGAACGGTCCCGTGACCACCACCCGGCCCGAGGACCCGGCGGGGTGGGCGGCGCGGAGCAACGGCACCGCCATCGACGCGATGGAGACCCGCATCGAGACGTCCCCGGAGTTCGGTTCGCCGGAGGCCTCCGGCGAACCGGGTGCCGTGGGCCGCCTCAAGGTGCGGGGTGCGTCCCTCGCACTCGGCTACCACCGGCGCCCGGAGGCGTTCGCGGCCGAGCTCGGAGCGGACGGCTGGTTCGACACCGGGGACCTCGCCCGTGACGACGGCAGGGGCGGTATCCGCATCATCGGGCGGGCCCGCGACGCGGTCCTGCGGGACGGGCAGGTGGCGCCGATGACGGAGCTGGAGGCGGTGATCGGCAGCCATCCCCGGGCCGTCGAGGCCGCGCTGGTCGGTCTGGAGGCGCCGGCCGGCCGCACGGGAGCCGGGCCCGGGAACGTGATCGTCGCCGTCGTCGTCCCCCGCGACGGCAGGGGCCCGACCCTCCAGGAGGTACGGGACCGGGTCGCGGAGGCAGGTCACGACCGCCGTTTCCTGCCGGACCGGCTGGAGCTGGTCCCCGCGCTTCCGAAGACGCTGACCGGCAAGGTCCGCAAGGCGGAGCTGCGCGAGCGGTACACCGTGCCGTCGTCGTCCTCATCACCCGCGCTCTGACAGGCACTTCACCCTTGTCGTCCGACCTCGATCGCTGGAGCTGTCATGCCCCACCCCGCACCGGTTCCCCTGTCGGCGACCCTCGCCGCCGACGAGGCCCTGGCCCGACGCCGCAGGGCCGGGGAGCAGGTCCTGTCGATGGCCAGCGGGGAGATCGGGCTTCCCGTCCTGCCCGCGCTCAGGGACCGGCTCGCCGCCGCCGCGGCCGAGAACGCGTACGGTTCCGTCGCCGGAAGTCCCGCTCTGCGCACTGCCGTTGCGGGGTACTGGGAGCGGCGCGGCCTGGGCATCGACCCGGGACTCGTCGTCGCGGGACCCGGCAGCAAGTCCTTGCTGTTCGCGCTGCTCCTCGCCATCGGCGGGGACGTGATCGTGCCGGTCCCGAGCTGGGTCAGCTACGCGGCGCAGGCACGGCTGGCGGGGGCGCGGCCCCTCCCCGTCCCGATCATGCCGGGACAGGGCGGGGTGCCCGACCCGGACCGGCTGCGCGAGGCGGTCGCCGACGCCCGGGCCGCCGGTCGGGACCCGCGGGCCGTGGTCGTGACCACGCCGGACAACCCGACCGGCACGGTCGCCTCCGCCGACACCGTACGACGGCTCGCCGCGGCGGCACGCGCACTGGACCTCGTCGTCGTCTCCGACGAGATCTACCGCGATCTGGTGTACGACACCTCCGCGCCGGCCGTCTCCCCGGCCCTGTTCGCGCCGGAGCGGACGGTGATCACCACCGGCCTGACCAAGAACCTGGCGCTCGGCGGCTGGCGTACGGGAGTGGCGCGGCTGCCCGACAGCGAGGTGGGGCGCGCCCTGCACACCCGGCTCGTCGCGATCGCCAGTCAGATCTGGTCGAGCCCGCCCGCGCCGGTGCAGACGGCGGCTGCGTACGCATTCGGGGAGCCGCCCGAGGTCGTCGACCGCATCACGGCGAGCAGGCGCTTGCACGAGAAGGTCGTACGAGCGGTCGCCGCCCGTTTCACCGCCGCAGGCGCGCGGTTGGCCCCCGTCGCCGCGACCTGCTACCTCTACCCGGACTTCGAGCCCCTGCGGGAGCATCTCGCCCAGGCACACGGTGTGCGCGACGGGGACGCCCTGGCCGGCCTCCTCTCGGAGCGCCACGGGGTCGGAGTCCTTCCCGCGAGCGCCTTCGGGGAGCCCGGCAGCCCCCTGCGGATCCGAGCGGCGACAAGCCGCTTCTACGGCGACACCCACGAACGGCGCACGGCCGCGCTGGCCGCCGGGGAACCACTCGACCTGCCCTGGATACGGGAGTCGGTCGACCGGGTCGGCGAGGTGCTCGCCGGTCTGACGGGCGCGCGGGCACCCGCGCTTCTCCCTCACCCCTGATCCGTCTCAACCCACCCACGCGCAAGAGGAGTCACCCGTGTCCCACCCTCACCTGCCCGTTCTCTTCGAGGCGTTGTACAAGGGCGCACGCCACGTCGGCTTCGGCCGCCCCGAGGACGGTGCCCAGCAGACCCTGTACCGCGTGCGGGACGGCGGGACGGCCGCCGCGTTCATCGCCACGGACGGTTCGGAGGACGCCCTGCGAACCGCCCTCACCGAGGGCGCCGAGACCGTGACCGTCACCGCCGGGGACCCGGAGGTGCAGCTGCTGCCACCGCTGTTGCCGGCGGCCACGGGCAACGCCCTGCTGAGCGGCTTCATGGGTACCCACAAGAAGAAGTGGGGCGGCGAAACAGCCCCTGAGGGCGGAGAGTTCACCCCGCCGAAGTGGTTCTTCAAGGGGTTCGGCGACTGGGTGCGCCTGCCGGGCGAGGCCCTGAACGTGCCCGCGCACCCCGTCGCCCTCATCGAGGAACCCGAGGTCGCCCTGGTCTACGTGAACGACGCCGAGGGCACGCCGCACTACGCGGGATACACCTTCGGCAACGACCTGTGCGACATCGGCCTGCACCGCCAGGACCCGGGCTACAACCCGTACTGCAAGCTGTGCGACACCGCGCTCACCCCCTGGCTGTTCCTCGGCCCGCCGCCGCGCACGGTGACGGGGAGGGTCACCATCGTCCGGGACGGCGCGACCGCCTGGGAGGGCTCCTTCGACTGCGGCGACGACGCCCTCTACTACCGGGTGCAGGACATGGCCGACCATCTGTTCACGTTCCCGGCGGTGCGACGGCCCGGGCTCGTCAACTACGTCCTCCTGGGCGCGGACGAGGCGAGCTTCCACGACGGGTTCCGCATCGCCGACGGCGACCGCATCGGCATCGACGTGAAGAGCCACGGCGTGGCCTTCGAGAACCAGGTGCGGTACGTCTCCCCGCCCCCGTCCACCACCCCGGCCGCAGCTCCCGCGCCGCTCGCCGCAGTGGCGCCGGAGCGTGTCACCACGGCATGAAAACCTCGTGAAGCGGGGCCGGTCGAGCTGTGCAGACGCCGACCGGCCCGTGCACGCTCTGAGAGCGACCACCCCGCCCCGCCGTCCGACCTCGCAGGAGGAGACCGAGCCGTGCCCGCCACCCGCAGGAAACAGGTGCACCTCGCAGCCCAGCTGCCCGGCATCCACAACGTCACCGTCTGGTCGGACCCGCGCTCCGGGAGCCAGATCTCCATCGACTCCTTCATCCGGCTCGCGCAGACCGTCGAACGCGGCAAGTTCGACTTCTTCTTCCTGGCCGAGGGCCTGCGTCTGCGCGAGCACAAGGGCCACGTCTACGACCTGGACATCGCGGGACGCCCGGAGAACCTGACCGTGCTTAGCGCCTTGGCCGCCGTCACCACGCACCTCGGCCTCGCCGCCACGGTCAACGCCACCTTCAACGAGCCGTACGAGGTGGCACGCAGGCTCGCCACCCTGGACCGGCTCAGCGGCGGGCGGGCCGCGTGGAACGTGGTGACCAGCTATGACGCCTTCACCGGCGAGAACTTCCGCCGGGGCGGTTTCCTCCCGGAGCCCGACCGCTACACCCGGGCCGCCGAATTCCTCGGAACGGCACGGCAGTTGTGGGACAGCTGGGCCGAGGGCGACCTCCGGGCCGACACCGTCACGGGGGAGTTCGCCACCGCCGGGGCCGGCCGCTTCGCCCATCGGGGCCGACACTTCGACATAGCGGGCCGGTTCACGACCCCGCCCGGGCCGCAGGGCCACCCGGTGATCATCCAGTCCGGAGAGTCCGACGCGGGCCGTGAGTTCGCCGCGTCCGACGCCGAGGTCATCTTCAGCAAACACAGCAGGATCGACGCGGCACGGGACTTCTACCGGGACGTGAAGCGCCGCCTCGCCACGTACGGCCGTGGGCCCGACGACCTGCTGATCCTCCCCACCGCCAACGCCGTCGTCGCCGACACCGACGAGGAGGCGGCCGCCTACGCCGAGGAGATCAGCCGTGAACTGGTGAGCCCGCAGACCGCGATCGCTCACCTGGAGGCCGTCTGGGGCTGCGACCTGTCCGCGTACGACCCCGACGGACCGCTCCCCGACATCGAGCCCGAGGACGACGCCCACCTCCTGAAGGGGCACTCCGTGTTCCGCAAGGGCAGGGCTGAGACGGCCCGGCAGTGGCGCAAGCTCGCCGAGGAGCGGAACCTGTCGATCCGGGAGCTGGTCATCGAGGTCGGCGGCCGTCAGACCTTCGTCGGCAGCCCGCGCACGGTCGCCGACGCCATCGACCACTACGTCCAGACCGGGGGGGCCGACGGCTTCGTCCTCGTCCCCCACCTCACCCCCGGCGGTCTGGACGACTTCGTGGACCGTGTCGTGCCGCTGCTCCAGGAGAAGGGCGTCCACCGCGACGACTACACCGGCAGCACCCTCCGCGACCACCTGGGCCTGTCCGGCGCACCCCGCCCGGCCGGCTGGGGCGGACCCCACCCGAGCTACGACGAGGAGACCTCCGAATGACGGGCACGACCCCCGCCGACGACCCGACGGGCACCCCCGGCGCCCCGCTGCACCTGGCCGTCGCGCTCGACGGCGCCGGCTGGCACCCGGCCGCATGGCGCGAGGAAGGCGCCCGGCCCGGCGAACTCCTCACCGCCGCGTACTGGGCCGATCTCGTCGCGGAGGCCGAGCGCGGACTGCTCGACTTCGTCACCCTGGAGGACGCCCTCGGACTCCAGTCCGCCGCCTTCCACCGGCCCGACGACCGCACCGACCAGGTCAGGGGCAGCATGGACGCGGTGCTGCTCGCCGCCCACCTCGCCCCCCTCACCACCCACATCGGCCTCGTCCCGACCACGAACGTCACCCACACCGAGCCGTTCCACCTGGCCATCGGCATCGCCACCCTCGACCACGCCGCCAAGGGCCGTGGCGGGTGGCGCCCGCAGATCTCGTCGCGTGCCGCCGACGCCGCCCATTTCGGCCGTCGCACCACCCCCCAGCTCACCGACGAGGACGTGACCGACCCGGAACGGATAGCGGCTCGGCTGCGCGACCTGTTCACGGAGGCCGCCGAGGTCGTGGAGGCGGCGCGACGGCTCTGGGACAGCTGGGAGGACGACGCGGAGATACGGGACGCGCCGACCGGCCGATTCATCGACCGCGACAAAGTCCACCACATCGACTTCCAGGGCACGAACTTCAGCGTGAAGGGGCCCTCGATCACCCCGCGCTCTCCCCAGGGACAGCCACTGGTCGCCAGCCTCGCGCACGCCTCCACCCCGTACGAGTTCGCGGCACTCGGCTCCGACGTCGTCCACATCACCCCGCACGACAGGGCCGGTGTCGCGAAGATCCTCGCCCAGGTCGACGACGCGGTGGCCCGCACCGGCAGAGACGTGACGGAACGGCCGCTACGGACCTTCGCGGACCTGCTCGTCCTCCTCGACGACGAACCCGGCGCCGCCGCCCGCCGCAAGGCCCGCCTCGACGAGGCGGCCGGCACCGAACTCGCCTCCGACGCCGAGATCTTCACCGGCACCCCCGCCGAACTCGCCGACCTGCTCCTCGACTGGCGCTCGGCGGGCCTCGACGGCTTCCGGCTCCGCCCGGCCACCCTGCCCCACGACCTGACGGCGATCACCCGCGGCCTGGTCCCGGAGCTGCAGCGCAGAGGGGTCTTCCGCCGGCGGTACGAATCCACCACCCTGCGCGGCCACTTGGGGCTTCCCCGTCCTACGAGCCGTTACGCGACAGCGGGTTGACGAGAACCGTCGTGGGCGAGTGACCCTGAAAGGGCCCCTCTCCCGCGCATCAGGGCGTCAGGACGACCCTGCCGAACACCGTGCCGGCGTCCATGTCCCGGTGGGCCCGCTCTGCCTGGTCCAGCGGCAGGACGTCGTGCACGACCGTGCGCAGCTCGCCGCGTGCGGCAGCGGCGAACTGGGACGATCGCACCGCCCGGCGTGCGGAGGTGGGCACGGTGTCGGAGCTGAACGTGGAGAACGACAGCGACCGGCGGAAGGCATCCATCAAGCGCACGCCGAAGTCCGCCGGCGGCTGACCGCCGACCACCCCGACAGCGATGTACCGGCCGTTGGAGTTCAACCTGTCCAGGAACAGGGGAAGGTGGGTACCGCCGACCACGTCGATCACCACGTCGAAACCCGACGGGGCGTTGCGGCCGCCGTCACCGGACCGGTCGAGGACGTGGGTCGCGCCCAAGTCCCGCAAACGCGCGCCGCGTTCCGCCGATGAGGTGGTGACGGCCACCGCACCCGCGCCCCCCGTGGCGGCAAGCTGGACGGCGGTGATCCCGATGCTGCCCGCCGCCCCACGAACGAGCACCGTTTCACCGGGCGCGAGGCGGGCGCGGTCCAGGGCGAAGTGGGCGACCGCACCGGAGCCGCCGAGCGTCACCGCATCGGCGCCGGACGAGTCGTCCGGCAGCGGCAGGACGTCCTCGACCGCGGCGACGGCCTGCTCGGCGTATCCGCCGGACAGCCCGGTGAACGCCCACAAGCGCCGTCCCATCCAGGAGGCGTCCACGCCCTCGCCCAGCGAGGTGACCCTTCCGGCCACCACGCTGCCCGGCAGATGGCCTGCCTGGAAGCCGTAGGCGGAGAGCGCGCCGCGGCGGATCACCGCGTCCACGCCGCCCACCCCGATGGCCTCCGTGGCGACACGCACCTGGCCCGGCGCGGGGACGGGTACGGGCAGGTCCACGACCTCCAGATCGTCAGGGTCGCCGAACCTACTGATCACGACGGCTTTCATCTCTGCTCCTCACCTGTGCGAACGGTCGGGTCGCGGACCGCCGTCGGACCGTAACGGACGCCCCCGTCCGTTTGGCTGAAGTGAGAGACCATGACCGACCGTTTGCCTCACCCCACGCGCTCCGACGCCCGCGACAACAGGGCCCGCATCCTGGACACGGCTCGCGCGGTGTTCGGCGAGGAGGGCCTCGGCACGCCGCTGCGCGAGGTCGCCCGGCAGGCAGGCGTGGGCCCCGCCACGTTGTACCGGCACTTCCCGACGAAACAGGCGCTGATCGTGGATGCCTTCGAGGAGCAGCGGCGAGCCTGTCACGCGGCCGTGCGGGACGCCCTCGCGGACGCGGACGCCTGGCGTGGTTTCCGGACCCTCATCGAGCGGATCTGTGAACTCCACGCTCACAGCAGGGGATTCGCCGACGCCTTCATGGCGACCTTCCCCGAAGCGATGGACTTCGCCGCCGACCGGGAGCGCACGCTGCGCGCGGTGGCCGAACTGTCCCGACGCGCCCCGAAGACCGGCCTGCTCCGCCCCGGCTTCGTCGTCGACGACCTGGTCCTCATGCTCATGGCGCACCGAGGGCTTCCGGACACGCCGCGCGCCGCCCGGTACG
This sequence comes from Streptomyces sp. M41(2017), assembly GCF_002078175.1. Taxonomy (GTDB): domain Bacteria; phylum Actinomycetota; class Actinomycetes; order Streptomycetales; family Streptomycetaceae; genus Streptomyces. The sequence goes on along the minus strand of NZ_MWFK01000002.1, from coordinate 409,546 downwards.
CGGCCTCCCGACGGTTCGCCGCCTACGTGATCGAGGCGTTCCGCGCGGCACCGGAGACGGGAGCGCCGACGCCGCTGCCGCCCGCACCCCGCCTGTAGAGCGGGAGCGAGGCCAGTGGGCGTGATCCGCCGTCCCCGAGCGCCACTCGTGCGATCGGCACGGGAGCAGGAACCGACCGACACAGGGGGTGGGCGGTGCGCCATGCACCGTGTCGCTCAGTGGTCCGTCACGGGATAGGAGACGAAGGCGAATCGCCGGCTGTCGGGCGCCCAGCTGTTGACGTTGAGCGTTCCCTGTCCCCCGTAGAGCGGGAAGGTGCGCAGAGGCGTCTCCCACGCCTCGGTTGCGACGAGGTGCACGTCGACGGGGACGTTCTCGGGGTGGCCGAGCGTGCCGGGCGGGAAGGCCACGTACGTGGCGAAGCGGCCGTCCGGGGACAGGTGCGGGAACCAGTCGACGGTGTCGGACGCCACCAGGCGCTCCAACCTGCCGCCCGCAGCGGGAAGCCGGGCGAGCTGCGCATGCCCGGGCACCGATGCGAACGCCTCGGTGTTGAGGTGGATCCACTCGCCGTCGGGGGAGTATTCGGGGCCGTCGACATGACCGGCGCCGGTGTCCACGAACCGGCCCGGGCCTCCCTGCGCGGGCATGAGCGCGAGTCGTCCGCCGACTCCTGCCGTGCCGCGCGGTATCGCCACGTAGGCCAGCGTGTCGCCGTCCGGGCTGACCCCGTGCAGGAAGTGCAGCAGCCCGTCGTCGTCGGTGAGACGGGATCCGGCGCCGCCGGTCGACGGGGCGCGGTAGAGGTGCCCGTCCATCCCGGACAGGAAGACGTGCCCGCCGTCGGGCGACAGCACGTGGTCGTTGTTGATCGGCGGCACGCCGGGGAGAGGGATCTCCACGAGTTCGGGGCACTGTTCCGCCAGGTCCAGCCGCCACAACCTGCCGTCCCCGTTGAGCAGCAGATGGGCGCTGTCCGGGGACCAGTTGGGGGCCTCCAGAAGCAGCTCCGAGGTCTCGTAGGCCAGTTCGGGGACGGAGGAGTCGGCGGAGGCGATCCATACGCAGGTGCGCTGTCCGCCGACGAGCTCCCGGGGGCGCATGCCGGTGTCCTCGTCGACAGCGGACCCGGCAGGGGAGTTCATGGCTGTGGTGGGTCGAGTGTCGGCCATGCCTGGTTCCCGTCTTCTCGCCGTTGGCCGGGTGGTCGTACGCGGTGTCCCGCCGTCGTCGACGTCATCGGGATCGTGCGGTCGTCGCGGTGCCGACGCTCTCGTCGAACGAAGGCCGGTGTGCCCCTCGAGGATGATCGACTTCGGCCGGTGACGGTGTCAAGGCGTGCCGGGGACAGGGGCACCGGAATGGTCTTGACCAGGGGACCTCGCGCCGTTTACCTTCGCGCCCTGGTCATAAGAACATGGCCATGCCATCGGGGTGGCTCGGCCATCCAGCAGGGGGGATCCATGCACTACTACACAGACGTCCTCAAGAAGTACGCGTCGTTCCAGGGCCGGGCCAGACGGAGGGAGTACTGGATGTTCGCTCTCTTCAACGGCATCATCGCGTTGGTCCTGGTCGGCCTGGCCGCGGCCACGAAGTCGACGGCTCTGTACGTCCTCTACGCCGCGTACATCCTTGCGGTGGTCCTGCCGTCGCTGGGCGTCCTCGTCCGGCGGCTGCACGACACCGGCCGCTCGGGCGGCTGGTTCTTCATCAGCTTCGTGCCGTTGGTCGGCGGGCTCGTGCTCTTCGTCTTCATGGTCCTGGAGGGCAACCGGGGGCCGAACGAGTACGGCCCCGACCCGAAGGGCGCCGAGGTGTACCCGGGTGCCGCGGGGCCGTACGCCGGCTGAGGTGGCGAGGCCGCACGCCGAGGGACCTCGGTGGCAACAGCACGGTCGCGTGGGTGGGTGAGGGATCCGCGCGAGGGGTGGGGTAGAACAGTTGCCGGGTGTCCGCCGGTCACGGACGGGCACCTCGGACAGATCAGCCGGGAGTTTCCCGGCGCTATGCGAAGGACAGCAGTATGGCCAGCGGCATCGTGAAGTGGTTCAACTCCGAAAAGGGCTTCGGCTTCATCGAGCAGGACGGCGGCGGACCGGACGTCTTCGCCCACTACTCCAACATCTCGGGCAACGGATACCGGGAGTTGAACGAGGGCGAGCACGTCACGTTCGATGTCACCCAGGGCCAGAAGGGCCCCCAGGCGGAGAACATCGTCCGCGGCTGACGACCGGGACAACGCACGGGGCGACCCCGGGCTCAACGAGCCCCAGGGATCATTTCCGGTCGCGTATGACCGAGCAGGGGTCCGGTGCCACGCCGGACCCCTGCTGTGGTCCTGCGGACGCCTGACATCTTCCTTGACGGAGTGAAGTGCACAGCCTGGAAACATCCGAACGGCTCCCGCCCTGTTCCCGGTGCGGCGGGGACCTTCTCGTGAGCTGCATCGCGCCGAGGAACGACGCTGCCGGCCGACCGATCCACCTTCAGCTGTGCAGCCCGTGCGACGGTGGGAAACTCGCCGCCGGTGCCCTCCTGTTCTGGTTCGCCTCAGGCGGCGGACATGACATGGGACGTGGCGAGGAGGGCGCGCGCTGTCTGCGGGAGTGGACGAGAGAAGCGATGGCCGAGCACGGCTGGTACTGGCAGGGAGACGACCTGACGACGGCCGTCCTCGCCTCCGACGTCGCCCATGACGAAGCGGCCGCCCGCGACCTCAGGAATCCCGGCACGTCCGAGCAGGACGCGACGAACTCTCCTCAGCGCCAACGCGACACTTCGCGCGCCGAGTCGGCGCAGGACGACCTCAACGGCCCCGAGCAGCCCTAGTTCCTGCCCAGCCGACCCCGGTGATCGGCGGTCACGCTCCGACGAAGGTCACCGTTTCCGCCATGTCCGCCCGCCCGGTGCGCAGCTGCGGCGCGCCTTCCTTCTCACATCCCACGGCGATGCCGCAGAACAGCACAAGCTCGGTATCGGCCCCGACGACTCGGCTGACGGTCCTGCGGTACATGGTCCACATCACTTGGGGACAACTGTGCAACCCCTCGGCCCTCAGCAACAGCATGACCGTCTGCAGGTACATCCCGGCGTCGCCCCACTGTCCGGGCCCCATCGTCCGGTCGAGATAGCAGAACAGAACGGCCGGTGCCCCGAAGGCATCCGAGTTCAAAGCGGCGATCTTCCGAGGCCGGTCGGGGTCGTCCCGCTCAATCCCCAGTGCTCCGTACCGCTGTGCCGCCGCGGCGGAGAAGCGGTCCAGATACGGTGACGTCAGCCCGTCCGGGTACATCGGATACTCGCGCTCGTCGCCCGGATCTCCGGCCACGGCTCTGCGGGTCGCGCGCCTCTTCAGCTCGGCCAGGGGCTCGCCCGTCACGACGTAGAGGTGCCACGGCTGGAGGTTCCCGCTCGACGGAGCCCGCGTCGCCGCGCTCAGCACGCGTCGCAGAACCTCCTCGGGAACCGGCTCACCACTGAACGCCCGCACCGCCCGACGACTGTCCACGGCCTCGTACACATCCACGCCTTCGTCCCCTCGTCCCACCGGGCCCTCCGCCGTGTCGGGCAGTCAGCACCGAGCATCGCCCGCCTTCGAGGCGCTTCGCAAGGGCCCGCGTACGGCGCCGGCCGGTCGGTCCAGGTCGGACATGCGTCCTTGCGCGAGTACCCGGAGTGGACCGCCGGTGCCTTCGGCCCCGTTGAGGTGCTGCCGTCCGTCGTGCGCACCGGCTTCTTCCGCTCAGCGCCGGTCACTCCCGAGCTCGACGCGGTCCTGCACCGGTCCGCCCTCATCGTGATCTGGTTCCAACCCGTCCCGGACGTCCCGTCGGGCGAGCACGCTGATCCCGCCCTGCGCGACATGCCCCGGGAAAGACCGGCGCAGGACCACGAGCTCCAGCGACGTGAGGTGACTCCGAATCTTCGTCGACGGACCAGTCCTCGTCGGAAGCGAGCCGCCCGGCAATGGCGTTGGGAGTGCGCCGCGTGTCGCGGAGAGGTACGGGCGTTGCCCGGCGGTCGCTGTCGGCTCCCGGCAGGTCGGCGACCAGGGCATTCAGTCCAGGGCATCTATACGGAATCGAGATCCCGCCGGCCGTGATTTACCGGCCGGCTCGTGCTGTTCTATGGGCAGGGTTCGTGGCCGAGGCAGGGGGGCGTGGGCCACGGTTGTGTGGGGGTGGGCCCGTGGTTTCCCCGGGGAGACAAGGATGGGTCGGGTCATGCCCGGTGTCAGACGTACGTCGGCGATGGTACTGCTCGGCGGGATCATGCTCCTGACGGGTTGTCAGGAGTCAGTAGGCAGTGCTTCCGCACGTGCCAGGGCCTCCTCCCCGGACGTCTCCGCATCCGCATCCGCATCCGTGTCCGCGACCGTACGGGCGGACGGTTCCGCCCCGGTCACCACTCCCGCCGCGAGTTCCGTCGGCACGCCCAGGCCGTCGCACGGTTCCGCCGCCCCTGTCCGGGCCGGGGAAACCGCTGCGTCGGGGGCCGGCCACACTCCCACGGCGATCCCCGGTTGCCGCAACCTGCCCGCGAGCGCCGAGGTGAAGGCCGCCGTGACCCGGTTCTACCGGCAAAGGGTCCACTTCCCTCACATCGAGCCGGTACCGCACGGCTTCTTCTACGGCCAGTGCGGCACCGTCCACTACGCGGTCACCCGTTTCCAGCCGGTCGACGGTGCCACGTACGAGGAGCTCGTGGGCATGCAGGACGAGGGCAGCGCCGCCCAGTACTTCAGCGACTCCGGCAACGGCTGGGCTCATGTCGGGAGTGACGGGTTCCCCGCCGGGCCCCACGGCTGCGGAGATGTTCCGGCGATTCCTGACGCCCTGGCCGAGGCCTGGAAGAACTGCTCGATCGCGCGATGAGCAGACCGCGCAGCAACGGCCGCATGAAGTCCCTTGGCCACTCTCGCGGGTGGGCGCCGGCTACTGACCGGATGTCCTCATGACCGCACCGCTGACGACCCTGGTTGTGTTCCTCGGAGGAATGCTGACGGCGGCCCTCCACCTCAACAGGCAACAGCGCAACACCACCGCCAACCTCATCGACGGGCGGCGGATCAAGGTCCTGTGCATAGTGAAGGGCCCACACACATCTTCATGGACACGTGGGTACTTCGTCATCGAGTCCGGGCGCTGGACCTGGGAGCCGGGAGCGCGGCAGGACCCTCCGTTCATGCTGCCCTCGGATGTGCGACCGGTGCGTATGCGCCCTCCGGGGCAAGGGGAGGGGCGCCTCAACCACCGGTTCCTGGTGATGGAGTGCACCTCGGCCGAGGGCGCTGTCCTGATGGCCGCGCTCCATGGCCGGGTCGAGCACGTTTTCATGGCGCTCACCCGAGGATGAATCGCCAGGCTGTGGGCCAACTCTGCCGTGATGGAGCGAGTTGGCGGGCGCGTGCCCGCATCGGTGAAGAACGGCACCGCCCGGTACGCAGAGAGGTGAGGGTCGTCCGGGGCGACACGGCCGGGCGCAACCGGGCAGACGATCCGAACGGTACGCATACGCTCCTGCCGGGCAGCCAATGAGCCTGACTGAGCAGGCCCGCGCCGAAGCCGCACAGTGCCAGTCCTTGCCCGGCGCATGATCGGATCGGACCTGAGCGATCGGGTCCGGGCGGGGTTCTCCCCGGCAAGGTTGAAGGCGATAGGAGGCCTCATGATCTCGGCACTCAACCGGCTCGTCGATCTCGTGGAGGAGCACCTCACCGAGGAGCTCGACCTGCGCGGACTGGCCGGAGGGCTCGGCACGACCGAATACCACTTGCGCCGCATGTTCTCGTCGTTGGCCGGCATGCCGCTGTCGGAGTACGTGCGTCGACGCCGTATGACCGTCGCCGCTGCCGATGTGGTGCGAGCGGAGGACGACCTGCTGAGCATCGCCGTCCGCCACGGATACGGCTCGACCGAGGCATTCGGACGCGCCTTCCGTGCGGTCCACGGCGCCGGACTCAGCGATGTGCGCCGCGACGGAGGCCCCCTGCGCACACAACCGAAGCTCAGGTTCCACCTGACCGTCGAAGGGAGTACTCCCATGGACACTCGCCTCGTAGACCGCCCCGCTTTCCGGCTGGTCGGACACGCCGCCCGGGTCCCGCTCATCCACCAGGGCGTCAACCCGCACATCCAGCGGCACATCGCCGCACTGCCGAAGGAGTCGCATGTCCGGCTGAAGGCTCTCGGCAACACCGAGCCGAGTGGCCTGCTGCAGGTCACCGACGACCTCGACCCGGACGCCCCGGAGGGAAGCGAACTGACCTATCTCCACGGGGTCGCCGTCTCCCGGAACACGCCGGCTCCGGACGACCTCGATGCCATCGAGGTGGCGGCCGGCAAATGGGCTGTGTTCAGTACGGCCGGACCGTTCCCGCAGGCCCTGCAGACAGCCTGGGCCGCGACCGCTACGGAGTGGTTCCCCTCCAACCCGTGGCGTCTCCGGCCGGGTCCCTCGATCGTCGCGATGCTCGAAATCACCGACGACTACAGCGCCGCGACCTGTGAGCTGTGGCTGCCTGTCGAACCGGCGTGATGGACCGCGGCGACCAGCCAGGGCGTCAGCCGGCGCCCCTCGTCACTCCGCCACAGCGCTCCGGAAAGGTGAAGCGTGGGTCCTAGTCGTTGCCTCTGGGGCCGGGCCGCCCGGAATCAATGGTGCGGCGGCCATGCCCGGCCCGACCTGGTCGGAAGCGTCCGAGACCCAGGTCCAACCGCCGGAACCGTCACGCCGCACCGGGAATCCGAGACGCCCGGCCGGCCTGGACGCGGACCGGGACCGGGACCGGAACCGGTCGAGCCGAATGGTCCGCATATGATGGGGCGGATTTTCGATTCTCGAGCACGTGATGTGTCCGTGCGGCGGGCCTCAGAAAGGTGCACCAGGCCATGCGACGATCGGCGTCAGGCCCCGCGAGTGCTCCCGGAGCAGCGGGCCCGGGGGCGCGACCCCGGCCCCCGCGCACCGCACGCGGGCAGTGGTTGACGTATGGCAGGGACGGCCGGCTGACCGTGTACGCACTCGCCGAAGGCGGGCTCCAGCGGTGGACCGAGACCGCCGTCGGCGGCCCGTCCTGGAGCGGACCGCACCTCGTGTCCGTGCCGGACCTGACCCATGTGAGTGTGGCTCAGGGTGTCAACAGCTATGTGCACTTCTTCGGCCGCCGGGAACGGACGGGCACGGACGGTGTGCCGACCGTGGACGTGGTGCACGCGATCCAGTACCAGACCGGACTCGCCTTCACCGACTGGCGCTCCCTCGGCAACCCGCACAAGGACCCTGAGCAGGGTCGCAGGATCGGCCCGCCGGTCGGTGTGGTCAGCGGGGACGGCAGCGTCCATGTCTTCACCCGCGGCGCTCACGGCGGGCTCCTGCTGCGCCGGGAGGACTCCAAGGGCAAGTGGCGCACGTGGGAGGACCTGCGCGGCGGAGGGCTCGACCCCTGGCCGGTTCCGGTGGCCGTGAGCGATGGCCGGGTGGAAGTGGTGGCCGCCGCGGAGACAGGCGTGATGACCTGGGGACAGACCGCGCCGGGCGGGGACTTCGCGGGCCCGCGCGGGTTCTCTCTGCGCCCCGCACCCGGCACGGTCTCCGTGCTGGAGACCGGACCTGCCCGGCCCACGTTCTTCTGGACCAATGCCGACAACTCCTCGGGGGAGGCGTGGCGGGCCGGGACCTGGCCGCAGCCGCTCGGCGCGGTGGGACCGGCATCCGGGTACGCCACCCTGCGCGCCCAGGTCGACGGCTACGACTGCGTCATCCTCGCGTTCCGGGATGCCACCGGCAGAGCCGTCGTCGGCCTGGGAACCACCGAGAACGAGTCGGGCGGATTCTGGTGGTACCCGCAGGAGCAGTGTCAGGGCACCCCCGCGCTGGCGACGGACGGCCGTGGACGGATCGCCGTCGCTCTGATCGGGGAGGACGGCAGACCTCGAGTGGCTCGACAGAACGGTGCGGGTCTGAGCCTGTCGCCCTGGCAGCACGTGTGAGAGGGCGGCCGGACCAGGTCCGGCCGCCCTCTTCGGACGTTCGTCCTCGCGACGTCGGCAGCGGACGGTCAGCCGCCGGTCGCGGGTGACTTCTTGGCTGAGGCGGGGATCGCGGAGTCCGTACGGATCGCCTTCCACAGCTGCGTGGCCTGCGGTTCGGCGGCAACCACCCGGTTGGGGTCGACCTTGTCGTACGCGACGGGGAGCATGATCGTCTCCATGTCCGCGGGATCCACGTCGCCCATGCTGCGGGCGAAGGTGGCGAGCTTGGTCAGCGATGCGAGGTCCGAGTCGGTGGTCAGTGCCGACGTCAGGGTATTGGCGATCTTGTACGTCTTGGTGGGGCTGCCCAGCAGGTCCTGCTTCTTGATCTCCGAGAGCAGCGCGATCATGAATTTCTGCTGCAGGCCGATGCGCCCCAGGTCGCTTCCGTCGCCGACGCCATGGCGGGTGCGGACGAACCGCAGGGCCTGGGTGCCGTTCAGCCGGTGCGTGCCCGCGGACATCTGCAAGCCGCTGGATGTGTCGTGGATGTCCTGGTCGAGAGTGACGGTCACACCGCCTATCGCGTCGACCAGGCCCTTGAAGCCGGCGAAGTCGATCTCGACGTAGTGGTCCATCCGCACGCCCGTCATGGCCTCGACGGTCTTGACGACGCAGGCCGAACCGACCTGCGAGTAGACGGAGTTGAACATCACGCGCCGGGCCGACGGAACCGCTGTGCCGTCCGCCTTGGCGCAGGCCGGACGAGTGACGAGGGTGTCGCGCGGAATGCTGACGGCAGTGGCGCGGGTCCGCCCCTCGGGTATGTGCATCACGAGTGCCGTGTCGGAGCGGGCGCCCGACACATGGCCGGTGTCGAGGGATGCGTTGGCCCCGGCGCGTGAGTCGGATCCGAGCACCAGGATGTTCTGGCCCGACGTGGGGAGTCGCTCCGGGCGGTCGTCGCCGAGCTGCTTGTTCAGGTCCAGGCCGTCGATGTTGCCGTCGAGGTGTTGGTAGAACCAGTAGCCCGTGCCCGCCAGGCCGATGAGGAGCACCGCCAGAGCGATCAGGGTCCTGCGCAGCCAGCGTCGCTTGCCGGGCTTGTCGCGACGCCGCCGTCGCTGGGGGCGAGAGTCGGGTCTACGGGTGGACCTGGGCTCTGCGGTGGCGCTGTGGGACATCGGGTCCGGTTCCTCTTCCTCAGGGGCTCCGCGATGCGGAGTGCCAGGGCCCGGGTGGGGGGAGGCCGGTCCGTGCAGGCAGAACGATGACGAAGAGATGACTATAAGGGGGGTTGCTCGGCGTCCAACGTCCGGCGTGGGCAAAAAGACTGACCACTACCTGTAGGAGACATGGATTACACCTTAACTTCTCTTGACCACTCTTAAGGGTGACATAAGATGTGCACATCCTGTGACGGCCGTGAAAGGGGAGTTCACCGCAGTCACCGGTGTGGCGACGCCAAGACCGCAGGGACGCGTCTGTCGGGCGTACCCAGCAGGGGGATGGCACTTCCAGGTCCGTATGTGCGGACGTCGGGGTGATTGGGTCTTGGTAGGAGAGTGAGTTGACGGTTCAGCCCCGTCTGAGTGTTGTGGTGCCGTTCCAGGACGTCGAGATGTACCTCGGCGAAGCTCTGGAGTCGATCGCACGCCAGTCGTTCCGGGACTTCGAGGTGATCCTCGTCGATGACGGGTCGTCCGACGACTCGTCCCGCATCGCCGCCGAGTTCTGTGCGGCCGATCCACGCTTCCGCGTGATCCGGCAGGAGGCTCAAGGACCTGGTCACGCTCGGAACACCGGACTGCGGGCCATGCACCCGAAGGGGGAGTTCCTCGCCTTCGTGGACGGCGACGACGTCATTCCCGAGTACGCCTACGAACTCATGGTGCGCACTCTGGAGGGGTCGGAGGCGGACTTCGTCTCCGGCAACGTGCAGATGATGAACTCCACCAAGAAGTGGCAGTCGCCGCTGCACAAGACGCCGATGCTGAAGTCCCGCCGCGGCACACACATCACGCGGTTCGAGGCCCTGATCTACGACCGTACGGTGTGGAACAAGATGTTCCGCCGCTCGTTCTGGGACTACCACTTCATCGAGTTTCCGGAGGGGGTCCTCTACGAGGACTCCTGGGTCAACATGTTCGCCCACTTCCGGGCCGAGAAGGTCGATGTCATCACCGACATCGTCTACTTCTGGCGCCGCCGGGACGGTGGCGCGGCACCTTCCATCACCCAGCGGCACACGGAGCTGTCGAACCTCCGTGACCGCGTCGCGGCCGTCCAGTCCGTCAGCCGTTTCCTCGCGGACCGCCGCTCCAAGCTGTACGCCGAGAGCAAGCGGAAGTACGACCTGGCCTGCCTGAAGTCCGACCTCATGCTGCACCTGAAAGTCCTGCCCGACGCGGACGAGGAGTATCAGGAGTCGTTCCTTCGCTGGGCCAACGAGTTCCTCGACGAGGCCGACGACGACATCATCGAGGAGCTGCCGGCGGAGGCTCGCGTCAAGTGGCTCCTGGTGCGCAAGCGGCGTCTGGAAGAACTCCTCGACGTCATCAGGTTCGAGCGCAAGGGCGGCCCCATCCCGGTGCAGCGCCGGTTCCGGCGCTACCTCAAGTATCCCTACCTCGGGGACAAGGAGGTCGGTCTCGACCGCAAGGCCTACCGCCTGGACGAGGAGTTCTCGCTGCACAGCGTGCTGTCCGGCGCCCGGTGGAACAGTGACGAGGCTCTGCTGACGCTGACCGGCACCGCGTATGTGCGCTTCCTCAACGTGCACAAGAAGCACATGTCCGTGAAGGCCATCGCGCTGCGGAACAAGAAGCAGGGGCGCACGCTCGTCGCCACCGCGAAGACCACGTACGCCCCGCAGGCCACCGAACGGTCCAACCAGAATCGCTACTGCTACGACTGGGCCGGCTTCGAGACGCACATCGACGTCACCCGGCTCAAGCGCAAGGGCGAGTGGGCCGAGGGCACCTGGGACGTGGCCACCGGTGTGCTGAGCCGTGGTCTGTTCCGCTACCGCGGCGTGGACCGCGGCGGCTCCGACAGCGCGGCCAACCCGCCCTACCGCTATGTCGATGCCAACACGCGCGTGCTGCCGCTGTTCCTGCAGGGCAAGCTCAAGCTGCGGGTGGAGATCGTGCGGTGCCGCATCACCGGTCATCGCCTGGTGGGCGACCAACTGGAACTGCGCGGTGTCTACCTCGGCCCCAAGGTGCCCGAGTGGGGCAAGTTCCGTGTCGTCTCGATGAGCGGGTCCGGGCAGCACGACGCACGGGTCACCTTCACACCCGGGGGCGAGGGCTGGTGCACCTTCACCACCCGACTGCCGCTGCGCACCCTGGTACCGGGTTTCCGTGCCGAGGGCCTTGAGGGCGGAGACGTCCCGCAGTCCTGGAACATGGGGAGCAACGGCTGGAAGACGACCCTGCACGTCGAGGGCCGGAAGATGACCATTTATCCGGTCATGGCACAGGACGTTCCTGACGGCAGCTACCGGTTGCCGACGGCGCTCCAGACGTCCGAGGGTGACCGTGAAGTGGTCGTGCACCGCAACGGCTCGGGCTATCTGGTGCTCTTCGAGCGGGCGAGCCTGCCTGTGGCGAAACGTTACTTCTGGCGCGAGAACGGAGCGCTCGAAGTCATCGCCCAGTACTTCGCGGCGGACCGGCTGAGCCCGGAGGAGTACCGCGCCACGCACGTCGTGGTCCGCTCCCGCGCCCACGGAGCCGAGCGGGAGGTTCCGATCGAATGGCACGGCAACAAGTTCCGCTTCGTGCTCACCCCGGCCGCGATGCGCACCCTCGCCGGCGACATCCCTCTGGCCGCGGGCCGGTGGGACTTCTTCCTGCGACGCCAGGACCTGTCCTCGGTCAGTCGTGAGGACCGGCTGGAAGACCTGATGGTGAAGGTCGACCAGGACCTGATCCCCGCGTTCCCCGAAGAACACACCGAGAACGAGCGCCGCTACGAGCTCCAGGCCGAGGCCTGGGACCGACTCTCGCTGCTGGTGCACTCCGCCATGCCCGACAACGCACGCGGCCCGTACCGGCAGAAGCTGCTGCGCACCAAGCACTATCAGTCCGCCCGGCGCGACCCGCTGCGGCCGGCGATCCTCTTCGACGCGTTCAAGGGGACCCAGTACTCCGACAGTCCCCGCGCCCTGCACGAGGAACTCGTCCGCCGGAGTGTGGACCTGGAGCACTTCTGGGTGGTGCGCGACGACCAGGTGCAGGTACCGCCGACGGCGACGGCCGTGCGCATGTGGTCGCCCGAGTGGTACGAGGCCATGGCGACCTGTTCCTACATCGTGGCCAACAACCACCTGCCCGACTGGTTCCAGAAGCGCGAGGGCCAGATCGTCGTGCAGACCTGGCACGGCACCCCGCTCAAGAAGATCGGCCACGACATCGAGGCCATCCACTTCGCCGACCAGCGTTATCTGGAGCGGGTGGAGAAGGAGGTGCAGAACTGGGACATGCTCGTCTCGCCCAACAGCTTCTCCACCCCCATCCTGAAGCGGGCCTTCGGCTTCCCCGGCGAGATGGTGGAGTGCGGCTACCCGCGCAACGACATCCTGCGCCGCACCGGGACGGAGCGCCGCGAGCAGGAGATCCGCCGTCGTATCGGCCTGCCCCCGGGCAAGCGGGTCGTGATGTACGCCCCGACCTGGCGCGACGACCAGTTCTACGCGCCGGGCAAGTACAAGCTGGACTTCCGCATCGACCTGGCCGACGCCCGGGCCCGCCTGGGCGCCGACCACGTCCTGCTCGTGCGCCGGCATCCGAACGTGGTGGATCCGGTGCCCGGCGCCGGTGACGGCTTCGTCTTCGACGTCTCCGACTACCCGGACATGGCCGACCTCTCGCTGATCACCGACGTGATGATCACGGACTACTCGTCCCTCATGTTCGACTACGTCAACACCGGTCGCCCGATCCTCTTCTTCACCTACGACCTCGACCACTACCGCGACACCCTGCGCGGGTTCTACTTCGACTTCGCGGCCAGCGCCCCCGGCCCGCTGGTCGACACCTCGCAGGAACTGATCTCCGCGATCTGCGACATCGACCAGGTCCAGGCGTCCTACGCCGAGCGCTACCGATGGTTCCAGAGCCAGTTCTGCGACCTGGACGACGGATTCGCCGCCGCCAGACTCGCCGACCGCATGCTGACGGCCGGCGGGGACCTGGCCCACGCCGACGCCCGGGCTCCCAAGGTCGGCACCGTCTTCACCCACCGGGCGGCCCGTCCGCTCACCCCGCTGCAGCGCTCCACGCACGCTCGGCCGGACCAGCGGCTCGGCGCCCTTCCCGCCCAGCGGACCGCGGAGCGCGATGCGGCCCACGCGCAAGGCGCCCACCCGTCGACGGCCTCCCCGTCGCACCCGGGCACGTCGACGGGGACCGCGTACGACGACAGGATCCACGAGGGCGTGGTGGTGTGACGGTGGCGACCAGATCAGTCGGCGCGCACCGTCAGCAGCAGCGCGTAGTGGTCCGAGACGCCCGTGTCACGGACGGAGCACCGCTCCCTCGGCAGGCCGGTGAAGAGGTAGTCCAGCTTGTGCCCGCTGACGTGTGTCGGCCGGCCGGACCGCTTGCCGGCCGACGCCTGGTCGCACTCGCGGTCGCTGCCGTACGGACCCGGAGGCCACACGCCGTCCGGCGCACCCCGGTCCGGGGGACCCACGTTCAGATCGCCGCCGTAGACGACGCGATCGCCGGGCGCCGCGGCGGCCAGGGCCCGCAACTGGTCGTCCCTCAGCTCCCATTGAGGGTGTGCTCGATCGTCACCCGGCCGGCTGAGATGGGCGGCGCAGACCGTGAGTGCGTCCTCGGCGACCACGGCGCACAGAATGCCGCGGCGCAGCCCGAGCGTGGGCTGCCGGGACGGCACACCGCGCGCGTCGGACAGCCGCGTGGCCGACAGGACGGCGAACCCGGCCGGCTCCTTTCCACCGGTGGCACAGGGCACCGTACTGATGTGTCCGGACGCGCCACGCCACGTGTAGGCGCGGAAGAACGAGCGCCAGGAACCGCCCAGCCGGTCCCGCACGGCCGACACGTCGGAGGCGCAGGCCTCCTGCAGGAAGACCACGCGGGCTCCGCCGGCGGTGGCGAGCTGCGCGGCCGCGTCGCGTTTGGCGGTGCGGCTCCCCGTACCCGCACAGGACCACCGAGCGACGCCGCACATGTTCCACGTGGCCACCGTCAGGGTGCGCCCGGCGGAATCCGAGGTGGTGGGGCCGGCCGCCCGCGGCCACATCGCGACGACCGTGCCCGCCAGCAGGACGGTCACCACGCCGAGGACCGCCGGCCAGAGGCGCCCGACGCGCTTCCGCATGAGGCGCTCGGGCGTGGCAGTCATCCGGACATCGTGCCGTACCGAGGCGACAGGACACCAATCCGCAGCCGCGTCGGACCTCCTGCGGCCGTCCCCCTCGGGGCATCCCCGCACCGGTCCACGCCGCAGTACCTCTAAGACGTCGGAGAGTTGGAGTTCCCACATGACCAAAGCAGCCACGCCGACGCGCGAGGTACTGAAAGGGATCGAGGCGTCCGGCGCCCACCCGGTCGAGTACCGCTTCACCCACGCGCGCAGCGGCAACCGCCACCTCATGGTCGTGTTCTCGAACATCTACGCCCCTGACGACTACGGCTGGGTGACCGGTGTGCTGGACGGGCTGCGGTCGAACATCCTGTGGATCCGGGACCGCTTCGCGGAGAAGAACACCTACTACCTCTGCAAGGACATGGACTTCTCGGTCGAGGCGTCCGTCATCACCCTCATCACCAACGTGACGAAGTCCCTCGGGCTCACCCCGGGCGACGTCACGCTGTGGGGCAGCTCCAAGGGCGGAAGCGCGGCCCTCTACTACGGGTTGAAGTACGGCTTCCGGAACATCGTGGCGAGTGTTCCGCAGCTGCGGATCGGCTCGTTCGTCCGGGAGACCTATCCGGAGGTCGGCCGGCACATGCTGGGCGAGGCGATGTCCGACGACTCCGTCGCCGTCCTCGACGCCCTGCTGCCGGACCTGCTCGCCTCCGGCGTGAACCCCGACGCCCACATCTACATGGTGTCCTCGCCCCAGGACGAGCAGTACCCGTCCCAGGTCGAGCCCTACCTGGGACTTCTGCGGGCGTACCGGAACTTCAACCTGATCTTCAGCGAGTCACCGTTCATCACGGGCCACGGGAAGGTGACCCAGCGCAACACGCCACCGTTGCTGGGCATCGGGTACCTCCTCGTCGAGGGGATCGCGCCACGGCTGGGAGTGACCCGGCACGGCTATGAGCAGCCCGACGCGGACCGTTCGGCGATCGACACCTATCTCACCTCGACCTCGGTGCTGCGCGGCGCCGAGTTCCCGGCGCCCCTGGTCTCCGTCCCGCCGGCGAACGCCCACCTTCCGGGCGACGAGGTCCGGTTCATCGGGCAGGCCCCCGGCGCCGTGCGCGTCAGCGTATGGGAACGAGGCAAGTTCATCGGCCAGGCGCCGGTCGCACCGGACGGCAGCTGGACCTGGGAGCTGGGCCGGACCTGGGGGAAGGGCGCGCACACGCTGAAGATCTTCTCCGCGGACGCCGCCGGGTTCCAGTCCGAGCGCACCGAGGTGGTGTTCACCGCCCTTGAGGCGGGCGCCGCAGCTCCGGGCGGCTTCTCCGGCGGCGCCCCGTCGGGCGCGGCCCAGGAGTGTGCGGCGGGCGCTGCCGCCGTTCACACACCGGCGGCCTACGAGCAGGTGATGAACGCGCGGGTGGTGTTCAGCGGCGTGGCGGTCGGAGCCGTGGGGGTGGGCTTCCACGAGGGAGGACGACTTCTGGGCAACGCGGCGGTCGGCCATGACGGCAGCTGGAGCTGGGAGGCGGGGTGGGAGTGGGCGCCGGGTTCGTACACCGTGGAGGCCGTCGCCCTGGACGCCTTCGGCGGGCAGAGCACCATTGCCCGAACGCCCTTCACCGTCCTGAGCGCGATGTCCGAGGCGACACCGGCCGGCGGATATTACGGAGGCGACTACTGAGCGGCCCCCGCTCCGTAGGACCGACCAAAAGCGGCGGCTCCGTCCTCCCCTGGAAGGGAGGGCGGAGCCGTTTCGCCGAAGGTGCCTGGATTGGGGTCAGGCGTGGCGGCGGTTGCCGGTGAAGACCCGGTACAGGGCCAGCAGGATCAGCGAGCCGATGATGGCGGCGATCCAGGTGGAGAGGTCGAAGAAGCCGTCGATGGAGTCGACGCCGAAGATGACCTTGCCGAGCCAGCCGCCGAGGAGACCTCCCGCGATACCGATGAGCATCGTGATGATGATGCCGCCCGGGTCCTTGCCCGGCATGAGCGCCTTGGCGATGATGCCCGCGAGCAGACCGATGAGTATCCAGGCGATGATGCCCATGATGTGTGTCTCCTACCTGGTCGTATAAAGGCTGTGTCAGGGACTCCGGGTGTTCCGTGTCGGCGATTTCAAACCCGTGGACAGGTTCGGGGATTCTGTGAATCGATCGTGTGCGTTCGAAGGTGGTGCATCTGGTGCTTATGGCGCATCCGCGGCGAGACCCGCCGACACCGCCAGGGTTTTGCGCGTCATCCCGCCGCGATGCGCAGCCTGATCGGTCTCCGGGCGCAGCGCGAACTCGGGCCACACGTCCGGGCCGCGGGCCCGTGAGCCGAGGCCGTGTTGGGCCGCGTCGACGACGAGGTGGCTCGTCGTGGAGTCGGCGAGCTCGAAGGGGTGCCCGGCTCGTGCGAACACCGGTGCGCGCGGCCTGAGTACGCACGTACGGGGCGACGGCATGCGGCGGTCGGACGAGGCGATCCGGGGGCGGGCGGCCGATCGCGGACGGTTCGCCGGATCGGCGGGTCACGGGGGCCACCGCGACTGTGGAGGCGCCCGTCGTAACTGTGCCGGAGGCGCCGGCCGGGGAGTTCCCCTGCCGGCGCCTCGTGACGGGACCGGAGTCGTCCGGCTCGGTGTCCGGGTGTCAGTGCGCGGCGTTCGGTGTCGCGGCGTCACCGTGGGCGACGGGCTTGGCGTTCACCAGGAAGGCCGCGGAGCAGCCGGCGAGGACCATCGCGCCGACCGCGTACCAGATGGCGTGGGTGTAGCCGTGGACCACACCCGCGGCCACGACCTGCGCCTTGCGGGACGGGTCGGTGAGGTGGCTGCCGATGTACGTCGACGTGGCCGAGGTGGCGATGGTGTTGAGCAGGGCCGTGCCCAGCGAACCACCCACCTGCTGCGAGGTGTTGACCATGGCCGAGGTGACACCGGCGTCCTGCGGGCGAATACCCTGCGTCGCCGTGGAGAAGACGGGCATGAACGTGAGACCCATGCCCAGACCCATGATGAGCTCGGCCGGCAGCACATGCGTCGCGTACGACGAGTCGACGCCGAGCTGGGTCAGGATGAGCAGACCGCAGGCGGCAAGGAACATGCCCGGGACCATGAGGGCGCGGGCCGGGACGCGCGACAGCAGCCGGGCGGAGATCTGCGTCGAGCCGATGATGATCGCGGCGGACATCGGCAGGAACGCCAGACCGGTCCTGACGGGGGAGTACCCGAGGATGCCCTGCAGGTAGTAGGTCATGAACAGGAACAGGCCGAACATGCCGATCGTGGCGAAGCCCATGGTCAGGAAGCAGCCGGCCCGGTTGCGGTCGCGCAGGATCCGCAGCGGAAGCAGCGGCGACTTGGCGCGGGACTGCCACAGGACGAACAGGGCGAGCAGCAGTACGCCGCCGACGAGCAGCGAGATGACCATCGAGTCGCCCCAGCCGCGCGGCTCGGCCTCGGAGAAGCCGTACACGATGGCGATGAGGCCGCCGCAGCCGAGGATCACGCCGGGCACGTCGAGTCGCACGTCCTTGTGGCCGGGGCGGTCGTGCAGCAGGATGACCGCGCCGACGACGGCGACGATGGCGATGGGGATGTTGACGTACAGGCACCAGCGCCAGTTCAGGTACGAGGTGAGGATGCCGCCGAGCAGGAGGCCCACGGCGCCGCCCGCGCCGGCCAGCGCGCCGTAGATGCCGAACGCCTTGCCGCGTTCGCGCGGGTCGGTGAAGGTCGTCGTCATCAACGACAGTGCCGAAGGGGCGAGGAGGGCGCCGAAGACGCCCTGTGCGGCCCGGGCTCCGAAGAGCATCGCGGAGCCGGTCGCGGCGCCGCCGACGGCGGACGCTGCGGCGAAGCCGATCAGGCCGATGATGAACGTGCGCTTGCGGCCGACGAGGTCGGCGACCCGGCCGCCGAGCAGTAGCAGACCGCCGAAGGCGAGGGTGTAGGCCGTGATGACCCACTGCCGGTTGCCGTCCGACATGTCGAGGGCCTTCTGGGCGGACGGCAGCGCGATGTTCACGATGGTCGCGTCGAGGACCACCATGAGCTGGGCCAGGGCGATGACGACCAGGCCCCACCAGCGGCGGGGATCGGCCGTCTCGGCCGAGGCGGAGGCGGGCGAGCCTGGTGCCGTCCGGGTGGCGCCGGCGGGTATGGAGTCACTCATGTCGAGGACGTCGCTTCCTTGGTGAGGCATGCGCCGCGAAGGCGGCGCGGGACGGAGGCGCGTGTTCCGGCGCGAGGGGGCCGGAACACGCGGTGGGACGGTGGCGGAGAGGGCGCGACGAAGGAGGCATCGGTTCCCCCCGTCGCCTCGTCCGCGCAGGTCGTGAGGCGTAGGCGTGGCGGCTGCCGGTGCGCAGCACCACCGATAGTCAGCATTGCTGATTATCAGAAGCAGGATACGCTACCTCGTATGACGGACGACGCCGAACTGTCCGACCTCCTCACGCTGCGGCTGGGGTACCTGGTCAAGCACGCCTACCTCGAACTTGCGGCGCTCATGGCCGAGGCGCTCGAGCCGTACGGCGTGCTGCCCCGCGAGTTGGGCGTGCTGTCGGTGATCGGGGCGGACGGCGCCGAACGCTCACAGAACGAGTTGGCCTCGGCGATCGGCATGGACCGGACCACGATGGTGGCCGTCATCGATGAACTCGAAGGCCGCGGGCTGGTGGAACGCCATCGCAGCGCGCGGGACCGACGCCGTAACGTGGTGACCCTCACGGACGCCGGAGTCACCTGCCTGCGGGACGCGGAACTGGCACGCGCCGAGGCCGAGGCGGCCTATCTCGCTCCGCTGGAGGCCGACGCGGCGCAGGCACTGACCGACGCCCTGCGCGTCCTGCACCGCGCGCACGCCGCTCCGCATGGTGGGCGGCCGCTGCGCGCCGCCGGGCCGACGGACCAGGCGCACTGCGCCGCGGCCGCCGGCGAATCGTCCGGCACCTGACCCGACCGGTCGGCGCACCACGACGTCGATCCGGCCGCTCGGGGAGCGGCTCCCGCTGTCACTACCAGGGCACTTCGCCCTCGTCGTCGAAGAAGTGACCTGTCGGTCCGCCGTCCGGCACGGTCGCGAGGCGGATCGCGGCGGCGGCTCCCTGCTGCGGTGTACGCACGCCCTGGAAGGCGTTGAGATCGGTCGCCGTGTAGCCGGGGCAGACGGCGTTGATGAGGATGTTCGTGTCGGCCAGTTCCTTGGCGTACTGCACCGTGACGGCGTTCAGGAACGTCTTGGACGGTGAGTACGCGACGGCTACGGGGCCGACCTCGGCGCCAGGGGTCGTCTGGAGCGTGAGGGAGCCGACGCTGCTGGAGACGTTGACGATCCGGGGTGAAGGTGAACGCCGGAGCAGCGGCAGCAGGGCGTTCGTCACGCGGATGACGCCGATCACGTTGGTCTCGACGGCGGCTCGCACCCGGTCGACATCGACCGTGGTGGGCTCCTGCGGTCCGCCACCGGTGATCCCCGCGTTGTTGACGAGCGCGTCGAGCCGCCCGGCCTGTTCCTCCACGAGTCGGGCCGCGGCGGTCACACTCGCGTCGTCGGTCACGTCCAGCGGAACGCCGAACGCGTCGACTCCGGCCGCGCGCAGCTTCTCCACGGCGGCCTCGCGCCGCTCCTCGTTCCGGGCGCCGACCCCGACGGTCCAGCCCAGGGCGCCGAGTCCCGCTGCGATCTCGTACCCGATTCCCTTGTTGGCTCCGGTCACCAGCGCGACCTGCGGACGGTGGGTGGTGTTCGTTTCACTCATGACATCCATGCTTCGCCCGCCCCTGACGCCTGTCCAAGACCGATCGGGTGTGCCGCGATACCGCCCGGGTATCGTCCCTGGCGGACCGGGCTAGGCTGGCCCGATGGAGACGCGTGAACTGCGGTACTTCGTGGCGGTCGCCGAAGAACTGCACTTCGGCAGGGCCGCGCAGCGACTCGGCATCGCCCAACCTCCGCTGAGCAGGGCCATCGCCCAGCTCGAACGGAGACTGGGCGCCACGCTCCTCGACCGCGACAGCCGAGGTGTCGCCCTGACCGCCGCGGGGACGGTGCTTCTCCGGGAGGCGGGAGCGGCGCTGGACGCCGTCGAGGCCGCCGAGCGTCGAACGCGGCGGGCCGCCCTCGCCTCGACCGGCAGCCCCTCCGTCGTTCTCGCCGCGAAGGCGGGCGCCTCCGGCGAGCTCCTGGCGAAGATCCTCGACGCCTACGCGGCCGAACCCGATGCGGTCCGCGTCGACGTGATGCTGTGCGGGCCGGGGGAGCAGGCGCGCGTCCTGCACGACGGCCGGGCCGATGTGGCCCTCCTGCACCGGCCGTTCGACGACACGGCCGGATTCGACACCGAGGTTCTGCACACGGAGCGCCAGATCGTGCTCCTGCCGGCGGGCCATCCCCTCAGTACCCGCCCGCATCTGCGGGTCGACGAGATCACCGGCCTCTCCGGGCTGCCCCTGCCACGCTGGCCACGACCCGACGGAGCCTTCGCGGACGGCCCCGGCCCCCAGGTGCGCGACCACACGCAGCTCACTCAGCTCATCGCCCTCGGCCGGGCCTGCGCGATCGTCCCGGAGTCGGCGTGCGCCGGCCTCGGCGAGGATCTCACCGCCGTGCCGGTCCCCGACGCCCCCGAGGTCACCACGGTGATCGCCTGGCCCCCGCACAGCCGTTCGCCGGCGGTCGCGGGACTGGTCCGGGCCGCGGTCGCGCTGTGAGCGGTGGGGTCGCGATCACGGTCGACATCTGACTTCGGCTTTACTGCGTCCTAGTAGTATATGCGAATGTATTGCAGCAAGCTGGATGGTGTGGCTGCGAACGATCGATCGAGATGGCATCGCCTGCGTACCTCGATGACCCGCAAGGAGTGGGCCCGTCTCGGCGGGATGGCCGCGTTCGTCGTCGCGCTGCACGTCATCGGCTGGTTCACGCTGCTCGCGGTCGTGGCGCCCGAGCACTACAGCCTGGGCACCAAGACGTTCGGCATCGGTATCGGCATCACCGCCTACACCCTGGGGATGCGGCACGCCTTCGACGCCGACCACATCGCCGCGATCGACAACACCACCCGGAAGCTGATGAACGAGGGGCAGCGCCCGCTGTCCGTCGGGTTCTGGTTCTCCCTCGGCCACTCCAGCATCGTCTTCGCGCTCGCCTTCCTGCTCTCCCTCGGCGTCAAGGCGCTGGCGGGACCGGTGGAGAACGACGACTCCCGGTTGCACAGCATCACCGGCTGGATCGGCACCACCGTCTCGGGGGTCTTCCTCTACGTCATCGCGATCATCAACCTGCTGATCATGGCGGGGATCTGGAGAGTGTTCCGGGCGATGCGCTCCGGCCATTACGACGAGGCGGCGCTGGAGGAGCAGCTCGACAACCGCGGCTTCATGAACCGCATCCTGGGCCGCCTGATGAAGTCGATCACCAAGCCCTGGCAGATGTACCCGCTGGGCCTGCTCTTCGGGCTCGGCTTCGACACGGCGACCGAGATCGCCCTGTTGGTCCTCGCCGGATCGGGAGCGGCCTCCGGACTGCCCTGGTACGCGATCCTCTGCCTGCCCGTCCTGTTCGCGGCGGGGATGGCGCTGCTGGACACGATCGACGGCTCGTTCATGAACTTCGCCTACGGCTGGGCGTTCTCCAAGCCCGTCCGCAAGGTCTACTACAACCTCACCGTCACGGGTCTGTCCGTCGCCGTCGCCCTCATCATCGGGACCGTCGAACTGCTCGGACTGGTCGCCGAGAAGGCAGGCCTGCACGGCTTCTTCTGGGACTGGATCGCCGGCCTCGACCTCAACGTCATCGGCTACGTCGTCGTCGGCCTGTTCTTCGCCACCTGGATCGTCGCGCTGCTGGTGTGGAAGCTCGGCCGCATCGAGGAAAAGTGGACGGAGGGGTTGGCGCAGCCGGGCGAGCAGCGGGTCGAGTAGGGCGCCTTCGCGCCTACGTACATCCCCACACGGCGCCCCGCCTGGCCGACGGGACCAACCCGCCGCACCCGCCCGGGACCAACCCGCCGCACCCGCCCGGGACCAACCCGCCGTGCCGCCGGCGCCATCGCGCCGAGGTCTCAGGCTCCGGCCTGAAGGCGGAGGCCCGTCAACGTCAGCTCCAGTGCGGAGCGGAACTGGTCGACGTCGTCGTGGCCGTCGAACTCGTCGACGATCTCGCGCACGAAGGGGAAGTCCTCGGGATCGAGCTCGCGCCAGGCCGCGGCATAGCGGCCGAGGTACTCGTCGCGGTCCACCGCTCCGTCGAGGATCTCCTGGGGCGGCTCCTGCCCCATGTCGACGGCGGAGCCGACGACGACCCCCACGATCGCGGACACGGCGTGAAACCGCTGGTGCGCACTGAGATCCAGTCGGAGGGTCTGCCGGCCGAGCCGCTCGTAGAGGCGCAGTGAGTTGCTCTGGACGTTGGTGTTGCGCATGAAGTACGCGCCCAGCCAGGGCCGGTCAATGATCGCGTCGAAGAGCGTCACGGCCATGGCGCGAAGGTCGTCGATCGGGTCGTCGCTGCTCGGGAGTTTCTCCACGTCGGCCAGCACCGAACCCATCACGTGGTCGGTCGCGAGGTCGAGCAGCTCGTCCTTGCTCGCGACGTACCAGTAGATGCTGGCGACACCGCCGCCGAGCCGCTGTGCGAGCGCCCGGAACGTCAGAGCCGAGGCGCCGGCCTCGTCGAGCAGGGCCACCGCCTCGGTGAGCACGGACTCCATCGAGTGCGAGGCCCGTCGACGTCCCGCGCCGGAGCGGTCCTGCAGGCGTGCCATGGCTTCCCTCTCGTCGTGTCTTGCATCGTATCGAACGTTGTTCTATCGTAGCGCATCGTACGTTGTTCGATAGCCGAACGACGTTCGATCGAGAGGACCGTCATGACCACCGCCACGTTGCAAAAACCCTCACGCACCGCCTATCCGTCCCTCCGCGCGGCGTGGATTCCGCTGGCCGCCCTCTGCTTGGCGTTCTTCGTCGAGATGGTCGACAACACGCTGCTGTCGATCGCGCTGCCCACGATCGGTCGCGACCTCGGCAGCGGAACGACCGCGCTGCAGTGGGTCACCGGCGCGTACTCGCTGACCTTCGGTGGCCTGCTGCTGACGGCCGGGTCGATGGCCGACCGGCTCGGCCGCCGTCGGGTGCTGCTCATAGGACTCGCCGTGTTCGGCTCGCTGAGCCTGTGCGTCGTGCTGGTCACCACGGCGGGTGAGCTCATCGCCCTGCGCGCCGCACTCGGCATCGCCGCCGCGGCCATGGCCCCGATCACGAACTCGCTGGTCTTCCGCCTGTTCGACGACAAGGCCCTGCGGATGCGCGCCATGACGGTGATGATCGTCGTCGGCATGTCCGGCTTCGTTCTCGGCCCGCTGCTCGGCGGCACCGCGCTGGCCCATGTGCGGTGGGAATGGCTGCTGGTCGTCAACGCCCCGATCGCGCTGATCGCCTGCATCGGTGTGCGGCTCGGCGTCCCGGCAGACCGACCGGAGGACCTCACCAAGGACGCGCTCGACGTGCCGGGCGCCGTCCTGAGCGTCAGCGCCATCGGACTCGCCTGCTACTCGCTGACCAGCGGAGTCGAGCACGGCTGGCTCTCCTCGATCACCCTGGCGTCGATCGCGGGCGCCGTGGTGGCGGCGACGGCGTTCATCATCCACGAGCGGCGCAGCGCCGCACCCATGCTGGACCTGAAGCTCTTCACGAACGGCACCGTCCGCGGCGCCGCCATCGCGCAGATCGGTACGTCCATCGCGATGGCCAGCGTGATGTTCGGACTGATCCTCCACTTCCAGTACGCCTATGGCTGGAGCCCGGTACGCGCCGGCCTGGCCAATCTGCCGATCATCGTGACCATGCTCGTCGCGACTCCGCTGTCCGAATGGCTCGGGCGCCGGTTCGGCCACCGCATCGCGTGCCTGGTGGGGGCGGCCTGTCTGGCCGGCTCGCTGGCGGGCCTCTCCTGGGGGGTCGACCACGGGTACGCCGCCATCGCCGTCTGCATGGTGCTCATGACCGTGGGCCTGCGCACCGTGATGACCATCTGCGCGGTCGCACTCGTCGACGCGATGCCGAGCAACCGCACCTCCATCGGCGCCGCCCTGAACGACACCGCACAGGAGGTCGGCTCCAGCGTCGGCACCGCCGTCGTCGGCACCCTGATCGCCGCGCTGGTCACCACCCGGCTCCCCGCCGGAACCTGGAGCGGCGACCTCGTCGCGTCCTTCTTCCACGGCGAACGGATCACCTATGCCGTCCTCGCGGTCGTCGTCGGACTGATCGCGGCCACCGGCGCTCTGAGCCTCACCGACTCCCACACCGTCGAGGAAGCCCCGGTCGAGGAAGCGGCCTGACCGCGGAGAGCCCGGCGCGGGAGGCGACGCCGTGCCGGGGTCATCCCGCGGGCAGACACACGACGAACCTGGCCCCGGCGGTGTGCCGGTGGTCGAAGCGCAGATCTCCGTCGGCGGAACGGGCGAGCCGCCTGGCCAGCGGCAGTCCCAGACCCGCGCCGCTGTGCCCGTCGCCGGGGTCGGCCCGGCGGCCGGGCTCGAAGAGGTGGGGCACGAACGGGGGCGGCACGCCCGGTCCGTCGTCGGTGACCTCGATCCGTACGCCGTCGGACGTGTCGTGCACCCGGACGGTGACGCGGGCGCGGGCGTAGCGGCACGCGTTGGCGAGAAGCGGACTGACGATGCGTTCGAGGAGTGCGGGTGCGACGCCGATCGTCGGGCACGACCCGCCGACAACGATCGTCAAGTGCGCCGGCGGGCACGAGGTCTCGGCCACTCGGCGCAGGGCGGTGAGGGATGCGGCCGTACCCGGAGTGACGGGGGAGCCGTCGCGGGCGTCGTCCAGGAGCGTGTCGCAGATCGTGCGCATGGACACGGCGGCATCGGTGATGACCTGATGGGTGGCGCGGGTCTGATCGGCGGTACGTGGGCGGCTCTGCCACCAGTCGAGTTCGGCGATGATGCGGCTCAGCGGGGTACGGAGTTCGTGCGACAGCTCCCCGGTGAGCTGCTGTTCGTGACGCAGGAGCGTACGGATCCGGTCGAGCAGGGAGTCCAGCGACGTGCCGAGGCGAGTGAGTTCGACGGGATGCCCCTTGCTGCCGAAGCGTTCCGCCGAGGCCACGGCACTCCACTGGGAGGCCTGGTCGGTCATCGCGCGGACCGGGCGGAGCGCCCGCCCGACGGCCAGCCGCGTGAGCGCGTAGGTCGAGGCGAGCATGACGGCGTCCAGAGCGAGCGATCCGAGGAGCAGGGTGTCGGCCGAACTGCGGTACGGGGAGAGGTCCAGAGCGGTGATCACCGTCGCCTCGCTGCGTCCCCCGGCCACCGGGAGCGCGCACAGCCGGAACGGTCGGTGGGACGTGGTCGTGACGCAGACCCGGCCCGGGTGTGCCGCCAGCCGGTCGGCGACGTGCGTCAGGGGGCTCGCGGTGCCCGGCGGTGCCTCCAGCAGCTGCGGACCCGCGTAGATCCACACGTTCGCGTCCAGCAGGTTGTCGTGGGACGACTCCATGACCCGCACGGTCGTGCCCGTGGTGTCGATCGTCGTGGCGACAGCCGCCGCGCGCGTGCGCAGCTCGTCGTCCGCCTGGTGCTGAAGCCGTTGCTGGGCCACGGCGTTGAAGGCCAGCGTGAGGACCGCCATCAGCAGGGCGGCCGTCGTGAGCGCCACCAGGGACAGCCGGCCCCGCAGTGTCCGGGGTGTCAGGAAGCGCAGCAGAACGCGTGCGGCGCGCATCGGCGGGAGGTTCGCCCGACTCATGACAGGTGATGCCCGACGCCGCGGGCCGTGCCGATCGTCCGGTCGCTGCCCGCCGCGCGCAGCTTGCGACGGAGCCTCGTCAGGTACTGGTCGAGTGTGTTGTCGTGCACCTGGGCGCCCTCGGGCCAGGCCGCCCGGACGAGCTCACGACGTCGCACGATGCCGCCGGAAGCGGCGATCAGCGCGGCCAGGATGCGGAACTCGGTCGGCGTCAGGTCGACCCGGACACCCCGGACGCTCACCACGTGCCGGACCGCGTCCAGCGTCAGGTCGCCCGTGGTGGCCGGCGCCGACGGGGCGGTCCGCTTGATGACCGCGCGCAGCCGGGCCGCCAGCTCCGTGAGGTGGAACGGCTTCGGCAGATAGTCGTCGCCCCCGGCGGAGAATCCGGCCAGCCGGTCGGGAAGCCGGTGACGCGCGGTCAGGAAGATGACGGGGGAGACGAATCCGTTGGCGCGCATCGCCTGGCAGACGTCCCGTCCGTCGGCGTCGGGCAGACCGACGTCGAGGACCGCGGCGGCGACGGCGTCGGTCGCCAGCCGCAGGGCGGTGGCGCCGTCCGGCGCGGGGATCGGGTCGAAGTCCTCCTCGCGCAGTCCGCGCACCAGGACGTCACGCAGGGCGTGATCGTCCTCCACGATCAGGATCGTGTGACGCATGGCCCTCCCCCCGCGGTGTTTCTGTGACGGTCGGACCGGGGGTCAGCCGACGGGGGAGCCACCGGGCCGTCGCGCCCAGGCACAGGCCAAGCCATCCCAGGGCGAACAGCCATCCGCCGACGACGTCGGTGAACCAGTGGACTCCGAGGTAGATCCGCGTGAGTCCGACCAGGACACCCCAGACGCCGATGACCGTGGCGAGGACGACTCCGCCAGGAGGCCGCCGCACGCCCACGGCGACGACGAGCAGCCCTGCCGTGAGGGCGGCCGTGGTGGTGTGACCGGACGGGAACGCCCACCCGGAGGCATGTGTCTCCCAGACATGACTCGGCGGCCGGGGCCGCGCGACGATCGCCATCAACCCGTAACGCAGGGCCTGCCCGGTCCCCAGAAAGGCCACGCAGATCGAGACGGCCACCAGTCGCCGGCGTCTGCCGCGTCCCGCGACCACCCCTGCCAGTACGGCCAGCGCGTAGGGAACGATGCCGGTTCCCGTGTCGGTGATCCCCCGGGCGAGCGCCACGACCACGTCGGGCCGGTGGTGGACGGACCAGGTGAGCAGGCCGCTGTCCCAGAACAGGGGCATGCCGTCATGCCCCACGACGACCATGGTCAGTACGCCGAGAGCGACCCAGGCGCCCAGGCCGCACCCTCCGGCGACCTCGGCCGCATCGCCGCGCTTCATGACGCCACCACCAGCGGTCGCAACCGGGTGGCCGTGACGCGCGGCGCCAGCGAATCGGGCAGCCACCGCAGCGCGTACATGGCGAGGAGTGCCACCAGTGAGCCCACCAGCAGGCCGGCCACCGCGTCGTGCGGATAGTGGACACCGACCCAGACCCGCGCGGCGGCCATCGCGCAGGCGGCGGCCACGGCGAGGGCGCCGAGCCGGCGGCCGACGAAGAGGAGGGCTACGGCCGCGGCGGCGGCGATCGCGGCGTGGTTGCTGGGGAAGGACCAGTCGCCGGGCGCGGGACAGGCTTCCAGCGTGCTCACCTTCAGACCCCGGCAGGGGCGGTCCTCCCGCACCAACGACTTCAGAACCATGTCGATCCCGAAGGCGAGGACGACAACGAGCGGCACGGCCAGGGCGCGCAACGCCGCCGTGGGGCTCACGCGCCGGGCTCCCCACCATCCGACGGCCATGAGGAGGGCGAACAGGGTGAGGCCGTACGTCGACCACACGGACACGGCGCTGTCGAGCCACGAGGGAGATTCGCGGGCCAGGTCCACCACGTCGGTGTAGGCGGAGCCGTCGATCGATGAGCCGCCGAGAGCCAGGATCATCCGTTGGACTCCCGGGTCTTGGAGGCACGGCGCGAGCGGTACACCTCGGACGCCAGCGGGATCAGCGACACGATCACGATCACCGCGACGATGGGGAGCAGATAGCGGTCCACGTTCGGTACGGAGGAGCCCAACGCGTAGCCGGCCAGAACCAGCCCCATACTCCAGACGAGTCCGCCGACCACCTGCCAGAGGGTGAAGGTCCGCACCGGCACACCCAGCGCGCCGGCCATCGGGTTCAGCACCGTGCGTACCACCGGTACGAAGCGGGCCAGCATGATCGCCTTGGCGTAGCCGTACCGTTCGAGCAGGGCCTGTGCCCGGTTCGCCCCCTCGTGGAGACGTGTCGAGTGACTGCGCTCAAGCAGGGCGCCTCCCGCCCTTCTGCCCAGGACGTATCCGCACTGGGAACCCGCCAGTGCCCCGACGGCCGCCGCAACGAGCAGCGGACCGAGGGAGAGCTGCAGGCTGCGGTCCGCGCTGCCGGTGCACAGCAGGCCCGCGGTGAACAGCAGGGAGTCGCCGGGCAGGAAGAACCCGATCAGCAGCCCGGTCTCGGCGAAAAGGATCACGCCGACTCCGACCACACCGAACGCGGCGAGCAGCGATTTCGCGTCGAGCACGTTGACGGCCAGCTGGGAGGCCAGGTCCGTGATCATGTTCGGGGAGCCCTTCGTTTCCGTTGGCCGCCCGGCGTGAAGGGGGCGACGCCGGCGTACGACTACAGTTCCGTAGACGGTCTACTGAACTGTAGACGATGGTGAGGGGTGGGAAGTTCCCCGCGCCGCGGTGCTCGGGGTGACACGGCGCGGTTCACGGCAGGGCAGGCCGGACAGGCCGTGACCGGCCGACCATGCGGCTCGCCGCTGTCCTCTGGAGCAGCTCGTAAGACCTGCGGGCGGGGAGATGTCGCGCCGTACGCCCTGGATGCGGGTCGCCCCGAGAGCGGTCGGGCGTTCAGGAAGCGTTCAGGCGGGCGCTGACAAGGTCGGAGCATCGCGGTCGTCTTCGGGCGGCCGCCTCTCCCTGCCGCAGGATCAGGAGTGTCCGACCTTGGAGAACCCGGAAGCCCTCACCGGCCGCGACGGGGGAGTGCGCCCACGTCGAGAACCGTGGCACGACCACGCGCGGACAGCGGTCACCGGCACGGTCGAACCGTCGGCTGCCCTCCTCGCCGACCTGATCGACACCATGGCCGTGCCCCGACGCAGGTGAAGAAGCCTCTCGCCACGGCGCCAGGACGGGCGTGCGGTGCCTCACTTCACGGCCTGCCCGCGACACCCCCTTCCGGCCCAGGCCGTCCCGGTTCAGAGGCACGCGGCCGCGCACCCGCCGCCGACGGGCCGCGGCCATGCCCGGGCCTTCGTGTCAGGGTCGGGTTGTCATGGCTCTGCGCCGGTACTTCGCGAGAAGAACCGAGTGGACGTCACGGTTGGAGACGACGTGGTGTCCGGTGCGCACGTTGGGGGTTTGGGTTCCAGCGTGGCGACACGAATCAAGTATGTATGGTGATCACTATGCAACTCAGGTACGGGTTCCGCCTGTACCCGAACGGTGCACAACGCTCGGCGCTGACACGGTCGTTCGGGTGCGCTCGGGTTGTCTTCAACGACGCGTTGCGTATCCGTGAAGACGCCCGCGCAGCAGGGCTGTCGTTCGTCACCTTGGGAGAGTTGTCGAAACGGCTCACGGCATCGAAGAAGACCCCGGAACGGGCGTGGCTCGGCGAAGTCTCGTCAGTGATTCTTCAGCAGTCCCTTCGCGACTTGGACATCGCGTACCGGAACTACTTCGACGGCCTCAAGGGCGAGCGGCCCAAGATGGGGGCGCCTCGGTTCAAGTCCAGCAAGGACAACCGGCAGGCCGTACGGTTCACCGCGAACGCCGGATGGAAGATCACGCCCGGCGGGAAGCTCCGCCTTCCCAAGATCGGTGACGTGGGGGTGAAGTGGTCCCGTTCGCTGCCTTCCATCTCGTCGACTGTCACCGTCATCAAGGACGCCGCCGGAAGGTACTTCGCGTCCTTCGTGGTCGAGACCGAACCGTCCGAAGTCCTGCCTGAGACCACGCCCGAAGTCGGCATCGACCTGGGCCTGTCGCACTTCGCGATCCTGTCCGACGGCACGAAGATCGACAGCCCCCGCTTCCTGCGGCGGGCCGAGAAGAAGCTCAAGAAGGCGCACCAGTCCCTGACCCGGAAGGCGAAAGGATCCAACAACCGAGGAAAGGCCCGGCTCAAAGCGGCCCGCGCCCACGCGAGGGTGGCCGATGCACGGCGCGAGTTCCATCACCAGCTCTCCACCAAGCTGATCCGCGAAAACCAAGCCATCGCGGTGGAAGACCTGGCGGTTAAGGGACTCGCCCGCACGAAACTGGCCAAGTCAGTCCACGACGCCGGCTGGTCGCAGTTCGTGACCATGCTGGAATACAAGGCGGCTCGATACGGACGCATCCTCTTGAAGATCGGCCGGTTCGAACCTACGTCCCAGACGTGCTCGCAGTGCCGCGTCAAGGAAGGCCCCAAACCACTGCACCTCCGTACGTGGGAGTGCGGAGTCTGCGGGGCCGTCCTGGATCGCGACATCAACGCGGCGGTCAACGTCGCCAAGGCCGCCGGACTGGCGGTGTCAGCCTGCGGAGCGCGGGTAAGACCGGGATTCGTCCCGGCACAGCGCGATGAAACAGGAACCCACCCGAAACCGCGCCTGACAACAGCGCGGCAGGCGGGAATCGCCCTTCTCTAGGTGGCGAGGATGTCAATGGCTCGCGGTTCTGTTTCACCTTCGCCCTGGCAACGGCCGCCGTTCAGTGAGGGCCGTTGCGAAGTGCGAAGCAGCAGCGTCGCGGTGGCGGCGAGGCCGGTGAGCAGACCGAGCCGGATGCCGGGAGGTGTAGAGGCGGAGTCCGGCTGCCGGCCGGCAGCCCCGGGGCTGATCCGACAATGAAGGCCTGCCCCGGTTTCTCTGTTGGCGTGAGGCCCAGATGCGAGAACCGTGACGGGGACCGGAGCGGTGCACCGGCCAGGACCTCGCCGGCGTGGCAGCGGGGCGCGCCACGTTCCGTGTCCTGTCACCGGCCCTGAGGGCGGTCAGCGCGGGCATCTCGGCGCTTACAGGCCCCTCTCCTCGCGCTGCCGGGGACCTGAGGGGACGCTCGGTGGCGTTCGATGCGGTCTAATGGAACCGCGCACACGGGGTAGGCCTGTACCGCTTTTCGCTGGTCGTCATCTCAGCCCCGGATCCGCGCGACCCTCAACTCCGGACGGTTGTGCATGACCTCTGTCTCACCCGGCTCCGCTCCCGCCCAGCCGACGCGGATCTCACCCGGCTCATCGACCGCACCACAGCACCAGAATCTCTTCCTTCAGCCGCAGTACACGGTCGAGCTGCCGCCACTGGAAGACGAAGAGGAGACCTTCTCGCCGCCGCCCTCGACGCAACGGCGACGTGGAGATGCCCGAGGCCGGTAACGGGGCCGCGCGGCAGAGGCGGTCTTGCTGCGGCAGCCTTTGAGGGACTGCCGCAGCTATCGCGCTGATGCCTGACGTACGTCGCCCGAGGGCTTGGGTCCGTGGCAGCGCGGGGGATGTCGGCGGTACGCCTCACCGCTCTCGCTGCCGGTCCTGCCCCCGGCTCTTCAGCACGTGCCGCCTGCACCAGGTCTTCCACGAGTTGTCGATCGCCGACGCCGGGTGCGGACCTGACGTCAGCCTTCGCGCCTCAGGCACACGAACGCATGGGCGGGAACGACTGGCTCGCCCGGTGTCGGGTCGATGGCGCCGATCCTGATGGCCACGGTCGCCACAGGGATCGGGGTGTTCGCCGCCCTCGGGCGCATCAGGCGCCAACGGTGCGGGGGCGGGACCTTCTTGGCGGGCAGCTCGAACGTCGCCAGTTCGACCCAACGGTCGTAGTTGGTCGGACAGCAACGCACCGGCGCGCTGCAACGCCGGCATGTACGCGGCTCGACCGGGTCCACGTCGTCCGGGTCGAACGCGGGCTCCGGCGCCGCTGTGGCACCTTCGCTCAGGGCAAGCTCATTGGCGACCTTGTTCCAGCACCTGTCGCAGAGTTCGGCGGACAGGCGAATGATCCGTCCCCGCTCACGAACGTCGGGCCCGTTCGAGGAGCACAACAGGCACTCAGGCAGGCCGACACTGTTGAGAACCGCCATTTTCCGAGTGTGAGTGCCTGGTACACCTTTGAGACAGAGCGCCTTTCGGCCTTATTCGGCAAAGTCGCACTTCACACGGCACATCGGGGCGCAGGGGCCCCTACCGCATCAGAGCACCACGCACTCCGGTACGTGGCACGGCAGTCCGGCCCGCGTCGAGGAGTCCGCTTCCCGCGCCCGAGGCATGCGTAACAGGCCGGAGACGGTGCGGTCGGCACAGCAGGCCGCCCGCACCCGACCCGGTTCGTCCCGCTCCCGTTCCCCGGTGCCGCGCTGGAGCCCGGCGGTCCTCAGTGGCTGAAGGAGGAGCCGAAGTGGGCGTCGGCCTGCGGAGTGCCGAGTCCGGCGGGGTTGAAGGTCGCGATGTTGCTGGTGACCGGGCCGTTCTTCGAGCCGCGCAGGACCCATGCCGCGCCGGAGTCGACCTTCGGGGCGTCCTCCCAGGGAGCGGCGGCTATCAGATCCGCGCGGTTGTTGTCGTTGACGTCGGCGAGCTGTACCTCTTCGCCGAAACGGTCGCCCTGCTCCGAGGCGCCGGGGACACCACTGGTGGACTGGGAGAACGCGAGGGCTCCACTGCCTGTCGGGCCCTTGGGCCCGCCCTTGAGGAGTACGACGCTGCCCGCCGAGTCGGTGTTGCCGATGTCCTCCCCGGGCACCCCGACGGCGAGGTCAGGGTAGCCGTCGCCGGTGACGTCGCCCGCTGCCAGTGCGAGGCCGAACTCGTCCCCGGTCTCGTTGACACCGGGGACCCCCGGAGTGTTCTGCGTGATGGTCGTCGTCCGGGTGGAGAGGCCGGAGGGTGAGCCGTAGCGGATCTCGACCGTGCCGGGGCGGATGGTGATGTCCTCCTGGCTCGTGCCGAACTTGAACGTGGCGAAGTCACCGAACCCGTCACGGTCGAAGTCGGCGACGACACCTCCTGAGGACGGGGTGATCGCTCCCGGCACACGGGTGACGGAGCCGTCCTTGCCACCCTTCCAGAGGCGGGTGCCGTGTCCCATGTCCTCGAAGCCGTGGGTCGTGAGGATGTCGTCGGCTCCGTCACCGGTCACGTCGCCCACGATGAACTCGTAGCGCGAGTCCTTCTCGCTGTCGAAGGGGACGATGGTGCGGCCCGACGACGTGCCGGTCCGCGAGATCGGACCGAACTCCACACCCACCAGGCCTGTGCCGACGACCAGGTCCGCGTGCCCGTCGCCGTTGATGTCACCCGCGGCCAGAGGGCCGCTGTGCTGGGGGAGCGAGAGCGCGACGGAGTCCGTCAGTCCTGTGGGGGAGCCCCACAGGATGATCGTCTGCCCGTTCTCCGATCCGACGACGAGATCGGTGTACCCGTCGCCGTCGAAGTCCCGGGCGGCGCTCACGCGGCCGAAGGAGTCGTAATTCACGGCGTCACCGGGTATGCCCGCGGAGGCGCGGCTGATGACCTGAGGGCGCTTGGTGTCGACACCGCCGATGGATCCGTACAGGACGGTGACGTACCCGGCGTCGTCCTTGCCGTTCACGGTGCCACCGGGCGCCGCGACCGCGATGTCAGCGTACCCGTCGGCGTTGAAGTCCGTGACCGGCACAGCCGCCACCGGAGCAGCCCCGGCCGGGCCGGCGGCGCACACGGCACCCGTGACGAGCGCCGCGACAGCGACTGCGATGGTGAGAGAACGGCGCACTGACGGGCCTCCGTGAACAACATGTGACAACGAGACGTACCACTGACGACTCAATGACCGTCGAGGTGGCGATTTGGTTGTACGCGTCTGCCGGCCAATCCTGGTCGCGATCAGGATTCACCGACGAAGCGAAGGAGACCTGTGATCACACAGGGAGCAGAAGTCTCCGGCCGATGCGCCGACTGCGGTGGGACCACTACGTGCGACGTGGGTCAGTTCTTGGACCACGGAGCGCTGTGCTGGACGGTGGAAGGGCGATGCGCGGACTGCTCCAGTGCCTGGTGCGAGCAGGGTGAAGGCCCCGTCACGCCCGAGAGCATTCGGCAGGCCCTGCTCCAGGAGCACGGGCCGACGCGGTTGCGTCTGACCGGCGACGCGCCGAGCCTCGTGCCTGTGTTGCGGAGCCTTCGTGCCGTGCGCGGGTTGTCCCTGGGGGAAGCGCGGGTGGCTGCCACGCGCCTTGCCGCGGCCGGCTTCGTCGGCACCCTGGTCGAGGTGGAGATTCTGGCGCTCCGTCTGCGGAGCCACTCTGTCGCGGTGGCCGTGGAACCGGCGGGACAGCCGACGACCACGGACCGGCGCGAACGGTCGGAAGGCGACTCTGCCCCTACCCCCTTGGCAGCCTCCCCTACTTCCAGTCGCCGAACAGGCCGGAACTGAGCTGTGCGTTGCAGATGTTGTAGCCGCCGGACGCGTGGCCCTTCTTCGTGTTGCCCGCGACCGTGACCGAGCAGTGGATGTCGCCGGAACCCTGCAGTTGTGCGGTGAGCGAGTAGTACAAGGCGTTCTCGTCGAAGGGCAGAGTGGTCTCGAACCTGCCGTTCTTCCAGGTGCCTTTGCGGCTGTCCGTGTCGGAGCCGTACGTGATGTCCAGCGGGCCGAGGGCACCGGACGGCGCGGTGCCCCACGCTTTGAAGACGACGAGCTTCTTCTCCGTTCCCTGCTTCGTGCCGGCGCTTCGGCCACTGCTCTTGTGCGTGTCCGCGGAAGACTTCTCGCTCTTCGAAGCGGACGACGTGGACTTGGGCGAGTCCGAGCCGCCACTGGCGACCGCGGCGATGATGCCGATCACCACGAGCACTCCGGCACACCCGAGGCAGCCGAACCCCACAAGCTTCCCCCGACCGGACTTCTTGGGTGGCTGAGGCGGGAACGGCGGCTGCTGACCGTAGGGCTGCTGGGGTCCTCCCCAGCCGGGCTGCTGCTGCGGGTCGTTCATGGTTCCCCCCTGAGGTGGTGCGGTGAATGTGCGATGTGTGACTCAAGGGGCCCGGCATGCGGTTGCCGCCGAAGGCGGGGTTCATCCGATCGTGTGGAGCGAGCCCGTCGATTGCCGACGCAGGCGTATGAACGGCCTCCGCGAGCCGCCGCGGCCCCCGTTCTCTCGCGTCCGCAGGGTCGGCGGAGCCACGTCCGGATGGGGTTGGACGGGTGAAGCCCGCGCGCCGAGTTGTCGTGATGGGCCGGGCGCGGCCGGGATTTTGCAGGCTGTCCGTTGCTGATCTCCTGCGCGGGCAGTTGTCCCGGGGACAGCAACCAGCCGAGGGAAGGAACCCGCTCCGTGTCTGCCGAACTCTCCGACGACCTGAAGAAGCTCATCGACGACAACCCGGTCTTCGCCACCATCGCCACGATCCAGCCGGACGGCAGTCCGCAGCTGACGATCACCTGGCTCGGCCGGGACGGAGATGACCTGTTGGTCTCCACGACCGTGGGCCGCCGCAAGGAGAAGAACCTGCGGGACGACCCGCGGATCACCGTCATGATCAACCCGCCGAACGCGCCCTACACCTACGCCGAGATCCGCGGCACGGCCACGCTGACCACGGAGGGCGGTCAGGAACTCATCGACGAACTGTCGCGGAAGTACACCGGCAAGGACTACGCTGACTTCAACCCCGCCTCGAAGGACGACGCCGAGCGCGTCGTCGTCCGCGTCACCCCGCGCAAGGTGGTCGGCTCGATCTGATCCCGAGCGGCATCCCGGACAGGGGACGGACGTCCGTCGCGTCCCTCCCCGCCCCCGACCCGGGGAAGGGGCGCGCCCGGCCCAGCCCTCGGACGGCCGCGCCCTCCCCGGCCGGCCGTCAGGGACCCGCCAGTTCCGGTACCCGCCCGTCGACCGGTGCGGTTGCTCGGCGGGGGAGCAGCAGGGGGGTCGTCAGCAGGAGGACACCGGCGAGGGCCAGGGCGGTACGCGGGCCGAGCAGGGCGGCGAGTGCTCCCCAGAGCGCGGTGAGGAGCGCCGTCGTCGCCTTGGTCGTCACGGTCCACGCCGTCAGTGTCCGGGCCACCCGCTCAGGCGCGGTGCGCTGGAGTCGGTAGGTCGCGTAGACCGGGTTGAAGACCCCGCAGCAGAAGATCAGCCCGAGTTCGACACCCATCACCAGCAGCAGGCCCGGAGTTCCGGATCCGATGAACGCCAGGCCGATGGGCCAGATCGCGCGCAGTGTTCCGGCTCCGCGCAGGATCCGGTGCTGACCGAACCGGGCGGCGAGCGGCCGGGCGAGACGTGAGCCGAGCAGGCCGCCGACGGAGGGTGCGGCGAAGGCGAGACCGTACTGCCACGGCTCGTATCCGAGCCGGCTGAGCATGAGGACGGCGAGCAACGGTTCCGTGGCCATCACCAAGCCGTTGAACAGGGCGGTGTTGAAGAACAGCGGGCGCAGTGTCGCGTCGGCGAGGATGTATCGCCACCCGTCGAGCAGGTCGCGGACCCGCATGCGCCGTGCCTCCCGCCGTACCGGCAGGGGTTCGCGGCCCCCCGACGCGCGGATGCCCAGGGCCGAGAGGAGGTAGGTCACCGCGTCGGCCACCACGGTGGCCACCGGGCCGAGGATCCCGATGGCCGCGCCTCCCAGCGGTGGGCCGATGATCGTGGTCGTCCAGGCCGTGGACTCGAAGCGCGCGTTGGCGACGAGCAGATCCTCCGACGGCAGCAGCGTCTTCAGGTAGGCGCCCGAGGCGGCGCGGAAGGTGATGTCACCCGCCGCGACGACCACGGACACCAGCAACAGCTGAACGAAGGTGAGCACGCCGCACGCGAAGGCGACCGGGATCGTCAGAAGCGCCGCGAACCGCGCCAGGTCCATGGTGATCAGCACCGGCCGCTTGCGGCGGAACTCCACCCACGGGCCGAGCGGCACCGCCACCGCCGCACCCACCGCCGCTCCCACGGAGGAGAGCGCGGCGACCCGGGCCGGGCCGGCGTGCAGCACCTGGATGGCGATCAGCGGGAACGCGCCGAAGGCGAGCCACGTGCCGAGCGCGCTGGTTCCGTACGCTCCCCAGAGCCAGCCGAACGGCCGTCCCAGCCGATGCCCGAGCAGCGGTCCGAACGGCCTTCGGGGCTGCCGGCCACTCTTCATGCCCTGAGTTCCTCGCTTCCCACCCGTACAACCATTGCGCGATCAGGAGCATCAAAGCGGGCGGCTTCCGCAGGATCAAACAACCGCGGGACCGCCTGCGCACAACCATCGGTTGTGTACATAGGGTGGTGGAATGGACCTCGACACCGTTCGGACCTTCGTCGCCGCCGCCGACGCGGGGCAGTTCCAGGAGGCCGCGGCCGAGCTGGCTATCACCCAGCAGGCCGTCTCGAAACGCATCGCGGTACTGGAGCGCAACCTGGGGGTGCGGTTGTTCACCCGCACTCCGCGCGGCGCCGAGCTCACCATCGACGGCCAGGCGTTCCTGCCTCACGCGCGCGAGCTGCTGCGCGTCGCCGAGCGCGCGCTCGCGTCGGTCCACGCCGGGCGCCGCGCGTTGCGCGTCGACGTGATCGCCTCGCGCGGCGCGGCGGCGGGCCTGCTGCGCGGCTTCCACCGGGCGCATCCCGAGATCGAGCTCGACGTGGTGATGTTGTTCGACATCGAGACGGCCGTCGCCGCCATCCGCTCCGGCACCATCGACGCGTCCTTCCGCGCCGTCGCCGTCCCGGGCAAGCCCCTGCCCCCGGACATCGCATCGGTCCGGGTGCTGGACGAGCCGCTTCAGCTGATGACCGGACCCGCCCACGCGCTGGCGGGCTCCCGGTCGGTCACCGTCGCGCAGCTCGTGGGGCACCGGATCTGGATGCCGGGCATCGTCCCTGGTACCGAGTGGGCCGTCTTCTACGACGACCTGGTCGCCGAGTTCGGGCTCACCATCGAGGCGACCGGCCCCAACTTCGGCTCGGACGCCCTTCTGGACACCATCGCCGACACTCCGGCCCTGGCCACCTTCATGGGCGAGCACACCCGGCATGTCTGGCCCGCCGGCTACGGCCTGCGCATGATCCCGGTGACCGACCCCATGCCGGTCTACCCGCACTCCCTCCTGTGGCACCGCGACAACCCCCATCCCGCGTTGGCCACCCTTCGTACCCACCTGGCCGCCTCGGACGCCCGGTACGGCGCGGCCGGCACGTGGGTGCCGGACTGGGTGTCGGAGAGCTGACCGGAGCCGCCACGCGGGACGTGAGGCAGAGGCCGGTCCCCGGCGGGCGTCGCCCCGACCTTCCGGTGATCGGCTCGTACCGAGCAGCTCGGACGTGAGAACGGTCCCGCCCGGGCCCCAACCGCCCCCAGCCACCTTGTCGATGATCACCAACGTGTCGGCCCGGGCGCGTTCGCCGTAGACCTCCGCGGGGCTGCTCGACGGGTTGGGGATCACGGCTACGAGCGAAACACCGCACTGAAAACAGCCAAAGAACGGACCGAGGAGCCGGTCGCCGGCCTGCTGGGACGGGCACATGGCGTTCGCCGAGGAGAATCCGGCGCTCCACCGCGCGGAAGCAGGTGTTGGACCTGCTCGTCGCGGAACTCGTGCGCTGTGCGGCGGTGGGCGCGCTGAAGGTCGATCCCCACATCGCGGCCGAGTCGATGTCCGCGAACGTCGGCCTCGCGCTCGACCAGATCGCGACGCCGTCGTTGTTCGACGATCCGACGGCCTCCCACCTGCTGAGGGATGCGGTCATCGCCAGGGTCCTCGGCCGGCCGAGGACCGCGGGCGAGGGCTACGGCCTCTGGTTCGCCGGCTCGACCGCATCGCGGTGCCAGGACGGCACGGCACGACCTGAGCGGAACCGTTGGCGCGAGATCCCGGCCCCTTCGTCAAGCGATGCTGGGATGCCGCTGTTCGGAGTTGGCTGGAACAGGCTCCTGCGGAGCCCTGAGAAAACAACCAGGCGACCGGTATATTTTTGTGCGTCCGGTGACGAAGACGTCGGTGTTGTGTGACCGCTGGGGGGCGACGTTGATGGAGTGTGTCCGAACGGATGTCGTGATCGTGGGCGGTGGCCCCGTGGGGCTGCTGCTCGCGACCGAACTGGCCCGCTACGGGGTGCGGACGGTGGTGCTGGAGGAGAGGGCCGAGGTGTCCGGCCGCCCCAGGGCGACCACCCTGCACGCTCGTACGGCCCAGGTCCTGGCGCGCCGGGGGTATCTGCCCGCTCCCGCCCTCCCGTTGACCGAGGAGGCGGTGTCCGCTCCCTTCCACTTCGCGGGCCTCTGGGGCCTGGAACTGACCGCCCCGGCCGGTGAACCGGAGCCGCTGCTGAAGCGGCCCCAGGCCGTCCTTGAACGGGACTTCGAGGAGCGCGCCCGCGCCGCGGGAGCACTGGTGCTACGGCAGTACCGCGTGGTCGGCCTCGAACACAGCGAGCGGTCGGTCGTGGTCACGGCCGAACACCCCAGGGGGAGGGTCGAGTTCGAGGCCGCTTACGTCGTCGGGGCCGATGGTGCCCGGAGCGCCGTACGGGCCCTCGGCGGGATCCCCGCCGACGAGTCCGCCCCGACCGTGTCCGCGATGGTGGGGGTCGTGCGGTGCGCGGGGGAGGGGGTCCCCGAGCCGGGATGGCATCGCACCCCGCGCGGCTGGGCCGTCGCCAAGGAGACGCACGACGGCCGGTGGCATCTGCGGGTCGTCGACTGCCTGAC
This sequence comes from Streptomyces sp. M41(2017), assembly GCF_002078175.1. GTDB lineage: Bacteria > Actinomycetota > Actinomycetes > Streptomycetales > Streptomycetaceae > Streptomyces. Next base: position 369,763 of record NZ_MWFK01000002.1, on the reverse strand, counting down.
GCCTGCTGCGGATCACAGGCTCCCGTTGGGACTTGAGGAGTTCCGGCGTGCGACGTCGAAGGTCATGGGCCGGGACATCGACATGGACGAACCGTGCTCGCTGAGCCGCTTCAGCGACTTCTCCCGCCTCGCCCGGTCCTACCGCTCGGGCCGGCTCCTCCTGGTCGGGGACGCCGCCCATGTTCATTTCCCCATCGGAGCACAGGGGTTGAGCACAGGACTGCTCGATGCCCTGAACCTCGGATGGAAGCTCGCGTTCACCGTGCGGGGGGTGGCCGCCGAAGGGCTGCTGGACTCGTACGACGCGGAGCGCAGGCCCGCCGCGGCCCGTCTGCTGGAGCAGGTGCGGAAACAGGTGGACCTGATGCGACCGGTCAACACACCCGTGTCCCTCGCGGAGCTGACCGCAGCCACGGGAACCGCGGCGGACGTCGCCACCGAAACGGTGCGGCTTGCCCTGATGGTCAGCGGGCAGGACACGGTGCTGCCGCCACGATCGAGGTATCCGTCCCTCTGGGAGGGGCGATTCCTCTACAACCTCGAACTGGCCACGGACAACGGGCCCGTCGATGCGATCAGGCTCCTGGCCGACGGGTGCATGACCTTGGTGCGCTTCGGGCCCACGGCCCCGGACTGGGCTCCGCCGCCGAGGCTGCGCGGTGCGTTGCGCGTCGTGCGCTCGGCACCCGTTCCCGGACTCCCGTGTGCCGCCCTGCTGCTGCGCCCGGACGGTTACATCGCCTGGGCGGCGGACACGGCCGGGGACCTCGTCGACATCGACGAGGCGGTCACAGCCTGGCTGACTCCGAGGAGCGGAGTCGCGACAATGGAATCCGCCACTCCGGTCTTGACCGGGAGCGTTCCGGCGGGGGTCTAGATCGAGAGCGGGCACCGGCTTCCCTGATGCGGCTGGATTCAGGGAGGTCGGCGTCAGGGGACGAGGTATTCGGAGGCGATCAAGAAGCCGGAGGTGCGGCCTCGCTCCGGGCGCGGCGGGCAAGGAACTCGACCAGCCGTGTCTCGCTCCGACCGACCCGTTCCCGCTCCTCCTCCGGCAGTGACGCCAGCGCGTCCACGAGGACGCGCTTCCTCGGAACGTGCACCATCGAGCCGGAGTAGATCCGGCAGCCCGAGCACCAGGCGAGCCCGACGCAGCGTTCGAACATCGCCGAGTCGGGCGGGTAGTGGCGGTACTGGTACGAGTGGACAGGTGTCCCGCACGCCGCACAGATCCGCTGGTCCCCGTCGAAGGTCGTGTCCCATGTCGCGACCTTCGACCAGCCTCGACGGCCGTGGTGCGCTCTTCAAGTGGTCATGCCGAGCATTGTCCCCCCCGGCCCCTGTCCCGCTGTTGGTCCCCGTGCGCCAACCCGCAGCCGACGCCGATCCTGGGTCGTAAAGGCCTGAAAATTAGAGCACGTTCGACTGATTAGGAATTCTGTTCGCTTCGAATTCGGGGTGGGGAATCGAGCTGGCCGAATGTCGTCGAGATGCTGCCGAAAATGCTGCGATGGCCCTCGCGTGACTATTAGTGTGACGCGTAAGCGGAGTGGGGACTCCGGGGGTTGTGTGATCAGACCTGCGTGCTCTCGGTCGGGACGTAGTCACGTCCGGACCGTCGTGAACAATGCCTATTCGTAGGGCAGTTGAAGCACCGGTGATTGCAGCGGGACGGGGGGAATTCGTGCGGGCGGAATCCGGGAGAGACGACGAGAACGGGAACCTCCGTGCCGCGCTGCGTGTCGCCGACGTACTGGACACGGCGCGCATTTCGCCATCGCGGACGCCTGAACAGGCCCCTGTGGCAGCTCTGTTGGCGGATTCGCCACCGGAACCCCAGGCATGGCGACGCGCGTGGCGCGACGTACAGGATGCGGAACGGGCCCGTGTCACACGGTCGGGGCTCGGCTGGATTCTCACGTCCCTGGCATCCGGGCGTTGTCCGTCCGTGCGCATGGTGGAGGTCGGTTGCGAGCGGCTCCGCATGACACGTGTCTCCTATGACGACGATCGCTCCGGGCTGGATATCCGGCAACTCGCCGAAGCGGATTGGCTCGATGCCTTGTCCGCCGGCGAAGGACTTCCTTCCGCACGGCTCCTCCGCCTCTTCCTTCTCGCCGGGGGAACCGCCGCAGCGGACACGGGACTTCCCACCATGGACGACCGGGCGGCGTCTGCGCACGGCAGGGCGAACCCCGGACCCGGCGGTGAGTCCGTCGACGTCGTCGCTTCACTGGGAAGCCGCCTGTGCGCCTTCGCCCGCCGGTGTCCGTCTTCGGCCGGGCCCCTCGTGCTCGTCGTACGAGCCGCCGGCTGGCCGCTCGTCGAGCAGGCTGCCGAGGTGCTGCGGGCCGACGAGGAGTCGGTACTGCGTGTGCGGTTGCCCGTCCACTGGCCCGAGACACCGATCGACCTCTTCGCCGGGCTGCCGCTGCGGCACTCCGTCTGGCTCGCGGGCGCCCACGTCGACGGCGTCTCCGGCACGGTCGGGCTGGTGCGGCACATGCTGTTCCCGGCGGGCAGCCGGCCGAGCGATCCCACGGACAGCGACGCCGGCCCCGACGTCAGGGTGTCCGTGGCGGCCCCACCGGGCGGTGCCACCGCAGGCCAGAGCGTCGCCGCGGTCGTCTCGGCCGGACCCGAGGACGCACCGTCGCACTGGAAGCCCCTGCGGGCCGACCGCCTCGAACTTCCGCCGGGCGCACGGGCCGTACTGCGCTACCGGCTCACCGCCCCGGACCGGGTGGAGCTCCGGTACGACGGTCGTCACGAGCCCGAGACGTCGCCATGGGCCGCACTCGCGCTCCACACTCCGCGCAGGCTGTCCCGGCCACGCCCCGTCGACCTGGTGCTCGCCGTCGAGATCGCGGGGCCCCAGGCCGACGGAGGCGTGGCCGTGGAGGAGCGGCTCCAGGAAGCGGCGGCCGTCGTCGCGGCCGTCCGGGACGCCGTGGGGGACGAGGACACACTCCGGATCGGACTGATCGGATACCGCGACCACGCTCCCCTCGACCGGCCCCACCACAGCGATCCGCTCGTCCACCGGGTGGCCCTGTCGGATCCGCAGGCCGCCGAACAGGCACTCGGCGGCTGGCACCGAAGCGCGCTGCGGCACGACTTCGCCACCGGCCTCGAACACGTACCGCACGAACTGTCCTACTGGCGCGACGCGTGGCGCCCGGACAGCCACCGGGTCCTCCTCGTCGTCGGCTCCCGGCCCCCGCATCCACGGAACCGGCCACCGCGAGTGCTCCGGCGCGGTGCGGCGGTACGCATCTGTCCGGACCGGCTGGAGTGGGAGGCCGCACTGCGGTCGGTACGCCACTACGACGGCGTCGCCTGTGTCGCGGTCGTCGACGAGCCGACGTGGATGGACCGGCTGGCGGGCGAGCCGCATCTCGCGCAGTGGGCCGACCGCGCCTGGGACCTGTTCGGCGCCGAGGGGCGTTTCGCGGCGGGGCACGATCCCCGTTCCATCGCCTCCGCCGTCGCGGCACCCGCCCTCGGGCTGCCCGAGGACGGCACACCGATCCGGTTGGTCGTGTCCGACGGAGCAGGGGGCGACTGGCTGCCCGCGGCAGCCGGCTGACGACTCCACGACGTAGCCGCGCACCGGGGGGTGCGCGGCACAGCAACCGCGCGGCGGGACCGTACCGCCGCCGACACCTGGGGGGAGACCACCATGGTCATCAAGGACGAGCGGGCCGAGGGCACCGGCGACGACAGGCCGGAGCGGAAGAGACGCGACAGGTCGGGTGAGGGACCGTTCGCCGTCTTCGACCCCTCCACCCTGGTGGGTGGCAGGGCCGCACTGCCACCGGCACCCGTGCAGGCGCCGGTCGGCGCCCCCCGGAGCGCCCCCGGCTCCGCGCCGGTGAACGGGGGCTCCGCCGCCCCGCCCGTACCCGCGCCCACCTCGCCGTACGACGACAAGGCCAGGGATCCTGGCCCGCCCACCACCGACCCCGGGCGCAGGGCCGAGGCCCCGCCGCCCGTCTTCATGGAGAAGCTGGAGGAGGCCTCCCCGAGCGGGAAACGGGCCAAGTCCGGCGGGAAGACGGCCTCGGAGAAGGCCTCCCGGAAAGAGGCCGCCCAGCAGGGTGCGGACGACGCCTCCGCACCCGAATCGACGATCACCCTCTGGGGCGGCATGGGAAGCGGCAAATCGACGCTCCTCGCCGCGCTGTCCCGAGCCGTACAGGACCCCATGTACGGAGAGTGGAACATGTGGCCGGAGGACCACGCCTCCCAGAAATTCCTGAGCGACCTGGCACACACCCTCTACCGCGACCGGACGTTCCCGCCCGCCACACTGACCGAGCAGCGGCCGGTCCGCTTCACCCTGGCCGGAAACCTCGGCGGAACACGCTTCGCGCGCGGCGGCGGCAAGCGCTGGCGGCGCGGTGCCGATCGCCGCGACCTGACGGAGTTCAAGGTGACGCTCCGGGATCTGCCGGGCGAGGCGTTCGACCTTCGGTCGCAGACCGGTGCGGCACTGGGGGGCAAGCTCATCAAGGACCTCGGGACGGCCCGGGCCATGGTGTACGTGGTGGACCCCGTCCGCGAGTGGCAGGTCAACGGCGACGAGGGACCCGTGGCCGACGACGCCCGCCAGAACGCGGACTTCTTCACCGACGTCCTCGGGGGAGTGGCCACCGAGGTCAACATGCGCGGCGAACGCCACGGCAACAAGCTGCCGCACAGCATCGCCGTCTGTCTCGCCAAGTTCGACGACGACCGGGTGTTCCGCTTCGCCTGCGAGCAGGGCAACGTCCGCCTCAACCCTCGCACCGGACAGCCCGAAGTGATGGACGCCAAGCGCCTGTTCGACGGACTGTGCCATGCGTTCCCGCACGGCAGCCTGCGCGAGATCCAGCAACAGATCGAGCAGTACTTCGCCCCCGAGCGGGTCGGGTACTTCGTGTGCTCGGCCGTCGGGTTCTGGATCGATCCCGAGCGCGGCTTCGACTTCGAGAACCCGTCCCTGGTGAATCCCGTGGAGGACGACGTACGGCTCGTCGCGCCGCCCCGGCCCGTGAACATCCTCGAACCGTTCCTCTTCCTGCGGGGCGTCGGCCCCCAGCAATCCTGACCCCCCGGCACCGCACCACCGCCACGAGAGGAGACCACACGCCATGCCACCGGGACTGACCGCCCACTGGGCCCTGTGGGGCAAGGAGCCCCGGACCAACAGCGGCTACAAGGTGTTGGCGGCCTATCCGCCCGACCGGAGCGCCGACTACAACGCCTCGATCCTCCACTGGTCGCCGGGCACGCCGGCGCGCGGCGACCAACTCCCCTGGATCACCATCGGACCCGGGCGGACCCCGGACGGGACCGACACCCTCGGCATCTACGTGCTGGACAGCACCGAAAACGTGGACCGGACGAACCGGACGATCCACCGGATCCACCACTTCGCCGTCCCCACCGACCGGATCGGTGAACTCTCCCTCGGCTGGTGCGACATGGCCAGGGCCGCGGTCGAAGCCGTCCCGTTCGTCCCCGCGTCCGGCGTCGCGCCCGTCCAGCTGCCCGTCGGAGACGGCGGCGGGCTCCTCGCCCATGTGGGCAGCGCCATCAGCGACCGGGTGACCGCGGGCAGCCACTGGCTCGCGGCAGCCGCGGCCTGCCTCCTCGACGGCCCCGTCGTGGTGACGGGCGCCCGCGACTACAAGCCCCTCGACCTGCTCCAGGTACTGGACTGCGTCGCCGCGATGCTCCCCTTCGGCGTACGCGCCTCGCTGTCCGCCGCGACCGGCAGTTCCTCGGGATCCCAGGTGCCCATGCGTCTGTACTGGGGCGTCGCCGACGAGTCGCCGGGCGTCACGGGCCTGGTCTGGGACGGCGGCCTCCCCGACCTCGACCGGCTGTCCCCCGGCGCGCGCTCCTACTTCGACCTCCTCATCGAGGCATGGCACACCCACGGAGCCGAGACCGTCGTCGCCCATCTCGCCCGCTCCCGCGCCCCCCTCGACCTCGACTCGGCGCACGTGCACGCCGACGCCCTGCACATTCTGTCCGGGCTCAACCCGGGGCTGGCTCTCGCGCAGGAGGTGCGCCACGGACGGACGGTGGACGACCAGTTGATCGACGACGCCCTGCGCCACGAGGTCTTCGACACCCAGTCCGTCGCCGTGCTGTCCGCGGCCAAACTGGCCGGGCGGTCCACCGACCTGAGCGCCATGGCCCGCCATCTCCCTCAGGCGGAGGTGTCCCAGGCGTTCTGGGAGCAGCTCGTGGACGACCTGCTCGACGGACACCTCGACAACGCCCGCGGCCGGTTCGAGTCCCTGCGCGAAGCGACTCCCGACACGCGTGAGGGCCGCGATCCACTCGACCGCGCCCTGGCCTGCGTGGTCGACCAGGTACGGCGACGTGCCTCGGTGGACGCGCAGGATCCCGTCGTCGACCGGCTGCTGCCCACCATCGCCGCCTTCAGCCCCGGCACGATGGCCTTCACCCAGTCGCAGCTGCTGAGCCTCCCGGGCCTGGCGGGACGGCTCGTGCAGGCCGTGTGCGCGCACCAGCACGACCCGGCCCCGCAGGTCCTGGCCTGGCTGCGCTGGCTCTGCGACGAGTCGGTGCCCGACGTGCCGGGCAGCCCCGAACTCGCGCCGCTGTACGCCCTGTTGGTGAGCGGGAGTGTGACGGTCGATCTCTCGAGGAAGTGGACCGAGGCTCATCCGGGGCCGGCCACGCGGCTGTTGGCGGCGGCCGCAGCCTGTGGACTCGCCGACCTCCTCCTCAGGGGCGGCTTCTTCGAAGGACTCGTGGCCTGCGCGTGCCGGAGCACCCCGACCGACCCGGCCGACCCGACACCGCAGGCGCAGCTCCACCGCGCGTTGGACCGCCCGCCGTACCAGCTGCGCCCCGAGACCGCCGCACGCTGGGACATGCTGTGCTCGCTCACCGACCGGCTGCCCGAGGGCTTCTTCGCCCTCACCCGCACACCGGAGCCGGCCGGCTCGGCCGGCGTCACCACCCGGCTCGCCGGATACGCCTCGACCCTGCAGGCGGAACTCGACTCGCCCCTCGTCCGCGAACACGCGGCCACGGTCGTGAAAGGCCTGCTGGACGAGATCCTCTCCGTCGACCCGGAGACCGGCGAGGGACCCGACGACACCGGCCGCGACCTCACCCTGCGGCTGCTGGAGGGGCCCGGCTCCTCCACTCACCTCGTGGTCGTCGACGCCGTGGCGCGGCTGACCCGGAGTCCCCTCTGGAACGAGACGGAGCAGGACACCCGCTGGCTCGACCGGATCGCCCGGCACCGACCGGAACTGGCGCCGGCCCTCTCCCTGCGCACGGTGCACCGGACCGCTCGCGCCGTCGGGAACACCGCGGAGGACCGCCGCGTACTCGCCGCCCGGCTGCTCGATGCACACCGTGCGGGCGCCGACCCCGACGAACTCTGCGCCCCCCTGCGGTCCTGGGCGGCGCGGGGCCCGGTCGGGGAACGGATCCTCGACATCCTCACGGCCTACCGCAACGCCTGGACGACGCAGGACGGCCCGCACCGGGCGGACCAGGAGACCGGCCGACTCGAACTGGCACTGCGCCGAGGGCCCGATCCCGCGCTGTGGCAGGCCTACATCCGCCACGCCGTCGACTGCCTGAAGAAGCGGCGCGCCGACAACGCCCGTCAGATACGGGATCTGGCCCACGAACAGAAGCAGATGGACCACGAGATCGACCGGCTGCGCGGGCTCGACGCCGGCGTCTCCCACATCCGTCCGTAAGCACGCATCCCGCCCCGACGGCGTTCCTCGACCGCCGCTCCGGAGCGCGCCAGGACCCGACTCCGACCCGTACACGCTCGTCCTTGGGGGACATCTCATGCACACCATCCGGGCCTCCGCGCGCCTCGCCCTGCTGCTGACCACAGCCGGCGCCCTCGCGGCGGCGGGCGCCGCACCGGCCACCGCCACCGACAAGCCCCTGCCCCGCGACGGCATCTACCGGTCGCTCAAGGTCGACGACGTCCCCGCGGCGTACGTCGTCCTCGTCGACACCTCCAGTTCCATGCAGGACAAGGGCCCCGACGGAGAGCCGCTGTACTCCACCGTCAAGAAGCGCCTCGGCTCCTTCCTCAAGACCCTCACTCCGGCCGACGAGGTGGCCGTCGTCACCTTCGGGCGCGCCACCAGTGTCGTCCACCCGATGTCCCCGGCGAACCGGACCGGCAAGCTGCTCAGCAAGGAACTCCCGCGCGCCGCCGAGGAGACGGCCAGTGACCACGGAGCCGCCCTGAACGTCGCCGCCGACCAGCTCGACCGCAGCACGGCACCCGTCGGAGCGGTCCTCATGCTCACCGACGGCGCCGTCAACGCACCCGACAGCCCCTACGCCCGCCTCGGCACACCCGCGTGGAAGCAGCTCAGGGCCCGGTACGACGCCCTCGGCACCAACCGCGACGTCATCGGCTACGGCCTGCCCCTCGCCGACGGCACACAGGTGTCCGAAGTCCTCGGCAGCGCCTTCGGGGCTCCACGGATCCTGCCCGTCGACCCCGCGGCCCTGGGCTCGCAGCTCAACGACGCCAAGGAACGGGTGCGGGCCGAGAAGGCCGAGAGTGTCCTGCGTGCCGACCAGGGCGAACAGGTCGCCGTCTCCGTCCAGGGCGAGGGACTCGAACGGCACGACACGGGGAAGGTCACACTGCCTGCCGGGGGCGGCACCGGAGAGCGGTCCGAGACCGTCCGCGTCACGCTGACCTCGCACGCCCGGCACGTCCCGCTGAACGTCGACCTCACGGCCGACGCGGCAACGGGGGACGCGACGGTCCATCTCACCGCTCCGGCCACGCCGGTGACGATCGGTCCCGGACGGAGCTGGACCGTCGAGGCGACGCTGACCTGGTCCCAGGACGCCGAGTTCGGCCTGCTGCCGGGCACGCGCGACTTCCGCGCCGGAGTGAGAATCCGCGCCGAGGTCTCCTCGCCGTGGACGCGCACGGTGCGCAGCTCGATCGGGTACGCCAAATTCACCACGGGCCGGCCCACCGTCACCGACGTGGACCTGGTGGGCACCGTTCCCGCCCGCACCCCCGGCTGGCTGTACCCGTCGATCCTGCTCGTCGCCCTGCTGGGCGCGGCGGCCGCCTGGCGCACGTACAAGCGACGCAACCCGAAGCTGTCCGGGGCGCTGGTCGTGACGGACCTGCGTTCGGGCGAGCGACAGACCATTCTGCTGGGCGGCAGGGAGGTCAGCCAGGAGACCGACGCCGGCAACGTGCGGGCGCGGATCTCCGTGCGGGGCCGGCACGAAGGAGGCCGGCTCGTCCTCGCCCTGCAGTGCGTCCGTGAGGCACCGAGGCCCGGCGACGACCGGCTGCGCGACAGCGGCACCTGTGAGATCGGCAAGTCGACGGTGCTGTGCGGGATCGGCTTCTCCCACGAGACGCAGAGCCGGCCGGCCGTTGCCCTGCACTGAGTTCCATCCCGAGCCGGCCCAGGCACGGGCCGCGGTTCTGCCGTACCGCCGGCCGCCCGCAGGGCTCGTGGCCGCGACGACACCCCCGGCCCCCTTCAGAAAGGACCCTCCATGGTGCAGCCGTTGGACCCGGCCGTGGACCCCGCGGAAGCCGGTGGATTCCGCCTCCTGGGCAGGCTGGGCACGGGCGGGTTCGGTACCGTCTACCTCGGCCGGCCCGTCGGGGAGAACCGCGGACTGGACACGCTGGGCGCCGTCAAACTCCTCAAGGCCGAGTTCGCCGACGACACCCAGCACCTGCAGCGCTTCCACCAGGAGAGCAAGGCCCTCGACCGGTGCAAGGGCGCACGCATCCCCGAACTGCTCTCGTTCGACTTCGGGAGCGGACGCCGCCCCACCCTGGCCACGCGCTTCATCCCCGGGCTGTCCTTGCACCAGATCATCGAGTCGCACGGCGGAGCACTGCCCCGCCACACCGTGCACGCCATCGCCGCCGAACTCGTCGACACACTCAACACGGCACACGGCAAAGGCCTGTTGCACCGCGACCTGCATCCGGGCAACGTCCTGCTCACGTCGGACGGTCCCTGGATCATCGACTTCGGGCTGACGCGCATCCGCGGCCAGCGGGTCACCGTCTCCCTCGACACCGTGATCGGCCATCCCCATTTCTGCGCACCCGAGCAGATCCTCGGACTCGCGAAGACGACCGCCGCGACCGACGTCTTCGGCATCGGCGGGATCGTCCTGTACGCACTCACCGGGCACCCGCCCTACACCGGCGAGAGCAACGCGCGCGCGATGCTCATGCGCCGTGTGTCCGGCACGGCACCCGACCTGACAGGCCTGCCCGACGACACGATCGGCGGGATGATCCGCTCCTGTCTCGCGGAGGACCCGGCTGACCGGCCCGCTCTCGACGAGGTCGCCCGATGCCTCGGCCTGCCCGGCACGCTGCGACTCCCCGACGGCACCGGCCGCACTCTCGCCGCCTACCGGTCCGAACTGGGCCGCTTCCTCGCGGGCGTCGGCAACGCGGCGGACCTGACGGTCCCGTTCCGGCCCGGCCGACGCAGCTGGCGCACCGACGTGGGGGAGTGGCCGCACACGGCGGTGGCCACGGAACAGGGCGGCGTGGTCGTCGCGGACCACAGTGGCGTGCGCTGGCTGGACGGGGCGACAGGGGAGCAGGCAGACCACCTGCGAGACTTCACCGCGCCCGTCCGACTCCACGCGGAAGGAGCCCTGTTGCTCATCAGCGACTCCGGCGGCCGGGTGGAGTCGTGGGACACCCGCTCCCGTACCCGCTGGTGGTCCGTCCCCGCGGGAAGCCTCACCGACGCGCGCGTACTCCTGCGCGGTCAGAGCGTGTTCCTCGGGGACAGCACCGGCTGCCTCCACCACTTCGACGCCGTCACGCGGCGCGTCTGGTGGCGGACCGAACCGCTCACCGACGAGGGAGGCGGCCCGGCGGAACCGGTCGCGGCCGACGCCCGCCAGGTGTACCTGTCGGCCGGAGAGGGCCGCGAACTGCTCGCGGTCGACGACGAGAACGGCGGCATCCGCTGGAAGCAGGCCGTACGGCTTCCCGCCGCCCTGCTCACCTCACCCCTGGCCCTGGAGCAGGCGCTCGTCGTCGCCGACGCGGACGGCGGCCTGCGGTCCTTGGGGGCGGCCGACGGATCCACCCTGTGGGAGGCGGAACTCGGCGCACCGGTCGTGGCTGCGCCGCTCAGTATCGGCGACAGGCTGTTCATCGCGGACACCGCGGGCGTCGTGCACTGCCGCAGCGTCGCCACCGGCGAGGTCCTCTGGTGCGTGGAGCATGCCGAGGGCGAGGAGTTCTTCACGCTGTGCACCGACGGTTCGGCGATCTACGCCGGTGGCTGGCACGGCCGGCTGCATCTCCTGGACGCGCGGGACGGCTCCTCGTTGCAGAGCCTCGATCTCGGCGGCCAGATCCTCGCGACCACGTACGCGCCCGTCAGCCGCACGATCTACGCCACCGCTTCCCACGGCGCACTCCACGCCCTGCCGACGTCCGGCGTCTCGGAGCCGGCGCCCGGACGGTGAACGCGGACCGCTCTCCGTCCGGGGTGCCCGGGGGAGCAGCCCCCTTGAGGGGATCAGCTCACCCCGCGGTCTCCAGCTCGACCCGCCCCGAGACGTGCGGGCGCGGGCGGACGATCCCTGCCGAGCAGGCCGCGACGACGCAGAACGCGACGGGGAGAAAGAAGGTGACGTCGAGGGGGACGAACCGGGTCAGCGGGCCGATCACGGCAGGGCCGGCGAGCATGCCGAGGTAGCCCAGGCCCGCGACACGGGAGACGTTCGCGCCTGCGGCGTCCTGATCGGCGTGCCCGGCGGCGCTGAAGAGCTGCGGGACACAGCCGGACAGCCCCGCTCCGAACACCGCCCAGCCGGCCAGCGCCAACGGGATCCAGTCGGACAGCGCGGCCGCGGCGAGTCCGAGAGCGGCGACGGACGCCCCGTACCGGAGGATGGCCGTGGGGCCGTAGCGCGCCGCGAACCGGTCGGCGAGCAGGCGGCCGACGGTCATGGCGGTGGCGAACGCTCCGTACGCGAGGGCGGCCGTCGCCGGGGGCGCGTCCAGGACCCGGCGCAGGTGGAGCGTGCTCCAGTCGTTGGCGACGCCTTCGCACAGCATGATCATCAAAGCCAGTACGGCGAGCATCCAGATGTGCCGGGGCGTCCTGCGCCTGCCAGTCGCGGCGGGAGCGGCGGGGTCCGGGGCCGGTGGCCGCTCCGAGGCCAGGAGCAGGGGGGCCGCCAGGACGGAGGCGGCGACGCCGAGGGCGGCGACGGCCGACAAGGTGGTCGCCGGACTCCATCCCCAGCCGAGGGTGCCGGCGCCGACCAAGGCGGCGAACACCCCGCCTATGGAGAAGGTGGCGTGGAACGCGGACATCACGGGGCGTCGGTAAGCGTGCTCCACCTGGACGGCGTGCGCGTTCATGCTCACGTCGAGGCAGCCGTTGCCGACGCCGAGCGCGAGGAGCGCGGCGCCGAGGGTCCACACGTTCCCGGCCAGGCCGGGCAGTGCGACGGTGGCGCTGCACAGCGCCGCGCTGAGCGGAACGACGGTGCGGGCGCCGAAGCGATCGGTCAGCGGCCCGACGGCCTGCATGCCCCCGAAGGCGCCCGCGCCCAGGAGCAGCAGGAGCCAGCCGAGTGTGGCGTGACCGATCCCGACGCGCTGTTCGATGGTGGGGATGTGGACGATCCACATCCCCATGAGGAAGCCGTTCAGGACGAAGTAGGCGAAGGTGGCCAGCCGGGCGGCCCGCAGATGTCTTTCCACGTTTCAAACGTAACGAACAAAAAGCTGTTTTGAAAGGTGGTGGTTCGAACAGCAATTGTGTTTAATCGAGGGCATGGCTGGGACCGACCGACTGAGGCAGATCACCGAGGCCGTGCAGGCGGCGGGCAGCGTGGGCGTTGCCGAGCTGGCCGAGCTGACGGGCACCTCGGAGATGACCGTCCGCCGCGACCTGGAGGCTCTGGCGGCCCAGGGTGTACTGGAGCGGTACCGCGGCGGCGCACGGAGCCTGCTGCTGCGCGGTGACGAGCCGCCGTTCTCGATGCGCGTCCACGACGGCCTCGAAGCCAAGCGGCGCATCGCCGCCGAAGCGGCGCAGCTCATCACGGACGGCGAGTCCGTCGTCCTCGACAGTGGGACGACCTGCCTCGAAGTGGCCCGCGCGCTGAAGGGCCGCCGGATCACGGTGATGCCCCTGTCGTTGCACGCCGTCAACGCACTGGCCGACGCTCCCCAGTTGACCCTGCTGGTCCCAGGAGGTCTGACGCGGCAGGGCGAACTGGCCCTGACCGGACCCCTGACCGAGGCGTCGCTGGCCTCGCTCCGCTTCGATACCGCCCTCATCGGGTGCTGCGGACTCGACGCGGTGAACGGACTGACCGCGTACGACCTGGACGACGCCGCGGTCAAGCGGGCGGCCATCGCCGCCTCCCGTCGCGTCATCGCCGTCACCGAGGGCGCCAAGGTGTCCCGCACGGCCCTCGCCGTAGTCGCACCCGTCTCGGCACTCGACGTGGTCGTCACGGACGAGCACGCTCCCCAGGAACAGATGGAGGCCCTGGCCGCGGCAGGCGTGAGCGTACGACAGGTGTGACCGGACTTCGGATCGGAGTCGAGGGTTCCCGTCGTCCCGCCTCGTCAAGTGTTGAACGCGGGCCCGCTGCGTGCGCGTGCCGTCCGATCAAGGTCCGAACAGGCCAATCCGCGAGCGGCGTCCCACGTGTCCACGGCAGACCCGTTCCGACTCCGCAGCCTGAATCCTCCTCGATTCGGCTTCAGTTGTTGACGCCCGCAACGAGTGGAGATACAACCCGGGAGAGCGCTCTCACTTTGCAGTTGCTCCACCCCCACCGCGCCGCCTCGGCTTGAGGAGAACCCGCATGCAGTTCAGCGCCAGCGTGCCCCTTTCCAGACCATCGCGAGCAACCGCCCGGACGCGTACCGCCCTTGGTCTGGTACTCGTCCTGCTCCTAGCGTGCTTCGCCGCCCTGAATCCCTCACCGGCGCACGCCGCCGACCAGCTGCTGTCCCAGGGGCGGCCCGCGACCGCCTCGTCGACGGAGAACGGAAGCTTCCCCGCGGCCGCCGCCGTCGACGGCAACGCCGGAACCCGCTGGTCCTCGGCCTTCGCCGACCCGCAGTGGCTCCAGGTCGACCTCGGATCCGTCCAGCAACTCACGCGCGTCACCCTGAACTGGGAAGCGGCCTACGCCAAGTCCTTCCAGATCCAGACCTCCACCGACGCCAACACCTGGGCCACCGTGTACTCCACGACGACCGCCACCGGCGGTACCCAGACCCTCAACATCACCGGCAGCGGCAGATACGTCCGCCTCTCCGGGACGGCCCGGGCCACTCCCTACGGCTACTCCCTCTGGGAGTTCCAGGTCTACGGCCCCGGCAGTACGACTCCGCCCGACAGCTTCTGGGGCAGCACGAGCGACATCCCCGCCGCCAACAACGCGGTGGAGGTGAAGATCCTCAACCGCACCAACGGCAGGTACCCCGACAGCCAGGTGTACTGGAGCTTCAACGGCCAGGTCCACTCCATCGCCGAGCAGCCCTACCTCGACATGCCGGCCAACTCCGCGGGGCGCATGTACTTCTACCTGGGCTCACCGAACAGCGCCTACTACGACTTCATCGAGTTCACCGTCGGAAACAACGTCTTCAACGGCAACACCACCCGGGTCGACGCCTTCGGCCTCAAGCTGGCCATGCGACTGCACAGCAAGGACGGGTACGACGCCGAAGTCGGCGAGAACCGGCAGACCTTCGCCGAAGACCGCGCGGCGACGTTCCAACGGTTCACCGACGCCGTTCCCGCCCCGTTCAAGGTGCTGTCCCAGACGCAGGCCCCGTACCGGATCATCGCCCCCGGCAGCGACCCGAGCTTCCGGGCCGGTGGCGCCAACGCCAACTACTTCACGTCCTACGCCCAGTCCGTCGGCGTCAACGCCGCCACCTCCGACATCTTCGGCTGCGCGGCCGCCCTGGCCGGCGACCCCGACATGTGCGCAGCGCTCAACCGTCACGTGGCCACCCTGCCCGCCTCCCAGCAGGGGGACCCGGCCCAGTACTACAAGGCCGCGCCCGCGAACTACTACGCCAAGTTCTGGCACGACAACGCCATCAACGGACTGGCCTACGGCTTCCCCTACGACGATGTGGCGGGACAGTCCTCCTTCATCTCCCACGGCAGCCCGCAGTGGCTGCTGGTCGCCGTCGGCTGGTAACGGCCACTGCGGGCGGGACGGTGGGTTCGACGCCGCCGACCACGACCCACCGGAACAGTCGATGCGGCACGTACCAGCCGCGCTGTCGTCGCGGTGTCCGCCTGTCCGCCGCCCCGGCGTGTTCTCGCGCGCCGGGGCGGCGGGCGCCCTCGCGGTGCCCGCGGACCGGCCGGGCGAAGCAATCCGCTTGCCCTGCCGCGGACGGGTGTTGGGGGAGCGGCGGCTCCGGACACCGCGTCGCACGCGAGTTTGAACGGGTCCCCCTCGGTGCGCTAGCATCGATCTTGAGCGGTCCGCCCGAACTCGGGTAGGAGCGACGCGCGTTGGTGGTCCAAGGAAAGACGTCCCGCTTCCTGCGGGGAGATGCAGGTGCAAGGCCTGCCCGGCGCTCTCACGGCCCCGTCTCCAGAACACTGGAGGCGGGGCTTGTTGTATTCCCGTCGCTCCCGCATCGCCGCAGTGCCGTGTCGAGGGCGGCGGCGCAGTAAGCCATGGGGCGGCCGGACGCTCCGGGGCCCCCGGCGAGTCTCACGGCCCAAGGTTCAAGGAATGCCAAGTCGTTGCGCTATGCGTTGACATGCCCCTGCCCTGTAGCTAGCTTCGCCGGGAGTTCTCGTCCGTGCCCCCAGGTCCACAACTTCGGGGGCCCCTCAAGGCGTTCGGATCGCTGGGCGCCTCATGTGAGTGCGCGACAACGTTGTCAATTTCGGTTCTCCATCAGGTGTCAGCTCTCGTGTGCGACAACGTTGTCAAGCTTCCGCTCCCGACCAGAGGAGAAACCCCGTGATGACACGGCGGTTGAGATCCCGCGGCACCAGATTGACCGTTCTGCTCGCCACTGCGGCACTGGCCGGTGCCGGGCTGTGCGCCCCCGCGGCGGCGGCCGAGAAAGCCGCGCTCGTCACCTCACCGGCCACGGTGGTCAACCCGTTCATCGGCACGTCGAACCAGGCCAACGACTTCCCCGGCGCCGACGTCCCGTTCGGCATGGTCCAGTGGAGTCCGGACACGCCCTCGCGGCCCCCCGGCGGCGGGTACGAGTACAACGACTCGTCGATCACCGGCTTCAGTCTCACCCACATCGCCGGACCCGGCTGCGGAGCGGCCGGAGACATACCGGTGCTGCCGACGGTGGGCACGGTCAACACCGGTGCGACGGACGCCTTCTCGCACGCCAACGAGACGGCTTCGGCAGGCTCGTACAAGGTCGCCCTCAACAACCAGGTGACCACGGAGCTGACCACCACGACCCGCAGCGGCATGGCACGCTTCACGTTCCCGGCGAGCAGTCAGGCCAACCTGATCTTCAAGCTCACCGGAAGCCAGAACGGCGCCTCCTCGACGCAGTTCACCAAGGTTTCGAGCACGGAGGTGAGCGGGCAGGTCACCAGCGGCCACTTCTGCGGCGCGGGCAACACCTACAGCGTCTACTTCGACATGGTCTTCGACCAGCCGTTCGCCTCGCAGGGCACCTCGATCGCGAAGACGCCGGCCCCCACCCCGTCGAAGCCTGCCACGGCGTCGAAGAACGCCGCCGAGAAGCCCAACAAGCCGGTGCTCCACGGCAAGATCCCGAACGCGGCGGCTCCGAAGGCGGCCAAGGACGACGCGACCCCGACCGCCGCGGCGTCGAACGGATACGTCACCTTCAACACCACCAACAACCCGGTGGTGCAGGCCAAGGTCGGCATCTCCTACGTCTCCGTCGCCAACGCGAGCGCCAACCGGGCCGCGGAGAACTCCGGTTGGGACTTCAACGCGACCCGCACCGCCGCCCAGAACGCCTGGAACAGCGCACTCGGCAAGATCCAGATCGCCGGCGGGACGGCCGCGCAGCAGCAGAGCTTCTACACCGCGCTCTACCATTCGCTGCTGCATCCGAACGTCATCAGCGACACCAACGGCCAGTACTACGGGTTCGACGGCAGGACCCACACCGTGGACACCGGGCACAAAGCCGCGTACGCCAACTACTCGGGCTGGGACATCTACCGCTCGCAGGCCCAGCTCGAAGCACTCGTCGCGCCACAAGCCGCCTCGGACACGGCGCAGTCGATGGTCGACGACTACGCCCAGACCGGAGTCTTCCCCAAGTGGTCGGAGAACAACGGCGAGTCCTACGTCATGGTGGGCGACCCGGCGGACGCCATCATCGCCGACTACTACGCCTTCGGCGCCAAGGACTTCGACACCACGACCGCCCTCGCCGACATGATCAAACAGGCGAGTACGGCCAACAACGACCGGCCGGGGCTCAACTACCTCGACTCGCCCGGATACATGCCGCACGACGGCACCTACGGCTGCTGCAACTTCTACGGACCGGTCGCCACGACGCTGGAGTACAACACCGCCGACTTCGCCCTCTCCGCACTGGCCGGAGCCCTCGGCGACACCGGCCACCAGAAGGCCTACGCCAACCGCGCGCAAGGCTGGCGCAACGTACTCAACCCCGCCTCCGGCTTCGTCGAACCCCGTAACGCCGGCGGCTCCTGGACCGGCGGCTTCGACCCCACCAGCGGCACCGACATGGTCGAGGCGGACTCCTGGATCTACACCGGGATGGTTCCGTTCAACGTGGCCGGTCTGGCGCATGCCAAGGGCGGCAACACGGCGATGAACCACTACCTGGACACCGTGCTGCGCAGCTACACCGGTGACAAGGGCTACGCATGGGTCGGCAACGAGCCCAGCATCGAACTGCCCTGGGAGTACGACTACACCGGGCAGCCGTACAAGACGCAGGGCACCGTACGGGCGATCCAGGACCAGATCTGGGCCAACACCCCCGCCGGACTGGCCGACGGCAACGATGACCTCGGCGCGATGAGCGCCTGGTACGTGTGGTCCGCCCTCGGCATGTTCCCGGAGACCCCGGGTACCTCCGACCTCGCCCTGGGCTCACCCCTGTTCACCCAGGCCGTGGTCACCCTTCCGTCCGGCAAGACGCTGACGATCAACGGCAACGGCGCCGCGGACAACGCCCCCTTTGTGCAGTCCGCGACGTGGAACGGCACCGCGTGGAACAACGCCTTCGCCCCCACCACCGCGATCACGGCCGGAGGCACGCTGAACTACACCCTCGGCACCAGCGCCAACACCTCCTGGGCGGCGGCCGCTTCCGCGGCGCCGCCCTCCTACGCGGGTGACACCGCGGCACCGGCCTCGCCCCGTATCGGGCCCATCACCTCGGGGGTGGCGGCGAACCTCTGCGTGGACGACGCGAGTTCCTCCACCACCGACGGCACCCACGTGCAGATCTGGGGTTGCAACAGCACCTACGCGCAGGACTGGATCGTCGCCGGCGACGGATCGATCCGGACCCTGGGCAAATGCCTGGACGCCGACCACAGCGGGACCACCAACGGCACCCTGATCCAGTTGTGGACGTGCAACGGCAGCGGAGCCCAGCAATGGACCGCGGGAACCAACGGCTCGCTCGTCAACCCTCAGTCCAAGCTGTGCCTGGACGATCCCAACTCCAGCACGACCAACGGCACTCAACTCCAGCTCTACACCTGCAACGGATCGGGCGCGCAGAACTGGAAGCTGCCGACCTGAGCCGTCGGCACCGGTGGCGAATCCCTGTCGCACGGGTTCCGCCCGTCGCGTGCCCGTGTGTCCTGACCACCTGGCCGGGACACACGGGCACAGGCGACCCCGGTCCACCGGCCGGCCGCCGATCGGCCGTTGCAATCAGCTCGGAGTACGCGCTCTGAACACACGGATGGGGGGCCTGGTTCATGCCGTCGAGCGACATGAACCAAGCCCCCACAAGAAGCGCCTGGGAACCGCCGTTCGAGGTTCACAGGCGGGACCCGACCCGACCGGCATGCCGGGTTCTGCCCCGCCCGTGAACTCCTCCGGACGTCAGTGGGACGACACCCGGGCCGCTCGGCGGTTGTCCGCGGGGCGGAAGTCCTTGTTCGTGACGCAGCCCAGGTTCTTGTAGATGTTCGCGTTCGTCTCGGGGTCCTGGCCGGCCCAGTGGTACTGGCACGCGCCCTCGATGTACCTGCCCTGCACCCCGCCGGGGAAGTCGATCTCCTTGTTCCACAGGTACTGCGACTGGATGCCCGTCATCCGGGCCGTGGCGTTCACGTCGATCCCGCCCGGTGCCTGGATCGCGTAGACCCAGCCGTCCTTGCCGCCTCCGGTGGCGAAGCCCTGGGCCACCCACCGGTCGCACGTCGTGCTGAGGTGCGCCGAGTTCTGCCCGCCTCCGCCGATGATCCACTTCGCCAACGGCGTCAGGTCCGTGCCGAGAGGCGTGAAGCCGCTGCGGAAGATCGCCTGCGGGTCCGGCCGGGTGTCGCCGCGCCACAGGGTGTTCACGTCGTGGCGCCAGTACCAGCCCTCACGCAGCGCGGCCACGTCGACCTGCGAGCGCAGACCGCGGTTCGTCGTCGTCTGGGACCACTCGGAGGACCGGTAGCCACCCGTCGGGCCGCACGGCCCGGTGTCACGGATCTGCTCCGGGGTCCCCGGGAAGGGATCCGTCGCGGCGTCGGCGGAAGCGGCGAACGTCAGTGAAGCGACAAGAAGGGAAGCGGCGGAAGCGATCCGCAGCGCGGTCTTGAACATGGTCGGGCAGGCCTCTCAGTCGGACATCCAGCTCCCGACTCCTAGCCCGGGCGAACTCCGCAGGCACGCTGTCGTCGCCCTGATCACCCGCGGGCACCACTGACTCCACTCACCCGGCTCTGACCGGCGGTCGGATCACCTGATAAGCCGTCAGGAGTGGTGTCGCGGTCGACTGCCTCACCGGCTACCAGGACTCCGAATGACCTCACCTGCCCGCCAGTTGCCGGAAGGGCTTGTGGGAGGGCGTCCATCGAACCGGCCCGCTGTCCCGCTTGACCGCTGTCCCGCCTGACCACTGTCCCGCTTGACCGCGAGCCGGCTGACCGCCCGGGTGCGCGCCGGGTCATCCTCCGTCCGGCACCAGGACCAGATGCAGCGCGGCGCTGGCCCACTCGCCGCTCGGCAGGTCGACGTCCAGCCCGTACTCGGTGAGGACGGTCGCGTGGTGCACCGCGCCGGACGAGACGTCCCGGTAGCGGGTGCCCGGCGGCAGGCCGCGCAGTCGGACGGGCGGTCGGGGGGAGCCGTGGCGGGGGCTGCGCCGGTAGGCGAGCAGCAGGAGTTCCCCGGCGTCCTCGGCGAGATACTGCACGGCCGAGACGGCTTCGCTGAGGGGTTCACCGAGCCGGTACTGGCGTCCCCGCTGGACCAGATGCCGTACCTCCTTGTACGCCGCAACGAGCCCGGCGGCCTCGGCCAGGTCCTCCTCCGGCCAGTGGGTCAGGTCGCCGCCGATGCCGAGCAGCCCGGCCCAGGCGACATGGAAGCGGAACCGGAGGGGGACCGACAGCCCGGTGAGTTGGTTCGGGACGTCGGTCACCCAGGCGGACATCACCCGGGCCGGGTACACCTGGCCGAACCCGTGCTGGATGGCCAGCCGGTCCACCGCGTCGGTGTTGTCGGAGGTCCAGGCCTGGTCGGTGCGTGCGAGGATCCCCGGATCCACGCGGCCCCCGCCTCCTCCGCACGCCTCGATGCGGAGTCCCGGGTGGTCGGCACGGAGTCGGTCGAGGACGTCGTAGAGACGGGTGACGTACCGGGTCCAGAGGCGGTCGTCGCCGTCGGGTTCGTCCGGCCAGCCGGCTTCGCCGAAGGCGCGGTTCATGTCCCACTTGAGGAAGTCGAGGTCGTTGTCGGCGACCAGGCGCGTCAGCCAGTGGTACGCCCAGTCGGCCACGTCCTGCCGGGCGAAGTTGAGGACGAGTTGATTGCGCATCTCCGTACGGGCGCGGCCGGGCACGTGAAGTACCCAGTCGGGGTGGGCGCGGTACAGGTCGCTGTCGGGGTTGACCATCTCCGGTTCCACCCAGACGCCGAAGCGCATGCCGAGGTCGTGGACGACGCGCGCCAACGGGCCGAGCCCCGCCGGAAAGCGGTCCGGCGCCGGTGTCCAGTCGCCGAGTCCGGCCCGGTCGCTGCGCCGTGCGCCGAACCAGCCGTCGTCCACGACGTACAGCTCGACGCCGAGCCGGGCCGCGCGTTCGGCCAGGGCGAGTTGGCCGGCCTCGGTGACGTCGAAGCCCGTGGCCTCCCACGAGTTGTAGAGCACGGGAGCGGTCTCGTCCGCGTGTCGGAGGACGTGGGTGCGCAGGTAGGCGTGCCAGGCGCGGCTCGTGGTCCCGAACCCGCCGTCGCTGCACAGGCCCGCGAGGACGGGCGTCGTGTACTCTTCGCCCGGGCCGAGCGGCACGCGCGTGCCGTCGTGTCCCGCGCCGCCGGTCAGGCCGGCGCGCCCGTCTGGGGTGCGCTGCACAGTCAGTCGCCAGCTCCCGCTCCACGCGAGGACCGTGCTCCACACCCGTCCGTGGTCCTCGGCGGCTGTTCCGTCGTCGAGCATGGCCCAGGGGTTGGCGTGGTGGCTGGTGATCCCGCGTCGACTGGTCAGCACCGTTTCGCCGTACGGCGCCGGTTCCCGACGCAGTTGGGTCTCGGCGGACCACTGCCCGGTGACGTGGCTGAGGCGATAGTCCGCGAGCGGCGGCAGGGTCCACGCCGCCGAGTCGGCGCGCAGCAACTCCACGGGGCTGTCACCGGCGTTGCGCACCACGGTCCACCGCTCGATCACGTCCGTGTCGGCGCGCACCCGGTAGTGCAGCGCGACGTGCACCGGATGGAGGCGGTCACGGAAGCCGAGGACGAGTTCGGCGGTGGTGCCCTCCTGCGTGAGCTGGTGTTCCGTCGGCAGCCAGGCGAAGCCGCGTGAGCCGTCGGCGTAGCGGAGCTGCAGGGACGGCGGCCCGTACCGGGTTCCTCCGTCGACGGGCAGCTCCTCACCCACCGTGGGCCGGCCCTCGAAACTGCTGGGCGGTTCCTTGGCCGGCTCGACCAGTGCGTCCGCCTCTTCGCTGCTGAGACGTGGGCCCCAGGCCACATGGCAGGGAGATCCGGTCTCGTCGATCCGCACGGCGTACGACGTGCGCGGAGTGGTCAGCAGCCAGACGCCGGTGGCCGGGGACTGGGAGATGAGCGACGGCATGGGCCTCACGATCCAGAAGATGGCTAACGCGCCCCGAAGCCAAGCGCCTCCTTGGATTGGCTGTCAACCCCCGCTGCAGAGAGGAGATATGAAGCCGGAAGGGCCGTTCACCGGCGGCGTCCAACGGATCTGACTTCTTTCATTGACAGCGGAAATTAACAGTCATAGGTTCCCGGCCATGCAGTCGCCCACCGCTGTGGAGACGTTCCCGGCCAACACGCCGGCCGCCGCCCAGGTCTTCACCACGGTTCTCGTGCACGGCCCCCTCACCCGGCTGGAGGCGGCCGGGCGTTCCGGCCTGTCGCCGGCCGCCGTCACCAAGGCGGTCCGGCCCCTGCTGGAAGCCGGCTACCTCCTGGAGGACGCCAACGCGGAGGCGCCCCCGGCGCTCGGCCGGCCCGCCAACCTGCTGCGGGTGGACGGCGGACGCGCCTTCTTCGCCGGTCTGAAGTTCACCGGCGACGAGGTCATCGGCGTCCTGGCCAACCTGTGCTGCCGGGTCAGGGCCCACCGGCGTCTGCCGCTCGACGGTCGCGCGCCGGAGCACGTCCTCGACGCGGCGGCGGCCCTGGTGCACGAACTGCTGGCGGAGGCCGAGGAGTTCGGCGTACCCGTCCTCGGACTCGGGATCGCCGTGTCCGGAGACGTGGACCGCGGCGAGGGAACCGTGCGCTACTCGCCCTTCCTGGACTGGCACGACGTTCCGCTCGCCGAACGCGCCTTCCTGGCCTGCGGCCTGCCGGTCACGGTGGACAACGACGTGCGTGCCCTCACCGTCGCCGAGCAGTGGTTCGGCGGCGGCGCCGGACTCTCGGACTTCGCCGTCGTCACGGTGGGCGCCGGCATCGGCTGCGGTCTCGTGGTGCACGGCAGGGTCGTCGCCGGCGCGCACGGCGTCGCCGGCGAGATCGGCCACGTCACCGTCGACCCGAACGGCCCGCTCTGCCACTGCGGCAACCGCGGTTGCGTGGAGGCGATCGCGGCGGACGGCGCGATCCTCGCCCGTGTACGGGAGGTCACCGGCACGGACGTCACCGACATCGCGCAAGCCATCGACCTCGCCCACGGGGGCGACGACAGAATCCGAGCCGTCTACGCGGCGGCGGGGGACGCGATCGGCAAGGGCATCGCCACCGTCGCCAACCTGCTCGGCCCCGCCCGCGTGATCATCTCCGGCGAGGGCCTCGCCGCCTACGACCTGTTCGCCGACCAGATCCGCGACGCCTTCACCGCGGCGGCCTTCGGATCCGCCGCACGGTGCGAGGTGCACACCCGCCCGCTGCCCTTCGAGCAGTGGGCACGCGGCGCCGCCGCGACCGCCATCCAGTCCTTCATCAGTGCGAACCACCCGTTCCCCGACGGACTCACCACCGGCTCGGGCAAAGGCTGAGCCGCCCGTCCCCCCACCGCAACCCCAGGAGGCCCGACCCATGCGGTCACCCTCGTACTCCGCCACGCCCCGACGCGTCCTCAGAACCATGGCCGCCCTCGCCCTCTGCGCAGGCACCATCGGCGCCGCCACCGCCGCCGAGGCGGCGCCCGCCACGGCCGAGCGGGCCCCCACCACGACCGGCACCAGCGCCGACCCGCTCGCGTCCAAGCCCTACATGGGCTGGTCGAGCTGGAGCATGCAGTCCTCCAAATATCCCGGCCTCAACCCCGACGGCGACTACAGCTGGCTGACCGAGGCCAACGTCCTCAAACAGACGGACGCCCTCGCCGCCAAGCTGAAGAAGTACGGATACGACCACGTCAACATCGACGCCGGCTGGTGGCGGGACAACGCCTGGAAGCCGGAGTTCGACCAGTACGCCCGCCAGAAGGCCGACCCCGGCCGCTTCCCGCGGGGCATGAAAGCCGTCGCCGACCACATCCACGCCAAGGGCCTGAAGGCGGGCATCTACCTGCCGGTCGGTCTGGAGAAGGAGGCGTACGACGGCGGCAAGGCGCCCATCTGGAACGCCCCCGGCTGCACCACCGCCGACATCGTCTACGGCGACCTGCGCACCACCAACGGCTGGGACAGCGCGTACAAGCTCGACTTCACCGATCCGTGCGCGCAGAAGTACATCGACTCCCAGGCACAGATGTTCGCCGACTGGGGCTACGACTTCCTCAAACTCGACGGCGTCGGCCCCGGTTCCTTCAAGAGCGGCGACAACTACGACAACGTTGCCGACGTCGCCGCCTGGCACCAGGCCATCGCAGCCGCCGGCCGCCCCATCCACCTGGAAATATCCTGGTCGCTGGACATCGGCCACGCCGCCGACTGGAAGAAGTACTCGAACGGCTGGCGCGTGGACACCGACGTCGAGTGCTACTGCAACACCCTGGTGAGCTGGGAGAACTCCGTCGACGACCGCTTCGACGACACCCCGGCCTGGACCCGGCACGCAGGCCCCGGCGGCTGGAACGACCTCGACTCCCTCGACGTCGGCAACGGCGACATGGACGGTCTGACCAAGGCCGAGCGACAGACCTACGCCACCCTGTGGTCCATCGCCAAGTCGCCGCTCTACACGGGCGACGACCTGACGAAGCTCGACTCCTACGGCGTCTCCCTGCTCACCAATCCCGAGGTCCTCGCCGTCGACCAGGGCCCCAACCCGCCCGCCGCGCCCGTCACCGCCTCCGACCCCCAGCAGGTGTGGGCCGCCAAGAACCACGACGGCACCTACACCGTCGCCCTGTTCAACCTCGCCGACCGCCCCGCCTCCGTGAGCGCCGATTTCTCCACTCTCGGCTTCACCGGCAAGGCGAAGGTCCGCGACCTGTGGAACCACGAGAACCTCGGCACGCGCACCGACCGCGTCACCGAGGCGCTGCCCGCCCACGGCTCCCGCCTCTTCACCGTCACCCCGAACGGCCGCTCCCTCGCCTGGACGGCGATCGAGGCCGAGGCGAGCGGAAACACCCTCGCCGGCAACGCCTCCGTCGCCGACTGCGGCGCGTGCTCCGGCGCCAAGAAGGTCGGAAACCTCTACCAGGGCGGCAAGTTGACCATCGCCGACGTGGTCGTCGCGAAGGCGGGCCAGTATCAGCTCAAGGTCTCCTACGTCAGCGGTGACGCCCGCTCCGCCCTCGTCTCCGCGAACGGCGGCGGCGCCACCGGCCACACGTTCCCCTCCACCGGCGACTGGTCCACCGTGAACACCGTCCACGTGCCCGTGACCCTCAAGGCCGGGGCGAACACCGTCACCTTCGACAGCGGCACGGGCTACGCCCCCGACATCGACCGGATCGACGTACCGAAGTCCTCCTGACACCACCCGGTGGCCCGGCCCCCGCGAAAGGCCGGGCCACCGGTCCGACTTCTGGAGCCGCCATGAACGCACGTCCTGACCACCCCAGCAGGAGAACGGCGTTGTCGCTGGCCGCGACCGCCGGACTCACCGCGGCACTCGGCGGACTGCCCGCCTTCACTGCCTCCGCGGCGCCCGTCCGCCCCACCGCCGACACCCCCCAGGCCGCCGCCACCGCAGCCGACCAGCTGTGGTGGCAGGCCCCCGGCGACGAACACTCCATGATCGAGCAGGGCCTGCCCGTCGGCAACGGCCGCCTCGGCGCCCTCGCGAGCAACGACCCCGGCCGCGAACTGCTCCTCGTGACCGACGCCACCCTGTGGACCGGCGGCCTCAACGACACCCTCGACTCCGACGGCCAATTCCCCTACGGACGAGACGACTTCGGTTCTCTGACCCTGCTCGCCCGACTCACCGTGGACATCCCCGACCACGACCTGTCGGCCGTCACCGGCTACCGCCGCACCCTCGACCTGGACCGGGCGGTCGTCACCACCTCCTACGTCCACGCCGGCATCACCTACCGGCGTCAGCTCTTCGCCAGCCGCCCGGACGACGCGATCGTCCTGCACTTCACCCAGAGCGGCGCGGGCCGGTACACCGGGAGCGTCACGCTCGCCGGCAGCCACGGCGAGAAACTCACCGGCGCCGAGTCGTTCGGCGCATCGTTCCCCAACGGCCTGCGGTACGGCGCCGCGATCAATGCGTACGGCACCGGCGGCCGAGTCCGGGTCAGCGGCCCGACCATCGAGTTCGCCGGCTGCACCGACCTCACCGTCGTCCTCAGCGGCGGCACGAACTACGCACCCGACGCCGCCCACCACTACCGCGATCCGGCGCTGGACCCGGAGAAGCTCGCCCGCGCCAAGGTCACCTCCGCCGCACACCACTCGGCCGCCACCCTTCTGCGCACCCATGTCGCCGACTACCAGCCCCTGTTCCGTCAACTACGGCTCTCCCTGGGCAGGTCGAGCACCGGGCAGCGGGCCCTCGACACCTGGTCGCGACTGCGCTCCCGGTACGAGAGCGACACGCCGGACCCCGAACTGGAGGCCGCCTACCTCCAGTACAGCCGCTACCTGATGATCTCCGGCTCGCGCGGCAGCCTTCCCATGGGTCTGCAGGGGGTGTGGCTCGACGGCAACGACCCCGACTGGATGGGCGACTACCACACCGACATCAACCTCCAGATGAACTACTGGATGGCCGACCGGGCCGGTCTGTCGCAGTGCTTCGACGCCTTCGCCGACTACTGCCTCGCCCAGCTGCCCTCCTGGACCGAACTGACGAACCGCCTCTTCGGCGACCCGCGCAACCGGTACCGCAACTCCACGGGGAAGACCGCGGGCTGGACGGTCGCGATCTCCACCAACCCCCACGGTGGCGGCGGCTGG
Organism: Streptomyces sp. M41(2017); assembly: GCF_002078175.1. Taxonomy (GTDB): domain Bacteria; phylum Actinomycetota; class Actinomycetes; order Streptomycetales; family Streptomycetaceae; genus Streptomyces. The sequence goes on along the minus strand of NZ_MWFK01000002.1, from coordinate 342,776 downwards.
TGGTGGCACCCGGCGGGAAACGCCTGGCTCGCCAACAGCCTGTTCGAGCACTACGAGTACACCCGGTCGCGGGAGTACCTGGCCAAGATCCACCCCCTGCTCAAAGGCGCCTGCGAGTTCTGGGAGGCCCGGCTGATCACCACGACCGAGCCCGGCACCGGCCGCGAGGTCCTGATCGCCGACAGCGACTGGTCGCCCGAACACGGCCCCCTGGACGCCCGCGGCATCACCTACGCGCAGGAACTGGTGTGGGCCCTGTTCGGCAACTACGCCGAGGCCGCTCGGGTGCTGGGCCGCGACTCCGCCCACGCACGCACGATCCGCGGACTACGGGACCGCCTCCACCTGCCCCAGGTCAGCCCCACGACCGGCTGGCTGGAGGAGTGGATGTCGCCCGAGAACCTCGGCGAGACCACCCACCGCCACCTGTCCCCGCTCGTCGGCCTCTTCCCCGGCGACCGGATCCGCCCCGACGGCTCCACCCCCGAGGACATCGTCGCCGGCGCGACCGCCCTCCTCACCGCGCGCGGCATGGACAGCTTCGGCTGGGCCAACGCCTGGCGCGCACTGTGCTGGGCCCGGCTGAAGAACGCAGACAAGGCCTACCGCCTCATCGCCACCAACCTGCGCCCCTCCGTCGGCGGCGTCAACGGCACCGCCTTCAACCTGTTCGACATCTACGAAGCCGGGCCAGGACGCGGGATCTTCCAGATCGACGCCAACTTCGGCACCCCGGCAGCCATGATCGAGATGCTGGTGTACTCCCGTCCCGGACACCTGGAACTCCTTCCGGCCCTGCCCTCCGCATGGGCCGACTCGGGATCCGTCGAGGGCGTCCCGGTGCGAGGCGGCTTCGTCGTGGATCTTGCCTGGCGGAACGGCCGCCCCACGCGACTGCGCGTGACCAGCACAGGTGGCCGCACCACCGCGGTGGTCTTCGACGGGAGGTCCCGGACGGTGACGCTCGAACACGACGAGACCGTCACGATCCAGGACTTCACCCGATGAGGCCGGCACGGCGCGGGCGGCTGGTCGCCCTGGCCGCCGTCATCGGAGCGGCGACGGCGGTGCAGCCCCTGTCCACGACGGCCCGTGCGGCGAACGGCACGCACGACGTCGTCACCTGGGCGGCGGCGGCCGACCGGGTCGGCGACGGCGTGGCCGACCGCGGCTACCGGCTGGTCGTCCACACCAGCGTCGGCGGCGACAACCTCCGGGTGCGGGTCTCCAACGCGCTGGGAGACCGCCCCGTCACCTTCGACAGCGTCTACGCCGGATTACAGTCCTCCGGCGCCGGACTGGTCCACGCCGGCAACCGGCGGCTGACGTTCGGCGGGGCGCGGTCGATCACCGTCCCGGCCGGGGCGACGGCGTACAGCGACCCCCTCCCCGGCAGGATCGCAGCCGAGAGCAACCTCGTCATCAGCCTGCACAGTCCCGACGCGGCCGGCCCCGCCACCGGTCACGGCATGGCCATGCAGACCTCGTACGTCTCGGAAGGCGACCACACCGCAGAGGAGGGCGCCGCGAACTGGTCCGGAACCACCGGCTCGTGGTTCTACCTGGACGCCGTGACCGTGCGCGCGCCCTCCGCCACCGGAGCGGTGGTCGCCCTCGGCGACTCCATCACCGACGGATGGCAGTCCAGCACGGACCTCAACCGCCGCTGGCCGGACTATCTCGCCCGACGCCTGCGGACCTCCACCGTCACCACCGTGCGCGGAGTGGCGAACGAAGGGATATCAGGGAACAAGGTGCTGGCCGACGGCGCCGGCCGCAGCGCCCTGAACCGACTGGACCAGGACGTGCTGTCCCACCCCGGCGTGCGCACCGTGTTCCTCTTCGAGGGCGTCAACGACATCAAGGCGCACACCGGCGTGACCGCACAGGACATGATCACCGGATACCTGCGGATCATCGAACGCGCCCACGCGGCAGGCACATGCGTCGTCGGGGCGACCATCGGACCGTTCAAGGGCTGGTCCGAGTGGGACCCCGCGGCCGAGACAGTCCGGCAGGAGGTGAACGACTTCGTCCGTGACAGCGGAGCCTTCGACGCGGTGACCGACTTCGACAAGGCCGTCCGCAGTCCGTACGACCCCGAGCGGATCCTGCCGTTCTTCGACAACGGCGACCATCTGCACCCGAACGACAAGGGGATGCAGGCGATGGCCGACGCGGTGAATCCCAAGGACCTGGAGTGCGCCTCCGGCCCGTGACCCGGACGGACCGTCCCGGTGGGCCCTGGAACAGGGAGCCGACATCCGCGGGGACGGTCCGCCGGCCAGGCTTCACCACCTGATGGTGGCGGCGACCGGCAGATGGTCGCTGTGGCCGGCGGGCAGCACCCACGAGCTCTCCGGCGTCACCCCGCGGACCATGATCTGGTCGATCCGCACCATCGGGAACGTCGCCGGCCAACTGAAGCCGAAGCCGTCCCCGGCCACGTCCTGGGCCGACCGCATCCGTGAGGTGATGCCGTCGAACGCACGGTCGTCCATGGTGCCGTTCAGGTCGCCGAGCAGGACCACCCGCTCGTTCCGCTCGGCGGAGAGTGCCTTGCCGAGTGCCTGGGCGTTCCTGTCCCGTGTCTCCGTCCAGAAGCCCACGCGGGGATTCACCCGCGCGGACCCCAGATGGGCCACATACACCGCCAGTGGGCCCCGGTCCGTGGCCACCGTGGTGCGCAGCGCTCGGGCGTAGGCCGCCCTGACATCGGCTGGCTTGGTCGCCGCCAGCGGCCCGTAGTCCGTCAGGATGTCGACCTGCCGAGTGTCCGACAGGGGCAGCTTGCTCCACACGCCGACCGTGCCCCGCACCGCGTGATAGCGGTAGGCCTTCGCCAGCTCTTCCTCGTACGCGCCCCGGGCCTTCTCGGTCAGCTCGACCAAAGCCAGCACGTCCGCCCCGGAGGCGGCCAGGTCGCGTGCCGTGCCGGTCGGGTCGGGATTGCCCGCGCCGACGTTGTGCTCGACGACCGTGAGGTCGCCTCCCCGGTGGGACCTGTCGCCGAGCAGCCCGCCGAAGAGGTTCAGCCACACCAGGACCGGCAGCAGCAGCGCGACGACCGCCGAGGCGGAACGGCGCCACAGCGCGCCGGCCAGCATCACGGGAACGAACACCCCGAACCACGGCAGGAAGGTCTCCACCAGGCTGCCCAGGTTCCCGATCCGGTTCGGGATCCTCTTGTGCAGCAGCAGGAGGAGCCCCAGCAGTAGTGCCAGTACGGTGATCACCACGCCGCGCTTCCAAGGCTCCGGCCGGGCAAGGGCGCACGCCGTCCCGCGGATGCGCGTGCGCCACGCTCCGGCGCCGCTGTCCCGGCGGGCACCCGCGGGACCGTTGCCACCGCTCGGCGTCCGGCGGTCGCCGCCGCCCCGCCCGGCACCTGCCGTGTCCACCTGCGCCACCGTCTGTCCTCGCTCGCTGCCGGTCACTGCCGCATCCTCGGGTCTCGTGGTCTCGTGGTCTCGTGTCGGGTCGGCATGGCTCCGCGGGCAGCAGTCGTCCACGGGGGCCGGGTGGCGTGGGGCGTATCCGGGGCCGCGCCCAAGAGGGCCGTCATGCCGTGGGCGGCGAACCTGTGCTGCTCGCCGGGACCGTCGTCACCGGCGCGATGCCGGATGCCCGATGCCAGTCAAGGCAGGGTGATGTTGCCGGAGCGTACGTGCTTTTCAATACGCCGACGATATGCAACGACTCGTAGCATCGAGAGCATGCGTGTGCTGATCGTCGAGGACGAGCCCTATATGGCAGAAGCCATCCGCGACGGTCTCCGCCTGGAAGCGATCGCGGCCGACATCGCAGGTGACGGCGACAGCGCACTGGACCTGCTGACCGTCAACACCTACGACATCGCCGTCCTCGACCGCGACATCCCCGGCCCCTCCGGTGACGAGGTCGCCCAGCACATCGTCGCTTCCGGAAGCGGCATGCCGATCCTCATGCTCACCGCGGCCGACCGTCTCGACGACAAGGCCAGCGGGTTCGGGCTCGGTGCCGACGACTACCTCACGAAACCCTTCGAACTCCAGGAACTGGTACTCAGGCTCAGAGCCCTCGACCGACGACGTGGACACAACAGGCCCCCCGTGCGAGAGATCGCGGGGCTGCGCCTGGACCCGTTCCGTCGCGAGGTCTACCGCAACGGCCGTTACGTCGCTCTGACGAGGAAGCAGTTCGCCGTGCTCGAAGTCCTCGCAACCGCCGAGGGCGGTGTCGTCAGCGCCGAAGAACTGCTGCAGCGCGCGTGGGACGAGAACGCGGACCCCTTCACCAACGCCGTACGGATCACGGTCTCCGCGCTGCGCAAACGCCTGGGCGAACCCTGGATCATCGCCACGGTGGCCGGCGTCGGCTACCGCATCGACCCGACACCTCACGCCGGGCTTGAAGGAGAGACCCGTGGATAGGCCGCCCGGGTTGAGCGTTCGCCTCAAACTCACCCTCAGCTACGCCGGGTTCCTCATGGTCGCCGGTGTCCTGCTGCTCGCCGCGGTCTGGGTGTTCCTCCTGCGCTACGTCCCCGAGCGCGCGCTCATCGTCCCCCGCGGCACCCCCACCCATGGCGTCTTTCCCATCCGGTCCAGCCTCCTCCACGTCTTCGCTCCGAGGGCAGCCGCGGTCCTGGCGTTCCTCCTGGTGCTCGGTCTGGCGGGAGGGTGGCTGCTCGCCGGACGCATGCTCGCCCCGCTGACCCGGATCACCAACGCCACCCGCACGGCCGCGAACGGAACGCTCTCGCACCGGCTCCGGCTTCCGGGCCGCAAGGACGAGTTCCGCGAGCTCGCCGACGTCTTCGACGGCATGCTCGAACGGCTCGAAGCCCATGTCGGCGAACAGCGGAGATTCGCGGCCAACGCGTCGCACGAACTGCGCACCCCGCTCGCCACCTCCAAGGCACTGCTCGAAGTGGCCCGCACCGATCCGGACCGCGACACCGGCGAACTCATCAACCGCCTGTACGTCGTCAACACCCGGGCGATCGATCTCACCGAGGCACTGCTCCTGCTCAGCCGCGCCAACCAACGGTCCTTCACCCGTGAGGCCGTCGACCTGTCCCTCATGGCGGAAGAGGCGACGGAGACCCTCCTCCCGCTGGCGGAGAAGCACGGCGTCACCATCGAGACCAGCGGGGAGGTCACGCCCACGACCGGTTCGCCGGCGCTCCTGCTGCAACTGACCATGAATCTCGTCCACAACGCGATCGTCCACAACCTGCCCGGACAGGGAACGGTGCGGGTCAGGACCAGCGTCCGCCCCCAGTCCGTCGTGCTCACGGTCGACAACACGGGTGAGACGCTCACTCCGCAACTGGTCTCAACACTCACCGAACCGTTCCAGCGCGGCACCGAACGTACCCACCTCGACCACGCGGGCGTCGGCCTCGGCCTGGCCATCGTCGACACCATCACCCGCGCCCACGACGGCACGCTCACCCTCACCCCGCGCCCCACCGGCGGCCTCCACATCACGGTCGAACTCCCCGCCGCGACGCCGCTGTCGGACAGATGATCGGCCGGCCGACAGCGAGGGAGGCTCCGGGCCGGCCGGCTGGGGCAAGGGGGTGAGCGACCGGAGTCTGTCCGCACGCGGCCGCCCGCTGCGCGAGTTGCAGGAGGTGACTGTCGGCTTCTCTCGGCCTGCTCCAAGAACTCGGCGGACAGTGGCCGAATCACTGTCCTCACACAGTGATCACGCCCTGCAACACCTCCTGGACACGGCACTGCCGCTCGGGTCGGGCATCGGCGGGACGTCGGCCCTGCTGGAAGTCGTCGGCACTCGGGTCTTCGTGAAGCGGGTATCGCTCACCGACTTGGCGAACGGCGTCCTCGTCGAGTGAGTGCGGGCAGCCGCGTGGCTGAGATTCCCGGTTGCGGCAGCGATCCCGGCAGCGTGAAACTGCAGATTGACCGGGTCGTCGTCGCGTCTTCGAACAGGCCACGGTTTCCGTGGGCTGCCTGAGAGGTCAGTCCGTCGCGGTGGTCGCTTCGACCGGTTCCGCGGTGCAGCACAGGCGATCGAACCCTTGCCGGTCTGCATCCACTCCACGGTGGCGTGCCGGGCGGCAGCGGCGTGTGCGCGGGCGTCGGCCACGACTCCGACGACCGCTGATCAGCTGGTCGTGCGGCGAATCGCGACGACGGCGGCGTCGTCGTTGAGGTGACCGTGAACGTGGGCTCGCAGATCGTCTCGTAGGTGGCGCAGCAGCTGGTCCGGTTCGTTTCCGGTCCATCTCGGGGCTCGTTCGGTGAAGGGGTAGAAGTGGCCGGCGGTGTTGCGGGCTTCGATGACGCCGTCCGTGTAGAGGAGCAGGAGGTCGTCGACCGCGAAGGGAAAGGTCTGGATCTGGTAGGAGGTGATGCCGAAGAGTCCGCCGAATCCGATCGGGAGGTGGTTTGCCTCGGTGGTGAGCGGGGTGAGGTGTCTGCCGCGGAGGAGGAGCGGCGGTGGGTGTCCGCAGGTGATGACATGGACGACGGGTTCGTCGTCGGGGATGTCGAGCAGTGTGGCGGTGGCGAAGTCCTCGTTGATGTCCGGGTCTTCGTGAGCTCGCCACTGGCCTGCGTCCCAGCGGAACGCGGCGTCCAGGTGGACGGCGAGCTGGGGGAGGGTCGCCTGCCGATGGGCGGCTGCGCGGAAGGCGCCGAGCAGGAGGGCGGAGTTGTTGATCGCGGCCAGGCCGTTGCCACGGACGTCGCCGATGAGGAGCCGCGTGCTGCCGTGGGCGGTTCGGGCGGCGGCGTACAAGTCCCCGCCGAGGTCGGCCTCTTCTGCGGCGGGAATGTACATCCCGGCGATGCGCAGTGGGCCGGCGTGTGCGGGCAGCGGCTGCAACAACACACCCTGCGCGACCGCGGCCACCGATCGCACCTGTTCCAGCTGGCGCTCGCTGCGGTCGCGCACCACGCAGATGAAGACGCATGCGACGGAGACGACGATCAGGGCGGCGATCTGGGCCTGGATGTTGGCGGTGGTCAGGTCTCCCCGGATCGCGCCGATCAGCACCTGGGCGGCCACTGCGAGGCCTCCCATGAGCGCCGTCATTCGGACTCCGGCGAACGCGACCGTGATCGCGGGCGCCGCCACCAGTAGCGGACCGAGATGGATGTACTCGGGAATCAGTACGTCCACCACACAGACCGCGATGATCAGTCCTACGGGGATCGCCACCAGGGCCGGTGCGTGCCCCGGCCGCCAAGAACGTCGCGGATCCGGCCCCGGTCGAAAGGTCATGGATGAAGGCTTCCACGTGCCGCGCATGCAAGGACGTGCGCCGCTCCGAGGACCGGTTCGATCCCCCTGAGACGCGTACCGGCCGGGCCGCACAGTCCCAACCCATGGACGGCGTGCGCGGCGTGCGCTGGGCCTCACAGCCAGCCTGTCCTGCGGAAGACCCCCGTAAGTGGACGGGAAACCACGTCGCGCAGCGGCGCCCCTGCAGGTGAGGACTTGGGTCGGCCGGGGGAACGGACAACGCGACGGCGCCGCCTCCCCGTGGGACCGGGAGGGCGGCGCCGCGCTGGTATCCGACGGAATTACACCAGCCAGCCGACGAAGTGGACGAGGCCGGCGAGGATGTCGGTGAGCAGGTTCATGGTGAAACGATCTCCTTGCGATGGTGCATGTGTGTGGGACCAACACCCCGGTCCTGTATGGGACAGGGACCAGGCGTGCGTCAGCTACGTTCTGCAGCACGTCGCTTGCACTCCGTAAGCATCGTGGTTCGTGCAGGCCTCACGCAATTCCTGAGGCAACGATCACCTGTTCGTGCGAACAACTGCGCGCCTGTTCGTTTCGGGGCCTCGTTGACCATGCGCAAGCGGCCGCGCCACACCTTGCCGAGGGGATAGGGACGCCCCAACGGAACAGGGGCGCACCATGGTGAGAAATACTCTTCCGATGAGGTCACGCACTTTCCCAACCAGCCAACCGATCACGATTCGGAGGGCTGTGGCGCGGGATGCCAAACGACTCACGCGGATCGTGCGTGGCTCAGGTGCCTACCAGGGGGAGTACGCAGGCGCAGTCGCGGGCTATCGAGTCGGTCCCGACTACATCGAGTCCCATCGCGTCTTCGTGGCCGTATCCGCCGACGAGCACGAGGAAGGCCGGGTCCTCGGGTTCTATTCGCTCGTCCTTGTTCCACCGGAGCTCGACTTGTTGTTCGTCGCTGACGAGGCGCAGGGGCGGGGTATTGGAAGGCGGCTCATCGAGCACATGAAGAACGAGGCTCGTGCCGCCGGGCTGGACCGTCTCAAGGTTGTGTCGCATCCTCCCGCCGAGGACTTCTACCACCGCGTCGGCGCGGTCCGCACCGGGACCGTGCTCGCGAATCCGCCCGCCGTTCCGTGGGACCGTGCAGAGTTCGAGTTCCGCATTCCTTCGAAGTGATGCTGCCGGGTCGCGGGGGGACTCAGCCGCCCTCGCGACCGGGACGTCAAGGTCAAACGATGGCTCTTGCCGCATCCGACTGGCGATGACCGTTCGGCTGTACGGACCGAGAAGGTTGTCCCTACGCGGAGCTGGGCCAGGAACCCGCCTGCCGGCCTGCGTCCGGTTCGGCCTCGGCAGCGTTGCGCCCCGACGCGCCCCCGGTCCCGCGCGTCGCAGCCAGCGCGCCCAAGTGCTGTTCCGCGCTGTCCAGTAGGCCGAGGTCTGCCTTGGTGTGGGCGATGGCCGAGTCGATCAGGAGGGCCACCAAGGGCTCGTCGGTGTGCAGTCGGCGTTGGCGGGAGAGACCCGCGAGTTCCGAGAGGTACGTCTGCCGCTGTGCCTCGATGAGGGTGGCGAGGGCCTCTGCGCCGAGCGTGGTTGCTGCCAGGAGCTTCAGGAAGATCTCGTCGCGGAAGCCGCCGGTGCGTACCCAGGAGCTGGTGGCCCACGTCTCGAGCTCGGCGCTGCCCGCGGAGGTGAGCATGTAGAGGTTCTTGTCCGGGCGGTCGGCCTGTGCGACCTGGGAACGCGTCACGTAGCCGTCGCGGACGAGCCGTTCGAGGATCTGGTAGAGGTGACCGATGTTGAGGCCGCCCCACTGCGGGCCGATGGTCTCCTCGAACTGGGCCTTGAGCTCGTATCCGTGGCTCGGACGCTCCGTCAGGAGCGCCAGCACGGCGTGATGAAGCGGCATACACATCCTTCCTGCATTGTGACAACATACCCATGGATTGTGGCAATGCAGGGGAGCGGGGGGCTACTTCGATGGCTGTGCACGTGGCGTTGCGCGGCGTGAGCCGGCGCTATCCCGGGTTGATCGCTCTGGACAAGGTCGACTTGGAGGTCGCCCCGGGGGAGGCGGTGGTGCTCACCGGGCCCTCCGGATCCGGCAAGTCCACGGTGCTCCACGTGACCGGAGGAATGGACCGGCCGGACGAAGGGAGCGTCGAGATCGACGGCGCGAAGCTGTTGGCCCGGCATCTGGACGACCACCGCAGACGCATCGGTTTCGTCTTCCAGCGCTTCCATCTCCTGCCCGCACTCACGGTGCTGGACAACGTACTCGCCCCGGTACTGCCCCGAAGAGTCGACTTCGACCGACGGGAGCGCGGCATGGAACTCCTGGAGGCGGTCGGTCTGGGCACGCGAGCCGACGCTCTCCCGGCGGAGTTGTCGGGAGGACAGCAACAACGGGTCGCTGTGGCAAGAGCGTTGATCAACCGGCCGGGCCTGCTGCTTGCCGACGAACCGACGGGCAACCTCGACAGCGTCACCGGCCGGGAGATCATCGACCTGCTGATGTCCCTGCGGGAGAGCTACGGCATGACGATGATCATCGCCACCCATGACGCCGAGGTCGCGGCGAACGGGGACCGGGTGGTGCGTCTGCAGGACGGCCGGATCACCTCGAACCGGCGGATCACGGCCTCCGCCGACGCACTCGACCGCCTGGGAGGGCTGCGCCCGTGATCGCGATGATCATCGGGCAGCTCATCCGGCGGCGCACCCGCGCGCTGGCGCTCGCGGCAGGAATCCTCGTGGCGGCGACCAGCTTCACGCTGCTGACCTCCACGGTGCACACGAGTCAGGCGAGCACCATCGGCACGGTGGCGAAGAACGCCCGCTCCGCGTACGACGTCCTGGTACGACCGCCCGACGCGCAGACCGACGTGGAGCGGTCGAGCGGTCTGGTCGCGCCGAACTTCCTGTCCGGCACCTTCGGCGGCATCACGATGGACCAGTACCGGCGCATCCGTGGCCTGGCCGGAGTCGACGTGGCGGCACCCGTCGCCAACATCGGCTACCTGATGGTGTCCAACACCGTCTCCGTCGATGTCTCCCGTTTCCTCGACGGCAAGGCGTCCCGACAGATCCTGCGGATCGCTCCGAAGCTCACCGCCGGGCTGGAGACCTATCGCACCGCCGATCAGTACGTCTACCTCACGCGTTCTCCCATCACCTCGGGGAAATCGGACGACCTGTTCGAGTCCGAGACCCTGGAGAAGGGACAGGCCGACAGAAGTACCCGGCGGTACATGATGAACGGCAAGTACAACGTGTGCTTCTACTTCAACGGCGACAAGACCGGGCAGACACAGTGGAACCTCGACCTGCCGATGAAGGAGAGCATCATCGGCGAGGATCTCAGCGACCGCTCCGCGTTCGACCCCGACCTGCACTCGCGGATGAACTGCCAGTCGGGGCAGGGCAAGGCCACCATCGACATTCCCGTCGCGTACCCGGTGCTGCTGTCCGCCGTCGACCCGGCAGCGGAGGAGCGCCTGGTGGGCCTGCGCCGTACCGTCACGTCGGGCCGCATGATCGCGGAGCGGGACAAACCGTACGTGGTTCCGCCCTCGAGAAGCCCGCAAGGCCAGCGAGAGGCACACATAGCGGTGGCGCTCAGCAGCCACGCGCTGACCGCGGGCAGGATCAACGCCACTGTGGAGCGCCTCGACACCGGAGATCCCGCGAAGCTGCCCTCACGGCTGGGCAATCCGACGGCCAACACCTTCGTCAAGAACCTGCGCGGCACACCCGTGGGGCACGTCAGCGTGGACCTCGGCCAGGGATACCGGAAGGCGGTGCCCCGGTTCGGGGTGGACGCCACCAACTACTGGACGGTCGGGCCGGTGACCTACCGGCGGACGGCGGGCGGCAGCCTGGCCGCGGTTCCGCAAGCCCCGCAGAAGCCCGGCCTGTGGGTGACCAACCTGAACGAGCAACCGGTGGCGGACGTCCCCGAGGAGAACACAGGCCCGCAGTACCGGAAGGTGACGAGCCACGCCTCCACCTTCTGCGACGGTATGGGACGGTGCCAGGAGCTCGACTTCGGCCGTCTGGAGGCCCCCTACTTTGACGTCGTCGGCCGCTTCGACACCGGCAGGCTCCCCGGCTTCTCGCCACTCTCGCAGGCCCCGCTGGAGACGTACCAGTCGCCACAGGTCACCGGTGAGGACCGCACCACCCGCACCACGCTGAACGGCCGACCACTGCGCCCCGACCGGAACTTGGGCGGCTACCTCACCCCGCCGCCCACCATGCTCACCACCATGGACTCGATCACGGCCCTTACCAGGAGCCGCCGCGTCCCGAGCCTCCAGGACAAGGCGCCCGTCAGCGCGATCAGGCTCAAAGTGGCCGGCGTGACCGGCGTCGACGCCGCGTCCCGGGCCCGGGTCAACGCCGTGGCCGGCCAGATCCGCACGGCTTACCCCAGGCTTCAGGTGGACGTGACGGTCGGCAGTTCCCCCCGGCCGCAGACCGTCGTACTCAGCGACACGGCGCGGGTGACGGAACGGTGGGTGGAAAAGGGTGTGGCCCTGCGGATCCTGAGGGCCGTGGACACCAAGAGCGTCATCCTCTTCACCCTGGTCCTGGTCGTCTGCGCGCTGTTCCTCAGCCAGGCGGCGCTGGCCTCGGTGCGCTCCCGCCGCACCGAGATCGGCACCTTGCGCTGCGTCGGCTGGAGCGGCGGCGAGGTACTTCGGCTCATCCTCGGTGAACTGGCCGCGATAGGGCTCGCGGCAGGCTTCGTGGGCGCGGTGCTCGCGTACGTGCTCGGCCGGCTGCTGGGCCAGCCTGACGCCGGTACCAAGTCGCTGATGGTCGTCCCGGTGGCATTGCTGCTGGCCACCGCCGCGGGTCTGATCCCGGCCTGGCTCGCGACACGTCTGGGCCCCATGCAGGCGGTCCGAGCGCCGGTGACGGCGGTTCGCCGGTCCCGCCCGGTGCGCTCGGTGGCAGGCCTGGCCATGGTCAACCTTCTGAGGGTGCGCGGCCGCACGTTGCTCGGCGCGTCGGGCCTGGCGCTCGGAGTCGCCGCGTTCACCACCTTGCTGGCTCTGACACTGGCCTTCCGCGGCGAAGTGGCGGGATCGCTGCTCGGCAACGCCGTGGTCGCTCAGGCCCGGGCCGCCGACTATCTGAGCGTCGCCCTGTCGCTGGCGCTCGGCGCGGCAGGAGCCGTGGACGTGCTGGTGCTGTCACAGCGCGAGCGCGCGGCGGATCTCGCCATCCTGCGGGCAACGGGGTGGACCAACCGCGAACTCGCCCGGTTGACGCTCTACGAGGGGATCGGACTCGCCCTCCTGGGCAGCTTGTCCGGGGCCGGCATCGGACTGGTGGCGGTCATGACGCTGGGGCGCGGCGTGCTGGAGGGGCACTTCGTCGCGATCGTCGGCGCCGCGCTGCTGGCCGCGATGGCCGCCACCGCGTTGGTGGGCGCCGCTCTGACGGTCCCCGTCCGAAGACTCGTGCGGATCGCACCCGCCCACCTGCTGGCCGCCGACTGACCACGCGAGGCACCGGCTCTTCCGAGGGCGCCTGCCGGGCACCCAGGGACCTACCCGGTGTCGCGCCGCCGCGGACGCTCGAACTGGGCCATATACGAGATCTAGGAACCGCAATCGTAATCGCCGGGGAGGCATGAGGACCGGGAGCCGACTGGACGCTCGAAGCACTGCCCGCCCTGCTCGGCGCCGACGACGACCCCGCCGCGTTCGTTCCCCGCCCGCCTCACCCTGCTCGGCGGCCCCCCCCGCCCGACCGGCGCGCACACCGAGCCCCGCACAGTCGCATCGCGCATCTCTGACGATGCCTCAGCGCCTGCGCCCGGTCGACTGCCCCGTATCGATCCGGAGCCGACCGGCCTCCTCCCCGCACCGGCATTACCGAAGGCCCTGCTTTCGGCGTGAGTTCGGAGGCCTGTCACCGTCGGATGACGTCCGTCACCTCGGCGGGTTGTGCGTCGATCAACGGGTACTGGGACTGCGCCGACGAGGGTCGGCGCCCGGAGTCGGCAGGACTGCCGCTCTTTGGGCCGACTCGAGGATGGAAGACGATGCAACTGTCGGGCACCGACCTGACTTACGTTCTCCTCGGCCTGGGTGCCTTGGGTGCTGCGGCGCTGCCCGCGCTTGTGGCCAAGCGCCCCCTCTCCGCTCCCATGGTCTTCCTCGCACTGGGCTTCGTCGTCTTCCAGTTGCCGGTCGACCTTCTGCCCCGACTGCACCCTGTGTCAGGAGGTCCTGCAGTCGAGCACTTCACGGAGGTCTGCATCGTGGTCGCCCTGATGGGCGCCGGGCTCGCCATCAACCGCCCCTTCGGATGGCGCTCCTGGCTCACCACCTGGCAGCTGCTGGGCATAGCCATGCCCCTCACGATCCTCGCCACCACCGCGGCGGGGTGGGCCCTGGGCTGGGCCCCGGCCGTCTCCCTGCTGGTGGCGGCAACCCTCGCCCCCACAGACCCCGTGCTGGCCGGCGAGGTACGGGTCGGAGAGCCGACCGACGCGGAATTCGATGAGGACGAAGCGCGCTTCGCCCTCACCAGCGAGGCCGGCCTCAATGACGGCCTCGCTTTTCCCTTTGTCCTGGCCGCTCTGGCTCTCTCCGCCACCACAGCCACCGGCTGGTCAGCCGCGTGGATCGGGCACTGGGCCTGGTACGACGTCCTGACCCGCATCGCCCTCGGCACCGGCATCGGTATCACCTTCGGCCGCCTCCTCGGCTGGCTCTTCTTCCGAGCCCGCAGCAAGGCGCTCAGGCTGTCCGAACACAGCGAGGGCTTCGTCGCCCTCGCCGCCACCTTCGCCTCCTACGGCCTGGCCGAACTCGTCCACGGCTACGGCTTCCTCGCCGTATTCGCCACCGCCGTGACCATCCGCACCGCGGAGCGCGCCCACGGCTACCACCGCGTGATGCACTCCTTCATGGACCAGATCGAACGCCTGCTCACCGCGGCCATCCTGTTCCTCGTCGGCGGCTTCGTCGCCCAAGGCGGCCTGACGGCGTTGACCTGGCAAGGCGCGACACTCGCCCTCCTCTTGCTCCTGCTCATCCGCCCGCTCATCGGCTACCTCTCCCAGCACCCAACCGCCGGAGCGCGACGCGAGCGCATAGTCACCGCCTTCTTCGGCATCCGCGGCATCGGCTCCTTCTTCTACCTCTCCTACGCCCTGGAGCATGGCCACTTCGCCGCCCCCGCCGACGAACTATGGGCAACCGTGATCTTCACCGTGCTTCTGTCGGTTTTCCTCCACGGCACCTTGGCCACACCTGTCGTTGCCTACCTCGACCGACGCCACCGCCGCACTGGCGAGTCAACGGGCGACACGCGAAGCGAATCGCCCGCCTGATCGACCGTTCCGCACAGGCTTGGGGTTGCGACGGTCATGAACCAGAGCACACGGCCGGCCCTGCTGGCCTCCGCCTCCTAGACCGGCGCCTTGTCGTTGATGGTCGCCGGCATCGGCGCGGTCGGCGTCCTGCTGGTGGGCTTCTGCATCGGAATCCCCCGCTCTTCCCGACGCCGGATGTCCACATCACCGCTCCAAGCCAGGCGGGCGCGCCATGATCTGACCGATGCCGCGCCCGGCGGCGACGTAGATGTCGAGGCCTACGGCGGCTCAGGTACCGCCTCCTACTCCTGCGTCTTCACCAGGGGCTGACACGAGCGTCCTCACGAGGGGTCGGCGCATCGTCCGTCACGCCTCGTGCGACGATCCGCCGGCCCACCTGCCGACGGTCGTACCGCCACGGGGCGACAGCCGGAAAAAGGGGCCGCCGACGAGGCTGTCTCCCGGGTGGTCCGAACTGCCGTCGAAGCGCTGTACGGACACATCCACCACCGAGTGCTCGCCGAGGTCGATGTTCTGCGGTACGGGCAGGGCGGCGTGCCCCTCGGACCCGAGCACTCCCGTGGAGACGAGCTTGCTGTGCGTGCTGTCCATGAGCCATATCTTCACCTTCGTCGCACGATCTCTTCAAGGCCCTGTGCGGCACGCATCTCCATGCGCCTGACGGCCCCTCAGAACGTTGACATGGTGTCCCCTCTTGTCGCCAGAGCGCTCCCCCGCGACAGTCACTCCATCGCCAAAGAAGCGCTCATTCCACCGGCCTCTTCTCGCGCCGGTCTCGAGTGCACTGCCGAAGGAGTCACCGTGTCCGAAGCCGCGCATCCTCCCCCTCCGGCCCACTGGCGCGACCCGAAACGCCCTTACTGGCTGATGGGGCTCGCGGTGCCAACCCTGCCGTTCCAGGCAGGCGGCCTGGCAGCCGTCAGCGGCCTCGACGTCTTCTGGTGGTGGGGACCCTTCTTCGCCTTCGTGCTGCTGCCGCTCGCCGACCATCTCATCGGCGACGACGGCAGCAACCCACCGGACACCGCCTACGCCCGGCTGGACGCGGATCGCTACTACCGCTGGTGCACCTACCTCTACCTCCCGCTCCAGTACGGCGCCCTGGTGTGGTCGTGCGCGCGCTGGGCGGACGGCGGTCTCGGCCCCGCCGCGGCCCTGGGCCTGACCGCCACCACCGGAGTGGTCGCGGGAGTAGCGATCAACACCGCGCACGAACTCGGCCACAAACGTGAGCACCTGGAGCGCCTGCTCAGCCGCGTTGCCCTGGCGCAGAGCTTCTACGGCCACTTCTACGTCGAGCACAACCACGGGCACCACATCCGCGTGGCCACCGCCGAAGACCCGGCGAGTTCCCGCATGGGGGAGAGCTTCTGGAGATTCCTTCCCCGGGCCGTCGCCGGATCCCTGGCCTCGGCCTGGCGGCTGGAGGCGCGGCGCCTGCGGAGGCGAGGTCACCGAGTGATCGGCCGCCGCAACGACGTGCTGACCTCCTGGCTGACTTCGCTGACCCTGTTCACCGTGCTGGCCGCGGCATTCGGCCCCGACGTTCTTCCCTTCCTGATCGGCCAGGCCGTGCTCGGCTTCTCCCTTCTCGAAAGCGTCAACTACCTGGAGCACTACGGCCTGTTGCGAGAGCGGCGGCCTGACGGCCGCTACGTCCGGGTGGCTCCCCGGCACAGCTGGAACAGCGATCACACCGTCAGCAACCTGTTCCTCTTCCAGCTCCAGCGCCACTCCGACCACCACGCCAACCCACTACGCCGCTACCAGACCCTGCGCCACTTCGACGAGGCTCCCCGACTGCCCTCCGGATACGCCACCATGATCATGCTCGCCTGGATTCCGCCGCTGTGGCGCCGTGTCATGGACCCGAAGGTGCTCGTCCACTATGGCGGGGACGTCACCCGAGCCAACCTCGCTCCCGCCGCGCGAGCCCAACTGCTGCACCGCTATCCGATCGGTGTCAGCACGGCGAGCACGGCCTGAGTGATCCGTTCCGGAACGGGCTCGGAGTCATCCGCAGGAAGCAGCATGTGGCTGAGCGTCAGGCGTACCGCGACATCAGCGGCGTCGGCCGTCCGCCAGGCACCTTCCGTCGGGTCCCGGTCCGTCAGCCAGGCTTCCAGCAGAGAGCGGGCCGAGTCGAAGATCGGATCCGGGCGGCTCGCCAGAAAGGGCAGCAGGCCATCCGTGCCATGGCGTGCAGCCCGCAGAACCGCGCTGATCAGCGGGTTGTCGACGCTCTCGTTCAGCGCGTGGAACACAGCCCCGACAAGGCAGGTCGCCACGTCGTGGCCCGGGCGTTCCAACGCCTCGGCGACTCCCCGCAGGAAATGGTCCGTCTCCCGGCGTACGAGAGCGCGCGCAATGCCCGCTCGGTCACCGAACTCCTTGTATATCGACGGCCGGGACACCTCGGCCCGCTCGGCCAGGTCCGCCACCCTCACCCGGTCCCAGCCCCGGACCGAAGCCAGTTCTGCGGCGGCCGCCAGCACCTGCTCCCGCATCTGGCGACGCCAGGCCACGCGAGGCGGATCCACGCACATTCCGTCAGGCTGCGGTCCGGGATCACCCTGCGTCATGGGTGCGGACTCTACCGGCAAAAGTGTTGTGCCTGGCGGGCCCGTTCGTCTTCTGCTGCAACAACCGCACACCAGAACAGCCGTAGGTTCTTGTCCAAGGATGTATCGCATGCGACACGACGGGTCCGACAGGACCGACTCGTTTCCGGTCCACCGCACGGTCGATGCAGCCCGCGACGGGGATGCCGAGGCCCTCGAACGGCTCACCGCAGGCGTCCTGCCACTGGTCCGCAACGGCGGCGGAGAGCGACCTCGACGTCGACGACATCGTGCAGGACACCATGGTCGCGGTGATCCGCGCGCTCCCGGACCTGCGTGACACGGCGAAGCTCCGCTCGTGGCTGGTGGCCATCGCCGTCCGCCGGTGGACACCGCCGGGTCGGGCCTCGCGAAGGACGCAGCGGCGCCCCCGGGAGTTGCGGAACTGTTCACAGGGGTGAGGCTGGGAGAAAGGAGCGGTCGCGGGGCGGCGCCGTGCGGAACAGCGGGGAGAGCCGCCCGGCCCGGATCCTTCGTAGAGGAGGGAGGCATGATGTCCGCGAAGAAGAAGCTCGCCAAGGGCGACAAGGTTTCGTGGAAGAGCCACGGAAGAAAGGTGGCCGGTACCGTGAAGCGCGAGGTGACCGACCGCACGGAGGCAGCCGGTCGCACGGTCGACGCTTCCGACGCCGAGCCGCAGTACGAGGTCGAGAGCGACAAGACGGGACGCACGGCCGTGCACAAGCCGGGCGCCCTGCACAAGAAGCGCGGTCACTGACCGCACGGTCACTCCGTGGGCGGGCGATTCGGCGAACAGGTCCCGTGTGGCGTCCGTCCACCGCAGGTCCACGCCGTGCAGATCGCCGGCTGACGGTCAGCGTGCTCGCGCGCATGGGCGAGGGTGCCGCGTAGGGCGATTCCCGTCGCGCCGCCCCACCGGGGCAGGCTAGGCGGAGCGGACTTCCTCTGCCGTGGGCCGGACGCCTCGGGATGTGACGAGCCGCGCGCTTCCTTCGGCCAGTTGGTAGGCGAGGCCGACGACGCCGGTGTCTCCGGCGGCCACCTGATCGGCCAGGGTCCGTGAGCGCTCCATGAGTACGTCGACCGTGTGCTGTATGTGCCTGTCGATCACGTCGCGATCCGTGGTCAGACCATCGGCGCGAGCCGCGAGAACGCTGGGAGTGACCCGCTCGACGATGTCCCGGATGTAGCCCGAGACCTGGGCTCCGCTTTCCACGGCGGCGCGGGCGGCCGCGACGGCGCCGCATGAGTCGTGACCGAGGACCACCACCAGTCGGCACTCCAGGACGGCCGTGCCGTATTCGATGCTTCCGAGCACCTCCGGCCCGAGCACATGGCCGGCGGTGCGGACCACGAAGAGGTCCCCCAGGCCCTGGTCGAAGATGATCTCGGCGGCGAGCCGTGAGTCGGAACAACCCAGCAGTACCGCGAAGGGCTTCTGCGCGGGTGCCAGTTCGGCCCGTCGGGCGGCGTCCTGGTTGGGGTGTCGTGGGGTCCCGGCGACGAATCGTCGGTTCCCGGCGAGCAGGGCGTCGAGCGCCTGGACGGGAGTGACGGGAGTAGATGCCATGCCCCACTCTACGAAGGCCGACGGTGGGGTGGCGACGGGCTGTCCGCTGCTCCGCGGGCCCGGATTCCGGGACCCGGCGCTGCTCTGGATACCTCCGTCCGCCTCACCCGGTCCTGCCCGCACGCCAGCCGCTCACTCGACCGGTCGTGCCCGGGTGGGCGGGGGACCGTCCCGCTGGTCGACTGGGGAGACCTGCCATCCACCGAGAGGACTGGACGTGCGCTCCTCCCTGCGTCTCACGTGTGCTCTGGCGGCGACGGCGGTGCTGACGTTCCCGTGTGCCGCCGCGCGAGCCGCTTCCGTGCCGTCGACCGACGCGGCCTGCACGGCTCCGACCGGGCCCTACCAGCGCGACCTGGAGCAGTACCTCGGCCGCCCGGTGGACGGACGACAGTCCGAGGCCGACTGCCGGGCCGTCCGTGCCTTCCAGACCAAGCACGGGACGGCCCGACGGGACGGTTACGCCGATCTCGGGACCTACCGCGCCACCGTGGTCGCGGCGGCGGGAACGAACCCGAACGCCGCCGGCAGATGCCCGGTGCGGTCCTACCGGGTGACCTGCGTCGACATGGACCGGCAGATCCTGTGGGTACAGACAGGGAGCTCGGTGCGCTTCGGGCCGGTTGCCATCCGCACCGGCCGCGACGCGCAGGAGACCCGGCCGGGCTGGCACGCGATCTATCTGCGCAACCGCGACCAGGTCTCCACGCTCTACGACAACGCGCCCATGCCGTACTCGCAGTTCTTCGACGGTGGCCAAGCTCTGCACGGCCATCCCGGTGACCTCTACGACGGCGGAGGCTCGGCGGGCTGCGTCAACCTCACGGTCGCCGACGCCGCCGTCCTGTGGGATCTCCTCGACATCGACGACGCCGTCTACGTGTGGGGTGTCAAACCGGGCACCGGCGCCTGAGGTCACGGGACCGTCGGCCCCGACCGGTGCCGGCCGGGGCGAGCGGCACCGCTCATCCCGGCCGGGCAGATCAGCCCTTGCCGCCCTTGGGGGGCTCGCCTCGCGTGTTGGACAGCTCGACCGTGACGTCGTGGCTGCCTCCATCAAGGGTGTAGGGGCCGCTCACCGGGTTCCTGGGCAGGACGTAGCCCTCCGGGACGGCGGTTTCCTGGAGGTAGTACTGGCCGTACTCCAGGCCGTCGATGACGCAGATGCCGCGGGTGTCGGTGGCGCAGGCCGATCCGATCTTCGTATCCGGGTTCTGGCCGCGGGTCTGGAGGCTCCGGACTCCGTTGGTCTCCTCCCACACCTGGAACACCGCGCCGGGCAGCCGGCGCCCGTTCTTCGCGTCCGTCTTGTGGATCACGATCCTGCCGGGGACCGGCGGGGCCGGAGTCTTGGTGTCGTTCGCGCTGACCGTGACGCCCTGGGACGCGTTGGCCGTGGTCAGCACCAGCGGCCCGAACACGGCGGGGTCGGGGAGGTCGTAGCCCGCGGGGGCTTTCGTCTCCTGCCAGTAGTAGGTGCCGGTCTCCACCTCGCGGGAGCAGACGCCGTCGGCGCCGGTTGTGCAGGTGTCACCGACCTGGGTGTCGGGGTCGGTTCCGGTCGTCTGAAGACCTGTGGTGCCGTTCGTCTCCTTCCAGAGAGTGAACTGTGCGCCGGGCAGTACCGCGCCGCTCTGCGCGTCCTTCTTCACCACCCGCACGCTTCCGGTGGCACTCGGCGTGGGCGTCGCGTCGCACTGGAGCTGGGCGTCGAACGGGAAGTAGTGGATCTCACCGGCGTTCACCGGGCCACCGCCCGAGCCGCCGGAGAGCGGTCCCACGACGAGCTCGCGGGTGATGATGTCGCCCTCGATGTTGGAGGGGTCGAGGTCGGTGAGCTTGGCGCGGGGGGCGTAGATCGTGCCCTCCAGCGAGTCGCCGTCCGCGATGGTGATGTCGGTCGCGTCGGCGAAGTTCCACAGGATGTACGGCGCCTGAGTGCCTGATACGCCGGCCATCGTCGGCGTGTGCCAGGTGAACGAGCCGTTCGTGCCCGTCGTGTCGACACTGATCAGCAAGGGGGTGTCTGCGGTCGGCGGGTCCAGGAACGTCAGGACGTCGATGTTGTTCAGCTGCTCGCCCGTCAGCCGCAGGACGTTCGCCCGGCCGGACGTCAGAGCGATCTTGATGTTCGAGCCGGGGGGAACGACGTCCTGGTCGGGCAGGGCATCGCCGTTCCCGTCGAGCAGGGTCACGTTCGCCGCGCACCCGGCCATGGTGTCGGAGCGGTCGCGGTAGGTGGAGAACAGCGACGCGAAGTCCATCAGGCCGGACTGGGCGACGGAGGCCGTCGGCTGCTGTGTGTTCAGTTCGATGCGGGGCGTGGAGTCATAGCCCGCGCCGGTGGCCACCACGTGCGTGTTGACGCTGGCGCCGTTGCCGTCCCGGTCGAGGGCCGTGCTGCCCGTCATGTCACCGATCTTGACGTAGCCGCTCTGGAGCACCTTGAGCACGCCCGACGGAGTGCTGCCCGGGTAGTCGACGGCCCCTCCGACCAGCAGGGCGGTGGGACGGGCGCCGCCCGGCGCTGTGAACGTCCCCGCGGTGTTCAGAGCGACGTTGTAGCCCGCGCCGTAGGTCAGGTTCCCGCCGACCGCCACCGGACCCTCGGCCTCGGTACTGCCGAGCGTCGCGTCGCCCTCGGTGACCACGCCGAAGCCGTTGCTGCCCGCCACTGGGTTGCCGATGTCCACGGGGGCGCGGCCCGCGGCCAGAGCGGGTCCGACGGCCAGCAGGGTGACGGCCAGAGTGCAGGTGCAGGCGACACCGACCCCGGTGAGAGCGGCCGGGGCCTGGAATCGGCGAGCCGTAAGGCCCGAGTTCAGTAGTTTCTTCACAAGAGTGAAATTAGCAACGGTATGCGCTGAGTCTCCGCAGCCGCGCCCCTGGTGGTCATCGCGTCGCGGCTCTGGTCCGCCCCCGCATCACGCTGATGGCCCCGGGCGAACGGCACCTCCCGGTAGGCGCTGTTAGCGTCCACATATGGGTGCATTGGAACTTTTCGAGCGGGTAAGTGCGAGGCCGGTGCCTGAGTGGGAGTGATCAAGGATCATCCCGAGCTCGCCATCTTCCTCTGTCTGGGCGCCGGTTACCTGGTCGGCAAGCTGCGGATCGGCCCGATCACCCTCGGCGGCATCTGCGGAACGCTCATCGTCTCGCTGCTGCTGGGTGCCTGGACCAAGGTGCAGGTCAGCGACGACGTGAAAACGGTCTTCTTCGCGATCTTCATCTTCGCCCTCGGCTACATGGCCGGCCCGCAGTTCTTCGACAACCTGAACAAGAAGAGCCTGCGCTTCTTCGCCCTGTGCGGCATCGAACTCGTCTGCGTGGTCGGGATCGCCCTCGGCATCGCCCAGGCTTTCGATCTCGATGTCGGCACCGCTTCCGGCATCCTCGCCGGTGCCGCGACCGAGTCGGCCGTGGTCGGCACGGCGACCGAGGCCATCGGCAACCTGTCGAACCTGACGTCCCAGCAGATCTCCACCTATCAGGGGCATGTGGCGACCGCCTATACGGTCTGCTACCTCTTCGGCCTGGTCACCATCGTGATCTACACGAGCCAGCTCATGCCCATGCTGCTGCGCATCAATCTCGCCGACTCCTCACGCGCGCTCTGGCAGAAGATGCGGGGCGGCGGCGGGGGCCTGGCCTCCGACGAACGGGAGGCGCTGCCGGGCATGGTCGGGCGCACGTTCCTCGTCACCACGGCGGACGGTCTGCCGGTCGCCGATCTGGAACGGCATCTGGGAGGGCGGGTCACCGTCGAGGCGGTCAAGCGGGGGAGCAAGGTACTGACCCCTCCGCCACCCGACTTCACGCTCACCCTCTCGGACCTGGTGCTGGCGGTCGGCCGCAGGGCCAACATCATCGAAGCCGGACGCCTCATCGGTCCGGAGACACCGGCGGTCCCGGGGCTGGACACGGCTCTGGCCACCACCCAGGTCTCGCTCACCGACAAGTCCGTAGCGGGCCGGACGCTCGACACGCTCAACCGCGAGCACCCCGAGTTCACCACGAACGGTGTGTACGTCACCGAGGTGCAACGAGGTGACCAGGTGCTGCCCGCCTCACCCGAGACCGAGGTGCGGCGCGGCGACGTACTGACACTCGTCGGGGCACGTTCCGGACTGGGACGGCTGGTGGCGAAGATCGGTTCCGTCGTGAAGAACGACACCACGGACTTCGTCTACCTCGGCGCGGGCATCACGGCCGGCTCACTCCTCGGCCAGGTCGTCGTCACCTTCGGGGACGTCCCGCTGTCGCTCGGCACCGGTGGAGGCTGTCTCGTCTCCGGACTGCTCTTCGGATGGTTCAGGTCCCGCAGCCAGACGTTCGGTGCCTTCCCGCCGCAGGCGGCCACCACCCTGAAGGACATGGGTCTCGCGGTCTTCATCGCCTGCACAGGTCTCGTCTCCGGCCCCCAGGCGTGGCCGCTCCTGAAGGAGTACGGGGCACTGCTGCCCTTCGCCGGCATCGCGATGGTCGTCGTCCCCGCCACCGTCTCCCTGATCGTCGGCCGCCGGTTCCTGAAGATCGAGCCGCCCCTCCTCATCGGCGCGATCGCGGGCCAGCAGTGCTCGACCCCGGCGATCACCTCGGTGACACAGGTCGCGCAGAGTTCGGTTCCCATGCTGGGCTACACGATCACCTACGCGCTGTCGAACTTCCTGCTGCCCCTGACCGGTCCGCTGCTCGTCGGAATCCTCGGGACGTGAGAGGACAGCCCGCGCCATGATCGACTTCCTGAACCGGAACATCTTCCAGCCCCATCCGGAACTGCTCGTCTTCATCGCCGTGGCCCTCGGCTTCCTGCTGGGAAAGATCCGCTACCGGGCCATCGCCCTGGGGTCGGTGACGGGATGCCTGGTGGCTGGACTGCTGCTGGGCGCCCAGTTCGAGGTCTCGATCGACGCGACCGTGAAGAATCTCTTCTTCACGCTGTTCCTCTTCGCGCTCGGCTACAAGGTGGGCCCGCAGTTCTTCCGCGGTCTGAAGAAGGACGGCCTGCCGCAGGTGGTCAACGCCCTCGTCGTCTGTGTGACCGGACTGCTCGTCTCCTGGGGATTCGCGGTCATGCTCGGCTACGGTCCCGGTCTGTCCGCAGGCCTCCTCGGTGGGGCATTGACACAGTCCGCGGTCATCGGTGTGGCCCAGGACGCCATCGGTAATCTGCCGGGCCTGTCGTCGGGACAGGTGAAGAGCGAGTCGAACCTGGTCGCGATCGGCTACGCGGTGACTTACCCGCTGGGCACGATCCTGTGCGCGCTGCTCCTCGCCAACGTCCTGCCCAGGCTGTACGGACGTGACCTGGCGGCCGAATCGGCCGGCCTCGCGAAGGAACTGGACGCTCCCGCCGACGATCCCGACCTTGCCGAGGGCTACTACGAGGTCGTCCTGCGCGCCTACCGCCTCGACCGTCCCGAACTCGTCGGGCGGACCATCGACGACTTCGAGAACCAGCAGCGGGAACTCGGGCACCGCATCTACATCACCCGCGTCCGGCGCGAGGGCACCGTCCTCGACCACGACCAGCAGACCGTGCTGCGCCCCGGCGACGTGCTCGCCGTCAGCGCGCTGCGCGGCGCGCTCGTCGACTTCGACCCCCGCACGCACATCGGCGCGGAAGCCGACGACGTCGAACTTCTCGGATACCAGACCGAGTCGCTCCATGTGGTCGCCTCGGAGAAGGGCCAGCTCGGACGCACCGTCGCCGACCTACGGCGCGAACCCTTCATGGTAGGTGTCTACATCGACAAGCTGTACCGCTCGGGAGCGGAGTTCCCCTACCGTCTCACCACACAGCTGGAACGGGGCGACACCGTGATCCTGACGGGCCCCAAGAGACTGGTCGATCCGGCGGGCAGAGCGATCGGCAAGCCGGTCCCGACCTCGTTCGCCACCGACATGCTCTGGGTGGGTGTAGGCGTCTTCCTCGGCGGCTGCATCGGCATCCCCGCCCTGACCGTCTCCGGTGTGCCCATCTCGCTCTCCACCTCCGGGGGCGCGCTGATCATGGGACTCGTCTTCGGGTGGATCCGCGGCAAGTACCCGACCTTCGGGAACGTCCCGCCCGGAGCCCAGTGGTTCATGGACACCCTGGGCCTGTGCCTGTTCGTCACCGTCGTCGGCATCAATGCCGGACCGAGCTTCACGAGCGGCCTGGCGTCGGCCGGCTGGGGGCTGCTCCTGTGGGGTGCGGTCGCGACGGTGATCCCGCTGATCGTCGGCTTCCTCTTCGGCCACTACGTGCAGAAGATCCGCTTCCCGATCCTGATGGGCGTGCTGGCCGGCGGCCAGACCACCACCGCTGCGATCGGCGCGATCAACGAGCAGTCCCGGTCCCAGATCCCCACCCTCGGCTACACGATCCCCTACGCGGTCGGAAACGTGCTGCTGACCATCTGGGGTGCCGTGATCGTCATCCTCAACCACTGACGCCGATCAAGGAGTTCCGTCGTGCCCAAGACCACATTCACGCGTGCTGAGATCAAGACCTTCGCCCAGCTCTCCCCGTTCGAGCTCAAGGACAAGTTCATCGACATCGCCCGGGCGGTCCAGGCGGACGAACCCGGGCAGAAGGATAAGAGCCAGGTCCAGATGCTCAACGCGGGGCGCGGCAACCCCAACTGGACGGCGACCGGGCCACGCGAGGCCTACCATGCCCTCGGATACTTCGCCATCTCCGAATCACGCAGGGTCTGGACGGCGGACAACCTCGGCGGAATGCCCGAAGCGGCGGGCGCCGGCGCCCGCTTCGACGCGTTCGTCCGCCAACAACCGGGTCTCCCCGGAATCGAGTTGCTGCAGAAGTGCGTCGAATACGCCGTCGGACGGTTCGGTTTCGACAAGGACGCCTTCGTCCACGAACTGGCCGACAGCTCCATCGGCGACAATTACCCGGTGCCGGACCGGATCCTCGCCCACACCGAGCAGATCGTCCGCGGATACGTCAACGACGAACTCTTCGACGGTCGGCCGCCAGCCGGGAACCTGTCGCTCTTCGCCACCGAGGGCGGCACGGCGGCGATGTGCTACATCTTCGACTCGCTGACGAAGAACGGGATCCTGAAGAAGGGCGACCGGATCGCCCTCATGGTGCCCGTGTTCACCCCCTACATCGAGATCCCCGAGCTCGACACCTACGAATTCGACGTCGTCCGCGTCGAGGCCTCCCTGTTCGCCGAGACGGGCGTGCGGGAGTGGCGCTACCCGCCGGAGGAGGTCGCCAAGCTGGAGGACCCCGCGGTCAGACTCCTCTGCCTGGTCAACCCGTCCAACCCCCCGTCCCTTGCGCTGAGTGAAAGGGTCTCCGACCAGATCCAGGAGATCGTCGCGACCAAGAACCCCGACCTGATGATCGTCACGGACGACGTGTACGGGACCTTCGTCCCCGGCTTCCGCTCGATCGCGGCCGACCTGCCGCACAACACCTTGCTGGTGTACTCGTACTCGAAGCACTACGGCGCCACGGGCTGGCGGCTCGGCGTCATCGGCCTCGACGACGACAACGTGATCGACCGCATGATCGCGGCGCTCCCGCAGGCCGAGCGGGACCGGTTGGACAAACGGTACGGGACCCTCTCGCTGGAGCCCGGCAAGATCCGCTTCATCGACCGGCTGGTGGCCGACTCACGGCAGGTCGCGCTCAACCACACCGCCGGCCTGTCACTGCCGCAGCAGGTGATGATGTGCCTGTTCTCCCTCTTCGACATGCTGGACGAGGGCCAGGCGTACAAGAACCTGGTGCGGGGCATCGTGCGACAGCGGCTCGGCCTTCTCCTCGAAGGCGCGCACATGAAGATCGCCGAGGACCCGAAGCGCGCCGCCTACTACATCGAACTCGACCTGCTCGCCGAGGCGGAGCGCAGCTACGGACCGGACTTCGCCGCGTACCTGGAGGCCACCTACGAACCGGTCGACCCGCTGTTCCGCCTCGCGGAGCAGACCCACGTGGTGCTTCTGAACGGTGGAGGCTTCGACGGCCCGCAGTGGTCGGTTCGGGTGTCGCTCGCCAACCTCGACGACCTGGACTACCTGAAGATCGGACATCACCTGCGCGCCATCTTCGACGACTACGCGCAGGAGTGGCGGGATTCCCGTCCGAGCTGATCCGCGGCAGTCGCGCGGGAGCTCGGTGACGCCGCCCGATGAGGTGCAGCGCGCACGACCGGGCTCGTTAGGCTGGAGAAACACCGCGTGGTCCATCGCGGTCAGGTCCGGTCGAGCGAGCGGCCTCCGCTGAGGGGAACTCCATGGAACACCCGCCGGGCAGCCCTGAACGTCGGCCGGCCGGCCACACACAGCCGTCCGAAGCGCCCTTCTCGCACCCTCCGGAACAGGAGGCCCTCTTCGACCTGGACGGCGCGGGGTCCGTGCGCACCACGGCCGGGAGCCTCCGCGACAGTCCGGTGGCGCGGCGGCTGCTCGACGTACGGGAGGTGTACGCGGAGCCGGCGGCGCTGGATTCTCCGCGAGGCCGGCAGATCATGGCGCGGCTGCCGACGGCGCGCGTCGTCGAGATCCCGAGCCACTGGGGCATCCCCTCCCTCCACGGGAACGACGGCAACGTCGAGCGCTGGGTCCGTGTCAAGACGGAGACCCTCGTCCTCGGCGTCAAGCGGACGCTCTCCACCCGGCCCAACGGCAGGTCCGCCGACTGGATCGCTCCCGGTGCCTCCAACGGCTGTGCGATGGCCTGCGCCTACTGCTACGTGCCCCGACGCAAGGGCTACGCCAACCCCATCACGCTGTTCACCAACATCGAGGCGATCACCGCGCACGTGGAGCGGCATGTGCGACGCCAGGGTCCCAAGACGACGCCGAACCAGTGCGATCCGCTCGCGTGGGTCTACGACATCGGTGAGAACGGAGACTGCTCCGTCGACGCCCTGATCTGCGACAACACCGCGGACCTGATCTCCGTGTTCCGACGCCTGCCGACGGCGAAGGCGTCCTTCGCTACCAAGTTCGTCAACCGCGACCTCCTCGGGCTCGACCCGCAGGGGCGGACGAGGATCCGGTTCTCGCTCATGCCCGAGCGCGACGCACGGCTCCTCGACATCCGGACGAGCCCGGTGTCCGAGCGGGTCTGCGCGGCGGGCGACTTCGTTGAAGCCGGATACGAGGTCCACTTCAACCTCTCGCCCGTCGTCCTGAGGGACGGCTGGCAGCGGGACTGGGCCGAACTGTTCACCCGGCTCGACGACGTCCTTCCCGCACGTGTCAAGGAACAGGCGGCAGCCGAGATCATCATGCTGACCCACAACCAGGCGCTCCACGAGGTCAACCTGGGCTGGCATCCGCGTGCCGAGGACGTCCTGTGGCAGCCGGCCGCGCAGGAGTCCAAACGCTCACAGAACGGTGCGCTCAACGTCCGGTACGCACGGGAGGTCAAGCAGCGGGCACTGGCCCGGATGCGGGAACTGCTCGCCGCCCACGCGCCCTGGCTGAGCGTCAGATACGCGTTCTGACGGGGTACGGCGACCGCCCGAGGTTCACTCCGAGGCGCCGGAGTCGGGTGGTGCGAAGAAGTCGAGCGTTCCGGTGGCAGCGCAACGGCCGATCCCGCCCGCGCCAACACCCACCTCGCCGCGCTGCTCCTGGTGGACACGGATCCGGCTGGCCTCGTGCGCCAGTGGTCGGCAAGCGCCGCTGAATCCGTTGACTTCCAAGGTGCCGGTCGCCGTGCTCGTGCCGTGGAAGGATATGCCGAGGCTGGGCCTGGGAGCGCTCCCAAAGTACGGTGTGAGGCGCTCGGTCGCCCCAAGAAGCGATGGTCAGGTCAGGCCGGGCGGGTCCGTACCGCCGTACCCGAAGGGAACGACCGTGAAGGCAGTGACCGAGAGCATCACCAAGAACCGGCAGTCGGTCCGGACGCTGCGGGCGATGATCGAGCGATCATGCGGAGCCGCCCAGGTACCGGAGGGCGACGACTTCGCCGAAGAGATCACGCACGGCTGGTTCAACGTGGTCTACCGGATCCGACTCCGCGACGGGCAGCGGGCGGTGCTGAAGGTCGCGCCTCCTCCGACGCGACGCCTCAACGCGCGACTTGTCCACCTGTGTATGCCTGCCGGAGAAGGCGTACGGTGTCTGTTCGCCCGGGAGTCGTACGAGGAGGTGCTGCGGGTGCTGACCAGCGGCATCCCGGGCAGCGGGGCCCTCGCGCGGGTGAACCGGTCGTCGTTGTGCCGGGCTCGCGCCCGCCTCGGCGAGGACGTGTTGGAGACCGTGTTCCGCCAGGTGGCCGGCCCGCTCGCCACCCCGGCCACGCCCGGCGCATGGTGGCGAGGTCTGCGGCTCCTCGCCCTGGATGGCACGCAGTTCGATCTTCCGGATTCGACGAGTAACGGCGACACCTTCGACGGCCCCTCCGCCACCGGCGGTGTGCCCTTCGGCATCCCCCAGGTCAGGGCGGTGGTCCTGGCCGAGGTCGGAACGCACGGAGTCCTCGATGCCCGCCTCGGCGGTTACCGCGACGGAGAACGCGGCCTCGCTTACCCGCTGGCCGGCTCCACCGGCCCCGGCGACCTGGTCATCGCCGACCGCGGCTTCTGGTCGGTCGAGTTCGCTCACGTCTTCACCATGGCGGGCGCGGATCTGCTGGTCAGGCTCCAGTCCAACCATCTCGGCACCGTCCAGGAGGAACTTCCGGACGGCTCGTACCTGTCGATGGCGCGACCGGGCAAGGAGGTCCGGCTCCGTGCCGCCCGGGAAGGCCGGTCCCTGCCCAAGTACGTGATCTACCGGGTCATCACCTTCGCCAAGGACGACAAGGTCGCCTACCTGGGCACGACACTGCTGGACCCCGAGCAGCACCCGGCCGCTGAGCTCGTCGCGCTCTACCGGGAACGCTGGGAGATCGAGCTCGCCTTCGACGAGATCGCCGTCCACCACGCAATCCGCCAGTTCGCCCGCACAGCAGCGCTCGCCCGCCCAGCCGTGGACGCCGACCGCGTCTCCTACCTGAAGTGCGTCCGCATCGTCCGGCGCAGCATCCCGTCCCAGCTCGGAGCAACCACCGCCAAGCTCGCCCGCTCCCTCACCGAGGCCGGACGGGAGGCACGGAGTCGCCTTCTTCCGGCCCGGCGCAATCGCGACTGCCCTCGCGCGATCAAGAAACCGAACCGCTGGCCCGTCCTGAGAACCCGTGCCAGACGCGGCACGGTCCAGCCTGGCCGATGGGCCCACAACCCAACCTCGAAGGCGAAGAGCAGCCGCAGGGCCGGTCGACCAGCGCTGAAGGGAACGCAAGCTGTGTCACCGCCCTGACCACGTCATTTATCCCTGAGACCAGGCGGCGACCGTCTCCTATGCTCTGGCAGTGGACGGATATCAGGGCCTGACGGCATTGATCGAATCGGCCTGGGAGGAGCTGAACGGCTCCGATGCGGGCCGCCGGGACCTCTGCCTCGATGTCGTCAGCGACGTCCTGGAGACGGGCCGTCTGACGCCGGACGACGCAGTGCGGACTGTCGAGCGCCTCGTCATGGTCGCGCTTTCTGACGAGGGCTACCCGGTGCGGGAGTCCGCGCTGCACGCAGCCTGCACCGCCTCCACGCACTACGAACTTCCCTACCGGGTGGTGGAGCCGCTCGCCGTCGGTGCGGATGTCTTCGAACCCTTGCTCCTGGACTACGTCCTGGCCATCCTCGGCTCGACTCACGACCAGGCGGCTCTGTCGATCGTCGAGCGGTTCCTTCACCACCCCCACCCCGAGGTGCGCAGGGAGGCGGCAGAGGCAGTGAACGAACTGCGCTGGAGACGGGAGTCCACCCAGGGAGAAACGGCCCAGTAGCTCCGGGGCTCAGGCGGCTCGGTCGTAAGGCAACTGCATTGGCCGGCGAAGGCCCCTGGTACCACGCTGCCCAGCCCCAACCCTGTGCCCTCCAGCAAGGGGAAGCCCCGCGCCGCGGCTTGCCTGCGTCGGTCCTAGGGAGGCCGTGACCCGCAGGCGCCCGACAACCTGCAGCAGAGCTCTACGGGCCAAGCGAGACCTCTGACCGCCAGGACCGTCTCCCGCACACTTTCGAGGCCGAGCGTTGGCAGTGGGGGAGGGGACTGCGTCAGCTGCAAGTGATGGTCAGGGAGGTGACCACGGTGCACGTTCGAGTCGCCGTGTCGTTGCCAGGGTTGTCGTCGGTGGGACTGCTGATCGTTCGTGAGGCCGTGACGTTGTAGGGCAGACCCAGGGTGAGCAGGCCGACGGGAACGGTGAAGCTGCGAGTGGTGTGGCTCCCTGATGGCAGGGCCCCGAGCGTGCAGGTGACGTGGTTGCCAGCCGGAGTGCAGGAGCTACTGGTGGCGGTCATTGGTCCGGGCAGGATGGCGGTGAAGGTCGCGGACGTGACCGCTAAGGGTCCGTTGTTGGTGATGGTGATCGTGTAGTCGATGTGTCCGTTGAGGAGGCCGGGGACGCCCACCGCGGTCATTGTCGCGCCGAGGTCTGCCTTGGGAGGCGCTGCGACCGCGATCCCGGCCGGGCGGCTGCCTACTACGGCAGTGGAGGCGACGGTGCCGGTGGCGGTGTTGATGACCGTGACCGTGTTGGTGTTGCTGTTGGAGACGTAGGCCTTGGTGCCTGCTGGGTTGAACACGGCCTCCTCCGGTCCGGAGCCGGTCGGAACCGTCGCGGTAACGGCGCGGGTGACAGCGTTGATGAGCGAGACCGTGTTGCTGTCGTGGTTGGCGACCTGGATCCGCGTGCCGTCGGGAGACACGGCGATGCCGTGGGGGGCGATGCCGACAGGGATGGTCGAGGTGACGGCGTGGGTGGCGGTATTGATGATCGCGATCGAGCCGCCGTTGACGAGCGCGACGTAGGCCTGCGTGCCGTCCGGACTGAAGGCGACGCCGTAGGCGTGGGCTGGGAGCGGGATGGTGGAACTGACCGTGTCGGTCGCGGTGTTGATCACGTAGAGCGTGTTGGTGTCGCTGTCGTTGGTGACGTAGGCCTGCGTGCCGGTCGGGCTGACGGCCACGTCGATCGGGCGCATGCCGACGGCAAGGGTTGAGGTGACAGTGTTGGTGGCGGTGCTGATCACGGAGAGGCTGTTGTCGCCAAGGTTGGTGACGTACACCTTGGTGCCATCCGGGGTGACGGCTACGCCGTAGGGGAGGGCACCGACTGTGACCGTGGCGGTCACGGTTCCGGTTGCAGTGCTGATGACGGAGACCGTGCCCCCATCCGTGTCGGTGACGTACGCGGTAGTGCCGGCCTGATTGACGGCCACGCCGTGCGGCGTGCCTCCCACAGCGACGGACGAGCCGGACTCGTCATCCGTGCCGTCGATCACAGCGACACTGCCGGCGCCGCTGTTCGCAACGAGGACAATTGGACCGACTGGCGTCGCCGCGGCGGCATTGCCCGTGTCGAGTCCGCTCACCGCACCAGCTAAAAGTGCAAGGCCCACCAGGATGCTGGAGAGAACGTTGCGTGGTCTGCCGTGCACTGGTCGAGCAGGTAACGTCGAGAACACTGAGGCCCCCTTCTGCGAGCAGGCACCAGACCGGTGGAACCTGGCGGCCCGCGAATCTGACAGCAGTTCCGCTCACACGGTCCCACCACTGACGTTCTTCCGACAGAACCCCGCCTCTGCCCGCAAGCAAGCCCTGTGCCCGCGTCGGCCCGCATGCTGGCAACAGCGTTCATGGGTGGTCGTACCGCGTGGGTGACGAACCGTGGCCCAGCGTCGGGACGTTGATCTCATCTGTCGAACGAGGGAGTGGGAGGGCAGTGCTTCTTGTTCCGCCACGAGTCGGTCAGTTTCTGGAGAGCCGCCGGAGGGACCTGAGGATTGGCGGCCAGCGCCTGCCAGACAAAGGGGGTACCGACACTGTGCGAGACGCCCCAGGGTCATCAACGAAGAAGGAACCGGTCCCTCGCGCTACCTGAGGCCCTGTTCGAAAAGAGGACCTGGTCAGTCGACAGGATGGCGAAACGGCTGAACGTCGGACACGTCAAGGTCTGGTCGGACTCGCACCAGCCGCACAGGGTGGCGCCACCGGCCTCCCGCGTCCAAGGAGATGTCGCCGCTCACCTCGGCCACCATGCTCGGCTCGACGAGCTGAACGTCGAGCGTCTCCGTGCTGCCCCAGCCCGCCGAGAAGCGGCGCCCTGCCCGCGGATGCCCTCCCGCCTGCAAACGGAGCATGCGTCCGACGTCGGCAGCAGGCCCACTCAATGAGGGTCTCCGCCTTCGCGATCTCGTCCTTCGTGCGCGACCTCAGGAGCAACTGTTGTCGATTGCGGAGACTCGAATCTGTCCGTTCTCCGTGTGATTGATGTGCAGTTGTGATGCGTATCATGCATACAAATTAAGTCAACTGGCCTGATAACCATGCAAGTCAGGCAATGTCAGGCGATAGGTTCCCTGTGACCTTTCTTGATCTTTTCTAGGGGGAACCTTGTCGCGTTCACGCGCGAAACTCTTGGCCTCGGCAAGCGCCGGGGTCGCCGCACTCACTGTTCTCAGCACCGCCCCGCAAGCCCACGCTTCCGCTCCTGCAGAGGCATGCAGCCTCCTCTACAACTCCCGCATCACGTACTGGGGGATGACGTGCGGCCAGCCAGGGGAGCCAATGATCGGCAGCTTCGCAACATGGCGCAACGTGCCGATCACCTTCGATCAGGTCGATACCGGATCGGCGACCGTGCAGGTCGGCAACTACCTCCGTGTGAGCCCGAACACGTCCGGCAGTCCGCTAGCCGCTCCCAACATCGAGATCGGCCTCTACGCGGAGAAGACTGGGAAAGCCACGCACACCTACGGGCCGCGATGGACGGAAATGACCACGAGCGGCGGGCGAACGACCGCTATACGGGCCGGGGTCAACCCGACGAAGGCAGACAAGCGCAACCACACGTACATGACGGTCCGCCAGGACAGCGGTAATCAGTGGGATGTTCTCTACGACTTCAACAAAGTCGGTTCCACCACCAAGCAGCTCAAGGTGGTGGGCGGCAACACCAACCGGGTCGACGTCGGCCTTGAGGTATCGGGGCCGAAGTATGTCGATGTCCCCTCCATCGCCAACCGGATGCAGTTCATGACCGGCAACAAGGCGTGGCAGCAGGTGGCAACCGGCAACGTAGCCAAATCGGTCACGCTCCCGGCGTGCAGCACGACCCACAAGCCGCCGAGCTGCTTCACCACGAAGATGACCGACAACAGCAAGTTCACCCAGTGGACGGTGAGCAAGCCCCGCAGACAGGCCGCCGCCACGGCATCCCCACCCAGCACGCCGGACGCCCGGACACACCCCGCCGGCACTCTCCCGCCCGATCTGCCCGCCACATTCAACGGCGTGGACCAGGGCGCCCTGCAGTCCTGCCTCGAAAACGACGCTGATGACTGCCTCGCCAGCGTGCCCGGCCTGTCGGAGTGCGTGGTCACCGTGCGGGTCTGCAACGCCGCCGCGCTCGCTGCCGGCCGCCCGGCCGAAGACCCAGCAGCCGATGCGGACGTATCCGCCGCCAACCTCCGGGAGCGGGCTGCCGCGGCCTTCGACGTCCCGGGCGACGACGTCGACGTAGAGCCGCCCTCGTCGTCACCCGCTGGGCTGACAGCCGCCCCGCGCGCGGTCTCCGGCGACGCTGACGACGTCTGGACGGTCTCGTCCCCCCGCTCCACTCCTGGCCTGCAGCGAGACGATCACCGATTCGCGGGATTCACGGCCCGCTACAGCCCGCGCACGGGTGCACTGGTGGACGCGTGCTGGGGCGAACTCTGCGATGTTCCGTGACCACTTCGAGCCCCCGGTTCCCTGAAGCCTCCCCATGCCCGCAAGGAGTTCACCGGTGACCATAAGCGCCACCTTCATTCGTCTGGCCCGTGGAACCGCCACCGCCGCAGCCGTGGCGGTTCTCATGGCCGCCACCACGTCTGCTGGCCACGCCGCGCCCGCAGGAAACGACCCGACCCCCCAGGCGGCCACCAGGTTCGTCGATGCCGCGTCCCTGCCCGCTAAGAGGTCCTAACAAAGGTGTTGGACGTGCCGGTGGGTGATCAGGCAGGTGGCGAGGCCGAGGAAAGCCTCGTGGATGTCGTCGCGTCGTTCCCAGCGGATCCGCAGTCGTCGGAAACCGTGCAGCCAGGCGATCGTGCGCTCTACTACCCAGCGGAAAATGCCCAGGCCGGAGCCGTGTTCGACGCCTCGTTCGGCGATGACCGGGCGGATGCCGCGGTCCCAGAGCAGGCGGCGGTACTTGTCGTGGTCGTAGCCGCGGTCGGCGAGCAGGGCATCGGGTCTGCGTCTGGGTCGGCCGACGACGCCTGCCACGGCCGGAATCTTGTCCAGCAGAGGCAGCAACTGCGTGACGTCGTTGCGGTTTCCGCCGGTCAGCGACACCGCGAGCGGGATGCCCTGGGCGTCGGTGACGACGTGGTGCTTGCTGCCCGGCCGCGCGCGGTCGACCGGGCTGGGTCCGCTTTTGGGCCTCGCCGAGCGGCCCGGACGTGGGAAGAGTCGATCACCGCCCGCGACCAGTCCAGCCTGTTCGCAGCCCGCAGCCGCTTCAGCAGCACCAGGTGCAGCGCGTCCCACACACCGGCCTCGTTCCACGCGGCCAGGCGCCGCCAGCAGGTCATGCCCGAGCCGAAGCCCAGTTCCTGCGGCAGGTACTCCCACTGGATGCCCGTATGCAGCACGAACAGGATCCCGCACAAGGCCTGCCGGTCCGGCACCCGCGGTCTGCCCTCCACCAATTTCGGAGCGGCCTCGGGCAACAACGGCTCGATGAGCGACCACAGTTCATCCGAAACGATCCACGGCCGCGACTGACGCTTCCCCACGACCAGACCAACGAACGCTGAAGCCGAAAGTCACATGATCAACAGCTTCTGTTAGGACCTCTAAGGACCTGCGAGGTCTGGGCAAGCCCCTTCCGTACACCCAGTACGCCCGGTCCCACCATACGAAGTCCGCATCGCTCACAGCCGCGCCGGTAGCCGCTCCTGACGACGAGCAAGACCTGCGCCAGGAATGCGCGGCACACGCGGCACAGGCCAAAGCCGCAGCCGGATGGATCAAGTCGCGGTTCGAGAGCTGCCAGAAGCGCCCCTTCGACCTGGTCCTGCGAGATATCAGAGGCACCACCAGCCTGGGCCGCCTCAAGTTCGACCAGTGGGTTCTCGGCTTCGCCTACGACGGCAGCCGACGAGTCGACTACCTCGCCAGCATCGAGAACATCATCGTGCAGCCCCTCCCCACCGAGGACGCCACGAAGTGGCGGCTCGGCCAGCACTTCCGCCAGACCATCAACGCCTCCACAAGCGACCCGGACCCCCAGGTCACCACGCCGCAGACCACCGAACGCGACGAGTTGCTCGGCGTCTGGGACAGCCAGCCGCACTGGAACCTCTCCTACACGTCCCCGGACAAGGGCCCCCTGTACGACCAAGGCAACCAGCAAAGGTCTTCTCGACCGTTTCGATGGACCTCAGCGCGAGCTCTCCCAACGCCGCGCCCTTCACCGAGGGCGGCAGCGTCTACACCTCCAGCGTCCGTTACGACTATGCCGGAAAGATCGGCGGCAAGTTCCTGGGAACCGTCTTTACCCAGGCCCGGGTGGAACTCGTGCTGAGCCAGAAAGATCCGGCGGTCAACGAGAGCGCGCTGCACATCTACGACGCCCTCAACCGACCGGAACGTACCTTCCCCTCTTGGCCGGGCAAGACCGTACCGGGAGTGAAGGAGCCCCTGCACCGCCTGGTCGACAAGGAGAAGCAGAAGAAGAACCGGACCCGATCTATCAAGGAATGCGAGAAGGTGTGGGGGGACTACAAGGGAACGGATCTCCAGTGCGACGAGTACCCGTACGCCTCCACCAAGGAGGGCTCGAACAAGGGTGACAACCGGTTCTCCGTCCGGCTGATCGATGGCACCGACAACGAGACCGGCGGTCGCAGGCTCGACCAGATGTACACCCTCAACCGGATCCTCGACGGCGACGCCTTCTACATGAAGATCACCAACTAGCAGAAGGGCAGCGGCACCATGGCGCTCCTGGCCGAATACAGGTGCAAGGCCACACCCGGTCGCCGTGTCGTCGAGATCTACGACGCGGACGCCTATCTCAGTGACGACGACGCCATGGCCGCCGCCCGCACCCAGGTGGTAGCCGGCAACGGCTACCACCTGTACATCCAAAGCCTGCAGCCCGACATCGACGTCGAGGTCGCCATCCGGCTCTGGGACAGCCCTCCCCCTCCTCCTGCTGGAGCCGAGGGCTCGGTTTCGGTCAGCATCGAGTCGGAGACGGCGATTCTCGTGGTGAACCAACTGGAATACGGCCCCGCCGGCGAAATGTCCCTCCCCCGCTCGGGTGTCTACACCGGGCACGCCTGGGGGGAAAACCGCCAGACGACCGGGGATTACTACCAGACGACCCTCGACCGCCCCACCGATGACACCTTCGAGGACGACCTCACCGAGGCGTGGAACAACCCCCCAGTGACCGAGCGCTACGTCCTGGACCTCGCCTACAGCCGTGCCTCAGAACCCAGTGACGACGAGCTGTAAGCCCGGATGCTGAAAGAAAACCGCCGCAGGACCGTTAGAACGAAGATCCGAGAGACGGATGGTGTACGGGAAACGGCATCCGATACCCCGTGAACTGGACCTATGGAGGATCGGGCTCACCGTCGAGATAGCGGTCGTACAGGTCGTTGAAAAACCGGCCGGCGGCTCTGCCGTCCGCCGGCCGCTCGCCTTCGCAGACAGCCAGGGCGTAGCTCATGCCAAGAGGCTCTCACACCGCATTGCACACATCTGAGCTGGTCAACAGCACTCGCTGCGACCATAAGAAGCGACGGGAGGGTGAAGAGCTAGAGCCTGCCGAGCTGTGATTCTTCGGCAAATTGGACATACAGCGGACTCGAGTTGTTATGAGGATCTGCCCATCTCCGCCTCGCTGACGACTAAGTTGTCGATCTATGGATCGACGCCCCGTCAAGCTCGTGGTCGATGTCCTGCTCATGCTGGTCGGAACCCTGCTGGGTATCGCGACGAACTACGCGACCGGGCAGTCGGACCATGTGCCTCTGGTCCTGCGGCTGTTGCGGGACTGGTCGGTGCCTCTGATCGGCGTCGCGCTGGCGCTGCTGGTCGGGGGCCAGATCGCGCTGCACCTCCTCGACCGGCCGGCGCGGGCACGCCGGGTATGGAACAACGCCCAGCCTCCATACCCAGGACTTGAAGCTTTCACGGAGGACGACGCGGCCATCTTCTTCGGGCGCGACCGGGAGATCGCCGAGCTGGTCGGACGGCTGCATCCGGTGGTGCCGGCGCGGGCGCAGCGGTTTGTGACCGTGATCGGGCCATCGGGGAGTGGAAAGTCGTCGTTGGTGCGGGCCGGGCTGCTGCCGGCGCTGGCCCGCCGGCGGGGGCGCTGGGCGGTCGCGCTACCGTTCTCGCCCGGCGAGGACCCAGTCG
This sequence comes from Streptomyces sp. M41(2017), assembly GCF_002078175.1. GTDB lineage: Bacteria > Actinomycetota > Actinomycetes > Streptomycetales > Streptomycetaceae > Streptomyces. The sequence continues at coordinate 304,612 of NZ_MWFK01000002.1, read as the reverse complement.
GCACCCTGCAACGTCGGCTGACCCAACTGCCCCAAGCAAGGCCCGCGTTGCTGGTGATCGACCAGCTGGAGGAGCTACTCACCCTGTCCGGCCGCGAGGAGCGGGACGCGTTCCTCACCGCCGCACGCGAGGCGTTGGAGCGTGACACGAGGCTGTGGATGGTGGCCACCTTACGCTCGGACTTCCTCACCGGGTTCCTGGAGTCAGGATTCGCCGAGCTGGTGCGCAACCCGACCGTCGTCGGCGCACTAGCCCGGGACGCGCTGTACGAGGTCATCGAAAAGCCTGCCGAGCAGGCCGGGCTGACCTTCGCCTCGGGCGTCGTGGCCCGCATGGTCGATGAATGCGGCGGAGGCGACGCTCTGCCGCTGCTTGCCTACACCCTCCAGGAGCTGTACCTGCGGGCCGGAGGGTCCGGCGGGACGGTGACCGAGGAGACGTACCTCGCCCTCGGGGGCGTCGCCGGAGCCCTGTCCGAGCGGGCCGACCAGATCACCGGCGAGCTCGCGGACGCACCCGTGATCCCCACCCTGCTGCGGTTCGTCACCATCGACCGCAACGAAGCCACCCGCCGCCGGGTCCACCGCGGCGATATCACCCCGCGAGAACTGGAGGTCGCCGACGCCTTTGTCGCCGGACGCCTACTCACCAGCGACGGGGGCGTCCTGAACGTGGCCCACGAGGCGCTATTCCGCCAGTGGGCACCGTTGCGGCAAGCGGTCGTCGCCCGTAGCGAGGACCTGCGCCGCCGCACCGAGCTGGAACGCTGGGCGCAGGACTGGGACCACGCGGAGCGCCAGGACGCCTACCTCCTCACAGGGGAGCGGCTGTCTATCGCCCGCCGGTGGCTGGCGCAGTCCTCGCGGACGGTCGGCGCGACGCCACTGGTCGAGGAGTTCGTGGACCGGTCGCTGCGAGCGGACCGGGCCACGATGGAACGTGCCGCGGACACGGTGGCCATCCGGGCCCTCGAAAGCCTCCACACGGAGCCGGAGACCGCCCTGCTTGCCGCCCTCGCGGCGGTCGAGGAGTGCTCGGCCACACCCGGCGCGGTCCAGGCGCTGCACACAACCCTGGACGCCTCCCGACTGCGAGCCGTACTGCGCGGCTTCGAACGCGGCGCGTCCGGGGTGGCCTGGTCGCCGGACGGGCTGCAGCTGGCCGTGTCCAGCGACGACGGCACCGTACGGGTGTGGCGTCCAGACTGCGACGACCAGCCCGTGGTGCTTGCGGGGAACGGCACCTGGGTACAGGGGGTGGCCTGGTCCCCCGACGGACGCAGACTCGCGGCTGGCTGCAGGGACACCACCGTGCGCGTCTGGTCCTGCGACACCTGGGCCGAACTGGCCATCCTGCGCCACACGGCGGCGACCCATGACCGGGAGGAGGGGGTCGGCGGTGTCGCCTGGTCGCCCGATGGCAGCCGCCTCGCGTCAGTCGGCAGCGACTGCGCCGTGCGGATCTGGGACGCCGACACCTACGCCGAATCCGCAGTACTGCGCGGGCACCAGCGCATGGTCTGGAGCGTGACGTGGTCACCTGACGGGAAAAACGTGGCCAGTGGCGGAGAAGACGGCACGATACGGGTCTGGGCAGCGGCCACCGCAGCCGTCGTAACCGTGCTCACCGACCACCAGGACAACGTCGAGTCCATTCGGTGGGCGCCTGACGGCCACCGGCTCGCTTCGGCCTCCGGTGACCGGACCATACGGATCTGGGACACCCGCAACTGGCAGGTGCAGCGGACCCTGGAGAGCCCGGAGGTCATCAACTCCCTGGCCTGGTCACCGGACGGCACGCGCCTGGCCGGTGGTGACGCGGACCGGACCGCCTGGGTCTGGAGCCTCGACGGGACCGAGGCTGACGACCGGCTCACCGGGCACGCCGACACCATCTACGGCATCGCCTGGTCTCCCGACGGGTCGAGGCTCGCTACCGCCTCACGCGACCGAACCGCGGCTGTGTGGAACGCGACCGAAACAACCAATATCTTCAGCAGCCGCGACGGCGGGGTCCTCCGCGTCTCCTGGTCGCCCGACGGGACATCCATCGCGTCCGTCCACCAGGACGGCTCCCTAAACATCCGGGACTTCACCACCGGCCGTACGACCGGCGAATGGCACGATGGTGAAGCATCCGATGCGGCCTGGTCTCCCGACGGCACCCGTCTGGTCATCGCCCTGCGCGATGGTGCGGCCGTCGTGTGGTACCAGGACGGCCGCGACGATGACATCAACCTGGCCGGACACACCCAGGCACTCTCCCACGTCTCCTGGTCCCCGGACGGCACCCGCATCGCCACCGGATCCCGCGACGGCACAGCCCGCGTCTGGGACGCCGCCACCGGTATGACCATCCACATCCTGCGGGGACACGAGGACTGGATCGGCGGAACCGCCTGGTCACCGGAGAGCCGCTACCTCGCCACGTCCAGCACGGACCGCACCGCCATCGTCTGGGACACCACCGACGGCACCGCCGTTACCACCCTGCGCGGTCACCTGGACTACGTCTGGAAGGTCCACTGGTCACCCGACGGCCGCCGCCTCGTCACCGGCTCACGCGACCGCACGATCCGCCTGTGGGACCCCTTCGACGCCACCGAACTCGCTGTCCTAGCCGGCCACGAGGAGCGGGTCCAAGACGTTGCCTGGTCACCCGACGGCACCTGCATCGCATCCGTATCCCAGGACCGCACGGTCCGTCTCTGGGACCCCGACAGCGCCACCCAGACCGCGGTACTTGGCATCCACGCCGACCGGGTGAGCGGCCTCGCCTGGCACCCGGACGGCTCGCGACTGGCGACCGCCTCCAGCGACCGCACCGTACGCGTCTGGACGATGGCCGATAACGACACCGACGGCCTGCTGCACCGCGCCCGCCAGCGGGTCTTCCGGCAACTCAGCACCAAGGAGCGCCGCTCCTTCCAACTACCTGACAGGAACTGATACCCACCATCGGCACCTGCCTCACTGGAAGGAGGTCTACCTCCACGCCAACGGCACCCGGTCAAAGTTGCCGCCGGAAGCGATCAGACTGATCGACGATGTCCTGCAAGGAGGCGGCGATCTCCGGCAGGTCGCCTAGCGCTGAAGACTTGGGGCTGAGTTACGTCAATTTCGTGCGACAGCTCGGACGCGCTGGCCGCTGCAAGAGGAGGAACGGGATGATCCTCGACGTCTATATGCACGGTCGACGGCATCAGCCTGATACCTGGCAGGAGACGGAACTGCTCGTCACAGTCCTGGTTGAGAACGTGCCAGAGCCAGAACCACATCCTGATGCAAAGCTCGTGACAGGGCACCTGGCCGAAGCGATCTCGCAGGTGCTGAAGGACCTGCCTCAAGCAACCTGGCCCTATGGAGGTCAGATCGCCGAGTTCACCTTCACGGGCCGACCCGAAGGCTCTACCGGCGGCCTGCTCGACTTCGACAGCTATCTGCACGTCGCCGTGAACGCTCGCACCGGACACGGCGCTCTCAAGTGGATGCTCACCCGAGGATCCACGGTGGAGATGGACCCCTCCATTGCCGACCAGGTGTGGCTTTCAGACAATCCGGCTCCGCCCTCCAAGGACCCCCAACGTCATCGCCGACCCAGGGTTTCCCCTCTTCCACCACCCGCGCAGCGCTCTACCCGTCGGCCGCATCCGCGCGGCCGTGGAGGAGTACTGCCGCGCCGGCACCGGCCACCGGCCGACGTGCATCGGCTGGACGCCCGGCCAGACGTCTGGCCGGCGTCTCGATAGTCCTGTAGCCGAGACATACATCACGCACTGCGAGGATCCGTGGTGCGAGATCCCGGAGCCCCAGCATCCTGCCCACTAACCCCTGAGCTCCGCGCTGTTCGCGGGGGCCCCGCACTGGCGGCCTCCTCCGGGCGGCGGTGAGCGTCATGCGGCGGCGAGGTGGAGGAGTTCGGGAACCCCGGGCGTGCGACGGTAGGGCTGGAAGCGGGGGAGGAGGGCCTCGACGAGGCTGGTGCAGCGGGGTGCGCCGATGCGGCGGGCCAGGAGGAGGGCTTGGGTGGCGGCGGCCGCGGCGGGTTCGGGTTCCTGCTGGTCGAGGTGGCTGGCGGCCTGGTAGGTGAGGAACACGCCGCGGGTCTTGTCGCGCGCGGCCGGGAGGAGTTGCTCGCCTTCGGTGATGAGCTGGTGGGCGCGGCCGGTGTCGCCGAGGTCGAGGAGGGCTTGGCCGGAGTCGACGGCGAGGTCGGCTTCGGAGACCCAGGAGCACCAGGCGGGCCGGTCGGTGCCGGCGTCGGCGAGGTGCTTCTCCGCTGCGCCGAGGGCGCGCAGGACGGACCGGCGGTCGTGTTGCGCTGCGAGGGTGCGGGCGAGACGGAGTTGGAGGAGGCAGCGGGCGGCGGGGTTCTGGGCTCGGGTCAGGGCGTGGCCCAGGATGCTGGCGGCGGTGGTGTGGTCCTTCCGCCAGGCGGCTTGATAGGCGAGATCGCCCAAGAGGCCGGCTCCCATGTCGTGGTCGCCGGCGGCGTGTGCGTTGTGCAGGGCGGCGACCCAGTACTGGCTGGCGGGGGCGTGCTGGCCGAGATCGAAGCGGTGCCAGGCGATCGTCTGGGCGAGGGAGGCGGCCAGGGTGTGCAGGCGCCTGCCGGTCGCGGGGGAGTAGCGGCCGTGTTCGATCAGTTCAGTCACGGTGGCGAGGTAGGCGTCGAGAAGTTGCGCGGTGTGCTGGCGCTGCTCGGTTGCGAGGCCGGCCAGGGGCTGAGTGGTGTTCTCCAGGAGGGTGAGGAAGTCGTCGTCGACGGGTTTGCCGTCGCGGGCCTGGGCGAGCGCGCCGGTGGGGCCAAGGGCCCAGTCCGAGGCCAGCGCTGACAGGGCGCCGCCGGAGATTGTAAGGAAGGTTCGGCGTTCCATCGCTGTTCGCAGGGCCTCTCTGAGGGCGGGCACGGAGCTGTCGGGACCGAGGGGGACCAGGCCGCCGGTGCTCAGGGGAATCCAGGTCGGCCAGTCATCGGCGCGGACGATGTCCGCCGGCCAGCCGAGCGCTTCGGCGATGTAGATCTGGGATTCCTCGCTCGGCCGGACGCCCCGCTGCCACTTGCGGACCCGTGCCTCGTCGGTTCCCGAGCGCAGACCGCGCCGGCGCGCTGCGGCCCGGATCCGTGACACGAGCTGGCCCATGGTCACCCCGGCAGCGAGGCGAGCTACGACCAGTGGATGCGGGGCGGTCTCTTCCACAGCTCCATCCAATCACCGAGCGCATATGGGCCGTCACCGTTTCGCGGGAGCGGGACCCCCACGGGACCCCCTCCAACCGGTCGACGCCATCGAACAGTTGAGCCCATTCTCTTCTCGTCGCCCTCCACGGCGGCCCGACTTCGTCCAGATGGGAGGGGGTTCGTCATGACGTACGACCACTGATCCGCGCCGCGGTCTTCCACCGCTCCGGTCCCGGCCCACGGCGCCCCCCGTCGCCGGCCGGGACCGGTCCCCCTCCCCGCCTCTCTCCACGCGAAGGAGAACCTCGTGGACACGCTGCCCGCCCGCCCGGTGCGCTACGACCCGCTGGACGCTGCCACCCTCGCCGACCCGTATCCGGTGCTCGCCGCGCTGCGCACACAGGCCCCAGCGGTCTGGCACGACGGGATGGAGTGCTGGCTCATCACCCGCTACGCCGACTGCGTCCGTGTGCTTCGCGACCACACACGGTTCGCCCGGGACCCGCGGCGCCTCGGCCGGACCGTCCCCGACGCGTCGTTGAGTGTGCAGGTCCTCGACCCGCCCCATCAGGCGCCGGCGCGCTCCCTGTTCATGACCGCCCTGCACCAGCAAGACCTGCCCGCCCTCCAGCAACGCACCTTCGAGAGCGCCGCCTCCCGCCTGGCCGCGCTCACCGGGGAGCCGTCGTGGGAGGCGATGCGCGAGCTCGCACAGCCCATCGCGCTGGCCGCGATCGCCGACCTCCTCGGTGTCACGCCGCCGCCCGTCGAGGAGTGGGTGCAGGTGTCCGACACGATCATGCGGAGCATGGACGGCGGCCTGGACCCCGGCCTGATCGAGCCCGGCCGCCGCGCCCGCCAGCAGCTCAGTTACCTGGTCGCCTCCTGGTTCACCACCACCGGCCGGCCCACCGGACTCCTGGGGCACGTCCGCGCCGGCACCGAGAACGCCGGCCCTGAGCACGCCGCCTACGCGATCCACACGGCCCGCGTGATGTTCCAGGGCGGCTACAGCACCCTGACCGCCGCGATCGGCAATCTGCTCGACACCCTGGCCCGCCGGCCCGACGTCCTCACCGCGCTGCGCGAACGGCCGGGGCTCGTACCCCTCGCCGTCGATGAACTGGTCCGCTTCGACGGGCCCGTGCAGGGCACCACCCGCCTCGCGGCCGTGGACCTGTCGATCGGCGACGTCGCGGTGCGCCGCGGCGAGAAGGTGACCGTGCTGTTCGCCGCCGCCAACCGCGACCCCGACGCCTTCACCACCCCGAACGCGCTCGTCCTGGACCGCTCACCCAACCGGCACCTCGGCTACGGCTGGGGCACCCACGCCTGCCTCGGCACCGTCATGGCCCAACGCGTCCTGACCGCGCTCGTCGAAGCCCTGCTCGACACCGGGCAGGTTCTGCGCCCGGCCGGGCCCGCCCGTCGACGGCGTACGGCCACGATGCGCACCTTCGCCCACCTGCCCTTGTCCCTCCAGCCCTGACCCCTGACCCGCCCGCGCCGTACTGCCAGCCCAGGAGGCTGCGTTGAGGATCATCATCGCCAACCACATCGACCCGGCCATCCGTAACCGACGCGACCTGCGGGCATGGACGCAGCGCGCCCTGTGGGGCGCCCGCGACGACGACCTCGTCATCCTTAGCGCGCCCCCGGACCCCGACTTCCTCACCTACGTCACGGGCCTGACCGGCACCGATCCGGACCGACTGCACCTGGTCGTCCCGCCGCCCGGCCGCTTCGAGGGCCGTCTCCTGGACCCGCAGTCCCTCACCCATCCCGACACCCTCACCCAGGTCCGATCGGTCCTCGAAGCCAACGGCGGCACGCGTGCGGTGCAGGAGGTGTGGGCGCTGTGGCCCTCGGCGGCCATCGCCTCGTTCGCCGCCGCGCTCGGGGTGTCCGAGCGTCTGCCCGGCGCCGCCTTCCTCGCCCAGGGCGGCGGCGAACTCGTCAACAGCAAGGCGACGTTCAGGATCCTCGCGGCCGCCGCCGGTGCACCGATCGCGGCCGGCACCACCGTCCGGGACCCGGGCGACGCCATCGCCGCAACACTCTCCTTGCTGGAGAGCGCCGGGGCGGTCGTGGTCAAGCAGGCCCACAACGGTGCCGGCGTCGGCAACGAACTCCTCGTCACCGACCGATCGCTCGCCACCGGGCACGCGGGCGCCCGCCACCAGCACCACCTGAACCCGCACGGCCTCCCGGCGGCGGTCGCCGCCTACTGGGACGAACGCTGGACGTGGGCCAGCGCCGACGACCGGTTCCCCGTCGTCATCGAGGCGTTCGTCCCCGACGCCCGCACCGTGTACTGCGAGCAGCACGTCACCGACACCTCAGTACGCCCGACCGAATCCGGCGAACTGCGCTACACCGAACGGCACCTGAGCCACGAGAGTGTCCCCCTCCGCGACCTCACCCCGACGGTACGCGAGCAGCTCTTGGACGGCTCCGCACGCCTGGCCCGCGCGTACCAGGCGATCGGCTACCGCGGCCGGCTCAGCACGGATGCGATCGTGCGGCCCGACGGAAGCGTGCTGTTCACCGAGGTCAACGCCCAGATCACCGGCTCGTGGCACATCTACGAGGTCTTCGCCCACCACATCGTCCACGCGCACACCGACCCGGCCCGCACGGTCACCGAAGCCCACGTCCCCGCCCACTGGACAGTCCCCGACGGCGCCACCTTCCACCGGGCCCTGGCCAAGCTCGGCCTCGGCTACAGCCCGGCGACCCGCACCGGCGTGATCGTCTCCATGCCCATCGCCCACCACCCCGACCACCGGGGCGCACAGTTCACCTACTCCACCGTCCACGCCGACGACGCCGACTACACCGCGATCTTCGACGCCCTCGACACCCGCTTCGCCACCTCCCGCCCCCGCCGCGCGGCGGCGGACCTCCCGGAAGGCACCCTCGTATGACCACCACCCGCCCGGCGCCGCCCGCCTCCGCAGCTCGCCTCACCCCGGCATTCGACGCCGCCCGCCTCGCCCACGAACTCGCCGCCGTCACCGGACACGAGTGGAAGCGCCAGCGCATCCACCACGCGGCCGGGCACATCGGCCCGGACAGCCCGACCGACTGGCGCGTCCTGCCCCTGCACAGCCCCGGCGGCGACCCCGCCCGCACCGACCCGGGCGGCCCCGGCCCCGACGACTACACCGCCACCCGCTGGCTGCACCAGATGCCCTACCTGCAGACCGTCCTCGACCAGATCCCCGCCCCGCTGAACGCCGTCCGGCTCCTCGCGCTCGGCCCGGGCGCCGCCTCCCAGCCGCACTGCGACCCCAAGTACGCGCTGGAGCGCGGCATGGTGCGCCTGCACATCCCGATCGTCACTCACCCCGACGCCGCCCTCATCCTCGACGGCACCCAGCACTGCTGGCAGCCCGGCGAGTTCTGGTACGGCAACTTCTCCCGCGAGCACCAGGTCTGCAACACCGGTCCCGCCCGCCGCGTCCACGCGGTCATCGACGTCCTTCTGACCCGCGAGCTCGCCGCCCTCTTCCCTCCGACCTGGCAGGACGCCGCCGCCAGCGCCGACGTCCTCTACAACCGGCAGCCCACCCCGGACCGCCAGGCGCACGACCGGCTCCCGGCCACCATCACCCTGCCGTCGGGCTTCCTGGACTTCGCCGCCGACACCCCGCTGACCGGTCCGGCCGTGCCGGTACAGGTAACCCGGCGCGACGGGCGACTCCGCCTCCAGGCAGGGGAGCGCACCTTCGCCCTCGCACACGTCACGGACGGCGAGTACCGATACGCCGGCTGGAGCGAACAGCGCACCCTGCGGATCGGCCCCGACCACATCGCCGTCCACGCCCGCCACGGCCGCGCCGTCACCAGCCAGCAGCTTGCCCTCCCCGCGGCCACAGGCCGCACCAGCGCCTGACCAGACGATCCGAGGAGCGCCCCATGCTGAACAGCCACGACGACTTCACCCCGCTGAGCGAGATCATCGTCGGGTCCGCCGAGAACTACCTCGGACACGACCGCGACCTGACCTTCGAGCTGTTCTTCCACGAAGCTCTGGACGGCTACCGATCCGACTGGGCCTACCCCCGCCTCGCCGCCCGCGGCACCGGACAGGCCCAGCAGTGGAAGATCAGCCGCAGCTACACCGACGAACTCCACGAGGACGTCGAAGCCCTCGCCACGCTGATCGCCTCCCTCGGCATCACCGTGCACAGGCCACTGCCACTACCGGCCGACGCCGCGGCGATCGCCGGCCTGGGCTGGCAAGCCGCACCCACCCCAGCCCTGAACATCCGCGACAACACCCTCATCCTCGGCGACGAGATCATCGAGACGGCCCCCGCGATCCGCAGCCGCTACCTGGAGACCCGCCTCCTCGCCCCCATCTTCCGCCGCTACTTCGACGCCGGCGCCCGCTGGTCGACGATGCCCCGCCCCACCCTCACCGACACCTCCTTCGACCTCAGCTACGCCCGCGACGCGGCCACCACCCTCGGCGGCCCCACCGAACCGGTCACCGACCCTCAGCCCAGCCCCTACGACGTCGGCATCGAGATGATGCTCGACGGCGCCCAGGTCCTGCGCCTGGGCCAGGACCTCATCGTCAACATCGCCCAGGACAACCACCGCACCGGCGCCGACTGGCTGGAGCGACAGCTGCAGGGCCGCTTCCGTGTGCACCGGGTGTGGCGCATGGCCGACAACCACATCGACTCCATGCTCCTGGCCCTCAGGCCCGGCGTGTTCCTCGCCCGGCACGCAGGTCTGCGCGACCTGATCCCGGAGGCCTTCCGCACCTGGAAGTTCATCGTCCCGCCCGAGCCGGACCCCGGCAGCTTCCCCGCCTACAACGACACCGATCTCCTCCTCACCAGCCCCTACATCGACATCAACGTCCTGTCCCTGGACGAAGACCGCGTCCTGGTCAACGCCGACTGCTCCGGCCTGATCAAGACCCTGGAGGCCGAGGGATTCACCGTGATCCCCGTCCAGCACCGACACCGCCGGCTCTTCGGCGGCGGCTTCCACTGCTTCACTCTCGACACCCGCCGCTCCGGCGGCGCCGAGGACTACCGGTGAGCGTGCCGGTCCTGCTGCTGGAGGCGGCCGGCCCCGAGTCCTGGGAACTGGCCCGGGCCGCGGCCGTCTCCGGGCTCGCGGTGCACGCCGTCACCGACGCGGCTACCCGCGCCGCCTACCCGGCCGAGCTGCGTGAGCTCCTGGCGGGCACGCTGGTCACCGACTTGAGCCAACCCGCCCGGGCCCGTGCGGACATCACTGCCTACGGCCGGCGGATCGGCGCCCGGGCCCTGCTGACCGTCAACGAGTACCTCACCGACCTGGCCGCCCGCTGCTGCGGCGACCTCGCCCTGCCGGGCAACGATCCCGAACGGGCCGGCGCGTCCCGCAACAAGGCGGTCATGGCGGCCGCGTTCGAGGGCGCCGGGGTCACCAGCCCGCGGACGATGACCGTCCGCAGCGGCGACGAACTGCAGGCACTGCTGGCGGCCGGGCATGTCGTCTTGCCCTGCGTCGTCAAACCGGCCGACGGCGCCGGCTCCTCCGGCGTCACCGTCGCCACGAACCCGGAAGAACTCCAGCAGGCCTGGCACTGCGCCCGCGCGGCCGCGGTGATGTACGGGCTGCCACGCGACGGACGCGTCTTGGTTCAAGACCACATCCCCGGCCAGGAGTTCAGCGTCGAGTCCTTCACCCAGGCCGGCCACACCACCCACCTGTGCATCACCCGCAAGCACACCAGCCGCGGCCGCCACCGCGTGGAACTCGGCCACAGCCTGCCCGCCCATCTCCCGCCCGCGGCCGAACGCGCGCTCCTCGAACAGGCCGGCCGGGCCATCGCCGCCGTCGGCGTCCGCAACGGCGCCACCCACACCGAACTCATCGTCACCCCCGGCGGCCGCGCGACCGTCATCGAGGTCGGCGCCCGCATCGGCGCCGGACACATCGGCGTCCTCCTCCAGCACGCCCTCGGCATCGACCCCTGGCGCACCCTGTGGGACATCGCCCTCGGCCGGCCCGTCACCGCGATCCCCGACTCCAGCGGCTACGCCACCGTCCGATTCCTGACGGCGCCCCATCCCGGCCGGCTGCTCTCCATCACCGGGCTGCCCGAGCTGAGCCCCGCCGTCCCGGCCGCCACCATCCGTACGGCACCGGGCGCCCGGGTCGGACCGCCCACGTCCAACCGTGGCCGTCTGGGCCACGTCATCGTGACCGGCGATCACCCGCGCGCCGTCGACAGCCACGCCGAGCAGCTGCTGAAACGGATCACCGTCACCCTCGATGAGGAAGAGGTGTCATGACGACGTCCTCCGACAGGCCCGAGCCCGCTACTCGCAGCCATCAGGTCACCAGCGCGCAGGAGTTCGACCGGCTCTTCGCACGCGAGCAAGCCGACAACGCGTTCAGCCAGCTCGTACACCGCGTCGACCCCCACCTGCCCCCAGGCCTCGGCCCCTTCTCCTTCCTGTGTACGAGCCTGCTCCACCACATCAGCGCACAACTCCATCTCAAGGACGGGCAGATGCTGGCCGACCTGGGGTGTGGCCCAGGCGGGCCGGGCCTGTGGCTCGCCGGCCGCGCACGCGCGGCCCTGACCGGCATCGACTTCTCCGCCGTCGCCATCACCGCAGCCCGACACCGCGCCGCGCACCTGCCCGTCCCAGCCGTCTTCAGCGTCGCCGACCTCGTGAGCCTGCCGCTGCCCGACGAGAGCGTCGACCGCGCCGTGTCGCTGGACGCCCTGCAGTACGTACCGGACCGCACGACAGCCGCCCGGGAGGCGCGGCGGATCCTCAGGCCCGGTGGCCGCCTGGTCCTCACCGGCTGGCAGCCACGCATCCCCGGCGACGAGCGCCTCCCAGGACGCCACCGTCACACCGACTGGCACAGCGTGCTGCGCGCCACGGGCTTCACCGAGATCTGCACGGTCGACGATCCGGCCTGGGACACCGCCTACCAGGAGATCTACCGTCACGCGCTCGCCGTCCCCAGCGAGAGGGAGACCGCTCTGGCCGGACTCCAGGGCGAGGCCCGACGCCGACTGCCCACCGCGCACCTGCTGCGCCGGATTGCCGTCACAGCGGTCCGTTGAGGCTCAGGTCAGCTCTGCGAGGACGGCAGCGAGGGACTGGTAGGTGTCGCGGACGCCGTCGGCGTTGCGCAGGCGGTGACGCTCCAACCGGATCGCGCCCAGATGTCGGGCTTCGTAGATCAGGTCACGCCAGGTTGCGGCGGGGGAGTGGTCGCGAGGCCCGTAAGTGTCCCAAAACGCGGTGCGTTCGTCCTGCTTGGCCGTGGCCATGCGGATGGTCCAGTCGGCGTACGGATCGCCGAAGAGCGTGCGGTCCAGGTCGAGGACGCCGGTGATCAGTGGCTCGGGGGAGTGCGGGTCGAGCATGGCGTTGACGGTCCAGAGGTCACCGGTGAGCAGACACGGCTCGGTGATCTCATTCAGCACCTCCCGGTGCTCGCTGGCGATGTCGGCGACTTTGTGCAGGTCGGCGGAGTCCAGCCCGACGCTGCTGACGTCGTCGGCGATGGCGGTGAGGGAGGCGACGACCGCGGCGCTCCAGGTGGGATGTCCTGCACCGGCGACCGGCCCGAAGTGCGGGCCGCGGACGGCATGAACCCGGCCAGCGATCTCGCCGAGCTGCGCGAAGAACCCCGGCCACAGGTCCCGGGAGTAGGCGCCGAGCCGCTCAGGTGCCGGTACGCCGCGCAGGTGGCTCTGCACCATCCAGTCCCGTCCGGCGATCTCCTGCGACCAGTCGGCGAACACAACCCGCGGCAGGAGACTCGCGAGGGCCCCGAGGTAGGGCACGGAAGCGTACTCGTTGCGCATCAGCTCGTGCTCGGACGCGAACTGACGCTCAGGAGCCGGGGCTACGCGCAGGATGACGGGTTCATCCACGCCGTCGAGGGTGATCCGGTAGGTGGTGTTGTACATGCCGCCACCGAGCTCCACCGCGGCGGCGACGTGTGCGGCGTCCCCGAAGGCGCGCCGGGCGATGTTCTGGATGTCCTCGCCGGTGACGGGCTGCTGAAAGGCGTGCGGGTCGCGGGGGATGGGACGCAGGTCCATGAAGCTCCTTCAGGCCCGAGGGCAGACACCAGAACGGTTCAGAAGTAGGCGACTGAATTACGGGACCGGTGAGGGGTGGTGGTGGACTTCCCGACCCGGGAATCCCCGCGCCGGAGCTCGCCCTCCAGGGCATACCGACCGTGGTGCTTGCTGATCCCGGTGATCGTGGCAACGGCGAGCACGACGCCCTCGGCGTTGACGATCTGGACCTCGTCCTGGGCGAGCGCGCGGTCCGCGTTGAACTTCCAGATGCCCCGGCCCGCCTGCCACGCCTCTTCCTCGGTCATCCCCAGACGCCACCCGATCGTCGACCGGCGGAGACTGTCGTCCGGCGCTGCGGGCCGTTCCGGGCCCAACTGGATCTGAAGCACACCCACTCCTCAACTTTCCAACTTCTTGGGAAGTTACGAGCGGTCGGATAACTTGTCAACAAGTTACGCAGTTCCTCGACCCCGAGAAAACGGCATCGGAACGACGGTGAATCCCGACTGCCACACTGACGACATGCCGACCTCGCCTCCCTTAAGAGAAGCAGCCCGGGCAGTGGTGATGGACACCGACCAACGAGTTCTGCTGCTGCGGTACGACGAGAACTGCGGCTTCTGGGCAACCCCCGGCGGATCACTGGACGAAGGCGAGACCTAAGCCATAGCGACGCTCCGCGAACTGCGGGAAGAACTCGGTGTCGACGAGAAGGCCGTCGAACTGGGCCCGCAGCTCGCCGAGCGCACCAAGGACCACCTCGTGGGCGGCCGGGAAGTCCGCCAGGTCGAGCGCTACTTCCTCGCCCGGGTCACAGAATCCGACGTGGACCCCTCCCGGGCCACGCAGCCCGACAACATCCGCGCATACCGCTGGTGGACCCCGGCCGAACTGCACTCCACCCGAGAGACGGTGTATCCCGTCGGCCTCGCAGCCCTGGTCACGGCAGTCGCCGAAGGCCGAACCCCCGAACGCCCCGTCGTGCTCGCCGGCTGACCCGCCAGACCGGCACGCAAAGCCACACCGACCGTTCCACACGCCGACAGACGTAGCGATGTGTGACCCCGCCGTTCCATTTGCGCCAGATGGCGGGTTAGGGTCGCGTTCCGAGAGGATCATGCACGGAGGTGTCCGGGATGGACAGCAGCACGTCAGGACGCGCGGGCAGGCCCCCCGGCATACGCACCCGCCCGGACGGACTCACCTCCCGCCAGGCAGCGATCGTCCGCTTCATGACCGAGTACGTGGACCGGCAGGGATACCCGCCGTCGATGCGCGAGATCGGCGCCGCCGTGAAGCTCTCCTCGACCAGCTCGGTCGCCCACCAACTGGGAGCACTGGAGCACAAGCACGTCATCGAACGTGACCCGCACCGGCCCCGCGCCTACCGCGTGCGCTCCTCCTGGGCACCCGAACTCGCCGACGGCCGCGAGACGAAGCCGGTCGAGGTGCCGCTCGTCGGACGCATCGCCGCCGGCGCCCCGCTGCTCGCTGACGAGATGATCGAGGACGTCTACTCCATGCCCCGCCAGGTCGTCGGCGACGGTGACCTGTTCGCCCTGACTGTGTCCGGGGACAGCATGATCGACGCGGCGATCTGTGACGGCGACATCCTGACCGTCCGCCGCCAGGACAGCGCCGACCACGGCGACATCGTGGCCGGCCTCCTGGGCGAAGAGGCCACGGTCAAAGTCCTCCACCGGCAAGACGGTAAGGTCTGGCTGATGCCCCGCAACCCCGCCTACGAGCCGATCCCCGCCGACGACGTCCAGATCCTCGGCAAGGTCGTCGGCGTCCTGCGCGTCCTCTGACCCGAGCCCGAGCCAGGGCCAGGCCCGCTCAGGCGCTACGCCGCTTCGGGGCCGAGGTCTTCTTGGCTGTCGCCTTCGCCGCGGTCTTTTTCGAGGTGCTGGTCTTCTTCGCGGCCGTCTTCTTGGCCGGCGCCTTCTTCGCGGTCTTCTTCGCCGCCGCGGTCTTCTTCTTCGGCATCTCGTGGACGGTGGCGTCCTCACCGCGGGAGGCCTTCGCCTTGGCCACCGACTCCTGGAGCGCGGCCATCAGGTCGACGACCTTCCCCGGAGCCTTCGGCTCCTCCACTGCAGGCGGTGCGCGATGCTCACGCTTCGCCTCGAGGAGAGCCTCCACCGCCTGCGTGTACCGGTCGGTGAACTCCTCACCCTCCAGGTCATCGCGAGTGAGCCGCTCGATGAGGTGCTCCGCCTCGGCGATCTCGTCCTTCGTGAGCTTCACATCCTCGGGCTTCAGCTCGGCCGGGTCGCGGATCTCGTCCGCCCAGTGCATCGCGTGCAGCACGATCACGTTGTCCCGCACCCGCAGCAGACCCAGGCGCTCCCGGCCGGACCAGGCGTACTTCGCGATGGCCACCCTCGACGACCGCTCCAGCGCCTTGCGCAACAGCGTGTAAGGCTTGGCCGCGACCTGGCCATCGGGCTGGAGGTAATAGCCGTCGCCGATCTGGATCGGGTCGATCGACTCCAGCGGGACGAAGGCCTCGATCTCGATGGCCTTCGCCGTCGGCAGCGGCATCTCCCTCAGCTCCTCGTCGAGAACCGGGATGATCTTTTCCTTCGTCAGCTGATAGCCCTTGCCGATCTCCGCGTTCTGGACCTCACGGTCCTCAATTTCGCAGACCTTCCGCACCCGGACCCGGGACATGTCCTCCAGGTGCACCTGGAGGAAGCGGACGCTGTGGTCCTCCCGGGCGCTGACCACGTGGATAGGAACGGTGACCAGGCCGAACGAGATAGCTCCGCTCCATACGGTTCTGGGCACGGCTGACCTCCACGGTGATCCCTCGGGGATTTTCAGCGTAGGAGCGAGCTCGGCCGGCTGCACTTCGGCACGGCATCAGTCCCGAGGGCTCTGCCGTCTTTTCCGATGATCCACCCGCGGCTATCGTCCGGGCGTATGCCCGTGAATCTGAGCCTGGTCGTCGGTTTCTGACCCTCTCGGCACTTCTGTCGGTGATCCCGGGGCCATCTGTCTTGCTGGAGACCAGCCGTGCCATCACCGTGGGGCGTCGATCGGCGATGTGGATCGTGCTGGGGAACGCTCTGGGCGGTCTCATCCTTCTAGCGTTCGTGCTCGCTGGACTCGGAGCGATCGTCGCGACATCGGCCAAAATCTTCTTGGCCGTCAAGATCGCCGGCGCGTGCTACCTGTTCTGGCTGGGCGTCACCGCGCTGCGCTCCGCCCGCTCAGACTCCGGGGATGAGCCCTTCGCCGCCGCCGTATCACCGGGCAGGACGTCGTGGGCTCGATCGGTACGGCAGGGCCTTCTTGTCGGTGTAGCCAATCCGAAGAGCGTCGTGTCGCTGGTAGCCGTCCTGCCCCAGTTCGTTGACCACTCGCGCGGAAGCGTCATCGTCCAGATGCTGATCCTGGGCCTTGCCGGGGGCCTGGCCCAAGCAGTCATCGAAACCATCTGGGTCTGTGCCGCCGGATCAATGCGGACCTGGTTCCTCGCGAAGTCCCGCCGTATCCGGAGTCTGAAAGCAACAGGGGGAGTTGCCATGATCGTGTTTGCCAGCAGGCTCGCAATCGAAAGCCCGTGAATCTTCCCAGGCTTTCCCGGACGCCAGCCGCACGACCTGGGCCCCAAGCCCCAGAACGCGACGAGCGTCAGCCGGTGGCACGACCGCGGGCCCGCCGTAGGCGCACGCCCTTCACCATGTATCCGGTCGTCGTGATCAGGAAGCCGGCGACACAGAGCCACAGCCAGGACGAGGCAACCAGCCGGCCCAGCGCGAAGCCAATGAAGAACAGCAGAGCGCCCACGGTATCCAGCAGGTCCAAGCGCGCCTTGGAGCGCACGGCAGCCTCCGGTGCGCGCAGCCGACCGCTGATGGAAACAAGGCCGATGACCTGCAGGACAGCACCACTGAGCATGATCCAGACGACCCAGTCGGGTATGTAATCGGGGATCTCCACAGCGCGCACTGTAATGCTGGCCCGGAGTCAACAGGGCGAAGATCGGAAAGACGAAGGGTGGACGAGAGACGGCATCTGATGCCCCGTGAGTTACGGGGCCATCTCGTAGGTGACGGACTCCTGCCCACATCCGGCTGCGATCTCAGCGAGCGCCGCCCGTTCGCGGTCGTCCACGGTCAGCTTCCACCGCAGCTTCGTCGCGACCCAGTCCGCGGCGTACGTACAGCGGGCATCCAGCAGGGGAGGGAGCCAGTCGGCTGGGTCCTGGTCGGCTTTGGACCGGTTGGTGCGGGCGGTGACGGCGACGAGGCTGGTCTCTGCGTCGAGGTCGTTGGCGTAGGCCTCGCGGCGCTCTGGGGTCCAGGTGGAGGCGCCGGAGTCCCAGGCTTCGGCGAGGGGGACCATGTGGTCGATGTCCAGGCCGCCGGGGGCGGTGACGGTGACGCCGTCGTAGAAGGAGTACCACTGGCCGGTGGTCACCTTGCAGCCCGGCTCGATCGTCGGCTGCACGCGGGATTCGTCGATCAGGACCTCGGCGCGGGTGCTGCAGCCGTCGCGGTCGGCGTCGACCCAGTACTTGAAGCTGGTGCGCTGGTAGCCCTCCCGTGATTCGGTCGCCGTCGGCAGCAGATCGACGGCCGCCGCCATCGGCATGGCGTCGGACCGCAGTTGGTGCGCGGAGGCGGGGATAATGGTGAGCGGCAGGGTGAGGAGGGCGGCGGCCACGGCCGCGATCTTCGAGAACATGATCACTTGCTAGCGGACGACGACCCCGACCCGCCCGGACCTCTGTCGTCGCTCACTCGTGCGCGCGCATTGGTCGTACCGTCCCACGATCCGCACGGCGCGTTCTGGGGACTCGAACTCTCGGTGCCAGAAGGGAGTCCGGCGCCCCTGGTGGGCTCCGATGCAACTACACACCTGCTGTAGTCGCTGGCGGATCGCGCAGCTGGACACCAGGAGCTGTGGCCTGACGAGAGTTCGGCCGGTGACGATCCGCCCGCTTCAGCCGCTTGTCAGAGTGGAAGGGCATCATCAACCACAGTCTTCAGGTTTGTCGGCAGATCAGGTGAATCCCGCCAGTTCTGGGCGATCAGCAAGAGCGCGACCCATGCGTCACGCGCCTCAGTGTCTGCCTGCTCGGAAAAAGCCGCGTCCAGCACCCGCCTGGCAAGACCGTCGACAACCGCATACAGGGCATTCGAGACCTTGGCCACGTCATCCAGAGGCGAGCCCGCATCATGAGGCGGCGCGCCGTCGAGCCGGATGGTGACTGAGGTAGCCGAGTACGTTCTTCCGTGGAGGAAGTTACGAAGGCCGCCAATTTGGTCAAGAGATGGCGGAAACGGCTGATCAGGACTCTGAGACACATCGGCACCCTAACGAATATTGGTCCTGCTCAGCGCGCTCATCCTCTACCTCCGGATCCGTCGGCGCCGGTGGACGGACGGCGGGTGACGGCGAGGGCTGCGGGGTAGAGCAGGTTGTGCCCGTACCGCGCCCGGGCCCGGTCGGCGACGGCTTCGATCGCGAGCGGTTTGTCGTCGCTGCTGTCGAGCGTGAGCTGCCGGGTGGCACCGTCGTCGGAGCGCAGAGCATCGGCGCGCAGCGTGACGCCCCGGACCCGGGCGCGCTGGAGGCCAAGGCTGTCATAGAGGGTGTAGGCGGTACGGGCGAGGAGCACGGTGTGCTGAGTCGCCTCAGGCAGAGTGCGGCTGCGGCGGGTGGAACTCGCGTCGGCGTAGCGGACCGTCAACGTCACGCCGACGGCGATCTGGTCGGAGCTGCGAAGACGGGCGCCGAGGTCGTCGGCGAGGGCGAGCAGCGCGCGTCGGTGCTGGGCCGGGTCGAGTTCGTCGCGGTCGAAGCGGTGCTCGCTGCTCATGCTGGCCGGCGTCGGGGTCGGGTCGACCGCGGTGGTGTCATGGCCGCGGGCGCGTTCGTGGAGGGTGCGGCCCGGGCGGGCGCCGAGGAGGCGCTGCAGGGTGAGTTGGGGAGTGTCGGCGACATCGCCGACGGTTTGGAGTCCGTAGTCGGAGAGCGTCGCGGCCGCGCGGGCGCCCACCCCGGGCAACTCCCGGACCGGCCGCGGCCGCAGAAAAGCGCGCACCGCCGCGGGCGAGTCCTCGATGACCAGACGCCGTCCGGACAGAGTGAGCGCACACGCCATCGCCGCGAGCATCCGCGACGGCGCGGCCCCCGCGGCGGAGCTCACCCCGAAGTAAGCCAGAACCCTGAGCTGAATCAGTTCCGTCAGGCTGCGTGCGTCCTGGCCAAAGTAAGGGAGTGCGCCACTCAGGTCGAGGACGGCACTGTCCGGCTCGATCATCTGCACCCGCGGGGTGATGTTCTGCAGCAGGCGACGCAGTTGCTCGGGCAGTTCGGCGTCGGAGTCCGTCGGCATGTCGAAGCGCAGGTGGAGGATGCTGCGACTGTTCATGGCGTTCACCCGGCGCTTCCCTGGCTGCGGTGGCCGAGCTGGCGCAGGTCCGCGGACCGGGTCCCGGCGGGCTGGAGATCGGCGTAGGGGTGAAGCTTCGCTCCGGCCGTGCCGTCCGTGAGGGTCCGCTGAGGCACGGTGCCCGACTGGGCGGGTGTCGGTGCGGGGGAGGGGCGGCCCAGGATATCGAGGGCGGCCTGCGGTCCGTGGTCGCGGCGGGCTGCGGCAACCTCGTCCAGGTCCCACACCACCTGCCCGACCACTGTGCGCCGCGGCCCTCTGGCCTCGACGGTTCCCCGCACGAGCAGGAGCCCGCTGTGGAACACGGTGTGAGCGCACGCCTCGTGGGAGTCCTCGAAGAACGCGATGTCCACGAGCCCCGCGCCGTCTTCCAGCGTCACGAAGATCACTCGCTTCCCAGACGGGATCGGCGGCGTCTGCGTGGACGCCCGGACACCAGCAACGAGCACGGTCTGGCCGGGCACCATGCCCTTCAGGTGGGCGGCGTCTGTGGCGCCGAGCTCGCGCAGCAGCCGGTGATGGTGATCCATCAGGTGGTGCGTGACGTCGATCGACAGCGTCTCCAGCTCCGCGCTGAGCTTGTCCCGGCCCGTCATCTCCGGCAGGCCACTCGGCTCCGCCGTGACCAGTTCTCCGCCCAGCGGCAACTGCCCCTCGCCGGCGCGGCGGTTGCGGGACTGGCGGTGCAGTTCGGTCGCCTGCAGCAGCAGGTCCCGCCGCGTCAGATCCCCGGCGAGCGGGCCGAGCGCGCCGATGCGGATGAGGCGCTGTGCGAGCGGCAGGGACGGGCGGGCCCGCTGCCATGCGTCCTGCAGCCCGTTGTACGGCTGCCCGGCGACCAGCCGCGCGATCTCCGCCTCAGAGATACCCTTCACCGTGGAGAACGCGAGCCGAACACCCCACCCGTTTTCGGTCTTCTCGACGCGGTGCTGCGCGCCGGAGGCGTTGACGTCGACGTGAAGTACAGGGACACCGTGGCGGCGGGCATCGGAGACGATCACGCGCATCGGCCACATGCCCGGGTCGTGTTCGAGGAGCCCGGCATACAGGAACGCGGGGTAGTGGGCTTTGAGGTAGGCGGACTGCAGGGCCGGGACGGCGAAGGCGACCGCGTGCGCGCGGCAGAACCCGTACGCCCCGAACTGGGAGATGATCTCCCACACTTCATCCAGGACATCCTTGGTGTAGCCGCGTTCGCCGGCCGTGCGGCGGAACCAGGCCTCGACCTTCGGCAACCGGTCCGGGTCCGCCAGCGCCCGGCGGGCGACGTCACCGGCGGCGCGGTCACAGCCGGTCATCCGCGCCAGGATCGCGATGATCTGCTCGTGCCAGATGACCACGCCGTACGTGTCGTTCAGCACCGGCTCTAGGTCGGGGTGCGGGTAGTGCGGGGTGGCACCGTGCCGGGCGGCGATAAACAAAGCGGGCATACCGCCCTTGACCGGACCAGGCCGGAACAGGCTGATGTCCGCGACCACGTCCTGCATGTGGCGGGGCTGAAGCCGGCCAACCAGGTCCTGCTGGCCCGGAGATTCAAGCTGGAAGAGCCCGACCGTGTCGGACGCCTGGATGAGCCTGAACGCCAGGGGGTCGTCCAGGTCGACGTGATCAGGGTTGTCCAGGTCGATCGCGCGGCCGGTGGCCCGGTGGATCTCAGCGACCGCGTGCGCCATCGAACTCTGCATCCGCACACCAAGCACATCGAGCTTCAGAAGGCCGAGATCTTCGACATCTTCCTTATCGGCCTGCAACATGGCGTAGCCGCCCGGGGTCGGCTGTGCCGGAACGCGGTCTAGCAGCGAAGCGTTCGAGATGATCACTCCGCAGGGGTGCATGGCGTACCCGCGGGGGAGGGCGTCGAGGCCCTCGGCGAGCTCCCACAAGGGCCCGAACTGCTGCGCTCGACAGGCGAGTTCGCGGAGTTCTGGCAGTTCTGCCAGGGCGCCGCGGATGTCGCGGGCCCGGATGTGCGGGAAGCTCTTCGCGACCTCGCCGATCACCTGCGGCGGAATCCCCAGCGCGAGGCCGGTGTCGCGCAGAGCGTGCCGGGCCCGGTAGGTCTCGGGCATGCCCGTGACCGCGGTCCGCTCCCGCCCGAACCGCTCGATGATCGTGTCGTACACCTCCAGCCGCCGCTCCGACTCCACGTCCAGGTCGATGTCCGGAAGCGAGGTCCGCCGCTCGCTGAGGAAGCGTTCGAACAGGAGCCGGTGCTCCAACGGGTTGGCTGTGGCGACGAACAGCGAGTGGTTCACCATGGAGCCGGCGCCGGAGCCGCGCGCCGCCACCCGGATTCCGAGCGCCCGGGTGTCCGCAACGACCTGCGCGACCGCGAGAAAGTAGCCCTCGAAGCCCAGCCGCCCGATCACATCGAGTTCGTAGTCGATCTGCCGGACAGCAGCCTCGTCACGGTCCAGGCCGCGGGCGACCATCCCGGCATCGCAGCGCTGGCGCAGCAGCCGCATCGCCGAGCCTGACTCGGGCCCGGCGTCGACGACAGACGGCTCGGGAAAGTGCGGGCGCCCCATGCCCAGGTCGGCCGCGGTGAGCGTGCAGGACTGGCCTGTGGCCTCGGTCTCCGCCAGAAGACGAGCCGCCCGGGCCGGGTCCGCACCCACCGCGCGGGCGATCCGCTCCGCGGCCGCGGCCATCTCCTGGGGTCCCTTGAGCCAGCGCTCGCCGCTGTCCAGGTGCCGGCGGTCCATGGGCCGAAGGAGACGGGCGGCGTCGAGGACATCGGCCAGCCGGTGCTGGCCGGGATCGGCGTAGCGGACCGCACTGGACAGCACCGTACGCACCCCAAGCTGGTCACCGAGGCCGACCGTGCGCGCCGCCAGCCGCAGCGAGCCCGCCCCCGTCCCCTCTAGCCCCAGGTAGACCGCTTCCAGGCGCAGCCGGCCGCCCGCGAGCTCACGCCACGGCGCCAGCAGCCGCTCGGCGATGTCGGCTCGCCCGGCGGACAGTGCCCGCATCGGCTCAGCGGACGGACCGAGGATGACGACCAGGTCCTCGCCCGCGTACGCACGCAGCGTCGTCCACGACACGACCGGCAGCCCGTCCCCAGCCTCCCCGTGCGCGGCGGACACCAGGCGGCACAGCCGCGCCCACCCCGCGAGGTTCTGCGCGAGCAACGTGACCCGCAGCGGCGGCTCGAACACGTGCGCACCACCGCGTGCCGGCGTCCGCGGTCGGCCGGTGGCGGGCTCGGGTGAGGTGAGCGGGGCGACGGCCACGTCCACGCCGAAGATCGGGCTGATCCCGACGTCCGCGGCGGCCTTGGCGAAGCGGACGCTGCCCGCGACCGTGTCCCGGTCGGTCAGCGCCAGCGTCCTCATCCCGCGCTCGGCCGCGCGCTGGACCAGGTCGTGGGGGAGGGATGCGCCGTAGCGGGCCGAGTAGCCGGAGGCGACATGCAGATGAGTAAATCCACCGTCCAACACCTCCAGAACCTCGCTCGGCCCTCCCCTGACCTGTGACCTCTCTAGGTATCCACCATAACCGCTATTCGTACAAGCGTGCGAATGAGTGAATCTGACCGAGCGACGTCGCTCGCCACGTTGTGACGAGGATCCATAGTTGGCACAAAAGAGGGGCAGTTGGCACCGGCGAGCCGGGCCCTCTTGAACCTGCTGGTCAGCGGGTCGGCGGGCGTACGAGCACGACCCCCACCTGTACGTAAGTGCCAACTATCTATCTGAACTCCACACCACCCCCGAGAACTCCTCTCCGGCATGAGTGCTGGTCAGGACGACATCGTTACCCCCAGGCGCCGAAGCCTGGAATGTCCGGAGCTGATACATACGGGCTCGCGGATCACGTGTTTCGAGACGAGAATGGCGGATAACTGAAGTTCTGCGCTTCGGACCGAAGGCGTATGCCCCGCGGGGGTACCCCCTGCCTGCGGATTCGCTTGGGCAGGCCCGGCGTACCGCCGCGAGGCCACCCCTGACAGCACCCGTTCAGGGCTACGCCCCGGCATTGCATTCGTGGGCTGCTCTGGACCCGATTTCAGGAGCGATTCGATCATGCTCACTGAGTTCACACCAGGTCCCTCCCGCAGCGAGACCAGCCACCAGCCGACAGCCGTGCGCCGCCGTCATGACGATGCCCCGGACGAGGCGGCCGCCCTGTTCACACGGTTGGCGAGCATGGACAAAGAACCCGAGCGTGACGCGGTGCGTGAGGAACTGGTGGAGCTGTGGTTGCCCATGGCTCACCGGATCGCGGGCCGCTTCCGCAACCGCGGCGAGGACATCGACGACCTTCGCCAGGTAGCGGCGCTGGGGCTGGTCAAGGCCCTCGACGGCTACGACGCGGACCGGGGGGCGTTCGAGACGTACGCGGTGCCGACCATTACCGGCGAGATCAAGCGTCACTTCCGCGACCGGGCCTGGGCCGTGCGAGTGCCACGACGCGTACAGGAGCTGCGCAACCAGGTCCGTCTCGCGCGCCGCGACCTCATTCAGCGGCCCGGCAGCCCCGAACCCACACCCGCTGACATCGCCGCGCACACCGGACTCAGCGACGACGAAGTCGCCGCCGGGCTGGAAGCTCTGGAGAGCTACAGCGCGCTGTCCTTGGACGCGGCTCTGACGACCGAGGACGACTACAGCCTCGCCGACACCCTGAGCACCGACGCCCCCTACGACCTCGTCGTCGACCGCGAAGCCACGAAGAACGCCCTGCGTCGTCTCCCCGAACGCGAGCGAACCGTGCTGTACCTGCGCTTCTTCAAGGACATGACGCAAACCCGGATAGCCGAACAACTCGGCTGCTCCCAGATGCACGTCTCCCGGCTCATCAATGGCACCTGCGCCCGCGTCCGTGACCAGGTCCTCCACGAGGGCCCGGAAACCATCTGACCCACGGACGCGGATAGCTGGCTACGCCCCCGTCACCTGCGGCCCCGTCTCGGTAGCCGCCAAGTCCCAACCGATCATGCAAGGCCCACCGCCTTGGTCCGAAGGAGTCGCACCGATGCTGATGCCCCTCCCCGCCACCCTCCACCGGCTCCTCGCCGAGTACGAGAGGCTCCTCGCCGAGGAAACCGCCACCTCGACAACATCCGCCAGTCAGCGCCTGCAGGACGTGACCTACACCCTGTGCGTGTCCACCGGCACCCGCGAGATCAGCGACGCCCTCGACACCGCCCGCGCCTACCTGGCCAAGGCGACCGCCACGCCTCTCGGCGACCGGCACGTGATCACCTCCCCACCGAAGCAGACCGCCACCGCGGCGACTTCGTCCCGGGCGGCCGGCAACCTGCCCCGTGGCCAGGTACAGCTGGCCTCGACCACCGCTCGCGCGGACGAACGCTGAGGTGGTGGCCATGAGCACCCGCTCTGTGAAGGTGTACCCACCGACAAGACGGGCCGGCCGTCAGGTATGGGTGGACGCAAAGTCCGCCGGCTCCGTCGCCAGCCTGGGAGAGCTGACCAAGCTCCTGAACAGGTCGGGATGGCCCGGCCTGGACGAGGTCGATGTAGCCGAATTGCCCCTCATCGAATGGCACGGCGGGGGACCCGAAGTCTGGACGCCCTGGCCGACAGATCCCTGGCAGACGGCGCCTCACCGGCAGCCCGAACCACAGTGACGTGAACAGCGTCAGCCATGCGCCGCCGTCTCCGACAGCGGTCGCAGGCGTAGCCGACAAAGGAGTGCGGTGCTCCGCACATTAAATATTGAGGGTATGCACACCAGATGATCAACGAAACGCAGTTCACTATGGCCGCCTCATCGACCGGCCCCCTCTGGCTGATCGTGGCCGGTGTCATCGTCGTAGCCGGCCTCTTGGCCGCC
The DNA here is from genome assembly GCF_002078175.1 of Streptomyces sp. M41(2017). Lineage (GTDB taxonomy): Bacteria > Actinomycetota > Actinomycetes > Streptomycetales > Streptomycetaceae > Streptomyces. The sequence goes on along the minus strand of NZ_MWFK01000002.1, from coordinate 279,152 downwards.
TTCTTCATCGGCAGTCGCCGTGCAACTCGCCGCCGGATCTCCACTGCGGCACCCCACCCCACGCAGACTGCCGCCGCCACGGCCGATCCGGCGCAGCGAGGCGACGGATGGCAGACACCTGAGGGAGACCCAGAGCAAGGCCACCCGCACCGCTAACCAATGGCCTCGAGCGGGGCCGCGAAGGGCGCGGCGATCGCTGCCCCCGCCGGGGATGTCGGCGACTCGAACTAAGCTCCGAGATATGACCACCCCCGCCCCGAGGGACACCACCGCGCCCGCCGACGCCCCGTTCGACCCGCTCGCCTTCCCCCTGGACCTGCTGGACGCCCAGCTTCGGGAAGCCACGCTCCACGCCGAGCTCCACGCCCTGCAGGCGAACCTCCCCTGGTCGCGTGAACCCCACGAGGGATGGCCGGACGACAAGGAACGCAAGCGCGCTGGGCGTCCGGCCACGGAAGGCTGGTCGGCGGAAGAAGCCGCCGCCTACGACAAGCTCTGGGGCGACCTCCGGGCCGCGACAGCCGCCGTGCAGGGCCACGCCTGGTGGGAACGGTGCGAGACGGAGGGCATCAAGGGCGGAGCCCTGGTTGCGGCGCGCATGGCGCTCAAACACGCCGAAGGTGCGGTCCCAGCCTCGCTTAAGCAAGCGGACGTCGAAACAGCCGCCTGAGAACGGTTCCCGCACACCCTTGGGCCCCTCATGGGCGCCGCCTAGGGTGGGTGCATGCCCCGCCGTCTATGGGTGCCGCCCGAGCCGTACGACCTGGCCCGCACACTGCGGGTGCTGCGCCGCGGCGCGGGCGACCCGACCTGCCGGCGGGAAACGGACGGCACCTGGTGGCGCACCTGCCGCACACCCCACGGCCCCGCCACCCTGAAGATCACCGAGCACGTCAGCCCAGCCGACGGAACCGTGATCGCCAGTGACGCCTGGGGGCCCGGATCCGACTGGACGATGTACGCCCTCCCCGCCCTGCTGGGCACCGACGACGAACCCGCCGCGTTCGTACCCCGCCACCAGGTCGTCGCACGGGCGCACCGCAAGCACGCCGGCCTGCGCCTCGCGCGGACCGGGCTGGTCATGGAATCGCTCGTACCGACCGTGCTGGAGCAGCGCATCACCACCGGCTCCGCCCACTACGCCTGGCGCCGACTCCTCACCCGCTACGGAGAACCGCCGCCCGGGCCCGCACCCGACGGGATGCGCGTCATGCCCCCGCCGCAGGTGTGGCGAATGATCCCGTCCTGGGAATGGCACCGCGCCGGCGTCGACCGCGCCCGAGCGACCACGATCCTGCGCGCCTGCCACCACGCCCCGCGCTTGGAAGAAGCCGCAGCCATGACCCTGCCCGACGCCACGGCCCGCCTCCAGCTGATCCCCGGCATCGGCCCCTGGACCGCGGCAGAGACACTGCAACGCGCCCTCGGCGCACCGGACGCCCTCACCCTCGGCGACCTCCACCTGCCCGTGCAGATCGGCTACGCCCTCACCGGCCGCCGCGACGGCACCGACGAGCTCATGCTGCAGCTCCTCGCCCCCTACCCGGGACAGCGCCACCGAGCGGCCCGCCTCATCCTGCTCGGCGGACCCCTGCCCGACCGGCGCGCACACCGAGCCCCGCACAGCCGGATCGCACATCTGTGACGAGGCGACCAGCGCTCTACGTGACCGTCGCGGGCAGCTCCGCGACGAACCGGGCAAGGTCAGACGCTCGAGGTGGTACGTGCGTAGGTAGGAATCGCTGGTAGTGGTCCGCGACGCGACGGCGCAGTTCCGCCTCGGCCGGCTCGGCGCTCCCGACGTCGATCGAGACCTGATGAGGCGCGCCGCTCATCCGCAAGGGCCGGGCCTGGGAGTCGAAACCGCAGACGAACTCGTCGGGCATCTCCCAGTACGCCTCAGCCGACGCCCTGTCGGGCAGGACATACATATGGTGGTCGTCATCGAAGATAATCAGGGGGCCTGTCGGCATCGTCATTCAGGGAGTATGACCTTCCCTGGCTCGGGTGTTCATCGCGAGGCCTGCTCGAACTCGCGGCACGGCTATACGGATTGGGGGGTGCCCAACTCGTTGTGCCCGCCCGGACGTGGTGGTGTCGTTGGGCGCGGTGAGCGGCGCCTTCGCCAGATACAGCCGCGCGTCCAGCACCTCGGCGACGGCGGCGCGGCCGGACGCCTGCGCCGCGCATGCAACAGGCAGACCAGGGAACTCCTCGGGCAAGGCGTGGCTGGTTGCAAACCCCATGGGGTCTGTCGCGTCCAGGCTTCCCCGGTTCGATTAGCAGCCGGGGAAGCCGCCCCGCCGAGGCCGGTCAGTCGAGGCCGCCGTGGTCGACGGTGAGCCGGGCGACCTCGCGAAGTTTGATGTTGTGGTCCTGTGAGTAGCGGCGCAGGACGGCGAAGGCGTCGTCCTCGCTCAGACCATGGCTCGACATGAGCAGCCCCATCGCCTCCCCGATGAGCCCACGCGTTTCCACCGCTTGTTCCATCTGCGTGAGCTGACGTGCGCTTGCGAAGGCGACAGCGGCGTGTGAGGCCAGGAGCCAGCCGGCGGTCTCGCTGTCCTCGTCGAAGGCGCCGGGCTGGTGCGAGTAGAGGTCGAGTGCTCCCAGGTCCTGCTCGTTGGTGTAGAGCAGGAAGCCCATCATGCTGCCGATCCCGAGCGCACGGGCCTCGGGCGCATAGTTCTTCCAGCGCGCGGTCTCACTGGTCAGGTCGTGGATGCGGAAGACGGGGTGACCAACCTTCGCGGCGTCGAAACAGGGTCCCTCACCGAACCGCTCCTGCAGGTGGTCACTGTCCACGACCAGCGAGTCGGTGGGCGCCAGAGTCTGCGCCCTGCCTCCGCTCAGCCGCAGTACGCCGGCGGCCTCACACCCGGGCACCAGGCGGACCGCCGTGGAAGTGATCGCGTCCAGCGTCTCCTGCTCGGAGTCCTGGCTGAGCAGGCCACGCGCCATCGCGGCCAGTTCCACCGCGAAGTCGCGCCAGTTCATCCTGCGTCCTTCCTCGACACTCGGTCCGACGCTGTACCGACACCGCACAGTGCCACGTCTGGGTCGACATCCTCCCCTGCCGACCTGGAGCGGCACACACGGGGGCGACCTGCTCGACTGACGACCCCGCCATAAAGGCAGAGTCACGCAACCGCGAATCTACGCTGGGGCGTACCCTGCCAGCCCCCGCCGCCGGGCGGGTTCTGCTGGACGCACGGCGCGGCGGCGCGCCATTCCCGAACACCGCCTGGGGGATACGTGATGGAGTGGGGAACGCTGGTCGCCACACTGGGCGGCGGTCTGATCGCGATAGCAGGCACGGTGCTGGCCGACCGCCTGCGCACCCGGCAGGAACACCGCCGCGGCCTTCAGGCGCGCCGCCGGGACGTCTACGCGGAGTTCATCGCGGCCGCCGGCGTGGCCCACACCGATCTCCGCCGCCTCGCGCAGAACGGCGCCGAGGTGACCGACCTGGAGGAAGCAAGCCGTCTGGCGCTAACGGACGCCCGCATCTACGAGGTGCGCGAGCGCCTCTTCCTTGACGCCAGCCCCCGGATCGCGCGAGCGGGCCAGACCATGTTCGAACGCCTCCGGGCCCTGCGAAGGGCGGTCGCAGCGGGCGCCGGTATCTCGGCCCCCGCGTTCCACGACATCTACCACCCCTACCTGGACGCCGTCTGGGCCTACCGCGACGCCGTACGCAACGAGTTGGAGGGCCACGCTCTCTCCCCGACCGACTTCGGCTGGTCCGCCTGGGACGGCCGCGAGCGCTGCCCACAATGCGGCTGCACACGGTCCTCCCTCGCCACGATCCCGGTTCACCTCTTCGGTGATACCGGCACGCCACCCGCAGGCTGCGGCATGGTCAGTGCCGGCGCCCAGACCGGCGACACCGAACAAGGCGGAGGCCTGCCACACAGGGGCGGTCGGCGTCGTCCTGGACGACGGCACGGTTGCTCGGCCCGTCTACTTCGACGCGCGTTCGGGTAGCGGCGGTCGCCCGGTGGCGGAGCGGAGATATCCGATCCGCAGGGACGTCAGCAGGTGGCGAGCAGGAGGGAAATCACCCTGCAGGTCGCCGACGATGTGTCGTTGGAGGGGTTGGGATCGTTCGGGGACGAGGTCGTGCGTGCCGCTTGGACCGTGATCTGTCCGAGGCTGAGCAGCGACAGTGGAAGCTTGAAGTCGGCCGTGACGGACGTACTCGGGGGAATGTTCGCGAACGCGCAGACGACCGTGTTGCCCGTGGCGGTGCAGCCGGGTGAGAGTCCGGTCGCGGAGACTCCCGCGGGGAGTGTCGCGGTGACCTTCGCCGAAGTCGCGGTGCTTGGACCGGCGTTGTGCACGCTCAGCGTGTAGCCGATGGCGCCCGGGAGCAGAGCGTTGGCCTTGGCCTTCAGCGCCACGGCGAGGTCCGCCTTCGCTGGGCGTGCCACGCCCGACGTGATGCCAAGAGGCGTGCTGCCGACGCCGCCGAAGCGGGAGGTCACCGTGTTGGTGGCGAGCGCGACCACCGACACGTCGCTGCTGCCGCTGTTGGAGACGTAGAGCTGGTCGCCGCCCTGCTGGAGCGCCATCTCCCATGGATACTGACCGACGGCGATCGTGGCGGTCACGGCGTTGGTCGTCGTGTCGATCACGGAGACGTCGTTGCTGAAGTAGTTGGCGACGTACACGCGCGAGCCGTCAGGCGACACGAGCACCCCGTGCGGGCTGAGGCCGACGCCGATGGAGGCGGTCACCGCTTCGGTGGCCGTGTCGATCACGTAGAGCCTGTTGTCGCCGGCACTGGAGACGTAGGCGTGCGCGCCGTCCGGCGCGAAGGCGACCGCGAGTCCGCTGCTGTTGCCCAGTCCGATGGTGGCCGAGACCGTGTCAGTCGCGGTGTCGATCACCGACACCGTGCTGCCGGAGTTGGTGACGTACACGCGCGAGCCGTCCGGCGACACCGCGAGTCCGCGAGGACTCCCGGTGACCGGAACGGTGGAGGACACCGTGTTGGTGGCCGTGTCGATTACCGACGCGCTCGCACTGCCGGCGTTGGCGACGTAGACCCGGGAGCCGTCCGGGGTCACGCCCAGCTGTTCCTGGTTCTTGCCGGTGGCGATCGTGGCGGTCACGGTGTCGGTGGTGGTGTCGATCACCGACACCTTGCTGTTGTTCCTGCTGTAGTCGGAGACGTACGCGCGGGTGCCGTCCGGCGCGAGCGCCACGGAGCGAGGAGCGCCGCCGACGGCGATGGTCGCGGCCACCGTGTCGGTCGCCGGGTCGACCACCGACACGGTGCCGCTGCCGTATCCGGCGATGTAGAGGTATGGTCCGGACGGGACGGCCGCAGCCGGGCCCGACGGCACCGCTACCACCGCGACGGCCGCCAGTACCAGTGACGACAGCGCGCCGGTCGCACGACGCTTCCAGCGCCCTAGGCACGGGACCGCTCTGATGCGTCTGACGCCGACCGCCCGGACGTGCTCACGTCGCTGACCCCTGGACATCGCTTCCCCCTGACGCACCGGAGGCCCGCCGCGTCGCGAACGGGACCCGCTGGGTGGTGAGTTGACCTGCCCCGACAGGAACGGGAACACGCTACGTACCGTGGCAGAGCGCGTACAGACGGGTGCGAGAGGTGCGGGGTGCACGCGGGGAGTGCGTGCGGGTCGTACGCCGGGGCGTAGCAAGCCGTGGACGCCCCGGCGCCCGCAGAGCGTGCTGAACTTCCAGTTAGTGAGTAGAGACCAGTAAGTGTGTGACTTTGCCTATGTAGTGGTGTTGATTCTGGTAATCTGTAGGGGAGTTGAGTACCAGGGAGGGTGAGTGAGCCAGTCGCCAGGGGCGCCGAGGCCGACGTCGGCCAGTGACGCCCGCAGGGATCTCTACGGCCTGGTCAAGAGTGCCGTAGACGAAGGGATCACCACGCTGATCCACAAGTCGAGCGGCAAACAGGTCGAGCGTGTTCTGCTGGCCCCGCTGGACCGGTTCCCCGCTGCCCGGAAGACCGGCGCCTTTCCCGTCTGGCCGCTCAGTGCGGCGCAGAAGGAGTTCGGCACCCTGATCAGTCGGGCGGCCGGGGGAGAGCCCCAGGTCCTGCGCCGGAACAGTACGCCGATCGCCGTCCTGCTCCCCGCCGATCCCAACGAGCTTGCCCTCTCACCCGACACGGCCGCGCCCGAGGGCGCGGCAACCGCAGGAGGCGCGGTGCCCAGCCAGCCCACTCCCACCCGTGAACGCGGCCGCCGCCTCGCCACCCTCGGTGACGCGATCGGCGCCGTCCTCGCCACCGGATCAGCCCCCGGCCTCTCCTTCGGGCTCGCGCGGCTGGACGAGGCGACCGGTGGCCTGCACCCGGGCCGCCTGGTCCTGGTCGCAGCCGAACCCCAGGTGGGCGGCAGCCTGATCGGCCTCGCCGCCGCCCGCGCCACGCTCGTCCGCAACTCTCGTGTCCTGTACGCCGCCTCAGGCCCGAGCAGCGCGGACATCACGCGCCGCATCATCGCCGCGGAGGCCGGCGGTGACTACGCCCGCCTCAAGACCGGCGTCCTCACCCGGGATGAGCAGGAAGTGGTCGAGCGTCTGCGTCACGCGCCGCTGCTCATCGACGATGGCAGCGACCTGACCGCCGAGGCCATCGCCGACACCGCGCCTCTTGCCGACGATCTGGCCCTCGTGGTCGTCGACCGGCTGCAGCGGGCCCACAATCCGCGCCTCCCGCTTTCCGGCGAGCACCTGTCGGAGGCCAGCCAGATCCTGCGGGAGCTGGCTCGCTCGCAGAACGTGCCGGTCCTCGCGGTACTGGACACCGACGACCCGGCCGTCGTCAACCTCCTGGACGCCGACGTCGTCCTCACCCTCACCAACACGGCGGGCCAGCAGGTGACGAGCGTGAGTGTCGCCGAACGCGACCTGGGCATCATCGCCACCACCAGCCTGCGCCCCGACCTCGCCCACGCCCGCTTCCTCGACACCACCCCCACACCCAGCCCCAGCCCCGCCCCGGTCACTCCCACGGCTGCCACCGGTACGGACGCGGCCGTCGAGGCGCTGCCGGAGACCGTGGGTACTGCGGCGGACCGTGAACTCGCGGACGCGGCGCTGCCGTTCACCTCCGGCGTCGTCAAGGGACTGCCCGCGGAAGCGACCCGTCTCCTCTCGGCGCTGCGCACCGCACTTGCCGACGCGCACGTGAAGGACCTCGACGACCTCCACGCCCCGCTCGCGGAGCTGGCCGCGGCAGGCCTGCAGACGCCCGACAGCGTCGAAGGCCGCCGTCTCGCCGCCGCACTGCACGACTTCAACGCCCCCACCCCCGCCTCCGCAGCGACTCAGACAGGTGCTCCCGCTTCGGCGGGCGCCGTCACGCCTGTCGCCGAGGACGGCGATACGGGGCGCCGGGATGACGATGACGGTCTGGTTCCGGGGGATGAGGACGACGAGCCGGAAGGCGCGGTCTTCCCGGCCCTGCGGATCCTGAAGGAGTCGGTGGCGCGGTCGAAGATGCATCCGATCCCGGTCATCCGGACCGAGGACCGGGAGGCCGGGCCGTGGCCGCTGGTCAGTGAGGACATGGACGGTGAGCCCGGCTGGGTCCACCCCGAGGTCACCAGTACCCGCGTCGCTCACGAGCGCAACGGCAAGCGGGTGCGGCGCGACCGGCTCGACGTGCCCGCCTCGTTCGGCGACGGTCTGATGTGCCTGATCGACCGCAACGGCTCCTTCCCCTCCGCCTGTTCCGCGGTCCCCCTCGCTCCGAACAAGCTCCTGCACACCGGTCCCCTGGATGTCTTCGACAAGAGCCAGGCTGGCATCTACCAGATCACTGTCCCCGAGTGGGACTACCCCGGCATGCCGCACCCGCTCGGCCGCCTTGAGGAGCGGCCCGACGAACAGGGCCGGGTATGGGTGACCACCCCGCACATCAAGATGCTCGAACGCCTTCACCGCGACGGCCACCTCACCGACCCGGTGACCATCCACGATTCGTGGACGGGCAAGGCCAACGAGTCCCTGTTCAAGCCCTTCTACCAGGCCACCAAGGACGCCCGCACGGAGCTGATCCAGGCCAGGGGAGAGCCGTACAAGAACTACAAGACCCGCCTGTCCATCGCCCTGCGTCTGCTGTGGCCAAAGCGGCCCGAATCGCGGTCGCCGTTCTGGCGGCCGGACTGGCGCATGAGCATGGTCGCCGAAGCCTCCGTCCGCCACTGGTTCAGCGCCTTCAAAGCCGTCCAGACAGGCCACACCCTCATCGCCCTACGCAACGTCGACGCCGCGATCTTCTGGGTCCCCGACCAGACCGCACCCGACACGTACCGGGTGGGGACCGGGTTCGGCGAAGTGAAGGCCAAGTTCATCCAGCCCGGCACGTTCATCCCGGAAGGTGACGACTGATGGCCGGCCCCACCGGCCGCGGAGGCTCCCTCGGCGCCGCCCTCAACGACCTCCTGCGCACCCAGGTCACCCCACGCCACCGCCTGTCCACCTACAACGCCCAGCACTGGCACGCCCAGCTCAGCCAGCTCACCGGCACCCGCCGCGGCTACGAAGCCCTCGATACCGCCGGCCTCGACGTCCGCCCCGAGACCCTGATCAAGTGGCTGTCGGACCCCGAGTACAACGTGCGCCGCAGCTACCGCGACCTCATCCACACCGCCTACGAAAACGTCGCCATCGTGGCCGCCGAGCCCCTCACCGACACCGTCAAAAACGGCACGTACGAGATCAGCGGCCTGGTCAAGACCGGCGCGGACGAACGCGAACGCGGCAACCGCCGCGCCGCCCCCCTGCGGATCGACGCCAGCCGCGGCGACTGGACCGACATCGAGACCCGCTGGCTCGCCGGAGACCTGCGTGACGACGACCTCGAAGACCTGTTCATCGACGAGATCATCGTCTCCGACATCGGCGCCGGCACCGACGGCTGGGAGTTCAGCGGGAGTTCGTACACCGTCGAACTCCGCTGAGGACCCGGACTGACACGGCCGAGGCGGCCCGGCTGTTGTCGTGCACGGCAGTGGCGTGGATCTGCCACCGTGGGCCGTGTTCGCGCCCACGGGGGAGCACATCGCAAGACGAGGCGATGGGGCAAAGCATGACGGACGACGAACTTATCGAGGCGGTGCGGGCAGCCGTCTTGGACCGCGCCCTGCCGCCGCCCGCTTCACCCGCAGACGTTGCATGCGGTGAGGCCAGTATGGGCATGGCGTTTCCGCCTTTGCTGCGGCGCCTGTATCTCGAGGTCGCCGACGGCGGGTTCGGTAGCTGGCCCGTCCCGTCGGTGACCGACAACGGCGAGTGGTTCAGTGACGAACCGGACATCATGGAGGCTCACTGCTAATGGGCTTCAATCCGGTGAAGCCGCCCGGCGTCGCTCCGCTGATGGGCCGTGGTGCGCCATGTGGACGCTGGTTGACTTCACGACCGAGGAAGGACGGATCTGGGACTGGGACCCCTACACATGCTGTGCCCTGGCCCCACACTGTCGCTCAAGGAATGGCTCGCTGGATGGCTGGACGGAGGGATCGAGCCCGGCCCCTACCCGCACTTCCGTCTACATACCGAGGACTGTCCCAGCGAGCACGGCACGGTCGTCCGGTCAGTGGAGGAGCGGGAGCCGCAGGAGGAGGCCAGTGGCCGTCCAGCTCACCGCGATCAGCCGCGACGGTGACGATCCTCTGGCCACGCCGCCGACCCGTGCCGACGGCCAAACTCCCTCGCCCGCTGCGTGAAATGCCGACGCAGCCACGTCATCCACAGCGCCAACGGCGTGACAACAAGGCCCATCACCAACGCCATCAACCAGCCCATGCCGCTTCCTGAGAAGCGCAGGGCAACCACGACAACCACGTAGAGCGCCGCCACAGTCAGGACATCCCGCGTTCTTTTCGTGAGCTTCATCTGGGCCGCATACCCCGCATGCCTACTTCTGTCGCTCCCCAGCCTGCCGCCGCGCCCACCACCAAAAGATCAAGGACCAGGAGATCGCCCAGAAGCCGGCAGCGAGCAGTGACACCCCCCACGGTTCATGCCGCACCAGCCGCCAGAACATCACCATGACACCGAACCCCACCAACGCAGCCGCCATCGACCTCCACCACAGCTTCATCTCCGCCAACTACCCGCGCAGCGACCGCTGATGACCGCCAGGTGACGGTCCGCTCTGACGGCGTTCGTCGCGAGCTCGCTGACTACCAGCAGGACATCCTCCGCCGCCATCCGCTGCTGCGGGTTGGCTTCGTTGAACCCTAGGGGCTCTGGCACAGCTTTTGTGGGGCATCAGCAGTGGCAGTGCACTCGTACCAGGATCGTGTCGTGGGGCAGCTGCGCCAGGTATGCCTCGCTGCCCGGCCAGACACAGGGCCCGGGGGGTCCCCACCACCCACCTGCGGATCACCTTCTTCATGCAGTGGCTCCTCTACATCTCGGGCCTGATCCGCTACGGCCGCTACGCCATGCCGTTCGACGCCGACAGCCGCTTCGCCCCCATCGCCGGCCGCGACATCTCGCTCACCGCAGCCAAGATCTTCACCGACCCGGCCAAGCACGCCGGCCAGACCTACGTCCTGACCGGCCCGGCGGAGTACAGCCACGAGGAGCTCGCAGCCGAAGTCAGCCGCGTCCTGGGCAAGGACCTGGAGTTCGAGCACGTCACCGTGTCGACCTTCCTCCACCTCATCGGCATCGGCGACGACCTGCCCAAGCTCAAGCACTTCGAGGCCGTCACCATCGACCAGCAGGAAGGCCGCCTGGCGGGCATCAGCGACGACGCCCCCACCATCATCGGCGAGCGTCTCGCCACCGTCGAAGAGTTCATCAACGAACACCGCGCCCTGTTCGAACTCGAATACAAGGCCGCCTGACCCTCAGCACCGCAGACCAGGCCGCGCCCCGGCGGGGGCGCGGCCTGGTCTGCGGTGCGAAGCGCAACGCGCTGCGGCGCCGTCCACGGTCGGACGGCGCCACAGCGCGTGCCTGACTACCGGTACCAGTACTTGACGCCGCGGTGGTGGGAACAGGTGCCGCGGAAGTGGGCGCTGTAGGAGTAGCTGTTGTCCTTGCACTTCGCGGTCGCGCCGCGCGGGTGGGAGGAGTTGGCCTTGCAGACGCCGGTGGTGTGCCGGGCGCACGAGGCCGCGACGGCATCGGTCGCGACGGCCACCGGTGTCAGCAGCGCGCCGGCCATAACGGCTGCGGCCACGACGCCGCGGAAGGTGGTGAGCATGAGAATCCCCCTCGATGATCGGAAGGAGACGATCATGGGCCGGTCACCCTCATCGCCAGGTTGTTCCGCGTAGTTGCAGACCAGACCGTGACAGTCGTAGCCGGTGTGTCACAAGACGTTCGAGGCAAGCGAACTTCCGTACGACGGCTCGACACGAGGCCTCACAGCAGCGCGACTCCCGTGGCCAAGCGGATAAGACGGGCGCGGGCACGGTCCGCAGCAGTCACGATCTCGGGCTAGGACTTGCTGCGCCGGTACATCACCACGGCGACGATCGCCATCGGCACAGCGAAGAGCAGCACCTGCACCCACGTCGGGACGAAGTCCGGCGCCCGTCCGCCCACTGCCGTCACAATCCACTCGCTGCTGGTCATGGCCCTTCTTTCCCCGCGGTGTGAGCAACTGCGTCTGAGCCCGCGTGCCCCCGTACCAGCGCGCCAGGCCTTCAGGTGCCGCGGAGCTGGTTCACCTCTTCGGTGATTCCGGCGTGCGACCTGCCGTGGCTGCGGCATGGTCGTGTTCGGCGCCGCGGGCATGGCGGCGCGACGCGGTTGGGAAGGGGCGGGGCTGTGGGGGATGGCGAGCGGGAGACGTGGACGACGGAGGAGTTCGGGTCCTGTCACACCGGGGCGGTCGGCGTGGTCCTGGACGACGGGACGGTGCCGCGGCCCGTCTACTTCGATGCAAGCTCGGGTGGTGGCGGCCAGGCGGTGTCGCAGTGGAGCGTCTACGACGGCCGCCCCCGGCAGGGCCCGCGCACGGCCGCGCTGCGCGCGGTGTGCTCCTGCGGCTGGAACGGGCCCGAGCAACGACTGGACGGGGAGGAGATCGGCGACCAGGACCTCCAGACGGCGGGGGCGGGTGCGGCGGACACGTGTATGCGGGACTGGGACGCGCACACCGTAGACGTGGAGCGCTCGGCCGTGCCGCTCCCGGAAGCCGTCACGGTCCTGCTGGAGCAGTTGGAGGTCGAGGTGGAGAAGCTGGCGAAGTCGTCGCCGCTGGCGGCGATCCGCGCCGCGCGGCATCTGGAGGTCCTCGCGGCGCAGACCGCGTACTGGCCGGCCCGTGATGCCCGCAGGGACGCCGACCCCGGGCAGGCCGCCGCGGCGCTGGGCCTGGACGAGAGCGGGGCGCGGGCGTTGCTGGCCCGCTTCGGCCGCTGGAGCCCCTCCTCCTGAGGCCTGAGGAGCGAAGCCGCGCCGTGGAAGCTGGAGTTGTGCCATCGTGGGCCGTGCGTCTGGTCCGTCGCTCCCCCCGTGGTGACGGACCAGACCGTTCCTGTTGGCCGCCGAGGGCGACCGGCTCACCGAGGCTCCGGCTTGGGGTCGAGAGGTCAGGTCCGGCGGAGGCAGGTGGCGGGGATCTGTCCGCCTTGGACCACGCGCCAGGTTGAGCCGGTGCGGCCGCACTTGCGGTAAGCGGGGCCGCTCGGTGTCCGGGCGACCGCGGCGGTGCAGGAGGCGAGGACGTCGCCGCGGTGCAGTTATGGGTCGACCGGGCTGTCGGGCCGGGCCACTGGGCCCTCGTTCCACGCGGGACGCCGCACGCCGACCGTCCGCCCCGTGACCGTGTACGTGGTCGTACAGGCCGCCCCGGACCGGGCAGGAACGGCGGCCGAAGCAGCCGGGGCCTCAGCCCGCCGGCAAGGACAGTCACGGCTGCCGCGGAGGTCGTCAGTCGTCGGATCAGAGCCTTAGGAACAGGTACAGCGCCATGAAGACCGCCGCGGCGACTCCGAGGGCCGGCACAAGTCCCGGGTAGAGCACGGCGAGCAGTCCGGCGAACGCCGTGCCCATCAGGAGCAGGGCAACAGAGTGACGGTCGTCGCGCGGTTCGTTGGACATTGTTGGTAGTCCTCCTGCGGAGTTCGAATCGAAAAAGGTGTCCCGTCCCGGACAGATCGAGAGCGGTGACAGCGAGGCGAGTGGCCAGCTCGAACGCGCATGACGGGGACCGTGCCGGTGTGAGGGGTAGGCCGCACAAGTGGCCGCTGTCAGTGGGGGAGGTCGTCCCAGACGAGGACCATCTCGCCGACGCAGAACTCGTTAAGGAGGGGGTACCGGGTGAAAGCGGACAGGCACTGAGGTATAAGCAAGCCCCCCCCACCAGGACACGGTGGGGGCAGGTTGCGCGGAGCACACGGCTCCGAGCAGGGGTCCGGACAACCGCCGCGACGGCCGCCTGTCGCGGCCGGACCGGCGCCGTCACTAGTGTGGCCAGCGGGCAAGACCGCGGGGCCTGTCGTGGCGCGCGTGGAGCCCCGGGACTGATGCGCTGTTCAAGGGGCACTGGGTGGTGGCGCTGAATTCCCGCGTGCCCAACTGTGGTGTGTGCTGTCGCGATGGGCGCGTTCGTCGTGAGCACTCGAAGTCGGCGCGGGCCGCGAGCGCTGTCGATGCCAGTCCGCTGACGTGAAGGGGTGCTCGTGTTTTTGTCCAGCGAGGGCGTGGATACCTGACGGGTGGGCGCTGCCCGTGATCGGAATCGGCTTGTGCATCGTGCTGGTCAGTGGCCTGACGCGCCGGTGGTTGCGAGGACGGGGCAAGCGGTGAGTGTGGGCGCGGACGGCTCTGCCGGACGGGCTGTTCGCCGTGACGCTGTTACTCACTTACGGGTGACGGGAGTGCGCTCCGCCGAGGCCGGGGAGTGGGCCGGTTCCGGGCGGCGCCCAGTCCTACCAAGGGCAGGCGCTCCTGTGTGCAGGTTCGTTCGATCTTTCATGACGTAGATGGACATTGCAGGCGAGTGTCACGACGGTGTGGGCAATCGGCAACGCCATCCGAGCGTCGTTCACATCGCGCCATCAAGCCGGGCAGGGTGTGAATGCGCGGCCGGCCGGCCGCCACCCGCACACCGCACAACCCGGCTCCCAACAGGGCGTCTTGGGGTTGTGCCCGCACGATGCAGGGGGAACCTGTGACCGTATCGACGACTGTTCGTCGTCTGACCGCCGCCGCCATGACCACGGCAGCGATCACTGCGGCGATCGCCGTGCCCGCCTCGGCAGCTGACCACCGCCCGCAGCGCGAGCGGGTGGAGATCAGCAACGTTCAGTACGACTCCCCGGGCTGGGACAACCGCTCCAACCGTTCCCTGAACAGCGAGTGGGTGGAGATCACCAACTACTCCCGCCACGGCGTGAACCTGGACGGCTGGACCCTCTCCGACGAGGACGGCCGCACCTACACCTTCGACCACTACCGCCTCGCCGGCCGCGCCACCGTCCGCGTCCACACCGGCACGGGCCTGGACACGCGCCGGGACGTCTACCAGGACCGCCGCAACTACGTGTGGGACAACGACTCCGACACCGCGATCCTGCGCAACGACCACCGGCGCCTCGTCGACGAAGCCTCCTGGGGCCACCGCGGCCACCACGGTCACCACCTCCGCTGACCGCCCGGGCGGGTGTCTTCGCCACGGATACCGGAGGCACCCGGCCGCGGCGTGAAGGAGGGGCGGGCCCGGATACCGGGCCCGCCCTTCACGACCACAACACATACAGCAGCCCTCGACCAGATTCCGGTCGAGGGCTGCTGTATGTCCGGCGCTGCTTCGGCGTCGGTCTCAGTAGATGGAGAGTGGCGGGAGGCTGATGGACAGGCCCCTGTCGCGGAGCGTCTGCTGCCACTGGGCTGCGATCTGTGGGCGCAACTGCCGTATGTCGTGCCAGCTTTTGATGGAGTCCGGCAGTTCGCTGCCGCGGGACCAGGCCCCCATGAGCATCCGTGTTTCGCTCCTCGACAAAAACGCGACCTCCGGGAGGGAGTATCCCGGTACTGCGTCGGCTACGGCGAGGTCCAGAAGATCGCTGATCTCCACGATGCGGTGGCGTAGGTCGTCGTCCAGCAGGAACGACTGCTCGAACGCCAGGACGCGATAGATGTCGGTGGCGCTCCGCACGGTGTCCTCATGCTTCTGACCGACCAGCAGGATCGGGTGCTCCAGGTAGGCGCCCAGAATCTTCTCTACCGCGTGGCGTTGACGGTCTTGCCGGGCTTTCCTGCCCTCGTCCTCGATCGCGTGCTGTCGTGCTGTCTCGGCATCCTCCAGGGCTTCCTGCCGGGCCCGCCGAGCTTGGCGCCGGGCACCGATTCTGCCGATGGTGTCGCCGCTGAGGCCTATTAGCCCGCCAGCGATGACGCTGGCAACTGTTCCCCACTCCACGCACGCCCCCATGTTGTCGCACCGTCACACAGCCGGGTCAGTCGCTTCGTCACCCGACAGCCCCTGCCCTTTCAGTCTCAGCACGCGCGACGTGACAGGCGTGACAGCCCTCACCAGCCACGTTGCGCTCCAGGAGCGTAGTGGGACGGGGGCTCGGCTAGCTAGCAGTCATTGCCTGCTAGCCGGTCATCCTCTCCGACGTTGGAGTGGGTACCGACGGCTGCGAGTTCAGCCTCCAGAACGGATGACGGGGCGGTCCGGACGCTACGAAGAAGCCGCTACTTTGGAATTGCATCCGTCGATCAATGGGCGGGAAACGAGGCAAATCAGGATGTGGAGCAGCGGATGGTCCGGTCAGCACAGATTCTTCTGGGTGGCTTCCTGCCGCTGGAACGCGAAATACCCTTCGTCCTGCCCCATTCGACCGATGAAAGTTTCTTTGTCGCGCCGATGGGCTTTGCAGAAGGTCAGCCGTTCGCCGTCGAAGAGCATGTCCAGGTCGCTCTTTCTTTTCGACGTGACGGTCTTCTTCCACCGTGTGCCGACTTCGGTGCTGGGTGCCTTGGGGAGGAGATCGTCCAGGTAGAGGCGTTCGCCTTCGCTCAGGGCATCACTGTCGATTCCGGCGGCCACGTGCGGTGGAGGGGAGTTGGTCGTCCCGCTTTGCGGGGAAGGCTGGCACGCTGCGAGGGCAAGAGAGGCAACGATGAGAAGTGCGCCAGGGTGTCGCATGATCGGACGAAAACAGCGACCCTTACGGGAGACCAGCAGCTGCAACTCGTCGTGTAGCGGGCTGCGTTGAGAGCCCTTGACGGCCCCGCAGGGACACGCCGCGGGGATCGGGTCACAACGATCGAGTTGGGGGAGGACATGGCAAAGGCCCAGGAAGATCGCTGGGATTCGCAGGGGGTTCGGGCGTACGGCCGGAGCGATGCGGGCTGCCAGCCGGGCAGTGAGCCGGGGTCGACCACCACTGCTTTGGGTGGGTTAGTTGGGAGGACTGATGTGCCACGTCGAACCCGCGCAGCCCTGATCGTCGCGTGCGCCACGCTGCTCGCCCCCTTGACCGGCTGCTCGTCCGGGCATGACGACAGCAAGGCGTCCCCGGCCGCACGTTCGTCCGAGCCGTCGATGAAGGCCACGCCCACTCCGAGCACGACACAGCCCGCGGTCCAGCAGCCTCCGGAGCTGGACGCCGGTGAGACACTCGCTGGCCGCCAGAAGGCGACCACCGGGAACGCCGCACTCGCCTTCACCGAGGGCAAGAAGGGAGACGCGCTGATCGTCGCGGTGCGCTGCCAGGGCGCGGGGAAGATCAAGGTCGCTGTCCGGTCCGTGCATATCTCCTTCCCGCTGGAGTGCCAGGCCGGCGAAGTCAGCACCACCTACAACCAGGTCGCGGTCAAAGGCGTGGAACACAGCGGCGTCGTGTCCGTCGAGGCATCTTCTGCCGTGCACTGGTCCATGACGATCGGCCGCGGGACCCCGGCGGAAGAGGAATCACCCACCTCGACCACAGAAGCGCTCTAGCCAACTTGGTGCCGCCCGACGCGACACCATCATCAGGCGAGGGCGAAGTAGCGCAGCCAGACGTAGGCGAAGGAGATCGCCACGGTGACGGCGGTGACGATCAGGCCGTATTTCGTGAACTGCCAGAAGGTGATGGGCTGGCGGTTGCGTTCGGCGATGCCGAGGACGACGACGTTCGCCGAGGCGCCGATGGCGGTGGCGTTGCCGCCGAGGTCGGCGCCGAGGGCGAGGGCCCACCACATGACGTGGTCGCTGCCGCCGCCCATGGTGTGGACGAGGTCGCTGGTGATCGGCGCCATCGTGGCGACGTAGGGGATGTTGTCGACGACACCGGAGAGGACCGCCGAGGCGCCCAGCAGGGTGAGGGAGCCGCCGAGTTCGTTGGTACCGATCGCATCGGCCAGGGCTTTGGAGACCTCGTCGATCACGCCGGTGTCGATGAGCCCGCCGATCATGATGAACAGGCCCGCGAAGAAGGCGAGCGTGGGCCACTCGACCTCCGAGAGGACCTCGCCGGTCTCGGCGGTCGAGACGGCGATGAGGAGCCCGGCACCGAGCAGCGCGACGATGCTGGGCTCGTAGTGCAGCACCGGGTGCAGCACGAACCCGGCCACGACCAGGGCGAGGACGATCAGCCCTTGCACGAGCAGGCGCGGGTCCTTGATGGCCTCGCGCTCCTCCAAGGCCATGATCTCCACCGCCCGCTGCTCGTCGTAGACGAACGACTTGCGGAACATCACCCGGCACAGTGCGACGAGCACGGCGACCAGGACCACGGTCAGCGGGGCGAGGTGGACGAGGAAGTCGTTGAAGGTCAGGCCGGCCCGGCTGGCGATGATGATGTTGGGCGGGTCACCGACGAGGGTCGCGGTCCCGCCGATGTTCGAGGCGAACACCTCGGCGATCAGGAACGGCGCCGCCGGCAGCGCGAGGCGTTCGCAGACCAGCAGGGTCACCGGGGCGATCAGCAGGACCGTGGTGACGTTGTCGAGGAGGGCCGAGGCCACCGCGGTGATGACGACGAGCATGGCCATCACCCGGAACGGCCGGGCGTGGGCCTTCTTCACGGACCAGATGGCCAGGTACTCGAACATGCCGGTCTTCTTGAGGACACCGACGATCATCATCATGCCCATGAGCAGGAAGATGACGTTCCAGTCGATGCCGGAGTCCTCGGAGTAGAACGCCGAGACGTCGTCGGTCGCCCCGATCGCCAGCATCAGGCCCGCGCCGCCGAGGGCGACGGCGACGCGGTGGATCTTCTCGCTGATGATCAGCGCATAGGCGCCGACGAAGACGATGATCGCCGCCCAGCTGTGCCAGTCGTTCACCGTGCGCGCCCCGATCGGAAGACAGAGTTGTCCCTATCGCCGACCAGACTTCCCGGCACACCGCGACGAACCCTACCGGCTCTTGACGCTTCCTTAACAAGCAGGTGGCCGGCACTGCCGACAGAACGCGACCGCCGGATCCGGGCAGCCGTTGCAGTCCGGCCCGGCGCCGTCTACTTGAAAACCCGCAACCAAAGAACAGGGTGGGCGGGACGGCCCGGCTCAGGCGGCGCTGGCGGCCAGCAGGCGTTCCAGCAGATGAGAAGCCGTGATGACGCCCAGAAGTTGCGCGCCCGCCGTGCCTGTGTCCATGACGGCCACGAGGGGGCTGCGGGCCTGCGCCATCAGCGCGGCGACCTCCAGCGCTGTGTGGTCGCCGGCGGCGATGGCAGGTGGCGGTGTGGTCGTCGACAGGCAGTCGCGTACGGTGCGGCCCTTCAACGCGGAGCACAGCCGGTCGGCGTGGTGCTCGTCGATCACGGCCGCCAGGGTCGGGTCCTCGATCACATATCCGGGCACCACAACTTTGATCATCTGCGATGCTGGCCGAATCGCTTTCGGCGCACCCGCTCCGTCCAGCACCAGCAGCGCCGGAAGCCGTTGCTCGGCCATCAATCGCGCTGCGGCCAGAGCATCACTGTCGAGGCTGACCGTCTCGTACTCCTCCGTCAAGTCACGCGCGCGCACAACCGGCTCCCGTCCCGCCGCCGCCGACGGCTTTCGCACTTCAGGCCTCCAGCCGACCACCGCCGACCGTATCGGCACGATACAACCGCGGCCCTGAGGCGGAGCCTCACGTTTACCGCGGCCTGCCCTCTCCGGCACCCGCACCCCGACGGCTCGCCGCCCTGGCGGCCTGGAGTCTCTGATGGGGACAGCCATGTATTGCAGCCTGCCAGGGCGTTCTGCACGCTTTGGCGCGCCGGGGAAAAGACGGCGGCTCCGTCCTCCCTTGAAAGGGGAGGACGGAGCCGATTTCGCCGAAGGTGCTGATCTACGGTCAGGCGTGGCGGTGCTTGCCGGTGATGACCCGGTACAGGGCGAGCAGGATGAGCGAGCCGATGACCCTCCGGCCTGAATACGCCTCGTTGACGCCGCCGGGCTGCGTGAGGCGACCGTGGGGCACCACGCTGGTGGGGGCCCGCGCTCAGTGTGGCGCGATCCATCGCTGGAGGGCGTCGTTGACGACGTCGTCGAGGGCGCTCAGCGCTTCCACGGCGTGCAGGTCTCCGGGCGCGGGCGCAACTCCCGCCCGGATGAGTGTGGCCTGTAGTTCCAGGCGGCGCCGGTCGTGCGCGGCCATCGCGAAGGGCAGTCGTTGGCTGGGGTCCGGTGCGGGCCACGACGCCTGCTGTTCGGCGGGCCGTGCTTGGGCTGGGACCCGCCAGTCCTCGTCCCCCCAGGGTTCTCCTGTCTCTACGCCGCTTACGGTCGTGTGCGCGTCGAATCCGCAGCGGTAGGGATCCAGCGCCAGCTCGGGCAACGTCGAGTCGGTCGGTGAGTACTGCCACTCCTGCATGCATCCTCCAGCATCCGACGCTCTGTTGATGTCCAGGAGGCGGCCCGCCCCGACACGGTTGCACCAGCAGCGCCGAACCACCCGAACACCCTCAAAAGCATCTCGTCACACCTCCCGCAGCCCCCGCACAGGGCATGTTGAGCTGGTGTGTTGCCGAGCAGTGGTGGGCCCGGATGTCGTGTCCCGGCGCGTCGGGCGTCGCTGAGCAGGATGTCGCTCGCGTCCCCGGCCGTGAACCTGGATGCGAGAGCTGAGCACCTGATGTCCACTGCCTGGTCAGGGGGCTCAGCAAAGCCCGGCCTCCCTCGCGTGCACACCCGGAGGCCGGGCTACTCACCACGCCTGCGCACACAGGCGCCCAGCTCTCCGCCGGGGGAGCGGGCGTCTGAGCACTCGACGTGCGCCTATTTCCGGCCGTGATCTATCGCGCTGACCGGGAAGGGGTGCATGGTGGTGGTGCGGTCTTCCTGACGTCCCCGGGACGGAAGCCGCTCGGGCCCCGCCGCGTCGCCGTGTACGGGCCCGCCGCTCCTCCCGGCTCCCCACGGGAGGCTATGCGGCTGTCAGCTCACAGGCTGAAGCCGCTCCCCGGACTTGACCGGCACGATCTCGATGCGGCGTGCCCTTCTCCGCGGTCAATCGCGTCTTGCGGTCCTCGGCGCTGGCCTTGTCGTAGGAGACGCCGGCTGCGCGCGGCACGCCGTCGGGGTCCGTCCAGCGGATTGCGTAGCTCGTCATCGTGATCGCCATGAGGTGAGTATTGCCGCCGGGTCTGCCACTCACCGGATGTAGGTGACGGCAGTGTGGACCGCGCAGGTTCGCCAGCCGCGGGGGAAGTAGCCCGGTCCCGTCCAGAGCGCGGTCGGGACCGGGCTACGGCCGAGAACCCTAACCCGGGCAGCGGATAGTCGAGGCCTTCGGCCGCTCGCGCATCCGGCATGGCTGTGGAGACATGGAACGGATGCGCGCTGTCCGGTTCAACGACGCTAGAGCCGGCCAGGACACGATGCCGGACCCTGCATCCTGCCGTCGAAGGCCGGGGTCAGACGATGCCCTTGTAGGTGGTGCGGAAGACGAGCAGCGCCCAGAACTGGGCGGTGTTCTCGTGGGGCGGTGTCGTGTAGGTGGGCAGGGCGCCGCCGTAGGAGGTCACGCTCTCCAGCTGCCAGCCCTGTGCTTCCACGCCTTCGATTGCGGCCGCCAGGAGGGGCTCGGACACGAGGCCTGGGGTGGTGGCGTGGTTGAGGGGCACGCTCACGCTGAAGACGCGGGCGCCGCTTTTGCGGGCCTCGGCGGTGATCTCGTACAGCCACTCGTCCGTGCTCGCCCTGGCTGGAGTGATGTCCTGGCTCATTGCGGCGCCCCCTCCTGCTGTGTCGGACCACCACCCAAAACCCGGTCGACCTTGGTGGTCAATCCCTTGGCACGGCTGAACGCCCGCATGCGACGGCACGGGTCTCGGTCGGGGCAGGGGGCTGCGGCCTTGCAGACATCGCCCCACGGGAAGGCAGGGGAAAGACCAAGGGCCCGCTCCGGGTGGTGCGCGCACGGGGAGGGGCCCTCGAAGTCCGCTCGGTGGGCCGGGGGAAGCCTGCGCGCTGCTCTTTTCAACGACGGTGCGGGCTTCCGGACACGGCAGCTGGGCTCTGCCCCCGCATGACATCTGTTCTATTTTTGTTCGAGACGCGGGGAGGGGCTGAGAGAAGGAGGTCTCGACACGATGACACTGACGGTGCCGCCGGTCGCTGATGCTGATCCGAGCGTCAATGGCGTGTGCGGGAAGCCAGGTCGGGCCGTCTTCGGGCTGTGGACGGAACGGTGGGGGAGCGCGATCCGCTTCCAGAGCACCCCGCGCCTGAGGCGTGCTTCCTGGAGACCGCTGCCGTAGGTCGTCGCCGTGACGGCATAGGTCGGCCCGCCTCATGCGAGGAGCGGGCCGACCGGTGTGTTCCCGCCGTAGCCGCCGCCGGCGGGAACGTCCTGAACCCCACATGTCCAGGCTTTTCCCTGCGGCCCCCAATGCCGCACCGCCTTGAGTAACCAACCTTCTGACGACAAAACTCGATTTCCTACCTCAGGCCGAGAGTCGTCGCACGAGGCTCCCGCTCCTGCCCGGTGCACGGGTGTACATGGCGGCGCCCGGGGCACGAGTGTCCGTCTCGGAGGGCTACCTGCGCGGTGAACGGATGGCGGGGGACAGCTCGCCCGGCTGCCCTGCGTTAGCGCGCGGTCTCGTCAGTGTCAGGATGGTCTGCCCATGCCGTGTGGGCCACGGAACGCCCGCCTCTGAGAGGTGCCCGGGCGCCGTGAAGGAGCGAGGTGTTGCGGTGACGGTGAAAAGGCCAAGTGTCGCAGGGAAGCGCGCCGATCGCGGTGCGGCGGGCAGGAGCAGTGAGGGCGGTGCGACCACGCTGGCGCAGATGCTGGAGGCGGCGGAGAGCGCGCCGCCGGTGGAGTCCCTCGATGTCGTCGCCCGGATTTTGCGGGACCGGCTCGCAGCGGTGGCGGTGTCTTTTCTGATCACGGACTTCACGGGCAGTTCGGTGGTGCGGCTGGGGGCGGCGGGCAGCATCGGGACCGGTGAGCCGGCCCGCCGTATCGCCCTGCGAGGCACTGTCTACGACGACGTGATCCGCACCCAACGTCCGGCGGTAGAAACCAGGGGCCAGACCGCGCACACGCGGGTGGTGGCCCCGGTGACCAACCGCGGGGACGCCATCGGTCTCCTGGAGCTGTTCCTGCCTGCCGCACCGGACGCGGAGGTGATGCGCGAGATCAGCGAGACCGCACACGCACTTGCCTACATCGTCATCGCCAACCGGCCCTTCACCGACCTGTACCAGTGGGGCAGGCGCACTCTGCCGCTGAGCCTCGCCGCGGAGATCCAGCACCGGCTCCTGCCGTCCTCACTGGCCTGCGAGGCGGCGCAGTTCGCGGTCGCCGGCGCGCTGGAGCCGGCCGATCACGTCGGGGGAGACACCTTCGACTACGTGCTGGACCGCGACACCGTGCAGCTGTCGATCACCGACGCCATGGGCCACGACGTCCAAGCAGCCCTGCTGGCCACCCTGGTTGTGGGCGCCCTGCGCCGGGCCCGGCGCGCGGGCGCCGACCTGGTGGAACAGGCGAGACAAGCAGATCAGGCCATGCGTGACAACGATCAGCGTGGCTATGTGACCGGCCAGCTCCTGAGGATCGATCTCCGCGACGGCGCCACCGAGTTCGTCAACGCCGGCCACCCCTGGCCGCTGCGACTGCGGGACGGCCACGTGCAGCAGATCCGGCCGAAGGTCGACCTGCCCTTCGGTCTCAAACCCCCGCACGCCTACCGCAGGCAGACACTCGACCTACGGCCCGGCGACCGGCTCGTACTCTTCAGCGACGGCATGCTCGAACGCAACGCCACCTCAATCGAGTTGCCCAAGCTGATCGCCGACACCCGTCCACTGCATCCGCGAGAAGCCGCCCGTGCCCTGATCGGCGCGGTCGTCGACGCCGGCCAAGGCCACCTGAAAGACGACGCGACCGTCATCTGCCTGGACTGGCACGGCACCACCAGCTCGCAGCGCACAGCAGACACCGGAGCCGACCTCACCGCCGCGTCCGCACCCAACCCCACCCGCCTTTAGCGGCTGTCCGTGGGAGGCGTGACGTATCTCCGGAGCGCTGCCTCGGGGCATGTCACGGAGGGCTTGTTACTCACTTTCGGGTGACAGCAAATCCTCGGCTCCCGGCTCGAGATCGCCCGGATTCGGGTGCCGCCCAGTCCTCCCAAGGCCTCTCCAGCTGGCGCCGGAGTTCGCGCGCCCCTTCATGACATAGATGGACATTGCAGGCGAGTGTCACAGCGGTGTCGGTGATCGGCAACGCCGCCCGAGTGTCGTTCACATCGGACGATCGAGGCGGGCATGGTGTGAATGCGCGGCCGGCCGGCCGCCACCCGCACTCCGCACAACCCGGCCGCCACCAGGCGGTTTTGGGCTTGTGCCGCACAATGCAGGGGGAACCTGTGACCGTATCTGTGACCGTTCGTCGTCTGACCGCCGCCGCCATGACCACGGCAGCGATCACTGCGGCGATCGCCGTGCCCGCCTCGGCAGCTGACCACCGCCCGCACCGCGAGCGGGTGGAGATCAGCAACGTTCAGTACGACTCCCCGGGCTGGGACAACCGCTCCAACCGTTCCCTGAACAGCGAGTGGGTGGAGATCACCAACTACTCCCGCCACGGCGTGAACCTGGACGGCTGGACCCTCTCCGACGAGGACGGCCGCACCTACACCTTCGACCACTACCGCCTCGCCGGCCGCGCCACCGTCCGCGTCCACACCGGGATCGGCCTCGACACCGACCGGGACGTCTACCAGGACCGCCGCAACTACGTGTGGGACAACGACTCCGACACCGCCACCCTGCGCAACGACCACGGCCGCCTCGTCGACGAAGCCTCCTGGGGCCACCGCGGCCACCACGGTCACCACCACCGCTGACCGCGCCTGAGCGGGCTGGGTGTCTTCGCCACGGATACCGGAGGCACCCGGCCGCGGACTGAGGGGCAGGCCCGGACGGCCGGGCCTGCCCCTCCGGCCAGGCGCCCCTGCGGCTGATTCCTTCTGGTGGGTAACGCGCAGGGGCTATGCCTGGGTGAAAGCCGTGTAGGGGTCAGACGGTGGTGGAGCGTTCGTAGTCGGCGAGGGCCTGTCCCAGCCCGAACCAGGTCGCCGGCCAGGTGGCGACGAAGATGCCCCACCGGTCCGCCCGGTCGATACCCGCGGGCTCGATCTGCCTGGACGCTACCCAGGAGGCGACGGACAAGCCGATGCTCAGGCAGGCGACCGTGTTTGCGTGCTGACTGCGCAGACCCTTGTCATACAGGAACTTGACGATCATGACTCTCCCGGAAGATGGGCTGATACGGCTCCCACCGTCACCCGCCGCCTCGCGCCTCGCATCCCGAGTCGGCCGCACTGCTGCCCACGGTGGCGACTGGGAAGGTGTCCCAGGGGACGTCCCGCCTCCACGCCACGGCGCCCCGCCTCAGCTCTGACGGTCATCGTCCAAGCGGAAACCCCAGTGCTCCCACATCCACCTGCACCACCGCGCGACACGACGCGCATCTCGTCGTGGATTGCGTTAGTGCACCCGTCTGGCGTCTTCCGGTGTGAATCGAGATGCGAGTGGTAGACGAGACCCACCGGTCGATCCCGTTCGGAAGACAGCGGACATCGTCCGGGCCCCGGCACCGTGTCGCTAGCCCATCATCGGTCCGGGGGAGTGGGGGTGCCCCTGTGTCACACAGGGGCACCCCCACTCATCTAAACCTCATCAGGACAACGCGGGCAAAAGTCTCGCAATGCACACCTCGCACTACACGTGAGCGCTGACAACGGACCGGCGAGTGCCCGCGTCTTCCCCCTCCTCTGCCAGTTCACGGGGTAACGCGGAGTCTCCAACTGGCCCGGAGCAAGCGCCATATTGGTTCTCGGGAACGTCGCTTGGTGTTCTGACCTGAAGCTGCCGGTGCGCACGGCCACCCGCGCGGAGATGCCGTCGATGGGGCCCGGTGGCAACGGCGGGCGCCGGTGGCACAGCGTGCGCACTGCTGGGCAGTCGGATACTCATATGGCCGTGGCTGATCGTTTCCAGCCCGACCCGCCCCACTCCATACGAACGGGATCTCGATGCTCAGCCCTCAGGCGGTGCTGCGGAGCGGTCGCGGGAGGCAAGTTGGCGTTCCAGCTCGGTGCGGATGTCCTGGCCGAGGCTGCCGGTGCGCGCCCATTCGATGATCAGTTCCGCGACGTGCCGGAGCTTGGTGTTTGTGTTCTGGGAGAGCGCCCGCAGGACATTCCAGCCTTGGTCGGGGGTCAGTTTCCCTGCGGCAAGGATGACGCCGATGGCCTGGTCGACGACGGCGTGGGAGTGGACCGCCTTCTGCAGCTGAGCATTCTCTTCCCGCAGCTGCTCCACCGCTTCCGCCGCGGCGGGTGCTGATGGTTTTGATCCGTTGGTGTGGACGGACACGGCTGCCTCCGCTGATACACCGATCATGCCGTCCCGGCGGGAAAGCCTCTTCCGTTTCGCCTGCCCGAGTTCCGTCACGGTATGGGCCCGGTCTCTGCCAGACCCTGCCCTCCCCCGTTATGTTCTTCGCGGTCCTGCAAGAGGGCCGCTGGCCTCCGGGCCCGGCATGACTGTTCCCCCCTGTCGAACCGATGACCTGGGGGGTGGTGTCACCGGGCCCGAGAGGCGCCGTTGGAGACGCTGATGAGAGGTCCGACTATCGCCTGGCCCGGTGCAACGCCGGGCCGTTTGCGGGCGGCAGGTCTGCATAACGTGGATGCGCGCACGACGCCAACGCCGAGGCCGGCACCGCACAACCCCGTTCGGGAGGACGGCTTGAACGAGTACGACGAGATAGGCGTCTTCCTGGGCCTGGACGTCGGCAAGAGCCATCACCACGGCCACGGACTCACCCCGGCCGGCAAGAAGGTCTTTGACAAGCAACTGCCGAACACCGAACCGAAGCTGCGGGACGTCTTCGAGAAACTGAAGACCAAATTCGGCGCCATCCTGGTGATCGTGGACCAGCCCGCCTCGATCGGAGCCCTCCCGCTGACGGTGGCTCGCGACACCGGCTGCAAGGTCGCCTATCTGCCCGGCCTGTCCATGCGGCGCATCGCCGACCTCTACCCCGGCGAGGCGAAGACCGACGCCCGCGACGCGGCCGTGATCGCCGACGCGGCCCGCACCATGCCGCACACCCTGCGCTCCCTGGAACTCACCGACGAGATCACCGCCGAGCTCACGGTCCTCGTCGGCTTCGACCAGGACCTGGCGGCCGAGGCAACCCGCACCAGCAACCGGATCCGCGGCCTGCTTACCCAGTTCCACCCCAGCCTGGAACGAGTCCTCGGCCCCCGGCTCGACCACCAGGCCGTCACCTGGCTCCTCGAGCGCTACGGATCCCCGGCCGCCCTGCGAAAAGCAGGCCGCCGCCGACTCGTCGAGGTGACCCGGCCCAAGGCCCCGCGCATGGCCGCGCGGCTGATCGACGACGTCTTCGACGCGCTCGACGAACAGACCGTCATCGTCCCCGGAACCGGCACCCTCGACATCGTCATCCCCTCCCTGGCCCGCTCGCTCGGCGCCGTCCACGAACAACGCCGGGCCACAGAAGCCCAGATCAGCGCCCTGCTGGAGGCCCACCCTCTTTCCAAGGTCCTGACGTCGCTGCCCGGCGTCGGCGTCAGGACAGCCGCCACCCTGCTGGTCACCGTCGGCGACGGCACCGGCTTCCCCACCGCCGCCCACCTCGCCTCCTACGCAGGACTCGCCCCGACCACGAAGTCGTCCGGGACCTCGATCCACGGCGAACACGCACCCCGAGGCGGCAACCGCGTCCTGAAACGCGCCATGTTCCTGTCCGCGTTCGCCGCTCTGCACGACCCGGCCTCCCGCACCTACTACGACAAATGCCGAGCCCGAGGGAAAACCCATACGCAAGCACTTCTCCGCCTGGCCCGGCAACGGATCAACGTGCTGTTCGCGATGCTCCGCGACGGCACCTTCTACGAACCCCGAACCCCACGCCTCGCTTGACGAAAGACATAGAGGCACCCCCCCGGTGCAGGGCTCTCTTCGCAGACTGCGGGGGTGCGTTTAGGGTGGCGGTGGTGCTTAGGACACAGGCACGTCGCACGCGGGTTCGCCGCCCGGTGCGGCCCACTGTGTCTTTGTGGTGCCCGGAGGTGCCCTTCCGTGAGTGATCAAACGCGTGCACGCATCCACCCGCCGTCGGTCCCACCAGCGCAACAGGAAGCATCTCCCGACGCGGCCGCACCGAGCCCACTCGAACTGCGCAACCGCCAGCTGGCCCGTGCGAGCGTGGACTCGGCGCAGGTGATTCTCATGGACCGCTACCGTCTGCGCTCGCCGGAGGACGCCTTCACTCTGCTGCGCAGTGCCTCGCAGCATTTCAACATCAAGCTGCACACGGTCGCCGAGCTGGTGGCACGCATCGCCGGCCCGGACATCCAGGACGGCCTGTGGTTCCCCAGGCGCCCCCGCACGGCCGCTCCGGCGCTGCCCGGGCTGGGCGTCGCGCGGGACGGGCAGCAAAGTCACAGTGCGGTACTCAAGGCCGGTCTCCACCGTGTCCTGCACATCACCGATACCGGGATGGGCAACGTACAGCTCGTCGGGAACGGCATGCTCCGCCTGGAGAAGCACACCGGCCTGAACCGGGAGTTCACCGACTTCTTCGCCTTCGTCCACGACGCCGGCACCGCCTGCGCCCAGGCCGCACGGCAGCGGCAGCAGGTCACCGTGAAGAACGTGGAGTCGGCCGACGTCTTCGATGAGGACTCCCGCCACGCGATCCTGCAGGCGGGCAGCCGCGCCGCACACAGCCTCCCTCTGATCGGCCGGGCCGGCCAGGTACTGGGCATCATCTCCTCCCACCACGAGAAAACACTGCGGGGCTTCAGCCAGACGCAGCTCACAGCACTGGCTGCGACCGGCGCGGCGGTCGGGCGGTGGCTGCACTGGCACCGCCAGACCGTCGTCCTGGACGCCCTGGAACACCTCCACGCCCAGGCAACCGGCACGAACGGCAAAGGCCCCGACCGGCCGCAGTGAACCTATGGCTCGCGCGCCCTAGCCGTGCAGCAGATGTGATGGAAGTGTGTGCAGAGCGGATGCCGGTTCAGGTTGGTACGGAGGCGGCCTCTCGCAAACGGGGCTCGCTTAGGCAGTCAGGCGAGAGCCGCCACCGAAGCGGGGGGCGGCTGTGCGTCTGCTCGGCTGCGCTCCGTGCCCGGACCCGCCTACGCACCCCCACCCCCTCCAGCCCTCTCGAAGGTGTGCGCTGGCCTCCGCCCGGCGGCCCCTCCGACCGGAGCGGTCGCCCCGTCATCGCCAGCTTCGAGGACTTTTGATACCCGTCAGGTCTGCGTGGCGATCACGGGCGCATCGTGTTGGACGCGACCCTGGCCCAGCCGAGGGCCACCCAGCGCTGACGCTGGCGGACGTGGCACACAGGCGTCCTGCGGGCCTGAAGCCCTCGCGCTGGGTGAGCACACCCCTCCGGCGTATTGTCCTGATATGCGGATTACTGCACCCGGCGAGAATGAGCCGCCCAGCACGGAGCACATGCTCGTGAGCGCTCTGTCCGGGACAGTGCAGCGAACCGGTGCTTCGGCAGGCTTTCTCTACCTCCTAGACGAGGCCGGACAGACGCTCGAAATGGCGGTGTCGTGCGGGCTGCCAGCGGAGGTGGTGGTGCCGTGGCATCGCGTGCCCCTCGAGACCGTCGCGCCGGTCAGCGAGGCCGTGCGTGAGGCCCGTCTGGTGTGGGTCGGCTCTCAGGAGGAAATGGCCCGCACATACCCGAGAGTCGCTGCGAGCGTGCCGTATCGCTTCGCCCTCGCGGCCGCGCCGCTGTCCGGTCGTTCTCGTTGCTGGGGCGGACTTGTTCTCTTGTGGCCTGCCTCCCACCCGGCGCGAGCCACCCGGCGCGAACAAGGGCACATCACCACTGAGGCCCGGCGCATCGCGCATACCCTGGATCGGTCGGTGACACCGCCCCAGGCACCCGGGGAGCCCCTTCGGCTGCCACTCGCTGAGACCCGCTCGCACACAGGCCGCACTCCGCAGGCGGCCGCCGACTACGCCGAGCGGCTCCCCGAAGGAGCCCTGGCGCTGGATTTGGAGGGCCGTATCACCTTCATGAACAGCACAGCGGCCACCCTGCTCGGACATACCGCCGACCGAATCGTGGGAACCCGCCCCTGGCAATCAATGCCCTGGCTCGACCAGCCAGCCGTCGAGGACCACTATCGCACCGCCGTCATCAGCCGCGAGCAGGTGGAATTCACCACGCGACACCCCTCGAACCGCCTGCTGAGATTCCAGCTCTACCCCGACGCCAGTGGGATCAGCGTCCGGGTGACCGAGGCAGCGGACTCCGACCGCCCTCCCCACGGCCTCGGCGTCGACCAGCCTCATCCCACCCCGTCGTACCGGCCCATGGAGACGACATCGCGAAACGCTCCCACCGGCCGCCTCTATCAGCTTCTGCACCTGGCATCAGCTCTGACCGAAACGGTGGCTGTCAGCGATGTCGTCGAGCTGGTCTCGGGACAGGTCCTGCCCGCCTTCGGCGCCGACGGCCTGGTCATCTCCGCGGCCGACGCGGGCCGCTTGAAGATCACCGGCTGGCACGGCTACAGCCCGGAGACGGTACAACGTCTCGACGGCCTGCCCGTGGACACCGACATCACTCCGGCCGGGCACGTACTGACCACCGGCATCCCGCTGTTCGTCGCCAGCCCCCAGGAGATGGCCCGCGACTATCCTCGAGCCCCGGTCCTCAGCGACAAGAAGGCCTGGGCCTTCCTGCCCTTGCTCACCTCCGGCCAACCCGTCGGCTGCTGCATCCTCTCCTACGACCAACCGCATACCTTCAGCGCCGACGAACGAGCGGTCCTCACCTCCCTCTCCGGCCTCATCGCCCAGGCGCTCGACCGAGCCCAGCTCTACGACGCCGTTCACAATCTCGCCCTGGGCCTTCAAGAAGCACTCCTTCCGCGCATGCTCCCGAAGGTCCCAGGCCTCGCCATGGCCGCCCGGTATCTGCCGGCCAGCCGCGGCATGGACATCGGCGGCGACTTCTACGACGTGGTCCGCCTCAACGCCACCACCATCGCCGCGGTCATCGGCGATGTACAGGGCCACAACGTCGCCGCGGCCGCCCTGATGGGCCAGGTGCGCACCGCCATCCACGCCACTGCCGACGCACCGCCGAACCACGTCCTGGCCCACACCAACCGCGTCATGGCCGACCTCGGCACGGACCTGCTCGTCTCGTGCCTCTACATCCGGATCGACCTCCGGGACGGGCAAGCCACCCTGGCCAGCGCCGGCCACCCGCCGCCCCTCTTGCATCAGCCCGGACGACCGGGACTGGTCCTCGAACTCGACCCCGCCCCACCTCTCGGTATCGACATCGGCGCGCCGTACCCCGTCACCCAGCTATCGCTCCCGCTGGGCGGCACCCTCGCCCTCTACACCGATGGACTCACGGAAGTACCTGGAACCGACGCCGACCAGAAAGCTGCCGACCTGGCCGAACATCTTGGCCAACACCATGACGAGAGCGTCGAAAGCCTCATCGACCGACTCATCCACCATGCCTGGCCCACCGGGCGGCACACCGACGACACCGCCCTGCTCCTCCTGCGCCGCATGACATAGGAGAGCCTCCCGGCCCACCACGAGGCTCGGCCGAACACTCGAGCTCCTGAAGCCCCGTCCGGGGCTCATACACGTCACGACAGCAACAGTCATCCGATCGGACGGCCAGTTACACGACGGCCGGCCTGTATCCCTTCTGCCGTCCCGCGCCTGGACGCGGACGCTCATACTGGCCGGCGGGAAAATCGGTTTGTCACGACCAGCCCGGTGGGGCGGTTGAGCTCCATCGCCCGGCGAGCAAAGCCTATCCAGGGGGTGGGACACTGGCGGGATGGAAATTTGTCGCAGGAACAACGTCGCCGTCACGGGCTGTGCGGACGGGCCGGTGCTTCTGTTGGCACACGGGTTCGGTTGTGACCAGAACATGTGGCGCCGTGTGGTCCCCATGCTGGTCAAGGACTACCGCGTCGTGCTCTTCGACTACGTAGGCTCCGGCGGTTCGGACTCCGTAGCGTGGAGCGAGCAGCGCTACAGCTCTCTGGAGGGCTACGCCCAGGACGTTCTGGACATCTGCGAGGACCTGGACCTGCGCGATGTGCACTTCGTGGGACATTCAGTCAGTGCCATGGTCGGGGCGCTCGCTACGGCCAGAGCGCCAGAACGCTTCTCCAGCCTGGTGATGGTCGCCCCCTCCCCCCGGTACATCGACGCTGACGGCTACCGAGGCGGCTTCAGCGCGGAAGACATCGATGAGCTGCTGGAGTCGCTGGAGTCGAACTATCTGGGCTGGTCGGCTGCGATGGCCCCGCTGATCATGGGGAATGAGGACCGGCCGGAGCTCGGTGAGGAGTTGACCGCCTCGTTCTGCGCGACCGATCCGGACATGGCCCGAGTCTTCGCCCGAGCGACTTTCCTGTCCGACAGCCGTGAGGATCTCAAGAAGGTCACTGTGCCGACGCTGGTCCTGGAGTGCCGGCAGGACATCATCGCCCCGCGCGAGGTCGGCGCCTACGTTCACGCCGCGATCCCCGGCAGCCGCCTGATCACGCTGGAGGCGACGGGCCACTGCCCGCAGCTGAGTGCTCCGCAGGCCACAGCCGCAGCCATCAGCGAGTTTCTCGGTGCCGCCCGATGATGTGCGAGCGCGACAAGGACCTTGATACAGAGCACGACGCGGCCGTCACGGACGCCGCGTTCACCTCACTGCTGGAGGACAGTGTCGAGGAGCTGTACGAGCAGGCCCCGTGCGGCTATCTGTCGACGCTCATGGACGGCACCATCGCGAAGATCAACACGACACTGTTGGACTGGCTGGGCCTGCCCCGGGATCGAGTGGTGGGCCAGATGAGGTTCGCAGACATCCTCACTGTGGGCGGCAAGCTCTACCACGAGACGCACTTCGCGCCGACGCTGCAGATGCAGGGCGAGGTCAGCGGCATCGCCCTGGACCTCAAAGCCGGCGGAAAGAAGCGGATGCCGGTCCTGGCCACCTCGAAGGTGAAGACCAGCGAGGACGGCGAGCCACTGCTGATCCGCACCACCCTCTTCGACGCCCGCGATCGCAGAGCCTACGAACAAGAGCTGCTGCGCGGCCGCCAGGAGGCGGACACCGCGCGCCAGCATGCGGAAAAAGACCGCGCCCGGCTCCAAGAGGCACTCGCCGTCCTTCAGCAGAATTTGCTCCCCGCCGAACTCCCCAAGATCCCCGGCCTTGAGGCCGCCTCCTACTACCACACGGCCTCCCCGGACCTGCTCGGCGGAGACTTCTACGATCTGTTCCCTCTGGACGCAGACCGGTGGGCATTCTTCCTCGGCGACGTCTGCGGGAAGGGCCCCCAGGCGGCCGCGCTGACCTCTCTGACCCGCTCGACGCTGCGGGCCGCCGCCCTACACAACCCCGACCCCGAAACCGTTCTGAGCACCCTCAACACGGTCCTGCACGAGCGATACACCCGGGGAGACACCCGCTACTGCACCGCGATATTCGGTGTCCTACAGCCAGACGGCGAACACGTCAGCGTGCACCTGGCCTCAGGCGGCCACCCCCCGGTGCTCATCCAGCGCGCGAACGGCACCGCCGACTACCTCCCCACTCCCGGCGGGATGCTCATCGGAGTCCTGCCCAACCCGCCATTCACCTGCGCCCACACCGAATTGGCCGCCGGCGACACCTTGCTGCTCTACACCGACGGCCTGACCGAGGCCCGAATCGGTCCCCAGCGCGAGCTCTACGGCGAAGAGGCTCTCCGAACCTTCACCGCCACTCAGTCACCGGCAGGTCCGCAGGCGCTGATCACCGCACTGAGCGGGCTCCTCGCGGGCTTCGGTGACGGCCTCGACGACGACACTGCCCTGCTCGCTCTCGGCGTGCCCACCACACTCCCCGCCCCCGAACACGGAGACGCAGACCTGACATGACTCAAGTGACGATCACCCGCCGAGACGCCGCAACCGGTCCCGTACTGGAGATCGTCGGCGACCTCGACTACGCGAGTACCCCCGACCTCAGGCAAGCCCTCGAAACCCTCACCCTGACCGACGAACAGCTGCTGGTCCTGGATCTGGCCGGCCTCGATTACTGCGACTCCAGCGGCCTTACGGGCCTACTAGCCGCCCACAACCTGGCCACCGAGCACGGCGCACGTATATCCCTGGCCTCGGTCCCCGCCACAACCGCAAGGATCCTGTCTCTGACCGGCCTGGACCAGGTCTTCAGCATGCAAGCGGACGGAGCGGCCTTCCGCTCCACGGCTTACTGAGCGGCTCGCTGCGCGCGGATGGACCCTGGCAGCCGCAGCCGTTCGGGGAGCCATCAGCCCAAGGGCTCACGCGCCCGTTCCTCCGCGGGCAGCCGGCACGGCAAGTTCGGCGGCCAGCGCTGCGCCGGGCTCAAGGCAGCGTCTTGATCCATTCAGTGATGACGTCTGCGTATTGCCGCGCCATCGGTTCGTGCATGGTGTGCGGGGCGTCCAGCGGCGTGAAGGTAATCGGCTGGCCGGTAGATTCAAGCAGGCGTCGGGCCTGTGCTGCCTGGATGTCGGTCATCGCGCCCATGAGCTGGCCTGTGTCGGGGGCGGTCATGTGGAAGTGGTGGGTGAGCAGGGTAGGCACTTTGACCTGGGCGAGCATCGTGGCGTGGTCGACACCCGCGTTGGCGGTGTCGGTGGCCCATGCCTGGCCCCATTCGGGGTCGTACTCCTTCAGGTGCTGCACCGGAGTGGCCGAGGCGCCGGCCCCGGGGTTGCCGTCGCCCATCATGAACCCGATGCCCGGATGGAGGAAGGCGGGCAGCTCGGCGGGGGCGGCCTTGACCATGCCGGTCCAGTCGCCGATCGACCACTGGGGGCCGAGCCGCTTCGCCCACAAGGCGAAGATCGGGCCGAGGGTCTGCATCATGCCCGGCCCATAAGGCGGGGCGGCCTGGGAGGAGAACAGCGGCGGGTCCTCCAGGATCGCGCCGCGAACAAGGCCGGGCTTGCCGTAGGAGGCAACGCAGGCGGCGATAATGCCACCGGAGGAGTTACCGGCGACGACCACCGGCCGCTGGATGACCAGGTCGATGAACCGCTCGACGTCGGCGCCCCAGGTGCCCAGGTTGTAGCGGCTCGGCGTCCAGGTGGTACGGCCCTGGCCGCGCAGGTCGATCGCGAACACCTGGAACTCGGAGCTCAGCAGCCCGATCGCTTCCTCATAGCCCCACCAGGACTCGCCCTGCGCGGGAACAAGCAGCAGCGCCGGCGCATCCGGGTCTCCTACGGCGACGTAGTTCATGCGGATCTCGCCCAGGTCCACCAGCTGCTCACGGTAGCGGTGGGGGACGAAACTGTCGGCGCGGTCGGTGGCCTCGGAGATGCTCACTCTCGTACTCCTTGCACACGGGCAGGCAATCAGGGTGATGTGTCGCTACCTGCTGTCATCGTCGAGCGAAGGATCCCGGATCGGCGACCCAACACCGACGATATGCCGGATTGCGGACGAGTACTGTCCTAAACGCACGCCAGGCACTGCGGCCGTCGCTGTTCGAATCGGCACGTCCAAGGCGCTGTCAAGGCCGTGAACATCTGCTGCCGGAACTCGTGAACAAAGACTGGCGTAGCGGCTGGTGCCGGGCTTCACGGGCTATCGATCCCCTCGAGAAAAGAGCGCGACCCACGCGGGTCCGCTTTCCCCTCTCCAGTCGCGTCCCGCGGCGATCGCTGCCTGCCCCGTGCAGCGCATAGCGTCTGCCAACTCCTCGGCTGCGCGCTGGAACGCTGGCTTCTCCCCCTGCGCAGCGCCGTACCAAACGGCGCGCTTGACGGAGGCGCACAGAAGCTCGGCTGCTGTCTCAATGTCGTGGAATTGGGACGACGCCTGGGCGATGTTCCCGGCCCCCCAGGACATGACGAACATCCCTCCAGCCTGCAACCCAGAGGTTTTGGCCGCCATCGACGGGCGGATCGTCGTGCCGACGGTCGGACGCAGGCGCCCTGCCGTTCAGATGGCTGACGGAGCCCTCCGCGGTGACACAGGGACGATCCAGGCCCGAAGCGGCCGTCGTGGTGTGAACGAAGGGCTAACCCCGCTCCGACGGTGGGCTAGATCGTTAAATTCCGCCGTGTCTGTCCGCGGCAGCAGCCCGGAACCAGCACAGGCTTGGTCACCGTGCCCGGCGTCGCCATGTGAGGCCAAAGCACGCTCCTGGAGAGCACCGCCCGCCCGGTTTGGCGGGCCCAGCCGTGATCACCTGCCCGCTCTTGGGAGGTTGACGAAATGGATCACGGGGCCAGGTCCTTGCCAGTGCCTGTGTGGCTCTACGCCACCCGAAGCGGCCCATCTGATCAGAGTGGTCGAGGGTTGCCATGGCGTAACTGCTGCGCGCCTTCGGCCCAGCTGCGGCGGGTCATGCGACGGTCGGAATGGCGGTGAGGTGATGGCAGCGGAGGGCTGCTCGCATCGATGGTCGCACTTCTTCAGAGCATCGGACTCGGCGGATGGGCAGGTGGCGCTATGGCGGCGACGGCTACGGGGGCTCGGTGGGTGCTTGCTCCGCTGGCGTTGGCGCAGTTCATCTGCAGCTTCGCGGGCTCGAACATGAACGTAATGATCAACGACATCAGTGAAGACCTGAACACCACCGTGCAGGGTGTCCAGGTCGCGATCACCGTCTTCCTGCTGGTCATGGCCGCGCTGATGATCCCGGGCGGGAAGCTGACCGACAAGTGGGGGCGCAAGCGCTGTCTGCTGGCGGGCCTCGTCGTCTACGGGGCCGGGGCGGTCCTCAGTGCGGCAGCGCCGGGGCTGGGTGTGCTGATTCTCGGGAATTCGATTCTGGAGGGCGTGGGTACTGCCCTGCTGATCCCGCCGGTCTACATTCTGACCACGCTGCTGTTCACGGACACGGCGTCGAGGGCGCGCGCGTTCGGCGCGATCATGGCGATGGGCGGGATCGGGGCAGCCGCCGGGCCGCTGATCGGCGGGCTGATCACGAGTGCGATCAGCTGGCGGGCCGCATTCGTGTTCCAGGCGCTGGTGATCGTGGCGATCGTGGTGCTCAGCCGTCGACTCGTCGATCCGCTGCCGCCCGACCCGGCCCGGCCTTTCGACACGGTAGGGGCGGTGATGTCGGCAGCGGGCCTGGTGCTGCTGGTGACGGGCATCCTGGCCGTCGACAACAACGGCTGGCTGGCGCTGGGCCTGCTGCTGGCCGGTGGGTTGGTGCTGGTCTGCTTCTTCGCCTGGGTGCGTGGCCGTGAGCGCGCCGGCAGGGAGGCGTTGCTGTCGATGGCGCTGTTCCGCAACCGGACATCCAACCTCGGCTTGGTCACCCAGAACACGCAGTGGCTGATGCTGATGGGCGTCTCGTTCACCGTCGCCGCCTACCTGCAGGTCGTCCGCGGCTACGACGCGATTGATACTGGCGTGATCTTCACCGCCGCTACCCTCGGCATCCTCGCTTCGTCGCTGGCGGCCGAGAAGCTGGCCCGGCGCCATACGCAGCGCACTCTCATCATGGCTGGCTTCGTCGTGACGATTGCCGGCATCGCGGTGCTGCTGGCCCTGGTCGCGTGGAAGCCCGGCGCGTGGGCGTTCGCCCCCGGGTTGCTGATGATCGGCTTGGGCTTGGGGGTGATGCTCACCCCGTCGGTGAACGTGGTCCAGTCGTGCTTCTCCGAGAGGCAGCAGGGCGAGATCTCCGGCTTGTCGCGCAGCGTCTCCAACCTGGGTTCCTCGCTCGGCACTGCCGTGGCGGGCACGATCCTGGTGTCGGGGCTCAGCAAGGGTGCGTATGCGGCGGCGACGGCGGCGCTCGCAGCCGTCGGCCTGGTCGGGTTGATGGCCGCGGGCCTGCTGCCCCGCAGCAGGAGCGCGGCTACCGGAGCCGGGACGGTGGCGCCGCCAGACGCGTCACAGCAGTAGGTCCCGTCCGGCCGGCGCGGCTGGCCGCCCATAAAGCACAAGGGGCCGGGATTGGTGCGGTCAGCCGGTGCGCCCCTCGGCACGGTCGAGTTCCTCGTCCAGGGCGAGGGCCGCATCGATCAGGGCGAGGTGAGTGAAGGCCTGAGGGAAGTTTCCGAGCTGCTCGCCGGAGGGGCCGATCTCTTCGGCGAACAGGCCGACGTGGTTGGCGTAGGTGAGCATCTTGGAGAAGGCGTAGCGGGCCTGGTTGAGGCGGCCGGCCCGGGCGAGTGCCTCCACGTACAGGAAGCTGCAGAGATTGAAGGTGCCCTCCGATCCGCGCAGGCCATCGGGGGACGCTGCCGGGTCGTAGCGGTAGACGAGGCTGTCGCTGACGAGTTCGCTGTCCATGGCGTCGAGGGTGGTCAGCCAGTCGGGGTCGGTGGGGGTGAGGAAGCCGACCTTGGGCATCAAAAGCAGGGATGCGTCGAGGACTTCGGTGTCGTAGTGCTGGACAAAAGCGCGGCGCTTTGCGCTCCAACCTTGGTCGGTGATCTGCCGGAAGACCGCGTCGCGTGCGTCCTGCCAGCGGGTGAGCTCGCCGGGACGGGCGTGTTCGGTGGCGAGCTTGATCGCCCGGTCGAAGGCGACCCAGGTCATCAGGCGGCTATAGGTGAAGTTCTGGCGGCCGCCCCGGGTTTCCCAGATGCCCTCGTCCGCACGGTCCCAGTGATCGGTGAGCCAGTCGATGACGTGTGCGAAGGCGTTCCAGCCGCGGACGGCGCCGATGTCTTCGGCCGGGGCGAGGGCGTAGGCGGCTTCGCCGTAGATGTCGAGCTGGATTTGGTCGGCAGCGGCGTTGCCGGCCCGCACCGGGCCCGAGCGACGGTAGCCCTCCAGATGCTCGAGCACCTCTTCGGTCAGATGGGGTTCGCCGTCGACGCGGTACATGATCTGAAGCGGTTCACCAGAAGCGGTTCCCCCGGCGTCCAGGCGCTCGCGCAGCCAGCGGCGGAAGGCGTTGGCTTCTGCGGTAAAACCGAGGTTGATCAGTGCTCGCACCGACAGCGAGGCGTCGCGGACCCAGGTGAAGCGGTAGTCCCAATTGCGCTCCCCACCGATCTGCTCGGGCAGTCCCATAGTGGCGGCGGCGATCGGAGCGCCGGTGGGCGCGTAGGTAAGGAGCTTGAGAGTGATGGCGGAGCGGGTGACCATCTCGTGCCAGCGGCCGCGGTAGCGGGAGGCGCGCAGCCAGTCCAGCCAGAACGCCGTGCAGGCCTCAAGCTCGGCACTGACCGCGTCGGCCCCCGGTGTCGGACCCCCGGGCTGCCCGTCCAGTGTGCCCGCCTCGCCCGACTGGCTGGTCAGCAGCACCGCGGCACGCTCTCCTGCCTGCAGTGTGAACCGGGCCGACACATCCGTGCCGTTCGAATGCAGGGCGACCGGGGCGGTTGCCTGCAGATGCAGATCCGTGCCAGGGCCGCGGAAGAGCACCGACCCGTCATCAAGCCGGGTCAGGTGATGTGGGGCCCGGCCGTAGTCGAAGCGGGGCTGACAGATCAGCTCGAACGGCATGCTGCCGCGTACCACCCGCGCGACACGGATCAGCCGGTGCCGGGGTGACGGCGTCAGTCCCGGATCGGGCGGCATGAAGTCGACGACCTCACCGACTCCGTCCGGCGTCATGAAGCGAGTGATCAGAACGGCCGTGTCGGGCAGGTAGAGCTGGCGGACGGTGGCGTCGCCGACATCGGCGGCCAGGCGGCAGAAGCCACCGCGGTCACTGTCCAAGAGCGAGGCGAACACACTGGGGGAGTCGAACCGAGGGGTGCACCACCAGTCGACGGTTCCGTCGGCGGCCACGAGCGCCGCGGTCTGCAGGTCACCGACAATGCCGTGATCCGCTATCGGGGGGTACGCGTTCACACAAGCCTCCTCGGTACTTCGCGCCGGCCCCGGGTCCCAGGATGTCCTCCCGTCAGGCCCGCCGGCAGCTCCATCTCCCGCTTGACCACCGGCGGTGCCCCTACGGCACAAGCCGGTCGGCCGGTCACCTCATCACTGCACCGGGCCTCCAACGCCTCGTCAGCCCTCCTGCGCTGCCCGGTCCCGTCTCCGTCAGGCAGCCAGGACCTTGGCCTTGGCCTGCTCGAACTCCAACGGGGTGAGATGGCCCGCATTCTTGAGTTCCGCGAGCCTCGCCAGCTCATCGGCTTTCCCTGTCGTACCGGCGGTCTCGCGGATGTAAGCCTGCATGTCCTCCTGGCCTCTTTGGATGCGCTTCGCCTCACGCTGGCCCATCCCGCGGCCCCGCGCGATCAGATACACGAAGATGCCCAGGAACGGCAGGATCACCACGAAGACGCACCAGCCGGCCTTACCCCAGCCGTTCAGATCGTCGTCGCGGAAAATGTCCCCGATGATCCGGAAAAGCAATACGAACCACAGGATCCACACGAAAAACCAGAGCATGCTCCAGAAGACG
This sequence comes from Streptomyces sp. M41(2017), assembly GCF_002078175.1. Lineage (GTDB taxonomy): Bacteria > Actinomycetota > Actinomycetes > Streptomycetales > Streptomycetaceae > Streptomyces. Next base: position 239,332 of record NZ_MWFK01000002.1, on the reverse strand, counting down.
TTCATGAGGGGATAGTCCGCGGCCAGTTGGAGCGTCGAGCCGTTCATCCTTGGTCTCCCATCGTCGTACAAGCGCCGCCGGTCAATGGCGGGGGCGCCGGCGGAGCTGCTCCAGCAGTGGGTTTCTCGCCCTGGGGGACGGCGGTGAAGTCGATGGGCCTCTGCTGGTAGTGGGCGGGAGCGGACGCTGTGATGAAACGCCGCCCGTCACGAGACTTGACTGCTGCTCGCGTCTCCAGCGTGGATGTCCAGGGGCTGGCCGGAATCACCCGGTGCGGGTGAGCGTGCATATCGCATGGGGCGGACCGCTCGACGTGCGCTGGGCCCCTTGAGGGCCGAAAGTGAAGGGGTGATGGCGTGCCCAGATGGCAGGGTGTGTCGCGCGCTGATCGTCGCCGGCTCAGCCGCATCTCTTGCAGCGAGTTGAGCCCCGCGCCGACAGACAGCGGTCAGCGGCCGTACGACGCCCTGGCGGCCTCCACTATGTCGCCGACCGTCCTGACGTCCTTTTCCTGGCCGTCGTGGAAGCTGATGTTCAGCTCTCTCCACCTTCGCGAAGCACCTCGCTCCTGGCGGACTCGTCTGCCTGGAGGTCTTCTTCGACACGGATACTCTTCGTCCGGGCCCTGTGTACGTCGCGACCGGTGTGGATGGTGCTGTAAACGTTGCACCTCACTGCATCGACATCGAGGGCGCTGGGGTCGGAACCTCCGGGATCGGTGACACGGGTCCTTTGTCGAACTCAACGGTGGCCTGGGGCCAACGGTGAGTGTGTCGCACGCCCCGTGTCCCGCCACGGCTGGACGGCAGTGCGGACGAGGCATGATCCCGGTGCGCCGACGGGACGTGAGAGGGCCGTTGCTTCACCGGTGCCGCACGGTTCCATCCGGCTGCTCTGCCTGACTGCGGTCGACCAGCCTGGGGATATCAGCTATGCAGCCCGCAGCAGGATGCGACCAACACGCCTCTGGCGGCGTCCTCGGTCAGTTGGCGCGCTTGAGGGGTGGAGGGGTCCACGTGTCTGCGAGAGCAACTTCCTTGGGCCAGTACAGGCGCAGAAAGATATTGAAGCTTCCCTCAGGTGCGGGGAGCCAGTTGCTTTCGCGTTCGGGGCCGGGATTCTCATGTTGGATGTAGACGTCGAGGGTGCCGTCGCTGTTAGTGCGCATGTTGCTGCGGTCGCCGATGGCGTAGCGGTCCAGGGGGTTGTCGGCGAAGAGCTGCTGGTCGTTCATCATCGTCAGTGACCAAAAGCCCTGAACGGGCGGGGTCTGACCGCTTTCGAAGTGCAGGACGTACTGGTGGGTGCCGTCGAGGGGGTTTCCGTCTGCGTCCGTGGTGGCGTGAGGGTAGAGCGCATCGACGTCGAGGTTCGCGCCATAGCCGAGCCAGGTGACCATGGCGCGTTTGGCGTAGTCGGTTCCGTAGTTGCCGAGGCCGCGGTGGATGGTCCAGCCGTTGATCTGATGGTCGGGTGACTCGGCTTGGGACTTGAAAGCCTGCAGGGTCGCGGGTCCTGCTGCCGCGGCTGCTTCCAGCACCTCGAGGATCTCTTCGGGCTGCTCCGCGATGCTGGCTCCGGGGGCGATACCGAGTCGGGCCAGGCGGTCCAGGACCGTGGTGTCGTCGGGGTTGGGCGGGTTGTCGACCATGAGCTGGTTCAGCCGGGTGAAGTACGCCGCGCCATCGAGTTGGTGGACCTGGCTGACGGGCGCGGTGATTGCGTCGATGCCCTTGGCGACGGGCGCGTCGACGGGCGGACTGTAGTCGTCCGGGTTGCCAGTCCACTGGGACAGGGGCGTGAGCCGGGTGCCGTCCTGGAGCTGGTTGACGGCCGCGAAGTCCGAGGGGCCGGCCGTGGCGTAACGGGCGATGATCCAGTTCACTGCGGTGGACGACTGAATCACCGTCATGCCGTCCGGAACACTTCCGGACCAGGAGGGGCCCACCAGGAGAAACGGGCCGGCCGTCGCACCGTTTTGGCGTCTGCCCGGGACGGCGACGACATCGGACCACGCGTTGAGGATCGGCACCATCCAAAACCGGTCCCCGAAATCGGGCAGGCTCAATACCAACGGCTCCTCGGACAGGTCGAGCCAGGCACTGGAATACAGCGTGTCGGCGTTCGGTGACACGACCTCCGTGAACGAGGCATCCGGAGTGCGCCGCATGTAGCAGAACTGGTTGACCGGTGCCTTGCGGCGGTCATCGTCCCTAGCGGCAACCGCGGTCATCACGTCTTTGGTGACGCCGGCGGTGACCAGCGGATAGCCGTACAGCCATGCTTCCGTCGCCAACTGCCGCAACTGTCCGTCCGCCATGACCACTCCTGCCTCTCCTGTGACTCCCGCGTCCCGACGCTAGAACGTCCGGACCGGACCCGCATTCCGGACGAAACCGCGCACTCCCGAGAATCGGACAGCGCTCGGCCAGCGGCAGCTGGTGCGCCGACCAGCCGTGAGGTACTACGCCGGGCTGCTCCAGCCGGACTGCAGTCGGTCCAGGAGGGTGCGGAAGGCGGCATCGGCGTCTTCCCATCGGTCATCCGCCAGGGGCGAGACGAGCAGGCCGAAGGTGGCACTGACCAGGAGGGTGGCTTCCGTCCGTGCGCGCTCGGGTGACATCCGCAGTCCGACGAAGGCGGGCGTGAGCAGTTCTGTCCATTCGGTGAGGACCTGGCGCACGAGCGGTCCGTAGCGATCGGGGTCGTGCAGGCTGGCCGTCATCAGTTCAAGGAAGAGGCGCACCACCGGCTGCCGTCCGGGGGCACGCAACTGCTGCCAGACGTCGGCCATGAAGTCTCGCAGAGCCGCGGCGTCGCGGGGAGGCTCGGTGCCCTCCAAGAGAAGTCGCGCTTGAAGGAAGGGGCGGGTTGCATCCCAGGCCAGAGCCTCGGCGACCAGCCGCTCCTTAGTTCCGAAGTAGTGCAGGAGCATGCGATCGCTGGTGCCCAGCTGGCGCGCCAGCGGACGCAGGGACAGGCCGATCAGGCCGTGTTCCAGGACATAGGCGCGGACTCCGTCGAGCAGTTCCGTGCGCTTGGTCAGATCCTTCGGGCGTGCCATGACCCTCCCCGTCCCGGTGTCGCTGTTGTCCGTTAGGTTGCCTATTTACCGTAATGGATGCTATGTGTATAATGATAAATGTAGCAGTCGCTACAGTAACTCTCCAAGAGAGGAATTGATCTTCAGTGGGCCCCCGCGCGATCAAGCGCTCTGCGGCGCAGTCCATCCAGCCCAATGAGGGGCGCGGCATCAGGCGCCGAGCGGGCCTGCGACTGCTGAGCCGGGTCGCGACGGCCGCCGAAACAGTCCCGGACGTGCCCTGGTGCGGCCGGCAAACGGCCTTGTGGTCCTCCGCGCTGCGGCCCCTCAGTGAGCGTGTCGCCGCAGTGCGAGGTGCTTCGTGGCCGCTCGTCCCGGGAGGCACCTGCGTGCGAGAGACCCGAAAACTGGCATCCCAGCAGGTCACCGGGTGGGAGCTGCGAGGCCTCGCAGACACAGTGGAGCTCCTGGTCAGCGAACTCATTACCAACTCGGTGCGGCACACTCCCGGCCCGATCAGGCTGACCTTGCAGACGCAGAACGGCCGGTTGCGCTGCGAGGTGGAAGATGTCGGTTTCTCGGAGCCCGTTCGAAGCCCGGTCGCCGAGGACGCCGAAAGCGGGAGGGGCACCGAACTCCTGGACATCCTCGCCGGCGCCTGGGGCTGCATCCCAACGACAAGGGGCAAGACGGTCTGGTTCGAACTCGACATCCCTCCCCATGACCTACCCACCGGGACAGGCGTTCCCAACGGGACCTGATCACCAGGGCGGCCGATGTCCCCCGTGGGCAACCACGAGGCGCGACACCGACTGCGGCGGGACTGCGTTGGGGTCGGTCCCGCGGATGCCCTTCGTCGAGCGGATCGGCGCGCAGACATCCAAGCACGGGCCGTCCCTCTCGGATCTTGGTTGGCCGAAGTTCTATGCAGCCTGGTCGCACCTCTATTAGCGAGGTGGACGAAGCCGAAGCGAGCAGGCAGGCACGGAGGGACGAGGTTCGCATGCGTCCGACCGCTGAGCAGGATCTGGACACGCTGGCACGGCTGTCGAAGTGGATGCAGACCTTTTCGAAGTCGAGTTGTAGGAGCACGCTACGGATCCCCAAGGGCTTTTGATTGATCGAGCTCAGAGGTCGCGGGCCGGGCAGTACGCCATGCATGTGCGACGGCTTCGCGAGCGTCAGCAGCGAGAAGGCAGTTGATCAGTACCCTACGGATCATCTTGTACTGGACATACGGCTGGCTCCTTCGGCAAGGGCGGATTAGCCAGTGAGCCGACACCTTCGCGATGCGGGAAGTTTGCTGGGAGGCAGTGTCGCCGTTGATTGCTGCTGCGACGATGCCGCTCCATGGGGAGAGAGATGTGGGGGAGGGCGGTCGCGGGCGTGCTCTTGGCGGCGGTGACTGTCACGGTGAGCGGGTGCGACGTCGGCGGGGAGGGCGGGTCGGGGCAAGCGGAGCCCAGTGTGGCCCATGCCACTGACACGTTCCAGGATGCCGTCGCGCGCACTGTCAAAGATCCGTGCCCGAAGGCTGCCGGGACATGCTGGGATGAGATGACGAGCGTCATGGGGCCGGCCCGGAGCCTGCGCAAGGCCATGCGCGCGTATACGGGAGCGTCGTTGGTGTTCTGGTCACCCGCCTTCGACCTAATGGACACCATGGAGTCCGGCTACGCTGAGGGGGAGGACAAAGGAGCCAACGCGTTCGACTCGAACCGGCAGGCGGTGCTTGGTTCAGCCCGCTATCTGAGCAAATGGCTCGACGAGCACCCGGTCAACTAGTACTGCAACGGTGTCTACCGTGACTGCTGGCCTGTTCGGTCGTTGGTGTGGGTATGGGTGGGGACCTTGCGGATGTGCGTGTGTGGGCGGGTGAACTGGATGCTGTGCATGGACGGTTCGCGCACCGTTTCAGTAGGTCGGAGCCGCGGGAGTCGGCTCTGGCTTACATGCGGGGCCTGATCGCTCCGTTGCAGCGCAAGAACGGCTGGACGCTGGCCGAGGAAGCCGGTCATGAGGGGCCGGACCGTATCCAGCGGATGCTGAACCGGATCGAGTGGGACGCCGACGAGGTCCTGGACGACGTCCGCGACTACGTCGTGGAACACCTCGGCGACCGAGACGCCGTGCTCATCGTCGACGACACCGGCTTCCTGAAGAAGGGCCTGCTGTCGGCCGGGGTGCAAAGGCAGTACTCCGGAACCGCCGGCCGCACCGAGAACTGCCAGATCGGAGTGTTCCTCGCCTACGCCACCGGCCGCGGCCGCACGCTGATCGACCGGCGGTTGTATCTGCCCACGTCGTGGACGGAAGACCGGGAACGCTGCCGCCGGGCCGGCATCGGCGACGAGGTCGCCTTCGAGACGAAGGTGGCCATGGCCAATGCGATGGTCCGCAAGGCCGTCGCGGGCCGGATCCCGTTCGGCTGGGTGACGGCGGACGCCGCCTACGGCTACAGCAAGGGCTGGCGGTTCGAGCTGGAGCAGGCCGACATCTTCCACGTCATGGCCACCACCCGGCATGACACGGTCGTCACCCGCTGGTCCATCGATCACCCCGTCCACGAGCTGTTTCCCGGCCTGCCACGGCAGAAGTGGAAGCGCCGTTCGTGCGGCGCGGGAGCCCACGGCCGGCGGATCTACGACTGGGCCCGCGTCGAGGTGAGGCCCTGGCATCGTGAGGACCGCCGGCACTGGGTTCTCGCCCGCCGCAGCGTCAGCCGGCCTGACGAGATCTCCTACTACATCGCCTACTGCCCCGCCGACACCACGCTAGACGAACTGATCCGCATCGCGGGCAGCCGCTGGGCTGTTGAGGAGTGCTTCCAGACGGCGAAGCAGGAGTGCGGCCTGGACGACTACCAGGTCCGCCGCTACCCCGGCTGGCACCGCCACATGACACTCGCCATGGCCGCCCACGCATGCCTCACCGTCCTGCGAGCCCGCCAGCTGGACACGGAGAAAGCAGAAACGGATCCTCCCAGCTCATCCACCTCAGCCTCGCCGAGATACGACGACTGATCACCCGCCTCACCGACCGCCGACCCACCCCCGTCGACCACATCCTGCACTGGTCGACATGGCGCCGACGACGCCAGCACCAAGCCCGCACCAGCCACTACAAACGACGCGGACACAGTCCCTGAAAACTGCCCAGCAATCAGGACAGACACCGTTGCAGTACTAGGCCGTTTCGTTTAGATCATCGGATCGTTGGTCCGGACGCCGGTGCGGGTGGTCGGGCCCTGAACGAGGCACCCGAACCCCCCTTCATCCGACACCGCCTCCAGGAGGAAGACTCATAGCCGCGCTCGAGTTCGTCGTGATCCTCGGGTGCGCCCTGCTCGTGAGCGGGGCCATCGCCCAGCGACTCAGGGTCGCTGCGCCCGTCCTGCAACTGGCCGCCAGCGCCTCACTCGGCTTCGTGCCCGCCATGCGCGAGACGGAACTGCCCCCGGACGTGCTGCTGCTCGTCTTCCGTCCGGTACTTGCCACCGTCCGCGTCCACACCGGGATCGGTCTGGACACCCCCCGCGATGTCTACGAGGACCGCCGCAATTACGTGTGGGACAACGACTCCGACACCGCGACGCTGCGCAACGAGCACGGCCGTCTCGTCGACGAAGCGTCTTGGGGTCACCGTGGCCACCACGGTCGCCACCACCGCTGACCGCCCGGCCGGGTGCCTTCGACATGGATACGGGAGGCGCCCGGCCATCGTGTGAAGCGGCGGGGCGGGCCAGGTGCCGGTCCGCCCCGCCGGGATGCTTTTGCCTCTGCGGTTCTGCCCTTCCCAGCGGCTCAGTCGCTGATGTGGTCCCGCAGCAGTTGCACGGCCAGGTTGTGGCTGTAGTGCCTGGCCACGTCCATGGGGGTGCGGCCGTCTGGATCGGCGAGCTGCGGGTCAGCCCCGAAGGCCAGCAGCACGGCAGTGGTGTGCACGGTCAGCGGTTGGCCGCTCTGCAGGGCCCCATCGCCCTCGACGTCGATCGCGTGCATCAGCAGCGTCATGTTGCCGAAGATCTCATCAGGATCGCTCCCGCCGGCCAGCAACCGGGCCAAGGTCTCAGCATCCTCGTTCTCGACCGCGTGGTGCGCGGGTGTCCAGTAGACGCTCACCCGGGCATTCAACCCTCACCGCAGCGCCCCGTCCAGCGACCACCTGACAGTCCGCCACCAGGTGAGATGACTTCTTCAACCTCATGGGTGAGGACCCGGGGCCGCCACGGTCCCGGGTCCTCACCGTCGCGCATCGACCGGTGCGCGATGCCCGGTGGTACGTGGCCGGGGGCGGCAGACACGTCGTTCGGGCCGGGGCGGCCAGGAACGCGGGCCCGGCCACCTGTACTCCACGCTGCGCCCGTCTTCCAGGCGCCGCACGTCGTGTCCGTGCATCCGAGTGAGGCGGCAAACCTCCTCAGCGCCGCTGTTCCGGATTGGGGGCCGCTTCCTTTTGTTGCTTCGGGCGCAGCGACCGAGCTGCGTGATCTTTCAACCTGGGTCGAATTGATGGCGTATCGCCCTGGGAACGTAAAAGGTGATGGATGACCGAGCAGGATCAGGCTCCGAAGTTCGAGGTGTTCAGATGGGTATGCGCAGGATTGGTGCTGCAACGGCCGCCGCGTTTGTGCTGGCCGGTGGGGGCGTTCTGATGAGTTCGACGGGTGCTCAGGCAGCTCCGGCGGCCTGCCACACGGTCACCAGGGTCGTTCCGGTGACCACCTATGTGTCTCAGCTGGTCTGGGAGAACGGCCAGTGGGTGACCAAGTACGTGCCGATCACACGCTTGGTGTCGATCTCGACGATCGTGTGCGACTGACCGTTCACACCGTGGGCTGGGCTAGCAGCGTGTCCATGAGCGGGGGTTAGGTCGAGGTCCTCGGCCAGCTCAGCCGGGTTCTGGGGTCGCTCGAGCCAGAGCGACGGCGTGCTCGTACCGTCCGTCGTAGCAGCGTCCTTCCCCGCGGTGGTGATCGGATGAGGGCGTTGACGGCAGCCGGTGCCTCCGGGTGTGACGCTCACTGGCTGGCTGCCCGGGGGTTCGTCGCCTGGTACGCGGATCCGGACCGGGATCCTGTGGCGGTGCCCCGGGCTGTTCGAGGCCTGGGCGACCGAGAGCATGCACGCCCACGGCTGGGCTCACGCTGCGCAGCCTGAGGCCGCACCCGGTGCGAAACCGCGCCTGAGCCTCGTATCGCCAAGCTCCGGTGAGCGGACAGCCGGCGAGACCGACTGACGGCCAGGCCCGCGGGGATGGACGTGAGCGTGGTGGGACTGGCAGGTACGGCGATCGGCGCGCTGGGAGCGGTCGCCGGGGCTGGGTCTCCGTCGTTGAGCCAAGGGCGCCAGCAGCAGCGGCAGTTATGGGCAGACCGGCAGCATCGACGTGAAACCGCACGCCGGACGCCTACGGCGCGTGCATCGCGAGCACGAAGCTGCTGTCGAATGCGTAGTGGCGGTTCGTCGACCTGGGGACCAACGAGCAGTCCACGCCGGACCCGTGGCGCTCTGCCTTCGCCGAATCGTACGAAGCGTGGACCCAGTTCAGAACTTCCGTCGCGGCCGTTGCCGGGCCGGTGGCCGCCGCGGAGGCGGCCGAGCAGCTGCGTGTGCCGGTGGACGCCGTTTTCTGGAGGGCGCGCGTGAAGTTCAGGAGCTCGATCGTGCCGATCATGGCCCAGGCGATGAGGGGTACTGCTGCGCGGAAGCGGTCGACGAGCCCGAAGGGGTCTGCCTCTTGGCGCCTGGCGGTGTCGTGATGCACGACGTCTCCGTAGATCCACGCCATGGCCAGCCGGTGGCGATCCAGGTTGTGGTCTTCTCCGGTCGCCGTGTTGCTGACCATGACCCAGTAGCCGGCCTCCTCACCGGTTGTGGGCGCCACGCGTATCCGCCACTCGCGGCGCGCGGAGCGTGTCCACTCGCCGTCGTGGGGCAATGACCGGCAGAAGTAGCCGAGCCCGCCGGTACAGCTTCGCGGGCACCTCGACCACCCCGGCCGCCGGGGCGGCAAGCCGTGTGGGCTCGCGAGGCTACTGGGGGCCAGTGCACGGGCGGGCGACGCTGCTGTGGCCGGTCTACTGATCCTGCCACAGCAGCGGGACGGCGATCAGGTGCAGTTGCCGTTCTCGGAGTTGTAGTAGACGTCGATCGAGCCGCTCCAGGTCAGGCACTGGCCGTCATCGGGGACGTCCTTGTAGACCGGGCCCGCGTAGCTGGTGAAGGAGCCGGCCTCGCGGGCCTCGCCACTGCTGTAGGGCCAGGTGTCGAGAGTGACTTCCATGAAGACGCGGGCCCCGGGTGTAGTGCGCACGGTAACTGCACAGACTTTGCCGGCGATGCTGTTGAAGGTGACGAACGTCGTGGCGGCGACGGTGGACTGCGATGAGCGGATGGGCGTGGCGCGAATGACGTCGTATCCGGCGCCGCAGGCGCCGTTGTACTGGGTGGGTGTGGCGGCCGAGGCCGGTGCGGTGGCGGCGAGCGTGCCGCTCAGAGCCAGGGCCGCCAGCGCGGCGGCGGTTGTCACTGTCCGGCGGGTCGACTTCATGAGGTTCCCCCTGGTGTGGTGTGTGCCTAGGTGGCAGGTACGGCTGGTCGTTGCCGTGCCTGCATGAGGAGACCCGGGGCGTGCGCCGATAGTTGTGGGGCTTCTCGTCACCGTTCAGTCACCAGTGTCACAGCGGTACCTCTGCCCGCAACCTCCGGGAGCCAGGGCGCTGGGCGCAATATTTGGCGGCGGGAATCTGCGTTCCGCCGTGGCCGTCCTCTCAGCCACCGCACGCCTCGCCGGACTGGCCACCGTCGTGCCGGCCGCTGCCGCACCACCGGCCCGCACGACGGCTGCAGCTGAGGCGGGCCTCGTGGTGGCCTGCTCCGGCCCCCTCACCCAGACCTACAGCCCCGGGCTGCTCATCACGCCCCGCGTGACCACCTACAAGGGCAAGATCAACTACAACACGTGCACAGGCGACCCTGACCTGACGTCCGGCACCTACACGGAGCAACTCACATACTCGGCCTCCTGCTCCGCCAACGGCGGCAAGAGCGAAGCGACCATCAAGTGGAACGGAAACAACGGCTCCTCCCGCCTGTAGCCGTCTACCGCGGCATGGTCGACGGCGGCTTGGAGGTCGTGCACTTCAAAGGCGACATTGCGTAGGCCGAGCTCGTTGGCCGGCGCGGCAGGGGAGCCCGGGAGGTGGTCCGGCCGGGTGAAGCTTGAGAGCTCCAGCGTCGTGCCTCCGCCGGGCGGCCGCAGCATGACGATCTCCGTTCGGGCGCCCGTCTTCCCGATCACCGTGTCCAGGAACTCGCCTTCGACTGCCATCTTCCCATCGGCCTCCAGGCCGAGGTCGACAAAGAACGCCGACACTGTGTCGAGGTCGGCGACGGTGATGCCGACGTGGTCGAAGCGCCTGATGAACGTCATCGGATCCCTTCACGGCTTCTTACAGAGACGCTGAGAAGGTAGCGCTCTTGGTTCCGTGTGGCACGGTTCGTCGGCGAAGGGAGCGAGCTGCGCGGGTCGTTCGGTGATCGGAGTGCTTGAGGTCGTCCACGGTCCAGGCGGTGACGGTGTCGATCGTCAGGGGGCCGCGGCCAAGACGCGCAAGCGCACGTGCCCGGCATGGCGTTTGGCGACGGCCACCTCGGCATCGGCGAAGACCCGCTAGTGGGCCGGCGAGCCCTCATCTCACACTGTCTGACAGTTCAAGAGATCAGGCTGGGTAACGTTGCCAGGCACTCCCGCCCGGTGGCAATCCCGCTCCGTTAGCGTGCGAGTTGCGACAGCCAGATGGAAGCGGCGCTGTCGCGGTGAGCATCGTGGAGGTACGTGCTGAACGCCGGTGAGCTCATGAAGGCAGAGCTGGACAGGTACGACTGGGCGGCGTTTCGATGCGCGTGCGCACAGAGCGCAGCTCACTTGCCCGGCGATTTCCTGCTGCTGGCGGCCGCCAAGAAGAGGGAAGACGCGTGGGCTGTCGGCCTCGAAAACCACCTCATGATCCAGTCGTTCCCGCAGGAGCCGGCGGTCCCTGCTGTGCCGGTACTGATGGCGGCCCTCACTCAAGACCTGTCTGTGGGCGCGAGGACCGAGATACTCGACCTACTGCTGAGACTTATCTACAACGACGACGAGGACGTCTCGGAAGCGTGCCAGCAGGCTGCCCAGAAGGGACTATGGCTCTTCTACGCCGAGATCGCAGCCGCACGAGGACCTGACACGGTTGCGTACGCCTGCGACATCTTGAAGCTCCTCGAGCCCGATCAGACTCGCCTGGCGGACTACCGGGCTTCCGGTCATTTCGACGTCCGCTCTTTTTCGTATTGAGGCGGGGCGGGCCGGCCATGTACCGGTGGTCCGCCCCGCTTCGGTGTCCGTGGCCGCGGTGGGGAGGGGCTTGGCAGCGGCGGTGCCATCAGCACGGGAGCAGTTGTCAGCTGGTGGTGAGCATGCCTTCGCGGAGTTTGGCGAGGGTGCGGTTGAGGAGTCGGGAGATGCACCGGCTGCTCTCCACAGAGACCGCCGCACTGAGATGGTTGCGGTGCGCAATGAGTTCGCCGCCTCACCCCCGGTTGAGGCGGGTCACCCTAGGCAAGGGTTGAACCGGTGGCTCAGGCGCTGGCGTGGCTGCGGCTGGTGGTGAGGACTTCCAGCAGGTCGGCGAGGGGGATTTGGTGTTCTGCGGGGTGGTGGAGGGTGTAGTGGGTGCGTCGTCCGTCGCGTTCGCGGTGCAGGTAGCCGGCTTGGTCGAGGTCGTTGACGATGTTCTGTGCGGTGCGTTCGGTGATGTCGCATGCTGCGGCGACATCGCGCAGGCGGGAGGCGGGTTCGCGTGCGATGGCGGCCAGGACGCGGGCGTGGTTGGTGAAGAAGTCCCACCGTCCGACCTGCTCGTTCAACGCTGCTCCATCGCTCGGCCATCTTTCGGCGACAGATACCCGCAACGGTTTTCCGGAAACGGGACGGCTCGCTGAGGGTGCGGTGATGTTTCTGGGGTAGCCGGGACTGGCTCTGCTCGGCGCTTCGGAAGTGAGGCGTATCCCTTGGATACCGCTGCCCAGAATCAGGGACCAGAGCCGCACGGCTCGTGGCCGATCTCGATGTCGGCCGTATTCGAGGACGGTGCGACGATCGCCGAGGCCCGGGATGCGGCCCGGGACTTCCTGACCATGGTCAGAGACCGGCACGCGGTGCCGGTATCGGATCAGGCGATCGGCATGGCGCTCCTGGTGGTGAGTGAGCTGGTCACCAACGCCCGCAAATACGCGCCGGGGCCTTGCCGGCTGGAGCTGCACGTCAGTGATGGCACCGTGGAGATCGGGGCCGGGGACGACAGCGCGACGCAGCCCTCCATCCAGTCGACCGACCCGGACCGGGTCGGCCAGCACGGTCTGGAACTCGTCATGGCCGTCTCCCAGAGCTTCTGTGTCCACCAGGAGCCGGGAGGCAAACGGATCACCGCCGTCCTCCCCCTCACCGATGCCCCCAGCAATGACCCGCAGCCCGGCCTCGGCAAGCGAGCAGCCGACCATCCTCCAGCCGGATGACCGGATCGTGAATCCGGTGTGCTGCCCCCAATCGCTCCGCACGGCGGGTCACCAGCAAGCGGTGCGGCCGTCCAGAGCTGGTGCGCTCCCGGGATGTGTCCGCGGAGAGTCGGGCCAGCGCTCCTGTCGCTGTGACGGCGATCGTTTACCTCTCCGCAGGGTGCTCCAAAATCTGTGATCGCTGGAGTAGACATTGCCGTGTCTGCTGGTTATGGTTTCTCTCGTAGCAAAGAAGTCAGCAGGGCCCGGCAGACATGAACTGCGGGGAGCGGTAACGGTAGTTGCACGGTGTTGGACGGCACGGTTGTGGAGTTTCGAAGCCAGGGTTGTTGCAGGTCGGCGACGGGACTGACGGCCGGGCCGGGTGGCCTGCAGTGATCAGGGGCCACCGAGCTGAAAGTGAAGTACGGGTAAGTGCAGTTCGCGGTATCCCGCAGTGAAGGTGTGTGAGTGGTACCTCGGTGAAGGCGTCGGCTGCGGGCGCGCGCACCGGGAGGTCCGGCAGTGGGGTTCTAAGCCAGAGCAGATGCAGGACGGGCGACGGGGCTGGCTGCCGGAAGTGGCGCTCTGATAGGCCACACAGCAGTACCGCAGTACCGGTTGGTTGATGGAAGAGGGATTGAACGAAGGAGTCAGGCGCCATCAGGATCGCCCGGGCGGATTGATTGAGCCCGGGTACCGCAGGACATCGATAGTGAGGTGGTCTCCGGTCGAGCAACCGCGATCCCCGCACCCGCTCACACCCCTCGTGAGCTGCTGCGGACACAGAAGGCCGGTGCAGGTTAAGGGCCGGCAGATGGTGTAGTAGTTCCTTCGGGGCCCTGGCGCGATATGCGCCAGGGCCCCTCCACGCGTCCCGAGACAGAAGAGGTGCAAGTGACAGCAGACGACTCGTTCGGCCGGCTCGACGATGACGACTACCCCGCCTACACCATGGGCAGGGCCGCCGAACTTCTCGGCACCACGCAGGGCTTCCTCCGCGCGATCGGCGAAGCCCGCCTGATCACTCCGCTGCGTTCCGCGGGCGGCCATCGCCGCTACTCCCGTTACCAGCTGCGGATCGCCGCCCGGGCCCGGGAACTCGTTGACGGCGGCACCCCGATTGAAGCCGCCTGCCGGATCGTTGTCCTGGAAGACCAGCTTGAGGAAGCACAGCGGATCAACGCCGAATACCGCCGCGCCTCCGGAACGGAAGATCCGACCGCAGCGTAAGACGGCCGTGACCGGACTTGGTCCGGGCGCGGGCATCTTGAGGCTCGTGGCACGGCTTGGGAGCGACGTTTGGAACCGTGCTGCACGAACAGCCGCGAGAGAAGACCGAACGGTGCTGACCGCGTACCCGGAGCTTTGCCGGGATTGATCGAACGCAGTGACGTGACACCGCGCGTGGTGACCCGGTTCAGGGGCCGGGTCCCGTGGATGGGACATGCATGACCGAGTGGATAGACCCCGGCCCCGGCCCGCTCTTGGCCGTCGCCCGCCAGGCCGGCCGTACGACGGAACTCCTGGACGTGTTGTGGGAGCAGGACCGCAACGCCGGCCCGCCTCCGTACATCTCGGTCTCTCAGCTGCGCGTGCTCTACCTCGTCGACCGCGAGGACGGAATCCGCATGCGAGCCCTCACCCGGCTCCTGGCCGCATCCCCACCCTCGATCTCCCGCCTCCTCGACCGCCTCCAGGCCCTGGGACTCGTCGAACGCCAGCCCTGCCACGACAGCCGCCGCGAAGTCATGCTCCGGGTAACCAGTGCCGGCCGTGAACATCTGGCCCACATCCGCGAGCGACGCGACCAGGTCCTCCTTCAGGCCCTCAACGCCATGCCCGACCACCAGCGCACCGCGCTCACCGAAGGCCTGACCGGACTCCAACAAGCAATGACCAGCCATCCCATGCTCCACCTCGTCGCCGAGGACACACCGCCATGGGGGCTCCCAACGCTGCATCCCGGCACGCCGTAGCAGGCGAGACCTGGCCTCCCCAGAAGCCTTATCCCGGGCCGGGAGGGCGTCCGAAGCCGCCGGGGCCGTCAGCACGCCCCGTGATCGGAATCGGCTTGTGCATCGTGCTGGTCAGTTGTCTGATGCGCCGGTGGCTGCGAGCACTGGGGCAAGCATTGAGTGCGGAGCGTTGAAGGCGCCGCCGGACCGGTTGTTCGCAGGTGGCGCTGTTACTCACCTACGAGTGACGGAAGTTCGCCCTGCCAAGGAGCGGGGCAGCCCGGATCCGGCCAGCGCCCAGTCCTCCCAGGGGCAGAACCTCCTGCCTACGGTTTCGCCCAATTCTTCATGACATAGATGGACATTGCAGGCGAGTGTCACAGCAGTGTTGATGCTCGGCAACGCCTGCCGAGTGTCGTTCACATCAGGTGGTCGAGGTGGGCAGGGTGTGAATGCGCGGCCGGCCGGCCGCCACCCGCACACCGCACAACCCGACCGCCGCCACGGCGTGTTGGGCTTGTGCCGCACGATGCAGGGGGAACCTGTGACCGTATCCACGACCGCTCGCCGTCTGACCGCCGCCGCCATGACCACGGCTGCCATCACTGCGGCGATCGCCGTGCCCGCCTCCGCCGCCGACCACCGCCCGCACCGCGACCGGGTGGAGATCAGCAGCGTTCAGTACGACTCCCCGGGCTGGGACAACCGCTCGAACCGTTCACTGAACAGCGAGTGGGTGGAGATCACCAACTACTCCCGCCACGGTGTGAACCTCGATGGCTGGACCCTCTCGGACGAGGACGGCCGCACCTACACCTTCGACCACTACCGCCTGGACGGCCGTGCCACCGTCCGTGTCCACACCGGGATCGGCCTGGACACGGGCCGCGATGTCTATCAGGACCGACGTAACTACGTGTGGGACAACGCCTTGACTGTGACCCTAAGAACTTCCTTTGGCATATGCAGCTCAACGCCATGGGAGATCAAGGACGGCATCCCGCAGTAGTCGCTTCCAGGCGGGCGCAGTACCCGGGGAATACCGGACGCGTAGCACTGCGCTGGACGCTTCCTTCCAAGCCACGGCGTGAGTCCCTTCGCCGAACCGCCACCGCCACCGCTGCGGCGGTGTGGCCGGCTGGCCGGTCAGGTTGGCGATGAGTTCGGTGCACACGTCGTGGAGCGGGATGCCGCGCTGCTGGGATGCCGAGCGCAGGATGGCGAAGGCTTCTTCGGCGCTCCAGCGGCGCTGGCCCATCACCATGCCCAGAGCCTGGTCGATGGCAGCGCGGGACTTGAGCGCAGAGCGCGTTTGCTGGGCGAGTTGCTCGCTGATCACCAGGCGTTCGGCCATGGCGATCGCCCTGCTCGCCTGCGATGCCAGCGAGCGCAACAGGCGGAAGTCCGTGGCGATGAAGGCGTGTGGAGGCCGGCGGTAGACGTTGAGGGCGCCGACGGTACCGTCCCCGTCGGCGGCCATGGAGTGGATGCCGCTGGCGGCCGCGTAGGGGGGTAGTCGCCCCAGCGGGTCTCGGCGAGCATGCCGTCCACGACGATTTCCTCGCTGGTGCGGGCGGCTTGCAAGCAGGGTCGTCGTCTCGCCCCTGCCGCTTCTCATCCAGCCGAGCCGCGGCACCGGCGGAGTCCACCGTCAAGGGCCAACGCTCACGCTCCAGCGTGACCCCTATACCCTGCGCACGGATCAGCTCCAGAGCGGCGTCGGCGAGAGCCTGGAGGAAACTCTCCATCGACTGGCGACGATGCCTCCGTAGTCGTACACGAAGGCGCAGTTGTCGCCGTGACCGAAGAGGAACTGTTCGCGAGCATCGTCCAGCCACTGAAGCGAGGCCAGTGCAGGTTCGACGCGGACGACGAGCTGGGGATGCAGTCGGCCTGACCTGACGTCCGTGACCGGTTACGCGTGTGGCCCGGCGGGTGGACTGCCGGGCCACACGAGGGTCCGGTCCCAGATCGCTGACCCGGGACCGGCACTTGCGGGTGGCGCCGCCCACGGGGATGAGAACGACACCACCCTTGGATATTGGCAGTCGGCGGGCACGGAGCGGGTCGGAATCGAAACCACCCTGCAGGGGGAAAGGCTTCTACCGCCCACGCCGGGGGTCACTCGGCTGCTCACGTCGCCTGGCCGAACATCGTTGGTCAGGGCAGGTTGGGAGACCGCGGCCCGGAGCCGAATGGACCCCTGAACGGGGCCGCCTTCGCAGGTCCGGGGTAGCCGGTATCAAAAGGTGGACCGCAGTTGAGGCGTGAAGCGCCGTGCGTCTGACGGTCGATCGTGATGCATAGCCGTCACGGGGTGACGCTTAGAGAGCATCTGATCAAGGTTCAGGCTGGATTGTCTGAATCACCTGTTTCGATTCGCCAGGTTGGTGCTGATTCTCCGGTGAGTTCACGGCTGGTTTTGTTAGCCATGGCCCAGTGGGCCATGGTGCGTGATCGCTGAGGGAGGGCTTCGTAGTCCCGGACGAGGCGGCGGTTCTGCATCAGCCAGCCGAAGGTGCGCTCAATCACCCAGCGCTTCTTCTGGGGTTGGAACCCTTTGACGGTGGAGCGTTTCACGACCTCGACGTCGATGCCCCTGGACGCCCCGTGCTGGATGACGCTGTTCTGGTATCCGCCGTCGGCCCAGACCTTCGTCACGCTGGGGTGCGATGTGGCGAGTTCGTCGAGGAGGCGTTTCCCTCCGGTTGAGTCGTGGACCGAGGCGGCCGTGACGATGACCGCGAGGACCAGGCCGAGCGTGTCTGTGGCGACATGACGCTTGCGCCCTTTGATCTTCTTGCCGGCATCGATGCCCTGACTGACCTCGGCGACATTTGCGGAGGTCTTCACGCTCTGCGCGTCGATGACAGCGGCCGACGGGGCCGCCGGCCGTCCCTGTGCGCGACGGGCCTTGTCACGTAACAAGTCATGCACCCGCTGGGTGGTGCCGTCCACTTCCCATTTCGCGTAGTAGTCGTAGACCGTCTTGTACGGAGGGAAGTCGTGCGGCAGGTACTCCCACGGGATGCCCGTCCGGTTGACGTAGAGGATCGCGTTCACGATCTCCCGCAGATCGTGGACCCGCGCAGCGGTTCCCGGCCCTGTGCGGGCTGCCCGCCAAGAGGCGAACACCGGCTCGATCAACCTCCAGCGGGCATCGGAGACATCACTGCGGTATGGGCGTCGTGGACTCACAAGACACGCAACGACTCACCATCACCCTGGTCACAGTGAATGCCTCAAATCGCCTGCAAAATAGATCAGTTGCACTCTTAGTCAGCTATCCGAGCGGAGCTCCGGGTAGCCCAGAGCCGTGCCCCACGAGCCCCCGGAAACGTGCCTGACTGCAGGTCCTTCGTCCGGCCGACGTCTCTGCGGTGCATCACGTGTGACGCATCTGCGCTGCACGACGCTGTAAGAAGTGCGGACATGGCCCCTCGGTCGTCGGCGGCCGGGGGACCACCCGCCATACAGTCCAGGGCCCGCCGCGGTAACACTGCGCCTGCTGAGAACGGGCACGGTTTCCGGCCCCCCCATTCGCACTCGACACGCTGAACGGCCGAAACCTGGACTGCCGGTCCGCTGCACAGTCAGCTCATCGAGCGGGGTGACCACACCCCCCAGCGGCGGTGAGTCCGGCAACCGGCGGGCAGATGATCCCGCGCCGCGCTTTACGCCTTGGCACTCGGGATGGCAAGCGGGTCGCTCGGGGCGTTCTTCTTGGCGGCTTCCATCTGATCGCCGAGTTCCGTGAGGCGGTTGCGGCCCATGGCCTTGCGGACCTCCGGGAACCACTCCTTTTCCTCTTCCTCGACATGGTGGCGGACGTTCTCGATGAGGACGGTCATCTTCGCGTCGAACCGTTCGTCGGCCGGGTCGAGGTCCTTGAGCTCGGAGAGCATCCACAGCACCACGTGGTGTTCCTCGACGCTCTCCAGGACGTGGTCCTTGGTGTCGGGGTCGGCTTCCCGGGAGGCGGGGTAGAAGATCTTCTCCTCGATGAAGGTGTGGGTGGTGAGCTCTTCGATCACCTTGTCCACGATCTTCCGCTTCTCGGCGTGAGCGTTCTCCCCGGCTTTCTCGAACTGCTTGAACAGCGTCTCCACCGTCTTGTGGTCTTCCTTGAGCAGCACGATCCCGTCCACGACAACCTCCACCTCGCCTGTCCCAGGGGCCTCTTGCCGACCCGGGACAGACTCAGTACCCCGAAAAGGCCCCTATTCAGCAGCCCTTTGACAGTCTTTGGCCCCAAGGCGTGAAGCGGCTGCGCTGCTCTCTTCCTCACGGCAGACCAGAGACGCCAGCAAGGGGTTTAGGCGCGGGGAGACGGAACATCAGGTTGTCCTGACAGAGCCTTTATCCGACCTGGTAGGAGACACACGTCATGGGCGTCATCGCCTGGATACTCATTGGTCTGCTTGCGGGCATCATCGCCAAGGCGCTCATGCCGGGCAAGGACCCGGGCGGCATCATCATCACGATGCTCATCGGTATCGCGGGAGGTCTCCTCGGCGGCTGGCTCGGCAAGGTCATCTTCGGCGTCGACTCCATCGACGGCTTCTTCGACCTCTCCACCTGGATCGCCGCCATCATTGGCTCGCTCATCCTCCTGGCCCTGTACCGGGTCATCACCGGCAACCGCCGCCACGCCTGACCCCACTCACCGGTTCCCAGCACGACGGCTTCGCCCCCCAGTTGGCGAAGCCGTCGTGCTCTTCCCGATAGCTGTCCGGTCTCGTGTCGCCATCCACCCACCCGGGATTATGAGGCACCGTCAGTCCGAGGCGGAACGCCCCGCCCCGCAGCCCAGCCAGCCGAGCCCGCAACAGGCGGCGAGAGGACCAGAACATGCCGCAGAGCCGCGCACGGTCTCGGACCCGCCATCCACGGCATGAACGGCGTGGGGAGGCCCGGCTCCCGGGAGTGATCGCAACCCTCACAGCGATCACCCTCTACCTGGCACTGCCGCAGCAACTGCTCATCGCACCCCGCTACGTCCTGCCGTCGCTGGAGATCGTGCTGCTGATCCCGCTCATCGCGATCAACCCCCGACGGCTGACCCGCCAGACCAGGATGTTCCGCATCCTGTCGCTGACGCTCGTCGCGATCATCGCCGTCAGCAACCTGGTGGCCCTCGGCATGCTGATCAACGAGTTGGTCCACGCACAGGTGAAGGACGGCCGCGGTCTGCTGGTGGCCGCTCTGCAGGTGTGGCTGACGAACATCATCGTGTTCGGTCTGGCGTTCTGGGAGCTGGACCGCGGCGGCCCCGTCTGCCGCACCCAGGCACTGCGGTCCGAACTCCCACTCGCAGACTTCCGTTTCTCCCAGGACGAGAACGACGACGCCATCGAGGAGGTCGCCGACGGCGCCAGCGGATCCTCTGACTGGGTTCCCACGCTGGTCGACTACCTCTACGTGTCCGTCACGAACTCGACCGCGTTCAGCCCCACCGACACGATGCCCCTGTCCTCCCGCGCGAAGATCATGATGAGCATCGAGAGCATCTCCGCTCTCCTCACCTCGCTCCTCGTGATCGCCCGCGCGGTGAGCATCCTGCACTGACAACTGCCCGTACTGCGCCCACAACCCCCATGGAACGTCGTCGTTCCGATGGGTGTTCTGGTGTCGCGACAGCGGCTGCCCTCGTGTGCAGTGGAAGGTGCATTCGCCTCCCGCGTGTGCCCGACGGCTTGGCGGCCGAAAGGTGCGCCCGTAGACCGTCCCTTCCTCCCACCTGGTGAGGCGGCCCGGTACTACGGAATCGGGTGGGACGCCCCAGGCCGCCTCACCACCAACGCGCCGTCTGCCCGTCAGGGCTGCAACAGCATGGGGGGCACCCCATGTCTGGCGAAGCTGAGGTGGTCAGCTGTCCGGCTGGTTCGGGATGGGAGGGGAGGGCGAGTTGGCGGTTCAGCTCGGTGTGCAGGAGCGTGCACAGTTCGCCCGTGCGTGCCCATGCGATGAGCAGTTCCGCGACGTGGCGGAGCTTGGTGTTGGTGGTTCTGGGAGATGCTCCGCAGCACGTCCCAGCCCGCGTCGGGGGTCAGTTTCCCCGCGGCCAGCAGGACGCCGATAGCCTGGTCGACGACCGCATGCGCGTGGACGGCGTGCTGCAGTTGCGCATTTTCGGCCCGCAGCTGCTCGACGCGCTGCGCCTGCATGTCTCCCGCCGACGCGACAGGGGCGGGCCTTGATCCGTGGGTGTGGACGGACACTGCTTCCTCCGCTGCACCCATAGCTGCCCCTGTCAGACACAGCTCCCTTTTCTCACCTGCTTCTCAGGATGGGCGGTAAGCCACGGAGTAGCCACGAAGGGGAGATCAAGATCACGGCAAGCAGGGGACAGGGGCGTGCGGGAAAGGCCAGCGACATCCCCATTGCTCAGGGAACAAGATTCTTTTACAGGTCCGTGATGTTGCTTGCCGGGGGGTTGGGGCACCCAGGGGGGAGGCCGGCCAGGTGGCCAACCCCTGGAGACTGACCGGCTCAGGTTTCCCCAGTTCGGCCACGTGTGCCGGGGGAACCGCCCCAACTACCGACAAGGGCGGGCCTGCCGGGCAGGGTGGCGGCAATT
This sequence comes from Streptomyces sp. M41(2017), assembly GCF_002078175.1. Classification (GTDB taxonomy): domain Bacteria; phylum Actinomycetota; class Actinomycetes; order Streptomycetales; family Streptomycetaceae; genus Streptomyces. The sequence goes on along the minus strand of NZ_MWFK01000002.1, from coordinate 218,215 downwards.
CGTAAGGACAGACGATTTCCGGCAGGTGGAGGCCCGACCGTCATGGTGTCGCATTCGGTGGAAAACGCTGTCCTGGTCCTTGCTCCCGAAGACGGTCTGGGAGCTGAGGCAGCGGACACGCTGGCGGCGCTGATCGCCGATCTGGTCCAGGTTCACGCGCCGATGCCCGCTGTGATCGTTATCGAAGCGGGAACCGACGAGGCGGTCATCGACGCCGTCGTGCGGGCCCACCGGAGGTGCCGTCCGACCGGCGTGCTGATGTCGGTGGCCAGCGTGAAACCCGCCGCCTCCTGCGTGCGCGGGCGGCAGCCGGAGGCAGGAATCTCGTGGTGCACGCCCGCACCGACATAGCGATCACCACCGCCTGCGCCAGCGCCGCCTAACACCAGCCGACCTCGACCACAGAGCAGCCATTTAGCCGATGGCCCTACCGGCAAGGCTGTCGTCCAGGGCGAGATGGGCCGTGACACGCTTGCCGACAGGCTCGCGCTGGACGTCGACTTTCTGGGCGATGGCCATCACGATTTCCAGACCGTGCTGTCCGATCCGACCGGGATCCGCGGTTTTGGCGACGGGGAAGTTGGGGGCGCTGTCCCACACAGAGATCTCGAGCATGGCGGCCAGGATCCGCAAGCGCAGCAGTATGGGGCCCGGCGCGTATTTGCGGGCGTTGGTGACGAGTTCACTGACCACAAGCTGTGTGAGCTCGACGGTCTGCCGGGAGATGTCCAGGAGATGATCAGTGCGAACCCGGCTCAGGAACGCGGCCGCCAGGTGCCGCGCCTCAGCGATGCTCTGTCCCTCGTCGGGGAGAGTCACGGTGGCCTCCACCGGCTCGGAGTCGCCCTGTGTGCCGGCACCTTCCCGCGCTGCGTTGCCCATAGTCCCGTCCTTGCGTCGTCCCCCGGTATCCCCTCCGTGCAGTCGTCGGACGGGTACCACAACCCCCGTACAGTACGCGGCTCCAGCCTGGCTGATTCAACCGGCAACCACGAGCGGGGCATATTCCGTAGAGTGCAGTGTTCGAATGTCGACAGACCAATGAGGGACACGTGAAAGAGCAGCCCCAGCGCGCGGAACGGCTGACTGTCAGCAGCCGCCTGATCGGCCAGGTCACCGTTCTCGCGCTGGCCGGTGAGATCGACGACGACAGCGCCGGCCGCTTCGAGGAGGCACTGACCGCCGGTCAGGGCCCGTCGCCGCAGCGGATCGTGGTGGACTTCAGCAGGGTGACGTTCATGGACTCCGCCGGCATCAACGTCCTGATTTCCGCCTTCCGCGCGATGCAGGGCACCGACGGCTGGATCCGGATCACCGCCCCGGAAGGGGCGATGCGCGTCATTCAGATCGTCGCCCTCGACACCATCATCGCCTGCTACCCCACCGTCGAGCAGGCACTTCAAGCCTGACCGGGGAGAGCGGAAAACGTTCCCGAAGAAGGCGCGTCTGGGGGAGGGCCCGAAGGGATTCCCATGACTTCGGGCCCTCTGAGCCGCTCAACGAACCACGGTGGACCACGGCACGCAGCACCCCGCTCCGCCCCGGCAGGCGAGTGACCTCGCGGCGCGCACGGCCCCTCTCCGGGCGAGCCACCGACCCGGCGGCACAGAGCCGAGGGACGATGAGGCGTCACGTCGCATCTCGCCCACACCGGTGAGGTCGGCACTCTGCCGCTGTGGTCAGCTCCGGCAGACCGGGGGGCCGTCCCGCTGGCGCAGGCGGCCACCCGGCCCCCACCGACCTGCCGTCCGGCAGCGTTCTCACCGGGGCAGAAACAGATTTGTGCTTCCTTTCACACCTTCAGGTGCCTCGCTGCCCTTCTGCCAGTTCGGGGTGGTTTCCTTCTGGTTCGCTCGCGAGGACGCCTGTATGGCGCCGAGGCCTCAACTGTAAACGGGAGCCAGACATGGCAGACGTGGCAGACGGCCGATACCGGATCGTGTTGAACGACCAGCAGTGCCTCACCCGCGACAGCAGCGACACACCGCTGCTGCTCGTGCCCGAGGGCGTCGGCCCGCAGAGCTGGGAGGTCCGCAGCACCGGAGATGGCACCTACACCATCAGCACTTCCATCGGGGACACGAAGCTGTACGTGAGCTGAGACGGCGATCCCTTCCTCAGCAAGCCGGTCCTGCTCCAGCCCGAGGCCCGCCCCTGGAGGCTCACCCCGGCGGGAAGCCCGATACCTTCACGATCGACGTCCCGAACATCGAACTGCGCCTGGGGGTTGCGAAGACCAGTCAGCCCTGGGCCGCACTGAACGTTGTGCAGGACAGCTCCCAGGCTCAGAGCTGGACGTTCAAGCCCGTCAAGTGACCCTCCGCAGCAAGCGGCGGCCGCCTCTGGCCCTTTGCCGGGACGGCCGCTTGCACATGGAAGCCGGGAGAAACACCGAGTGGGCAGCGCGCGGCCGGACATCAGGAGCGGGCCGGGCCCTCGCGCAGGTAGTGGTGGACCGGCGTGCGCCAAGGACGCCTGCAGGACGACCCCGCCCGGCATCACGCCCGTCGAGGCCTCCATGACGCGCCATCAGTAATAGGGAACCGGTGGGTCTGCCTGCCAGCCGGAGGCGTCAGGCTTCGCGGGACAGTGGTCCGTCCTGCGCGGTCCCGCCCTTCCTGTTCACGGTGTTAATGGCGTCGTGAGCGGTGGGGTGGACGGCCAGGACCGTGTCGGTGCCGGTGATCCTCAGCATCCTCGCGACAAAGGACGGCAGGTCGGCAAGGCTGAGGGTGATGTTCTCGTTCTGGGTGTGGCGCCAGATGGCGAGCAGGAGAGTGATGCCGCTGGAGTCGAAATCACGGGTGCGCGCCAGACTCAGGACCAGGTGCCGACAGTCATCGATCACAGCGTTCATGACGGCGGTATGGATGTCCCGCTCGCTGTAGAAGTCGACGACGTGGGGCAGGTCGACGACCACGGTGTCGTGGTGACGGAACCTGACACTGCACTCGTCCATGACTGCCCTCCCTCTCGCCCGTGTTCCTACGGTTCTGCTTCCCGCTGCCGTACGGATGAGCCCGGCGGATTCTACGACGGCGCTGTGAGCACCGGGCCACCGAATGACACTCCTTCGGCGCATGTGACCTTCAGGCTGCGTGTCGTTGCCCCCGGGATGATGCTGGAGAGAGTACCGAAACGAGCGAAGGGGCCGGGCACAGGACTACCACCCCCTGCATCAGCAAGACCGAGGCAGCTGTTGCAGGATCTGGAAAGCTTGATGGATCCGAGGCGAGGACCTGCGGCCCCAGGGCCTGCGCCCGGTGTGCGGGGTCTCCGCGTCACTGCGCACGGACTCGGTGTACTGTTCGCCGAAGTGCCGCACCCGCGCCTGGCGACTGCGCCGGGAAGCCGCCGCAGCGGCTGGTGACGGATCCGAACGGCCGTTGCCATAAGCCGCAAGCTCCGGGCCTGGGTCAGTGATCCGGCCCCGGGACCCGTGTGGGCCCGGCACTCCACCCCGGTGGGAAACGAGGATACGCACCGATTTTTCCTACCAGAGCCCCTACCGATCCCCCTGCCGGCACCCTCACGCGGGCCCGTGCGATCCGTGCAGGTCGGACCCCTGACCAGGCCCGACCGTCTCGACAACCCTCTCGCCTCCCCTCGTCCTGTCTGCCCCCGTTTGAACAAAAATAGGGGGGTGGAGAGTGGGGTACAGAACAGGACGGAGGAGGACGCACGAGGGCCCGGTGCCGCCTGGTGGCGCGTCGGTCTGCGGCCCTCCGCGCTCGCGCCGACGGGTGCCGGCGCCCCCGAAGGGGGGCGGTGAGGCGGGGACCTCATGACGACGCGTCCCCGGACCGAGCCTGCTCGCGCTCGAACGTCGCGACAGCCTCAGCGACGGCACGCCGCCAGCTGCGCACCACGCCGCCGTGCTCACGCGCCAGCTCAGCAGCCAGCCCACGCCGAGGACCACCCTCGCGGCGCAGCACGTCCAGCGCCACACCCACCGCCCGGTCGCGCTGGTCGCGGCCGGGACCGCCTCCACGCGTCCCCTGGCCGTCTCCCCGGCTGCGGCCCGTGCCCAAGCGTTTCGTACCGATGTCCTTCTGCCAGGCCGCCCAGAACGCCTCCACGGCCTGCTTGTCGAAGTAGACGGTTCGCCCCACCGTGCCGACCACTTCCGGATGCCGCAGATGCTTCGGCCGCCGGCCCCGCTCGGTGTACCACCGGGTGACGGTCGACTCAGCCGCTCCCGTGTACTGGACAATCCAGGCCCGCCGCACCACCCACCGGCCCTCCCACAGACGAAGCAACGGCTCCCCCGCAACCGTCATGACTGACTCCCTCCGCATCGACACCGGGGTGCAGCGCACCCATCGAACACATCACCTGAAGCCTGTCCCGTAAACGATCTCCGTGCCGGGAGTGCGATGTGCTGGATTGGTGTAAGTAGGCGGTGGGTGTCGGTGACGGCTTGTCCGGCTGGGTGGTCGTCGAAGCCGAGACGGGATCACTGCCGTTCCGGAACATGCTCCGCAGCACGTCCATGCCTGACCGCGGCAGAGGCTGGGGGAGAGGTCCCCGCCCATCCCCGTTCCGGATCCACATCCTGCCAAAGGACGCACTTCGCATCACAATGGACCGATACAGGCTGATGCGGGAACGGATGCCCATCAGCAGGGGAGGCTCCACCGTCGTCGCTCGGTTTGCGCCTGCCTGACGGTAAGAGCGGTCGAACGGTCTGACACGTGCTGCCCCCCCCCGCTTTCGGGACGGCTGCCCGTTCAAAAAGACGCAGGGGGTTCTTCCGGACTGGCTGGGGGCTGTTCGGTGTGCGGAGGAAACAAGGCGTTCTCCAAAGCGCTGAGTCCGAACAAGATGAGGAGGACCAGGATCGGGAGCAGCAGAGCAGTCACGAGCATGACGCCTCCCGGTAGATCAGAAAGCACGGGAATGCGGTACCGCAGTGCTTAGCCAGACTGACCCGAACGGGGGGACAGCGCCAGTTCGCCCCCCCCAGCGCACGTAGGCCATTCGGGTGGCAACTCACGGAATGGCGTTTCGGACGAGCCGAGCGCGCCGACCCGCCGGGAGCGTCTGGCAGCCCTCTCACGTGGGTGGTGCTCCGGCCGCCAGGAGCGATGTCGCGAGTCGGTACAGCCATCCCACGGCCCGCTGGGTGACTATCAGGCAGCGAAGTACTGCCTGTACCTTCGTGTAGGTCTGCATTCGCCGAGGAGGGTCATGGACATAACTGGCGCGGGCACTGAGGATTCACCCGTGCCCGGTCCGGAGATGTGGTGGAGCGCCCTGGGCGTAACGCTGGAGGACGTGCGGACGGCTGTCGTTGTCGTCGAGAAGGGCGGACTGATCGTCTCGGCCAACGGCGTGGCCCAGAGCGTGCTGGGCCGCAGCCTCGAGGAACTCGTCGAGCAGGACTTCCATGACCTGCTGCACCGCGACCTTCATGGGCACCCCACACCCCGCGCGCGCTGCCAACTGCGAAGCGTGATTCTCGCCGGAGGAACGGAGCACGGCGACGCGGAGTGGTTCGCCCGCGGGGACGGCACACTTGTCCAGATGTCCTGGCTCGTCGCGCCTTGCTCCCTCGGTCCGGAGAGGGCGGCCGCGCTGGTGCTGCTGTACGAATCGAAGGGGGCCCCACCGGACGACGGTGTTCATGAGGGCCTGACACCGCTGACGGAGCTGGATCGTCTGGCCCTGCTAGCAGAGACGACCACCCAGCTGACGTCCACCTTGGATATCGAGGAGGCCCTGCGCCGACTGGCGGCCCTGACGGTACCCCGGCTCGCGGACTGGGCAGTGATCGATCTCCTCACCGAACGGGACGAAGTGCGACGTGCCTTGGTGGCAGAGCAGAGGGACGGCATCCTGGTGGAACGGGAGGACCTGCAGGGGCCCATGCCCCCCGTGCCGGAGGAATCCCCGATGCCCCTGTCCCGGGCACTGCGCGGTGCCGCCTCCTCTCTTGCGGGCCCGGCCACCTATCAGGGCGTACCCGATTCCGGAATCGCCGTTGAACAGGGTCGCCTGTTCAACGAGACGGGCATGCACTCCGCTGCCATCGCGCCCATTCGAGGCCTGCGTGACGTGCTGGGAGCCCTGACTCTGGGACGCTCGAAACGTCCTGGCGCCTTCACCGCCGCGGACCTGCCGCTGTTGGAGGACATCACCCGCAGGGCTGGCCTGGCGCTGGACAACGCACGTCTTTACCAGCGCCAGCGCAAGGTCGCCGAAACTATGCAGCGCCACCTGCTGCCCCAGCTCCCCACCGTGCCCGGGGTGGACATGACGGCACGCTACGTACCCGCTCCGCACGCCTCCTCCGTCGGCGGCGACTGGTACGACGTCTTCGCCCTCACCGATACCGCGCACGCCCTGGCCATCGGCGACGTCGTTGGGCACGACCTCGACGCCGCTGCCGGCATGGCTCAGGTCCGCAATATGCTGCGCGCCTTCACATGGTCACAACCCGAGGCCAAGCCCAGCGCCGTCGTCACTCAGCTCGACAACGCCGTGAAGCACATAGCCGAGGTCCCCATGGCGACCATGATCCTTGCCACGCTCACTCGCGGCGACGACGAGCTGTGGCAACTGTGCTGGACGAACGCCGGCCACCCTCCGCCGCTGCTGGTCAGCCACGACGGTCGTGCCCGCTACCTCACCGACGCCCACGGCATCCTGCTCGGGACCGGAGTGATCCGGCCTCGCCCCGATGTCTTGACCACTCTGCCGCCTCGCACCACCCTCCTGCTCTACACCGATGGCCTGGTCGAGTCACCACACAGCTCCATCGACCACGGACTGGACCGTCTGCGCCGACATGCGGCCTCGCTCGCCCACCGCCCCCTGGACTCTTTCTGCGACCTGCTGCTGGAACAGGTCCGCCCCAACGACAACGACGACGACGTCGCCATGCTCGCGCTGCGCACACCGCCCCTGAAATAGACCGGGCGGCCATGGATAGTCAGAGGGAGTTTCGCGAGGGGCACGTCACCGGGGTTGGAGCGAGCCCGAGGAACTTTCCAGAGCGACTGCGCGCCTTCCTCGGTTTACCAGATCCACATTCCTCCGGGGACGCCGTCGGGGCCGAGGTAGTGGGCTGCTTCGGGGCCCACGCGGCTTTCGTCGTCGAGAGGGATGACGAAGCGGTCATCGCCGAAATGGAGCGCGAGGAGACGGTTGGGGTCGAGTTCGTAGCCGTCGATGGTCTTGCCGATGTAGCGGTGCAGGAGGTCCATCGATCCAGATTGGGGGAAGTGCCAAGGAAGCGTCCAGCGCAGTGCTACGCGTCCGGTATTGCCCGGGTACTGCGCCCGCCTGGAAGCGACTACTGCGGGATGCCGTCCTTGATCTCCCATGGCGTTGAGCTGCATATGCCAAAGGAAGTTCTTAGGGTCACAGTCAAGGGAGGGGCGAATAAACCACTCTCTAGCGCTGCGCGTCACCCGACTGCCAGACGCCTGTGCGCACGTTGGTTTCGTTGGTCCGGTGTGACATCACGCAAAGACTTTCCCGGAGCAGCGGGCACGCGATCGGATCAGTTTCGTTCGCTGCGCTCTACACGCCCGCCTGCTTCATCGAATGATCGCTCCACGGAACAACCGATTCCCGCGCTCGCGCACAATCCAGCGGCGTATGGACCCACATACTTCACGGATGTACTGGAAGAATTTCTCCGGCGGCTAGATCACCTTCAGGCTGATTTCAAGAGCCGTGCAGCTTCCGCTCGCGAATCAGACGTGGGTGCACCGGTTTCACATGTGTCGTATGGCACCGAGTCATACCTGACGTCAGCACCAGCCGGTCAGGGGCTAAAAGGAACTCCGATGCAGAGTAGTGGGCGAGAGCTGAATCACCGTGTATGACCGGAGCGGAGAGTTCAATCCTTATCCTGACCCGCCTTACGAGCACTTGTACACCACCGAGCCGGGGCCCCCTGCATCGCATCCCGAACAGCTGGTGAACACGCACGATCTCTTCCGCCCCACGCAACAGGCATTCTCGCCACGCGCGTCGAATGGCCCGCTGGACTCGATTGTCTTCGACCACACCCTGGCCCTCGACGACGAACTGGCGGAGGTATTGCGCACCGCTGTCGAGCAACCACCAACCATCTCGACTGCCGTGCCCAGACCCCGCACGGGATCCCACGATCACCGTAGACGACGCCTACGCCGGGTCCGCCCTCCGCAAGGATGGTCATGGCTGAAGGTCGCCAGCATCAGCCTCGCAGCACTCACGGCACTGATCGTCGCCATGGTCAGCGTATTCGGCGCCGTCGTCTCCTACGACCCTCTGCGCCATGTGGCCACTCCGACCGTCGCCGATGACCTCGCCCATTGCTGGCCGCTCTTGGTGTTCGGACCGTGGCTCGTCGCCTCGCTCTCCGTCCTACGCGCCGCTCTTCACCGGCGCCGCGCGGCACACTCCTGGGTCGTGGTCGTACTCTTCTCAGCTTTCGCGGTCGCCTTGTGCGTCAACCAGGCCGACAAGACGCTCACTGGCATGGCGGTGGTTGGCCTACCCCCCCGTTACTGCCCTGACGTGCTTTCACCAACTCGTCCGTCAGATCACCCTGACCCGCCCTCACCGAAATCCCCCCCGCCGCAAGACTCGTCGTGCGCGCCACTGAACGTGGCCGCGCCTACGTGCACCGATAGCAGTGCGGGCTGTCTCTCTTGCCCCCGGGTGAGCCCGCCTGTTCTCTTGGTCGGCCGGCGTGCCCCGGCTCGGGCATCGGTCGCGGAAGACCGAGCACGCCACTGCACGCACACACGTCGCGTAACGGCCCCACTTGGGATGAGCCGGCTGCCCTGCTCCCGCAGCCGAACACACCCGTTGCCCCGGTCCCCGGCGCGGGTGGCGGCCCCAACCGGACGGCAGCCAGCGGTCGCTACACCGTCCAGATCCTCGATCCCGCGAAGAGGCCCTATGCGCCGCCTCTCGGTAACCAGGGCACCGCCAATCCTGACGGCACCGGGGCTGAGACCGTGGACGGGCCAATAGGCCGTGCATTTACGCTCCCCGGGCCCCGGGCGGCAGTCTCAGGCCACCATCTCCGCAGCCGGGTTTCGTCGAGGCCAGGATCGGACGCAAGACGCCACCCGCCGGGACAAGGGCCACTTCAAGGCCACGTTCAAAGGCACCGAATGGTAGCGGAGCGACGAGGTGCTGGCGGCCAGGTCTGCCCGCTACCGCGAGTTCTTCCGCGTGCAGGTGAAGGACCTTCTCGATCGCCGTGGCCCACGGGGGTCAGGGCGTCCCGCTGTGGCAGAGCTACTACCCGCCGACCGGCCGGGACGGATACCCGCCGATCCTCGTGGTGTTCGACCCCGGCACCCGGCTGGGAGAGCAAGCTTTGAAGAACCGGATGAACCGGGTGCTGGATCTCACCCGGGACCACTGGTCGGGCACGTACAAGGGGTTCGGCGGATACGGCAGCGAACGGTCAGACGGCTACTACGACTACGCCGACGCCATCGCGCTCCTGTTCACCACCCTCGACCGCATCCAGGAATCTGGGCCGCTGGCCGCGGTGTGGTGGCGCTGCGGACACCGCCGCTGGGAAACCCTCACCGACGCCCTGGACAACCCCAAGGACGTCCGTGCCTGGCGCCGCCGTGACGAGGAACGCCACAAAGTCCAGCAGGCCCGGGAAGCGAGGGAGCGAGAGGAACGGGGGGCGGCTGCTGACGAGGGCTGGGGCGGGCCGCGCGTGCCCGCGCAGCCCGAACCCGTGCTCCCGCCCTATAAGACCTGCGGCGGCCCGCTCGGGGCTGGGGATTGACGATCCTTCCGCCTCGCCGCCGGACGGCCGCAACTGCGCATCAAAGCCCTCTTCGGCCGCCCCGACAAGGACACCCCACCCCGGCCCCCAGCCGGGCTGTAAAGGGAGCCTTGAACTGGCCGCAGGCAGACGGCCGTTGAGCAGCACACGCACGCACAAAGCCCCTGTGACCTGCGCAACGATGATCCAGGAGCCCCACCCACCCAGGGCGCCTTCTGCCGTGCGCAGTCGCTTTGCCACCCCCGCCGGCGGCTGCGCACGCCGCCCCTGCCGCCCGCGCGACGCGGTGTCCCCTACACCGTACGGATTAACCGGCGGCATATGCCATGCGCGCCGCGGCAGGTGCCGCTGCGGAGAGTGCTTACGTGGCGGGCGGTACGCAGGGCCCGGCTCGAGGCGCCCATCCTGCGCTTCGACCAACCGCGATGAAGGAGCAAGACGTGAAGTCTCTGTCTGGCGTGAAGCGGAAGATGGCGCTGGGGGTCACGACGCTGGCCGCGATCGCCGTCTCGGCCGTCCCGGGATCGGCGTCGTCCGCCCCCGGAACCCAAGGCGGTTCGGACCACTGGGGAGTGATCACCCGCAACACGATCGGCTCACCCGTCGCCGCCCTGAGGAACGGCCCGTTCGGTTCCTTCGGCGTCACGGGTCCGTCGGCCAGGCCGCCGTATGGAACGGGCAGCCTCGGCATCGAGGTGGCGGACAACTCCACCTCCCTCACGCCGTCCAGTGAGAAGGTCGACTTCGGCAACGAGGTCGACTTCTACGGCAACCCGGTACTGGGGCTGACCAAGATCGGCTTCCACGTCTTCCAGACCGGCGAGAACACCTCGCACGGCGGCCCCGGGAACATGCCCAACATCAGGTTCGAGATCAACCCGCGCCTCACCGCGGCACCCGCCACCACCTACTCGTCAATGGTGTGGTCGCCGCCGGCCTCCCCGGTGACGGACCGCTGGAGTCCCTACCTGGACGCCACCACCACCGGCAGGTGGTTCCTCACGGGTGCGGCGGGCACCGCGACCGGCTGCAACCAGAGCACCCCGTGCACCTTCGCCCAGCTGAAGACCGCCCTCAACGACGGCGGATCGGCTCCGACCATCTACACCGCCGCCGTAGGCAAGGGCCGCGACAACCTGTGGGCCGGCGCCATCGACGGCCTGCGGATCAACCGGAGCATCTACGACTTCGAAGCCAACGGAGTCAGGACTCTCCGCGCCAACTGAACCGGCCCAGCACCGATTGGCTGCTGCCCCTTCGCGACCACGCGCATCCAGAGCCCCGGCCGGGATCGACACCGGCCGGGCTGCTCGGCAACGGCAGCCGTGCAGGCCCGTGGGGTGCGACCCGGCGCGGCTCATTCGCCGGCCGACTCGCGCGGTGCGTGCCGCAGAAGCTGCTGATCGAGCTCGATGCGAATGTCGGAGCAAAGCTGCCCGCTGCGGGCCCAACCGACGATCAGGTCCGCCACGTGCCCGAGCTTGATACCGGTCTCCTCCGAGACGACGCACAGCACATCCCGGCCCTGCTCGGGCGTCAGATGTGCCACGGCCAGGATGACGCCGACGGCCTGGTCCACCACGGCTTGCGAACGCATCGCTTCCTCGAGCTACCAGCGCAGGCCGAGGTCATCGAGTTCGGCCCGCCGCTGCTCGCTCAGCTTTGCCGCTCTGCGGCGGGCGTTGTCGAGGAAGGCTCCGAGCTTGATCTGCTCGCCGTCGACGTCCTCGACAGCCTTCCTAGGCGCCCGCAGGTGTCCCTCACGGGCGTGGAACTGGCGGGCCGCGGCGACGTTGACCGCCCACGGGTCGCCCTGCGTCCGCCGCACCGACCTCACCGCCTCGTCTCCAGCCGGTGCCTCCACGCCGATCGATTCCAGCAGGAACCGCTGCTCCGGCATCAGCCGCTCCCAGCCGACCCGTTGCCCGGCGACCCACGCGCCCAGGTCCCCGCCCTGCACGACCAGCTCCCCAGCCCTGTCCGGGAGTTCACCTCAGGCCCGGACGTGGGCGAGAGCGAGCCGGTAGCTGCGCTGCCAACCGATCTCCCACGCTGGACACCACCCGGGATCGACATCGGCCAGAGCTTCCATACGGCTCTCAGGCAGCTCACCGGAGTAAGAGAGGCCCGTATCCCCAGCTGCACGCCGTTCGGCGTTCTCAGTCGCCTTGCGGGCTGCTGCACGGTTTTTCTTGGCCCACACCCCAAGCGGAATCGACTCCCACACCACCGAAGCGGCGGGCAAGAAATGGCCGTGCACCGCCGCGTACGAGCGGGCGACGTCCAGGCCGGCATCCCACGCGGAGGGGTGCACCGACCACACCATCCCGAGCTTCTCCAATTCCGCGACCCTCGAGGCCTCCAGTGTTCCGGCCGTGTAGTAGCGCCGCTGGTCCGCGATCCACGCCCCCAGCGGATGCGTTCCCACTGATCCCAGTCCTCCGGCGTGACGTACGTGAACGGCACCTGCACCCACGGTATCGACCATTGAACCGCGCGCGTCCGAGAAAAGAACTGCATCACACTCGGCAGTATCAACCCCTTCACCGAGAACACGAACAGACGAAAGAACACGAAACTCCGCACGCACATCTCGGCCCAATCCGGGACCGCCAAGGTAATCGGAGGCGAATTCGTCCAGCACCGCCCGGCGATGGCCGGGGGCGTGCTAGCCGTACAACCAGTCCGCCCACACCTGTCCCGCCGCCGGGTAGACGTCCGGCTCTTCCTCGGCGAGCCGGGCCGCGACCGCCGGCACCGACGCCGCCTCACCCACCCGACTGTGAAAGCTCAGCAGCCTCGGGACGCGTTCCTCCACCGCCGCGTGCATCAACCCCGTCTGCACGGCCGCCAGGCGCGCCCCACGCACCGCATCCGAACCCGTGTCCTCACTGGTCAGCGCCGCGTACAGATCCGGGTCACCAATGTCGAGGCACAGCACCTGATAGGGCGCCACACTGATGGCCTCCGACAGGGTCAGCTTGTAGGCGACCGGCCCGAACACGGGAGAGCCGTCCTCCATCGACGCCACCAACCGCGGCCGCTCACCCTCTGCCTCCCACACCCGCACCGTCGCCGTCATATACAACCGACGCTCCGCTGGCAGCTGCGCCTGGTCGTGAACGGCAGCCCACGGCTTCAGACCATCCCCACTCGTACGGTGCGCCTCGTTCACCATCATCAGGCTCCATACGGGCAGACCAGCCCCAGATGCGGTTTCGCAGGGGCTTGCACAGCGAATACTCACTGATCGCTCGTCAGGGACAACGTGCTGCGGTCAGTGGGTCGCAGCGGGAACACAAGCCGACGATGGCTGCGCGCTTCCGGAGGCCGGTCCGGGCACCAACTGGAGGGAGCCCGGGCTCAGTGCGGCGTGATCCATCGCTGGAGGGCGTCGTTGACGACGTCGTCGAGGGCGCTCAGCGCTTCCACGGCGTGCAGGTCTCCGGGCGCGGGCGCAACTCCCGCCCGGATGAGTGTGGCCTGCAGTTCCAGGCGGCGCCGGTCGTGCGCGGCCATCACGAAGGGCAGTCGTTGGCCGGGGTCTGGTGCGGGCCACGACGCCTGCTGTTCGGCGGGCCGTGCTTGGGCTGGGACCCGCCAGTCCTCGTCCCCCCAGGGTTCTCCTGTCTCTACGCCGCTCCCGGTCGTGTGCGCGTCGAATCCGCAGCGGTAGGGATCCAGCGCCAGCTCGGGCAACGTCGAGTCGGTCGGTGAGTACTGCCACTCCTGCATGCATCCTCCAGCATCCGACGCTCTGTTGATGTCCAGGAGGCGGCCCGCCCCGACACGGTTGCACCAGCAGCGCCGAACCACCCGAACACCCTCAAAAGCATCTCGTCACACCTCCCGCAGCCCCCGCACAGGGCATGTTGAGCTGGGGCGTTGCCGAGCCGGTGTGTTGCCGAGCAGTGGTGGGCCCGGTTGTCGTGTCCCGGCGCGTCGGGCGTCGTTGAGCAGGATGTCGCTCGCGTCCCCGGCCGTGAACCTGGATGCGAGAGCTGAGTACCTGATTTCCACTGCCTGGTCAGGGGGCTCAGTAACGCCCGGCCTCCCTCGCGTGCACACCCTGAGGCCGGGCTGCTCACCACGCCTGCGCACACAGGCGCCCAGCTCCCCCCTGGGGAGCGGGCGTCTGAGCGCTCGACGGGCGCCTTTTTCCGGCCGTGATCTATCGCGCTGGCTGGAAGGGGTGCATGGTGGTGATGCGGTTTTCCTGACGTCCCCGGGACGGAAGCCGCTCGGGCCCCGCCGCGTCGCCGTGGTCGGGCGCCCGCCGCTCCTCCCGGCCCCCCACGGGAGGCTATGCGGCTGTCAGCTCAGGCTGGAGCCGGTCGCCGGGCTTGACCGGCACGATCTCAATATCGCGGCACTTCTCCGCGGTCAGTCGCGTCTTGCGGTCCTTGGCGCTGGCCTTGTCGTACGAGACGCCGGCTGCGCGGGGCACGCCGTCGGGGTCGGTCCAGCGGATTCCGTAGCTGGTCATCGTAATCGCCATGAGGTGAGTATCGCCGTCGGGTCTGACACTCACCGGATGCAGGCGACGGCGGTGGGGGCCGCGCAGGTTCGCCGGCCGCGGGGGGCCTATCTTCGTCCGGCCTTGCCTGGGCATCGAGCTGCCACATCCACGTTACGGAGAGCTCTTCCGGCTCGGTTGAAGCCGGTGCTCAAGCCCCTCGTCAGAGGTCCGTCGATGCCTCCGGGCCCGGTGAAACCACCCCCCGGATCATCAACAACAGGAGGGGGAAGTCATGCCGGACCCGAAGGCCGGAGGCCCCATTGCGGAACCACGAAAAGGGTAACGGGGGGCCAGGAGCCGTGGCCGCGACGTGAACTAAGGCTCGGCGGCCTGCGGTTTCCTCAAAGGCGCATCTCCGTGCGGAGGCAGGGAGAGAAGGAGATCCAGGCACGCGATCTTGCCCCGCAACCTCGATGCCGGTGACGCTCGGACGAAGAGCTGTCTCGACTCCTTGGGGGACCTGTGGACGACCTCACTCAACGGAACAGGCTCGGCGGCCTCGGCTGCAACCTCGTGGCTGTGGTCACCATCGCCGCCGTAGTTGCGCTGGTCGTGTGGGCGTGGCAGCAACCCGGCGGGAACACACCCAGCTACTGGCACTGAACCAGTGCCGCACGGCGGTGCAGCGTTTGGCGCCAACACCGCGCAGGCGTAGGCGGCCCGACGTTCGCCGGGCACGCCCATACGCTGACGCGGGCATGCTGCTCCTCGGTGTATCTTGCTTCGCGGCTGCTCAGATGAGGACGGACGCCGCGCACCATGGCGAGCCGGACTCACCAGAGCGCGCAACCGCCATCCCTCGCCACCTTGGCGCCCGCTCGCAGAGATACGGCCGCCGTGGCCTTCCCCGCTCGTTCGAGTGTGCGCATCATCCGGTTGGGATCGAACGCCACGAGCGGCAAGCAGCAAGGGACTCATGGCCGGCCTGGGCCTGACCGTGCAGCGGGCAGCGTCAGGGCGGGTCAGGTGGAAGAGACGAAACGGTCCCAGGCGCGGTGCTTGCTCAGAAGGTCGGTGAGCTGTTCTAGGACGGCGGCGGCGGAGTCCGCGCTGACCACGCCGGGGGAGTCGGCCGCGATACCGGCAGCCACTAGCGCCTCCGTGCCGTCGCCCCAGGCCCCGAGGGCCTTTCCGTGGCGGTAGGCCTCCATCACCATGAGCAGCGGGCGCGAGTCGATGCCCACGGCCATGGCGACATCGTCGTCCACCTTGGCGTCCCGGGCTCCATAGGCGTCGGCTGCGACCGCTGGTGCGCCCGCGAGGAGTAGAGCGTCGAACTCGGTGGAGCGCGCGTTGGCAAACGTCCGCTGGACGGTGAGGGGCTCGCCTTCGGGGTCGAGGAATCCTCCGGTGGGGGCGATGATCAGGGGCACCATGCCGGCGTCCAGGACGGACTGCCGGGCTGCGCGGACGTCCGTCAGATCCTGGTCGGCTTCAGTGATGATGCCGATGATCCTGCCGTCCAGAGGCCAGGTGCCGCCGAGCTGGGAGAGCGCTGGGCTGGGCACGGGGTCGGGCTGTGTCACGGTCGGCTCGGGTGCGGGCAGACCGAGGCCGGCAGCGACCAGGGCGCAGAGTTCGGCGTCGACGTTGGCAAGGACCTTCAGCGCGCGTTCCTTGATGGCCGTTTCCCAGCACTTGCTGAGTTCGAAGGTGTAGGCGGCGACGATGTGTTCGCGTTCGGTGGGTGTCATGCTCAACCAGAACAGTCGCGGCTGGGAGAAGTGATCGTCGAAGGAGGCTGCCGCGTCCCGCACCTTTGCCGCGGCGGGCAACGGCTCAGGCACCTCGATGTAGGCGCCGTTGTCCGCGCCGGCGAGGAAGGGGCAGCCGCCGTCGAGGGAGTTGGGCCGATACGGTGCGGCCCCACGGTGGACGGCGGTCTGGTGCATGCCGTCGCGGAGCATGTCGTTCACCGGTGCGTGGGTGCGGTTGATCGGCAGCTGCCCGAAGTTCGGGCCACCGAGCCGGCTGATCTGGGTGTCGAGGTAGGAGAAGAGCCGCCCTTGGAGCAGCGGGTCGTTGGTGACGTCGATGCCCGGGACGAGGTGGCCGACGTGGAAGGCGACCTGTTCGGTCTCGGCGAAGTAGTTCGAGGGGTTGGCGTTCAGCGTGAGCAGTCCGATG
The DNA here is from genome assembly GCF_002078175.1 of Streptomyces sp. M41(2017). Lineage (GTDB taxonomy): Bacteria > Actinomycetota > Actinomycetes > Streptomycetales > Streptomycetaceae > Streptomyces. The sequence continues at coordinate 201,812 of NZ_MWFK01000002.1, read as the reverse complement.
GGCTGTACCGGCGCCAACTCCTCCGGAACGATCTTGGTCGGGTCCAGCAGGTCGATGCCCTCGAACATCTGCGCATCGGTATCCGGGAAGGTCTGGACGCCCAGTTCCCACTGTGGGTAGGCGCCGGCCTCGATCGCATCTGCCAGGTCCCGTCGATGGAAGTCCGGATCCACACCGGCGGTGATCTGGGCCTCCTCCCACACAAGGGAATGCACGCCCAGCTTCGGCTTCCAGTGGAACTTCACCAGCGTGGTCGCGCCGTCGGCGTTCACTAGGCGGAAGGTGTGGACGCCGAAGCCCTCCATCATCCGGTACGAACGGGGGATGCCCCGGTCGGACATGTTCCACATCGTGTGGTGGGTGGCCTCGGTGTGCAGGGTGACGAAGTCCCAGAACGTGTCGTGGGCGCTCTGGGCCTGCGGGATCTCGCGGTCCGGATGCGGCTTGCCTGCGTGGATGACGTCAGGGAACTTGATCGCGTCCTGGATGAAGAACACCGGGATGTTGTTGCCGACCAGGTCGAAGACACCCTCGCTGGTGTAAAACTTCGTCGCAAAGCCCCGGGTGTCCCGGACCGTGTCCGCCGAGCCGCGCGAGCCCAGCACGGTGGAAAACCGCACGAACACCGGCGTCTCTACATCCTTGGCGAGGAATGCGGCCTTGCTGATCCCTTCCCCAGTGCCGTACCCCTGAAAGACGCCGTGCGCTGCGGCGCCGCGGGCATGCACGACCCGCTCCGGGATCCGTTCGTGGTCGAAATGCGTGATCTTCTCGCGCAGGTGGTGGTCCTGCAGCAGCACCGGCCCGCGCGGGCCCCCCTTCAGCGAGTGATCCGTCTCGTACAGCCGCGCCCCCTGCGCGGTGGTCAGAAACTCACCGCCCTGCGCCACTTCCGCCTGCGGGACACCGGTCTTTTGACCGGTCGGGCTGTACGTGTCCGGACCTCGCTGATCGGGCTTCGGCGGCAGCGGTCCGGCCGGTTCTGTCGGCTCATCCACCGGCGGCGGAACCGGGCCCGGCGCGCCAGGGATCTCGTTACCGGGATGCGCGATCTCCTGGACTTTCTCGGCGACCTTGTCGGCCGCTGCTGCCACGGGATTCTTCTTCTTGCCCGTCACGGGTATCTCCGATCACTGAGAAAGCCAGGGACGACCTCCCGTCTTCACGACAGGAGGCGTGAGATCCGCTGAGTACCCGATTCCGGACTCTCCACGCGGCATATCCGCCACGTGCGGTGCAAGTTCATCCGACCGGTTCAACCCCTTGATCGTCACCCGCATCGCACGCCTCCCTGACCGCACTTCCCACGGCCGCCCGGCCGCCCTCAGGCACCTCTGGGCCTCCACCTTCCTGCTGTCGCCTGTATGCCGAAGGGCGGCCTGCCGAGCTGGGTGAGGTTAGCCGCGGGACGGGTACACAGCCACGTGACGTGATCATCCTTGTCTCTGTATTCCACGTGCCAACTGACCCGGATTCGCCCCCCGGAATACAGCCTGCTCATCCGACTCCGCGGCTGCGGACACAAGACCAGGAGGCTGCAGTGCCCAGTACGGCTGCGACACAGCGGGTACTTCCCTCAAAGCTGCTGGCTCTACCGGGGGTGTACAGACCCCAGGCTGATACCGCTCTGCTCGCCGACGAGCTGGAGCGCGAAAATCTCGGGACGGGGAGGGAGGTGTTGGAAATCGGAACCGGAACGGGGGCGTTGGCTTTGAGCGCCGCTGCCAGGGGCGCACGGGTCACCGCCGTGGACGTCTCCCGGCGGGCGGTGTTCGCCGCGCGTCTGAACGCCCTGCGTCATCGTCTGCCCTTGCAGGTTCTCCATGGTGATTTCGAGGCCCTCAGCCGGGGACGTCGATTCGACTTTGTCCTCGCCAACCCGCCCTATGTTCCCTCGCCGAGCCCCTACCCACCTTCCACGGGGCGGGCACGCGCCTGGGATGCGGGCCCCAACGGGCGGGCGGTGATCGATCGGATCTGTGAGAGCGCGCCGAAGCTGCTGCGGGCCGACGGTGTTCTGCTCATGGTGCACTCCGTGATGTGTGAGCCGGAGCGCACCCTGAAACGACTGGCTCAGGCTGGGCTCCCCGCGCAGGTGACAGCGGAAGCAAGGGTGCCGTGGGGGCCGGTCCTGCGTTCACGACGGGCCTGGCTGCAGAAGCAGGGGTTCAGTGAGGCGGGCGAGGAGGACGAAGGGCTGGTGGTCATTCGTGCCCGGGCAGTCTGATCCCGCCACCGGTGCGACGTCGGCGGCGCGAGCGTGCCGCGTTCGAGTCGAGCCCGACGGGCCGGTGATGATGGAAGGACCGGTGGAAGTGGTCCTAGCGGACGGTACCGTCGCCCGCTCAGAGCGGTTCATGGTCGCCGTGTGTACCTGCCGTCGCAGCCGCGCCTACCCCTGGTGCGACACGAGCCATCGACGGCGTCAAAAGCCCGACACCTCGCTGACTTCCGGCCATCAGCCCAAGAACCACGCTGATCAGCGTGACGCATCGAAGGACCGCTCGGCTCCAAAGCACCCACAGGACAGGACTCTGCCGTGACCGTGCGCGCCACCTTTACCTCCGACATCTGCGCGACCCTGGTCGAGGGCCGCGGCCCTCTGTCGACGGCAGTCGTCACCTCACTGCTCACCGGCCATCCCCCCGTCTGCGCCGATGATGCCGCAGAGGGCGCGGACCCGTGGGGGGAGGACCTCCAGCTCGCGCTTTACCTCCTGTATGAACTCCACTACCGGGGCTTCGACAGCGTCGACGACGAGCGGGAATGGGATCCGGATCTGCTGCGTCTGCGCCGGCAGATGGAGGACCGCTTCCTGCGTGCTCTGCGAGCAGATCTTTCGGACGCACCGACCAGGGTGGAGGAGGCTTTCGCCCCGCTGCTGGTCGAACCCGTGGACCTCGGCGACAGCCTCAGCCATCAGCTCGAAAAGAGCGGCGAGCTCTGGCAGTTGCGGGAGTACGCGGCCCTGCGATCCCTCTACCACCTCAAGGAAGCCGATCCGCATGCCTGGGTCATTCCTCGGCTGACCGGACGGTCCAAAGCGGCGATGGTAGCAATCGAGTACGACGAGTTCGGAGCAGGCCGAGCCGACCGCATTCACGCACGGCTCTTCGCCGATCTGATGCAAGACCTCGGCCTCGATTCGAGGTATGGCCACTACCTGCACCAAGCCCCCGCCCCGCTCCTCGCCACCGTCAACGTGATGTCGCTGTTCGGGCTACACCGGGCCCTGCGCGGGGCGCTCGTGGGTCACTTCGCCTGTGTGGAGGTCACGTCCTCCCCCGGCTCTCGACGGCTGGCAAACGCCATGCGGCGCTGTGAGGCGGGGAAGGCCGCGGTGCACTTCTACGCCGAGCATGTCGAAGCCGACGCCGTTCACGAGCAACTCGTACGCCACGACGTCATCGGGGGCCTTCTGACAGACGAGCCCGGTCTGGAAGCAGACATTGCCTTCGGATGTGCGGCCACCGTGCTGCTGGAGGACCGACTCGGCGCCTTCATCAAAGCCAAGTGGAAAGAACAACAGTCCGCCCTGCGCACACCCCTGCCGCCACGTGACGGACTGGGCTAAGGACGGGAAGCGACGTGCAGAACCGACCTCTCCGTTCGGACGTCTAAGGGTGTTGTCCAAGGTTCTGAACTGGCCATCCCTGACGTATGGCTGGGGTGTTGCGAGCCGAACGCGTGGGGGCGGGAGGCCGCGATGGCGCGAGGGACTGACCCTGAAAGAGCGTTTTGTCCTGGCGGGGGTGTTTGATATCGCCAGGCGGTTTGTAGGAGCTCCGCAGGTGCGGTGGGTGCGACGGTTAATGTCAGCGGCGGGTGCGAGGATCACGGGATGCCTCTGCCTCAGCCCGATGATCTGACCTCGCTGGTGCTGCGTACCGACTTCGGTGACGACGGCGCCTGGGATGCGGTTCGAGCCGCGCTCGACGGGTACTGCCATGCCACGTATGTCAGCGAGCTTCGCTTCGCCTGTGTGGGGGTCCGGGCACTGGTGGATGAAGAGGCTGCTGCGGATGAAGAAGCCCAGATCATCCACGTGTTCCTGGCCGACGCGGCCACGATGGGGGATACGAATCACCCGCTCCTGGCCGTGGACCTCTCGGACGAGCCCGGGCGGACGTTCAGGCTCCCTGCTCAGTGGTTCCCTGATGTCTCGGCCAACCTGAGCATCGCCAACATGGACTTTGCGGATTTCGCCGACGCTGCTGATGAATCAGGGACCTTCCGCGGTTTTTGACGAGGGCTGACTCGATACCGTTCAGGCCTGTCCGGGCGAGCTATGTGCCGCGCCAGTTCAGTGTGGCTTCTCGGGTAAGGCGACGGCTCATCAGGTCGATCATCGCGAGGTGGATCATTGCTTCGGAGCGGTGGGGATGGGTTTCGTAGTCGCGGGCCAGGCGTCGGTGGTGCATGAGCCAGCCGAAGGCCCACCCACGAGTGACCAAGGCCTGGGCCGACAGCGGCTACCGGACCAGAGTCATCGAGCACGGAGCCCGCCTGGGCATCGACGTCGAAGTCGTCCACCGCGACCCGGCCGCGAAGGGCTTCAAGGTGATCCCACGGCGCTGGGTCGTCGAGCGGACCTTCGGCTGGCTCATGCACCACCGGCGCCTCACCTGCGACTACGAGACCCACCCACACCGGTCCGAGGCGATAATCAAGCTGGCGATGGTCGACCTCATAAGCCGCCGCCTCACGAGGGAATCCACCCTGAACTGGCGCGACCCCAGTTCAGCAGTGTGATCCTTTACCGTCCTGGCCCTGCAGAGCGGTGAAACGCTGATCCAACAGATCCACGCACTCATGAATCCCCGGCCTCGGCGCGCTTGCGCGCTCACGCATCACCGCGATGGCCTGCACGTTGCAACCAGCAGCAACGAGACGGTCCACCTCCCGCCGGTCCTCAGCCGAAAGGCGTCCCCACACAGAGTCGTTCACCCCATCATTGAACAGTCTCCGGGCTGACTCTCAACATGCAGGTCAGAGGCGGCATTACCAAACGCTCATGCCAAGACAAAACACTCTTTAAGTGAGCGTTTGATTCTGATATTGAATAGTTCATACGGAATTCCAGGAAGCCATCTGAACACCCTGTGAAGAGATTTGCCAGAGAAGCGGCTTATGCGGCAATTAGCAGAGCAGTAATGCGCCGGTTTCCGCCTGAGAGCTCCCGTCTCATTTAGAAACCTACTGGTTCACGCCGAGTTAAGAATGCACGCCCCATGCACCCGGCACCCCCGCACACGCCCTGCCCAGGCCGGCCGCCGCCACATACGCAGACCCTATGCAGCCCTCACGGCCCTACCCCAGCGACCTGTCCGACGCCCGCTGGGAACTCATCCGCCCCACCCTCGAAGCCTGGCGCCAGGCCCGCAACGGCATCCGCAAACCCACCCACGACCTGCGCGCCTTGATGAACGCCATCCTCTACGTCGACCGCACCGGCATCCCCTGGCGCTACCTGCCCCACGACTTCCCACCCCACCAGAGCGTCTACGGCTACTTCGCCCACTGGGAAGCCGACGGCATCTTCGACCAGCTCACTGGCCTCCTACGCGGCAAAGTCCGCCAGACCGAAGGCCGCACCAGCGAGCCCACCGCCTGCCTCATCGACAGCCAGAGCATCAAAACCTCCGCCACCGTCCACCTGACCAGCCAAGGCATCGACCCCGCCAAGAAGATCATCGGACGCAAACGGCACATCGTCACCGACACACTCGGCCTGCTGCTGGCCGTCACCGTCACCGCCGCCAGCGTCCACGACTCCGCCGCCGGCACCCAACTCCTGACCCAAGTCCGCGAGCGCCACCCCACCGTCACCAAAGCCTGGGCCGACAACGGCTACAAGACCAAAGCCGTCGAACACGCCGCCCAGCTCGGCATCGACCTCGAAATCGTCCAACGCGACCCCACCACCCGCGGCTTCCACGTCCAACCCCGCCGCTGGGTCATCGAACGCACCCTCGGCTGGCTCATGCACCACCGCCGCCTGGCCCGCGACTACGAAACCCACCCCCACCGATCAGCCGCCATGATCCAACTCGCAGCCATCAACCTCATGACCCGCCGCCTCACCCACGAAGCCACCCACAACTGGCGCTACAGCTAAACCAAATGAAACAGACAACCGAGAATCAAACGCTCACTAAGAAGAGCACTCGGTGCCCGTGATGCAGGCCGCCGTACGTAGACGGCGCCTCTACGGGGGAGGGGCGCATCGGATCCGCCTGGCGCAGCGGGCGAGGTCCGCGGTCACAGGACGTGTCTCGGACCCTCCGCCCGTTCACACCGACAGCACGAACTGGATCCTGCATGCTGCGAATGCCTCTGCTTACTGCATTTGGTGTAAATCGTCACCCGGCTGCCTAATTGCTGTCCTGTTAGGGGGGCAACGGAAGGCCACGTCGGTGAGGATGCCCGAGCCAACTGTCACGACCGCCAGCAGCCGGGGAGAACCGCAACTTGAGTACCCTCAACGAACCGCAGGGCGTAGAGGCCGGCGAAGACTCGTACGAGAGTGAGCTGCCGGTTCGGCGCAAGCAGCCCGGCAGTGTTGTGATCAAGTGGCTCACCACCACAGACCACAAAACGATCGGCACGTTGTATCTGGTCACGTCGTTCGCGTTCTTCTGTATCGGCGGCGTCATGGCGCTGCTCATGCGCGCCGAACTCGCGCGCCCCGGCATCCAGTTGATTTCCAATGAGCAGTACAACCAGGCGTTCACTATGCACGGCACAGTCATGCTGCTGATGTTCGCGACCCCGCTGTTCGCGGGATTCACTAACTGGATCATGCCGCTGCAGATTGGCGCGCCCGACGTGGCGTTCCCGCGGCTGAACATGTTCGCCTACTGGCTCTACCTGTTCGGCTCGACGATCGCGGTCGGTGGCTTCCTCACCCCGCAGGGCGCGGCCGACTTCGGCTGGTTCGCCTACAGCCCGCTCTCCGACGCGGTCCGCTCACCCGGGGCCGGCGCCGACATGTGGATCATGGGTCTAGCCTTCTCCGGCTTCGGCACCATCCTCGGCGCGGTCAACTTCATCACCACGATCATCTGCATGCGCGCTCCCGGCATGACGATGTTCCGCATGCCTATTTTCACGTGGAACGTGCTGCTCACCGCCGTGCTGGTGCTGCTCGCGTTCCCCGTGCTCGCGGCAGCCCTGTTCGCCCTGGAGGCGGACCGAAAATTCGGGGCGCAGGTTTTCGAAGCGGCCAACGGCGGACCGCTCCTGTGGCAGCACCTCTTCTGGTTCTTCGGCCACCCCGAGGTCTACATCATCGCTCTGCCATTCTTCGGGATCGTCAGCGAGGTCATTCCGGTCTTTTCGAGAAAGCCCATTTTCGGATACATGGGGTTGGTCGGGGCGACCATCGCGATCGCCGGTCTGTCCGTGACCGTGTGGGCGCACCACATGTACGTCACCGGTGGCGTACTGCTCCCGTTCTTCTCCTTCATGACGTTCCTCATCGCCGTACCGACGGGCGTGAAGTTCTTCAACTGGATCGGAACGATGTGGAAAGGATCGCTGTCCTTCGAGACACCGATGCTCTGGTCCGTCGGCTTTCTCGTCACGTTCTTGTTCGGTGGTCTGACCGGCGTCATCCTGGCGTCGCCGCCGATGGACTTCCACGTCTCGGACTCGTACTTCGTGGTGGCGCACTTCCACTACGTTGTGTTCGGCACCGTCGTGTTCGCGATGTTCTCCGGCTTCCACTTCTGGTGGCCGAAGTTCACGGGCAAGATGCTCGACGAGCGGCTCGGTAAGATCACCTTCTGGACGCTGTTCGTGGGCTTCCACGGCACATTCCTGGTGCAGCACTGGCTGGGGGCTGAGGGCATGCCGCGTCGCTACGCGGACTACCTTGCTGTCGACGGCTTCACCGCGCTGAACACGATCTCGACGATCAGCTCGTTCCTGCTCGGCCTGTCGATCCTGCCGTTTCTCTACAACGTGTGGAAGACGGCCAAGTACGGCAAGAAGGTCGAGGTCGACGACCCGTGGGGCTACGGCCGCTCCCTGGAGTGGGCCACCTCGTGCCCGCCGCCGCGGCACAACTTCCTCACCCTGCCACGCATCCGGTCGGAGTCCCCGGCGTTCGACCTGCACCACCCCGACGTCGCCGTGATCGACGTCGCCCACAACGCAGAGGGAACCCGTCCGTAAAGAGGAGGGCCCGGTGAGTAATCAGTTCCGCCCGGAGCACGACGACGCATTGGGTAACGAAGTAGAAGGCTTCTTGCTGTGGCAGGCCACCGTGACAGAGGCGGAGCAACGTGCACGCGACTTCACCGTCGCCATGGATTGGCTGACTACATCACAGCGAGCAGACATCGAACAGCGCTACATCTCTGAGAGCTTGCAACGCGCCCGCACCGATATCGAGCGTATCGCTGCGCGCTGCCTGTCTCTGCGCGCGGAGTACGAGAACCGATACCAGAGCTTGCGCAAGCGCTGCGTTGCCTGGACGCTAACTCTCACCGTCGGAGCTATGGCAGTCTGCGAAATCCTGACTTTCCTTTAACGGTCAGGTATCAGATGTCCTCCGCTCTGCTGCAAACAGAAATGCAGTTACGGGCCATCGGGACCCCTCTCCATAACCGGCCGTCTACCGCGCATGGGCCGCTCGGGAGAAGGTACGCGCAGGCGCCACCTCAACAGTGGGCTTGGCCGCCATCAGTTTCGGATGGCTGCCGTGCGACTGCCAACAGGGCAGTCGGCCCTGTGCAGGGGGGCGGCCGCTGGGTCATCCCTGCGGTCCAAGATTTCTGGCTCGCCTCGCGAAAGCTGCCAAAGTGATTTATTGTGCAAATCGGACCTGGTGCGTGCTCTTCGATCCGTGGCGTTTGCGGGCGTGATCGCGGGGCAGGCGCGGATTAGTGCTTCGGACCGGAGGCGCACGCCGAGCGGGGACCGCCCCAGCTGCTGCGAATTCCTCAGGCGAGGCAGATCTCCGTACGGCGAACCCTGACTACCCGTTTCTGCTGTGCCCGGGCATCCGTCCCGTGCATGGCAGGTACTCACCGCCAGGAGCGACCGCTGTGCTCACTCAGATAGCTGCCGACCGTGCTCATGGGGACAACCGCTCCGGCCCCCGATCCGTCGCCGAGCGGCGCACACACGAGGAATACCCGGAGGTCGATGCGCTCTTCGCGCAGCTGGCCGATCTGGAAGACGGTCCACAACGCGAAGCGGTGCGTGATGAGCTGGTGGCCTTGTGGCTTCCCATGGCCCACCGCCTCGCGAGCCGCTTCCGTGACCGCGGCGAAGCCATGGACGACTTGCGTCAGGTGGCAGCCCTCGGCCTCGTCAAGGCTGTCGACGGCTTCGATCCTTCCCGGGGGGCGTTCGAGAGCTATGCGATCCCCACGATCACCGGCGAGATCAAGCGGCACTTCCGGGACCGAATGTGGGCCGTGCGGGTGCCCCGGCGCGTGCAGGAGGTTCGCAACAGGGTCCGCGTCGCGCGCCGTGAGCTCTCCGAACGCTCCGGCGCGCCGGAGCCGACCCCGGCCGAACTCGCCGCACATACCGGGCTGACGGAGGACGAAGTCGCCGCAGGCCTGGAGGCTCTGCAGAGCTTCAGCAGCCTCTCGCTGGATGCCGAACTGGCCGCCGGTGACGACGGATACAGCCTCGGCGACACCCTCGGCGTGACCGATTCCGCCTTCGACCTCGTCGTCGACCGTGAAGCTGCCAAGAACGCTCTGCGACGACTGCCCGAACGTGAGCGAAGTGTTCTCTACATGCGCTTCTTCGAGGACATGACGCAAACACGTATAGCCGAGGAACTCGGCATCTCCCAGATGCACGTCTCCCGGCTCATCAGCCGCAGCTGCCAGCGCGTACGCAAAGAGGTGCTGGCCCCGTGAAACCGTCGCCCTCATCCCACGCAGCGCGTCCGAGGCCGTGCAACGGCCACCACTCGAAGAGTCCGAAGGAGTCGTACCGATGCTGATGCCCCTCCCCGCCACCCTGCGCCGACTCCTCACGGAATACGAAGCCCTCCTCGCCGCGGCCGGAACGTCCCCGTCCGGCCAGCACCTGCGCAACGTCGAATACACGCTGTGCGTGTCAACCGGCACCCGCGAGATCACTCACGCTCTGCACAAGGCACACTCCTACCTCGCCGCCTGCTCGGACACGCCACCAGCTGCCGGCGGGAAGCGTAGCCCCGAACGAGCGGTGGCCGAGGCGTCCCCGGCAGCGCCCGCCCTCACGGCAACCGTCTTCCAGCACGAGATCAGTGCCCTGCAGTGCGGCATCGGTGAGCACCCCCGCCTGGGGCACGCGGCGCTGCCCGGCTCGCACACAGCGCGGCCCGTCGGACAGTGAGGAGACAGGACATGAGCGAACGTTCCGTGATCATCCATCCGCCCACCAGACCGGTCGGCCGCCAGGTGTGGGTCGACGGACGACTCGTCGGCCAAGCACGTAGCCTCGGTGAACTCACCGTGCTTTTGCACCGGGCCGGCTGGGAGGACCTGGACGAGGTCGACGTCGCCGAACTGCCCCTCATCGAATGGCACGGTGGAGGACCGGAAGTCTGGACGCCGTGGACCAGCCCCTGGCCCACAAGCTCAGCCGCAGCCAAGGCAGGCACCCAGTGAGCCCGCTCCGCCAGGAGACGAGCCGGATGCAAGAGCGGCTTCCCACGGGGCAGGATCAAACCGATGATCTCCACCCTGCGCAGTCGGGAGCCGCTACGACGCGCGCCGTGGCCACCGCACCGGCAACGGGGCGGCAAGGACCACCGAGCACCTCGCTGCAGGGCGCATCCGCCGACCCGGTGATGCATCAGGCCGTCGGCATTGTGATGGCACTTGGGCGGCTGCCCGCCTGTTCGGCGCGGGCCGTACTGACGGAAGTCTCGCAGCGCACCACCATCACGCCGCTTCGCATCGCCGAATTTCTCACCTCCTGGGCATCCTGCGGTGAACTCAACCTCGGCATCCGCATAGCTCTGGAGGAGGCCATCCGGGCGCAGCGCCGCGCTGCCTGACCGACCCCCCCAGCCGCCGACGGAGCAGCCAGGACCATCCATGGGCAAAACCGCATTGATCGTCATCGACATGATCAACACCTACGACCATCCGGACGTCGATCGTCTCCTCCCGTCGGTGGCAGAGGCGATCCCGGCGCTCAGCCGCCTCCTGGAGCGCGCCAGAACCGCCGAGGCGCCTGTCATCTACGTCAACGACAACTTCGGCCAGTGGCGATCCCACCACGGAGAGCTGCTCGATGTGGCGCTCGCCGGCCCGCACGCCGACCTCGTCAAACCACTTCGGCCCGACGACACATCCCTCTTCGTCGTCAAGGCCCGGCACTCCATCTTCTACGAGACGCCGCTGACCTATCTGCTCGCCCAGCAGGACATCGACCACGTGGTGCTGTGCGGCCAAGTCACCGAACAATGCGTCCTGTACTCGGCGCTCGACGCCCACATCCGACACCTCCAGGTCACCGTGCCTCAGGACGCCGTGGCCCACATCCACGCCGATCTCGCCGACGCCGCGCTGCGCATGATGCGCCGCAACATGAATGCAAACATCTGCGCCGCCGCAAACGTCGCCTTCTGAGCCCACCGACGGACGCACGGCCCGACAAGCCCATAAGGGAAATGACGGCCGGTGGCGCCCGCGGTGGCCAGCGGCAACCTCGTCGACTGCGGGACGCACACTGAAGCCGTCTGCCGCCACCGCCCGGGCCCTGCCGAGGGCAGGCGCCGCGACCTCGCTCCTGGCAGGCGCAGCAGATCGGCCGCGGCTGTCGGCGGTCTCGCCCTTCTCGCCGGATCGGCCTGCACCCGCTTCGGCGTCTTCGCCGCGGACATCTCCTCTGCACACGAGTCCAAAGCACGGTCGTGCCCCAGCAGCTGCATCCTGCCCCCCCCGGCGGCCCCCGGCGCCGTTGCAGCGGATGCGTGGAGGGTGCGCAGGCGTGAGGCTGAGAGACGTGATCGGCCGTGGGTCGGTGATTTGCCGGGCCGCAGAGCGGCGGGTCCTTGTGGATCCGTCGGAAGGGAAGTGTCATGTCCGCGAAGAAGAAGCTCAGCAAGGGCGACAAGGTGGCGTGGAAGAGCCACGGCGAGAAGGTGACCGGAACAGTGAAGCGGAAGGTCACCGATCGGACGGAAGCGGCGGGCCGCACCGTCGACGCCTCTGCTGACGAGCCGCAGTATGAGGTCGAGAGCGACAAGAGCGGACGTTCAGCCGTGCACAAGCCCGGCGCCCTTGACAAGAAGGGCCGCCGATCCTGATGGCCGCACACGACGACGACCGTGACGAGACCGTCGGTGCGTTCCAGAAGGCCGTCAACATGCCCCCCGCACAGCTCGAGGACTGGCTGGCCACCGACGAGTCGAAGAGCGTCGGACAGAGCGACGGCACAGAAAGCGTCGGGCACGCCTCCGGCAGGCGCATCATCAAGCTCTTGAACACGAACAAGACGGACTTGACTGACAGCGACCTGGACCACATGCGCAAGGTCGTCGGCTACGTCAAACGCCACAGTGCGCAGCGCCCCGATGGCGACGTCACCGATACCCCTTGGCGATACTCGCTTATGAACTGGGGACACGACCCGAAGAAGTGACCGCCCAAGCGTCATTTCGCCCACCATCTGCGAGAGGCGGCTTCACAGCTTCTGTGGCGGCGCTCCATGGCTGAGGGCGGCAGCAGTCGCTGTCGTCGCTCGGCGCCTTCTTCATCAGTCCTGTGCAGTCACCGGACGCGTACGCGACAGGAGCATCGCCGCCTGCCAGGCCGTGCTCGACACGCGACAACGTCGGGCCCGGTCTGTGAGAAGGCTAGGGAACTGTTCAGGCCGCTCTGGTAACCCGGCGAAAGCCGGTGAACGCATCGACGGACACCACGCCAGAGCGCCCTCCCCGCAGGGATGTGATCTTATCCAGAAAGGCGCTCTTTGGTGCGCATTGTTCAAGTCTGGCACTGCTATGAGGGTCGGGAGTGGACTGGTGAAGCGAGAGAGCCCACTTCGCGGCCGCACCGTCGTGGTGACGGGGGCGGCGAGAGGCGTCGGCGCCGCTCTCGCGCGGGAACTGGGACGGCGGGGAGCGCGACTGGCGCTCGTCGGCCACGAAAGGCCGGTCCTGGAGGCGCGAGCAGCGGAGCTGGACGTCGCCGCCGTCTGGGAGGTCGATGTCACCGACCCCGCAGGTCTGGAAAGCGTGGCCCGTGAAGTCCGTGCGTCGCTGGGCCCGCCGTCGGTGGTGATCGCCAACGCAGGTATCGCCGAAGGCGGCCCGTTCTCCTCATCGGACCCGGACTCATGGCGCCGCGTGGTCGAGGTGAACCTGGTGGGCAGTGCGAACACCGGACGCGCCTTCCTGCCCGACCTGAGGAAGACGGCGGGCTACTTCCTGCAGATTGCCTCTCTGGCCTCAATCGGTGCCGCACCGATGATGAGCGCCTACTGCGCGTCGAAAGCGGGCGCCGAGGCATTCGCGCACTCGCTGCGCGCCGAGGTCGCCCATGAGCGCATTGCCGTGGGCATCGCCTATCTGAACTGGACCGATACCGACATGATTCGCGACGCCGACGAGCATGCCGTGCTGCGGGAATTGCGGGCTCATATGCCGGGCCCCCGCGCGGCGGGTGTACGGGGCCGATGAGGTGGCTCGCCGGCTGGTCCGTGCAGTGGAGCGCCGCCGCACCGCGGTATACGTGCCGGGCTGGCTCCGGGCTGCGCAGGTGGGCAGAGCTGCGCTGCCGCCTGTTGTGATGCGCCTGTCGCGCCGGGAACTGCCGCGGCTGGCGGGCCGGCATCCGTTCCTGGCCACTGGCCTGCTCGGCGCCGGCGGTGACGCCGACCATCGCAGCAAGATCGGCAATGGCAGTGCGTGAAACATGAGGTTGCCCCGCCCGGGGTTGTGTGCGTTCAGACGGGGGACTCAACGCAGATCCTTCCCGGCTGACACAGGAGGTTGGCATGGCTGTCCGACACCGAATGATCAAGAAGAGGCCTCGTGACGTGTGGGCCGTCCTGGCCGATCCACAGCGCTACGCCGAATGGGTAGTGGGAACCGCCGAGTCTTTCCCGGTGCGCGGCAAGTGGCCCCAGGTTCACGCGGCTCTCGAATTCCAAGTCGAGGCTGGCCCGTTCACCCTCAACAACGAGACCGTGGTGCGGGCGTGCGTCGACGGGCGCGAACTGGAGCTGGAAGCCAAGGCCGGCCCCTTGGGCACCGCCAGGATCGCCATCGAGGTGCGCCCCTGGGGCGAGTACACGCTCGTGATCATCGATGAGCATCCGCTCCAGGGGGTCGGAGGCGTCCTGCACAACTTCGCCGTGGAAGCCCTGATCCAGATCCGCCACCGCACCATGCTCGCTCGCCTGGCGGACCTGTGCGAGAACACATCCACAGATCAACAGCAGCCCGATCCGTCGCGGTGATCCCGCCGCCTCACGTCACTGACAGCAACGAAGACAACAGGAGGCGGGCATGGCGGACGCTGTGGTGATCGGGGCGGGCCCCAACGGCCTCGTGGCAGCCAACTTGCTGGCCGACCAGGGCTGGAGCGTCGAGGTACTCGAGGCACAGGACGTGCCCGGCGGTGCGGTCCGGCACGACCACGGTGTGGCGCCCGACTTCACCAACGACCTCTTCAGCTCCTTCTATCCTCTGGCCGCCGCCTCCCCGGTGCTGGCACGGCTGCAGCTGGAGCGTGAGGGCCTGAGCTGGAGCCACGCACCGAGCGTGCTCGCACACCCGCTGTCCGACGGCCGCTGCGCCGTGCTGGGACGCAGCATCGAGGACACTGCCGCTTCCCTGGATGCGTTTGCGGTCGGTGACGGTGCCGCGTGGCGCGAACTCCACGCCGTCTGGGAGCGGCTGCGGCCCGACCTGCTCGACGCGTTGTTCACCCCGTTTCCGCCGGTGCGCTCAGGAGCGAAACTGGCGATGCGCCTGAGGGCGGGGGGCGGGCTTCGCCTCGCCCGCTCCCTGATGCTTCCGGTCAGGCGCTTGGGAGAGGAAGAGTTCGAAGGCGAGGGGGGCCGCCTGCTCCTCGCCGGCAATGCCCTGCACGCAGACCTCGCCCCAGAGACGGCAGGCAGCGGTGGATTCGGCTGGCTCATGTCGATGCTCGGGCAGACCTACGGGTTCCCCGTGCCCCGCGGAGGCGCCGGCGCCCTCACTGACGCCCTCGTCCGGCGGCTCGTCAGACTCGGAGGGGCTGTGCGCTGCGGGAAACGTGTCGAGGAGATCGTTGTCCGTGATGGACGGGCCGTCGCCGTGCGCACAGCCGACGGTGAAACGGTGCCGGCACGTCGGGCGGTCCTCGCGGACGTCTCGGTACCTCACCTCTACGGCCACCTCGTCTCCCCGGAGCACCTTCCCGCCCAAGTCGTAGCCGACCTGCGCAGATTTCAGTGGGACTTCGCCACGTTCAAGGTCGACTGGGCCCTGGACAGCCCGGTGCCGTGGAACTCGGCGGGGGCCGCGTCAGCCGGGACCGTCCACCTGGCGGACGGAATCGACGAACTGACACGGTTCGCCGCGCAGATCGCCATGGGCCAGGTGCCTGACCGGCCTTTCACGCTCTTCGGTCAGATGACGACCGCGGACGCGACGCGCTCACCCAAGGGAACCGAATCCGCCTGGGCATACACGCACCTTCCGCACCACGTGAAGGGAGATGCCGGGGACGCGGGCCTTACGGGATCGTGGGACACGAGCGAACAGCGCATCATGGCCGACCGTATCGAACAGGTCGTGGAACGGTTCGCTCCTGGATTCCGGTCCACCATCCGCGCCAGGCGCATCCTCGCACCACCGACCCTGCAGTCCCTGGACGCGAACCTCCACAACGGCGCGATCAACGGCGGCACCACTGCGCTGCACCAGCAGCTTGTCTTCCGGCCTGTCCCCGGGACAGGCCGGCCAGACACTCCGATCAAGAACCTCTACCTGGCATCAGCAGGCGCGCACCCCGGCGGCGGAGTCCACGGCGCTCCCGGTGCCAACGCGGCACGCGCCGCCTTGCGAGGCCGCCTCCTTTCGGGCATCACACGGGCCCAGCAAAGCGGCCTGATGCGCCGTAGCCGCACAGGTAGAGCCCCGTGACAGGCACGGCGATGAGCCGAGCGCAGTCGATCCGCACCGACGGCAGGATGCACCGGGGATGCCCCGGTAGGACATGGTCCACAGCATGTGGCGGGCGGCTTCGGTGCCCAGGGCAACTAGTCCCAGCACGTGTCAGGTGCTCTGCGCCTGGGGGATCTCGCGGTCTGGCTGGGGCTTGTCGGCGCGGACAGCGGACAGCGGCCACGTTCGCGGGGCCGGGGCGGGGGAGCTGAATGAATGAACCGGAGGAGGGAACTCCGATACCTATGGACAGAATGCTCTTACAGGGCAGACCGGCCCTATTCGGCCGTGGAGTATCTGTCCGGGTAAGCGCAGACCTTTCAGCACAGAAGGATGACACCGTGTCCGAAACTCCCCGTTCGCAGCCTCGGCAGCCCGAGCCGGATTTCCCGCAGCAGAATCAGGAGCATCCGGGATGGACGGGTCCCATGGATCCGCCGCCCGATCACGGCGAGGACTCCTACCAAGGTTCCGGACGACTCCAAAACCTCAAGGCGGTACTGACGGGAGGCGACTCGGGCATCGGGCGGGCGGTCGCGCTGGCCTTCGCCCGAGAAGGCGCTGACGTGCTGTTCACCTACCTGGCGGAAGAGGAGGACGAGGCGGCGCAGACCACGCGCCTGGTCCAGGACGCCGGCCGCACAGCGATCGCTGTCTCCTGTGACATTCGGGAGGAGGAACAGTGCCGCAGGCTGGTCGAGCGTGCGGTGGAGGAATGGGGCCGCATCGACATTCTCGTCAACAACGCCGCCTATCAGATGTCGCAGCCGGACGGCATCGCAGCGATCACCACCGAGCAGTTCGACCGCGTCGTGCGCACCAACCTGTACGGCATGTTCTGGCTATCGAAGATGACGCTTCCGCACATGCCGCGAGGTGGTTCGATCATCAACACCACCTCGGTGCAGGCGTATCAGCCCAGCCCGCACCTGTTGGACTACGCCATGACCAAGGGGGCCATCGCCACCTTCACCCAGGGGCTGGCCCAGATGGTCGCCGCGGACGGTATCCGCGTCAACGCGGTCGCGCCCGGACCGGTCTGGACACCCCTGATTCCCGCGACCATGCCGGACACGACGGAGTTCGGAAAGCAGTCCCCGCTGGGGCGCCCGGCCCAGCCCGCGGAGATGGCCCCCGCTTACGTCTTCCTCGCCTCACCCCAGGCGAGCTACATCACCGCCGAGATCGTCAACGCCACCGGCGGCCAGCCCATCGGATAGAGCAGACCAAGGCGCCGATCCAGCCCTCTGGACAAAAGCACCCCCAAGGCCCACGATCGACCGCCCCGTCGTCATCACTGCCCTACAGAACAAGCTGAAGAGGCGAACAAGATGCGTGCATTGACCTGGCAAGGCCGGCGGGACGTGCGGGTAGAGACCGTTCCCGACCCCCGCCTGGAGCAGCCCGATGACGTGATCGTGCGGATCACCTCCACCGGCATCTGCGGTTCCGACCTGCACCTGTACGAAGTTCTCGGGCCGTTCCTGGACCCGGGCGACATCCTCGGCCACGAGGCGATGGGCATCGTCGAAGAGGTCGGCCCCGACGTACACGCCGTCGCCCCCGGCGACCGGGTCGTCATCCCGTTCAACGTCTCCTGCGGTACCTGCTTCATGTGCTCCCAAGGCCTGCACTCTCAGTGCGAGACCACGCAGGTACACGCCTACGGCTCCGGCGCCGCCCTGTTCGGCTACACCAAGCTCTACGGGCAGGTACCGGGCGGGCAGGCCGAATACCTGAGGGTGCCCTTCGGTAACCACCTGCCCATCAAGGTCCCCGACGGGCCCGCCGACGACCGCTTCGTCTACCTCTCCGATGTGCTGCCCACCGCCTGGCAGGCCGTCGAATACGCGGCGATTCCACCAGGCGGCTCACTCACCGTGCTCGGACTCGGCCCGATCGGGGACATGGCCACACGCATCGCCCAGCACCGCGGCGCGGGCCTCGTCATCGGCGTGGACCTCGTCAACGAACGCCTGGACCGCGCCTCCGCTCACGGCGTGACCTGCCTGGACCTGCGCCGCCACGAGAAGGACCTCGCAGACGCGGTCCGCGAGCTGACCGGCGGCCGCGGCGCTGACGCGGTCATCGACGCCGTCGGCATGGAAGCGCACGGCAACCCCGCGACCAAGGCCGCCCAATGGGCGACCGGACTCCTCCCCGACGCGCTTGCCCAGCCGCTCATGCAGAAGGCAGGCCTGGACCGGCTCGGTGCGCTCTACGCGGCAATCGACGCCGTACGACGAGGCGGCACCGTCTCCCTGTCCGGCGTGTACGGCGGCGCCATGGACCCGATGCCCCTTCTGCGCATGTTCGACAAACAGATCCAGTTCCGGATGGGCCAGGCCAACGTCTGGCGCTGGGTGCCCGAGATCCTCCCGCTACTCACCGATGAGGACGTCCTTGGAGTGGACGGGTTCGCCACCCACCACCTTCCGCTAGAAGACGCACCGAAGGCTTACGCAGCCTTCCAGGCGAAGCAGGACGGGATGATCAAAACTCTGCTCCGCCCCTGAACCACATACGGCTCCCTAGAGGGCTCCTGTCGGTTCACAACGGGCGTGCACTTCGACGGCACCACGTACCGGGTTGCGGGCTGGCGATCGATCTCGGAACGGTTGTAGCGCTCCCCACGGACGTCGGTGACCCACGGGATCCGCACCCCGCGCTTCTTCGCCGGCTTCGGCACCCGTCCTTCCCCATGCAGCGCCCTCCACCGAAGGACGCGCTCTTCCTCGATCTTGCCCTCTCGACATGATGAAGACCGGCTCATCGGCGAAACAGGGTGAGGACCCGGTGCCGTCACGGTTCCGGGTCCTCACCGTTCGCGCATCGACCGGTGCGCGGTGCCCGCTGTACGTGGCCGGGGGCGGCAGACACGTTGGTCGGGCCGGGGCGGCCGGGAAGATGCGTGTCGGGCCGCCTGAAATCCACCGTGCGCCCGTCCCGTCGGCCTCGCACGTCGTATCGGTTCATCCGGGTGAGGCGAGCAAACCGAGCATGAGTTCACGCCTGGAGCGCTGCAGTTCGGGGGTTCGCCCGAGCCCGCTGTACCCACTTACGGGTGACAGTAGTGCGATCCGCCGAGGCGCGAAGGAGCTTGGACACGAGGCCTGGGGTGGTGGCGTGGTTGGGGGGCACGCGCACGCTGAAGACGCGGGCACCGCTCTTGCGGGCCTCGTCGGTGGCCTCTGGCGAACAGCGTTTTCGGAACCGGCGCCCCGTCGCCGTCTCGGCGTTCTGCCACCGTCCCCCAGAAAGCGCGCACGCACGAGACGCCATTTCTCACTTTAGGTGTGGTTTGTCATGGATGATGCCTCTGGTTGTGATGTCGTCTCTTCGGAGGGCTTTGTGGATCTTTCGTTCTTGCGTCCCCTGTACGCGGTGGAGGGGCCGGTCGTGTCGGTTCATCTGGACACCAGCCGCGAGGATCAGGACGCCGACAAGCGCATCGAGCTGGTGTGGAACGGCTTGCGCAAGCATCTCGAAGATGCGGGCGTCGACACCGCGACCCTGGATGCGGTGGCAGCGGCCGTCGGCGGCTCACCGGAGATCGTCGGCCCCCAGGGCGAGTCGCTCTACGCAGCGGACGGCCAACTCCTCGCCGTCCACACCCTGTCCGCGCCCCCCGCGGCCGATCGAGCCGTCGCAGGCCCCGTAGCGGACGTACTGGAAACGGTCTTGGACCGGGACCGCCAGCTCCCGTACGTGGTCGTCGCGCTCGACCGGCAGGGCGGCGACATCGACGCCTACGCGGTCGGCACGTTCGACCCGGCGCGCAGCAGAAGCTACAACGGCAGCACGCTCCACATCACGCGGGTGAAGGCCGGCGGACCTTCGAAAGCCTCCTACCACCGCAGGACCGAGAACGTGTGGGACCGCAACACCGCTGGAGTGGCAGAGGAGATCGCCCAGGCCGTCGCCTCGGTCGAGGCCAGCGTCGTGTTTGTCGGCGGTGACGACAAGGCCACAGCGGTGCTCCGCGACCAGCCCGTCCTTGCCGCGCTGGACGTCAGCATCGTCGATGTTTCCGGCGGCCGTGGCGGCGAGGACGCTCTGGCCAGTCTTCGGACATCGGTCGATGCGGCGTTGGCCGAGGCCTCCGCCCGCGCCCACGAGGAGGCGTTCGCCCGCTACACGGCGGCAGCCGGTTCCGGAGCCGGTATCTCGTCGATCCCCGCCGTGACCGAAGCCCTGGCCGAAGGCCGCGTCGAGACGCTCCTGCTCTCGGCCGACCGCTCGGGTGAGCCCGCGAAGTGGTCCTCCGCCGCAGAACCCCTGCGTGTCACCTCCGCCCCCGAGGCGCTGGGCACCTCCGGAGCAGAAGCATTTTCCATGTCCGCCGCAGCACTGCTGCTGCGGGCCGCCACTCTCTCAGACGCCGGCTTCACCGAAATCCCTGAAGGGCAAAGCGCCGCGGACGGATGCGCCGCCACCCTGCGCTACTGACGCACCCTGTCGTGCGGCCGTCACGCACCAGCCGTTCATCCGACCCTGCGGGCCGTGCTGTTCGGGCGCCGGCCGCGGGGGAAGTAGCCCGGTCCCGTCCAGGGCGCGGCCGGGACCGGGCTACGGCCGAGCACAACACCCGGGCAGCGGATGCAGAGGGGTTCAACCTCTCGCACACCGTTGCTGGCGCAGCACCAGCCGCCTTCTACTGCTCATGAGCGAATAAAGGTCTTTCCTCACGATTCATCCAGCTACTCGGGAGGTGTCTTCAAGAGGGAGCAGGCGGGTCAAGATGATCATCCGAGAGCAGACTCCCGCCGTGCTGGACCGCCCGGTCTATGAGCGGACGGCAGCAAGGCCGGCGATGCGAAGAACGTCTTATTCGACGACGTCACCGTCAAGTAAGGCCTGGGAAGGCTGGGCCAGTCCGCGCGAGGAACTGCCTGGCAACACCGCGGCTGAGACCGGGGGCCATCGGTGGCCAGAGGTCCTACATGCGGTCCGGTGACGAGGCAATGACCCGCTCGGTCGAAAAGATGCACGTCGGGGTCGAGCGGCAGGAGACCGGCCGGGCACAGCTGCGCAAGTATGTGGGCATCGAGGCCTCAGCAGACCATCCCGGTGCGCCACGAAGAAGTCCGTGTGGTGCGTGAACCCGTCACCGGCGCCGACACGGACGACGACGCGCTGTCCGGCCCGGAGATCACGGAGGCGGAGCACGAGGTCACCCTGCACGCGGAGCGGCCCGTTGTGGAGACCAGGGTCGAACCGGTCGAGCGGGTGCGCCTGGAGACCGACGAGGTCATCGAGGAGGAGACCGTCACCGGAACGGGTGCGCAAGGAGCGCATCGAGGCCGACTCGGACGACGACGAGGACGACCGACGGCTGTGAGTGATCCAGCCTGGGAGTAGAAACGGCCAGGGGCCCGAATCCGGTATGGATTCGGGCCCCAGGCTGCTGCGAGGCTTCTTGTTCAGCCCTTCCTGCGGCGCCCGGCCAGCCACAGCACGGTGACGCCCGCCGCGGCCACCAGCAGCAGGGTGCGGTGCTCGCGCGCCTGCTGCGCGTACTGGGCCGTCTTCTGCTGCAGGGATCGGGGTGCCTTCTCTTCCCACATCCGTTCGGCCTGGGCTGCCGCTGCGCGGGCTTGTCCGGCTGCCTGGGCGGCCTTCTCCTTGACGGGGTCGGGCAGCTTGTTCTGGGCCTGTACGGTGGCCTTGGCGGCCTGGGTCTTCAGCTCGCCGGCCTTGGTGACAGCCTGGTCCTTGAGCTGGCCGGCTTTCTGCTGGGCGCGGGCTTTGACGTCGGTTTTGTCCGCGAGGGCCTGAACGGTGTCGCCGAGTTCGTGGCGGGTGTGCTCGATCTGTTCACGGAGCTCGGCGGGGGTGGGGGCGGTGTTCTGGTCGGCGGGCGTATGGGTCATCGGTGTGCGCTCCTCTTGATCTCAGCCACGTCGGCCTTGACGTTCTCGATCGTGCTTTCGGGGGTGGGCGGGGAGGCCTTGGCGGCCTGCTTCTTGCCGCTGAGGGCCATCACCGCGGCGATCACGCCGAGGACGGCGGTGACGATCAGGGCTGCAGCCCAGAGCGGCAGGACGAGGTCGAGGGCCGCGATGGCGGTGGCAACCAGTGCCTGGAGCATCAGGAAGCCGGCGAGCGAGGCGCCGCCGAACAGGCCGCCGCTCTTGCCGTAGCGCTTTCCCTTTTCCTTCATCTCCGCCTGCGCGAGCTGCATCTCGCCGCGCACGAGTTCGGTCAGCTGCTGGGAGGCGCGCTGGACCAGCTCGCCCACCGGCTCATGCCCCACGCCGTTCGTGTGAGGGCCTGAGTTGGGGCTGTGCGGTTGTGTACTCGACATGCGATCACTTCCGGCGATGGTCTCTGATCAAGGGGCCGCATCAGGGCGGCTCATTTCTGGTGCGATGCGAGTACCCCCTTCGTGGCCCTTCACGGACCCGACAGGGCTGCTGTCAGCCTGGGCGGCAGCAGGCGCGGCGCCCGGCGGGTGAGCCATGCGCTCCCCAGACCGATCACGGCGCCGGCCGCGACGTCGGGGTAATGGGCTCCCGACTGGACACGCTCGAGGGCCAGGAGAGCTGCTGGTACGGAGCAGAGTGCAGCAGCCACGGGCCAGGTGGGAGCGACAGCGGCGGTGAAGGCCACGCCGGCCGCGGTATGGCCCGAGGGAAACGAGGAGGAGTCGGGCCGGTCATCGACCTCGTCGTGCTCGATCCACTCTTTGGGTGGCCGGGACCGGTCCCCCAACTGCTTGCCCACACCGTTGGAGACCAGCTGCGCCACCGCGAGCGCCGTCAGGCCCGACACCGCGCACCTACGCCCTCGCCCTGCACCGAACGCCGCCATGAGCCCGGCCGCGCCGATCCACAGTTTGCTGCTCTCGGCGGTCTCCTCCACCGCCGACAGGACTCGACCGACCAGACGAGGGGTCCGGTTTGCCGCCCACTGTGTGACCCGCCGGTCCGCCCCGCGAACATCTGTCATCACATCCATGAGCAGCGGATGTCCCCGAGCCCGCTCTCGACGCCCAGCCGCTTTTGGCACCAGAATCCGCGGTCATTCATCGCCGTCCTCCAGGCGGCGCAGGTCGTCCTCGTCCCATTTCCGGGTGTCGCGCGGCTGGGTGTAGGGCTCTGCCTGCGGCGGATAGCCGCCTGCGATGGCCCGCTGGCGCACGGCTTCCGCGTCGAACTCCAGGCCCAGGAGGATGGCCAGGTTGCTGATCCACAGCCACACCAGGAAAACGACGACGCCGGCCATCGTCCCGTACGTCTTGTTGTAGGAGGCGAAGTTGGCCACGTAGAACGCGAACCCGGCAGAGGCGATCATCCAGATCAGCAGGGCGAGGAAACTGCCTGGCGTGATCCACTTGAAGCCCTTCGTCTTCGCGTTCGGGCACGCCCAATACAGGATCGCGATCATGATCGTGACCAGCACGACCAGGACCGGCCACTTGGCGATCGACCAGGCAGTCAGAGCGCTGTCCCCGATCCCCAGAGCGGTGCCTGCCTGGCGGGCGATGCCGCCGGTGAAGACCACGATGAGCGCGCTGACGACGGCCAGCACCATCAGGACGACGGTCACCCCCACCCGCACCGGCAGAATCTTCCAGACCGGGCGGCCCTCGGGCATGTCGTAGACGGCGTTGGCGGCGCGGATGAACGCCGCGACGTAACCGGACGCGGACCAGACGGCAACGACCAGCCCGACGATGGCGACGAGGGAGCCGATGCCGGCGTTGCCCTGCAGCTGTTCCACGGCTCGGGTCAGAATGTCGCGAGCCGGCCCGGGGGCGAGTTGCTTGAGGTTGTCCAGAACCTTGTCCGTGGTCGACTTTCCGGTGATGCCCAGCAGGGAAACCAAAGCGAGCAGAGCCGGGAAGAGCGCGAGCACCCCGTAGTACGTCAGGGCTGCCGCCCGGTCGGTCAGCTCATCCTTCTTGAACTCCCGCAGGCTCCCGGACAACACTTTTCCCCATGCATGTCGGGGCAGCTCCGTCGGTGTGTCCGGGGCTCTGTCCTCCACCTCGTTCCCGGGGCCGGCTTCATCCGGCGCAGGAATGTGGTCGACACCATCTGTGTCTTTTTCTGATGAATGTCCAGAGTCGGCCATGGGCGCCGAGTACCCCTTTTCCCTCGCCTGACCAGAAGGTGCCACGGCAGCAGGCGCATTCGCCGGTCTCGCGGCGAACCGCTGATTGCGGCCCCGCCTGCTCAGCGAGGACGACGACACGGGGACGGCCGTCAAGGACCTCGTCGGCCCACTCCTGACGCTGACGGTCCTGCTCCTGGCGTTCGTCCTGGTCACCGCGAACGGCTCCTACGGCAAGGCCGAAGTCTCCTCCCGCGGCGAGGCCCGCGCCCTGGACCAGCTCGTCGAGACCGCCGAATACGCCCCCGACACTGAGCGGGCCCACATCCAGGCCCGACGCGGTCTGCTACGCCCGCGCCGTGCGCCTCCAGGAATGGCCGACCATGCCCGACGGCAACGGCTCGAGGGCGCCGAGCGTGTGGTCCACCGACTTCCGCCAGACCTTCCGCCCGCTGGAGGGCAAGCCGGTCTTCGGCATGCTGATCGCCGCCGACAACAAACGCTCCGACGAACGAGAGGAACGCCTCACCCAGGCGAGCGCGAGCATCCCCAGCGCGATCTTCTGGTTCCTGCTCGCCACGCTGTTCGTCACCGTGGTCGCGCTGGGGATCTGCCTGCCGCGCAAGAACAACCGCGGCCAGCTGATCACCCTGATCGTGATCACCGCGCTGCTGACAACGATGCTGGTCATCATCCGCGACGTCGACCGCCCCTTCGGCGGCATCATCAACGTGTCACCCACCGCGATCAGCGAGGTCGAACGCCAGGCACACCGCGACTTCGTCGCCCACCACCCGGCCGTTGGGATCCCCTGTGGCGCGAGGGGCACCCGCCGCGCCATCTGACGTCCCCCGAGGGCGACCTGCGCCCGAGACGAGGCACCGCTGTGCCCGTCATGTCTGCGCTTGGGGAGGCGGCCCGGTCATCGGAATCGGGGTGGACCTACCGGGCCGCCGTCCAGCGTGCCTCTTCGTGATCATGACCGCGATGCCGTGGCGTCATCCGGGTGGGATCTTCCGGTCAAACACTGACCCGGCTGGGAGCAGACGGCGGTCTCGGGCTCCAGCGCCGCCGCAATGGCGAGGTGATGGTGCATCCAGCGAAGCGAGGTTCCCCTCCACGACATCCAGAGCTATGATCCCCCCATCATTTGAACGCGTTCAAAAAATGGGGGGATCATGTCCGGGCGAAGCGTCAGGGAGAACACCGGGTACCGGGGCCCAGGACCCGGCTGCAACTGCTGCGTCATAGCGGGGGTGTGACGCCGTGGGTGCGGGCCTTGTACTGCTCGTCTTTCCTGTCGGGCTCTACTTCGCGCTGGCGCTGCTGCTCTGCACCAAGCTGGCCGAACGCACTACCCGGGCAGTCACCTGGATGTTCGCCACGACGCTGCTCGGCCTTCCTGGCGGCCTCATAGTCGCCTGGTGGGTGACGGGAGGATGACGCACCGGGTTCCTAGGAGTGTTGCTCGCGCCCCGGTGCACAGCACGGACACGGGCGATTGCCTGGCGCGCGGCACGTAAGTGCATCTGCCGAAACGGGCCGGGCTCAACCAACCACCCCACCAGCCCCGCCGGGGTCAACAGATCGCATCTTGCCCTCGGAACATCGAAGGTGATGGATGACCAAACAGGACCATGCTTCGCAGACCTTCCCGGACTCCTTCCCGCGACGCGACGGGTTCGCTGGCGGCTGCATAGGGCTCATCGCCTTGCTCATCGAAATCCCCATTGGCCTCCTGCTGGGACTGGCGGTGGCGCTCCGTGGGTGGGGCGACACGCAAGCGCGAACCGCGGCGCCCACAGTGGACTGGGCTCCCATCGTGTGGTGCGGCGGGTTCACGCTCGCCGTGCTGCTGATCGCCGGGCTCTCCCTGTACATGGGCCACCCGTTCGCAGGTGTGCTCCAACTCCTGCTGGCAGCCGTAGCGCTGGCCATCACGCTCGCCGTTTGGCACGACCAGCAGGCACAACAGCACCGTGCCTCGGTAACCACCGTGCAGCCGGCACGCCAAGTCTCCCCGCCCCGACGCGCCCCGTGACCGGGCGTGTGCCAGCCATCAACATTCAGTGGCACGTGGGCGGCAGGACGCGATGGCCGCCTGCGACAGGCACTCGCGGTGCCTCATCGGTCCTCCCTCCTGGCAGCAGCTGCAGGGCGGGGGGCAAACTCGCACAGTGCCAGGGGACTTCCAGGAGGGGGGCCACGAACCGGCCCTCTTTGCATCGTCCTCCCCGCCCGCCAGAATCGCGGCCCGGTTCCGCCGCCGGTAGGTCAAGTCGTGGAGAGGAGTGGGAGGGGAGTGGAGGGCGAGTTGGCGTTCCAGCTCGGTGCGGATGTCTTCGGTGAGGTTGCCGGTGCGGGCCCAGTCGACGAGTAGTTCCGCGACGTGGCGGAGTTTGATGTTCGTGTTCTGGGAGCGGGCTCGCAGGACGTTCCAGCCCTGGTCGGGAGTCAGTCTCACTACGGCGAAGAGGACGCCGATGGCCTGGTCGATGATGGCGTGGGAGTGGACCACCTGCTGGAGCTGGGCGATCTCTTCCCGCACGTGGGCCACGTGATGCTGCACGGCTTCGGACGCAGCGGGGGGTTTGGGCTTGTTCCGTTGGTGTGGACGGACACGGCTGCTACCTCCGTGGGTGCACCTTCGCGCTGTGCTCGGCCGGGATGGCTCCTGCTCTTCCCCTGCCCGGTCTCTGCACCGGCATGAGGGCGGCGGGAAGTGCCGGCAAGGTCACACGGCCCCGCTCGGGGCGGTGCCGTGACGCGCACCGGAGGACCCGAGATCCGAAACGGGCCCCCCGGTGCGCGCCTCGTCGTGCGCGCTACTCGCCTTTCACCGGGCCTGCCGCGTCGACGTAGAGACGCGGCAGGCCCATGACGGAAGGCCGAAGCGGGGCAGGCCACCCACTCTCCAGGATGGCGGAGGACGCCGTCTGCCGCACGCCCGCCCGCACGCCTTCGCCCGTCGACAGGAGCTGCCGCGCCGCCACAGCGGGCGGCTGCTCTGGGAATAGTCCGGGCAGCTTTCGAACGCCGAACGCTGCGGTCCTTGAGGGGCGTGCCAGGAAGGTTGGGAGGTGGCCTGCATTAGTCCAGCTCAGTAGCCAGCGGCCGTGTGGGCGGAGGATCAGGTTGCGCTGATGAACCGCCACGGCTTCCAGACGAGGGCCATCGTCCTCTGCACGACGACCCCAGGCCCGTCCGACGCCCCGCCTCCTCGTCTCAGTCGAGCCACGACGAGCGCCGGCCTCCGCTGACCGGCACCTACCGACCGCGCAGCCCGACGAAGCGTTCTCGGCGACTACAGGCGGCGGTCAGCGGCCCTGCAACGCCTTGGCGGCCTCGACCATGTCGCCGACCGTTCTGACATCTTTCTCCTGGCTGTCGTTGAAGCTGATGTTCAGCCTCTCGCCCACTTCGCGAAGCACCTTCCTTTTGACGGACTCGTCTGTCTGGAGGTCTTCCTCGAACCGGATGCTTTCGGTGAGTTCCACGCGTACGTCGCAGACGGTGTGGATGGCGCTGTAGACGTTGACCTTCACTTCATCGACCTCGAGGGCACTGGGGTCGAAACCGCCGGGATCGTTCATGCGGGTTCCCTTCGTCGAACTCAACGGTGGGCCGGGACCAACGGAGAGCGTGACGCACGCCCCGCGTCCCGCAATGCAGCTGATCACGGCTGGACGACAGTGCTGGCGAGCCACGCGCACCGGATGCGCCGACGGAACGTGCACGGTCGTTGCTTCGCCAATATCGCGCCCCTCCGCCCGACTGTTCGGCCTGCCCGCGGTCGACGAGGCCCGGGGAGTTGCTGCACGGGCCGCCAGTTCACACCTCGACGTTGTCAAACAATCCGGGGCCGGAGGACCACCACGCGAGCGGAGGTCACTCCCACGTGTCGATGTTCGCCACATAGGCGCAGGTCAGCCACGGCGCGAGCCCGCCACGTCGTCAGGCTTCCTCGTCACCGGCAAGTTCCGTCGGACAGGCGACAGAGGACCAGTGCCCCAGGTGTCTGGTCTACCGACTGCTTCTGTCGGGAGTCGACCGCGAGGTCGCTGCCGGTAGGGGCCGGTCAGGGTGTTGAGCGCAGTGGTGGTGCCTGCCAGGTCATCCCTGGTGGCTGGAGCAGGGGTGAGGGTTCGGGGCCGGGATCTTCGGTGTAGATAACCCGGTGGCGGTGTGGTCGAAGCCGGCGGGCCAGCGGGTGTGCTCGCTGGCCAGGGCTCCGGTCAAGCGTGTTCCGGCAAGATCGGCGCTGCGCAGGTCGGTGCCGCGCAGATCGGCCAGTCGAAGGTCGGCGCGGTGGAAGAGGGCACCTCGAGCGTCGGCCTTGCGCAGGTTCGCCTCGCGCAGGTCGCTCTCGGTGAAGTCGGCGTCGCGCAGATCGCATTCGACGAGCTTCGCGCCTCGCAGGTCGGCCAGGATGCACCGCGCTCGGCGGAGGATCGCGGTCGTGAGGTCGGCGTGCCGCAGGTTCACCGAGACCAGGGAAGCCTGAGTCAGCCTCGCGTGGTAGAGGCCCGCCGCTTCCATGCAGGCACGGTCCAAGTTGACCTCGGGGAACCACAGCCCGTCGCAGTCTGCCCGACGCAAGTCGGTGTTGCTGAGATTGACCCAGGACTGCTCACGCTGCTGGCACAGCACGCCGAGCGCGGTCAACGCCACCTGCGCATCCGCGGCCCGGGTCTCCAGGGGGGCGATGTCGTTGATGGGCACATCAGCCGCCGGTGCTTGGATGCCGGCGGGCGGCCAGGGCAGGTGGGTGCGCAGATACGCGGCCTGGATGGAGATGATCGCCTCGCGGTCGCGGGCCGACTGCTCCGCGATCCGCCACAACGCGTGCAGCCCGCCGATGCGCACATCCAGCTTGTCGCTGCCGAGCTGGTCCACGGCCCGGCTGAAGCGGTCGGTGACGTAGCCCTCCTGGGTGGCGCGCAAACCGTCCTGGCTTACACGCAGTTGACGCCACGTGGCGTACGCGCCGAGAGAACGACCAGGCCGCCGATCACCTGAAGCAACGTCGTGCGGACATCGTTGACCGCCTTCAGCCGGTCCGGCGCGGTCACGTGCGCCCCGGAAAGATCGTGGTCGACCACCACACCCGGGAGGACGACAAACACCGCGCCCAGGATGGCCAGCCCTGCCAACCCGGCCAGGAGCGCCAGAGCTGGACGATGCCTGCTGGGCCTGTCCCCCGATGGCCGCTGTCTGCGGTCCTCTTCCCCCGTCCCCATGAGCACGGGAGCCTAGGCGCCGCTCAGCAGACGATCAAGAGCGCCATTGTCTCGCCCCGTTCTGCCCCCTCTGACCCATGAATCCGAAGGGGAAGCCAACCGGCAGCCGTTTCAGGGAGGTCCTGGTCACCGCTGTGGAGTACGAGTTCGCAGAGAGCTAAGCCGACGACGGTGACTTTGTGCACGCGGGCGATGTCGAAGCATGACGGCTGCACGTAGGCTGCCACGTGGCTCGGCCTAGTCACTGGGGCAGGCTCGCCTGAGGGCGATCTACCTGATAGCTCGTCATCGGTCCGTGGCAGCACCATCGGTGGCGCGTCGGATGAGCAGAGCTCTGGGGCTGCTCGCCGCTGCGGCGGCTGTGCTCGCAGTCCTGCTGTTGTCGCCTTTGCTGCTGGAGACGGTCTCCGGCTCCAAGACGGTGGACTGGAACAGGCTGAGTCAGATCGGCGCGGCCTACGGCTTCCCATCGGCGGTCGTCTCCGCGCTCGCGCTAGCCGGCGTCGCCGGATCTCTCCTGGTACAGAACCGGCAGGCCAGGGCAGAGCAGGTCCAGGGGATCCGCAACTACTACCTCGAGCTCGTCCGCCTGGAACTCGACGGCATGGCGCTCTACCAGCCCGTCTGGGGCGACACGGACATCGCCGATCCCCACGCGCAGAAACGGCACGTCTATGCCGACCTCATGATGAACTACGCGTGGATGGGCTACGAGATCGGAACCATCCGCGAGCCTCTCCTGCGGGACATGCTGGCCGGGATGTTCACCGGAGAGGCCGGGCGGCACTACTGGAGCAGGTCCCACACCTCCTGGACCGCCAGCTCATCGGGCAGCCGTGTCGGCCGGCGCTTCCTGGCCATCGTGGGCGAGGAACATGCTCGCGCTGTCGCCGCCGGACCACCAACACCCGCGACTACGGCCCCGCGACCGTCTGCCGTACCTGGCGGAGGAACCATGCCTGAGCAGCCGACGCCACAGATGGCCCCGAGCGGAACAAGAAACCGGTCATAAAAAATAAAACTCTCATACCGGTCATCCGGCGGGGGGTTCTGCTCCGGATGCCTGGTGACACTCACGAGGCGGCAGAGCGTCGCCTTCCCTTCGAGGAGGAGTCTCGATGAGAGCACTTTCTCGCGTTCAGCGACTGATGGCCGGTGCTGCGGCGACCGGTCTGCTGGCCGGCGGTGCGGCCCTGGGCATGGCGGGTACGGCGTCGGCGTCGGCGCCCGTCACCGTGCCTGCGGCTGTGGCCGGCCAGCATGACCATGGCGACGGCTACTGGAGCTGACCCCTCCCTAACCACTGCTCTACTTCTTTCGCCCGCCGGAGGCCAGTGCCGGCGGGCGAAAGGCTGCCGCGTCGATCTTCCTGTCCGGTGTCTTCACTCTCATCGCCGGCCCAGCAGCAGTGGGCAGGGGTGGCACCACCGAACACCCCCTCCTTGACGGAGCGGGGCCAGCGGGGGGCATGGGCTAGGCAGGCCAGGGAACTAGGGGTGACGAATGTAGGACGGGCTGCGCGCTTGTGGCGCCCTCGAAGTCAGTGGCCTGCAAGGAGTGAAAAGGTGAAGGGCTTCCGCAGCTTCATTCTGCGTGGCAACGTGGTCGACCTGGCCGTGGGCATCGTCATCGGCGCAGCGTTCACCGCCGTCGTCAACGGTTTCGTCAGCGCCTTTCTGACACCGCTCGTGGGAGTGGCAACCGGGGCCACCGGCGACATGAGCCACAAGACCTTCACCGCGGGCGGCACCAAGTTCCCTTACGGGGCCTTCATCAACGCGGCAATCAGCTTTCTCCTCCTCGCCAGCGCGCTGTACTTTCTCGTGGTGCTTCCGATCAACAAGCTGCACGACCGCTTCGCCCCGAAGAACGACGTCCAGGCCCCCAAACGGGACTGCCCGGAGTGCCTCAGCCCCGTCCCCGTTCAGGCCCGCCGCTGCGCCTCCTGCACCGTCCCGCTGCCCGCAACGCCCGCACAGGCCGGGGAGACGACCCAGCGCGTCGGATGACGGATCTCCCCCCTACAGGACGGGTCTCCGGCGCCTCACCGTTCGCAGGCCGGCCGGGCGCCGGAACGGGTGACAGCCCCCTGTGCAACGACACCGGCCGCGACGGGACACCACCGCCCGCGGGCAGCGTCAGATACGGCCTTGGTCTGTGGCGCGCAAGACCAACAGCGCCCAGAACCGCACGACCGTCCCGTGCGGCGGAAACGGATAGTCACGGTCTGGCCCGCCGTATGTGCTGGTGCTTTCCAGCTGCCAGCCCAGCGCTTCCACACCCTCGATCACCGATGACAGCAGCTGCTCACCTGCTCGGTCGGGAGAGTAGGGGTTGCTGAGCGGCACACTCGCGCTGAACACCCGCCGGCCCAGGCTCCGGTGGGCGGCGGTCGTGATCGTGTCCAGCCACTCACCTGTGCTCGCCCAACTCTGCGTTGTCGCATCCCGCGATTCGTCACCACAGCTCTCGTGAGCCCTGACGGGTGGTCCGACTCTGCCAGAGCGCGGTCAGAGCCGGACCGCCTTCGACGCTACCGACGGCTGCCTGCACGTGCGTGGAGGCCCGAGCAATTCCCACTGAACACCTGCTCGGGCCCTCACGTTTCGCGCTTGGCGCGCGATGCCCGCCATCGACGTCTGCGCTTCGCCATGTCCACAGGCGTCCGAGCGGGCCAGAGGCGGTCAGGACGTCGGCCGACCGTCCTCACGTTCCATCGTGCTCCTGGCTGGCGGGCACCGCGACCGCTCGTCGTCCCGGTGAGCAGACTGAGCGCATCAGCGGGACGCAGACTCGGGGCGCTTGGGTGAACCCGTCGTTGGCGCGGTGGCGGGTCTGTGCGCTGTCCTGTGCAACGAGCTTGCCACCGGTCGCCGATGCGGATCCCAGTGTCATGGCGTGTGCCGGAAGCCATGTGGGGCCGTGTTCGGGGTGTGGGCGCAAGACGCACAAGTACGGGCCCGGCGGCCTGCCTCTGTGTACGTACTGCTTCGGGCCGCAGCAGGAGCGGTGGGGCAAGACGGTCCGGTTCAAAACCACCCGGGCCGCCTTCCCGCACGGGACCCGGCTGCAGGCGCTGGCGTGATGCTGAACGGTCTGGCCCGCCCCGAGCGGGGCGGGCCAGCCGTTGTGTTCCCGCCGTAGCCGCCCGGCGGGAACGCCCTGAACCCCACATGTCCAGGGTTTCTCCCTGCGGCCCCCTCGGCCGCACTGCCCTGAGTAACCGAACTTCTGCTGACAAAACTCGACTTCTGGCCTGGAGGCCGATTGCCGTCAGGCCATCCCCGTTCCGGCACGGTGCGGTGTCCGGCAGGCTACTGTCGCTTCAGACGGCTGCCGCGATCCCGCAGTCGTATAGGCCACCCGCTGTCCCGAGTCCCCGGCCCGGGTGGCTGCCTTGCGCAACAGATGTGGCCGCCGGCGACAACTGAGACGGCTACGACGTCGGTGTAGGACCGCCCGCCGGTGTCTGCCGTGATGGGAGTCGGCAGGCACCGCGGACGGAGTGAGACGGCCGGAAGCGGCGGGCCGTCCCCTGTTCAGGGAGACTCTTCCCTGCCGGCGACGCACACGGGGCAGTCCTCGGGCACTGTCAATGAGCGGGGGAGCCGGTCTTCTTGCGTCCGGCCCGCCCCTGCTGATGCAGCAGGCCTAGGGCGCGAACCCTTGCAGCGCGGAGGGCGTGGCGCAAAATCAGCGGCCTCACCTCGTAAAACAGGGGCATCCGGTCCTCAGGGAGTCTTTTCCCTCTGGTCGTCAAGAGGACGCCTCATGTCAGATTCCGACGAGCACGTAAACGCCGCCGACGCCGGTGGTGAGCGGGCGGTGAAGCTGGCGCGTCTGAGGGTGGAGAACGCGCAGCTTTTGCAGGCGTATGCCTCTCACGTGGTCATAGACCAGGCCGTCGGCGTGCTCATCGCCTTGCAGAGACTGTCCGCCAACGAGGGCTGGTTGATTCTGTTGGACGTCTCGCAGCACACCAACATCAAGCTGCGCCTGGTCGCTGAGACGATCGTCGGCTGGACGCAGGGCCGCCCCATACCCGAGCCTGTCTGCGGGGCGCTCGATGCGGCTCTGCGCCGGAACCGCAACGCTCTCTTCCGGCAGGCGGCGTAGGGAGATCTCTGCCGCCCGCTCAGAGGACCAACTCAACTGTAGGGCCCGTCTGTTTGCTCCTCGTCGGGGCATACGGGCTGTATACCGACAGGGGAGGATTCCATGAGCGAGAGTGCGCAGGCGGGTAGGTCGCATCCGATACCCAGGGACCGGCCGGACCAACAGGCGAGCGGGCCGGACCCGCTCGACATCGAGACGATGGTCCGCCACGCCCGCCAGGAGCAGGACGTCGTCTGCGCCGGCTGACCTCCGGGCCCGAGCGTTCACTCGGTGGTGAGCATGCCCTCGCGAAGGCGGTCCAGGGTGCGCTTAATCAGGCGGGAGATGTGCATCTGGGAGATGCCGAGGCGTTCGCCGATCTGGGCTTGGGTGAGTTCGTCGACGAACCGCATGTGCAGGATGCAGCGCTCGCGTTCGCCGAGTTCGGCGATCATCGGGGCGAGGGCCTGGAAGTCCTCGACGAGTTCCAGGGCGTGGTCCTCGGTGCCGATGAAATCGGCGAACGCAGTCTCCCCGTCGTCACTGGTGCTGATGGCCGCGTCGAGGGATGAGGAGACGTAGCCGTTGGAGGCGATGCGCGCTTCGGTGACCTGCTCCTCGCTCAGGTTCATCAGCTGAGCGAGCTCTGAGACGGTGGGGGTGCGCCCGAGCCTGGTCCGCAGTTCCTCGTTCGCTTTGGCGAGTTCGACGCGGGCTTCCTGCAGGCGCCGGGGGACGTGCACAGCCCAGCTGGTGTCGCGGAAGAAGCGCTTAATCTCGCCAACGATGTAGGGGACGGCGAAGGAGGTGAACTCGACTTCGCGACTCAGGTCGAAGCGGTCGATGGCCTTGATGAGGCCGATCGTGCCGACCTGGACGACGTCTTCCATCTCACCGGAGCCGCGGTTGCGGAACCGGGACGCGGCGAACTTGACCAGGGACACGTTCATTTCAATGAGCGTGTTGCGCGCGTACTGGTACTCGCGGGTCCCCTCTTCGAGAACGGCCAGCTGGTCCAGGAAGAGCCGCGTGAGCTCGCGGGCGTTCTTCGGTGAGACGGCAGAGGGGTCTGCTATCTCCGGCAGTGGCTGAATCGCCTGCGCCGTCGCTGCCGTCATCGTTGTCGTGGTCGCCGTCACGGCGAGCCCCTCCCAGTTGTCCGACCCCCGTCGGTGCCGGCTGAATAGACCGACCTCGCCCGTCTACCCCTGATTCGGTGCAGCATGCACTGATGGAGCCGATGAGCGCGCCAATCACCAGTTGACCGCATCTCGAAGCTGGTGCGCGGAGCAGCTCCCCCTTATCGACTGGAAGTCGGTCTTCCGAGAGAAGGCCGGCAAGGCCCGGTTACCAGCGGTACCAGCGGCCGTTGCCGTTCTTGGGCCGGGCGATGAAACCGATCAGCCACACCACCAGGACGGCGATCGCGATCCACCACAGAATCTTGAGGGCGAAGCCGGCCCCGAACAGAACCAGCACCAGGAGAAGCACGAGCAGCAGAGGAATCATCGACGTCCACCCTTTCACTTTCTATACGATGATCGTACTAATACTGTAAATGTGGTACAAGAGGTGCAAATCGTGCTGCCCTGGTGCTGTTGGCTGAACTGAGTGACGGTTCCCCTAGGTGCCAGTGCGCCCGGCATTGCGCTCGGGAGGCCGGGTATCCGCACAGCAGTCCTGTCGGCGGTTGCCGTGAGGGGGCCTTACTTGCTGACTCGCGGCCTCCGAGAGCGGGGTGCTGGTCTTGACGGTTCAGGATTCCACTGAGCCGGGAGAGCTGGCCGACCTCAGCTGTGACTTCGTCCACGTGTACGCGCCGGCCCCCGCCGTCGTGGTGCTTCCGGCGCGAGCGAGCCCGGCCGTCGTCAGCGCGCTGAGGCACGCCCACCAGATGCGCCACGACCTCGACGTGCTGCTGCCGGTCGTCACTCCGAGCGCTCCTGTCCGCCGCATCCTGCACTCGCGCCCCTGACTGCGGCGCCGAACTCGTCGTCCACGCCCACACTGACACCGCCATCGCCGCGGCGATGGTGGCGGGGAGGTAACGGCCGCCGCTCCGGCGAAGCGGGCACACCCTCCCGCCTGGGCCTGCTGTGGGTCAGGTGTGGGAGAGCGCGAAGGAGACGAGGAAGCCGCTAACGATGATCAGTCCGATGGCCAGGTGGGCGTCGTCGAACGCTTCGGGGATCATCGTGTCGGCGATCATGGAGAGGATCGCGCCTGCCGCCACGGCGGTGACGGTGGCGATCACGGCGGGGGAGAAGGAGCCGATCACGGTGTAGCCAAGGACGGCCGAGGCGGTGCTGGCCGCGGCGATCGCAGCCCATACACCGAACACGTAGCCCTTGGTGCGGCCCGCCTTCTTCATGCCCGCCGAACTGGACAGCCCTTCAGGGACGTTGCTGATGAACACCGCGGCAACCGTCACCAGGCTGACGGCGCCCCCATTGAGCAAACTGACACCGATGACCGCGGACTCCGGCAACCCGTCGAGCAGCGCCCCCAACGCCAGCGCCGTGCCTGAGCCGCCCTGCTCGCCTTCCGAGGGCTGGGACTCGGTCTGGGCTGCGCCGGAGCGTTTGCGGTGCCGGGCGCCGCGGCGGGCGAGCCAGATGTTCCCGCCGGTGTAGGCGAATGCCCCCAGCAGGGTGCCGACCACGGCAGGAGCGAGACCGGCTTGGTCGTAGGCTTCGCCGACCAGCTCGAAGGACACGGCCGAGATGAGGACGCCGGCGCCGAAGGCCATGATGCTGGCGATCACCTTCTGCGGCACCCGCAACCCGTACCCGAGCACCGCCCCGACCAGCAGTGCCGAGCCGGCCACCAGCCCCCACAGACCCGCCTGAACCGCTTCCGTCATGCCACACCCTCTACCCCCATTCGGGTGAAGATCAACAGGAGTGCGCCGTGCGAGGGAAGCACGGAACCACGCGGCGACAGCTTTCCCCGACCGTCACAGCAAGAGGAGGCCGGTTACATCCCATTTGTCTGGTTACTCGGGACCGTGAACCCGTATGCGACCGCACTCCAGGAGCAGCAGGAGGGTAAAGATGATCACCCGAGCGCAGATCCCGACCGTGCTGGACCACCCGGTCTACGACGCGGACGGCAGCAAGGTCGGCGACGCGAAGCATGTCTTCTTCGACGACGCGAGCGGCCAGCCCGAGTGGGTCACCGTCAAAACGGGCCTGTTCGGCACCAACGAGTCGTTCGTCCCCATGCGGGGCGCCCACATGGTCGAGGACCACCTCGAGGTCACCGTCTCCAAGGACCGCATCAAGGACGCCCCCAACGTCGACGTCGACAGCGGCGGCCACCTCTCGGAGGACGAAGAGCACCGCCTGTACGAGCACTACGGCATCGCCTGGGACGAGGCCTGGCAGCAGGCCAACGACCCCGATCAGGCCGGCTGGGCCAGCCCGGGCGAGGACCTCCCCGGCAACACCGAAGCCGAGGCCGCAGCCGTCGGCGGCACGACCGCGGGCAGAACTTCCGGCCGCACCGGCGACGAGACGATGAACCGTCTCGGAGACGAGGCGGTGACGCGTTCAGGCGATGAGTCGATGACGCGCTCGGAAGAAGAGATGCACGTCGGCGTGGAACGCCAGGAAGTCGGCCGCGCCCGGCTGCGCAAATACGTGGTCACCGAGGAGCAGCAGCAGACCATACCGGTGCGCCGCGAAGAGGTACGCGTGGTGCGTGAACCGGTCACCAGCGCCGACCTGGACGATGCCCTGACCGGCCCCGAGATCACCGAGGCAGAACACGAAGTGACCCTGCATGCGGAGCGGCCCGTCGTGGAGACCCGGACCGAACCCGTGGAGCGAGTGCGCCTGAGCACCGAAGAGGTGACGGAGGAAGAGACCGTCACCGGCACGGTGCGCAAGGAGCGCATCGAGACCGACTTCGAGACCGATGAGGACAACCGCCGTCCCTGACGGTGGTGCGCCGCGGCCTTGGACGCCCTGCCGGCGAACGGCGGGGGGGTCCAAGGCAGCTCGGCGCACGCGACGCGCACGCTCGCGTGATCAGCTCCTCCTACTGTGGGCGGCCACCCACAGCACCGCGGCCCCTGAAGCGGTGATGAGCACCGCCCGATTGTTTTTGGCCCGCTGTGCGTAGAGAGCCGTCTTCTGCTTCACGGAAGCGGGGGCCCTCTGCTCCCACATCTCCCGGGCTTTGACACCCGTGGACCGGGCGTACCCGGCTGCCTGGGCGGTCCTGTACTTGACCGAGTCGGGCAGCTTGTCCTGACCCTTGGCGGCCTGAGCCTTCAGCTCGGCGGCCTTGCGCAGAGCCTGGTCCTTCAACGCTGCGCCCTTTTGCCGGGCGCCGGTCTTGCCGTCGCTCTCGTGCGCGAGGTCCTGGACGCCGAGTTCGTGGCGGGTGTGCTCGATCTGTTCGCGCAGCTCGGCCGGAGAGGGGACGGGGGCACTCTGCTCGCTGGGGGAATGGGTCATCGGTGTGCGCTCCTCTTGATTTCGGCCACGTCGGCCTTGACGTTGTCGATCGTGGTTTCCGGGACGGGAGGGGAGGCCTTGCTGATCTGCTTCTTGCCGGCGAGAGCCAACACTGCGGCGATGACGCCGAGGGCGGCGGTGACGATGAGGGCCGCGGCCCAGACGGGCAGGGGGACAGCGAGGGCGGCAATCACAGTGGCGACCAGTGCCTGCAGCATGAGGAAGCCAGTCACCGACGCGCCGCCGAACAGGCCACCGCTCTTGCCGTAGCGCCTGCCCTTTTCCTTCATCTCCGCCTGCGCCAGCCGCATTTCACCGCGCACCAGCTCTGTCAGTTGCTGCGAGGCCTGCTGGACCAGCGCACCTACCGGTTCATGCCTCAGGTCATCCGTACTCGAACGCGGGCCTGAGAGCGGGTCGTTCGGCTGTGTACTCGACACGCGATCACCTCCGGCAGGGGGTCTCTGTTCGAAGGGCCGTTGCATGGGCGCCCTCCTTGGGTGAAGCGCGTGTACCCCCTTCGGGGCGGTTCACGAAGCCAGCAGGGCCGCCTTCAACAAAGGGGATAACAGGCGCGGCGCCCGGCGGGCGGGCCATGCACTGCCCAGACCGATCAGAGCGCCGGCCGCGACGTCGCTGGGGTAGTGAGCTCCCGACTGAACGCGCTCGAGGGCCAGTCGGGAGCAACAGCGGCGGTGCAAGCAAGCGACGGCGGCCGCCGTGTGACCGTAGGGAAACGAGGAGTACTCGGCACGGTCCTCGACTTCCGGGCCGGAGCGGAGGTCACCGGGCTGGCCGTGCAGGGGCCGCTGGCCCGCTCCGTGCGCGACGCGGCGGCCCTGCTCGACGTCATCGCGGGACTCATGCCCGATCCATTCCTTGTGCGCCCGGGCCCAGTCCACGAGTTGCTGCCCACCCCGTTGGACACCCCCTGCGCCACGGCGGGCGCCGCCAGCCCGGACAGAGCCGCTCGACGTCCCCCTAACCGACTGGTCCCGGACATCACCGCTGCTGCACCCAACCACAGCTTGCGCCCACAGCTGGATCATGCGCCGGCATCTCCTGTGCGAGGCCGTGCAGAAATGCGGGCGCGGGCATCCCGGGCGAAGATCGTGTCGTGTTCACACGGCACGGCGCGGAACGCGTCGCGTTTGCCGTCGAAGACGCGGGACACACGGTGTTCGTGCTTCGGACCGTAGGCGCGCGCTCCGCGGGATTCGTCCTGCTGACGGCCGCCTCAGACCCGGCGGCCAGGCGATGCTCCGCGCAGCGATCCCGGGATCCTTCCCCGGCCGGTCCTGCCCTTGGGCCGGCACGGGCTGACCACAGCACCCAGGAGCGATACGCATGGACTCTGCGACGACCATCCCCTGCGCCCCACCACCAGCCGCCAAGATGCACGAGCACGAGCGCCCCGCGGCCTCCGACGCGCTGTTCACCCATCTTGTGGGCCTGGAACCGGGCCGGGAGCGGCAAACAGTCCGTGCGGAGCTGGTGCAGGTCTGGCTGCCGATGGCACACCGGGTCGCCAGCCGCTTCCGTGACCGCGGCGAAGACATCGACGACCTGCGCCAGGTCGCCGCGCTAGGCCTGGTCAAAGCCATCGACCGCTTCGACCCCACCCAGGGCGCTTTCGAGAGCTACGCCATCCCCACGATCACGGGGGAGCTGAAACGTCACTTCCGGGACCGCACCTGGGCCGTCCACGTCCCACGCCGCATCCAGGAACTGCGCACCAAGGTCCGCACCGCCCGGCACGAACTTTACGAGCGCCCCGGCAGCCACGAGCCCACCCCCACCGACATCGCCGCCCACACCGGCCTGACGCTCGAAGACGTCACCGCGGGGCTCGCGGCGCTGGACAGCTACGCCGCCATGTCCCTGGACATGGAACTCGACCGGGCCGGCGACGGATACAGCCTCCGCGACACCCTCGGCGCCACAGATCGGGCCTTCGATACCACCGTCGACCGCGAAGCCGCCAAACAGGGGCTGCGGCGGCTCCCCGAACGTGAACGAGCCATCCTCTACCTGCGCTTCTTCGAAGACATGACGCAAAGCAGCATCGCCGAACGCTTCGGGATCTCCCAGATGCAGGTCTGCCGCCTGATCAAACACAGCTGCGCACGCGTACGCGAAGAGGCCTTGGCGTAACGGCAGCCCCCAGGGGTACAGCGAGCGGGGACCTGTCCCCGTTTTCCCGGCGCGTTGCCGCAAACGTCTGGTGCATCCCCACGATGATGGAGCGGTCACGTCGCCTGCCGTCATGGACTCGGCGCAGGAGACGCTCTGTCGCTGTGGTCAGCTCCGACAGGGCTGGGCGGCCGTCTCCCGGTGCTGGGAGACGGCCGCCGTCAGCATGTCGAGGGGCAGGCCGGCCCCAGGGATCCAGACGACCGTCGCACGTCTGATATCAGACAGGGCTGTTCAGAAGCTGCCCGGGTCGCAGGGCCCCCGCATAGGATGCCGCAGGCGTTCGATATGGGGGGGCGGTATGTCGGCGGAGGCTGTGGGTGCGTTCGTTGCGGCATTGGCTTTTGGGGTCAACGCGTGGTCGACGCTCTATCTCGCGCGTCAGACGAAGTCCGCTGCGCAGCAGACCCACGTAGCCGTCGAGCAGGCCCGGGTAAGCAACGTCGTTGCCGCAGCGTCAGCGAACGACACGGTGCTGCGGTCGCTGCGCGAGGTCCATATCCTCATGCTGGGACGGCAGGGGGCACGGGAGTTCTTCTACGGCGGCCGCCCACTGCCGCAATCCGGTAGTGAGCGTGAAAATCTTCTGACCCTCGCCGAACTCCTCGCCGATGTTTTGAGCAGCGGCGTTCACGTGCACCAGCGCGTGCCGGACAGCGAAAGCGCCGGCCCGTGGGCGGACTATTGCCGACACACCGTGGAGAACAGTCCGGTCTTGCGCCACCTGCTTCGGGAGCACCCCTCGTGATGGCCGCATCTGCTGTCCGTCCTGCCCGACCACGCCCTTGGCGGGGCGGGGACGCCTGGTGGGGTGCCCGCCCCCAGCGCAGCACCTGGCAGCAGCGCAAATGCTTGATAGCAGAGCGCTGCGCTGGGGGTGAGGCGCTTGGTAGGACCGGCCTTGCGCTTAAGGTCCGTTGCTGGCAGCGCGGTTGCCGGCATTCTGGGTCGATTCCAGCACCATTACACCCTCCGGCCCGGGTCAGTGATCCGAGCGGAGCTCCGGGTAGCCCAGAGCCGTGTCCCTCGGGTCACCAGAAACGTGCCTGACTGCAAGCCCTTCGTGAGGCCAGCGTCTCTGCGGTGCATCACGTGTGACGCATCTGCGCCGCACGACGCTGTAAGAAGTGCGGACATGGCCCCTCGGTCGTCGGCGGCCGGGGGACCACCCGCCATACCGTCCAGCGGACCCGCCGCGCCAGCCCGGCGCCTGCTGAGAACGGGCACGGTTTCCCGCCCCCCATTCGCACTCGACACTCTGAACGGCCGAAACGCGCGACTGCCGGTCCGCTGCACAGTCAGCTTACCGAGCGGGGAAACCACACCCCCAGCACTGGCGACTCCCGCAACCGGCAGCCAGATGATCCCGCGTCGCGCGCTCTACGCCTTGGCACTGGGGATGGCGAGCGGGTCGCTCGGGGCGTTCTTCTTGGCCGCTTCCATCTGATCGCCGACTTCCGAGAGGCGATTGCGGCCCATGGCCTTGCGGACCTCCGGGAACCACTCCTTTTCCTCTTCCTCGACATGGTGGCGGACGTTCTCGATGAGGACGGTCATCTTCGCGTCGAACCGTTCGTCGGCCGCGTCGAGGTCCTTGAGCTCGGAGAGCATCCACAGCACCACGTGGTGTTCCTCGACGCTCTCAAGGACGTGGTCCTTGGTGTCGGGGTCGGCTTCCCTGGAGGCGGGGTAAAAGATCTTCTCCTCGATGAAGGTGTGGGTGGTGAGCTCTTCGATCACCTTGTCCACGATCTTCCGCTTCTCGGCGTGAGCGTTCTCCCCGGCCTTCTCGAACTGCTTGAACAGCTTCTCCACCGTCTTGTGGTCTTCCTTGAGCAGCACGATCCCGTCCACGACAACCTCCACCTCGCCCGTCCCAGGGGCCTCCTGCCGACCCGGGACAGACTCAGTACCCCGAAAAGGCCCCTATTCAGCAGCCCTCTGACAGTCTTTGGCCCCAAGGCGTGAAGCGGCTGCGCTGCTCTCTTCCTCACGGCAGACCAGAGACGCCAGCAAGGGGTTTAGGCGCGGGGAGACGGAACATCAGGTTGTCCTGACAGAGCCTTTATCCGACCTGGTAGGAGACACACGTCATGGGCGTCATCGCCTGGATACTCATTGGTCTGCTTGCGGGCATCATCGCCAAGGCGCTCATGCCGGGCAAGGACCCGGGCGGCATCATCATCACGATGCTCATCGGTATCGCGGGAGGTCTCCTCGGCGGCTGGCTCG
The DNA here is from genome assembly GCF_002078175.1 of Streptomyces sp. M41(2017). Taxonomy (GTDB): domain Bacteria; phylum Actinomycetota; class Actinomycetes; order Streptomycetales; family Streptomycetaceae; genus Streptomyces. The sequence goes on along the minus strand of NZ_MWFK01000002.1, from coordinate 159,411 downwards.
GCAAGGTCATCTTCGGCGTCGACTCCATCGACGGCTTCTTCGACCTCTCCACCTGGATCGCCGCCATTATCGGCTCGCTCATCCTGCTGGCCCTGTACCGGGTCTTCACCGGCAACCGCCGCCACGCCTGACCCCACTCACCGGTTCCCAGCACGACGGCTTCGCCCCCAGGTGGCGAAGCCGTCGTGATCTTTCCGCTAGCTGTCCGGTTTCGTGTCGCCATCCACTTACCGGGGATCATGAGGCACCGTCAGTCACCGGCGGAACGCCCCGCAGCCCAGCCAGCCGAGCCCGCAACAGGCGGCGAGAGGACCAGAGCATGTCGCAGAGCCGCGCGCGGTCTCGGGCCCGCCATCCACGGCATGAACGGCGTGGGGAGGCCCGGCTGCCGGGAGTGATCGCAACCCTCACAGCGATCACCCTCTACCTGGCATTGCCGCAGCAACTGCTCATCGCGCCCCGCTACGTCCTGCCGTCGCTGGAGATCGTGCTGCTAATCCCGCTCATCGCGATCAACCCCCGACGGCTGACCCGCCAGACCAGGATGTTCCGCATCCTGTCGCTGACGCTCGTCGCGATCATCGCCGTCAGCAACCTGGTGGCCCTCGGCATGCTGATCAACGAGTTGGTCCACGCACAGGTGAAGGACGGCCGTGGTCTGCTGGTGGCCGCTCTGCAGGTGTGGCTGACGAACATCATCGTGTTCGGTCTGGCGTTCTGGGAGCTGGACCGCGGCGGCCCCGTCTGCCGCACCCAGGCACTGCGTTCCGAACTCCCGCTGGCGGACTTCCGTTTCTCCCAGGACGAGAACGATGACGCCATCGAGGAGGTCGCCGACGGCGCCAGCGGATCCTCCGACTGGGTTCCCACGCTGGTCGACTACCTCTACGTGTCCGTCACGAACTCGACCGCCTTCAGCCCCACCGACACGATGCCCCTCTCCTCCCGCGCGAAGATCATGATGAGCATCGAGAGCATCTCCGCTCTCCTCACCTCGCTCCTCGTGATCGCCCGCGCGGTGAGCATCCTGCACTGACAACTGCCCGTACTGCGCCCACAACCCTCATGGAACGTCGTCGTTCCGATGGGTGTTCTGGTGTCGCGACAGCGGCTGCCCTCGTGTGCAGTGGAAGGTGCATTCGCCTCCCGCGTGACGACGCCTGCGACGGGAACGCGAAGTGCCGGGAGCGGATCACTTCGGTTCGCCCGCGGCCCCTCGAGACGATTGGAGCAATCTCATGCCGGCAGGTTCGAGTCCCAAGCGTGAGCGGCAGTACGAGCACATCAAGGAAGGCGCCGAAAAGCGGGGCACGCCCACGGGACGCGCCAAGGAGATCGCGGCGCGGACGGTGAACAAGGAGCGCGCCCGGTCCGGGGAGGCGAAGACCGCGAGCAAGACCTCCACCCGCGACAAGAAATCCGCCTCCCAGCGAGGCGGCGAGCGCTCCCACAGCGGCGCCCAAGGGCCCACTCGCGACCAGCTGTACGAAGAGGCCAAAAAGAAGAACGTCGAGGGCCGCTCCTCGATGAACAAGGAACAGCTGCGAAAAGCAGTCGGACGCTGACAGCCCCTGCTCACCCCCGTACGCCCAGAAGTCCCGGACCGGAAGGCCCTTAACTTCCGGTCCTTCGGGCACTCACATGCCAGGCCGGTACCACCGCCGTGCCGACGCCCCCGTCCCTGAGGAGTTCATCTCGTGCGTGCCCTGTCCCTTGTCTGCACTCTCAACGCCTCACCGACTCCATCGAGCAGCCAGCTGCTCGCCGAGCAGGTCATGGCGAAGTTCCGCGACCTGGGGGTGGAGGGCGAGCTGGTGCGGGTCGCGGACTTCGACGTCCGGCCGGGTGTCGAGGTGGACATGGGCGGCGGGGACCAGTGGCCCGAACTACGCCGCAAGGTGATGGAGGCGGACATCCTCCTCATCGCTACGCCGATCTGGCTCGGGCACGCCTCCAGCATCTGTCAGCGAGTGCTGGAGCGCCTGGATGCGGAACTGTCCGAGAGCGACGACGACGGCCGACTCCTGACCTACAACAAGGTGGCTGCCGTGGCCGTGGTCGGAAACGAGGACGGCGCCCACAAGGTGAGCGCAGACCTGTTCCAGGCACTCAACGACGTCGGCTTCTCCCTCGCACCCGGCGCGGTCACCTACTGGGTCGGCGAAGCCCAGCAGGGCACCGACTACCAGGACCTGCCGACCACCCCCGACTCGGTGACCTCCACCACGCACCCTGGCCGTCAACACCCTCCACCTGGCACGCCAGCTCGCCGACAACCCCTACCCGCCCAGCTGAACAAGGCCGCGGATCCCCGCTGCCGAACCGTTTCCTCCAAGCAAAATACGGAGAAAAGCATGAAGACCCAGAAAGAGCTCCCCGACGGCGAGCAGCACCCCAAGACCGCTGCGGGAGAGGTACTTCGTGAGGTCACGGATGCCGAAACTCGACACGTCGAAAAGCGCGACCATGACCGCGAAGCGGCAGACGCCCTGACGCCGAACAAGGATGCCCAGGACGACGTCGAGCAGCCGCACCCCTGATCCTTCGCGGGCTCCTCCTCCGGCGCGGATGCGGTCACCCGAATGGCATAAAGTTCCGTGGAGGCCGTGTGGCCTCCTGGAATAGGGGTGTTCTGTGGCTGGTCCGGGAGTTGCTGATCGTCTGGTAGGTCTGCTGACGGTTCGGGGTGAGGATCTCGGCGCTGAATGGGCGGACAGGGTCACCGGTTCGCTGGGCGGGCGGGTGAGCCGTGCCGAGGTGCAGCGGGAGCTGCAGGAGATCTACACCGCGCTGGTGGCCGCGCTCGGCGCCGGCAGTCTCGACGGCCGCGGAGAGGCGTTCGGTGAGGTGCGGGCGCTGCTGACCGAGCTGTCTCGCAACCGCGCCCATCAGGGGTTCACTCCCACCGAGACCGCGGTAAGCGTGTTCGCGCTCAAGGAGGCCTTGGAGCCGGCCCTGTCGGGTAAGAACGGCGACCTGCAGGCGTACCTGAGGTTCGCCACCCTGCTGGACACTCTGGGTCTGTTCACGATCGAGGTCTACACGCGTACCCGGGAAGAGCTGATCTCGGCGCAGGCCGAGCAGCTGCTGGAGCTGTCCACGCCCGTGGTGAAGTTGTGGGACGGGGTGATCGGTGTTCCGCTGGTCGGCACCCTGGACTCGGCACGGACCATGGTCGTCATGGAGAAGATGCTCCAGGCGCTCATCGACACGGGATCCGAGCAGGCCATCATCGACATCACCGGTGTCCCTGCGGTGGACACCGAAGTCGCCCAGCACCTGCTGAGGACCGTGGTCGCGGCCCGCCTAATGGGCGCGGAATGCACCATCTCCGGCATCCGCCCGCAGATCGCGCAGACCATCGTGGCGCTGGGCATCAACTTCGGCGACATCGTCACCAAGGCCACCCTCGCCGACGCCCTGCGGCACGCCCTGCGCCGCTCTGGTGTCACCGTTGCCTCCTCCGCGCCGCAGGCCGGTGCCCGGTGACCGAGCGCGTGCCAGTCCTGCAGATCGGACAGGTCCTGCTGGTCTCCATCCAGACTGACCTCGACGACCAGTCGGTACTGCTGCTGCAGGACGACCTGGCCGCGAAGGTCGTCGAGTCGGGCGCCGACGGGGTGGTCATCGACATCAGTGCGGTCGACATCGTGGACTCCTTCGTAGGCCGCATGCTGTCGACCATCGCCTCCATCTCGCGTCTCCTCGACGCCGACACCGTGGTGGTAGGCATGCGCCCGGCGGTGGCCATCACCCTGGTCGAACTCGGCCTCTCGCTCGGCGGCGTGCGGACGGCACTGGACCTGGACAAGGGACTGCGCGTGCTGCAGCAGACCCGTGCCGAGCGGGCTGCGGGTGATGGTGGCGTCGCACCCGACGCTGCGGCAGGCCGGTGAACAGCGCCTCCAGTGGTGCGAAGACGCTGAAGATCACATCCAACGCCGGGGTCGTGGAGGCACGCCAGCTGGTTCGTGCCCTGACCTTGGAGTGCCGTCTGTCCCTGGTCGAGCAGACGAAACTGGTCACTGCGGCGAGTGAGCTGGCCCGCAACACCCTCATCCACGGCGGAGGCGGCACCATGACCGCGGCCCTGGTGGACGAACGCGGTCGCCGCGGGGTACGTCTGGCTTTTCAGGACACTGGGCCCGGCATCCCCGACGTGGACTTGGCGCTGACCGACGGCTGGACCTCCGGGGCCGGCATGGGCCTGGGGCTGTCCGGCTCCAAGCGGCTGGTTGACGACTTCACCCTGGAGACCGTTCCAGGGCAGGGGACCACGGTGACCATCACCATGTGGAAGCGATGACGGCCACGGGCTGGGCGCCGCTGCTGGACTGTGAAGACCTGGCCTGGTTCTGCGACCAGCCGGAAGCGGCCCGCGGTACTGCCGCTGCCCTGGGCCGGCGCATCGGCCTGGGGGAGCAGCGCACCTCCGAACTCGTCCTGGCGGTGGCCGATCTCCGGCGTGACCGTCACGGCCCAGGGGTCGACCGAGGATAGCGGCGGGACGGCGGGACGGCTGCTGTTCCGCGAGAGCTGCTCGCCACGGAGACGGTAGAGCGTGCTGCCACGACGTGCCGCAACCGCCACCGGCGGCCGGTGCAGCGCCATGAGGTGATCGGGGCGAGTAGCTGTGGGCGCGCAGGGCCGGTGCCGTACCGCGCGTTTTCGCTGGCCATCCCCGCTTGCAGAGGTGGTGCCATGGGTGAGGGCCCGAACCATGCGAACACGGACCGGGCCCTCTCGCGCGAGGGCGTTGCGCGATGTCGCCCAACGTCGTCTACCACCGGCAGGCACGCTGAGCGTGGAGGGCGGCCGGGTGGTCGGGCACAGACCGCCCCTCCTCGCATCGTCCTCCTCACCCGCCAGAATCGCGACCGGGCTCCCTGCCGCTAGGTCAGCCGTCAGCCGGGGCGGGAGTGGAGGGCGAGCTGGCGGTGCAACTCGGTGTGCAGGAGCGTACAGAGCTCACCTGTGCGTGCCCAGGTGATGAGCAGTTCCGCGACGTGGCGGAGCTTGGTGTTGGTGGTTCTGGGAGATGCTCCGCAGCACGTCCCAGCCCGCGTCGGGGGTCAGTTTCCCCGCGGCCAGCAGGACTCCGATGGCCTGGTCGACGACCGCATGCGCGTGGACGGCGTGCTGCAGCTGCGCATTTTCTTCCCGGAGCTGCTCGACGCGCTACGCCTGCGCGTCTCCCGCGGCCGCGGGAGGGGCGGGCCTTGATCCGTTGGCGTGGACGGACGCTGCTTCCTCCGCTGCACCCTTGGCTGCCCCTGCCAAAACAGCTCCCTTTTCTCATCTGCTTCCCAGGATGGGCGGTATGCCACGGAGCAGCAACGAAGGAGAGATCAAGAGCACGACAGGCGGGGACAGGGGTGTGCTGGAGAGGCCAGCGACGTTCCCGCGGTCAGAGAACAAGATTCTTTTACAGTGATTCTTTTACAGGTCCGTGATGTTGCTTGCCGGGGTGTTGGGGCACCCAAGGGGGAGGCCGGCCAGGTGGCCAACCCCGGGGACTGACCGGCTCAGGTTCCCCCAGTTCGGCCACATGTGCCGGGGGAACGGCCCCGCTACCGATATGGGCGGGCCTGCCGTGCGGGGGTGCGGGTATTCGTACGGGCAGACGATTCCCGGTTCGTGGAGGCCTGACCGTCATGGTGTCGCATTCGGTGGAGAACGGTGTCCTGGTCCTTGCTCCCCAGGACGGTCTGAGGGCTGAGGCTGCGGACATGCTGGCGGCGCTGATCGCCGACCCGGTTGAGGTTCACGCGCCGATGCCCGCAGTGATCGTTGTCGGAGCGGGTACGAATCCGGCGGCGGTCGACGCCGTCGTGCGGGCTCACCGGATGTGCAGGCCGACGGGCGTTCTGCTGTCGGTGGCCGCCGCCTGTGCGTCAACCCGTCGTCTCCTGCGTGCGCGGGCGGCAGAGGGGGGCAGGAATCTGGTGGTGCACGCCCGCACTGACATAGCGATCACCACTGCCTGCGCCACTGGGGCCTGACAGTCAGCCAGCCTCAGGCGGCGCTCCCCGCAGGGGGGCTGTCAGAACCGCTGTCCAGGGCGAGGTGGGCGGTGACGCGTTTGCCGACCGGCTCGCGCTGGACGTCGACTTTGTGGGCGATGGCCATCACGATTTCCAGGCCGTGCTGTCCCATCCGGCCGGGGTCCGCGGTTTTGGCGACGGGGAAGTCGGGGGCGCTATCCCACACGGAGATCTCCAGCATCGCGGCCAGGATGCGCAGGCGCAGCAGGATGGGGCCGGGCGCGTATTTGCGGGCGTTGGTGACGAGTTCACTGACCACAAGCTGCGTGAGCTCGACGGTGCGCTGGGAGATGTCCAGCAGACGATCGGCACGTACTCGGTCAAGGAACGCGGCCGCCAGGTGCCGCGCGTCGGCGATGCTCTGTCCCTCGTCGGGCAGGGCCACCGTCGTCTCTACCGGCTCCAAGTCGTCCTGTTGTGCTTCGGCACCTTCCTGCGCGGCGTTGCCCATAGCCCGGTCCCTTTGCGTCGTTCCCCCGTCAGTACCCGTCCCGTGCAGTTGTGGGCGGGGTACCACAACCCCCGTACGGTACGCGACAACAGCCTCGCTGATTCAACGCACAACCGCTATCGGGGCATATTCCGTAGAGTGCAGTGTTCGAACGCCGACACAGCAATGAGGGACACGTGAGTGACGAGCAGGCCCAGCGCGCCGAAACGGCTGACCACCGCCAGCCGCCTAATAGGCCAGGTCACCGTCCTCGCGCTGACCGGCGCGATCGACCACGACAGCGTCGGCCATTTCGCGCAAGGCCTCGCCGCCATTCAAGGACCGGCACCGAAGCGGATCGTGGTGGACTTCACCCAGGTGACGTTCATGGACTCAACCGGCATCAACGTCCTGGTCTCCACCTACCGGGCGTTGCAGGGATCCGACGGCTGGATCCGGGTCGCCGGCGCCGCCGAAGGGGTGCTTCGCGTCATCCAGATCGTCGGTGTCGACACCGTCATCCCCTGCTACTCCGCCCTCGAACAGGCTTTGGAAGCCTGACCGGTGAGGGCACAAAACGTGCCCGCCCAAGCACGTGTGTGGGGGAGGACCCGAAGCGGATTCCCAGGAACTTCGGGCCCCCTGACCCGCTCAACGAACCACTACCGCCAACGACACGCAGTGCCCCCTCCAGCTCTGGCGCACGAGTGAATCACCGCGCGGACGGCGCCTTTACGGCGAGTCGCCGACCCGTCGACACAGAGCGGCGCGACGATGAGTCGTCACGTCGCATCTCGCCTCCACATTGGTGAGGTCGGCTCTCTGCCGCTGTGGTCAGCTTCGGCAGAACCGGGTGGCCGTTCCGCTGGCGCCAACGGCCACCCGGCACCCCACCCACCTGCTTTACCCGCAGCATCGGGTTCACCGGGGCAGGAACGATTCGACCGTCACCATGCCGTCTTCGTTCATGCGGGCGTGCTCGGCGAGCTGCGCCAGGACCTGCTCCGGGCTGGCGCCGGCACGGGCGGCCATGGCCCGCAGGCGCCGGCTGACATCGGCGGCCAGCCACAACTCCGCCCGCAGCTCATCCTGCCCATCCCGCTGCTGGGCCAGCCATCCCTCATGACGGCTCAGAGCCTCCCGCAGGCGCTGCTCACGCTCCCCGGCCCACCGGGTCCCCCGCTGATCCTGAGCCGGCTCATACGTCGCGTGCCCTTCCGACTCCAGCAGCGCGGCGACCCGCCGCCACTCCACCAGCCGCGCCTCCCATACCCGTCCCAGCTCCGCCGGATCACCCCCCAGCTCACCCCAACTGCCCGCAGGCGTGGCGGCCTGCTGGCGGGTTTCCCGCACTCGCACCACGGCCTCCGCCACCTTCTCGCCCACCTGCCTCGCGGTCAGACCCCGGCCCTGACGCCGCACGGTGTCGCGTGCCTGGTCCTCGCTGCTCCACATCCCGATCCCCTCCATCCTCAGCACATCAGCCAGCTCCGGTCGCCATCCGTCCAGCTCGACCTGCGGCTCCGGTTGCGCAAAGCACAGTCTGTGACCAGATTGGCGCGCTCCTTGTCACCAGCAGCACGCGAGGCACGGCGAGTGTCGCCGGTGGTCCACCGAACGCTTGGGGCTGCACAGCAAGCTTTCACAGCCCACCCCGCCCGTGTGCCTGAGCGTCAACGTGACGGTCGCCAGCCATGCTTGTGCTGAGCTACCCGGGGGCCCGTGGGATCAAGCGGTTACATCCGCGTCGGGAGCGTACGGTTCGGTCTCCACCCAGGCAGGTGGTCCTCCAAGTTGCCAGTCAAGCGGCGCTTGGGAGCCGTCCAACGAGACGCGGGCCGCGTTCACGAAGCGCAACTGGCCTGCGGCAAGAGCCTCCTGCGCCTTGCGCAGTTCTTCTCGTGTCTTCGGGGAACGGGCCACCAATTCCGCGAAACGGCCGACAGCGCTGGTCAACTCCGCAGCCGCTGCCGCCACCTCACGGGTGGCAACGAGGCTGAGCGCGACCAGCGCCGCGTTCCACGGTGCCCAGTCGAGCCGGTGAGGCCGGTCCGCGAGAAACGCCGTATGGAGTTCGATCTCGACTGCGACGAACTCCCGCAGGAACGTCGCGTAGGTGGCCGTCCGGTTGTCCCTTACCCACTGCTCGTTCTGGCCTCGGCGCCCGACGACGCCACCTGCGAAGACACCCACGACCGTGGCGGCAACACCGCCCGCAGTCGAGATCACTATCTCCCACGGAACCGTCAAGACCATCCTCCCGTAACCTCTATGCGGCAGCCGATCACCGGCCGCGAGGGAGATAACCAGCCGGCCCCGCCCGAGGACGGACGGCACTGCCCCCAATGCTGCTCATCGACTGGGCCCGCACCGGCAACCTCGCCGGGGACGGGTGGGAGTGGACCGCCTGCTGAAGCTGGACGTTCTCTTCCCGCAGCTCCGGCGGCAGGTGTTGTTCGGGCGCCGGCCGCGGCGGTCCCGTCCAGAGCGCGGTCGGGACCGGGCTACGGCCGAGAACCCTAACCCGAGCAGCGGAGGTTGGCCGCTCTGCAGGGACCCATCGCCCTCGGCGTCGATCGCGTGCGTCAGCAGCGTCATGGTGCCGAAGACCTCACACCGCAGTCCTACGGACGTTCGCAACCCGCGCAGGAGCGTGTGGCCTGCGCGGCGCACTGATCCGAAGCGGTGATCGGGCGTGACCATCGGCGAGGATTAGATGTTGTCCGCGCATGAAGATCTCGACGATGACGGCGAAGGAAGACGCGGCGGCCCGGGCGCGGGGCGCCGCCCCTTTGGGAGTTGGGCTGGCCCTGGTATCCCTCCTGGCTTCCGGGGCCGTGCCAGCGGCGGCCCACAGTCAACCGGCTTCTGCGATGGCCGGGCGTGTGACCCTGACGAATGCCGACAACGGCAGGACCGTGTCGGTGCAGACCGGTGACGACATCGAGGTCAGGCTCACCGGCTACCGGGAGAACGGGCTCACCTACTCCTGGGGGATGCCGGTGAGCGACTCAGCCGTGATCCAGCGGACGGCAGGCGCAGCGTCCCCCCGAGGCGACGTCACTGCGCGCTTCCACGTTGACGAGACCGGTACGGCCAGTATCAGCGCGCCGAACCAGTGCCGCCCCAGCGGAGGCGTTATCTGCCCAGTGGTAGGGCCGTGGACGGTGCGGGTGGAGGCGAACTGACCGCCTTGAGCGCATCCGCGATCTCGGGATGCGGTGACGAACCCGAAAGTCGCTCCCTTCCGGGAGCACATCGCGAGGGCCTGCGAGAGGACCCTGCAGGTCCTGCATGCTAAGCCGTCCGCTCGGATGAGGCATCGTCGGGGGAGTCCTGAGCAGTGGTCAGCCGCCGGGAATGCGCTAGGTGGTGGCCGTGTTGTAGAGGGCGAGGACGTGGAGGCGACAGTGTTGCCGGGTCTCACCTATAGCCCATGAAGAAGATCGTTCGGCTGAAGCCTCATGGAGCCTTTCGCCGCGTAGGCGACCGCCTTTCACGGCCACAGCACGTCAGCGGCCCCCGACCGGACGCCGGTCGGGGGCCGCTTGACGCGTCATGTCTCGCGCTGCCTGGCCGGCCTCAGTAGGTGGAGAGTGGCGGGATGCTGATCGACAGGCCTCTGTCGCGGAGATTCGCTTGCCACTGGGCCTCGATCTGTGGGCGCAGTTGCCGTACCTCGCTCCAGCCTTCGATGGAGTCCGGCAGCGCGCTGCCGCGGGACCAGGCGCCCATCAGCATCCGTGTTTCGCTTCTCGACAAGAACGCGATTTCTGGCAGGGAGTATCCCGGCACAGCGCCGGCTACGGCGATGTCGATGAGATGGCTGATCTCCGCGACGCGGTGGCGTAGTTCGTCGTCCAGCAGGAACGACTGCTCGAATCCCAAGACAGCATATATTTTGGTGGCGCTCTGCACGGTGTCGTCGTGCGCTTGATCGACCAGCATGATCGGGTGTTCCAGGTAGGCGCGCAGAATGTTCTCCACCGCGCGGCGCTCGCGGTCTTCCCGGGTCTTCCTGCCTTCGTCCTCAATAGCGTGCCGTCGTGCCGTTTCGGCATCCTCCAGGGCTTCCTGTCGGGCCCGCTGAGCTTGGTGCCGGGCGCCGATTCTGCCGATGGTGTCGCCGCTGAGGCCTACTAACCCGCCAGCGATAACACTGACAACCGTTCCCCACTCCATGCGTGCCCCCACGTTGTCGCACTGTCCCACGGCTGTGTCAGTCGTCGTTTCGTCGTCCGACTGGCCCGGCCCTTCAGCTCAGCGCGCGCGATACGGCGGATCCGACCGTCTCAACCAGCAACGCTGCGCGTCAGGAGCGTACTGGGATGGGGACTTGGCCAGCCAACAGCTGTACATGGCTCTTCACCTCATCTGCCGGCGGCCCCAGCGTCGGATCGTTGGAGGCGGGCGAGTTTCACCCGTCGTGGTGGGCGGGGGCCGTCGGGCCAGTCCCGCCGGGCGGTCACGGGCGCGCACCTCCAGCTGCCGTTCTGGCGTACCCACAGGGCGGGCGGGTCGGTGAGCGGCCAGGCCCGTCGGCGCCTGGCCGTCGCGCTCCTGCCAGGGCCGTGCTTCGACCGGATCGTCGAGAGCCGTCACGGTCGCAGCCCTGCGTCGGAGTAGCTGCGGCGGCGCATGCGGGTGGCGTTGTACCAGTACCAAGACTGGACTCGCGGACGGTGCGGTGGATGCCGCGCCAATGGCGACTGCTGTCATGCGAGTGGGCCCAGGCATTTTTCGGACCGGAACGATCACGCGTGTTCCCCCTTGTGTCGGCTCGTTCTGCAGGCCGCGGTCGGTGAACTCCTCGGCTGCGGCTGGGCGATACGAACGATGACGGTGGGAAAGCGTGGGGTGCCAGCATTTCGAGCACTCTCGAAATGTGTCTCAACGCTGGTTTTGCCCCGTGGGGGCGTATTGGTGAGTCGACGTCGAGTATGCGCAGGCCGAGTGCAGTGTGGGCGCCGACGGCCGGGATCGCGTTTCTTTTCTCGTCGATCTGTTGATGGGCGAGGACCTGACGCTGGCTGTCGGCTTCGGGTCGACGCCCTCCCGCCAGGGTCGTGCCTCCACTGGTTCCTCGAGGTCCGTCATGGTGGGATCCCCGTGCCGGGGTGGATGCGTTGGCGCATGCGTGTGGCGTCGCGCCAGGAGCAGTCGGAGGGCGACTGGTCGGGGTACGGCCACAGCAACAGGTTGGAGGCCAGCCGCTCGGCGCCTTCGTAGCTGGTGCGTGCGATGCCCGTGTACGAGTGGTCGATCACGACCAGGTTGACGCGGATCACCTCGCGCGGCGAGTACCGGCGGGCCCGGGCCGTCCTGTCCGGCGCTGGGATGGCCTGGGGTGCGGGGCTGGTTGCGGAGTTGCGGGTGTTCGGGGCCGCTTGACTGTCCGCCACCGGTGCCGGCTTCAGCTTCGGATGGGGGCGTCGGTCGGGTTGGGGTCGGGCGGGGTGGGGCTGTTTTGTGTGTCTGGGCGGTGGTGTCGCCGGCGGGCCTTGGGGGTGGTCGGGGTGGTGTGCTGCGGGGGCGGGTTAGTTGGCGGTTTGGGGTTCGCTGATGTTGTTGCTGTTTCTGTTGATGCTTTCGCCGTCGGTGCCGGGTTCGTTGGTGTTGTTGAGGTTGTTTTGGATTTCGGTGTAGGTGTCTTTGCCGCGTTGGGGGGTGAGGTTGAGGGTGGTGAGGATGGGTGGGTGGATGATGTTGGGGAGGGTGTGGGTGAGGAGGGTGGTGGTGCGGTGGTCGAGGTCGGTGTAGTTGGTGATGGCTTGGGACATGGCTTGGATGCCGGCGTAGGCGCCGACGAGGAGGTCGGCGGTGTCGGTGGGGTTGATGTGGGGGAGGAGTTCTCCTTGTTGTTTGGCTTGGGTGAGGAGGGTGGTCATGCCGTGGCTCCATTCTTGGAAGCTGGTGCCGCGGTCGAGTTCGGTTGCTTGTTGGTCCATGGCGAGGCGGACGCCGGCGCGGACCATGGGGTCTTTTTGGAGTCGGTAGGTCTGGAGGAGGACGGTGTCGACGACTTCCTGGGTTTTGCAGGTGCGGGGTGGGACGGTGCCCATGTGGCGGCCTTGGGCGGCCATGACGCCGTAGGCGAGGTCTTCTTTGGATTGGAAGTGGAAGTAGAGGGCGCCTTTGGTGACGCCGGCGGTGGTGAGGATGTCGGTGATGGTGGCGGCTTGGTAGCCGCGTTCTTCGAAGACGGAGGCTGCGGCGACGAGGATGGTGTGTCGGGTGCGGATGGCGCGGTCTTGTTTGGCCATGGGGTGTCGCCTCCGGGGTTGTGGTGCCTGGGGAGGCGCCCTTAAAAGAAACCGTCAGGTTTGTATCTTAGCGGTTTCGGTGGGGGGTGTCGTGGGGTCGCGGGGGTGTGATCGGGGTGGTGAGGGGGTGGGGGGTGGGGCCGGTTGGTGTGTGTGCTGTGTGTTTTGGTGGGTGTGGGTGGCTATGTAGGGGTTTATTCATAAAGTTCGATGGCGGGGGGCGTCTGTGCTCTAGGTGTGGCCGGTGGGGGTCGTGTGGCGGTGGGTTGGTGTGACGGGGTTACTCCGTTTTGAACACCGTTGCCGGAAAGGAAAGTTCAGTCCTGTCTCAGGGCTTTGGCGCTTGCAAGGTCTGGGCGGGGTGGACCCACTCCGCCCACTCGCCGTCTGCCGTCTGCCTCTGTCGTCTGCACGGCAGCCCACGGTGTGCGTGGCGGCGCAAGGCGGTAATACGGGTGGTGGGTTGCGGGGTGGGCGGCGGTTTCGTGTCCGTCCCGGTCTGCTGGGCCCGGCGCCCTCTTGTGCGGCTCTGGTGCGTGCGCGTCCGTCCGGTCGCCCTTCGCGGCGGGGGGGTGTGGCTTTCCCCGTGTGCTGGGCGTCTTCTTCTTATCCGCGCTCGTTCCTGGAGTTGCGGTCTCCGGCCCGGTCCTGGCCCGGTCCCTCGGGTCTGACGCCCGCGCGTTGGCTTCGCACCTGGGGGCCCCGTTTCATATCCGGCTTGGCCGCCGTCCTGGTCTTGTGTGGCGCCCGGTGGCTTGCTCCCGGGTTTTGCCCCTGCCTGCGGCTTCGCGTCTCCGGGCCTGCCTTTGCCGTCGTCTTCGGGCGGGGCCTGGTCGCCGGCCTCGTTTGGTGTCCCGGCCTCGCTTGGTGTCCCGGGCCGCCGTCTGCCGGTCCGGTGCCCGCACTCGGCCCCGGCCTTCGCCCCCGTGCCCGGCCCCGGCCCAGTGCCCGGCCCCGGCCCAGTGCCCGGCCCCGGCCCAGTGCCCGGCCCCGGCTGCCGTGCCCGGGCCCCCGCCCGCGGGCTCTGCTCCCGGCTCCCTCGGTCTTGCTTCGGCGTTGAACTGCCGTTCCTGTCCCGGCTCGTGTCCGGACAGGCGCCCGCCTTTGGCCTCGCGCCCGTGCTGGTCCCCGGCCCCGGCCCTGTGTTCGTGGCGGCTGCGGTTCTGTGGTCTTGCGCGGGGTGTGGTTTCTGGGGGGCGGGCTCGTGGTCTTCGGGGTGGGGCGGGCCGGCGGTGTTGTGCCGGGTGTTCGGGGTGGCTTGGTCTGCTGGGTCGCCCCGCCCTGCCTGCCCCCGTGCCGCTTCGCCTCGCCCGGTTCCGCTTCGCCTCGCCCCGTTCTGCCACGTTTCGGTTCGCCTCGCCCCGTGCCGCTTCGCCCGGTTTGGCTTCGCCCGGTTTCGTTCTTCCTCGTTCCGCTCCGCTGTGCCTTGTTCCGGGCTACGGGCTGTGGAGGCCGGGCTCCGGGCTGGGTGCGGGCGCGGGTGCCGGAGTGCCCGGAGTGGCGGGGTGTGGGGTGCTGGGGCGTGAGCGGGTGCCAGGTGCCGGGTGCCGGGTGTTGGGGCTTGGGGGTTGGGGGTTAGGGGAGGGGGGTGGTGGTGAGGGTGGTGTGGAACATTTCTTTGCCGTTCTGGGTGGCGGTGATGTCGACGTGGTGGTGGTGGGGGGTGGTGGTGGGCAGGGGGCGGGCGTGGATGTGGCAGGGGGTGTCGAGTTCGACGTAGTGGTCGTAGGTGCTGTGGATTTCGGTGGGGATGAGGGGGGTGGTGGTGCCGGTGGTGGCGATGGCTGCCTGGCGGGCGGCTTCGGCGAGGAGCATGCCGGGGGCGTGGTCGACGGGGTGGTCGAAGAGGACGGGGTGGCGGGTGTCGACGCGTAGTTGCCAGGTGTTGGGGGTGGTGGTGGGGGACAGGACGACGTCGGTGGGGGAGAGGCGTCCCACGTTCTGCGGGGGCAGGGGGGCGGTGAGGGGGGTGTGGAGGTGGCCGTGGTTGCCGCGCAGGCGGCGGTAGGCCTGGGGGGTGATGCAGGTGTAGGTGAAGCTGCCGGTGGCGGCGATGTGGCCGGCGCGGCGGATGACGGCTTCGTAGCGGGCGGCGCTGTGGGTGGTGCCGCGGGTGCGTACGTCGTGGAAGGTGACGTCGATGTCGAGGTCCGCGGGGGTCGCGCCGACGTGCAGGTGGGCGGGGTCGACCTGCAGGTGGAAGGTGCGCATGACGAACTGGTGGCCGATGGGGACGCCGAACTCGGCGTGGGGGAGGAGGAATCCGACCTGCCTGATCGTTTCTGCGGCGAGCAGGGGGTCGTGGTGGGTTCCCCCGATGGGGGTGTAGAAGCTGTGGCTGCGGGGCCACTGGGCGGTGACCTGGAAGCGGTTGTCGCTGAGGCGGGTGCGGCCGGTGAGCAGGACCTCGGCGAGGGCGGCCCGGTGGACGAACTCCTTGGGCACCGTGCAGGTCAGCCGTTGCGGGGCGGGTGCGGCCGCCCGGGTGTCGGCCGGCGGCCGGCCGGTGGTTATGCGGTGCGAGGTGCCTGTTGCGGGGTGGAACGTGTTCGTGGACATGTCTGATCCCCCTGGGTGGCAACGAGATGATGCGCCGGACCGGACCGGGCGCCTCAGATGCCTCAACATACAGACCAACCGGTTTAGTTTCTAGCGTTGAAGGTGCACTGCCGGCTGGCGTGAAATGGAGCGTGTCCTTCCGGCCGGTGGGGCCGGAACGGGTGCTGGGCGCGGGCTCCACGCTAGCGCGGGCGGGGCGGCGGGCGCGTGTTCCTTTCCGGTCTCATGGGCTGCTGCCTGCTGGCCGGCGTGTTCGCGGCGGCCAGCAGGCACCACCCCATGAGCGGCCGGGGCGGGCGGTGCGTGATGACGGGCGGCGCCGTCCGGGCGGCGGGCGGGCCGGCCTTGGGCGGGGGTGTTTGCCCGGTTGGTGCCCCGGCTGGTCGGGGCGGGGGGTGGAGGGGGTCTGTAGGGGGTTGCCGGGCGGCCTCGAGCGGTTCTCGAGGACGAGGCCCGATGATCTTTGGGCCGCGTGTGTGCGCGGCCCCTCCCAGTACATCGACGGAGCCGTGATGACCCGACAGGAACGCGCCGTGCGCACCCGCGAGGCACTCATCGAGGCGGCCGCGGACCTCTTCGACCGGGACGGCCAGGAGGTCACGTCACTGGCGGCCGTCACCGCGAAGGCCCAGGTCAGCGCCGGCGCCCTCTACTTCCACTTCGCCACCAAGGCCGACCTCGCGGACGCCGTCACCCGCACCGCCCTGTCACGGCTGCGGCAGATCACCGGCGCACCCGCACCCGCACCCGCACCCGCCCCCGCCGACCCGAACGGACACACGAACGGCAGCGGCAGCGGCGCAGGTAGCGGGAGCGGAGACGGGAACGGGGGCAGTGGCGGGTGGGGTGGGGATGGGCTCACGCGGGCGGCGCGTGGCGGGCGGGGTGAACGCGCCGCCGGCGCACCCCCGGCCCGCGGCCCGGCCGCCGCCGCGGGTGGGGTCCGGGGGGATCGGGTGGGGGACGTGCAGCAGCTCATCGACACCACCCACGCCCTCGTCCGCGGCCTCGCCGACGATGTGGTGCTGCGCGCGGGATTCGCCCTGGACCGTGCGGGCGCCCAGCGCCCGGCACCTGAACGCCCCGTGGGGGAAGGGCCTTCCGGGCGCGTGGCCGGCGCCGGCGGTACGGCGGGCGAAGGCCCGGGCCGGTGGCCGGAAGTGGGCGGGAGCCTGCGGGGGGTGTGGAGCGGCTGGGTGCACGAGACGCTGGCCGCGGCCGGGACACGGGGCGCCCTGATGCCGGGGGTGTCGCCGGCAGACGCGGCGGCCGTCGTGGTCGCGGCGACGGTCGGCTTCGAGGTGCTGGGCGCGCAGGATCCGCTGTGGCTGGCACCGCACCGGCTGACCCGCTTGTGGACACTGCTCCTGCCCGCCCTCGTCCCGCCCCCGGCCCGCGAAGCCCTGCACCCGGGCGGCTCGCCGGCAGCGCACTGACCCCCACCCCGGGCGCACGCTCGGGGGATCGGCGGTGACACCGATGACACCGGTGACACCGGTGTCACCGGTGGCGCGCGCCCGCCCCGCCCCCGCCCCTGCCCACCCCGGGACGGGCGGGAATGCGGGCACGCGCCGGCAACTCCCGCCCCCGAGGGCCCGGTTGCGCGGTCACCACGCTGCCCCCGCGCGGGCGGTGGTGACCGTGGGCCGTTCCGGACGAGCAGTGGCGGCGGTGGGCTGCCCCCGTCCCCCTGGGCCCCGTCCCCCTGGGCCCCGTCCCCCGGGCCGGGCCGCCGGTGTGGCAGCGGCCCGGACTCTGCCCCCGGGCGGAGCCGGACCGTCATGGCGCGCGCCGACCGTTGCTGTACCGGGGCAGCTCGGTCGCGGTGACGCCGACCGCCCCGAGACTGAACGGACAGCGCAGCGGTAGGGGCAGCGGTGGCGGCGGTCCGGGCCCCCGGCGGGGCCGGGCGGTGATGGTGCGCGCCGACAGCCCCTTTTCCGCGGGGGCGGCCGGGTGACGGTGCGCTGCTCCGCCCCCGTGATGGCTGGGGCGGTGGCGGGGTGCCGTCCTGGCTCCTGCCTCACCCCTCGCCTTGCCCCAGGTGGGTGGGCAGGGGACACGCCGCCCGGGGACGTCTGCCGCGGTGGTGCGTGTGCGGCTGCCGCGCGAAGGAACGCGGGCGAAGGCGACCGGAGCGGCGTTCGGATCCTGCCCCGCCGCCCGCCGCCCGCCGCCCGCCGCCCGCCGCCCGCCGCCCGCCGCCCGCCGCCCGCCGCCCGCCGCCCGCCGCCCGCCGCCCGCCGCCCGCCGCCCGCCGCCCGTGGGGCGTTGGGGCGTTGGGGCGCGGTCGTATCCGGGCTGTGCCGGGTGGTGGGGTGTCAGGCGGTGCGTGTGTGTGGGTCGTTGTGGAGTGTGGCCAGTGCTTCGGGCCGGGTGAGGCAGGGCAGGAGGAAGTGCCAGAACCGGGTCAGTGCGGCGGGGGAGAGCCACCCGGGGTCGCTGCCGGCCATGGCTTCGATGCCGGTGGTCGCGGCGGTGACCGCGACCGCGACATCGTGCGCCCGTACGTGCTCGGCGAGCAGTCCCTGTGTTTCGGCCTCGGCCAGTTGCCGGCCGACCCAGGTGTGCCATTCGGCGCGCAGGTCCGTTCCCGTGCGGTGCCTGGTCTGGCAGCTGAGATGGAAACCCGCTCGCGCCACGACGTCGGCCTGCAGCACCCCGGCCAGCGCGTGCGAGGCGGCGGTGAGGCGCTGCAGGGGGTTCATGCCCGGCAGTTGCGCCGCCCGGGCCGCGCGGCGCAGCGTGGCGGCCGCGGTGGACTCGACGGTGGCGGCCACCGCGGCCTTGTTGGGGAAGTGGAAGTGCAGGGCGCCCGCGCTCACCCCGGCACGGGAGCTGATCTCCGCGAGCTTCGCCTGGACGTAGCCGCGGCTCTCGAACGTCTCGGCCGCGGAGCGGATGAGCGCGTCACGGGTGCGGACGGCACGTTGCTGCTTCATGCGGGGGACTCCTCGGAGAAGGCTGCTGCACAGTGCAGGTAACTATAAAACCAGCGTGGCGGTTTCTTTGCTGGAAGGGAAGAGGACGGCCGGTTCGCACCGGACCGCCCCCGCAGGGGCCACATCCCCCAATGTGCTGCCCGGCCATGATCCCAGACCTCCCGGCAGCCCGAGCCGGCGCGGGTGACCCGGCCTCGCAAGAGAGGTCCGCCGGCCGGGGGGCCGGCCCGGGCGGCCTCCCCTTTTCCCGTCGGAGCACGGACACCGTCCGGCATCCGGCCGCCCCTGCGCGACCGGTCCCGCCGGGGCCGCACCCCCTTGTCCGCGTCCCCGGGCCGGCTGTGGCGTCATCTCCACCGCACCGAGGCCCCGTTAAGAACGCGTCAAGACCAACTCCGCTGTTTCGCGACCGAGTTACGGCAAAAGCGCGCTATGTTCTTTGCAGCCCCCGCCTTCCCTCGCGATCGTGCCCGGGCCGACGGCGGGGATGGCAGTCGTCGCGCCGCCCGCGGCGAAGGCCCTGGCTGTGGCCCCTGCTTGCTGCCGGTCGGTTCCGAGACCGTTGCAGTGGCCGTGTCCCGGCGCTGCTGCGTCTGTGGGGCTGCGAGTTGCGAGTGCCGTCCCGGTGGCGGTGGATCACGGGGTCAGGCGCACGCCGTCCATGTGAGGGGGAGGCCGGCACCCGGTGCGGGTGCCGGCCCGGCCCGCGGGCTGACGGGCGGGTGCGGACGGTGCTGCGGGGCGGTGAGGTGGGGCGCCGCTCGCGGCGGGGGCTACCTGTTGTGGTTCATGCCTGGGTGCGGCCCAGGTGGAGGACGATGACGCGGACCGTTTCGTCGTCCACCTCGTACAGGGCCCGGTAGGGCCCGATGCGCAGGCGGCGATAGGCCCCGAAGGCCGAACTGTTTCCGGGACGCGGTTCCTGGGCCAAGGCGTCAAGGGCGTCGAAGACGGTCTTGAGTCCGACGGGATCCTCTTTGAGGAACCGGGCGGCGGCGTTCAGTGCAGCCGGTTCGAGCTCGATGCGATAGCTCACGCGGTCGTGTCCTCGCCCAGAAGTTCCTCACGGGCCTGGGCCAGGGAGAGGCGGCCGCTCTGGTCGCCCCGGGCTGTGCGCAGTTCGTACTGCAGCACGGCCAGTGAGTCCTCGTAGTCCTCCAGGAGCTGAGGGGAGACGACAAGCGCTGCGATGTGTCCGTGGTCGGTCAGGGCGATGGTCTCCCGGTTGTGCGCGGCGCGGCGGACGAGGTCGCCGAGCTGGGAACGGGCGGCACTGATCGCAATCTCAGTCATGACCACAAGGTATCACTAGATTAATAAAGAGTCATGTAGTGACGGTGCAGGCTCCGGCTCCGCTCGTGAGCCTCCACCGTCCTCGCGGCGTGCATGGTCGAACGCGCCGCCCAGCAGGCTTCACCGGTGACTCTCGTCCGCGCCGTCGGCCTCGCCATGCGCAGGCGGGCGTGCAGTGGACGGATGGCTGTGACGGCGTGCGGCCATCCGTCCGGACTGCCGGGTGCGCCAGCGCCTTTCGTGGCCGGTGCGAAGCGGCATCCCGCGGTGCTGGCGGTGCCGCCGGTGCTGCGTGCGGGGGAGGGCGGACTGCCCGGGTGGTGGGGTGGATTGGCGCGTTCCGGTCGGCCGGGGGCTGGTGCGGTGGGGTGTGGGGGGCGAGGTCGAGACCTACCCCCTAACAGACCGTGTTGGCTGTTTATTGGGGGACCGGAGATCCGGGCTTCCCTTGAGAACTGCCATACGGAGGCGGGGTTTTCGTCACTTACGTCAGTAATCGTGCTGATGGTGAGGGGGTTTGTGGCGCTTGGGGGTCGATTCCCTGCGGCTTTAGGGGTGCTCGAGGAATGGATGGGAGGGTAAAGAAACAGCATGGCCGGTCTGGTATTGACAAACCGGAGTGCTGGTTTTTTACTGGGGTTGCCTGGAGATGCAGGCCACACACGAGCAGGGGGATACGGCGTGGATATCGATGTTCTGGGTCCGTTGGGTGTGCGGGTGAACGGGGTCGCGGTGATGCCGACGGCGCCCAAGCCGCGCAAAGTGCTCGCGTTGCTGGCCTTGCATGTGGACCGGGTGCTGCCGGTCGGCCTGTTGATCGAGGAGTTGTGGGGCCAGCGGCCGCCACGTTCGGCGCGGACCACGCTGCAGACCTACATTCTGCAGTTGCGGGAACTGATCGGAGCGGCTCTCCAGGCGGGCGCGGCCCGTTCCGCGGAACTCGAGCCCGCCTCGCCGGACAGGGTGTCGGTGTCGGCGAAGGATGTGCTGGTGACGGCGCCGGGCGGCTATCTGCTGCGGGGTGGCGGCGGTTCGAGCGACGTGCAGAAGTTCGAGCGACTGGCGGGGATGGGCTATCGGGCCATGGACGCGGAGGACTTCGCGGGCGCGGCCCGGCTGCTGCGTGAGGCACTGTCCCTGTGGAGCGGATCGGCGCTCGCGGACGTGCAGACCGGCGCACAGCTGGAGATGGAGGTGCGCCGCCTGGAGGAGACCCGGCTGTGCGCCCTGTACCAGCGCATCGAGGCGGACCTGCGGCTGGGCCGCCACCGTGAACTGCTGGGCGAGCTGACGGTGCTGGTGAGCCGCTATCGCACGCATGAGAACCTGCACGGCCAGTTCATGCTGGCCCTGCACCGTTCCGGGCGCCGCGGCGAGGCCTTGAGCGTGTATCAGCGGCTGCGCCAGGCACTGGTCCGCGATCTGGGCCTGGAGCCCTCCGCGGGACTGCGCCGGCTGCAGCGGGCCATCCTGGAGACCTCCGAGGCACCCGCCCCCGCCGCCCGCGTCCTGCGGCCCGAAGCCCTGGCCGGCGCCTCCCGCGACCGCCTCGTACGCGTCGACTGACAACCCCGCCGCCCCGACCGTTTCTCCGCCCGTGCACCGGCACCGGCCATCCGGCTCACCCGCCCCCACCCCTTCCCACCACTGCCTACAGCCCTCGCCCCGCCCCCTCCCCAGGCGCCGCAGACCGGCCCCGGACAGGCGGGGCGCCGCGCTGCACCCAGCCGCCCAGCCGCCCTGCCCCAGACCAACAGCCCGCACAGGTCGGCAGGTTCAGCAGACCCGGCAGACCGGCGGCCCCCCGCGGACCGGCAGGCGCTGACCACTGACTAACGGACCGGCAGGCGCTGACCGCTGACCGCTGACCGTTGACTTGCGGACCGGTAGGTCTGGGGGACCAGCAGCCTCCGCGGACCTCCAGCCCCCCGCGGGCCTGTAGACCAGCACGTTCCGCAGGTCCCCGACCGGCAAGTCCCCGACCGGCAGGTCCCGGGGGGACCGGCGGACTCCGTTGCCCGTCTGTTCCGGCCTCGGCCCTCAGGCGTGTGCAGGGCGCAGGTCCGTCGGGGCCTGCCAGTGTCCCGCCGCCTGTCAGATGTCTGCCCCGTCCTGCGCTCGCGGCGCGGCGGCTCCGCCCGTCCAGGGCCGGGGCCGGGGCCGGGGCTGGGGCTGGGGCTGGGGCTGGGGTGAGCCCAACATGCTCCCGCCGGGATTTCCCCTGACCCGCCGGGATTCCCCCGACGGTCCGTCGCGCGTCGGCGCCCGGCGCCCGGTGCGCCGCGTGGTGCCGCAGCCGGTCATGGGCGCGCGCCGTCTGTCCGACCGGCGGGTCGCGGCCGGGTGGTGACCGGCCGTCGGGCTAGCGGACGGCCTGCTCCCGCTGGATCCTGCGCAGCAAGTCCTCCTGATCGCGCGCGAGTTCCTCGATCCGGGCCCGCAGGTGCGCCAACTCGCCCGCCAGATCGGCAGAACCCGCCACACCGGCCGGATCCGCGAACCCTGCCGAACCTCCTAGGTCCGTCGGACCCACGGAGCCCGTCGGACCCGCGGAGCCCGTCAGGTCCGAGCAAACCGCCCCCGCATCCGGCAACAGCCCGGCTCCGCCAGGAGAACCCACCGGAACGCCTACCGAAGCCCCCGGACCCGGAACGCCTACCGAAGCCCCCGGACCCGTCAGGCCCGCGGAGGGTGCGCAAGCCGCAGGACCCGTCAGGCCCGCGGAGGTTGCGCAAGCCGCGGGACTCGTCAGGCCCGCCGAAGCCACCGGACCCGTCAGAGGTGTCAGAGGTGTCAGAGGTGTCAGGGGTGTCAGTGCCGGTGGATCCGCGGTGCAGGCCGGTGTCGGGGGCGTCATCAGGTCCGTACGGTCTCCCCTGGATCCGGCCGGGTCCGGAAGCTGGGGAGGGCCTGAGGGGTGTGATCGGGGGGTGGGGGAGGGGTGTTGGTGCAGGGACGGGGGCGGGGTCTGGTGCGGGGGTGGGGTCAGGGTGGGGCTGTGGTTGAGGATCGCTTCCAGGCGGGCGCGCAGAGCCGGGCCGGGCTCGATGCCCAGGGTGGTGATCAGGTGGCGGCGCGCGCGTTCGTAGACGCCCAGCGCCTCCGCCTGCCGGCCGCCCCGGTACAGGGCGAGCATGAGCAGGTCGTAGAACCGTTCGCGCAGTGGGTGATCCGCGCTCAGGCGTTCCAGGCCGGCGGTGATGCCGGTGGAGCGCCCGCACTGCAGGCTCGCCTCGTAGAGGGCCTCCAGAGCGGTCAGGCGCTGTTCCTCGAGACGGTCGGCCTCCGCCGTGCACAGCGGTCCGTGGCGGCTGTCCTGCAGGGCCGGGCCCCGCCACAGTGACAGGGCGCGCTGCAGGAGCTGCGCCGCCTGGCCGGGGTCGTGGGGCAGCGCGGCGCGGCCCTGGCCGGACAGGCGGGTGAAGCGGGCCACGTCGGTCGAGGCAGGGCCGGGGGCCAGCAGGTAGCCGGTGGGCAGGGTACTGATCCACTCGTGTCCCGGCGCGGGCAGCAGTCGGCGCAGCCGGGCGACGTGGGCCTGCAGGGCGTTGGAGGCGTTCGCCGGCGGCGCGCTGCCCCACAACTCCTCCACCAGGCGGTCCACGGACAGCAGTTGCCCCGCGTGCAGGACCAGCGTGGCCAGCAGCGCCCGCTGTTTGGGACCGCTGGGCGCGATGACCCCTCCCGCCGTGTCGCACACGGTGACCGGGCCCAGCAGCCGGAACTCGCTCACCATCACCCGCCCGGCGCCCGCCACACACCGGCCGCCCCCACCGCCCGCACTGTCGACCGGATCGGGTCCGCCACACCCGTGACCGGCCCCCTGCCCGCCGGCCCGCACACCCGCCGGGACACCGTGCCCCCGCGCCGGGATGTTGTGACCGGGCCCGGCCGGGGCGTCCACCGCCCCACCGTCCCCGGCCCGGACGCCCGGCATGTCCCTGTCCCTGGCCGGGATGCCCGCCGCGGTACTGCGCCCGGCCGGGATCCCCGGCGTCGCGCTGCGCCCGGCCCGGACGCCGGCAGGGCTGCCGTGCGCGTGCGCGTGAGCGGCCAGGGTCCCTGGGGGGCTGTGGCGGTCTGTTTCCGCGTGGTCGCCTGGCGGGGCGCCGCGCACCGGCGGGGGACCCGTCGGGTCACCGTGCACGGGCGGGGTGTCCAGGGTGGTGCCGTGGCCGGCGGGGGTGTTCATGAGGTCACCGCGCAGGGGGACGGGGCGTGGGAGTGCAGCAGGGCGCGCCGTACGTCCTCCTGGATGTGCCGGGTGACCTCGGCCAGGCGGTCCTGGAAGTAGAAGTGGCCGCCCTCGAACAGGCGTATCCCCAGGAAGGGGTCGCAGGTCTGCGCCCAGCCGCCGAGCAGATGGGGCGGGGCGATGTGGTCGTGACGGCCGCCGAACACCGACAGCGGCACCGGCAGCGGGGCGGCGGCAGGCCCAGGGCGCCAGGTCTCATTGATCCGCAGATCCGCGCGGATGACCGGCGCGAACAGTTCCCACAACTGCGGATGATCCAGCACCGCGGGCGGCGTGCCGCCCATCGCCGCCACCTCGCGGCGCAGTTCCGCATCCGACAGCAGATGCCGCCCCCCACCCGCCGGGCCCACGGCATCCCGCACACCCGCCACACCCGCCATGCTCTGCGCGCCCGCGGCGCCCTGCACGGTGCCCGTGCCCGCGGCGCCCTGCGCGTCCCGCAGCGGCTCCGCGCCCGCCCCCAACACCGTCCCCGCCGCATACGCCGCTCCCATCGCGTACGCCGTCCCCGCCCCGTACGTCGTGACGGCCGTGCCGGTGGCGGTTGTCGTGCGTGCCGCATCAGGCGCATCGGCCGCGGCGAGGGCAGCGGGCGTGTACGGCGGGTGTGCCGTGCCCGCTGTCCCGGTGCCGGTGCCGGTGGCGTTGGCGTTGGGGTTCGGCGGGTTGGCCGTTCGGTGGGGACGGGGGTTCGGGTGGGGGAGGGCGGGGAGGGGGTCGCGGGCGGAGAGGCCGAGCCACCGGGGCGGGGTGCGGCCCTCGTCGACCAGTCGGCGGGTCAGCTCGTAGGCGACGACCGCGCCCAGACTGTGTCCGAAGAACGCGAAAGGCCCGGTCAGCGTGTCGCCCAGGGTGCGCAGGTGGTGGTCGACGAGGGCGTCCGTGTCGTGCAGTGCGGGGCGTTCGTCCCGGGGGCCGCGGCCCGGCGCGTCGGGGAGGTGGACCTGCCAGCCGGCCGGGAAACGGGCCGGCCAGTCGCGGTAGGCCAGATGCGAGCCACCGGCGTGGTGGAACACGAACAGCCGCAGCTGCGGCTGCGGCTTCTGCGTCCTGTGCATGGCCACTCCATCGACGAGTCACTCCCCAACGGCCCGGCCCGGCCCGATGGCCGCAGCCGCCCCCCGGCGCCCGCCGGCCGTGCCCTGTCGCGGCGGGCCGGGAATGCGGACGATAGCCGCACCCCGCCCACGGCGGGCGCCACCACCAGCGGCTTTCGAACCGGCCTGCACGCCTTCTCAAGTCCCCCGACCCGCGCGCACCCTGCCCCGACCCAGGCGGGGCCGGCCATCGACCCGTCGGGGCCTGGCCCTTGACCGCCGGCGCCTGACCCCTGATCCACCCGCGGCCGGCCCCTGGCCCGCCCACCGTCCACCCGCACGGCTCCACCCGGGCTCAGCCGGCACGACTCCGCCCGCCGCCCCACCCGCACGGCTCCGCCCGCAGTCCGGCCGCCCGGGTCTCCCGCGTGCCGGTCGGCGCTCTGCCGCCGCCCGCCCGACGGGTCCGCCCGTGCCCGTCCACGGCGCACGCCTCCGGCGTGTCCGTGGCCTGCCGGATACAGGTCCGCACTCGGTCCGCACTCGGTCCGCACTCGGTCCGCACTCGGCCTGCGTTCGGCCTGCGCTCGGTCCTTAGTCCCTGCGGTGTGGGGGGTGCGGTAGCGGGTCGCGGGATGTGTAGAGGGCTGCTTGAGGGCGGGTCCAGCAATCCGGGCGGCGGCCGAAAACGGGTCTAGCGTGCCGAAGGCCAAGGCCGCCCCCTGCGACTACGACGGGGTGCCGGCACGGCCGCCACTCGATGGAGTACGGGGAGGAAACCGTGGAGATCCAGGTTCTGGGGCCCTTGAGCGCCACCGTCAACGGTGTCTCGATCGTGCCCACCGCGAGCAAGCCGCGCCAGCTCCTTGCCCTGTTCGCGTTCTATCCCGGCCGGATCGTGCCGGTGGCCACCCTCATGGAAGAGCTGTGGGGCACCGACATGCCGCAGAGCGCCATGACCACCCTGCAGACCTACGTCCTGCAGCTGCGCCGCCACCTGGGCACCGCCATGGGACCCGACGCCCCCGGCAACGCCAAGGAGGTCCTGGCCACCCGGCACGGCGGGTACGTCCTGCAGATCCCCGCCGACGCCGTCGACCTGCACCGCTACGAGCAGCTCGTCGCCGGCGGACAGCGCGCGTTCGAACAGGGCGAGGACGGCCAGGCCGCCGCCCTCCTGCGGGACGCCCTGGACATGTGGGACGGGCCCGCCCTGGTCGACGTGCGCGCCGGATCCATCCTCTCCATCGAGATCATGCGGCTCAAGGAGTCCCGCCTGGTCACCGTCGAGCGGCGCATCGACGCCGACCTGCGCCTGGGCCGGCACGGCGAACTCATCGCCGAACTCACCGACCTGATCGCCCGTCACCCCCAGCACGAGGGCCTGCACTCCCAGGCGATGGTCGCCCTCTACCGCTCCGGACGCCAGGCCACCGCCCTGGACGTGTACCGCAGACTGCGCAAACAGCTCATCGACGAACTCGGTGTGGAACCCTCACCGCAACTGCAGCGCCTGCACCAGATGATGCTCACCGTCGACCCCGCCCTGGACGTGACCGCAGGCGAGCGCCGCACCTCCACTTTCGACCTCTACGCCGCCTGACACCCCCGGCCGCCACCAGCACCAACACCAACACCAGCACCAGCACCAACACCAGCACCGGCACCGGCACCGGCACCGGCACCGGCACCGGCACCGGCACCGGCATCAGCGGCGCGGGACTCGCCTCCACGGCCGCTGTGATCAGGCCAAAGCAGCCTCCCGGAAGGCCCGTTGACGACACCGGCGCTGGGGTAGGGTCACCGCGGCGGCGCACCCGGCACAGCACATGCCACCCGCCGCCGGACACACAAAAGTCTGCGGCCGGCAGCCACACAGGCAGGTCGGCGCCAGGCACACACAGGCGGAACAACACAGTTGAGGGGGGCGGACATGACCAGGCCGTTTCGTTTCGGCGTGAACATGTTGAAGCCGGCAGGGGGCGTGCAGTGGCGGGACCGGTGCCGGCGCGCCGAACTGCTCGGCTACGACGTCATCCTGGTCCCCGACCATCTGGGCATGGTCTCCCCGTTCCCGGCTATGACGGCCGCGGCACACGCCACCGAACGCCCCCGGATCGGCACCTTCGTCCTGAACGCCGGCTTCTGGAACCCCGCGCTGCTGGCCCGGGACGTGGCCACCACCGACGCCCTGACCGGCGGCCGGCTCGAGATCGGCCTCGGCGCCGGCTACGCGCAGGCCGAACACGAACGCGCCCGCCTCGCGTTCCTTTCACCCGGGGGCCGCATCGACGCCCTGCGGCACACCGTCCGCGAACTCGACCGGCTGCTGAGCGATCCCGCACACACCCCGCCCGCCGTCCAGCAGCCCCGCCCCCCGCTGCTCATCGGCGGCAACGGCGACCGGCTGCTGCGCCTGATGGCCGAGCACGCCGACATCGCCGCCTTCACCGCGACCGCCGGCTACGCCAAGGGCATCCTCAACGCCCTGACCCCCGCCCAGCTCGACGAACGCGTCGCCGCCTACGAACACTTCGCCGCCCACCGCACCACTCCCGCCGAACGGAACGTGTTGATCCACCACGTCGAGGTCACCGACGACCGGCGGGCTGCCGCGGACCGGCTCCCCAAGATCCACCCCGAGGTGTCGCAGGACGACCGCCTGACCCTGCCGGTGATGCTCTTCGGCACCGTCAAACAGATCGCCGAGCAACTGCGCGAACAACGCGAACGCTTCGGCCTGTCCTACATCGTGGTCCTCGACAACGCCATGGACACCTTCGCCCCCGTGATCGAAGAACTCACCGGCACCTGACCCACCACCCGGGACCGACCGAAACCGGCCCCCCCCGGGACGGCCACGCACCCGCCACCCGGTACGGCCGCTGCACCCGCCGCCCGGGACGGTCACGCACCCGCCAACCGTGACGGCGCCTGGCACCGGCCGCACGCGAGCCGAAAGCCTCGGCAGGCCCGTCCCCGCTACCGCCGTGGCAGTGCCTGCACCGCCGACTCGGCCTGCCGGGCGGCCTGTTCGAGGATCACGCGAGAAGCCTGTCCGATGGCATCCCGCACCCGCTCGCCCATCCCGCCGTCCTCATCCGCGCCGCGCATCCCGCCGTCCTCCTGCACCGACCCATGCCCCTGCCCCGCAGGTCCGCGCACGGTCCGCCCCCGGCCATCCTCCGGCGCCGGCCCTGCCTTCGAGCTGGGCCCAGCAGGCGAGTCCGCGCTGCGCCGCTGTCCCCGGCCGGTCTCCGACCCTCTGCCGGTCGCCGCCTCCCGGCCGGTCTCCGGCCTCAGGCCTGACCCCGATCCCAGACCTGGCCCCGGTAGCGGTTCCGGCCCCGCCTCCTGACGCCCGCTCAACTCCTCCATCCCGGCGAGGACATGCGTCGCACTGCGGCCGGGCGGCGCATACGCACTCTCCCAGGGCGGCGCCGTGGTGGTGCCGGACGGCTCTGTGCTCTCCTGGCCGTCGATCGCGTATGCGCCGTCCGGCGGGGTGGCGTGTTCGTCGAGGAGCACCGTGTGTTCGGCGATCACACGCACCCCGTGTTCGTCGGGCAGGACCGACCACTCCCCGGTATGCGCGGCGACGGGCGCCCAGGGCGTGGTCGTCTTGTGGACGATGCGCCCGGCGTGCGGGAAACACAGCCGCAGCGAACGCGTGGCGCGCACCGTGCTGTCCGGCAGCCGCAGACGGTAGTCGACGCACTGGATCCCGGGCGAGACCTCGCTCAGCTCGACGTGCCGCACGTGCGGTACGCGGCCGGCCCAGTCGCCGGCCCGGTAGAGGAAGTCGTAGACGACCTCGCCCGGCCCCTCGATGCGCAACGACTCCTGGAACCTCAGCACCCGTTGCCGCGAGGCGCCGCGGCCCTCCGCGATCCTGCGCACACTGCGCAGCGCGCTGCGGGCGTTGTCCCCGGCGGCCAGAGCGGCCCGGGCCGCCTGCGCCCCGTGGGAACCGGCGGCGACGGTGAACTCGTGCACCACGCTCACCACACACCCGTGCCCGCCCGCCGCCTGCGAGACGCTCCACTGCCCGGCCATCGACGCGATCGGCGCCTCGCCGCTCAACCGCCAGAACTCGATGCGCAGCTCGCCCGGGTGGGCCACCCGCGCCCACAGCGAGCAGCGCACACGGCCGCCCGCGTGCTCCCACACCCGCAGCCGCTCCCGGTTCCCCTCGGCGTCCATGCGCTCCACATGCACGACACCCGCGCTGTACAGCGGCCTGCGCACGGCGTCCGCGAGCAGGGCGTAGACCACCTCGGCCGGCGCGGCCACCTCCGCCGAATGCCGCAGGCGCCGCACACGCTCACCAGACATCAAAGACACCTCCACCCTCATGTCCCGCTCTTCACACCCGAGAAGCAGGGAGCGCTCGCCACCACCCCCTGGTGACTCCCACCGTCGGCTCCCTCACTCGAGGAGTATTCGAAGGATGCTCGAGCCGCGCCTCAAAGACTGTCCAGGACCGGACAGAAGGAGGCCGAGGACCATGACCGTCGAACTGATGGCGACCGCCGAACACGCCCCGCACAGGGAAGAGTTCGCCGCCCTGTACGCACAGGTGCAGCAGTTCTACGCGCACCAGATGCGCATCCTCGACGCCGACGCCGACGCCGACGCCGACGCCGACGCCGACGCCGACGCCGACGCCGACGCCGACGGCGGCGTCGAAGAAGGCTGGGCGGCCACCTTCACCGAGGACGCCGTTGTCGAACTCCCTCTGCTGCCCGCCCCGTTACGGGCCCGCGCCGGCCTCTCCCATTACGCCCGCGCCGCGGCGGATCGCCGGCGACGGGCCGGTAGCCGCCTGCACCACTGGGTCGGCATGCTCGACGTCCGGCCCCGGCCCGACGGCACCCTGCACACCCGCTGCTCCGCCCTCACCCATGCCACACCCCCCGGCGCGAGCTCCAAGGTGCTGTACGTGTGCGTCATGGAGGACGTGCTGGTCCGCGCTCACGGCACGTGGCGCACCGCCCACCGCCGGATCACCCGCGACGACCTTGCCTGACCCCACCCCTGCCCCGCCCCACCTTGCACCCCGCCCCGCTCCACCCCGCCCAGCGCCCCGGCCCGTCCCACCCTTGCCCCGTGATCTGCCCCCGCCCCCGTCCGGCCCGCGCCCGGTCTGGCGGGCAGCGCATCGCCGCGCCGCACCTCGGCCGGCGCCGCAGCGACCGCCATCCCCACCCGCGCCATCCCCACCCGTGCCACCCCCATCCGCGCCGCCCCGGCCCCGCGCGCCAGCCCCACGCACCGGCACCCGCGCCCCACACCCACGGGCCCCAGTACCAAGCCGGCCTCACGCCCAGCCCGCACGCCCTGGCACCCCGGCACCCGGGCTCCACGGCCCCGCCCCCGGTGCCGGTGCCGGGCCCCAACACCCGTCCGCTTTCCCTCCCCCCGGGTGGGCCGGGCGCATCGTGCGCGGGGCGGGTCGAGTGGGGTGTCAGGGCGGTGTCAGAGGTTTGTCGGGGGGCTGCCGCATGCTTGGGCAGCGCCTCGTGAGGAGAGGGGGAGGGGGCTTCATCGGCGCGTGCCTCCCAACTGCCGATGACCACGAACCGTTTCGCCCGGCTGCCGCAGCGCGAGCCGATCACCGTCGTCGTGGACCTGGGACCCGGCGCCGCCCCTGTCCTTCAACTGTGCGGCCCCCTGCCCGCCACCCGCATCGAGGCCGCCCTCGACACCATCACCGCCCGCCACCCCGACGCCCGCGCCTGGAAGACCGACCTGGACCGGCCCGGACCGGGCCGGCACACCGTGCGGTTCTCCACCACGGACGGCCCCGATCCGGCCGACTTCCCCCTCGGCGCACTGGCCGACCTCCTCACCCGCGCCGGCCGCGGCGCCTTCACCACCCGCCACCAGGACGCGACCCTGCTGCAACGCGAACTCCTGGCCGCCGCCGACGCCCACCCCGGACCCGGCCGCCAGGTCGAACAGGCCTCCTTCGACTGGCACGGCCCCCTGGACGTCGTGCGCTTCACCACCGCCTGGCACTCCGTGTTCGCCCGCGAATCAGTGCTGCGCACCGCCTTCGACGACCAGAGCGAAGACGCCCTGATCGTCCACGACCGGCCCGACCCGCAGGTCGTCCACCTGACGCACGACAGCGCCGAATGGCACACCCTCGTCGCCTCCGACCGGCGCCGCGGCATCGACCCCCGCCGCCCCGCCCCGCTGCGCGTCACCCTCCTGGGAGGCGAGAGCGCCGAGGCCGCCGACCTCGCCCGCACCGGCCCCGCCCGCGTCCTGCTCACCTACCACCACGCCCTGCTCGACAGCTGGTCGGTACGCCTGCTGGTCCGCGAGTTCTACCGCGCCTACCTCGCCGGCGGCGAACTGCCCGGCGGACAGCGCCGCCCCGACATGAGCGACTACACCGCCTGGCTCGCCACCCAGGACACCACCGCGGCGAAGGACTTCTTCACCCACACCGACGCCGGCGCGGACGCCACCGACGCGGTGCGCGTGCCACCGCTGTTCACCGACACCGCCCACCGCACCGAGGGCCGCTCCCGGCTGCGCCTGACCCAGGAGGAGACCGCCCGCCTCGCCGACTGGGCCGCCCGCTGGGGCGGCGGCGAGTCCACCGCCCTGCAGGCCGTGTGGTCCCTGCTCCTCTACCGTGCCGGCCGCGCCGAGGGCCCCTGCCACGTCCGCTTCGCCACCACCACCGCCGGCCGCGGCATCCTCTTCGAGGGCATCGAACGCACCCCCGGCGCCCTGGCCGGCCCCCTGCCGCAGTCCGTCCTGGTCGACCCGCACGCCACCGTGGCGCAGCTGATGACCCACCTGCGCGACCACTGCCTGGACCAGGCCGCCTACGAATGGGTGACCGCCGGCCAGATCCACGCCTGGACACGCCGCCCCGCCCCGCCCGCCGACACCCTGCTCACCTTCGAGACCCTGCCGCACGCCCTGAGCGAACTGGACGCCGAACTCGCCGCCCACGGCATCGAGGTGGAGCCGCCCCAGACCCTCGGCGCCCACACCGCCTACCCGCTGACCCTCACCGCCCACCACGACAGCGGCGACCGCCTCGTCCTGACCGCCTCCTACGACCAGGCCCGCTTCTGCGAGATCACCGAACTCCTCGCCCACGCCGCCCTGCTGCTGCGCGAGCTCCCCCGCGGCGCCGGCCCGGGCACCACCCTCGGCGACGTCCTGGCCCTCCTCACCCACCTGGGCACCGACCCCGCCCCCGGCCCGGTCCCCGCCACGCAGCAGGAGAGCCCACCCCCGCCCGCCGTGCTGCGCCCGCCCGCCCACCCCCGCGCCGCCACCCTCGCCCTGCTCCAGGCACCCGGCAGGACCCGGGCCTTCTACGACCGGATCGCCCGCGCCTACCCCGGCCCCGAGAACCTCCTCCTGCTCGCCCCCCTGCCCGCCGGCGGCGCCCACGCCGTCACGGCCGCCCGCGCCGCCTACGACGCACTCGCCCCCCACCTGCGCCCCGGCACCGGCCGCCCGGTCCTGGCCGCCTTCTGCGGAGACGGCGTCGCCGCCTGCACCCTCGCCCGCCTCGCCGCCGCCGACGGACACCGGCCCCGCGCCGTCGTCCTCGACACCACCACCACCGACCCCGACGACCTCGCCCACCGCCTCGCCGCAGCCGCCCGCCCCCACCCCTGACCACCCCCCACCGGACGCCACCCCCGGCCCGCACCCCACAACACCGCACCCCATCGGGCCGCCGTACTCCACCGCACCACCGCACCGCCGCACTTCACCGCGCACCGCACACCGCACGGCACCGGGCAGTCGGCCCGGCCGAGAGCAGCCGGACGCCGAGGAGGCAGCCATGCCGCACCCCACCCCCACCGCAACCCCCACCGCCGCTGCTCCCGCCCCGGCCCCTGCCCCTGCCCCGGTCCCGGCCTCGCGTGCACGCAGGGACGAGACCGCCTCCCAGGCCTGGGCCGAGGCACTGGCGACGGCCTGCACGCACCCCGACCACGCCCGCCGCCCCCGCGGTGAACTGATGGCCGCCGCCTTGCAGGCACACCGCACACTGACCCGCGCACCGGGCCCCGGCGTGCCGCTGACCGCACTGGGCCCGCACGGCGACCCGCGCGCTCTGGCCGCCTTCGTCGCGGTCTACGCCGCCCAGCAGCACCCGCGCGAGACCCGCACCCCGGGCAATGCCGTCTGAAGCCGGCGCTTCGCGACAGCCCGCTGCACCCCCTTCTTCTGAGGACCAGGGGGCGGCTCCTGCACCATCAGTGTCGGGCCTTTCCATGACCAACGGACTTGCCGACGTTCCGCCGGTGAAATATTTCGTGCATGGACTATCAGCGGATGCGTGAGTACGCCGACCAGCTGCTCGCCGCGTCCCGAAGCGAACCCTGGAAGCTTGAGATCAGCGGCGAGCAGATTGTCATAATGACGAGCTCCGTCGGCCGACACCTGGGCCTTGCGCGGTCCCTGCGCGTGCAGTTGGAGGCCCAGCTTCCCGGGACGAACCCGGGGTATCTCGCCGACGGCGACACCGACCTGGAGGACGTTTCGCTGGGTGTGAGGCGGGTCCCCGATCTGATGGTGTTCCACGAGGACCTTCTCGAGCGAGACGAACCGGCCCGGCCGGGCGACGTTCTCATGGTCTGCGAGGTCGTCTCGCGGGCGAACCCGGAGAACGATTACGAGGGAAAGCTCCGCGACTACCCGGCCATGGGGATCCCGCACTATCTGATCGTCGACCCTCGTACAGGGACTGTCCACGCCCACACCGAGCCCTACGCCGCCCCTGAAGGCCCCAGCTATGCCACGCACAGGCAATACCCGTTCGGCAAAAGCGTCGAGATCGGCCCGTGGCACATCGACACCAGCCGGTTCACCCGCTACGGCGACAGCGGGAGCGGCCGTGACTCTCGCTGAACTGCGCCGGTCCCAGGGGCTGACTCAGGTCCAGGTGGCGGACCTGATGAAGATCCAGCAGTCGAACGTCTCCCGGATCGAACGGACCCCGGTCCATCAACTGGAACTGGCCACCATTCAGCGCTACCTCGGGGCCGTCAACGCCGACCTGCGCCTGATCGCCGATTTCGGCGGGAACAGGGTCGAGCTCGATATCGAGGCGCCCGCACCCGGCTGACGCGCGCGATCGTTCCGCCGGCGTGCACCGCCCGTCCCCGTCGTCCGCCGACCGGGGCGGGCGCCTCCGTGTGCGCGGGACCGCGCGGGATGTGCACGGGGCCGTGGCCGGTATGACGCGGGCTCAGGCAGACCCGGCCCGTGCCCTGTTCACCCCGCCGGGCCCGCGACCGGGCTTTCCTCCGGGCCACCCCCTGCACCCCAATACAGACCGCCATGCCTGTTTACCACCCCTCCCGTAAGGGGCGATCTGACACCCGGGGAGTTACGTCGGGACCGGTCGTCCGCCGCGAGACATAAACAGGGCGCGCGGTCTGCTGGTTTTTGAACGAGAACTGCCCCAATTGAATCCTATTTGGGGTGACTTGAAGACGGACCTGCGAGGGTGGATCTCTCAAGGTGGTCTCAAGGTGAGCCCTGGAACTCTTCCAAAACAGCGGGTATGGTTTGGTCTTGAGGAAGCCCGACGGCACTACCGGTTCGCCCCTTCATCCGGAGCCGGTGTGGCCGGCCGTCCCGGCCGGGCGGGCGTCCGCGGAGGGGACGTACCGCTGCTGTTCCCGCCTTCGGCCTGCAGGACGGAACCCTTGGAGCCAAGTCATGCACGATGAAAGCCAGTTCCCCCGCCCGGCTGCCTCCGATGGGGCGCACGAGCAGCTGCTCGGCTCACTCGTCGTGGTCCTCGCCGACGTCCTGCGGATCACGCCGGAGCGGATCGACCCGGAGGAGACCTTCCGGCTGCTGGGCCTCGGCTCGCTGCTGTCCGTCCAGTTCGTCGCCGCGCTCAACGGCCACTACGGCACCGACGTGCGCGCCGACGTCCTGCTCGACCACCCCACGCCCGCCGCTCTGGCCCGTCACCTGGCGCGCACCGTGCTCCCGCACGCCGCGGCCGCCGCGGGCGGACATCCCGCGCCCGCCCGCCCCCTGGCGTCCACCGCCCTGCCGGCACAGACGCACGACGACGCGGTCGGGCCGGTGCTGGAGACGCTGCGCGAGGAACTCGCCCGCATCCTGTGCTGCGACCCCTGGGACATCCACACCGAGGCCGCCTTCACCCTGCTCGGCGTCGACTCCGTCATCGCCTCGGAGTTCGTCGCCGCCGTCAACCGGATCTACGGGCTGCAGGAACCCGCCGGCACCCTCTACGACCACCCCGACCTCGTCAGCCTCGCGGTGCACATCGTCGCCGCCGCCCCGCCGCACCAGGTCCCCGAGATCCTGCCCGCCCTGCTGGGCGTGACGGTGCCGGGAGCCGCCCCGCTGGGCATCGGTGCCCTGCTGGACGCGGTGCGCGCCGGATGGCTGTCCATCGACGACGCGCTGGGCCAGCTCTCGCACCGGGACTGAAGAAGCCGACCCATGGACGTCACAGCGGATCTCATGGACGAACGCGAAGTCCTCACCCGCTTCAAGGCGGGACGTCTGGAACGGGCACAGGCCGTCCGCATCCTCACGGCCCTGATGTCCACCACCGCCCCCCGGCACCCGGGCCCGCAGCAGCCGTTGCCCGCCCGCGGTGCCAACCGGCCCGCCGGAGGCGGGACCGGCAGCACGCAGTCCCCGCCGGCCGGCCTCGCACGCAACGCGGCACCGGCGGGGGAGGCGGCGCCGGGGCAGGCGCGGTCGGCGACGCCTGCCCCGGTCAACCACCCGGCCCCGGCCGCACCGGCCCGGCCCGCGCACGCGCGGACCGCACCCGCGCCCGCCCCCACCACACCGTCCGCCCCGGCGGCCCGAACCACCACCTCCGCCCCGCCGGCACAGGACCCCTCCACCCCGATGACGCGGGACACCTGCGACCCGGTGGGCCGGCCGGCGGGAGACGCCCGCAGCCGGGAAACAGGTGCCGTCGGCGCCGACGGACCCGAAACGGACCTGGACCGGTACGCCGTGGTGGGGATCGCCGGACGCTACCCCGGCGCGCCCGACCTGCACCTGCACTGGCACAACCTGCGCGAGGGGCGGGACACCTCCTGTGCCGGGCCGCTGGACCGGCCCGGCGGATCCCTGCTCGAACCCGGCCTGCGCGGCCACTTCCTGGCCGGGGCAGCCGAGTTCGACGCCGAGTTCTTCCAACTGGACCCCGCCGAAGCCGCCCTGATGGACCCCCAGGCACGCCTGTTCCAGGAGATCGTCTGGGAGGCCCTGGAGGACGCCGGCTGCACCGGCTCCCGCCTGGACGCTCTGACCGGACCCGACGGCAGCCCCCGCGCCGTGGGCGTATTCGCCGGCGTGAGCTCCGCCGACTACGCCCTGCTCGCCGCCCAGGACTGGAGCCGTGGCCGGCCGATGCCCGCCGCCGGCCACGGCGACCTCGCCGCCGGCCTCGCCGCCCGCCTGCGCCTCAGCGGCCCCGCTCACGCCGTCGACAGCGCCGCCACCTCCGCACTCACCGCCGTGCACCTTGCCGTCGGCGCCCTGCGGCGCGGAGAATGCGCCGCCGCCGTCGCCGGCGGCGTCGAACTGCTGCTGCACCCCTCGCGCGCCCGCGACACGGCCGGCGAGGGAGCCGGCGCCCTCGTCCTCAAGCCCCTCGCCCGGGCCCTCGCCGACGGCGACCACATCCACGCCGTACTCAGCGACACCACCGGCCCACGCCCCCACCACCCCGCACCCTCCCGGCAGTCCGGCCCGCCCGCCCCCGGCCCCGGCGTCCGCGAGAACGCGGCGACGACCGCGCGCCGCATCGGCGACGCCGGCGCGGCCACCGGGATCGCGGCCCTGACCTCCGCCGTCCTCCAGCTGCGCACCGCCACCCTCGCACCCGCACCGGGCCGCCCCGCCGCCAAGGCCTGGCCCCGCCCGCGCACCCCGCACGGACAGGAACTGCCGCGCACCGCCCTCGTCGAACTCGCCCCCGCCCACGGCCCCCGCGTCACAGCCCTCCTCGAGGAGTTCCCGCCCCCGCAGACCGGCCCCACCACCCCCCGGCCGACACCCGCACCGGCACCCGTACCGGCACCGGCACCGGTGCAGGTGCCGGGGTCCGGTCCGGAACAGGCGGCGGGTGAGGAACTCGTGCTGCTGTCCGCGCCCACCCCGGCCCACCTCGCGGCGCTGGCCGCCCGCCTCGCCGACTGGATCGCCCCCGCCACCACCCGACCCGCCGAACCGATCGCCCCGGCCGGCACGCGACCCGCCGACCGCACCACCCCACCCACCACCCCGGACACCACCCCCGACGGGGGCACGCCCGCCACCCCGGCATCCGCCCCCGGCCCGAAGCCGGCCCCCGCACCCGCCGTGGGCCCGCCGCCCTCGCTCGGAGCGCTGGCCCGGACCCTGCGCACGGGCCGTGCCGCACTGCCCTGCCGACTCGCCCTGACCGTCCGCGACCTGCCCCAACTCCACACGGCACTGACCCGGTTCGCGGCCCGACCGCACGGCACGCACAGCACGCAGGATGGGCAGAGCACGCAGGGTGAGGGGATCGTCAGCGCCGACCTGCGCTCGGCCCCGCACGACCCCTACGCCCTCGCCGGCGTGCCCGAGACCGGCGACTACCTGGCCGCGCTGTGGCACGCCGGGCGGCTGGAGCAGCTGAGGCGGCTGTGGCTGTCGGGCCTGCCCGTCGACTGGGCCGCCCTGGAGCGGCGCGCCGGCGCCGGCGCCATGGTGGTGCCCCTGCCCCCGTCGCCTCTCCTGCGCCGTCCGCTGTGGCTGGGCGACACCCACCCCACCGCCGCCCCGGCGGACGAGGCCGGTCGGGCCGGCGTGGCGGGGGAGCCGAGCTGATGCAGCCCACCGTCCTGCACCGCGGCCATCCGGCCGGACCCGGGGAACCCGACCGGGCCCCGCCGGTCAAACTCTGGTTCTGCACCAACGAGGAACTCGCCGCCGAGTTCGCCCAAATCCTGGCAGGGGCCTGGCTGGACGCACCCGAACGCGAACTCGCCGAACGCTTCCTGTTCGAACGCGACCGTCACCAGTACCTCATCGCGCACGTCCTGGTGCGCCGCGTGCTGGCCCTGGAGACGGGCGTGCCCGAGTCGGAGGCGGTGATCTGGCGTTCGCCCCGCGGCCGCCCCTTCTTCCGCAAACCCCCCGAGGGGCTGCTGCGCGGCGGCCGCAAACTCGACTTCAACCTCTCCCACACCCACGGGCACAACCTGCTCGGCATGGTGCGCCGCCACCGCATCGGTGTGGACGTCGAACGTCTGGACCGCGGCGACCGCGGCCTGAGCGCCGTCGTCGACACCTTCGCGCCCACCGAACAGCAGTGGGTGGCCAAGGCGCCCCCCGGCCGGCCCCAGGACCGCCGGGTGCTGCGCCTGTGGACGCTCAAGGAGGCCTACTCCAAGGCCCGCGGCCTGGGCCTTGGCCTGCCCTTCGACTCGTTCGCCTTCGAACTGGCCGAGGACAACGGCGTCCTGGGCTTCACACCTCCCCACGACGACAGCGAAGGCGCCCCGCGCTGGCGGTTTCTGGAACTGGAACCGGCCCCCGACGTGCTGGCCGCCGTCGCGGTGATCGTCGACCCCACCTCGCCCGCCGTGCTCCAGCTCCACCACGGCTTCCCCTGGAGCCGCAGCGTGCCCCAGCTGATCGCCCTGCCCGACCCGGCACCGATCCTGCCCTGACACCCGACCCGCCCCACCGGTCCCGCCCCGCCCGCACACCACCGGCCCATGCCGGCACCGCGGGTACGGGCCGGCACCGCGCGGCATCGCGGGCACGGGGAAGCCGCCGTGGGGGAACGCTTGAACACCGATCGAGCACAGCGCCCCCGCCGGCCCCACCCCGCTAGCCTGGACAAGGACATCAACCACCCCTGCGAAAAGGGGAGTTGACGACGTCCGCCGGCCGTGTCCGGCGGCGTCCCCGGCCGGCCGGGGCGCCGGATGCGCCGCGCGGCCCCCGGCCCGAGCCCCCGGTCACCCCGGGAACCGGTCGGGCCCCGCACCCGCCTCGCACGAAGGCCCGCCACCGGGCCACGCCGGGCCGGCGCCGCACACCCCGCGACGCCGCGCCCGCACCCCTGCTCCCACGAAGAACACAGGAGGACCCGTCATGCCGTCGACCGGCACCGCAGTCCAGGAACAGACACCCCGCACCCCGCGCACCGCGACCCCGCACCGTCTGCTCATGTGCCGCCCGCAGTACTTCGACGTGACCTACAGCATCAACCCGTGGATGAACCCCGACAAGCCGACCGACACCGCCACCGCCCTGCTCCAGTGGGAGCAACTGCGCGAGCTGTACGTGTCCCTGGGACACACCGTCGAGGTCGTCGAGCCCGTCGAGGGCCTCCCGGACATGGTGTTCGCCGCCAACGGCGCCACCGTGGTGGACGGCAAGGTCCTCGGCGCCCGCTTCCGTCACCGCGAGCGCACCGCGGAAGGCCCCGCCTACCTCGACTGGTTCGCCCGCAACGGCTACCGCGAACTCTTGTGGCCCGAGCACATCAACGAGGGCGAGGGCGACTACCTGCGTGTGGGACGCCGGATGCTGGCCGGCACCGGCTTTCGCACCGACGCCCGCTCCCACGCCGAGGCCCAGGAGTTCTTCGGCCTCCCCGTGACCGGCCTGACCCTGGTCGACCCCGCCTTCTACCACCTGGACACCGCGCTCGCGGTGCTCTCCGCGGACGAGATCATGTACTACCCGCAGGCCTTCAGCCCCGGCAGCCGAGCCGTGCTCAGGGAGATGTTCCCCGATGCCGTCCTCGCCGACGCCCAGGACGCCGCCGTCTTCGGCCTCAACGCCTTCAGCGACGGCCTCAACGTCCTGCTGCCCCAGGCGGCCACCGGCCTCATCGGCCGGCTCAAGGAACGCGGCTTCAACCCGATCGGCGTCAGCCTCGGCGAGCTCCTCAAAGCCGGCGGCAGCGTCAAGTGCTGCACCCTCGACCTCTCCTGACAGCCCGGCGAACAAGGCCGCCGGGCCAGAGGGCACATCACCGGCCCGGCGGTCGGCTCACCCCACTCGGGTAGGTGAAGGTGAGCCGACCGGCTGTCTCGATGTTTCATCGGTTCAGCGAGAGCTCCCGCGCGAGCCGTCTGGGCTTGGAGACTGAGCGCATTCGCCAGACGTGCGCCCCACAGGCCGCAGCTGCCCAGGGCTGGCGCCGGTGTGCGGGGTGGTGTGCTCAGGTGCCGGGCGACCGCTGGTAGGGATTGCTGAGAGCCATCGGCGTCTGTGCAGCATCAAGGGCATCCCGGGGGAATTGCGGGCCGGCCGCGTAGGAGCGGGCGCGCGTGCGGCCGACGGCTTGCAGGAGGCGTGCCCGATAACGGCTTCGACCATCCTGAGAGGCCGTCCTCGTGCCCACGCCTGCTGACCACCTCGCACTGGCGCACGCCGAGGAAGACAGTCTTGCTCTGCAAGGGTCTCGCACGGTGTCGGCATCGCCTGTCTCCTCAGCCGAGACGATGCCCCCAGTGAGTCTCATGGCTGGTGCGGGCAAGCAAGCCGCACTCGCGAGCTGACGCCCGGGACGGCCTCCGCCGTGGATGGTGCGGGCGCTGTCAGATGCGCCAGGAACGGATCCGGTCGGCGGCGCCGAAGACGCTGTCCTTGCCTGCCAAGAGGTCCTTGCACATTTCGACCAGCTCGCCGTACGGAACGTCGAGGCCCTCGTCGCTGGCATGCATGTAGGCGATGACGGTGGCACACGCGAACCGGACGTTGAGGGACGGCAAGGGTCTGAGCAGGAGCAGGGTGTGCAGGAGCGCCGCGGCACGCCAGGAAGCATCCGGGTCGACGCCCAGGCGGGGCGGATCGACGCGATGGCGCGCGACGGCCGCGACCAGGGCTGAGAAGTCACTGATGTGAGGCTGGTCGGGAAGGGCCGTCTCGTGCTGCTGCAGGAGCCAGCGCACGTCGATGTGCAAGGAAGGCGCCATTGCTTCAGGCTGCCCTACCCGTCTTGCTCGCCATCGGACCGTCGTCGATGCCGGCCGCTTCGATAGCTTCGGCCAGCGAGGGGTCCGCGAAGGCGCGCTGGAACTCAGTCGCTGCCTTCTTCAGGCTCCGCTGATGGGCGATCGCGTCGGTCGTCGAGGACTTCACGAAGGCTTTCAGCGTCATGCCCTGCTCGCGGGCCGCGTCCCGGAGGTCATCGAGCTCTGCTTCAGAGAAGTCCACGTTGAGTGCTGCCATGCGGTCACAGTACCGCCAAGGTACCCAGGGCTCAATCATTGCAGGTCAGAGCGAACATGCCGGGTACCTACATCGCGTAGAACGCTATCAGTAGCAGCATCAGCCGTGGGCGAAGTTGGACAGAGAACCCTCGCGCACGGCACAACGAAGATTGTGGCGGGTGAATCCTGAGGGAACGGGCCGGCGGCACCCCCGGCACAGTCCACGCGCTGATGGTCTTGGCCGTTGTGCCGCGCCTGCCTGAGTCATCCCACGCGGGATCGGTTCGGCCTCGTCGTCCAACTCGGCCCGGATGGCGCTGACGCCCTCGATCAGCCTCGAGAAGTTCGTGTCGCCCGGGCCGGCGCGCACGCATTCCATGACACGAGCGACCCATTCCACCCGCGGGGGAGGCCCACGGTGCCGTCGAGCTGCCTGTTCGGGGCGAACTCCGAGAAGATGAAGGGGAGGAAGCCAGCGGTCCTCAGGGCATCCGGCGCGGTGTATGCGGGGCAGACCTTAGGAAGAGCCGTAACGCGGGAGCACGCTGGTGTCGATCGGCGACGGTAGCGGAGCAGGCAGCTCGATGTCCTCTCCATAAATACCGTCGAGTCGGCCGTGGTACTCGCCGTCTTTCGGATGTGTGTGCAGCACCCAGCGAGCGGTACGAGGATCCAGGACGAGGAGCACGCTGGCCCCGGCGCGGGCGTACCAGCCGTTCTTGTCGGAGATTTCTTTCGCCTTCTCCGACTGCGAGATCACCTCGACCACCAGGGCAGCGTCACCGGGGTCGGCAAGCCAGGAGTCGTCTTCGTCCCACTCGACGGGCAGTACTGCCAGGTCCGGGGTGGCGTAGTCGTCGGGGTCCTCCGGCATGGCAACCGATGACATTTCGTACGGGGCCAGGTTCGCTGGTAGAAGGGGTTCGATCTGGACCCGTACGCGGCGGATAGTACCCGCGTGCTTGCCGCGCGGCGTGGGGGGCATCACGAGACTGCCTCCGATGATCTCCACTCGCAGTCCAGTTGCGCTCTCGATCTGCGAGGCGACCTCGCGCAGGTTTCCGGGGCGGGGGCGAAGTGCTGCGGGAAGGGTGATTGTGCCCACCTCCTCATCGGTGGCCGATCGCTCACCACGGTAGCGGGCAGGCTGGATCCATGCAGGCGACGGGCCGTCCACACCGGGGGACGTGCTGGGCCGTCGATGTTGGAGGGTGGACCGTGAAGGCTCTGCTGAAGACCCGTCGCTCGAAGGCAGTGCCTGGGACAGCGCAGGTGCACAGGCACTTCCTCAAAAACCCGTTCACCTTACCGAGCCCGCAGGCGACGTCCGGCAAGAGCGACTGGCCGGCCCTGAAGAGAGCTGTCTAGGGCAGGCCGGTCAACGCGGAGAACACGTCGTCGAGTTCGTGCGAGTGCACCGTCAGCGACTCGGCCGTGAGCGCCGCCGCGTCCAGCACCTCGAGCACCGCCCGCAGCATCTCGGTGCCCGCCTCGCCGGGGATCTGCAGGGTCAGCGTCGCAGGATCGCTGACAGCGCCCCCGCCCGGCCCCGCGCCGAAGGCGGCCCCCGCACGATCGAGCGCCACCACGTCCGCGAACCGCAGCCGCACCACCCCCGCCGGCGCCCCACCCCCGACGCGCCCGCTCACCCTGCCCGCCCCGCGCTCCGCGGGCACGAGACGCAGCCCGGCGGAAGAAGAAGCAGCCGCCGTTCCGGACACCTGGGCAAGCGGCCCACTCCCACTGGCGTACACGCTACTGCCGTACGGCCTGCCGTCGTACCCGTCCTCACCGTCGACCTCGTACACCCCGACGTCGTACCCGTACACGTCGGCGTCGTCCACATCGTAGGAGTCGGCTTCGATGAGGGCCCTCAGCAGGATCCCGCGGGCCTCGGGGGACAGGGAGAGGGCCAGGCGGCGCGCCAGTTCGCGGGCCTGGCCGCCGGCGCTCTCGGCGGCGACGGCCAGTTCGGCGGCCCGCCGCGGCGTGAGATCCGCCCCGGCCACCAGACGCACGTCATGGCCCTGCCGCGGCAGGTCGGCAGGGCGGGGTGCGGGTGCGGGGGAGGGCAGGGCGTGCAGGTGAGTGCCGGCCGGGCCGGGAGCCCAGGGGGTGTCGGTCACGGGCACGGCCCTCGCCTTCGCTCGCGTGGTGCCGTCCGCGCCGCCGACGGGCCCACTGGCCCGG
Source organism: Streptomyces sp. M41(2017) (assembly GCF_002078175.1). Lineage (GTDB taxonomy): Bacteria > Actinomycetota > Actinomycetes > Streptomycetales > Streptomycetaceae > Streptomyces. Next base: position 116,199 of record NZ_MWFK01000002.1, on the reverse strand, counting down.
GCGACCCGCCCGCACCGCTGCTGTTGGTGTGGCTCACGTGGTCGGTGGTTCACGGACGGGGCTCACTCTCGTGCGGGTCCGCCACGATGAGCGTGCCCGCCCGGTGTCCGGCGAACATCTGCAGGAGCACCGCGTGCGGGACCCGTCCGTCGATCACCCGGGCCGCGCCCACCCCGCCGCGCACGGCGTCCAGACAGCCGGTCATCTTGGGCACCATGCCCTCGCTCAGTTCGGGCAGGAGCTTCTCCAGCTCGCCGGCCGTCAGCTGCTCGATGACCTCGTCGCTGTGCGGCCAGCCCGCGTACAGGCCCGCGACGTCCGTCAGCATGACGAGCGCGTGCGCCCGAAGCGCCCGCGCCAGGGCGGCGGCGACGGTGTCGGCGTTGACGTTGTGGACCAGGCCGTCCTCGGTGCTGCGGGCCAGCGGTGAGACGACCGGGATCCGGCCGTTGGCCAACAGGCCCTCGATGACCCCGGTGTTCACCCCCGTGATGTCACCGACCCTGCCGATGTCCACCGGTTCCCCCTCGATCCACGGCACGTGCCGCACCGAGGTGAGGGTGTCGCCGTCCTCGCCGGTCATGCCGACGGCCAGCGGCCCGAACCGGTTGATCAGACCGACCAGTTCGCGCTGCACCTGACCGGCGAGGACCATCCGCACCACCTCCATCGCGGGCGGTGAGGTGACCCGCAGCCCGGCCCTGAACTCGCGCTGCAGGCCGCGCCGCGCGAGCTCGGCGTCGATCTGGGGGCCTCCGCCGTGCACCACCACGGGCCGCAGGCCGGCGTAGCGCAGGAAGACGACGTCGCGGGCGAAGGCCGCCGTGAGGCCGGCGTCGACCATGGCATGGCCGCCGAGTTTGATGACGATCGTGCGGCCCTGGTGGCGGGCCAGCCACGGCAGGGCCTCCCCGACCGCCGAGGCCATCGCCTGGGCGGGATGCACGCTGACGGTCACGAGAACCTCGCACGCCGAGGGGTGGGGCCGCCGGCGGGGCGGTTGGCACGCATAGGCACGACTCCTTCGGTAAAGGGCCCCGGGCCGCGGGGGCGGGCTCCGCAGACCGGTGGACATGCGCTTGAAGACGGCACGAAAGGACTTGGCCGTGCGGCGCCCCGTTGGGAAGGTGAACACCTAAAGGCCCCGCCCGCCGAACGCGCCGCCATCATCGCGCCGCACACGGACCGGCGGAAGCCGATTCCCGCCGGCACCCGCACACGGGCGGCTTCTTCGCTCTTTTCCGCATGCCGCCGCCCAGGGCACTCACGTCCTGCCGACAGGACAGCATCCGGTATCAGCCGCGAGCATAGGCGGAATAGTTCCCACAGCATCCCTCTTTCGGTCCGGTGAACCGGAGCAACGGATCGCTCGAATATCCCTCGCGGGGCGCTCGCGTTCCGCTTGAATTCCGCTCGCCGTTCCCTCGGGAAACGGTCCGAGCGCGGGCGTTCCGGGGAGCCCGCGGACGCCGTGCACGGAGAAACCGCCGTACCCGAACACCGCAAGCCGAACACCGCGAGCCGAACACCGTGGGCGGCCGCTCGCGGCCTGCTCGCGTTCCGCTCTGGGTCCCCGGTGCCGACGGGGCGGCACCGGGGGACCGGGCGGCACCCGCCCGGGGGAGGGCGCGGATCAGACGGCGGAGGGTTCGGCCTGCACCGGGCAGCCCTGCTCCAACTCCCGCTCGGTGCGCCCCAGTACGATCGAGTCGGCGATCTCACCGCTGCGCACGGCGATGTTCGACAGCAGCGCCGACGACAGGCCGTGACTGTGCTCGGTGCCGCCCTGCAGATAGATACCGCAGGTCAGATCCGACGCGGGCACCAGGCGGTAGTCGCGCTCCACCCGGTGGCGGCCGGCCGCGTCCCGCTGGAAGTGCCGGTCGAAGTCGCCGAGCAGCCGGGCCGGGTCCAGGCCGTCGTAGCCGGTGGCGAACACCAGCGCGTCGACGGCCAGTTCCTCCGTCGAGTCGTCCAGCAGCGACCGCAGCAGCACCCGCGTCTCGTTCCCGGCCCGCTTGACCTCCGCGACCCGGGTCAGGTTGCGGAAGTGCAGCCGCCGGCTGCCGCGCACCTGCTCGTCGTACAGCCGCTGGTAGAGGGACTGGATGACGTCGGCGTCGACCACCGAGTAGTTGGTGTTGCGGTGGTAGCGCCAGAACGCGTCCTGGGCCCGCTCGTTGCCGAAGTAGTACTCGTCGACCGCGCCGGGGTCGAAGACCTGGTTGGCGAAGGGGGTGTCGTCGGCGACGGAGTAGCCGTAGGAGGGGATGACCGCGCTGACCTGGGCGTCCGGCAGCGCGTCGTGGAGGAACCGGGTGATCTCGGCCGCGCTCTGCCCGGCGCCGACCACCGCCACGCTCTTGAGGCCGGCCGGGTCCTGTTCGTTGAAGCGGCCCAGGAACTGCGAGCTGTGCCACACCCGTTCGTCCGCGCTCACCCCCTCCGGCAGCCGCGGCACCAGGCCCGTGGAGATGGCCACGTTGCGGGCGGTCACCCGGCTGAGGGTGCCGTCACCCGCGCGGACCTCGACCTCGACGAGGTCGGGACGGGCCACCCCGCCCTCGGTGCCTGGCCGGATCGCGGTGACCTCGGCGCCGTAGGTGACCCGGTCGCCCAGGCTCGCGGCCGCCCACTCCAGGTACTGGTGGAACTCCTGGCGGGTCGGGAAGAAGTCCTGGTTGTTCACGAACTGCACCAGCCGGTTCGCGGCGTGCAGATACGAGATGAAACTGAACCGGGACATCGGATTCCTGAAGGTCGCCAGGTCCTTGAGGAAGGAGATCTGCATGGTCGTCGACGGCAGCAGCATGTTCCGGTGCCAGCCGAACGAAGGCTGCCGCTCGAAGAAATGGGACGTGACCGGATGCTCCGGAGCGCTCGCCCCGTGCTCCTCCAAGGCGATCGCGAGCGACAGGTTGGACGGGCCGAACCCGATACCGACCACGTCGTAGATCTCCTGGCTGCGCCTGCCCGTTATGCCCATAGAAAACTCTCCCGCTTGCGTCTGGAAAACTCGGCCGGTGGCCCGAGAGACCGTTCTGCAGTGTTGCTGTGGAGAGCCTCTCAAAGGCAACTTGAAGATGGCATGAAGACCGTTCGAGAAGTTCTCGAAGTGCCCGGCATCCGGAAAGCGTTGTCCTGCCGGCGGGACGGCGATATGGTCGGCGCACATTTCCAGAACTCCGCGCGGCACCGCCGACGGCGAGATGCCCGGAGCAATACCGGACCCGCGTGCGATCCGATCCGCGATCGGCCACGCCCCGAACCGAAACCGCTCGTCGATCCACCGTCATGCTCCGAGCCATTTTCCGAAAGGGTGAATCCGCATGTTCGTGCCCAGCTCCTACCGTGAACCGGACAGTTCGTGGATGGTGGACCTGATCCGCGCCAATCCCCTGGCCCTCGCGGCCGCCAACGGCCGCCCCGAGGACGGCCCGTTCGCCACCCACCTGCCGGTCATCTTCGACCCCGACACCTCGGGGGAGTGGACGGGCGAACTGCCCGGCGCCACCCTCCTGGGACACATGAACCGGGCGAACCCCCACTGGGCGGCACTGGAGTCGGGCAGCGTCCTGCTGCTGACGTTCACCGGCCCGCACTCCTACGTCTCACCCACCGTCTACGAGGTGACCCCGGCCGCCCCGACGTGGAACTTCACCGCCGTCCACGTGCGGGGCGTGGTGGAGAAGATCGACTCGGTGCAGGAGACCCTGGGCGTCGTGGAGTCCACCGTCCGCGCCTTCGAGGGACGGTTCGGCGACGGCTGGGACATGACCGCCTCCCTCGGCTACTTCCGCAAGATCGCGCCTGCCGTGGGAGCGTTCCGCTTCACCGTGACCGGGGCCGAGGGCATGTTCAAGCTCAGCCAGGAGCAGCCCGGCGAAGTCCGCGAGCGGGTCCGGGAGTCGTTCGGGCAGAGCGCCTGCACCTACAAGCGCGAGACGGCCGGCCTGATGAGCCGGCTTCCCTGAACGACACCAGGCGGGGGGGGGCGGGGGCCGCGGCGCCGGATGTCAGGCGCTGACGGCCACCGCCCGCACCCGCACCGCCCTGCCGCCACCGGCCGCACCGTCCCGGCCCTCACCCCTGCCCACAGCCGGCGCCCCACCCCGCGCCGCAGCCGGTGAGACGGCTGCCGCGCCGCGTGCCGCGACACCCCGGACCCCGGACACCGCCTCCCGGCCCCCCACAGGCCCGCCCTGCCCTTCCGACGCGTCCTGCGGGTCCTGGGCGTGCTGCGGGTCCTGCGGGTGCTCTGCGTGGTCGACGGGTGCGTCCGGGTCCCGCAGCGCGGTCGCGGCCGCGCTGTCCAGTGTCGCCGTCACCCACTGCTCGAAATCGACACCCAGCTGCTCCGCCGCCCGGTGCCACCACTGCAGACGGCTGCCGGGCAGATCCAGACGCTGAGCGGCCTCCTCCGCCTGCGCCACGGCCGGCTGCTGCTGCTCGCTGCGGCGCGCGGCACGCAGCGCACTGCGCAGCTGCTTGGTCGTCCACCGCTGCCGCTCGGCCCGCTCCAGCCACCGCTCCTGCTCCTCGGCCGGCATCGACGCCAGCTCGGCATGGTGCTGGAAACTCAGGCCGGCCCGGCGCCGGGCGAGCGGAAAACGCCGCGACACCCAGGCGTAGTTGCGCAGCGTCTGGTAGGAGAGCCCCACCGCGCGTATCCCGCGCTGGTAGCGGTCGGTGTAGTGGTCCTTGCCGTAGACCAGCCAGTCGCCCAGCCACCACGACGAGGAGTCGAGGACATCGGCGAGCTGACGCCCGGCCCGCTCCCACTCGTCGTACGCCATCAGCTCCGGCATCTGCAGACCCACCCGGGTCGTCAGCACCTGACCCCGGCGCGCCCCGGCCGCCACCGTGCGCGGCTGCTGCGGCGCGCCCTGCGTGAGAGCGGTGGCCGGGCCGCCGTGCGACCCCGCGGTCCGAACGGCCTGACGTTCCATCATGCCTCCAGTGAGAGAAGGGGGTTGTGGCACACGACCGGCGAGGACTCTTCCAGCGCGGGCTGGAGCGGAACCGGAGCCGAACTCGAACTACCGCACGGCGAACACCTCTACGACGTTGCCCCGCCCCGCCCCGTCCCTCAGGGGACGCGGGGGAGAGGGGGAGAGGGGCATCGCACCGCCGCCGGGACCGGCCGGCGGGGCGACAGGGCGTCACCCACGGCCGGCGGGGCCGGTCAGTGCGCGGCGGACGGCGCCGGGCAGAACTCGGCGTCCAGGACGGGCAGGACCGTTTCCGCACCCCAGTTGCTGTTGTAGTTGAACGTCAGCTGGTGGCTGCCGTCCTCGGTCAGGGCGGACAGCGACAGCCACCCCACCGCGCCGCCGTCGTGGTACCAGAGGGTGATGCCGCAGCCCAGCGTGAGCCGCTCGATGCCCAGCCCGTAGGACGAGATGGGGAAGTCGGGGTTGTCGACGGTCGTCTTGAGTTCCTTCAGCTGCTGCGCCGGCAACAGCTTTCCGCGCAGCAGGGCCCCGAAGAAGCGGTTCAGGTCCGCGGCGCTGGAGATGATGTCGCCGTTGCCCCAGTTCTGCGAGCCGTTGACCGCGGTCACGTCGTCGACCCGGTCCGGCTGCGCGGCGAACAGCCGGGAGTAGCCGCGGCTGCTGGGCCGGGGCAGGCCGGTGCGCTCGCCGGGATTCGACGTCGCCGTGAGCCGCAGCGGCTCGATGATCCGCCGGCGTACCTCGTCCTCGTAGGAGCGGCCGGAGACCTTCTCCACCACGAGGGCGGCCAGGACGTCGTTGGTGTTGGAGAACCAGTGCCGCACACCCGGTCCGAACGCCGGCGGGTGCGCGAGGGCCACCTTCACCCGCATCAGGGGCGTCAGCGTGTCGTAGCGGTGGCGCAGATACCCCTCGCCCGCCAGATACGTCTGCCCGTACGCCGGGTCCGAGACGTAGTCGAACAGGCCGCTGGTGTGGTTGAGGAGCTGACGCACGGTGATCGCACGGCCGTCGTTGCCGTTGCCGCTGACCAGGCCCGGCAGGTAGCGGTCCACGCTGTCGTCCAGGCGCAGCTTCTTCTCCGCCTCCATCTGGAGCAGGACCGTCGCGACGAAGGTGTCGGTGATGTTCCCGGTGCGGAACCGGTCGTCGGTGCCGCGCGCGGCGCCCGTGGCCAGGTCGCCCACGCCCGCGGCCGTCTTCCACACCCCGCCGGCGTCGCGCGCCGCGGCGGTGACACCGGGGACACCGGCCGCGACGGCCGCCTCGAGCGCCCGCCGGGTCGCCTGGTGGGCGGCCGGGGCGGGGGCGGTGTCGTGCGCCGCCCGGGCCGGGGCGGTGAACACGCCCGCCGTCAGCGCGAGCGCCGCCACACCGACCGCACCGGCCCGGGATCTCTTGCCTGTCCTCATGTTCTGGCTCCTGACATTCATCTGTCGGTACGTGTCTGCCGCAGGGGTCCGTGCGACGTACGACGTGCGGGTACGGGTCCCTGCGCGGTGCGGGGCACGTGCCGTGCCCGCCGGGGGTGGGGTGGGGTGGGATGGGGTCAGCGGGGGCGGGCCGTGGTCGCGGCGTCGAGCGCGGCGGTCGCGTCCCGCCGGATCTGGCGCAGCAGCGGCGAGGGATCGCCGGCGAAGTAGAAGTGGCCGCCGTCGAAGACCCGCAGGCCCAGGAAGGGCTCGAAGTGGCGGGCCCAGCCGGTCATCGAGGCGGGCGGGACGGAGCGGTCCGCGCCGCCCGCGTAGGCGGACAACGCCACCGGCAGTACGGCGGCGTCCGGGGCGGGCCGCCAGGTCTCCACCAGCCGCAGGTCGGCGCGGATGACCGGCTCGAACAGGGCCCACAGATCAGGGTCCTCGAAGACATCACCGGGTGTGCCGCCGAGCAGCTTCAGACGCTCCCGCAGGTCGGCGTCGGACAACTGGTGGTAGCGCTGCCCCTGCCCTCCCGGCTGCGGTGCCGTCCGTGCCGAGAGCCCCGCCCACACCGGCAGCGGCAGGCCCCGCGCGAGAGCCCGCCGGGTGATCTCGTACGTCAGCAGGGCGCCCATGCTGTGCCCGAACAGGGCGTAGGGGCCGTCCAGTTCCGCCTCGATACCGTCCAGCAGATGGTCCGCGAGGCGGCCGGCATCGGTGATCTGCGCCCTGTCCAGGAGCAGCCCGTGGCCCGGGGCGTCGAGCAGCCGCACATCCCACGACGGGGGCAGAGCGGCGGGCCAGGTGCGGTAGAGCAGGTGCGAGCCGCCCGCATGGTGCAGGACGAACAGGCGCAGGGCAGGTCGTGTGCTGTTCATCGCTCTCCCTCGGATCGGGCCGCGTTCCGGGGACCATAGAACGGCTCCCGCCCGTCGTGTTCCGGCCACCGCGCGCCCTGTGCCGCGGCTGTGGCGGCTCTCGAGCGGCCCTCAGGCACAACACCGCGCCACCCGACCCCGGACCGCCCGCCTCCACCGCACACCAGCTCCTCGGCCCTTGGCCCTCGGCCGCCGCGGCGCCGACGGGCAGCCCCACCCCGCACCGGCACCCCGACATCCCCGCACCGGCCGCCCCGCCCCCGGTGCGCCGCAACCCGGCCGCCCGGCCACCGGCCCCGTACTTCGGCCGGCCTCGCCGTCCCCGCGAGCCGTGCGGCCGCCCCTCTTTCCGCCACCCACACCCACACCGCATCCGTGTCCGCAGACGGCCGGCTCCGGCACAGACCGGGCAGGAACCGCCCCGGGTCTCGACCAGGACTCGACCGGCCCTGTGCGAACCCTCGCTAGATTGACGGACGTTGGCACCAGCGACGCGGCCGGCCAGGCCCGTACGACACCTGCGGATCCGCCCACAAGGCCAGGGGTCCCCACCACCGCTCGAACCGGAGCGGACGCCACACGGGCCTGGCTGCCGTACGCTCCCGCCCAGCTCCAGTACCGCGAGGCAGACGATCTCGCATCCGTACGTCATGGACCGGCTGCACCGTCCCGGTCCCGGGCAGCTCCCGAGGGAACGCGAGCGCCCTTCGACGCCGTGGTGTCCGATCGGCCAATCTGCGCCCAGGACAGCGAAGTCCGGCGAAGGGACGAACCGGTGAACGACGACTGGCAAGAACTCGACCAGCCACTGCGCCACGCCCACACCCACAGCTACGTCGGCGGCACGGCACAGGCGGGCGCCCCGCCGCTGCGGCTCGCCGGCGCGGACGACGAGGCGGCGGTCTCCACCGAACCGCACATAGTCCGCGGCATCGACTGAGCCGAGCCACCCGATTTATGGACCTGATGCGCGAAAGAGACAGGAGGCCTGTCCCTCTGGCGTTTCGAGCTCATCGAAAAGTAGCTGCTCAGAAGTGCACGCTGCGTAAGGCTCGGTGCATGGATGCGTATCCCATCACCGAGCCCGGAACAAGCTCGGAGCCATCGCCCGGCAGGTCGGCGCCGAGCACAGGCAGGTCGCCATCACCCACCGTGGGCAGATCGTGGCCGTGTTGATCAGTCCGGCCGAGTTGGAGGAGCTCGAGGGTTTGGTTGCGGTCCTCTTCCTGGCGGCTTGATGGCCTGGAGCCCGCCCGACCTGGGGTACGCGGGGGAAGAGCAAGGGCGGGCGGGCGTTGTCCCCCGCTGCCGGTGCACTGCCGAGCGCACCAGCAGCGGGAACAGGAGGGCGGACAGATCAGATCCGCCGGCCGACCGCGAGGGTGTCGTTCCCGGCGAGCCGTGCGATGGCCCGCAGGATGATCGAGAGACGCCGCTCGCCGAGGTCGGAGACCGTGGACAGCGGAGTGTTCCCGATGCCCACCATCGACAGGACCAGGCCGAGGAACGCCCGCTCCTCGGCGTCCAGGCCGAGCGTGTAGACGCGGCCCATCAGCCCCTCCCAGCCGACCGTGGCCACCTCTGGGAGGTCAAGGAGTCCGAGGGCTCCGAGCACGCTGCGGTGGGCGAGGATCGTCTCCTCGTCGACGAGGGCCTGCGCCGCGGCCAGCTCCCGCTCTGTCGTCGCCGACTCGATCAGGCGCGCACCGCGCAGTTCAAGGAGCGCGGTTTCTGTGGTCTCGGTCGAGGTGGTCGTCATCTGCATGCCTCCGAGGGGAGTCGGGGCCCGCCGCCGGGACTGAGCGCAGCGCCGAGCAGTACGGGGCCGGTCAGCCGGCCCGAGCCGTCCGGCCGTTCGATCCACACCCGGCCGCGTACCGGGTACAGGACTGGTGGGCAGCGCAGGATCCATCCGCGCGACCGGACGGTGAGTGTGGGGATGTCGTCGAGTTCGTCGGTGAGGGTGGGCGGGAGCAGCCACCAGGCGATGCCCTGGTGGCAGTCGGCCAGCACCGGGCCCCGCCGCTGCGCCGGGATCGCCTTGATCGCGTCCATGGTCCGGGGGAGCGTCGTCTCGCCCGCGGTCCAATGGCCGCTGGTGGGGAAGTCGCCGAGTTCGTCGGCGTCCCACGCGGCGCGTATCTCGGCGGGGGTGTCGGCGCAGGAGAGGAGCCAGTCCTGTCCCGCCTGCCCTACGTACGGGGCAGAGTGCAAGGTCATGACCAGCACGGTAGGGAGCCGTGCGAATCAGCGTCCGATCCGATTCGCGAATATTCGCCCGCCCGGCTCGGCGATTCGCGGTGATGCTACGGGCGGTCCGTGAACTGCGCCCGTGCCCGCGCGACCAAGCGCAGCGCGTGCGTCCCGTACACCGCGGACTGGTCGAGGGTGTCCCACACCCGGCGGTAGAGGGCGAGGCTGTCCGCATCGGTCAGCCACAGCTCGGCGTGCCACTCCTCGACGATGGCCGTGCGGTCGTCGTACAGCCAGAAACCGTTGGCCGGCGGGACGCCGACCTGCGCGCCGAAGGGGACGATGCCGAGGCGCACGGTGTCCAGGCCGATCACGCTCGTCAGGCGGTCAAGCTGCGCGGCGATGACGCCCGGAGGGGCGACCCCCGCGTGCAGCGCGGCCTCCCACAGCAGGACGTGGAACGTACGGCCGGACTGGTAGAGGAGGCTCTGCCGCTGGACTCTGGCGCGCACCGCGTCCTCGACGTCCCGGGGCGACTGGTGGAGCTCGGCGTACCGAGTGAATACGGTGCGCGCGTAGTCCGGGGTCTGAAGCATGCCGACGACCATCGCGCCCTGCCACGCACGCAGCTCCGTAGACCGCTCGTACTCGACGGTGAGGACGTCCTGCACCGGCCGGTGCCCGGCCCGCAGTTGGCGCCGCCACGACCGCGTCTGTGTCTCCAGGCCCTGGAGTCGGGCCGTGAGTTCCGAGGCTGTCTCCGGGTCACCTACGGCTTCGGCCCACGCGGTGACGTCGTCCGCGGTCGCGGTCTGCCGTCCGGTCTCCAGCTTCGAGACCTTGGCCTGCGGCCAGTCCAGCAGGCCTGCGAGATCCCGCTGGGTGCGGTCGCCGCGGAGTTCGCGGAGCCGGTGGCCGAGCGCCTCGCGGGCTTGCTGGAAGTCCGTGCTCACATGGGCAAGTTACCCGGAGCCTGGTCGTACGGCACGGCGTGATGCCAGGCAGCTTCGCGGGCCTGCGCGTATCGGAGGACCTGCACCGGATCGGTGATCAGCTCGACGCCGGTCATGTTGTCGGCGTCGTCGTGGTGGAGCAGCGCGACCACCCGCGCGTCGAACAGCCAGAAGTCCTCATGGGGGAGGCCCAGTTCCTCGGCGCGGCTGCGGGCCATGACGCGGATGTCCTCGCCCACCGCGGCGTTCCGGGCCGCGTTGTCGAGGAGGTACCGCTGGCCCACGGTCGGCGGCTCGTCGAGGATCCGCACCCGCTCAAACCGCTTCCCGAGTGCGGACTGCTCGCGGCGGCCGGCGCACCAGGGGTCGTCGAGGTCCCAGTCGACGCGGCCCTCGGCGAGGAACTGGGCGTAGGTGTCGGTCTCCTCGTCGGAGGCGTAGCGGCGGCGGGTCTCCAACCTCCACGCGGAGTACTTCAGCTTGGCGAACATGCCGCCGAAGTCCTCGAAGCTGATGAACTGGGGCACGTGCACGGGCTCCTTCGGGCCGAAGTTGGCGAGCAACTCGCGCGGCACGGTCACGGCCGCCTCTCCGTCCGCGAGGTCGAGCTGCGCGAGTTCGGACGCGGCGGTCACGGGATCGCCCTGGACGACGTACGTGTCGGTACCGGGCTCGCTGTACAGGGTGGGGCATCCGTCGTTGCCGGAGTTCGTGCCGACTTTCCATAGCTTGCGGGTCATGAGGTCCCCTCACGTAGACGGTGGTCCGCACGGTAGCTGGCCACGCGACGGAGCCAACAGGGCGTCGAATCTCGCGCTCCGTGCCACAGGAGCGACGTCGTGTGGAGCAGTCAGCACCTCGGTTGCCCCCGTTGGGAACGAAGTCCGGATCCTGTGGTTGCGATGTTCACCGACGACTCTGAGGTCCGCCGGCAGCTCGATGAACACGGCAAGTTGGACGAGGTCACGCCCGCCCCCCTCACGGCATAGAGATTGCGGTTAGGGGGCTTCTGACCTGCACACTCGTTTCGGTCGGCCCTCAGCTTCATATGCCTCCGGTTTGCGGGCCGCGAGCCGGTGCAGCACCTCCACCGCGCGGACGCGCACCTCATCGCCGAGGACCGCGGCCGTGTCGGCGAGCGGGTCGGCGGGCTGGAACATCGGCTCCTCCGCGGCGGCCCCGCCCTCGTACAGTCCCATCGCCCGCGTCACGACCGGCGTCACCTCGTCGATGCCCTTGTCGGGGTCACGCGCCACGTAGTGCGCACGGACCACCTCGAACGGCTTCGCGGAGAATCCCACGGTCATGGCCGTGCCGAGGTCCTCGCCCGGGATCAGGGTCGTCGCGGTCACGCCGGCCTTGCGCTTCCCCGAGCCGAGGAGACTGTCGTTCGCCACGTAGTCGCCGACCGCGAACGCCACCCGGTGCCCCGCCCGCACGCCCCGGCCCGGGTAGGGAACACACCCGGGGCACCGGCCCCGGAACCCCCCGGGACGCCCATGGCCGCCCTGCCGAACTCCCCACGGCCCAAGTCGTCCCGGTCCCGGCGTCAAGCCGCTCTGAACCCGGCCTCCAGCCGCGCTCCGGCCACCCGTCCCCGAGTGTGGGCGGCCGCGCATCGTGGCACAGGAACCCGGCCCGGTACAGAGGATCCCGGCCGGGTGCGGGCCCTTTCCCGGGCGGGGCGGGCGGCGTGGCGGCGGCCCTTGTCGTGCCGGTGGCCCGCTCCATACGGTCGTGGCAACGCCGGGGTCGCACCGACGCCGGGTGTCCTGTCGACCGGACGCCCGGGTGTCCCGTCGACCGGACAACACCGGCCGGTGAAGCCGCCCGGTGCGCTCTCGCACCCGGCCCGGCGACAGCCCATCCCGAGTCACCTTCATGACGGTTAAGGACGGTGCCAGTTGAGCACGAACCCCTTCGATGACGAGGACGGCCGCTTCCACGTTGTGGTCAACGACGAGGAGCAGCACTCCCTGTGGCCGGCGTTCGCCGAGGTGCCCGCCGGCTGGCGTGTGGTCTTCGGCGAGGCGGCCCGCGCCGAGTGCCTGGAGTACGTCGAGTCGAACTGGACCGACCTGCGCCCGCGGAGCCTGCGCGAAGCCATGGCCGCGGACTGAACACTGCACCCACCGAACCGGGCTGACGTTACGTCAGATCGCGGGGCCCGGCCGACGGGCCCCGCGATGCCCCCGGGGGCGCCGGTGCGCGCCTGCCGCGTCCCGGCCCACGCGAGTGGCGGAGCGAGCCGACCCGGACCGACGGCGGCGACCGGCACCCGGCACGGCCGGGCAACCGGTCGACGACCGGGCGAAAACTGCGAGTTGGGAGATGAAGTTGTGACGGGCGCTGCGAGAACTGCGAGCAGGTACAAGCCGAGGCCGCACACCACGGGAGAGCCGGCCCAGCGCGATGTGGTCCTGTCCTTCGTGGGGACGCACGCCACGGTGCAGAAGTCGGGAATGGTCTTCCCGCAGAACCTCTCCGAACGGTCCTGGGAACAGATCGGGGCCAACCTGCGGGAGCTGGTGAACTCCTCGGCCTGGTGGCTCGCCGACTGGCTGATCTACGGAGAGGCCACCTACGGGTGGCGGCGCTACAAGGAGGCCGTGGAGCGGACCGGGCTCGACTACCAGACCCTGCGCAACTACGCCTGGGTGGCCCGCCGTTTCGAACACGACCGACGGCGCGACAGCCTCAGCTTCGCCCACCACGCCGAGGTGACCCGGCTCTCCCCGCCCGAGCAGGACTACTGGCTGCGCAAGGCGGAACAGCAGAAGTGGTCGCGCAACGAACTGCGCCGCGCGGTGCGCGCCAGCCTCGCCGTGCAGAGCGGAGAGCACACCGAGCTGTCCGACAGCGCCGGCGACGGCGGGCAGGACGCCACCACCGGGTCGCCGCGGACGGCCGGGCAGGTCGGGAGCAAGGTCACCACACTGACCATCGAGCTGTCCGCCGGCCAGCTGGAGTACTGCTCCAAGGCCGCCGCCGCCCACGGACTGCCCGTCGACAAGTGGGTGGCCCGGATGCTGGCGAGCGCCGAACGCCAGAGCGCCTGAGAGCGCACCGCCCCGGCGTGCCCGGGGTGAACCCCCTGCCCAGGTGCCGCGGGCGCACCGCCCGACCGGACACCGCACACATCGGAGTCAGTTGATGATCCTTCAGGGAAAGCGGGTGGCCCTGCCGCCCTCGCCCGTCGTCCACCGGCGGTTCGAGGAGCACGCCAGGACCACCCCCGACGCCCTCGCCGTCGTGTGGTCCGGCCGGCAGGTGACGTACGCGGAACTCGACGCCCGGGCCAACCGGTTCGCGCACTTCCTCACCGCACACGGCCACGGCCGCGGCGCGAAGGTCGGCATCTGCCTCGACTACTCGATCGACATGATCGTCGCCATCCTCGGCACCCTGAAGGCCGGCGCGGCCTACATACCCTTCGACCCCGCCTACCCCGCGGCCCGCCTGCACCTGCTGCTCGGCCAGGTACCCGACCTCGCCCTGATCGTGGCCTCCCCGGCCACGGCCGCCATGGTCGAGCCCGCGGGCGCCGAGGTCATCGACCTCGAACAGCTCGCCGGCCACCTCGCGACCCTCCCGGCGACCGGCCCCGACGTCCACGTCACCGGCGACGACCTCTGCTACGCGGTGTTCACCTCCGGCTCGACCGGCACCCCCAAGCTGGCCGCCGTCCGCCACGAGGGCTGGTTCAACCTGATGAACTGGCTCCAGCTCGAATACGGCCTGCACCGCGGCTCCCACAACCTGGTCGTCTCCGCCTTCGGCTTCGACCTCTCCCAGCGCGCCCTGATGACCCCCCTGTTCTGCGGCGCCACCCAGCACCTGATGGCCAGCCGCAACTTCGACGCCATGCTCGCCCACCGCATGCTCACCCAGTACGACATCCGCGTCGTGCACTGCGCCTCCAGCACCCTGTACCTGCTGGTCGACTGGGAGAACGCGCGCGGCGGCGACGCACTCGCCCGCCTCGACTACGTCCTGTTCGGCGGGGAACCCCTCAAGAGCGAACGCCTCACCCGCTTCGCACGCCGCCCCGGCACCACCTGCACCCTGCTGCACCAGTACGGCGTCGCCGAGTGCACCGATGTCGCCACCTCCTACGACCTGGCCCACTACCGGCCCGGCGAGCACGACATCGCCCCGGTCGGCCGGCCCGCCCACAACACCGCCATCCACCTCCTGGACGCCGAACTGCGCGAGGTCCCGGCAGGCCAGTACGGCGAGATCTGCATCTCCGGAGCCGGCGTCGGCGCGGGCTACCTGGGCGGCAGCGGCCCCGAGAACGCCAAGTTCACGACCGTCGACGTCGAGGGGACACCGCTGCGCCTGTACCGCACCGGGGACCGCGGCCTCATCGACGACCGCGGCCAACTCGTCGTCGCCGGACGGATGGACGCCCAGGTCAAGGTACGGGGCATGCGCATCGACCCCACCGACGTCGAACGCGCCCTGGGCCGGCTGACCGGCGTCCGCGAGGCGGCCGTGGTGGTCACCTACAACGACGGCGGCGAAGCCGAACTGAACGCGTTCGTCGTCCCCTTGGGCAACGACCTCGCCGAGGACGACCTGCGCACCCGCCTGCTGTGGACCCTGCCGCGGAACATGGTGCCGTCCCGGTTCACGAACATCTGGCGCCTTCCGCTGAGCCCGCACGGAAAAGTGGACCGCGCCGCCCTGGCGGACGTCTGCCGCACCCCGTACGCCGGCAGCAACTCCCAGGCATGAAAAGGCCCTTGGCCGTGACGACAACCGAGAGGAATGCGATGACCGCCGACCGCGTCCGCGCCATCTGGTGCCGGGAACTCAAGCGCGACGACATCACGCCGGACGACGATTTCTTCGCCCTGGGCGGCCAGTCCCTGATCATGGTCAGCATTCAGGGCGCATTCATCGAGGAACTGGGCGCCGAGGTCCCCATGGACCAGATGTTCCTCAACCCGACCGTGGCGTCGATCGCCGCCTACATCGACTCCCAGGCCGCCCTCGCCCCGTAACCAGCACCCCCTCACCCGCCCCGGCGGACGCGGGGGCCGTCCCGCCGGCGGGACACCCGGGGCATGCCCGCACCCTTTCGACCCCCCTTGCGGCCACGCCCTTTCACGGCCCGCAGGACCTCTTCATCCCGCCCGCACGGGCCGGATAGCCTCCAATGCGTCCACGGCCACCGCCCCCCGTTTCTTTCTCTTTTTCGCGGCCGGCCGCAGCGAACAGCGCACCCCTTTCACCCCGGCACCGTTCGGCCGCGGCCGAACCGTGCCCAAAAACAATCCGGTAAGAGAGGCGCCATGTACGACGTGATAGTCATAGGTGCCCGTTGTGCGGGTTCGCCGACGGCCATGCTTTTCGCACAGCAGGGCTATCGCGTCCTGCTCCTGGAGAAAGCGCGCTTCCCCCAGGACACCCTCTCCTCGCACTACATCCACCAGCAGGGCATCGCCCTGCTCAACCGGTGGGGCCTGCTCGACAGGATCCGCGACTCGGGCGCCCAGCCGATCACCCACCAGCGCTACGAAGGCCCCGGCGTACGCATCGAGGGCTTCTCCCTGCCCATCGACGGCCTGCGCACCACCTACGCGCCCCGCCGCTACGTCCTCGACCCGATCCTCGCCGACGGCGCCGTCGCGGCCGGCGTGGACTTCCAGCAAGGCTGCGCGGTCAACGACCTGCTCTTCGACGGCGACCGCGTCACCGGCGTGCGCTACACCACCCCCGCCGGCACCGTCACCACCGAACAGGCCCGCCTGGTCGTCGGCGCGGACGGCATGCGCTCCCTGGTCGCCCGCAAGACCGGCGCCCCCAACGTCATCGAACACCCGCGGATGACCTGCACCTACTACAGCTACTGGTCAGGCGTCCCCTCCGACTTCGAACTCTACGAGCGCACCGGCCGCTGGATCGGCGTCCTGCCCACCAACGACGACCTCACCCTGCTCATGGCGTACTTCCCGCAGGAGGACTTCGGCCAGGTCCGCAAAGCCGTCGAACCCGCCTACCTCGACGCCTTCCGCACCACCGCCCCCGAACTGTACGAACGGATGCAGGCCGGCCAGCGCGTCGAGCAGCTCTACGGCACCGGCCACCAGGACAACTACTTCCGCAAGGCCTACGGCCCCGGCTGGGTCCTGGTCGGCGACGCCGTCAACCACAAGGACTCCATCACCGCCCGCGGCATCACCGAAGCCTTCGTCCAGGCCCAGACCCTCACCGACGCCATCGGCCAGAACCTCCACGAGGACACCGCCCTCAAACCGGCCCTGCGCCGCTACGAGAACAGCCTGGGCGACGAGGCCCTCAACCACTACCAGGGCGCCCTGAACGTCGCCGAACTCAAGCCCGAGGGCCGCACCGACATGCTGCGCAAACTGGTCGGCCACCAGCAGCACATCGACCGCTACTTCTCGACCCTGTCGGGCGCGTGCTCCATCGACGACTTCTACAACGACGAACTGCTGACCCTGCTCGACCAGAGCTGACCACCCCACGACCCGCTCCCTGGTAACGCCGAATTTGGAGACAAGATGATCCCGTTGTCGTTCGCGCAGCGCCGGCTGTGGTTCGTGGACCGCTTCGAAGGCTCCTCGCCGACCTACAACGGCGCGTTCGCCCTGCGGCTGACCGGCGAACTGGACGTCGACGCACTGCGGGCGGCGCTCCACGACGTCGTCGACCGGCACGAGGTGCTGCGCACGGTCATCGTCGAGGACGACGACGGCGTCCCGCACCAGCAGGTCCTGGCCCAGGGATACGAACAGGTCACCCTGCCCCTGAGCGAGGTCACCCCCCGCACACGGGACGCGGCCGTCGACCGGGCGGCCAAGCAGACCTTCGACCTGGCCACCGACGTCCCCATCCGGGCCGTCCTGCTGCGCTGCGCACCCCGCGACCACACCCTGGTCCTGGTCGTCCACCACATCGCCCTGGACGGCGAATCGCTGGGCCCCCTGCTGCGCGACCTCACCACCGCCTACACCGCCCGCCGCGACCACCACGCCCCGCAGTGGCAGCCACTGCCGGTGCAGTACGCCGACTACACCCTGTGGCAGCAGGACGTCCTGGGCCAGGAGTCCGACCCCGACAGCCTCGCCGCCCGCCAACTCGACTACTGGCGCCAGGCGCTGGCCGACCTCGCCCAGCCGCTGGCCCTGCCCACCGACCACCCCCGCCCCCGGACGGTCAGCTCACGCGGCGACCTCGTCGAGTTCCCCCTCGAACCCGGCCTGCTGCGCGCCGTGGAGAAACTCGCCGCCGAGCAGGACATCACCGTCTCCATGGTCATGCAGTCCGCACTCGCCGTCCTCCTGCACCACCTCGGCTGCGGCGACGACATCCCCCTCGGTGCACCGATCGCCGGCCGCACCGACGAGGACCTGCGCGACCTCGTCGGCTTCTTCGTCAACACCTGGGTGCTGCGCGTCGACCTCTCCGGCAACCCCACCTTCCTCCAGCTGCTGCACCGCGTCCGCGAACGGGCACTGGCCGCCTACGACAACCAGGACATGCCCTTCGAACGGCTCGTGGAGCGCCTCAACCCCGACCGCTCCACCGCCTACCACCCCTTCTTCCAGGTGATGCTCGCCTGGCAGGAGCCGCTGGGCGAACTCCACTTCGCCGGCCTGGACGTCACCTCGCAGACCCTGGAGACCGGCACCGCCAAGTTCGACCTGTTCTTCAACATGATCCCGGACAGCTCCGGCGGCGCCGGAGTGCGCCTGGAGTACGCCACCGACCTCTTCGAGAAGGACACCGTCCGCGCCCTCGCCGCCCGCTTCGTACGCGTCCTCGCACGACTGACCGCCGACACCGGACGCGGCGTCAGCAGCATCGACGTCCTCGACGACAGCGAACGCGACCAGCTCCTGACCTTCACCACCCCCGCCGACGCACCGCACGGCACCGGACAGACGGTCCCCGACCTCTTCGAGGCCCAGGTACGGCGCACCCCCGACGCCCCGGCGCTCGTGTGCGAGGGCCGCACCCTGACCTACCGCGGGCTCGACGAACGCGCCACCCGCATCGCCCGCGAGCTCACCCGCCGCGGCGCCGGCCCCGAGGACCTCGTCCTGCTCGCCCTGCCCCGCACCGAGGACCTCGTCGCCGGCCTCCTCGGCATCCTCAAGTCCGGCGCCGGCTACGTACCGATGGACCCGCAGTACCTCAGCGCCCGCGCCCGAACCATCCTCGACGAAGCAGCCCCGCGCTTCGCCGTCACCGACACCGCCACCTGGCAGGACATGCCGCCCAACACCGTCGAGGCCTTCCACCTCGACGACCCCGCCCTGTGGAGCTCCCCCGACACGGCGCGGGAACGGGCCGTCCACGGCACGGCGCCGGCCCCCGGCAACCTCGCCTACGTCATGTACACCTCCGGCTCCACCGGCACGCCCAAGGGCGCCGCGATCACCCACCGGGGCGTCGTCGACGGCATCCGCGCCCTGGCCCGCACCGTCGGCGCCGGACCCGGCCGGCGCATCCTCGCCGGCACCTCCGTCAACTTCGACGTGTCCGTCTTCGAACTCCTCAGCGCCCTGAGCACCGGCGGCACCGCCGAACTCGTACCCAACGCGCTGGCGCTGGCCGAACGCGACCACTGGGACGGCCACATCATCAGCGCCGTCCCCTCCGTCCTGGGCGAACTCGTCGGCCACCTCGACAAGAGCCCCGACGTGGACACCGTCGTCCTCGCCGGCGACGTCCTGCCCGCCCGCCTGGTCCGCCAGGTCCGCCAGGCACTGCCCGGCGTGAACATCGTCAACTCCTACGGGCAGAGCGAGAGCTTCTACGCCACCACGTTCACCCTCACCGCCACCGAGGACCTCCCCGACGCCGACGTCACCCCCATCGGCGGCCCGCTGCCCGCCATGCGCGCCTACGTCCTGGGCCCCGGCCTCGCCCCCGTACCGCACGGAGTCATCGGCGAGCTGTACGTCGCCGGGAGCTGCCTGGGCCGCGGCTACCACGGCCGGCCCGCCCTGACCGCCGACCGCTATGTCGCCGACCCCTACGGGCCCGCCGGCGAACGCATGTACCGCACCGGCGACCTGGCCCGCTGGAACACCGACGGCCGCCTGGAGTGCGTGGGCCGCGGCGACGGCCAGGTCAAGGTGCGCGGCTTCCGCATCGAGACCGCCGAGGTCGAAGCCGCCATCACCCAGCACCCCGGCATCAGCGAGGCCGTCGTCATCAGCCGCACCGTGCCCTCCGGGGCCCGCCAACTCGTCGCCTACGTGGTGCACACCGGCGAAGGCGCCGTCGGCGACGACGGCGCCGGCGGCATCGGCGACGTCGACGTGCAGTCCGGCGCCTCGGCCGCCGAACTGCGCAAGTTCGTCGCCGCCCGCCTGCCCGACTACATGGTGCCCTCCGCGTTCGTCGCGCTGGGCCGCCTGCCGCTGGGACCGACCGGCAAACTCGACCGCGCCGCACTGCCCGAACCCGAGTTCCAGGGCGAGACCTACCGCCGGCCGCGCACCGAGGCCGAAACCGTCATCGCCGCCGCCTACGCCGACGTCCTGGGCGTCGAACGCGTCGGCATCGACGACGACTTCTTCGCCGTCGGCGGCGACAGCCTGCGCTCCATCCAGGTGGTGGCCCGCGCCCGCGCCCGCGGCCTGAACCTGACCACCCGCGAGATCTTCGAGTGCCGCACCGCGGCCCGCCTCGCCGAAGCGGCCTGCGCCCGCCGCGAGCAGGCCCCCGTCCTGGCCGAACTCGACGGCGGCGGCGTCGGGGAGCTCCCGCTGCCCCCGGTCGCCCGGCACGTCTTCGAACACGGCGGCGGCACCGACCGCTTCGCCATGGCGATGGCCCTGGACCTGCCCGCGACCATCGACGCGGACACCCTGGCCGCCACCCTGGACGCCGTCCTTAACCGCCACGACCTGCTGCGCGCCCGCCTGGTGACCGACACCGGCGCCGGCGAACCCGCCCTGCTCGTGCCGCCGCCCGGCAGCGTCCGCGCCCACGACCTGATCCACCGCGTCGACTGCGACGGCCGCTGGGAGGAGCCCGCCCTCCTCGAGGCGGCCCAGCAGGAACTGCACGACGCCGTCGGCCGCCTGAACCCGCGGGCCGGCACCATGGCCGACTTCGTGTGGTTCGCCCCCACCACCGGCGCCACCGGCCGTCTCCTGGTCGTCCTGCACCACCTGGTCGTCGACGGCGTCTCCTGGCGCATCCTCATGTCCGACCTCGCCGAGGCCTGGCAGCAGGTCCGCTCCGGCAGCACCCCCGACCTGCCCGCCGTGGGCACCTCCGCCCGCCGCTGGGCCGCCGCCCTCCAGGACGAGGCCCTCTCACCGCGGCGCGAAGCCGAACTCGACTACTGGCGCGACCTGCTCGAAGCACCCAACCCCCCGCTGGGCAGCCGCCCCTTCGACCCGGCCCGCGACGTCATGTCCACCCTGGACACCGTCCGCATCGACCTGCCCGCCGACGTCACCGAAGCCGTCCTGAGCACCCTGCCCGCCGCGTTCAACTCCACCGGCACCGACGTCCTGCTCGCCGCCCTCGCCCTGGCCGTCGGCCACTGGAACGGCACCGGCCACCCCACCCTGGTCCGCATGGAGGGCCACGGCCGCGAGGACCACGTCGTGCCCGGCGCCGACCTGTCCCGCACCATCGGCTGGTTCACCAGCATGTACCCCGCCCGCATCGACGTGTCCGGCCTCGACGTCACCGACGCACTGACCGGCGGACCCGCCGCCGGACAGGCGATCAAACGGGTCAAGGAACAACTGCGCACCGTCCCCGACAAGGGCCTGGGCTACGGCCTGCTGCGCCACCTCAACCCGGAGACCGCCGACCAGCTCGCCGAACACCCCGCCCCGCAGATCGGGTTCAACTACCTCGGCCGGATCTCCGCCTCCGACGTGCCCGAACACCTGCGCGCCGACGGCTGGGGGCCCGCCTCCTGGTCCGCCGACCTGATCCCGCAGCCCGACCCGGACCTGCCCGCCCTGTCCGCCCTGGAAGTCAACTCCCTGGTCACCGACACCCTCCAGGGAACCCGGCTGCAGGCCGCGTTCATGTTCCCCACCGGACTCCTCACCCGCGAGCGGACCACCGACCTCGCGAACCTGTGGGTACGGGTGCTGCACGGCATGGCCGCACACGCACAGCGCC
Organism: Streptomyces sp. M41(2017); assembly: GCF_002078175.1. Classification (GTDB taxonomy): domain Bacteria; phylum Actinomycetota; class Actinomycetes; order Streptomycetales; family Streptomycetaceae; genus Streptomyces. The sequence goes on along the minus strand of NZ_MWFK01000002.1, from coordinate 94,666 downwards.
CCGACGCCGGCGGACTGACCCCCTCCGACGCCCCCCTCGTGACGGTCCGCCAGGACGAGATCGAGGCCTGGGAGCAGACCTACGGCCCGCTCAGCGAAGTGTGGCCGCAGGCCCCGGGACAGTCCGGCATCCAGTACCAGGCGGCCCTCGCCGACGGCTCCTTCGACGTCTACCACATGCAGTTCGTGCTGCACCTGAGCGGACACGTCGACCCGGCCCGCATGCGGGCCGCCGGCCAGGCCCTCCTGGACCGCCACCCCAACCTGCGCTCCGCGTTCCTGGCCACCGACAACGGCGAGCCCGTCCAGGTCGTCGCCGACCACGTCACCCTGCCCTGGCACCACCACGACCTGAGCGGACAGGACCCCGCCGCACAGGACACCGCTCTGGACCAGGCACTGGCCGCCGACCGCGCCGACCAGCTCGACCCCACCCGGCCCCCGCTGATCCGCCTCGCCCTGCTCACCTGCGGACCCCAGCAGGCGAAACTCATCGTCACCGCGCACCACACCCTCTTCGACGGCTGGTCCTCACCGATGGTGATCACCGACCTGGTCCGCCTGTACTCCAGCACCGAGGACCTCCCCGCGGCCCGCAGCTACGGCGACTACCTGGCCTGGCTGTCCGCACAGGACCTGCAGGCCTCCGCCGCCCGCTGGAAGCAGGAGCTGGAGGGCTTCGACCAGCCGACCCTGGTCGCCCCCAACGCCGCCCTCAAGGGCACGTCCTCGGCACTGGGCCGCGTCGAGGTACCCCTGTCGATCGACAAGGGACGCGAACTGGCCCGCCGCGCCGCCCAGCTCGGCGTCACCCTCAACACCCTCCTGCAGGGCGCGTGGGCGATCCTGCTCTCCCAGCTGACCGGACAGCAGGACGTGGTGTTCGGCGCCGCCGTCAACGGCCGCCCCGCCGACCTGCCCGGCTCCGACGAGATGGTCGGCCTGTTCATCAACACCCTGCCCACCCGGGTCCGCTGCCTGCCCGAGCGCAGCATGGGCGAGGCCATCACCGACCTCCAGGACCGCCAGACCGCCCTGCTGGACCACCACCACTACGGGCTCGCCGACATCCAGCGCGACATCGCCCTGCCCGCCCTGTTCGACACCCTCATCGTCTTCGAGAACTACCCCATCGACCGTGAGGGCATCGTCGACGCGAACACCTCCGCGGGCTTCACCATCGACAGGATCCGCCCGTTCGCCGGCTCCCACTACCCGCTCACCCTCAACTCCGCCGACCCCTACCTGCGGCTCTCCCTGGACTACCAGAACAACCTCTACGACCGGCCCGCGGCCGAGGAGATCGCCGCCCGCCTCGTCCGCGTCCTGGACCAGCTCCTGGCCGACCCGCACACCCGCCTCGGCGCCGTCGACGTCCTGGCCGAGACCGAACGCGACTGGCTGCTCGAAACGGTCAACGACACCGCCGAACCCACCCTGGACACCGGCCTGGTGGACACCCTGGCCCGGCACGCGCAGGCCACCCCCGACGCACTCGCCGTCACCGCCGAGGACCGGTCGCTGACCTACCGCGAACTCGACGAGGACACCAACCGCCTCGCCCACTGGCTCACCGGCCGCGGAGTGGGACCCGAATCCCTCGTCGCCGTCCGCCTGCCCCGCACCGCCGACCTCGTCATCGCCCTGCTGGCCGTCCTGAAGACCGGCGCCACCTACGTGCCCGTCGACCCCGACCACCCGGCCTCACGCATCGCCCACATCCTCGACGACTCCCGCCCCGCCCTCGTCCTGGACGCCGACACCCTCACCGCGGCCGCCGGCGACCTCACCGCCCAGCCGGCGACCCCCCTCGGCACCGTCGTCCCCCCCGACCAGGCGGCCTACGTCATCTACACCTCCGGCTCGACCGGAAAACCCAAGGGCGTCACCGTCACCCACCGCGGACTCGCGAACTTCCTGGCCACCATGGCCCGCCGCTTCCCCCTCACCGCCGCCGACCGGCTCCTCGCCGTGACCACCGTCTCCTTCGACATCGCCGGCCTCGAGCTGTACCTCCCGCTCCTGTGCGGCGCGGGAATCGTCCTCGCCGACAAGGACACGATCGCCCAGCCCGCAGCCGTCCTGAAGACGATGCGCGAGCACCACGTCACCGTCGTCCAGGCCACCCCCGCCTTCTGGCAGATCCTCCTCATGGAGGAACCCGACGCCGCCCGCGGCCTGCGCATCCTGGTCGGCGGCGAAGCCCTGCCGCCCCAACTCGCCCGCACCCTGGCCGCCCAGGCCGCCGACGTCGCCAACGTCTACGGCCCCACCGAGACCACGATCTGGTCGACCAGCACCCACATCGGCCCCGACACCGGCGTCCCGCCGATCGGAACCCCCATCGGCAACACCCGCCTCTACGTCCTGACCGCACGCCTGGACGCCGCCCCGCGCGGCGTGCAGGGCGAGCTGTACATCGCCGGCGACGGCCTGGCCCGCGGCTACCAGGGCCGGCCCGACCTGACCGCCTCCCGCTTCGTGGCCTGCCCCTTCGGCGCGCCCGGCGAGCGCATGTACCGCACCGGCGACCTGGTCCGCTGGGGCGAGGACGGCCGCCTGCAGTACATCGGCCGCACCGACTTCCAGGTCAAGATCCGCGGCTTCCGCATCGAACTCGGCGAGATCGAGCACGTCCTGGCCGAACACCCCGCCCTCGCCCAGGCCGTCGCCATCGTCCGCGAGGACCGCGAGGGCGACCAGCGCCTCGTCGCCTACGCCGTGCCCGCCGGCAAGACCGACCCCGCCGCCCTGGACGTCCCGGCCCTGATGGCCCTGCTGCGCGAACGCCTGCCCGAGTACATGGTCCCCGCCGCGATCGTGCCGCTCGCCGCCCTGCCCACCTCACCGAGCGGAAAACTCGACCGCGCCGCCCTGCCCGCCCCCGACCACGGCGAAGCGGCGAGCGGACGGGCACCCGCCAACGAACGCGAGGAAACCCTGTGCCGGCTCTTCGCCGACCTGCTGGGCCGTGAACGGATCGGCGTCGACGACGACTTCTTCGCCAGCGGCGGACACTCCCTGCTCGCCACCCGCCTCAGCGGCCGCATCCGCAAGGAATTCGGCATCGACTCCAAGGTCACGATGGTCTTCCGCAACCCGACCGTCGCCCAACTGGCCCTGCGCATCGAGGAGCTGACCGCCCCCGACCAGAACCGCCCCCGCCGCGCGAACCGCCCCCAGCTGCGCCAGATGACTGTGCAGGAGTAGCCGATGATCCCGCTGTCGTTCGCCCAACGCCGGCTGTGGTTCCTCCACCGCCTGGAGGGCCCCTCCGCGACCTACAACATCCCCTTCGCGCTCCGCCTGGAGGGCCCCCTCGACACCACCGCACTGGCCGCCGCCGTCACCGACGTCGCCACCCGCCACGAAACCCTGCGCACCCTGATCGTGGAGGACGCCGACGGCACACCGGGCCAGCGGATCCTGCCCCCCGCCGAAGCCGTCCTGCCCTTCACCGTCACCGACACCACCCCCGGCGAACTGGACGCCGCCCTGGACACGGTCCTGCGCCGCGGCTTCCACCTGGAGTCGCAACTCCCGCTGCGCACCACCGTCTTCCGGCTCGCCCCGCAGGAACACGTCGTCGCGTTCGTCTTCCACCACATCGCCGTCGACGGCGCCTCCATGGCCCCCTTCCTCACCGACCTGGTCACCGCCTACACCGCCCGCCGCCAGGGCCGGCCCCCCAACTGGACGCCGCTGCCCGTCCAGTACAAGGACTACACCCTGTGGCAGCGCCAGCTCCTGGGCGACGAGGACGACCCCGAGTCGGTCGCCGCCGCACAGATCGACTACTGGCGCACCGAACTCGACGGCGTGCCGCAGCCGGTCCAGCTCCCGCTGGACCGGCCCCGCCCCACCATGCCCGGCCACCACGGCGGCCACGTCTCCTTCATCCTGGAACCCGAACTCCTCACCGGCATCGGGAAACTGGCCGCCGACCACGGCGCCACCGCCCCCATGGCCGCCCAGGCCGCCCTCGCCCTGCTCCTGCACAAACTCGGCGGCGGCCACGACGTGACCATCGGCAGCCCCATCGAGGGCCGCGCCGACGAACAGCTCGACGACCTCATCGGCTTCTTCGTCAACACCTGGGTCCTGCGCGCCGACCTCGCCACCGCCCCCACCTTCGCCGACCTCCTCGAACAGGTACGGGAGAAGGCGCTCGCCGCCTACGACAACCAGGACCTGCCCTTCGAACGCCTGGTGGAACTCCTCGGCCAGGACCGCGCCACCTCCTACCAGCCGCTGTTCCAGACCATGCTGGCCTGGCAGTTCGTGTGGCCGCAGATCCACCTGCCGGGCCTGAACGCCACCCCGCTCGCCGCCGACACCCGCTCCGCGAAGTTCGACCTGTTCTTCAACGTCGTCCCCGACGCCGACGGCGGCGCCTACGGACGCCTGGAGTACGCCGAGGAACTCTTCGACCAGAGCACGGCCGCCGCCATCGCCGACCGCTTCGTACGCGTCCTGCGCCACGTGGTCGCCGACCCCGGCGCCCCCCTCACCGCCCTCGACGTGCGCACCGACGCCGAACGCGAGGACCAGGCCCGCCGCAACGACACCGCCACCCCCCACGCCGCTACGACGCTGCCCGAACTCCTCGCCGCGCAGCGCGCCCGCACCCCCGACGCCCCCGCCGTCATCCACGCCGCCACCACCCTGACCTACCGGCAGCTCGACGAGCGCGCCGCACGCCTCGCCGCCCACCTGCGCGCCCACGGGGCCGGCCCCGACGTGCTGGTCGCCGTCGCCCTGCCCCGCACCGCGGACCTCGTCGTCGCCCTCCTGGCCGTCCTCAAGGCCGGCGCCGCCTACCTGCCCGTCGACCCCCAGCACCCGGCCGCCCGCACCCGCCTCCTGCTCACCACCGCCAGGCCCGCCCTGCTGCTCACCGACCGCGCCACCGCCCCCCAGGCGGGCCTCGACGCGGACACGGCGCCCGTCCTGCACCTCGACGACCTCGACCTCACGGGCCCCGCCCCCGCCCTGCCCGCGGTGCGGGTTCGGCCGGACGACCTGGCTTACGTGATGTTCACCTCCGGCTCGACCGGCACCCCCAAGGGCGTCGCCGTCACCCACGCCGGCGTCGTCAACGGCATAACGGACCTGCGCCGCACCGTCCACGCCGGACCGGGGGAGAGGATGCTCGCCGCGACCTCGGTCAACTTCGACGTCTCCGTGTTCGAGATCTTCACCGCCCTCACCACCGGAGCGAGCGTCGAGATCGTCCGCGACGTCCTCGAACTCGCCGAACGCGACGCCTGGTCGGGCACCACCATCAGCGCCGTACCCGCCGTGTTCTCCGCCCTCCTGGACCACATCACCCACCACCCCGGCAGCCTCCGCCTCACCGTGGACACCCTCGTCCTCGCCGGCGAAGCCCTCACGGCCGACCTGGTGGACAAGGCCCGCACCGTGCTGCCCGGCGTACGGATCGTCAACGCCTACGGGCAGACCGAAAGCTTCTACGCCACCACCCACACCCTGCCCCAGGAGAGCGCCCCCACCGGGGCGCTGCCCATCGGCAGGCCCCTGGCCAACCTGCGCACCCACGTCCTGGGCCCCGACCTCACCCCCGTCCCGCCCGGCGTGATCGGCGAACTCCACGTCGCCGGAATCCTCGCCCGCGGCTACCACGACAACCCGGCCGCGACCGCCCAGCGCTTCCTGCCCGACCCCTTCGGCGCGCCCGGCGAGCGCATGTACCGCACCGGCGACCTGGCCCGCTGGGACGCGGACGGCCACCTCGTCTACGCGGGACGCGCCGACACCCAGGTCAAGATCAACGGCATCCGGATCGAACCCACCGAGATCGAGACCGTCCTGACCCGCCACCCCGCCGTCGGCCAGGCCGTCGTCACCGTCCACCAGGACCCCGCCGCAGGAACCCGCCTGGTCGCCCACCTGGCGCCCCCGGCCGCCGCCGAGGAGGCCGCCGCACCGGCCGTCATCGACGAGAGCGACGTGCGGCGCTTCGCCGCCCGCCACCTGCCCGACTACATGGTGCCCGCCGCCCTCGTCACCCTGGAACGCCTCCCGCTGACCGCGAGCGGCAAACTCGACCGGGCCGCGCTGCCCGCCCCGGTGTTCACCAGCGCCGGACACCGCCCGCCGCGCACGGCGACCGAACAGACCCTGGCCGAGGTGTACGCCGACGTCCTGGCCGCCTCCCGGGTCGGCATCGACGACGACTTTTTCACCAGCGGCGGCGACAGCATCCGCTCCATCCAGGTCGTCGCCCGGGCCACGGCACGCGGCGTGCGGATCAGCACCCGCGACATCTTCGAGCACCGCACCATCGCCCGGCTCGCCGAACTGATCGAGGCCCGCGGCGCCGAGCAGCGGCCGGTCCTGGCCGAACTGCCCGGCGCCGGCGTCGGCTGGGCCCCGCTGACCCCGACCGCCGCCCACGTCCTGGCCCTCGGCGCGGGCACCGGCCGGTTCTCCATGTCCGCCCTGCTGACCCTGCCCGACGGCATCACCCCCGCACAGCTCACCGCCACCCTGCAAACCCTGCTGGACCGCCACGACGTGCTGCGCTCCCGCCTCGTCCGCCTCCAGCCCGGCCTGCGCATGGAGCCCCCCGGCGCCGTCGACGCCGCCACCCTGCTCCACCGCAGGCCCTACGACCCCACAACCGTGCAGGCCGAACTCGACGCCGCCGCCGCCCGCCTGGACCCCGACACCGGCGTGATGGCCCAGTTCGTCCACCTCACCGACGACACCGGACCCGGCCGGCTTCTCCTCGTCCTGCACCACCTCGTCGTCGACGGCGTGTCCTGGCGGATCCTGCTGCCCGACCTGGCCGACGCCTGGCAGCACGTCCGCGACAACCTCGAACCCCCACCCGCCCCCGCCTCCACCTCCCTGCGCCGCTGGGCCCACGCCCTGGCCGAGACGGCCAACACCCCCCAGCGGGAAGCGGAACTGCCCCACTGGCAGCAGATCCTCCGCGAGGGCGAACCACCCCTGGGAAGCCGCCGCACCGACCCCGCCCAGGACACCGCCGCCACCACCGACACCGTCCGCGTCCGCATCCCCGCCGACATCACCCACACCTTGCTGACCACCCTGCCCGCCCTGTACCGCGGCGGCGCCGACGACGCCCTGCTCACCGGCCTCGCCCTCGCCCTCGCCCGCTGGCGCGCCCGCCACGACACCCCCGCACCCGCGACACTGGTCCGCCTGGAGGGCCACGGCCGCGAGGAACACCTCGTCCCCGGCGCCGACCTGACCGCCACCATCGGCTGGTTCACCGCCATGTACCCGGTCCGCCTGGACCTCGCGGGCCTCGACCTCGCGGACGCCTTCGCCGGCGGCCCCGCCGCCGGAGCAGCACTCAAGGCCGTCAAGGAACACCTGCGCACGGTCCCCGACAACGGCCTGGGCCACGGCCTGCTGCGCCACCTCAACCCCCGCACCGCCCCCGTACTGGCCGCCCTGCCCCAGCCGCAGATCGGCTTCAACTACCTGGGCCGCGCCTCCGCCGCCGACCTGCCCGAACACCTGCGGAGCGCCGGCTTCACCCCCGACACCGGCCACCAGGACCTGATCGCCGCCGACGACCCGGACATGCCCGTCCTGTCCGCCCTGGAGATCAACACGGTCGCCGCACCCACCGACGAAGGCGACGAACTGAGCGCCTACTTCGGCTTCGCCACCGGCGTCCTGACCCGCCCGCAGGTCACCGAACTCGCCGACCTGTGGGTGAAGGCCCTGACCGCCCTGGCCCACCACACCACCACCGACGGCGCCGGCGGCCTCACCCCCAGCGACGTGCCCCTGGCCGAGGTGAACCAGACGGAGATCGACGGCTGGGAGCAGCGCTTTGGCCCGCTCACCCAGGTGTGGCCGGTGACCCCGGCCCAGTCCGGAATGCTCTTCCACACCCTGCTCGCCGGCACCTCCGCCTTCGACGCCTACCGCATGCAGCTCGTGTTCCACCTCGACGGAGACGCGGACCCCGAGCGGATGCGCCGCGCCGGACATGCCCTGCTGGAGCGCCACCCCGGGCTGCGCGCCGCGTTCGTCGAGCGCGCCGACGGCGAAGCGGTCCAGGTCATCCCGACGACGGCGCCGCTGCCCTGGCGGCACCTCGACCTCACCGCCCGCCCGGACGAGGAGCGCACCGCGGCGTTCGAACGGTTCCTCGAGGAGGACCGTGCCGCCCCCTTCGACCTCACCGAACCACCCCTGCTGCGCCTGGCGCTGGTCACCCTGGAGCCGGGCCGCGCCGAACTGGTGCTGACCGCCCACCACGCCCTGTTCGACGGGTGGTCCACCCCACTGCTGCTGCAGGACCTCCTGTTCCTGTACGCCTCCGGCGGCGATGGCTCCGTCCTGCCCCCGGCCCGTGACTTCGGCGACTTCCTGTCCTGGCGCGCCCGCCAGGACCCGCAGGAGTCCGCGCGGGCGTGGGCCGGTGAACTCGACGGCCTCGCCGAGCCCACCCTGCTGGCGCCCGGCGCCGAGCAGGCCGGCGACGAAGGCCTCGACGAGGTCGACGTCACCCTCCCGCCGGAGCTGGCCCGCAGCCTTCCCCGGGCCGCGGCCGCCATGGGGGTCACCGCCAACACCCTTCTCCAGGGCGCCTGGGCGCTGCTGATCGGCCAGCTCACCGGCCGTCAGGACGTCGTGTTCGGCGCCACCGTCTCCGGCCGACCCGCCGCTGTCACCGGCGTCGAATCGATGGTCGGCATGTTCATCAACACCCTCCCGGTGCGCGTCACGCACGCCCCCGGCGACACAATCGCCGGGCTCCTGAGCCGGCTGCAGCAACGCCAGGCGGCGCTCACCGACCACCACCATCACGGGCTCACCGAGATCCAGCAGCCCACCGGCCTGCCCGCCCTCTTCGACACCCTGGTCGTCTTCGAGTCCTACCCCGTCGACGAGGACGGCCTGAACGCGGCCGGCGCCGCCAGCGGCGGCCTCACCGTCACGGGCCTGCGCCACGCCACCGGCACCAACTACCCGCTGACCCTGACGGCCCTGGTCGAACCCCAGCTGAAGCTCACCCTGCAGTACGCGCGCGCCGTCTTCGGCCGGGCCACCGTCGAGACGTACGCGGCCCGCCTGGTCCGCGTCCTTGCCCGCCTCGCGGACAGCCCCCACCTGCCCGCCTCCCGCCTGGACACCCTGTCCGACGGCGAACGCGAGCGCCTCCTCGAAGCGTTCAACGACACCGCCGCCCCCACCCCCGACACCACCATCGGCGCCCTGATCGAACAGCAGAGCGCCCGCACCCCCGACGCGAGCGCACTCATCGCGGGCCAGACCACGCTCACCTACCGGGAACTGAACCGGCGGTCCGACGCGCTGGCGCACGAACTCGCCGCCCGCGGCGGGGGAGCGGAGTCCCTGATCGCCCTCTCGCTGCCCCGCACCGCGGACCTGGTCATCGCCCTCCTCGCAGTCCTGAAAGCGGGCTGCGCCTATCTGCCGCTCGACCCCAAATACCCCGGCCACCGCCTCGCCGCGATCCTCACCGACGCCCGGCCCGCCCTTCTCCTCACCGACACCCCCACCTCCGCCCTGCTGCCCGACCACGAGGCCACCACCGTCCTGATCGACACCCTCGATCCGGCCGCCCACCCCGCCGCACCACCTCAACAGGCCGTGCACCCCGACCAGTTGGCGTACGTGATGTACACCTCCGGCTCCACCGGCCGGCCCAAGGGCGTCGCCATCACCCACGCGGGCGTCGTCAATGGCGTACTGCACCTCGCCGACCGGCTGGACCTCGGACCGGGCAAGCGGCTCCTGGCGGGCGCATCCGTCAACTTCGACGTCTCCGCGTTCGAGATCTTCACCACCCTCGCCACCGGCGGCACCGTCGAACTGGTCCGCGACGTCCTGGTCCTGGGCGAACGCGAACGATGGAGCGGCAGCGTCATCTCCACCGTGCCCTCCGCGTTCGCCGAACTCCTCGACCGGATCACCGGCCGCACCGAGGTCGAGAGCGTCGTCTTCGCCGGCGAGGCACTGCCCGCAGCCCTCGCCGACCGCACCCGCCAGGCCTTCCCCGGCGTCCGCGTCGTCAACGCCTACGGGCAGAGCGAGACGTTCTACGCCACCACCCACACCACCGCCCCCCAGGACGGCGGGCCCGGCAGCGTTCCGCTGGGCGCCCCGCTGGACAACATGCGCGCCTACGTCCTGGGCCCCGGCCTGATCCCGGTACCACCCGGCGCAGCCGGCGAACTGTACGTCGGCGGGGCCATCGGCCGCGGCTACCACGACCGCCCCACCCTGACCGCCGCCCGCTTCGTCCCCGACCCCCACGGTGCGCCCGGCGCCCGCATGTACCGCACCGGCGACCTGGCCCGCTTCACCGCGGAAGGCCTGCTGGAGTACGCGGGCCGCTCCGACGCCCAGGTCAAGGTCCGCGGCTTCCGCGTCGAACCCGGCGAGGTCGAGGCCGTCCTGACCGCCCACCCGCACCTGGCGCAGGCCGCCGTCATCACCCACGGCACCGGCACCGCCACCCGCCTGGTCGGCTACGCCGTACCCGAGCAGGAGACCTCGGCCCAGGAGATCCGCCGGCACGCCGCCGAGCACCTGCCCGAGTACATGGTGCCCTCCGCCGTCGTCCTGCTGGAGCGGCTGCCACTGATGCCCAACGGCAAACTCGACCGCGCAGCCCTGCCCGAACCCGAGTACACCGCCGCCCCCTACCGCGCCCCGCGCACCCCCCGCGAGGAAACCCTGGCCGCCCTGTTCGCCGAGATCCTCGGCCGCGACCGGGTCGGCATCGACGACGGCTTCTTCGAACTGGGCGGGCACTCCCTGCTCGCCACCCGCCTCATCAGCCGCGCCCGCGCCGAGGCGGGCATCGAGATCCCCATCCGCACGATCTTCGACCTGCCCACGGTGGCCGAACTCGCCGCCTGGTCCCAGGAGTCGGCCGCCCCCCGCCGCCCCAGCCTGCGCCAGATGTTCGCCTAGGAGTGGAACTGATGATCCCGCTGTCATACGCCCAACGCCGCATGTGGCTCCTGCACCAACTGGAGGGCGGAGCGGCCACCTACAACATTTCGGCGGCGTTCCGGCTCACCGGCCCCCTCGACGAGGACGCCCTGACCGCCGCCCTGCGCGACGTGGCCCAACGGCACGAGATCCTGCGCACCCGCTACGCCGTCGACGAGAGCGGAGAGCCCTTCTCCCACATCCTCGACGCGGCCGACACCGACCGGCAGGTCCGCCTGCGCGAGGTAACGGCCGACGAGGTGCCCGCGGTCATCGACGCCGCCGTCGCGCACCGCTTCGACCTGACCGCCGAACTGCCCTGGCGCGCCGACGTCCTGCGCTGCTCACCGACCGAGCACGTCCTGGTCCTGGTCATCCACCACATCGCCTCCGACGGCAGCTCCAGCGCCCCGATGATGCGCGACCTGTTCGCCGCCTACACCGCCCGCGCCGACGGCCGTGCACCCGCCTTCGAGCCGCTGCCCGTGCAGTACAAGGACTACGCGCTGTGGCAGCGCGAGGTCCTGGGCGACCCCAGTGACGCGGGCAGCCTCGCCGCCGCCCAGGTCGAGTACTGGCGCAAGGAACTCGCCGGCGTCCCGCAGCCGCTGAACCTCCCGCTGGACCGGCCCCGGCCCGCCGAGGCCGGCTCACACGGCGACACCGTCCCCCTGCACGTCGACGCCGTCACCACGGGCGTACTGCAGAACCTCGCCAAGCAACGCGGCACCAGCATGTCGATGCTCCTGCAGGCAGCACTCGCCGTCCTGCTCGGCAAGCTCGGCGGCGGCGACGACATCACCATCGGCTCCCCGATCGCCGGCCGCACCGACGAAGCCCTCGCCGACCTGATCGGCTGCTTCGTCAACACCCAGGTCCTGCGCGCCGACCTGGCCGACAACCCCGCCTTCACCAGCCTGCTGGCCCAGGTACGCGACAAGGCGCTGGCCGCCTACGAGCACCAGGACGTGCCCTTCGACGCGATCGTCGAGGCCATCAACCCCGAACGCTCCGCCGCCTACCAGCCGCTCTTCCAGGTGATCTTCTCCTGGCAGAGCTACGAGAAGCCCTCCTTCGAACTCGACGGCCTCGAGGTCCGCTTCGAACAGGCCATCCCCGAGACCGCCATGGTCGACCTGACCTTCTTCCTCACCACGGACGAGACCGGCGCACTGCGCGGCGACCTGCAGTACGCCACCGACCTCTTCGACCGCGAGACCGCCCAGGAGATCTCCGCCCGCCTCACCCGCGTCCTGACACAGTTCGCCGCCGACCCGACGCTGCGCGTCAGCGACATCGACGTCCTCAGCCCCGAAGAGCACCAGCGCCTCACCGACGCCACCACCGCGGGCGAGACCATCGAGGACGTCACCCTGGTCGAGCTGTTCGAACGCCAGGCGGCCCAGCACGCGGACTCCGTCGCGGTGCTCTGTGAGGGCACCGCCCTCACCTACGGTCAGGCCAACGCCCGCGCCAACCGCCTCGCCCGCCACCTCGTGGCCCAGGGCGTGGGCCCCGAGTCCCTGGTCGGCATCTGCCTGGAACGCTCCGAGAACCTCGTCGTCGCGATCCTCGCCGTCCTCAAGGCCGGCGGCGCCTACCTGCCCATCGACCCCGACTCCCCGGCCGACCGCATCGCCTACCTGATCCAGGACGCCGACCCCGTCCTCCTCCTCACCACCAGCACCACCCACGCCGCCCGCGACCTCGCCCCCCACCTGCCGCGCCTGCACCTCGACGAGCCCGGCACCCCCGCCGGGACCGCCGACGCCGGCGACCTCACCGACGCCGAACGCCGCAGCCCGCTGCGCCCCGACCACCCCGCGTACGTGATCTACACCTCCGGGTCGACCGGCCGTCCCAAGGGCGTCCTGATCCCGCACCGCAACGTCGTCGGACTCTTCACCGCCGCCCAGGACTTCGCCTTCGGCGCCGACGACGTGTGGACCCTCTTCCACTCCTACGCCTTCGACTTCTCCGTGTGGGAACTGTGGGGCCCGCTGCTGCACGGCGGCCGCCTGGTCGTCGTCCCCTACGACGTCTCCCGCTCCCCGGAGGACTTCCTGCAGCTCCTGGCCCGCGAACAGGTCACCGTCCTCAACCAGACCCCCTCCGCCTTCTACCAGCTCATCCAGGCCGACGCCCAGCAGCCGTGCCGCGAACTGGCCCTGCGCTACGTGGTGTTCGGCGGCGAGGCCCTGGACCTGAACCGGCTTGGCGACTGGTACGAACGCCGCGGCGGCGACACCCCCGTCCTGGTGAACATGTACGGCATCACCGAGACCACCGTGCACGTCACCCGCATCGACCTCGACGAGCACGCCGCCGCCCGCTACCGCGCCAGCGTCATCGGCCCGGCGATCCCCGGCCTCGCCGCCCACGTCCTGGACACCAATCTCAAGCCGGTACCCGCCGGCGTGACCGGCGAACTGTACGTCGGCGGCTACGGACTGGCCCGCGGCTACCACGGCCGCCCCGGCCTGACCGCCTCCCGCTTCGTCGCCTGCCCCTTCGGCACGCCCGGCGAGCGCATGTACCGCAGCGGCGACCTCGTCCGCCTCAGCCGGCACGGACAGCTGGAGTACGTCGGCCGCGCCGACTCCCAGGTGAAGATCCGCGGCTTCCGCATCGAGCTCGGCGAGATCGAACACGCCCTGGCGAGCCACCCCGCCGTCGCCGAGGCGGCCGTCCTGGTCCGCGAGAACGGCGACGGCGACAAACGACTGATCGGCTACGTCGTCCCCGAACCCGGCGCCGCACCGGACACCGCCGCGCTCACCGCCCACCTGCGCGAACGCCTGCCCGACTACATGGTGCCCGCCACCCTGATCACCCTGGAGCACATCCCGCTCACCTCCAACGGCAAACTCGACCGGCGCGCCCTGCCCGCCGAGGACACGGCCGCCGCCGCGACCGGCGGCGGACCGCGCAACTCCTACGAGGAACGGCTGTGCGCCCTGTTCGGCGAGCTGCTGGGCGTGGAGCAGGTCGGGGTCGACGACGGGTTCTTCGCGCTCGGCGGCCACTCGCTGCTGGCCACCCGCCTCAGCGTCCGCGTCCGCGGCGAGTTCGGCATCGACATCCCCATCAGGACGATCATCAAGTACCCCACGGTCGCCGAACTGGCCGCGCTGATGCTCGCCGGCGGTGTCCCCGCCGACGACGCCGACTCCTTCGCGGTCGTACTGCCCCTGAACAGCGACCCCGGCACCGGGAAGAAGCCGGTGTGGTTCTTCCACGGCGGCGGCGGCCTGGGCTGGGCCTACTACAGCTTCGTCACGCACCTGCAGGACCGGCCCGCCTACGCCCTGCAGTCCCGCGGCTCCGACGGCGTGGACACCCTCGCCTCTAGTGCGAAGGAGATGATCGACGACTACGTCACCCAGATCCTGCGCACCCAGCCCGAGGGCCCCTACAACCTCATCGGCTGGTCCTACGGCGGCACCGTCGTCCAGGCCGTCGCCGACGCCCTGGACCGGCTCGGACACCAGGTCGCCCTGGTGGCGATCCTGGACGCGCAGCCCGGCGGCCACGGATTCCGCGAGGTCCACGCCGGCAAGGACTCCGCCGACTACCGGGCCGAGCTTGAGGACGACTTCAGCCAGTACATCCGCCTGGGCGGCCGGCAGGGCTTCCTGGACACCATGGCGAAGGTCCTCGCCAACAACGCCGCCCTGATGATGGACTTCGAATCGCCCGCCTACCGCGGCGACGTGCTGTATTTCAACGCGGCCCAGGAGGACACCTCCTACGCCCACCTGTGGCGGCCCTACGTCCTGGGCGCCTTGGACGTGCACACCATGAACGCCTCGCACCACGAGATGCACATGCCGGCGCCGGTCGCCGAGTTCTTCGAGATCGCCCGCGACCGGCTGGCATGACCGGCCGGCCGCCCGGTGCCCGGCACCGGACCGACACACGATCACACCGAACGGATGGGGGTGGGCCGCGATGAGCGGACCCCGGACACCGCAGGAAGACCCGGAGCAGGCCACGCTGCTGTGCGTGCCGTTCGCGGGAGCAGGACCCTCGTTCTTCCACCCCTGGCGGGAACTGTCCGCCGGCCGGTGGCGCGTCACCTCGGTCGAACTGCCCGGTAGGGAACGGCGGATCCTGGACACGCCGTACCGCAACGTCGTCGAGGCGGCCAAGGGCTCCATCGACGACATCGTCGCCGACCTCGGCGAGGGCACCTCCACCGTGCTGTTCGGACACAGCCTCGGCGCCGTCCTCGCCTACGAACTCGCCCACCTGCTCCCCACCCGGGGCGTGCACGTCGAGCGCCTGGTCGTCAGCGGCTCACCGGGCCCCTGGACCCAGCGCGAACGCCGCGCGACGGGCCTGCCCGACGAGGAGTTCCTCGCCCGCGTCGAGGAGTTCGCGGGTTTTCGGCACGAGGCCCTGGACCACCCGGAGATGCGGGAGCTGATCCTGCCGGTCCTGCAGGCCGACTGCGAGATGCACGAGAACTACGTCCCCTCCACCGACACCCCGCTCGCGGTGCCGGTCTGCTCCCTGCGCGGCGCCTGGGACGGGCTGGTCACCGCGGCCGAGGCCCGCCAGTGGCAGGACGCCACCACCGCCGGCTTCACCTACGCGGAGTTCCCCGGCGACCACATGTACCTCGTCGACCACGGCCGGGAAATCCTGGACACCATCGCGGCCCGGACCGAGGGCGATTGAAGGATCTGAACGAACGAAGCCGGTGCGCAGCGCTCCTGGACAGCAGTTTGTTGAGGATCGCAGCGCCGAAGTCGTGGAGAGCCGGGCCGGATGGAGGGGCCTGCAGGCCGCAGCGGCCCCGTCGGGCGGAACGTACCGTGACAGCGTGAGTGATCAGGATGGCTACCTTCAGCTGCGCGAGTTCCGTGAAACCTTCGACAGGCCTGAGTCGTTGGCGTGGCCGGAGATCAGTCACGGCCAGCTCGTGATGGCCGTGGGGCCCGTGAAACGCCACCAACTGGTCGCGCACCATCTACGCACCCAACTGGAACCCCAGCTCGGGGCGGAGCTTCTCCTCATGGTCGGGACCGACCTGGAGGACGCGGGGCTCGGGGTGCTGCGGGTCCCCGACCTCGTCGTGGTCGACGAGGAAGAAGCCACGGCCCAGGGCGACGCCATCGATCCTCGCCGCACGCACCTGGTGATCGAGATCGTCTCGCCCTCGAATCCGGGCAACGACTACGAGGCCAAACTGCGGGACTATCCGGCCATGGGCGTGCCGCACTACCTGATCGTCGATCCCCGCGACGGCATCGCAGTCCACCACTGGGCGCCCACTCGCCGTATCGGCGTGCCCGCATACGAGAACAGACAGCACTACGCCTACGGGGACGTCGTCAGCGTGGGTGACTGGACGATCGACACTGTGCTTCTGCCGCGCTACGGCGCGGACGTCCGATGATGATGCGGTGCTGGCATGGACGGTGGGCCGGCCAGGGCCACCGACCCGCACGCGCCGCGTAGAACTGCCAGTTTCCTATGCTCAGGGGTTCAGATCGAGAGTTCGGACGGGCTGTCCCTTCCACGTTTCGGGCGCGGTGGTGGCGACCACGGCACCCTCGGGTCGGTCGGGACTGGGCTGGGCCGCATGAAGGGTGTGGGCAGTCGCCCAGGTGGTCTCCTGTGCAACTGCAAGAGCAGCGGGCAGGTCGAGGTCCAGAAACGTGATGCCGGGCAGTGCAGCGATGTGCTCGGCCGTTCCCGGCCGGGCACGGTCGGCCTCAATGAGCGCGCATGTGGTGGCGTAGAGGAACCAGTGGGGTTCGGCGTGAGCGCGGTGAATCAGCCGGGAGGCCAGGATGTTGCCGCGTCCGGCGGCCACCATGGCGGTGTCGTCGAGGAGGACGTGGATTGGACTGGTCACGCGGCGTCCCCGTGCGCCAGGCGTCGGTCCAGTTCCGCGTCGAGTGCGTCCTGTTCGCTTTGAGTGGGACCGTAGCCACTCCACTCCTGCAGGACTGCTCGGGCTTTCTCTGCTCTTTCGGACCGTTCCTCGGGGGTCAGGAGTGTCTCGGCCAGGCGGGCAAGGTAGGTACGCAAAGACACACCCTCGGCCGCTGCGATCTCGGCGAGCCGATCGCGCGCTTCGGCGGGAATGCGGATGTTGGCATCGGTCATGGTCGGACTCCCTTCACTCACCACGACAGGATACGGGTACGTACCCGTATTCTGTCGAATGTCGAAGTGACGGCCGCGGGCCGGTGGTGAGCGCCCTGCACAGGGCGAGGGAGCGGGGATCTCGCCGGCGGCGGGCACGAACCAGTGGTCGTCCTCGCTGACCGCCTCGACGACGTCGACGCGGTCGGCCCAGGCGGCGGCCGCCGTCACTCCGATTCCTGCGCCCAGGTCGAGCAGCATGGGCCGGCCCGCGTGCAGCAGTTCGCTGACCCCGGTGATGCCGTTCGCCGCTCTGAGGTCGGCGTCGGGGACCCGGCGGCCCGACAGCAGGTGCCGGTTGACGTCGTCGAAGACCATCAGCGAGCCCGAACACCTCGCGCAGCGGTGCCGGCTGCCATGCCTTCATGATGACTGCCGACGTAGTGCGGGGAGAGACGACAGTCTGGCGAAGACGCCCCATGCCGTGACGCTGGCCAATGCAGCTCTCGTTGACCTGCACAGTCAAGAGCGTGCCCGGGCCTCACCAATGGCCACAATCACCACTCGGGGCCTGATCAAAGTGCGGTGAAATGCGGCTGACGTCGGTCCGGGGCATTTCGATTCGTTCTCAGCCGGGCAGGCCGGGCCCGAACCAGGTGGTGAGCGCCCTGCGCAGGGCGGCGAGGTCGGGGCCGCCTGCGGTGGCGGCCCAGGCGACATGGCCGTCGGGGCGGATCAGCAGGGCGGCGGGAGCGGGGATCTCACCGGCGGCGGGCACGAACCAGTGGTCGTCCTCGCTGACCGCCTCGACGACGTCGACCCGGTCGGCCCAGGCAGCGGCCGCCGCCGTCACCTGCGCCCCCGCGCCCAGATCGAGCAGCACGGGCCGGCCCGCGTGCAGCAGTTCGCTGACCCCGGTGATGCCGCCCGCCGTCTTGAGGTCAGCGTCGGGAACCCGGCGGCCCGACAGCAGGTGCCCGTCGTCGGCCGGGTAGCGGATGTCCAGGGCGGTGAGCATGTGCCGCAGATGCCGGTTGACGTCGTCGAAGACCATCAGCTGGCCGAACACCTCGCGCAGCGCGTCCGACTGGGGGCCGGGGCGGGCCAGCGCCGACTGCGCCCGGGTGTTGTTCAGCACCCGCTCCGCGACCGGATGACGCTCGGCGTGGTAGCTGTCCAGCAGGCTCTGCGGAGCCCGGCCGCGCACCACCGAGGCCAGCTTCCACCCCAGGTTGACCGCGTCCTGCACGCCCATGTTCAGGCCCTGGCCGCCGGCGGGGAAGTGGATGTGCGCGGCGTCCCCGGCGAGCAGTACCCGGCCCTGGCGGTAGCGGTCGGCCTGGCGGGCGGCGTCGTTGAACCGGGAGATCCAGCGCGGGCTGTGCATGCCGTAGTCGGTGCCGGCGAGGCGTACCAGCGAGTCGCGCAGCTGCTCGAAGGTGGGCGCCTCGTCGCGGTCGGCGACCCGGTCGTACTCGGAGGTGATCACCCGGTACCAGCCGGGCTCGAAGGCGATCGCCGAGAAGTCGCCGCCCGCGCAGCGCCGGATCCACACGTAGTCCTCGGGCAGGCCGGGCAGTTCGACATCGCCGATCAGCGCCGTCATCGTCGCCTCGGTGCCGGGGAAGCCGATGCCGGCCAGTTTGCGCACCGTGCTGCGTCCGCCGTCGCAGCCCACCAGGTAGCGGGCGCGCAGCGTCCGCTGTCCGGGGCCTGCCGCACCCACCTGGACGCTCACGCCGTTCTTGTCCTGGTGGATCCCGGCGACCTCGGCGGAGCGCAGCACCCGCACGCCGAGTTCGCCCGCCCACTCCTCCAGCAGCCGCTCGATGGTGGACTGCAGGATCATCAGCGGATAGGGGTGACGGGACTCCGACTCCTCGAAGTCCAGGTAGAGGCCGGAGAAGTGGCCCACCGGCTGCAGTTCACCGGCCGCCAGGAACCGGTCCAGGACGCCGCGCTGGTCCAGCACCTCCAGGGTCCGCGAGTGGATCCCGCCGGCCCGTGACTCGCCGGTACGCTCCGCGAGCCGTTCGAGGACCATCACGTCGACGCCCGCCAGCCGCAGCTCGCAGGCGAGCATCAGGCCTGTCGGCCCGGCACCCGCGATCACCACCTCGGCGTCCATGCCGGTGTCCCTCACGTCGTTCCCCCTTCGATTCCGCCGGGCCTTCGACGTCGGTTGCGTCGCCTTCACGTTCACGCCCCCGCCCTGGGCCGGTCAACGCGGTCCCGAGCCCGCACGCGGCACGGCAGCGGGCACTTGTGCCGTCCCGCCGGCGGGACACCCCGCCCCGCGGCATCCCGCGCGGGGCGGGGGCCGGGGGCGGTGCGCGGCGGGCAGCGTGCAGGCCGGCCCGTCCACCCTCAACCCCACCGGCCGGCCCCCACCGGTGCGGTGCCGGACCCGGTGTGGGCGGGAGCGGCGGCGGGTGACACTCCAGTCGGCCATGCGGCGAACGTGTCTCGCCGGCGGGACAGCACACCCGACCCCGGTGGCCGCGCGGACGGTGACGGCCGACAGGTGAAGGCCGCACCGGACGCGAGCGGGCACTTTCGATCGGCGGAGGAAGGAACCGGCCATGGAATCGGCGCCGCAGGTGATCCACCCGCGAGGTGGACAGGACGAGACCGCACCACGCCAGGACGCGCCCTCCGGCGGCCCGGTGCCGCTGGTGGACGAACTCGCCGCACTGTGGGGGGAACTCCTCAACTGCCCCGAGGTGGGGCGGGACGACGACTTCTTCGCCCTCGGCGGCAACTCACTGACCGGCATCAAGATCATCGAACGGGTGGCGCAGGACTACGGCGTCCAGCTGTCCGTACGCGACTTCTACCTGGCCCAGACCCCGGCCCGCGTCGCCGAACTGATCGAGCGGGAAAGGGCCCGGACATGAGACTGACGCCGGGTCCCGCGCGCGACATCGACCTCGCTGCCGTCGACCTGTTCGACCTGGACCTCTACACGTCCGGCGACCCGCACCCCGTCTGGGACCTGATGCGCGCCAAGGCGCCCCTGCACCACCAGGTGCTGCCCGACGGACGGGAGTTCTGGTCGGTCACCCGCTACGAGGACGTGTGTCGCGTCCTGGGCGACCACCGCGAGTTCACCTCCGAACGCGGCACCGTCCCCACCCACCTCGGGCAGGACGACGTCGCCGCCGGCGTGCTGATGACCTCCACCGACCCGCCCCGGCACACCGAGGTCCGCAGGCCGCTGGGCTCCAAGCTCACCGCCCGCGCCGTCCGCTCCTGGGAGGACTCCATCCGCCGGACGGTGGTGCGCTTCCTCGAACCGGCCCTGGACGGCGAGGTGTTCGACCTCGCCGAGCGCGCCCTGCTCCTCCCGGCGATCGTCACCGGACCGCTGCTGGGCATCCCGGACAAGGACTGGGCCGAACTCGTCCAGCTGACCGCCATGGTCACCGCCCCCTCGGACCCGCACTTCCAACTGGGCAGCGAGGCCGCCACCCTGGCCATCGCCCACCACGAACTCGTCACCTACGTCACCGAGTGGGTCAGACGCCGCCGGGCCTCCGGCGACCAGGACGACAGCCTGCTCCACCACCTGATGAGCGTCCGCCCGGGCGGCGCACCGCTGAGCGACGAGGAGATCGCCCTCGACGGCTACAGCATCCTGCTGGGCGCCAACGTGACGACCCCGCACACCGTCTCGGGCACCGTGCAGGCCCTCATCGAGCGGCCCGAACAGTTCGACAAGGCCCAGGCGGACCCGACGCTGATCCCCAACCTCGTCGAGGAAGGGCTGCGCTGGACCTCGGCCGCCTGCAACTTCATGCGCTACGCCGTCACCGACGTCCCCGTCGCGGGCGGCGTCATCCCCGCCGGCGCCGCGGTCGTCGCCTGGATCGGGTCGGCCAACCGGGACGCCTCCCAGTTCCCCGACCCGCACACCTTCGACATCACCCGCCCCAACGCCAAACGCCAGGTCGCCTTCGGCTTCGGCCCGCACTTCTGCATCGGCGCACCGCTGGCCCGCCTGACCCTGCGCGTCTTCTTCGAGGAACTCCTCGGCCGGTTCGCCTCCCTCGACCTCGCCGGCGAACCGGAGCACCTGCGCTCCTACTTCATCGCCGGCATGACCCACCTGCCCATCGCCGCCCAGAAACGGCCCACCCCATGACCGCCGCCCCCGCCACCGCCCCCTCACCGTGGTTCGTGCGGCCCCCCGCACCCCCCGTACCCGGCGGGCCGGCCGGCCGCCTGTTCTGCCTGCCCTTCTCCGGCTCCGGGGCCTCCGCCTTCAGCGCCTGGCCGGCCACCGTCGGCGACGCCGAGGTCTGCCCCGTGCAGTTCCCCGGCCGCGAGAACCGCCTGGCCCACCCCCACTACGGCACCTACGAGCAGCTCGCCGCCTCCCTCGTCGACGCCCTCACCCCCCTGCTGGACACCCCGTTCGCGTTCTTCGGACACTGCGCGGGCGCCCTGCCCGCCTACGAGACCGTCCTGCTGCTGGCCGAACTCGGCCTGCCCACCCCGCAGTGCCTGTTCGTGTCGGGCCAGCCCGCCCCCCACGAGGCCGCCCGCGACCGGATGCTCTCCCTGACCGACGACGAACTGCGCACCGAACTGGAGACGTTCCTGCGCGGCCGGGGCATCGAACCCCGCCCCGACATGATCGACATGGGCATGTTCGTCCTGCTGCGCGACCACGCCGCCGCAGGCGCCTACCGGCGCACCGAACCCGCCCGCGTCGACTGCCCCGTCGTCGTCCTGCACTGGAGCCAGGACGACGACGTCACCCTCGAAGACCTCCAGGGCTGGCGCAGTTACGCCGACTCGGTCGAGATCCGGGTCGTCGAGGGCGGCCACTACGACTTCATGGACGCGCCGGCCGAGCTGCTCACCGAGCTCGCCCGCCGGCGATGAGCGCGGCGGCCCGGCGCGACCGCGCGCCGGGGAAACCGGAAGGGAACCCTATGCGTGGCACAGCCACCTCCATCGCCGTCATCGGGATGTCGTGCCGCTTCCCCGGCGTCGACGGCCTGGACGCCTTCTGGCGCCTGCTGACCGAGGGCGAGTCGACCCTGGGGACGTTCCCCGCGCGGCGGTCGGCCGACGCCCGCCCGTTCCCTGCCGGCCACCCGGACGCCGACACCCTCACCACGGGCTCGTTCTTCGACGCCGTCGACGGCTTCGACACCGACTTCTTCACCACCGGCGCGGCCGAGGCAGCCGCCATGGACCCCGCCCAGCGCCTGGGACTCGAACTGGCCTGGGAGGCCGTCGAGGACGCCCGCATCCCCGCCCACACGCTCGCCGGACGCGACATCGACGTCGTCGTGGGCAGCGCACCCTCCGGCTACGAACTGCTGCGCACCCTCTCCGGCGCCGACCGCGACGACCACTACGCCGCGCTCGGCTCCAGCGGCGCTCTGATCGCCAACCGGATCTCCGGCCTGTTCGACGTGCGCGGCATGAGCGTGTGCGCGGACTCCGGCCAGTCCTCCTCCCTGGTGTCGCTGGCCCTGGCGTGCGACCGGATCGCCGCCGGCGCCGTCGACATGGCGATCGCCGGCGGTGTGCACCTGATCGTCGACCCGCAGGCGGGGCTCGGCCTGGCGAACCTGGGCGCCCTGTCACCCGAGGGACGCTGCTTCACCTTCGACGAACGGGCCGGCGGCTTCGCCCGCGGCGAGGGCGGCGCGTTCGTCGTCCTCAAACGCCTCGACCTGGCCGTCGCCGACGGCGACCCCGTCCACGCCGTGGTCCGCGGCTGGGGCGTGAGCAGCGGCGGAGCCTCGACCCGGATGCCCGACCCCAGCCCCGAAGGGCAGGCCGCCGCCATCCGCGCCGCCCTGCGGCGCGCGGACATCCCCTTCGACAGCGTGGACTACGTCGAGGCCCACGGCACCGGCACCCGGCTCGGCGACCCGGCCGAGATCGCCGGCCTGCGCGCGGTCTCCGAACACGACGGCCGCAGCCGCCCCCTGGTCGTCGGCTCGGTGAAGACCAACGTCGGACACCTGGAGCCGGCCGCGGGCATCACCGGCCTGGTCAAGACGGCACTGTGCGTGGAGCGCGGCCACCTGGTGGCCAGCCTCAACTTCCGCACCCCCAACCCCGCCATCCCCGATTTCCACGACGACTTCGAGGTCCTTACGGCCCCCCGGCCCTGGCCCGGCACACCCGGCCGGCCGCGCCGCGCCGGCGTGTCCGCGTTCGGCATGGGCGGCACCAACGCCCACGTCATCCTCGAACAGGCCCCCACCCCGGACCCCACACCCCAACTCCCCACCCGTCAGGGCGACATGAGCCAGGCGGGCGGCATGGGGACCCTCCCGTGGGTACTGTCCGCCCGCACGCCGCAGGCCCTCGCCGAACAGGCGGCCCGCCTGCGCGACCACGTGGCCGCCGACCCCTCGCTCGGCGCCGCCGACGTGGGCCACTCGCTGCTCGCCACCCGGGCACGGTTCGAGCACCGCGCCGTGGTCCTGGGCGAGAGCCGCCAGGAAGCACTGGAGGGCCTGGCCCTGCTCGCCGCCGGCGCCGGCGCGGCCCGCACGGTCCGCGGCACGGCGAGCGGCGCGAGCGGCCCGGTCGTCTTCGTCTTCCCCGGCCAGGGATCCCAGTGGCCCGCCATGGGCGGACAGCTCTACACGCAGTCGCCGGTCTTCGCCCGCTCGATCGACGCCTGCGCCAAGGCTCTCGAGCCGTTCGTGGACTGGTCGCTGGTGGACGTCGTGACCGGCGCGCCGTCGGCCGCCCCGCTGGAGCGGGTGGACGTCGTCCAGCCGGCCCTGTTCGCGATGATGGTGTCGCTGGCCGAACTGTGGCGCTCCCTCGGCGTGGTCCCCGACGCCGTGATCGGGCACTCCCAGGGCGAGATCGCCGCGGCCTGCGTCTCGGGCGCCCTCACGCTGGACGACGCGGCGCGCGTCGTCGCCCTGCGCAGCCAGGCGCTGAAGGCACTGGCCGGACTCGGCGGGATGAGCGCGGTCGCCGCCCCCCGGGCCTGGGTCCAGGAACGGCTGGAACGCTGGCCCGGCCGGCTGTCGACGGCCGCCGTCAACGGTCCCGCGTCCGTGGTGATCTCCGGGGACGACGAGGCACTCGACCAGTTCGCCGCCGAGGCCGCCGCCGACGGGGTCCGGGTGCGACGGGTCAAGGTCGACTACGCCTCCCACTCCCACCACGTCGAACGCATCCGGGAACGCCTCCTCGCCGACACCGCGGGCATCGCACCGCGGGAGGCGGCGGTCACCTTCCACTCCACGGTCACCGCGACCGCCCTGGACACCCGCACCCTGGACGGCTCCTACTGGTACGACAACCTGCGCTCGCAGGTCCGCTTCGCCGACGTCGTCGACACCCTGATGCGCGAACGAGGCGCGGTGTTCGTCGAGGTCAGCCCGCACCCCGTGCTCCAGGTGGCGATGGAGGAGGCCGCGGACACGCTGGTGGCCCCGCCGCTGCTGGCGAGCACCCTGCACCGCCGCGACGGCAGCGCCGCGACGGTGCTGGCCTCCCTGGCCGAACTCCACGTGCGGGGTGTGCCGGTGAACTGGACGCCCGCGTTCGCCGGACACCGCCCGCGCACCGTCCCGCTGCCCTCCTACCCCTTCCAGCGCCGCCGGTACTGGCTGACCGCCCCCGACGGCGCGGACGGCCCCGGCGTCCCGGCGGCCGCCGCACCCGCCCCGGGCAGCAGGACCGCGGACCTCACCTCGCAGGCGGCGGTACTGGCCCTGGTGTGCGCCGAGACGGCGGCCCAGTTGAGCGTGAAGGACGCGGGCATCACGGGCGCCGACATCGCGGCCCGCCCCGAGGACACCTTCAAGGCGCTGGGCTTCGACTCCGCGATGGCGGTGGGCCTGCGCGGCCGGCTCGCCGCGGCGGCGGGCCTGCGCCTGCCGGCCACCGTCGCGTTCACCTACCCCACCGCCCACGCCCTCGCCCGCCACCTCTTCACCCTGCTGCAGCCGCAGACGCCCGCCGCCCCGCGGCCGGACACGCAGCCGCCGGCGGCCGAGGAGGCGCGGCAAGCCCCGGACGTGCCGGACGCGCCGGACGTGCCGGGCGGGCCGCGCAGCGGCAGTGACGACGATCTGTACGCGCTGATCGAGCGCGGATACGTGTAGCAACACCGTTCGTATTGGCAACTGTTGGGGGAGGCCCTGGTGGAGGATGTCGACAAGCTCCGGTCCTACTTGCGACGCGCCGTCGGCGACGCGCAGGAGCTGCGTGAGCGGGTGCGCGAGCTGGAGGAATCCGCACGCGAGCCCATCGCGGTCGTGGGCGTGGGGTGTCGCTTCCCGGGCGGGGTGACCTCGCCCGAAGGGCTGTGGGACGTCGTGTCCGAGGGTGTGGACGCGATGGGCGACTTCCCCCGCGACCGCGGCTGGGACCTGGACGCGCTGTACGACCCGGACCCCGAGGCGCACGGCAGGACGTACACCCGCACCGGCGGATTCCTGGACGGCCTCGCGGAGTTCGACGCGCCGTTCTTCGGGATCAGCCCGCGCGAGGCGCTGGCGATGGACCCCCAGCAGCGCCTCATGCTGGAGACCTCCTGGGAGGCGCTGGAGCGGGCGGGCATCGACCCGGCCGGCCTGCGCGGCTCGCCGACCGGCGTGTTCACCGGCCTGTACGCCGTCGACTACGGCCCGCGGATGGGCGGCGGGGCGGCCGGCGAGGTGGAGGGCTTCGCGATCGCCGGCACCTACACCAGCGTCGCCTCGGGCCGGGTGGCCTACGTCCTGGGGCTGGAGGGCCCGGCCCTGTCCACCGACACCGCCTGCTCGTCCTCGCTCGTCGCCGTCCACCAGGCCGTGCGGTCCCTGCGGTCGGGGGAGTGCACCCTGGCCCTGGCGGGCGGGGTCTCCACGCTGCCCACGCCGGGCCTGTTCGTGGAACTCGCCCGTCAGCGGGGCCTGTCCGAGGACGGCCGGTGCAAGGCGTTCGCGGACGCCGCCGACGGCACCGGCTTCTCCGAGGGCGCGGGCGTCCTGGTCCTGGAGAAACTCTCCGACGCCGTGCGCAACGGCCGCCGCATCTGGGCGGTGATCCGCGGCTCCGCGATCAACCAGGACGGCGCCTCCAACGGACTGACCGCGCCCAGCGAACTGGCGCAGCGGCGCGTCATCCGCGCCGCCCTGGCCGACGCCGGCCTGCCCGCCGCCGCGGTGGACGCGGTGGAGGCGCACGGCACCGGCACCCGGCTGGGCGACCCGATGGAGGCCGAGGCCCTGCTCGCCACCTACGGCCAGGACCGGGAGGCGGACCGCCCGCTGTGGCTGGGCTCGCTGAAGTCGAACATCGGCCACACCCAGGCGGCCGCCGGGGTGGGCGGCATCATCAAAATGATCATGGCGATGCGGCACGGAGTGCTGCCCCGCACCCTGCACGTCGACCGCCCCTCCACCCACGTCGACTGGACGGCAGGAGCGGTACAGCTCCTCACCGAGGCCCGCGACTGGACCGGCACACCCGAACGGCCCCGCCGGGCCGGGGTGTCCAGCTTCGGCATCAGCGGCACCAACGCCCACCTCATCCTCGAACAGCCCCCGCACGACACCGGACAACCCCATGACAACCACAGCCACCATGACGGCCACGGCGCGGGCGCGGGTGCGGCCGGGCAGGCCCCCGACGCCGTACCGGCCGCCGGCACGCCCGCCTCCCCGCCCGCCACCGCCGGGCCGGCCACCGCGGCCCCGGGCGGTGTGCTGCCGTGGGTGCTGTCGGCGAAGTCCCCGGAGGCCCTGCGCGGCCAGGCCCGGCTGCTGCACGAACGCCTCGCCGCCGCCCCCGGTCTGCCGCTCGACGCCCTCGGACACGCCCTGGTGAGCACCCGCTCCCTCTTCGACCACCGCCAGGTGGTGATCGGCACCGGCCGCCAGGACCTCCTGGCCGCCCTGGCCGCCGTCGCCGCCGGCGAGGACAACAGCCCCGCCGCCCTGGTGTCGGGCGTCGCGAAACCGGCCGGCCGCACCGTCTTCGTGCTGCCCGGACAGGGCGCCCAGTGGGTCGCGATGGGCCGGGAACTGTGGGAGACCTCCCCGGTCTTCGCCCAGGCGCTGCGCGCCTGCGCCACAGCCCTGGAGCCGTATGTCGACTGGCCGCTGATCGACACCGTGTGCGGCGGCCCGGACGCCGCCGACCTGGACGACATCGACGTCGTCCAGCCGGCCCTGTTCGCCGTGATGGTCGCACTGGCCCAGCTGTGGCGCTCGCTGGGTGTGACACCCGACGCGGTCATCGGCCACTCCCAGGGCGAGATCGCCGCCGCCCACATCGCCGGCGCCCTGACCCTGGACGACGCCGCCAGGATCGTCGCCCTGCGCTCCCGGCTGCTGGCCACCGCCGCCGGACAGGGCAGCATGGCCGCGATCCTGCTGCCCGAACAGCGGGTGGGGGAGCTGCTGGAGCGGTGGGCGGACCGGGTCGGGATCGCCGCGGTCAACGGCCCGGGCTCCACGACCGTCTCCGGCGAGAGCACCGCGGTACGCGAACTGGTCGCCGCCTGCGAGGCCCAGGGCGCCCGCGCCCGCCTGGTCAAGTCCAGCGTTCCCGGCCATTCCCGGCTCATGGACCAGTTCCACGACGCGCTCATCGAGGGCCTGGGCCGCATCACACCCCACCCGACCACGGTGCCGATCTACTCCACGGTGACCGGCGACCTGATCGACCCCGCCGCCCTGGACAGCGCCTACTGGTTCCGCAACCTGCGCGAACCCGTCCGCTTCCACGCCGCCATGCGGCGCCTGGCCGCCGAACAGCCCACCGGCACCGTCATCGAGCTCAGCCCGCACCCGCTGCTCACGATGAACGTCCAGGAGATCCTCGACACCACCCCCGGCGCCACCGGCTTCGCGGTCGGCTCACTGCGCCGCGGCGAGGGCGGACTCGCCCGCCTGTACCGGTCGGCCGCCGAAGCCTTCGTCGCCGGCACCCCGGTGGCCTGGCAGGCCGCCTTCCCCGGCCAGGACGGCCCGCCGCCCGACCTGCCCACCTACGCCTTCCAGCGCCGCCGCTACTGGCTGGACACCCCCGGCGAGTCCACCGCCCTGTCCACCTCCGACCACCCCCTGCTCGACGCCGTCGTCGACCTGCCCGCAGGCGCCGACGCCACCGGCGGCGGCGTGGCGGCCCGCGGACGCCTGTCGCTGGAACGCCACCCCTGGCTCGCCGAGCACACCGTCCACGGCGCCGCCCTGGTCCCCGCGGCCGTGCTGGCCGAACTCGCGGCATGGGCGGCGGACAAGGCCGGCTGCCCCGCCGTCGGTGAACTCACCCTGGAGACACCCCTGGTGCTCTCCCGCACCACCGAACGCGACCTGCGCGTGGTCATCGACGCGGACCGCGTCCTGAGCGTGCACTCCCGCGCCGACGGCGAGACCCACTGGACCCGCAACGCGGTGGGCACCGCCATCACCGACACCCCCGCCGGCCCCGACACCTCCGACAGCCCCGCCGCTCCCGACGCCTCCGGCATCTCGGCCGGCCCCGCCGTCCCGGCCGGCCCTGTGCCGGAGAGCCTGGCCGTGTGGCCGCCCGCAGGCGCCGACCCCGTCCCCTTCGAGGACGAGTACACCCGCCTCGCCGCCCTCGGCATCCACCACGGACCCCTGCTGCGTGCCCTGACCAAGGTGTGGCGCCGGGGCGAGACCCTGTTCGCCGAGGTCGAACCGGCCCCCGACGGCACCGGCCGGACCGGTTTCCGGATCGACCCCGCCCTGCTCCACGCGGCACTCCTGCCCGTCGGCCTGGGCGAGTTCGTCGACACCGCCCGCCCCGAGGGCTGGCTGCCGCTGCGCCTGACGGGCCTGCGCGTCAGTGCCGCCCGCCCCGGCCCGCTGCGCGTGCGCCTGGCCCCCGCGGGGCCGGACACGCTGTCGGTGAGCATCGCGGACCGGCACGGAACACCCGTCGCCTCCATCGCCGCCCTGACCCTGGCCCCCGCGGACGCGGGACAGCTGACCGCGCTGGGCTTCGACACCCGCGACGCCCTCTTCGCGATCGACTGGACGCCCCTGCCCGTCCCGGCCACCACCGCCCCCTACGCGGTCCTCGCCGCCCCGGGCAGCCCGCCCGCCGCCCCTCCCGCACCGGGCGACACCGTGTTCGCCTCGCCGGCCCGACTCGCCGCCTCCGGACGGGAGATCCCCCCGCTCGTCATCACCGCCCTCGACCACCCGGAGACCCGCACCGGCAGCGACGCGGAGGTTCCGGCCGCCACCGAGCGGGCCCTGCACCGCGTCCTGGGCCTGGCCAAGGACTGGCTCGCCGACGACCGGTTCTCCGCCTCCCGCCTGGTCCTGGTGACCCGCGGCGCGTTCGGCGACGGCCCCGGCGCCCCCGCCGACCCGGTGGCCGCCGCGGTCTGGGGATTCCTGCGCACCGCGCAGACCGAGAACCCGGGCCGCTTCACCCTCGTCGACACCGACGACCTGCCCGCCTCGCACGCCCTGGTCCCGGCGGCCGCCGCCACCGCGGAGGCCCAGCTCAAGATCCGCGCCGGCGCCGTGACCACCCCGCAGCTGGCCCACCTGCCCGACCCCGCCACCGCCGGCGACACCCGCACCGGCGAACAGGACACACCCGCGCTCGGATCGGGCACCGTACTGATCACCGGCGGCACCAGCGGCCTGGGCGCGCTGCTGGCCCACCACCTCGTACAACGGCACGGCGTGCGACGCCTGCTGCTCACCAGCAGGCGCGGACCGGACGCCCCCGGCGCGGCACAACTGCACCAGGAACTGACCGCCGCGGGCGCCCAGGTGGAGATCGTCGCCTGCGACGTCACCCACCGCGCCGCGGTCGCCGGCCTGATCGCCGCACGCCCGGCCGGCCACCCGCTGTCCGCGGTGATCCACTGCGCCGGTCTCCTCGACGACGGCGTCGTCGAGGCCCTCACCGAGGACCGCGTGGACGCGGTCCTGGCACCCAAGACGCACGGCGCCTGGAACCTGCACGAGCTGACCCGGCACCTGGACCTGTCCGCGTTCGTCCTGTTCTCCTCCGTCGCCGGCGTGCTGGGCACCGCCGGACAGGCCAACTACGCGGCCGCCAACGCCTTCCTCGACGCCCTCGCCGACGCCCGCACCGCCGCCGGACTGCCCGCCACCGCACTGTGCTGGGGCTTTTGGTCCCAGCGCAGCGAGATGAGCGCCGACCTCGCCGACGCGGACATCGTCCGCCTGCAACGCCAGGGCATCCAGCCCATGTCGACGGACCAGGGACTCGCCCTCTTCGACGCGGCACTGCACGCCCACCGCCCGGTCCTGGTGCCCACCCGCCTGCACCGCCCCGCCCCCGGCACACCCGCCGTCCCGGTCTCCCCGCTGCTGCGCGCCCTGACCGGCACACCGGCGACGACGGACGGCCCCGCCGGCCCCGAGCCGGCCGGCGCCACGCTCGCCGAGCAGCTCGCCGGCCTCTCGCCCGCCGACGCGCAGACCCTGCTCCTGGACACCGTCCGGGCACAGACCGCGGCCGTCCTGGGCCACCCGGACACCACACGGATCGGCCCGGCCGCCACGTTCCGCACCCTGGGGATCGACTCGCTCACCGCGCTGGAACTGCGCAACAAACTCTCCGCGGTCACCGGCCTGAAGCTGCCCGCCACGCTCGTGTTCGACCATCCCACCCCGGGCGCCCTCGCCCAGTTCCTCACCGGGAGCATCACCCCCGGACCCGCCCAGGAGCCCGAGTCGGCGGCCGGTCATCTGGCCCAGGAGATCGAGGAACTCGGCGCCCGGCTGGAGGACGCGTTCCTCCTCCTCGCACACAAGGACCAGACCACCATTTCCACTCTGCTCGGCGAGCTCCAGGGCCGAGTCCGTTCACTGGCGGGCGCCGGATCACCGGTCGGCATCGCCGACCAGATCAGTTCGGCCTCGGCGGGAGACCTTCTCGCGCTGCTGGACAAAGAGCTCGGCTAGGGGAGAGCGATGACCAACGACAGCAACGCCGACGTCCTCGACTACCTCAAGCGGACATCGATCGAACTGATCGAGACCCGCACACGCCTGAAGGAGGTGACGGAGGCGGCCGCCGAACCCATCGCGGTGGTCGGCGTCGCCTGCCGCTATCCCGGCGGCGCCACCTCCCCGGAGGCCCTGTGGGACCTGGTGCGCGAGGGCGCGGACGTGGTGTCCGCCTTCCCCGAGGACCGCAACTGGGACCTCGATCACCTCGCCGACCCGGACCCGGGCCGGGCCGGCACCTCCTCCACCCGCTCGGGCGGATTCCTCTACGACGCCGGGGACTTCGACGCCGACTTCTTCGAGATCAACCCGCGCGAGGCACTCGCCGCCGACCCGCAGCACCGGCTCCTGCTGGAGACCTCCTGGGAATCCCTGGAACGCGCCGGCATCGACCCGCACACCCTGCACGGCAGCAGCACCGGCGTGTTCGCCGGCCTCGCCTACTTCGGATACGGCAACCACTTCGACACCCCCGAGAGCATCGCGGGCTACGCCCAGACCGGCTCCCTGCTGAGCGTCGCCTCGGGCCGGATCTCCTACGCGCTGGGCCTTCAGGGCCCCGCCCTCTCCACGGACACCGCCTGCTCCTCCTCCCTGGTGGCGGTGCACCAGGCGGTGCGGTCGCTGCGCAACGACGAATGCGGCCTCGCGCTGGCCGGCGGCGTCACCGTCATGGCGATGCCGCAGGTGTTCCGGGAGATGTCCCGCCAGCGGGGCCTGTCCGAGGACGGCCGCTGCAAGGCGTTCGCGGACGCCGCCGACGGCACCGGCTTCGCCGAGGGCGTCGGCATGCTCGTCCTGGAGCGGCTCTCCGACGCCCGCCGCAACGGCCGCCGCATCTGGGCGGTGATCCGCGGCTCCGCGATCAACCAGGACGGAGCCTCCAACGGACTGACCGCACCGAGCGGCCCGGCCCAGCAGCGCGTCATCCGCGCCGCCCTGGCCGACGCCCGGCTCAAGGCGGGCGACGTGGACGCGGTGGAGGCCCACGGCACCGGCACCACACTCGGCGACCCCATCGAGGCCCAGGCGGTCCTGGCCACCTACGGCCAGGACCGGGAGGCGGACCGCCCGCTGTGGCTGGGCTCGCTGAAGTCGAACATCGGCCACACCCAGGCGGCCGCCGGGGTGGGCGGCATCATCAAAATGATCATGGCGATGCGGCACGGAGTGCTGCCCCGCACCCTGCACGTCGACCGCCCCTCCACCCACGTCGACTGGACGGCAGGAGCGGTACAGCTCCTCACCGAGGCCCGCGACTGGACCGGCACACCCGAACGGCCCCGCCGGGCCGGGGTGTCCAGCTTCGGCGCGAGCGGCACCAACGCCCACCTCATCCTCGAACAGGCCCCCCAGGAACAGCCCCCACCCCCCGCACAGGACACGCCCTCCGACAGCACCGGGACGACGCCCGGCCCCGACGCCCGGCAGCCCTCCTTCACGGCCGAGGTGACGGCATGGCCGGTGTCGGCCCGCTCGGAGCAGGCACTGCGCGCCCAGGCCGGCAGACTGCGCGACTTCGCCGCCGCAGGCAGCCCGCCCCCCGACCTCGCCGACGTCGGCTGGTCACTGGCGGCGAGCCGCGCACGCTTCGAGCACCGCGCGGTCGTCCTGGGCCGCACCCGCGACGAACTCCTCGACGCCCTCACAGCGCTGAACCGGGGCGAGGAGTCCGCCGCCGTGGTACGCGGCGTCGCCGGTGAACCCGGCGGCACCGCCTTCATGTTCCCCGGCCAGGGATCCCCCTGGGCCGGCGCGGCACGGCAGCTGTACGACACCTTCCCCGTCTTCGCCCGCAGCCTCGACGAGGTCTGCGCACACTTCGACGCCCACCTCCCCATCGACCTGAGGTCCGTCCTGCTCGCCGAGGAACCCGCCGGCCGCGAACGGACCGACATCGCACAGCCGGCCCTGTTCGCCCTGCAGGTCAGCCTCTACCGGCTCCTGACCGCCCACCTCCCGGCCCCGGACCGCCTGATCGGCCACTCGGTCGGTGAGATCGCCGCCGCGCACGTGTCCGGCGCCCTCACCCTGGACGACGCCGCCCGCCTGGTCGCCGCCCGCGGACGGATCATGCAGACGGTGACCGAACACGGCGCCATGCTCGCCGTCCGCGCCGCGGAAGCCCACCTGACCCCCCTCCTCGCCCCCTACGGGCGGACCGGCATCGCGGCGGTCAACGGCCCGGAGTCGGTGGTGGTCTCGGGCCTGCGCGAGGAGGTCCACGCCCTGCGCGACCAGCTCGTCGCCGCCGGCACCTCGGCGAAACTCCTCCCCGTCGACCACGCCTTCCACTCCCCGCTCATGGACCCCGTCCTCGCCGAGTTCGGGCAGGCCGTCACGGGACTGGCCGCCGGCGCGACGGCGATCCCCGTCGTCTCGACACGGCTGGGCCGCGAGGCCACCGGCGAGGAACTGGCCTCCGTCGCCCACTGGGTGGACCACGTCCGCGCACCCGTCCGCTTCCACGACGCCGTCGAGTGCGCCCGCGCGGCCGGCACACGCGTCTTCGTCGAGGTGGGCCCGGGAGCCACCCTCACCGGCATGACCCAGGAGGCCTTCGCCCACCAGGGCGTCGACGACGCGCTGGTACTGTCCGCGGCCCGCCGCGACCGCGGCGGACCCCAGGCCCTGATCACCCTCCTCGCCCGTCTGCACGTGCACGGCCACCCGGTCGACCTCGGCGCGCTGTCCGGCCCCCGCCGCACCCTCGACCTGCCCACCTACGCCTTCCAGCGCCGGCGCTACTGGCTGGACTTCCAGGCCGCCGGCACCCAGGGCCCCGGCATCGCCTCCGCGGGCCTGACCGCCCCCGGACACCCCCTGCTGGGCGCCGTCCTGGACCACCCCACAACCGGCGAGAGCGTCTTCAGCGACCTGTGGTCCCTGCGCACCCACCCCTGGCTGGCCGACCACAGCGTCTTCGGCGCGGCCGTCGTCCCCGCGACCGCCTACCTCGACCTGGCCCTGTCCGTCGGCGACCGCCTCGGCTGCCCCGCCGTCGAGGAACTCTCCCTGGAAGTACCGCTGATCCTGCCCGACCCGGGCGGGATCCGGATACGGCTGGTCGCCGGGGCCCCGGACGAGAGCGGCCGCCGCTCCCTGGACGTGTACGCGCGCCCGGACGGCGCCGACACCGACCCGGCGGCCGGCGGCTGGACCCGCCACGCGATGGGAACCCTGGCCCCGCCCACCACCGTCGCGGCCCAGGACGCGGGCCTGCCGGCCGTGTGGCCGCCGCCCGGCGCCACCGCCCTGCCCATCGAGGGCCTCTACGACTCCCTGGCCGACGCGGGCTTCGACTACGGCCCCACCTTCCGCGGACTGCGCGAGGTGTGGCGCCGCGGCACGGACCTCTTCGCGCTGGCCACCCTGCCCGTCTCCGGCGACACCTCGGCCGGCGACGGCTTCGCCCTGCACCCGGCCCTGTTCGACTCCGTCCTGCACGCGGTCGTCGCCGGCGGCGTCATCGAAGTGACCGGCGACCAGGGCTGGATGCCCTTCTCCTGGTCCGGCGCCGACCTCACCGCGACCTGCGGGCCGACCGTCAAGGTCCGCCTCTCCCCGGCCGGCGAAGGCGCCGTCGCGGTGACCGTCGCCGACGAACACGGCCGCACCCTCGCCCGCATCCGCGCCCTCACGTTCCGCCCGGCGAGCCCCGAACAGGTCCACGCCGCCCACGGCACCCGCCATCAGCCGCTCTACGAACTGCAGTGGCACCCCGCCCCGCCCGGAGCCGGGGAACCGGCCCGCCCCGCCGACCCGGCCACCGGGAGCCGGTACGCCGTCATCGGCACCCCCGACGGCCTGGCCGGCCACCTCACCGCGGCCGACGGGCGCAGCACCGCGCACACCGGCCTGGACGACGTCCTCACCGGCCCGCCCCCCGCACACATCGTGCTGTGCCCGGACGACGCCGTCTCCCTCGGCGCCGATCCGCTCACCGCCCTGCGCGACACGGCCGGGCACACCCTGAGCCAGATCCAGCGCTTCCTCGCCGAGGAGACCCTCGCCGCCTCCACCCTGGTCATCTGCACCCGCCTGGCCCAGGACACCGGCACCGGGGAGCCCGTCACCTCCCTGACCGGCGCGTCCGTATGGGGCCTGATCCGCTCCGCCCAGACCGAACACCCCGGCCGGTTCCGCCTGCTGGACATCGACGACGACCCGGCCTCCCTGGCCCGCATCCCGGACGCCCTCACCCTCGGCGAGGACCAGCTCGCCCTGCGCGCCGGCACCCTCCTGCTGCCACGCCTGGCGCAGGCCGCGCCCGCCGCCCACCGCATCGACCCCCCGGCCCCCGGCCCGCACCGCCTGGGCATCCCCACCAGGGGCACACTGGAGAACCTGACCTGGGTGCCCTGCCCCGAGGTGGAGGCACCCCTTGAGAGCGGACAGGTCCGCATCGCCGTCCAGGCCGCCGGCCTCAACTTCCGCGACGTCACCATCGCGCTCGGCCTGGTGGACCGCACCGCCCTGGACGCGGGCCTGGGCAGCGAAGGCGCCGGCATCGTCCTGGACGTCGCCGACGACGTGACCCGCCTGGCACCCGGCGACCGCGTCACCGGCATCTTCCCCGGCGCCTTCGGCCGCGTCGCCGTCGCCGACCACCGCCTGCTCACCCCCATCCCCGACGCGTGGAGCTACGCCGAAGCGGCCTCCGTGCCCTCCACCTTCCTGACCGCCTACTACGCCCTCTTCCACGTCAACCGCCTCCAGAAGGGGCAGCGGATCCTCATCCACGCCGCGGCCGGCGGCGTCGGCATGGCCGCCGTCCAGCTCGCCCGGCACGTCGGCGCCGAGATCTACGCGACCGCGGGCCGGGCCAAGTGGCCCGCCCTGCGCGCCCTGGGCCTGGACGACGAACACCTCGCCTCCTCCCGCGACCTCGACTTCGCACCGAAGTTCCTCACCTCCACCGCCGGCCGCGGCGTGGACGTCGTCCTGAACTCCCTGGCCCACGCCTTCGTCGACGCCTCCCTGCGACTCCTGCCGCACGGCGGCCACTTCACCGAGATGGGCAAGACCGACATCCGCGACCCGCAGCAGATCGCGGCCGACCACCCCCACGTCCGCTACCAGGCCTTCGACCTCTACGAGGCCGGCCCCGACGCACTCCAGGACATGTTCCGCTGCGTCATGGACCTGTTCACCGACGGCCACATCCACCTGAACCCGGTCGCGGTCCGTGACGTCCGCGACGCCCGGGCGGCGTTCCGCGAGATGAGCCAGGGCCGCCACACCGGCAAACTGGTCCTGGACGTCGGCGGCACCCTCGGCGGCGGCACCGTCCTGATCACCGGCGGCACCGGGGGAGTGGGCTCCCTGATGGCCCGCCACCTGGTGGCCGAACACGGGGTACGCAGCCTCGTCCTGGCCGGCCGCCGCGGCCCCGCCGCGCACGGAGCAGCCGCCCTGGTCGCCGACCTCGAAGAGGCAGGCGCCGACGTCCACGTCGCCGCCGTCGACATCACCGACCGCACCGCGCTGGCCGCCCTGCTGGACGGCCTGCCCGGCGGCCGTCCCCTGACCGCGGTCGTCCACGCCGCCGGCGTCCTGGCCGACGCCACCGTCGAGTCCCTGACCCCCGACCACCTGGACCGCGCCCTGGACGCCAAGGCCGGCGGCGCACTGAACCTGCACGAACTGACCCAGGACCGCCCCCTGTCGGCGTTCATCCACTTCTCCGCCCTGGCCGGCACCCTGGGCACCGCCGGCCAGGCCAACTACGCCGCCGCCAACGCCTTCCTGGACGCCCTGGCCGCACAGCGCCACGCCGCGGGCCTGCCCACCACCTCACTGTGCTGGGGCTGGTGGGAACAGAGCAGCGCCATGACCGAGGACCTTCAGGGCGCCGACCTCGCCCGGCTGCGCCGCATGGGCATCGCCCCGATGCCCACCGCCGAGGCACTGGCCCTGTTCGACGCCGCCCGCGCGAGCGGCAGACCCGTCCTCGTCCCGGCCCGCGTCGACCTCGCGGCCCTGCGACGGCGGAGCCCGGACGAACTGCCGCTCCTGCTGCGCGAGCTGGCCACCGCCGGCCGCCCCCGCGCCGAGGCGGGCACACCCCGGCAGGCGGGCGAGGCCGCCCTGACCGGCCGGCTGACCACCCTGCCCGAGGACCAGGCCCACGCCGCGGCCGCCGACTGGATCCGCGACCAGGTCGCCATCGTCCTGGGACACCCCTCCGGCGCCGCCGTCGACGCCGACCAGGCCTTCACCCAGCTCGGCTTCGACTCCCTGACCGCCGTCGAACTGTGCAACCGGCTCGCCGCCACGACCGGACTGCGCCTGCCCTCCACCCTCGTCTTCAGCTACCCCACCCCCCGCGAACTGGGCCGCCACCTCGTCGGCCTGCTCCGCCCCGAACCCGACCCGCAGGCCGACGCCGACGCCGACGAGCGGATCCGGCAGATCCTGCACACCCTCACACCCGACCGCCTGCGCGAGGCAGGCCTCCTCGACCAGATCCTGGCCTGCGCCGACCCCCTCACCCCCGACCCCGGCCCCCACCCGGCGGACCCGGACCCGGACATGGGCGCGGACGAACTGTCGGACCTGGACCTGGAAGCACTGGTCGACCTGGCCCTGGACGAGAGATGACGGACATGACCACCAACCCCGCAGAGCGCACAGCGGACGGCGCCGACCGGGTCCAGCGGGCCCTGCGCACCCTGCTGGAGGAACGCGACCGGCTCCGGCAGGAGAACGACGCCCTCAAGGCCGGCCACGGCGAGCCCATCGCCGTCGTCGCCATGGCCTGCCGCTACCCCGGAGACGTGTCGAGCCCCGAGGACCTGTGGGAGGTGATCCGCGAGGGCCGCGACGTCGTCGGCGCGTTCCCCACCGACCGCGGCTGGCGCGACGTCTACGACCCCGACCCCGACACCGTCGGCACCTCCTACGTCCGCCACGGCGGCTTCCTGTCCGACGTCGCCGGATTCGACGCGGACTTCTTCGGCATCAGCCCCCGCGAGGCCCTCGCCACCGACCCGCAGCAGCGCCTGCTCCTGGAGACCTCCTGGGAGGCCTTCGAGCGGGCCGGCATCGTCCCCGCCACCGTGCGCGGCACCGACGTCGGCGTGTTCACCGGCGTCAGCTCCTCCGAGTACGGCTCCCGCTTCCTGGAAGGGCAGAAGAACGGCCTGGAGGGCTACGTCCTGCACGGCAGCACCCTCAGCGTCGCCTCCGGCCGCGTCGCCTACGAGATGGGCCTGACCGGACCGGCCCTGTCGGTGGACACCGCCTGCTCCTCCTCCCTGGTCGCCCTGCACCTGGCGGCACAGTCCCTGCGGGCGGGGGAGTGCTCCCTGGCGCTGGCGGGCGGCGCCCTGGTGATGTCGACGACCGAACTGTTCGTGGAGTTCTCCCGCCAGAAGGGCCTCGCCCCCGACGGCCGCTGCAAGTCCTTCGCCGCCGGCGCGGACGGCACCGGCTGGGCCGAGGGCGTGGGCGTGCTCCTGCTGGAGAAACTGTCCGACGCCCGCCGCAACGGCCACCCCGTCCTCGCCGTCGTCGCCGGCTCCGCCGTCAACCAGGACGGCGCCAGCAACGGCCTGACCGCCCCCAACGGCCGCGCCCAGGAGAACGTCATCCGCAAGGCGCTGGCGAACGCCCGGGTCAGCGCCCGCGAGGTCGACCTGGTCGAGGCGCACGGCACCGGAACCGTCCTCGGCGACCCCATCGAGGCGGGCGCCCTGCTGGCCGCCTACGGCCAGGACCGCGAACCGGGCCGGCCCCTGTGGCTGGGATCGCTGAAGTCGAACATGGGCCACGCCCAGGCCGCCGCCGGCGTCGCCTCCGTCATCAAGGCCGTCCAGGCCATCCGCCACCGCCACCTGCCCCGCACCCTGCACGTGGACGCCCCCTCCCCGCACGTGGACTGGGCCGCGGCCGGCGTCGAACTGCTCACCCGGGGACGCCGCTGGGACAAGCCCCAGGGCCCGCGGCGCGCCGGGGTGTCGTCGTTCGGCGTGAGCGGCACCAACGTGCACGTGATCCTGGAAGAAGCCCCCGAGCACAGCGAACCGGCCCCGCACAGCGAGCCGGCCCCGCAGCCGGGCCGCGGCGCACGGGCCGACGAGCAGAGCGGGCCCGCCCCTGCCGCGGGCGTCGTGGGCGGTCTGGTGCCCTGGGTGGTGTCCGCCAAGAGCGCGGCGGCCCTCGAACAGCAGGCGGCCAGACTGCG
Organism: Streptomyces sp. M41(2017); assembly: GCF_002078175.1. Lineage (GTDB taxonomy): Bacteria > Actinomycetota > Actinomycetes > Streptomycetales > Streptomycetaceae > Streptomyces. The sequence continues at coordinate 55,454 of NZ_MWFK01000002.1, read as the reverse complement.
CGACGCCACCGCCGCCGACACCGGGGTGGACCTCGCCGCCGTCGGCTGGTCGCTGCTGTCCAGCCGCTCACGCTTCGAGCACCGCGCGGTCGTCCTGGGCCGCACCCGCGCCGAACTCCTCGACGGACTCACCTCCCTGAGCCGGGGCCAGGACAGCCCCGGCGTGGTCCGCGGCCGCGCGGGCACCGTCGGCGGGACCGTCTTCGTCTTCCCCGGACAGGGCTCGCAGTGGGTGGGCATGGGACGCCGGCTCTACGACACCTTCCCCGCCTTCGCCCGCGCTCTCGACGCGTGCGCCGAGGCCCTCGCCGAGTGGACCGACTGGTCCCTGCTGGACGTGCTGCGCGCCGCCGACGGCGCACCGGGACTGGACCGGGTGGACGTCCTGCAGCCGGCCCTGTTCTCCGTCATGGTGTCGCTGGCCGCCCTGTGGCGGTCCTGGGGCGTGGAACCGGCCGCGGTGATCGGCCACAGCCAGGGCGAGATAGCCGCCGCCCACGTGTGCGGCGCACTGTCCCTGCGCGACGCCACGAAGATCGTGGCCTTGCGCAGCAAGGCACTGGTGGACCTGATCGGACACGGCGCGATGGCCTCGGTCGCCGCACCGGAACAGACCGTCCAGGAGAGGATCGCGCCCTGGAGCGGCCAGGTGAGCGTCGCCGTCGTCAACGGGCCCCGCTCCGTGGTGGTGTCCGGGGAGCCGGAGGCCCTGGACGAGTTCATCGAGAAGATGAACGCCGAAGGTACCCAGGCCCGCAGGATCTCCGTCGACTACGCCTCCCACTCCCACCACGTGACCCGCGTCCGCGAGCAGGTGCTGGGCCCGCTCACCGACCTGACCCCGAAGACATCGACGGTGCCCTTCTGCTCCACCCTGTACGGCGAGGTCATCGACACCGCCCGGCTGAACGCCGGCTACTGGTACGACAACCTCCGCGAAAAGGTCCAATTCGCCACATCGGTACGGAAGGTGGCCGACGACGGATTCCGCGTGTTCATCGAGATGAGCCCGCACCCCGTCCTGACCGTCCCGGTGCAGGAGAGCGTCGAGGACCTCGACGACGCACTCGTCCTGTCCTCGATCCGCCGCAACCGCGACGAGGTCGCCTCCGTCGTCGCCAACCTCGCCCAACTCCACGTCCAGGGCGGCCCGGTGGACCTCAGCCCGCTCTTCGGGACCCGCCACCGGGTCGACCTGCCCACCTACGCCTTCCAGCACCGGCGGTACTGGCTCGACTCCACCCGCACCACAAGCGCCGCCGAGACCGCCGCCCCCGAGGACACCACCTCCGCACCGCCCGCCGGCGAGCCGCCCGTACCCCTGCCGCAACGGCTCGCCGCCCTCCCCGAGCAGGAGGCGGGCGCCGTCCTGCTGGACCACGTCCTGGAGAAGGTCGCCGTCGTCCTCGGACACGCCTCCGGCCAACTCGTCGACCCCGACCAGGAGTTCAAGGAACTCGGCTTCGACTCCCTGCTCTCGGCGGAACTCAGCAAACGCCTGACCGCCTCCACCGGACTCAAACTGCGGGCGAACATGGTGCTGCGCCACCCCTCGCCCCGCCGCGTCACCGGCCACGTCCTGTCCCTGCTGGCCACCCGCGAACCAAGCTGAACCACCCCCGCCGGGCGCCCCGCGCCCGGCGGGAGCGTCCCGCCGGCGGGACACCGCAAGCACCACCGCGGCCCCCTCCCACCGGCCACCGGGGTGCATTGAACGGCAGTGTCACTTCCCCGACAGTGGGGGTGATCTGCGAAATCCTCCGATTCGGGCCTGTTTGCTGAGGGGTTGATCTGTATGCCTTCGTTCGGCGCGTCGTCTGCGCACCAGGGGCTGTGGCGGGCACAGGAAATGGCTTCCGACACGCCGAACCACGCGCTGACCATGTGGGACGTGGCCGGCGACCTGGACACGGCGGTCATGGAGTCCGCGTTCCTGCACGTGATGGGCGAGGCGGAGGTGCTGCGCGTCACCTTCACCGACACGGCGGGGGACGGGCTGCGCCTGGTGCCCCGCGACCTGGGCGACTGGCGGCCCTTCCTCCTCGACCTCGCCACCGAGCCGGACCCCGAACAGGCGGCCCGCGAGGCGCTCGCCGACCTGGTGCGCGAGCCCTTCGACCTGGAACGGGACCTGCTGTTCCGGCTCGGCGTGGTGAAACTCGCCGCCGACCGCTCCCTCCTGGTGATCGCCTACCACCACCTCATATCCGACGGCTTCGGCGCCGGCGGCCTCCTCTCCCGCCGCCTCGCCGAGGCCTACACGGCCCTCGCCCGCGGAGAGAACGTCCCGCCGCTCGAACACGAGTGGGACACCGCCTCCTTCACCGCCGAGTCCGACCGCTACCTCGCCTCCCCGCAGTTCACCGAGGACACCGCGTTCTGGCGCGACTACCTGAACGACGCACCGCCACCCGCCCGCCTCCCGCGCATCGCCCTGTCCGACACCACCCGCGCCGCGCTCGCCGAACCGCTCAGCAGCGCCGACCGCTGGTCACAGGTGGCCGGCGCCATCGGCATGGCCAGCCGCACCCTGACCGTCCCGCGCGCCGAAGCGGCCACCTGGACCCAGACCGCGCAGTCCATGGGCGTATGGATGTCCACGATGCTGACCGCCGCCGCCGCGGTGTTCGTCCGGCACCGCTGCGACCGCCCCGACTTCCTCCTCTCCCTGGCCGTCGGCAACCGCGTCGGCGTCGCCAGCAGAACACCCGGCCTCGCCGTCAACGTGGTCCCGGTCCGCGCCAAGGTGCCGCTGAACGCGACGTTCACCGAGATCGCCGACACGCTCGTCGACGAGACGTACGAGATCTTCGACCACGCCGCCTGCCACTACTCCGACATCCAGCGCGCCGCCGGCACCCCCCTGAGCGACCGCGGCAGCTTCGGCGTCGTCCTGAACGTCGTCGAGTTCGTGCAGCAGCTCCACTTCGGCGACAGCCCGGCCCGCTACTTCGGCGCGACGACCGGCACCTTCGACGAACTGTCCATCGGCGTCTACACCGACGGCAGCGCCGACAGCGACCTGTTCATCCGCCTCGACGCCCCCGAACGCCTCTACACCCGCCCCGAACTGCGCTTCATCGGCGAGGAACTCATCGCCCACGTCCGCGCCCTGGTCGCCGCCGGCGACCAGAGCGTCGGCTCCCTGGACGTGACCGCCGACGCCGTGGGAGAGCGGACGCCCACCGCGGCCCGCCGGCAGGAGCAGCCCCGCCTCCCGGCCGCGCAGGAGACGGTCACCCACCTGTTCGCCCGGCAGGCCGAACGCACCCCCGACGCCACCGCCCTCACCGACGGAGACACGACCCTCACCTACCGCGAACTGGACGCCCGCTCGAGCCTGCTGGCCACCGCCCTGCGCGCCCGCACGGTGGCGGCCGAGACAGTCGTGGCGGTCGCCCTGCCCCGATCGGCGGACCTGGCCATCGCCCTGCTCGCGGTAGCGAAGACCGGCGCCGCCTGGCTGCCCCTGGACCCCGCCCTCGCGGCCGGTGACCTCACCACGCAGGCCGCCCGCTCCTTCGCGCGCGTCCTGCTCACCGACCCGGCGACCGCCGCCATCCTCCCCGCCGTCGCGGACCTGTCCGTGATCGTCCTCGACGACCCCGCCCCGGCCGCCGCCGACGACCACGCGGCCGCGCACCACCCGGTCCCCGCCCACCCACAGGCCCTGTTCGCCGTCGCGGACACCCCACTCGACGGCGGCGCCGACGCACCCGTCGCCCTCACCCACCGCAACCTGGCCCGCTTCGCTGCCGACCCCCTCTGGCACCGGACCGGCGAGCACACCGTGCTGTGGCACGGCCCGCACACCGTCGAGGCCCTCGCCCTCGAACTGTGGACACCGCTCCTCAACGGCGCCCGGGTGGTCGTGACACCCCCCGGGGAACGGGAGGACGACACCCTGGCCCGGATCGGGGGCACCGACACCATCACCACCCTGTGGCTGCCCGCCGCCCGCCTCACCGCGATCGCCGCCCGCCGCCCCGAGCTCCTCGCCCCGCTGCGCCAGGTGGTCACCGGCGGCGACCGCGTGCCCGCCGCCGCCCTGCGCCGCATCCGCGAGGCCTGCCCCCACCTGAACGTCGTCACCGGCCACGGCAGCGCCGAAAGCACCGTGTTCGCCGCCCGCCACCCGGTGAGCGCGGACCAGCCGCTGCCCCCCGCGGGCACGATCGGCCACAGCCACGACACCGCCCTGCACCTGCTGGGCCCGGGCCTCGCACCGGTCCCCGCCGGCGTCACCGGAGAGCTGTACGTGGCCGGCCCCGGCGTGACCCGCGGCTACCTCGGCCACCCCGCCGCCACCGCCACCCGCTTCGTCCCCTGCCCCGCCGGCCCGCCCGGCAGCCTCATGTACCGCACCGGGGACCGCGCACGCCGCGACGAGGACGGCCGCCTCACCCACGTCGGCGGCCCCGGCACCCGGGCCGAACTGCGCGGCACCGGCGTCGAACCCGCCGAGACCGAGGAGGCCCTGGCCGAGCACCCCGCCCTCGCCCAGTGCGCCGTCACCGTCCGCCCCGACAGCGCAGGCCGGCCCCGGCTCCTGGCCTACGTCGTCCCCGCGAACGGCGCGAGCGTCCCGGACGACGAACTGCGCCGCTTCACCGCCGCCCGGCTGCCCGAACCCCAGGTCCCCGCCCTGTTCACCGTCCTCGACCGGCTGCCGCTGACCCCCGGCGGACGCATCGACCGCACCGCACTGCCCGAGCCGACGCCGGCCACCGACCACGACACCCACAAGGCCCCCCGCAACGACACCGAGAAGATCCTGGCCGCGGCCTTCGCCGACGTCCTCGAACTGGACCGGGTCGGCATCGACGAGGACTTCTTCGACCTCGGCGGCAACTCGCTGCGCGCCATCCGCCTCGTCGGCCTGATCCGCGCCGAACTCAACCAGGAAGTCTCCATCCGCCGCCTGTTCGCCGCCCGCACCGTCATGGGCCTGTCCGACATGTGGCAGGACCTCGCCCGCTCCAGCAGGCCCAGCCTGCGCAGGAGGACCAGCAACGGCTCCGTCCTGTGAGCACGCCCACCGCGCCGCGGACCCGACGCGCCCACCCCCGTGCCGCAGGGCACCCCCGCCCCCGTGACCACAGCGGACCAGAAAGGCGATCATGGACGCTCTGACCCAGGCCCTGCTGGACGGGGCAGGACCGGACGACCTCGCACGACACGACCTGCCCGCCACCTACCAGGCAACCCACCTGCTGGCCGCCGACGCCGGCATGTTCGACGGCGTCGAGGACAAGGACGTCCGCAAGTCCCTGCACGTCGGACCCGTCCCGATGCCCGACATCGCCCCCGACGAGGTCGTCGTCGCCGTCATGGCCAGCTCCATCAACTACAACACCGTCTGGTCGGCGACCTTCGAACCCGTCCCCACCTTCTCCTTCCTCAAGCGCCACGCCCGCGAGGGCGCCCACGCCGCCCGCCACGACCTGCCCCACCACGTCGTCGGCTCCGACGCCGCCGGCATCGTCGTCAAGACCGGTGCGGGCGTACGGCACTGGAAGACCGGCGACCACGTCGTCGCCTCCTGCGTCCAGGTCGACGAACAGGAACCCGCCACCCACGCCGACGCCATGCTCGGCACCCGCCAGCGGATCTGGGGATACGAGACCAACTTCGGCGGCCTCGCCCACTACACCGTCGTCCGCGCCAGCCAGCTCCTGCCCAAGCCGGCCCACCTGACCTGGGAGGAGTCCGCGAGCGTCCTGCTGACCGCCGCCACCTCCTACCGGATGCTCGTCGGCGACAACGGCGCCCGCATCAAACAGGGCGACATCGTCCTCATCTGGGGCGCCACCGGCGGACTCGGCGCGTTCGCCGTCCAGATGGTCAAGAACGCGGGCGGCATCGCCGTCGGCGTCGTCAGCTCCGAAGCGAAGGCCACCGCACTGCGCCGCCTGGGCTGCGACATCGTGATCGACCGCAACGAGATCGGCATGGGCGGCGACGACGCCCCCACCCCCGAACGGACCATCGAACTGGGCAAGCGCCTGGGCCGCGAGATCCGCCGCCAGGCCGGCGAGGACCCGCACGTCGTCTTCGACTACGTCGGCCGCGCCACCTTCGGCATCTCGGTATTCGTCGTCCGCAAGGGCGGCACCGTCGTCACCTGCGGATCCAGCACCGGATACGACCACCACTTCGACAACCGCTACCTGTGGATGAACCTCAAACGGATCATCGGCAGCCACGCCGCCAACCTCCAGGAACAGGCCGAATGCAACCGCCTGTTCCGCCTGGGACACCTCTCCCCGGTCCTGTCGGCGGTGTTCCCCCTCACCGACGTGGGCGAGGCCGCCCGCCTGGTCCAGCTCAACCGCCACACCGGAAAGGTCGGCGTCCTGTGCCTGGCCCCCCGGGAAGGACTCGGCGTCACCGACCCCGCCCTGCGCGAGAGGATCGGCGCCGCCCGCCTCAACCCCCTGCGCACCGCCCCCGCACCCGCCGAGGGGACCTGACGTGGGCATCGGCATCCTCTCCACCGGCTCCTACCTGCCCAAGCACGAGGTCACCAACGACGAGATCGCCGAACGCGTCGGCGTCACCCCCCAGTGGATCGAGGCCAAGACCCAGATCCGCTCCCGCCGCTACGCCGCCCCCCACGAGGCGACCTCCGACCTCGCCACCCTCGCGGCCGAACGCGCCCTGGACCAGGCAGGCCTGAGCGCCGGTCAGATCGACTACGTCATCGTGTCGACCTCCACCGGCGACTTCCCCCAGCCCCCCACCTCCTACCTCGTCCAAAGCGCGCTGGGCGCCTGGAACGCGGCCTGCTTCGACGTCAACGTCGTGTGCAGCGGCTTCGTCTACGCCCTCGCCCTCGCCCACAGCCTCATCGCCCAACACCCCACGGCCCGCGCCCTGGTGATCGGCGCCGACGTGTACTCCCGCATCCTGGACTTCACCGACCGCAGGACCGCGATCCTCTTCGCCGACGGCGCCGGAGCCGCCGTCGTCGGCGCCGTCCCCGAGCCGTACGGCATCATCGCCAGCGACCTGTCCAGCCGCGGCGACGCCCACCACCTCATCCGCGTCGAAGCGGGCGGCAGCCGCAACCCCGCCTCCGCGCAGACCCTCGCCGACGGCGGCCACCACTTCAGGATGGACGGCCGCGGCGTACGCGACTTCGTCGCCGAACACGTCCCGCCCGCCCTGACCGCCCTCACCGACCGGGCCGGCGTCGACATCGCCGCCGTCGACCACTTCGTCCCCCACCAGGCCAACGGCGTCATGCTCACCGACCTCGTCGAACGCACCGGCCTGGCCGGCGCACAGACCCACCGCACCCTGATCCGCTACGGCAACGTCGGCAGCGCCTCCGTGCCCGTCGCCCTCGACGACGCGAACCGCAGCGGAGCCCTCGCCCCCGGACACCTGGTGCTCCTCGCCGGGTTCGGCGGCGGCATGTCGATCGGAGCATCACTTCTGACCTGGGGGAGGAACCTATGACCACCACAGCCACGCCGCACACCGACATCACCACCGGCAGCCGTGCACACACCGGTATCGACCGGGTCGGTGTCGTCGGCAGCGGCATCATGGGCACCGGCATCGCCGAACTCTGCGCCAAAGCAGGCCTGGACGTGCGGGTCGTGGTGTTCTCCGAAACCTCCCTGGACACCGCACCCCGGCGGCTCACCGCCTCCCTCGACCGCGCCGTCACCAAGGGCAAACTCACCCCAGCCGACCGCGAAGCGGCCCTGGCCCGCGTCTCGTTCACCCGCGACCTGGGCCAACTCGCCGACCGGCACCTGGTGATCGAGGCCGTCAAAGAGGACGAGCCCCTCAAACAGGACCTGTTCGCCACCCTCGACAAGATCGTCGAGGACCCCGACGCGATCCTGGCATCCAACACCTCCTCCATCCCGATCGTCCGCCTCGCCGCCGCCACCCGCCGCCCCGCCCAGGTTTTGGGCCTGCACTTCTTCAACCCCGTCCCCGTGCTCCCGCTCGTCGAAGTCATCGACTCCGTCCTCACCGACCGGGCGGTCGGCACCCGCGCCGAGACCTTCGTCCGCGACGTCCTGGGCAAGACACCCATCACCTCCCCGGACCGGGCCGGCTTCCTCGTCAACGCCCTCCTCTTCCCCTACCTGCTCAGCGCCGTCCGCATGCTCGAATCCGGCCTCGCCGACGCCGACACCATCGACCAGGGCATGACCCAGGGCTGCTCCCACCCCATGGGACCGCTGCGCCTGGCCGACCTCATCGGCCTGGACACCACCGTCTCCATCGCCCGCGCCATGTACGAGGAGTACAAGGAACCCCTCTACGCCCCGCCGCCCCTGCTGCTGCGCATGGTCGAGGGCGGCCTGCTGGGAAAGAAGTCCGGCCGCGGCTTCCACACCTACCCGTGACCCGCCCCGCCCGCACGGACCCGGCGGGCGGCCACACGCCGAGCCGCCCGGGGGCGCTCACTGCTGCGGAACCTCCACCCCGGCCGCCCGCAGGTTCGCCTCCAGCAGCTCGGTCAGCCGCACCGCCGCGGGCGCCTGGTCCTCACGGTGATGGTTGATCAGCCCGTACCGGGCGGCGGCGTCGGGCCTGGCCCGGAACGCCGCCGGCATCGACAGCTCCTCGCGATGGGCCAGCACCTTGGCGGCCAGCGCGGCCGCCAGCTCGTCGAGCCGCGGATCGTCCGCATCCCACGCCTCGGCGTCCTGACAGCGCCGCACCAGCTCGACGTACTGCGGATCGGCCAGCTGGTGCTCCAGATGCTGCAGGAAACTCTCGAACACCTCCGGCACCAGAGCCCGCGCCAGGACCAGCGCCTCCTGCTGGATCGCCACGTACGCGGCACCGACCCCCAGTTCCGCGAGCCGGTCCAGTACCGCGCAGGCCCGCTCGGGCAGCAGCAGCCGGTCCCCTGAGGCCAGCCGGTGCAGCACCGCCCGCCGCGCGATCAGCTCCTCGATCCGCTCGGTGAGCCGGCGCTCGACATCCTCCAGCGCCGCCGCGAATCCCTCCGGGTCCCCGTCGAGAAGCCCGGCGATCTCGGCGAGCGGCACCCCCGCGCCGGCCAGCGTCCGCACCTGCACCAGCCGCAGCATCTGCGCCGACCCGTACCGCCGATAGCCCGAACCGTCCCGCCCGGGTTCCTCCACCAGACCGAGCCGGTGGTAGTGGCGCACCGCCTTGACCGTGACACCGGCGAACGCCGCAGCCTGCCCGATCGTGAGCCCGTACACCATGAGGTCAGCGCGCCCCGCCGTCGAGGGCGGCCGCCGTCTCACGGACCGCCGCGGCCACCGCCCGGAAGTCCTTGCGCAGGATGTGGGAGTGGTTGCTCGCGACCTTCGCGCTCACCCGGATGTCCCGGTTGCGGGCGAGCACCGGGTCCAGCGAGGCCCGCATCTCCTCCATCTCCTCCTCCTGGCCGCCCAGGCTCGCGCCGGTGGCGAGGACGAAACGCACCGGGCACGCCACCCGGTCCAGGACCGGTCCGATGGCCGCGGTGATCTCGTTGGCCTCGATGTTGACGTCGGCGTGCCGGTCGGCGCTCATCCGCGCGGCCAGCCCGAAGGGCCGCACCAGCGGCAGCAGCAGCCGCATCCGGCGGAACAGGTGCCGGATCCGCGCCCGCCCCGCCTCACCGGTCAGACCGTAGGGGACCGCTCCGTCCACGCACACCACGCCGAGCGCGCGGCCGGGGTTGCGCTCGGCCCAGTGCACGGCGAGTGAGGCGCCGTAGGACCAGCCCACCAGCAGCGGCCGGTCGACGCCCCTCGCGCCGAGGACGGCGTCGATGTCGCGCAGGGCGGCCTCGAAGGAGTAGTCCGCCGACCGGCGCGAGCGGCCGCGGGCCCGCCCGTCGAACGTGATGTGCCGCCAGCCGGCGCCGAGTTCGGCGATGACGGGCCGCCAGGGCCGCCGGTCGGCGTAGGCGCCGTTGAGATAGACGACGGCCCGGCCGGGGCCGCCCGTGTCGGTGACGGCCAGCGCCGTGTCGTCGACGGGGACCATGCCGGACCAGGAAGCTGTGGGGGAAGTGGTCATGGGTTCAGCGTTCACCCTGACCCCGGGTCAGGGTCAACCAGCCACATCGAGCCACGGCCCGGCCCGGACACGAGCGCGGGCACCGTCACGGCCCGGGGCGCGGAGCGCGGGCACGGACCCGTCCCACGGCCCGCCGGCGTGCCCGGCCCGGAAACGGGTCAGCGGGCGCCCGTCCCGGCGAGCAGCCCCTCCGTCACGGTCGCGGCGATCCCGGCGAGGTGGTCGGCCAGATAGAAGTGACCCCCGGAGAACACCTTCAGCGCGAAGTCGCCCCCGGTGTGCTCCCGCCACGTCACGGCCTCCTCGACACTCACCATCGGGTCGCTGTCCCCGACCAGCACCGATATCGGGGCCGCGAGCGGCTCACCCTCGTGCCACCGATAGGTGCCAAGGGCCCGGTAGTCGGCCCGCAGCCCCGGCAGCACCATCTCCATGACCTCGGCGTTGTCGAGCATCGCCTGATCGGTACCGCCCAGCCGGCGCACCTCGGCCAGCACATCGGCGTCGTCGAAGAACTGGTAGTGCTCACTGCTCCGCGGGCCCGGCGCGCCCCGCCCGGACAGGAACAGCCGCTGCGCGGACGGCAGGTCACGCGCGGCGAGCAGCCGGGCCGTCTCGAACGCGACGAGCGCGCCCATGCTGTGACCGAACAGGGCGTACGGCCGCGAGGGATCCTTCTCCAGCTCCTCGGCCAGGTGCCCGGCCACCGCCTCGACGAGCGCGGCGATCGAGGTGAACGGCGCCTCGCGGTAGCGGTCCTGGCGCCCCGGATACTGCACGGACACCACATCGAGGTCAGCGGGCAGCGTCCGCGCCAGCGGCAGATACGCCGTCGCCGAACCCCCGGCGTGCGGGAAGCACACGAGCCGCGGCCCGTCGCCCGGGGCGGTGAAGCGTCGGAACCAGGTGGTGTCCACTGTCGGTGTCTCCTTCGTCTGGAGCCGGCCGGTCGTCCCGGCCGGAAGAACGGGCCCTCGACCGCCCGGCCCGGCACGGCGGATCGAACCCTGCCCGAGCAGGTCGGGCTCCGTACGCCCGAAGTCGCCCCGCAGCCGCGCACCCCGCCCCTCCCGGGCGGGCACGCCCCGCGGCAGGGCCCGTACGCGTCGCGGCGGGCCGCGGTGGACCGGCCCGCCGGCACCCTCGGGGGGGGGTGGGAGCGCCGGCGGGCGGTCCGAGCTCCTCACGTCTCACGCCAGGGCCGCATCGGAGCTCACGATCCCGAGCATGCCGACCCGCCCTCGACGACCGCTCGCAGCCCGGTGGAGAAACACCACAGCCCCCAACGCCCGCCACCACCGCCGAAGAACGGGCGAGACAGACCTGTTCACCGTCGAGACACCCCCTGACCTTCACGAAGGAGGACGGCAGGGACAGGCCCCCGGCGGCGAAGGACGGCCCGGCCCCGCGCCGCATCGTCCACCACTCCAACCACCCTCGAGCGCCCCGGCGCACGCTGGTCGGCGGCTCACCACGACGGCCGGAGGGGGACACCCATGCCCGCGGAGCCCATCACCGCCCCGCACGACGCACCGGGACAGCGGCGCGGCACACTCGCCGAACTCGAGGCACTCCGGCAGACCCTGCGCGACGGACCCGGTCCACGGGCCACCGCAGCCCAGCACGCCAAGGGCAAACTCACCGCCCGCGAACGCCTCGCGCTCCTCTTCGACGACGGCCGCTTCACCGAGATCGAAGGACTGCGCCGGCACCGCGCGAGCGGCTTCGGCCTGGAGGACCACCGCCCCCACACCGACGGCGTCGTCACCGGCTGGGGCCGCGTGTACGGGCGCACCGTCTTCGCCTACGCCCACGACTTCCGCATCTTCGCCGGCTCCCTCGGCGAGGCCCACGCCGAGAAGATCCACAAGATCATGGACATGGCCGCCACCGCGGGCGCCCCCATCGTGGGCCTGTGCGACGGCGCCGGAGCCCGCATCCAGGAAGGCGTCACCGCGCTCGCCGGATACGGCGGCATCTTCCAGCGCAACGTCCGCAACTCCGGGATCATCCCGCAGATCAGCGTCATCATGGGCCCCTGCGCCGGCGGAGCCGCCTACTCCCCGGCCCTGACCGACTTCGTGTTCATGGTGCGCGGCACCGCCCAGATGTTCATCACCGGCCCCGACGTCGTCGAAGCCGTCACCGGCGAACAGGTCAGCCACGAGGAACTGGGCGGCGCCGACGCCCACGCCACCCGCTCCGGCGTCGCCTCCTTCACCTACGACGACGAGGACGACTGCCTCACCGACGTCCGCTACCTGCTCTGCCTGCTGCCCGCCAACAACCGCGAACACCCGCCGGCCGAACCCTGCACCGACGACCCCGCCCGCCGCACCCCCGCCTTGCGCGACCTGGTGCCCCACGACACCACCCGCGCCTACGACATGCGCCACGTCATCGCCGAGGTCGTCGACGACGGCGACTTCTTCGAGGTCCACGAACGCTGGGCCCCCAACGTGCTGTGCGCACTGGCCCGCCTGGACGGCCACACGGTCGGCATCGTCGCCAACCAGCCCGCCCACCTCGCCGGCGCCCTCGACATCGAAGGCAGCGAGAAAGCAGCCCGCTTCGTGCAGCTGTGCGACTCCTTCAACATCCCCCTCGTCACCCTCGTCGACGTCCCCGGCTTCCTGCCCGGCGTCGGCCAGGAACACGACGGGATCATCCGCCACGGCGCGAAACTTCTCTACGCCTACTGCAACGCCACCGTCCCCCGCATCCAGCTCGTCCTGCGCAAGGCCTACGGCGGCGCCTACATCGTCATGGACTCCCGCTCCATCGGCTCCGACCTCTCCCTGGCCTGGCCCGGCAACGAGATCGCCGTCATGGGAGCGGAAGCCGCGGCCGGCGTCATCTTCCGCCGCGACATCGCCGCCGCCGACGACCCCGAGGCCACCCGCACCCAGCACATCAAGGAATACCGGGACCAGCTCATGCACCCCTACTACGCCGCGGAACGAGGCCTGGTCGACGACGTCATCGACCCCGCCGAGACCCGCATCCGCCTGATCGACGCCCTCGCCGTCCTGCGCACCAAACACGTCCCCCAGCCCTCCCGCAAACACGGCAACCAGCCCCAGTAGCCGAGCGGTCCAGCCGCCCCCTGCGCCCGCCGGGACAGCCCCGGGGCGGGGCGGAGCAGCCGCTGGACGACGGCCCGAGCGCCCCTCCACCGGCGGTGCCTAGCCTCGACGCAGACGTAGGACCCTGCACCGCACCGCCTGTCCGCCGACGTGCCCGCACCCGCCGGACCAGCACCGACAGGAGCCGACCCACGTATGTCCGTGCACACCACCGCCCCCGCCACGACAGGGGTGTACGACAAGGAAGTCCGGCGCCTGGACCGGGTCGTCATCCGCTTCGCCGGCGACTCGGGTGACGGGATGCAGCTCACCGGTGACCGTTTCACTTCGGAGACGGCCTCGTTCGGCAACGACCTCTCGACGCTGCCGAACTTCCCGGCCGAGATCCGGGCCCCCGCAGGAACCCTGCCGGGCGTTTCTTCTTTTCAACTGCACTTCGCCGACCACGACATCCTCACCCCGGGTGACGCGCCGAATGTGCTGGTGGCGATGAATCCGGCCGCGTTGAAGGCGAACATGGCGGATGTGCCACGGGGTGCGGAGATCATCGTGAACACGGACGAGTTCACGAAGCGGGCGATGCAGAAGGTCGGGTATGCGACCAGTCCGCTGGAGGACGGTTCGCTCGATGGGTACAGCGTGCATCCGGTGCCGTTGACGACGATGACGGTGGAGGCGCTGAAGGAGTTCGACCTCTCGCGCAAGGAGGCCGAGCGGAGCAAGAACATGTTCGCGCTGGGGTTGTTGTCGTGGATGTACAACCGGCCGACGGAGGGTACGGAGAAGTTCCTGGCGGCGAAGTTCGCGAAGAAGCCTGAGATCGCAGCGGCGAACCTGGCGGCGTTCAGGGCGGGTTGGAATTTCGGGGAGACGACGGAGGATTTCGCGGTCTCCTACGAGGTGGCTCCGGCGGCGCAGACGTTCCCGACGGGTACGTACCGCAACATCTCGGGGAATCTGGCGCTGTCGTACGGTCTGATCGCGGCGTCCCGGCAGGCGGATCTGCCGTTGTATCTGGGTTCGTATCCGATCACTCCGGCTTCGGACATCCTGCATGAGTTGAGCCGGCACAAGAATTTCGGGGTGCGCACGTTCCAGGCGGAGGACGAGATCGCGGGGATCGGGGCCGCGTTGGGGGCCGCCTTCGGTGGTTCGCTGGCGGTGACGACGACGTCGGGGCCGGGTGTGGCGCTGAAGTCGGAGACGATCGGGCTGGCCGTCTCGCTCGAACTGCCGTTGCTGGTCATCGACATCCAGCGGGGTGGGCCGTCCACGGGTCTGCCGACCAAGACGGAGCAGGCCGACCTGTTGCAGGCGATGTACGGCCGCAACGGCGAGGCCCCGGTCCCGATCGTCGCGCCCATGACGCCGGCGGACTGCTTCGACGCGGCCATCGAGGCGGCCCGGATCGCCGTCACCTACCGCACCCCGGTCTTCCTCCTCTCCGACGGCTACCTCGCCAACGGCAGCGAACCCTGGCGCGTCCCGGAGAGCGATGAACTCCCCGACCTGCGCGTCCAGTTCGCCCAGCACCCCAACCACGCCCTGGACGACGGCACCGAGGTCTTCTGGCCGTACAAGCGTGACCCGCAGACGCTGGCCCGTCCCTGGGCGGTCCCGGGGACGCCGGGGCTCGAGCACCGGATCGGCGGGATCGAGAAGCAGGACGGCAGCGGGAACATCTCCTACGATCCCGCCAACCACGAGTTCATGGTCCGCACCCGGCAGGCCAAGATCGACGGGATCGACGTCCCCGACCTCGACGTCGACGACCCCGCCGGCGAAGCGAACACGCTCGTTTTGGGCTGGGGTTCCACCTACGGGCCCATCACCGCCGCCGTGCGCAGGTTCCGCGCCGCCGGCGAACACATCGCGCAGGCCCACCTGCGCCACCTCAACCCCTTCCCCCGCAATCTCGGCGACGTCCTTCGCTCCTACGACCGTGTCGTGATCCCGGAGATGAACCTCGGCCAGCTCGCCACCCTGATCCGGGCCACGTACCTGGTCGACGCCCACTCCCACACACAGGTCAACGGCATGCCGTTCAAGGCCGAACAGCTCGCCACCGCCCTCAAGGAGGCCATCGATGCCCGCTGAGGCCCTGACCCTCATCCCCAGGCCCGAAGTACCGCTGACCGCACGGGACTTCAAGTCCGATCAGGAGGTGCGCTGGTGCCCGGGCTGTGGTGACTACGCGATCCTGGCGGCGGTGCAGGGGTTCATGCCGGAGCTGGGGCTGGCGAAGGAGAACATCGTCTTCGTCTCCGGGATCGGCTGCTCCTCGCGGTTCCCGTACTACATGAACACCTACGGGATGCACTCGATCCACGGGCGTGCCCCCGCGATCGCCACCGGACTCGCCTCCTCGCGCCGGGATCTGTCCGTGTGGGTGGTCACCGGGGACGGCGACGCGCTGTCCATCGGCGGCAACCACCTCATCCATGCCCTGCGCCGCAACGTGAACCTGAAGATCCTGCTGTTCAACAACCGGATCTACGGCCTGACCAAGGGGCAGTACTCGCCGACCTCCGAGGTCGGGAAGATCACCAAGTCGACGCCGATGGGCTCGCTCGACGCGCCGTTCAACCCGGTGTCCCTGGCGATCGGCGCGGAGGCCTCGTTCGTGGCCCGTACGGTCGACTCCGACCGCAAGCACCTCACCGACGTCCTGCGCCAGGCCGCCGCCCACCCGGGCACCGCGCTGGTGGAGATCTACCAGAACTGCAACATCTTCAACGACGGCGCCTTCGAGGTCCTCAAGGACAAGCAACAGGCCGAGGAAGCCGTCATCCGCCTCGAACACGGCCGGCCCATCACCTTCGGCACCGACCAGTCCAAGGGCGTCGTCCGCGACCCCGTCACCGGAGACCTGGTCGTGGTCCCGGTGACGGACGAGACCCGGCACCGGATCCTGGTCCACGACGCCCACACCGCGTCCCCGACCACAGCGTTCGCCCTGTCCCGCCTCGCCGACCCCGACACCCTGCACCACACCCCCATCGGGGTCTTCCGCAGCGTCGAACGTCCCGTCTACGACACGCAGATGACCGACCAGCTGGACGCGGCCATCGAGCAGAACGGCAAGGGAGACCTCGCGGCACTGCTCGCCGGCGGCGACACCTGGACCGTCGTCGGCTGAACCCCGGCCCCCGCCGCGCGGCGGGCACCGAGAAACGGGACTGCATGGAGCACACCGCAACAGGCGCGCCACGACCGCACGCCGGCCCGGTGCACGGCCCGCCGGTTCGCGAGCCCGGGAACCCGGACCGGCGGAAGCGGAAGGGGGAGCGGAGCGGCCAAGGTCCGGGGGAGGCGGGCACGTGGCTCCGGGAGGCGGACCAGTCGCTCCGGGAGCCGTCCGCCCACCCCTCGACCCGCGTCGCCCACCCGGACCCGCGCACCGACCGTCCGCCCACGCCGGGGCCGTGCACCGCATTGGTCGCCGGCACTGCGGCCGAGGCCAACGCCCGCTACCGGCGGCAGATCGCGGCCGGCACGACGGAGCTGTCCGTGGTGTTCGACGTGCCGACCCGGACCGGGCACGACTCCGACGCGCCGGCGGCGAGCGCTGAGGTCGGCCGGGCGGGGGTGGCGATCGACTCGATCGACGACATGCGGGTGCTGTTCGCCGGGATCCCGCTCGACGAGGTCGTCACCTCGATGCGCTGCGGCGCCTGCGCCGCGCCGCTGCTCCTGCTGTACCAACTGGTCGCCGAGGAGCAGGGGGTGGCGGCCGGCCGGCTGTCCGGCACCGTCATCGTCCAGGACGGCGGGGCGGGGGAGTGCACCCCGCAGGGTGCCCGTGTCTTCCCGCCGGGGCCGTCAGCGCGGCTGGCCGCGGACCTCGTCCGGTACTGCCGTACCGAGCTTCCGCAGTGGGCCACCGACGCCCGCCAGGTGGTCCGGGAGACCGGCCCCGGCGCGTACGTCGTGCCCCTGACCGGCTCCGTCACCTTCGACGCGGAGAGGCCCGAGGGGCCGGCGCCCGCCGACCCCGCTGCCGCGGTGCGGCAGGGCGAACGCATCGCCAAACTCCGTGCCTGGCGCGAACAACGGGACGTGGACGCCGCACTCACCAGGCTGAAGAAGGCGGCGGCGGGCGACGGCGACGTCCTGCGCCCGATGAGGGAAGCCCTGCGCGCCCGCGCCACCGTCGGCGAGGTGTGCGACGCACTGCGCGAGGTGTGGGGCATCCGTCTCCCGGCGGATGCCCGTTGACTGCCGTGCGGCGGATGAGGGCCGGGGGATCTGCGGCGGGTGCCCGCCGAGGGCCCCTGCCGTTCAGTTGCTGCGGGCGGTGATGTCGCCGTAGCCGGTGGTGGCGTGGATGGCCAGGCCTGCGGCGGAGCCCTCGGAGTTGTTCAGGGCGTTGTCGACGCGGCCGTATCCGGTGCCGGCGTCCAGGGTGGCGGAGACGCCGTGGGCGGCGCCGACGCTGATGTGGCCGGCCTCGGTGCGCAGGGTGACGGTGCCGTGCACGGCTTCGGTGATGGTCAGGTCGCCCTTCTGGGTGCTGATCTCGGCGGAGCCGCCGAGCCGGCGCACGGTGATGTCACCGGCGGCGAGGGTCAGGCGGGCGCTCGCGGTCTCGTCGAGGGTGATGGTGCCCTGGGCGGATTCGGCGGTGACGTCGCCGAGGCGTCCGGTGCCGCTGATCTCGGCGGCGGCGGTCCTCGCCTCGACGCGGGAGCCGGCGGGGAGCTGGACGGTGACCTCGACGGCCCCGGAACCGGCGCCCAGGAGGCGGCTGTTGGCCTCCGGGGTCTCGATGCGCAGGACGCCGTCGGCGTAGGCGACGGTGACCTGCTCGGCCGCCTTCACGTCGGCGCCCCTGGAGGCGTCGGCGGGCACGACCTCGACGCCGGTGTCGGCGCCGTCCGCGGCGACCAGGCGGACCCGGCCGGCGGGGATGGCGAGAACGGCGGAGATCGGGGCGGGGGAGTCGAACTTCTGCATCGTGCTCTCCTTCTCCTGCATCGCGCGCCCCAGCGGCCCGCGGTTTCTGATGACAGAAAAGCTACGTTGCATTCACTGATCGAGCAACAGTGGCGTTGCGCAACAGGCGCATAACTGCAGTTGGGAGAACGGAAATTGTTGCAATGGTTCAACATCTAACGCAACACTCCGGACTTCTGTTGTTGCAATGAATTGGATGTGAACGCTATAGTCCCGACAACACGCGCCATGCACGACGAAGGAGACCGCGATGCCGGGAGGCAGGCTCACCCAGCAGGAACGCCAGCAGATCGCGCTGGGACTGGCCGACGGCCTCGCCTACGCCGAGATCGCCCGACGCCTGGACCGCCCGACCTCCACCATCACGCGCGAGGTGATGCGCAACGGCGGCCCCACCTCCTACCGCGCCGACCTCGCCCACCGGGCCACTGAACACCGCGCCCACCGCCGCAAGCAGGCCACCCCCCGGGACGCGAGGACACCCCAGCCGCAAGGCCGCCACGAACAGGCCGTACGCGAGTACGAAGAGGTGCTCACCACCGTCTTCATGGCCTCGGGCGCGCCCACGATGATGGCCCGCGTGATGGCCTGCCTCACCCTCACCGACTCCGGCAGCCTCACCGCCGCCGAACTCGTCCAGCGCCTCCAGGTCAGCCCGGCGTCCATCTCCAAGGCCATCGCGTTCCTGGAGAGCCAGGGCCTGGTCCGCAGGGAGCGCGACGAACGCCGCCGCGAGCGCTACGTCGTCGACGACGACGTCTGGTACCAGTCCATGATGGCCAGCGCCCGCTCCACCGCCCAGATCGTGGAGACCGCACGCCAGGGCGTCGGCGTCCTGGGCCACGGCACCCCGGCCGGCAACCGCCTGGAGAACATCGCCCGCTTCCTCGACTACGTCTCCGAGAGCCTCGCCCGCGCCGCGGAACAGGCCCGCGAGGTCCTCTACACCAAGCCCGAGACGACACCGGACGAAACCGACTGAGCCGCGATCCGGCCGCGGGACCCGCCCGCTCCGCCGGTCCCACCCGCGTCCGGCGGGAAGGCTTCCGCCGGAACGCCGGTGGAGCCCTGGCCCAGGACGTACCGGAATCCCTTGTCCCGTATGGAGATTGAGGTGAGGATCCCGGCTGTGACCGATGCCGACGCCGTCAGAGCCGGGTTCCCGAGGTCCGGCGGCTCCGCCCCGCCCACCGGCCCCGGACCCCGCGCCGCCACCCTCGTCCCGGAGGCGGGCCCCCCGCCCAACCCCCTTGCGGGCAAGGGAACATGCACGCCTTTGGACGCGTCCGGCGCGGCGTCCGGCCGGCCCGGCCCGTCCGGGCGGAGCCCGGCACGGCCGGCCCGCCCCGCGCACCGCGACACGAACGTGCTGCGCTGGCTGACCGCCTACTTCGCGTCCATCGTCGGCGACAGCGTCTACTTCCTCGCGCTGGGCTGGGCGGCCGCGCAGTTCGCCGGGCCGGCACAGGTCGGCATGGTGCTGGCGGTGGGTGCCGTCCCCAGGGCGCTGCTGATGCTGCTGGGCGGTGTGGTGGCCGACCGGTTCGATCCGCGCAAGGTCGTCATCGGTTCCGACGCCCTGCGGGCCGCGGTGATCCTCGCGCTCGCCGCGGTGCTGTGGCTCAGCACACCCAGGATCTTGCTGCTGGTGGTGGTGGCGCTGGTCTTCGGGGTGGTGGACGCCCTGTTCATGCCGGCGGTGGGCGCGCTGCCCCCGCGGCTCACCGCCCCCGACGAGGTCGTCCGCCTGGTCGGCATGCGGCAGTTGGCGATCCGGATCGGCAAGGCGGTGGGCCCGCCCCTGGCCGGGTTCGCCCTCGCCCACCACGGCGAGGCCGCCTTCGCGACGGCCGGGGTGCTGTTCGCGTTCTCCCTCCTCCTCCTGGCCGGTGTGCGCATCGCGCCCCTGCCGGCGGAGCCGGGCGCGGCCGGACCCGGCACCCCCTGGCAGGACCTGGCCGACGGACTGCGCTACATCCGCCGCCACCGCCTGGTGGGACCGCTCGTGCTCGCCACCGCGCTGAGCGAGATCGGGTTCATGGCGCCGCTCCAGGTGGGAGTGTTCCTCCTGGCGGGGGAGCGGGGCTTCGGGGCTTCCTCGATCGGCTGGATCCTCGGCGCGTTCGCGGTCGGGGCCGGACTGGGAGCCGTGGGCCTGTCCCTCATGGGACGGATCCGGCGCGCCGGAACGGTCCAGGCCGGCACGCTCGTCGTCGCCTCCGCGGCGATCGGCGCCATCGGTCTGCTGCCGACGGTGGCCGGCGCGGCGACGGTCGCCGGCTTCGCGGGACTGGTGGGCGGCGTGTGCGGAGGCCTGTCCATCGCCCTGATCCAGCACAACACGGCCGCCGCCTACCAGGGCCGCGTGGCCGGCGTCCTGGCCCTGTCCCACGTCGGCCTCGCCCCGCTCGTCTTCCCCCTGTTCGGACTCGCGGCCGGCGCGGTCGGAGTGACCCCGATGTTCCTCATCGGCGCGGGCATCAGCGCGAGCGCCGCCGTCGTCGGCCTCCTCTCCGGCGACGTACGCCGGGCCCAGCTGACCGTGCGGCAGCCCCCGAAGCCAGGGCCCCGCACACCGGAGCCCGCCCCGCCGCCCGCCACCGACCCCCCAGCCGGCCGGCCCCGCTAGACGCGCGCGAGGGCCTGCTCGAACAGCACGGGGTCGTGGGCGTTGACGATGAGCAGATCGGGCTCCCCGCGCTCGTACAGCTCGGCGAGCCGCGCATGGTTGTCGCGCACCTGCTTGATGTCGTACGCGATGAAGGACTCCATGCCGCTGAGCGTGCGCGGGACGGGGGAGCGCCGGTCCAGGACGCCCAGATGGTAGAAGGCGTCCCCGGCGTGCAGCAGCCATCCGCTGTCCGACTCCACGGCGACGGCGGCGTGCCCCCGGCTGTGCCCGGGCAGAGCGATCAGTACGATCCCGGGCGCGATCGCGTCGAGTTCACGCGCCGCCGCGAAGCCGCGCCACCGCTCACCGTCGGGACGGTGCTCGACGAGCTTCACGCCGTGCTCCCACTGCGGCCGCCGGTAGCGGATCCGCTCCCGCCAGGTGGGGGAGTGGACGGAGCCCCTCGCCTCGTCGGCGGTGAGGTGGACCTGCGCGTCGGGGAAGTCGGCCAGCCCCCCGATGTGGTCGGAGTCGAAATGCGTCAGCACGATGTGGCGGACGTCCTCGCGGCGGAACCCGAGCCTCTCGACCTGCCGTACGGCCGTCTCCTCGACGTCGAACACGGGCCGCACGAAACGCCGGGAGGGCCCGACCCGGCGCCCGGGATCGGCGATGTCGTCGAGCCCGTACCCGGAGTCGACGAGGACCAGACCGCCGGCGGTCTCCAGGAGCAGCACATGACACACCAGGCGCGCGCCGGGCGGATGCATGGTGCCGCAGTTCAGGTGATGAACTTTCACAAACGCAGTCCTTGTCGTGTGGGGAGGCGGGCAGCCCCGGCCCTTCCTCCCGTCGGAGCGTCCCGGCGCGGCGGCCCGGAGCCGAGCGGGCCATGATCGGAAGGCTAACCGCCTCCCGTACAGCCATAGTTGAGCGATGGACGAGGGAACCTGGACCGCGCGCGTGCGCCCTTCGGGCGGCAGGACGCCGCCGGCCTGATCAACACCTCGCCTACCCGCCCGGCGTGGACGCACGCCGGGCACCGCGTCGGACGCCCGGATCCGGACGTCCTTCGTGCGGCGCTGCCGCCGCCACCGGCGCCGCCGAACGGGCGCGCCCGAGGCCTCCGATCAGGCGTGCCCCTCACCGCCGAACGGGCCTGCCCGGGGCTCCCGTTGGGGGCGAGCGGGACTCGACCAGGCTTCGAGCGCGCTCCGGCAGACTGTCCCGGTGCCCCAGGTGTGCGCCTCAGGCGTGTGCCGGGCGCGGCCGGGGGAGGGGTGGCGCACCGCGGGGGTGCGGGGGTGTGCGGGGGCCCGTGTTCCGCCGTGCCGCGAGGCCCGCTCGAGAGCCGCCGGAGGCGCGCTCGAGGGCCGTCCCGGGAGTGGCGGAGAATCACCGTCGACGTAAGTAAACCGCCACTGCGGTTTGTTAACCTGCGCGGGTCTTGGTGCCATCCGATCCCGACGGGAGCCCCCCACCATGGCGACGTTGCTCTACAGACTGGGCCGATTCGCGTTCCGCAGGCGAGGCCTGACGGTACTGCTGTGGCTGCTGGTTCTCTTCGGTGCGGGATTCGCGGCCTCCTCGGCCCCCGCGCCTCCCGCCGACACCTTCTCCATGCCGGGCACCGAGTCGCAGAAGGCCTTCGACCTGCTGGAGGAGAAGTTCCCGGCCGCAGGCGCCGAAGGTGCAAGCGCCCGGGTCGTGGTCCGCGCCCAGAAGGGGGAGCGGATCACCGAGACCGCCACCAAGAAGTCGGTCGCCGACCTCGTCGGCGACCTCGGCGACAACCCGGGCGTCACCCGGGTCACCGACCCGTTCACCACCGGCGCGGTCAGCAAGGACGGCACCACCGCCTACGCGGTCGCCACCTACAAGGCGAGCGGCACCGAACTCACCGACGCCCAGCACGACGCGCTGGACAAGAGCCTGCGTACGGGCCGGAGCGCGGGCCTGACCGTGGAGGCCGGCGGCGACGCGGTGAAGGTCGACACCGCCATGAGCGGCGTCGGCGAGAAGATCGGCGTCCTGATCTCCGCCCTCGTCCTGCTGCTCACCTTCGGCTCCCTGATCGCCGCCGGCATGCCGCTGCTGACCGCCGTCGTCGGCGTCGGCATCGGCATCAGCGCCATCACCGCCCTGGGCAGCACACTCGGCCTGTCCGCGACCACCTCCAACCTGGCGATGATGCTGGGCCTGGCGGTCGGCATCGACTACGCGCTGTTCGTCGTCTCCCGCTACCGCTCGGAGAAACTGGAGGGCCACGACCGCCAGGAGGCCGCCGGACGGGCGGTCGGCACCGCGGGCTCCGCCGTCGTCTTCGCCGGCCTCACCGTCATCGTCGCGCTCGCCGGCCTGAGCGTGGTGAACATCCCGGTCCTGACCAAGATGGGCCTGGCCGCCGCCGGCACCGTCGCCGTGGCCGTCCTCATCGCCACCACCCTGGTCCCCGCCCTGCTCGCCTTCGCCCCGATCCGCGTCCTGCGCCGCCGCGACCGCGCCGCGTTCCGCAGCAAGCCCCTCTCACCCCGAAAGCAGCGCAAGGCGGCCAAGCAGGCGGCCAAGCAGGCCCGGCGCCACCCCAACCTCGGCGCACGCTGGGCCGGTTACGTCCTGCGCCACCCGGTCGCCGTCCTGCTGGTCGGCGTCGTCGGCCTGGGCGCGCTGGCCGTGCCCGCCGCGAACTTGCGCCTGGGTCTGCCCGGCGAGGGCACGATGGCCACCGACACCACCCAGCGCAAGGCCTACGACATGCTCTCGGCGTCCTTCGGCGACGGCTTCAACGGCCCGCTCACCGTGACCGTCGAAGCCCCGAAGGCCGCCGCCGTGGCCAAGCGGGTCGCCCAGCGCTTCGCCGCACAGGACGGCGTCGCCTCCGTCGCCCCGCCGACCGTCAACCCGGCGGGCGACACCGCCCTCTTCAACGTCATCCCCGCCAGCGGCCCGGGCAAGGCCGCGACCGAGGACCTGGTCCGCTCCCTGCGCGACAGCGCCGGCGGCCTGGAGAAGGGCACCGGCTCCGAGATCCTGATCACCGGTCAGACGGCCCTGATCATCGACTTCTCCCACACCCTGGACAAGGCGCTGCTGCCCTACCTCGCCCTCGTCGTGGGCCTGGCCTTCCTGCTCCTGATGGTGGTCTTCCGCTCGCTCCTGGTCCCGTTCAAGGCGGCCCTGGGGTTCCTGCTGTCGGTCGGCGCGGCGCTCGGCGCGGTCGTCGCGGTCTTCCAGCAGGGCCACCTCGCCGGCCTGTTCGGCATCGACCAGCCCGGTCCCATCGTGAGCACCATGCCCATCCTCATGATCGGCGTGGTCTTCGGACTCGCCATGGACTACGAGGTGTTCCTCGTCAGCCGCATGCGCGAGGCCTACACCCACGGCGCCACTCCCGCCGAGGCCGTCGTCACCGGCTTCCGCTTCGGCGGCCGCGTCGTCTCGGCCGCCGCCGTCATCATGATCAGCGTCTTCTCCGGTTTCATCGCCGAGGACAACGACCTCGTCAAGATGATGGGCTTCGCGCTGGCCTCCGCCGTGCTCTTCGACGCCTTCGTCGTCCGCATGGCCATCGTCCCGGCCCTGTTCGCCCTGCTGGGCACCAAGGCCTGGTGGCTGCCGAAGTGGCTCGACAGGCTCCTGCCCAACCTGGACGTCGAGGGCGCGGAACTGCGCCACGGCCCCGCCGGCCCGCCCCGGTCGTCCCGCAGTCCCAAGCGCGAGCGCGAACTCATCCGCTGAGCCACGGCCCTCGGGCCCCGGACCGGCAGGAGCGCGCGACCGGACAACGCCACGACGCCACCGGCCACCGGCCGGTGGCGTCGTGGCCGCTGCCGGCACCACCGGCCGGTGGCCGTCCACGGATAGCGTTCACCCTCAATCATTGCAACAAGCTTCGGGCTGAGACGTTGCGTTATGCGCGAGACGATTGCAACAACTTTCGCGCATTTACCAGCAGTTATCGTCGGCTTGCGCAACAACAGTGTTGCCAGAACCATGAATGCAACGTAGCGTTTCTGTCATCGGAAAGCGCGGGCGCCGTAGGGGCGCGCGGTGCAGGACAAGGAGAGCACGATGCAGAAGTTCGACACGCCCGCCCCCGTCTCGGCCGTCATCGACATTCCTGCGGGCCGGATCGAGGTCATCGCCGCCGACCGGGGGGACGCCACGGTGGAGGTCCTGCCGGCGGACGCGGCCAAGAGCCGGGACGTGAAGGCGGCGGAGCAGGTCACGGTCGTCCACGCCGACGGCGTCCTGCGCATCGAGGCCGCACCGGCCAAGAACCGCATCCTCGGCACCGGTTCCGGATCGGTCGAGATCACCGTCCACCTCCCCGTCGGCTCCCGCGTCGAGGCCAAGACCGCCGCCGCCGACTTCCGCGGCGTGGGCCGCCTCGGCGACGTCACCTTCGAAGGCGCCCAGGGCACCCTCAAACTCGACGAGACCGCAGGCGCCCACCTGACCCTCATGGCAGGCGACATCACCGTGGGCCGCCTCGGCGGACCCGCCGACATCAGCACCCAAAAAGGCGACCTCACCGTCACCGAGGCCACCGGCGGCACCGTCACCCTGCGCACCGAATCCGGCGACATCACCATCGGCGCCACCCCCGGCGTCTCCGCCACCCTCGACGCCGGCACCACCCACGGCCGCATCAGCAACGCCCTGAAGAACACCGGCCACGCCCCCGCCCTCACCATCCGCGCCACCACCGCCCAGGGCGACATCACCGCCACCAGCAACTGACCCCCCACGCCCCCACGACACCATCACCACCCGCAGCCTCAAAGGAGTCCCCCTCATGACCAACCTGGCCATCGCGGCGCACGGGTTGCGCAAGTCCTACGGTGACAAGGTCGTACTCGACGCCGTCGACCTGACCGTTCCGGAAGGCACCGTCTTCTCCCTGCTGGGTCCCAACGGTGCCGGCAAGACGACGGCGGTGAAGATCCTCTCGACGCTCATCAGCCCCGACGAGGGTTCCGGGCAGATCCGGGTGGGCGGCCACGACCTGGCATCCGACGCGCAGGCCGCGCGCGGTGTCATCGGGGTGACAGGGCAGTTCTCGGCGGTGGACGGGCTGATCACGGGCGAGGAGAACATGCTCCTCATGGCCGACCTGCACCACCTGCCGAAGGCGCAGGGCCGGCGGGTCGCGGCCGAACTCCTGGAGCGCTTCGACCTGGTGGAGGCCGCGAGGAAGCCGGCGTCGACCTACTCAGGCGGTATGAAGCGCCGTCTGGACATCGCGATGACGCTGGTCGGCGGCCCGCGGATCATCTTCCTCGACGAGCCGACCACCGGTCTGGACCCGCGCTCGCGGCACAACATGTGGCAGATCATCCGGGAGCTCGTCACCGGCGGGACCACGGTCTTCCTCACCACGCAGTACCTGGAGGAGGCCGACGAACTCGCCGACCGCATCGCCGTCCTGAACGACGGGAAGATCGCCGCCGAGGGCACGGCCGAGGAACTCAAGCGCCTCATCCCCGGCGGACACATCCGCCTGCGCTTCACCGACCCCACCGCCTACCAGAGAGCCGCCCTCGCCCTCACCGACAGCGCCCGCGACGATGAAGCCCTCGCCCTCCAGTTCCCCAGCGACGGCAGCCAGCGCGAACTGCGCACCATCCTCGACCGCCTCGACACCGCCGGCATCGAAGCCGACGAACTCACCGTCCACACACCCGACCTGGACGACGTCTTCTTCGCCCTCACCGGCAACACCACCCTCCCCGCCCAGCCCGCCCCGTCCAAGGAGACCGTCCGATGAGCTCCCTCTCCCTCGCCGTGCGCGACTCCTCCACCATGCTGCGCCGCAACCTCCTGCACGCCCGCCGCTACCCCTCCCTCACCCTCAACCTGCTGCTCACCCCCGTGATGCTGCTCCTGCTGTTCGTCTACATCTTCGGCAACACCATGAGCGGAGGGGCGGGCCGCTCCGCCTACATCGCCTACATCGTCCCCGGCATCCTGCTCATGACGATCGGCTCCACCGTCGTCGGCACCGCCGTCTCGGTCGCCACCGACATGAACGAGGGCATCATCGCCCGCTTCCGCACCATGGCCATCCACCGCGGCTCCGTCCTGTTCGGCCACGTCGTCGGAAGCGTCCTGCAAGCCATCCTCAGCGTCGTCCTCGTCGGCGCCGTGGGCGTGGCCATGGGCTTCCGCTCCACCGACGCAGGCGTACTGGAATGGCTCGCCGCCCTCGGTCTCCTCGCCTTCTTCGCCCTCGCCTTCACCTGGATCGCCGTCGGCATGGGCCTCGGCAGCCCCAACGCCGAAGCGGCCAGCAACAACGCCATGCCGCTGATCCTGCTGCCGCTGATCTCCAGCGCCTTCGTCCCGCTGGACTCGATGCCGGGCTGGTTCCAGCCGATCGCCCACTACCAGCCCTTCACTCCCGCCATCGAGACCCTGCGCGGCCTCCTGCTGGGCACACAGATCGGCAACAACTGGTGGATCGCCCTGCTCTGGTGCGCGGTCCTGAGCGTGCTCGGCTGGCGCTGGTCGCAGTCCCAGTACAACGCCGATCCCAAGTAGCCGGGCAGGCACCGCGAATCGGTTCCACCCCAGGGCGGCGCACCCCGACACCCGTCGGAGTGCGCCGCCCTGCCCATGCTGGGGCCGCCCGGACAGCCCGCGGGGCGCCGGATCCCCGGCGTAGCGTTCACAACCACTCCATTGCAATGAGTCTAGAGTGGCGACGTTGCGTTACGGCTAGAACCATTGCAACGAAAATACGGCAACAAGCTGCTGCAACGCGCGTCATGGGCAATAAGTGCGTTGCCAAAACAATGAATGCAACGTAGCGTTTGTGTCATCAGAAACAATGAACCGTCGGGCTTCGCAGGCCGGCGAACGCACGTTCCGCAGGCCAACGGCGAAGGGAGCCGGACCATGAAGACACCACACGACCGGCAGCAGGCGGCCGCACCCGGCGCCGTCACCGCCTTCGCCCGCTTCACCCTCCTCGGCGGCACCGTAGGACTCGCCTCCAGCCTCACCGTGGCCGCCCTCGCCACCCAGATCCCCTGGGGCCTGGCCAACGCCCTCGTCACCGCCCTGTCCACCCTCCTGGCCACCGACCTGCACGCCCGCTTCTCCTTCGGAGCCGGCACCCGCGCGACCGGACGCCAGCACCTGCAGTCCGCCGGCTCCGCGGCCGCAGCCTTCGCCCTCACCTGCACGGCCACGTTCGTCCTGCACCAACTGACAGCCACCCCCGGCGCGATGCTCGAGCAGAGCGTCTACCTCACCGCCTCGGCACTCGCCGGCCTCGCCCGCTTCACGGTCCTGCGCCTGGTCGTCTTCGCCCGCGGCAGCCGCTTCCGGGTGGCAGCGGACCGCACTGCCCGCCCCGTACAGGCGAGGGTGGCCGACAGTGACACCATGTCGCCTGCTGGTCCGACGTTGCTCTGCCGCGCCGCCTGACCGCCTCGGCCGGAATTCGAATCTGCTTCATCGCGTATCCGAGTTGATCCTCGGCTCGGTTCCCGAGCCGAGTCCCGGCAGCCCGGACCGGCGTCCTGCGCTTCGCGGGCGTCCTGCACGGCAGACCGCGTCCGAAAAGCCCCCACCGACACGCTGGTCCGCCAGAGGGGCGCGCCGCGCGCCTGCTCGTGTCGGGCGGGCCACTGCGGAGCGACATGTAGCTGCCCGGCCGGTCGCATCCCGCCTGCCTCGCGGGCGGGAGACTTGACGACATTCCGGACGAGGATCCGTCCCCGGCCATGCTCCGGGAAATCTAGTAGCACACGCAGTGCCGCACGGGTAAGTCCCGTTCTCGTTATCTGCGTCGTCGAAACAAGGACGTCCCCGGCATCGTCCCCAGAGGGGACCTGCAGACACTCGGATCCTCTGTGTGAAGTCACTCAACTGCGGTGGGTCTGGAGCTACTCGTGCGACAGAGGGGACGGCGGTGTCGCGCATTGAAGCTTGCATAAAGACGGCTTACTTTGTGCGCTCTTCAGGTCGGCTGATTCTCACTCAGTGATGCGACAATCAGCCGTATCGCAGATTGGGGGACAAATGACGATGCCGAGCAGAGGAAGCCCCGCGATACAGCGGCTGCGATTGCGCTCCATGTTGCGGGAGTACAGGACAGCCACCGGCCTGACGCAGCGGCAGGTGGCAGAGCGCATGGAGTGGTCTCCCAGCAAACTGCTGAGGATCGAGGCCGGCGAGGTGGGCATCTCTGTCAACGATCTGCGACCGCTGCTGGGACTGTACGGAGTAACGGACGCGGCGACCGTTGAAGGGCTGTTGAACCTGGCTCGTGGCAGCCGGAAGATGCCGTTCACCGAGTATCGAGACATCTACGACAAGGACTTTCTGGGCTTCTTGGCCATGGAGTCCTCGGCGTTCGTCACCCGAAGCTTCCAGCCACTGGTTATGCCCGGTCTCCTGCAGACCGAGGAGTACGCCATGGCGATCATCCGCGCCTATACGCCGCCGCAGTTCTCCGAGCAGCAGCACCAGCGCATGCTTGAAGCGCGCATGCTGCGACAGGAGGCACTCGACAGGGAGCATGCAGAGGCCTACTTCATCCTGGACGAGTCGGTGATACGCCGTCAGGTGGGTGGTCCTGGCGTGATGCGGGCGCAGCTGAGACGGTTGGCCGAGTTGGCGGCCCATCCCCGGCGCAGCATCATGATCTTCCCTTTCAGCAGTGGTGCACATGCCGCCTCTCAGGGGCCCTTCACGCTGTTCGAGTTCGAGGAGGACATGCGGCCGTTCGTCTACCTCGAGAATCTCAGGGGAACGGCCACGGTGAGTACGGCGACCGAGGACTTCGTCTCCTACCTGGAGTTGTTCTGGGGCCTGGAGGAGCGAGCGATCAAAGGAGACCAGGTACCTCGGATCCTGCTGCAGGTTGCCGAGCACCTGGAAACCGAGCCGCACGACTTTCGGATTGCACAGCGCGAGGATGAATGACCTGCATCACTTGCGGCCACCCTGCAACCGTGCGCACTCCGGTGTGGCCATCGGGGCATTCCCGGGCAGGGGAGCTGCCTATGTGCTGCTCCGCGCCACCTCGGCAGGCGCGGAGCAGCCGCAGGGCGCATTGAGGCACGATGGGGCGCACTGGCGCAAGGGTGGCGACATGGCTGTGGCTCCGCACAGGCGAAGCCACAGTCGGGGCCGGCCCGCTGCAACGGGACGCGCCCCATGCTGATCGCCCGGGCCAACCGGACACCAGCGTATGGGCCACAGTCGCGCATCCAGACCGAGTTTGCAACGCCGCTGGTAGGGCGGCGCGGAGCATCCTGGAGGCAACCGTTCTTAGGTAGGTGTGCTCTGCGCGGCCGCCAGATAAACCATCAATCTGCTAGCTAGCGTGTGGCCGGATTGCAAACGGGGCGACGTCAAAACGGAGACATCGGGAATGCACCTCGGAAGGTAACTCGCTCTTCGGAGATTCGATGCGTCGTACCCCTGAAGAGTGATCACGTACAGGGCAGGGAATTTTCTCTGCAGACGGCCGTCCGTCTGCAAGCGGAGCGGCAGTTGGCATCTCAAGTCCCGGGCCATCTGGAGTCAACCGTGTCCAACATCGAACCCTCGCGGCCTCGGCCCAGCGAGGGCCCCACTCACATTCCCGCCCTGCCGCGTGTCAATGCCGTAGTTGCCGTGATCGTGGCGGTCGCCTCGTTGAGTGCGGCCAGCGTCATCCTGATCCTGGTACCAGGCGACTCCGGTAAGGCAGCCGCCGCCGGAATCGCTACCGCCGGTCTGGCCCTTGCGGGCCGGCTGGGCGCCCCCAATCGCTGAACTCAGCAGGCGTCATGGCTGCTTGCCGGCCCTGTCTCCAAGCGGCTGATCCGCCCCTGCGTGCGAACGGCCATCGAGGCCGGAACCTGTCACCCGCATGCAGGGGCGATCGGTGCAGCTTCGGCTGCCTCAACGAAACCGCCCCACGCGGTCACGCTGAAGGTCAAGAGGCCTTCCGTAGTGTCCTTGGAATCCCGCACGAGTACGTCGCGCCCCGTGCAGGCAACCTCCACACACTGGTTCCCTGCCGCATCGCTGAACGATGACCTGCGCCACGACCACGAGCCGTTCATCTACGCGCCTATCTCAATGGCCCGCTGGTGCGGGACTCAAAGTAACAATGGACATACCAAAAGCGCGATTTGTCTGCTTTTGGGTAGCCCATGGTACAGGTGCGCCAGACCGTCAAATACCGCGGCTGGACCAGGGATCCGGGCATCAACCTGACGGCAGCGACATACTGACGCATCCCGCCGTTGCAAGCCTCACAGGCGCGTCAGCGTAGCGCTCCTCTTCTCACGTCCGCCGCCTCTTGGGCGAGAATTCCACTCCTTCTTCATAGGGGCTGGGAGGATCCGCCGCTCTGGAGTCGTGGCGGCCTGAAGCGGTGTCACCCGAAAGATGCGACCGGCAACCGGCCGCGTCTGCCCGTCCCGGCTCCTGGTGCACGGCGAGCTCGCAGCCGGTGCTGGTCGACGGCGCAATGCCCTCGCGTCAGGCCAGTCTGGGCAGGCAAGGAGCGACCGGCCCGCAAAGCGTCGCCCCCTGCCACGCAGGACAGCCGGACCGCCGCACTGCCGCGGCCGATCCGGCCCCCACAGGCGACCCCTCACACCCCGTCCAGGACCCGCAGCCCGAGCGGCGTGACGGCGTGGACCACGTACTTCCCGCACCGGCGGCTACTGACCAGACCCCCGTCACGCAACGCACTCATCTGATACGTGAGACTCGACTGCGCGATCCCCACGACACGGGCGATGTCCGTCGACGTACATCCCCCGCACCTGTCACGGCCGGCGAGAACCTGGAGGATCGCGGCACGCGTCCGCCCGAGCAGCCGTGAGGCACCCCTCCCGCCGTCCCGCGCCAGATGCCAGGCCGGCTTGGCCACCGGATACACCAGAGTGGGCGTCAGGTCCGGATCGGCCAGCGCGGTCGGACGCCGCCAGCAGAAGAACGAGGGAACGAGCAGCAGCCCCCGGCCCCCCAGAAACACGTCGCGGCTCACCGGATAGTCCACCTCGAGAACCGGATCCCGCCATCGCGCATACGGAGCCAGACTCTCCAGAAGCCCCTGCACCCCACCCGCGAGCAGCGCCCCC
Source organism: Streptomyces sp. M41(2017) (assembly GCF_002078175.1). Classification (GTDB taxonomy): domain Bacteria; phylum Actinomycetota; class Actinomycetes; order Streptomycetales; family Streptomycetaceae; genus Streptomyces. The sequence goes on along the minus strand of NZ_MWFK01000002.1, from coordinate 23,694 downwards.
GAACGCAGATCGACGTCGACCCCCACCTGCCCCCGCATACGCGGCAGATGAGGCCTCAGCACAACATCGAAGTACGTACCAAGCGCCCGCACGACTCTCTTCAGATCGACGGAGTCCGCCCGCGGACTCCCGCCCCGCCCGCGCAGCCCGGCCTGCCCCGCGTTCAGCCGCCCCACCTGCTCCGCCACCACCCGCGCCGACGTCGCCCCGACCGCGTCCAGCCCCGCCGCCAGATCCCCGGAGGCGTCGGGGGTGAGGAGGTCGGGAATGTAACCGTGGCTGGGCACCAGACCGCGCAACGGCGACAACGCCACCCGCAGCCTCTCGTCGCGGCGGATCCTCTCCCGCGTCTCCTCCCGCCACCCGCCGAACTCCGCGCGCCCGTCACCCGTCTTTAATCGGCAGATGCTGCACACGATCTCCCACAGGGGATCCGGGCCCCGTGACACCCGCACGTTCCTCAGGTCGTCGTCGGTGAAATGCAGACGGAGCATGACGCCCTCCCCAGATCGTCCCAACCGGCAGGGGAGGTGCTCGCCGTACGACAGAGGCCACCGCGCTCAACCGCACGGCAGAACAGACCCCTTGATCCATTCTGGTCGAGCACCGGACATCGGGGCGGCCGAGAACCGAAGGGAACACTCAGCGATTCGATAACCTGCCCTCTATGGTCGCCGGGGGCACGCGTCGCCGAGACGCCCGAGAACCGAGCCTGCACCAGTTACGGCTGTTCCTCGTACTGGCGGAAGAACTCCACTTCGGACGGGCGGCCGCCCGCATGTTCATCTCCCAGCCCGCCCTCAGCCAGCAGATGCGCGCCCTGGAACAGCGCCTCGACCTCTCCCTGCTGGAACGCCGCACCGGCACCCTCACCCTCACCCCGGCAGGACACGCACTGACCGAACAGGCCACAGAGGTACTCGCCGCGATGGCGAAACTGCTCCAGGTCTGCGACGCACACGCCGGCACCGTCCGCGGCAGACTGCGCATCGGCTCCCTCGGCGCGGAAGCGGCCATGCCCCACGCAAGAACCGTCCTCGACCGCCTGCGCAACCGCCACCCCCACCTCGAGGTCGAAGTCCTCAACCTGAGCTTCATCGAGCAGTTCGACGCCCTCGCTGACGGCACCGTCGACGCCGCCTTCCTGCGCGCACCCCTGCCCGCCAGCTTCCAGAGCATCGAACTCGCCACGGAACCACGCGTGATCTGCCTCCCGGCGGACGACCCGCTGGCCCACGAAAGCTCACTCACCCTCGCCCAGATCGCGGACCGCGCCGTGGTGGACATGCCCCCCGAAGTACCACGTCAGTGGTGGGACCACCTCACCATCAACCCACGCCCCGACGGAACCAGCGTGCGCTACGGCCCCGTGGTCCGCGACACCGAAGCCATGGTGCTCGCGGTCCTCCAGAAACGAGCCATCACGTTCTTACCGGCGGCCGCCCGCCGCCTCTACCCGCGCCCCGGACTCACCTACGTGGATTCCCCCGAGCTCGGCAACTCCGTCTCACTCCTCGCATGGCTCCCGGCCAACCGCGACACACCCGCCGTACACGCCCTGCGCACCGCGGCCCACCCCGACCCCGCCGGACCGGGGGAGCGGCGCGCCTAGCCGGCCGCGGAGACCGCCCCCGCCCACACCTCGGCGGACCACCACACACTCCGGACCTTCGCGAAGGCTGTCGGCGGCCGTGACCCCACGGCACCGCCAATTCGCCCTTCACTCGTTGGGCATAAACTCTCGCGAGACATGAACCGACAAAATCGATGCAGATATTCAGTCCGAATGGGCCTTACTCTCGGGCAAATCCGCTAGAATAGGGGAGGTTCGTCGATCAGTCAGGAGTGAGCAGGGTGCCGGAAAGGAACATCGATTTCGGTCAATTCGGTGCTCGTGGCATCAAGGGCTTCGAAGCCGTCGCCCGGCAACTCGACAAGCTCGCCGGCCACATCGCCACCCCGATCACGGCACAGCGGGGCCTGCTGGCCCGCCTGCACTACCTGACCCGCACCGACCACGCCCGCGCGGCCGCCCGCGCAGCAGGCCTCACGGTCACCGACCGCACCCTCAAAGCATGGCTCGGCGGAAAGCGCCTCCCGTCCAGGAAGAATCTGGAACGCATCGAGACCGCCTACCGGACGGTGCGCCGGCGGAACGTCGCCCGCTATCTCCTGGGCCGCCTCAACCGCGAGGGCCGCGGCACACGAGTCGAACTGCACCCGCTGAACCAGTCCCAGGTCGACCGCCCGCGCCAACGGATCGTGGAATACCGCAGCCTGAACATCCGTCACTGGGACGCCGTCGTCCGAGCCTGGGCCGACGGCGACGACCAGGCCCTGGACGAAGCCTGGATCGACCAGATCGTGGACCTCGGCTCCCAATGGGGACAGTACGAGTACGTGACCACCGTCGGCTTCGCGGCCTGAGGGCGTCCGAAGCTGCTTCGACGAGGCCGAGGCCAAGGCCAAGTATCGAGCTGTTGCAGGGAAGGCAATCACCGCGATGATGCCCGGTGCGGGAAAACTGGCGAAGCGGGATCTCTGGTGAACGAGATCGAAGAAGCCGTCTGTTGGAGCGGCCCGGCCGTCATCATTTTGTTCACACTCGGGGTATCCGAATCGTGGCTTCCAGAGAACGCGTTCACGGTTGCGGCGATGAGACCGGACCACGTGAAACGGTATCCGCTCGGCCCGGATCCCGAAGGCCGACGAGGAATTGTCCAGTCATACGACCTCGCGTTCGACGACATCGACCGCGACTTCGTCCCCTACTTGCGAGAGTGCCTGCAAAAGGCCTCAACGGAAGCCGAGGGCATCGCGTGGCTGGGCTTCGAAGGATCCTTCCACTACGACAACCTCTTCACCGATGAAGTCGCGGACAAGATCTACGGCTACTGCATCCCGGGTGGCGCTCCCGCAGCCATCTGGGACGACGAGACCTTGAAGAGTGACCGATGGAAGCACGAGATCGCCGAAGTGCGCGCTGTCCTGGAACGCGATCTCCCCATGCCCCACAGGGACTGATCGACACAAGCCACGACCCCACCCCCACCGGAGGCAACCGTCACGGAGACCGGGTGACTTCTGGCTCCGCGGCCCCACCACCCATACGACGCGCCCGGCGCCCCCCGGACACGTACACGCCCCCGGCCGCCCGGACAAACCGATGGCCGGGGGCGAACGCGACGCGGCAGGATGCCCCGCATGACACTGCCCACCCCCGAACTGCGCACCGCCCGCCTGCGACTGCGGCCGTTCACCGACGCCGACACGGCGCCGCTCTACGCGCTCCACAGCAACGCCCACGTGCTGCGCTACTGGGACTCCCCGCCGTGGACCGAACCGGCCCGCGCCCAGCGCTTCATCGCAACATGCCGGACGATCGAGGAGGAAGGCACGGGAGCGCGGTTGGCCGTCGACCGCCTCTCCGACGGCGTATTCATCGGCTGGTGCGGCCTGACCAACGTCAACCCGGACTTCCGCAGCGCATCCCTGGGCTACGTCTTCGACACCGCCGCATGGGGCCACGGCTACGCCACGGAGACCGCACACGCCGTCCTGCGCTGGGCGTTCGACACCCTGGACCTGAACCGCGTCCAGGCCGAGACCGACACCCGCAACCTGGCGTCCGCCCGGGTCCTGGAGAAGCTCGGCTTCGTCCGCGAAGGCACCCTCCGCGAGGACTGCGTCGTCAACGGCGACGTCTCCGACTCCTGGGTCTTCGGCCTCCTCCACCGCGAGTGGCACCCGACAGCCGGCCACTAGGACCCGAAAGCAGGCCGACACCCGCCTCCGACACACCAGGACACCCCGTCCTCGCCTCCGCCGGCAAACGCCACCAAACCCCCGGAGAGCCCTGCGGTAGGGTCCCGGCACACGGACGAGGGACTGGCCGCGGGGGAGCGTCACGGTGGTGGATTTCGACCGTCAGATCGAACCGTTCCGACAGGAGCTGCTCGCTCACTGCTACCGCATCCTCGGCTCGGTCCACGACGCCGAGGACCTGGTGCAGGAGACCTATCTGCGAGCCTGGCGGGCCCGGGACGCCTACGACCCGTCCCGCGCCGCCTTGCGGACCTGGCTCCACCGGATCGCGACCAACGCATGCCTGACAGCCCTGGAAACCCGGCGCCGCCGCCCCCTGCCCGCCGGAACAGTGACCGAACGCCTGCCCACGGACCCGCTGGTCCACGGAGGCGAAGCCACCTGGCTGCAGCCGATCCCCGACTCACTGCTGCACCTGGGAAGCCCCACCGGCGCGGCCGTCGACCCCAGCAGCGTACGGCTGGCCTTCGTCGCCGCCCTGCAACACCTCTCAGCACGCCAGCGCGCCGCGCTGATCCTGCGCGACGTCCTCGCGTTCTCCGCCGTCGAAGCAGCGGACGTCCTCGACACGTCGGTCGCCTCCGTCAACAGCGCCCTGCAACGCGCACGCGCTCGCCTGAACGAGGCGGGCCTCATCGAGGAGCAGATCGCGGAACCCTCCCGGGCAGAACAACAAGCCCTCGTCGACCGCTACATGAAAGCGTTCCAGGACGCCGACGTCGAAGGTCTCAAGAAACTGCTGAGCGACGACGTCATCATGGAGATGCCGCCGATGCTCAACTGGTTCACCGGACGCGAGAAGTACGGGCAGTTCATGGACTGGGTCTTCGCCGAGGCAGGCGCCGACTGGCACCTGACCCACGTCGCGGCGAACGGCCAACCCGGCATGGCCGCCTACCGCCTCGGCGACAGCGGCGCCTTCGAACTCCACACACTCCAGGTGTTCACCGTCACCGCCTCCGGGATCAGCAGAAACACCGTCTTCCAGGACGCCGAGATCTTCGCAGCCTTCCGTCTGGCCCCCCGCATCGAAGCCTGACCACACCAGAGCGACCGCTTCCGCGAGAGCGCGCCCCGCACTCTCCGAAAAATGTTCGGGATACGCGATGAGCCGGGACTCCGGCGCCGGTATGTACCTGCGGAGCCGCACCGGCTCCCGGTGAGCCGCAGCCCACGGCGACCCGCACGCTACGACCGAGCAAGGAGCAGCCATGACCACGAACCGGACGCACACCGCGGACGAGACCGCCATCCTCAAGGTCCTCGAGAACGTCTACGCCGCGTGGGACACCTATGACGCGGACGCGTTCGTCGCCGACTACACCGAGGACGCGAGCGTGATCCTGCCGGGGTCCTACCGCTCCTCCCGCGAGGAGATCCGGCAGAGCATGCAGGCCGGCTTCACCAGCTACCTCAAGGGCTCCACCACGAGCAACAAGGTGCTCGACATCCGCTTCCTCACCAAGGATGCCGCCGCCGTCATCAGCGAGACGAGCATCCTCTTCCCCGGCGAGACACACGTGCCGGCCGACCGCGGCGCGATCGCCATGTGGATCCTGACCCGGCAGGAAACGGGATGGCAGGTGGCCGCCTACCAGAACTCGCCGAAGGCGGCGGCCACGAGCTGACACCACCGGGTCGCCCGCCCACGGTCCTGGAGTCGAAAGGCCTGCGCGAGCACCGGGCCGGCCCGTCCCGGAACCCGGGACGGGCCGCCCGCCGCAGCGCCTGAACTTCCGCCCGCGCGAACCTCCCGGAACCCCACGAGGTTGGATGGCTCCATGGTGCGACGCAAGCGCGTGACGAAGAGAGGGCCAGCCTTCGGCATGCCCAGCAGCATCGTCCTGCTGGCGACGCCGGACGGATGGCGCCACAGCGTTCTCACCGAGGAAGGCGGGCTGCTCTGCGGACGCCTGGCCGACGTGGCGGCCAACGCCCACCCAGCCCAGGCACAGGCCGCCGCTGCCGCCATGGTGGCGGGACTGGCACACGACGTCCACGGAGCTGACATCGATGTGACCTGGGATCCGCCCAGGGAACCCGGGTCCTGCGCAGCCCGGATCACCGTCGTCACGTCACCAACTACTCCCGACGCCACGGCGTGAACCTCGACGGCTGGACCCTCACGCACGAGGACGGCCGCACCTGCACCTTCGACCACCACCGCCTGGACGGCCGCGCCACCGTGCGCTCGACACCGGCACCGGCCTGGACACGCGCCACGACGTCCACCAGGACCGCCGCACCGCCGTGCGGGACGACCACTCCGACACCGCGGCCCTGCGCAACGACCACGGCCGCCTCATCGACGAAGCCACCGATGCTCCGGCAGCCCCCAGTGCGGGCCGGGCCGCCTGCACTTCACGGCGGCCCGCTGCCCAGGGCCGCACGCCGCGCCCGCACATCTGAGTGATGGCTCCCCGACCCTCTCCACGCTGTTTCCGCCGCGCGGCCCTGCTCGACTGCCGCTGTCTGGTTTGAGGATGTGGTGAGCGGTGACCCGGTGGGTGTACCGATTGTCGAGCGAGACTGGGTGAGTGGTTGTGGCTGCTGACGAGAAGGCTCAGGCCAAGGGCGAGCAGGCCGCGGGCAAGGTCAAGAAGACGGTCGGCGGCGCGGTGGGCAACGAGTCCCTCAAGGCCAAGGGCAAGGCCGAGGAGTCGCAGGGCGACCTGCGCGCGGCCAAGGAGAAGGCCAAGGACGCGATCAAGCCGAAGTAGGCCCCGCCAGACATCTCCCGTACTCCAGATCCCGGCAGCTCACCCCCCGGTTGCCGGGATCTGTGCTGTCTGCACGCCCCCGACGAACGGAAGCGACAACCGATGACCGAGCCCGCGGCATTCGACTCCCGCCCCCACACACCCGGCCGCGTCGCACCGGCGATTCCCCGTGATCTGCCGCACCAGCAGGCCGTAGAGGACGACGACCCCGACTGGCCCGCATCGAGCCCGCGCGATGGGAAGCCCGCTCAGAGCTGACCGCACCACTGCACGTGACCGAGGTGCGCGCCGGCGGGTCGCGACGGTCGCGGGAAACTCGACGTCGCGCGAAGGCGGAGCGGGCCGGGGTATCGCCTGAGGGGATCAACAGAAGCGGCGCGTGCACTCGGCCACCCTTCGCACACACAGCCCAACTATGTTCCTGATCCCGGCAAGGAGCCGGGGTGCGGTTCGGTCGCTGCACGCTCCGCACTGCCCTCCCGCGTGAAGAGGCGGGCGGCACACGGTGGGTGGTGCGCGCCTGCCCGTACGGGGTCGTGCACGCACCGTCCACCACGACCAGCCCGACAGCAGGGCGTGATCCGTCCGGGGCTGCGGCCTCGCGCGGTCACGGCCATGCCGCTCGACCGCCTCCTGCCGAGACCAGCCGCATGCGAAGACCTCATCTGCTCCTGCTACGGGCGCCGGAAGCCTGCAGTCCCTTCTGCTGGGAGGCCGGTTCAGGCGGCGGGCGCGAACGTGCGGGTGATGTGGGTGTTGAGGTAGGCGCGGGCTGTACTGAGGGCGTCCTCGACGCTGCGGGTCCCGGTGGACACGCACAGGGTGTACGCGAGGTCAGCCAGGCGCTGACCGTGCCGCTCATCGCCCGGCGCCGGCTCGGCGGCGAGCTTCTCGTAGTCCGTGACGAGCGCGCTGAGGGTGGCGGGCAGAGGCATCAACATGGACTGTGCTCCTTCAAGGAAGAGAACCTGCAGGGGGCCGACGCCGTTGTCGACAAGATGGTGCGGGACTGCGTCTCGCGTGTGTGATCTCACGAGCGCAGGGCTTCGTCGCGTACGCGCCGGCAGCTGCGCGCGATGAGGCGGGAGACGTGCATCTGGGAGATCCCGAGCTGTTCGCCGATGCTGCTCTGGGACTGGTCCTCGAAGAAGCGGAGGTAGAGGATCTGGCGCTCGCGTTCCGGCAGCCGGCGCAGGGCGCCCTTCACCGACTCGCGGTCGACGACCGCGTCGAACGCGCCCTCGGTCGCGGACAGCGTGTTGACCAGACTCAGGGAGTCCGAGTCGTCGCCGGGGGAGAGCTGGGCGTCCAGCGACAGGGATGTGTAGCTGTCGAGCGCCTCGATGCCGTCCTTGACCTCGTCCAGGGTGAGGTCGGCGTGGGCCGCGATGTCGGCGGGCGTGGGTTCCGCGCCACCGGGACGCTGCAGGAGCTCGCGTCGTGCGAGGCGGACCTTGTTGCGCAGGTCCTGGACGCGCCGGGGGACGCGGACGGCCCACATACGGTCCCTGAAGTGCCGTTTGATCTCACCCGTGATGGTGGGGATGGCGTAGCCCTCGAACAGGATGCCGCGGGCGGGGTCGAAGCCGTCGACGGCCTTGACCAGCCCGAGGGCCGCGACCTGCTGCAAGTCCCGCAGCGATTCACCACGGTCGCGGAACTTGCTCGCGAGCCGGTGCGCCATGGGCAGCCACAGCACCACCAGTTCATCTCGCACCCGGTCCCGCTCGGCTCCGGACTCCAGATCGGCGAGACGGGTGAACAGACCTTCCGAGGCCTGGCTCTCCTCGCTGCGTTCCCGCTCGCGGTCTCGGCCCGGATGCGTACTGCGCCGGCCGGCGGTGGCTGCTGAGGGCAGGGTGGTGAGGGCGATCTCGGGCATAGGGGTGCGCTTTCGTGGAGGTCGGAGGTGTGTCCAGACGACGTGACGAGTCGTCCTGCGCCTCCGGTCCGAAGCGCTACAGCCCGGCTGCCCCCGCATTAAGCCGACAAACGGCACACCTTCTTCCGGTGACGTGACCACCCTTTCGTCCGCCGCGGCAGACACGCGCGGATGCCGCCGCTGATATTCGGGCAGGCCCGCGGACTCGTTGTGGTGTGAAGGATGTCCTGAGTGGTAGACGGGATCTACCGGTCGTTTTCCGTTCGGAAGACAGCGGACGCCGCCGGGCCCCGGCACCGTGTCGCTAGCTCAATCATCGGGCCGGGGGAGTGGGGGTGCCCCTGAAACACGCAGGGGCACCCCCACTCGCTGGCACCCGCGATCCGCATCCACCGACGCGACCCGAGGCACAGCCGCCCACAGTAGAGACGAGCACTGACAACGCTCCTGAACCCTCGCGCGGGGGCATCGGCCTCGCGCGGCGTGCGTCGGCGTTGGCGGCGACCCCCTCTTCCCGTGCCCCGCAGGAATGACGCGCTTGGACGCCTGCTCTCCGGTCGACGTTCAGCGACCCGGGCATGAGCCGGTGGCGTACACCGCGGTGAGGATGAGGCGGGGTGGGAGATCACCGGCCGCAGTCCCCACACCCACACTCACACCGCCAGGAGCCTGTCCCTCACCGGCCTGGACCAGATCTTCACCATGCACCCGGACGCTTCGGCCTTCCGCCCACAGCCTGCTGAGCTGCTCGCTACCTTCGGATGCCGGGAGGCAGCCGCCGCTGAACAGACCGGTGCGGGGCACCCTCAGGAACCCCGCACCGGCCGTGCTCCGGTTACTTGGCGGCGAGCTGCTTGAGGTCGACGGTGTCGCCGGCCGGCGGCTGCTCGGGCTCGACGGGCTTCCCGTAGTCGCTGAAGGTCGTCGACTCGGGCGCGGAGCCACCGGTGGTGGTCACCTTCAGGAGGTAGGGCTTCCCCTTGGAGGCCACGTACATCGTCAGGGTCTTGCCGCCCGACTTCTTGGTCAGCTTCACCGCCGGGGTGCCGTCCACCGACGCAGTGCCGTCCTTGGACATGCCCTTGCGCTCGGACTTGTCCTCGTCCAGGGCGGCCAGCAGGCCCTGCTTGTCGCACAGCCCGCTCAACTGGTCGTCCCCGGCAGGCATCTTCACCCACTTGTCCGCCACCTTGGACACCAACTTGTCCGAGCCGGCCTGCTGCTTGAGGCTCTTCTGCCAGTACTTCTCGTCGCCCTTGAGATAGAGCGTCGCACTTTTGTGCCGCACCTGCGCCCTCGCGCCCTGCTGCTCGACCGTGCCCTCGCAGTTCTTCTCGCTGTCGACCGCGATGTCGAGCGCCAGCGACTCTCCGCCCTCCTGCCGGGCGCTGCCCTTGAGATGCATCGAGTCGGCCTGCCGCGTCGCCTTGACCGCCTGAGCGGCCACCTCGTCGGCGGACTTCCCCTTGAACGCGTCGTCGTCCCCACCGCCACCGCCACAGGCGGTCAGGCCCACCGCGCACACGCCCATCGCTGCCACGGCCGCAAGTCGTCCCATGCCCCGCATCACGCCTACTTCCCGAGAACCGTGTCACGGCCCCAGCCGGCGCCCGATCCTGATGATCGCGGCGTGAAGCACCCGTCTGCCCCACCGGACACCCACAACACGCGGTACCTCACATTCCGGATATGCGCAGGGTGCCTCTGGGCCAGACGTGCATCTCAAAGCCTGCCGATCACCCGGCCAGAGGCCGGCAGTCGAGCGGCTGTCATCCCTGACGCCGCAATCGGCCACGCCTCAACGGCCGTTCGTCCAGTTCACGACGAGCCGCTGCGCCCCACGGGACGTGACCAGCCTGGTCCGGAAGTGGCCGCTCGTCCTCGCACCGCAGCAGTGACGACTGCTCGTCAGGTGGCACGGCCCCCGCCGGTTCGTGCATCGCCTCGGGGAGTCCAAGGCTCGGCTGAGCGGTGAACTCCACGTCGCGTCCTGCCATGTACCCCGTCGGACGCCCTGCGACGGCAACGACCTGGTCCTCACGGCAAGGCGAGCCGGCACCTGCTCGCCGTGTTCTTGAGGAGTGGACGATTGCTGCAAGGCAACATTTCGGCCGCATGTGATGGGTGAAATAGCAGGAAGAATCCTTCGTCTTCCTGGCGGGTCCGGGGAGCTTCCGCTCGCAGGGGCCTGACCGGCGATAAAGGGAGGGGCTGATTCCTGCCCGCATCGAGGAGGACTTTACGGGAAGCGCCCGAATTCTTGTGCGGTTCCTGTGACAGGTTGTGGGTCGCCCGTGACCGCTGGGGTCACCGTGGCTCATCTTCCTGTGGGGGGAAGTCGTGCATGCACGTGCCTTCGGCGCGCCCTTTTGGCGTGCCCGCAAGAGAGCAACACACCTCGCCGCCGCGGCGGTTGTCACAACGAGTGCACTCGCGCTGTCACTCCTGCCTGCCGCCGGTGCGGCCGCGGACGACGCCAAGCCGGTCTCGGCCTGGGGCAAGCACGCACCCCGGTTCACCATGCCGGAGGTCAAGGTCGGCTCCACGAAGCCGGTAGCGACCCGACCGGAGCGGCAGCCCTCGAAAGGGCTGGCAGCCTGGCGCAAGGCCCAGAAGGAACACGCCACCAAGCCGACCCGGTCCGGCACCGCACCCCTCGCCGCCGCGCAGGACGCCGGCATCTTGAGCATGGTGCCGGAGGGACAGGGGGACGTGCCCTGGCACCGCATCACCGACTTCGCGATCACGGACGCACTCACCGCACGGATCGACTACTCGACCGGCAACCTGATGCTGACCGGCACCGACTTCGACGTCGCCGGCGTCGGGCAGCGCCTCACACTCGCGCGCACCTACAACTCCCTGGACGCCCCGTGGGGGAAGGTCTCGCAGCGGTGGTGGCAGCAGTACGAGCGCTACCTCTCCCTCGGCAGCAGCGAGGTGATCTTCTACGACTCCAGCGGCGCCACGGTCCGGTTCACCAAGAACAGCGACGGCTCCTTCACCACACCGAAGGGATACTCGCAGGAGCTGAAGAAGAACAGCGACGGCACGTACACCCTGACGAACTGGAAGTCCGGCTCGAAGGACACCTACGACGCGAACGGGACCCTGACGAAGGCCACCGACCGCAACAAGGGCTCGATCACCGTCACCCAGCACGACGAGAGCGGCGAGCACAAGGGCTTCAAGCTGACCGAGACCCGCTCGGGCCGGTGGGTGGATCTCCTCAAGACGAACGCCTCGCAGTGGCAGGCCAAGGACCACACCGGCCGCACGGCCGTCTTCGACCTCGATCCGTCCGGGAACCTCTGGAAGACCACGGACACCGAAGGCAAGACGACCGTCTTCGGCTACGACTCCTCCGGCCGCATCTCGAAGATCACCACGCCCGAAGGTCGGGTCACGGTCTTCACCTACGACGACGCCAACCGGGTCACCTCCATGCTGCGGGCCACGGGACTGAATGGCTCCGGGCACACCGGTCCGACCTGGACGTACAGCTACGACACGACCTCACCGGCCGACGCGGGCACGACGAAGGTGACCGACCCCGAGACCCACGCCACCAGCTACAAGCACAACTCCGACGGTGAAGTCTCCGACGTCACGGACGCCAAGGGCCACAAGCGGTCCACGAAGTTCGACGCGAACCACAACATCGACAGCGCCACCGATGCGATGGGGTCGGGCAGCACACCGGGCAACGCGACCGACTACGGCTTCAGCACCCGCAACAACCTCGACACCGTGACCCTGCCCACCGGCGGCACGACCACGAATCACTGGCAGACCATCGCGGGCGGTGACGTCCCCAAGGACTCCACCAACCCGGACGGAGAGAAGACGGACTTCGGCTACGACACGGTCGGCAACACCACGTCCGTGGCCCAGACGGGTACGGGCGGTGGCAGCGTCACGTACACGTACAACAAGTCGACCCCGACCTGCGGCGGCTTCGAGGGCCAGCGCTGCAAGCAGCAGACGAAGATGTCGTCGACGAAGACGGTCACCACCGACTTCCACTACGACGCCAAGGGCAACCTGGACACGGTCACCCCGCCCGCCCCGCTGGCCAAGACCACCTACACCTCCGACGATCTCGGCCGCACGAAGACCGTCACCGACGCCCGCGGCGTGACCGTCTCCTACACCTACGACAACCGCGACCGCATCCGCATCGTCGACACGACCAACAAGGCGCGCGTCGAGTACTGGTACGACGGCGACGGCAACCTCCGCCAGCGCACGGACAGCACCGGCACGATCTCCTACGAGTTCGACCCCCTCCAGCGTGAGACGGTCCGCCACCTCCAGGACGGCTCGCAGACACTGCTGGCCTACACACCGGCGGGCAACGTCGACTACTACACGGACCCCTCCGGCACGATCGACTACACCTGGAACGAGGTCAACAAGCTCCACCAGCTCAAGGACCAGCAGGGCAAGATCACGAGCTACGACTACAACAACAACGACGTCCGCACCACCACCACCTACCCCGGCGGCACGGTGCAGAAGGTCGAACCGGACAAGTCCAACCGGCCCACGAGCATCAAGGTGACCTCCGACCAGGGCACGCTGGTCGACCTCGCCTACACCTACGGCTACGGCACCAACGCGGCCACGGACGGCAGCAAGATCCGCACCTCCACCGACAACGTCTCCGGACTGAAGCGCACCTACAGCTACGACAGCGCAGGACGCTTCTCCTACGCCAAAGAGGAGAAAAACGGCACGATCGCCGACTCCTGGCAGTACTGCTACGACCTAGCCGGCAACCTCACCTCCCAGGGAACAGACCCGGGCTGCCCGCGCGGCACCACCTACACGATCAACGACGCCCAGCAGATGACCGGCAAGTCCACCTCGACCGGCACCTGGTCCTACGACCAGATCGGCAACGAGACCGCCGCCGACTCCACCCCGGACTACACCCGCACCGGCGAGACCTGGACCGACCACTCGCAGATGTCCGCGATCACAGTCAACGGCAAGACCTACGCGGGCAAGTACGGTTCGACCGACCAGAGCGAGCGGCTCCAGCTCGGTGACACGGTCTTCCACAACGGGCCGCTCGGCCTGTCCGCGAAGACCACCGCCGGCGCGGACATGGGATTCAACCGGGAACCCGGGGGCACGCTGAATTCCATGACCACCGGGGGCAAGACGTACTTCTACCTCACCGACGCGCTCGGCTCGGTCGTCGCCCTGGCCGACATCGACGGCAACAAGGTCGACTCCTACACCTACAGCCCCCGCGGCGTCCGCATCCTCGCCCAGTCCACCGAACCGGTCGCCCAGCCCTACCGCTTCGCCGGCAACTACCAGGACCCCACCGGCCTCTACCACCTCCAGGCCCGCTACTACGACGCCAACATCGGCCGCTTCACCCAGCCCGACCCCTCCGGCCAGGAGCAAAACCCCTACCTCTACGCCGAAGGCGACCCCGTCAACCGCATCGACCCCACCGGCACGATCAGCCTCACCGGGGTCGCGGACGCACTCGGGCCGATCGGCGACGGCTTCGTGGGCGGCGTACATCTCTTCCAGGGCGACACGAAGGGGCTCTGGAGTGACGTAGCCGGAGTGGTCGCCGGCGGGTTGGCCGGAACAGCATGTGGCCTCGCTGTTGCGGCATCGGCACCCGCAACCCTCGGCGGATCTCTCGGAGCGACCGCCGGTTGTTACGCCATTTCATGGAGCGTCGGTCAGATCGCGTCAGGCGCTGTAAGTGGTGGCTAGGTAATGGAAAGGCGGCTGCCGGGCGCGTAACGCGCCCGGCAGCCGCACTCAGAGACTGGAGATGCAATGCCAAACGTGGGTTGGTCCGTTGGTCAGCGCGCTGCGGTGAAGCGATGGATGATGTTCGTCTACCTGTTTGCTGTCGCAGGGCTCATCCTCTCTATCCTGCTGATCGCCATGGGAAACAGTGGCGGTTGGATTCTGCTGACGCTGACAGCCTGCATTACCGGTGCGGTCTACATGTTTGTGGGAAACATCCGGAAACGTCAGCCCCGCTGATACCCACGAGTCCTGCTTCGGCACGCTGGCTCTCGTCTGCGGTGCACTTCTTCTGGCCATCTCTTCCGGCGGCCCGGCAGGAGAACTCGGACGGCTGCTCATCGCAGGGGTGCCCTCTGTCTATCTGCGGGGCTGATCAGCAACAAGAAGGGGGGAGTTGGTGGGTGACCGAGCGACGGACGTAATGTACGTGGCGTGCTGTCAGGTTCCACTTGGCGCCGATGTCCTTCCGCAGTGCTGGTGCCGGAGCCAGACGTACTGCCCGTAGCCAGATAGCCGCGTTGGGCGCACTGGGCGCTGGCTCTGGAGCCGCGATAGGTTCCGCAATCGGCGGAGGAAGCCCTGCCGATCGAAAGGACGCCTTTGAAAATGGAGCATTCGGTGGCGCCCTCGGTGCGAGCGGGCTGAAGTTCGGCCTCAGCCGATTTCTTCCATAAGAGATCATGACGGGTCGCTGTCGCCTCTATTTGCGACAGCGGCCCGTCACCCCGCCCTCAATCCCAACCGAGGCCTTCGCCGTGCACGACCGGCGTCTCGCCGAAGAACGGCGTGCCCGCCTCCACGGCGTCGACCAGAGCCACCAGGAACGCGGTGAGCGAGGGCCAAAGCTGTGCCTCCCCGCCTGTCTCCTTGAAGAAGTAACCGACGCTGCCCCGGCCCGGGCCCGGCCCGGTGTCAACGAAGAGGCAGCTCGCTCCGTCGTGGTTCGCCGCCCACGGGACCCAGTCCAAACGCCACCAGTCGGCCTCCACATCCGGCCCGTCTACCAAAGACACCAGACGCGCGCGCAGCGCCAAGGCTTCGTCCCTGCCGAGGAGACCGCAGCCGGACACCAGGAAACGCCCTGCCTCGGTGGGGAGCGCGCCGTCACAATGCGCGTACAACTCGCTCAGTTCCGGCGGGAGATCCTCTCTGGCAACAGCCGGCCGCACAGCGGCCAGACTCTCCGGGGCCATCACTGCCAGCCACTCCGTCAGCCGCGTCCACGCCTCCCCAAACGAGTCCTTCTTCGTCATGCTCACTCCTCCATAAAATCCGGCCTTGACGCTGGCCGGACGCCTCGTCTCACCGGGTGGAGGCAACCTCACGCATGATGGCCCTCGTGCCGATGTGTTCCCAGCGGAGCAGCTCACGACGTGCTCGTCGTCCCGGGAGTGTTGGAGACTTCCCGCCGCGTGCCGGGGCGGCAATGTACCGAGGAACGCAGCGATGGTGAGACAACCGAATGAGAGAGCATGCGGTAGCCACGTCAGCTTTGACCAGGGCATACAGGTTGGGCTTGCGGCCCGAGGCGATGGCCGGTCGACGCGGCCGCGGAGCAGGCACTGATCGGCAGCCCGACCGACGCGGTACGCGTGGTGGCCAAACTGCTCACCGACGTCCTGGCGCTGCCCGCGGACCGCACGACCGGCTATCAGCTGCTGGGAGAGTCTCTGGTGATGTCAGCCGCTCCCGGCAACCGCCACCAGCGGGTCAGCATTCGGCTGCACGTCGTCCTCGACTCAGCCGGCGGTCTTCGAAGTCAACGTCGTCTTGCCTTCCGGCCTGGTCGTGCCTGACCTGGCGGATACCGACACGGGAGCTACCGCCGCGGACACGGTCAGCGTGGACGCGGTGGAGCTCGTCTGGCCCGGCAACAAGACCATGCACCGCAAGGGCAAGCCGCTGCCAGACGCGGAGGCCGCGATCCCGTACTTGTGGCGTTGGAGTTCGAGCCCGCACAGCGCCTGATCGTCAGCGAACTCCGCGGCGACCGCTACGTTGAAACGGGCACTGTCGTCGCAGGTACCACCACCAGGCCACCCGACCCAGTCCCTCTTCGCCAAGGAGAGCCCATGACCGCATCCGCTGTGCCCTCCGCACCACCACCCGCACCACGGCGCCCCCGCCGCGTCCTGCGAATGGTCCTGGGCCACCTGGTACGAGGCCTCGCCTATGGCACCGGCACCGCCGTCACCGGCGTACTCGCCTACTGGATCCAACAGCACCTGTAGCCCACCGCCCGCCATGCCGCGAACACGTCACGCCCCCGCTCACGAGGGATGCCCATGCCGTCCGCAACGACCCGCCCCGCCTCGGCTTCCAGCCGTCGGCGCCACAGCGACACTGCCCGTCCTCCCCGTCGCCTCGCCGAACACCATGGCGTACACCGGCGCGCTACCTCCGCCCTCGCCCGCCCGCTCTACCAGGTCGAATTCGAGGCACTGATCCTCACCAGCAGCAAGGACGAAGCCGCGCCGGGCCAGATGTCCGTAATCCACCAGGACATCCGTCGCCTGTGCCGCACTGCCCGATCGTTAGCCGAGGTTTCCGCGCTCCTGGAACTCCCGCTCGGCTCAGCCCGTCTCCTTGTCACCGTGCTGGCCGAGCGGGGCCTGGTCCACATCGTGCGTCCTGAGACCGACTCAGAAGGCGCCGCCCGCGTCGGCCTGGTCGCAGATGTACTTGCTGGGCTGCAGCGTCTGGGCGAAGTACCTCCCTCGAACCAGCGTCCAGCCGGCGAGGAGGACGTCAAGGCTGGGGGAGCATCGTCGGTGGTTCCTCGCTCTCTCGTCTGAAAGGCACGTGCGGATTCGCATCTGAAGGCCCTGCTCCGGACGCGGTGTCGGTCGGTGTGCTGACGGGCAAGGAGAGGGCAGCGCGGGGTCTGTCGGGGGCTGGGGGAGTGGTGGAAATTGCGGCGTTGATCGTGTCGGCGGTGGCTCTACTGGTATCTGGGGTGGTGTCGTTGCGGCAGATCCGCCTGACCGAGCACGCCAACACCCTGCCGGTACTCGTGGATATGTTCCGTGAGCACCGCAGCGACCGTCTGGCGGAGGCTCGGCAGGTCGTGCATGAAAAGCTGCCGGGCTACGACCTGTCCCTGGGACTGGCTGGTCTGCCTGACAACGAGCGCTTCTTGGTACGTGAACTGGCCTGGTTCTACGACAACCTCGGTGCGCTCGTCGCCCACGGTGTGGTGGACATCGAGCCCGTGTCGGGGTACCTGGGCGGCTCGGTGATCACGGTCTGGGAAAGCCTGCAACCGCTGGTCCAGGCAGAGCGAAGCAAGCGAGCGAACAATGCGCTGCCCGATCCCAACCGGTGGCAGCAGTACTTCGAGAACCTCTACCACCTGGTCCGTGCGACACCCGCGGCTGACGCGCGACGGCGAACGCAGCTGTGGCTGCTACCTGGTAGCTGAGAGCGCGCGGGCCAAGACGCTGCGGCAGCGCACCAATCGCCTCATGAGCTAGGCAGCTCGCTGTGTGTGTGGGGGGAAGGACAAGTACGTGACAAACACCGGCTAAGCACGTCAACCACGCGGCTCACGTTCCCCTCATCCAAGTGATCAGCGGGCCATTCGCCCTCACCCGAAGATCTTCCGCCGTGACACTCGCGGCGTGAGCGACTCCGAACCCCGCCCCACCGTCAGCCGGCCGACGACCGCGTCGGCGCGCGTCCGCTTCCCCGCGGAGCGCTGGATCCTCGCCCCGCGTACGACGTGGCAGGCCCGGCGGATCGCCGCCGACTTCGGACCCGGGATGGAGGCGGGCACCGCTTGGACGATGGCGCGTCTGCAGCGCCATCCTGACGAGTACCCGTACATCGTCAGCCGTCTGGACGGTGAGCAGACCTCCTGACCCGCGACAGCCGCCCCCGGACTGGGCCACCCTGGAGACCTCGGGTGGAGCGAAGGAGGCGGAGCGGGTGAGCGTTGCGACCGATCACAGCGGGCCCTGGACGCTTGCCGACGTCCTGGCGCTGCCCGAGGACCGCACGACGCGCTATGAGCTGCTGGGAGAGTCTCTGGTGATGTCGCCTGCACCGGGAGTCCGTCACCAGCGGGCGTCGTTTTGGCTGCACGTCACCCCGACGCCGCCGCTCGCGAGGTCGGCGCCTCGGTGGAGGTCCTGGAGGCCATCAACGTTGTCCTGCCCTCCGGTCTGGTCGTGCCCGACCTGGTGGTCACCGACGCCGGCGCCACTGCCGAGGGCACGGTCAGCGTGGACGCGGACGCGGTGCAGCTCGTGGTGGAGCTCGTCTCGCCGGACAACCGCACGATGGACCGCAAGGTCAAGCCCCTTCTCTACGCGGAGGCCGTGATCCCGCACTTCTGGCGCCTGGAGTTCGAACCCGCCCCGCGCCTGATCGTCAGCGAACTCCGATGAGGCCGCTACGTGGAGACGGTCACGGCCCTCGCCGGTACCACCACCCACATCGCCACGCTGTTCCCGGTGGACATTGACCCAGCCGGCCTCGCCCGCCAGTAGCAGTCGATCATTTGGATGCTCGTTCGCCGCGAAAACCTTGCCCGAGCAGAGTGTCGTGCGCCCCCCGACTGCTCGGTGGAATTTCGTGCAGACGGTCTCGTTCGTCGGCGTCGCAGACCAGATCAACCCGACAGGTTTTGTGCCTGCTGCTCGACGAGTGAATGCGTGACGCTTGTGGCGTTCTTGATGAAGGTAGCCAGTACTGCATCCTGAAGAGCGATCGTCCCCCAGAGCCAGCCCAAAAATATTGCAGTGAGAGCTGTTCCAAATCCTGCGAGGACAGCCAACCTGATGGCCTGCGTACGTTCGCCGCTGCCCCCGCTGCCCCCGCTGGTTCGCTGGTGCGACCCTGGCCCGGGCCGGTTCTGTCTCGGCCCCTGTACGTTCACGCGCACGGCGTGCATCGTGGTCAGGCGGTGTTCTGGTGATGTAGTCGGCACGTGCCCAACCTAACGGCTGCGGTCAACGACACCGCATGCCCCGTAGCCGGCGCTCAGCCTCACCGGCCCGAAGCCTGCCGTCTGGTCGCCGGCCTCGCCAGCACCACTACACAGGTTCACGTTCTCGGTGGATACCGACCCGGTCGGCCCAGCCCGCCAGAAACGGTCATGGGGCTCCAAATCCACTACCGGACGGAGGTGCGGCGCGAGGGTTTCGGGGCCGCATGGTGGGTGTCGCGCGTCGGGCGGCGGCCCTCCGCGCTCGCACCGGGCGATGCCGACGCCCCCGAAGCGGGGCGGTGAGAGGAACCGGGCGACAGGAGCCCGATGTGAAGCGTGCCGTTATGCAAATACGATTAATGAGCCGTCTGGGTTGGCCTGCCATCCCGAGCGCCAGCCGTCGGCGCGCCAGCGTCACGAGCGCGCTGCTCGCTCTCCCGCACCGTGCAGGCCTCGGCTACGGCACGCTGCCACCTCCCGCCACGCTCCGTGCTCGAACGTCAGCTCGGCAGCCAATCCCCGCCGGGGACCGGACGCGCGCAGCGCCTCCAGAGGCACGGGCTAGATAGTCGAGCGCTGGACAGGGCGGCTGCCCCCACGCGCGGGGATGGTCCCGAGTCATGAGCGACGAACGGCTTTACGTTCAACGCGCCGGGATGGTCCCCAGATACCCTTGCTCGCCGCGATGTTGCAGGACTTGGGAGACCCGCGGGGCGCGCCTCCGTCGACCGCTGCA
Organism: Streptomyces sp. M41(2017); assembly: GCF_002078175.1. GTDB lineage: Bacteria > Actinomycetota > Actinomycetes > Streptomycetales > Streptomycetaceae > Streptomyces. The sequence continues at coordinate 3,814 of NZ_MWFK01000002.1, read as the reverse complement.
TGATGAAGCCGTGTAGGCCCTTACCAGCAGCTTATGCACTCGGCGTGCACGATGGGACAACTCATAGTGGACGAAGGGGAATGCGCCGACGTGGTTGCGGTCAGGTACATCAGCCGAGCTTGGCTCGCACCGAGAGGGAGTGACGCTCTAAGCGTCTCAAGCGGGGAGCGACACGATGGCTGACGATGAGGTAAGGGCGGGGCGGCTGAAGACGCCTCCGATGCCCGCCATCCCGCCGCCCATGCCGGAAGGGAGCCCGTCGGGCTGGAGGAGCCCCGACTCCCCGAAGCTCCCCTCCACGATGCGGCCGACGATCCGTATGCGACTGACGTTGCTGTACGGCGGTATGTTCCTCATCGCGGGTGTTCTGCTCCTGACGATTATTTACATGCTGGCTGCTGAAGCACTGCGGAACACTGGTAGCGGGTTGCGGATCACTGATGGGTATGGCCTGCGGTTCTCCAGCGACGTCTGCCCGGCAGTCGAACAGGCGCAGACCTTCGGCCAGTTCAACAGCATCGTGGAATCCTGCCTGGACACGCAGCGGAACGCTGCGCTTACCGCGCTGCTTCACCGGTCGCTGGTGGCCCTGCTGGGCCTCGCGGTCATCGCGTTCGCCTTCGGCTATGCAATGGCTGGACGCGTCTTGTCTCCGCTCGGGCAGATCACCCGCACCGCGCGCCGTGTCGCCGGCACCGACCTGTCCCGCAGGATCGAACTGGACGGCCCCGACGACGAACTGAAGGAACTGGCCGACACCTTCGACGAGATGCTGGAGCGCCTGGAGCGCGCCTTCACCGCGCAGCAGCGATTCGTGGGTAACGCCTCGCACGAGCTCCGCACGCCACTCGCGATCAACCGGACGCTGCTGGAGGTCCACCTCTCGGATCCCGGGGCTCCCGTGGAGCTGCAGCAGCTGGGCAAGACGCTGCTGGCGACGAACGAGCGAAGCGAGCAGCTGGTCGAGGGCCTGCTGCTGCTCGCCCGCAGCGACAACCAGATCATCGAGCGCAAGCCTGTGGACTTGGCCGAGGTCGCCTCGCAGGCGATCGACCAGGCCCGCGCCGAGGCCGACGGCAAAGGGGTGGAGATCCGCGGCGACTGCGAGGAAGCAGTCGTTCAGGGCAACGGCGTTCTGCTGGAGCGCATCGCCCTGAATCTGGTGCAGAACGCGATCCGGTACAACGTGCCGGGCGACGGCTGGGTCCAGGTGGACAGCGGGATGCAGCATGGCCAGGCATTCCTGGTTGTCGCCAACACGGGCCCGGTGGTTCCCGCGTACGAGATCGACAACCTCTTCGAGCCGTTCAGGCGACTTCGCACCGAGCGCACCGGCAGCGACAAGGGTGTTGGCCTCGGACTGTCCATTACACGGTCTGTTGCACGGGCTCACGGCGGGACCGTGGTGGCAACTCCCCGGCCCGACGGCGGCTTGGAAGTCCGCTGCACCCTGCCGGTCCGGTAGGGGAGCAAACCCGAGGCGCATAGCCGAAGGGCCGCCCCAGACGAGGTCTGGGGCGGCCCTTCGGCTATGCGCCTGGATCAGAAGCAGGAAACCAAGCCGGATACCGGGGCCACGTTGGGCGCGTAGATCCAGCCCGTCGTCTGAGTGCCATCCACGCGACCGTAGATCCACCGGTTGCCGTAGTCGTTGTAGGTGTCACACCAGTACCAGAACTTCGTCCCCTCAGCGAAGGTTCCATACGATCCGCAGGACTCGTACGGCTTCGGCCTGATGGCCGCATTCCATCGGAGGTTGCCGCCACCGGACGTCTTGTTGCCGACGAGGAATGACTGATCACACACGCCCGCCGCGCTCGCGTCGGCGGCACTCAAGCCAACCAGCGTGGTCCCGAGCAAGGTGGTCGTCGCGAACAGTGAAGCAACGCGCTTCGAGAGCTTCATGAGGTCCCCTTAGAGAACGGAAAGTGAACGGCGTGCGTCGCTCGGTCACATTTCCATAGTGCATGTGTTCGAAAAGCGTCTGATCGTCAGCTGTTACAGAGTTGATACACATGATCACGGAGGATGAACTGCGCTTCTTTGGCTGGAAGTTGATGCAAGAAGATCTCGGTACCCATGGGGTCATTGGGGTGTGTGAGCTTGTTGCCTCCCACCGGTGCAGCGGAGTGACTGAATCCTGACCATCCTTCAAGTCGTCGCAACCTGGATCGTGCTGTCCGATTCGTGCCGGGCGACACTGGGTTAGATCGGCCGCTGTTAGCGCATACGTCAGCAGAGAAGGGTTGAGCGCGAACTGTTGGAGACTGCGGCCGCCCACACGGGCGGACCTGACGCCGACTCACCAACGGGTCAGAGGGCGTCGCGGCCAACGGGCTGCCAGCCGTCGACGGCTGCGCACGCCGTGGGAGAACTGTGCGAGGCCCCTCGCCAGCCTCACCGCGGGCCGTGACGCGGTCCTGAACGCCTGATCCATTGCATGCCGTCAGAGGTTTCTACACGCGTGGCGGGCAACCGGTACGACGAATATTCGTACATGGCCATGCATCGAGATAGAGGGGAGCCCCCTTCCTCGTAGTGGGATTCGCGCTCGCACATGACTGGTGCCGCGGTCGCGGTGCCGGCTGTGCTGGGGGGGTGGAACTCCATTGCCGTTTACGGATGTTGGGGTGGCCGGACGTCGTCGGAGTGGCGATTCGGTGCGCGGCGGTGGGAACTATGGGCGCCCTCTCGCCGGGCGTCCTCTGCCGGTCGAAGGTGATGTTGGTCTCCCCAGGATTTCCTCAAGTCCTAGTGACACAGGTTCTTCACATGTGATCAACTCCGGGTTCCAGCAGGTCAGAGCGCTGGAACCCATCTGCTTGCACCACAGAAAGGGACTCCATGAGAGTCCGGATATCCCGCCGTGCGCACGCGGCCGTGATCGCCGCCGCCCTTGCCGCGGGAAGCCTTGCCGTTCCCCTCGCTGCCGCTCCGTCGTCGGCGGCTGACGGCGACTGCGTCACCTCGGTCCGGACGTACGTCTGGGAGCCCTACAAGGTCAGCAACATCGCCGCTCCGCGGGTGTTGCACAAGTACATGGACTGGGCGCCCAAGAGCGGCACCGCCGACTCGATGATCGACACGCTGGCCACTGCGAACGTGAAGGGCACCAGCAAGGTCTTCACCGGCGGCGGCAACGGCATCATTTACGAAGCCACCCTGAACGGCCAGGTCAACGCTTTCAAGGACAACACGGCCACTGGCGGATCGCTGCTGACCCCGGTCAAGACGTACAGCTTGAACTGGTCCCAGGCCGCGCGAATCGTCACCAACGGCACGTACATCCTGGTCCTGGCCAGCGACGGCACGATGGACGTCTATGAGCAGTCCGCTCCGGCTTCCGGGAACGGCACGCTGACCAAGGTCGGCTCCACCACGTCGGGGGACACCAGGGAGATGGCCGACGCCGACGATGTCTGGATGGCCGGCAACGGCCTGTCCTGGCTGAAGAGCGGCACGATCAAGAAAGCCTCCCTCCTGGTCCTCAGCGGCAAGCCGAAGGTTCTCTACCCCTCCGAGGTCGCGACCGGCGTGAATGCCAGCCAGGCCTGGAGCCCTGGGGCCGGCGTCGTCAACACCCAGACCACAACCAGCGACCCCGACACCACCGGCCAGATCGGCAAATACGCCACCGGCCCCTGGACGCAGCTCGACGGCGAAGTACGCAGCGGCATCGTCGGCGACGTCATGGCCGACGCAGGACCCTGCCTGGCTGACCCGGCAGACGACCTGCAGCCCTACTTCGCCACCCCGCCCGACGAAACCGGCGGCGGGGAGGCGGTCGACGCGCCCGAAGACCCGGCCCAGACTC